>RDOB01000008.1:0-55349 GCA_011364965.1 Candidatus Heimdallarchaeota archaeon
ATTCCTTCTCACTTCGTGGCATTGGGCGATTTTTCAAGGATGTAATGCGTTTTCGAGGAGGTGATACGAAGAACTGCATAATTTGGAGACGAAACTAAAATGCAAGTAGTAGAAAAAAAAGTAGATAGAAAGGAAGAATCGTTAAAAAAGAATCCCGCAATCGTAAAAAAGCTAGAACACCAATTGGAAGAGAATATTAATCTGCTTAAGCTTGTGAGGGAAATTATTATTGCTGAAGACAGAGCTTAGAACTCACATTGAAGCTTATCTAGCTGAAGGAGATTACTCTCAATCTTCCCAATATACACGAAGATATTTATTACTCAGATTCATAGATCATGAGTTTTCTTTGGAAAAAGACTCAGTTATTCTGAAAAATTTATTCCTGGAGAAGTTCAACTATCTCCAAGGAGCTTCCTTTAACTTTGCGAGAGCCACAATTAAGACCTTTTTTGATTATTTAATTCAAAATAGGCTTTATTTAGATGAAAATCCGATTTTATTGGTTAAAGTGAAAAAACGAGCGAAAAAAACCGTAGATCCATTTACTTCTCAAGAAATTGAAGCCATTCTAAATCGATCCCCTCGGTCTGATAGATTTATGTATGAGCTCTTTTTGAATACTGGAGTTAGACTTGATGAATTAACCAATCTGAAGTTTAAAGACTTTAACTCGGAAAGAAAGGTTCTTCATGTTCGAGCTCGAAGCTTGGGAGGAGGAGCGAAAGGAGATAAGAGTAGAGATATTCCTCTTCCTGATCTATTATTGAAAAAATATGAGGCTTACCTAGCAGATTATCGTTTAAAGAAATTTAGCGCTTTAAATTATGTATTTGTGAATCATGGAGGGAATAAACTTCCTAATTCAACGATTCAAAGCAGATTAAAAAGACTCACTAAAAAATTAGGCTTTCGAATTCACGCGCATAAATTTAGAGCCACTTATGCAACTAATCTTCATAAATCGGGAGTTTCTATCTATACTATCTCCCTACTTATGGGACACGAAAAGATAGAGGCTACAATTCGCTATATCGCAGTCTCAGAGGAAGAAAAACGAATCGCTCAACGGAAAGGAACCTATCTTGGAAAGAAAACTGAAGAAACAAGAGAATTAGAACGAATAAATCGGGAAAAGGAAGACTTGGAGAATCAGATTAACGAATTACTCCGATTAAATCAAAAATTGTTAGAACGAGTGAGGAGGTTAGACCTGTGAACTCCATTTTACTATATTATTATTCTCGCTTAAAAGGAATTTTCGAATATTACTTCTATATTATTGTTCCTTAATTTTAGGTTTCTGGTATTTTATTCAACAGCTCTTAAAGGAGATTAGACTATGTCTACTCACGATATAGCAACAAAACTTATTCTAATTGGTGATGGAGCAGTAGGAAAAACATCCCTGTGTGCCCATCTTCGAACTCAGAAGATTTCAGGTAAATATGATTTGACTGTTGGTTTAAATATTGAAGTCTTTGAAACCTACCTTCGAGAGTTGAGTTCTACTGTGAAGCTAGTTTTATGGGATCTAGCGGGCCAAGAACGATTTGGATGCATTCGTAGTGAATTTTATAATGGAGCAAGAGTCGCTTTAATCGTCTTCGATCTTCAAAACCGCGGTTCATTCTTCGATGTACGACATTGGATCCGAGAATTAAAAAGTTATGCCCCTCTAACACCATTCATATTGGTAGGAAATAAAACAGATGTTAATCTACGTGAAGTATCAAAAGATGAAGCATTTGCTCTTGCAAGTGAGTATCGTGCTCCTTATATAGAAACAAGCGCCCTTCATGGACAGAATGTTAATGAAGTTTTTCAATTAGCCACTAGAATTGCATTAAAAGGAACAGCAGTAGCTTATTAACTTTCTTTAAGGAACATTATTCTCATTTACATATTTTAAGGATTAGATTGGCATTCACTATGATTCTAAGTGATAGAAGCCTTGGTGAGTATTTATTTTTACTAGTACAATGTTTCTCGAAACGTTCTAAAATCTAAGTCAGAGTGGGTTCTATCGTCATATTTTGAGCATTAAGAGAATTTTATTCCTTTCAGGCTTCGGTACACTAAAAAGTACTGCAATCAGGTGAACATTGAATGAAAAAAGTAAATAGATCACAATGGAAATACTTCCTATTTTTAGCGATAGGTTTACTCCTTATTACTACACCTATTGCACAAATTAATGCTGCTCCACCAGTTCAAGCCTACCAAGTTGCATCACCTCTAACTGTATATCAAGGAGACCAGCTTAATGCAAGTTTATCCATAACACAGGTCTATTTTGAAGAAATTTATAATGTAACGATTAATACTGCAATTTTAAAAGAGGTTAAATTCTTATTTAGTAATATACCTGCATTAGATGCAGACATTACAAATGAAACAGACGAGTTTACCTACAACTTCGGAATCTTAGATGTAGATGAGAAAATCCTATTCACTGCAACTTATAATGTGACTTCCTCTGATACAAAAGAAGTTTTTCTTCCAAGCTTTAATGTTACTTTTCAATTAAGAAATGGGGAAGAACGCTTTGTTGAAACAAACCTTATTCAAATCTTTCTTAGAGGAGAACGAGAAACATCTGAAACGGAATCATTAAAACCCACTCCCTTCTTTAATATTCCTGCAGATCCATTCTTCTCTATAATTGGATTAACATTGCCTTTATTTGCTTTTGCAATTTCGCTTGCTTTCATGAGACGACTAAGGTAATTATGAAAACAGCCTAGTTTGGAAATTTTTAATAAAAAATTCTAAGAATTAGAATTACTTTTTCTAGGGGAATTTTATCCTTGAATCAACATGTTGCCACTTCTAGGTATTTTTCTTGACTCTTGCAGAATAATTTAAAATAATCCAGATAGATGCTTAATGTAGTGAAAGGATCTTATCTATTCAGGAGAATTCTTTTATGACGGATTCAACGCGATTTGTACATCCATATTTACCTCAAACGGAAGATCAAATAAAAGATATGTTGGCAAAGATTGGTGTTTCATCAATAGATGAACTATTTAATAGTATTCCGAAGAAATTAAGGTTTTCTGGGGAGTTAAAATTGCCTAAACCTCACACTGAACATCAAACGCTTTCAAGAATTAAAGACATATTGCAAAGAAATAAAACAGTTGATGATTACGATTCATTCCTTGGTGGAGGTATCTATCATCACTCCATTCCATCTGCACTACCTGCTTTGATCAATAGGTCTGAATTCATTACCTCCTATACACCTTATGCTCCAGAAATGTCCCAAGGAATGCTTCAAGGATTATGGGAATATCAATCCATGATCGCTGAACTTACTCAATTAGAGCTAGTCAATTCTTCTATGTATGATATGGCAACAGCCTTGGGAGAAGCTGCGCTAATGTGCACAAGAGTTACTAAAAAAGAGATTTTTCTTGTACCTTCGTATCTTCAACCAGAAAGATATCAGACTCTGTTGACTTATACAAAAGGTCCCCAGATAAAAGTAAAATGCTATCCGTTTGACCCAATAACTGGGCGAGTTAATATCGAAGAACTGATAAAGATTTTTGATACATACAAAGATAATATTTCAGGTATATATATTGAGAACCCCAATTTCTTCGGAGTAATCGAAGAAGAGGTTTCAGAAGTAAGCAAAATAGCTCATAATTGCAATGGGCTTTCAGTGGTAGGTATTGACCCCATCTCATTGGGAATTCTGCAATCACCAGGATATTATGGAGCGGATATTGCGATTGGTGAAGGCCAAGGTTTAGGTTTACCAATGAACTTTGGTGGACCTTTATTAGGGCTTTTCGCTACAAAAAATGATAAACGTTTGGCAAGAGCAATTCCGGGAAGAATTATAGGATTAACTACCGAAAAAAATAGTTCCAATAGAGCTTTCACAATGACTTTACAAACCCGAGAACAGCATATTAGGAGGGAAAAAGCTACATCGAATATATGTACTAATAATGCTCTCTGCGCCTTAGCATCGAATATTTTTCTTAGTTTAATTGGACCCAACGGATTAAAAAATATTGCAGAAAGCTCAATGGCCCGTGCAGCATATCTAGCTGAAAAACTGAACGATATTGACGGAATTAAAGCACCAGTTTTCACTAGCCAATTTTTTAAAGAATTTGTATTCCAAATAACAAAAAGACATCATTCAGATAAGTTTGATGAATATCTAATTAAAAATGGAATTTTGGGGGGGATTTCACTGACCCCGAACTTTCCATCTTTAGCCAATAGTTACCTCGTCTCTGTTACAGAATTAACAAGTTATACTGCAATAAATAAGTTTGTCAAAATTCTGAAAGACTATTTAAATGGAAAAGGAGGTAATTAAAATGTATAAACAAGCAAATTGGAATAAAGAACTTATTTTTGAGAAATCTAGATCAAAAAGAATAGGTTATCAAATAGAAGAACTAACTTCAGAAGACAGAAAACGAGTAGAAAAAGCTCGTACAAATATTTCAAAAACCATTCTAAGAGAATCATTACCGAAAATTCCCGAGTTAACTGAACTTGAGGTCATTCGTCACTTCACTAGATTGTCTCAAATGAACTATGGAGTTGATTCTGGTTTTTATCCTCTCGGTAGTTGCACTATGAAATATAATCCGAAAATTTGTGATGAAGTTGCTTCACTGCCGCAAATACAACACGTACATCCTTATCAACATCCTTCCACCGTTCAAGGATCACTTCAAATAATGTATGAATTAGCAGAATGGCTTGCGGAATTGTCTGGTATGAGCAAAGTAACATTACAACCCGCAGCAGGAGCTCATGGCGAATATACTGGAATCATGATTATTCGTGAGTACCATGCAACAAAAGGAAATCTAGATAAAAAAACCGAAATAATTGTCCCTGATAGTGCCCATGGAACTAATCCCGCTACAGCCTCGATGTGCGGTTTCAAAATAGTTGTAATTCCTTCACACGAGGATGGTTGCGTAGATTTAAACGCATTACGAGCTGCAGTCTCGGAAAATACTGCAGGGGTGATGTTGACAAACCCCAGTACACTAGGTATATTTGAACAGAATATTGAAGAAATAATTAGCATTATTCATGCTGTTGATGGATTAGCCTATTATGATGGAGCAAATTTCAATGCAATCATGGGAAAAGTAAGACCTGGTGATATGGGTTTTGATATTGTGCATTATAATCTCCATAAAACCTTTGCAACACCACATGGAGGCGGAGGACCTGGTTCGGGCCCAGTAGGAGTTGTAAAGCATTTAGAATCCTATTTACCTGTTCCAACGGTTGGTTACAATCAAGAAAAAAATCATTATTACTTTGAATATAATCATCCCAATACTATTGGGAAGATAAGAAGTTATTTTGGTAATTTTTCAGTATTAGTTCGTGCTTATGCTTATATTCTCAGATTAGGTAATCGAGGATTAGCTGCTGTCTCAGAAATGGCTGTATTAAACGCAAATTATATGAAAAAGCGAAGCCAAGATATCAAAGGATTCTCTGTTATTTATGGCAAAGATAAACCATGTATGCATGAATATGTACTTTCAGCACGTGATTTATTGAGAGATACTGGGATATCAGGACTGGATGTTTCAAAATATCTGATCGACCAAGGATTTCATCCTCCAACAATATATTTTCCATTAATCGTACCTGAAGCATTAATGATAGAACCTACAGAAACAGAAGCAAAAGAGGTACTTGATGGATTTATCGAGATATTGGAAGAAGTATCTGATATTGCATATTCCGAGGAAAAAAGTAGAATATTGCAAGCTCCAATCAATACTTCTGTGAAGCGCATTGATGATGTTAAAGCAGCAAGAAATCCAATCTTGAGCTTTAAAATGTTGGAAGAAAAAGAATAGTACGTTTTGAGGTTTTCTAACTCTCTTTTTTATTTCCAGAAAGATGGTCTGAAAGGATAATATTAAGAGTTTTAATCAAATCCTTTCTATTCAAAGCTAATGTAATATCTCCACGGGTCTTTTCAGTTAGATTTCTAACAAAATCTGTTTTTTTACGTAAATTATAAGTCAATCCATCTGGATAATCAATAGTTACCAATAGAGAATACAGTTCATCCATTAAATCGAATGCTGCTAATGTTAACTCGATATCTTTATCCTTTCGTAAAGAATCTAAAACTACACGCCTAAGTTCTCCAGCAAAGTCAGGAATCCCGTGTAAATAAGCAAGATACGGAACATTTAGGTCTTTATATGAAGGGAATGGTTGTTTCTTTAGAAAAGAGAATAATAGGACTGCTTCGGTATATTCCTGATTCGCGGATAACACAGTTCCAAATGGAGTGGGATCTAATTTTTTTGCTAATTGATTCACTCTTGATATTAAATTAAAATTTTCGCGAATTATTCCCTCGGCCTTTTCTAATTCATTTCGATGTAAATGACGAATTGCCAGAGAAGAATGCTGAATTGCCTTCCTACTAATGCTTAATAATTCCTCACGCACTTCGTGATCTTTATCTAATTCCTGACGAATTTCGGTGATATAATCGTTAAAATCATTCATTTATACCACATCGGTAAATTTAATGTTATTAAATTAAAATGAAAGTGCGGGGGGTGAGATTTGAACTCACGAACGCCTATGCGACTGGATCCTAAGTCCAGCTCCTTTGACCTGGCTGGGAAACCCCCGCAACTATCTACATATTTAATTTGACACCTACAGCTTGTCGAACAAGATCGGTCAAAGGATCAGTTCCTTCTTTCTTTATTGGAAGCTCGATGATAACTGGAAATAAATTTTTTGCCATAAATTCAGCTATTTGATTATGGTAATGCTGAGCGATGTTTGGGCTTATAATAATGATACTGATATCCTCTCGTAACCAAAGGTTCGAAAGAATTTCAAAAGGATCTTGATCTCCATCAATAGGATAAACTTCACCAATACCTGCGAGTTTAAGCCAAGTACATGTTTCCATGTCTCCGATTGCAACGATGAAAATCCTTTCTCACCACTATTGTAAGATTGAGTTTACTATAAAATTAATTCCCTTTTCTGTATTTGCTTCTGATTTTTCTTGCAGTTTTAGGATACTCTGCTTTAAATTTTTTTCTAGATCCTTTAGTTGTTTCTGAAAATCTTTGTCATCATCTAATTGGATTGAATCAATGGTTTCTTCTTCTATATTTTGTGATTCAGCTATTGTTTTCCTAGCAATAGAACGCGCATCATCTATAATCCTTCTAGCTTCACTTTGGGCTTCTTCAATAATGGTTTCAGCCTTTTTTTCAGCATTCCTTATGAGATGCAATAAATTACCGGACATTTTCAGCACCTTTTGTGTTTATTCGGATTATGAAGCGGAAAGGGGTTATGAAAGATCAAGAAAACTAGTGGGCCGGGACAGATTCGAACTATCGACCTTCTGGGTGTAAGCCAGACGTCATAACCGGGCTAGACCACCGGCCCTTCAATAGAAAAAGTTCTACGACTGTTTTCCTTGATTTTTCCCCTGATTAACCAAAGATATAATGATAATTTATAACTTATCTTGGTAATCACCTATACATTGACTAAAACAGGTCGTCTTCCATGGGAACTAAAATCGCTTCTCTAATCATTAAATCACGTCATGAGATCAGTATCACTGATTTGAGTGAAAAAATCATTGCTTTTGATGCATACAATATTATTTATGCCTTTTTATCAAGTATTAGGAATAAAGAGAGTGGAGGTGGTTATTTTACTGATGCAGACGGCAACGTTACAAGTCATCTTAATGGTTTATTCTATCGGATGAATAATCTTCTAATTCATGGAATAAAACCAGTTTTCATTTTCGATGGAGAACCACCATCCTTTAAAGCAGCGGAGATTCAAAGCAGAAGAGATAAAAAGGCAGAAGCTGCAAAAAAACGAGAAGAAGCCCTTGAAGAAGGGGATTTTGAAGCCGCGATGAAATATGCACAAGCAACTTCACGAATTACTCCCCAAATTGTTCAGGACGCAAAAATACTTCTTAATCTATATGGAATCCCAATTATTGATGCTCCGTCAGAAGCAGAAGCTCAAGGATCACACCTCTTACAACAAGGTAAAATATACGCTCTTAATTCTCAGGATTATGATTCATTCTTATTTGGAGGAACCCGTATTGTTCGTAATCTTGCTATCAGCCAACGAAGAAAAGTACCTGGCCAAAGTCGGTGGATTGAGGTTTCTCCTGAATTAATTATCCTAAATGAAATGCTTTGGGAACTGGGGTTAAAGAATCGAGATCAGTTGATCTTACTTGGTTTATTAATAGGCACAGATTACAATCCAGATGGAATCAAAGGAGTAGGACCTAAAACAGCTTTAAAACTAGTATTGAAATATAAAAATCCAGAAAAGCTATTTGAATATCTAGATGTCAAATTTGGATTGGATACTATATTTCCATTCTCCCCTTTCAGTTTATTGGATTATTTTCGGAACCCAAATGTGGAATCAGAACTCTTATTTCAACATCGATCTCCTCAATTTCAAAAAATCCAGCAATTTCTTGTAGAAGAACGGGGTTTCAATCGGGACAGAGTAGAGAAGCAATTATTACTTTTCAAAAAGAAATCTGAGCAGAAAACCTTAGATAGATTTTTTTAACCTTAAATCCCGTGTTTACCTCTTAAAGGAACGAACGCTACAGAAGAAAGATACTCTTCCTCAATATCAGTCTCAGTAATCTTTCTAAAACGGGTCATTCTCTGAAAGATATAAGGACGACCGAGGGGTATAACTAAAGTGCCATTTAGGGCTAATTGTTCGAGTAATGGAGGAGGAACTTTTGGGCCTGCAGCTGTAATTATAATTCTATCGTAAGGTGCTTCTTTCTCCCAACCGAGTGTTCCATCTCCCTCAATAACTGTCACACAATTCTGGTACCCTGCTTTCTCAAGATTTTTCCTAGCAAATGGGACGAGATCTGGAACTATTTCGATACTATAAACTGATCCCTTTTTTGAAGTATCAGAACAAACTATAGCAGCAATTAGTGCAGCTTGATATCCTGATCCTGCTCCGATTTCTAAGATTTTCATACCTGGCTTCAAATCGAGATATTCAAGGATCATTACAGTCATATGAGGAGCAGATATTGTTTGACCAGTATTCATCAATGGTAGGGGATGATCAGAGTAAGCAGATGAAACCATGTTTTCAGGGAGGAAAAGCTCTCGAGGTACTTGTCGAAAGGCATTGATCGCCAGTTCATCCTTTACATAGCCATTTCGTATGTAGTGGCGAATTAGACTTTCTTTCTGCTCGCTAAAGTCATTCATTTCAAACCCACCTAAGCTTCTAATCGATTCTTAAATCAACATTCATTTGCACGCGCGAGGGAGATACGTCTCTCCCAATTTTTACCTGTAATTCCTTATAAGATTTGAGATAAGATAATTGATCTTTCAGTAATTCCTGTATAGCTGAAATTGGATCCTTTGTTTTTTCAACAAACTGATACATATTTATTACTCCACCTTTTTTCAAAAGCTGCACGGCATATTTTAAATAAATGATTGACTTGTTGGGAATATTAAGGATGATTCGATCAAATTTTTTCTGTTTTCGAAATATCTGTGTCGAGTCAGCTACGATTGGACAGATTTCTCCTCTCAATCGATTGGACTTCATACTTTTAGCTAAAGCTTCAATTGCAATCTGATTGATATCTACTGCTACTACCTTGCATTTCTGTTCTTTGGTACAATGGAGTGCAAAAGGACCAACACCTGCAAATAAATCAAGGATGACTTCATTTGGACTAATTAAAGTGGCCAATCGATGATGTTCTTCAGCAAGACGAGGATTAAAATAAGCATTCTCGATGTCTACATAAATTTTTACACTGTATTCTTGGTGCCATGTTCTGGGGATTCTAGCTCCTGCTAGATGCTCAATAGGATATATTCTTTCAATACCATTTACAATATCTATTTTATTGTACACAGATTTCATTTTTGGAGATTGATCTAGAATTAACCGCCCAATTTTCTTCCTAAGCGAGAGATTGGTATCATTAGGGTCTAATTTCGTTACAGCAATTTCACCAATCTGTTCAAATTTAATTGAAAGATCTTCATTATCTTTCAGTACATTGTCAAGCATTAATTGCTCTTTAATACTCTTAGGCCGTTTTTTAAGTGGAAAAATCATAGTTTTAAGAATAAAAGGAATTTCGTGTAGTATTTGGGGGATGGAAGTTGCATCGGATATGGCAAAAAAGACTAAATCGTCTAAATGTATCGGTTTATGGTCTTGTAATAATAAGTTTTCTTTTAGAAGTCTTAAACGAGCTATCTCAGCCTTCTCTCTTGGAATACCAACAGCACGAACTAGATTACCTTGGTTTATTCTGAAAACACTCCTTTCTCAAGAGATGCAATGATAAAAATTCTTCTGTCTTTTCCAATATTATTTTTCTTGGATGCGATATCAATAGAATCCTTCTTTTCAAAAGAAATCTGAACAAGATGGATTTATATATGGGAAAACGGGCGCAGAGGGACTTGAACCCCCGACCAACGGGTTAAGAGCCCGCCGCTCTCGATTCTTGGTCATCAAAACGACCAAAAACTACCTTGCTGAGCTATGCGCCCAAAAAAAGAACAATCATTCTCACTGACGAACATTCTCAATTACTTGTTATATATCAGGTAGTTTAGTTTCAATCTTAAAAGATCTCACTACCTATCCAAGGATTTGGTAGAAACCAAAATGCAGATAAAAATATTGATTAGAATGTTGAGTTGAATAATCTAATTGTCCCAAAAGATAAATACTAATATTTGGGTAAAGTTAATATTTTATAATTATAGCTTGTTAAATCCATACTATACTTTCTTGGAAGATCTGAACTGGTTGAATATCATTGAAAAGTATTAAAGGGGAAGAATTTAGTCTTATATCTAGTTATATTAACCTATTAATTCATATTGGAAAATTAGGAGGAGTAAGAAAACCTGTTTTCTTGACCACAGCAGAACTTGGAACCGCAGTAGGAATTTCTCAACAGTCAGCCTCAAGAAAGCTCTCCCAAATGGAAGAGATAAACTTAATTGTCCGCAATTATAGTTTTAGGGGCAATTCCATTAAAATAACCTCAGAGGGGCTTTCTCTTCTAGAATATGTATTCACAGATTTGTGGAGTATTCTAACAGTTGAGGGTAGAGTACCAATTGATAAAATTGCAATTACTGGTATAGTTTGTACAGGTATGGGAGAGGGAGCATATTATATGAATAAGTTGGGATATAAAAACCAATTTCCCTCAATAATTGGATTTACTCCCTTTCCTGGAACATTAAATTTGCAACTGATTGAGGAAGCAAGTATTCGTAATTTCGAATTAATATTGCGTAAACCAGCAGAGTTTATCAAGGAATTCGTAGAAGATGGTCGAATGTTTGGTAAAGTGTTCGTTTGGCCCGTTGAGCTATTAATAGGAAATAGAAAATTACCAGCAGCCTTAATTCGCCCGGATAGGACACATCATAATAATCAAATTGAATTGATTGTAGAAATGAACGTTAAAGAGCAATTTGGAGTAAAAGATGGTGATAAGCTTGAAATCGTCTGCTGAATATGGATTAATATTCAATAATCAAAGGAATACTCATCAAGATTTTTCATTTTCTGTGATGATTTTTCATCTGGGATGGTAGCTTTCAACCTAATAATTTCAATGTGATCTTTCTCAATTTTTGTTAACATCTCAGCTAGTTTTGCTTCTGTTAAAAACTGATCATATCCGAGAGTAATAGTATCTGGTTGGTATTCTTCAATTATCTCAAGGAATTTTGATGGATCAGGAGAACCTTTTAGTACCACATCAACAACATCCAGATGGGAAAGTAAGACCATCCTGCTTTCTTGAGAATTTATTGGTAATCGTCCTTTACTTCTTTTTACAGTCTCATCAGAGGCAACTACAACTAATAATATGTCTCCATGATCTCTTGCTTCTTCTAATGTCTTAATATGACCTAAATGAACGATATCAAAAACTCCTCCAGTTAAGATGACTTTTAAATTATTTACTCCTCCTGTGGTTATTCGGAAATTTCCTATAGGATCATTAACCGATTGAATCATTCCCATCCCTCTAAGTACTGATATAAGAGCCTTAGTTTCCTCTTGGGTACGTTTCAAGTCTTTTCTAAACTCATCTGGGGAAAATGAGCCATATTTTAAAGTTAATTTATAAGTAACTTTAAGAAATTCTTTCAATAACCGTTGAAATAATTCACTATTTTCTATTTTATCATTCATCTTTAAAAAACCTTTTAAGTACCAATCACATACCATAAAAAATATTTTCTTTGATATTTATTAATTAAGACATTTTTTTAGCTAATTATCATTTCCTCTAACTTATTTCGGATGAAGTATTATTCGGGAAATTTTAACCTATCTCTGACCATAATAATGAAATTATTTCCTCTTCTGCAAAGTGAAGACTATCTGAACAGACAATCAGTGCTTGAGGAGGACCATTATCTATCCATGTATGACTAATTATAGTTTTAGGATTTCCTGCTAAGATAAATTGATCCTCATATCCAATTCGGGCTAATCCAATTATTATACTCTTTTCTGTAATGATAGATTCCTGTTTTTCCTTCTCTAGCTCTTCTAGAAGAGCAATTGCCTCATTTACAGTAAGAAATTTACCACTAACCAAATCAATATCTAATAAAACAAGAGTATGTGCTCCGATCATTTTATTTTTTTTGATGATTTGATAAGGAAATTCACTCATATTGTCAGGAAAGGGGCATGTAGCTGTTCGACCGAATTTATAAGAAGAAAGGCCTGAAGCAGAGGCAGCAGCGGACATGATGGAAGTATTATGTATTAATGTACATTTTATTCCTCGTTTTAAGGCAGATAAACGTAAAGAGTTATGAGTTGTAGCAATAAAGGGATCTCCTGGTACAAGAAGGAGAGATATCTTACCTATAATGGAATCTAAGAAATTTTCCGCGTTTTCTTCTAGGGTCTCTCTTTGGATATATTTGAATTTTGTTTTAAAGGGTTTAATTACGTCGGGAATATCTGCAGTAGTGAAATTGGTATACGATTCAATGAAGATAGTGTCTACTTCTTTCATGATGGAAAGAAGCTCTATCGAACAGCTTTCTAAACCTTTAAGCCCCATTCCAGCAAAAATAAGACTATTCTTGGATGAAGACAAAATTCCTTCATCTCTAAAAGCTTATGAAAAGGGCTTAACCCTCTTCTTCCAACAGTTTTTTATAAGCTTGGGCATCTAGTAAATTTTCTAAATCCTTTTTCAGATTTAAAGGCTTTATTTTCACAAGCCATGTCCCATAAGGATCTTCATTGACTTTTTCTGGTGATTCCTCCAATTCTGTGTTGATTTCAACCACCTCTCCTGCAACAGGACAAATTAAATCCGAAACAGCTTTCACACTTTCAATAGACCCGAATATCTCTTTAAAATCGAAAGTGTCGCCCACCTCGGGTAGTTCAATATAAACTACGTCTTTCAGTGTTTTTTGGGCGTAATCAGTCACTCCAACAAGAACAAAATTGTCTTCAACCTTTGCCCAATCATGTTCTGCTAGATATTTATAATTTGGCTCTACTCTATATGACATTTGAACTTCTTCCTTAATAAATCAGTCAATGTTTATAGCAGTCTAATATTATTATTAAATAGACATTTATTTTACCTTTATTAGACATTTATTGAGTAAATTCTCTTATCTAATAATTTTTTCCTGCTTTAAACCTCGCACCTCCAAATTGCATCTCCAAGGTAATGTACATTTAATAATGCTTTTCCTTTCGCTTCAAGTATTTCTTCAGAAGTTAGAAGACTTTTACCTATTGCAATAATTGCATTT
Organism: Candidatus Heimdallarchaeota archaeon; assembly: GCA_011364965.1. Lineage (GTDB taxonomy): Archaea > Asgardarchaeota > Heimdallarchaeia > Hodarchaeales > Hodarchaeaceae > Hodarchaeum. The sequence continues at coordinate 13,884 of RDOB01000008.1, forward strand.
TGTGGATTCCTAACAATAACATATGAGTCTTTGTCAAATTGTTTATTAATTGAGGTTATTCCCTGCGAAAAAATATCTGCGCCATTTAAAACATGTCTTACTGCCCCTTGATCTACACTAACGGAGGGAAACTCGGTTTCTTGATGATCACGTAAAAATTGAATAGAAGGTAGAAAATATCTATCGCTTTTGAAGAATAAGACTTCTTTACTGCGATTTAAGAGGAATATTTTTCCATCATTTTCATTTTCTTGAATAAAATGCACCAGTTTTTGAATTCTTAAATCTGTGACACCTGGAGCCAGGATAAGGGGACTAATTTTTCTTCTGAGCTTTGAACCAATCTCCTTCTTGGACATAGTTATTCAACCTGGATGGAGGAATAGCAATATACTCATAGGTTAATTTAATCGAATAGTCTCAAGATTTTTTGGTAAATCCACTTTTGCATGATACCTTTTTGTCAAAGCTTGAGCTAAAGATTGAGACTTGTTTCTTTGACCATGAATTAAGATGATTCGTTCAGGTTTGGGACTTAGTTCTCTGAAAAAGTTCATTATTTCTCCCCGATCGCTGTGTCCGCTGAAACCATCTATTTGATGTATATCTAAATTTACTCTGAGCATTTTCATCTTCCCATCCTCAATACTCCTTATTTCTTTTACACCAGAGGCAATACGTCTTCCCAATGTACCTTCAGCTTGATACGAAACGAAAACAACTGCATTTTTTGGATCACTAGCCAAATCTTTGAAATATTCAACAGAATTTCCACCAGTTAGCATTCCTGATGTTGCCATTATAACTGCTGGTTCGCCAGAGACTATATCCCTTCGATCATTCTCTATCTTTTTAAAAATCTCGCACAAAAAAGGATTGGACCCTTCATTGAAGATTTGATCTTGTAAACGTTGGGATAAATACTCAGGATGGCATGAATGAATTGCTGTAGCTTCCGCAATGAGATTATCAAGATAAACTGGAACCCTTCCTAATTGTTTTTTCTGATAATAATCTGCTAGTACCACTAAAAGTTCTTGAGCTCTCCCAACCGCTAAAGCAGGGATTAAAACCTTTCCTCCGCGCTTTGTAGTTCGATTTATTATCTTTATCAGCTGTAATTCAGCATCATCACGTCTAGGCATCGCATCACGAGGTCCACCATAGGTAGATTCCAATATTATAGCCTCAAGTCTAGGAAATCTGGTATTTGCACGATCAAGTAAGCGAGACTTTCTCGCTTTGAAATCGTTTGCAATAGCTAAATTATATCGTCCCTCTCCTATATGTAGATGCATGATAGAAGAACCAAGTATATGACCCGCTGGAGTCATAGTACATCGAATATCATTACTCAGATCTGTTACTTCCCAATATCGCCTTGGAATTGTATGCAATACCATCCGTCTTATGTCACGTTGATTATATGGAACTAATTTATCTTCACGTGCAGACACCTCAATATAGTCCTTTTGCAAAAGTGTCATTAAAGACAAAGTAGCATCATTTGTATAAACAGGGCCTCTATAACCCCACTTAAAGAGAAAAGGAAGCATACCACTGTGATCTAGGTGAGCATGAGTAATGAGAACTGCATCTATTTCATCAATATCAAATTCAGAAGAATTGAAGTATGGAAACATATTTTCAGGATCTCTTGAAGCCACATTCATCCCACAATCGACTAGAATCTTGGTTTCCGCCGTTTCCAATAACATGGATGATCTTCCAACCTCAGAAAACCCTCCTAATCCAGTTAATCGTACATATTCGTCTTCAATTACGGAGGGTCGATGAATCCTTTTACCAATGTTTATTAAGGCATTCTTTCTTTTATCAGACTCGTTGGTTAATGTTTTTCGAATAGAATTAATCACTTGTGATTGAATGGGAGGTGATCTAACCACTCTCGGTTGCCAAGATATTTCACGTGCTATCTCTCGTAAGGTTGTCCCACTACGTCCTATTACAGCTCCAGGTTTTTTAGCTTCGATAATTACTTCCCCTAGTTCGTCATCAAAAATCATATTGGTTATTTCTGCATTTTCAGGTACGATCTCAAGAACTCTTGCTTGAGCTTCATCTTTTGCTCTCCGAACTGAAACGTCAAATCGTATAACTATTCTTTTTCTTAACGATTTAGCTAATCCTTTCACTATCTCCCCACTTTCCATTAACACAGAGGGATTTAAAGAATAAAGTACGACAAAAGGCCCTTCAAATACTACTTTAGATACTTGAGCGTCTGGTGGAAGCTCACTTATCAAATCTGCTTTAAGCTGTTCAAGAGCTAACTCAGGGCTATATTTCTTACCATTATCGTAATTTTCACGCAATTTTTTTCACTTTTTATGCTATTTGAGATTTCAGATATGAGAGTTTAATATGTTTAGTTAATACTAATGTAGAAATTACTTAGTAGAGAAGTAATTGTGTTTTTTTAGAGTGTTTTAAGTATATTAATATCAGTTGTACAAAGCTAGATTAGTTTAATCAAAGTAAGTTAGTCGTTAATCATTTTAATTATAAAATATATATTTTTCATTTTTATATAGACAATCATTTAACGGGAAATTAAATAATGGGGTTATTAGGAGTCATCTGATCTATCTTTATTAATAAAGATATTTTTGGAAGGTCATCAACAATCATACCAAGAAAGAGACTAGGTTAAGATAAGAGTTAGTTATCCGAAGATGAACAATTCCTTTCCAAAATTTCTTCGATTGATTCTTTTGTACACAGTGTTTATAAGTTTTTTTTTGTTATTGCTAAATCGGGATTTAAGCAAGAGCTGTAAAAAAATGCCAAGTTCAGAGATCCTTGATTCAATTGTTCCAAGATCAATTATTATTGGAAAAGGAATCTTAAATAAAATCCCCAAAATTATCAGAACCCAGAGATATACACAAAAAAGTTTGATTCTAACTGGTCCCAAAACACAGCATATTGTGGGCAATGAAATTCAGGAAATATTGAGTCAAGCAAATATAAAATCGGAGATTATTATAGTCAAAGACTCGAAACTAAGTACAGCAGATAAAATATTGGAACAAATTACTCAAATTGGGTCTAATCTAATAATTGCTGCAGGAGGGGGTAAAATTATTGATGTGGGCAAATATTGCTCTGCAAAGTCCTCAAGAAAACTTGAAGTCATTTCTGTTCCGACATCAGCACCTCATGATGGAATCGCATCACCTTTCATCTTTTTAAATAATCCAACTGAAGTTTTTATTGGAGAATCCCGCCCTCCCATCGCTATTGCCGCAGATATTGAAAAAATCCTCCAGCATCCTGATTTAGTAAGAAATCTTGCTGCTGGAGTAGGAGATACGGTTGGAAAACTGACTTCAATCTGGGATTGGCAGTATGCTTGGCGTATCAAATCCGAAAAATATTCACGTTTTGTTGGTGGAGTTTTAGCAAACGCAGATACACTTTTTCAAAGTCAGTTTTCTGAAGCCCTTGCAGACCCAGAACGAGCAATTAAAGTGGTTTTAAAGGCTTTATTAATAGCAGGAGTCCTTATGGGTACATCCAGTGATATAAGAGTGGGTTATGGTTCAGAACATATGTTTTCATCCGCTTTACATGCATTAACTCCAAATGCAAACATCCTACATGGAGAGAGAATCGCAATAGGATCCCTAATGATGGCACATTTACAAGGACAGGACTATAGAAAATTAAAGGACATACTTGGAAAAGCAGGTTGCCCCACATCAATAGAGGAGTTAGAAGATGATATTCCACCTGAGTCGATAATTAAAGCCCTTCAAACTGCGCATGAAGTCAACCCGATGTACACAATACTCGGAAAATCTGGATTAACAGAAATCGCTGCATGGAATCTGGCGATTAGCACTGGAATACTAGAATCTTATCACAAAACATGACCAAATACCAAAGATGAAGTATGAAGAAAAAGAAATCTAAGGAAAAACGGAGAAAAGGAGACCCTTTGTCTAGTTCACCTTTTATATATAGAATCCTAAGTTCCCTTGAAACTCCGTTGAATATTTAAAAAAATGTGGATATACTTCCTCAATATGTGAAAGTGAACGTATTTCGATTGAATGAGTCCACTACTTAGGAAATTTTCCAAATAAGGTGATTGTTTGGCTAGTAATTCTGAAACCCCAATTATAGGCATTATCGTTAGTAGTTTTTCCGATGCTGGCCCTATTGTAATTTTTAATTCCTCAAAACAAGAAATTTCTGAGGATCAGGCCCTAAATCTCTCCATTCGTGTTATGACAGTTATTGGAGAGCAGAGTGCAAACGAACTTTATGGTCCTTTCCCTGTTCCATCAAATGATGAACTTCAGTGTCTTACTTATGTTTTTCGTGTGAAATCAACCTTTACTACGGATCCACGACTTTCAGAGCGTCCAACAGTGATAACCATTATTTTTAAAAGAATATTAAAACGAGAAATTTCACGAGCTCATGGATTAATACTTTCCTATCTTTCACAAATAACCTTAGATTTTAAGAACGAAGATGATCTAACTTCAGAGAATATGATGGATATTCACAAACGTTTATCGGCCCTTATATCTACAAATCCAGTACGAGTTTATTCTGTTGAGAATGATAAAATTCAGGAGCATACGGAAACCTTAGAAGTCCCTTTGGATGCTTTTGCCATTGTAGATCTTCAAAAGAGCATAGTCTATCTTATTTCCGGACCTTTCACTTCTCCAATTAGGAAGCGTCAAATTAACATATTAATTGATACTTTAAACGAAAAAACGTACCGTCGACGTTTGAGTAAAAGAGTAATCGATTCAGAAGCAGAAACATTACAATTATTGAATTTCTATGGTCTTAAACGCAGACAACAACAGTTTTAGAGGAAGTACAATGCAACTCGAATCCTCATATGGCATAGAACTTGAAGCTTTTATCGATCTCATTCGATTAGTAACAGGTGCAAGTCCTGATAGACCTTCGTCAATCTTCAAATGGGAAGAAGCTTCAAAGTACTATTATGGATCTTTTGCAATTTTTCCAGGGTATTATGAACTGAGAGCATTACCTGTACTATTTTTTTGGGTATCAGATACCCCATTGGAATCAGAAAGTCAATCACTGGTAAAATATGATCTTCAAGCCAAAAGCAATCAAATTACATTTCTGAGTTTTTTGGAGGAAAAAGATTTAGAGAATGTCCATACTGGGTTGATAAGGTTTATTCCCATCGTTAAATTAAAACATCCTCCGAAAATTTTCTCCAATTTGGGATAAGAGGTTTTTTATTGTTGCAAGAAGGAAACCTTGTAAAAATAACTGAATTAAAAACCCATCAGGGTAAATTCTGGATCGTATCACTTAAAAAAGGAGAGAAATTATCCACTCATTTAGGGGAGATTTCCCATGATGATATACTTCTTGCTTCTTATGGGGATACAGTCAACCTTACAAAAGGAGAGGTTGCTTTACTTAATCCAAATCCAAGGGATTTCATTCGAAATTTTAACCTTAAAACACAAATATTATATGAAGATGATTGTGCCATTGCTTGCAGTTTAGCTGGATTAAAACCAGGAATGAGAATTGGGGAAGCTGGAACAGGTTCGGGAGCTTTAACAGCCTTTCTTGCATATCAGATTCAACCTGATGGTCAAATCTATTCTTTTGATGTCAACTCCATCCACTCGAAAAATGCACAGAAAAATCTTTGTAAAATTGGATTAGAAAAAAATGTAGAATTCATAATACATGATATACGATATCCATTTGAAATTTCGGATTTAGATGCATTTTTCCTAGATTTTTCAACCCCTTTTGAAGCTATAAATATTGTTGCTTCGATGTTGAAGGGAGGGGGAAACCTTATTTCTTTTGTTCCTAATTGGGGCCAAGTAGAAACAACAGTGGAAAAAATAAACCAGAATCAAGAGCTACATCTTTTAAATGTTTTTGAAATAACGCGACGTAATTTTGTTGTTAATCCGGAAAGACATATTATGCGCCCAGTTTTTCGAGATTTGGTTTATTCAGGAATTTTGATACATGCTACAAAACTCAATAAAATGGAGAAGTAAAGCAAACTTGATCACTCTTCCGAAGGAACTTTATAGAAAATTTTTACAATTTGCTTTGGAGAACGCTAATCCCATGGATCCATCAAGTTGGAGGGAGTGCATTGCATTAGTACTTGGAAGAATATCAGGAGATCATGTCGATGTAACTGATATTGTTCCAATTGGAGCTGGTTCTTCGATCTACGTGGATATAACGAATTATGAGAGGGTTTTTTCATTAATTCCTTTCAATAGAATTGACCAAGGCGAAGTTATAGTTGGATGGGCACATACTCACCCAGGATTAGGATTGTTTTTATCTGGAACTGACATTAGAACGCAAAAAAGCTATCAACAAATGCATACTCTGGCTTTCGCTCTAGTTCTTGACCCTTCAAAAATCACATCAGCATTTCCAGGATTTAATATATATCGATTAGATGACCTAGCAAATCCTTACATTGCTGAATACGAATTTAATGAAGAATTCGATTATTATAAGACTCAAGAAGATCTTGTTTCGGATTTGTACGTCACTCCTGTTCCTCCCCTAGAACCCTTTGCCGTCTCAAACGCTGAAATCTCATGGAAAAACATCAATTTATCGTTATCAGGAAAGGAAATCCTTACAAAAGGACAATTATTTTTTATTGAACTTTCAATAAGTTTACCTTTTCGACAATATATTAGAATAGAATATGAAATTGAATCTAATCAAAATACAATTAATCCATTTAATACGCAAATGATAGATTCTAAAGGACAAATTCATGAAACAATTGATTCAGGAAGATTATGTATTCATTCGTTTAGGGCGAAAGAAGCGGGGAAATCAGAAGTTAAGGTTAAACACATAAAAATGACGGATTACAAAGGTACTTGCAAAGAAATGCCAAATCTTCTTCTAATATCCCAAATAGATTGAAGCAATACCTAGCTCTCTGGTTCGTGAAACTTAAATCTGCCATAGACTCCCAGAATCAAGATAGCGATGAATGCGACCATTACTCCGTAAAAGATATACAAAATGATATAGGGGGGAGTCGCATAACTTCGAACGAGATTAAATGATATATTACGGGGGTAGAAACTAACTTCAGGTACTTCATTCCCATCATAAATATGATAGACAACTCTAAATACAAATTTATAGGTTCCATATTCTGGTAGGTAGAGAGGAAATGTAAATGATTCAGCTTTTGACGAATTTGGAAGAAGAATAGTCTCTTCTGGTTCTTGATATCGATAGAAAGTCCCACCTACAATTGTTTGGTTACCTTCTTCCCCTGATAATACTTGATAGACATCTACTGCAAATTCATGCACCACAATAGTATCTAGTCTACTAAAAAGAGTAGCATATGTTGTGTTGATCCGAATATCAGTTCCATTTAGAATTTGAGGAAGTGGATTTTGTTCTTCAAAATTCTCTGAAACTATGGTTTCCTCCACTAATTCCTCAAGTGATACAAATCTCCTATTATACCAAGCTTCAATATTTAACTGCTGTATTTCTAGTAGTTTCAGATCATTCGTGATTTTAGTTTTTAGAGGGTTCTCTTTAACTAAGGATGCAACTGGTTCATCATTTCCGATAAAAAATGCCAAAACTAATATGATAAGCACTATGTGTCCGATAATTCTTTTCACTCGATGTTCCAACCTATTCAGTCTTTTAAAAAACCCTAATTGTATGAAAACAAACCGTTCAGGTCTTTTCTAATGTTATCTTTAACTTTTTTTAATCTTGAGATATGAACATAATTTTTCTGGGAATTGAAAATAAATAACTCCTTTAACTAGATTCAAAAAGGATTTTATGCAGCTCATTTCTAACCGATTCAGATCGTCGTTCTAAAATGGCCGAGATTGAATTATTAACCTCCAATTCTCCTTTCCTAAGAATAAAGCCACCAGAGGGTAATGAATCATTAGTCGAGTTCACTGAAATTAAAGTTGTCACACCTGTTTTTTTTGATACTATTTTTTCGATCCTCGCAATATCCAATAAATCAGAATCTTCACTTGCAATTTCAAGATTCAATTTACCACCCTCTAAAGTTATACTTGCTTGTTCTATTTGCTTTTGAATCGCCAGAGAATATTCTTTTGATTTACTTTCTCTCAATCGTTGAATGTTCTTTAAAGCTGAAGTTAAAACCTCTTGAATAATAGTTTCTTTGAATTTGCTTAGTTCAATATTGTTTTTAATTTTTATTTTTGATAGTTCTCTTTGGATCAATTTTTCAGTTGATTTCAACCTCTTATCTGCAATCTTGTTTTTATTTTGAGTAGCTTCTTCATCAGCTTGGTTTATAATCTTCTCAGCTTCGTTTCTAGCTGCCAAAATAATAGTTTTCGCTTTTTCCTCCGCTTCCTTAATGATTTCCACTTCAAAATCATCAATTTCTGACATAAAAATCCCTTAAAATATTCTAATTGAATAATTTTTCAAATTTCCAAGGTGATTCTAAACACTATTCCCTATTCCAATTTCATTATTGGATATTTAGTATCTAACAATTCTCCAACAATTGATCGAATTTGTTTCTGTGTTTCTTTAATCTCGCTTAAATCGAAGAATTTACTCATTTCCTTTTCAATTAGAAATTCTGGATCATTTTTACCATCTTCAGAGAGTATTAGGAATATTTCTTTCTCTATCACTCCTCGGGAGAATTTTCCTCTAATTAAATCAAAAATGATTTCATGAGCGAGCATAATTTCGAGCTGACGTGGAGAGATCCGATTCACGACAGCTTCTGTGAGAACTAAAACAGAAAAATTCTCATTAACTCTATTTGAGGAATTCAATGTAAATATAGGAATAACTAAAGGATCAAATCTATTCTCTACGATGGTTTGAAATAGATAACCGTCCACATTGATACGGTATTTCTTTGCAATGATTTGGGAATACTCTTTTAAATTGGAATGAATATTTGCGAAGAGCCCTCTTGCACTTTCTTAATTCAGAGAGATATCGGATCCTTCCTGTCTGATAATTCTCCTCAATTGTACTAGTAGGTATGATCTGTAACCCCATTCGTACTCTCATCCGTAATTGAATCTCTAGCTTCTCCGTAAAGTCTTCATAGGGAATTACTTCTCTATTTTGCACTCTCACAGGTGGTAATTTTTTTATTTCTGCAAAAGCTAAGATCTCTGATTCCAATGTAGGTTTCTTTTCACAAAGAATGTACCTTAAAACAGCCCCGAAATATTCCATCCCTGTCTGTAAAGCAAGTGAATCAAAAGACTGGAATACTGGGATCGAAAATACGATTATTAAAAAGGTTTGATCATCTTCAGTAAAGATTTTAAAATAAAATGGACTTATTTTCTTATTTTCCCGTTGAATTAAGCCATTTACACCAAAGAATCTGACTTGGTCAATGACATCCAATAAATCATCACACTGGAGATTCACACGCTCAAATTCAGAGGCCATCCATTCTTCAATGGTTAAGCGAAGTGAAAATAATTGGCCAGGGGAGATTTTATCAGATGAACTCATTTGAGTTGCTTTTCAAAAAGGGGAATAAAAAAATTTAGCTAATATTTCTGCACCTCACTTTTCTAATACCTCATCCCCGCTTTACGATATGCAACCCAGAAGAGGAAAAGAAATATGCTAAATGCAACTAAGATAGCAGTAGATCGACTTATCTGTTCTAAGGGTCCCGAGAAGAAGTTAATCGCTTGAAAGATGACTAGAGTAATCCAACCAGATAGACTAGTCGAATCTTTTGAAATTAATCCTTTCCAATACCTCAGAATCAACATAAGAATACCTAATATTACTGCAAAGATATGTATCCAGTAAAGAAATATACCAAAAGTAACTTCATAGATAAGATATATTGTTTCCAAAATCAAGAAAGCGGTAAGGGATGAAATTGTTATCAAGAAAGTTGGTATCTCTACTGATCGGTCAACTTGTTGAGCACCTTCATATATTAAATAAATTACTCCTCCAAAGGTCGCACAATCCGCCAATATCAATGCAGAGGTATATAATACATCTATTTGATAGTTCCATAAAGTGATTAATTTGAAAAAGAAATCCAATACTCCAGATTGAGGAGTTGTTAAATTGTAACCGAAAAAGAATCCAATTACCACTAGTAGGGGGAGGGGTAAATATAAACATGTTAGGACCCATGTTTTACGTTTCCGTGAGATCAATTTTCCTTCTTCCCGCCACCCCAACAGATAGACAGCGATGAAGTAACCGCCAAATAACGAAATTACTGGTGTAATAAGAGGAAACATGAAAATTATACCAACAATGAAGTTGAAACCATAAAAAGCTTTAATTGTTGTTGGTAACCGCCAAACTTCCCTTCCAAAGGTCTCATATGCATCTCCTATTTGATATCTTTTACCATAAGTCCAGAAAAGAAAAGGAAACGACAGAATAAGAGGCCCAATTCCATATACAAGAATGTCGGATATTATTTTCAGCTCAGGTGTGTCAAAAAACCAGATAACCCCTCCCACAAATATAAATGATAATAAATAGAAATAAACTGGGATTAAAAGAAATTGTACAATCACAACTAAGCGGCCGTAATGAATATAGCTCTCATAATCACTCAAATTAATTCCTTCTTTGTATAGTCAATCGTCGTAAATTTAGATTGCTATTGAGATATAAAAACATAACGTAGACGGTAGTTAAAATTAATATTCTGAAGAGCAATTTTAAGAAGTCCGTCTTTGAGGGCTTGATTCAGATATTTTGGGAGAAGATATTTATGGTACCAACTCAAAAAGAAGAGAAATTCCCTTATAAATCGGATTATTATCATCTTATTAAAGGTAAGACAATCTCACGCCGAGGTCGATGGTGGACAGCCGTTTTATTAGTTCAAAATGTAGATGATGCTGATAAACGTGTAGTAATTATCCAAAGATGGCAGAAACGTAATCGTGCCGATCCAGATGCTGAAGGAAATATCACCACATATTGGGCAGCTTCCAAAGCATTTACTTTAAACTCTAGTAAACCTTGGGAAATTCTAAAAGAAACTGTGGACTCTTGGCTTGAAACAAATGATTGGGAATAGAGGGATTTTCCCTCTTCAACCTAAATCCGTTCTAATTTTGTCCCAGACTTGATGAGTTATTTTTTTAGCTCTTCCATTATACTATCTTAATATACTCGTATGCTCGTCTTTGAGATTCAAAACCATAATGAATTGTTTGAAAATCTTGTCGAAAATCAGCAATATCCTGAGCAATTTTTTTCGGATCTATATGATCAATTAAAACCTGTTTGAAAAATTCCGCAATAGTTTCCATTTCCTTTTGTTTCATCCCCAATCGAGTTATTTCTTGAGTACCAATTCGAATGCCACCAGGATTTAGATAATTCCGTTTCTCAATGACATCCCATGGTAGAAGATTTCTATTTGCTATAATGCTTGCTTTTTCCAACAGCTGTTCAACATCAGCTCCAAGGCCTATAGAATCCTGAAAGTTACTGATATCTACTAACAATGTATGTGATTCCGTGAAACCCTTGTCGGGACAAACAACTTGGAAACCTCTCTCGTATAGATATTGTCCTAATGCTTTTGCATTAGTAATAATTTGTTTTGAATAAGCTTCTCCAAATTTTTTAAATTCTGCTGCAGCGACAGCTAATCCAGCTACATGCATGAGATGGTGATTTGATGTCATTCCAGGAAAAGCGGCTGATTTAATTTTTTCAGCGAGTTCTTCTCTTGAAGCAATGACTATTCCTTTTTGAGGACCAGGAAATGTTTTATGAGTGGACATAGTCATGGTATCCGTACCTTCCCTTAGTGGATCTTGGAACTGTTTTCCTGCAATTAAACCAGCCACATGTGCAGCATCATAATTTATATGAGCTCCAACTTCATGTGCAATTTCGGCTAACTCCTTTACAGGATGGGGAAACAGAAACACACTTGCACCAAATTGCACTAGCTTGGGTTTCTTTTCTTGTATAGCTAACTTGGCTTTATCAATATCGATATTTAATCCATAACGATCAAATGGTAAATATTGAACATTTAATCGGGCAACTGCTCCTGCTGTACCTCCAATGAATGATCCAGTAGAAGCTTTAAGAGGGCCAGAACTGATATGTCCTCCCACAGGGATAGATATCGCCATCATAACATCATTTGCTTGAGTGAACGCTGTATAGACCGTAAGATTAGCAACAACACCCGAAATAGGACGGGCATCGATGAATGGGGAGTTATAAAGTTCACGTAATAGTTTCAGGCATAATTCTTCTACATCATCAAAGTATTCATTACCTGGATAGACTCTCTCACCTATCCAACCTTCTGCATATCGATGAGCGAGATCACTTATTGCCAATTCTCGTACAGCAGGACTTGTAAGATTTTCACTAGCAATTAATGGTATAGCATTATTCCAATATTTGTGATGCTTTTCCAAAATATTTCTGATTTTAAGAAAATCAGGATCATGTGACATATATTACTCACCTTTTTTTGTTTTCCTTTATATGTTGACACCTTTCTGTTTCTTTCCTTTATATTTTTCCTCTCGTTTACTCTGAAAGCTTCGTTTTTTCCTTTTTTTATTTATATTGAAATAAAGATAATCAACCAAGATATCCTAACATATACAAATTATAAAAGAATTCTGAAGAAACTGTCTATTGGTCTTATTATCATTCAAAATTTCATCTAAATGTTGTGAATCTAATGAAAACTCCACTTTACGATTATCATGCCAATAATAGTGATATTATTGAGTTTGTAGGGTTTAAACTACCTGTAATGTATTCTTCAATCAAAACAGAACATATGGCTGTTAGAAATGCTGCGGGGATTTTTGATGTATCACATATGGGACGTATGTGGATCACAGGAGAACATGCTGAAAAATTCATTAATCTTATTGTCCCCAGAGACATAACAAAAACACCTGTTGGACGAGCAGCATATACATTTATGCTCAATGAACTCGGAGGGTTTCGAGACGATTTAGTTTTCGAACATCTAGAAGATAATAAGTGGCTAGTGGTGTGGAACGCTGGAAATCTTATGAAGATTAAAAATTGGCTGATAGATCTTCACAATTTCCAAAGTCAATTTAAAAAATTTGATATATCGCTTGAAGATATATCCAGTGAATCAGCAATGTTCGCATTACAGGGACCGAAGGCAAAAGAAGTTTTAGGCAAATCTTTTCAAGATTTCGAACCTCCCTCTCCATGGGGGATTACTACCCTCTCTATAGAGGGAATAGAGATAATAGTTTCGGGTACAGGATATACAGGTGAAGCGGGATTTGAGATTATTGTATTAAACGCATCTAACGATAATCCAACAAATGCTGTTAAAATTTGGAACCTTTTACTGGAGGAGGGGAAAGATCTAGGTTTATTACCTTGTGGGTTAGGAGCTAGAGATTCTTTACGATTGGAAGCAGGCTTATCTCTCTATGGTAATGATATAAATGAAAATATCAATCCAATAGAAGCAGATTTATTCTTTCCACCATTTATCCATATAGATAAACCATTTTTCATCGGTCGCAATGCTCTACTTAAACTCCAATCTAAGAAGAAAGAGAAAACTAGAATAGGATTTGTTGCAGTAAAAAAAGGTCCCAGCCCCAGAGCAGGATTGGAACTATATAAAGATGATAAATTAATTGGAATTACTTCTTCAGGTGGATATTCCCCTTTACTTGAAATTGGTATTGGAATGGGGTATGTTCTCCCGGAATATGCAGGTGAAGACACAAGGATTCAATTCAAAGTACGAGAGAAGCTTCACGAAGCTATCGTTAAGAAATTTCCATTATTTAATCCAGATAAATTTGGTGGGAAAAGAAAAAGTTAAAATCAAAACAAAAATCACTTCTTTTTCTTTTTATCTTTCACTGCTTGTCCTTTCTCTCCTGAAATGCCACCTAATTCAGATAAGGCATCGGAGAATAAATCAGCTAAATCTGGAGGATGAACCTGCTGTTCTGATATAACCTCAGGTTCTTTCACTTCTTTATATTCCACTTCAGGAATAGAGAAAGGCTCTTCCTTAGAAGGTTCATCTTCGGACAATGACTTCGCTATTGAGGAGAAAGATTCAGGGAGATCTGAACTAAAGAGGCTGGGTTCTTCTTTTTCTTGTCGTCTCCTAATTTCTTCTTTTCGAGAGATAATTTGTTGAGTATCCGATAATGCTTTCTCCAATACTCCCATATGATCCATTGAAGGAATTTCGGACTTTTTCACGTCTTCTGCGGAGGTGAATGCTTCTAATTTGCTTAAATCGGGTGTAGTGTCATCAGGTTCATCTATAGGCGTTTCTATTAAAGAATCCTTTTTCCATAATCTTCCAAAACTATCAACTTCCCATTCATCGTCTTCAGAGACCTCCTTCAGTTCTGGTGCTGTGGTAATCCTTGACTCTATTTTCTCACTTGGTATTGGACTGAAAAGTTGTCGTAATTCGCTTTCTGAAAGCGCAGCATCCTTACTAGGTTTCATTTCAGGGATTTTTTCTTCAATGTGGGGAACTTCTTCCAATTCTGGTTCTATTGGTAGAACTTCAGGGATTTTTGTTGGAACTTGTGGACTCATTGAAAAAAGAGAAGAAATTTCATCGTCAGATAAAGCTGTTTTTACTTCTCCTTTAGTATCTCTAATAGGAATCTCTAATACCTTTTTTTCTTCTAGAGGTTTGAATTCGTCTTTTGGAACCGTTTTTATCTTTGGAATCGGTTTTATATCGATAGGTTTATCAGGGGAGATAACAGAATCCAATGAGGGAATTAAAGGTACTTCTATAGATCTTGCTTCAATTTTAGGAGCAGATTCTTGTGTTTCTTCAAATGTTTTAATTACAGAAACAAATTCATCCTCAAATTTAGTTTCTGCTGTTTCACTAGCAATATCTGGTGAAGAGGAGGTTGTAACAAGATCTTCCTCTGGAATTAGGGAACTGGTGTCAACCAATTCAGGTTCTTTTTCAGGTTCAGATATTATTTTTGGCAAAATTGCTGGTGTGGGGATTTCGGGTTCTTCCTTCTCTTCTTCCAAGATTTCTAGTTCAAGAAGACTTACTTGTTTTTCACGAACAGCCCTCATTCTTTCTAAATTATCGACTACTTTTTTAAATTTCTTAACTTTAATACCTAGGTCATCAATTATCTTGTTTACCTGGTTTATGGACTTATTATCTTTAGTACTTTCTGCTTCTTTAAGAAGGAATACTACAATTCCTCCGATATCATTGGTTTTGTTAATCATTGAACTTAATCTAGCTAAATAGTCTAGATGGGAATAAGCTATAGCTAAGTTATTTGCAACAATTCCTTCTTCAATCAAGAGTTTAACAATATTGAATAATTGGTCTAAATCCTGCATTTCTTCATATTTTTCTAAAGTTTGTTGGAAATAGGTTATAGCCTCGGATTCATGGGATTTAATCATAATTTGGGTTAGTTTGAAAAGTAATTCCGATTGAAACTTCTCTTGATTGTATTTTTTGCATATGTAAATTCCTCTTTTCAGCGCTCGAATTGAATGAATAGGAACTTCAAATTGGTCAGCAAGATTGTTGAACACCAGAACAACGCTCTTGAAATCATTCATTGATCGATAAAACTCAGAAGCTTGATATGCATACTCTGATGCTAAATCAGGATTCTCAATAGCAACGAGAAAAGCAAATTTCTCAGTGACTTTAGCTACTAGAATTTTTCCTTCACTCCCTAGCTTTTCACTCGTACTAACTAATGAAATTACTCGATCAATGAACTCTCGCGCTCCCTCAATATGACCATGCTCTATAAGCGATTTAATAAAATTAAAAGACATCGGTAGTAGCTCAGAAAAGGGTTTCTGAGTCTTTTCAAGAAGAAGTGCCATCATCCGAGTAGCAGGAGGAACCTGTTCTAGTTCAATTAATTTATCAGCATATTTGTGGGCTAATTTATCTGCAGTTTCAGTTAATTCCTTGGTATAAATGGAATCAATGAAATTTATAATATGCATGGGAACTTCTGGAGATATAGTGTCTGTTTCAATAAGAAAGGGGTATACTTTTTCCGAAAAACTAATAATTTCATCAGTTGTTGGATTTAGAATCTTCAGAATAGCGTCTATCAAGGAAACATCTGGAAAATTCTCGATAACTCCTTCCAAATAGGATTTTGCTAGTTTCTTGAAATCGCTACGTTTTCCTCGTGTTTCAAGAATATACTTGAAAACATCTAATGCAGCAACTTTATTTGATTCATATGCGATATTAAATACCATTTGAAGAAATTCAAGTGCCTTATCAGCCTTGTTTTCTTCCTCTAGAAGTTTTCCCATTTCAATAGCGAATTTAGCTGCTGTAGTTGTATCTCCACGTTCTAAAGAAGATTTAGCATAGTTTTTGACAGCATTTAATGCTTCTTTATATTGTTTATGGCTTTGACCAAATCTAAGTATTAAATCAGTCATTCTAGCTGCATCTTCATGTTGATTGTGCTCAATGAATATGTCTCTCATTTTTTCTAAGTATTTAATAACTTGAGAAATATCATCGAGCCTCTCATAATACCGAGCTGTTTGTACACAATAAATATAAGCGTCTTGATAACGTCCCGATTGGATTTGCTTATCAATCATTCGAGAAATAACTTCAATTGCCTGTTTGAAATCCTCTTTTGCTTCTAATTCTTTTAAAATGGAATCAGTCAGATTTTGTGCCAACTCAACAGAATAGTCGATTAATTGCTTCTGATATGCAATCAAACGTTCCAAAGCTCCTTCAGGATCGTTCATTGCACGATAAGCATCAGCTACCTTGTAAACAAAGGTTTGTACAAGATCGGGTCTTTGCAAAGTGTTCACAATATAATCAATAAATCTACTTAATCCGTCTATGGCACGTGTGTGTTCATTTTGTTGTATTTGAAGATTTATCATCTGATCTAGAAGATAAGCAGCCCTATCAACCTCATTTCTTTCCTGTAAATTATTAACAAATTCACGCAACAAATTAAAATCAATGTATGCAGATTGAATCATCAAGCTAGTGGTATATTTCATATACTCAAAGACCATATCAGATTGATTATATGCAAGTAACTTATCTATAAAGTTTTTACAAAATCTCAAAACATCCTTAATTTTCTTTTCATTCAATAATCGAGTTAATTCTAAATTTACCATTTCCTGCGCTGTTAGCACTGTATTTGTCGAAAGAAGATCATCCACATACTGTAATACGATTTTTTCACGCTTTTTTTGGTCTGTTATTCTCTGTAAAGCTGTTTGTATGAAGGATTTCGCTCTATCACGCATCCCGAGTTTTCCAAATAGATCACCGAGGGCTAACTGCTTTTCTATTCTTTTGGATTCATCATCTTGATATGCCTTCTCGATCAAGCTTTCAACAAATTTCAAATAATCGCGAGCAGCATTTGACTCTTCAAGATCTGTGAGTCCCTGAACAATCGATAAACTAAACTCAACAGCTTCATCTATTAAAGCAAGATCATAAAATAACTTAATCGCGCGATTACCAAACTCACATGCTTTTGTATAATTTTCTTTATCCATAAGGAAACTAGAACTCTGTTTTGCAACATCTAGAGCCAATTTGTTGTTATTTTGGGTTTCAGCAGTAAGAATCAGCCTCTCTGCATATTTTGAATAATTTACTTTATAATTAGTAGTTCTAAATAAGCCTAAAATATCTTCAAGAGAGGTAATGAGATCAAATTGGGCTTTTTTCTCTTCCTGAACCTCAAACGCTTGATCTAGCATAAATTCAATGTCATCTTCGAAAGATTCCCGCTCTTGGGGAGAAAATTGCCCTTCTTTCACCTCTGAAAGAATTTGAACACCATAACGAGCGAATCTTAAGGCATTTTCCCACAATACTACTGGTAAACGAGCTTTCCTATAATATTCAATTTGTCGTCGTGCAAGCATTAAGACTGTAGATAATTTATTTTCATCTTTTGATAACAAGTATTGGTCTAATAGTAAACCTGCAAGATTAGCAGCATTCAAATATTTTTCTTCATTAATATAAACATCTAAAGAATCCATTACGAAAGCTAGAGCCATATCTAAATCTAAACCAATAAGCTCTTCAGTAAGTTCAGTTCTCATTTTTACAGCTTGGGAAGATTTATTCCGTTCCTCAAGATAATAAATAAGCTTTTTACCGAATTGCAAAACTCCTTTTGCATTTTCCTCATTTCTAAATCTCTTAAGTAAAACCTCTGTGATTTTTGCAGCAGCTTTCAGATTCTTCTGCTGCTCATAATCTTCTATAACTTTTAAGAAATGACCAACAGCCACATTTGATATCATATCATCCATAGGTTTCAAAGAAAGTTGTTCTAACATTTTTAATATCTTTTCAGAGGCATCATATAAATAGCTAAAAGATATTTGGGGCACAGCCTGATTTATTGCCCGTGCTATTTCATCTTGATCATATTTTACCTTAAAAAGCTCACTAAAGGAATTATTTGCAAGTTTAAAACGAATAAACCAATCATCAAACTTCCTTAATATAATACACATTATTCCCCCAGTTTTCTCTAATTCAATTTCTCTTACTGGAAGTGGTTGACCTTCACTTACAAATTCTTTAACTTTCTCTAAAAATTTATCGAAATCTTCAGCTTTTGTATATCCAGAAACATCTAATGCTGATAAATCTATCATTGCGGCCTCAGGACTTGGTTCAGTTTCAATTGGAAATAAATCAGTTTCAATTGGAACACTACTGTCGGTTTTTTGGAGAGGAACATCAACTTCAGGTTTCTCAATAAAATCCTCTGGATGTAGAATAATCTTTTCAATCTCTTCTGCAGTATCATATATGGCTGAAAAGGACAAGAAATCAATACCAGACTCACTAATCATTGTAACGACTGAATCTTGGTCGATGGATTCTTTTTTGAAAATTTTTCGAATAATAGGAGTGCTGTGATGGAAAAGGACAACTGCATAACAACCATCCTTAGTATAATAGACTCCTGCAACGCCATTTTGAGAATAAGGCATCTCAAATCTTTTTAATAATTTATCTCCTTTATCTATAGTTACCATCGCTGTAGAAACAGTCTGGGGTTCCGTTTCTATTAAATCTTCTGCATCAAAAAACGTTTCAGTAGGTTTCTCTTCCGAACCAATATAGTCTTGCTCAGGTATGTATTCATCGCCCTTAGGTTCCTCTATAATGAGTTTCTCTTCAAATTCCTCTCTTATCGTATGGATAAGTAAATCCGCAACGTCGAAAATTGCAGAAAAACTAAAGAACTCGACTCCTGCATCACTTAGTAAATCAACCATCTTATCCTGATTCAACTGGTTCCGTGGAATGGTATTAACTCTTATCTTTCGATCATTTTGAAAGAACGTAATAACATAATCGTTAATACTCTCTCTTATTGCACATTCTACACTGCTTGTAGACGGAAGCTCAATTCGAACCTCTTTCTCTTCACGAGTAGCCATTAAAATCCCTTAAGATCGCAAGCTGATGAGATGAAGCATTATTTTCATTTATATTGAAAATGCTCTATAATAAAGTGCACTTTCTCAGTTGTCTTATGAGATATTGCTCTTCATAAATACTTCTTTATAATAATAAAAAGCAATTCATTTGCTTGAATTGTTTGCTTTTCCGACAAAAATATCACAATAGTGCTACATATCGTATTAAAAGGATTATCACTCTTAATTTCATTGTAGAAAAAAAAATCAGTCCCAAAAGTACATAAAACTAAAATTTTATCAATATAGCTCTTGCTGGAGCTCCGTCAACATTTTTTAACTTTAATGGAAGACATACACAAAAATACCAGCCCGAAGTGACTTTTTCAAGATATAATCCCTCAATGATGGGAATATTCTCTTGAAGGAACAAAGGATGGTTTTTAACCATATCTAACGAGTCTATTGATAATGAATCAATACCAATTGCTTTAATTTGCTGTGAAACGAGATATTTTGAGATTTCCTTATCTGGAACGAGATATTTTTCATTAAATATCCCCTTCTCAAGATTTGAACCTTCATTCGTCTTGAGAATGACAATTGAATTTTTCAAACCCTCAATTTTCCTAAAATAATCTATATTCATCTTCTCTGTACCTGATACATCAACCACGATAGCATTACCAGTTAAGGATTCTAGAGTAATCATGTTAATTGGTATACTGGATCGATATAAGTGAGTCATAGCGTCTACATGGGTTCCAATATGCGAAAGAATGACCAATTTCGTAGATTGAAAATTATTTGATACATTAGATGTATTATGAAGAGTAAAAACGGGTTTAGGATCACCAGGGTATGTAACCATGGTTGGATGAATAGTTAATGAAATATCAAATATTTGCATTGTTTGATTTCCTCTCCTGTTAGTAGGGTAGGAGCTCAGAATCATTTTATAGAGTATAATTTCGATCTCTGAGTTTTCATGATTGGAAGTAGAATCTTAAAGAGTCTTGCATAAATTAACCTTATAGGGGAAAATGAAAATAATTTTCGAATTATTATGACGCTAAAATAAGAATGAGTTTTACTTTGAAATTCTTTCAATTTTATTTGATTAATCCAAAAATTTCTTCGAAATAAACTCAAAATTACATGATAATTTATAATTGCTATAATATCCCATGCTCGTTCTATGTGTTTCTGGGGGTATTCAATTTTTTCTCCCATTCCTAGACGAACTAATTCAACAAGATGAAATACTTCAATTTTACTTCTTAATAATTCTCGAGCTGCCCAAAGTAAATATAAACAACCACCACAATAAGTTACCAATCCTTGAGCGCCTGTTGCTTCAGCTTCTTCAAATTTTTTCTTAGAACAATATAAAATATCAAATACAATCCGAAAATGTTGAGTCCAGGATGCCCCTGCACCAAATCCACAGCATAAAGAATACTTTTGGATATGCCTCATTTCAATTAATCGGCAACCAAGTAAATCTATGAGTTTACGTGGATTTTCCCAATATTTTCCACCTCCAACCTTAGAGAAGCAATTGTCGTGGAGAGTTACGGAGATCCCTAGTTGGCGATTCAAAACTATACTCTTAGATTCGATTTTACTTAGCAGCCAAGAATGGAAATTAATAATCTCTACATCATGCTTTATTCCCATTTCGGATGGATGTACATCATTCAACATCCATTCTACTGCATCTAATGTTGGAATAACAGTTTTAACGTTCCAATCTTTAAAATCTTCTTTAGTTCGCTCCGCAATTTTATGCACAACATCTAAATATCCTCCTTGGTATAAATATCCTCCACATTCCCAGTGATCAATAATATCAACAGGAGTAAAATGCTCTAAGAGCGAACTATTACTGAAAACAAAAGGGAAGAGATGTAAATAGCTACTAATTAAAAGAATGGATTCCTTCTTCTCTTGCTTCATCCACTTCTGTATTAGCTTTTTTTCATCAGAAGGCATAAGTTGATAGAGAATTTCCCAGATATTACCTTCTAAAGAGGGGCAAACAAAGCGATATATTGAGGGAGCACCCCTTTTTCTATATAGCTCATTCCATCTCTCTAATATTAATTGATATGGTTTACAATCATTAGGACATATTAAATTGCAGGAAAAACAAGTTGTACAATATTGAAGAACATATTTAGTTTTCGAGCTTCTGATAAGGCGTTTAATTTCGCGCCTTGCTTCTTCTCTAGGTAATTTTAATTCAGGACAATAATGAAAACAGTCACCGCATCTTGTACAAGCCGATTCAGTAAAATTTGAAAAATCAGATGAATTTGTATTCATGTAAACCACATAATTAGGATGATTATTGATTTCAATATCCTTGGTCAGCGGGTTCTTCAGGAATTTCGGGTAAGTAAAATTTTCGCGTTGAAATTACTTTTGGAAATTGTCTTAATAAAATTCCATTATACATTTTTGATGCAGTGCGCTTTATTAATCTTCTAGGAGTTTCTCCTATTGCAAATTGTATTAATTCAATAATGTGGAATATCTCCAATCCAAATGGTTTGAAGTACAACTTTTTAGCTACATGGTATTGCTGATTACATCCCGAACAGTAAACACAAAGCACATCTGCTCCAGTTTTTTTTGCATCAGTTAGGTTTTTTGTAGTTGCACTCCTCATAGAAAATGGTTGATAAGCTGAATCCACACTAAATCCCGCTGCTACTCCGCAACATCTCATATTTTCCCTATTGAATGGCATTTCTATAATTTTACAACCCAATGCTTGAAGAATTTTACGTGGTAAATCCATGTATTCGTCTCCAAACATTTTTGAATAACAAGAATCTTGTATTGTGACTTTAAAATCAAGAGGATTTGTTACCTCGATATCATTTTCCTTTATCCTTATCCATAACCATTCAATATAAGAAGTGATTGTATCAAATTCATAATCTAATCCATATACTGGTAAGACATTCTTGAATACATTTGTTCCTGCTGTACAGAGTACCAAGAGATTTTTTGGCTTCAAAATCTTAAACCATCTGTTAAGACGTTTGGTAACTTGTTTAAGCTCATTAAAATAACCTGTACGAAATAATGTTTCTCCACAGCAATATTCCAATCGTCCTCGAATATCACAGTTAGCGAAAAGAGAAGATTGTACCAATGTAGGAGTAAGGATTACATTACATCCAGGATAAGTTAAAGTATCACCATTGAGATGAGATAAGGACTTCCATTTGTCAATAATTGATCTCTCTTCCTTTGTCATTCTTTCTAGTGCATATGTCCTAAAATTTGGATAATTAGGATACAAAGTCATAAAATACTTGCCTCGAATTTTCAATCCATTCTGCTTGTACTGCTCATTCCATCGCTGTAAAATCAAACTTGCAGGATGACAGTCTTTTGTACAATAAAAGTTGCACGTAAAGCAGCTTTGACATTTAGATAAGAGTTTACTTCTTTTTCCAGCTATTAAATTTGCCATTTCAGCTTTAGCGTGGTCTATCGTAAATTCAATAATAGGACAGTGAGTGAAACACTCACCACACTTTGTACATTTTTCAAAATCGAAAGGAGTGAAAAATTTTTTGTTTACAGGTCTTATAGCTCCCATAAGTCACACAATCCGCTGAAATTTTGAATATTATTGAAGCTAGGAATATTTAATGGAGTGAGAATTTGAATGTTTCTAATGAAATTATCCAAAATTTTCAACGTAAATTTGTATTAAATTTAATAATGTTTCAATTGATTTTTCCATTGCTATGACTGGGACAAACTCCTTTTTGCTATGGAAGTTCATTGCTCCTGCAAAGATGTTAGGTGTTGGAAGGCCCATGAAACTTAACCGAGCACCGTCTGTTCCACCACGAACCTCTTTTCTTATGAGCTCAATACCTGATCTTTTAATAGCTTCCTCGGCATGTTGAGCAATATGTGGATATTGATCAAGAATGGATTTCATATTTTTATATTGTTTTTTAAGATCCAGAAGGATCGTAGATTTAGGATATATTTTCTGGTACTTCTCCACAATGTGTTTTATGAATTGGATTTTGAAATCCAGTTCCCCCTCATCAAAATCTCGTAGAATGAATTTCAAAGTGGATTCATTCACTCCTCCTTTGACCTCATATACATGATAATAACCTTGGCGCTTTTCAGTTGTTTCAGGGGCTTCTTGATTTGGGAACTCGGATATTATTTCTCCAATGATTTTCACCGAATTTACAAGCTTATTTTTTGCATACCCAGGGTGAAAATTAAACCCTTTTACTGTAATCAACCCTCCAGCAGCATTGAAAGTTTCTGTTTCCAAAACTCCCATCTCATCCCCGTCCAGAGTATAGCCAACATCTGCATCAAGGGATTTTACATCAAGAGCGTCAACTCCATGCCCTACTTCCTCATCTGGGGTAAAAATAATTTTTATTCTTCCATGTTTAATGTTAGAATCCTTTGTAATATTTGAAAGAACAGTCATAATCGAAGCAATACCTGCTTTATCATCTCCACCTAAGAGAGTTGTGCCATCAGTGGTAATAATGTCACTTCCAATAAACTTCATTAAAGCTGGTGTCTCTTTAGGAGAAATTACTAACTTAGGATTTCCTGACAAGATAATATCTTCACCAGAATAGTTTTTTACGATCTGTGGGTTGATATTTTCTCCTGGTTCCTCAGGAGACGTATCCATATGGGCTAATAAGCAAATAACTGGAATTTTCGAGGCTTGATCCTGAGGTAAATTTGATGGAAGAGTGCCTTTTACATAACAGTGTTCATCAACAAAGGCATCATTAATCCCCAATTCTTGAAGTTCCTTGGCCAAAACATAAGCTAAATCAAATTGACGTTTAGTGCTAGGGATTTCATCAACTCCCTCTTGACTTGTCGTATGAATCTTTACATATCGCAGAAATCTTTCTACTACTTCAGAAGACATAAATTCACCACCAATCCAGCAAAAATGAAAATTATTCTAAAGTTTTGAGCGAATTTTATTTAATCCTTGTGTCAAGAGAACATCAAGTTCTAGCAACAGGGATAAAAAGCTTCAAGGTGATTTTTGTGGAAGATCTTTTAGATTATATCCTGAAATTTGGACGATCAAATGAATATTTGGACGTGAGACTGGAAAAATTCCAGAATCTGGTAATTAATTCAATAAATCAAGAAATTACTAAAGCGTTTACATATCAAAAAAAAGGGATTGGAATTAGAATCCTTGCAGATGGGGCATGGGGATTTGCTAGTAGTCAAAATCTTGAAAAATCCGCTGTGAAAAAAACTCTTGAAATTGCTCGTAAAATGGCTCATATAGAAGCTGATAGAAGCAAAACTCCTATTCAACTAGCAGAAATTCCTGTTTCCGAGGATATGGTGGAAGTACCGTGTTCTATAGATTTCCGTGAAATTCCATTAGAGGAAAAAATCAATCAAATATTAATGTGGAATAATCAGATAAATATCTCCGAGGAAATTCTAAGGACTATAGTGGATTACGCAACAATATCAGCAACAAAATATTTCTGGAGTAACGAGGGTACAAAGATTAAATTTATTAGACCCCTCGTTTATGTAAATCTAGGAGCAGTTGCAAAAGGAAATACAGGAGTGAGAGCATATTATCAACCTTGGGGAGGAACTTTTCCAAATGTGGGAGGAACTGGAGGACATGAGATTTTAGGACAGAATGGTGATTTATCTGAAATATGCCAGCTAGTTGGTGAAAAAGCGATAAAATTATCAAATGCCAAACCAGCACCCACATTAAAAGACATTCCTATTGTTTTTGACCCAGCCTATATGGCATTACTTGTTCACGAGATTATTGGCCATCCATCAGAAGCTGATCGAGTCCTTGGATGGGAAGCTGCATGGGCTGGAAGTACGTGGTGGAAAGGAAAAAGTAAAGATGAAGGAAATCCAACTAAAGTAGGATCAAAATATGTTACTGTCTACAATGATCCTACAATCCCAAAGAACTTCGCATACATGCTTTATGATGATGAAGGTACACCCTGTAAGCGAACAACTCTTATAAAGGAAGGAATCGTAACTGAACGTATGCATTCACGAGAAACAGCTTATTTAATGAATGTAGAGCCAAATGGTGCCATGAGAGCTAATACATATGAATATCAACCGCTTATTAGACAGATAAATGTTTTTTGGGGAACAGGAGATTGGAAAGTTGAGGAGATAATTGAAGATACCAAAAAAGGAGTTTACCTCTTGGGGGCTAATATTCCCTCAATAGACGATCAGAGGTTTAATTGGGCAATTTCATCCCAAGAAGGATATTTAATAGAGAATGGTGAATTGACTGAGCATTTATATTCATGTGCAGCCACAGCTACGACTCCAACCTTTCTGAAAAGCATTGATGCACTAGCAGGTGATGATCAACAACTCTTCTGGTCAAGTTGTGGCAAGGGAGACCCGATGCAAGGTGGAACAGTATCCAATGGGGGACCCACAATGCGAGGTATTGCCACACTAACAGGTCCACGTAAGTAAGGAGAAAAAAAAGGATGAACGAAGATTATTCGGAAAGATTGGAATATGCAATAAATAAAACGCAAAAGTATAAGGATATTTTTCAGATAGAAGCATTTTTGGGGGAAAATAACCTACTTACAATACGTTCAGCGATGGGAAAAATATTAGAAAGCAAAGTAATTCAGGATGCTGGAATTGGTATTAGAATTCTCAAGGAAGATGGCGGACTTGGGTTTTCCTCAACATGTGACTTTTCTGATGAGGCGATTATAAAATCTATTGATGAAGCTTTGGCAATAAGTAAGTTTAGGAAGGTTGATCCTTCTTATTCATTCGCAGTTCCTAGGAAATCGCAGAGAAATGCTAATTTTTATGATAAACAATTGGTAGAAGCTATCTATGAATACGATAATTTGAATGAAACAATTAATCAAGCTCTACAGGAAACATTGGAATTTCACCCTGCCATTAAAGAAGTTGCGGGTCCTGCGCACTTTGTTGAATATAAAAAGCATATTATTAATTCTAATGAAGTAGATCTCTCTGAAAAGGGGACTTATTGGAATGCAGAACTAATGGCAATTGCTGAAACAAGTCTAGATCGTCGTGAGGGGTCAGATTCTTCCGCGGGATTTGCAGTTAAAGAATTGAATCTCTCTCAAATGGCAACAAAAGCAGGAGACATGGCAGTAAAGAGCTTAAATGGAAAAAAAGTTGATGCAGGAACTTATGAAATCATATTTAGTCCAATGTCAATGTCAACCTTCTTAGGATGGTTTGTTATGCTTACTAATCCGCAGAATCAAGAGAAAAATATGCCCTTATTGAAAGATAAAATCGGGGGTATGATTGCATCAGAGCGTTTTATAATTGGTAATGACCCTCTTAAAGTAGCTAGTCCAGTTTCAGGACTTTATGATGATGAAGGAACACCTACGGAGGATATAATAATTGTAGAGAATGGAATTTTCAAAACCATGCCATTAGATACATTTTATGCTTCTAAATTCCAAACCAGATCTAATGGAAGCGGATATCGATTGGCAAGAGGTTCAGGAATGACAAATTATCCTGGACAATTGTATCAAAGTGAACCTATCCCAATATTCCCGTCTATTTACATGGAAGGAGGGGGAAGTGATGTTGAACGGATGATTGAGTCAACAAGGAAGGGGATCTATCTAGATTTTCTCCATTATGCTTATATTACGAACGGGGGTACAGGTGATTATACGGGGATATTAAGACAAGGGACTTTTCTTATTGAAAGTGGAGAGATCATATATCCTATAAAGAAATGCCGTCTTATGGATAATATAATAGAAATGGCGAAAAATATTGAATTAATTGGAGAACCAAAAATAGCAGGGCATTGGCGAGACATGAGGTTAGTTCCACCAGTTAAAATAAGTTCGGTAGATATAATCCCATATTAGACCTAACAGGTGAATAAAAAAAAAGAAAAGAAAATAGGATTATTATCGGGATTGAGGGAGATGAGGGGCAATCAAAGAAGCTAGCAACCCAATTTCACGGTTTTGAGTATAAACAATCCCGGGCCCTTTGTACCTAATCACAATTCCTTCTCCACCAAGGAAGAAGCTCTTTTTCCCTCCAACTTTTGAGACAGAATGTTGCATATTGCTTTGAAATGCTAGCATAACTCCATTATCAACAACAAATTCCTCTCCAGGACCAATATCGTGACGTTCTATATAACCATAGCCTCCCATCCAAACATCTCCTTCAGCTTCAGCCATGATTTTAGTTAAAATTAAACCTTCGCCACCCAATACACTTTTAAAGCCACCTACTTTCGAAGTAACTTCGATTGAAGGAGTACCGCATATATAAGCGTCCCTACTTAATGTCCATTCTTCTCCTTGATTTAGATGAAGATGAATTATATCTCCTGGAGCTCCATGAGCGAAAGCAACCATACCTGGTTTCGTGAAACCTTCATCAATTTCAAAAAAGTTTTGGAACATAGACTCTCCACTGAAAGCCCGTTTAAATCCTCGCATCACGCCACCTGCGGATTTGGTAGTCATTTTAATATGGCCATCCATGTAAACCATGGCACCGCCTTCAGCTCGAACTTGTTGACCCGGTTGATCTAAATAAATCCGAACCACGCTAAAAGCGGGACTCCCAGTGACCTCATATCTCAAAAATGATTTGTCTTTTTCAGTCATTAAAAAACACCAATTTATTGATGATTAAAGAGAAATTAAATTCTGGATATTTAAGGGAATGCACTATAGAACTTTAAAATCGGATTTATTAATTCAATTAAAAAGAGAAAATAGGAGTTTCCAGTTAAAAATAAGGATATTATTCGGACTTTTCAATCTTTTTTTGAACATCTATGATCTTTTTCCCATAGCAAGATAGGTTATAAGCTGCTAAGAACGACTATTAATCCAAAATTTTTTTTAAAAAAAAGGGAAAAAAGAATGAGGCTGTTTACTCATTTCGCTTGTACGGTGCTCTTTCGCCTTCTAAATATTCTTTATGGTGATCTTTTACTAACATTAAAAATATTAAACCTATAATATAGATAATAGCTAGTACAATAAATCCGATTCTATAAGAAAAAGGTATATTGTTTGTGGCCTCCTGAGTCACCGATAAAACAGTTGCAAAAACTGATAATCCAATTGCGCTTCCCCCCTTACTCACTAACTTGGAATATCCAAAATATTGACCAATCTTATCTTCAGGTGCCAATTCTATAACCATTTGTCTATTTGCTACCCATGTGGATCCCTGTGCGCCTCCAATGACTAGTGCTGCGATAAATAATAGTATCAGCCAAAGTCCTCCTGATTCTGGGTCGGTTGTATCGGCTAATATCGCAATCACCAATGTCAGTAGGTAGCCAATTCCTACTATAAGAAAAGCAAACTTTGGGCCTCGTTTATCACTTATCGGCCCAATCCCAAGTGTCAAGATACTTGCTCCAATTACCCCCACGAAAATCAGAACTAGGGGCATTGATCCTGTTAAACCCCAAGCATCTTCAGCAGCCGGAAGCATATATGCAATTATTGTATTTACCACATCAACTGTAAGGATCCATCCAATCATAAAAAGAAGCATTTCTCTATATCGAATTACATTTGTCGTCGTCTGAACTAGCTCCCTTCGAGCTTCAGAGAATAGCTGAACAACTGAAAATGGGGTTTTTTGGGTCCTTTCTCGTACCCAGAGGAACGGGATCGCAGTGATGAAAAATGCGATAGCGCAAATTAACCACATCCAAAGAAAATCGCCAAGAATGATATCAGAAGCTGAGATTATAGTCACACCATCAGCTGCGAGCGGAGCACCAGTTTCAGTTAATGTTGTATGCTCTGCTATCCCTACCATAGGAAGAATAAAAAGGATAGCTATCGCAATAAATGAACCAAAATATCCTATTGCAACACCAATGGCTGAAACTTTTCCTATTTCGTCATCTGCACAAATATGGGGAATCATTGCATCATAAAATAGATTACCCCACTGATATGTAATATTTGCAATTATAAAGAGGAAATATGCAAACCAAAAATTAGAAAAGATGAAAACAAGTCCTGTTGTTAAGATGCAAATAGAGCCAAGTATAATTACCTTACTTTTCCTCTCTCCACTTTTATCACTTAATGCTCCCATGAAAGGAACCGTTATAGCAACCAATATAGTGGAAATTGAGCCTGCAAGACCAGCTAGCAAATTTGCTTGACTCCAGCTCAAACCCTGCTGCATTCCGAGTAGAGTAAAGAATTTAATGACAGTAAGAGACACAATACCCATTGAGAATATTGTATTGGCTAAATCATACATCGACCATAATAGCACATTCCCACGGGTAGATCTTTTATTTCCTAATTTGTTCATTGAGTCACTCATAGTCTATCAACCAATTAAATCGAGTAGAAATGAATTAGCTAATTCCTCATATATACTTTTAGCGAATAAATCTGAATATTCGTATAATACTTTTTAATGCTTTTATATAATCAGGATAACCAAAATATTCTCAAATCAATTGAGTTCTCACATCCAGTAATGCTCTGATTAGGATCTACCATGAAAACAGGAAGCTAAGATGAAACATATTGATAGAGCCATCTCTTCTTCTGGACACTCCCCCATGTATGTTATGCATAAATTTTTTGGGCGTAAGCAAGAAGATGTAATTAGAGAATACATTAAATGCTACACAAACAAAGGAGACTTGATTTTAGACCCTTTTTGTGGGAGTGGAGTCATGATTGGGGAAGCAGTAAAACTAAAACGTAAAGCAATAGGTCTAGACATAAATCCCATGTCGATATTTATATCAAGAAATACTTTACTTCCTGCCGATATTACAGAAATCGAACGAGAATTTTATCAAATTTCGGCTGAAATTAGTCATGAAATTAACAGTTTATATGAAACTCAATGCAGAGAGTGCTGTATGCGAGTTGAAGCAATTTGCTATACCTGGAATAAAAATAATTTAATTGATGTAAGATATGAATGCCCTACACATGGTAAACAAATTCATCCAATAAATTTTTCAGATCAGAATTTATACAAAAAAATTCAAAATGGAAAAATCCCTTCTTTTTTTGATGATAATGGTGTTTGTAAATACTGGTATCCACAAAACAGATTTTTATACAATAAATCGTCCCCATTTCTGAAAAAAGAAAGATATAATTCAGTAAATGAACTTTTTACTATAAGAAATCTAATTTCATTGGCTAAACTATACTCTCGTATTGAAAAAATCGAAAATCCTGATATTCGATCCTCCTTTAAGTTTGCGTTTACCTCTATGACTCACTTGGCTTCAAAAATGACTCCTGTTCGCTCCTCCAGACCCTTTAGTTCTGCTTGGGTTCAACAAAGCTATTGGTACTGCTCTGAATATATGGAGTCTAATGTATGGCTGTTATTTGAAAGATCAGTGAAGGGGAAGCAAGGACTCCTAAGAGCGAAGAAAGATCTTCTGAATCAAAACGTTACTTTAAATGAATCATCCTCAATTAAAGAACTGCTTACAAGCAATTCCCATGGTTTTCATCTCATACAAAATTCAATTGATAATTTGGATAATTTGGAACCTAATAGTGTTGATTATGTAATAACGGATCCCCCTTATGGATATTCTATTCAATATGGCGAACTCCTTTTCATGTGGGGAGCATGGATAGATACTTTGAACGAATTCAAAGAATATATAACAAAAGAAATTGTTGTTAATCCAAGACAAAACAAAGATGAAGTAAAATATGAGCAAATGCTACTTAGTATTTTCAAAAGAATACATTATTTATTAAAACCATTTAAATATTGTACTGTAACCTTTCATAATCCAAATCTGAAATTCCGTAATATCTTAGTCAGAACTGTGTTAATTGCTGGATTTTCACTTGAGAAAATCGTTTATCAACCACCTTCTAGGCCTTCTGCCAAAAGCTTATTACAACCTTTTGGCTCGTTAGAGGGGGATTACTTTTTTCGATTCAAAAAATCAACAATCGTAGATTCTACTACACGCGAAGATATTGATGAATCACATCTTGAAACGTTGGTAGTGGAAAAAGTAATAGAAATTCTAATAAAAAGAGGAGAACCTACTCATTATACGTTTATTCAAAATGTGTTGGACCCATTACTTTATGAAGAACTCAATCGAACAGGACAAATTATGAGATTTCAACCTGAGAGCATTGAAAAGATTTTAAAGAAATATGAGGGAACCGTTTTTGTTTTAGTGCCACTGAAGTTTCGTAAAATCGGTTCAAGAAATTTAGTTTGGAACGCATGGTGGTTAAAGAATCCAAATGATTATAAATTAAAAACCCCTCTCTCTATCCGCGTTTCAAATGCTATTGAAGAATTACTGAATACCACAAATCAGATTACTGTGAAAGAGGTTCAGAACATTGTTTTTGAGAAATTTCAAGATGTAATTACTCCGGATTTAAATTTAATAATGGAAATTCTGACTCAAAAGCAAAAAGAGAGAATGGAAGTTAAAGATTAGCTGTAAAAATAAATTAACTGATATTGATTCTTTCGACTCTGTTTAAATTCATAAAACTGATTTTGAGAGAGTAATATTTCTAAGAATATTTTTGACAAGGCCAAAAAAATCGCGTTATATTAATAAAAACTCAGCTTAACATTCATTTGAGGGGAAGAGATGAATAAATGAATTAATGAATGAGTAAAATGCTTGGTTTCAAAATTATCTGTTATTTTAAAGATACAAGAAAAGAATTAGAGGAATATTCCTAATAATATATTAGAAAATAATTAGCTTTAAAAGACTAAAAATGCAATAGCAGAATCAATCGGCAAGATAATAAAGATTCTAGGTTTTTTGGGATTGCTTTGCAAATTGATGATAATTGGGCGATGTTTGTTGAGGGAAAAGAGGTGAAGTGGACTTTTGGTGACATAACATCGGAACTTCAAGATATTATCCTGAATTTTCTTATTGGATTAGGGAAATTTGGACAAGAATTATTTGGTGAGGGGATAGCGAGTATATCTTTTGATAGACGAATGCATACGGGCTATAAAACTTCTGAAATTTTCATTGTTTCTCTTCATGAGGAATTTTATTTAATTATTAGTGACCCTGAAACAACACTCCTATTAATTAATAATAAAGGTGGTGTACCGGAGGATATTAGGGAAATAATGACAGCAGTGTTAGTGGGACAAGCCTCTGTTCTGTATGCATCTAGTGTTGATAATTTACTGCCACAAGAAAAAGAATCATTAGAGAAGCATTTTAGAGATATAATTCTTGATGTAAATCCGAATTATTTAGTAGATGAAAAAATTAATATGATAATTGGCAAATCAGGTAGTAATTTTTCAATGCTCAGCTTTGATGAATGTTTACTTTTTCATTTTTTTCTTCGAAAACATACTCAAGAAACGAGCTATTTTACCTCCTCGAATTGGTGTTTAATATCTCATATTGATGGAGGTGATATCCCATTTTCGTACAACACGGAGGATGATATATTACTTGGCGGATATTTCTCTGCGATTATTGGACTAATTGATAAATTATTTGAATCAAAACCAAAAATGATCGCATTTGGATCAACAGAAGTACGTAGATTGCGTTTTGTCTATGGTAAAAGATTCTTTATGGCTATTGATAGTGATTTCCTTATAGACTTGTTATTAACAAGACGGTTTCAAAGTGAATTCTTTGAAACGAGTTATTCTGTAATTAAAGACATTTCCCAGGGCATAAAAGAACTTATTGTGGAAGAGATTGTAACTTTTAATGAGCGGTACT
Source organism: Candidatus Heimdallarchaeota archaeon (assembly GCA_011364965.1). Lineage (GTDB taxonomy): Archaea > Asgardarchaeota > Heimdallarchaeia > Hodarchaeales > Hodarchaeaceae > Hodarchaeum. The sequence continues at coordinate 47,197 of RDOB01000008.1, forward strand.
TTAAGCAATATACTGCAGAAAGTTTATTGGATCTTTTCCTAGGAGAAGCAAGTGAAGAACTTGAATTATTTTTTGGAGAAGAAAAGGAAAATTTAGAACTCCTAAGAGAGGAACGAAAAAATCAGGTTTTAAAAGTAATTGGTCGCTTATTATTAGATTCAGAATGACAGATTAAATTAGATTTAATCTGATTAATTCTAAATTAAAAAATTATAAAAAAATAGAGGAGTAACTTCTGTAGCTATTTATAAAGAACTGAACACTTCTAAAAGAGTAAAAGGAACGAAAACCATTTGAACAAATTAAAGGGCGGAATAAGCTCAAATTAATAGAGAGAGACAGGTTATGGCACCTTCACATTTTTGAAATTCGCTCATATCTAAAGTGATTACTTCATAATCTTCTTTTTCTACTAAGAATTGAGCCTCAGGGGATCCTATAGGCATAATCACAACATTTCCTATTGTTAAAGTGTTAGCTGCATATTTCTCCTCCTCTTTCACTACTAAAACTTTGAATTTTTGGAAGATTGGGTGATGTGAGAATTTTCGTGTTCCTATGAGGAGGTTTTCATTGATAGAAGTAATATGACTCTTCAAGTGAATAATTGAGGCATCTTCCACCACAGTAACTCTCACCTCAAGCCATTTACTCATCTGATCCACAGCCTCCTGATTGGTTCGCTGACTCAATCCACAAATTAATCGGTCTCGAAAATGAATCACATCTCCCCCCTCTATTGTTCCAGGGATTTCCACACTTTTCACATCTAAATATTGTTTTAACACATCTTGAAGACCTTCAACCTCGCTTCTTCTTACTTCAGCTCCCATCCTACAAATTAATGCCTTCTTCTTGTGTATAATGGCGTTATCTTCAATAAAACACGAATCAGGGTCATTAGGACGAGATTCGAGGTGTATTACTTCTAAATCTACAGTTTCAAGTGTTTTACAATACAAATCATGCTGTGTTCTTGCTTTAGTCAGGTTAAAAGATTTATGATGAGGATGTGATGATATACATTTCCTCATACTAGAACTAGGTTGCCGAACCAAGGCTATTTTTGGATCCATTAATAAATCCACCTAAAGTGCCTATTTATGATAATATAGATCATCAATGGCGTGCAATCAGAAGAAAAATGCTGGAAAGAAATACACCAACTGCGAGGATAATAGATGAGAAATCTGGGAACAAAATTGCAAGACTTAAAATGAAAATAATAATTATTAATCCCAAATTTAGACCAATATCCTTGTTTATTTTTGTAAGAATTCTATAAACTAATGAGACCCCAACTAACAATATCCCAACCGTAAAAATATATCCTTGTAGTTCTGGAAGAAGTGTTCCTGTACCAATTGTTAATACTAATAATAACATAGACAAATAGATGTATCTCTCTTGTTTCGATCCTCGATATAATATTAGAATAAATATTAAACCAAGAAAGACTAGAGCTAGAACAGAGGCTTCAGGGACGATCGCAATGGGAATAAGATCTGGATTGAGAAGATCAACTCCTATAATAACAGCAATTAAAGTAAAAAGATAAGGAAGGATTCGATATATTCTAACAATATTAGAGCTATGTTTTCTTTTGTATGTAAAGATGGTATCATCATCTATTATACTCGCAGCTATTGAAGTACTCGATCTTGCTTCTAAAGGCTTTTTAGTTTCTAATCTGCCAGCACAGGTATCACAAAAAACTAATCCATCCCTGATTGGTTTACCACACTTCTCACAATTAGTCATGTTGGAAATTCACCAATTTACTGTTTCTTATTAAATGAACAACAATGTACATTTTTTAAACTTTTAAAAATTACTTAAATTTTCAGAAGAATATCAGAGGTATAATTATTTAATTTTTTCATTCAAAATCCATGGTTGAAGTAACTCCTTAACACATCGTCCTGCAGATCTAGAACGCCATTTTAACAAATCCATATGAGTTGCTTCAGGGACAGTAAAGTTCATGGCATAAGGTAACGGTACACTTGATGCTTCTACTAATCCATCATTGGGAATCTGTCCAATATGAATAAATGGAAATTTATCATCAAACCAGAATTTATTAAACAAAATGGGTTGCCAAATTATTCCCAATTGTCCTGTGGACTTTAATCCTCGAACAGTGAACCATTTAATGGTTTCAATGGGTTTCAAACTATTAAGCTGTTTGAGGAACGAGGAATCAGGATCCATTTGTATAAATTGAGATTTCATTAAGTTCCATTCATTTGGTGTTATATTTCCTTGTGGCAATTCCAAAAGGATATTCAATCCAGTTATTACAAAATCAGCAGGAATTGTGAAAATTTTTTGAGCCATTCTAGTTCCATAATTAGGAGTGCCCATGAGAAAAATATTCTTTATAGGTATTTTTTCATCTAATCGCAAAAAATGAACCATTGACCGTGCTACAAGTCCCCCCATTGAATGAGCGAAGATATCAAGTTGTGGAGGAGATTCAAAGGAACTAAAAATATGAAGAATTTGCTTAGAAAGATGATGAGCTAATGAAAGATCCGTCGTCTGAGAGTATATTGGAGTGCGAATATCAAAAGTATGGCTAACATCTAAACCGTGTTTAGAAGCGTAAAAAGATAAATTTCTTATCTCAAGATATGATTCGTTAAACGGTGGATCTTTTAAAACCGCTTCAATCTCATTCATAAAGCCTGTTTTTCCTGCAAAGCCATGAATAAGAATAGCAAGCCGATCGTTTGTATTTTTTTTCATAGTTAGAAGCAGGTAACCATCCGCTTAAAAAATGATACTGAGGCAAAATGACATCGGGGAGTACAATTCTAGGATTTTCATCTTACCATATCATTCTTTTTATTGTGACTTTTAGCTTAGAAATCTAGACTGTAGGAAAGAAGAAAAAATGGCATTGCTTTGGTAGAGGAACTCAGGAAAAGATGAAGAACAAAGACTTAGAAAAAGAATGAACTCCTCGCATATGATTCTGCTTCAATCTTATCATCTAAAGCATATATCATTTGTATTCTATCCTTTTTTTGATGTTGTCTGTTTAAAATCCTTCTCTTCTCTGTTGACAAGTTGATTGCCACAATTTTTGCCACATTAATTATTTATAAAAATAATTCGCGGAATTACTGACTAAAATATCTCAAAAGATAACTTGGAGAATTATATTCCTTTTTAAAGATCAGAAATCTTGAAGTTTAGCCTTAAGCTAGGAGAAAATTTTTAAATGATGGTTAATCGATTATTAGGATCTGAGGAATTGCCTGAAAAGACTCAAGGATTATTACGATCGGTTTTAACTTTAGGTATGATGATATCATTCCTTATGAGTTTATCGAATACTTTTTACATTGTTTTTGTGATTGATAAAATTGGTTATACCCTTGCTGCGACTAGTACCTCAATTATGTTGCTTACACAGTTAATATTTGATTATCCTTCTGGATCCCTTGGAGATTGGATTGGTCAACGATGGGTATTGGCAATCGCATTCATCACTTACTGGATCAATTTTCTATTTCTTATTTCTGCTCAAACTTTTACAGATTTCGTTTTTATCGGAATTATCAATGGATTTGGTAACGCTCAATCATCAGGTGCCTTTGCAACGTGGATAGATAACAATTACAGAAAAACTGTTGGAGGAAAAGATACTGATCGACGAATTTATGGATTTGTTATGTCGAGAATTGGTACTTTCCAAAGCTTCGCCTTGGGAGTATCATTCATGCTTGGAGGTTTATTCGCAACACTCATTTCCAGAGAATTTGTGTTCTCTATCCAGTTCTATTTAACAATCATTGTAATTGTATTAATACTTATCTTCATTAAAGATGTTAAAATGGAAGAAGAAATAGAGGATCAGAAGAAATCTCAATCGAATAATTATTTCGAATTTCTAAAAGGAGGAATCAATGTTCTCTTTTCTAGTAAATCTGTCTTTCTAATTTTAGTAGGAAGCGCAATTTACAATACAACTTGGCTTATTTGGGGAAATTTGATACTTTTCCCAATTTATTTTGGATATACGGGAACTGATGCTCTCGCAAGTCTTCTACGCACTACTTTATTCTTCGTAGGAATTCCAGTCAGTTTCTATATGGCAAATGTAAGTAAAAAAATAGCAAATGATCGGTTACCCCTTATGATTTTTCTTGAATTGATTCTTTTCTTCCCTAGCTTCTTTATTCTCCTTTATTTTGTCCCTCCTCAGAATGAGTTGAATCTGATCGGAGTTGTTGGTACTTTCATTTTACTTGCTACATTGGTTGGAATGCTTTTTAATATCTCAACAACATTACTACAGCGTATTACACTCGATTTAGTCCCCTCTGAAAATCGAAACGCAGTGTATTCATTGCTTCCCTCTATAATATCTATTTTTGGAATTCCAATACTTCCAATTGCAGGAGAACTGATCGAATTATTTGGATTATATGCAGGCCTTCTTCTAGCAGGGGTAGTTTGTACTGTAGGCTTTATTCTACTAGCTATTGGAGTCAAAGTAGGTAAAGATACAGAATTACTTGATATTAAGATCGATCTAACCGAGGAAAAGACTCCTGTCGTGGGTGGGAAGTAAAAAAGAATCTCTCACTAATTTATGAGAGGGAGGCCTTTTATTAGGAAAATTTCCTACTAACTCTATGAATTTAAAAGAATTTAAAGAATCTATCTTTCTTGATCATTTCTTTTTAATGATTAATGACAAGATATTCCAAGAAGCACTAGAACTCCCGAAAATAATGAAAAATACAATTAATGATCGGATTGAAAGGCCAGATACCTCATATGAAGGTGTTTACGTTTTTGCTGAAAATGGTACATACCTTGAGTTTTTAACTACTGCGGGTACAGAATATGACTTCTATTTAGGGATAGGGATGAGCTTCAGGTCAACTGATAGTCTCAACATGGAGTTGCTTAATACTCTATTTCCAGAATTGGATTTGGTGGTATATAACATCCAATATTCAGATAATTCTCCTTGGTATGACGCATACATGCTACAACCGGCAAAGAAATGTAAGAAAATTAATTTTACTTCCTGGTTAATTAATTATCATACAAAAAGAACGAGAAAATCCATTCAACAACTCCTAAGAGAGTTTAGTTCCTTGAAACTAACTGTTCCTCAATGTTATTTAGAATTAATGGATTATTCTATTCAATGGCTTCCAATTGAAAGAAAATTTACTTCTAATAGTGGATTCCTTAATATACCTGTCACAAAGAATAGCTCCTTAAGCGTAGAAATAACCGTAAATCCAAGCACGGAGCAATTTATCCCTGTCGAAGTCAAAGCTGATATGATAAATCATAAATCTGATATCTCACGTTCCTTAGGAGATCTTAAAGTTGCAACAAGAGACAGAGAACTGATCATTACAATATTGTAGAAAGAAACTTCCACTATCGTCAGAAAATAGGTGATTTAATCAGTTTTCTTTGCCGAAATCTTAAGCTACATATATATCGCATTATAAGACATTATATATCAGAATTGGGTCTAATGATATTTGATCAGGTGCATCAAAAATGAGTTTTTGTGAAAAATGTGGTAGTAGCCTTGACGATGAAGTATTTTTCTGTCCTGAATGTGGAAGTTCAGTGAAATCAAAGATGAGTCACGTAGATGAAATTGCTCAAATTAAAAAGGAAAATAAATTAAAAGTAAACTCACATTCTTCTCAACCAATCTTTGTACAGAAACAGATGAAGACTTCAGGTCTTTCTCCGGCACGCTATTATGGATTATTCCTCTTGGGAGGTTTTATGATTATTATTGGAATTTCAATATTAGTGGGAGATTTACCCTCATTGCCAACAATGCCACGAATGCCAAGTATTCCTCCTATGCCAGAATTTTCGGGTTCGATTTTTCTGTCTATAGGTTTGACTGTATTAGCATTAGCGACGGTTTATCTAGTCGGAAGAGAATCCTCTCGAGATCCAATTATATATTGGACAATTGCAATGTTCATTTTTACTCTTGGTTTAAGTATAACAATTAGTGGAGCAGCAGATATCATCTTACCAATTGGATTAACAATTACGGGGCTTTTAATTGTATATCTGTATTCGAGACACTCAACCCATCCACAGGGATACTATATTGTGTTTGCGATCGCAATAATCATGATAGGAATTTCACTTATTATTCCTTCATCCATAGACATCATATTTCCCATTGGTTTTATTGGAGGAGGATTAGCTATATGCTATTCGGTTTTTAAATCTCCTCTTCGGCCAACAAATGCAGCTAATTAAAAAGGTAGAGGAGGTTTCTTTTTTTTAACAACATCTCAAGCATAGCGATTAGGTTATGCTTTGGGAATCTTCCTCCTGATGCTGGATTTCTGTTTCTCAGGTGTTTTTTCGCAAATTGATGAAGGAATTTTACTTTTTGGGGGATTTATTTCGGTTTTTACCTTTTCTTCCTTTAAAATAATAGACGCAGGAGGAATTTTGCTCCTTTCGGGGACTTTAGATTTTTCAATCCTCCGTAAAATCTGGTTTGCGGGCTCTCTTTTGCGATTTGGAGTATAACCCTTTCTAGAAGGAATCATTTGTTGAGAGAGTTTTCTATTCCTTCTTGAAGAAGGAGGTGGAGGAGTATTTTTTTTCTGGATTTTTGTGATTGGTGCATATCCCTTTCTCGAGGGAGGACTTTTGCTAACCAAGGTTCGCTTCTTCGTATTAGCGGGGACTTTTCGATTTGGCTCTTTAATACGTTCATTCATGATACCTGTAGATTTAGGAATCGACTCAGTTTGATTTGGCTGTCTTTTTGGAGGAAGAGTATTTTCTTTTGCCTCATATACGCTACTATTCTTTAATCCTCTATCAGTCGGTATCTTAATCTTTTTGGGGGTTTGTGAGATTTTCAACTTTGGAGGAGGAAGATCAAATGAAGATTTTTGACCCGGAAATTTTTCTTTTACCTCTGAACTGAGATCATCGGGAACTTTTTCCTTCACTTCATCCTCAGGGGGTTTTTTCTTTATGTTAAATGATCCCAAGAGTACTATTACCCACCGAGTTGTATTTTATTGCATACACTGCAAGATTTTTTTAGAAATTTAAGATTTTAAAGTATTTGGAACTAAAATTATAGCTATTTTCCAAGGATAAATCCTAAACCAGAGAAAAGGAAGAATAATCCATAGAAGCATCCTAGTAGATCAGAAGCGAAAAAACCAGCAAGTAAAAAAAGAGTACCAAAAATTAGAAAAGTAAATATCGCAGTCCATTCAGCAGAAGGTCCCCGTTCTGATTGAGAAGTGAGGCGAATGAACTGATAACGTGTAAAACTCCTAATTAATAAAGCACTTGAAACAGCAAGATAAGGAAACGCTAAAATCGAAGGTATAGCAATATGTAAAAGCACTGATTCAGCAGGGGGATTCACGTTGATCTCAAATGTCAATAATGTTTCCTGTCCAATGGGAAAAAATGGGCTTGAGAGTAAAATGATCAGCGGGATGATATTTGCTAGGGAAAAAAAGTAGATTTCATTCAATGTAGCATTATGATCAAGGTAGAAAAACATCCGAAGGAAATAAAGAATTGTGATAGTTGTGTACAACGTTAAATAGAGAATATTTAGGGCTGTGGTATCTTCATTTCGTATAAAGAAGAAAATGGTGGCAGATATGCCCATTAACAAGACAAACCAAGCAATAGAGTGACGGGAAGGCATAGTAAATCCTTTTTTCCTCATATTTAATTTTTCTTACGGAACATATTGATTACTTTATGATAAGAGCTTCCTGGTAGACGAATCATTTTAACATTCTTGACAGGTTTATTACATCTACTGCAAATACTCGCTACAGCTATCCATTTGTTATATTCATTTTCGTGACTTGGATGCTTGCAATGGGGACAAATTACTACTTGGCGGTCTTTTTCAATAGGAAACTCATAACAGAAGATACATCGAAAATCATCCTCTGTTAAATGCTGTCCAAGTGGAGTGAGACTATTAATTATCGCTGGAGAAAGCTTATTTACCGTTCTGGTTCTTGGAGTAGATATTGCAGGAACCACTCGTACAGAAGATGACGACCAAACACTTGGAGAAGAAGATTGAGAGCGCAGGGAGCTTGGGGGCCTAGTATCCCCCCAAGAGATCGTAGGAGTGGATT
>RDOB01000008.1:55467-120241 GCA_011364965.1 Candidatus Heimdallarchaeota archaeon
TAACAAAAAAATCAATGTAATAAATTCAATTGCTTGATTCTCTACCCAATATACGATGAATCCTAAAATGAGAACTCCATTGTAAAGAATGACTAGCTCAGAGGGGAGCCGCTTTCGAAATATGAAAATACTTGGATAACGTCCAGAATAATACTTTTGAATAAGAAAAAGTATCAACAGATATGATGAAAGACAAAATACAAGACTAAATAAATTTAGGAAAATATAGATAGCCCCATAACCAATTAAATCTAAGGAAAGAGTCATATTCAGGAAAGAGGTTTGTAAGAGACCATCTAAACCAATGGTAGCAGTACCAGCAAGAATACTTCCTCCAATCCCAGTAAGAGTAGGGATGAGGAGGAAAATACTAGCTGCTAGAGGTGCATTATAGGAATGATAATAGCGCCACTCTTCAAAAATTTTAATTACAGAAACAATGAATAATGTAATATAAAGAATGGTCAGAGAAATTTCACGAGATTGGCTTGTAAGATATGAAAGCAGAGCAAAAACAGAACCAATAACGAGAATCGAAAGAAAAGCATTTCTTTTAACCAACTAATGGACATCCTAATCATGGTCATATTCCAGAAACATTGTATCACCTTCAGCTAGAGGAAGGAGAGTACTTATCATATCAGGTAACCCGGAAAGTGGACAATTTAATACCTGAAAGCGGGGCTCCTCCCAACTTCGGAGATCTTGCTTCAAACGAAAGATTTTAAATCCATAGGAATTTGTAGATATACGCGTAGGGTCAATAACCAGAGCAACAGGTGCTGTTAATGTGGAATTATTAGCCCCTAACCTTTGATACCGTACTTGTGTATCAAAATCCGTATCACTCATAAAAGAACCGTAGGATGGATGAGAATGATACCAGCCAAGAATAAATTCCTTTTTTTTACTAGATTCATTAAATACTCGAACCATACTTTGGGGATTTCTAATTTGAGCTGTAATATTTGTACCATGACCAATAGGAAACGCATCAGTAGCTACTAAACAAGCCATCGGAGTGTCTTTATTCTCAATATATCCAGTTAATAAACCTATAACTTCCACCCATTTATGCTGAGGAATTTTAGGATTAGCATATTTCAAAGCGTGTAAAGTAAGCTTAATATAAGCTTTCAGATGCACTTTTACTCGTATAGGATCGGATTCGGGGTCTAAATCGCCTATTTCGATATCTTCAACTTCCTCAGAATGAGAATCTAGTTTAATATCATTATTATCATCGATTGGCACTTTTACGGCGTGATTTCCAGCAGTTGGAAATCGAACTGTCAATGTAAGATTATCAGGATCAAATTGAAGAGCCATGTCTCGTAAAAGAAGCTCAAAAAGGTTTTGAGGTCGGTTATTTGGTTCACGTTTCATAATCTACCATACCTCAAACCTTACCAGTTCTGTTTTGCATATTTCTTCGTGATTTCTCTGGCTTTCTTCTTGAACTTTTCCTTGCTTTGAAGGTATTCAACTGCAGCTTTTTTATTGAAGACATCATGTGGATTGGTATATGCCTCATCAATGTTGAACATTGCAAGAATAGAATAGATAACAGTAGAAATGTTCTTGGAAGGAGACCAACCTTGAGGAGATCCAATTAAATCAGGATCAACGAGTCCTAGACAAATATTACGCTTTCCTTGATATTCATCAGGCTTAGGCCAAAAATTCGGATGCCAAATTGGAGTATGGAGCCTAACAAAAGGGGGAGAGTACGGATAATTTGTCCCAAACAGAATTTCGAGCCGAAATTTCCCACCTTCATATGGGGTGCTTTTAGGACCTTCTAATAACACTGCAAGGTGTTCGATTGATTTTTTACCACCAGGAAATGCTTTGAGTTGTTTGATTGTTTTTTGTTTATAGAGAGTTTTAAGTTGATTATAATCATCAGCTATTCTTTTAATGCGAATGGACAAAGTTAATCCTCCAGTTTAAGATTTAGATACAGTTGAGTCCCATCTGCAAATCCTGTAACAAAAAGAGATTCATAATCTCTTAATTTGGCCTCAGAAATAGATAATGTCCAATCTAGCTCCTCTATGTTAGAGGAATCGATCCGAAAGATTGTCGGAGGAAATTCCTCATCAAAATCCAAGCTCTTCTCTTGAGAGAGGCAAATGATAAGCTCTTTTAACAGATAATGATGCTTAGCTTTCACATGATAAATAGGAGAACGCTTAGAACCGCACATGGCACAATTAGTGTTGATTGGTTTTTCAAATTCGTAAAATTTGCCCGATAAACCGTTATAAATCATATAATTCAATTGGAGAGAACCAAGTTTTCGATCTTTATCTGACGTGTGGAGATGATGCAGAATTTTGACTGCTTCTTGTGATTGAAGAGAGGCCATGACTGCGTTAATAGTGATGACTGTGGGTTCATGATTGTCAACTATCTGAATAATTTGATCATTGGTGAAAGGAATAGCAGTAGGAAAGTATTCTGTGAGTAATTTATTAGCATAATCCCGCACTGTAGTAACTTCTGAAGCAACAAGGATATCAACAGGATGGTTGTGATCTTTTTCAAATTGGAGTTGCCCCTTTAGAATACAATGTGCTGGACGGCGAGGTTTTCCTACTAAGGTACAGGCTCCAAGCTGATCTTGAGCTCGTTCAGTAAGTGGATCACATTCCAAGCAAGCATTAGTAAAAGGCCAAACAATATAGAGGTGACCATTATAAGCGGCCGTACCTGCGTCAATAAGCGGTTTTTTGTTATGAACTGCCCTCCGATTCAATTCAGAACGAGCCTCAATAGAATCTAAACCAGCAATATAGAGATCAACCTCTTTATAGATTTTTGGAGGAAGATCTTGAAGAGGAGAGTTATATGCATCAATTCTGATAAAGGGATTAATATCACGGAGACGCTTAGCAGCATATTCAGCTTTCGATACTCCTTCTGGAGCTCCAATAAATAAAATCTGGCGATTCAAATTCGAGTATTCCACAATATCGAGATCAACAAGAACTAAATGCCCAACACCGACCATAGCAAGATTTTTGGCAACTTCCACACCCAAACCACCGACTCCAGCGATCAGGACAGAGCTGCGTTTCAAGAGTTCTTGACTCCAGCCAGGAAGACGAAATTGTCGGTCAAAACGCTGCTTCTCAGCTTGACTAAGACTAGTACTTCCAAAATTGGACATTTTATTCACTTCTTAGACCGATTCTAGTACCCTGCAGTACTGACTGGGATGATTAAAACTTCCATTCCATCTTCTACATCATAGTTTGAAACTACATCATCAGAATCAAGAGTACGCCCACTAATAGATAAATGAAAATCATTGGGGTCTAATCCAAAGATTTCCCCAATTGTAGTTTTTAACTCACTTACTGACATTTCAGGGTCAACTCTTAATTTTTCTAACTTCTCTCGAGGCCCAATAGTGGAACGAAAGAATAAGTTCACTGATGCGCCTCGTGAGGGGGTTTGTTTTGGTGTTTTGGATTGGATGGGTCTTTCTGTTTCTTGAATTTCTTCATCTAATTCATCTAGCTCTTCAAAATCCTCATTCTCTGACATCTAGCTTTCAATCCTCATATCGTAGTAGACATGAAGTATTACCAAGATGTGTCTTAAAAGCTAATTGAAATATATCCTTCAGAGGGAATGGAGAAATTGAGGAGCCATCACGTTCATACACGAGATAAACTCAGATTGATAGTAATCTAGATTCCTCAGAAAAATAATAAGACCGCAAGGACTTAACCTGCGGTCGAGTGAGGAATTAAAAGAACCTCGTCACCATTTTCAATACCATAATCCCCAATTGGGGCAGACTCGTCCATGGTACGACCAGCGTGACTAAGATGAAAGTCATCAGGGTTTAAACCAAAGATATTTGCTAGAGTATCTCGGACTTCTCTGACAGGAGCTCTTTCCCCAACAGAGATCTTTTCAGTTCGTTCAGGACCAACGGTAGATTTAAAGAAAATGTTCTTTCGTGGACCAGCAGAGGCCCCAGAGATAGGGGTCTTAGATTGTTGAGGGGTTTTTGATTTAACCTCAATTTTTTCGTCTAGATCAAAATCTAAATCTTCAAAATCACTCATATTTTTCAAACATCCATTTTTTTATGTTTAGAGTTTCATAAGAAACTACATGAAAACTACGTACCATAAGTACTTATAAAGCTTACGAAATATACGTAACACCCGAAAACTATATTAGGGCGATTTTTACATATACTTCCTAATGTAAACGTTTTTTCCCCAGAGGTTTTATTTGTGTCAAAAGACGCCCAAAATATTAAGATTTCCAGTTCTGCTTGGGAATTACTGCGCTGGGCAAAATATGAATTAGAAGTGCGTTCCTATAGTGATGTAATAATAGCATTATACCAAAAAATCGAGTTAAAGCACTTAAGCAAGACATTACGTCAATCATTAAAAGATTTTGATGAAACGCGTCATAGAATTAAAATAAAGACTCCAGAAGATAAAACGGAAGCTCCTTATTTACCTAAACCTAAAACCATTCTTCTTAGGCCAGATGCCCATAGAATCCTTAATTTATTAAAAATTGAGAGTAACGAACCAGCTTATACATTTTCAGATGCAATCGAATTTCTTGCAAAAAACAATTCTAACCTTTGGAATAAAATTCCTAACAGATTAAAATGAGTTCGTAAGATCTTGCTTTATAGAGGAAATTATCCAATAAACGAAAGCTACTCAATTGATTAAATCCGATAGCGTCTTTATTTTTGTCTATAATGGTCAACTTAAGCAAATTTATACTTTAAAAAGCTAATGACTCATTAGATTCATCCGTAAAGAGCAATTCCTGCTTCGATAATTACTGTGAGATATTCTGCTGTATCCCGTACCGCGTCAGAAGCCATTTCTAGATCAGTTGCTACTTCTAAGATAGTAAATAAGGTAGAATATGGTTCTTTTGCGTTACATATAATTAATGCTTTTTCTTTCATTTCCAGGAAAAGTGCGTCTGCTTCTCGTTCATAGTCCTCTACTTTTTTCCTCTTTTCAAGGATAAAGGTATCATCTTCTCCGATTTTCTCAATCGATGCCCAAACCAGTTTCACAGAATGATGAATTATTTCAATAAATTTAGCGAAATAATCTATGATTTCCTCAGGCGCTTTCAGGTTGGTATGAATAAGTAAATGAAGCGTTTTCATGCTAGATTTGATTAAATTCACTGTAGAATCATCCGATTTTAACAATCGAAATAAATTTTGTCTGATTACAGAAGGAAAGTAACCTTTAGCGATTTCATTTGCCAATCGCTCTTCAATTGCATCCGCATCATGTTCAAATTTGATGATTCGGTTTATAATCACCTCTAGAGATGTCTCAGACTTGTATTCTGAATCCTGTAATAATTGAAGAAAGTCTCGTGCTGCAGTTGTTGCGTCATAGACTTTTATTACATGTTGGATCATTAAATTCTTGATTTTTAGATTTCTTCGTTCTTTAAACCATACAAGCATGCTTTTCGTTGTCTTACTCAAGAGAAATCTCCTCCATTAATCCATCTTTGGGAATGGAAAATGCTTGTGTTCGATTCGGATCAAATGATACATAAACTACCTTATCTAAATGTAGTGGGCCCTCATAATCTGCTAAAACTGTATCGTCTGTACTAAGCCGGATTGCAATTCGATAAAAGCTTCCTGCAAATCTGGATTCTATAACTTTACCTTGGATTGACGTTCCTTTCGTCTCTCGACTCGCTATTCTAACATTTTCGGGTCTAATGGCAAGAACTACTGACTCCCCTACTTTTAATGATGACTCATCTGGAACCAAGATTCGAATGTTATGTCTTAGACGAACAACCATCGATTTTTCTTTTTTCTGGAGAATATATCCTTCAAAGAAGTTGGTTTCTCCGACAAAATTCAGTGTGAATAATGACTTAGGGAATTGATAAAGATTATTTGGGGTATTTATCTCATGAATATTACCATTCTTCATTAAAACCACACGATCTGAAATAGATAAGCATTCCTGCTGGTCATGGGTGATATGTATGGCTGTTAATCCCAATTTTTTTACTAATCCTCTAATTTGATAGCGAAGTTCCGTCCTTACTTTCGCATCGAGAGCTGAAATAGGTTCATCTAGGATTAATAGTTTTGATTCTTTAGCAATCGCTCTAGCTACCGCTGCTGCTTGTTGAGCGCCACTTGAAAGTTCACGGGGATATAATTTCTTTTCTGCCAACAAATTCACGAGCTTTAATGCAGTATCGGATTGTATCTGGACTTCTTGCTCAGTTTTATCCATCATTCGCGTAGGATACTCGACATTCTCTTGTATGGTCATATGAGGAAATAACGTAACGCTCTGAAAGACCATAGCAAAACCACGATCCTCAATTGGTAGACCAATGACATTTTTATTATCAATACGAATTTCAGAACCCTCATCAGGTTCAATGATACCAGTAATACAGTTTATAAGAGTGGTTTTCCCGCAACCAGAAGGTCCAAGTATCCCAACGTACTCTCCATCACTAATCTCGAGCTTTACGTTCCTTAATGCCTTAATATAGCCGAACGTTTTCGAAAGGTTCTTTATCTGAATATTAGGCATTTCCTATTCCTCTAAAAAGGGAGTTAAATCATGTGGCTCAATTTTCACCTGAACTAAACTATTAAGCTTGAATTTATCAACATCATAGGAGGAGATTCTAGCGATGAGAGGATTATTCATTCCTTCAATTTTAACTAAGATATTTGAGAATTTCCCCAAAAATACTCGATCAATGACCTCACCAGTGAAAATATTGTCTCCCTGAAATTCATGGTTCGAATCCTCTATAGGATTAAGGTCAATTGTTTCAGTTTTAGCTAAAATTTTAACTTTCACTCCTTTTTCCAGCTCGGAAGGTCTACATATAAGCTGATGATTGCTAGGGAGCAGAACAATTGTACATTCATCGGTTATTTCTTGTATCACCCCTTCAAGAGACGTCGATTCACCAATGAAATATGCAGCAAAATAATTTTGTGGTCTATTGTATATAGTGGCTGGTTTCCCCATTTGAACAATTTTTCCTTCTTTAAGAACCAAAATCCTGTCAGCAATGCTTAATGCTTCATCTTGGTCGTGTGTAACATGCAAACATGTGATCCCTAAGTCTTTAACTAAATGGCGTATCTCTGTTCGTAATTGTATGTTCAATCGAGCGTCCAATGCTCTTAAGGGTTCATCTAATAAGAAAATTTTTGTGTCTGCTGCGATTGCGCGGGCTAAACCTACTCGTTGCATCATTCCCCCCGATAATTCATTGGGAAAAGCATCGTATCTTTCTTTCAATCCGACCATATCAAGAACCTCGGTAACCAATTCAGTCATTTCATTGTCAGTCTTGGTTTTTTTAACTCGGGGAGAGAATAACACATTGTCCCGAACATTCATGTATGGGAAGAGAGAATAATTTTGGGGCAGATAAGCGACTTCTCGATCTTCTGGTGGAAGATTGGTTATATCAAAATTTCCAATTACAATGTTACCTTGAGTTGGTTTGAGTAATCCTGCAATAGTTCTGAGTAGTGTTGTTTTACCAGCGCCTGTTGGACCTAGTATTACTAAATATTCTTTGGGATGGATTGTTAAGTGTAAATTATCAAGAACGGTTTTTTCTTGGAATTTTACTGTTAAATTACGAATTTTTATCGAATTTTCTGTGTACAATTTCCATAATTCTTGACGGAATTTCATTTGGCCTTTGATATCCCAAGGAGAATACGTTAACTCCGTCCGAATTCTTCTTGATTGGTCTGAATTTGAAATCTTTTAGACTCTCCTGACCTTTTTCTGGCCAAATGTGGTTCGTAAAACTAGAATAACTAGACTTGTACACACTATTAAAGCAATTATTGCTAATGAAGCATTAAAAAATTGATGCTCGTTGATTAAATTTACAATGAATACTGGAGCTGTTTCAAATCCAGTAGCAACTGCCAAAGTTGCTCCCGTTTCTCCAACAGAACGAGTAAAGGACATAATAATCCCAGCAATAATTGAAAATTTTATGATAGGAAGTGTTATTAGATAAAATATCTGAAAATTTCGGGCTCCTAATGTTCTAGCAGTCTCTTCATAATATAAATCTAAATCCTCAAGCCCACCAATGACATTTCTGACAATGAATGGAAAAGTCATTGCTGAATGTGCCATGATTACGAAAAATAATTGATTACTTATCAATTGTTGAGCATTCCAAAATAATCCTACAGAAAATCCCAATGCTGATGAAGGAACTACATAGGGAATATCAACTAGTACATTGAAAAAATTACTGATTCTATTCTTCTTTCGTGAAATAAAAATTCCCAGTGGTACTCCTAATAAAACATTAATGGTTGTTGCAACAATAGAGACTATCAAGGAATTTGCAATACTTCCAAAAAATCGAAACCAGTCGACTTGAAGTGAGGAACTTGTAAAACCGATTGGAATATACAGAATTAAAAAGAAAGACGGTATTAAAACAAATAAACCTAAAAATACAATTGCCAAGGTGTTTCTCGTTGTTATTGATCTCTTTTCACTTAATTTCCTCTCTGTTTCATACCAGACTTTTTTAATTGGTATTTTCACTCTTTTTGCGATTAATCTAGATGTTGACATTAATATTAGAGCAATAAAGATCATTGCAACACATAAAAAAGCAAGAGGGGGAATCAAATCGAGATTGACTCGTGCTGGAATATCTATTTCATGTTTCCATGTTCCAATCAAAACGGTTCCAGTCCATACAGAAATTTGCGTTGCAGAAAGTACAGACATCACACCTCCCGTATCACTCAAGCTTTTGGCTAAGCTCAGTATAAGCGAAGTTGCTACCCCTGAACGGAATAGAGGAAATGTAATGGTTCGAGCTGCAGTAAAGGAAGAAGCACCACAGGTTCTTCCAGCGATTTCTAAATAAACATCGATTTCTTCTAGGATAGCTGCTAGGGATCTGACCACATAAGGAAAAGTTGTGGTAAAATGAAATAATACAAGAATTGGCAAAGCAGATGTGATTATCCTCAAGGAAAAGGGAGGAGATGAAATACCTGGAACAACTCCCCAAAATAAGGCAACGGATAACCCTAATCCAGCGGTTGGAACAGCTAGAGGTAGTTCTATAAGTATATTCAAGATAGTCTTTATTCTTCCTGAAAGCATTCCTCTAACTAGTAGCCAAGCCAAAGGAATACCAAAGATCAAATCAACAATTGAGACAATGACTGCAACACTAACAGAATAAAATAATGCTTCTTGTATCATATTAAATGCTTCAGGTTGTGTCTGAAAGTAGGCAATCACGACCTCTGATTGCCCAAAGAGATAAAAAATAACATAAACTGTTGGTGTTAATATTAAAAAGAGAAAAAAAGCTAATACAAAGAAGTAAAAAATCTTTGAAAGAAGACGACTACTACTAAAGGCAGAGAAATAATCTAAGAAAAGTGAAGCGTTAATTTTTCTCTGTTTGAAAGTCATACGCGAACGTCCTATTCTTTCATTTAACTGGAGCGGCCATTACGATTGAATATAGGTAATCCGATGCTTTACTACATGCATCTGAAGCATTTTCTAAGGCTTTAGCAGAGTCCAGAGACAAAAATAACACCGAGTTGGGTAATTTATCACTTAATCGAAGAACAGCTTCTTTCGCTAAATAATAGACATCATCACCTTGCCGTTCTAATTTCTCAATTTTGTTCCGTTTTACGAGAATTTTTTGGTCATTTACTCCCAATAGATTAAGAGTTTCAATAAATAATATAACTGAATCCCTTGTTATCTCAGACAACTGTATAAGATATTCAATCAATGGATCAGGATAGTTTAGTTTTAAATTAAGCATAAGATTTGCATTTTTAGATGCAGTTTTAACCCAATTTGCTGCTTCATCGATTCTACGAATCATTCGAAACAGATCCTCCTGTATATTGGCAGGAAACTCCCCATGGATAATTTCTTTCTCTGCTAATTCATCTTGGATTTTATCTGCGGTTTCTTCGTTTAAACTAATTTGAGAGATTATTTGAAGCAACTTTTCATTTGAGGTATGTTTTATTGATTTATATAATGAAATTGATTCCTCACAAGTTTTTCTAACAGCAGTTGCATGATTTACCAATTTTTCCTTAACTATAAGATTCCTATTTGATTTAAACCATATTAGTAAACTTCTCTCGGTACTCATTTGGTTTTGACTCCGGAGTTCAAAAGAATAGGATTTTTTTTGTTTGTAAACCCTTTGGATCAAAATCTGTTTTCACGTTTAAATGTTTCGTGGATACAGAAGGGACTGTGTTTCTAGTATACAAAAAAACCCTATAAGATAAATAAATTGTTCCCAAATAATTACTGAGTAGCTGGGGGATATTCAATTATAAATAAAGCAAAGAATGTTATTTATTACTCTTGAAACTTAAAAAAAAGAAATTTAATGTCTAGAATTCTGAATCAATCCATGAAGCGATCTGATTTCTTACTTTCCGAAATTTAGAACAAATTTTTCCCTTATTAATAGATCTAAGGTTTGGATCAGGAAAATTACGATATATAATTTTACCAGCTGTAGGGAAATAGGGACAGTTTCTCACGAGCTTTATCACATAGAGTTATTACTCTGTCAAATTTATCATTAAAGTATAATTCAATTGATTTAGATGATTGATTAGATATATCAATCCCAATTTCTCTCATCACTTCAATTGTATAAGAGCTTACAACAGTAGGAGAATTTCCTGGATTAAAAATCTCATACCGATCCCCCAATTTAAACCGTAGAAATCCTTCAGATATTTGACTTCGAGCTGAATTACGTGTACAAATAAAAAGGATTTTTTCTTTTTGCAGTTTATCGGTCAAAATAATACCCTTGTTTTTGTATCGAATAAAGACTATACGTTTAATACCACAAAGGGCTAAAATGGGATTAAAAGTTTTTCTTCATCAATTAAACCAAAAGCTTTTAGATAAAGCAGGGTGGCAATAGTCTTCCCATCAATAATTGATCCATTGCTTATCATCTCGAAAGCTAAAGAAAGTGGCATCATTTTCACTTCATGAATTTCATCATTTGGATTATAATGATGTTCAATCTTCTTTAAATCCTTCGCTATGCATATCCAAAGGATCTCATTTGAATAATGAGGGGAGGGAATAAAATTAAAGAGTAATTCAACAGGAGAAGTATACCCTGTTTCCTCTTCTAGCTCTCGTCTAGCAGAATCCTCTATTTGTTCATTTATTTCAACTTTTCCAGCAGGAAATTCATAGGTTAACCGTTTAATCGCATAACGATATTGTCTTACCAAAATTACAGTCTGAGGATCTATAAAAGGTGCAATTACGCACACTTGGGGAAAATCAACCCATATTCGTTCCTCTTGTGTCCCGTTTGAGACTAATACATCATCTACTACCACTCCAAAAGATTTTCCTTTGTAGGACATCTTTTCCCGAAGTTTTGTCTCTGGTTCTTCCATCGATAAAGCCACATTCCTAGCATATAATTGAATTTTCTAATTTTTAATAATTTAAATTAATATATAATATTGATTATCAAATTAATAGCTTTTAAGCATGAATATTATTAATAAATTTCTGTCTTGAGAAGAGAATATTAAAGCAATGAAAAAGGGAGGAGGAAAAGAATCCCTTAAAATTATGTTAAAAGTACTCTTTCTTCTCTGGAACGCTCTTCCAGTTGAAAAGTAAGACTATCCCACCAAGAAGAGCCATTGTGACCCAAAACAAAAAGGTAGATTCTGGTCCTTCCGCTCCAAGAAGAATACCAGATCCAAAAGTAGTAATAGCAGAGCCTACATAACCCCAACCATCAATAAATCCAGTAGCTGTGGATGCAGCTTTTCTTGTACCAAATTCCATCGGAATTGTGGATACTAGTAATACATGGGGACCAAAGGTTAGAAAACCAATTATAATAAGCAGAGGAGCCCCTATTAACCAATCAAGTGGTGGAAGAATCGAATAAATGAATATTGAACCAGCTAGTGTTAAAAATAGTATACTAATTAATGGCATTCGTCTTCGTTCTAAGTATCGATCAGAAATCCATGTGCATGTAATTGCTCCTATGGTTCCTCCTAGTGGAAAAGCAATGGTTTTCCAGAGAGGAAAAAAATCACCTTTAATGACTTCTTGGGCTAATAGATAAGGAAGCCATTCTGTAATTCCATATCGTACAATATTTAAGCAAAATAGTCCAAAAGAAGCAAATAAAACCGTTCGATTCCGAATTATTGATCCAATAGTATAAGAAAATCCCAAATAATTGTCTGTCCGGACATTTCCTAAGGTGGTTTTTCCTGCTTCCTCTTCTTCAATTGTAGGTAAACCAACCTCCTCTGGAGCATTTCGAACACGAATGTACCAGTGAATTCCCGAGGCAAGCATAATCAAACCTGCGACCCAAAATGAAAATCGCCAATCCAAGCCGAGTGTAACAATCAAAAAGGTTGCTAAAATCCAAGATATAGCTCCACCGATTTGATATGAAGTCCCCAGACGTCCTGACCACTTTCCTCGGTCATTGGGAGGGTACCAGTTTGCAACAGTCTTTACGGAGGGAGCCCAACCCATCGATTGGAAAAAACCATTTAAACCCCATAGAATAAACATCATCCAAACTAATCCATTTGTAAACCCAAATAATAGATTAATTATTGATGATACAATTAAACCGATCGCTACAAACCGCTGTGCTCCGAATTTGTCTCCTAGAGCTCCATTGACGAATTGACCAATAGCGTACATTATGAAAAGTGCTGTTCCTACTAGACCAAAGGTGGCTGGATCGATAGAAAACTCGGCCATTATAAATGGTTTCGCAATTCCGATATTAACTCGCCCTAGATAATATGTCATATATGTTACCCATACTGTAATAAAAATCCGCGCCCGCCAGTATCGCCAAGTCTCATTTATATCTGATTTCACTTCACTCATTTTTCTCATCCCATTATGTCTGAGTCGAACTTAAAGTAAGCCTTTCTTGATCAATTGTTTTGCGTATTCATAATCTTGCATCGTATCTATCTCAACCCATCCCTTTTGAATATCCACAGAATGAACAGGGTACCCCCTTGCAATCAATTCTTGAATCATGTCCGTTAAATAAGCATAATCTAAAATTGTGGCATCATGAAAACGTCCTTCGAACTTACACCATTTATTATCTCTTACACGATAATAATTTCTTCTGAAAGTTTCCGAACCTTTCTTAGAAAATTTAGCTAATCCAATAAATTCCCCATATGCTACAGCTGGATTGAAAAATTTGGATAAGCGAGTTACTAGCCCATCCTCAACACATGCAAGCTCTGCCTCATCTGTGGGATGTTCAGTGCGGCCCTTATATCTTTCTTCCCATTCAGTGTCGATAATTAAGCTGATATCATGTGGTGAATCCAAGAGTTTTTGTATTACTTCTTTTGAATATAAAATATCGCAATAGGAAACCAGAAATTCGTCTTGCATGAATTCCTCAGCATAAAAAAGAGAGCTAAGAATATTATTCTTAAGATAGTTATCGTTGTCAAAGTATGTTAAATTTGGTATTGTGAATTTCTCTTTCTGATAACCTCTTACTACTGCGATCTCATCTATACCACAGCTTCTATAGGCTTCGAGAAGTCTCTGTAATATTGGTTTCCCTTCTATTGGAACTAATGTTTTAGGGCTATCATCCGTTAAAGGTCGCATTCGCGAACTAGGTCCTGCTGCTAATATAATTGCCTTCATTATTGACTTACCACTGTTTTCTATGTTATTTAGTGCTGAAGAGATTTTTTGTCATATCAGTTTGTAAATATTTTTAAGTATTATATGATTTTCATTAACATATACAGGAAAATAGAAGATATGATATGGTTTTTATTAAAAAAGTTCATTCGGGTAGTAAAACCTATTATTATCTTGTCCAGAGTATTTCTGATGGACGAGTAAATATATCACAGAATACCATTCGACGCTTAACGCCTGAAGAAGCCAATGATCCTACTTTTATATCGAAATTTCTTCAGGAAAATCCAAAATATCAGAAAACAGGAATTCAAGCTATCATTCTAGCTGCAGGTAAATCACAAAGACTATTCCCTTATTCTCAGGATTTACCTAAAGTATTGATTCCAATTGAGAAGAAAACAATCTTGGAGCATTCGATCGATAATTTACATTCTAATGGAATTAATGAATTGTTCGTGGTCACTGGATTTCAAGATGAGAAAATAAGAAGAAAAATCAAAAGTAATGTTAAATATATTTTTAATCCATTTTTTACTGTTTCAAATATACTCGCCTCGGTTTGGTTTGCTCTTTCGGATATGAAAGGACCCTTATTTATCTTATATGGTGATATTCTTTATAATAAACAGATTATAACTGATCTTTTAAAGGATGAACACGACTTCTCCGTGGCTATTACAACTTATCAAGGAAAAATTGGTGCAGAAAAGGTTCTCGTTGAAAACGAATATATTCTAGAAGCGAATAAAGATATATATCCCAATCTTACATCTTATGAATATGCAGGGATTGCCAAATTTAATACAACTGGAGTTGGGTATTTAAAAGAAACGTTAGAAGAGATGTCACGAGAAGAGGGGTTTTTAACATATCTATTTACAGATATTCTTGAACGTTTGATTCTAAAAGGCCATAAGATTTTCACAATTCATATATCCCCTGACGAATGGATTGATATTGATATCCCCAAGGATATTCACCGTGCGAGTAATGAGATTCTACCCAATCTATTGAAACACCGATGATTTTGGTAAAAATCAGTGTTTCCTTAATGTTGGCATTTCAGGTAATTCCCTCTTACTCTCTGTATATGATTTCAAAAAATGCAACAAACCAGCATAAAAGATTGACGTAGCAATAATAAGGAGGGAGAAAACCTGCAAGAAGCTTATTGTGTTTACTTTTCCGAGATATTCATCTGTATAAATTAAAACTTGTTGCTGAGTAACAACAGTTTCATTTTCAATTGTATCTAATGTTGCTACTCGATATGTAGGCATGGTATATGTCAAGATATTATATACTAAAACGCTAAAACTTGTTATAATAACCAGAACCATTATGATGGTTAGAATGAATACAAAGACCTTTGTTACGCCTGAATTCGACATGATGAGTACGACTCCGTGACAATTATTTGGGTAAAGGAGATCTAGTGATTTAAATTATTCCGAATTGAGTTCTGAGGAAAAAATCTTCTCCCTAGAATTAAAAGGGATTATTTGGATAAGCATGCTTTGTGAGAATAGCTTTCTCAATATCGGTTTACAAAATGGCTGAATTTAGGTTATAACCTGTTGAATGTTTTTAATAATGTCCTGTAAGCTTAAAAAGAATCACAATTTATCGTAAATTCTTGGTGAATTATTGTGTTCAAGCTCCAATCGATTCATGATCAACTTAATTACATGCTAAATTTTGCTACAAAACCTTTAGATAAAGCTATCCTACTTATTTCAGATAAATCTCTTGACTGGAAGCCAATAGACGAAGCTATGACTGCATCGCAATTAGCATTTCATATTTATGAAGTTTCATTTATCTATATGGTTGGAACACTCAAAGGGGTATTTAATAAATCTGATTATGCAATGATTCCATTTGATATTAATTCGATAAAATCTGCAAAGGAAATTGTGGATTATGGTAATAAAGTAAAAGCATATATCAGAGAAAATCTTCCCAAACTAACTGAAGAACATTTAACTACTCAAGTAACCTACAATTGCTGGGGTGGAGTGAAGATCGGAGGATTTGAAAGTCTGAGTACAATCTTGGAGGAAATCATCCATCATAGGGGGCAACTTGCGCTATATTTACGGATGCTTGGAATTAAACCCCCGTTCATATATGATTTCACTTGAAATATACAACAAATTCAACCCCCGAAAGCAAGATAGGATTATTTATGGTTTCTTCACACTCTAAACAACAAATTCTCCAAAGAGTTTTTACTTACTGGGAAGTTCAACAGATTTGGCAGGAAGAACACTCATTTGTGCAAACTGCACAGTTGATAAATACTTTCCTCGATAACGAGTATGAGACTATTCCTCCTCAAGAACGTATAGGGAAGGGGAGATTTTTCATATCAAAAATAGCTGCAAATGGATGTATAAACATCCTCAAAGGTTTGAACAGAACCAAGAAAGAAAAAATCTATCTGGATACGCTAAGTCTATTAGATTATGGAGAAGTACATGATCTCCCTTCTTTAATTTATTTTGCAATTACTCTAATTGCTGAATTCACCCAGATTGATCAAAAATTCCATCAGAAAGCTTTAGAGCAAGCAAAAATCTGGGCAGATCATGAAAAGTGGGAGATAAGGGAAAGTGTAGAGTATATCATCCGACTAGCCCTAGCCTCCAAACGTGAGTATACTTTAACAACACTCAAAGAATGGATTTCTTCATCATCTCCTAACATAAGACGAATTGTAGTTGAAAGCCTACGTCCATTTGCAAACCTTAAGTGGCTAAGAGATCCCGCTAAAAATGATGAAGTGTTCTCCATCTTGTATCATCTCAGGAAAGATGCCTCGAGCTATGTTCGTACGTCTGTGGGTAACAATTTAAAGGATTTAAGTAAGTATATGCCTGAAATAGTACTACAGACGTCAAATTCATGGATAAATGAAGCAAAAATTAATGTCACTCAAGATTTAGCTTCAAAAGGAGTGAAAGAATTAGGGAGAGACAATTATAACCTTATCTGGACAATCAAACATGGTTTGCGTTGGTTAAAAAGGCACCATCCTGAATATCGCTCTCATATTGGAAGTATTCTTGGAGAAAATTATGTAAATTTTTTTGATGAAAAACGAAACAGACTTGCTAAGCCAAAATAAAAGGATCAAAAAAGCGAATAACAAGGAGATGTGGATAGAAATAACTGGAATAAGAATTAAAATTGCAATAGGTTTTTCAAAAGAAGGTGTCTTTAATGATTGGTTCTGTCTTAAGATTTGCTTTTAAACAATTAAGTAAACGTAGATTACCTATTGTTAATGGTAAGCTTACTGTTTCAGGTTTGCACGATGAAGTTGAAATAATTAGGGATAAATGGGGTGTTCCTCACATCAGAGCCAAAACGGATTATGATCTTTTCTTCGCTCAAGGTTTTGTGCATGCTCAAGACCGACTTTGGCAACTTGAACAGAATAAAAGGGTAGCAAAAGGACAATTAAGCGAAATTATCGGAGATCTTGCGTTGGATACCGATCGAACAGCATTAACATTTGGATTTGCTCGTTCAGGGAAAGCGGATTGGGAATTGCTAGGAGATGAAATAAAAAGAGCTCTAACAGCATATGCTGATGGTATCAACGCATATATGAGACATCCTACCTCAAAATTACCTTTAGAATTTACATTACTCCGATTTAAACCCGAACTTTGGACACCAGAAGATTCACTTGCAATTTCACGACTAATGGTATGGCAGCTTTCGCATGCATGGTATGGAGAGATAATTAAGAGTAAGATTATTGAAAAAATAGGTGAGAAACACGCCAAGGAATTAGAGTTCATCTATCCTGAAGATAATCCTGCAACTTTACCAACTGGAATCGAATTCAACCTTTTAAATATTGATAAGTCTTTAACAGGCATGAAAGGCCCATTTATTTCTAAAGGTAAAGGAAGTAATTCGTGGGTGGTCTCTGGAAAGCTATCAAAGACTGGAGGTGCTTATTTATGTAATGATATGCATCTTAAAATATCCCTTCCTTCTATATGGTATGAGAACCATCTGAAAAGCAAATCAATTCATGCCTCGGGAGTGACTCTACCTGGTGTACCACTCATCCAAGTCGGTCATAATAATCATATCGCATGGGGAATGACATTAGCTTTCGTGGATTCAGAGGATCTTTACATAGAAAAACTCAATCCTGAAAATGACGCGCAAGTAGAGTATAATGGAAAGTGGGAGGCGATTAAAATCTTAAAGGAAGAAATTACTGTCAAAGGACAGAAAGAACCATATATAGAAGAAATAAAAATTACTAGGAATGGACCCATTATTTCAAAGGTTGTATCAGGCCATAATGAGGTACTTTCAGTTAAATCATTAGCTTTACAGCCAACTCGATCTTTTGAAGGTTGGTATAAACTGAATTGTGCCTCAAACTGGGATGATTTTGTATCTAGTATTAAATTGATTGACGCAGCCCAGCTAAATGTCACTTATGCAGACACTGAAGGAAATATCGGATATTATGTATCTGGTAAGGTACCTATAAGGAAAAAAGGAAAGGGGGATGTTCCTACCCCTGGTTGGACCAGCGAATATGAATGGACTGGTACTGTCCCTTTTGAAGAAATGCCTCATGCATTTAATCCTAAGCAGGGATATTTAGTTACATGCAATCACAAAATTGTAGATGATGATTTTCCATACTTTTTGGGAAATGTATGGATGAATGGGTACCGAGCAAAACGATTTGATGATATAATGAACACCATGGATAAAGTAGGTATTGAAGACTTCAAAAAAATGCAATTAGACTTTTTATGTCCTCCCGCACTAGAAATGAAAAGAATTTTGGCTGATTATAAGAGTCCCAATACCGAAAATCAAATACTACTGGATTATTTTTTTGGATGGAATGGAGTACTATCTCCTGATACTATTGGAGGAACAATATATGAAATTCTACGATATTTTGTTCTTAAAACAATTTTGGAACCGGGATTAGGCAAAGAATTGACAACTATATATATGGGGACTGGGTTTCATCCAATTTTGTATCATTCACATGAATTCTACGGTCATGACACTCCATTATTACTTCGTTTATTAAAAAATCCCGAATCGTGGTGGATAACGAATGCTGGAGGATATGAAAGTGTGTTAGAAGAAGGATTGAAACAAACTCTCTCTTGGTTGCATTCCCATTTTGGGGAAAAACCACAGAATTGGCAATGGGGTAAATTGCATACCGTAACTTTTACTCATGCAATGTCTATTCAGAAACCTCTTGATAAAGTGTTTGATCGTGGACCAGTTGCCATTGGAGGAGATACCGATACATTATGTCAAACTGCAATAGCACCTGATGACCCTTTTGAAGTTAAAACTTGGGCTCCCAGTCACCGTCAAATCATTGACATGAGAAATCTCTCAAATTCGCTTATAGATCATCCACCTGGCCAATCAGGGCAATTAGCAAGTCCCCATTATGATGACCTAATTAATAGCTGGTTGAACGGAGAATATCATCCCATGTTATGGACTGATGACCAACTTGAAGTGTATATGAAATCCAAGTTAATCCTCTCCCCAATAAAAGGAGTTCACTAAACCATGGGACAATATTTAAGGAATTTTAAGGAAGATCTATTATGATTCATGATGTTTCAGAGAAAATATTAGCTAGGATGCAATATTTGGAAGAAGAAGATAGAATCGATAGAGAAAATGAAACACCTCGTCTCGAAAGACTCCGACAAATTCCTCCCGAAACGGGCCAATTTCTCTATTTGCTTGCAATGATGGCTCCTGAAGGTCAATTCATTGAAATTGGTACTAGTGCAGGTTACTCTACCCTGTGGCTCATTCTTGCATGTAGAAAAAGAGAGTCTTTGATAACTACATTTGAAGTATTACCAGAGAAAATCAAATTAGCCCAAGAGACTTTTTATCTTACACAAACATCTAAATATGTTGAATTAATAGAAGGTGACGCTCGGGTTTACCTTCCCGATATGAAAAATATTTCATTTTGCTTTCTAGATGCAGAAAAAGAAGTATATGAAGAATGTTACGACTTAATTATACCACAACTAGTTACAGGGGGATTGTTGATCGCTGATAATGCAATCAATCATCGAGAAACCCTTCAACTGATGTTAGACAAAGCTCTTTCTGACAAGAGAGTTGACGCCTTGATTGTACCTATTGGAAAGGGAGAATTGGTGTGTAGAAAAAAGTAAAAGATATTTCACTAGAGTACATAAAGTTATTTCCTACTGGATATTTTGAATTACTATTTTATCCTGATACTTAACAAACTGCAAAACTTGAGGTTCCGAAGAAAGCAAAGATATCAAATCCAGGTTCAACTAATAGAACATACGAAAATTCGTACCCTCTACAACCATGGATATAAGCACTCCAAAAATAGTCAATACCGACCCACACGAGCCAGTACCAAGAAGGAAATATAAATTCATTAAATATTGCAGTGATTTCGGAATCATCAAGTTCTGATTCTAAAATCTCATGAAAACTCCCATTTGCATAATAAAAGCCTTGATTGAGATATGGTAAACTCCCTATGTAAGTGGTACTCTTGTACCAATCATGAACAAGATTTCCGATATAAGAATGATTAGTAGAGGTTTCATTCTTCCCTGTGATGTATAATTCGAGCTCTCCACTTGCAATATCATTCTCTTTGTTGTAATGCTTTTCCGCATCAATAAGAAATTGTGTTATATTCTTAACCATATATCCTGAGTATGAATCAAAATCTGAAAAAATAATATCGGAAGAAGAGCTTACTCCTAAATAATTCACTAGATTTAATTTCTCGAGGAAGGAAAAAAAAGGCTCTAACTCAGTTTCACTGGTCACGCGGGTAAAATTTTTCTCCAGTGACGATTTAACAGGAAGAATGCATCCAGAGAATAAAATGAGTAAGATCAATAATCCACCTCCAATCCCCCCCCAAACGGATTTGGAATTAATAATAGAACAAGACACTAGAATCCACCTTTGAAATTATAGCTAACTAAATGCTACCACAGGTTTTATTAGTTTTTTACCTGTGAGGAAAAGGCCCATTCATAGGGGAGGAAAATTTACCACAACACAAAACTAAATAACCACGAGATTTTGTTCTCCTCTCCATTCCTTAGTGATGCTAGTATGAGGATGTATATTTTGTGAAGGAAACATTAATTCGACTATTAATCAGTGATAAAACAGAAGAAAAAGCAACAACTCTACTCTGGAGTTATTTAATACTGGATTCTATAAGATTAATTGCTTTTACAATTTCTAGCATGTTTATTGTCTTATTTTTACTTGATTCATTAGAATCAACCGAGGTAGGATTCCTATTTGCCTTAAGTTATTTCATTCTAACAGTCATTGATTATCCAACAGGTGTATTAGGAGATGTAATCGGTCATCAAAAAGTCTTAATCCTAGCTTATATCTTTCACATCATATCTTTCATCCTATTAATCATTTCAGAGACGTTTCTACCTCTTCTACTTTATAGTGGCATCTCAGCGTTCGCATCTTCGCAAGAAAGTGGCGCGTTAGAAGCATGGTTTGATAATAATTATAGACGATTAATGAATGCAAAAGATCCTAAGCGGGAAATTTATAATAGTTTTCAAGCAAGAAAGTCGATTCTTACCTATAGTTTGTTCGGTTTCTCTATTTTAATTGGGGGTTTCATTGCTTATTTGTTTTCACGTAAAATACTATTCTTAGTATCGCTTTTTTTTATCATAATTGTCTTTTTCTTAATTATTGCCCTAGTCATAGATGAAAAGAATAGTAAAGTTGAAATTACTCTTAAAAATTACTTTGACCAATTCTCGAATGGTATCAAAGTTCTATTGTCCCATTATGGAATTTTTTTGTTTTTTATAGGATCAACAATTATCTGGGCGGCTAATAATAGCATCTGGGTAAATTTCTTGCTTTTTCGAATTTATGAAGGGTATTCAGGTGGTCAGGATAACACTACCGCATTATTACGTGCACTTATTTTCACCTCAGGGGTTCTCTGGCAGTTCCTAATTATAAGATATATTACGAGACTCAAAAGAAATAAACTTTGGATTTTTATAACTACAAGCTTCTCTAATCCAATATTTTTCCTTGGGATGTATGTTTACTATCTTTGGTTTCCACCTACAGAGGTCAGTGTGTTCCTCATCATTGGACTTATTTTGATGTTTCAAATGCCCAGTATTTTTGAGCCCCTTGAAGGGATTTTACGAAACCAATTAAATTTAGATCTTATTCCCGATAGGTCACGAAATAGCTTTTATTCACTTCTACCAACACTGACAAATCTGATTGGGATATTTGGAGCGTTAATTGCAGGTTTCTTTCTCTCAAATTATGGTTTTGTTGAAACAATTCTTTTAACAGCAATTATTAGTGGCCTTGGGGTAATTCTTACGGGATTAGGGTTATTTTGGCTCCCTCAGATCCAAAATGCAATAAACCAAGAAAGCAACAGAGAGTAGTAGAATTAGATACGTGATAAAAAAGGATGACTCCGATGAATATTGATAACGCCCCAAAATATAAGTAATCATTATTGTTTTTGGAATAAGTGCAATGAAGAAATGGTAACTTGCTTAGACCCATCAATCCTCTCATTAAAACTCTTACTTCTCTCTGGCAGTGTATTATTCTTTAATTAACTCAACAATTCATTATTAGATCACTATAAGACTCAGCAATAAGATCTTCTGGAGAAACTTTAAATAACTGTAAATAATAATCACATTGTTGTTGAAGCTTTTTGACTCCGATTGATCCATCAGTATCAATTGCTTCAACCTCTAAAAACGATCCTAACCCTTGTACATTATCAATATGAAATTTCACGTTCCCAACATAATAGATTTCGCGATTCTTATCTACAATAACTAGTATTCCTAAGGTTTTTTGTAAAATATCTTTTAAAGTTTGAGTTCTGGAAGGATCAGGATGGTGTAAGAGAACATCTGATTGTTTCGGGCCATCCTGATCGGGGCGCTCATAAAAAATCAAGGCTGTTTCAATAGTTCCTTCGCGAAGCTTTAATCTTCCAGATGTTACATTAAAGTAAGTATCGATTTGATGATCTGTTCCTTGAAAATGTGCGTGTTTGGATTTTAAGATTTCTCTTATCAGGTTTGGGTTTGGGCATTTTGCCTTGAATTCTATATTCACATGCGTCATAAAGGGGATACCTACTCTGTATCATATATCTCTATTAAAATAAAAGGTTAAAAAGCGAACAAGGCTCATTCCATCTTATCAAAGAATTCATCTAATGGGATAGATCTTGCAATGTTCTGTATAATCCTAATAACTTCTTTATTTGAATTTTCAGATTCTTCAGGAGTATTCCAAGGTAGCCGTATCACTTGCATACCCCTACTCCAAGATGGGATACCAGAGGCAATTTCCCTTAAGAGGTGTTCATATCCTTTTTCTAGTTCCCTAAGATATGCTAGAGGGATTAGATCACCTCGTTCCGCTTTTCGATCTCTCTGAGCAATTCTATCTTGAGCTATTTCTGGAGTTACTTCCATATATATTATCAAGCTAGGAGGGATTAATGAGTTACTCATTACAGTGTATGCACGTTCATAGATTGCCCATTCAATATCATGGATTTTTCCAGCTGTGTGAAGCATTTTAGCGAACACACGATCTCCAGGTAGACCCCTATCCATAACTACTCCCATTCCAGTGATCGATTCGAATGAACCGAGCTTTTGAAGGGCAAAGCGTCTGTGTAATAGGTCAATTTGCATTGCAAAAGCCCATCGATCTTGATCTTTGTAGAACATCTCCAGTAATTCAAGATTAACTGGTTCGTATATAGCCCGATAATTCAATTGTCTAGAGATCATACGAGTGAGAGTCGTTTTTCCACAACCAATTATACCTTCTATCCAAATAATTGGTTTTTGACTTGCTTCATATAATTTATCCAGATCTTCTTCCATTTCAAGCCCCAACTAAGATTCTTGCATCATTTTTTTCCTTTCTAGATGTTTGTTACCCTAATGAATGTTTAAACACCGTTATTCAAAATAATGAAAACGTGAGAAATTCCATTTTAGCTCAATCAGCCATTATTTGGCACAGAAACCAGATTATATTTTCTGGTTAAATTATATTTTGTATTGACTTATATTGTAGGAAAATCGATTCCTTGAACCCTCAAATAAAAAGCCTCTATTAGGTAAAAAAAGGCTCAAGATTCAGTAAAGTTTCCAATTCGTCAGGTTTTTTTCTTTTGAAATTTTTTTATTCCCCCAATGATACATAAAGTCTCCAAAATTACTATAAACGTCCACGAAGTAGCTTTTGGATCAGTATTATCATATTCATAATCGATTTCTGTTGTTGTTTCACTTATGGTAATAGTTGCACCATAATTTGGAAAAGGAAGTTTCTTCGTTTGATTGGAAGAGAATTCAGGATGTGAGGTACCTATTCTAATGTAGTAAATACCATTAGGAAGAGAGGAGAGGTTGCTTGAGTTAATTGTAAAGGGAAAAGATTGTGAACGACTTGTAATCCCAGGAGTATAAGTTCGATTGGTAATAACCTGTAAAAAACCTATATTAGGCCCAGCTAAGGAATAAGAAGAATTCAGGAAATCAGCTGTTATATATATTATGAATTCTCCAGAATCGGAAAAAGTAACTGTTACATTTTCATCTGCTAGATTCTCAATTTTGATTTCTGTTTGAAAATTAAATTCTGTCTCACTTGTTTTGGCTGTTATTGTCCAAGAAATGTTTGTTAATTGGATACTAAACGGAAGCGAGTCCAATGGGTGATATATAGTCGTATTGATCGAATTTGCTAAAAAAGGAGAAATCTGCAACAATAAAAGAAATATAGTGAAGGTAACACAGCTTTTTGCTCTTCGGATCATAGGATTACTTCTACTTCTCTTATTTATAAGGATTTGAGTATGTGAAGCATAAAATGGATTTCTGAGCTTTTTAGGATTTTAAAAACTTATTCCTGAGTAAAATGGGTTTGAATTACTTTAGCTGCTCCAGCAAATCTGTAGATTAATTTCATCAACTTAATCGTGAATGCAATGAAGTCCTGATTAATAACTTGAAGAACAGTAATATCTTCTGGATCCGTTTCGGATTGAAGGTAAAGAAATGCCATAGCATTAGATGTGGCAGGGTCAATCAATAATACATTTGGACGAGTAAGCAATAATTCTCCAAACAATTGTAAAATATCCCGAAATTCCTCAGGGATGAAATCAATAAATTGACTGAGATGTTCAAAACTGACTCCGGTTATATTCTTTGCTAATAATTCTCTATATTTATCTGGCAACTGATCTACTTCTTCATCCAGCATGATGAGTTTAATATCCACACCCCTCTCTTGAGCTTTAGTTAATGCTTCTAAGACTTGTTTTATAAAAACTGGAAACGCATTACTAATGATTTCAATTGACGCGTTTTCGATTTGTTCTCTAAGAATCCGAGTTATGTGACTTTGTCCTTTAATCACCCATACTTGGTGTATTCCCTCGGATTCGTCCTTCAGAGTAGAAGTAAGATTTACAATGGTATCTGCAGATCTTGCTGCAGCATCATTTATGGGGCCAACTAAATTTGAGCATAAATCTGTAATAATTTGATCAGGAGGAGAAATTAAACGGTATAGATTTGCAGTACCTTCAATTTTGGAAGTATTTACAATATCTCTCTCTTCAAGACCTTCTAGAACTTTATAAATCTTCGTACGAGGTACTTTAGATAGTTGAGCAATCTTAGGTGCATCTGCCTGGCTTCCAAGCTTTATTAATGCAATTAATGCCTTAGCTTCATTCAGTGTTAGCCCTAAAAGCTGAAGATCATCTAAAAGCGAATTCTCAATTATTTTCATCAAATGAAACCTATTGTAATGAAACTTGATATTGTTACTTACTGCATAAGTAACATTTTTAAATGTTCGCATCTATTTATTATACATATTTCTGTCTACACGATTATCTAAAATAGGAGTTGTTTCGTACATTATGCCTCTTAATGATAAGAGACCTATTGATATAGAAATAAAGAATTTATCCAAGACATTTGGAGATGTTCAAGCTGTTAACCAGTTAGATCTAACGATAAACCGAGGAGAAATCTTTTGTTTAGTGGGACCCAACGCGGCAGGCAAAACTACTACGATTCGCTTAATGCTTGGAATATTAAAACCAGATTCAGGGTTAATTTCGGTGCGGGGATATAGTATTCCTAAGGAAAAGAAAAAACTTCGGAAAATTATGGGATATTTACCTCAACAACGGGCTTTATACGATCTTCTAACTACTCGGGAAAACATTGAATTTTTCGCTCGTGCAAAAGGAGTTTCAAATAAGCGAGTGGTTAAGAATACTAATCAGCTGATTGAGAAACTGTCCTTAGAACCGCATATAGATAAACTCGCATATCTCCTTTCGGGTGGAACTCAACAAAGAACAGCTCTAGCTGCAGCTATGGTAAATGAACCTCAGATTGCATTTTTGGATGAACCAACAGTTGGATTAGATCCTGTTCTTCGGAGAGAGTTCTGGGAATATTTTAGAGAAATTGCAAGAGAGCATGGAACAACAATTCTTGTGACTACGCATTATCTGAACGAAGCTGAGTGGGCTGATCGAGTGGGAGTGATGCGGAATGGTCGAATTATGGCAATAGATACCCCTGAAAAATTATTGGAACAAACTGGACAGCATAACATGGAGAATATGTTCTTTGAATTAATTAAGGGGGTTTCAGCATGAGATTTGCATATTTAATTGCCATTCGGCTATGGAAGCAGTTATCGCGTGATCGTCGAACGCTAGGTCTTGCAACAGTTGCCCCATTGCTTTTTGTGGTCCTCTTTGGAGTTGCATTTGGTGGTGAAATTGATCATGTCCCAGTAATAGTAATCAATCAGGATTCGGACGCAGAAATTGTGATCAAATTTGGTATTATAACAATTTTTGAGGAAAATGTATCCGCAATTGGTAATTCCATTGTTACTGCTTTAGACCTATCTTTGAAAGTCGATATCAATCAAGATTATACAGATTTCGAAACTGCTAAAGAAGAGGTCGTTAATAAACGTTATCGCTGTGCAATTCTTATTCCTGAGAACTTTACTTATAATATGGTGTCTCCATTAGGGGATAATATTTCCATCAGTTTATACCTGGATAATAGCGACCCTCAGATTGCAGGTGTAGTTTTACAAGCAATAAGTGACGCTTTTCAGGATTCTGCAGGCAGCATCACCGTGGAATATGCGTATGGAGACGATCTAAGAACGATTGACTTCTTTGGCCCTGCAATCATTGCATTTGGAGTTTTCTTCTTTGCATTTATTTTGGTGATTATGAACTTAATTGGAGAACGAAAGACTGGTACGCTTCCACTCTTACTTCAGTGCCCCTTTGACAAAGGACAGATCATCCTTGGCTATTTATTTGCGTTTTCCTTACTCAGTGCTATCCAAACGACTGTAATTATCCTTTTTTCTAGTTTATTCTTTGGTATTACTTTTGGAACTTCGTTAGCACATTACATTTCCATTTATATCACCGCTATAGTACTCGGATGGACTGGTCTTGTTTTAGCCATCTTTCTCTCGTCCTTCGCTAGGTCAGAATTTCAAGCAGTTCAATTTATTCCAACTATAATCCTTCCAGTTATTTTACTGAGTGGAATCATCATTCCTTTGGATCAAATCCCTGAAGTCATACGGTGGGTAGCTTATTTACTTCCAACAACATATGGAGTGAGCTTATTACGGGCAATATCTATCGAAGGGGTGTTATTAAACATTTTTAGCTTCGAATTCTTATTTCAAATCTTTTTTTTTGTAGTATTCTTATTAGGTTCAAGAATTTCCTTGAGAGAGACGTGAGAACACTCAGATGACTGCAGAAGATAAAAATATTAGAATTTTAGTTTTAGGAGGAACAGGCCATTATGGACAGCATATCGTTAGGGCTTTACTAGCCAAAGAAGTAGCTGTTCGGGTTTTGTCTCGTAATAAAGAAAAAGCGTTGAAAATTCTTGGAGAAAATTATAACCTTGAAATCATTGAGGGGGATATTCTCAATGAAGAGATGGTTCGTAAAAGCTTAGAGAGGGTTACAGCAATAATTATTGCAATTTCTGCATTTAATAGAAAATCCATTCGTCAATTACGTTTAATAGAGAGAGACGCGGTTCTCAATCTTTTTCAACTAGCAAGAGGAGCCAAGATCAATCGAATTGTGTACATCTCTGTGTACGAAAAACCTGTACCTGAAACAAAAATGGAAACAGGTAGAATAAAACTTGAAGTAGAGGATACATTAGAACGTTCTACCTTCGATTACACCATACTTGGAGCTCCACCTTCAATTGAAATATTCTTTTCATTGATTCGAGGAGGTACTCTGCGAGTTCCAGGAGGAGGCCCATCTGCATTACCAAACATTTCTCCTATTGATCTTGGAGAAATTGCAGCTCAAGCTGCTCTTCGCTCAAATTTACCCCAAAAGCGATATCGATTGACAAGTCCATCAGCACCTTCCTTTCCTGAAGCAGCAAGACGAATTTCTGATGAAATAGGACGAAACATTCCCTTTAGGAAAATTCCTCTCTTTCCATTCAAGATAATAGCTAAGCTAGCAGGTTTCTTAAAACCAGTAATGCCCTATACAGCCCAGTTACTCCCTTTCATTCTCTTACTTAATGATTTTGAATCCGAGGTTAAATTACAGACAATTACCGATTATCAAATCCTTCAAGAAACTTTTAACTTCGTTCCTCACACTTTGGAAGATCATGCCAAGCTCTGGGCTGAAAGAGGCAATTAAAGTTAATAATTCTTCTATTTTTCTGAAATTTTCATGCATTCACAAGCATATGGGATTTTTGGGTTGTATTCTTTCAGATATGAATGTTCAGAAGAAAAATTAACCAATTTTTTTAATTTTTTGAATATTTATTAGAAGAATTTATTTTTAGAAAGTTCTTTTCCATTAATGAGGATTTAAGCGGTTTTACATGTCACATTAGGTACCTTTCGATCCATTTCTCCCCTGTTACTCAATTTCTATTATCGTACACCGATAAAGTGAATTTATCTTTTTCCTTATATGATTAAATTATTACTTATCCCCTTTTCGCAGAAGCTTTCGATGAAGAAGATAAGAATTGGAAAAAAGGTGAGAATTCTCGTTAAATGGAGTTCTCGATGCCCTTAAGCTTGAATGAGTAAAAAAGGGTTGTTTTCAATTTTGTTTCTCGTTGTTTCTTACTTTATAATGCGACCTAGTAACTTTATCCGAACTAATTATCGAGTAAACTTCAAATAGATTTATTACAATATCATCATGTAATTAAGCGGATACCATGTTTTTACCGAGCTGAATAGATTGCTTTATTGTAAAGTCGACAAAAAGCGTTCTCTCATGTTTACGTGTCTCTTATTTAGCGTCATAGCGCTCTCTTTCTTTACTTTATTTAATAATATATCATTAATTAACAACCCAACTATTTTTTCTGCTCCTTCGACTCTATCAGATACTACTGATACACAAAATTGGGAGAACCTTAAGAATTTTCCTCTATTTTCAGTTCAACCTTTTCAAAAGCCTCAAATTCTATTTATAGTAGATGATTCTCAGACTTTAAGCCCAGAGAGAGATATTTCATTCTTCAATTTTATGAGTACAACATTAAATTATAATGTTACTTATCATGATGCGAATAATTCCTATCAGTATGGAAATTTTGACGCTATTGTCATTTCAAGCTCCGTTGGAGAAGCTGCAGCAACAATTAGTTCATTAATAAACGCAGAAATTCCAATTCTAACAATGCAAGGAGGACATTATGATGAATTCAAGCTAGGAGATTTCTATAGTATCAAAGATACATCAAAATTCTACATTTATGATGGAGATCATTATGTATCTGAAAACCTTAATGCTAAATCCATATTTGCTGTTTATAATGACGAAATGCCTGTAAGCTATATTCAAAATTATAATCCCATTCCAGTAGGTGTAGAAATTAATCTTATTGCAGTTCGATCTGATAAACAAGGGAATTTTTATTGGCCAAGTGACGCTACATGGGTAGTCCTAGATAAGGGAAAAAGTGCATGGGATTTTTCATTAGCTCCAGAACGGAGAGCTTTTTGGGGAGCAGGATGGGGTTCTTCAATGTCATCTAATGGATGGAATAACTGGAATAGAACCTTAAGTTGGTTATTGTACAATGAGATTCCTGGAAATGCCACGATTAATGTTGAGGTAACAGACTTAGATGAAAAATTGGTTTCTGATGCGCGTGTGATTCTAACAAATTCGAAAAATCAAAAATATTTCTGGATTCAAAATACAACCAGCTTAGGCTTAGCAACATTCAATGATATTCCCTTTGGATACTATAATATCACTATAGAATATGAAGATACAATCAATACCGAACTACAGCTTCTAGAGGTCGCAGGAGAACGTACTTTTGATATCGAACCTGATTTGTATTATTCTGTACAAATAGCAGAATATAGTGATAATACACCCCCAATGATTCTGGATGTCCAATTTATAACGAAAAATAGTACATTTTTGACAAATGTATATGATGAAAGCACAATTTCTTCAGTTAATCTGAGTTTAATGATAAGAAACTCTACAGATGAAGAAATTTTACGAGATTCATCCTATTTTATGGTTTCATTGAATGGATTTCATTATTTCAACGATACAGCATTAATAGGAATTCCAAATTCAGGAATTAATGTTGTTTATAATATATCAGCAATTGATGTCGCAGGGAATATAAAAGTCTCAAATAACCTCTTTTTTACCTTAGGAGATACTACTGCTCCAATAGTTCATGATTATAATGTATCAGATCATGAAGATGGTTCTTTACTTTTTTATGCAAATGTAACGGATGAAGAAAGCCTTGTTCAACAAGTTGTATTACGAATTAATAATTCTTATTATTATATGTCATTAAATTCCTCTGGTTTTTGGATTTTCGAAACTTTTGCTTATTACAATATATTATTGAATTATTCTATCCACGCAGCTATTGATAGTGTGGGAAATGAAAATAATGATACAATCCATCCGAAATATGGTCTGGTTATTCCCCAGGATTCATTTAATCCAATTATATACGATCTAAGCCATAATTTAACAGAGGATCATGAAAAAGGATTTGTGGTTTTTCATGCCACAGTGGAAGAAACAAATATTTTTCAAAGTGGAGTAGATCGTAGTAGCATTATGATTCTTCTCTCAATCTATAATGGTACTTGGGAAAATACTTCTTGGCCACTGTATGCTATTGGAGAAATTACTTATGAATTTGAATACACATTCAACTTCAACGATACCGTGGTTTATCGAATAATGGCAGCTGATAATGCGGGTAATATTAATTGGGGATATGAGCATATCGCTGTAATTGGAGATAATAGTATGCCCCAAATAAGTTTTGATGCTCACGAATTTGGCAACGGATCAGTTCAGTTCACTTCTACTGTTGTAGATTGGCCAAATAATGAAACAGAAGTCACGCTTTATTATACACAGGATTATTTTGGGACTTGGGATAGTTCCTCAATGATACTGGTTGATGACAATACATACATTGAATTAATTCACAATTTTGATTATAGACTTCAGTATGTTTGGTTTTATGCCACAGCTATTGATGCTGCATCAAATCTTGTTGAAATTACTCCTGATCTATATCAAAAAACCGAGTTGAGTGATACAATCAGTCCAGAGGTTTATTTCGTCATAGAAAATTCAACCACGATCGATGGAAAAATAAAAATTACTTCTTGGGCGATAGATCCTTATGGGGATACTCGGGATATAAATAACACATTTTACATTTCTTTTACTCAACAAGGAACCACCACACAATTTGAAATGATCTATGACTCATTTTATTTTTATAATTTTGATCATATCTTTAATTTTGGGGAAGAAATTAGTATTGAAGTATGGACTATAGATAATGCAGGTAATATGGGTATAAAAAATCGATCATTTATAATAGGAGATTTCTCAGCTCCCAAGATTATCAACATGGGAATTGATGAATATCAAAATGGCACAGTAACATTTTGGGCTGAAGTAATTGAATACGCTTCGGGAAGTGGACTTCCAAGCGATCAATCATCAGTACGACTTGAATATGTCTTTATCTCAAAATATAACATTACAATGACAAAGAATATGTTAGAGAACCTCTATACGTATACCGTTTCAGGCTTTGTTCCTGGTAATGCGTTTAACTATCGAATTAGTGCTTTTGATAACTGTAATAATACTGCGATTACAAATTGGAATATGGAAATTATTGAAGATGCCTCACCACCGATAATTTATGAATTTGGATATTATGAAACTCTTATTAATCATTCATTCACTCAGTTAGATTTCTGGGTAAAAGCTGAAGATAATTTTGGTCCAATTGTTCGCGCAGACATCACAATTAATTACTTGGATGGAATCTCTTGGGTAGATATTAATGGCGTGATGGAGATTACAGGAGAAGAATATGTATATTCAATCAGTTTACATTGCAATTGTACTTTTAATTATTCAATCCATATTTATGACGCAAAGCCGAATTTAGTGGAGATAGGAGATTCTAGCTTGAGAACATACTGGGGACCGGTTATTATTGAATCGAAAATTATACAAAGAGGAAAGAATGAGATACTGATATGGGCAAACATCACAGACTGGGGATCAGGAGTAGGAGAAGTTATTCTGGAATATAACTACGAAACTCAAGGAAATGGAGGCGGTAAGGGAGCTGAACTTCAAATAGAGACAATACCCATGGCTTACAATGGGAGTTTATTTATTGCTACATTACAATTTTCTGAAAGTGGAACGATTTTATGGACAATAATTGCTAGGGATGGATCAAACACGTTGATAACCTCCTATTCTGCTCCACAGCCGTTCTTTGTTTCTTTACCTCTACAAACAATAACCTGGGAAGAAGTTTTACCTATAATTATTGGAGGAGTAAGCATCCCTCTAATAATTGTTTTAGCTGTTGTTGGTATTCGACGTAAGCAACAACGCAAAGCGCTGGCCAAGAAACAAAGAGATAAAGAAATAGCTCAACAATTTTCTGATATATTGAGTATTAGATCAATCATTTGCCGAAATAAATTTGGATTACCCTTTTACACAGAGAATTTTATAACTCAGACTCAAGATTTGGATTTAACAGCGGGATTAACCTCAGCAGTCAGTAATCTTGTTACAGAAGTATCTCAACGAGCTTTGAAAAAAGGAGAATTCGACCTTCTGGAAAGAGAAGGCTTTAGCATCTTATCCCATCACGGTGAGTATTCTACTATTAGTATAGTATCAGAAGGAAGACTAAGTCCTTATATGAAAGGGAAAATTGTGCAGTTGCACGATACAATCGAAGTACGATATGATCAAGAAAATCTAAATGATCCATCAATGGGGGAGTACCCAGAAGAATTTCGAGGATTGATCTATAAATATTTGAATGTTGGACTATTAAGCAAATTAACACTTGATGTCAAGCGTTTGCAAGAGAAAGAAAAACAATTCAGTGAAAATGAACGAAAACAATTATATTACTTGACAGAACACCTTCCAAAGCAACAGAATGTTCAAATCGCATTTTATATAACAACTTTTACTTCTTCCCTCACGAGTAAAGGAATTTCGCTCGTTAAAGCCTATAAGCTTCTGGAGAAATGCTTCCGTTTGAAAATTATTTATCCGATATCACTCGAACCAAGACTTAATTAATTCATGACAAAAGGAAGATTGAATTAGGAATTCCTTCTAGGAAAAATTCCAAATGTCCTCCCAATTTCTAGACTATATGCAATGGAATGGTTTGTAATTATACCTAATAGATTGCAGGGAGCCTCGGTGCTAACAACTGGGATTAGTCGCGTCCGTTCTTTCATCATGATTTTATAAGCATCAAAAGCTGAATTCTCTGACATAATTGATAGTGGCTTAATGTGTAAATCCCCCACACGTGTAATTTGACGGGCTTCTGGAGGAATTTTAAGAAGCTGGTCCCAAGTTACAACTCCAAGAAGTGAATTTTCGGTGCAAATAACCAAATCTTTAACTTGAGCTTGAAACATTAAATCTAATGCCTGAGACAATTGCATATTTGGAGAAACAGTCAACACATTTTCTCGATCTAGCATAACATCACCCACGCGTAGAGGCTTTAAAATACTTGAAATTCGAGCTGTGTACACTTCTTGGGAGGCTCCGAGATAAATAAATACACCAATAACAGTCAACCAAAAATTTCCCAAAAATCCAGAGAATATCATGAGTAGAGCAAAAAATCGTCCAATTGTTGCTGCATTTTCAGTAGCTAAAACAAAATCCTTTCGAAAATAAGTAAGAAAAGCTCGTAATACCCGACCACCATCCATAGGGAAAGCAGGAATGAGATTGAAGCCAGCTAAAACAAGATTTAGAACCCCCACGTCAAAAAATACAAAACCAGTCCATACAAATAATGGAATAGTCGAAAATGAAAGTGGATAGATAAAATGTATACCTAAAGCTAAGAGTCCGATAATAATACTAGTGAATGGACCAATTAAAGCAATCCTTGCCTCAACTCTAGGATTTTCAGGAATGTCTTCAATTTGCGCTGCGCCTCCAATTGGATACAAAATAATTTTCCTAACTGGTATATTGTAGTGTTGAGCCATGATTGAATGGGCTAATTCATGGAGAACAACCGATAAAAACAGAATCCCAAATAAAAGTGTGGGATATATAACTGGATAAGTCAAAATAACCAATAATCCAAGTAATCCAATGAATGTCAAGTGAAGTTCAATTGGAATTCCCCTAATTCGTATAATAGTAAATGAGTACTTCATATATCTTCAATTAATAATTTGGTTTGAAAACCAATAAATTTGCCTCTAACATTGTCGTAAGGCAGTCATAATAAAAAAACGAATATTAAAAAAAGGACTTGATTTATAAGCTTCTAAAATATCTATATTTAATCCATCTTTTTGCCAAATAAGGAAGCTGCAATACCAAATTGAGTCGATTGAATCCCAATAAACTCCATGTCACCATTCTTACCCCAACGACAGCCAACTTACTAATTATACCCCGATGTTATACATTAACCCATTCAGATCGGACAGGAGATTTATTCTTAACTATAGCCCCTGATTTCAATAAAAAACAACTCAGAGGGTGGCAAACCCGAATAATGCAGGATGAAGTTCTAGCAGAATGGGTGAACACCGAAAAAAAATATTCACTTCATATCTATTGCCAAATTAGTGGTAGAATCGCGGGATTGAAGTTTCGAGACAGAATCTTTCGACAGGAATTACCCCTAGTTTTAGAATGTTTTCGATTTGGTGATCAGGGATTATATCAAACTCACCCCTTCCTTGATAGAACTCAGATCTGGGTTCACTTCAATTCAAAAAAACGAAAAATTCAATAAAATTGAAACATAGGGGTATCTACAAGACTATAAAAGATAACTCGAAATTGAATTAACTCAGAGTGGAAAAACAGGGAGAGAAAAGAATTAATTCTTTTCTCGGAAGGAACGGTGACCTAAAATGATAATTATAGAACAGATTGAAAAAAATGACAATCCAGAAGTTAACTCAGGAGATGTAGTAGTATCAGATTCGTTTGAGGTAGACGTTAAGGATGTACTTGAGGAAATAGTTGTCTGCGTTGTCTGATAGGTCTCAATTAAAATATTAAATTCTCCTGTATATATTTCATAGAGCTCAGGAAGGTGTTCCACAGCATAGGTGGTATTGTAATTATCTAAAAGCTTTGCTAGGGCAAGAGGGAAAATTATCGAGTTGGCTACCTCAGTATATGCAAAGAAATCAAGTTCAAGATAACACTCATTCGCAGAAAAATAATCATTTGCATACCAATCTT
Organism: Candidatus Heimdallarchaeota archaeon; assembly: GCA_011364965.1. Classification (GTDB taxonomy): domain Archaea; phylum Asgardarchaeota; class Heimdallarchaeia; order Hodarchaeales; family Hodarchaeaceae; genus Hodarchaeum. The sequence goes on from RDOB01000008.1 coordinate 91,228, forward strand.
GTATATCTCTAAATGGGTTACCAACCATCCAAAAAGCTTGATATTGATTAGTTATATCGTAAAAGAAACAAAGAGCAGCTTTGATCTGATAATCGGTTTTATTTATTAGAACTGCAAAAAAAGAAAATGATTCAGTTGCATCCATCCGAATAGTGGAGCTGAAGTTATAATTCATCATGAAAGTAAATGTAGATCCACTATGAAAACTATCAATGATTTCAACATCTGATATGACCGTTACTGGATTCGAAACTGCAGAGATGGGGAAACAAACACTGAAAGAAAGTATATAGAGAAGAAAACCTATCATTATTTTATTTCGGGTGACATTCATCTTCGATCCACAGTTTAACCGGGTACTCCTCCCCAAGTAGCTTCATATTCAACATCTCCCTTTGCTACTCCCATCTCATCGAATTCCGTATATGTCCATTTAACCTTTTCATAAACAAAGGAAACCTGTTCGGAGGCAAAAGGATCATTATCAAGGGAAACACTTACATAATTCGAAACAGAGACTACAACTGCATTGGTTAACCTTATAGTAAGAAAATTCAGACTATTAGGTTCCGCATACACTTTAAAAATAATTTCTAAGATGCCTGTTCCTTTGTCTAAATATTCATACAATTTAGGTGTCGCTTTATCGACCGCCTTGACAATTCTAAATGGAGTATGAACGATATTACCCGTTGTTCGAGTTTCTAAATCATACAATGCCTTTATTGAATGGGAATAAGTATAGATTTCAATTGAGCCTTCACGATCCGCAACCTTGCATTCACCATCAATTCCTTCGATCCATAGATTCATACTCAATGGTGACTCTGCTGATAGTGTTGTCGTGTTTTGAATACTCAAAGCATTATCCAAAAATACCGTACCAATTCCCAAAATGAGAATAGTAGGGATTATAAATTTTGTGACAGTATTATTTTTCATTCTTTATCTCTCTTTCTGGGGATTTTGAAAAGTCTGATAAAATTAGGGATAAAAGTATAAAGATCTTCCGAAATAAATAGTAGGAAAGTTTTAATGCAAAAAAGCTGAGGAATAAAGGTACACTCGCAAATATAAAGAAGATCCTTATCAAAGAGTAATTTTGAGTAGAATCGTAATTTCATCCAAGAAATCTCATTATGGTTAGTGAAGAAGGGAAAAATCTCTAAAAGAGAAAAAGAGTTAAAAGAATACGCGGAGGATTATTTTAAATCATTTATACTGCCATAATTGATGATTTGGAGGACAAATCGATGGATTTTGTTAACTTTGGAATTATTAGATGTGGTGCTGCTGCAGGTTTTCACGTAGTAGGAGCAAAAAGCCAGCTGATGGCCTTCGCGGCAGATCGGTCTGCAAGAGAAAAAAGGTAGAAAAAGGCATAGATGAATATGAATAGAAATTGCCTTTCTCTTTCTTAATCTCGACGATTTCCGCCAAAGAGATAGAGGAAAATCACTAGAAGCTCCTTTAAGAGATAGATTATATCATAAAATATCCATAATGCCATAAGAGCTGGAGAGGAGAAAGCTTTGTTCTCCAACCGAGCAAAATCTATGAACATATAGAGACTAAAAATAATAGCTCCGAATAAGCTAATTAAGAAATAGAACACGGGGTCAGCGCTGGTGATAAAAAGACCAAAAATACTAATAATAAGGAAAAGAATAACTAATATCACAATAATTTTTGATAATTGTCCAATTCTTGCATAGGTTTGACCTGAGAAAAGGTAAGCTAATAGAACAACTACAGAAGTGACCCCCACAGCGCCTACTACGATCAAGGGGTCGATTGCAAGACCAATCCAAAGTAAAAAAGACAAAGTGATCGAGCTACAAACAGTAAAAGCATAGAGTAAAAGCGTAGCAGTCGATTCACTAAATTCAGATCGAAATAGTGCAGCAAAGAATAAAATTCCAATAATTAATAATTCACCAATTGTTCCTATATAATAAAGGACAATTGGAACACCTAAAAGAAACATCAGACCTACAGTAATGCTAGAAAGAATGAAAGCGATTGCAAGATGTCTATAGGCTTCTGTTTTGATATTATAATCACTATATTCACGATATTTGTACCCTGAATAATAAGACATTTAGAATCACCATTTAATCTTATTAAAATTGCTATTAGTATGAATAAGGCTTAAATATTTAAATTTTAATAGAATTTATTATGACTTCCATAACTAAATTTGTCAAATTAGATATAAACATCAGAAAAAGCAATATAATAGTAAATAGCTTATATCCTCATTTTGGAGGACCATTGCGAATCCTTTCAAGAACAGTATCGAAATTCTTTGCAAACCACATGGATTCGATCCACCAGGTGGCTCCCGCCTCTTCAAAAGGTTGTACTATCTCTCTTCCTTTTTTAATATTACTTAATGGGGTTGTTCCTTCCACAATTATATCGAATGAATTTTTCAAAGATCTTTTTACATCAATGAAATCTTTAATCTGTTTGATATGCTCTGGAGTCACTTCATCGAATTTTCCTTCCTGTGTTTTAATACTAGGAATAATACCATCAAATTTCAAAGCTCTTTGAATGGATTTCATACGAGGCCAAGCAGCAACAACCCAGATTGGAATGTTAGGTTTTTGAACTATTGAGGGAGGAGGTTCTCTCTTAAAAAATGAGGATTCGCGAATGTTGTAGTGTTTACCTGTAAAACTGAAGGATCCCTTCCATAATCTGGTAATGATTTCCAAACCTTCATCTAGTAATTCAGCTCGAGTTTTTCTATCGATTTCTTCTCCAAATTCTGCAAAACCTGTATCAATAGCTCCCAATGCAACAGAAAGATTAACACGTCCTTTTGAAATGTTGTCAAGAGTTATAAGCTCACTCGCTAATTTCCATGGTCTCATTCGAGAAACAGGTGTAATCATAGTGCCAATACGAATATCCTGAGTATTACATGCAATAGCTGAAAGGGTAACCCATGCATCAACACCATAAATGGGTTCCCACACAAAGAATCCGTCCCACCCAGCATTTTCTGCTTCCTGCGCAAATTCTATAGCTTTCAAAACATTTGCTTTAGGAAAAATAAACCCAAATTTCATAATATATCACCTAATAATAGTTATTTTCAAAGCCTGCAGCCATTTGACTTCAAATCATTGACCATTCTTTTTAATCGTGATAAAATTAGTTGAATCATTTCTATAAAGAATTTCAACTAGAGGACAAAGTTTAAAATTCTTAAATAAAGTACATTAATGTTATAATGTAAGCACAACGGTCGTTTAAGCTGTACATCAGATAAGCTACTCAAATGAAGGAAGTGAAGCTCAAATGAAGAAAAAATCGTCCTATAAGATGGCAAGTATTGCTATCGTATTTCTTCTGGTAGCAATAATGTTAGGGGCAGGAATAGCACCAGTAAGCGCTCGTGTACCTGGTCATATCGAATATAATCCCTCTTATTATAAAAGCGTACGACTATATCATAGAATTACAACAGGCGTAGTAGTTATCTGGGGGATTATCATACTTGATGTCTTTTATAATGGTCAAACAGGGCTGATTCATGTTACGGACGTCTGGTTTTATACATCAGTAGATTCATGGACAGCAATTGAAATAAAATTGGTAAACTGGATTCCAGTGCCTTTCCCGACATATGGAGAAGTAAAAACTGTGAAAATGCGTTGCTATATTGGTGGACAACTTGTTCATTCCTATAATGTGCACACATCTTCTACTTATATACGAGATGTTCACAAAGAGCATGAATATTATTATCGACCTAGTAGTGAATTAACATCAATCTCTGCAAAGATTGAAGTTTCCTATGACTGTCGAGAGTATGGATTGGTCCCATTGATTCCCATTCCACTTTATATGTGGCATTATGCTTCTGGAACCATGTCTACTACAACGGGAGCTTATGTCGTGTGGGATTAATAGCATTAGAATAGTTATTAATCCTTTTTTTCAAAAAATAATGATTTAAGTGTGCAAACTTCTGTTTATACACTTTTGTATAGCTTTTATCAAAAAAGTTTACTTATTTAAGGAACTTCAAATATGGAAATCTTTCCCCTCGCAGCTGAATCACTGGGTTCCAGAGGAATGTGCGTAGTTGTTAAAACACAGGATCAACAAATCTTAATAGATCCATCAGTATCACTGGGACCATTAAGATATGGACTAAAACCTCATTTAAAGGAGATTGCAGCTGCTTATTTATCACGACAATTAATTCTAGAGGCTGTAAAGAGAAGCACCATCATTATACAAACCCATTACCATGGAGATCATTATACTTTAGGAATTGAACGGCCATACGAATTCACAGACCATAAAATTCAAGAGCAAGTCTATAATCACCCAAATATCATTATACTTGCGAAAGATCACAAAAAGAAAATAAATTATAATCAGAAGAAGCGAGCACACTGGCTATGGGAGAAAAATGTCAAGATCTATTCAGCAGATGCAAATAAATTTTTATATGGTAAGACACAAATTACATTTTCCCCTCCCTTACCTCATGGGGCAACAGGATCGCAATCGGGATGGGTGATCTCTGTATTCATTGAAGATTTAGAGAGCTCAGTATTACTCACTTCTGATGTTCATGGACCCAGTAATGATGCTGCTCTCGAGTTTATCCTTGAAAATAATCCCAAGCATTTAATTTTAGATGGGCCCTCAACATATCATCCTAAACAGATGCAGGAGGAAACAGAAGCAGCATTTCGGAGATTACATCAGCTTCCTCACGAACACTATTATCTAGATCATCATTTCTTGCGCGATAGAAATTGGCCAGGAATTTTAGAAGAACAGAATTTAACTAAAAAGGCATTCCCCCTTTCGAGTTTAGTGATTAATACCCCTTTATGTCTGGAAAGCAGAAGAGATGAACTTCATGCCATGGAACCCATGAAAGGTCAATATCAAGATTTTTATTCCCTATTTGAAGAAAAAAATGAAGCTATTTTGTCAATTATCAAAGACCGTGCCTCTACTCTCCCTTTTGCATTTCTGAAACAAGGTTTGTAAAAAAAAAGTGAATTTACATCCAATAGATCTGATAGCTTCTATCAACTCTAAAACTTATCAGGTTTCTTAACTTTAATGCCAAAAAATGGATGAAGCAGCTCAATTCGCTTGATGAGGAACTCAAAAAACGAAAGAGAGACTATGAATGAACTAAGAACAACCACAGGTAGCTTAATTAGAATACTAGCATTCCATTGCACCACAAAAAACGCTATAATGAGGATAATTGGTTGGTGGACTAAATAAAATGGTAATATCGCTTCTTTCCAATACTGAAGCCAGGTATTACTGAAATCTAGAAACCTCATTCCAATAAATAAAATGAAGGCAATCCAACACCACGTGGTAGCTGTTACTAAAATCCAGACGAGGTAGTATTCGGGGGTACTGGGCATGGTGGACCAAGCGAATGGATCACCTAATTCGAACATTAACAAAAGAATAATTGTAGATCCTAGTGCAATTGTCAAAAAGAGTACCCAATCTCTCTGAATACTCTTTATAATGCGTTCATCAGCGAATAGGATGAACCCAATAAGGAAAAAACTAAATTGATAGAAAAAATCAGCCCAATCATGCTCAAGAGGGAATAAAGGACGAAAAATCAATTGAACCAATAAAAGAGGAACAATTATTATTAGAATTCCTCCGCGATATACAGAAATTTTTGCTAGTCCTGAAATAACCTGTTTACCCGTATTTCCTTTCATCCAAAGGAAGATCGGAAGTCCAAGGATTGAGAATGAGAAAAGAAAGCCTAGAAACCATAGATGATAACCTAACGCTCCAAACCACATAGGACTGAAACCAGCATTACGATTGAGAATAAACTCGAGAAATGATTCCTGTAGCGATCCTGTCAGAGTATTAAAATACCATTCCAAGTAGAGCATGATAGGAGTGAACAAGATGACTCCAACAATATAGGGAATGAGAAGACGCTTGAAACGCTCCTCCACGTATTGTTGGCTACTACGACGGCGTAATGCAAGCCAACTCCCTGCTCCTGCCAATAAGAAAAATAATTGCATTCCCCAAAGTGAGAAAAAAATAATAGCTATCGTTAATTCTAGACTTAACTCATTATTTTTGACATGCCAATAAGTTAAATCAAAAGGGTGAACAGCATGATAAAGAAAAACTCCTAGAATAGCCAACACTCGTAACCAATCTATATAATGTAACCGCGTTGATTTCTGGATACTAAATTTTAATTCCTGATCAATAACTTCGGATTGCATATTTATTACCATTTTTTCAGGGATTTTAAGACCTATGGCCTAGAACAACGCAAAAAGTAGAAAACTTTAGCTTATGTCTGTTAAATAGATTTTTGAGTATTATTTTTATCTTCGTGACATTGCTATACTTGTGAAAGGTCTCCTTTGCATTTCTATTCTCTTATCTTATAAATACCTATTGTTAACATGAAAGATAACACAAATAAGTGGTAACAAAGATATTAGAGTAAATATTTCTAATTTAAGGCTTTTTATGATTCGTAGTCTTTATAATAGAGAGGTTTCAAAATCACTGTTGTACAATTTGCTTTCTCCGAAAATCCTGTTGCTTCCTCTAAACTGCCAATTGTAATATTACCAAGATTGGAAAGCGTAAATGGATAAGTATAATGCATTGGGATGGCGAATTTAAGGTCTGATGAATTTTTTAGGGATATAATTGCTTCTGCTGCTTCTTCTGCAGTCATCATAGCCAGTCCCATTACTGGAAGTAACGCAATGTCACAAGATATCAGATTCATTTCAGGAATGTGATCTGTATCCCCAGCATGATAAACACGGAGATCTCCAAAATCAATTATAACTCCTGTCCAGTTTATTTCAGGGGGATGCCATAATTGCCCGGGAAAACGATATTTATCAATATTATAGGCAGGAACGAATTCTAAGGTTACACCATGACTTTCTCTAATATCTCCAGGCTTGATACAGCAGATTTCCTTGACTGGTAATGATACAATGTCTTCAATAGAAATAGTTGAGACATTCTCCATCTCTACGAGGAACGGAGTATATAGAATAGTATCATTTACTTTAGTAAGTTTCTTGATATCAGAAGCTGACAGGTGATCTGCGTGGCCATGAGACCCAAAAACGATATCTGCTTTGTCTGTTTCCTTAACCGGGATTTGATATGGATCAAGATATATAACCACATCTTGTGTTTTGAGCTTAAATCCCGCTGACCCCAACCAAGTGATATTCACTCCTTTATAATAAAGGAAATATTCTCCGATCACTAATTCTGGAGTGGAAGGTTTAGGTCTATTTTCAATATCCAGATTAACAAATATTATTCCAATAACCACCCCGATCAGTATAATGGAAGCTATTCCCATTAAAATTCTTTTATTATCCAAAGTACCTACCTCTCGAAATTTAAATTCTATATTAACCACACTAAAGTTCTCGTAGATATGAATCGTGGAGAATCAATCTGCTATTCTCACAGATACTAGTTGATTCAAATTATATAAATAAATTTCCATAATTTGGAACGAAACCTTTTATAGATTCAAGAGGAAATCCTTTGTTAAAATGATGATTAGTTGGTTTCGATGGATAAAACTTTAAAAAGGCAAGAATATTTATCGACAAGATCTTTATTCAAAGCTGCAATCCGATTTCTCTTATTTCGGTATGGAGAGCTAACTGCAAAAGAGATACAGGAAAAATTTGGCTTAAAACGGCAAACGACATATAATTATCTTAAAGAATTAGCAGAAGAAAATAAAATTGAGGTCAAATATGAAAAAGTCCCAGATCGACCTAACCTAAGTGTGGCTATTTATTCTTTCAACTGTCAACAGCTTTTATCACATACTGAGGACTCATTGACAGAAACTATAGCTAAAGAGGCTGAAGAGCATCTTTCAATTTCTATCAGGAGGATGCATAATGCTATAGATTCTAGTCTGGGAGCATTATTGGAGCTAAAAGCAGCTTTCAATCGTATGTCAGATGAGGAAATCGAAAATTATGTTAAATGTGATCCAATAGGTTGGGGTTTTTTCTCAATGACCCTTTTACTAACTGATACTGAATATAATGAATTAATAGAAGAATTTCAAACACTTATCAATAGATTGAATCGAAAATGGACTGAAAAAAAGGAAAATCAAGTGTCTCATTCTGGCAATGTATTTACTTTTACTTTCTATAAGCGCCTTTCCTGATGAGTGTATTGAAAATAGATACTCTTCCTTGTTCATTTAGTAATTATCATTCGAAGAGCTTGGGGATTAAGACAGGAGTCCTTTTCTTGTATTTCTCGTAGTCTTCTTGGCCGCCCCACTTCTCATCTGCATATTTCTCAAGTAAAGGAAGACCACTTACTTTCGTTATAAGTACTGTAACAAATACTGGAGAAACTAATGTAAGGAGTCTCCAACCCTGAAGAGTAGGTAACGCAATTATCGAAATCCCAATCCAAAGGAGAATTTCACCGAAATAATTCGGATGTCGTGAGACGGACCACAAACCAGTATTAATAAATTTTCCTTGGTTCAGAGGATCAGATCGAAATTTACTTTTTTGATAGTCAGCAATAGATTCAAAACCAAACCCTATGATCCAGATCACAAGACCTATAATGGCAAAAACGTCAAAACCCACGCGTTGTTCTGCGGTTATCGCAGCTAATGCAGCAGCGATCGTAAAACTCACCCATAAACCCTGAAGAGTCCAAGTTAGTAGGAACCGTGAAACGGATTGCTTAATCTTTTTGAAACGTTTATCCTCGCCTTCCTTCAGAATTCGTTTGAATAGGTATATTCCCAGACGAATCGCCCAAAGTAAAACCAATATCATCAGTAAAATAGACCGTAGATCGATTTGTGGACTCGAGATAACAGCTAATATTATCACAGTAATGTAAGTAATAGACCCTGTCAGATCATAGAATTTTTCGGTTTTTTTGATATAAGCTGGTATGAAAGCAATCCATTGAATACCGAATGTAAGAATTAAACATAGTGTAAATAAGGGGATTCCCCCTAAAATTATTACTCCGCCTTGACTTCCAGCAAGAGCTAGAATCAAGGCAATGATGAAAATGATAAATATAACTATTAATGATTTGAGATCTTTCTGATCCATTTCAAATTCCTATTTGCCAAATTATATATTTTATTAACATCTCTTACCAGCAATTTAAAATTTTATTTTCTTAATGTTTTGCGAAAAAAGCAATCTTTCTCTCTGTCTTTTTCAGGTAAAATCTCCCTCTTCTCTTGTGATTATCTACACCAAAGGATTTTGTTTCATAATTTCGAAAAGATCTATAGCGTAAATTTCTATTTGGGTAGGTTATTAAAGAATCGATATCTGGATTTCCATAATTGAAATTTTACACAACTGTAGTACTCTTATTATAAAATTAAAGAATTCTACAACTGCGGAGTGTGAAATAAGGATTGATATTGTATAAAAAATCAGATTTCCTGATTAGAGGGATTATTTTATTAAGTATTTTTCTAATTTTCAGCTTTTTTGATACTCAAGCACATAGCATACCTTTAAAGCCAGATATTGAAAGTAACCAATCTCCTAAGAGACTAATGGGTTTAGAAAAAAAAGTAAATCCAGTTACGTCGAGAATTATTAACTCAAAACCAGAAGATAATGCAGAGACAATATCTTCAGCTCTACTTTGCCCTAAGAAGAATAATCCAGAGAAAAATCACTCTTCAAATACTGTAATAAAGACTGCAGCTGCCTTAGCAAAAGAAATAGGGATTCCATCGTCTTATTTTGATACAAATAGAATCCTTCAAATTACAAATGATAAACTCCATGTGGTAATTGGGTTTCATTCATCGTTTATTCTCGATTACTCCGATTATAAGTCGTATGTACTTGAATCAAACTTAAAAATAGTCCGAGCACTCCCCGAAATCAACGCGATTGTTGTAGAAGTGGACATATCAGCATTAAAATTATTTTTAAATTCTTGGAATAATCTACCTTTCATTCGGTATTTGGAACTTGCTCAAATAACGTCTGTTTCCGCAATAACCGATGATCCAGATTGGGACATCCAATATGGTCCACAAATAATTCAGACTGATCTTGCATGGGACATTCAAAAGGGGGATCCTAGTACAGTTTTAATAGCAGTTATTGATACGGGTATTGATTATACCCACCCTGACTTAGCAGATCAGTATATCACGGGAGGATATGATTATGTGAATAATGACTGGGATCCTATGGATGACCATAGCCATGGAACACATTGCGCAGGAACTATAGGAGCCACTATCAATAATTCAATAGGTATTGCGGGAGTGGCCAATGTTTCGATAATGGGGTATAAAGTATTCAATTCAGGGGGATTTGGATTTGATTACGACGCGGCCGATGCAATCATCAATGCAACGAACTTCGGAGCAGATATATTATCAAATAGCTATGGATTTCCCAGCTCAAACCCAGTACTAGCTGATGCGGTAGCATATGCTGCGGTACATGATGTTGTTATTGTAGTTTCTGCAGGGAATAGTGGCGCGCCAGTTTCAAGCTATCCTGCATTGTATCCTGAAACAATCACGGTGAGTGCAACTGATGATTCTGATACTCCAGCATCCTTCACCAGCTATGGATCAGCAGTAGATGTAGCAGCTCCTGGGGTTGATATTTGGTCTACTTTACCAGTATCTATGGGAAATTACGGCTATAAAAGTGGTACTTCTATGGCTTGTCCCCATGTAGCGGGAGTCTGTGCACTAATTCGTGCACAATTCCCTTCATTTACTGCAGATCAAGTCCGACAGCATTTACGAATGAGCGCCGATGATCTAGGCTCCATAGGATGGGATGATTACTATGGTTATGGACGAGTGAATGCCTTTAAGGCTGTTCAACCCCCTCCCCAACACGAACTAGTTACTTATCTCCATGGAAATCCTGAAGCGATACTCCCTGGAGAGACGATTAAACTAAACATTTCAGTTTATAATTATGGACAGGAAAATGAAACAGATATTCAATTACAATTATGGATTAATGATACACTGATTGAAGAAAAAACCTTTACTACTCTAAATGTGGGCGATATTGGATCATTTAGTTATTCTTGGTCCCCCAGTCTTCTAGGAACTTATAATATAAGCGTCTATGCATCTCCTGTTCTAGATGAAACTTATACTGCCAATAATAGAATCATCAAGTATGTTTATGTCAGATATCCGATTATATCTTATGATCTTGGGGATTTCATTGAGATGAATTTTGTGTCAGATGGAACTCCAATTATAAATTTCACCTACACAACAGAAATTGACCCAACTCATATAAGGATAGACTTCGGAAATGGATATGATTGGTTCATTGTAAACACTCTCACTCGATATATCTCATCAGGGACAACATGGGTCGGTTACTATTATATGGGGCAGATTGAAACAGGATTAAAAATAGGTGACTCTGTAAAATGGTATGCAACAACGGGTATCGTTAACAATACAGTTTATTATAATTGGGATGGGATGTTATTAGAAGCATGGAATCTAACGATTGCAGAGGGCGTTTTTGCTTACTATCATAAAACAACAGGGATATGGTTATATTATAATGAATTTGGGACAGAAATAGAAATGGTAAATACAAGTTTCATAGTCTGGCAACCTCCCGAACACGAGCTCCGTGCTTCTTTACGAGCTCCTGGAATCATACCTGTCAACAATGCCACTTTCGTTAATGTAACTGTTTATAATGAAGGACGCAACAATGAAACAAATGTAGAGGTTCAGCTATGGATCAATGATAGCATGGAGAGTTCTCAAATCTTTCTTTCAGTGAACTCAGGTACTGAAGTTACCCTCTCATATAGCTGGAGACCCCTTTTAAATGGAGTGTATAACATCACAGCTTATGTCATTCCTGTGGTTAATGAAACACTCCTGTTCAATAATTTTGAAACTATTTTCTCATTAGTTCAAGAACCATCAGATTACCTTATTATCCAAGATGCAAACCCTTGGAACTTTGATTGGACAACACTACTTGGGATTATTGGTATTACCTATGATATAGTGCCCTCAAATTCTTTTGGTGCAATGAATCTCTCTTTCTATGGACGTATAATTATCCCCTCGGATCAACCTCAAGAATTTTATACTCAAATTGAAAATCAAATGTCGATTCTTGAAGGATTTGTCCAGCAGGGAGGAATTCTTGAGGTTCATGCTACCGATCAAGGAGAAAATGAGGGGATGTGGGAAGGATTCCTTCCTAATGGGATCAGTTATATCTCAGTGGAATCAAACAGTATAGAAGTTGAGGATCCAAGTAACCTGCTTCTCTTTCATCCATATGTGATCACTAAATATGATTTAAACGCTTGGGGACCTGCTGTAGGAGGGTACCTTGCGAATATAGGGAATGCTAATGTAATATTAACAAGCTTAAGTCAACCCATCATGATCGAACTTGCAGTAGGAGAAGGATATTATCTTATCACTACTCAGACTTTGGAATTGGGATATTCATATGCTGAAAGTCGATTTTTCGAAAATCTCCTCCAATATAATCCTGCACCCCCACCTCACGAAATAGGAGTGGGGTTAGAATGTGCTTCTTTGCTTCCAAATGGGACATCAGTTTTACTCAATGCAACATTGGCAAATCATGGTATTAGCACAGAGGCTAATGTCTACTTAGAGATCTGGATTAATGATACATTATATGTAAATAACTCCTATCCGTCCTTAATAGGGATGTCAACAGAGTTAGTTCAATATGAATGGAACCCAATAAAGACAGGCTTCTATAATATCACAGTTTTCGCTCCTCCTGTGATAGGTGAAGTGACTACATTAAATAACTATTTAGAAGCATCGTGTCTGGTTAAATATCTTGTGAACTATACACTGTATGAAACAGAATTCGGTTGGTTTGATGCATATGCCAATGGATACAATACGAATCTAACGGGAGATGATACATATTATGCACTAAACTTGCCATTCCCATTCTTCTATTATGATGTAAATTTCACAAGTATCTATATCAGCTCGAATGGATGGTTCTCATTTACTGATAGTAGCCCTACAACCTTTTCTAATCCAACTTTTCCTACTGCAAGCTTTCCATACGCCATTGCAGTATTTTGGGATGATTTACAAGCGCAGGAAAATGTGTATATCTGGAATACAACCTCATTTGTTGCTATAGAATACCACAATTATAGCACCCTTGGGGGAAGTGTGATCGGGAATTTTGAACTCATCCTTTTTGAGAATGGAACAATACTAATGCAATATCAAAATATTCTCCTTGATTTCGGAGCAACTATTGGTTTAAACTATGGGGAAGACCAGAGCTATTATTCAGCCTATACTAAAGGAATATCAGGAGTTTCTGAGCTTAGATTGCTATTTACTAGTGAACCATTGAAAAGACACGATTTAACTACTGAGATAGAAGCTCCTACGGGTATCCTCTATGATGAAATCATGTTGATCGTAATTAACGCCTCCGTCCACAATGCAGGTACGTACGATGAAAATGACATCGCATTTGAGCTATGGGTCAACTACACCCTTGTACTACAAGAAATTATCCCCTCTCTTCTAGTTGGAGAATCAACCACATTCAGCTATGAATGGATTCCAACTACCAGAGGAGATTATAACATTACTTCGGTTGCTTTACCAGTAGAAAATGAGACTTTCACAGTAAATAATAGAGAAACCCGAACAGGTGTAATTGATGACCCTCGTCTTAATTTCTCATTGGGAGACTATATTGACTTTTACTTCACAATGGGAGGTGATCCTAGTCCTTACGCAACTTTTACTTATATATCGATGTTAGATCTCGTTCATGTCTATGTAGAAGTGATTATTCTGGGTGGAATGGGTACAGAATGGATATCGATAAATATTGTTAACAGATTAATAGAAGATGGGTCAATATGGGTAGGAATGTACGCTTTCCACCATATTGAAACCGATATAGCTCTTGGAGATACAGTGAAATGGATGGAAGGAGATGGAACTGTGACTGGAACAGTTTGGCATGCCTGGAATGGAGCTACTTTAGAAGCTTGGAATATCTCACTGAATGAACCTTCTTCAAGCTATTATGCATATTATGATAAGATTTCAGGAGTAATACTCTATTTGAAGGACACAGAGAGCGGAATAAGTATGTTTATCGTCGATACAACAATGATCGAATTATATGCACCAATAATCAGTAGTGTTTATCCAAGCTCAGGTGATTTTGTTACTGGAGTAATCACAATTACTTGGACAGCAACTGATCCAGATAACGGGACATTACATTACACGCTAAACTATTGGAATGGTACGGAATGGATAAATTTAGAAACAGGGCAATTGACCTCAGTTTATATCTGGGATACTACAGTTCTCGCGGATGGAGATTTCTATCGACTGCAACTAATTGTAAGTGATGGATACTTTAGTCAAGAAAATATTACTGCTACTTCATTCACAGTAACTAATCAAGCTGAACCCCCCACTGTACATCTACTCTATCCGAACGGAGGGGAAGTACTTAATGGACAAGTTATTATTAGCTGGAGTGCAACTGATCCTCAAAGTATAACTCTTAATTTTATACTGTATTACTGGGATGGGGATGACTGGATACTCATTGCAAGTAATATTGGTAATTCATATTATAACTGGGATACCACAACTGTAGAAGATGGTAATTCATATTCCATTCGAATAATTGCTAGTAATGGCATCTTATCAGCAGAGGATCAATCCAATTCAAGCTTTACAATCAATAATCCTAATGCTCCAATAGTTCAATTGGGATATCCTATTGAAGAAGGACCTTATAATGGAACAATAATTATCACGTGGATTGCAACTGATCTTGATGGGGATATTTTAATATTTACTCTTTATTATTGGAACAGCACATCATGGGTGGAAATTGAGAGTGGTATCACAGGTACGAGCTATCAATGGGACAGCACAACTGTAACTGATGGAGAGGACTATTTAATTCGGATTGTAGGCACTGATGGCAGCTTAACAGGAGAAAGTCAATCAGTTGTACCATTTATAATCAATAATCCTGACCCTCCAACTGTGCAGCTGCTAACTCCACAGACGGAAGGACCATTTAACGAAACCATTTTAATCACCTGGAATGCAAACGATCTCGATAATGAAACGTTAGTTTACACGCTTTCTTACTGGGATGGTAGTAACTGGATTGAAATTATTACAGGCCTCACTAGTGAATCATATACCTGGAATGTCTCGACTCTTCCCAATGGAGACCACTATCAACTACGTATTGTAGCCAGTGACGGTACTCTGACCTGTGAGGCTATTTCATCAACTACTTTTGAAATCTATAACGAATCCTTTACCAGTTCCTCGAATCTCACAACGAATCCAATAACGACTTCCACATCATCTAGTACAAGCCTCCCAGCAACAACACGACCAAAACCTTCCATTGGTTTTGAAACACTCATTGGCATTTTAATCACTGGACTATTAGGATCGTTCAGAATAAGCAAACGAAGGAAAAGGAGATAATCTCCCTTCTATTGTTGCTTTTTTTCAAAAATTTTGCCGCTTTTCTTCACTACAGTAATTTCTAACTTCTGTAATACTCTACACCATTTGCACAATAAATCTCCAAGACAACATCATCCCTCCGTATCTATTAATCTCTTAACGTCTCATTTTTAAGCAAAAATGTAATAAAATCAGAAAATGATAGTTCACCCTGAAAAAATCTTGATTGAACTCAAAATCTAATTGAAGATATAGATTCAGAATACTATCCCAATAATAATCTAAGAAAAAGGAAAAAGAAAGGGGGAGAGTTAATACTGGTATTTCTGTTTTATCTGAGCCTGATAAGTACCATCATACTTACCCTGCCGTATGTTATTCAAGGTAGAATAGATTTTGTAGCCACTTAAAATCTGCATGATCATTACTGCAAAAATAACAATAGCAGCAACACCTAATGCCAAGAAAGCAGTATCAATGGTGGAAGCTGAAAGAGTATCAATAGCAGTTAAGAGCATTAAGTACGTAATTGCTAATATACCCCAATTGGCGAGAGTTAAAAAAGAAAACCACTTAAATCGAGCTGTAGGGCCGTTATAAGGTGCTCCTAACATGGTGACGAACTCTTCAAACCAAACAGAGAATTTCAGGGCACTCATTACAAGCAAGACAGAAAAGCCAAGTTCAGTCACAACAAAGATTATTCCTTGCATCGCTACCTCCCGAAGTTCCTCAAGCGTATCCATGGAGGTCGCTTCAATCCCCTCAAACACAAATCCTGTAATAAAAGTTCCAACCACATAGATGATAAGGAAAAGTGGAACAGAACGAAGCTGTGTATTAACCGAAGAGGGTTCTGCTTGTGAAATTAAATAAATCCCATAAATAAATATCCCAAAACAAATTGGATCAATCAGAGACGCTAGAAGTGAATAAACTTCACTTTCAAAGCCAACAAACATAAAAAGTAAGTTCATACCTATTCCAATTAATGGACTCAGCCCGAAAACCAATGCCCCAACAACAAGAATGTTATAGCTAGAATGAAAAATGATATGGCCATACTTTTCACGAACAGGTTGAATTACAGGTGTAGATACTCCATTATCAGGTGCAACAGGAGGATAGGATTGCTGGTACGTATGTGATATTGGAGCTGGTTGTGTCCCACCTCCAGATACTTGTACCAGTCGTTCGCCACATTCCATACAATAAATACCCTGATCAGGATTCTCAGCCCCACATTTAGTGCAATATGTCATCTCGATACCCCAAAGAATGAACAGGTTTGAAAATAACTAGATGTTCAAATACTTTTTGACAAACAAAAATAGAAAAAATGGAATTGAAGAAACATACTCTCGTTCGAGCTTCTACACGGGTCAGTAAAATCAGGTTTATTTGATCAAAAGCTACAAGGTACACTTGACTCATGAAGTGTTTCACGATTTTTAAGAATATATCGTTCTATCGCTTATCCGGAAAATTATAAAGATTGAACTTATTAAAACTCCAACAAGTACCAATAATAAGCTTAAATGCTCAAATTGGTAACCCTGTACAATTAATCCAACTAAATCCATGTAGTACAGAGGGGAGAGGAATCTTAGAGGCAAGAGAGGTTCACTAAAGTATGGTAATGTTACTAGAATGATTGTTAAGACTCCCAAAGTATAAACAATTTTTTTTCGATGGTCTGGGGAAGGAAGTAGTAAACCAATTGCAATAAGAAAACAAAGTATGGTTCCATAACTGAAAGGGATGATGATGAGAGCCAGTAGTTGTTCAACGAGCTTTGAATCGACTTCAAGATAGAACTCTCCTAGGAGGAGGAAGAACAGTGTCATTGAACTCAAAATGATCAATTCAATTATAATTGTCAATATCCGAGGAAAAATAATGCTCTTTGGTTTTATTGGTGCTCCAAGGAGGAGGTCAATTGTTTTGTTATTCCTATCTCTACTTAATACTCTTCCAGCTTCAATAATAATAAAGGGGAAAAAGTATAACCAAGTATAACCATAGAATTGGGGGTAAATTGGGCCAAGAGGTTCATTAAGAACTTGATCCATCGAATTTCTCATTATGGCATGAGCAAAGGGATTATTTTGATAAATCTGTGCCATTTCAGCAAATCCTCCTTCTCCTGTAGGAAATCCAATAATGATAGAAACTGCACCAAAAAAACAGAGGATAAAGAAAACAAAGAAAATTAATCTATCTGCGAGCCATTGTTCAGCTGATATCGGTGATATGAAGCGGAATAATTGCTGAAGATAGTCCTTTATAACAATTTTTCCCCGAATATTGATGAATTTAGTTTTATGACTATCTGTTTCGATTTTATTTATATTTTTTCGACCTTGGCTGATTTGTAAAGGCAAAGGATCTTTGGAAATGAAAATAAGTACTCCAACCGTTAATAAAAATATTGATATTATTAGAGGTATGAAGTTTTCCAGTTCAAGGGTTTCTCCACTTAAAAGAATCGAACTAGGATTAATATAATGAAATATGTTTAGATATTTTAGATCCTCATAAGATGGATTCATATTTACTATCGAGGTGAGGAGAAAAGACGAAAGGAAAATGATACCTGCCATTCCTCGTCCAAGATCACTCCTCAATGTAATTGAGGTTACAAAAAACGCGATTGCAAAGAATGTTACTCCAGAAAGCCACAATAAAATAAATCCCGCAAAAAGTCTATCATAATTGATACTTGTACCTAAAAAATCATAACTAAGAGGAATGAGAATGTAAACTAGAGCAGTAAGAAAAGTAAGTAGTAAAAGATGGGAAAGCAGATGACGAAACATCAAATGCTCCTTTTTATGAGGACTTGAAATAAAAATATCAGCCATGCCCGATTTTACTTCATCTGGCGCTCCTGCGCCTCCCAACCATATACCTACAATAGGATAGACGTTCGCCATATACGCGACAAAATATAAAAAAATAAAATAGAGAAAGAAGCCCGAATTTTCCGAATCAAGATGGCCAATTAGCTCTCCCCAAATAGATTTAACAAAGGGGGTATCTGCGATTCCTAGTATGGCTTGAATTCCCGCTTCACCAGGATAAGTCCAATATGTAAGCAAAGCGCCAATAAAACCAATACCAAATAATAGGATATAAGTAAGCCATTGTTGCCTAATAATCAGTCTAAAACTGTGAGTCCACATTTGAAGCATAAAGTTAAGCCTCCTTATAGTACTGTAGGAAGTAATCCTCTAAGCTTGGTTCAGGGATCACAACATTCTGAATGGATTGATGATGCAGTGAGTGAAATAACTCAAAAAAATTAATTTGAGCTGATTTCAGGTAGATAGAATAACGGTATTCATTTCCACCCGTCTCAAGCTTTTCAAAGTGACTTATAAGAGGGTTTTGAGTTAATAAGGAGTCAATAGGTTCTTCCATAGTGAGAATCACTCTTTGTTCCACACGTTGGCTAAGTTGGTCAATATGGTTGTGACTAACAAGGAATCCCTCCCTGATTATCGTCACTTCATCACAGATCCTCTGGACTTCCGCTAAATTGTGAGAGGAAAAGAAAATAGTCTTTCCTCGGTCTCTAAAGCCTTTCAACACTTGGTATAGACGTTGTTGCATTAATGGATCCAATCCGACAGAAGGCTCGTCAAGGATAAGGAGATCTGGATCATGCATTAGAGCCTGAATTAGACCCACTTTCTGTTTATTTCCCTTACTTAACTGACCAACATTTCTGGATTCATCAAGATTAAAAGTCTCAATCAAAGAATTCCGAAGTATAGAAGGGCTTTTTCTTAAGGAAGCAAAATAATCTAAGATGCTTTTAACAGTGAAATGCTTGTATAGATCAAACTCTCCGGGTAAATAACCTATTTTTTCTTTGAGAGCAACTTGTGAACTCCAATTGGCAATTTCATGGCCAAAAATCCTTATTTGACCTCTCGTTGGTCTCAAAATTCCTAGAAGACAACGAATAGTTGTGGTTTTTCCCGCAGCATTGGGACCTAAAAAACCAGAAATAATCCCAGGATTTATAGAAATACTTAAATTTTCAATTCCCCGGTGTTTTCCATAATATTTGGTAAAATTAACAAGCTCTATGGTTGGTTCCACTCTCAACACCTTTTCCTGAGGGATTTTTCCAATATAAAATAATATTAAACACTCTTTTCTATATTCTATTCATAAAAATCCTCAAATAAATATGTTTTCAATTGTGAACATTCCCCTTAATTCTTACTTATTGGCAATAATAAAGTATTGGAAGATCTTGTGAAAAATAGATTGGTCTATTTTGGCATAATTCATGGATCTAGTATGCTGATTCATTTTTTGAATGTAATTGACTATACCAAATGGAAGTAAGAATCAACTCAAAATGCCAAAGAATATGTATTGCGAAATAGATCTTCAAGTAAAATCAAAAATTGGTAGTGGAAGATAATTTGCAAAAATCAGTTACAAAAGCAATACAAAGAAAAAGAAGGCCTATAAAGTAGCAAATACTACTCCATTTAACTTTTTTAGACAAGAATGGAATTCTCAGGTGTAAGAGGAATAAAGTATGAGTGTTGATACTTTTAAACTTTATCAGGACGCATTTGTAATGGGAGCAGTGATGCAAAGGGGTAATTTTGAACCAGCTGCACATCTTATGACCAGTATTTTAACTCGTTTAGGAGTTCGATCAAATATTGATGTAAAAGCGATTTTTAGCCCGCCAAACCCGGGGGGAAATGTTATCTCCATTTTCCAAAAAGCAGGTTATGGAAATCTTACGGGAATAATCAACAGTGGATTCACTTCCTCCCGAATTGGTAATACAGCATTGATTATGGCCATCATTGAGCAGGAAGAACCTCGGCATGATCTCCAGCAAATGCTTGAAGTACTTTCCACCGATCTTCAATCACCTCAAATCGCGATCACCATTAACTGGTTTTTCCAATACCCTATAAAAGACCACCTGCTTAGAGAACGCGATGCGATTGTGAAAGAATTAAAAATTCTCTTGACTCAAGACTCACCCAAGAAAAAGGCTATTTCTAAATTGGGATTCCGAGTCATGGCATTTGCCTCCATCATACTTGAATCAATCAATATTGGCATTTTTCTATCTCCTGAAAATCTGATTAATGATATAGTTAAACGAGTTGAAACTCGAGCACGGATCTCATCGATGGTGAGAATTGGAATTATTCCAGCTGCACTCGTTTTACTGACAGCAGTAGTTATTCCGTTTCTACCAGCGGAATTGTTATTATCCACGAATTTAATTACGGAATCAACCTTAAGCTATATTGCAATAATCTTTGGTTCATTCCTCCTTCCAATTACGAAGATCTTATACGATCGTAGCTCGTATCATCGGATTGTAACCGAAGTGGGTAATTTAATTACTCATCTAGGTTTTGAGCAAATTTTCCGGGACACATTCAATCAAATCCGAGAACAAGGGAAAACGGCCGAAGTTGCAGCAGCAACTGCACATGCAATCGGAAATGAATTTTTAATCAATTTTTTAATCGGAAAGGAGACAAAATACACTCCAAAACAACTAGAAGAAATGCGTAAGATGTTAATAATGCAAAATGAACAAAGAATAAGATTAACACAAGCAAAAACCGAACCAACTTAACAGCAACTCAATAATTACTCAAACGCATGTTTTTTGTAGTAGTGAGTGATGTACTTGATCAAAGCGTATAAAATAAGTAAAAATAGGATCATCTGAATATACGTTTTTTGATAATTCTGGTTAATCTCGTATAAAGAACTAATTTGGATTTGAGTTTGGTATATAAGTTGAAAATATTCGGAAGAAAACCCCAAATTCTCGGATATTAGCCATTTCTTAGCTATTTCAACAGAAAAATCATCATAAGCAGTTTTTGTCTCCGCAAGAGGATAACTACCATCTGTTGCCTGCAATTCTTTCTTATATTCTATCATTTCTTCTTCCGGGATGATTACCCATGATGTTAAAGGAATAGGAGTATGTGCGGGGTATGCTAATCCCGATAAATCAGAGGCAATTATTTCTAAACGTGGTATAAGATGTGAGAAGGCATGCCGTACTCCTTTGTATTGAAAATAATAGACCCCAGAATTCTCAAATCTAGGATTCAACCATATCGCTTGCCATCCAACTTCTGGGCAAAGAACAGGTTGGATTGCTGTATTCGAGTGTAGTTCTTCGTAGATGTTTGTTAACGAAAATTGTGGATCGAGAATGTGGACATTACCAACCTGCATCTCAAAAATGCCAGAATCAAGTGTCTTGGTTATGATTCTAGCTCTATTTGGCATATCATCTAGTAAACCATCGGTTGCTCTAAAATGGCTACAGGAAGTATCATTTACCCAAATATGAGTTGTATTATCCCAACGAATATTTTCAAATTTCTCGAGAATTACTTCATCTATATCAGGATCATATTCTTTGAAAACAACTGGACCACAACCAATTGGCCCGTTATATCCCCCTCGGTCGTTAGATCGGCCAGTATTCATTGAATGGAACTCCCAGTCCTCTGGGTGAACTTTCCATTTGGTAATATTAAAATCACCCATAGGAGTAAATCCGTGGTCAACTGGATCACCCAATATATGTTCGGGGTATAACGAGCTGCCAAGATAGCTGATTTCCCACGTGGGAAAAACGCTGGCGAATTGAAAGCTAATTGCCTCATAAAACCCATTTAAATCTTTATCTTCTACAATAAAAGAGTAATTGCCATGTGTGTTTATTTTATCATCCATCCCAAACGCATTGGCAAGGTTAGAGTAATCATTAGACCCAATAATTGGATTAAGTCGAGCTTGGAAGGAAAACGCAACATCCCACGCATCTACTCTTTCACCATCATGCCAGTAGACATCATCCCTTAAAGTAATGTTGTATTGAAGCGCGTTATCTGAATACGTCCCCAAAGTGGATGCAATTCGAGGATAAAGACCCATAAAAGAGGTGGTGCCGAAATGTACAGTCATCCAAGAATCTCGATTCATATTCGAGGGGAAAGTCGTCACATATGACGGTGCGGTTCCTATAAGACCGTCTAATGGAGGCATAGCGGAATATTGGTTATATATATCAGTGGTTAGTATACTAAGAAAAGAATTGCTCCCTCTCTTAACACCAAGGACTACTTCATCGAGACCCCATTGATTTTCTATTGAATTTAATGGGTATTGGACGGGATCGTATCCATAAAGCGAAGAGGAAATTGCCTGGACTTCATATTGGATGTAAGTTACTACATTTGGTAAAGCATCATACCAGACCTTTTGCCAGTCAATAATACTAGCTCTTACTTTGGAAAGGTTGGTTTCGGTATTGAGTAATTGGATGAGATTTTCAGAGTCATTCGACCTGTAATTATAATAATTCTGCCCCTCCTCCGAAGACCAATAACCTATATTGAAGCCATTAGGAGGGAGGGCATCCATACCGAATACCGTTTTTAAAATGTCCCCAGGGTATTGAAATGCCTCATCTAAAGCCATATCGAGTAAACAGATGTCATATCCCCCATCTTTATAAGACCCCATTATGTTATTGGTAACATGGGAGCCAAGAGCAGCCCAACTGATAAAATCCACACTAGCTTCGATCCCTAGCTTCGCTAAGTTTTCTTGAAAAGATTGAGCTAATATAGAAGGGATCACAGGGGAACTAGTAGGTTTAAGAATTGAAACAGAGAATAAAGGTTCAGGTTTTTGTTCCTCTAATACATAAATAGAAAAATCAATAATTAGAGGGACAAATAATAAGGTTCCTATGATGACAGCTAATAGGATTTCCTGTTTCCAATCCGAGAGGGGCATTACATTCCACCGATGGATGAGAAGAAGAATGTATAACTTCCTCATAAAATGGAGCTAAATTCCGCAAGGAGTATATAATTTTGTAGAACTATCCTCAGGTACGAGTGCTAGGAGAGGCACGGGCCTATATAAGATTTCATTTAGAATAAAATGGAATACATTTATATCTAGCCTCTAATATAAAGATTGATTTTGCTTGTAAATTCTCTAAAAAGCCTAGACCTTGGGCTAGGGAACAGAGGAACAAAAGATTCCCTCTCTTTCAATATTTTCTTCTGTATTGTTTAAATCAATCGAGTTCTTAAGCTCACTATCAGGTCAGGATTCCCTAAATACAACTATTAAGTGCTTTCTTCTTTTCCTCTTATTTCATCCCCAAATTCTGCTATTTAATGCTTTAAACATTTTAAGAGATGTAATTCAATGGATCTATATCATTTAATATCAACTCTCTAGGATTCCCATTTATTAGAATTCCCAACTAATTCGATAAAGGAAAGATGGCTATGGCTTATTCTCAAAAAACCTGTGGTTCAATATTGGATATAATTGGTAATACACCTCTAATAAATCTAAAAAGACTGGTTAAGAATACCGAAGGAGCTTCTGGCCAACTCTTGGCAAAGTTAGAGTATTTAAATCCTGGATATTCAAAAAAAGATAGAATTGGATTACAAATGATTGAAGAAGCTGAAGTAACTGGAGCTCTGAAACCTGGTCAAACAGTAATTGAACTAACAAGTGGTAATACTGGCACTGGTCTTGCTATAGTCTGTGCAATCAAAGGATATCCATTTATTGCAGTTATGAGTAAAGGAAACACCGAAGAGCGAGCACGAATGATGAGAGCGTTTGGAGCTAAGGTAATACTAGTAGATCAAGCTCCAGGAGCAATTCCAGGACAAGTTTCAGGGGATTCAATAGCATTAGTGGAAAAGGAGACGCAACGACTTACAATTAAATATAATGCGTTCAGAGCAGATCAATTCAAACTAGATGGAAATTGGCGTGCTCATTATTTACATACAGGAAAAGAAATAATTAAACAGTCCAATGGGAATATTGATGCTTTCTGTGATTTCGTGGGATCAGGAGGTAGTTATTCTGGTATATATAAAGCATTAAAAGAATACAATTCAAAAATACAATGTTTTATAATAGAACCTACAACTGTGGCAGTTCTGGCTGGAAAAAAAATAACCAATATTGACCATAAAATTCAAGGAGGAGGATATAATCTGACAAAACTGAAGTATCTGGAAAATATAACCCCCGATGGTTTTCTTCAAGTCTCGGATGAAGAAGCAATTATGATGAGTAGAAGATTAGCAAGGGAAGAAGGTATATTTGCAGGTTTCTCCTCTGGAGCAAATGTTGCAGCTGCAGTTGAATTACTAAAGAATGAGTTAAAGGGAAAATCAATTGCTGTATTATTGCCTGATAGTGGATTAAAGTATTTAACAACAGATTTGTGGCTTTAAGAAAAATAATTTTTCACGAATTGGCTTTTATCGGGGTCATGGTATAGTTTTCAAAAGTTTAAATCGGGGATACTTGTAAGAAATGTCCCAACTTCTCCTGTCCAATGAGTAAAATCCCAGATGAGTTAATGACTACCATTCTGAATAAAAACCCGGTTTTAAAAGAACTCTGGGAGGAATCAGGGTTGATAACGAGGCAATAAAAAAGATAAGCCTTTAAAGCTCCTTAAAAGTGAATGGAAAAGCGAAGTCTAAAGAAGATCCCTTCGGAATGAATCAGTAACTAACCCACTGCACAGGTAATAGAATAAACTCAACATCAGATGATATACCAAATATAAAAGGGCAGGAAATACTTAATGAAAATCCATCTGATATCACGAAACGACCACGATTTACTCAAACGTTGCTATGAACTTGCTCGAAAGAATCTTTATGAGAATCTTGTGTTGATCGGTGATTTATTTCCTCCATGCGTAAATCAATCTGATATTTTTGGTGTGTTCGAGGGAAGTGAGCTCCTATCCTGTTTCACGGTATTTAACGGATTTCAAATCCCCTCAGTAGTGATATTACACACATCTGAGGTCATTCTAGAGTTAACAATGACTTATCTGTCTCAAATCCTTCCTAAAGAGTTTGTGTTGGTTTCTTCTATGATTGATGCAACTTCAATCAAGCAACATTTCTCTCTCCATAACAAAAGCGTGGAATGTTGCATGATAACCGATAGGAACTCTGCACTCTTTCGAGCATCAGATTATTCCTTCACCAATGCTTCCCATGAGGATCTAAATCGTATAGATACATTCTATAAAGATAATAATACTTTTCCTTGGAATCCTATTCAACTAGAAAGCCAATTCTACTTTTTTAAAGAAAGGAAAACCAAGATCATTGCTTGTGGAGGTACTCATTTTGAAACTCCTAAATTAGCCCATTTAGGTAATATTTTGGTTCTCCCGGAATACAGGAGACAATCGATTGGAGAAAACCTAGTATCAACAATTGGTACAGAGATCCTCAAAAAGAAGGAAAAAATCTCGTTATTTGTTGTCGAAGATAATTTCCCTGCCATCCACCTTTATCACAAACTGGGATTTACTTACAAAAATAATTTCACAATATATTCTTGCTCTCTTAGCTAAGAAACTGTTAGAGCTGAGTATCTAACATTTGATAATATTTAGATTTTTGTATACACGAAGATAAAGTAGATATATTGTTCAGGAGATGTTAATTATCCATAAAAGAGGAAAAAAATTTTTATGATTAATTAGCTACTAGTTTCATCTTTAACTAGTGATCTTTTGACTATCACGATTAACATTAATTTTACTATCTTTCCAGATTTTTACAACCCAGATACAGAAAGGTAGTACTATTAAAATCATCCAAAAAAAGAAGATACCATAAGCTTCGATTAAGTATTGGGTACCACGTCCAAAGAATGTAGCTGTAAAAATACGTGTTGCACTAGCAGTCGGCGAAAACTTGAAGATTTCCGAATTTGCCATAAATTCAAGTGGGTTTAACGCTCCACTTATAAACCACATTAGAAACGTGAAAATAATTGTGGGAGCAGGAATCAATCTAAAATCTCCAACTTTAAAACCATAAAGAACACCTAATAAGCCAAATAATACAGTAAGACCAAGTGAAATGGTACCAAAGACAATAATACTTTCAAAATTAGGGAATGAAAAATTATAGAATATCATACTAATTATTAGTATGATCAATACATAGATGGAGGTTATCATTAATGTTGCAAGGAGTTTTCCTAATATTGAGAAGCTTGAACCATTATTGACCATCAATATTTCTTTCCAGGTGTTTTTATCTTTTTCTTCTGAACCTAATATTCCTCCATACAACATACTTACGAATATTGTAATAAAAACTAAAAGACCGCTTACCATATAATTAGATCGAGCTAATTCCTCTGTATACAATAATGTAGAATGAATCATATAACCTGGTCTATCTCCAGTACTCAATTGATTATTTTGAATAAATTGATAGATTCGAGCTTCCAATCCTAACCGCAAATTTTTCGATAAATCTTCGTGAATATTATTAATTTTAACCTGAATTACAATTGGTTCATTATTACTGATGTTATAAGTAAATCCATCTGGGATTATTACAATAACAAATGTTTCTCGATTTTGTAGCATCATTTCAGCAGCATCAAGATCATAAATGATCACTGAAAAATAAGGTATTGTTCCTTCACGAGATTCAAGACTAATAATTAACTTTTCAGTCCATGAACCGGATATTATGGGTTCATCTTGATTTACTACCACAACCTCCCAGGATAAATCTTCTGAAATTGTAAATGATTGAATAAATATAGTTGTAAAGAGTAAAGGAGAAATAAACCCAATAAAAATTAATATAGGATTCCTTTTCCATGATCTTAATGTTTTAATGCACTCGCCAAATATTTCTGAAATCATCTCATTTTTGCCTCCTTTACATAAAGCCATTGAGCGATCAGAAATGAAATTACTCCAAAACTAATAACAATAATAAAGTCAAAACTCAATGTAGCAATTGTATTCATAAAAACAATATTAGTGAAGGACCGAAAATAATAAGTACTTGGCAGAAGTGAGGAAAGTAAATGAATAAGACCCACCCATACTTCAGCAGGCACTAAACCACCTCCAATCCACCAACCGATCATATTGATAATCATAGTAGCAAGTGCAGCGGGAATTACTTGCTTAACCTTAACAGCAACAATAATACCTAAGCTGGAAAAGCTGATAATCCCAATAATAATCCAAAACCATAAATATATCAAATTACCAATTGGTAGAAAGCCAAATAGCAAATAATATCCTATATTCACAATTATATAACAGAATACGGTTTGAATTCCACTTGTTAGTAATTTTGAAGTAATTACTTCTCTGGGAGAAGCACTCATTATTAATTCTTTCATAGTACCTTTTTCAAATTCATGTGCTGTTATTGTAGCAGAGTTGATCCCCGAAGAAAAGACTATTGTGAAAGCTAAAACCCCTCCGAAAATATAATCAGTGAACTTAACATCAGGTTCAACTAAACCTTCAAATATTAGTCTTGGTGAGTAAAAGATGAATGTTCCTTGTTCTAAGTTATTATTGAATTTATTACACACATCTTGGACTCTTTGCAAAATATTTTTTGTCACATCATCATTAATATTATTGATGAGTACCTCAATATAAACGACTTCTCCCGCCTCAATAATGCCTGAGATATTAATAGGAATTCTAATTAGGCAAAGAATTTCTCCATTATAAAATTTTTGTTCTATTAATTCATTTGAACCTTCCATGATGGTAAACCATCTAAGTCCTGTTCCACTCGTCATATTTTGAATATAATTCTTAATTTCAATAGCTATAGGATCATTATCTTCTAGTATCACTCCAGTGGGTAAACTTTCTGCCTGTGTAACCAAAGATCCCATTATGAAACCCATGAAAAACAAAGGTATGATCGAGATTAGCATCATAAATGGATTCCGAAACCAAGCCTTCATATCTTTCATAATTAAAACTAATATCCCACTTAGATTCATTTCGTTCTCTCCTAATCTCTCAAGCTTGTTCCTGTAAGCTCTAAAAACACATCATCTAATGTGGGAACTCTAACATTAAGATTAATGACAGAAATATCCTTAAAATTCTGTATTGTCTGAGAAAATTTCGTAAGCAGTTGGTTTGCTTCAATATTCTCAGTTATTGTTATACTCGATCTTCTTCCATCTGACTTGAGAACCTTAAGATTCGAATAAACATCGTTAAGCTTTTCTAATGATTCGGTAGTTAATTCAAGGGATGCTTCCAATATCGTACCGCCAGCATAATTAATCTTTAGATTCTCAGTTGTATCTAATGCAATAAGCTTTCCCTGATCAATGATGGCGCAGCGATCTGCTAATTTGTTCGCCTCATCCATGTAATTAGTAGATAAAATTACGATTCTTTCTTTTTTTAACTCATTTATTCGGTTCCAAATCTCATTTCGTGATTGAACATCGACACCCAGTGTGGGTTCATCCAAGATTAGAATAGATGGTTCATGTATTAAGGATCTAACTAGAGCTAATCTTCTCTTCATTCCTCCAGAATATGAACTCACA
>RDOB01000009.1 GCA_011364965.1 Candidatus Heimdallarchaeota archaeon
CTTGACACATCTGGGGAAATGTT
This sequence comes from Candidatus Heimdallarchaeota archaeon, assembly GCA_011364965.1. Taxonomy (GTDB): domain Archaea; phylum Asgardarchaeota; class Heimdallarchaeia; order Hodarchaeales; family Hodarchaeaceae; genus Hodarchaeum. The sequence goes on from RDOB01000009.1 coordinate 24, forward strand.
TCCAAAAATATCGGAATATCTGATTTTAATCTTTTTACCTTTCGTTGCCATTTGATTTCATCAGGTATGGTTTGAGTTAGAATTTTTTTCCAGCTAATATGGAAATAGGGAATTTTAACCTCTGAAGGAATTTCACCCAATGCTTCTTGGAATAAATCTTTTATTCGTTCTTCACTATAGAATGTTTTCCGCATTGCGCTAACCATTACGCTTCCATTGGTATAAAGTCTTCCAGCGATATTGGCATACATCATGTGAGGAAGAAACCAATTATGTTCAGAGCAATCTGTATTATATATTTTCCAAATACTCCAATCAGAAGGCTTTAAAATATTTGGAACGAGTTCTCCTACTCCAGTGAATGTCCAAAAATAATCTCCAACCAAACTCTCATTATGATAAGCTAAAACAGGATCATAACCAATAAGCGTAGTTATAGGTCGTGATTGAAGAAGATATAGCTTTCCGTGCCAAATAGCCCATTCGATATCTTGGGGAGCTTTAAAATCCTTTTCAACTTTTGAAGCTAGTGAATATAACTTCTTAGAATATTTCTTGAACTCTTCTGGACCCTTATATTTACCCTTTGGACGAGATAATTCGAATTGAAAGGCATCCGATTCTCCTGAAACCAATTGGTCTCCCATACCGTAAATAAAGCTTCCCGACATTGTATTAATACTTCCAGTGACAGGATCAGCCGTGAATAAAACACCTGATATCTCTGAATCAACTAATTGTTGTATAATTACTGCAATTTCATGTTGAAAATCGATCCCCTTTATCTTAGAGTAAGCTTCCACTCGCTCGGATCGTTTTGATGCAAAAACAGTATGAATGGCAGTAAGGATTTCATCATCGTTTTTAACTCCTAGAATGGTCTCAAATTGCCCCGCAAAGGCCGCAAAAGCCGAGTCTTCTGCCAAGGCTGAGGATCGAACTGCAAAAGTGGCACTTTTGTCTCTTTTCCGATGTTTTGACAAATAAAATTGAACTTGATCCCACGCTTCAGCCCTTAACTCATCATTTCGAAATGCAGAAGGAAGGATAACAAAACCATCTGGAACTGGATATCCAAGTTGAAGTAATTGTGCTAAAGCACTTCCTTTGCCTCCTGCTTTAGGGAGGATTTCAGAATCAAGTTCCTTGAAAGAATAAACAACTTTTTCAAGGTTTTTACTAATAGATTTCATTTCATTCTCACTCAATTGCAATTTTTATTATTTTCATGCAATTGCAATTCATCTCAGATCAATGAAAAAGATATATAAAAGGTTTATCATCTTGGCCATTTCACAATATTATTTATAGTTATAGTCAATATAACCACTTATTAATTTATTTTATGGAAGGGTTTTCTATAAGACATAATCAAACAGAAGACTACACCTTATCGGAACATGAGAAGGAATTTCTTACTCTTTATGGCAAGATATTTGAAATAAGGCGGTCAAATAACTTTGGAAGAATCTTTGCTCTTTTAACCTTAAAAGCACGCTTTGTTGAGAACGGTCTAGATCAACAGGAAATTGTTGATTATTTTAACACCAACTTTCCAAACAATTCGATCTCAGTTAGTACCGTTAGTCGTATTTTAGCAAAAATGGAACGTAGTAAATATTGTGAAAGTATCCCCTCTCAAGCCCGAAAAAGGAAATATTTCACTCAAGCGAATTTTTCCCAACTTACCATTGAAAGGATCTCATACAATATCAAAGAGGGGGAAGATTTAATACTTAAATTGCAAAAATTAGCGAATAATCTCACTGATGATGAGAAAACAAAAAATCCTTATCTTATTGACGTGATTAAGAACTTGGAACAGGTTTATGAAATAATAACAGAGTATTATAAGGTTTCTCTTCAAAAGATCATCCATCAACTCGAGGAAATAAACACATAACTAAAAAAATTCCTTAAATCGCCATCTAATTTGCTTTTTGATTAAATAATTTTATTTTCTCTATTCATGAAATTTGGGATTTTAAAACCAAGAAGGGAGCTAACTATTGGAAGTGCTTTTTATGCTCTCTCATCATCAACAGATGAATCCATTCCGAGGATTGACACTTTCAGTCCATAAAACTCAATTGATCATGAATTAAGATTGAAATGTTCTTTTTCTTGGTCTCATTCTTTGATTTACATACTCTTGCGATCCAACTTTAGACGTTCTCTCACTAAATGTTTAACCACCGCCTCAAGCTCATTTCTATTCTTTAAAGTGCATTCAAAATAGGCACAATTGAGGAATTGCTCAGTTAGTGCTTGTGCTTCTTCCGTGGAAATCTCTTCAGAATCGGAGGTGATACCAACCACAGCAATGGGAAATTGAGTTGAGTGAGCATGTTTTCTGAATTCCTCGTACCATTTAGGAATATCTTGATATGAGGAGCGATCCTTTTTCTCAAAAAAAATAATACAAGCACTTAACCTTGTTTTTATAAACTCCTTTACTCTAGCTCTACTAATTCTATAAAATTTTCTCTGAGATGAAATTCTGACAAGAAATAACTTTACGATATAATTGTCAATCGTGATTTTCTTTGTATCTACAGCTATACCTAATGCATCAAAATAGTCTTCTTGAAACTTGGATTCGGTATAAATAGTTACAAACTTTTTGGATACTTCAGAACTCCCAATTAAAACGATTTTGAAAAAATGCTCCATTAGAAATTCCCTTTTCTATTTTGTTATGTTACTAATCACACCTCAGAATTAGAGCTTTACTATTTAATCATTCCTCTTTTTTTTTTGGTCTACAGCTTGATAGGACGTGTGTGGAACAGCCCGTAAGCCAAGCAGGTGTTGATATCACGGACAATATTGCGTTGGGGCAATGGGCACGTAAGCAGGGGTTAGATAGCTTCCGAGTGCAGAACGTGTCAACTGGGAAGGAAAAACCCCTGTGGACCTCGTTGCCGTGATGGTTCGACATCAGACTCATAATCGGGATCCCCTTAAAAGGTGGACTTATAACTGGTTTCTATATCTCACCAATTGCTAGCTGTCCTCTCTTAATAGCATTTAGTGATATTAGCAGCATATTAGAGCATTATTATCATTTTGTTTCATTAATTATGATAATAATTCTATTTTCCTTGGGAATTATCTACCTATTTATGTTGAAATCCTTCTTAATGAGGGGTAATAGGCTATTATTCATAAATAAATAAAATTCAATACCTACATGGAGACTTGTAAAACATGAGGAGAGAGGAAAGTCCCTCATCTTTTTTTTCTTTTTGGGAGCTTAAGAATAATTTTAGCAAGTCCCAGTGGAAGTGAACTTTATTGCTTTCACAAAGACAATTGACAAATCCATTCCGTCCCTTAAAAATTGTGATACTAGGAGAAGGAGGAGTTGGAAAAACTACACTGGCCAAAACGTTCATAGATAACAGTTTCTTTGCAAACGCAAAGCAAACTATTGCTGTAGCGTTTCATTCGACTTTTTTCCGCCTTTCGGATCAAGAAACTAAAGCTAAACTTCAGCTATGGGATTTAGGAGGACAAGAACAATTCAAACGTATGGGAGTATTCCAAAATTATTGCAAAGGGTCAGATGGTGCTATTCTTTGTTTTGATTTAACAGATTTGGGCTCATTATATGCTTTATCAGAGTGGGTAAGTTATCTTTCCCCTGATACACCCAAATTTTTAATAGGTACAAAAATGGATATTGCGTCAGTTGATGAACAGAATGTAAATTTACAACAGAGTCAAATACGCTTAAATTGCGAATTCGCCATGAAAATGACATCAAAAGATATTAGTACTGTAATAGAAACATTTCGTCATATTTTACTCTCGATTCAGCAACATAAATATAAAATGGGGTATTGTCAGGTTGAATCAACGGAAAAACAACCGAAATGGATGAAAATCATCCCAAAATTGATATCTTCTTAAGAAGGTATCAGAAAAGTGGAGTAATGGGGTCTAGTATTGAATATTTTTCTTCAGGAATATTGTCTCCTGTGGCAAGTAATAGATTCTCTACAAAACTGGCTGCCTCATTGATATCTTTAAAATCAAAAACGTTGATATACTTAGATCCTAAACACAACCATTCTGTTTTTGACGATAAATCATTTATTTTATGGGTAAATTGAAGAATATCAGCTTCTTGAGCTAATAATCTTTCATATATTACCGTTTCAATTAGAGAAGATGTTATTTTCTCAATAACCATCTGAGGTTCGTCTCCTGCTTTTGGATATAATTTTTGTAGACGATTCCAAGAAGCATCTAATTCTAGCATCGTTGGTCGCATATCATTTAAGAGAGCTAATTGATCTAGTGATAAATCTGATCCCATAAGGGCGATAGCTAACGCGCGAGCGAAAATTCGAGCATTTACGAGACTCAATTCTGGCAATTTACGTTTTCCAAGTCTTGCATTTCCGGGAACTAATTCAGAGAAATATTCTTGTTCCAAACTATTCACAATAACCTGTTCAAGTTGTGTAAAGGAAATTTTATAAGAACTGAGCTTAAGATGCCTTGGAATAATATGAAAACCCCGGCTATAATAATCTATACTACATTCACTCGCCTTAGCTATAGTTTCACAGATTTTCTCGGCAATTTTTGGAGTTTCCTCTTTCAATCGTTCATTTAAATCTCTCTTTGTAACAATAATCCCTAAAGGAAAGTTTTTATATGGAATTACCTTGGATATGTTAATTATTTGTTCCAACGAATTCTCCCAAAATCCTTTTGTGCTAGCATCAACAATTACAATAGCGCCTTCCGCTGTAGCACCGAATCTTTCTCGGAGAGTATGCCATTTCTCTTGTCCTCCTATTGGAAGTAATAAACCAAAGAAAGAATCTTGTCTATAACTCACTTTGAAATATTCGGTTTCAATGGTACCCCCAAAATCCTCACGGTATTTTGTATCATGTTCAGTTCGAGCAGCAAGCTGTGTTACAAAGGCTGTTTTTCCTCCCGCTTGAGTTCCGACAACTAATATTCTACCGGCATTTATTTGTTCCTTTACTTCAGTTTCCATTGCTGTCACCATATTCTAGTATCATTATATCATTCCAGATAAAAATGTCATTAAATCACGAGGATCTTTGGCATTAACACGATCTAAAAGAGGCTCCAATTGATTTTGGGATGGCTCTCTGTTTAAAAATCTGTGAGGACGGAATATTACTTCCACAGGGTCAATACCATTTATATCATCAATATTAGTCTCCCTAAAAATCAGTGTTCTGAGGATGTCACCTTCTTGGCTATAATATGCAATATAGGTTTGTTCATTAATATGAAAAACTGATTGCCTAAGAAAAATGCTTTGCTGGCCATAAAGAGATTCCGTGAAAGATACTTGCATGTAATCTGATATTAGAGTCTCCAATGATTTATTTACATGCCTATACCAAGGATAACCAGAAATTTGAGCAAAGCGATATTGATATATGAATCCAGATCGTCCCCAAACATTCAGATAATCAGGATTTTCTATTGTATCAGATTTTTGAAGCTGAGGTTCAGTTATAAATTCTGTTAGAAAGATTGGAACGAATTTTTTCGAAATAACTAGATGAGATTTATCCTCATCTTGAAAAATACTTTTAATGAGTCGAACCGCATCTGGTTCTTCATAAACAAGTAATTCTTCTAAGATAGTAATAAGCAAACTACCAATTCCGTTCCATACCCGTTTAGGAAGCTGATTTGTACGAATCCAATTCCCCTCAGCAATATCATTTCTATTAACTCTTCCAGAAAGAACACTATTACTTAATTGTTGACAAATCTCTAAAACATCAAACTTAGGTTGTTTGTCAGAGACTAAGAAAAGTGTAGACCGTAATATGCCCCCTGAAGTTCCAGAGTAATCATAAATCCAAGCTTGGGATGCTAGGCGACTTACATCCCCTATTTCAAATTGAGCGCTTTTCATATACACTTGTTCTTGCTTCAATTCATGAAAAGGGGCAAGAATTTGCTCAAGAAGATTTTCCAGCCCTTCTACATTACCCAAAACCTCCTTCCTTCTATGTTTATCCATAAACGATAAACCAATCAAATGTTGCCTTTGATGAGACCTATCATGAGATTCTGATAATTCAGATTCAGTAGAAATGGATCTTTGCCGTATTATTCCATTCAACCATTCAATGAACTGACCAATTGGATATCGATCAGTTGAAGAATCATATATATCATACATACCTCGTTTTTCTTCATTTTTTATTTCAGGAACTAATTCTTTCAATATAGTATTCACTTGTCTTTCATTAAATTGGCCATCGTTTTTGTCCCTTTGATATTTGGACCATTCGAACTGTTCTTCAATTTTCTGGAATTGAAGTCGGGATTCTATAATTGTATCAAGTTGACGATCAACATTTCGTTGACGTTGTTTACTCAGATCTTCTCCGAGTAAAGTAAGGGCTAAAGAATCTGTATAGAGATTATTCTTATCGTAAGCAACGTTTGGTCCAAGATAACGTGTTTCTACTTCTTTACAGGCCTCAGATACCGTTCGATATTCAGTGTGTGGCCATAAGACAAGCCCAAATGCTGTGGAGACGCTATATCTTTTAGCAAGTTTCAACAACTGCTCTCTACGTTTGACGATACTTTTTTTAAGCTCCAAAATTTCTTCTAATTGCAACCCGAGAAGAGTATCATTTTTTATATCCCTCCAATACTTACCAGAGATTTCTTTTAGTTGAAGAGTTGTTTTGGTCTGTAATTCCTGTAGATGGACTTCTAATTCGGATAAATCATCGTATATTGGTGCTATTACGGGTGTTAACCATGTTTGAAGCATGTTTAAGGATGTAAAAAATTTCTGACTAATTAATCGATTTTTTGGATTTTCCAGCTGTGTTACCAAGTTCCGTGTTTGTCTTATGATTTCTAATTGTGGGATTAAATACTCAATCCCTCTTTCTCCAAATTGCAGCTCAATTTTTTCAATTGCATTCTCTCGTTTAAATTGATCAAGCATCAGATTTTGTTTTTGATCATATAGAATATTTAAGAATTGGAATTGAGTTTGATAAAGACCTTTGAATATAGAATCTAGGATTGCCTGCTTCCTTAATGGAAGCATATCTATACCTGCAAATAGGAGTTCATTTGATTTCAAAGTGAGAATTGAATTATAATAATCAACGACTGGGATTGGGTTCTGATCTACAAATCGAAACGCTTCATTTCCATACTGTTTCAATAGAGATTGTGGAGTATCAGTTGTTCCTGCAATTTCTTCTCTCAGGTCTTGGTCACCCGCGCTTCGTTTGAACTCCTCAACCTCGTGTTTAAGATTTTCAAAAAATTGTTCTGCTCGGGGTACAAGTATTGTATAAGGTTTTTTTATTAATTCAATCAGCTCATCCTCTTTTTCTTCCTCAACTAAAGAATTAAGCTGATTAAAGGATTCCAAGACTTCTTCTTGAACATCCATGGTTAATATCTGCTTTCTCAAATTATTACGACGCTTGTTAAGAACAAGTCGTGCCTGTTGTCGAGACATGCCTTCAGGCTCTGGAATTTGTTGCCCAAAATGACGAACTATTGACTCCAATACAGAGAGTGCAAAGAACTGATTTAAGCGTTCGTTTTGAAAATCTTCAAGATCTACAGAAAGAAGAGACAAATCCTTGCCTAGGATATTAAAAAGGTGATTCCTTTTTTTTATGAAATGTATAATTTCAGATGCGTAATTTTTAAAGTGTGATTTTGCAGTATATTCATTTTTCAACAATGTCAAAAGTCTTTCTTTATGTTGGTACAGTTGATAGAACCTTAGAACTTGAACTATTAAATTAGCATAATTAGAAGGCGGATATTCTTCTAAAAATGAATCTTTATGAGTTTCAAGCTGTTTACGAAAAGGAGGGTCAAACTGAAGAATATTGTACAAAAATAGAATGAAAACTCTTCGAGAATAGTACTCAGGGTCATCTCCGCCAAGATATTTCAATAGAAAATTGATTTTTAAGCGAACTTCAGCGTTATCTATTCCTATCCAAGGTTTAAGATTCTCTTCTGAGATATTCGGACTAGCAAATCTCTTAACCAAGATTTTATCACTTTGTTCGACATCTAGTAAGGCCGTTACTACCTCAATAAGCTCTTCATCAGTTAAAACATAAAGATGGTCTTTAATTATATTTAATAATCCATAAAACTCAATTTGGCACTTAGAAAATTTTAAAGCTCTTTCCTCTGGATCTAATCTATATTTCTCGAAAACTGACCCTGGTTGATCAGATGGAATAGATTCAGGGGGATCTAGTTCAGTTAATAAGGTTTTTCGAGCTTGGAGATATTTTCCTTCTATATCATTGGATTCAGAAAGGAGAGATGTGCGCAAGATGAAATCCAACTCGTTCTCGGGCATAGGAGGAAGAAGGTGAAGGGAATCTATAAAGAATGTTAACTTGGAGTATCTTTCTCTGACAACATATTCCTGTGTTGCCATTACCCTTTGAATAATCGTATTTCTGATACCAGTTGCATCCCAAGCATGAACAGTATCATCGTGCTTCAATAACGATTGACGATAAGCTTGAGCTTCCTTTGTCCCGACTTCTATTGGATATCTAACATAATATGTATCTCCGAATACTGGGGATGCCCATTTAGTTTTTGTTAATAGCTCTTGCCAGAATTGATATGATTCTTCGAACCCTGCCATCATATTCACCGAATTGTCCTAGTTAATCAAATTGAGAGAGAATAAGATTATTTGTGGGACTAAGTGATTAAACCCTACAATATTTTCATATAAACAATTACATTTGGATCTAAATATCATGAGTAAATTTGGATTTAAGACATAAAAGACATAAAAATGAGGACGAATTCTTATTAAATATCTGGAATGTTATTTTTATCTAATAATGCATTATTTCTGAACCAAGATTTTGATCCAATAATCTTCTATTGTTTTATGATAAAATTCAATCAAGCTAAACGAAACCTTCTACTTTTTTGCGAAAATGACGATAACTGAGGCTGGAGCGTATCCATTTTCTTGAATATAATTTTTAATATGGTTCACTTGATCTTTTATGTCATTATATTCATTAAAACTCTTAATACTCTTCAAGCTTGTCTCAATTGATCTTAATCCAATATTTATCATCTTATTACTCTTAGTATCAGTACACTTCTCAATATATTTACATAAAGCACACTTCACAGGTTTTTTAGAAACATAACTTTCGATACATTGAAAACCAACCATTTCTAGCATGCTAAGTATTTCCTTCTGTAAGTAAAATCCATGGTGGTATTTTCCGCGAAGAATATCATTCCTTGAAAGAAAACGATGAATTTTTACATCAGAAAGTTGGGCTTTTGATTGATTGGAGTCAGAAAATGATTCATGAAGGATAAAATTCCCTTTTTTGTTTAAAATTCTTCTTATCTCCTTTAAAACCTTAATAGGGTCTTTGAGATGATGTAAGGATTCGGAAGTTGACACTAAATCAAATGATTCATCCTGAAAACCCATATTTCCTGCATTCATAGATAAGAAATTAAAACTATGTGTTTTAAAAGTTTTAAATGCTTTATTCAGGGCCTTTTGGTCTATATCTACCCCAGTAAATGTGTTGTAGGACTTCAATATTTTTGTTAATGCTTTAATAAAATTTCCATCGCCTGTAGCAACATCCAATGCATTTTTGCTGACGATGTCTCCAAACTTCTGAAAAATCGTTCGCAATTGACCATCATTGTCGGGTTCTTGACTCATAATTTTCTCGTCTCCCTTTAAGATTATTAAAGATTTGGATTTTTTTTTAAAATTCTTAAATACGTCTAAAAGTCTTATAAAATCAACCTATACTCAGAATAACTTTAAATTTCACATTTTTCATCTCTTAAGAGTTTAAAAATGAAAATTATTTTATAAAATTATCTTGTAGAGATGTTCTCTGATGTTAAAAAGCTATCAAGTTGTGATATCGTAGCACTATTTTTCCGCTCATGTTCTAATAGCCACTCTTTGCGCCAAAGTCCACCACCATAACCAATGAGTTTTTTATTACTTCCAATAACACGATGGCAAGGAATTATTATCACAATTGGATTTTTGTTATTTGCGAGACCTACTGCACGAGAGGCATTTTCATTGCCAATTTTGATAGCTATGTCTTTATACGAACGAGTTTCTCCGAAAGGGATCTTAAGTAACTCATTCCAAACCTTTTTTTGAAATGATGTTCCCTCATGAGCAAGTGGAAGAGAAAACACTCTTCTCTCCCCTTTAAAATATTCCCCCAGCTCTGCGACGCACTTACTCAATATAGGATCCTCTATAGTTTTCAAATTCTCTATAAATTCCTCGTCAACAAATTCTAATGAAGTAATCCCTTCTTGATTAGCTTTTATTTTCAAGAATCCAACAGGAGACTTGAAATGTACAATTTTTGAAATTTTCATAATAATATCACTCATACTTTACGTAAAGTAAATCTTTCTTAGATAATTGGCTTGGAGGGTACCCAAACTCCTTAATAAATGCAGATCTAAATCCACTGGAGGAATTGAACCCAATCTGCTTCCTAATAACCATATAATTGTTCCCCTCTTCAATTAACTTATGTGCGACCTTTAGTCGAATTTTTCGATGAAATTGTCCTGGAGTCATTGATAAGTTCTTTTTGAAATATCTGCGAATAGTGGAGATATCTGTCGCTGAAAACTTTACAAGCTCTTCCTCTAATACCTTTCTTGTTATATGATGCTCCAAATAGCGAATGATTGCATAGTACCAATTAGGTAAACTATTCGGAAAATCCTCAGCTCTGCAGCGTTTACATCCACGATAACCTGCTTCAATAGCGTCTCTTTTAGTTTGAAAAAAGACTATATTCTTTACATATGGTCTTCTAGCTTTGCATGATGGAAGACAGAATATTTTGGTTGATGTAACACCAAAATAGAAAATTCCATCATAATTAGAGTCTCGTTCATCTGTTATTATTAACATTTGATTTCGTGATAGAGGTTCTATTTTTGTCATTTTCAATCATTCGAATCCAGTAACAGATATTTGAAATTTGTTTCTATTAATAAGTCAGAAATCTTATTATAAGAAGATTTTGCCGAAAAAACGGTATACATTTTTAGACAAGAATTTGGAGTGATTAATTCCCTTAAAAAATCAATCTATTACCTAGATTATAGGTAATATCGCTATTATTTAATAACGATAACCCTCAACGGTTTTTTATTTGAAATAAACATTTCCGAGCTAGCTCAACATAAACCTGAGGAATAACATCTCCTCCAAGTTTAGCAGAACATTCATAAAAAGGAAAATGATGTTTTTGAGAAAATTTTTTGCCTTCTGCTGTTGAAATTTGACGTTGTTTTGCTAAATCAATTTTATTTCCTATAATTGTTATAAAAGCGTTCTCACCTGCAACATTTCTGTATTCTGCAATCCATCGGTGTAGACCTTCAAAAGTTACTTTCTGTGTAATATCATAAACTGCTATACAACCTAAAGAACCCTCAAAATAAGTATTCCGAAGTCTACCGAACTTTTCTTCACCTGCAGTATCCATTAATACAAGTCTGACGCGTTCATTTTTAATGATCATTCTCTTAACAGTTATATCTACACCTAATGTTGGTAGATAATCCTCAGAGAATGTATTTTCGGTGTAACGTCGGATTAGAGATGTTTTTCCAACACGAAATGACCCAACCGAATTGATCTTGATTACAACTTCATCAGACACGTTTAACTTCTCACACACTCTAAAATGGTTAAGTACTAAGATCTAATGAGAAAATTAAGGCAAAGGATTCTCTCTGGTATCTTTTAAGATTTGGTATTTATTCAATTACTGCATCTCACAAAAACCTTCCTATTCTCTCTATTGAAAGTTACTAAGAATGCATATTGGAACTTCAAAAATATGAAATTACATGATATTACAGATTGAATCTATTCTTTTTTAAGACTGAGTTGAGAATCTGATCAAAAAGACAATGAATCTCGTTTTCAACTCCTAAAATCGAATTATACTAAATAAAAAGATGATCAGGCTTTGGACTGTTTAGCCCAAATTAATTTATTCCACCAGTGATCAGTGGATAATTGAGATTCAAATGGTTGTCTATTTTGCGTTTTTACTCCATATTTATCAACCTCCAGTTCAAATAGCTCCAGTTATAAAGCAAATTGTTAGGGAATCCTACTTACCGATTATCAATGCACTAAGGGAAAATATTGGTGCAAAAATCAGCTTAAATATTAATGGAACCTTAACAGAGCAACTTGATGATTATGGATTCAATGAAGTTATCTTGGGATTTATTGAATTAGCTAAAAGAGGACAAATAGAATTCACTGGTAGTGGAAAGTTTCATCCACTTCTTCCTTTAATCCCAGAACCTGAAGTCGTTCGACAAATTAAACTAAATAATGAAACAAATCGAAAGTATTTTGGGAGTATTTATAATCCCAAGGGCTTTTTTCCGCCAGAAATGGCAATAAGTGAGGAAATTTTTCCTGCAATTAAAAATATGGGGTTTAAATGGATTATAGCGTCTGGAATTGCCAATTCGCTCCCTGAATTTCCAACAGAAGCTATCACTAGGGAAAAGAATACAGATTTACAACTCGTCTTTCGAGATGATTATATTTCTGTTGATTGTGCATTTGATAAAATCAATAATGTTGAAGCATTTGCGAATCGATTGAAATATAAAAACCAAAACCACGATTATTATGTCATTTTAGCGATGGATGGAGAGACATTTGGTCATCACGTAAAACATGCCATCTCGAATTTCCTTATTCCACTATTTCAGTCATTACCTCATAGAAACGATATTAAGATATGTACTATATCCGAAATAGTGGAAAAATTTCCGCAAGGGCCGAAACAAATACCTAAAGCGTCCAGCTGGAGCACAATGGCCTATGATTTGGATCAGAATGTTCCTTTTCCCTTATGGTTTAATCCTCAAAATCAATTACATCAGGATCAACATAGATTTTTCATGTTGGCTCTAACTGCAGTCCATCTTGTCCAAAAATACTATGAAAGTATGAATGAAGAACAAAAATCCACATTTAATAATGCTCGCACATTTTTGGATAGAGGTATTCATTCCTGCCAACAATGGTGGGCTTCGAAGAGGCCATGGTATTCTCCTGATATGATATTAAGAGGATTAAGTGAAATAATATTATCAGGAGTAAATATTAAACGCTGTATTCCCTATGGGGTTATTTCTGACATTCCTGAAATGATAAATACTATTCTTGAAGAGATGCTAGCTATTCAAAATCAAATTATAATGTCACTTTGAAGCTGTATCATTTAAATTGAGGTAAATAATCTTTAAATTCAGTAATGTAAGCATGAGTAATTTTCTCAGCTAGTTCTAGATTATTTACCGTTGAATCTAAAGCCATAGCTTGTGCAATCATATCGACATCTCCTTTAATTGAACCACAAGTAATTAACTTTGCAATAGAGATCTCACGGTTGCAAAGAGCTGCAATTGGTTCAGGAAGGTTTCCTAAACTTACTCCTTTAACCCCTATTCGTCTTAAAATCGAAGGTACTTCAACAATTGCGTCAGAGGGAAGATTCCCTATACTATTATTATTTTCAGTATTTATAGCGGGTTCGAAGGAGTTTGAATCGGTATGTATTTTAGTTATTATTGTTGATAATCTTTCTGAAACATCAAAATTAAGAGATTTAGCTGAAAGCTTTCCGTTTATGATGTTCTCCATGGTGTTGAGGTTCCTTTCCTTGTCTTTCCGAGCATCGTTGAAATTAAAATTATATAAATTGTATTTTTTCCAACCATTTTCGGTCGCACTGTATGGTAAGTACTCAGATAGATGTGTTTCACCAGAAATCGGTAAATACTCAAATACTTGGAAAACATGTCTAGTTAATGCCTCATATTCTGAAGGTAATTCGACAACTGCTTTTTTTACGAGGGGATACATATCTTCTTCAGAAGATTTCCTTTTAACATCAAGCATCCATGTGAAATGGTTTAAGCCTGCAGCTGTGACTTGATATTCCTGCAAAGCAGCATTACGTAATGATTTATATTCAAGATTCTCTAAATTATATCCCCTCTCCTTTAGATCTTGAATCAGAATCCGGCCTAATAGATAATGCCCAGCCCAAAATTGATGGCAGAAACTAACACATTTAAGTTTTGTATAATATTTCACAGCATAATGGATGCGGGGAACAGGATTAGTGAAGTTCACTATCCATGCATTTGGTGCTAAGTCTTGAATATCATCAAAGATTGGTAACAATGTCGCAATGTTCCTTGCAGAATGACCAAATGCTCCAACTCCTCCGTTCTCTGCATAAGACCAAATACCAAATTTCCTAGCCAAACTAATATCCTTTTTCCAAGTTGCTTCACGATCTACTGCGATAATCAGGATTATAAAATCCGCATCGTGTAAAACCTTCGTTCGATCAGTTGATGAGATTATTTTAATCTTGGAATCGAATTCCTCAGCAACTTTCTTTGCTAATGCATCAACTTTTCCCAAAATAGTTGCGTTTACATCAACTAAACATAATGTTGAATTTTGAAGGGCTTTCTCTTGAAATATATCTCCTAAAGTGGAGAGGTAAAACCCTGCGCTACCAGCTCCAATAACAACAATTTTCGGACCTGACATTCTTGTTCATTCTCTCTAAGTTTAATGAAAGAAGATCTATATTTAATTTCTTTTTGGAAATTTATACATTAACAAATTCCCCTTTTCCTTTTTGTAGAATGTAATATGTTACTCTGGGGTCATGCATTAATAAATAAAAGATACCAGTTGACTTCCATTTCATTATTAAATTGCACTTCTTCACGGTAATCATTAACACGTCTAAAGCTTAATTTGGATAAGCTTTCCTGATACCATTCAATTGAAAAATTACTCCATAACATCTTCTTCGCACCTAACCATCCAGTAACTTCTTCTTCAAGTGCATTTTCCCCCAGAGAAATAAGAATTGGGGCATTAGGTTTTAGAATCCGCTTAATTTCTATAAATAATGGTTTATGCAACTCTCTTGGGAGATGAAAAATAGAAAAAAGAGCTAAAAGCCCTCCAAATGTATTATCATGGCCTTTTCCACAAAATTCTAACATTTCTCTTGCATAAAATTTAAATTGGCTTTGATGATAAGTTTGCTTTGCAAGTTGAATTTGTTTTTCCGCTAAATCAATCCCATAATACGAAGTAGGGGTATCTACAAAAAATTGACAGACAGGATAGCCAGAGCCACACCCCAAATCTAGTACAGGCCCTGGAAGAAGAAGTGAACACCATTTTTTAAAAATTAATAAATCTAAAAGGTGAAGATCTTTTTGTTTCCTATAATTATCTGCAGCTTCTTCATACCCATCTTTAACTAGATTTATTTGCCGTTTATACATTTATAGAACCTGATTATCAAATATGTCCTATTATAAAGGCTTCATCCCCCAAATTTTATAAGTTTCGAAGATATAGAAACCTATTGCGGAACCAAGAAATACCAGAAACAAGAGGTCAACAGTCTGGAAAGATCTTCTTTCAAAGAAGAATGCTATCCAGAATAAAGAAAACCCACAAATTAGAAAAGATAAGTAAAATAGCATCCTTGGAATCATACGTCTTCCAATTTTGACATAAAGCCCGAGGACTCCAGTTTGAACCTCATCTCTGATTCTATAC
Source organism: Candidatus Heimdallarchaeota archaeon (assembly GCA_011364965.1). GTDB lineage: Archaea > Asgardarchaeota > Heimdallarchaeia > Hodarchaeales > Hodarchaeaceae > Hodarchaeum. Next base: position 15,733 of record RDOB01000009.1, read on the forward strand.
TTACCTGTTCTCACCTCTTGAAAAACTAACCCCGCATTCATCAGCTTAGTCAAATGGTATGAGACAGAAGAAGGAGAATTTATGTTCAAATCTCGTTGGACTTCTCTAACACCAGCTTCACCCCGAGTAAGCAAAAACCAGTATATTTGAAGGGTTTTACCTTTTAGAAGGGAATCTAAATCAATTTCATCAGAGTTCATTAAAAAAACCTGTAGTTGTAGTAAATAAAATGGACTTGGACATAGGTGTTATTAATGAGGATATATAGCTAAAAAGTCTTTAGATGAAGGTAGAAAAAAATGAATAGAATGATTATGTTCTCTTTCTATTCTGGAAAAATTTCATGGATCCATGTTTCAAATGCTTGTATCGCTGCTAACATATACTGCGTATCTGTGATTTCCAAAAATACTTCTCCAATAGATTCACGGGTGAAATCTAAGAGCTGAATTCCATACCGATAATGAGGGGAGAACTCCCATGTGCCATTATGAATGCTTAAAACTTGATGGGTTTTGGAAAATATCAAAGATAGGGAAGTTCCATCCTCATATGCAATATCAATCATAAAGTTGGGAGGCCAGATTTCCATCAAATCAGAAACAGAACTATAGCCAGCAACATTAGTTACAGCACTTCGAAAAGATGCCATAACTGAATTTAATGAGCTTTGACTAACCTCTGTGCTTTCTGCTAAAGGTTCGTGAATCAATGCCATTATAAGAGAGTCATTAAGGGATTTCCCAATGGATAATCCATCAATGTACATCTCATAATATTCACTTAAATTCCCATTAACAAAGCTGTTATTATAGCACCAAACATGGGAAATGTTTTCCTCAGCTTCAGCCATTCGGGCTGCAATTCGTTCTCCAATCAGATTTTCTTGTGGAGGCACGTTAGGATTTGAAGGCAATTCGAGATTGTAAATTATTAAAAATACACTAAAGGCCATCACTCCACCTAAAAGTAAACCAATTGCACCGATTCTCTTAATATTTCCATTTAATGACATAATTTATCACTTTAATGATCATTTGGTCTGATAAATAGTGAAAATCACCCTTTATTAAATATATACATTAGAACAACCTGTTCGAATTTTTGTACACTTTAATTTACCATTTATTATGATTATTTTAGTGTTTTTTCTGTCTACCTCGAAACTAATCTATAAAAGTTGAAAATTTTTTAGGTTTGCTAAGGCTTCCAAAACTGGTTCTAGTGAGAAGATTTCATTTGATCATTAATCCAATAATAAATTTTTTAGGAATAAGACAATCACTTCCTCAGAGTGCTCAAAGTTTGGTACAGAAATTTCTAATTCTTACATCATGTCAATCAATGATCTTTTTTGTGTCAGGCACATTTTATGTCCTTTTTATTATTGATAAAGTAGGTTATGCAGAGTTGGGAATACTCGCAGGGTTCTCATTCCTCGTTCAAGCCATACTAGATTACCCTAGTGGATCATTAGGCGATTGGATAGGACAAAGATGGATATTAGCTATATCTTTTTTCACGTATGGGCTGAGTTATCTACTATTAGTCATTGCTAAGAATTTTTCAGATCTATTAATTGTATACCTTTTAGCTGCCTTTGCTGCATCTCAAGAATCAGGAGCATTACAAAGCTGGTTTGATAAAAATTACAAATTTGCAGCGAAGGAGGTAGATATAGATCGAAGAATTTATCAGCTATTTCAAGGGAAAATAACTATGCTTCTTGGCCTTTTATGGGCAGCAGCAATTCTAGTTGGAGGGATACTCGCCACATATTTCTTCAGAGAAACTGTGTTTGCAGTTCAATCTATTGGAATGTTTTTTCTCTCATTTGCAAGCTTTATTTTCGTGAAAGACCTCCCAGGATACAAAAAACCTGCTGCATCACTTAAACAATACTTCCATATCTTCATTAAAGGGTTGGAATTTACCTTCACCAAAAACTACATCTTTTTCTTTGTTGTAGCGATTTGCATTTCTAGCGCTTTATGGGCTGTATGGGGAAACATGATTTTATTTCCTTTGTACTTTGGGTACACAGGGAATGACCTTGGTGCAGGAATATTCAGATTTTTGGCATGGGTTGGAGCTGCAATTACTGCATCAAAGGCTGCTCAAGTAGCTACACGATTAAATGAAAGAAAATGGATTCCTAGATTAGAATTACTTATGATGCTGGGATACTTTGGTTTCTTTGGCCTTCTTATAACAATATTCCCGTTAAATAATGAATTCAATATATCTGGAATAATCCTTACAATCGTTGCAATGTTCATTTTAGATATGGGGATAAATGCAGCTGATAATCTTAGGAAAAAGCTCTTTTTAGATTTAATTCCTGATGAGATTCGAAATTCGATCTACAGTCTGATACCAACTCTTGCTCTTATAGTAAGTGCTCCCGTTGTCTCTATTGCAGGAGGTATAGTAGAAACAGGAGGTTTTCCTCAGACTCTTGCAGCGCTTGCAGGAATATCCACAATCTCTGCATTTTTCTTCTTCATATCGACAAAAAAGATGCCTCTAGTCGAATTAAAATCAAACGATAGTTAATTTCCACAGATGAATTATTATCCTTTAGGAGGAGTATAAACAATTTATCTGACTAAAATGAAAAGATTCTGGTAATATCAATTCAGTTAATGGTTTGATTTAGCTAAAATGCAAAATATGACTACTTTCTTACTTTAAGAGTGCATTAAAATTCTTTTAATTTCTGGTTGCCGCAAAATTTACGTATTTAAGTCAAAATGTAATTCTTTTACATGTAAATCTTTTACAGTCCAATTGAAAATAGTTTTGGATTTTTAAATATTCATGTTCAAAGAGGTAATTTAATCCATGTCAGTCGATCAAATTATCCAAGTTCGTGATTTAACTAAAATATATAAGTCTAAGAAACGCACGGGTCTTTTTCGGAGTAAAAAAAATGAAGTGCATGCTCTTAAGGGAATCTCATTCAATGTGGATGAAGGAGAAATCTTTGGATTATTAGGACCAAATGGAGCAGGTAAAACTACCCTCATAAAAATCCTTACGACTTTATTATTACCAAGTTCAGGAACAGCAAGGGTTAATGGTTTCTCCCTAGAGGACGAAAATGGCATTAAAGCATCCATTGGAGCAATGCTGATGGGTGAGCGGGGTCTTTATTGGAAATTAACAGGAAGAGAGAATCTTGAATATTTTGGAGCTTTATATCACGTTCCTAAATCTATCCGTAAATCTAGAATTCAATCATTAATCGATTTATTAGAGCTAGAAAAAATAGTTGATCGTACAGTTGAAACATATAGCTCAGGACAAAAAATGAAAATGGTTTTTGCACGAGCACTTATCAATGATGCTCCTATCTTAATGCTAGATGAACCAACGAACACTCTCGATGTTAAAGAAGCACGACGCCTTCGCAATATCGTAAAAAATCAAAATGAATTAGGAAAAACCATAATTTATTGCACTCACCAGATGTACGAAGCGGAAGAGCTGTGTCATCGCGTAGGAATAATCGATCAAGGACAAATTATTGCTTTAGATGATCCTCATGATTTAAAGGATTCCTTAGAAGATAATGATATTTTAAGTGTAGAAGGAAACATTCCTGAAATTGCAAGAATGGCTGTAGAAAGCATACCAGGAGTAATTTCAGCATCCATGCTGACAAAACGCGTAAATAATGGATCAAGTGAAGAAAGACCTTATTTAAACATCGTTTGTGATAATAGCAGGACAAAATTACCTCAAATTATCTCTGTTCTAAGTTCCAATGGAACTATCATTCAAAATATTGATAAGAAAGAGACTACTCTTGAAGATGTTTTCATCAATATTACTGGTCGGTCTCTGATGGATGATACTAGGGTCGAATCATCAAATTGAGAAGAGGATAATCAAATGTCTCAGTTGAGTCTTAGCTTACAAGGACATCTTGGAGTCGTTTGGGGAACCTTCATCGTGAGATTAAAAACAATCTCGCGGTATAAAGGATCCTTATCCATGGATATCTTTATGCCTATTATGTTTGCTGCCATGCCAATCCTTCTGGGGCAAGCAATGGCTGGATCTATATCCGAAGCTTCTGCAAATTTTCAAGCAAACACAGGGTTGACTAATGCAAGTTACATAGCTTATATGATCATTGGTGCGAATGTTTTTTCCACAGTAACAGCCTCATTTTGGCTATTTGGCTTTTTTATCCGACGTGAACAAATATTGGGGACTTTAGAATCATTATTTATGACTCCAGCTAGTAAAACCTCAATATTAGCGGGATTAGCATTTTATGTTGAAGCAAGATCTGCTTTCACTTTTGTACTCGGATATCTCCTTGGCTGTATCTTATTTGGAATCAATCCACTTCAAGGACAGGTAATTCTTGCATTATTAATTCTCCTTATTGGGTTAATTCCTATACATGGACTTTCTTTTCTGATGGGAGCATTAGTATTAAAGGTCAAACAGGCTAATAGCTTGATGAACTCTCTCCAATGGGGATTAGGTATCATAATGGGGGCTTTTATACCAGTTACCGCTCTTCCTTTGTTCATACAGATAGTTTCGTTTATTTTTCCTGGATTTTATCTTAATTATGGTATCCAAGCTGCGTTGACTGGTATTGAATGGTTTTTTGGGAATATGTATCTAGATCTCACTGTGATTTTCATTTTCGTTTTAATCTGTCCATTAGTTGGTTATTGGGTCTTTTCTAAAGCTGAATCTCGTATAAAAGCTGCAGAGGGAGTAGGACAATTTTAGGAGGCATAATAATGGGATTTGCACCGAGAAAAGTCGTAAGAACTGAAGAATTTCAATTGTGGTGGAAACAATTCTGCTCTATGACAAGAAAGGAATTTATTATTTTAACTCGTTACAAATTTCAATTTTTTCTAAGCTTTATCCAAGTTTTTCTTATTATGTTCCTTTTTACAGCAGCAGCATTAATTTTAAGCCCAGCTGATAAGACAAGTTATGGTTTAGGACTTATGTATTATTCTTTTATTCTCTTCATGTTTCTCTCAACCGCATTGTGGGATATTGGAAATTCATTAAGAGAAGAACAATATCAGGGAACCTTGGAAAGTCTGTTTCTATCACCTATTTCCTATATTTCGACCCTAATTTCTAGAATAATTACAAATCTCATCTGGACTAGCTTAAATGTTATTGTTACGTTTTTTGTCATGTCTTTTGTGTTTGGTGAATTACCAATAAAGAATGTGACATGGGGAATCTTAATTCTAATCCTTGGAACAATCGTATGCTTTGGATTCTCGTTTGGATTTGCCGGATTAGCTTTACGTTATAAGGAGTCTATGAACACTTTAACAAATTTCCTACAATTAATTTTCATGATCGTATGTGCCATGTTTTTTCCCTTTTCAGCCTTACCAGAAGTAATCCAGTGGATCTCACGTTTGATTCCTCTCTCCTATTGTGTAGATTTATTTCGTACAACGATGATTGGTGTCACACCAGAACTTCTACCCTTTGAAATTGAAGTAATTATTGTTGCGGTATCTGCAGTATTATTTCCGGTTATAGGGGTATATTATTTTCGTCGAACTGTCCAACAAGCTAAAAAAGATGGAAATTTGTCTGAATATTAGTAAAGAAATGGATTGTACAAAGATAATGCTTATGAATAACTTCAGAATACGAAAATGGGATCCAAAGACGGATTTAGAGTATTTTATCCAACAAGAATTTATTGCTATCCAAGAAATGGGATTTTTAAGAATAACCTCGTCGGAGGATGACGCTTTTCAAAAACATAAGGCTGATATCCAAAGTTTGTTAAAACAAAAGGAAAAATTTTTTGTTTTTTTTATTGAAACTAGTGATGATAACCGCTGTGGCTATATCTGGCTCGCAGACAGGGGAGGAGGAGAACCTTGGGATTTTGATACAAACACTTGTTGGATTTATGATATCCGCGTCAAACCAGAGTACCAGCGTAAAGGTTTGGGAAAGATGCTTTTAGAAAAAGCTATTCAATGGGCAAGAGCGGAGGGATTCTCTAAAATTGGTTTACACGTTTTCAGTTCAAATTCAAAGGCCTATAACCTCTATTGCAAGGTTGGTTTTAATGTCAGCCATTGCTATCACCAAAAATTTATTCAAACAGAAAAATTCAGTAATAATGAACAAGAAGGGGATTTTAGTCCCTTTACTATTCGTTCAGCAACCTTTCCAAAAGATAAAGAGGTTGTACGGGAGCTTATAAAAGACAATTTTACTAAAATAGTACTAGAGAGAAATAATAACATTGCTATAAAAAATATTAATGAAAGATACAACTGCTATATGGACAAAATTGACTTATCTAAAGAAAAACATCAAATTTTCATTGTAGAGAATCAGGAAGAAGAAATAAAAGGTTATGTTTGGGGATATCGGTCAAAAGGAGACATAGGAGAAAAGGAATATCTATGGTTGCAAGATATAGCAGTCGAAAATGAGTCACTAGAGACTCTTTTGATCCAAAAAATCGAAAATTGGGCTATTAAGCAAAACTTGGATACCATCCGAACAGGCGTTCGCACCTCAAAACAAAAATTCTGGTTCAAACTCAGCAGTCTGGGTTTTCATGTAAGTAATTATTTCATGGAAATTAACTTGTGAAAAAAAAATTGATTTCAGGGTAATTCATACTATAGACATTTTAAAAGAGAATTCAGAATCTTAAGTTGGCACTAATCGCTTCAACTGACGAATAACACCAAGTCTCAAGTAATACCAATAGGCACGTCGCTTATATTTATTCCGAGCAAAAATTCCAGAAAAACGACGAATCCAGCTATCATAAACATGACGATAAGCCATATAAAGCTCATACTGGAGCTCTGGGGCAGTTAAATGCTCCATATCACAGACAGCATGAATCATATCATAATTTGTCCAATTTTTATCAATAATTCGCCCTTTCTGATCTAATTCTGTAAACATGGGAGTACCTGGATAAGGTGTTAGAAGCATAGAAATAATAATATCAGGTTTAACCACCTCTGTCGCCCAGTGCATGGTTTTCTGAATTGAGGTATGAGTTTCTTTTTCATGTCCCAGAACAATCATCAACTGGGCTAAAATATTATGTTTGCGAAGTAATTTTATTGCTTCAACCGTTTGGTCTCCCCTAATTCCTTTCTGATACATATCTAAAACTTCAGCAAATGGCGACTCTCCTCCGACTAATTGCCAATAATTACCTGCTCTGTTCATTAGACCAAGGATGTTCTTACATTTAAGAATACTATCAACACGCATCTGAGCAAACCATTCAATATTATCTCCATTTAATCCTCTTCTAAGGAGTTCATTACATAGCTCTTCTACAAGCTGGGGCGAACCTCCACAGAAATTATCATCTGTAAACCAAAAAAAGCGACTCCCAAGCTCATTATACATCCATTCCATTTCATCTACAATACGTTTAACCGATTTGGTTGCCCATTGTCGTCGATAAAACCCGCTTTGTGAACAAAAAGAACATTGATGAGTACAACCCCGAGACCCTTCTAAAATTATATACGGATTATCAGACATCAGAGCAAAATGATATCGTTCCAACGGTACAAAATGGTAAGCTGGGAAAGGTAAAGTCTCTAACTCAGCATTAGTAAGCGGGGGCCGATCAGGAGTGCGAATGAAACCATTCTCAGATATAAAAGCTATCCCAGAAATTTGTTCTAGTCCTCTTTTTGTTAATCCGTGGCGAGAAAAATGTTTCAATAAATCTACGATTGTTTTATCAGCCTCATATCGCGTTATAACATCAATCACAGGAAATTCAGCGAGCGTTGCGTCATCTAAAGCAGTAAAATGTGATCCTCCAGTAAGAGTCATAATATTGGGATTAATCCCTTTGGCAAGATCCAATGTACGAATTGTAGTAAATACATTACATGTAGCATGACTTCCAGAGCCTACAATGTCTGGTTTTTCCTGTTTAATTCGCTCCTCTAATTTAATCCAATCTAAATCCTCAGCTTGGCAATCAATTACTTTCAATTCAATACTTGGGAACTCTTTTTCGATAATCGCTGCAAGAAGTAACAGATTATATGGAGGGGGAAGATAATTACCCATTACAAACCAAAACTTCTTTGGGGGTTCAATAAGCATAATTTTCATATTTAATCAACAAGTGCTAGATCAAGCCTCAGAGGATCCTTAAGTATCAATAAAGGCAGGAATAGTCATTAAATCTAAAAATACAATATTTACTCATTTAGAGTAAAGTAATAATTAAGCCAAGGACAGCTAATCGGATTAAATTCCGCTCCAACATTGCATTTTTCCAAGTGATCACAGATCAAGCATGGGGTATCCCATGGTGGATTTAATTCTGGATAATTTTCTATTGTAAGGAGTTCTTCCATAGACATGAGTGTATCCTCGAAAACAGGGATTTTTATGTGCAAAATTATAGGACTTTCAAATGTTTCATTAGTCTTTTGACAATGATAGAAAAGGAAGAATGGATTTTGGTTCTAGTTGGTGCTTTTATATTACCTCATGGGAGTATGATTTTAAATCCAGAGAAAAAAAATCTACCTCAAGGAGCAAAAGATCTGCATTATGCCATGCAAAAGGTTAGAAAACTGATTGAGAATTTAAATGCAGAATTATGCGTTCTTATTACCCCACATGGATTTTGCCTTAATGAAGATTTTGGCCTCTATTTTAATGAAAAAGCTGCAGGAACAGCAGAATGGGAAGGAGAGTACAAAGAATATCAAGTAGAAGTACAATTAAATAGGAAATTAACCCAAAAACTCTTCAATGATTTAAAAGAAGAGGGAATACCAGTTTCCACCATAGTTAGTTATACATCGAATGCTGCTTTTCCTCTTCGGTGGGGAGAAGTTGTACCTCTGTATTTTTTGAAAAAAATATCATTAAACTATATGATAATATCGATTCCTACCCGACGGTATGAACATGGATTAGAGATGATTCCAGAACTACAAACCATGGGAAAATTCTTAAAGGATTTCATTGAGAATCTTGAAGAAAGAATTATTGTTATTATTAGTGCTGATCTCGCACATACGCATTCACATGATGGACCATACAGTTTTTCCACTACTGCAGCACAATTCGACAATTATATTGAGGAATATATCAAGACTCAAGAAGAAACATTTCTTCTCGAAAAAGCAGGGAACATTCTGAATCAAGCTCTTGCTTGTGGATTCGCAGGAATTGTGATTTCACAACAACTTCTATTAAATTCGGGATTACAGGCAAAGATTTTAATTCGAAACCATCCTTCTTATTATGGGATGATGATTGTAACTTATATCTAGAGGGTTTCTTTAGGGATTATAAGACTATTCCTAGGTTAAATGAGTAATATTTTTGAAAATAAGGACATTCAAAACCTAGAGGAGCATTTATGAAACTTAGAAGTATTGCTAATAAGACGAAGTTAACTCCAATAGGGATCAGGGTCAGTCAATTTATCTGGATCTCCAAGTTATCCAGATCTTGGATTTCTAATCAATCCATTTCATAAAATACCAATTTATCTTAAACTTCTTTCATTTGATATTAGGACTCACAACATCACTCATAACTGATTTGCGAAGGAGAGTATCTTTTGGAGTATTCCGATGATAAGGGTAATTGACATTATAATGTACCCCACGAGACTCTTTTCGATGATATGCAGATTCAATAATCATCTGCGCAACATCAGCAATATTCCGTAACTCGATTAAGTCAGAAGTAATCTTAAAATCCCAATAATATTGATTTATTTCATCTTGAAGGAGTCGAATCCGTCGGATCGCCCGACGAAGGCGTTTATCTGATCGAACAATCCCCACATAATTAGACATCAAAAGTCGAACTTCAGCCCAATTTTGACTCACAACCACAGATTCATCACTATCGACAGCATCACCCGAATGCCAAAAAGAAAAAGATTCAGCTTTCATTGAATCCTTTTGCAAAAACTCTTGACATTTAATTGCAGCAAAATGGGCCATTGCACTGGCTTCCAGCAAGGAATTTGACGCGAGACGATTTGCTCCGTGAAATCCAGTACAAGCTGCCTCACCTAAGGCTAGAAGTCCCTTGATATCTGTAGTGCCAGATAGGGACGCACGAATCCCACCAATTATATAATGAGCCCCAGGAACAATTGGAATGGGTTGTTTAGTGATATCAATTCCAAGTGAAAGGCATTTTTCATAGATGCCAGGAAATCGGGAAATGATAAAGTCTGAATTTTTAAAAGAAATATCAAGATATAAATGGTCTTCACCTGATCGTTTTAATTCAGAATCAATAGCACGCGCAACAATATCTCTAGGCGCTAATTCCATAGCATCATTATACTTTTTCATAAAACGATTTTTTTCCCCATTTATTAAAATCGCGCCTTCTCCCCGGAGTGCTTCAGAAATAAGAAAAGATTTAGCATACGGATGGTAAAGAAGAGTAGGATGAAACTGAATGAATTCCATATTCATTATCGTGGCTCCAGCACGATAAGCCATAGCAATACCATCACCACTTGCTACATCAGGATTACTTGTGTAAAGAAACGCTTTCCCCACTCCTCCTGTAGCAATAACTGTAATACGGGCAGAAAAGTTATGAACATTCCCTGTTTTTTTATTTAACGCATAAACTCCCAAACAGCGCCCAGCACGAATTTTTAGATTAATAGCGACATGATTCTCAAGGATGGAAATATTTGGATTATCATGAACTGCAATTCGCAAAGCACGATGAAGCTCCTTCCCAGTAATGTCCTCTGCATGAACTACTCTTCTATTCGAATGACCAGCTTCAAGTCCTAAATCATATTCTCCTGAATTTGTCTTAGAAAACTGAACTCCTAGACTAGCAAGATCATTGATTAACTTTGGACCTTCTCTAACAATAGATTCGACAATTTTCAGGTGACACAACCCATCTCCAACGGAAAGCGTGTCAGCGATGTGCTGTTTAAAGGAGTCCTTATCCGATGTGACAGCAGCGACCCCTGCTTGAGCGAGGATCGTAGCACATTCATTAATCTTTGTTTTTGTTAGTATAACAACTTGCGCGGATTTAGCAACCTTCAGTGCAAAATATAATCCTGCTAGCCCAGAACCGATCACGACAACATCAGAATGGATTTCAATTTCATCAGAATCCAATTAATACTCTCCAAAGTATAATTATTGAGATGGCACGGTAATTCTATTTCAAGTTTTATGGTTATACCCCTCTCGGAATTTCGGGGAATTTGATATTTTATCAATAGCATTTCCTACAAACATGATCGAAGTTGTAAGTAATGCCAAACACAGACCAGGAGGAATAATAGCCCACCAAGCTCCAATAACTATTCCTCCTTCAAAATAGGTTTGAGCACACATAAAACCCCAAGAAAGAATAACGTTTGTATTTCTTTTTTCATACACATTTTCAGCGTTAAAAATTCGAAAACCCAGAAAAGCCAGACCAGCTTCTAACAAAACCGCATACACAGCAGTAGTAGTTATCTGAACTATTGCTAATCCCAAAAGGCTTGGTAATATGTGATTAAACATAATATATCTATCATTTCCGCCAGCAGCCTTAGCAGCCTCAACATAAAGCTTCTCACGTTCAACAATTACCTTAGATCTAATTATTCTGGCTGTTAATGGCCATGAGAAAAATGCAATAAGGAATGGTATTAAAATGGAGGGAATTCTATATTGTGTGATAAATACAAACAATATTATAAGAGTAGGAAAGATTAAAATGAAATCAACAATACGCATGATAATATCATCAATTATTCCTCCTTTATATCCAGCAATTAATCCAGCTATAAAGCCAATTCCAGCAGAAATTATACCTCCAAAAAATGCTGTATAGAGAGATAGTTGAGCACTCCAGAAAATTTGAGCAAAAATATCTTGTCCATAGTGATTTGTTCCCAACATTCCAAAGGCTGGTCGCGTTATTTGGAGTTCAAGCTGATCAAACCATACATTTATTGTTCCAGTTAACGTAGGATTATACTCACGAAATTCTACCCCTATTTCCAAGTCAAAAATCATCCCTCGCTGAAAAAGAGAGTATAATAGAATTAGATTGATATCCCTATCATACAAAGTCCATTCTGCTTCTTTTTGCGGTCTTAAATCTATTTTTGTAAGGAAAGGATTGAGACTAATATTAGGAGAATTAAATCGGATATATGGAAAAATGGACCGAAATGTTAGATTTCCAATGATAGAATATTTCATAACACATACGATTGAAGCATTCAGGGGGGGATTGTACTCCCAGTCAATCCTGCTATATCCACTTGAAAAACCATTAATTGTTTCAGAGGGATTATCATCAATAACAGTAAATTTAATGGAACCAGATCCTGCAAAATATTCTTCTGAATCAAAGGAGTAATTGATATTTGTAGGTTGGGAACTTTGAAATATCCACCCCTGAGCATTTTCAAAGCCAGAATTAGTAATATAATTCCCAGAAGGGGGAATATTTTTATCAAAGATTGTGACCCATCTAGGAGGAGCATAATCAGGACCAATATAAGACTCTTCCCCATAGATGGGTGGTAAAATTCCAAAGTGAGTTAGGATTGGAGCAGTCAAGGCCATTCCAGTCAAAAGAAGTATCCCACCAAACCCAAACACCCCGCGTTTTTCACTAAAAAACACTCCAATGTAGTTTTTCCATTTTTTTCTCCTAGATAAGCGATAAGTAATATCCTTCAAAAAAAATCAGCCCTTTAATGATTCTGGATAAAGAAAATTTCTTAAAACTACATTTATAGAATAAGAAAAAGCTTTTTTGGAACAGGAAAAAGGGACTTAATCTGATTGATAAAATTTTTGGCAAATTATAATGTAACAAGAAAAATATGATAAGCGAAAAATTGTAGCTATCTACACACTTAATAATGTTAAACCAAAAGTGAAAGCTATATGCCAAAACGAGTTACATATCCTTTTTCAGCCATTGTTGCACAGGATAAATTGAAATTGGCTATCCTGCTTAACGCAATAAACCCTAAAATAGGGGGAGTATTAATTCAGGGACCTAAAGGTTCAGGAAAGACAACAATAGTGCGAGGATTAGCAGAAATACTCCCAAACTTAGAAATAGTCAAAGGATGTCCTTTTAATTGTAATCCTCATGACCCCACTAATATGTGTGAAAACTGTAGTGAAATTAATACTAAAGGGGAGTCTTTTATGGTTGAAGAAAAAGGAATGACCGTTATTAATCTTCCTCTAGGAGCTACTGAAGATAGAGTAGTTGGAAGTCTCAATGTTGAGAAAGTGATAAAGCTTGGGGTAGGGGCATTGGAACCAGGTATTTTAGCAGAGGCAAATCAGAATATTTTATATGTGGATGAAATAAATTTATTACCAGATCACATTGCAGATGATTTATTAGATGCAGCAGCATATGGTTGGAATGTAGTTGAACGAGAGGGAATATCAATAAGTCACCCGTCCCGATTCATATTAATTGGTACAATGAATCCTGAGGAAGGCTATCTTCGACCCCAACTATTAGATCGATTTTCTCTATCTGTTAATGTCCAAAATATTACTACAGTAGAGGATAGAATGGAGATTGTGAGGAGAAACTCGGCTTTTGAGGCCAATCCAAAGGAATTTATGACGAAATTTGCGATTTTACAAGAGGAACTAAGAACAAGAATAATTCAAGCTCGAAAGATGTTTTCACAAGTCAATATGTCTGAAAAACTCCTAGAAGCAATATGTAAAGCTTGTCTAGATTTAAAGGTGGATGGTATGAGACCTGATCTAATCATCAGTAAAACTGCTAAAACACTTGCTGCGTTTGAAAATAGAGACTGGGTGACATCTGATGATGTAGTTCTGGCTTCTGAACTTGTTTTGAACCATAGAACACGAGAAGGAGGATTTCTTGACCCCGCCACTTCTGAAGAAATAAAAAGAATTTTAGGTGCAAAAATTAAAGACGTAAAATATATTGAAAAAATCAAATCATCAGAAAGTGAAGATCAAAAACCACGCGGAAACGCGAAAGGCCGTACTATGATTTATGCTTCTCAAGAGGCACATGATAAAGAAGAAGAAAAAGTGAAAAAAAAAAGGTCAGAGCAAGATTCTTTAGATTCTTAAGTCGGATAAGTCCTGTTTTCGGACTAGGAAAAAAAGCTAAAATTGCACCTGAGAATACACCTGTAACTGATGGGGTTTCATTTGGTTCAAATAATTTGAAAGGAGAAGTAGAAGAAGAACTGGGTGTGGGTGCAACAAAAGGAATTCCTACAATTGAATTAGCGTTGCAAACTCCTAGAATGACAAAGGGAGAGGGATTTATTTCTCGACTCAAATCAAGTATCTTATCCCCTTTTCAGCTTACTTTTAAAATAAAACCAACTAGATTGCAAACTAGTAGTGTTTCTGGTAAACGAGTGGAAGCTATAACTACCCTTCACCGAGGTCGCCCTCTGGGATGGAAAATTCCTAAAGGAAAACCGAAAGATATTCACTTACCAGCCACAATTAGAATTGCAGCAGCAAAACAGAAATTTAGAACTATTCCAATTGAAAAAGCTCTCGAAATTTCACTTGAAGATGTTCGAGAGAAATTAAGACTCTATAAAGCTCCAATGACAATGGTTCTTGTGCTTGATTTAAGTGGTTCTATGATGTTTAGCGTCGATGCAGCAAAAGAAGCCCTTTTAAAGCTTCATAGAGATGCTTATCGTTATAGAGACAAGATTGGAATAGTTGCTCTCAAAGAAACACAAGCTGAAGTTGTTCAACATCCAATTGCCAATTTAGGAGTAGTGGCGAACAGATTGATGAGTCTTAAGATTAGCGGATTCACACCACTCGCAAGTGGCATGCTGAAGGCTTTGGAAGTGTTGAAAACTGCTAAACAACGAGACCGAAACGCTATTCCAGTAATGGTAATAATAACAGATGGAAACGCTAACGTTCCGCTCTATAAAAGTTTGGAAACAGGCGAAATTAGGAATTTTGATGAAGTAAGTATAGCAGTTAGATTTTTTGAAGACTTAGCGGTAAAGGATACAATAATAGTTTCCAGATTAATAAAAAAAGCCAAGATTCATACAATTGTAGTTAATACCAATCAATATATACGTGGGAAGGAAGCATATGGCTCCATTGTGACGGAATTAATAGCAAACATTACAAGAGGTTTCTGTTATCAGGTAGATAGATTGTCAGCTGGACCAGAATTATATGAAGATATATTCACAGGTGTATCTGATGGCCAAAACAGAATAACACAAATGATATTTTCAAAATGAGATGAAAAAAGATGATTGCTGCAAACGAGAGTAATGAGAAAAAAGAACAACCCTTAGGTAGAACAAGACTCCAGAAATTATTCATTTCAATAGGAATAATATGTTATTTTCTGAGCATTTTCCTATTGCTTAATACTGTCTTTTTAAATCCATATTCATTTGAGTATTTTCTTTCAACTATAGGTGCTGGAATAATATTTGGGGGTGCATTATTCTTTGAAGGATATGGTTATTATCTTATTGGCAAGATAGATGAGTCAAGATTGAGTTATTTTGGGAGTGTTACATTATTTCAAGTTATGCGGATAATTTACCGTATCCCATATGTTTTATTATGTTATAATGCATTTATGATTGTAGGAGAAATCAATCTAGAACTAATTTTTCTTTATGTACTTTGTTATCTACCTTTTGTTCTTAGTCGATTAAGTTGGAGATGGATAAAACTACAAAACTGGTTAAAAAATCTCGATCAACAATTTTAAACACGTTGGACAATAAGAGGAAAAACTAAGGATTCTGATGGCATAAGTTTCTGATACATATTTATCATTAGTAGACAGCACTGCACCGACCCTCACACACATTTTTTATTGTCGATTTGTAAGTGGGGATCCAGACATAAAATTAATATGGTCTGCATATGATTTACACCCTGCTTCTTATGAATTCAAACGAAGTGATGAATCCTTAGGTCGATTTGACTGGGATGGGTCAAATATCGTATATCACCTAGTGAGCTGGGTACCTGGAAATCATACGCTCTATTTAGAAGTGAAAGACACGTCTGGAAACATGATTACAGATGAAGTTTTAATAACTCTAGTCATAGTAGAAAATATAGAAACACAAACTGCCATAGGTACAGCTGGTTTCAATTTACTCCTTGTAGGAATAGCTGTTTTTGTTGTTATAAATTTAGAAAATTAAGAAGAAAGAAGAATTTATAGTGAACGTTCATGTGTACTTTAAAACATGTTCACACTTTCACCTAGAGAAATTATTCGCATATTCCAAATCTTACCATATCATTAACTCATAAATTTCGGATAATTTTTCTCTCTAAAAATTAATAGATTAATTATATTTCTACATCAAGACCACTCAATTGAAGGAGCTTTTCATCGTCGGTTGAAGTAAATATCAGTAGATATTATACCAAAAGAAAGTTCATTGAGGTCTCATCCGCCAAATCCGAATTGATTCAAAAATAAAAGCAAAAATACCCAAGAATAATATTAGTAGAATAATCCAGTTAAAAGGATCAGTGATAAACGCATCACCACGATCGAGAGCAGTGAGTATAAAACAAAATAGGCCAAGAAGGAAGAGTAAAAGATAGATGGAGAAGCGAGGAATCATTCGGTAGCCAATTCGGATGTAAAATCCAAGAATTCCAGATTTAATTTCTGCTCGAACTCTATATTTATCTTGCTCTGGATCCTTTACAACCACTCCAGCAGATTCAAGCTTGGAAAGTTGATATGTAACTGTACCTGGAGAGGCAAAATCCAAAGCACGCTGAATTTCCCGGATACTAGCTGTATCATGGGTAACTAAGAACCAGTATACCTGAAGAGCTTTCCCCTGCACAATTTCCTTATCAATTGGAGATCGGGTCGTTCCAATAGACCGAATACGATCTATTATGTTTGAAAAAAGCTGAAAGATCCTTTCTTTCAAGCTTTTTTCTTCCTTCGACATCTCGAGAGTCTCAACTGCAATCTCCTGAGAAGATTCTTTAATAATTATTGTAATAAAAATTCCTCCTTAATATTCTTCAAAAAGATCCGATTAATCAGAATTACTGCTGCCCCCAGAGAGATAACTGTCCCAAGTAATATTAGATAAGGAAAAAGAAACGTGAAGGATCGAACAACTTCGTCTAGGATGGGAATTGGTGGTACTTCAAATCCAATACTAAAAATCTGAGGTTCAGAAGAAAGATCAATGGATGTTTCAATGTAACGAAAATCAAAATTTGAGGAGCGAACCTCTAGCTTATTCCATAATCCTAGCGAACTATTCCATACATAGATAGAAGGTGGTTCTATGTTAGAACTTTCATTAAAATCTGAAAGATCGTAATAAAAACGTAGCGAATATAGTTTCTCTTCATCTGCAGTAAGACGATAGAACTTTGCCAACATATCTGTTTGAGAGTAAAAGAAATGATTGAACTGGGAAGTATATTCAATAGAGATACTTGAATCATACTTCATAGAACCTGGAAAGATAGATAAATCTGCTAATTGACAATATAGGGGACTATCGGAGACAGGAATATTAGAGATGGACAGAATTGGATCAGTTTGTACAGGAAAATTAAATGTTATCTCCCCATTGACATTCCACTCTACTAGAGAACTTATCGTGGATGCTCGTAAATAACAGATTCTTCTTTCTTCAAGGAAAAGATATGGGACTTTTTCTTGTGATAACCATTGAATAAGATAATAGTAATATTCGCGTTCCTGTTCTACAGGAGTAGATTGAGCATATGAAATCAATAAATCCATGTAAGTATCATTAAATCCCCCCAAATTTAAACGACCAGAAGAATGAAGAAAATTCCAAACATAGCTGGGGTCAACCATTCCACCAAATCCTCCGATATAGATATCAAAAGGTGCAATCCCGCTATAGAAATCCTCTACAGGAGGAAAAGAAAGAATTGGATTGATCCCAATTTCAATTAGTTGATTTTGAATGAAGTACACTTTTTCTGATCTAGCTTCATTACTAACGAGATTCAGTGCAAAACGATATCCATCAGAGCCTCGAGGGTATCCTGCAATATCAAGAAGAGCATTCGCAAGATTTGGATCGTAAAGATAACCAGGAACGGACTCATCGTGAAAAAGTGAGGTTGAAAAAAGGATACTTGTAAGAACATTGCGTGAATTTGGGACTTGAGAAAACTGAAGAGAGAGATTGACTTTATCAATGGCATAATTTATGGCAGAACGAACTCTAGAATCCGCTAAATACGGATTAGAATGATTAAACCATCCCAGCTCAAGAGCTGCCCATCCTAGAGAATCCTCCCAATAATTATCATCTTCAGGTAGTAGATCATATAGAGGAATTAAACCAAAATCTCCCTCATGATTAAGCACCGCGTCATCATAAGCTCCAAGATCATCGAAAACGTTGTAAAGAATCTGGGAAAAAGGAGGTATCCCACGGAAATGGTGAGTATTACGAGTGAGAAGATATGTTGAGAGATTATTTGAAGCCTCTGTAAATTGATAAAGCCCTGTTCCGATGGGAAAAGAAATATTAGGACCGGTAAAGCTTCTTGGTGAATAAATACCAAGTAAAGCAGCTTCATTATACAAAAAAGGCGCATAAGGCTCAGAAAAATGGAAAGTAACTGTGAAGGGATTCATAATAGTCACAGACTCAAGAGGAAAAGATTGAAGATCCAGAGCATATAATCCAGGATCAATATAAGCAGGATGAGAGGGATCGATGATTCGGTCATAGGAGAATTTTACAGCGGATGCATTAAAAGGAGTCCCATCGTGGAAAAATACGTTTCGACGAAGGAAAAACGTCCAATGCCGACTATCCAGACTAACAATCCAAGAGGTTGCAAGGGAAGGGATTAACTCTTCTCTTTCAAAAGAATAATCTACAAGAGAATCAAAAACTAGAGATGGGAGAGGGGAAAAAGAGGCTAAAAAATCGAAATTTTGAAGAGTTCTAGGTGAATCAAAATAAAAAGAAAGGATACGAAAAGGAGTATCTTCAGGTAGTGTAGTTGATTCCAAAGAAGTAGCTAAGGAGAGATTATAGTAATAATTTGGAATTGAAACAGCAAATATACTACTAGAAACAAGAAAAACACCTGTCAAGAATGGGATTAAAATATAACGAAATTTCATATAACCAATACCTCACAACCTGGATCTCTCAAGTATTCTAACAGGAAAAACATCAAAATAGATAGAATTTTCCCCCTACTTAAAACTTTCCACGATACATGCAATGAAAAATTCTATACGGTCTGTACAAAACTTTGTACAGCAAATAAAGGGAATAAAGGAAGTATTCAGATATTTTCCTCAGAACATCCTTTTTGGTGTACAGACCCTTGTACACAGTGTACAAAGATTAATACATGTCTAATTGTAGAAAAGCTTAAGTAGAAGAAAGATATAGCTTTTTTAGCCTTAATTTATTAAATAAATATCCTTCTAAAGAATATTTTAACTATGATAGATATTTTGAAAAGTTAAACCAGTAAATTCAGAAGAAGAACTATTATTCTACAGCTAATTTATGCAAGATGACTTAATATAATCAGATTTCCCAAACAAAAGAACCATTAAATAAAGCAATTGGAAAGAAAAAAAATGATCAATTCAAAGAATATAGTTAAGCAAAGAATTTGTGTTTATTTTTCCCTTGTGATACTTATTTTCCTAATATATCAAGGAGTTCAAGGGGAAGAACGGAACGCTGGATTTTTTATAAACTATTCTACTCAAGCGACATCAGATTGGGTAAAAATGAACCCAGCGATAGCTCCTCCTGCACGGTATTATCTTGGAGGGCAGATGGCTTATGATTCGGAATCAGATCGAGTAATCATTTTCAGTGGCGCTGTACAATCAGGAGTAGGATGGTTTATAAGTATTAATGATACTTGGGCGTATGATTACAACTCCAATATCTGGGAGAATATGACGAATGAGCAAATGCGCGATAATGGTCGAATATATGGTGGGATGGCTTATGATTCGGAATCAGATCGAATCATTCTGTTTGGGGGGGCAGATAGTCGGTATATGGCGAATTCCACTAGAGTAGGTGAAACATGGAGTTATGATTATAATACAAACACTTGGACAAATTTAACCACAGCTAATGGCCCTCCTGCCCGAGGGTGCCATTCCATGACCTATGATGAAGCTAATGACCGTATGATAATTTATGGTGGGATGCATCCAGGGATCTATTATGAGAATCTTCACTTTTACCAGGACACCTGGGCTTATGATTATAATTCAAACACCTGGACGAATATGTCGCCCCCAGTGAATCCTGGACCGTTAATCCAACAGGGATACGCATATGACTCTGAATCCGAAAGAACTGTCATCTTCGGCGGGAGAAATCAATCACATAGCGATGATGGCGTAAATTATCCTGCTTTCTCAAGCAGCAACACCTGGGTTTATAGCTACTCCCACAACAATTGGACGAAAATGTCTCCTGCTAATTCTCCCTCGAGAAGAGCGATTGTTGGGATGGCTTATATGACTCATCTTGACAAAGCTTGTTTCTTTGGGGGAATTATTCCATGGAACGATTTTTCTGATACATGGACTTATGATTATAATACTGATACTTGGACTGATATGAATTCTCCTTCCCCCCCATCCGCTCGTTATTTTCATTCTTTCGCGTATGATTCCGAATCCGAGGTAATTATTCTATTTGGTGGGATGCAGTATGGAGGAGGATATGTGGATGATACATGGGCGTATACTTATCAGGCAAATCCACCCAGTACTCCTTTAGATTTCCAAGGACATTTTGTCAACGATGAAGTCAAGCTAAACTGGACTTCTCCGAAGACCGATGCAGGCTCACCCATCACGGGGTATTTGATTTATCGAGGAAGTACAGACAATGATCTAACTCTGTACAAAACAATACAAGGAAAAGACACTTTAGAGTATAATGATACAGATATCAGTAAAGGAAGTACTTATTATTATACTATCCGGGCAAAAAATACTGTTGGTGAGAGTAAAAGTTCAAAAATGGTTTCAATAACCATTTCTTCGTCTCCAAGTGTTACTGGATTTCCCCTTATCTTGATAAGTGCAACTATTATCTGTTTAGCGATTCGACGAAAAATGACAAGAAAAAAGAACAAAAAGTGGATTTAGTTTAGAGAGAGAAAAGAAAATGAGTGTATATTCAAAAAAACTAAAGTTAGCATGGATTATTATTTTGGGTTACTCTTGTTTTGCACTTTTAGTCTGTAACAACATAGTTATTGCTAATCATTTAGATATTCCTTTAATGCAAAGAAGTATCTCCCAAAGTAGTTCAGATTGGGTGGAAATGTCTCCCGTAATTGCGCCACCAGCACGGTATCATCATGCATTTCAAACTGCTTATGACTCACAATCAGACAGAATTATTCTCTTTAGTGGAGATAATGGAGATTATTCTAGAATGTTTAATGATACATGGGCATATGATTATAATACAAATACTTGGGAAAACCTTACTACCCCTGAAATGAAGAACGTAGCCAAACTCGCTGCAGCAATGGCTTATGATTCGGAATCTGATCGTATAATCATGTTTGGCGGGTGGAAATGGGCACATGGACATTCAGTATATCAAGATACTGGTGTGGGAGAAACTTGGAGTTATGATTATGAAACTAACATCTGGATGAACCTCACCACTGAGAATAGCCCGCCATTTCGAGGATGTTGTTCCCTGACTTATGATGAGGCGAATGATAGGATGATTATGTTTGGTGGCTTTGATTCGAATATGAACTTGAATACTGATTTGCCATTTTATCACGATACTTGGGCTTATGATTATAACACTAATACTTGGACCAATATGAGTCCTACTGTAAATCCTCCATCCTTGGGGAACCCTGGGTGCGCCTATGATATAGAATCCAATAAAACAATTCTTTTTGGTGGAGTTTCCTGTAGGAACACCTACAGGTGTGTTGATCGTGATGAAACTTGGGTTTATGATTATAAAGAAAACACATGGACCAATATGAACCCAGTAGTTCACCCCACTAACCGAGTTCTTGGAATGATGACGTATAATTCAAAAATAGATCGTGTTTTATTCTTTGGTGGTTTGTTTTATAACGGTGGTATTTATCTTGGAGATACTTGGAACTATGATTATAATAGTAACATTTGGACAAATATGAATTCCCCTAATCCACCGTCACGACGTATGATTCATTCATTTGATTACGATTCAGAATCAGATGTTGCAATTCTCTTTGGTGGGAAAACTATTGATTCTATCGGCGCAAGCGTATTAATTTCTGATACATGGGCATATAGGTACCAAGCTAATGCTCCTACTCCTCCCACTAATCTACAGGCTGAGGAAGTCAATGGTGAGGTGAATTTAACATGGACTGTACCTTTAACTCATGCAGGATCCCCTATTACAGAATATGTAATATATCGTGGAAGTGAAGCTGATTCACGCACTCTCTATAAAACAGTTTTAGGTGCAGAAACATTTAATTTCCATGATACAGAAGTAAATAAAGGAGGGACCTATTTCTATACTGTGAGAGCAAAAAACGCAGTTGGTGAAAGTGAGGATTCCGATATTGTAGAAATTAAGATTCCAAGTACAGCTCCTGGCTTCTCGATCCTAATTGTATCAAGTACATTTCTAGTTTGGGCAATTTACAAGAAAAAATTTGTAAAATAGTTTTTTGGGGTATATAGCATCCCAAACAAATTCCTTTTTTCTCTTAATACGTAAAATTTGTTTAAGACTTACATTTATTAGAAATTAAGACTAATATGAGTCCCATAACAAGCCTCAAAAATCAAACTTAAGAACTGATACCTATATTTAGCATCTGAAAAGATGAAACAGAGAAAAAAGAACGAAGACTAAAGTCTCCGTTTCCGAGTTAAGAGGAAAATCATCCATAAATTCTTCTTATCATCACATATTCTGTTGTTACCGTAAAATTTTTCTTGCATCAAAATAATCTATATTTGTGATACTCATGATTGATGTTCTAATACAAGAAAATATTGCGATAGCCTCATTAAATCGCAGTAGAACTAATGCTCTTAATACTGCACTGCTTAACGAACTCCAAACGACACTCAGCTATTTCTCTGCTGATGATAATATCCGAGCATTAGTTTTAACCAGTTCTAGTGATCGATTTTTCTCAATTGGCCTTGATGTCCCTGAAGTCTTCGATTTGTCTCAATCCGATTTTGAATCCTTTTATCGATTGTTCACACAGGTCTGTTTAGATCTTTTTATATTTCATAAGCCTGTGATCGCAGCTATTCCTGGGCATGCTACCGCCGGGGGTTGTATTCTCGCACTATGCTGTGATTATCGCTATATCAGTCAAGGAAAAGCTGTAATGGGATTGAATGAAATAAAACTCGGAGTTCCAGTCCCATACCTTGCAGATTATATTCTCCATAGTATAGTGGGGACTAAAGATGCCCGATCGCTTATGGAATCAGGAAATTTCCTTCCTGTGGAGGAATTAGCTCGTTTTGGTTTAGTAGATGAAGTAATTAATCCTCCATCTGAGTTATTAAAGCGTGCTATGGAGAAAGCTAAGGAATTTTGCTCTTACTCCCCCACTGCTTACACTGCTATCAAATATAACCGAACAAATCCCATTATTACCCGCTATACACAAACACGAGAGGAAGAGGTTAAGTTGTTTGTACAGTGTTGGTACTCTGATACAGCTAGACACGTACTGAAGGAAATAATAAACAAATTTTAAGAAAACATTGAGACTAAAACTCTTCGACCTCGTTTCATTCATCGTAGAAGAATATGATAAACATTAGAATAACCTCAGCTGCAGTATTTCGATTGCATGGCTTTTTAATGTCCGTGTCGTCTTCAACAGAGGGAATGGAGTCAGGAATACTCGCACCACCATCAATGGAATATTACTGGACATTGCATAAAACATTATGTTGAATCAGAGGATGTTGGGTTAGGAGGAGGTTATGCAGCAACCTCTCATTATATGAAAATACGTATAATGGATTCACAGTCAGGAAATATTTTGTGGGGAAAAGACGCTTATTGTACACAACCTCCAGATTGGGAGACTTTTTATCCAATGATTCTCTGCGACGATCCTCACTCACTTGATATTCATTGGACTATTACTGTATGTTATGGGCTGATGCAAGTTATATAGCGAATGGAATACAATGGCGCAAATCCTCCTTACTGGACTTATGTCACTCCATAAAACAGGAAAACTCAATTATAACTTCGTTCTTTTTATCTTAAATTAAAATTATAAACAGGATGAATAATTCAAATGAAGCTGCTATCCGTAATAGCAACAATCAGCTTTTTAGTCTTATTCATATCTCCTATTTTTTCTGCAATGGGAATCCAGACAGAAGTCGCTTATAGAGAGTTCCCTGTAGGAAATGTATATTCGTGGCAATTTATGACCGTTTTAAATAATTCCCAACCATGTTATACCAATTAGCGTAGCGGATTGGATAATTTAACACAAAATGATAAAATTTCTCTGAAAATTCTCTTTTCCACCAATTCTACCCTTAGATATGAAATTTCAGCCAATAGTCAATCATTTGAGGAAGGATTTATATTAAATTCCTTCTTACAACAACTAGGAGAAGGAAATTCATATATACACCTCGGATATTATTTTTTCCTTCCAACAGGAGAGGAATTCTGGAGCGAGCTGGCATTGCATATTAGTTCTACTTATCCAGCTGCTGATGTACACAATGGGGAATCCATTTTTTCATTTAATGCTTCAACAATATTCCATCAAACATATTCTTGGACGTTTGATAAAGCAACTGGCCTTTTGAGATCATTCAAACAAGTTGTGAGAGATCCAACCTTGAATTATGGGGTTCGTACTCCAGATGAATTGTATTTACTTCGAACTGACTTAAAATCGAAATTACCAGAAATCATCCATATAGGTTTAGGAGCATTGATCCTAAGTGCTATCTTTGGATTAATAATTTTAATTCAGAAGAAGAATAGGTGAATTGTTAGTTTAATTCCTCTTTTCCTCTTTTTCTATTAATGAAAATCCACAATCATTGATAGAATAATCTTTAGAAGGTAAATAGCTCTACTATAGATCCCTGATCCTCACTAAAACTTTATGTAGCAGATCAGTGGCTGATAGAGCTCCCATAGAAACATCAAATGCTCAAATGGATCAACGTAATCATGACTTTGCTCTAAACATGCACAAAGATGACGGACTTGGGCTTTATGAGCCATTTTGAAGGACAACCATTGGTTCTTATAGTACAATTCTGTAGGGAAAATCCATTTCTTTCAATTCTTTGATAAACACCTTCCTAGAAGCTAGATTTGATAAAATAGCTTTGATTTGATGCTCACACAGTTTAAAGCCACTCTAGCAGCATATGAAAGAGATAGTGAGTGAGTTTTACCGAGTACTTTTCCTAGACCTTTTATTTTCTTCGAGAAAGCATTACTACTCCAACAAACAACACGAAGAATGAAAAACCAGGACTTGGAAATGATGAAGTTGTGGTTGAACTGGTTGTGGAAAGATCTACTGTTATGGATACCACATTAGATAATCGACTAGAACCAAACGAATTTTCCGCAGTTATAGCATAATAGTATGTTCCACTTGTGTTAACAGTATCAGTATATTCATTGGCAACTACTGCTTCAATTGATGACAATCCTGAAGTGGATGAAAACGATGATGATTCCCTGTATATTTTATAACTCGTTGCAGCATTAGAAGCGGTCCATTGAAGTTCTAATTCCTTTGGATTATTATTATTTTGTATAATCGGACTGAGGGAAGGAGTTGTCGGTTCTCCTGATAGAAATTTATAAAATATATCGGGATCCTCACCCGCTCCAACGATATCCATAAAATCCAGCCAAATTAAATGGAGAAAACCTAATTTGTCGCAAAAAATTTCAGGGTCATCACTGTTTTCGGAGCTTTCTGCAGTAAGTAAGGTCATGGAGTCCCAAGTTCCTGAAGTTGAATTCTTATACTTATAATAGATATCAGAATCTGAACCAGAGGATCCATAGTTTGTTTGGTCTCTCCATACAATATGGAAATTATCCGACGGATCAATGACTAAACATGGAAAACCACAATCTTCTGTGCTGTTTACAGAAATTACTTCGGTTGGGGTCCACGTAGAAGTGTGAGGATTAAGAGTTTTATAGAATACATCAAACTGATTTAAAATCTCCTCTTCGGCATATGGAAGTTCAGTTCGGTCAATCCAGACAATATGCGGGTTTCCACCAGAATCCAAACTAATTCTACTTCTGTACGCCTCTTCTGTACTTTCAGTAGAAATATAAACAGTGGCCAACCATGAGTTAAGGGTTTCATCATATTTCTTATAAAAAATCGACCCCGTCCCTGCTTCAGCGCCATTATATCCCGAAAAATCTGTCCAAGTTAAATGAATATTATTAGAATCATCAATTGCTACATCTGGCCAAATAGAATCATAATCTTCATCTTCCACTGAGATTTCTTCAATTGTTTGCCATTGATCATTAATATATGCCCTGTGATAAATTTCTTGGGGAGCATTTTGTTCTGTCCAAAAAACATGTCGTTCTCCAGAATCTGTAACAGCAATTACTGGATCGAATGAATTATTGGATCCTATTGATATCGGCATAGGTTGTGTCCACTCTTCAGTTGATGCATTCCACATTCGGTACACAATATCTTTATCATTTGTATCTTTAAAAAAAACTGTAGAATCTTCCCAAACAACGTGTAGGTTTCCGCTTGAATCCATAGTACAATGTGGATTACTAGCAGCTCCCGTACTTGTGTTTGAAACAAGCACTGGCGCATAATATTCTTCACTAAAAAGGTTCCAGCGTTGGTAGATTACATCTTGGTATACATCATCATCACCAGCACTGGTATATGGAGCTTGTTCGCCCCAAATGACGTGGATATTGAAATCGTCATCTACAACAATATTAGGGTCCATTGAAGTCATATTACTTTGATCAGAAACCACTTTCAGAGTTGACCAGGTCCAAGTTACGGGATTTTGCATAGAAGAATAGACAGGGGGTCTATGAATTCCTATAAAGATCAAGATTAAGAATAAACACAACATTATATAGTTCTTATTTCTCTTCATTCTATTTCCACATCAAAAGCTTTTGACTAATGACATTTAATACCAAGGTTAATATTATTTTTGATATTCCAAGATCAAAATTATGAAATTTTCCAAGCAACCTGCTTTAATTGTCTGCAAATCTTAATTATAGTGAAATAATCTTCGCAGAGGTGAGTAATAAGGCAGTAAAGGAATTAGCATCCCTATGTATTTTTAATTTTTTTGCTGTTCTACAATTAAAACACCGCGTTTAACTCTTTAAACACCCATTGGAGGGAGGAAATCGGTTTCACAGTTAGATAGGTTTATATATGAATACCTTCCATATATTTAAACAAGGAAATAATGTTTTTCCACAAATAAAAACCCATCATTGGTATTTTCCAATACATGGAGTGTGTTATAAATAAATGAGTCGAAATAATACTTATGCAGTCCTTGGAGGGATTTTTCTAGCGGTTTTAGTGTTCACAGTTGGTTTAACTGTTTTTCAGCCCCGACTACCTTTTTCAAATACTCCATCACATGAAACCCCGAATACTCTTCCTGGATCTGCTTCTAGTTTCCATATTGAGCAATCAGTAACTACCTCATTCGGAAATTATGAACCTCTCTCCCTTGATTATACCCCTCAAATCCCCCTTTACACAATCAGGTCAGATTTATCCAATGTTAACATGCAGGGTCTTTCAATTACATCCCCCACTATTAAAAACCAGCTTGCAACTTATGGATTCTCTTTAGTAGATGAGGGAGTTGAAGACATTTATGAGCTATATAAATTTCAAGAGTCAAGCCCAAAATTTGTCACCTCTGATTTGTGTCTTCATGCTTACCATGTTCTTTACGATATTAGCTTGCGTATACTCGAAGGGACGAGATTTACCTCAGATTTTGAATTATTACTAGATCTTTTACGAGAGGACCAACAAAACAAACGTAATTTAGCAATATCATCAGTGGTTCAGGACGCGTTTGATCGAAATATTGCTTTTCTATCCGTTATGCTTTATCTACTGGATAATTCAACATATCCTATTCCTAGTTCCGTCTCCTCTTTGGTAAACACAGAAATCACTAATATTCAAGGATTCAATCGTGCGCCATCTGCAATTTTTGGATATGAGGAGGATTATTCTCAATATAAGGTACGGGGTCACTATACTAGGAATGATGTTCTCAAACAATATTTCCAAGCTATGATGTATGCTGGACGTATGGGATTCCTCCTTCAGAGTCCAACTGGAGAAATTGAAATGGGGATTGACCATACTAGGATGAGTATGCTATTAATCAGTTCTTTCAACGCAACCAGTGGATCATATTCAGCTTGGGACCACTGGGATCAAGTATATGAACCTACAGTATTCTATGTTGGAGCGAGTGATGATCTAACTCCTAAGGAATATTATCAAGTGTGGCGAGAATATAATTCTCCAGAAGGAGATCAACTCGCTGACGAATCTCTCATCATAGAAATCATCTCAACTTTAAAAGCCCTCCGAAGCCCTAAGATTAACTCAATGCTCATTAATGAAATGTTTGATGCTGCGAATGTCACACAAGGATTTCGTTTAATGGGACAGCGATTTATTCCTGATTCATATATCTTTCAGGAATTAGTTCATACTGCAGTAGGGGGACGGTTATTCCCCAACGGTTTAGATATCTTTTCTGTGTTTGGTAGCCCTCGTGCAGCTATTCATCTTCAATCTGAGAATGAAACTTACCCTGATTATAACGACCAGATTCTGAAGTTACGAGTAGAATTTGGAAATCTTAGTGTATATGATTGGACTCAGAATTTATACTGGCTTTGGTTGTACAGTCTTTTCCCACTTTTAAGTCCTGCGACTGAAGGATATCCTATGTTCATGCTGAGTGATGCTTGGACGGACAAATCGTTGATGACCACCATGGGTTCGTGGGCCGAACTCCGTCATGATACCATCCTTTATGCGAAACAGTCCTATACTTATGAAACGTCCATGCCTGAGATAGCTAAAGGATATGTTGAACCTTATCCGGAAGTTTATGCTCGATTAAGTAGTCTCGTTGGCTTGATGAAAGACGGTCTTAGTAATAGGGGATTATTAGCAGAAGCTTTCCAGTACAAATTAACTGCCATTCAACAGCTTTTCGATCGATTAGTCGAAATTAGCATCAAGGAGCTAGAAAATATTCCTCTAAACGAGACGGATTATTACTTTATTAGCTATGTCGGGCAAGAAATCGGGGGAATTGCTAGTTATAATGATCCTGATGCAAATGAATGGACATCTGAAGCTGATGATCGAATGGCAATTATTGCTGATGTTCATACTGATCCAAATACTGCTCAAGTCCTCGAGGTCGGAACAGGTAATCCTTTTACCATTTATACGATTGTACCTAGCTCTAATGGAGGTCTATACTTAACCCGTGGTGGAACTTTTTCTTATTACGAATTTAAACATCCCATGACCAATAGATTATCTGATGAAGAATGGCATATTATGTTGGATACCTCACCGCCCCCTCTCCCAGATTGGATTTTAGAAAATGTACCAATTGCGTCTAATATCAATACATTGATATTCACAACGAAGGAGGAATAAAATTCCTCATTCCTCCCATCCTTTTTTTCTTTGTTTTCCTAGTTTTTCGACTTCCTATTCCATAATCTAATAATATAGAATTATTACTTTTTTCATGAAATTTAAAATTTCAGGAATATTCTCTAATGACAAAAATTTCAGAGGATCTTTTGCAAGGGAAAACCCTAAAGGTTTATTGGTTCTTATTAGAACATGCAAATTCTGGTGTAAGGGAGATTGATCGCCAACTTGGATTTAACTCCCCTTCGACTGTACTCTACCACATTAACAAACTAGTTGAGGTCGGACTTGTCGAAAAAACGACTCAAGATAAATATACAGCCAAAGAATATGTGAGTTCAGGTATACTTGGTTTATATTTGAAAATAGGACCTAAAATGATTCCAAGAATTGTATTTTACCTTTCTTTCTTTATCGCTTTTCTAGTCCTTTACTTTTTCTTGCTAATTTCCCGTAATCCTTTTGTTTTCTACTTTGAAGATTTTTTTACAATTTTAATTAGCTTAAGTGGTATTTTTTTCTTCACTATAGAATTTTACCGTATCTGGACACTGAAACCACTCTGATATAATAGGATTCATCAATATAGTAACTTTCAAAAACTAGTTTTCTCAAGATTGAATAATCCGAGGTGATCTTTAAAGTGGAAATCGTGCAACAATTATTAACTTCAGAGGAACCCATGATACAATTAAAGACACGACTTCAATTATTCGATCAAACCTTCGAAGATGTAGATATAAAACAGATTTGTTCTGATCTTAAGACGAAATCCTCCATTATCTCCAACTTAGTTTCATATTTACCTAAATCGAAAGAAATTACTCCTTATCATGTTTATAAAAAATGGCAGGGTGCCCATTGGATTTTAGTAGATTTAGCAGACATCGGGTATCCTCCAGGAGATATAGAATTAATTCCTACGAAGCATCATGAATTGGAATGGCTTTTATCAATACAACGATGGAATCGAAAGAAAACTCTGGAAGGAAGGAAACGATTTTGTGCTTCACAGGAAGGAAATGGACTATACTCTCTTCTTAAGCTGGAATTGTTAGATATAAATGAGGATGCGTGCAAACAGCTCTCTAATCGACTTATAACTTACCAATGGGAGGATGGAGGATGGAATTGCGATACAAGGCCTAAGGCAATAAATTCCTCTTATCATGAAAGTCTTATTCCATTACGCGCATTGAATCTGTATTTCAACAGAACAGGAAGTGTAAGGGCTAAAACTGCTGTAGAAAAAGGATGTGAGTTATTTTTAAAACGAAAACTATACAAATCATTGGGAACTGGAAATAATATCAGTAGCACCTGGACACAGCTTCATTATCCCCCCTATTGGCGGTATGATATTCTATTCGCATTGAAAGTCCTTGCAGAATCTAAGAAGATCAAAGATAATCGTTGTAATGATGCTCTTGATTTACTGGAGTCTAAAGAATTAGCTAGTGGAGGATTTCCTGCTGAAGAGAAAAATTACTCTATTGCTCCAAGTGCTAAAAAGACTACTGGATTTTCTCCCGTAGATTGGGGAGGAAAAAACATAAAGAAAATGAATCCGTGGATAACAATTGATGCTTTATATGTTTTAAAACACGCAGGAAGAATAGATATTAATATGAGTAATTATAGCATCTAGGGCGTTTTTATAGAAAAGGAATTAAGATAGCATCTCTGCCATCTTAAGATCGAATAAGCGTCTAAGAAAATAAATAGGTAATCCTCCATTATGAAGAATTGTATTATGGAAGAATTTATCAGTATATTTATCTCCTAGTTTTTCCTTTACTTTGTCTCTAAGTTCAAGTAGAAGAACTTTACCAAGTAGATAGCTAAATTGATAACCTGGTGTAGAAGTGTAACGATTCAGTTCCGCAATAACAGCGGATTCAGCCATCCCTATCTCTTCCGTCATAAATATCTTAGCTTCATCGAAAGTCATTTGGGACGTATGTATTTTAACATCCACAATTATTCGAACAGCTCGCCAAAGCTGATCAATTAATTGCATAAAAATTTCTTCGTCTCCCAAAAATCCTTTTTCAGCCATTAATTGCTCACAATAGTGTGCCCAACCTTCGATGGTCTCCTCTCCTTGCACGATTGCTCTTATCAAATTGGGTTGTAAGTTTGCAGAAATCAATTGCAAATGGTGCCCAGGATACCCTTCGTGTACTGCCACGTTTTTAGTACTTGCATAGGAATGCTCTTTCAGCATCTCATCTCGTCCTTCTGTTGGAGTAACAATATATATTCCAGTTTGATCTTTCGAGAATTTTTCAGCTGACATGTACGCTGCAAAAGGTAAAATTGGTATTAAAAACGAAGGTGTTGCCTCTACTTTAAGTAATTCCCCTTCTGGAATATCCATTAAGTTATGATCCTTGATGAATTTTCTAGCATCCTTAGTTAATTCCGCAACGTGCTCTAGGACCATCTCAAATGTCGGAGGATGATTAGCTTTCAGGATTTCTCTTACTTCTTTAATTGATTTTCCTGGATACAATTTTGAAGCAAGTATTGATAACTCTGCCCGAGTTTTCTTTAACATCGATTCTCCAATCTCAAGGATCTCTGTAGGAGTTTTTCCAAGTTTTCGAATTTCAACCAACCGAGCGAATTTTTGGGGACCAATGACCCAATCGTGTTTAGCTAGGGGCAATTGCTCAGTTTCTAGCCACTTAATATAATTATTTATGTCTAATGTAATCTTTTTGATCGTTTCATCTAATTCTTGGTTTAAATCGTCCTTCAGAAGGGGTTTGAGATTTTTTTGTATCAATTGAAGAAACCCTATCGTTCGTGGACCTTCTTGAATAGCTAATTCTATCCAGATTTTAACTGGATATTGAAATAATGATTTTGATTGCTCGAAATATGTTGCTGCTCCTTTGAGTCGACTTATAATTGCATTAACTCTGGTTTCAAGTGGAGCGAACTCACGAGCATATAATAAATGTATTGCTGAGCCTATAAAACCGACAGCACCTCCTGATACAGCTCCACTTCTCCAGAATGCAATTTCATTTGTATTAAACAGCTGATATTCCAAAAAGAACTGTAAAAGATCAAAATCAATTTGACTTTCAGGAGTAAGAGAATTATAATCAATCTTCTCTTGTAATTTATTTTTATATGAGAAAAGTAATTCTAATTCCTCTTCAGCTGCTTTCAAAGTACTATTAGGCAGAAGGTGATCATATTTTTCATGATTATATCCTAAAAAAGTTGCATAAGTTGGATTTCGATCCATTACCTCATTAAAGATTTCTTGGAATAATTCGATAAGTTTAGCGTCCTCAGACATAGGTATCGTCCTCGAAATGATAAATTTAATAGATATTCAATGACCAAATAAAATTGTTAAAGGATTTTCGATAAAGGTAGCAATTCTCTCTAATTGGTTGAGAAATAATATTTATTGTTTTATCACCTTGGTACGGTAGACCTTTGAGATGTAAATTGGGGTTTATAAATATGGCATTTGAACTTTCAGTTGTATTAGGCTCTGTGATTGGGGCAATAGGTGGATTTTTATCGCAATATTTGCGAAAAACAAAAATTAAGAAAGAAGAACTGGCATTTGAGGCTAAATTTGCGATCTCTGCGATTTTAGCGATAATTATCACATTTATCTTGAGTGAATGGCTAGCTATTGCAGATCCCGCTATTGGTTTTATTATTGGTTTTTTGCTTGGATTTGGTGGTAAGGACGCTATCGACGAGGTACTAAAATACTATCGTGATTTAAAAGTAAGAGAAGCTTAAAAGAAAGAAAAAGAAAAAAATAGAAAACGAATTTTATTAATTTCAATAAGAATTCATTTTCTTCTTCTGTGATTGATGATATGACTCACTAATGCTAAAACAGCGACCGAAAGACTAATCTCGAAACTAGGAACTCCATCCATTTGCTTAAGAGAGTGTTCACCAGTTTCAGTGCAAATTGCTGAATAAGTTGTGTCGTGAGTAATATCCTCATCACCCCAAGTAGGGTAGATTGTAACCACAATATTTTCTCGGAACAGCCAAGAAATCTCTACTGCATGAGTGTTCGCTGACCATTGAGTTAAAGCTGTTGCATAAGCCTTGTTTGGATGAAGAGAAAGGATTTTTTTCTATAAAATTAGAGCTATAATATTAGTAAAATAATAATATTTCCCAGTCCTGAGGGGCAAATCCAGGATGAGCATGAAATCTGTCCACTATTAGGATGGGGAATTGTAATGCCACATTATAAAACTCTTTAAACTCTTTTTTAAACTGTTCCCTCTCTTCTAAAGGCATGGAATCAATGAAAAAGTACGAATAGGAGAAATTATTAAGGTCAAGCCATTTAAGAGCCTTTTTACACCAATTACAGGTGCTGATCCCAATAACTAAAATCTCATGAAACTGAGGCCTTGTTCCCTTTATTGTATTAATCGGTACACTGAGATTAATCATGTTTATACTCATTATCTTCGTTTTGATTCAGAATTCACTATATTTATTCTTTTGGAAACGAATTAAGATATGGTATGATTTCTCCTACAAGAAACCTTTTTTTACTGACTCAAGCTCGAATCTATAAAAGTCATTCTATAAATCTGATGCCAATTAGGGAAAATTCTAAATTAAAGTTAAATAATGTCAATTTAAAGGACATAGGAGTATGACCCGTATAAAAGATAAGGATTATTATTCCAAAAAATTATTTGCGTCAAAATTAAAACATGCATACGAAATCGCCCCTCCAAGAATCCAGCAATACTTAGAAGCAGAGATACTCTATGTATTAGATCTAATTCAAGTAGATTATTATGTATTAGAACTTGGTTGTGGCTATGGTAGAGTGCTTAAACCACTAGCAATGAAAGCACGAAAAGTTGTGGGCATCGATATTGCTGAAGCTTCGCTAAATTATGCTCGAAAATATCTTAAAGATTTTTCAAATGTAGAATTACACAGAATGACAGCTAGAAACATCCAATTCAAACCTGAAAGCTTTGATACAGTTTTAGGAATTCAAAACGCGATTTCAGCAATGAAGATTGACCCTATTCACCTCATTACTCAAGCACTGAGGGTAACTAAAAGAAAGGGAAAATTAATTCTTTCTAGTTACTCTGACAAGATTTGGGACGCACGATTGAATTGGTTTGAAATACAGTCTAAAGCAGGTTTATTAGGAGAATTGGATTATGAAAACACCAAAAATGGTACCATTGCCTGCAGAGATGGATTTAAAGCGACAACATTCAGGACGGAGGACTTTTCTTCCCTTGTCGAAAAAATGAACTTAAAAGCTCGAATTGAAGAGGTTGATAAATCGAGCATCTTTTGTATAATTACTAAATGAGGTTCCTCAGTAAACTATCCACTAGAATTCATTCAGACATATTTTAATAATAGGAATTGAATCAAAAAATTGAAGTAAATCCTCTTGGAGATGATTTTAAAAAATGGTATGTCCTCATTTTGACGAACAAAATTCAAGGTGCACCGCGCTAGGTCAGAAATTTTATCAGGGAATGCAGAAACCCTGTTTAGATCTGGATGATCCAGATAAGTGTCCTATACTAGCTATGAAAAGCTAGGTAATCATTCTTATGAAATTGGACCGAGCTTTTCATTGATAAAGATAGTCAGCTCGGCCTTTTTTTGTTTAATTTGATTTTCTACCGCAGAATCGAGGTTCTGAAAGAGACTCATCACGACTTTATATTCGTTCTTTTGTAGGGATTCAATCTCCCAGCGGCCCACAATTCTTCCATCCACCCAAATCGATGGCCTGATCTCTCCCATAGCCCTAATACCCTTTGTAATGATATTTAGAGGTTTATCTGGCCAATATATTTTTGCATTTCGAGGAAAGAGCTTTTGTACGTCTTCCTGTCTAATAAACCAATCTCGATTTTTATATGCTTTAGGAAAGTGATCTTCATATGGCAGGAAAAAAATAATGGGAGGATTTGCTGTCGAAAGGTTTTGTGCTTCAGTGTAATCATTTTTCTCCATAAAATGAACTAAACCAGCGATCTTGATTCTTGTTAACTCATCTTTGAGCTCTTTCAAACAGTCCCGAATCGGTGTTTTGGCTAAACTTAGCCACCAAACTATGTCCTCTTCACTCACGGGTCCATAGATCGCTATATAATGACGAATTAATTGTATGAGTGCTTCCTCAGTGGATACTTGATTGATTTTCACATCTGGTACCCAATTCTCTAGTGCAGTATAAGTAGTTAAGTTACTACGGGCGTGTGATGCGGTTGCTCGCACAATTTTCCCTTTTGCCATTCCTGCAAGAAGTAGAAAGCGAAATGTATCAGAAAAATCGGGGAGAAGTTTTTTAATTTCATTTGTTCGTTTTGGTGAGTCCTTAATTACCTCGCATATCTGATCAAGCTTCTTCTCTAGTTCCTTACTAGAAATATCTATGATCCCAGGTGCTTTTTTAATTGAGTTGAGAAGAATAGGACCAGTGATCCTTAAAATGATAGCAAGATTATCCGAATGGACTACGTGTAGAGTTCGCCTAAATGCATTAATCCGTACGATTTTATTTCCCGAATTTATTGATTTAAATAATTCAGCTGGATTGTAATCCCCAATTCTAGCAAAAATTGAAAGATACGGAGTCCAATAATCTGCGGAATGGTACCCTATGTGTTGCTTTATGAGATTTTCAAAAGAAGTCTCTTCACTGTTCCAAAGGGATTGCTTTCTTAATTGATTCAATCTGAGCTTCTGAATTAAATCAGTAGACATCCTCAACTCTCTCTTTTTACAAACTCGAAGATATATGTATAAGATTTCGCATTCAATTCAAGTGGAATCCTTGCAGAAAAAAGAATCTTCCCTCCCACTTTTGAAGAGTACAGATGTTTTCAACTAATAGGACATTCTTTGAAGTCGTGCGATTCTTTCTTGGATCGGTGGGTGTGTTGAAAATAGTCCGGCAAGTGTATTTGCAGATAAAGGATTCGAGATATACAGATGACTAAGGCTCGGATTAGGATTTGATGTGCGGGAAAGATATCTTGCTGAACTTCGCGAATAAGTCTCCAATTTATCTAACGCTCGGGCTAATCCAATAGGATTTCCTGTTATTTCTGCTGCCGATTTATCTGCAGCATATTCACGGCTTCTAGATATAGCAAGCTGCACGAGAATTGCAGCAATTGGGGCAACAATCCAAGTAACAAGCAAGGCAAGTGGATTAACATTATCTCTGTCAGTGTAGCTAAAGAAGAAAGCCATTCGCGAAATAAACATGATAGCAGAAGCAAAAAGGGCTGCTACTGTCTGAGTCAGTGTATCCCAGTGTTTTATGTGACTCAACTCATGAGCTAAAACTCCATCAAGTTCTTCTGAATTCATGATTTGAAGTAATCCAGTATGTACTGCAATAACAGCTTTCCCTGGCGATCTTCCAGTTGCAAATGCATTAGGAGTAGGATTATTTACAATAGCTATGCGAGGTTTGGGTATTCCAGCCCTATTTGCTAAGTGGGTTATCCTCATATGGAGCTCAGGAGCTTGATCTTCACTTAATATTTGAGCACGGGTCATAGCCAGTACTAAAGAATCTGAGAACCAGTAAGAACCTATTACAAATAAACCCGACAGAATTAGAAATAAATAGGGAGGAACATTGAATATAATAGACAAAACGTAGAATATCCCAATTAGAATTGTAAACAATAGGCCTGTTTTGAATAGATTACCAAGATCCATAGTTAACATTATCTCCTGTGTATTTTCTGAAGAATCGATTCTCATATGCTTTTATATTGACTAGGTTGGGTGTAATATATCAAAAAAGCACTTGAAGATTCTTTGCCACTGTATATTTATTCGTTATGTTTTTGACTTTCTCGAACTCCTGTTGCCCTACGAGTCTGAGTTTTTTGTTTATACTGATAGAATAGCTCTGATAACTTCTGAATTTGGGTTAAAATAGCTTTGATATCAATTTTAGTAAATTTATAGTCATCAATTAAAAGTTCTCCATTAGAAAGTAAGTATTGAACCTCATTACCATTCGCAGCCCAAATGAGATTTTCTACAACGTTATCGAGGCGAGTAGGGGTCAAATTGGGCTTTGAGAGATCAATAACAACAATATCTGCATATTTCCCTGGAGTTAATGACCCCACATTAAAACCTAAAATTTGTGCTGGTACAATCGTAATTCTTTCCAATACTTCTTGAGCCGTCATAACTGTAGCATCTTGATGTAGCGCTTTTTGATATTGAGCAGCTACTCTTGCAGCATTTATTATATTTTGGTTATCTGCACTACCTGATCCATCGGTAGATATTGCAAATTCTATTCCTAATTCTTTAAATTTTAAAAGAGGAGGCATACCTGATCCAAGGATAGTATTCGCTAGAGGATTATGAATCACTTTTGTTCTGGTTCTTGCAAGTATTTCTAGATCTTTCTCTGTACTATTCACCTGATGTCCAACAAAAGTGTTTTCATCTAAGAAACCGATTGATTGTCCGTATTCAATTGGAGTCATACCATATTCATTAGTAAACCAATCAGTCGTTGCCTTCTCTTCACTCGAATGAATATGAATGAGCATTTGATGGGCATTAGCCCAGTGTTTTAGATGTCTTAACAGTGCTGGACCATTTGAAAAAAATTGATCTGGGCCGGGAATTATTTTTACCATTTCTTCTTCTTTATATTTCTCATGAAGACGATTTAAACGATCTACAGCAACTGCAGGAGGGATATCAAGAATCCGAGGATCATAGTGTCGATCTTGTGATCCCACTGCAATCATAATTTTTGTACCTGCAGTTCTATTTGCTTCTACTAGTTCATCGACATGATATTTATTGAAATTACAATGATGAACTAATGCAGTGGTTATCCCATGCTGCAAATCATCTAGTCGAGCTTTTAGATATGTCAAGTAGTATGGAGACACTCCAAATTCCTTTGTAAGCTCTTCCTCTTGCTCATGCAAGAAACCTGTAAATAAATTAACAGCTGAATCAAGCCAAGTGGTTAAGGGAACATCTTTTGCAATACCAATTATCGGGCTTTCATGATCATGACCATGACCTTTTACAAATCCAGGTAAAGCTACTCCATTTATTTGAGGAACGTCTGAAGCTATCTTAACTTCTGTATTAGAAGCCCCTACAATTTCTAACTTAGACCCTATTGTGTCCAGGAGAGCTTGAACATTCTTAGAATTAAATTCTCCAACCTCTTTAATAGATTTATCTTCTATAAGTATATAACCGTCGCTAATCCTTGTATTACGTTCTATTTCATCAGAAAGAGGTACCATGACACGTGTTCGAAGTAATTTATATTTCATAATCTGCTTCCTACCTGTATTGTCAGTAAGATGAATTTATCAATATTTTTATTTTTCAAACCTCTTTAAAGAAGTAACCTTGAAAAACTTGAAGCTACTTTTTCATCACTTGATATCGGATAATTCAATTAAGAAAAAATTCCTGTTTATTTCAAGGTGAGTTCATATTGGATCTCATTATTAAGAACGGTTCTCTCGTTGATTCTGTTGGGGTTTATCGAGCAAATCTGGCTATCAATAAGGGGAAAATTGAAGCTATTTATTCCAATCCTGATAGATTTTCTGCAGAGAAAACCATTGATGCTGAAGGAAAATATATTTTTCCAGGGGTTGTAGATAGTCATGTTCACTTTCAGCTCCAAGATCTGGGAAAAGAGATCTCAACTGATAGCTTCGCCTCAGGAACCCAAGCTGCTGCATTCGGTGGTTGTACCACCATCATTGACTTTGCAGATCAAACTCGAGGAGCATCCCCTCTTAAGGGGTTTCTAGAACGGCAAAAAGTTGCGAATTCACAGGTCGCTATAGATTATGGACTTCATGTATCAAAGACAGATTTAGAGTTCTTAGATGAAATAATTGCATTAATAAATGAAGGAGTTTCTAGTTTCAAGTTTTTTACTACCTACAGCTGGAGAAACTTAGATTTACACGATTCTGAATTAATTAAATTCTTCTCTGTTATTAGAAAAAATCGTGCTCTGGCCATGGGGCACCTAGAAAATGATTCTATTGTTCAACAGGGAATTCAACAAATGATCGATGAAGGAAAATTAGATCCAATTCATCACGCAGAATCGCGTCCCCATATTGCAGAGGAAGAAGCGATCCAAAAAGCACTATTATTTGTACAAAAAACCAAAGCTAAGTTGCATATCGCACATATAACAACAAAAGAGGGCAGTGATTTATTAAGAACTGCAAAGCAGCAAGATATGCGAGTTACAGGAGAAACTTGCCCCCATTATCTCCTACTCAACGAAAAAGCGTACATGGCTGAAGATGGATACCTTAACTTAATGTCCCCTCCCTTACGGTATGCAAAAGATCAACAGGCCTTAGTTAATCGTATAAAAGATGGAACTATAGATTTAATTGTCACAGAT
Source organism: Candidatus Heimdallarchaeota archaeon (assembly GCA_011364965.1). GTDB lineage: Archaea > Asgardarchaeota > Heimdallarchaeia > Hodarchaeales > Hodarchaeaceae > Hodarchaeum. Next base: position 55,969 of record RDOB01000009.1, read on the forward strand.
CATTGTGAATTTTCGAGAAAAAGTAAAGGAAACGGAAATCTCCCATTCTATAAAGTTTTAAATGGTATACCTGGTATAGAAACGTCTCTCCCTCTCATGTACGATCTTCTTATCAATAAATACAAAATGGATATTACAAAATTAATAACGCTGATGTCTACTAATCCTGCTAAGTTATTTGGATTATATCCCCAAAAGGGGAGCCTACAGGTTAATACTGACGCTGATTTAGTGATTTTTGATCCCTCCATCGAAAAAACTATTAGACCTGAGATTCTTCATCATAATATTGATTGGAATCCTTATTCTGGAATGAAAGTAAAAGGTTGGCCAATTGCAACCATTTTAAGAGGACAAATTCTATGTGAAAACGGAGAATTTATCGGGCCAAAGAAAGCTGGTAAGTTCTTAGCACGTCAGCTCACCTATCAATAGCTGGTATCTTATAATGAGTAAAATTAGTAAACCCTATACTGAACGAAAAGATCTGAGAACATGCCCAAAATGTAAAATGACTTTTGCTATATCCTATGCCCGTACTTTTGGGTGTAAAGGATGTGAACAAAGTTATTTAACGTGTGGCCATGTGAAATGTCCTTATTGTTATCATGAATGGTAAATTTTCTCTCTGAAGCAAAGAATTTTCGATCGAATACTGAAGTCGTAATCGTTGGAAGAACTACTTTTTTGTTAGATTTTGTATATCAGGGGGAATCCACCAAAGATAAAAATTTTGGAAAAGATATCATCCTCCAAGGGGCTTAATATTTGGCTCGGAACGAATCCATTCATAATGGACTGCCCCCCTATGTCTTGTTTGAACCCGGTATTCTGAAAGCTCGTGGTTAAATTCCTCTACTTTAAGAATCACATAATTGCGAGTATGTTTACCAATGTTTCCTAAAGCTGCATCTATCACGATCCATCCTATATGTGGAGAATAAATTTCACCCCACGCATGTGATTCAACCTTTTCCCCTTGTTTTTGAATAAAATAACCAGTTAAACGGCGAGAAGGGATTCCTTTGAGGCGTGCTAATGTAATGAAGACATCAGTGAATTCATCACAATCTCCATATCCAAGCAATAAAGCTTTGACGGCACCAAACCTTTCTTTTTGATTTTCCCTGAATTTTATTTCTTTTGTAATGTATTCAAGAGCGTTAATCGTCCAGTGATATAAATCATCAGTCTTAAACCAAGGATTTTCTTGAATCTTTGCAAAAATTGTTGCATCTAAAGGCCAGTACATCGAGGGAACCTGATACTTCTGTCTCAAAGAAAGAGATATTTCAGAACAATTTCCCCATCCGATTTGAGGTTTGATGGCTTGTGGAATGGGGAAGACTCTTATAATCCGTTCAAATTGAAGAATTCCTTTAGTATGAATTTTTCCTTGGAACGTATAAAAAGTATTGAGTCCCTTTAATTGAACCTTACAACGTGTAGGAGGAAGTAAAATCTCGACATTTTGCCGATAAGGTGGATAATGATAAAATTTAACTCTAATAAAAGGGGATCCTGAATTCACGCGATATTTTAATTGTTCTTGGTGGTGAATTTGCCATCCTAGAGGCAACAATCTCTCCGAATTCATCAGTCATCAAATTCCTTTAGTCACTCTTGCCACAAGAAGAAATGTTATTATTCTTGGGGATATCAATTTCCAATGCCTTATTTGTGATTGAGTTGATTAGAGAAAGATATGACGCTAAAACTGTTATTAGGAATAGTGTTCCGTCTATTTTTTCTTGGTCTGAAGTTTATTTGAATCCATACCAAGGTTGTTTCCATGATTGTACATATTGCGATGGTAAATCAGAACATTATCATATGCACGAAGATTTTGGCACCAGAATTCGAATTAAGCAAAATTCACCTCAATTACTTGAACGATTTTTTAGAAAACAAGGTTTAAGACCTGTAAATCGCGAGGAGAAGACTCTGCTCCATCATTTGGGAGTAAATGAGATCCAACAAGAGAAAACCATCGCAAAATTCATTCTTTTCATCGGAGGGGGAGTCTGTGACGTCTATCAACCTATTGAGGAGGAGGAACAACTTACACGAAAACTTGTTGAACTTGCTTATGAATACAACGTACCTGTTCACATTTTAACTAAAAATCATCTTGTTCTAAGAGATTTAGATTTATTTAAAACTATAAATGAATCTTCATATGCTTCTATCAATTTTACTATCACTTTAAACGATGATAAAATTCAAAAAATTATTGAACCTAACGCTAGTACCTCAGCAGAAAGATTTAGCGCCATCAAGAGTATAAGAAAGGAGGGAATACATTCTGGAGTGTATTTTTATCCTGTGCTTCCTTTTCTTGGAGATTCAGATAACAATTACCTTGAAATATTCTCTAATGCAAAAAAAGTTGGAGCGGAATTCGTATATTGTTGGGGATTAACCCTCAAGCCTGGAAGAAGTAAAAACGAATTTCTCAAAACGGTTAGGACCCAATTTCCTTCCTATCTCCCTAAATATGCAAAATTATATGGAAATAACAACAAATATGGTATACTTGACTATAAGCAGTTAAAGCCTTTAAAAGTAACCTTACCAGAAGTTAAAGGGTTTCAATATAATTATGAATTTAAAATACCCTATACTGCTAAGCGTTATATTCCTCCAGGACGAATACAATCAAATTTAGCGTTATCTGAAATTTTAATGCGAGCGCATCATCTAAAAGTTAATGTCCTTAAAGAAAAAAGCAAGGAGGGAGGGAAATTGTACAAAGCTGCATTGATTTTAGAAAAATGTCCCGAAGATGTTTTAAGAATGAATAAAAATCATTATAAAATGCTTTTTATTCCACATGAAGCGGAGGAATATATAATTGATTACTTCGTGAGTGGAAAGAACACGAAATTGAAAGAATTGGAAAGGGAAGTATATCAAAGAATAATGTCATAAGTAAACTAATTTAAAACTACACAACAAATTATTTTTGAGAGCTATAATTTATCGTTTGTATAGCCTGCAATTTGGTCATCTCAAAGATCTTTCCAAGCATTTGAGGTATAAAAATGCCATTTTTCAGAAAGAAGAAGAAAAAAGTTCTCCCAAAACCTCCTAGTTTAGGAATAGATGCTAGTTCTTCTATCCAAGGCCCTACAACACAATCTGGGTTTATAAAACCTCCAGAACCAAAAGAATATCGAGAAGTAAAAGAAACGATTACTCCTCCTCCATTTCACACCTATTCAAAACCCTTAGGAGAGATTCAAGGGCCTCCTAGAGAACAAACACCTAAATTTCAAGAGCCTCATACTGAGCAAACTTCTCAGACTCAAGGATCTCCACAAGATATCGGTCAAATATTCCAAGAAGAGCTAAATAAATATAGTGGACCTCCTAAAGCTGCTGAATTGCAAAAAGGTTCCCATTCTGGTCCATTAAATCTTCCCGCTCCTCCTCCATTAGGAGAACAGGGAGCACTTACACCTCCTGGAACAGCTGGTTCTCTTAGTAATGCCCCAACACCTATATTCGGAAGTGAGGAAGCATCTGAAGATATTCTTAGTGAATTGAAGAGCAAGAGCTTTGGATCAGGTCTTGCAAAAGCGCCAGAGCATAGATTTGAGAGAAAATCAGTAGATGAGCTCACTCATCGCCATTTCCAAGAAACAAGACAAAGCTATATTGACGCAGGAAATAAACATTTGGAGCTCAATTTCTATGATAACGCGGCAATTAATTTCGCTTGCGCGATTTTTTGTGATCTAATATCTGGTGGAATTGAGGCAGCTCGTCGCTCAATAAATGATTTAAGTTCAGGGATGCCCTCGGGTGTTATAGAGAATACTATTTATGATAGTGTCCGCCTAGTTATAGAAGCCACGAGAACCAGAAATTTTACATTTCTAAATCGAGCTGAACGAATCCTTCAAAATAATTTAGGGAAATTATATCCCGAGGATGCAGCTATAATCGAACGAGGATTAGCAGTAGCAAAATCCCATTTTGGGATGTAGGAATAAATCTATCATTTATCGAGAAAGAATATCCCTTCTGCAGTTTTTCGAACTTTCCCACTTACATGAACCTCATAATCAGCATTTTTCCTTTTTTGAACATAGGTGAGTAGTTGACTAGGCCGGTTCATTTCATAACCCTGTTCTATCACTACTGGAGTATCCAAACTTACTTTTCCAATGTTATATTTGAGCAGATAGACGCCTAAGGGACCTGCAGCACTCCCTGTAGCTGGATCTTCAGGGACACCAGCAGAGGGAGCGAACATTCGAACATGAACAGTACTTTCAGGATGAACGGTTTCATTGGAAAATATCAGAAGTTCCTGAGAAGGCATAGATTTTAGGTTTTCTAAGAGCATTCGTACATTTGGTGATGCGTTTTGGACAGCAGCTAAAGATTTAAGGTGAATAATTAAAAAAGGAAATCCAGTCGAGACAAATTCGGGTATATAATCGTTAGAAAAATCTTGCCTCTTTAAGTTTAGAATACTTGCTAATAAATCCACATCTGGAAATTCTTCTAGGAATTGTGCTCTAGGTTGTTTCATGGAAATGTACTCGGAAGTGAATTGAATATCTATGGGCCCAATACCAAGCTCCATCGTGGTTTGATTAGTTTTCATGGAAATTATCTCTTTTTCTTTGAGAACAAATGCTGTTCCTAATGTAGGATGACCTGCAAAAGGAATTTCTCTACCAGGAGTAAAAATCCGCACTTTAGAAGAACAATTACCTATCATTGAGGGAAAGAGAAAGGTACTTTCGGAAAAATTCATCTCCCGAGTGATTCCTTGCATTTCCTCCATAGATAATTTCTTATTTTCTTGTGAATCCCAGAATGTTGCTAATTGGTTTCCGGAAAAATTGTATCGATCATCTATAAAGACGGAAGTCTGAACAAAGGGGATTTTGATTCTCATTAAATCACCATATAAAGGATTAAAAAATAAGGAAAAAGAAAAAAAGAGAATTAATAAAGTCTAGACATTGTTAACGCCATGATAGCCTTCTGAACATGTAAACGATTCTCAGCAACATCGTAGATACATGATCTAGATCCACTAGCAACTTCATCTGTCACCTCATGACCACGATCAATGGGCATAGGGTGAGTAAAGATCGCATTATCAGATAACGCCATCTTTTGTCCATCACAGATCCATTCTGGATATTTCAGTGCTTTTTCAACCTCATTAGTTTTTAGGAATTCGCCATCCTGATATGCTTCTGGACTCATCCAATGTCTACTGTAAACAACGTGAGCTCCTTCATAACCTTTGGTGACATGGTTTGTAGTATCAAAGTGTCTGTTATTCTTATTACAGTTTTGCTCGGTCCACTTCAATACTTCAGGATCTAAATCAAAACCCTCAGGATTTGCAACGGTCACATCCATTCCATAGCGAGAACCAATTAACATGGCTTCTTGTACGGAACACCAAGAACGAGCTAAAGCGCCATGACCCCAAGTAACGAGGAGTTTTTTCCCTTTCAAATTCCGCCAATCTGGAGGAAATTGAGGCCCCTTAGTATACCATTCTGACCATCCCAAGATATCAGAAAGACCCTGACAGGGATGATACTTATCATGGGCCATAGAAATGATAGGAATGGACGACCATTTTGCATACTCGCGTAAAAGATCTTCTCCTTGTCCATATGCTCCTACTTTATCTTCAAGAATTCTAATTCCAAGCCCATGAGCATATCTAGACATCACTTGAGCCGCATCTTCAACAGTTTCTCCAGCTGTTTTTTCAGTTTTTAAACGCATAGCTTTAGGCTCTAAAAATTGAGCATGACCACCCAGTTCAGTCGCAGCGACTTCAAAACTTTGTCTTGTTCTTACACTCGGGTTATAGAAGAACATAAAGAATGTCTTATATTCTAAAAGACTTGTATATTCAGGTGCAAATCGATCTCTTTTCATTCGACCTGCTAAATCTAAAACTAGGTCTAATTCGTGTTTACTCCAATCTTGAGTACAAATTAAATCTCTTCCATATAAATCTGAAAATTCCATATTACATTACCTCTTTTTATCATGGAGTTATAGTAGTGCCAGCTTTTCCTTCAAGAGCGGCTGCAGCCATTTCGGGAGTGGTAATAATTACTTTTTTCCCACCATCCTTGATGAATCGGATTGCAGCCTTCAATTTAGGACCCATTGACCCTTTAAGCTTATCCCCAAACGCTCCATCATCGAGATATTGTTCCACTTCTGATACAGACATTTTTTCAGCTCCCTTTTGCTCAAGAGTGTTGAAATTTAAATAAACCTTGTCTGTGTCAGTAAGAATAGCGAAAATTTCTGCTTTGGTATCAACAGCTAACCTTTCTCCCGCAAGATCTTTATCGATGACAGCTTCGACCCCTTTAACTGTTCCATCCGCGTTTTTAATTACAGGGATCCCTCCACCGCCACTTGCAACTACTATAAAACCTGCATCTAATAAAGCATTTACCTGATCTTTTTCATATATTTCCAACGGATCTGGAGATGGAACAACCCGACGATATCCCCGTCCAGCATCTTCAATTATTGTGAAATCGGGATGATCTTTGCCAATTTGATTAGCTTGCTCTTTCGTATAGAAGGGACCCACTGGTTTCGTAGGATTTTTAAAGGCAGGATCAGCCTTTGAAACAATAACTTGAGTAACAATGGTGGCTACATTGATTTTTTTGGATGAATCCAATCTACTAGGAGGACCTTCGGTCAATAATAGGTTTCCAAGAATATTTTGAATCAAATAGCCAATCTGGCCTTGTGTCATTGCCCCGCAAACATCCATTGGTAATACTGGACGACTGTGAGGAGGGTGACTCCCTGCCTCCATTTGTAACATAATATTTCCCACTTGAGGGCCATTTCCATGAGTAATGACGACTCTATAATTTGGAATGACTTTCATGATCTGACGAGCTGTCTCATTGACGTTTTCAATCTGTTCTTCAATAGTTCCCTTTTGTTTTCCTCGGATCATGGCGTTACCTCCCAAAG
>RDOB01000010.1 GCA_011364965.1 Candidatus Heimdallarchaeota archaeon
TTCCCCGTTCCCTTGCGGAAAACGCAGGAATGGATCCCATTGATGTTCTTGTTGAATTAAGAGCTGCACACGATAAGGGCAATAAAAATTCTGGTATCGATGTAAATACTGGAAAAACCGTTGATGCACTTCAAACAGGCATCATCGAACCTTTACGAGTAAAACGCCAAGCTCTACGCTCTGCACGAGAAGCTGCTGAATTGGTTCTTCGAATCGACGATGTTATACAAAGCAAAGGTATGTCAGGAGGAGAAGGTGGAATGCCTCCACCAGGTATGGGTGGAATGCCTCCAGGTATGGGTGGTATGGGCGGTATGCCCCCAGGTATGGGAATGTAGGAGGAATCAAAATGAGTTTACAAGGTACACCTGTTCTAATACTTAAAGAAGATTCCCAAAGGACTACTGGGAAGGACGCAATTAGCAGTAATATCGCTGCAGCGAGAGTAATCTCAGAAGCAATTCGTTCTGCACTTGGTCCTAAGGGTATGGATAAAATGCTCTTAGATTCGTTTGGTGATGTAGTTATCACAAATGATGGAGCTACTATTCTCAAAGAAATTGACATTGCTCATCCAATCGGTAAAATGATGGTTGAACTTTCCAAAATGCAAGATCAAGAAGTTGGTGATGGAACTACCACTGTTGTAATCTTGGCAGGGGAATTTCTCCAAAAAGCGGGAGAGTTATTCTCTGCTGATAAAATTCATCCCACTATTCTTGTTGAAGGTTTCCGTGTAGCTACCGAGAAAGCAATTGAATTTCTTAATGAAATGGCTATCGATGTTGATATTAAAGATGAAACATTATTGACTCAGGTTGTAAATACTACAATGGGGTCAAAAATTGTTTCTCGTTCTAGTAATATGCTCGCTAAAATTGTGATTGACGCGGTGAAAAGTATTAATCCTGGTAAAGGAAAAATCGACATCGAGGACATTAAAGTTGAAAAGAAAGAAGGCGAAGACATCGAATCTACTATTCTTGTAAAAGGTATTGTCCTAGACAAGGAAGTTGTACACGCTGGAATGCCTAAAACCCTCAAAAACCCCAAAATCGCCCTAATTTCTGAAGCTTTTGAAGTTTCAAAGACTGAATTTGATTCTGAACTTAGTATCTCTGATCCTTCGAAAATTCAAGAATTCCTTGATCGGGAAACTGATATGATCAAGAGATTGGTTGATAAAACAATTGAATCGGGAGCTAACGTTGTCATTGCACAGAAAGGAATTGATGATGTAGCTCAACACCTTATGGCTAAAAAGAAAATCATGGCAATCCGTCGGGTCAAAAAATCTGACATGGAGAAACTTGCTAAAGCTACTGGTGCTAAAATTGTCAGCAAGATTTCAGACTTAAATGCTGATGACTTAGGAACTGCAGGAATCGTACGTGAAACGAAAGTGGGCGATGATGACATGGTTTTCGTTGAGGATTGTCCCCTTGCAAAATCTGTTACCATTTTAGTCCGTGGAGGAACTGAATTAGTAGTAGATGAGGCAGAGCGATCCATTCATGATGCTATCTGTGTTGTCCGTAATGTTTTTGAAGATAAAAAAGTAGTTCCAGGTGGCGGTGCACCCGAAGCTTATGTCTCTCGAAAACTACGCAAATTTGCCGAGTCACTTGTGGGTCGCGAACAACTAGCCGTTTTGGCTTTTGCTGAAGCATTAGAGGTAGTCCCAAGAACTCTTGCAGAAAATGCAGGATTAGATCCAATCGATATCATTGTTGCTTTGCGCAATGAACACGAAGCTGGGAATACTAAGGCTGGTATTGATGTTCTTACTGGAAAAGTCAGAGATATGGACGATATTGTCGAACCTCTCCGTGTTAAAACACATGCCATCTCCGCAGCAAGTGAGAATGCTCAAATGATTCTAAGGATCGATGATATTATCGCCTCTAAAAAATCGGAAGCAGGACCTGGAGCTCCAGGTGGCCCTGGTGGCGATACGGGCGGCGATGACTTCGATTAATCTCCCCCCCTTTTTATTTCCTTTTTTTTTATTGTAAAGCTTATTTTCGACTCTTTTTTCTTTATAATAACCTTAAATCCATGTAGAAATTAGTTTTAAGGTAGTTTTGTCCAAAAACCCGTCCTGTTCCACTTTTATTGCAAAAAAATTATTATATCACAGACAATTTCTCCCTTTCATGTCCTGTAGAGTGAATTCTGTGGATACCTGTTTTTAATGAAAGAATTGGACTGAGTACCTATTGCCATCCGCTAAACCAGATCAAATTATTTTAATCGGGCCTAAAATGCTCACAAGATTTGAATATGCCCGTATTTTAGGTGCTAGGGCGCTACAAATATCCATGGGAGCTCCCGTTTTAGTAGAATCTGATGAACAGAAAGCATCTGAGACCCAAGAAATCCTTCCAAAGGAGCAAGGGGATCCATTATTAATTGCGGAGAAAGAAATTAAAAATCGCTTGCTTCCTATCCTAGTTCGCCGTTCTTTACCAAATGGACGTTATCAAGACATACCTTTAGCTTCGTTATTAAAACATGCTGGACGTAAGGGTGGAGAACTTATTAGAAATTAATGATAATTAAAAATATTGGAGGAGAAATGGTTTTCTTATAATTCCTCAATATTATGCTCTAAATTCGAGAAATCTATTTATAATTTCGATTGGAAGATTCTCCGAATAGAAGCTTTTTATTAAATGATGAATTATTGCATAATTGGAGGTTAATGAGATTCCTGACCCCTCTGATATTCAAAATCGCTATAAAGCTTTTGGGAAAAAGCTAGAGAAGAAAATAGAACATACTAGCTCTAAAGCTGATGAACTACTAAGTAAAGGCGCAATTAAGCATTCAACCACTAAATATTTGCCTGAGGATTTTTCTAATTACCTAATGAGTTTGAAAATCAAAACTGACCAATCAATTTCCATCCTACCAGAGAAATTCTTTAAGAAACCGATATTCTTCCATCGTGAGAAGTATTTTTCCCGTTTAGCTTCCGAATTGATAATTTCTGGATTATCATATCAACGAGTGAATCTAAAACCATTAAAACTTGGTCTAATCGCAGAACTTTTTAATAAACATCGTCCGTGGTGGGATTTTCAGTTAAAAGATATTGAAAAGGCTTTGAATGTTCTCAAAAATGAAAAAATAATTCAAAAGACGAGTGAAGGATTCCTTTTCGAACCTATGAGTCTATCTATCGACATTCATGAATTTTTTTATATCGTTAACCAGCATCTGAACCCCTATGGGGAAATACCCATTAGATCCATCCATACATATATTCCTTGGAGTCAAGATAAAATCGAACAGATAATTCGTACACTAAAAGCGAATAGTATTATCGTAGTAGACGATGCGCGGGATGTGCTTTATTTCCCTGAATATTCAAGAGGGTAAACTCAAAGTGGTATATTTTACTCCTCCTAATTGTTTTAGCTTTTACGATAACAGAATTTTAATTTCTTGGTCAATCATCCAACCTCCAGAACTTCCTCCATTGAAGAATTTAACTTTCAGGATTAATTCAACCTCCACTCTTTCATTTATTCCACCTCAATCGGATTCTATTTCCTTACCTGAGTTAGATAATAATCATATCATTATTAATTGGGTAATTGAGAGACCTATGCAGCCAATAGAGGTTTGTATGTCTCTTGAATGTGATGTTACAACTGAAAAACATCATTTACGTGTTGAATAATAGAATAAACGTAAAGGAAAGGAAGATTGGGATGATATCAAAAAGCCATGATCAAACAAGATTAGTGCCGTCAGATTAAAATCGATCCTCAAAGATTTTAAAAAATCATTAGAAATAGACGTGTACAAAGATTTTTATCGTTTTGATAACTAAAGGATATGAAATTCCATGGGAAAGGTTCGAACATCTGCTGTAAAGGTAATAGCTCGGGAAATCTTGAGAGATTATGATAGATATTTATCCCCGGACTCATTTGAACACAATAAAGATATTCTATCCAAGGTCGTAATTGTTCATTCGAAACGCTTTAGGAATCAAATCGCAGGATATGTCACTCATCAGAAAAAGCTCCAAAAATTCAGAGACCTTTCTTATGAAGATTAATATATCTCATAGGAGTTGGATCCCTTAATCCGACAGATTCTAAATTCGTTCTTTCGGTAATTCCATTTATCTAATTATTTTTAATTTATTATCAGAAGCTTTTAAACCAAGTCATAATCCTCTTCTTTTTGCATAAAAAAAAGCTCTTCCTTTGCGAGTCTTAACTGACCTTAGTCCATAATTAGCCTTTCAAGAATGCATATTGGTGGTGTATTTAATAAACGGAGTTAAATCTGGTATTCCAGGCTTAGATAAACTCTTTAAATCTAATGAGTTTCCAAAAGGTCGTCAAATTCTTCTTATGGGACCTCCAGGGTCAGGAAAAACAGTTTTTGGTATCCAATTTCTTATTAATGGTGCTATTCACTCCGAAGAACCTGGAATTTTTATTACCTTTGATGATCTACCTCGTCATATCAGAGAAGATATGAAATCGTTTGGTTGGAATTTAAAGCAGCTCGAAGTCGATTTTGATCCCCCCTTGCTAACGATGGTTGATGGGTTTTCTGCGCGAGTAGGATTGACAACAGATGAACAATATACTATAAGAGCTAACCTCGATAGCTTACTTATGGTATTGACCGAAATCCTTGAAGAAACAGGGGCTACACGCGTATGTATTGACTCCTTATCTACTCTCAGCACGATCATTAAAGATCCAGTTCAAGTCCGGAAAGAGATTCTAACTATGGGAGCGATTCTCGGTGAACAAGGCTGTACAACCCTTCTAACAGCGGAACACGGAGAATGGGGAGTAGAAGAATATTCTTCACAAGGAATCATAAGATTAAGTTACGACGAGCTTCCAAGCGGTGAGTTTCGGAGAGCAATATTGATTCAAAAGATGCGAGGGTGCGAGCATGAATTTGGATGGCGTGAATTTCGCCTCACTAAAGATGGTATCAAGATATTCCCCGACCGAACCGTAGGACGAGGTCATTTGAAATGAAAGACGCTCCTCTTGGGGTTTTAATTAAGATTAACAGCATTAAGGAACGATGCGGGAAATGTAATAAGGCTCTCACTCTCGAAACATACCTTGATCCACTCACAGAGAAGCGTTCTTATAGAATTTTATGTGATAACTGTAAGATTATTCTAGCTCCGGGTGATGATTTTTGATTGTGATTCCGCTTGATGATATAAAATTCACATGTCAACAAAGTGGAAAATGTTGCTGTAATCCCAATATTTTGGTAACTTTAACCTATATGGATCTTTCTCGCCTTTATAGATTATTCGAGAATGATTTTCACCAAACTTTGAGGAGAATCACATTTTATCGTTTCAAAAAAAAAGATATTTCTCCAGATCTTTTAAAGAAGGTGGTCTTACACCCTATTCACAGCTCGCAAGGATATATAGTTCCAAGTTTAAAAAAACATGAAAATGGGGTGTGTACATTCTATTTCAAACCCAATTGTTCAATTCATTCTGATCGTCCACTTGCTTGTAAGAATTATCCTATTGCATTTGATGTCAAAAATGACCAATTATATTGCATTTGGGCCAAAAATGCAAAATCTACGTGTGCAGGTATAGGAATTGGAAACTTAATTCCTTTAAATGATCTCGAAAAGCAAGGCAGATATTTCCTAGAAGAAACAGAGAAACATAATCTGATTATTTCTGAAATTAACCATGAAGAATCTAAAGGAAAACCTCTTTCAGCTAGGGAAGCTCTCTGGATTCTCATTGCTTATGGTGAAAAACAGAGAAAGCTTTGAAGCTTATCGAGGATTTACTTCCCGACTTAATAACCACTATTTTGTATTTATATTGATTATACCTACTGAAGGATTTTTATATGGGAATTTCTAGTTATACCTGCGTCAAATAACGAGGTTAAGTGAGATTCAGGATGAAAGATTACTCAAATTTATCTAAATGGGGAAACAGAGTCTCTGAACATACGAAACTGACTCCACATCTGCGGAAGTTCTTTTTCACTAGCATAGGAATGGATCCAGATGGGGGAAAAAAAGAATATGTCCATCATGCAGTCTTGGAGGATTATAAAAAAGAACCTAATCTTCCAAAGGAGTTCTTAGATTCTTTAAACAATTTTCTTAATCATGATCAAGTTATAGATGATTTTGGGATCAGACTCCAGAATTCTTTTGGACGATCTTATCTTGATCTTCTACAAACCAGGCTCATGGATTTTCCAGCAGTAGCAGAACTTGTATTATATCCAAATAATCATGAAGATGTTAAAAAGATAGTACAAAAAGCTAATGAATATAATATAAGAGTTTTTACAAGAGCTGGAGGTTCAAGCGTCACCCAAGGAGTTCAGCCTATTAAAGGATCAATTGTGGTCAACATTACACGTATGAACAAAATTCTATCAATAAATTATGAGTCTCTGTGGGTAAAAACCCAAACTGGAATCATGGGACCAAAATTGGAGGAAGAATTGAACCAAGTTGGCTTAACACTTGGACATTTCCCCCAATCGTGGGAATTTTCTTGTGTCGGAGGATGGGTAGTTACTAGAGGAGCAGGTCAAAATTCTACATTATATGGAAAAATTGAAGATATGGTGATGGGAGGTAAGATGGTCACGGGAGCTGGAGACACTCTTGTTGTAAAAACTGCACCTGCTCGCGCTACTGGCCCTGAACTCACTCATATTATTTCAGGATCAGAAGGTGCTTTGGGAATTTTAACTGAAGTAGTCTTACGCGTGTGGAAACAACCAAAAATCATGAAAACATCTGGGTTCTTATTTAAATCCTTTGAAGACGGATTACTTGCGTTTCGTGAGTTGGTACAGGCAGGATATCGACCTGCAGTACTAAGATTGACAGATGCTGAAGAAACTAATTATAATATCCAAGCATCTAATTTGATGAAAGATCCCCCATCAGAATCCTTTCTCACTAAGCATCTTCTTAATTTTCTTTTGAAGAGAGGTTATACTTATGATTCGAGGGCAATGGCGATTTTGATTTTTGAAGGGGAAGCTGACCTAGTAAAACTTACCCAGAAAAAAGCGAAATTTTTTGCTAAACAGCATGGGGGATTTAATTTATATTCAATTCCAGGAAAAAAATGGATAGAAACCCGATTTGAAACTCCTTTCTTACGAGATCCAATGGTTGATTATGGTATGTTAGTTGAGACTTTTGAGACTAGTACAACTTGGGATAATGTAACCCATGTCTATAATAGAATTCGAGAAGCCCTTCAGTCAGAATCATCAGTAATTATGTCTCATGGAAGTCATTTTTATCAAAATGGATTAAACTTATACTTTACTCTCATTACCGCCCAAGAATCTGGAAATGAGATCGCACAGTTTTATCGGATTAAACAAAAAGTATTAGATACGTTAATTGAATGTAATGCAACAATCAGTCATCATCACGGAATAGGAAGCTCATTTCGCCCATGGCTTTCTAAAGAAATAGGAATGGAAGGAATAAAAATACTAAAATCGTTAAAAGAATCCTTGGATCCTAATCATATCATGAACCCAGGCGTTTTAATAACTCAAGAAGGTAATTAAACTCGATCATGCCTTCCACACAAGCGAATTTTTGTAAATTTGAATTTCTTCTTGTAACTTTTTCGTATCCCAGCCTAAAATCCTTGCCATTTGATTTGCTACAGTGTCAACGCAATCTAGACCTTGATTAGCCGATAATTGGATCTGAGTTCTTCTCAACATAATATCATTAAGTGTTCGAGCTTTTTCTATTTCAATCATATAGTTTATTTCTGCTAAAATATATGACCGGTTTTCTGCGATTCGTTTACTTAATTCAGGAGACTCATTAATCTTTTCACAAATACGTGAGTAGTTTTTCCCATATACTAGGAGATGGGTTGCCACATCTTGGGGTAATTCGTGACGAATAGTCATATTTTCGATTGCAACAATAGTCCAATCCTCCCAATTTTTTCTCGAAGTAGAAACCCAGCCAAAAAGGGGTACTTTATCTGTAACACATTTATTTTTCTTATTAAAGAATTTATCGAGACGATCCACTAATTCTTTTGCCATAGCACGATAGGTTGTATATTTACCTCCAGCTATTGCCATTACATTGGGCTTAAGTTCATAGATTTCATGTTTTCGAGAAACATCACTCTCAGATTTGGCATCAACAGGAAGAATTAAAGGTCTTAGACCTGAATAAGCACTCAATATATCCTCTTCCTTCAGAGTACCTGGAAATATCGTATTTATTGCCTGAATTAGGTACTCGATATCCTCTGTTTGAACAGGAATATAATCGAAATCTCCAGTATAATCAGTATCAGTTGTCCCTATCAGCAAATATTCGCCAAATGGAACCAAAAAAATGATTCTTCCATCTTCTACTGGAGCTACAACTGCGTAATCTTTATTATAGAATCTTTGTGTTATTATATGAATCCCTTTTGTTGGTCGAACTCGTTGGGTAGCTGTGGAATCAAAATTCTTAATTAATTCATCTGTCCAGTGTCCACAGCTTAATACGATGGATTTAGCCTTGATTTGAAATTCGATATTATTATCAAGCTTATCTCTTACAAGTACAGAATACATATTATCACTATTCTCCTTGAATGAACTAGCTTCGCAGTAGTTCATCACAACTGCGCCATGCTCTTCTGCAGATAGAATAATATCAAGTGTTAATCTAGCGTCATCCATTTGTCCATCCCCATAAAGTGCTACACCCTGAAAATTTTCTTCACGTACAGGTGAAGGTAAAAGAGCCCTAGCTTTCTCTGGTCCAATTATTTTGTGAAATGTATAGTTCCTAAAGTTTGCTAATATATCGTACAACCACATGGCTAATCGAATATTAAACTTATTTGTTTTATAATCTGAATGAAGTGGAATTAGAAATTTTAAAGGACGGGTTGCGTGTGGAGCCATCTCTAGTATTTTTTTACGTTCAATCGATGCTTCTCTAACAAGTCCAAACTCTTTTTGCGCAACATATCTAAGACCTGCATGTACTAACTTTGAAGAACCACTACTTGTTCCAGATGCAAAGTCATTTTTCTCAATCAAACCAACCGAATACCCCCGGAGTATTGCATCGCGAGCTATACCAGCGCCAGTTATACCCCCGCCAACTATTAAAACATCAAAAACTTCGCTCTTTAACCTATAAATCCCTTCATTGCGAGTTTCCATTGCATTTTGCTGTTCTAATGACATTATTATCACATATCTTCTCATTACATCAATTTAATATTGTAAAAATCCAGTGCATTCTTTGTAGTAACTTTTTCAACTTCCTTGAAGGTTATTTCTTTTAATTTTGCTATTTCATTAATTGCATATTTGACATTTGCAGGTTCATTTCTTTGGCCCATTATTGGACTAAGATAAGGAGTGTCTGTTTCAACTACTAAATTGTCTAAAGGGGCAGTTCGTGCTATCTTTCGGTGATTTTTTCTTTTAATTACAGCTGTTGGTATTGATATCAACCACCCAAGGTCAATGACTCTCTTTACTTCCTCAAGATTCCCAGCGAAACAATGCATAAGTACGGGAACTCTTACATTTTCTTCTAGAATATCAATACAATCTGTTTCTGCTTTTCGAGAATGGATGACAATAGGTTTTTTTATCTCATTGGCAAGGTTAATGTATTCAATGAAGTGCTGTTTCTGTTTATCCTGCCAAGAGGGATCATGGACCCAATAATGATCGAGTCCAACTTCTCCTACCGCGATAAGAGAGGTTACTTCACGAAGGGATTGTATGGTCTCCTTAGTCTTCATCGTTTTAATTCTAGAGGGAGCTGCTCCCAAAGTTGTGAAGATATAATTAGGAAAACGCTTTTCAAGCTCCAAAGCTGGCTTAAGATGGGCTGGTTCAATAGCTGAATTAACTATAGCTCGAACACCAGCATTTTGAGCATTTTGAACTAATTCGATTATATTATCAACAAAATCTGGTAGTAAATGGGCATGAGAGTCAATCATTAATAAGAACCGTCTGTTTCATGTGTAAGTGCTTGATTTAGCGAATAAAAAAAAAATCTTTTGAATAATAGGAAATTATTGAGGTTTATCTTCTTGAAAATTATAGATTTGGTACGTGAAAATCAGAAAAGCCGGTTAAACTCTCTAAATATGATTGCATCAGAGAATGTGTTGAGTCCTAATGTTAAAGAAGCCTTGGCCACTTTAAATGCACGATACCATGCAGAATTTTATGCTGGAACAGAAATTTTTCAGACAATATACAATGAAACATCAGAACTGGCAAAGAAAGTGTTTAAATCTAATGAAGCATTAATTAGTCCATTATCTGGTAATATGGCGGTTATAGCAACACTATTTGCTTATTCAAGTCCAGGAGATAAGGTTGCTATTCTACCACTAGTTCCAGCAGGAGGGTATCCATTTCGTCTAGAATACTTCAATAGAAAACGAATAGATATTCCATTTAAAATTGAAGATTTCAATATAGATGAAAATAAATGCATCGAAATATTGGAAAAGGAAAAACCACGTTTAGTTTTTCTTGGTTCATCCTTAATTCTATTTCCTCAACCTATTAGCTCAATTACAGAAATAGTTCATAGTTATGGGGGGAAAGTCGCGTATGATGGTTCCCATGTACTGGGTTTAATAGCAGGAGGGCAATTCCAAGCCCCATTGAACGATCAAGTCGATTTATTAATTGGATCTACACATAAATCCTTTCCAGGACCTCAGGGAGGGATTATTCTCTCCAATAATCCTATTGAACCTGAATTAGAGGAAACAATTGGAATAGATCCTCTCAAAGGCATTGTATTAGTAGATAATATTCATAATTCCCGAATTGCAGCATTAGGAGTAGCACTTGAGGAATTTCTATCTTATGGAAAAGACTATGCAAAACAGGTAGTAGCCAACTCTAAAGCACTTGCTTATTCTCTCGATTCTAATAATATTGAGCTTTTAGGAAAAATAAAGGGATTTTCAGAATCACACCAGGTTCTAATGAAAATCAGGAATTTTAGTGAAGGTGCAGAACTTCGTGACCTGTTATTTAGATTTAGAATTATTACTGACGCTGCTATGCGGTTTGGTACCGCAGAATTGACAAGACGCGGATTTGAAGAAGATCAAATGAGAAAAGTGGGAGAAATAATTGCAGAAATCCTAAATAATGCTGCAAAATTTAAATCTTCATCTGTTGATGGGAATTTGCATACAATTCATCAAAAGATCGAAATATTGATTAATCAGCAAATGGAGGTGACTAGTCAAGAATAAGATTTCGCATTCATCTTAACTAATAAAAAGCCTAAAAGCTCAAAAAAACAAGGCAACTTGTTTACTAGATTTCGAAATAATGCCATTCCAGTAGGATTGACTTGATATGGACGAATCAGAATTACGCGCTCTTATCCGGCAATATGCTATTGAAGCAAAGCTAGACCAAGGTGAAGCTTCATTAACTGCAGTTTTAAAGCGTCTATTAGCAGAAAATCCAGATTTACAAACACAAATTCGATCATCTATTCCTCTGGTGAAAGAGGAAATAAATAATGCAAATATAATGGATGATGATGAATTAGAAGAATTTGGCGGAGTGGATGTTGACACAGATGAGTCTAGTGAATATGAAACTCTAGAAACTCTTGTTGTCCAACGTATTCAAGAAGCAGATGAATTAAAAGGCAATGTAATCGCATTAATTATTTACGGTTCTTATGCCAAACGTCTACATGTGGTAGGAGAGAGTGATATTAATTTTGTTGTTATTTTAAGTTCTAAAGCCTCAGAAGCTGTGATTGAAGCTGCTATTGCAAAAATTAATCATATTGCTGAGGAATTAGTTACTCCAGAAGTTGCTCACATCTTCGATCTCATGATTCTAAAAGAGGAGGATTTGAACAATCTCATTGAAAATTTCGGACCAGTTTTTACCTATATTCATATACTATATGCTCAATCTGGCGAATTGAAACTTGGAGAAAATATCTTTACAAAAATTAAGGTCACAGATGAACAAATTCGAGAATCTGCAAAATTATTGATCTTAGAATCCATTGCTCAAATAGATGAAATCATTCGTGCAGCCCAAGAAGAAGGGGAAGAAAATGGGGAAGAAGAAGCTCTTCCAGAGGATGAATTGAATTTTCTTATCGGGCCTTTAATCATCGATATTACTTTCGCCCTAGCCTGCTACAATGTTGGAACTAAGGCTTCATCTTTAGATTTGGTAAAACCTGATATCCATTTGGATGAGATTCGACAGGTATACGATCCTGAGGGGCACTTTAAGGATTATTATACCGTTTTTGAACAAGCCCACGCTTTCAAACTAGGAATTAAATATCCAGATTCCCAGAACTTTTTAGAGAAAAGCTTTGAGTATATTAAAAAGGTTGTTGAGTACACAGGGTTGCAAGAACCATCAAAATAATCATTAATTCTTCAATGCTTTCAAATCAATCTTCAATTGAACAATAAATGAGAATTCGGATTCATACTTACTTAATTGGGAGTATGCAACGCCTTCAAAACTATTAACTTCAAATTGATTTAGTAAAAATCTGGCATTATAATCATAAGTTTGGATTAACAGATCTGTAATATCAGCAATTCGAGCAATTTTATATTCGATACTTCCATCATCAGTAATTAACTTCTTAAATTCACATTTGTATTCGATAGGAAATTTCTCAAGAAGGTTTCTTACTGCCCCATTATTGATGTCAACCTTAATCTCATCAGCTTTGGTTTTTCCAACAATATTTTCGAGACTTTTATCTATATCAAGGAATTCAGATTCGTGAAAGTCATGAAACAGCGCAATTAAAGTGGCTTTATTAACATCGACTGGTTCTGATTGCGTATGAAGCGAGTTTTCTGTAATTGCAAAGATGTATGCCAAAACAGCAACAGCCCATGAATGATCCGCTAAGGATTCAATAGAAGATACTGGTACTCCAGCACGGATCCATCCTTGCCTGAGTAGATGCTTCATTAGTATAATATTTCTAAAGAGATTCAATTTCCATCACAAACAAGAATAGTATTGAATGCGATTGGATATTACCATGAAGAATTGATAAATTCTCCCTACCCTCAATTAATGTGGTATGTAATTAAGTTTTGGCGTAAACACTTACGCGTCGATTTGAATAAGCTTTTTTGATGATTTTCTTTTTCACTAGATCATCTAGTAAACTACGAGCCACTGAAACACGAATGTCTCTACGACTAGCTATTTCTTGAGGGGTGACAACTATAGATTTTCTTTTAGAATAATCTTTTTCTAATTCCTTCAGCAGTTCATTGTACTCGTCACCTACTAATAGATTGCGCTCATAGCTCGTATATTCAAAGATACGTCCCCATCGACGCTTCTTACGAACTTTCCGGTCAGATGTGCTCATATGGTTATACCTCAAATACTCAGATACTAAAAATATCCTTATTTACCCCTTTTATCAAGTCGTTTATGATCTTTTTCGTGACTTATTTTCGACCCGAATTCTAAGAACTTAATAAAATGATTATTACCTCTCTCATGGGAAATGTCAAAATGTTCAGTAAATGTAGATTAAATCGATTCTCAGCTTGAGCTATTCGCTCTGATATTATGTAATCTCTTTAAAGAAGTATTTAATAAAAATCTAAATGAAAAAAATTCGTCTAATTCAAGAGAAAAGGCATTGATCAATTATAAGCTTAAGGAGTAGGCATTAAATGATTGGTACACTAATTAATTGCGGTACAGTTATTATTGGCTCTATTATCGGTCTAACATTAGGACGTTTCTATACCGAGGATATGAAAACCATTACTATTAAAAGTATTGGACTTTTAACTCTTGTCATAGGGATTGATATGGTTTTGTCGTCAGGAAGAGCATTAGGAGCGTGGGAATTTCTTACAATAATGTTTTCCTTAATACTTGGAGGAATATCTGGAGTATTACTTAATATAGAGGGAAATCTTGAAAAATTCGGATCATGGTTAAAAGAAAGAGCAAAAAGTCAAGAAACTTCATTTATTGAGGGATTTGTGGTTGCTTCAATAATCTTTGAAACCGGTCCAATGGCTATTTTGGGTTCAATAAATGATGGCCTTCAGGGCGACCTTACTCTCCTTTTGATTAAATCAGGATTAGATGGTATAATGTCAATCGCATTAGCCTCAACATTCGGAGTTGGTGTTATTTTCAGTATTATCTCGGTTGCACTATATCAAGGAAGTATTACGTTGTTTGCAATATTATTTGGGGCAGTATTACCAGAGATTGTGATTATCATGATACGAATTGTTGGAGGAATTTTGATACTAGGCCTTGGAGTAAGAATTCTCGAATTACAAGATATTCCCATAGGTAATATGATCCCAGCAATATTTTGGGCAATCCCCATCACTATTCTTGTTGATTTCCTCATGCTATGGTAATCAGGGGATGAACTCGCACTCTCTTACACAAGATATTTATCTTCTCCAATACTTCCTAGTCATTTACTTTATTTAGCCTAGAATCTCTAACTCTAAAAAATGAATTGAGGAGAATGGGTTATAAGGTGAACTTGATGCTAATTATATACCCCAAAAATATGAAATTTATTTTCTTTGTATTTCTTTTATCTTTGACTGCATTCACTAATATCAGTTTTGCAGAAAGTAATCCTCAACAATCAACTTCTTTGCTTTATCTACATGATGAATCTTACAGCTTTTTAGCAAATCATTTTGCCATTGACAAACAATTTTCACTCGATATTCAATCCCGCTGCCCTTCATCCATCTCAAGCTATGAAGGTATTATCCTTATTGATTATGTGCCTTCTTCAGTCGAAATGATTCGTTTAGAGTCCTTTGTTCAATCAGGAGGGGGGATATTTCTATTTGTTGGCCCCAGTTTAACTAATAATGCCTCATTTCTTCAACTCCTCAATTTAACAACCTCATCGATGGGCCAAGTTGTCGATCACAGAATCCTTCCCACGATTTCTAAAGTTGAAAGTCCATTAACAAATCTGATTGAATGGAATTCTGTCCCAGTCATTTATAATTCTACCAGATTCGGTTTGAATTCAAATGTACGCATCATTGTTGATGATAAAGAAAACAATGCTTTAATATTTGAATCAACAGATAATAACGTTGTAGTTATAACCATTTGGCCAGAAGAAATTCACAACGCAGAATTTATTCAATGGCCATATTTCAATTACCTAATTTTTCTTTCAGAAATGCAAATCAAAGGTGTTAGTGACGAAAGAATACCCATTTATGCGGATTGGGCTTATTCACCAGTCCCTCATCTCTCTGATACAATATTTATCGGAATAGGAGTTATTATTACATCTTTAATAACTTTAATAGGCTTTATTTCTGCAAGGAAATATTCTCGGTCGAATATTATCCGACAAGAAGACCTGGAGGCGATGTCTGAACAGATTTCAGTTAATAATGAGTGGGAAGAAGTGGGAATGCACCGGCAGATATCAGGCTTTTTAGTACAGTTATTCATCGGAATGTTAATAATTCTTCCCAATGCTATTATGACTTCGTTAGTCTTTCCGCTAATCATTCTCCCCTCTCCCCAAGCTGCAGGTTTTTATGACTTCACACTACGGTTTTTTGAAGCATTATGGCTTATTTTCGACCTTGGAACTGCGACTGTATTAGTGAAATTTTTTTCTGAACATCGAGTAGAGCGACCACAAAGGGCAATTCGATATGTACAAATTTTCATTTGGTACCAAATGATCTCTGGTATTATGCAACTCTTTTTAATCTCTTTTCTAGGTTCCTTTATTTTTCCTAGAACCTTTTTAGCCCACATGTCTTGGGTTTTTGTTACACATGCCTTCTTTCAATGGCCAGCTTTCTTTATCGTTTTCATGTTGTTATTTCGAGCAATGAATCGCATAGATTTTCATCAAATACTAAATATTTTACTCTATGGCGTATTCAATATCACTCTACAATATTTAGTTATAGTAATTTTCAGGGTAGTACTAGGTACTAATATAATCTTCGGAGATTCACTAGCGGGAGCAATTGGTTATTCTGTTGGAAACTATGCCGTCCGTTTAGCTACTTTTGCTGTTGGATTATGGATGTTTAAACGATTAGGATTCTCTGTGAAAAATCTTTTCCGAGTCGACTTTTCTTGGATCGAGCTAAAAGAATCATTGACATTCGGCATCAAATGGGCATTTGGGAATATGTGGGTACCTCTAGGATGGTTTCTTCAAGTTTTTCTACTAGCGATGTTTCTTCCGAATTATACAGAGCAACAGGGCTTTTTTTCGATTGCATTCGGATTCGCTGGAATAGTTCAACTAGTAGGATTATTTGCAGAATCAATGTTAGGAGGAGTCTCTGAAGCATACCACTCAAAGAGAAAGGTATTGACACAATACTATGCTGTTACATCTTTAAAATGGGCAGCATTCTTTGATTTTTTCTTTGTTGCTGTATTGATGGCAATTGGTCCTCGATTTATACTTGGCGGTGCAGGAGAAGAATGGAGTGGGGCTGCAATTCTGATCCCTTTCATCCTTATTTTTCACGCGTTTGGTTACCTTAGTTGGTTAGGTGATTGGATGTTTGCAGGTAGTGATCGACCAGGATGGGCTGCTATTAGCTGGATAATCGAACAAGGAGTTAGAGCTGGATTACTACTAATTTTCATTCCACAATACCAGTTCTTTGCAGATACATTCAATTCCCCTCTAGTTGGAATCATGTTCGCATATATTCCAGCCCTCATCATCAAAGATATCTATATGTGGTGGGGAATTAGGAAATCAGCATACTTCAAGTTCAAATGGAAAGATCTAGCATACCCTGGAATTGTTGCTCCAATTTTAACAGCTTTTATAACCTATGGCATAACAGAGATTTTAAGTTCTTTTATCTGGCAAGGTGAGATTATAACCTCAGTAATTATACTCTTATTGGGCACTTTTCCAATGATTTATCTTCATAGCTTTATATATGGCTTCCTAGGAGGATTTGATAAGAATACATTAGCAGAATTTCGGAAAGCAGCTTATATGTCAAGCGGAATCTCAATTTTATCACGATTATTGTATAAAGCAGCAGTTTTAGGAACCAAAATTTCACCTCTTCACGATCGCTTCCCCATTTCCATTTATGAAGAAGCTGCTGAAGAAGCAAAGACTCTAACTCAAGAGAAAAAGGTGCTAGTAATATAGCACCACTTTTTTCAATAAAAACTTCCTCAAAGGGAAGTTTCAATGATTTTTGTTATTCCTTGGGCAACGAAACCGATTACACCAATCCCCATTGAAAATTTTAATATTTTCTTAACCTTGGATGCACTTTTTATTATTTCTTGTTCTGATACACTATACATCAGATAAGCAGAATA
Organism: Candidatus Heimdallarchaeota archaeon; assembly: GCA_011364965.1. Taxonomy (GTDB): domain Archaea; phylum Asgardarchaeota; class Heimdallarchaeia; order Hodarchaeales; family Hodarchaeaceae; genus Hodarchaeum. The sequence goes on from RDOB01000010.1 coordinate 17,400, forward strand.
AAAAATGAAAGATATAATCAAAAAAATTGCGAAGATAAAAATAGGAGATGTATAGTAGCCAAGAAGAATTGGAATTGGCACAATAAAGATCATGGAAAATAATACCACAAAACCAATATTTCTTGCGGGTTTTATGCCGTATAAAAGGGCTAAAGATTTAACATCTTTTAATTCATCCCCTCGAACATCTTCAATATCTTTAATGATCTCTCTCCCAAGGTTAATAAGAAAAGCAAATGAGGCTGGAAACAAGAAAGTTTCAAAACTTTGAGTCAAAATTCCTCCAAAAAGAAATGGAATCGCCACTAATATAGCCACAACCACGTTTCCTAAGAATCCAGTGCGTTTAAATAATGCAGCATAAAAATAAAGTAATAATCCACCAAAAATGGCAAGTAAGAAGGAGGGAATCGGTATATTTGGAATAAAAAGTGTAATAGAGGTACCTATGACAAAAAGAATAATAGCAAACGTCCGAGCTTCTTTTAACGATAACATACCTGCAGGAAGAGGACGATGGGGAGTATTTATTTTATCAATTTCTATATCATAAACATCATTAATTGTATAACCCCCCATTGCAAGTAGAGATGTTGTTAAACAACCTATTATAATTCCTAAGATTTGGGCTTCGTTTAAAGGGCTAGAGAGAGCAGCAATTGCCCCTATCAATACAGTGAACCCAGAAAGTGTCCCATTTATTGGCCGAACAATTAAGAAATATCCCCGTAGACGTGTTGAGAGCCCTAGCTGTTCTTTTATTGTCATTGGTTTTTATTCTCCATTAATTTGAGAGAGAAAAGTGCGATCCACTAAAAGTTTTCTAGATTTATTCGTTTATCTCTAGATTAGATAAAAATCTCTCCTTTTCTGAAAACTTTTTTAGAAGTGAAACTCCTCAAAGAAATACTTTGTAATTAATCTAAGGTCATATAATAATAGGAAAACAAGTTTGTAAAATTTAATTTCGAATAAAAAGACTTAGCAGCAACATTCTCATTTACAACTTGTAAATAGCAGGTATGGGCTCCATTTATGGAACCCCACTCGATTACTTTTTGTAAAAGAGCAGTTGCAACTCCCATTCGTCTGTAATCCTCTTTCACTACTAAATCTAAAATACCAACGTATCCCCGTTCTAAAACTGCCAATACTACTCCAATATCTTTGCTATTTTGACTTGCTAAAAAGAATTGCTTAGGTAGAATGATCCTATCAATAATTCGAGCATAATTTTCGACAAAAGAAGCACCTTGATAATTTGAGCATGAAACAAAAGTTGAATACCAGTCTTTGGTTCGTATTGAGGATGATTGCAAGTATATCTCTTCAGAAACAGCCGTAATAATGACCCGATTAATATTGGTGCTCATTACATCGGTTATGTTATTTTTTTGATAATTTCTAGATTTTAAATGTGAAGTTAAATTAGATGGAGCAGTATAATCTGGTATCATAAACCGTGAGGGTAAATGTTGACTTGAATAAGCAAATTCAACTTTTGATATGTCTAGATCTATATCAGTACCGCTATATTGCAACGGAAGAACAGAATTTGCTCTATTAGTTACACCTTCTGAAAGTCGTAGAACCCAACCATTTAGAAGATGAGTATATAGAGGAGGCCAAGCATTGTTTGAAAGCTCTTGGTAAAGAATAATGATTTTTTTTGGATCAATCATATTTGGGAACCAAAATACGGATTGAATTTAAAAAAAAGGGAGGAGAGAGTTTATTCTCCTTCGGGTTCTTTAGGTTTTTTCTCAGATGGGATCGGTTTAACACCATAAACACCGACTGGCGGGAGACCTAGGCTACCTGAATCTCCACCTATTGAACCTGCATTAAAACCAGCAATTGGAATATTGGCTGGAATCAACATAATCGTAGCTCCACCTTCTGTTGCAGCCTCAAAGAGCAGGTTGATCCAACGAAGCTCCATAGCATGGGGGGATGTTGCATATTTTTCTGCAGCTTCAATCATACCCATAGCAGCTTCCTTTTCAGCTTGTGCTAGTGTAATACGAGCACGGCGTTCTCTTTCAGCCTCAGCTTGTCGCGAGATAGCCTCTTGAAGACGACCTGGTACAACAACATCTCGAATTTCTACTGAAATAATTTTAATACCCCATTCCTCGGTCTTATGGTCAACTAATTCCTGCATATGATGAGCGATCTTTTCTCGGTCCGCTAGAACCTCGTCCAGCTCCACTTGACCAGTAACCTCACGTAATGTCGTTTGAGCGACCCATTGAGTGGCGGCAGCGTACTGTTCAACCTCTAAAATTGTCTTTTCCGTGTCTACTACACGGAAAAAAAGAACTGCATCAATTGAAACAGGGACATTATCGCGGGTTAAACTCTGTTCAGACCTGAAAGAATAGGTCTGGATACGAGTACTTATGATTGTAGGAATACGGTCTATCCCAGGTAAAATAAAGAAGAGACCTGGCCCTTTCAGCCCAATATAGCGACCCAAACGGAGAACTGGAGCACGTTCCCACTCCTTAACTATGCGTATACCTGATAGAAGGTAAATCACCAAAAATATGAGGCCTATAAAACCTAGAATTCCCAAAAAGCCTAAATCTGCAGCACTTTGGGCAAAAAAGCTCATTAAATTCATTAATATCCTTTCCTTATCGTCTCTTGAAGTTTAATATATTAAACTAAGCTCTTACGAACTTGTACCTTTTTAAACTAGTAGGTAGTGGAATCCCCTCCTTGAATATTTATAAGAATAATTCCGTTAGAAAGGTTAGTTAGAGAAGATATTTCCCAGCTCGTCTGAAGCTTCCTTATGCTTTCCCAGTTTTCTTTAGATCTTAAGGAATCTTCTTGAGAGAGATTTTTAATCCCGTTTTTAAATTCAAATTGCATCAAAAACAAGAATTTTCCTATTTAAGCTTCAAAAGAGAAATCTCTTAACCTGATTTAATTTGTAAGTAGGATCAATAAAAATGAAAGGTATGCAGGAGGAGTAGGGGGTATAGATAGTGACTTTTTAATAGTCTGCGATTATTTTGAAAGTATAATGATCTTTCCAATCCCCACTTTCATTGATAGTGGAGAATTAAATTAGATTAAAATCATAGATGATTTTTTTTATTGTAGATGGTTTTGATGGTCTCCAGATAATTGATAAATCTGATATGAATGAAATTTTCAAAAATGTATAGATAGTGATCCTTCTTCCAATCTTGTGTACCTTGGAAGAGCAGAAAGTGGGATCAAAAAATAAAATATACGTTCAGACCTAAAGAAAGGACTATTTTATGTTCAAATTCCTTAAATGATTTTAATTTATAGAAGAAAATTGAAATAAAAATGATTGTAGTTCTTTTATAGATTTAACGAAACAATCTTCAAGTTAGATACCGAAATCATTAGAGCGGATAGAATGTCATTTGTGAAATTTATTGTTGAATTTTCTATTATCGGACAATCCTCTGTTGGACGGGCCACTTTTCAAAGGAAATTTGCACCGAAAACGGTTTCTTTATTACGATTTCAACTTCGAAAACCAATTCAATCACGGATTGTAGTTCGTGATGGGGAGGTTGCCATTCCTTTTAAAATTGGTCGTGCAGGACCTGAAAATTCTATTCAAGATGTTAAACGGGGGCAAATAGTTTATTGGACTCAAAGTCAAGTATTAATTATTATCTTAAACGATAAAACTATGGAGTATCCAGTCAACTTAGTAGGTCATGCAGATGAATTGGGCTTTTTTGATCAATTAAGAATTGGAAAATCAATTAAATTGGAGAAAGTGGAACCAGCAATTGATGAAGAAGATTACCTATAACAGATCGTTACAATTATAAGTTACTTCATTGACCAAAAAAGAGTCTATCAGCCAAGCGTGCTGGCAAACCAGCATTAAGAATGTCACGAGCAACTTCCCGTATGTCATATTCAGCCCTAATCCAATCTAGCTTTAAATTTGAATCCGTATTAATCTCCACTATGCCAGCAGATGCTCTCGGATTATTATCCCTGGGTTGTCCTACCGATCCAGGATTGAAAATTACTTTTCCTGCCTCATTCTGATAAATTAAGGGAATATGAGTATGTCCGACTAACATAATATGGTTTGCACCAATCATGTCAAGTAGTTCATCCTTACGTTTCTTAGGATCATCTGGATAAATGTAATCTGTCAAATGTTCTTTGGGAGATGCATGAGTAATATAAAATTTCACCCCCCTCTCCTCTATCTCAACTTTCTCATTCTTGGTTAATAGTGAAAGGAAAGTTTTTGAATAAGTAGATAATTGATCAAAGGTCCAGAGTACTGCATCTTTAGCAGCAAGATTAAAACCATTTGCGTTACCTGCGGCGCAAGCTACATCATGATTTCCGATTACGGAAACATCGAAAGTCTCTGCAATCTTTATCATTTCATTAGGATGGGGGCCATATCCTACAAGATCTCCCAAACACACGGTATAATCAATGTTTGACCCATACAATTCATTAATCTTGTCTCGCACCGCATAGTAAGCTGTAACATTACTATGCAGATCAGCTAGTAATAAGATTCTTAGAGGACGGGTACTCATGATATCAATACCTTGAGGAATTTTAGATGTCTTCCTTTCCCAAAAAAGGAAAAGAAGAAGAAGAAGTTAATCTGTTGTTAGAATACGAATTTCGACTTCCTTTTCTGTAAGAGAATCTTTTTTACCCAGAGCAGTGGTCATTATCTCCAGTACCATCTTCTTAGCAGATTCAACATCAAGTCCAGGCTTATATTGTTTTCGTAATGCATCAATAACCCGTTCATTCCCGCTCCCAGCTGCGTATGCATTAACTGCAAAGTATGATCCTCCATTGTCAACAAAATATAATTCTGACTCTTTATCGATAGGACTGAAGCCAGCTAATAGTATGGCAGTTCCAAAAGGCCTGAGACCACCAGTAATAGTATGTCGGGCCATCAAATCGCCTAAACGGGCCGCTAGTGCTCGTACAGAAATTTTTTCTCCATAAACTAATCGATGTTGCTGAGCTACTATTCTTGCTTGTCCAATTAGGAGATTAGAGTCAGTTGATAAGCCAGCAGCAACAATATAGAGATTATTATCAATTTCTTGAATTTTATCTGGTCTAACTACTAGAGGGTCAAAAAGTGTCTCTCCTGCAAGAAGAATTGTCTTCTCATCAAGAACTAATCCAACTGCTGCAGCACCACGCTCTGAAGCTTTACGAGCATAGGATAATTGTACTAATTCACCATCAGGTGACCAAATTGCTGCACTTTTATCATAAGGAATACGTGAATCATACATTTTTTTACACCTCACAACTCCACATGAAATTCTTCAGAATCTTTCTCTGTTATTATAATGCCATCAATGCCATTTCCAGTGGCTGTGTCTCTCCCAATGGCTGTTTTCAACGATGTGATAGCGATTTCTTTGGCTTTTTCCTTGGGAAGATCATCTTTCCAATTGGATTCTAATATAGCCATCGCAAGGAGAGTTCCTGACCCGATTGCCATATAATCTTCCTCAGAAAGAGAACCACTTGGATCGAGGACATAAACATGACTTCCACGACGGTCAACCCCTCCAACAAGGAGTTGTACCCACCAAGGTTGATATCGACGATAAGAACCATGTATAATTGCTGCTAACAGACTTGATGCAACCTTGACGCTCGGACGAAAATTATTTTCAAGTTGGTAAAGTCGTAGTTCGCTTTGCATGATATCAATTAATGATTGGGCATCAGATACTAATCCTGCGATGCCTATGCCGGTATATTCATTAAGCTTATGAACCTTTTTTGCATGTGTACTTGCAATGAATGTTCCCATGGAAGCACGTCTATCTGCTGCGATGATCACGCCACCAGCAAATTTTAGAGCGACACCTGTCGTACCCACGACAGGGGGAATTTGAGTTGGATCTTTTCCACTATTAAATAACGGATTTGTGGGATAATTCATAGTTATTTTCTCCTAAAATTCAGTTTTAAGATGATTTGTAAAAGTTTTCTTTCATATGAGCTCTTTACAATATACTAATATTATGACTAGGTAGAAAAGTTTTAGGTCACAATGTACCCTTTTCTTCGCCATATCCTCCTAATGCTTAAACCAGCAGAATTTCTATTATTTCGAATTATAATATCAAAATAATCTTTAATTATAATTCGATATAAAGGGCGGGTTTCATAGGTTGGGCACGTGACGCACGATTCATTGGATCTTTGACATCTTCACTTTCAGCAACATAATATTCTACTGGACAGGCGAAAATCTTCTTGAGATATTCTATGCAACCTGTGATCGCTTGTTTTTCTTTTTCAGAACCTATAAATGTTTTTCTAAATATTTTTGCATCTCCACGAATGGATTTCAATTCTTTAGCTATTTCAGACATCTTAGGCTGAAATTGGGGGCTTTTTTTCAATTCAGACATAACTGTTCCCATATTGAAAGCCCCCTCGCCAATTATTTCTGCGATTGCTTTATAAAGAAACTGTTTCCATTCAGGTGCAATAAAAATTGATATTTTTGAAGCATCTGAACGTTTTAATCCCAAAATTGAACGAGCATCTTCAATTAAGTCGCTTATAAAATCTAATTGGTGATGTAGAATATCTGCATCTGCTGGAACTTCTATTTTGGGGAGTAAGCGGAGAGAACAGAACTCATTTTTTCCTAATTTTTCATTTAATTCTTCGCACATATGAGGTATTAAAGGACTTAAAATTACAATCCAAGAATCTATAATTTCCTGTAATGCAGCCATCCTTTCCTCTTCTACAATACCTTCTGAAGACTTATAATATTGTTCTACTTCCTTTAATATTAAGTGAAAACCACTGGATACATATTCTCGCCCATTATATGCTTCTAAATACATTATTGCGTCATTCAAATGCTGTAAACATGTCGCAATGAAAGCACGAGTCATGAATGATGCTTTTTCTATGTCAAATTTCTTGGTGTCTTTAATACTTATGATTTCATTTGCTATATTCCAAAACTTACGTAAGCGTGCGACAGAAGTAGCAATACCTTCCTCAGTCCAATTTAAAACTGTATCAGCAGATCCTGCAGCTACAAGGTAGAAGCGTGTAACATCAACTGAATATTGTTTAGGTAGATGAGCAATTGGAATGATATTTCCTGCAGATTTTGACATCTTTTCACCCTCACGTATTAATAGTTCATTTAAGGAGAAGCATTTTAACCAATATTTCTCTGGAAATATTGCCACATGATGGAATATAGCAAACGATAAGTGATTACCTATATGTGCAATTGCGGTGTGCCTCAAATCATTTGGATACCAGTACTCAAACTCGTTTTTCATTGCTGATAGTATATCAGGATTGATTCCAGTCTTCTGGGCAACTTTTACTTTGCTACCCCGACTTAAAAAGACATAATCAAAGAATTCGGGAATTAATTGGGCTGCAGTAATCTTATTTTGCTTAATATGAGGAATAATTGTATAAAAAGCCATGTATATGACACTATCACTCAAAGATTCTATAATCCAGCCTTGCCCCTTGGTTAAAGGAAATTCAGTTCCCAAGCCCCGCTTCCGAACGCAAGGACGCTTATTTAGCCAATCAAAAGTGCTCTCGAAGGAACGTCTATATTTAACAGGAACAATTTCCATATTGTCTAATGCTCGTTTAGCCTTCAATTTCCACTTGTTGTCTCCATAATTCAAAAAATACTGATCTGGTAATACAGCAACGATTATTTTTCCACCCGATCTGGAAATTGCCTTTCTAGATGCCTCATAAAATGAATCAGCGCGTCCTTCAGCCTTTAATGCTATTGCAACCTCTTCTTTAGCTTCCTCAACCTTTAGCCCAGCAAATTCTTCAGTATTATCCATCATAATTCCATTATAGAATTCAGTGGAATAAATTTCTTGTGTGGCTTCTTCTAATTTCTCTATTTCGTTTTGATTCGTTATTTCCATTTGCTCTACGATTTCTACTGCAGGAAATTCGCCATACTCATCAACTGAAATCAAGGCGATGGGTTTCAATGCTTTTACTTTCTCTTTTAGACCATCATATTGTTCTATAGAAGAATTATCCTCTTGTAAATCGCGAAGCGCGATGTAATCATAAGGAGCATGTGCAGGTACTGAATACACTACTCCAGTTGCATGATCAGGGTCAACAAAGGTCGCAGGAAGAATAGGTAAAGGCCGGTTAGGAACACGTGGGGCAAAAGCTTCTTTACCAATCAACTTAGAACCTTGAAATTTTTCTAGAATCTTTATCCTGTGGTTTTGATGTTCCAATTTTTCAGCTGCCTCGATAGATATAATCCAAGTCTCTTCATCATCAACCTCTACGCGACAGTAGGTTGCAGTTGGATGTAGCCAAATATTTGTTGCTCCGTATATCGTTTCTGGACGGAAGGTTCCCGCTATCAAATAAGCATTTTCTAAAGCAAATTTCAAGGCCACAAAATCTTGAACTTCTACTTTATCAACATCTGCGTCCTTTATATCGTCTTCCCCTACAGCATTTTCTTCTTTTAAACACCATAAAATAGGATGTTCTCCTTGTACGATATATTTTTTCTTTATTAAGTGGTTATATTGCCATTCGATGAATTTGTTATATTCCACATCACCGGTTGTGAATTGTCTATGAACATCTAAACTATAACCCATGGCACGAAAATCGCTAATCATATTATTCGCAAAATACATTGCCACATTGATGGGTTCAACAAAGGATTTGATGATTTCGTTAATTTTCTTGGGATTTGTCTCATAAATACTCACATAATCTTTATAAATATCAATAGTTTTCTTGTTACCTTCTCTTATCTTAGCAGAGACGGAGAGAACAGGAGTGCCAGTGATATGGAATGCCATTGGCCATAATGTATTATAACCTTGTTGTCTTTTAAAACGGGTAAAAACATCACCTAAAGTATAGGTTCGGGCGTGGCCAACATGAAGTGCACCGCTTGCATAAGGATAGGGAATTGTGACGAAATATTTTGGTCTTGCAGGATCTACTATTCCCTTAAAAATATCTTTTTCTTCCCATTTATTTTGCCATTTCCGTTCTATGGATCTTAAAACCGTAAAAAAGTCTTCCATTGATTGTTGTTGCTCACTCAGCGGGATTCACCACTATTAAATTGTTTTTTCGATCAATTGATATCTGCTTCGGGAAATCTTGAAACTTTCCTCTAGCAATACAAAATTTAAGAATAAGACTGGCTAAAACAGTGAGAAAACGTCCTCTTTGAGTAAAATAAGGAAATTCATCTACTGAGAACGTAATTCCTCATGAGTTTAACCTCATTTCCAAGGTTACATATTTGAACTTATAAAGATTTGGAAAATAATCTTAACCCATCTTACCTCATAATAGTAAGAAAGAATGGACATGTAATACTGAAAATAAATCAAGATTTAAAAAAAAAACTGAAAAAGGAGAGGGAGGGCAATTATTATCAATATCTTAGTTAGCTTCTGGTCCTGTTTCCTCAGTAAAGGCCAAGTAGATATTATACTCGATTAATATGTGTTGAATGATATGTAAAAATTTTCTTATCGCGTTTTGCGATACATTTCTAGAAGATACAAGAATTTGATCAGATGAGATTGCTGAAATTAATATACGAGATCCATCTTCTGCATGTATCCATTCTAATCGTCCTTCTCCATTTGAATAATAATGACCAATAAATCGATAGTAGCTAAAGTATTTTCCCGCTAGTTTTTCAGTTAGCTGCTGTACTGGTAAATCGTTTTCTTTTCGTGTAGCAATAAAATTCTGTTGAGTATGAATACTATCTGAAACAGATCGACGAGAAAAAGCTTTTTGTTTTTCATAATAATCTTTTAGATAATCATAATAATTAGAATCTAGTGTATAACCCCCGTCTTGATGTCGTTCAATAAGCTGATCCTCTTGGAGTCGTTCCAAGGCACGAGTAAGCTTTTGTTGATGAACATCTTTTAACACTCGCCTCAGTCCATTAAAACGAAAGGCATAGGATTTCTCTCGAGTTGAAAATTCTGAAAGTACTGTTTCTTCGAGCTGAGATCTATAGGAAAGATAATCGGGGATTGTTTCTTTCTCCGTTTGTTCAGTACTCATTCTAACTCCTCACTTCAGGTGTAATCATGTTTTGATTTAATACTTCTCATACGAGTAACTTATTTATTTCATAAAAAATTGTTGAAAGGGGAGGAAGATTAAAGCTATTCATTTCTCCCCTTATTCAATGTCTACTTTGAATTTTTTGGTCTTTTTTTCTGTTTCTTTCTTCGCACGGATTTCTAGTACACCATTCTTAATTGAGCTTTTGGTGCTTTTTGGAATAATCCTTGAAGGGAGATTAATGGATTTGTTCAGCTCTTTTCCACGATCAGCTTTTCCTGTTAAATGAATTTGTGTTCCGTCTTCAGTAACCTCGATATTGAGATCCTGCTTAGTAAAACCAGGAAGTTCGACAATGATTGAAAGATTTTCTTCCTCATTAATGAAATCCACAGTATTATCTTGTTGGAATTCCCTAGATTCTAATTGAGGAGTTGAAAAATTCATGAAGGGATTCTCCACTGGTGGAAGTCCTTTTTGAGAACGAAAATCATTGATATTTCCCCATTGACGTACTTCTGGTTGATAATTGGTCTCAGGACCAATTTTCACTGAGTATCCATAGGTTATGGGTTCACCCTCTACATATTTCGAGGAATTAGATCCTCTTAGCTGATTAAATTCTTCTTCAAAGGATCTAAAGAAGTTATCAAAGTTGAAACCCCAAATATCGTCTATAAATCGTCTTTTATCGTTCATATTAATCACCTTTGAGTGGTATTTTCAATCATTACATTAATTCTCATTGCTTTTAAATTTTTCGATTATGTGAATAAAATAGAAAAGCGTGAATAAAATAATTCTAATAACTCTTCTAGGTTATTTCTTGTATTTTCATTTAAATTTCATTAAATTCACAATTGAAACCTTTTGTTTTGACTCACTATCAAAACAACAATAATATTATTCTGGATTACAAAATTCCTTTGGAGACGAACTCAATATGGTAGATGTCTTTCAAACAATAATCTTTTCCATTCTTCAAGGTATTATTGAATGGCTACCAATTTCATCAGAAGGTCAACTTTCTTTATTTTTTATAAATGTAATCGGAATGTCAGAACTTGAAGCTATCACACTTGCAATATTATTACATCTAGGAACCATGATTTCAGTTATATGGGTTTTCAGAGCAGATTTCATTGATATGTTGGATCTAAGGAACAATATGACAAGATTTACTATTGTAGCAACATTTGGAACTGCGATATCTGCTGTCCCAATTGTGTTCTTTCTTAAGGATTTTTGGGAGGAATGGACCGCTTTGCTCCCGATTGATACCTCTTTTCTATTCACGGTTTTAATTGGCTTGTTTCTTATCTTTACTGGGTTTATTTTATCCAAGCAACCAAAGCAAGGATCTCGAGAAATCAATTTATTAACTCAAGATGAACTTATCCAAATTGGCTTTTTTGTTGGATTAGCACAAGGATTTTCTGCATTGCCTGGTATAAGTCGTAGTGGAATGACCATCACGACACTTTTATTTTTTGGATTAATTCAGAAAGATGCTCTTAAAACTAGTTTCATAATTTCGGTTCCTGCTGTACTTGGAGCTACTGGTCTAGAATTTCTTTTAACTGGATTTACATTGCAATCAAACTCATTATTGATCGGCGCGATTACATATCCATATGAATTGCTAATTTTCACGATTTTGCTGACTGCTATTGTTGGGGTACTAACTATGGAAGGATTACTTAAGCTAAAGTCACTCCCATATGATAAATTTTGTATAGGATTTGGAACCTTTACTGTAGTGGTAGCGATATTTCTAAATATATTGATAATAATTTTTTAGAGGAATAAAAAATGACGTTATTTCCTACTCATATTAGCTTAGAGGGCTTACTTTTATGGATTATTCTCTCACCAAAAGACAAAGAATATTTTAAAGAAAATAAAAGTTTCTTTTGGTTGATTATTTTCTTTTCTATTCTCCCAGACTTCGATATATTCTTAGGAATACATAGAGGAATTTCTCACTCTCTGTTCTCGCCACTTTTATTAATCATTGGTGGAACTATGATTTATATTTACTTTAAATATGGTAATATTGATGCTGAAGGAGCAAATAGCCAAAAATCAAAAGATTTTTCATCTGAAAGGTTGTATTGGGGAAAAATCATCTTATTTTGTGGCCTCCTTTGGATTGTTCATATATTTTTAGATCTGGAATATCCCCTGGCAATTTTTTACCCATTATCGGATCGCTTATATCAAATGAATTTTTTAATTTTAATTAAAATGATTCCTTGGTTTTTTCTACCCATAGGGTTCTCAGGGATTGGATTTGACATATCTAGTATTTCATATCTTAGAGGGATCACGACTTATTTCATCAATTTATCAGTCGAAAAAAGAGTGGAAATATATGGAACTGAACCAGTTTCGTTATTGATTGACAATTATTTCATTCATTTTCTTTTATTCGTAATCTTTCTTTTCATAGTAGCACATCCGATGATCCCAGAGTTGAATTATAAAAGATTGAGTACCAAAATTAATTTAAATCGGCCAGATGGCATTATATTTGGATTGGGCTTTATATTAATCATTAATGGTTTACTTATGGGCCCAATGATCGGACCAAGCATAAGAACAACGGATTCAATAACGACAACCTTTCAAGTTTCGGAAGAAAAATTCTCGCCACTTGTAGCAATAACATACGAGACAACGAACTATCTACTTCAACCAAATGCTCTTGAAACGGTTCACGCATCATTAATAACAGAACAGAGTCCTTTTTTTAATACCAGCCTAATTTTAACAAATAAGGATAACTACAATGAATTTGTTGCGGAGATCTCGTCTATATTCAAAAATTATCCACCAAATACGAGTGAAAATATTGTTAGCTTTGAATCAGCATATGTGATTAGTAGAAACAAAGTGGTAAATACTTCGTTAGAAAATAATCATTCTCTTCAAAATGTGAAAAATCTATACTCAATGCTTCCAAGAGGATCTTATGCAATTGTAGGAATAGTTGAAGATTGGAATTCTAGCTTATTGCTTAATGGAACGATCCAATCTGCTGTTGTTCAATTAAAGCTAGAAGTAACCTCAAATAGAGAAACGATTTACATTTTAGGAATCGTTTGTAGTCTTGTAGGAATAGTCATAGCATTCTTTTCGTTTAAGGTTAATAATAAAAAGTTAAAATCCAGTTGAATTCTCAATCTTGCTTCTTAATATTTTCTAACAGGAGTCCAAAAAATTGCCATCATACCGTTGTCAGGGTTGTGGAAAGGTCGTTAAACCGATTCCTAAACATTGTGGTCAAGATATGGTCGTAGGAGAGGTGAACGGAATTCCAAGTTTAATCTGTGCAGTAAATGGGGAAAATTGTCACACTGAACCCTTACCAAAATGCTGTTCAATGCCAGGATACACTAGGTGGATCTGAAGGTTTTTTCTATCTACCGAATGATTATATCAAGAATTTTTAAAAATGGTATTGCTAGATTCAGTTTCCAAGGAACGTTACAATGCACTATGGAATCAATATCTGATGGACGTAAGCGATTCATATACCATTGAAGACGACTATCTTTTCCTGAAGCAATTTGATCAAAGAAGTTTCTCACTTTATATGATTTTGTAAGCATCTCTAATAACTGCTTTTTCCAGAGATCTTCGTAGATTGACAAGGAGGAGTTATCTCTCAACTTCTTAGATATAACATCTGCAGCTATTCTACCAGCTACCATTGAAGGAGGAATACCACCTCCCACACTTGATACTACTTGACACGCTGCATCTCCTATTAGTATTGTTTGCTTTTCTTCATTAACGGTCTTTTCAAAAGGTACTCCTACAGGGACTGCGCCTGCAATAGTATGTTTAATAGTTGCATTTTTTAGAAACGTACTCGTGATAGGATGGTTTTCAATCACATTCTTCAATGCTATGGAAACATTCATCTTTCCTTTAAGCATAGGTAATCTGATTCCAGCTCCAACATTAGCTGTAGTCTCGCTTTTAGGAATAATCCATGAATAAGCGCCTGGCGCATATTTTTCCCCGAAGTACATTTGAATGTTTGTTGAGTCGTAGTTTTCTGAATCAATATTAGTCATAAAATGCTGTTTAACAATGGCATAGTTGTCAGAAGATCTTTTTTCCGCCAACCCAGTCCACGAAGCAACTCTAGAATTTACTCCATCACAACCAATTATTATTTTAGGGTGAATATCAATCAGTTCCTTTCCTTCTTTTGAAACATGAACAATGTGGCCATTCATATTAATTGCACAGGCTGAAGACCAGACTTTTCCTCCTTTATCAACCCCTTGTTTGATTAAATCTGCATTCCAGTCTCCTCTATTAATTGTGTATCCATCAAAAGGAGTTGTAATTATTTTTCCCTCGGGAGAGAAAAAAGAAATTCGATTTGTATGTGTACTTACATAATCCTCCTTAAAGGTAAAGATCTTGTCCACTTCGGGTACTTTAGGTATTAATCGTTTCATTTCCTCTGGAGAAGGTATAAACTCCCCACATTGAACAGGAAAACCTGGTCTTGATTTATGATCGATAGCTAAGATCAAGAATTCGGATCCAACGCGCTTTGTCAATTCAGAAAAGACTGTTGCTCCTGCAGGCCCTAATCCTATAATTAGAACATCAACATACAAAGGATAGTACCACTTTATACTAAGATCCGAATAAATGTTTAGCTGAATTCAACGCAAAATCAATAAAGGGGGTCGGGAAGATCCCGATCACAATTATCAGAAGTACAGCACCTGCTATTACTACCTGATAAGACAGTGGTATACTAAATGGTGTGACACGATCCACTGGAACCGCTGAAACTGCTTCTTCTTCAATCGGTTTATCTATAATCATGAGCTTTATGACCCTGATATAATAAAATATCGAAATGGCACTGTTAATAATTCCAATAACAGCTAACCAGATTAAATCTGCATATATTGCAGCAAAAAACAGGAGAAGTTTTGAAACAAAACCTGCTAATGGTGGGACTCCCATCAAGCTCAAGAGGGCTATTGACATTCCAAACGCTAGCCAGGGATGCTTTTTTCTCAACCCAGCATAATCCGATATTCTCTCAGACTTGAAAGAATATGCAACCACTATTACAACTGTAAACGCCACAATTTTCATTAATGCATGAGTTAATACATGTAATTCTGCAGATGCTACAGCAAATTCCTGAGCAGTGAAACTCAAATTAAAATCAAAGGATGGACTTGGGGTGCCAGCTACAGCAGCTAAAGCAATGAGAAGATAACCAGCATGAGCAATACTTGAATATGCGAGCATTCTTTTGATGTTTTCTTGAACAAGAGCAACAACATTCCCTAGAGTCATCGTCAAGACAGCAAGAAGCGCAAATAGAATACCCCAAATGGCATCTAGTTCGATTAAGCTACCAACAATTAAACGAAAAACAGCTGCAAATCCCATAGCTTTTGATCCTGCAGCTAAAAAAGTAGTTATTGTCGTTGGAGTTCCTTGATATACATCCACAGCCCATGCATGGAATGGTACGGCTGCAATTTTGTAACCAAACCCAACTAGTAGAAACATAAGTGCAAGAAGATGCAGTGGAGTATAATTGGTAGTTAAAGCAAATTCAGTTATTACTGCTTCAAAACTTGTTGTTCCAACTATTCCATAAATCAATGAAATTCCAAATAATATGAAGGCTGAAGACATAGCACCAATTAAGAAGAATTTCAATGCACTTTCACTTGTTTCAGGCCTAGATTTTTGATAAGCAGCTAACGCATATGCAGGAAGGCTTCCCAATTCCCATGATATAAAGAGGGTTAGTAAATCATTTGATGCAGCTACGAGCATCATTCCTATTGTAGAAAACATGAGAAGGGCATAATATACTCCCAATGTTTTCTCTGAACCCATATAATCAATGCTGGAAGCAGCTACGAATAGTAGTACCAAAATAAAGATCATGGCAAAGAATTTATAGAAATCATCTATTACTAATAAACCAGATGCTGCTGTAACGTCTGTAATATCAGAAGGATTTCCAAATAAGTGAATGATATCAGATCCGATGCTTGTTGTTATGCTAAATAAAGCCAGAAGACTACCAAGTATTGTAATAATACCAAGTAACCACTTTCCTCTTCCAATAGCTTCGATTACCAAACATAACCCAATTGTTCCAAAGATCACCAAAAATGGCATGAGAATTGTCGCGATATCACTCATTTTGTCTCACCTGCTATATATCTAGATAAATTGTGTTCCAAAGAAATTTGTTGCTGTTGTCATTAAATCTAATAAGAGAGAAGGAAAAATTCCCAATAATAACACGAAAAAGCACAAAAATGCAATTGTAAGATATTGTGATAAATGGCTTATATCGTGAGCATGTTCTAATTCAGGATTAACATCTCCAAATACAGTTCGTTGTAGCATCCATAGATAATAAGCTGCAGTGAAAATAATTCCTAGTACACCAATCATTGCAAGAAAAAGGCCAGTCACTCCTATATTAAGACCTGGAATTACTTGACCTTCCCAATTAAATAATGCTACAAAGGCCAAAAGCTCAGACCAAAATCCAGCTAAACCAGGTAATCCAGCACTTGCAAAAGATCCGAATACTAATACACCTGCAGTCAATGGCATCTTCTTCGCGAAACCCTTCAATTTGGGAATATCACGAGTATGTGCAGAATGGCCAATCGTCCCGGCTAAAAAGAACATTAATGGAGAAATAATACCATGTGCAATCTGCATATACATTGCACCAGCGAATCCTTCAGGAGTTTGTGTGGCAACACCGAGTAAAACAATGCCCATGTGGCCAACAGAGGAATATGCAACAAGAGATTTCATGTCAACTTGACGAAGTGCAACCCATGAACCATACAAGAGGGAAATAAGCCCAATTATAGCTATTAACCATGCAAATTCAGCCATTGCTTCAGGAAGCAACCAACCACTTACTCGAAGTAGTCCATAACCACCCATTTTCAGTAAAAGCCCCGCAAGTATCATTGAACCAGGTGTTGGGGCTTCAACATGCGCTAATGGTAACCAAGTATGGAAAGGAACACTGGGTACTTTCACAATAAATCCAAATAGCAATGCAAGGAAAACTAAGAGGATAAAGGGACCAGTTCCAAAATCTAATTGGCTTAAAATATTAAATGAAAAGCTACCGCCTAATGTTCCTCGGATATTAGCTGACTCTAGCCATATACCGATAATTCCTAGTAACATTACTAGAGATGCAACATGTGTATAAATAAAGAAATAAATGGCCGCATACTCGCGTTTTTCACCACCCCAGATCCCTATAAGGAAAAACATTGGTACTAAGACAAGTTCCCAAGCAATATAGAAGATGATGAAATCTGTTGCAACAAAAGTCCCGATTACTCCGGTTTCTAAAAGCATGAGCATAGCATAATATGCTGGTTGTCGATTTTCTATGTCTTTGAACGATGCCAAGACAGCTACTAGGAAGATGAAACCAGCCAATAACACTAATGGAAGACTTAGCCCATCAATGCCAAGGGAATAATTCATTCCTACAGCATCAATCCAAACTATTTCTTCTACAAGTGTAAATCCGCCAGAGGCTAGCGTGGTTCTATCTGCATGTAAGCTTGCGGGAAGAAAGGAACTATTTTCAAACATTAACCATGCAAAGACCGCGAGAATCATAACTAGGCCGCTTATAATTAAGGCAAAATATTTAGAAAACTCATTCCGTATTCTACCCACTAACCATGTTGGAAATGCTGCCAAAATAGGCAACAGAAAGATTAGAGTTAGGATTCCTATTTCTAGGTCACCGAAACTAAATAGTGTTACCATGTGTCTTCAACCTTCTTTTTTTATTAGAGGGGAGATACCCCTGCAATGATGATCATTACTAATATTATTGAAATTGCTCCCACGAGAGTGTATAAAGCATAATTCTCAACTACCCCAGTCTGAATTCTTCTTAAATACGTTCCAGATTTCATCACATTACGAGCAGTTCTTCGAATAATTCCATGATCTATTATTCGTTCGTCAGTTTGTTTCGCGAGCCCACATAATGCGACTGAAGCTCTGGCTGTAAGTTGTACAATTCTATCAATAACTTGTTCATCCCACCATTTTGAAACTCCACAGAGCTCATATCCAATTAGACCTACAGTTCGTACTGCTTGGTCAAAAATATTTCTTTCAATCCAAAACATACCAGCACAGTAGCCAGAGTCCACAGCATAGACAAATTTGAGATATAAATCATCGATATAGTATCCTTTCTCTAAAATTCGTTGTAAACCCCGTCCTAAAGGAGAAATCTTAATAGATCGTATAATGGATCGAAAAACTCTTTGTGAATTAGTGATGATGTCTGGGTTTTTCACCTCAAATTTAAATGAAGGGTCTCCTTTATGAAAGATTGCAATAGCATTCGAGCGTGGATAATAAAGCATATAAGCTAATCCTATTCCTAAAATAGCAAGTAAAATTGATGTTAAACCTACCATCCAGTTGAAGGGCAATGCATGAACCCCAGGTTCAAGCCATCCAACCAATAGATGCTCAAATGATAAATCTGGTATAAATATTCCAATTGTGAAGTAAGCTGTCAAAATTAGAGAAAGAATTGCTAAAACCCATAGAGGGATAGTCATCCAACGATCAGATTCATGAATATGATGACCTTGCAATCGATTACTTCCTAAAAATACTAAAAACCATAGTCTAAAGATATAAAATGCAGTTAAAAAAGCAGTAATTACAGTTGACAACCAAACAAGCAAGATAAGTTGATCGTGAAGAAGTGAAAAACCAGAATGCAATCCTCGTTCGAGTGCATGTAAAATAATTGCATCTTTACTGAAAAAGCCATTCCCTAATCCCGCTAAAGATAATGAACCAATCAACATAACTTTCCATGTATCTGGCATTTTTTGTTTTAATCCACCCATTTCCCTTATATCTTGAGTCCCAGATCCGTGAATCACCGAACCAGCAGATAAGAAAAGTAGAGCTTTAAAAATTCCATGATTGATTATATGGAATACAGCTACTGCCATTCCTCCCACTCCCAAACCGACAGTCATATAACCCAACTGACTAATAGTAGAATATGCCAATATACCCTTAATATCAGTTTGTACCAAGGCAATTGTTCCTGATAAAATTGCAGTAAAGCCTCCAATTAGTGCTATAATCAATAACGCATTCCCATTTCCTACTTCATTTGCATGTTCAAATATAAAATAACTTCTTGCAATTAGAAAAATACCAGCTTTAACCATAGTAGCAGAATGGATTAAGCAGCTCACGGTTGTTGGACCTGCCATAGCATCGGGGAGCCAAACATGTAAAGGAAATTGAGCTGATTTTCCCACCGCCCCTCCAAAGATCAAAACAGCTATGAGTACAAATAACATTGGATCTATATGCAATAACCCCTCTTCCAATAGGTGTCGAATTTCCAAGAAATCAAATGTATGAGCTTCTAAGTATAATAGAATAATTCCTACAAAAAGGAATACATCTCCCACCTTCGTGGTGAGAAACGCCTTTTTAGCAGCGGACGCAGGATGGGGTTGTCCTTCAGGAACAGTTTCTTTATCATAAAAATATCCGATGAGTAAATAGGAACAGACTCCCATGATTTCCCAGAAGAGAAATAATTGAACCATATTAGGAGAAAAGCACAATCCAAGCATTGCTGCAGCAAACATGTTTATTTCAGCATAATAACGAACTGAACCCTCATGAGCCATGTAGCTTCTACTATAAATAACAACAAGGAAAGCTACAAGAGCAACCATTAAACTAACTAAAGAGGAGAGGGGATCGACAAGGATACCAATTTCAATTTCAATATTGCCAACTGAAAGCCATTCAAAGGCATTCTTGTATGTTACATCTTCAACAGGATTTCCTAGGAATAGATGGAGTAATAACTCGCCTGATACAATTAATGTTAAAATAAAACTTACTCCTAATGAAACCAATGCAATTAAATTACTGTGTGCTTTCTTATCGATATATTTACCAAAAAAGATAGTAAAAAATGCAGCTAGAATGGGAATAAGGGGAATTAAAAACGCAAGATCACTAAATATTAACACTATATAATACTCTCCTTTTTCAACCTCGTAATTCAACGAAATCAGTTGCTTCAACTGTTCCGTGCATTCGATTTATAGCTAAAATAATCCCAAGCCCGACTGCAGCCTCTGCAGCAGCTATGGCAATACTGATAATCACTGCTACATGTCCTGTAACAAAACTAGTGTCATTGTACAAGGCAAATATAGCAAAATTAATGTTTGCTGAATTTAGCATGATTTCTATTGCAATCAACATTCGTATTGCTGATTGGGATTTAATAAATCCAGCAAAACCTACAAGAAATAATAATAGGGCGAGAACTATAAATATCCAAGGTGCAATATTCATAGATCTTCAACCTCCTTTTTTACCAAGTATACTGCTCCAAGCATGGTCGCTAATAGCAAAATACCGAGTATGAGGATCGTTCCACCATGAACAGTAAATAATTGGATGGATAAAGATTCAATAAGTAAAGCAGGGTCAATTGGTCGTATAGATTCTGTTTGGCCAATCCAAAAAGTGGCACTTACCTGTAAAATGATGTAAACAGCAATGAAAAATAGGATAAATGCACCTGCAAAACTTAAACGCCAATCCAGTAGTTTATATTTTGTTGGTTTTTCAAACATCGAGTCTTTACCTGATAAAGAAATTGCAAATAGCATTAAAACCGTGATACCACCAGCGTAAACAATCAATTGAACCACTAATAATAATGCAGACTCTGCATATAGGAGGAAAATCATTGCTATTCCCAGCAAACAAAAGATTAACCATAAAACAGCATGATACACACTTTTTACTGAAACAGCGAGATATGCTGACACCACAGTATAAATACTCAAGATTAAGAAAACTAAAAATTCTAAAGTCTCAAATAATATTGGGGGAAAAAGATAAGCCATAATCTAGTCCTCCGTCTGCTCCTCAGTCTTTTCCACTTTAGGAAGTGGTTCCTCATCAATTTTTCCATATTTCTTCTCATACTCTTTCCATTGCTTCTGATATTCTTCTGGATAATATAATTGGTACACTTTATAGAGATCACGATAAGAAAAATGGAGATTTTCCTTTAGTGAAGTAGCAGCATCAAATCCAGGAGTATGATGAAGAGCATCAAAATTGCACGCCTCAACACAAAAACCGCAATACAAGCACCTTCCAATAAAAATCTCTGGGTGCTCTAATGGTCTATCTTTCTTCCAATGGGGAGGAGCTGGTTCAACAATCTTCATTTCAATGCACTTATTGGGACAAATCCGTGCACAAGCTTTACATCCCACACAATTCAAAGCATTAAGTGCTATCAATCCACGAGCATTAGGAGATATATGGGGAGTATTTTCAAAAACATCAGAGAAGGTTAAGTCACGATCTAAGATAGTTTGCCCTTTTTTTGCCAATTCTTCAGGAAAATAGACAGTGTTTCTGTTTCTACGATCTCCATCAGGCATCGTAATTGGTTTTTTGAGTAGGAGCTTTCCTACAAAGGTTAATGGCCTTGTTATTAAAAAACTCGGAATTATACGTACCATTTTAATACACCCCAAATAAGGAAGGATTTGAAATAAATAGAATTACAACGACAATAATGTTCAAAACAGCAAGTGGAATGAGCCTCTTCCAACCAATGTTTAACAATTGGTCTACCCGAACTCTTGGTAATGCTCCTCGTACCCATATGAAGAGAAATATAAACAACCATAGTTTTACTATGAAAATAATGTTCGGTAATAGAGGTAAATTATCAATCCATTCTCTCGGGATGAAAGGTAGGTAAGATCCAGCCCAGAATATTGAAACACCAATAAAAGCTCCGATCAACAATATGAAATATTCTGTAGCCATTGACATCATGTATCGAAAACCTGTAAGCTCAGTACGCCATCCCATGACTAATTCAGCTTCAGCTTCAGGAATATCAAATGGAATTCTTTCAGTTTCAGCTGCTAGCGCAACCATAAATACAATAAATCCAATTGGCATCAATATAGCGAATGGAAGATGGAAAGGGGTTAATGTTTGCTGAGCTGCTATGTCAACTAATGAGAAGGAATTTGTTACTATGACCACAGCGCCAACAGAAAAGATTAAAGGAATCTCATATGATATCAATTGTGCTGCAGACCTAAATGCTCCAATTAATGAATATTTATTATTCGATGACCATCCAGTTATAAGAACTCCAACTGGATATAGGGAGAACAGTGCAAATATTAACAAAAATCCAACAGCGGGATCTGCTACTACAGCACTTCCCCCTAAGGGGAGTAAACCTCCTAAAATGAATGGGGGAGCAACAACAAACGCGAAGTAACCAATGTTAAACGGAAACTTATCAGCTTTTTCAGGAACTATATCTTCCTTTGAAAAGAATTTCAAGAATTCAGCTATATTTTGTAACAATCCAAACTTCCAAGTTCTGCCAAAGAAGTGTCCATAATTAAAATCGATAAATGTCGGTCCACGTCTAGCCATCATTCGTGCTACTAGCTTCCTCTCAAACCAAATCAACATTATAGTATTCACTATGAGGAAAATGAGAATGGTAGTCATTTCTAATGTATCTATAAGTGTAGAGCGAATAGAGGGTTGAAATTCGACCTCAAAATGAAGGAACTGTTCAGGTTCTGCCAATCCAATAAGTCCTAGTACTCCACCAATTGTTTTAATAAGAGGAGTAAGAATCCCTGCCACTAATTGTAATAAAAAGTCAACCAGACCATCATATATTCCATAACCCATTGGTTTCACCTACCTGTCAATTTCTCCCATGCATAAATCCATACTCGCGACTATTGGAGGAATATCAGCTACTTTGGCCCCTTTCAATAAATGAGCTGATGCATAGAGATTATTATAAGCAGGGGACCTTATCTTTATCCGATATGGGATTCTATCATCATTTCCTACAATGTAATACCCTGCTTCACCTCGAGGATCCTCTGTTCTGAAATAGATTTCTCCTTTGGGTAATTTTCTTGGAGCCTTCTTACTGATCTCACCCTCTTTAGGTATTTGATCTAAAGCTTGACGAATAATCTGCGTTGATTGTTGCATTTCCTCCATTCGAATCTGGAAACGAGCATAACAATCTCCAGCTTTCTGTACTGGAATCTTGAAATCAAGTTCATCGTATACAAGATATGGTTCAATTTTACGAAGATCTCCTTGCACTCCAGAAGCTCGAAGAACTGGCCCCGTAGTTCCCAAATCAAATGCATTTGCTTTACTTAAAATTCCTACTTTTTTACTACGCATCATAAATACTTTGGAATCATCACACATATCTTTATACTCATGAATTTTTTTATCTAAATAATATGTTAATCTACGCGCATCTTCTAAAAATCCTTTGGGAAAATCATGCTTTAATCCGCCTGGTCGGAAAAAATTGTACATCATTCTCGACCCAGTTACGTGTTCTAGTATATCAAGAACATACTCTCTCTCACGATAAGGAATTACAAGCATAGTTAAAACTCCCAAATCCCCTGCATATGCAGAAAGCCATGTGAAATGGGATGCAATCCTTTGAAGCTCCAAAAGAATAACACGCATATACTGGACCCGCTTACTTACCTCTAAATCTAATAATTTCTCAATTGCCATTATGTACGTTCCTTCCCAAGACATTGCGGACACATAACAAAGACGATCTGCTAAAGGTTGAAAAACATCATAAGGTCGAGATTCAGCCATTTTTTCGATCATTCGGAAAATGTAACCAATCATTATTTCTGAATCAATTACCTTCTCTCCGGCTGTTCGAACCTTCAATGTCCATAAACCATGGTTAACTGGATGTTGTGGGCCCATATGAATATACATTTGTTCACTCATTTCGTGAATTCTCCTATTTTTTGGTAGAGTTATATGAATAGGGTTTATCGGGTAATTTATACGCTCTACGCATGGGATACAGTTCTGAGATATGCTTGTGATCCATTTCATCCCATTCTTCAGGGAGAAGTAGTCGTTTTAGATTAGGATGGTTTTCAATCTTAATGCCAAATAAATCATAAATCTCCCTTTCATGCCAATCAGCTGAAGTATATAGATTAATTATGGAGGGAATGCTTGGATTATCTCTATCTTCTAACTTAACGTGAACTTGGATTAATGTGGAGTCTCCATCCCATCGATCAAAGAAATAAATGACTTCAAAATGCGTTTCCCAATCTAATCCAGAAATTGCCTCACAAGAAGGAAATACTAACTTATCACGAATGTACTGCACAATTTCAAGCAAATCGTGAGGGCTTACATGTACTTTAATTCGATTAGTACCATAAATTGATGATTCGTGGAGTTTATTACCAAAGTGTTTCTTAATTTCTAATAAATGAAACTGAGCAGAAGTCATTTTTTCTCCTCCTGAGGTAAGCTTTTCATCCGTATTCTATAATCGAATACTGGAGTCTCTCGGTTGTAAAATTCTCGCTCTTCAGACCGAAGAGGTTCAGGCACATAAATTTTATCGGCCTTGATTTTTTCCTGTAAACGATGAATTCCAGCCCACATCGCTTCAGGACGGGGAGGACACCCTGGAACATATATATCTACTGGAATCACTTGATCTGTTCCTTCAAGTATCGTAGGGGCTTGCCAAAATGGTCCACCACTGATCGCACACTCTCCTGTTGCAAAAACCCACTTAGGCGCAGGCATTTGATCATAGACATCTCTTAAGCGAGAAGCAAATTTTACGGATACAGGGCCATTAATCCAAAGGACATCACAATGTCGAGGGCTAGCACGAGCAAGAATTCCAATTCGTTCTGTATCGTATCTGGAGGCCATTGTTGCTGCCATTTCTATCGCGCAGCATTTCATTCCTAAAAACACAGGATATATACTACATCTTTGAGCCCAATTTCTTAACCAATTGATCATTGTTGCAACAAAGTTCCTACTTGTTGCTAAAACCACATTGGGCATTGGTTCATAAATTTCTAGCTTGCCAAGAGCATTTAAATCTTCTAATGACGCCATTCTTCACACCCACGACATTGTTCCTTTTTTTATCCAGAAAAATAATCCAGTAAAGAGAAAACCAGCAAAGCCGCCCATCACAATCATCGTTGTATAAACTGGATCAAATACTCGAAAAGCATAAGCCCAGAGTAAAAATAATATTGATAGAATGTCGAAAACTACGAAAACAATTGCAAATGTGAAGAATTGAACATTAAACTTGACTTGAGCATCCCCGATCGGTTTTTCTCCACACTCATAAGTGGTCGAGGCACGTTTCAAGCGTGGGATATTTGGAGCCATTATATACTGAATAACTTTGATTGCGATTGGACTTGCTAACCCTGCGACTAGAAAGATCCCCAAATGAGTAATCTCAACATCATACATATTAATATCCCAACAAATAAGTTTAATGAAAGTATCTGGTAAAATAGATCACTTACACATCATTTTACAATAATTAATATTAGACAACCCTCGCAAAAAAGGCTGATATTAATATTTTTTCTCATCAGCTTTAACTAATATGTAGATAATGTAGTTATTTAGTAGTAACAATAGTGATTTGCTACTCAGTAAACATTGTATACGATATTATTTTTAATATGACTGATTATTTTTAGAATGATATTATGGTAAAATCTCTATTTGTAATTCCCCCAACTGAAGAAGAAGAGGGAAATGCATCTACAAAATATCAATTAGGGTTTCTCAATTTTACCGCTCCTCCGTTAGGGCTTGCCTATATTGCTGCAGTTTTAGAAGAGCATGGTTTCTCTAAAATAAAAATATTGGATTGTCACGCGCTCAATTTTAGTGAAGATGAATATAGAAGTTATATTAAACGATATCAACCAGACTTTTTAGGGATCCAATCGTTAACACCGAATTTTTTTGCTAGTTTGAGAGCAGCCAGAATTGCTAAAGAAGAAAAAGTACCAATTGTTGCTTTAGGA
Organism: Candidatus Heimdallarchaeota archaeon; assembly: GCA_011364965.1. Classification (GTDB taxonomy): domain Archaea; phylum Asgardarchaeota; class Heimdallarchaeia; order Hodarchaeales; family Hodarchaeaceae; genus Hodarchaeum. The sequence continues at coordinate 43,535 of RDOB01000010.1, forward strand.
GGATATCATCCTACAGCTATGCCTGATGAATCGCTAGAACTTTCTAATGGAAACGTGGATATTGTATTCAGGGGAGAAGCAGAATATTCGATATTAGAATTTTTGAATCTGTATGAAAAAGGAAAAAATTGGGAGAAAGTAAACGGAATATCATATAAAATTAATGGTGACATAATTCATAACCCAAATGCTCCGCTTATCAGAGATCTTGATAGTTTACCGCTTCCAGCTCGTCATCTTTTACCCATGGATAAGTACAAGATATTTGGTTCCGCATTCCCAGCAACCTCTATCATCACGAGTAGAGGATGCCCCTACGGGTGTGATTTTTGCAGTGTGTCAGCTTTTTATGGACAGAAGTGGCGCCCTAGGTCTCCAGAAAAGATAGCAGAGGAGATCCGATTTCTTAGGGAAGAGATGAATCTGAAAGCTACAGCATTTGTAGATGATCTCTTTTTTATCTCAAAAAAACGTGTAAAGCTACTATCACGTGAGCTATCGAAAATTAAAGATATTTATTGGGGTGCTACAACACGTGCAGATTCAGGAGACCTCGAATCACTGAATTTAATGAGGCAAGCGGGCTGTCGACTAGTTTTTATAGGTGTGGAGTCTGGTAACCAACAAATACTCGATAATATTCATAAAGACACTACTATGATCCAAATTGAGCATTATTTCGACAACATAAAAAAAGCTCGGATGGATTCACTTGCATCATTATCCTTTGGATTTCCAGGAGAAACAAAACAAACCATGGAGAGTACTATTAATTGGGTGATCCATCGATTAAACCCTTCTTTGGCATTATTCACACTTGCAACCCCATATCCTGGAACTGATTTTTATCGCAAAATGATTGAGCAAAACAAAATTATAGAACACGATTATAGTAAATATAATCTATTCAATCCCATTATGGAATTATCTGGGATGTCAAGAGAAGAGATGAAAGACTTAACAAAATCAGCGTACAAAAGATTCTATCTCAGACCAAGAAAGATTATTCAGAATACTGTTCGGGAACTTAGATATTCAATGGAAAGCTATGGGTTTCAACAATTTCTCTATAATGGACAAGTCTTTGCCAAAGGGATTATCAATTTAAGAATCTTAAGCTCGATGTAAGACTGATAATTTTTGCATAATAAACAAGAAATAACGAAATAAAAACCCCCTATCTGTGCGTTATATAGCTTTAGTCAATGAGCAATAGTTAAATAGGTAAAGTACAATTATTACCCGATTCATCCTATTCTGATATCTTCATTTGCTAATTTCTGACAAAAAAAACAGAGTGGGTACAACTGAAGGTGTATGGGTACAAGTGAAGGAACTGGAAGAATATATTCTAAAAGCAAAAGCCCTAAAACAACAAAGAGAATATAAAAAAGCTATTGAATTATTGAACAAAGCTCATGAGATGGGAGTAAAAAATAACGCTGTTGAAGACCTAGTGGATGTGCATAACCAATTAATTCTGCTTCATTATCAAAATAATGACCCAGAGAGGTTTCAGAAGTCGTTTAATTTTGCTCGAACTTTAGCTCTCAAAATTAATTATAATAGGGGCCTAGTTGAGGCATATATGAATAAAGCATGGATCGAAACCGATAACCAGAACTTTATAGAAGCAATTACCCATGCTACCCAAGCTTTGTCTATCGATGAAATTTTAGAAAATGCAAATGCGTTCACAACTGCTTTGTACATTATATCGGAAGCTAACTACAAAGCAGGTGATTTTAAAATGGGAGAGAAGTACAAAAAGTTATACCAACAGAAGCTAATGGAATTAACAACTACAGAAGAAGAGATGCTGCGAAGTATTCAAGGTCTTGGCGAGGGAATAACAAAAGAAGAAGACCTTGACGCACGAGTTCGACAAGCCTTAGAGGAATTGGATTCCTTCTAAGTTCCACGCTTTCTTCTATTAACCGTTTGATAATCAAAATACATTAATCCTGTACAAATTACTCTATTATCAATTGTAAATTGTATGAATCCCCTCTCTTTTCAGGTTTTTTAAATGATAATGACTTCTCAGATCTTTCCTCAATCAGAAATCAAACAACGTCTTCAGGAACTACAATCAAATCTTCAATCAAGACAAATTGATGGCGCCCTCCTATTGTCTACCCCAGAATTGTATTATTATTCAGGCTTTGGAACAGATGGAATTCTCTATATCCCAGCAGAGGGTAATCCTACTCATTTCATTAAAAGGAACCTAAATTTGGGAAAAGAAATCTCTATGATTGAAGATATTCGACTCCTTGTTAAATTTTCAGATTTATTCGATATTCTGGAGGATTTTAAAACTTCAAAGCTAGCCATTGAAGCAGATATCCTTCCTTTTTCCCTAGTGAATCGAATTGTTTTAAAGAATTATGAAATAATTGATGGAAGCCAATTATTCCGTGAGATTAGATCAAAGAAAAGCGAATTTGAAATTAAGCTATTAGAAACTGCAGCAAAGCTAGTTGATGACTCCTTTGAATATTGTTGTGAGATTGCTAAACCTGAGACTAGAGAAATTGAACTTGCAGCAAACTTGGATAGTTGGTTATTGAAAAATGGACACAATGGATTTATAACAACTAGATCTTTTAATTCAGCGTTGTTAAATTATTCCTATGTTATCTCTAGCTATTCATCAGTTCTTAATATCCGTTTTACTCCAATTTCTGGTTATGGCTTATCAACAAAATACCCCTATGGTCCATCATCTCAAAAATTAGGAACTAGACCTTTTTTTGTAGATACCTGTGGTAACTATCAAGGGTACATTTCTGATACAACACGGAGTTTTATTTGCGGAAAATTTGATGAGATCACAATGAATCAAATACATTCTCTTCAAGAAATCAAAAAATTCATAGTAAAGAACTTAAAACCTGGAAAAAACGCAGGAGAACTATATATAGAAGTATTTAAACTAGCAGAGGAATTAGAAATACTTGATCAGTTTATGGGATCGAGAAATGACCATTCAGTTTTTCTTGGACATGGAGTAGGCCTTGAATTAGATGAACTCCCTGTTATTTATGCGAAGGGTCCAATTCTCGAGAAAGGGAATGTAATTGCATGTGAACCCAAATTCTACGTTGAAAATCAGAAAGTATTAGGGATAGAAGACACCATAGCAATTAAAGAAACCCAAGCAGATATATTATCAAAAGCACCTGATTTTTTCGAGATCTAAGATGTGAAAAATAATGGGTACATCCTCCTCTTCTCTAAAATCAATTTTTTTAGATTTATATATAAAACCTGTTCTATTATCCATAGCTTTCTACCAGATAATTGCTACAGGTACCTTTACAGCTCAGCAGATTCTTCTAGCAGCCTATTTAGATGAATTAGGTTATTTAGAGAATTATAGCATATTAAGTGGGTTGATCTTATCGATCTTCTTTGTTTTCTGGTTTTTTTTAGGTCCGCTTTGTGGTACTCTAAGTGACAAACATGGAAGAAAATCACTCTTAATGAGCTCAAATCTAATTTCTGCCATAAGTTTTACTGGATTTGTTCTCTCCCCTCACCCCCTAACTCTCTTTTTTATGAATGCTTTACTTGGGATCGGAGTTTCACTTCGAATAGGTTCTATAGTAGCAATATGGGTACAAAAAACTCCAAAAGAAAGAATAGGAGAATCAATGGCTTATATCAATATAATTATTGGGATTGGAGGAATTGGAGCAACACTAGCAGCGTTTTATCTTTGGGCTTCTATTAAAGAATTATCTTTTATGGTATTTGCAGTACTTTTAGTAATATCAGTGCTTCCTGTAATATTCATTAAAGATGATGGTGAATATTCTCCCTTTACTTTATCTGAAACATTTAATTCGATTAAAAATGGAATTCAGAATATAATCAACGATAATTTCTTTTTTTCTAAATCCATAATTCAAATATCAATTCATTGGATTGCCTTTTCTGTCATAATATCATTTGGAACTTTCCTTATACCGATTCTAGAACGAATAATAGAGGAAATTCCAGACTCCATTATAATTCCGCCATTTAATGGAATTTTCTTGGTAATCGGAGTCTCATTAGCTATTTTAGGAGGTTTAATTACTTGGGGACGGATCTCTGATAGTTGGGGTATTAAACCTGTATTGATTATTGGCTTTTTAGGAACTGGAGCATTAGTTATTGTTCTATTTCTAGTCTTTGAGTTGAATTTTGTGAGTTTATTGATTGAAGGATTTGCTAAAAATGATTTAATATGTTGGATAATTACTATATTAATACTTATCTCTCTTTTTGCTGCAATATCAATAACCTCAACTCCAATGAGTTGGATCATACATTTAGTTGGAAATGACAACGTTGCGAAAGCTATGTCTTTGCGAATGGCCTTCATTGGTCTGGGTACTATCATAGGTACGGCAATCGGAGGATTCATACTTGTTAACTCGGGCTTTAATGGCCTACTATTTGTCATTTTACTGTTTGTCTTGCTATCTAGCATTATATTAATTTGAAAAAAACCAAATGAATCAAAATATATGGGATTTTTATATGAAATATAATGAAATTCTAGTGGAAGCTCTTGATGGAAAACCTCTGTATACCATTAACAAATATAAATTCATTCTAAATCCATTAACTGAACAGGTTCCAGCGACTTCCTCAAACCTATTAATGTCAGCCGCTGAAGCTTTTGTTAGACACATGAATATTACTGAATATGATAAATTATTAACAGAGGAAGATAAGGGAGGAATTTTGGTTGCTGCGGTGTCTTTACTTACTAAACTTCCATTTGGTATGGCAAGATGGTATCCGAATACTCTGGCTAATCAAATAAGTTCTATCTTCACTTGTGAATATTTATCCCAGGGGGAGCTTTATATTTGTGGGATCGAATCAAAGGACCGTGTGTGTATAATTGACGACATTATTAGTACAGGTGGTACAATGATTGGCATGATTAAAGCTCTAAGAAAACTAGGGGCAATCATTCAAGATATTATAGTCTTAGGAGAAAAAGTAGAATACAACGGAGTAGAGAGGGTCTTTCAAGAAACTGGAATAAGAATTAAAACAATTTTTGAGATTTCAATAGCAGGAGAGGTATCTGAGGTATTGAATAAAGATATCCATTCAGAATAACTTAACGTGGTATATCAATGCATAATAAGGAAAAATGGTTTGGTAGCTCTGGAATTCGGGGTTCTTTTGACATTATTTCACCAGAATTTAGTCTAAAATTAGGATTAGCATTTAGCAAGATGTTTGACAATCCAAAAGCTGTTTATATTGGTTCTGATATTCGTTCTACTTCTCAAATATTGGTATCAGCCTTCGTGGCTGGATATACTACTAGATCAGGTCCTGTAAACTCCATCGGATTATGTCCTACTCCAGTGCTCTCTTATCTCTCTGCAATTCAAGACGTATTAGGCGTAATGATAACTGCTTCTCATAATCCGCCTTCAAACAATGGGTTCAAATTTTTTCTTAAAGGAGCAGAATGTAGTTCAGATTTTGAAAACAAGGTAGAAATGGAGCTGCAAAAATTTCAGAATGAATCGGTTTATCTTACTGCTAATTGGCTGGACTCACAAGAAATAAAATATCAGTCAAATAAATTTCCAATTGAACGTTATATTGACTATTTATTGTCGAAAGTTGCTGTTCATTCCTATAAAGGAAATGTTATTCTAGATTGTGCAAATAATGTTCCCAACCTTGTATCTCCATATGCTATTCGGAGAATTTGTACATCAGATGATCAAGTTATTCTTTTAAATGAAACGCTCGATTTTAACTTCCCCGGAAGGCCTAGCGAGCCTACTTCCCAAAATCTTGAAGTATTGAAACGACATGTGAAGGAGATGGACAGTGAAAATGTAATTGGTATAGCTCATGATGGCGATGGCGATCGCTTTGCTATTATTGATGAGCATGGGGATTTTATTGATTCAACAGCAGTTATAAATTTCTTTATTGATCATTTAAATTATACAAATCCTAATAAAAGGAAAATAATCTTAACTAGTGACTGTTCCAAACAAGCTTTTGATATTGCAAGGGAAAAAGGTGCAAAAGTTATCACAAGTGAAATAGGGAGAAATCGCGATTTCGTACATGATGATAATGTTCTATTTCTAGCGGAACCAAATAAACTCCTTTTCCCCGAACTTGGTAAATGGATTGATGGTTTCTATCCAGTACTGAAACTAATTGAATATTGCCGGAATGAACCGATTTCAAAGGTTATGAAGAAATATAAGATGAGAAAAATAATGCGAAAAGCATTTAAATTCCCTATTGAAGAAAAAGCACGAATTGAAGGGCAAATTCAGAGTCTAACTGAACATTGGAGTAAAAAAATATCCAAAGTGGTCTTTTTTGATGGATTGAAGCTCTATTTCAAAGATAATTCAAACCTCCTCATTCGATTTTCAGGTACAGAGCCCAAAATTAAAGTTTACTTTGAATCAGATTCTGAGAATTCAAATGAAATATTACTCCAAAAGATTCAAAAAGAACTACATTTGACATCTAAAGGAATTGATTGTTAATTTTGGTTTCAAAATTTTCTGAGATTCTTAAGTACGCTGAAATCAGTTTATGTACTTAATGAAGAGATAAATAAACCCTTTTCAACTTAGAAATTCTCAATCGTATGTATAGCACATTTGATCATGCTATCGGTCCCATTGTCAAACAAAATTTTATTTTCTTTGACTCGATCTCCGATGTTTTGAGACCCATCAGCTAAATTTCCGTCAACAACAAGAATTGTTCCAACTTTTAGTCTTTTTACTGTTCCAAAAGTGAATAGAAGAGAAGATTCCATCTCTACAGAATTTGCGCCCGCATTTGCCCAGATTTTGTAGTAATTAGGATCTGGATTATAAAATACATCTGAAGTCCAGACAATTCCAGGGTAGTATGTGAATCCTTGAGAATCAGCTGATTTACATAATGCTAAGAATATTTCGGGGCTAGCTGCTGCAGGAAATTCAATTGGAGCTAAACTTAAAGAAGTCCTTTCATCTCTTATTGCAGCATATGGTATTATAACATCCCCAACTTTTATCCCAGATTGTAGCGCTCCACAAGACCCAATCCGAATTAAAATTTTTCCACCTGCTTGGTATACTTCTTCAAGTACTATTCCAGTTGAGGGACAACCCATTCCTGTAGTTATTATGGATACTGGAACTTGCTTATCTGGAGTATAACCGTTATAGGTAATTAATCCTCGGTTTTCAGCAACTTTTTCTGCATCTGTAAGATAATTTGCTATTTTTACGACACGATCGGGATTTCCACATAAGAAACATTTCTTATTGACTTCTGATAATCGGATATGTGACTGTATTGGCTTTTCTTCCATTTTTTACACCTATTCAAAGGAATTGGAGGAGGATAATCAGTGAAAAATTTAATTTTTTATTGAATGAATAGACCCTCAGTGTTTCAGTTAATAAATTTGTGTTGATCAAGATATAGTATCTACCATTCAATCGTTAATTCTTTTTAAAAACGCAGAATTGATAAAGGAGGGAGAAAAAATAATAGAGGAGTGAAGTTAGCTTTTTCTTAATCGTGAATTTATCTCAAGCCGTTCAAGAGCCATTTTGATGGTATCCTTGACTTGAGTATTTTTCTCCATGTACTCCTCAAAGAATTTCTTCACTTCTACTTCCCGTTCAAGTCCTGAGAGATAAATTACACTTGTGATAATTCTTTCATACAGTGTGAAATGCATTTTTTCTAGTTTTTCTCGATTTTCAAAGAACCATGGCCATAGGTCTTCAACAATTGCTAGATTACGAGAAGCATATATAATTGGAATAAATTTATTCTTTTCAGGAACGTGCTCAATGACATAGGAAAGCATTTTCTTCAATAATTCTTTGTCATTAAAACTTCCAAGTGCTCCTAAAATGTTGATTCTATCCTGCTCTTCGGTTTTGGGGGATTCAAACCGATTAATAAACCAATTATATGAAGAATTGTCAAGGGAAGCTCCAAGTCTCATTACAATAGAAAGAATATCGGGATGGACTTCTTTTTCCTCTTTAAGGGACTGAAACATCTTCAATCCAAACGTATCTAGATTTTCATCACTAAATTTGTGTAGGGGCCACATTAATGCTGATCTCAGTAAAGAAGTAGTATGAATTTCATTTTCCTTTGGTTCATACCCAATTTCCTGGAGCTGTCCTGATAAAAGTTCAAAACCCTTTACACTTATTACTTCACGTTTCGATTCGATAATGTCATAAGCATGAGAGAGAGCCCCAGCTATCTCAACTAGAGGTAAATATTCAGTTTCAGATTTGAAGTAATCAAGGAAATAGATATAGGCTCCAATTGGACAATCTCCTCTACGAACAAAAGCATAAAAGTCAGTCAAAAGACCATACCTATCCTTTGCGGAAAGAATTTTCTTCTGAGCAAGTTCACCTAGACATTTGAGATTTTCATCATCATATTTTACACGGTAAAACCCAGTTTGATCTATATTCAGTTTAAAGCAGACAGTATTAGAAGGTACCGATATTTTAATTGTTTTATCTTTAAATAGAATTTTTTCTTGAGTCACCTGATTTTCAATATCGAAAAAACTAATCGTTACGGGGATAAGCCAAGTTTGGTCACTTTGAAAGGGATTATAGGTAAAACGTTGTTGAGTTAATATTAACTCATCCCCATTCCGCGTAGCTTCAATGAATGGATAACCCGCCTGATGCACCCAGCTAGTCATTAAGGCTTTGAATGGTTCATTCGTTGCTTCTTCAAAAGCTTCCCAGCAATTATCTGAAGTGGCACATGCGAAAGCATATTTATTCAAAAAGTGATTAATACCTTTCTTAAAGGCATCTTCACCTAAATATCCACGTACCATCTGAAGGATTGCAGCTCCTTTGTTATATATAATTGGAGCTGTAGCAGCAGTGATTTTGATGGCTTCACCTTCTCCAGTCAGCTCAATCGGAAAAGTTTCAATTAGTGAATCACGTTCAAACGCACCCACGACTTCTCCACCCAAGAATTGATCCCAGATATTCCATTCAGGATGATAATGATCTGCAATCGCATACCCAAATAATGTAGCAAAACTTTCATTAAGCCAAATGTATTTCCAATCAAGGGGACTAACTAAATTGCCAAACCACATATGAGCAATTTCGTGAGAGATGATTTCAGCAATTCCTTCAATTCCAGCTGATGAAGTGATCCCTGGATAAACCAATAATAGATTCTCTCGATAGGTAACCGCTCCATAGTTCTCCATAGCTCCAAATGCAAAATCGCTCACAGCAATTTGATCCATTTTGCCTATTGGATATTTAATTCCAGTGTAAGTCTCGCCAAATATCACAGCTTTTTTACTGAAGTCCAAACCAAACTGTCCATATTGTGTTTTCCCGGGAGTAGTAGCTAAACGGTAAACACGGTTATCATGTTTATCCTCAATATATTCCCATTCGCCAATGCCAAAGAATAGAAGATAGGTTGACATTTTGGGTGTGGTTTCGAAAATAACTAATTTTTTATCACCTTCTAATTCCTTTTCTTCCTTTAGCAAAGTATTTGCAATCGCAGTTAGGTCTTTGTCTATAACAAATTCAATATCAAAAGTAGCTTTCTTGGAAGGATGATCAAAACAGGGGAAAGCTTGTCTTGCATAGGTCTCTTCGAATTGCGTTACAGCAACATATCTCGTTTGATTTTCAATTTGATATTTACTGCGATAGAAGCCAACTAGACCACTATTGATCTCTCCAATATACTCAATCTTAAGCTTAATCTGCCCTTTTCTTTCATCTGGTAAAGTTATAGTGATCTCCTGCTCTTTGGGACATACAGAAAATGATACTTCGGTATATTTACTTGAATCTTCAATCGAACAACTCCAGATTGCAAGTTTATGAGCATTTAATTTGATTTCAGAGATAGGACTCTCGCTTTCAATCTGAATTTCAGCTCTTCCATCAAACTTAAATGATGTTAAATTTGGTTCTAGGTGAATTGTATAATGTATTGCATTAATTAGGGTCATATTTACTCACTAGACGAATAGGTAATTTTGATGTGGGTATTTAAGATAATAAAAAATAAAAATTTAAGAGCATTTTTAAATTGAACTTTGGTGGTATAAGAAAAACCAAAATTTCAAGGATTTTACACGCCATGCCTCATGATTTTCTTTTTGTCTTAATCAAATTCTGTCCTCTCATCCATTCCACAGTCTTTTCAACTCCAATTTCAAAGTTTTCTTTTGGCTTAAATCCCAAAACTGCTTTTGCTTTAGTATTTAGATAATTTCTATTTGTAGTTATTTTTTTTATCGCGTTTGGAACATATGGATATCCAAAACCTCGAAATACATAAAAACGCCAAAATATTGGCCAAATTAATTGGAGAAGAAATATAGGTATAAATGAGATGAAAATCGGATTTCTTCTTCCTAGCTTTTTAGTAATTGTCAGAAAGATTTCTCGATATGTTTGAGGTTCGTCAGAAGCAAGAATAAATATCTCCCCGATAGATTGGTCTGGATTAGTTAATACCTTAAAAAATCCATCAACAATGTCGTCTATATAAGTAAAATGAACGTCAGTTTTTGATGAAATTGGTATAATTTTATTTAAAATTGTACGATCTAAAGATTCAATAATCTCCCTGAATACATAATTATCACCAGGTCCATAAACCCCAGTTGGTCGAACAATCGTTACAGGGAAATTTTTCTCCCTTTTCAGTTTAAGTAATGCCTTTTCTGCCTCCATTTTGCTTCTTCCATACGCTTCATCGGGATTATATTCCGATTCTTCCGTTCCATCTATTACTTGTCCGAGTGCTTCCGAGGAAGAACAATAGATGAAGTGCTTTACCCCAGATTTCATACATGCCTCTGCGAGAGCGATTGTTGATTCCACATTCTGAATATAGAGCGATTCCCATGAAGCACGAAAATTAAAATTGGCAGCAAAATGAACCACTGTATCCATTCCTGTTACTGCAGTAACGAAAGTTGATTGGTTCGTTAAATCAAATTCGATTAGCTCAACATTTAGTTCTTCTAGTTCTTGAGTCATTGAGGTTACACGATATGTGCAATACAGCTTGTAACCAAGATTTTGTTGAATTAAGTGCTTTACAAAAGATTTTCCGATAAAACCTGTAGCTCCGGTTATTAGAACGTTCATTTTAACCAATGGGAATTTTTTTAGAAGATCTCAAAGGTTTTTTTACAAGCATTACTTTAGTAGCATTCAAGGTTTTTTGAAGCAATTTCAAACAAATGGATTATTATGAAATCTATTGGCTTAATCATCAATCCCATTGCTGGTATGGGAGGAAAGGTTGGTTTAAAAGGAACCGATGGGATTGATATACAAGAAGAGGCTATCAAAAGAGGAGCAGTTCCCATTGCACCAAGTCGTACTAAAAGATTGATTCAGGAACTCGTAAAATTCCCAGAAATCAACGAATTAGAGTTTTTAGTTCCAGAAGGGATTATGGGTGAGAACACCCTAAAAACCATTTCAGGCAACTTTAGATGGAAAGTTATTAACCAATTATCGATTCCAATTAGTACAAGCAGAATAGATACAATTAATGCTGCTAAAGTCTTAAAACGGTACAGAGTTGATTTAATTATCTTCGTAGGAGGAGATGGAACTGCAAGAGATATCATTGATGCTGTAGGGGATAATTTTCCTGTTCTTGGAATTCCTTCGGGTGTGAAAATGCATTCAGGAGTATTTGTACAAGGAATTGATAAAGGAGTCCAGCTAATTCGTCAATTTATCAGAGATAGAATTCAGTTTGTCACAACAGAGATAATTGATTTAGATGAAAGTGCTTTTCGTGATAATAGAATAAATACGAAAATATATGGTATAGGCCTTGTACCGAGCAACCTAAGATTTATGCAGGTAAGTAAATCAGTTAGTACGCACCAAGATTTGATATCAGAAAACATGGAGGCGATTATGCAATCTTTCAAGAAAACAATTTCTCAAGACAGGTTATATATACTTGGCGCGGGTTCAACGCTGAAAATGCTAGCAAAAGCATTTGGAGACAATGTTTATGATCAAAAAACACTCCTAGGTATTGATCTTATACTAAATAACATGATTATAGCAAAAGATGTCTCAGAAAATGACATTTTACTCGCATTGAAGAAATATAAATATGATTCAGTAAAAATCATTGTTACTCCCATTGGAGGGCAAGGCTTTATTTTTGGGAGAGGTAACCAACAACTTAGCGCTAAAATAATTAAAGATATAGGTATAAATAATATTGAAATTGTCGCTACGCAGTCAAAAATTCAAAATCTCCCCAAAAAACGTTTATTTGTTGATACAGGGTCAAAAAATCTTGATAAAAAGCTCTTTGGTTATATGAAGGTTCTTATAGATTTTGATATGTACATTATGATAAAAATTGAACCAGTTTAAAATCTAAATTTCAATCCTTTCTAATACATCCTTTACATCTATGGGTAATGAAAATATTTCCATACTTTGCTGTTCTATATTTTCTGCTTCAGCTAGTTCAGATGCCATTCTATTGTAAAGTTCCCTAATCAACTCCAGATTCCCATTCGTTTCTGGATACTTGGGATTAATATTGCAGCATCCCCCAGGGAGGATTGAAAGATCATAAAAACCCCATTTTTTGGATAAATTTGTTACTTCGTCTTTATTATATCCAAGCAAAGGACGTAAAGTCAATATATTCACTTTTGAGTTCACAATGGAAAGATTAGTTAATGTTTGGCTTGCCTGTTCTCCTAATATCTCCCCTGTAATAATTACTTTTGCTCCAATTTGATGGGCATATTTCTGGGCTTTCACAAACATCTGAAGCCTACAAAAAAGGCAAGTTTGCCTGATATCTCTACCTTTTAAATTATTTAGAATTTTTTCTTGGCTTTTTCCGTGTTTAATGATTGCTAAGGTGACGGAATAGTCCGAATTGTTTCTAGAAAAAGTATTCGTGATTTTTACAACTTTTTCAAGAGTACCCAATGAATGGAAGGGAAAATTATGATAATGAAGAAAATATGGAATAAAGCCGTTAAAAACTGCAATCTGAGCTGCTACGGGACTATCAATTCCACCAGAGATCAAACAAACTGCTTTCTCCATATTTAACACTAATTTAGAGATTATGAATTAAAATTTACTAGTTTTCTATTCAAAAAATGAAAAAGTGAAAATAAAAATGAATTAGTACTCTTTAGCTCAGTTAACAGATTTAATCTAAAGGGAATAATATTGACTCATTTTAAATGGGATATTAATCAGTGTGCAGATAATCCTCAACGGTGGTACATAATACTCGAAAAAGCACGACTCCCAAGAATTAAGAACATTGAAGAGACTTTAGTGGCACAAAAGTATCAAATTCTTGCCAAAACCCCTTATCTACGAGTTTTCAGATCCGAAGATTTTCGATTAACATGGCATGTTAAGGGTTTTATTCAAGTTGATGTTTATAATACCGAACTTAATGAATCCCAGCAAATCGAACAGCTTATTAAAGGAGTGCTTAATGATTTAGAGGGAAGGTCTTAAGAAAAGTAAAAGCAGTTAGAAAATCACAAGGACAAGCCGGTGGAATTCTTTGGTAATAAAGCAGTTAGAAATAACAACGAAGACAACCAAATACCATTTTCCTTTAGATCGATATTATTACACCCAAGATCCTGGTCATATATGGTTTAAACCAGTTCAAAACAAGTATTTTGAAGTAGGTTATGATGATTTTGGCCAACAACAAGGGCCAATCCTTCATATCCGCACACGTGCATCTGGAAAGGAATATCCACAAGGTAAAGCTTTTGGAACCGTAGAAACAAATAAATTTATTGGGCCGCAACGCCTTCCATTAACTGCCATATTGATAGAGACCAATAAATCAGTATTAGAAAAACCAGGATTGATAAATGAAAATCCATACTTCCACTGGGTTGTTAGGATACAACCAACCAAATTTGAAGACGAAATTAACTCTCCTGATATTATAGCGATTGGTGATAAGACAAAACTACGAGAATATATCATTTCAGAAGTCGAACGCTATGAAGACTCTGTTACATGAAATATAAATAAAGCTTTAAGTTCAGACTTAGAAATTCTCTTAAAATTCTTAATGCAACACCTACCGCAATGGAAAGTTATATTTACCTTTCAGAATTTTGTTAATATAACATAATGTAGAAAAAATCCATGTGATGCGATTGCTTTAATTGAGCTTTTTGTCAAAAATTTCTCTAGTAAGTTTTTTAAGTAAGCTAAGTGAAATGTTATATCGTAAGGATTTTTGTCGTCTTAAAAATAAAAATAATAATTGGGGAATGAAACCAATGGACCTTATAACGATAATACTAACGGTCATCACCTTCGGTATCATTATCTTACTTGGAGGTTTTTTAATCATCGGGATCCTTATACTTGCGTATTTGGCCCTCACAGGGAGCCGATGGGATTAATTTCCCATCTCATTTTACTTCATTTGTATAGATTGCATGATTATTCTCTGTTTCAGAGATTTTAATGGTCATTTTCGAAATTTTTTCGGGAAATGCTTGCTTCAATCTATTAACGAGTCTTTTATGCATGTAGATAGCCAGATTTTCAGATGTGGTTTTATCTAGCCCTTCCAAAATACTAACATCCTGTTTTGGAAATGAATACTCTTTTTCGCCATATAATACTTTCCAGTTTTTTCCATCAGCAGTTGGAGCAATCTGAATTTGAGCTGAGTCTTTAGGTAATAGAACTTTTTGATTCAAAGGTGAAATCTCTTCTCTAATAATTTGATTTAATAGCTTAAAATCAATAGAATTTGTAGCTACTGGAGACTGATACTCTAAAAGCACCTCAACTTGATAATTATGTCCGTGTAACCTCTCACATTTTCCATAACCTGGGAGAAAATGGCTTGCAGAAAAGCTATTTCTCTTATCAGTAAATTGCTGTCTTAAAATAGGCATTGAAATCCTCTTCTGGCATTAATTGTATAATACTTAGCATTTATAACACAATTGGAAGTAATAAATCTTGAATGTTGTGTTTGATATCGATGGGGATTAGTTACTGCTTTGACATAATACTTCTATTTTACTGTTTTTCTTTATAAACTCCTTAGAAGTTTTTCCCAAATTAATAAGCAGTATTACGAGGCATTTCAGGAGGGATCATTCTGACTCTTGAAGGAATGCCTTCTCCACGAGAACTCTCGGAGATGATTGTAAATGCTCAATATACGCCAAATTCTCCGAATGTAGATGAATGCGTGAACGAGCTCTTAGCATATCTTAGTTCTAGAATGCGTTCTTTTCCTCGTAAAACTGCAGAAGCTCAAATCCGAGCCACTATTCGATTGATGGAAACCAAAGATGAGAGGGAAGCTGAAGAGAAAGAAAAGAACCTGAAAAAGAAGAACGAGATCCTTTCTTTTGCTCGTTTATATCTTATTCATCTCCATGATCTCAATTCTCGTAAAACTCAACTTAGCTACGAGCTACAGATTCATTTTAAGATATCAGCGGCAAGAGCTGAGAAAATAGCTCAGATCGTTCTCGATGAATTCGATAGAATCTATTCATTCGCAATTAACCATATTCCTCAATATTTTGATACTGCAGCACTTATCAATCCGGATGAATTGAAAGAGGCAATTCTCAGAAACTTTTCTATTGAGGAGAGAGTTGCAGGAACTATCGCTCACAAAGCTATCCGAGAATATCAAGAAGCTACGAATACTACTCCCGAATTTCAAACTTATGAAATCACTGAATCACAAAAAATTATCTCAAAACCCGTCGTTGAAAAAACGGAAGAAGTTTCCTTAGACAACGCTGTTAGTACACCCGAATCCTTAGAGGAAATTGAGAAAAAGAAGGAAATCGGAAAGCCCGTAGACAAGATTCGGAAACCTCCAGTGATTTTAAAATCACTTCAGCTCAAATACATTGACATTATCAAAATTTGTGAAGGGAAAGGAGCGAACGTAAAACAGATACGTAGACTAACCAAAACTGCAAATTCCACTATTGCGGACAGAGTGAAACGATTAATTGAATGGGGTTACCTCTACCAAGAACCCAACGTTTACCCG
>RDOB01000011.1 GCA_011364965.1 Candidatus Heimdallarchaeota archaeon
AAGGAAAAAAAGCAATTAGTCGTAACTGATGATATTTCTATGATTTCTGAGATGGAATATGTTCTAATTGATGTCCAGACTCCAACAGATGAGAATAATGTGCCGCAATACGTATCGCTTCGAGGAGTGAGTAAAGAGGTCGGAACCCATCTTAAACCTGGTACGACAGTCATCATTGAATCTACCTGTGCTCCTGGCACAACTGATTATATTGTAAAACCTATACTTGAACAGGAATCAGGTTTAACAGCTGGAAAAGACTTTTATGTGGCTTTTGCATATGAACGTGTTATGGTTGGCCGTTTAATCTATAATATTCTACATTATCCACGTATAGTGGGAGGAATTGATGTAAAAAGTGCAGAGAAGGCTGCTTGGTTGTATAAACAAGTTCTCAAAAGCAAGATTATTGAAACAACAGCTTTAACTGCAGAGCTTGCAAAAGTAGTGGAGAATACATACCGTGATGTCAACATTGCCTTTGCTAATGAGGTTGCACTAGTCTGTGATTCTCTTGGGGTAGATGTTCATGAGGTTCGCTCCTTAGTTAATAATTTACCTTTTATCGAAGGAAAAGGTAATCCTCATCGGAATATGCATGTTCCAGGAGCCGGAGTAGGGGGTCATTGTCTTCCTAAAGATCCTTGGTTACTGAAATATGGAGTAGTTCAGTATGGAAAGAAACCTGTGCCATTGAATGTTATTGAAGCCAGTCGTTATCGAAACATTGACATGCCTAAACATGTAGTTGAACTCCTTGAAGACAAGCTACACTCTATTGGAAAACATATTCCCTCCAAGATTAAAATCGCAGTATTAGGTGTAGCTTTCATCGAAGACTCTGATGATCCTCGAAATACCCCCACAAGAGATCTCATAAAAATCCTAAAAGAGAAACAGTTCCAAACAGCAATTCATGACCCGTACGTTAGGCCAGAAGAAGTGGAATTTGACTTTTCTAATAATCTAGAAGATGTTGTAGGAAATGCTGATGCCTTAATCATAATGACTGCGCATGAATCTTATAAAAACCAAGATTTAGACTATATAAAATCCTTAATGGCCAAGGATCCTATTTTCATTGATGGTCGAACTACTTTTAAGCCTGAAACTGTAATTAAACACGGTTTTATCTATAAAAGTGTAGGAAGAGGACAATATTAGAAATCGAAGGTATACTGTTCTATTCCATTAGAAACCATTCTATTTCCCATCAATATATAGAATTAAGTTTAATCTTGATTCCAATTTTAAATTCTTAAATCACTTCAATTGAATGAATGGTTCTATAAAGTTAACTCTGAAGAGTTTGCTGAGATGTTAAATTTCATTAAAAACTAAGAAAAGAATATACAATTTAAGCATAATTAGGCAATTTTTCCTTCTTATATGAATTCTTTCTTACCAAAAGGTCGTTTAAAAAAATGTTTGACAATATTCTTGTGCTTAGCCCGCATACTGATGATGGAGAGCTTGGTTGTGGAGGAACAATACATAAATTTCATAAAAAAGGCAGTCACATCCGATTCATTGCATTTTCTTGGTGTGACAATGAACATCTAAAAGAAGAAGTTCATGAGAGTACAGCAATTCTGGGCGTTGACCAATTAGATATCTTAAATTTCTCTAGAAGGTACTTTTACCTGAAGCGGCAAGAAATTCTTGATTATTTATATAAAATCACTGTATCAGAAGATGTAGATTTAGTGCTTACTAATTCAACCCGTGATTTACATCAGGATCACCAAGTTATCTGCAATGAAGCGGTGAGAGCATTCAAAACAGCAAGTATTTGGGGATTTGAAATGCCCTGGAATAACATCATATTTCAAACCAATTGTTTCGTTAATCTCTCTAAAGAGAATATGCAACAAAAAATTAAAGCGTTGAATTGTTATAAAACCCAACGCGGACGAAGTTATTTTTCTGAAGAATTTCAATGGGGAGTAGCTCGTACAAGAGGTCTACAAGTTAAAACTGAATATGCAGAAGCTTTTGAAGTAATAAAAATCGTTGTTAAAGAGTAAGAGGATTTATTTACTGATGAAAGATATTAATGTTCTAGTTACAGCCTGTGGATGCCCAGGAGCATCTACTCTAATCAAATCCCTTAAGAATATAAAAGAGCGAAAAATCCGAGTAGTGGGAACTGATATGGATCGGGAGGCTATTGGGAGGTTTTTTTCTGACTCCTTTCATCAAGTTCCTCCTGCTACTGATGAGAATTATATTCCATTCATTCAAAATGTCTGTAATAAAGAAAACATTGACGTAATATTACCCGAATCGAGTACTCAAGTCCTTAAGTATGCCTTTGCTAAAGAAGAATTCGAGGAAATGGGAGTGAAAGTCATTGTAGCTAATCCTGAACCTATAAAGATGAGTGATAACAAATACTTGATGTATGAAACACTAAAAAAACAAACTTCCCTTCCTCTACCTAAATATACCTGGCCTAGATCTCTTGATGAATTTATTACCTCTGCGGAAAAGTTGGGTTACCCCGAATCTCCAATATGTTTCAAACCACACGTAGCTAAGGGAAGTCGCGGTTTTAGAATCATTGATGCTAAAATTAATCGAAAAAGTCTTCTCCTAGACTATAAACCTAATAGTCGCTATTTGACATTAGATGATTTTATCTCAATTTTCGAAAATGAACCCAATTTTCCTGATTTACTATTAATGGAGTATATTAATGGGAATGAAATAACTAGTGATTGTTTAGCGTTAAATGGTCAAGCTTTATTAACATCTATTAAGAGTGTGGAACAAGCAAGATGGGGAGTTATTGTTCGTGGAGAATTGTTGAATCATTCTAAAGCTATTCAGCAAACTCAAGAGATTATTAAGTGTATTCCTGTAGATTACAATTCTAATATTCAATTTATTGATCCTCCTGAAGGAGATCCGCTATTGATTGAGATTAATCCTCGTGTTTCAACTTTTATTTATCAATCAGATTTAATTCAGCCATACCTCTCAATTAAATTGGCATTGGGGGAAGAAACACCCATGTCTATAAAATCTTACCAGAATAAGATAGCTATCGGTAGAAGAATGATACGGTACATGGATCAAGTGTTTTATAACCCCTAAACTCTTTGCATTGGTGAGGAATGCTACGATGGACCAAAAGAGAGTAAATATATCGAAAAAATTTGTTAATTCAACTATTTTAGCTTGGGTTCGTCTTATATTAGTTCGCGGTTCCTCTATAATCTATCTAATCATTATTGCGCGCTTGTTAACTCAAGCTGAATTAGGAAGAGTTACCTCTATTGCTATTGGTACCTCTTTTCTCTCAGGGATTATAACTCCTTGGATAGCTTATGTATTACATCAAAAAGCGTTATCTTTACCAACGGAAGAGGAACCTTGGCATATTAGTTATCAATTTCTCTCTTATGGCATCATTATCACTTTCATTTTCAATCCAATACTTTCTTTTCTCTATTTGGGATCAATTGGAGAAGCACTCTTCTCTGAAACTGGGATTCTCTTCTTATTGATCTGCATCACCTTATCTTTTTTTCAACTCTTACTCGGCCATAATCGCGCATTTCTCAAAATTGAATATAATATTATCATAATTGCAGCTCAATCGATATCAAACTTCTTTTTTGCCATATTTTTTTATCTCTTATCTCATTCTATTATAGCTATTTACTGGGGCTGGCTAATTAGTGATCTATTGATTATAGGGGTGTTATTAATGAGAAGTGGCCTTTCTCTTAATCCGAAACATTATTTACCTGATTTTCCCACTCGGGAAATTATTCAATTTTCTTTACCAGTATTTTTTTTATATTTATTTAGAAGCTCTCGCGGTTTTATTGATGATTATTTTGTTCTCTTATTCTTTGGAGAAGAACAGCTCGCTCTATACCATTATCTTAAAAGAATAGTTGCGATTGCTTCCGAAGCAGTTTTGGCCTTACTAGTGTCATTTATGCCATTAATGACTAAAATTCTTACGATTAGACCTGAAAGAAAGTTATTTGCTTTTGAGGGTATTATTAAGATTCTTATGCACTTTCTAATCTTCGGAATTCCTCTCCTAATCTTTTGTCCAGAACCTCTGATTGAAATTATCTTGGGGGACCAATATTTAAGCCCAAATTCAATGTTAATCATGGTTTTTCTTGGAATAGGGTTATTTTTCACTACAATGAATACTTTAATCATCCGATTTAAAGGAGCAAGAGGAGATGTTTACACGATGCTTGGTTTTTCTACTATTGATATTGTATTTGAAGTTGGGTTTTTAGTAGTACTTGTATTTCTTGGATTTCAAAGTTATGAATCTGTTGGAGTTGCATTTTCAATAACATTAGCTGTAATTTGTTCTTTTCTAGTAATGGCGTACAGGACCGAGGAGATAAGGAAAATTTCTCAAAAAACTGTTATTAAATTAATATTAATTGGTTTGATTCAGATAGTTTGGATTGGATCATTATCCTTTTTGATGGGAAAAATCGATTTAGTTGAATTTAGTGTGATTACCTTGATCGCAGCGGTTAGCACGGTCTTCCTTTCTTCTATGTTTGGTTTGATCACCGATGAAGAATTTAAAATTATTACAAGAGGAACTAGTCATAAAATTAATCCATACATAAATCTTTATAAGCGATTTAAGATCTTCAATTAACCTTAACAGCTATATCTAGCCCTTTAATCTTATAAAAATCCAGTTTCTTCTATTAAAATGTAATTTGTACTAGTGAAAACATAATTTGAATGATTCTCAATTAAAAGATTTCATTTGAATGATTTTCAATTCAAAAAGCATAATTAAGATTCTAGTTTTAAAGCAAATCATATGCTTCACCAATTATTGGTATTAGAGATTCCCATATTAAGTTTTGTTTGGCAAAATCTTGTATTCTGGATGGTTGATTTGCTAAAAATTCTTTATTCTCTTTTAGTGGCTCTATATATTCACTTAGTTGTATAAATGAAGGGATTATTAACGCCATATCCCCAAATAAGCGAACTAAACTCGTCATATCCTCCAAAAGAACTGGAGTTACTCCACAATGAGCATATTGGAATATTCTATTTGGACTGATGTATTTTAGGTACCCATGCTTCACCTTGGGTTTTGGGGTTTCAATAAACCCTAAATGATGTTTAGGAAGGATATGGTAGAGTTCATAATATGGTTTAACTCCCATGTAATCAAAGCTACTAATACTTTTATCTGCCTTTCCAATGATTGTGGTTGGACAATTTAATGCTTTAATTCTTACCGATAAATCATTGACTGCTTCTCGTTCGTATGAAGCTCTTCCTTTGGCAATCAATACAAGACTTAATTCATCTCTTGATTGTTGAAGTGGTGATAGATATTCAAGTTCATAAATAGAAGGATAATTAGGAACTGTAAAAGTAGGTTGACCATAATAGGAATGTTCAGAAGCGATTGTATCACTTACAGTAAGAATTACTGACGCTTTTTGTAAGATTTGTTTTTCCCATTTGGGGTAAATTGTTTTAACCAGTGGATTAGTAATAATACGTTTAAAAGATTCCATTTGTCTGAATAAAATTTGTTTTGACCAATATTCGTGGTCATCATAAATAAAATCGATTCCTAAATCAGAACACACCTTTGCTGGAACAATATCATGAGCATGGACAATATCGGGATTGATAGTGGAGTATACCTTTTCAAAATCCTCTTTATATTTCTTGAAATATGGGTGAATACCAATTAAGGCTAAATCGTTTGAACTAATTAAGAATTCTTGATCGAATAACTCTGTTTCTGGGAAATTTTTACTCTCTCGAAAAAACTTCCCGCAAAAAAACACTTCTTGCCCCTGATTTTGTTGAATGTACGCATATTTTTCAATTCTGGAATCAGGGATGCCTTTAGACGAGAAATGAAGAATTTTAAATTTCAATGACTCCTTTTATCTACCTTTTTTTAGATGATTATTCGAATTCATTTCTTTATATCGAAATTGTTTGTAATGCTTTTCTGGACTTCTTCTTCCAATAATTCTAAAACCTTACTTCGAATATGTAGATATTCATCACTATCAAAGCTCCGAGGTCGAGGGATATCCACATCAATTATTCCTTTTACTTTGCCAGGTCGTGAGGTAAATACAAAGATTCGATCTGCTAAAAAGGTTGCTTCAATAACAGAGTGAGTAACGAACACAACTGTTTTCTTTTCTTCTTCTTTCCCAATTTCTAACCAAAGACGAGTCAATTCTTTCTGCATTAATTTCCGTGTTTGGGCATCAAGGGATCCAAAGGGCTCATCCATTAATAGGATCTCTGGATGATAGGCTAATGCTCTAGCAATAGCAACTCGTTGTTTCATTCCTCCCGAAAGTGTATGAGGATAGGCATTTTCGAAACCAGCCAGTCCAACAAGATCAACATAATGTTGTGCTTGTTTTTCAGCTTCTTTTCGTCGAATTCCAGCTCTCTCAAGCCCAAACGTCACATTGGATAAGACCGTACGCCAAGGAAACAATGCATATTCTTGAAAGACAATTCCTCTGTCTGGTCCTGGTTTATTGATTGGAACACCATTAAGCAGCAATTCCCCCTTTGTTGGCTTTTCAAAACCTGCCAACATGTACAAGAATGTGGATTTCCCGCATCCACTAGGGCCAACAACCACGTTAAATTCACCGGCCTTCATGGACAATGATAAATCTTCTAAAGCGAATACTTCCTCTTTTCCATCGCCAAATTTTTTTTCTAAATTAATAGCCTCGATTTTAGGCCTTGACATTGACGTATTCATTGTTTTCCACCTTTTTCTTCTAATAAACCCCATCGAAGAACAGTGGCTTTTTCTAAAGGAATAATTAGCACACGATCCATAATTAAACCCCCTAATGAGATTATTATTAGCCCTGTAAACATTACATCTAAATTAAATCCCCATCTTGCTGCATAAATCATATGTCCTATCCCCATTGTAATTCCAGCGAGCATTTCTGCCCCTACTAAAGCTCTCCATGCGTATCCAATTGATAATCTAAGGCCAGTTAATATAGACAATAAGGCAGAGGGAAATAATACCTCAAGGAGAATGTCAATTCTATTTGATCCCATGGTTCTAGCTGCCCATATCAATTGTTTATCTGTTCCACGAATACCATTTAATGTATTATACACAATAGGAAAAAAGCACCCCAGAAAAATTGCAGTAATAATAGTAATATCGCCTAATCCTAAAATTATTAGTAATAGGGGAACCCAAGCTAATGTTGGGACTGGAATGAGTAAAGCTAGGATCGGATTCAAAGTATTATAGATAAAACGATTTAATCCCATTAGAATACCTATTGATATCCCAATAATAACCCCAAGAGAATATCCCATGAAAATATGGTAAAGACTCCGAATTATATGATCAATTAATGAGGGTCGTCTATTTAACAGTAAATTGAAAAATGTAAAGAATAATTGACTTGGAGGAGGAAATAAAATAGGATCCAGAATAGTAAAAAAAGCAAGAATCTCCCAAAGAATTGCTCCAATAAGAAATGGAATAACTATACTATATTTTTGCCATTTATTTTCCCCTTTTTGACTAGGTTTACTCATAAAATACCCCCATATCCGTCATTCCCCATTTCTCGATTGTTTGTTTTTCTAGTAATCTGAGAAGAAGTTCAATCATAAAATATAGTATTGCTAGTACAAAAATCCCCCCATAAATCTTATAGGGTTGTAAAAATTCTCTTGCTGTGAATATCATAACCCCTAATCCAGCAGAAGCGCTGGATATCAACTCTACTGCTATTATTGTTCTCCAAGCGCGAGCTAAACCCAGTTTAAAACCAGTAAAAAGGAACGGGAAGGAGTTGGGTAACAGTACATGCAAGAATAATGAAAGATCATTAGCTCCCATCGACTTTGAGGCCCAAACCATTTTTTTATCAACAGATGTTGTTGATATACTTACATTTTGAATTATTGGAAACAAGGCAGCAATAAAACCCACAGCAATTAAAGTACTATCTCCAAAACCCAACCAAACCAAAAAAATGGGGGCCCACGCAATACCTGGTATTGGCAAGAATGTTGTGAGAATAACATTAAGAAATCTAAAGATGAAAGGATTAGTACCCATTATTAAACCGATTAGAATTCCTACAATTGACGCTAGAACGAATGATACAACTAACCTATTAATACTTGAAATGATATCCAATATTAATGTGCCAACATATAGAGAATCACCAGTGATAATTGTAACTAATGGAAGATCTATATCAATTTTTACCATATCTACAAAAGCCATAGTATAAATCGTCGAGAGAATCTTTGAGGGACGAGAAAAAAGTGCTGGATCTAATACATGTACGTAAGATAAGGCTTCCCACGCTAGTAGAAAGAGAAGTATTGGAGTAATTGCTGTTAAAATTTGTTTAAGATTTTTTCCCTGTAGAACCATCATCTTTTTTTGATCCTGTGAGAACTCTCTTGATATGGATCGATTTTATAACATTGATTTTAAATTTCCTCCAAAATTAAGAAACAGAAAAAAGAAAAAGGGAGGAAAGGAATTAAGATCGCATTCCACTTTTTTGATTGCATATAAAATTCTCTAGAAATATGAAACATTCTTCAATCAAAGAATTCCAAAGAGGGACTTCCCGATTCAGATTTGAATTTTTAAGGCCATATTTCTGTACAAGAATCTCTGCTAGTTGTAATGTTGATTCACTAGAGGGAATCGAATCTTTAATTCCATCTGGGCCAACCCAATCCTCAATATTTGTTGTGTGTGTGAGATTTTGAAGCTCATGCGCGGCTTCAAGAAAACGCGTATCATATTCTAAGTTAACAGTTTGATTTAAGAAGGCAGCGGTCTTCTCAATATCAGCGATAATAG
The DNA here is from genome assembly GCA_011364965.1 of Candidatus Heimdallarchaeota archaeon. Lineage (GTDB taxonomy): Archaea > Asgardarchaeota > Heimdallarchaeia > Hodarchaeales > Hodarchaeaceae > Hodarchaeum. The sequence continues at coordinate 8,873 of RDOB01000011.1, forward strand.
ATTCATTGAAATCGATACTATAATCAATTCTTATATAGAGATCCTCAAAAGCGGAGGCGGACACTTCGCTCCCTACTTCTTCCGAACTCGCTGCAGCAATTGTTGCAGCCTCTGTTCTTTGATTTTGAATCATCTCCATTTTATCAAGATGTGCCGCGAGAAAAGCAACAATTTGCGCTGGATGTTCATAAGCAAAGCTTTTCGTGGTATGAATTGAAACAGGCACTAAAGCAATATCCCCATAAGATCTTAGAATTTTTCCAAGACCCTGGTCAACTGCGATCGCTGGAGTTGGTTCCCAATATGTAAAAGCGTCTATTTGTCCAGCTTGGAAAGCAACTAAAATTTCTTCGGCTTTCAAGGATTGCCATTCAAAATCATCAAAAGATAGGTTTAAATTATCTGGATCTTCAGAAAAATACATTTGCATAATAGTATGAGCACCTGTCCCTTCTCGGTATCCTATTAGCTTTCCTTGAGCCTTGGTTAATTCAGTCCATGATGTGATTGAAGAATCAGCGGGGATCACCGTAGAGTAACGATCGCCTCGTTGGACAGTACCAATGATCAGGGGTTCTATTGTTTCACTTTCCTCTGCATTATGAAAAAGCTCAATAGTTTTCGTATCAGAGCCCACATTTATTTCAATTTCCCCAGAAAGCAAAGCTTCATTATTTTCTGTCCCTGATGAGAAAAGAGTGTGTTTTACTTTGAGATCATATGTATCCCAGAACTCTGGTTTTCCTTTAAGAAGGAACTCGCAGGGGTAATACTGCCCACCATAATTTATATCAATTGGTTCACTTGGAGGATTAAAAATCATAAACCCAAATAGCCCGACATTGGCTATGGTAATGATTCCTATGATAAATGCTCCAATGATAAATCTTTGTTCCATGATGAATCACAGATCAAACTAATCCGTGAACATAAATAAGCTTTACCATAAGTGGGTAATGAATAACCTTATATGGCAAAACCAAACCATTAACCTGTCCTATTAGATAACCTTCTTGAAAAAAATTAGACTTATACGACTAAAAAGTATCGTATCTGAGAAATTATCATGATTTTACTTTTTTAACTGCTTCCTTAAGTGCCTTATTCAATTGTTCTCGATTAAACTGTAATCCAATGACGGGAATTCTCACAACACGACTTAATGTATTTGCTGCAATAGGTCCACAAATTATTGCAATACATCCATCATTTTGCGCGCTAATACCTTGAATTATTTCTTCCTCAATGGTAGCAGCAGGATATTCAGCAACTGAAAAAGCACCCTCATCAATTGATATTACTGATTCGATTTCCTGCAATGCATGTCTAGCAGTAATAACTCCGATAGCTGGGAATTCGAGTGTTTTTGTCTCAAATCTTTTCAAAGTATTAATAAGCTTATTTAAGGTTGAAACACGAATATCAAAGAATTTAGAGGATGATATTTTGTATAAAGTCCCTTCTGGAATGTCAGATTGTTCCGAAAACTCCTTTAAGGAAATATTATATTGATCCATTACTTCTTTGAGTAATTTATCTTGTTCTTTTGGCTGGTGAACATAATCGAGAAGAAATTTCTCCCAAAATGGTCTGGAAGTAAGTGGTTTTTCCATTGAATTTACTCATCCTGATATTATTTCAAACAAAACTACAAGCTTTATTACTAGAAAGAAGATATATCACCATTAATTACTTATTAAAGCATATTTTCTATAATTGCTATAATTTTTTCTGGAATTTGTATTAATTGGAATTTTCTCATAAATTCACGATTTTTCCTTTGTGAGTCAGTCAATGTTTCTGGAGGAGAGGAACATAAGTATCCAGCTATGAACCTTACTAAAGCTTTAATGCCATATCGCTGTAAAATAGATAACCTGATAGCACGCATACCAGCTATAACAGGATGATAGCGCATTGCGCGAGCAGCTCTTCCCCAATTAACAAAATCAATTGTCCCTTGAGCTTTCCTTAGAGAACCATATCGTATTTTGGCAAAATGCCTTACTTTTAACCCTATTCTCCTACATTGATTGAGGCAATCGTCTTCCCATCCATAGATCACTGGATATCTCTCGCCATAGTATTTCCAAAATCTGTAATCTATCATTCGTCCAGCTCCTCGTGCATGCATAGGATTGGTAACCATAAGTATATTCTGTCCTGATGCTATTGCTAGAGATGAATCCTTACTGAATTCAACCAATAATTTTTCTATAAAGCGTTTTTCAAGTATAATGTCGGCTCCTAGAATGAGTAAATAGTCATACTCAAAAGTTGAACAGATTTGAAAGCCTTTATTAAACGTTTCAGCTAATAAAGGAGTACCAACAACGCTTTTCCCGCTTTTTCTTTCTGGACGGGTCTTTATAATCAGTTCATAATTCCTAGACTTATAATTTTTTAATATTTCGACAGTATTATCTTTTGATCCGTCATCAACTATGATAACCTTTTTTGGAGGAATTGTTTGGAAATCCAAAGCATTTAATGTTGATGTAATAGTTTTTTCTTCATTCCTAGCAGGTATAACAACAAGTACTTCTTTAGAATAATCCAAATTGTCACTAACCTCATAATATATAGCAGTAAATATTTTGGGTTGCGAAGTTCACTCTGATTTGCATTTGATTAACCTATTCTGTTATATTTCGTTCTATGATAGGATAATTTTACAGAAGTTAATTGCTGAAGATTTAACTTTTGATTCTTTCTCAAGTTTAATTGATCTTCCATGATTAAGAATGCTATTTAAGATTCCTTTTACAACTCCAACCCTAAAATAATTTAAGCAAAAATAAAATTTGAGCCTTGAGTCAAATGGCTGAACTGTGTGTTATAATAAAGATATACAATGAATACGTAATGTTAGAGGAATGTATACAATCATTAAAAAGACAAACATTAAAACCAAGGAAAATCATCATTGTTGATGATGGATCTCCAGATGAAAGGGTGAGTCAAGAAATATTAAGATTATCAAACGCTTATCCAAATCTTAATATAGAATTGATCAAGTTAAGTCTTAAAAATAAACCCAATCTTGATACTGTGGGGAGAACATGGAAGGCTGCGTATCTTCATATTCAAGAAGAAAATAAATTTGACTATTTTTGTATGTTGGATGCCGACACACGAGTTTCAGAGGTATATTATGAACAAATAGTTGAAGAATTAGAAAAAAATCCCGAGATTGCTTGTGCCTCTGGTGCTATAAAGATTAAAACTCAATTAAGAGAATATATCGAAGAAATTAATATTGGGGCAAAGGTTGGACGAAAGGATGCAAGAGGATCAGGGAAAGTAATTCGAATGAGTTTTCTGAAAGAAATTAACACAAAGGATTTCCCTGAGGTCGATTGGGATACTTGGATTAACACAAAAGCCAAAGTAAGAGGTTATAAAAGCCCTCAAATTGAAAATGTATTTATGTACCAAGAACGACCTACCACCCGAGTTGCAGGGAAAAATCATTTTCGAAATGGTAGGCTAAGTTACCATTTTGGGTATAATCCTTTACTTCTTTTGGCAAAGATGATTTTCTCAAAGAAGGGAGCAATAACTATCCTGAAAGGATATCTTGATGCTAGAAAGAAAAAGTGGCGTCTTGGGGATGAAGAAGTCCGTAGATATTTTGGATGGAGATTTTTCACGCACTTCTAGCTGAAGCTACTGATCAAGTTATTCAGTTTTTGAAGTATCTGCAGATTTCACCGTTTTGGTTAACCAAAGGAGAAAAATTGTCCCTAGTGCAACACCAAACCAAAGTGTTGTCAATCTTATAAGGATAATCAATGCTCCTGCAAGTGCGATGTTGATAGCTAGAATTGTTGCTAGAAAAATTTCCATGCTCCCTTCTACTACCCCTAAACCTCCTGGTAAGAAAGAAATGGCCCCCAATAATGAAGAAATTGTGTAAATAAAAATCGCTGCTTCCAAAGATATTGTTATTCCCAAATTATGGGCTATAATGTAGAATCCTAGACCTTCGCAAGCCCAACCAATAGTACCGAGAATTAACGCCCCTAAAAAGATTGAAAATCGAAAAGTGACAACAACATCAGATCGAAAATTATCAACTTTTGATCCTATTTTTACAAATGGTTTCAGGAAAAAAATTCTTCTAAAAAAGTTGTATAAGGGATCAAACAAGAAAATTAGAACTCCAAAAACAATCCCAATAAGAATTATTACCAAAATTAGGAAATAATCCATTGAATTGTTTGAACCGAGAACCAATACCCCGAATAAAGCCAATAATACAACTGCAAGTAAATCAATCAATCTTTCTGAAAATGTTGACGCTAATCCCTTTGAAAGACCGACTTCACTTGTTTCTTTTAGTAAAAATGCACGTATTGCTTCTCCAACCTTTCCAGGGGTTATCGCAAGGCTAAGCCCTGCAATGAATATCTGAAAATTCATTTTAAGTGGGATTTTAAGTTGCAAACTTCTTGTGAATAATTCCCACTTTAGAAACCTAAAGATATAGTTAACAAAGCTGAGAAACATTGCTAGAATAAGAATAAGTGGATTGATTCTAAAGATGTTTTTAATTAATTCCTCCCATCCACTTAAGATAGTAATTACTAGATATACTATAACTGCAAGACCTAGTCCAATTACAAACGATCTGAAAGAAATTAAGTTTGTCAATGTTCTTGAATTGCTGGATTCCATTGATTCAACCAATTTAATTATCCCTTTTATTAAATAATCTTAATTTACGCAATCCTACAGAATAGTAAAAACTTTCTTCAATTTATGAGTGAATTAGCTTTTGAATGAATATGTCCCGAGAAGTTTCTTGTCTGGAATGTGGAAAGGTCTTTCTAAGAGATCAGATGATTAAAGGTACAAAGACTAATGAATACGGAGACCAAGAAGTAACAGGTTATATTTGTAAGCCATGTTATCAGAAAAGGATTGAAAAAAGGAGTAAAATACTCCTATTTGGTGCTCTATCCTTTTGTATATTGGGAATCATTTTATTCTTGACTATTCCTTTCTATTATTTCACTGCAGAAATTATTTTGGAGGTAGAATTTCGAATGGTTGTCGAATCTTTTTCATTATGGGGTTTAATCCTAGAAGTTTTCGGTGTTGGACTGTATATCGTTCGGTATTATGAATTAAGACGTCTTCCAACCTCTTAAAAAAGGAGTAATTTTTTCAATGTTCTATGATCGCCAAGTTCAGTAATAAGTGCTTTTATTTCTTCAGCACGATCTTTAGAACACACAAAAACGCAATCATTCATATTTACGATTACCATATCCGATACCCCGAATGTAACGACAGGTTTTTCCCCAAAAATAATAGAATTTTGGGTTTCTAAGCCCAAAAACTCTCCCTGAACAATATTTCCATCTGGATCTCGAGGCAAAATTCGATCAAGAGACGACCAAGTTCCAATATCATCCCATAAAAATTCCCCTTTTACAACAGCTAGGTCAGAGGTTTTCTCCATCACTCCATAATCAATGGAAATTTTCGGTAATGGCCCAAATTCATTAAAAGCAACCTGCTGGTCATACTTACTATCTATAATCTTTGTGATGGATTTAAATAGGATTGGCATGTATTTTTTAATATTAGTCAAAATTACGGAAGGTTTCGCTATAAACATACCTGAATTCCATAAATAACCTCTTTTAATGTACTGTTTAGCAAGTGGTTCATCTGGTTTTTCGGTAAATTTCTTTACTTTATATGCTGCAACATGTGTTCCTAAGATTTCCTCACCTAGTTCAATGTACCCGAACCTGGTTTCAATACGAGTCGGTTTTATTCCTATTAAAGTTATTTTTCCTTTCAGAGCTAGTTCTATTGCTGATTTTATTACCTCTAAAAAAAATGATGTGTCAGGTATGAAATAATCTGCGCCCATGAACACAGTTGGTTCATCTATACCTTTATAATTTAAATATCCGCAAACATACGCCATTCCAGCAGCAGAATCCCGACCTAATGGTTCTGCAATGATATTTGCATCTGGGAGTTGGTTCCTAATTATTGATTCCAAATCTTTGAACGTAGAAACAAGAATGTTTTTTTGGCCTGTAATTTTTAATGCTCTCTCATAGCTAACTTGGATTAAAGATTTTTTGCCATTTAATGCAATACATTGCTTTGGAAGATTTTTTCGTGACTTGGGCCATAATCTCTCGCCTCCTCCACCTGCTAGAATGGCTACATGTACCATTATGTCTTTATCTCCTGAAGAATTACTTGGGGTGTTATCCTATTTGATATGTTTGTAAATTAAACGTATAAGATTTTTTGAACTAAATGGCTTAGTTATATATTCAATTGCACCTGCATTCAAACCCTCTTTGATATCCTGATCGAGAACTTTAGCTGAAAAGATAATGATAGGTATATCTCGATATCTTGTATCACTTTTTAGTAGATGGCATATATCCAGACCAGATAAACCCCCTGGCATTTTAACATCTAATAGAATCAGATCTGGATTTTCTGTTATTAATTCAAGGGCTTCATTTCCGTTTAAAGCTTTAAGAACTTGAAATTTTTCATGTGCTAGTATTGCTTGAATCAACTCTAGGGTATCTGCTTCATCATCAACTACTAGAATTTTTTTCAGAGGTTCTGACATTTCCTAGCACTTATTTGCAAATTTTAAAAGTCCTTGTGGTTTTAAACCTCAAGCACTCCCAAATTTAAATCGTTTTTCAATAGTTTTCATTAATTAATACCATTTTCGAAAGAATCATTCTATCTGAATTTATCATGACTGAAGCAAATCAGTCATAGAGGGTTTTTCGTTCGCGATAGGGACGATTCATCTGCTTAATATATGACTGCAGCATTTCTGGAGTTTGATATTCTCCAAATTTTCCACCTGCGGATCGAGTTATGTTTTCTGCAAATAAAGTTCCTCCAAAATCATTACAACCGGCATGTAAAGTTGCTTGACATAACGGAATCCCAAGTTTAACCCATGAAGTCTGTATATTATGAAATAACGCTCCTAGATACAATCTTGCCACTGAATAAAACTTTAAATAATCTAAAGTATGGAGAGAGAGTAACTCATCTTGATATTGTACTTTTAAATTGGTTTTTTTAGCAATAAAGGGTAAAGGAATAAATTCAGAAAATCCATTAGTGTTTTCTTGTATCTCCTTTAATAACGATAAATGCGTAATCCAATGGTGCCAATTTTCAATATGCCCAAAAAGGATCGTTGCTGTCGTAGGAATGGAGCTTTGATGAGCTATTTCTATTATTTCTCTCCATTCCGATGTGGATAATTTATTGGGGCATATTTTTTTTCTAATCTTATCATCCAGAATCTCAGCAGCGGTTCCAGGCATTGAATTAAGCCCAAATTTCTTAAACTCATGGAGAACATCATCAATATCTAATTTCGCCGATTGAGCAGCGTTTAATATTTCTTGGGGAGAGAATGCATGAATATGGAGGTGGGGAGCTACTTTCCGTAAATTCGTCAAAATTTCTGAATAAATTTCGAAATTAAGTGAGGGGTGAATTCCTCCTTGAACACAAACTTCTGTTATCTGGTATGGAGAAGTTTTCGCTATCATTTCTTTAAAATAATCACTGGAATATCTTAAATAACCATGAGTAGAGTTACTGGGAACAGAATAAGCGCAAAATAAACATCTCTTTGTACATACATTAGTGAAATTAATATTCAGGTTCACGACATAAGTTATTTCATCACCCACCTGGCGCTCCCGGATTATATCTGCAACATAAGACAGGATATAGATTTCTCGACCTTGAGCTTTATATAAAACCTCTAAATCTTTTGTTTCAGGAAATTCATCGTTTAATGCTTTTTTAAGAATAATTCGCAGATCTGATTTAACATTATTAAAAACAGGGAATCCTGAATCTAATTCTTTTACCGTTTTCTATACCCATCCTTTGAACATAGATGAAATCGGTGAATAGTGTCCTCTACCTTCGATGAAAGCCATTTTGAATTAATATATTGGGGATAAACTGGCAATCTTTCCACTAATTCAAATCCGAAGTGATTAACCTTTCTTCTTAACTCATCAATTCGAGGCCATGGATGATGAGGATTAATATAATCTTTTGTAAAAGGAGAGATACCGCCCCAATCTGATATTCCAGCCTGCATAAAATCTATTTCACAACCTTCAATCAAATTGGGAGGAATTTGAACAGAAATATCCTCTGGTAGGATCAGTTTAGCTAGTATTACAACCCTTTTCAGATATTCTATACTAACTAGATGTTCATAATCCATCTTACTCTGCTCATTAGGTTGAAAAGCTTGAATAATAATCTCCTGTATATGTTGAAATTTTCTATGCATACTAGAAAGGGAATATAAACTAGACACAATTTCTTTAGGGGATTCACCAATACCTATTAATAACCCACTGGTAAAGGGAATAGAGAGTCTCCCTGCGCTCTTAATTGTATCCAAACGAATTTTAGGATGCTTTCCAGGGGATTCAGCGTGGGGCATCTTAGCCATGCATAAACGAGAGCTAATATTTTCTAACATTAATCCCATACTTGCTGATACCTCTTTTAAAATTTGAAGCTCTTCACTACTTAAAACACCAGCATTGATATGAGGCAATAAACCTTGTTTTAAGGCCAATTCAGCAATATCGAAAGCATAGTCCACAGTTGAATCATAAGAATGATTATTCAACCACTTTTTAGCTTCTGAATGTACAAGCTCTGGTTTTTCCCCCATGGTGATTAATACTTCAGAAATAGAAGATTGCTTAGCTCTTTCAAACAAGTTCTTAATTTTATTTTTAGGAACATATTCAGCTCCTAAAGATACACTGGAACGTCGATATCCACAATAAGTGCATTTATTCCGACAAAGAAAGGTTAAAGGAAGGAAAACATTTGATGTAAAGGTTATTTTGCCCAAAAATGCTCTTTGGGCTTTTCTAAAGGCTTGACGCTCTCGAAGTTGAACCTCTTCTTGATCAGCGTCTGTTAAAAAATCAATTGCTTTAGATATTCTTATTTGTGGTTCTGTTTGATGTAAGGACAATTTCTGTCAACTCTGATGACAAACAGTTAAATTCAGCTCTTTCAGGACAGAAATATACCTTCTAGGATCAGAAACTTGTTGAATTTGGTTTTCTAAGAATTTAACATCTTCAATTGTATCCAAATCATGTGCAAAGGGATCGGATTCAGATACGATATAATTTAGATTATTCATTTCAGCTTGTTTTTGAAAATGATTTCTACTTCCTTCTCCAAAGGCAAAAGATAATAAATCTGGCTTCTTTAGATAAAGAATAGCAGTTCCTTGACTCGGATAAATAGATATTGAGGGAACTATCAATATGTCAGTAGATTGAGCTTTCTTGAGAGTATTCTTAAGGTAATTCTGAGTTAAAAAAGGCAAATCTGGCATTACAATCAGAATTTGATTGGATCCATTTATCAGTCTAATGGCATCTGTAATCGCGCAATTAAGATCATTTCCTTTGTCTAAATATGTAAAAACAGCCCCTAATAATTTCGATTCGTTCAAAACTTCAATTGAAGGGGATATAACTCCAAAGGGAAGAGAAATTGATTTTATTACCTCTAAAGTGTTGTAGAATGTGATTTGAACGAGCTGATCTATAATTGGAGCACACTGGTCTGGAAGAACGGACCGTATACGGCTTTTTGTTCTTGTGAATCCCTTTAATGGAATTAGAACTAGAATTTCAGAGGAACTCAGAGAATACACACCTTCATACTTTCAAACGAGGAGATAAATTATTTTGCTAAAAGTCTTTTAATAATTCACTAAAGATTTTTTGGTTTGAAAGGGCTGCTCTGGCAATAGAAAAAAATGTAGCTCCTGCTGAAATAATTGCTGACGCAGTTTTGTAATCTTTTACAGAGTTATTTCCAATTATTGGAATATCGATATGTGTGGAATAATATGTAATAAGCTCTAGATCTGTACCATCGATTCCATGACGATAAGAATCAATATGAAGATAATTTAGAGGCCACTTGTTTAGTTTTGTAACGAAAAAATCCGGATTTATGGCCAAACCTCGGAATTTTAGTGAAATCTGAAAATCCTTTGAATTAAAGACTTTAATAATTTGCTCCAGCTCTGATAATCGTTCTAAAAGTCTTTGTCCTCCTCCAGAGGTCATAACCTCTTGTTGACGGCAATGAGCATTGATTTCTATGATGGGGAGCTCTGAAAAAGTACCATAGAAGTCATTGGCGAATTTACGAGCATCGCTGGCATTTGCAAGCCTTAAATTTAGAATAATTCTCGATAGTGAATTAAAATATGTCAATTGCTTTTTGAAAAATGCTAGTTCTTCTCCAGCATCGGTGACAAATTCCTTTCGGCCACGAATAATTAATTCTCTGGAACTTTCTATCATTGATTTTCCGATTGGTACGCCACCAATTGTTACCTTCCCAGCTCCTCCCTCAAAAAGACACTTTGCAGCGAAAGAACCATCTGTGACGCCAGCCATTGCAGCTAAGATACTGGGATTTTTAATAGAAGTCATTAATCTGGTGTTCCATTGATCTCATAATGATCCGAGAAGCGTCCAATTCATTTTTTACAGTAATATCTTCCAAAATAGGTTCAATACCCAAATTCTTAAGTCTATTCACAAAGGAATGATCTGTTTTATCTATCATAAACGCATCTATTATCTCGGGATATAATTCAACTGTAGATAAAGGATTAGTTTCTCGTCCCCAAGCATTCAAAAATATTTTAGTAGGCCCAGAAACTGGATTATTTCCAATTATTGGACTTATTGCTATTCGAAATGCTTTTGTCTCTTTTAGAGCCTCTCGTATCGGTTTAATGGACAAAATTGGTCCAAGCGAGGAAACTGGATTACTAGGACCAATTATTATTATTTCAGCATTTTTTATGGCATTTAATACCTCATTTGTAGTACTATTAAGATCTCCCTGAAAAAATACGTTTTTAACTTCAGGTTTCCCTTTATATTTCACCCAATATTCCTGTAAATGTAATATTTCCTCGGAAGTACGAATAAAAGTGGTTACAGGATCATTTGACATCGGCAAGATTACTGATTTGATACCTAATTGCTTACGAATCATATCTGTTGCTTGTGTAATACTCTGACCCTGATTCAATAACCAAGTTCTATAAAGGCATAAACTGGCATCAAAATCACCAAGATTAAACCATATTTCCTCGTTTAATCGCTTTCTTAAGAAATCTATTAAATTAAAGGTATCTCCAGCAACACCCCACCATTTTTCCTTATCTATTATAGCAGAAAGTGTAAATAATACGCTATCAATATCGGGTGATACATATAAACCATAAAAATTCCAATCATCCCCCGTATTTCCTATAATAGTTATCTTTTCAGGAGAAATGTCTTTGGGTATTCCTGAAAGCAGTTTAGGTGTGCCTGTGCCTCCTGACAAGAAAACAAGATTATTAAATTTCATAGAGTAGTCACGTGAAGCGAATATACTTCATTTTTGGAGTTTACAACCAATTTTTTCGCAATACTTTAATTAATTCAAATTGTTTTATAGCTTACTGCAGTATTTTTCACTTTTTAGCTTAATGATGAGAATGATGGCCAATTCAAGACCTGAATGGGATTTAATTTTACTTGGGGAAAATGAAAGTCTTCAAACTCAGACAATTTGGCACGCTGTCTCTATTGCTCGAAGTAAAGGGATCCAAGAGAGGGATATTGTAATAATCGATTATCCAAAGGATCAGATAGTTTGTTGTGGACTTCACCAATCTATTGATCAAGTTGTTGATATCAAGTACTGTAATAATAACGGAATTGCTATCACTCGTCGTGCAGTTGGTGGAGGAGCTGTTTTATTGGACAAGAATCAGCTTTTTTACAATGTAATAAGTCATATTGATTCTAAAATTGTCCCCCGTCGAATTGAACCATTATTTTCTACCTTACTCGCACCAGTAGTGGATACTTATAAATCCTTTGGGATAGATGCAGTGTATCGGCCAATAAATGATATTTTGGTTAATAATCGCAAAATCTCAGGAAATGGGGCAGGAATAATTGAAAAAGCTCAAGTTTTAGTTGGGAACTTTATTTTAGATTTCCCTCGTAAAGAGATGGTTAAAGTCCTTCGAGTTCCCAATGAGAAATTTCGAGATAAGGTACATAAGTCTTTATCATCGGGAATTTCATCATTTAAAGATGAACTCGGAATAATACCTCCTAAAGAAGAAATTATTAAGAGATATGTTCATTACACGGAAAAACGCCTTGGAATCAAGCTTAAGGAGAATTCATTAAAAGCAGAAACTATTGAAATCATGAAAGAGTTAAACACTCATTATCAATCGGACGATTGGCTATATCAAGTCTCACAAAGGGGGAAAAACCTTCTTTCACAAATTAAAATACATAGCAACAAATATGTAATCGAAAGTAATTATAAAGCTCAAGGTGGTTTGGTTCAAGTAACCTGTGAATTTCAGGGCTCAATTCTCAAAGATATTCTAATTAGTGGAGATTTTTGGATATATCCAGATACTTTACTTCCCTATCTAGAAGAATCTCTGAAAGGATTCGATGTTGAACATGGAGATCTTGCCTCGAGCATTTTACACTTCCTAAGAGAAAATGATTGTGAGAGTCCAGGTACGTCAGCACAGGATTTGGCTAAACCGATCATTGAAGCATATCAACAACTTCCGAAATGATCAGTAAATCAGCTCACATCCTCATTCTATGTAATACTTAACCAGTAAAAATCTAGAATGGATTTTTTTACTTCTCTTTGAAAAAAGAATATGAAAATCACTTTTATTAATTGGATTGCTGTCCCAAGTATGTAATCACTAGTTTTATGGCATTTTTCATGCTCTCAAGACTCATTGAGGGTGAGTTAGGATTGGATAATGCCTGTTCAGGAAGAAGGGGGAGATGGATGAATCCGGCAAGAACTTTCTGGTTTGGGGGGGAATTATTTACATGGTGCATCGAATAATAGAAAATTTGGTTACATCCAAACGTCCCTGCTGAATAAGAGATGTATGAAGGAATTTTATGCTTTTCTAAATATTGTACAAGAAATTTCAATGGAAGGGAACTGAAATAGGCTAAGGGGCCTTCTTTTATAAGTATTTCATCATCAGGGGTTGTGCCACAATTGTAAGCTACTTTTTGAGCATTAGCTAAATTAATAGCGACCTTTTCAAATGAGATTGCAGGCCGAGGAGCTTGTCCTAAGTTGATTATAAAATTTGGCGAGATTTCTTTAATATTCGTAGTAATAGCAGCATAAATCTCATTAAACTTCAGTGGGATCACACGTCCAGATATTTTTATATCAGAAATGGTGTATCCATCAAAATCTCGAGCGATAAGTTCGGAAGGATTTACTTCATATCCCCCAAATGGTTCAAATCCAGTCAATAATAATTTCTTCATCTTAAATACCCCGATACTTGTATTATCTTTCTTATTTTCCCAATAAGGATTTTTATAGGCATTATTTTTGATTCTTATTCTTGGACTATATAGCATGGAAAGAAAATATATGGCACAATCTGAGGCAGATTGGGAAGAATACGCAAAAAATACATTTTCCCCAATTATTCGTGCACATTATTACTTTACTGTTTGGCGAAATTACCGAATACTTCTCTTTGGGCTAAATTTTCCCTCGGGATCGATTTTAGAGATAGGTTCCTCGACAGGACAAATATCTTTGCGTTTATCCCTGAAATACAAATTGAAACCAGTTTTAGTAGATAATTCTCAGATTGCTCTTGCATTAGCAAAATATAATTTTAAAAATACTGGAATTCAACCTAAACTGATATTTGGAGACGCCTTATCTTTATCTTTAAACCAAAAATTTGACATCGTGCATTCTCATGGGTTATTGGAACATTTTGAGAGAAGAGAGCAACAAATTGTTTTTCTAAACCATGTTAATCATTTAAAAACGAATGGTTTACTAATTTGTTGGGTTCCAACACCTGATTGGACATATAGAATCAATAGATGGTACCTTGAGAACACTAATCAATGGATATTTGGATTTGAACAACCTATTCCTCCAAATGAATTTATAGAGATTTTCGAAAGACATCATTTAAGGATAATTCGAATTCGTCATATGCCAGGTTGGATAGGAATTCTTGCATTAAAACCTTAGATTTCCAATCTCTCTTTTAATAGTAAAGAATCACTCGTTCTCAGGCACAGAGGGAAAAATCGAGCTTACATTTTCAGGATTAAAGGAAAAAATTTCGTTTGGTTTAAGAATTTGGGCTGATTTTCCAGTTTTTCCATGTATTGATCCAGGTAATCGTAATAACCGTCTTAGATCAATAGAAACCTTATGATCAATGCGAGGAACCCACCTACGTAGAATTTCATCATATTTATTTATCTTTGCTAAGCTTTTATTGAATCTCATGGAAAGATTTTGGTCTATTTTCCCATCCTGCTGTTCAATTTGTTTTTGAAAATTGGAAGCGAGACTAGAACTGAATCCCAAACTCATCAGATCTTTTTTCCTTGCATTTTTCAAAAAGAAATCAAAAACACCATGTTCCACACGTTTCCGAAACTCATACTTAAGTGAATCACGATCTTGGACGCGAGCTGTCTCATTTTCTCCTAGTAATACTGTTAAATAGTTTATAATAGACATCCGTTGCCCTTGTCCTAGTTCAAATCCCACGCTATCTTGAACCCACCCATGAACTCCACGTCGACCTGAAAATAACCAGGTGATTTTTGACAGACCAAAATCCTCTCTTAAAGTCTCATCGATTATACTTATTGCGAGAACTACTAGCTGCCAACAGCGAATACACACTTGATTCGCGCCTTGACAATCGCATATATGACTCCGTACTGAATCATACTCATTTAGATCAATATCAAACACTAATTCATGTCCTTTCCACTCCAGCGTATGAATTGGGTGCTCTCTGGATGGAGGCGCATCATACAAAGCACCAATATATGCATGTAGAGGAGTACGATCTGCTAGATAATCCTTTAATGCGTTTGGGGATTCAAATGAAAGGTTACGGAAGAATCGCCCGCTAGGAGGTACAAATCCAAATTCCCGATTTTCAAAATGCTCGAATGAAATAACTTGTTCTAATTCTTTCAGATTGAAATTAGTCGTATAATAATCCCTGATCGCGGTTTTGATTCCTTTTGATAACATTTTAGTCCTCTTTGTCTTTTTTCTCTGCAAGTTTCGAGCTTTTCTCTTCTAATAACCCCTCAACTTTACTTGCATATCTAGTCCATTGCATAGGATGAGCGATATTCCGATATAAAGATCGTCCATATACCACTGGAAAGTATTGGCTGCAAGCTAAAGTAGGGTTACTAGAGCTTAAAGAGATCATTCTTTCTAGTTGTTTCTGGGATGGAACTATAGATTTACGTTTCACCAAGTGATTTTGGGTTAAAAACTCCCCAAGAATGTTGGGAGCAAGGTGAACAAAAGGACAGAAGTAACTTGTAGCAATTGTTGAGCATTTAGGAATATTATAATCCTTTTTGCCACCTTCTAAACCATATAAGTGACGTATCTGATACCCCGAGGTTCGAATAAACTCCTCAAACCTGACTCCAACATTATCAACTGATTTCTCAAACCAGTAATGGAGTTGTTCGTCTACAGTCATCCCTATTTTCTTTAGAAAAAAGCCCAATTGTAATCGATACGCATGTATAAGTCTTCCAGTTTTTTCAAATTCAGAAAAAAGATAAATCATACAGGGTGGAAAAATTTCGGGATGAGATTGCAAATCTTTTCCTTCAAAATCCGTTTCGGAAAATCTTGATCGAATTTGGGCATGTTTTGCTACATACTGCTCAATTTCTTTAACAGCAATATCAATTGTTTCTCTGGTACCAAGCAAATCTCTCGCATTCTCAATTTCTATCTGTAATTTCTTCTCAAAAGCCTTTTTTAAACTACCAATGAATTCTTTGTGATTTGCGATCACCCACCCTTTTCTAAGATATCCCTTGCGTTTGGAAATCATTGGGGGGACTTGAGTAAAAAAGACACAGATGAGAAAGTTTTGGGTTGTTGAACGAGGACGTGAGTGATATTCTTGATAAAGAGCGGCTAAATTCTGGTTATCTTTCTCATCGTTCTTATATTTAAATACTTCGTACTCCATAACGTTTTCTTTGCCAAATAATTCCTGAAATATTGTTTTCTTTTCATCAGGATTAGCACGATCATCGTAAAGTCGTTCGAAAAGATCTCCTTCCAGCTCGATCAACCAGGCTTCTAATCGACGGTTTGTAGCTGCAACTAATCTAAGTAAATATGCACCTAATCGGTATTCAGAATAAATTCTATCCAGTTGTCTGTCCTCTGTTATTGGAAAATAGTCTCTAATCACTCGTGAGGGATCTTGAGGTAATTCTTCAAGTAATTTCACGCGATCGAATGCTAGCTCTTTCCATTGACTAATCTCGATGTTGAGATCAGGAGGAGTCTGTAATATATACCAGTTGGGTAATATTATGGCAAATACATCCTATCTAACTAATCAATTTTTTATGACGCTCAAAGAGAATACATGAGTAAACGTTTCTTAAATCCTTCAGTTTTCAGTTACCGAACAATTTATGTGAATCAACTTTCCTTTTAGAGATTTTTAGTAATATGGTATCAATACAAACTTTCAAAGTTGATTGATTAAGTAATTATTAATAATCACCTGCAATTTTTCGTGATTTATACTGGTGAGACTCATTCCTGACATATACCTACAATATTGTACTCAAAAGATGGACATCGTTGAAAAATTCCTTCCAGACCACTCTGGACAAATTTTAGATGTAGGTTGTGGTAATGTAGAAGTAACAGGACTTCAGTATTGTGATTCCCGACTTCGGACGAAACATCGAGTCATTGGTGTTGATATTAACCCTGGACAACAAGCGAATGTAGTTACAGCAAGTGCTCAAGATCTCCCTTTTTCTGATCAATCAATCGATTATGTTGTATCTTTTGATGTGATTGAACATATAGAGAATTATCCAGAAGTTATTGAAGAAATGTTGAGAGTGACGAAAGAAAGAGCGATAATAATTGTTCCAACCACTTCTAAACTATACGTTAGAAAAAGTATCAATCTATTTCGTCGTATGATCGGTGGAGCTGGTTCTAAATATGGACAATTATTATTGCAGGGCCATTACTATGAATTTTTTAAGGAGGAGATCTTCCAATTTAAAGGTAAGGATTTTCGAGTAAGTTTTATGAAAATAGATTATCCTATACTAGGAAAATCATTTTTCAATAGGTCAGGTTTAATTTTTGCTGGGATATTCATTTTTGATAGATTGAAATAAAATCAGTTCAATAGTATTGGAAGGAGGATGATTCTTCTTCTGAGATTGGTAGATCTAAGGGAGTTATATCACGATTTTCAAAGATCGCTTGATTATCTATTAAAGATTTGAGTATTTGAGACTCTTTTTTTCGGGTTATTTTGTCCATTCGTGGAGCCCAGATTTGTAATCCAGCCAATAAGGCACCACGGATGTACGGAATCCCCGCACGAACGATAATTTTTGGTATGGATGGCATATCAAAAAATAATCTATCATAAACGGGATTTCTCGCTCCCACTTTAGAGTCAGGGTTCAGATGTAAAATAAGATCATAACGTAGATTATATTCTAGATTATGCAGTAAAAAAGAAAACCAATCTGACCATATTTGTGCATGTCCTCCTGTTCCATGGGTTTGAATTTTAATTTTTTTAGGAGACTTTTTAGCAGAATGAAGATATTCTAAAATTTCTTCTTGTGTGGATCCTTCCACATATGTATAGCACCGTCCAATCATATTTGGTTGATGACTATCACCACCTGCTATTCCAGGCAAGCCCAATGCGCGTGCAACAATTTGTGCTAAATAATTATGACGTTTAGGTTGTAATCCGTTTACTATTTCAACCATACGAAATCGTTTTAGGATAGAAAAATTTATTCTTAAAGTTTGACGGTCATATCCTCCTGCAGGTGCACTCTGAGAGAGATCAAATGGATGTGCTAGAATATATACGGCATTATGGTCATCTAAGTAATCTAAAAATTCAGGTAGAGGTTTAAACCGAATTTCCCATGGAATGGATTCTAATCCGTATGTTAGAACATGAGACCATCCTTGTTTTTTTTGGTTATATTTTGTGACTTCCTGTCCAATGATTGGTATTATATCATTAAATCGTGACGCATATTTAACAAAAGGTTTGATACCATTCATATTATCATGATCGGTAAGCGCTATTGCTCCTAATTTTCGACGACGAGCTACTTTAACAAGTAATTTGGGGGAAATTGCGGAATCTTGGAAAAAATGTATACCTCTCAATTTAGGAATTCTAAGCATGGAGTAATATGTATGAGCATGGAGATCAGCTTTTGTAAGATCATTCATATTAACATCTCAGATTTCTTAGTCCTAGGAAGCCTTACTAAAAACACCAAACACAAACCTATTTTTTTAACCTTTTCTAAAGATCTTATTCTACTTTTTAGGGAGGAGGATAGAAGTCGCAATTAATGCCCTCTAGCAAAGCAAATAATAGAACATTGCACGTTTCAATCATGAATTACTGCTAATTCCTCTTCGATATCTTTTTTTGTCACTTGAATTTTACTCATAGCATATACAATAATTCCAACTAGAATTACAAAATAGAATTTTGCTAGTTGCACAAGAAAGGCACCTGCAGTAGCAATTGTTGATGTTAGACCTAATCCTTTGTTAAGAAAAAACGCTAAACTTATCTCTTTTAGTCCAGCCATCCCAGGAATCCCAACTGGAATAAGATCGACAGTCCCTGCCAAAAAATTTACAGCTGCGACCTGATCCAGCAATATTGGAATTTGAATTGAATGAAGCAAGATTAATATTGCTATCCAATGGGCCATTTGAGATAAAAAGGCCAAAATTAAAGCAAACGTTGAAGAGATTTTATTTTGTGATAAATATGTGAATTGAATACTGAAATCATCAATTAAATCAATCGATGCTGCTTTGGCATTTTCTGACCAGCCTTTGAGGGAAGAAGTCCTACCTATAGCACCAAATAAGGAATTGAATATCCTTTTAACAGTCTTAGGAGACTTAGCAATTATCAAGAAAATAATTAATGCAAATATTGAAATTGAAGTAATAATTAAAATAAATATGACTGCAAATTCTTCCGAAAGGGGTTGTCCATATTCATTTTCGAGAATATCACTGAAATATTCTAATATGGCAATAGCTACAAAAACTGAGATGGGAATAAACGATAATAACCCGCAGAGCTTGTGAGCAACAACACTGGACAAGATTTCTCCACTCGTAGCAGTTTTTTGTTCTCGTTCATTGAAGAAAACCTTTTTTCCCATAGAAATTCTCATTAGTATCTCAACAGCTCCAGCACTTGGAATCAGAAGACCATATGAAAAGGAGGAGAGTTGAATTCTATAAACTAAGGAAAGAGGAGGATTTATTGAGGAGATTTTCATTAAGATTTTCCAAGCGATAGAGTCAATTAATACGACAATGAAGGTAATAGATGATCCAATAAGAAGTAAAAGAAGATTAGCACTTAGAATAAGTCGAATTATAGTTGTAATACTGATATCCTCAAGAATAAAATAGAATAAAAGAGCGATTACTGCAAAACCTAAAAGAAGAATCGTTTTTTTGTCAAATGCTTTACGAATCGAAATTTCTTTGAGTGTGGATTTAGTATCTGGTGGATTATCCAATGAACTGACCTCGTTGAATGGGAAATATCAATCTACGGAAAATCCATATATTCTTTTCTTATGAACTACTCAGAGTATAATAGCTGATAAAAAATGAATATCTCAGAATTAATCTTCACAAATCTGGCGCCAATTCTTTACAATTTAATTTTTATCTTACTCTGGTTCTTTTGGATGAATTTTCATAACGAAAAAAAGGATGGATTAAGTAAAAAGCTATTTCAAAGATATTTGAAGGATTCAAAGATCTTCTATACAGTCACAGTAGTAGTTATTATTTCTTTTCTCTTCTTGTTATTCTCATATGCAATTTTCAACACTGATGTGGATGATGCCATCACATCTGGAGTACAGGCATTCTTAAATGGGCAGAATCCTTATATAGAAGATGTAGTTATTCATAAAACAGCAACTGGAGAAATAATTTATGGAACTTATCATTATTTTCCTCCAGATTTATTGGTTTATGCCTTTTTTTACCTTGTAATCGGAAATCTTTTTCTACCAGTCCTAGATACTTATTGGTTCGTTCCCTTACACCTTTTATTGATAATACCAGGTTATATTCTCACAAAGAAAATCGTCATGTGGCCTTCTAACAGATTATTCCCTCTTTTTTTGCTCATATTAACTCCTTTTCTATTTACTAATTCCATTTTAATGTGGTTTTACTTTATAATTGGGTATTATCTCTATGAAATCCAAGAAAAGAAAGATTTGGGCATGGTTTTCTATGTACTCGCTGCTTCTGTAAAATATATGGTAGGTTTCATCATCTTATTTTATTTTCTTGATCTAATAAAAAAATACTATACTGAACCAAAAGGGATAAGGGATTTCTATATTGATATGAGGCCATTTATACTTGGGAGTGTGGTTTTGGCTATTACAACAATTCCTTTCGGTTTGATTGAAGTGATAATAGCTGTGTTTCTGTATCAGGGTATATTTCGTGATGAAGTAGCGCAATCGGTTGGACCAATCCTGATTGAGCTATTAACAGCCTTGAATTTAAAAGATATTTTCTTTTTAATTGCTGCATGTTTATCAATTATAATGCTAATAATTATTAGAAAACTCCCGAAGTATGATCAAATAATGCACTTTTCCTTTTTCTGTATGCTTATATTACCGTTTTATGGAACAGAGCTATTTATTACTGTCCCCTTTTACTGGTGGTTTTTAGAAGGAAAAAATTATCTTACAAAAGGGACCTCAGAACTTTAATATTAGAAGAGCTTTCTTATTCCGCCAAGAAATTGAAATAAAATTAACTTTTAGGGTCAGCAATTGTAGTTATCACTGAAATACTTCTAACAGAAAACCTTTCGTCAACATAGAGGATTCTTACATGCCTTTGAGGTTCTGTAAGCCCATGAATATCTACAACTTGACATACTCCAGAAATCGAGGGTTTATAATCGGCTCTGTTAAGTTTAAGAGGAATTGCTCGTTTACAGATTGGACAAGGTTCACAATTAAGATCAACTAGCTCTGCTTTGGGGGACATTGTCTAGCTCACTACAGATAATTCAGTAAAAAGAATCTCTTGTTTGTGATTCAAAAACCTTTGCTAATTCTTGATTTTTTATTTTCATTCTCTATTGATAGATGCATCAATAAGAGTAATTAATAATTTGAATAATAAAATAACACTAGATTAGATCTTATTGTGCTAAAATATCCTTTTTACGACATTCATTAGGAATAGATTATCAGGGATACTAAGTAAGTATGACTTAGTAGAATTTTTGGGATATTTCTAGGAAAAAAAGGTTTAGATCCAAAAAAGTTAGCTTTAAAAACCAGTTTCACTACTATTTAATCAACCAGAAAAATATCTACCTATTTTTCCTGCTAAACAAAGGAGGTTTAGCTAGTGGAAGAAAATGAACTTCTTGTTGATACCCCCTGGGGAAAACTAGTTACAGCAAAAGGTCTAAAATATTTATTAAAGGGTTTTCAAAACGATTTACAAAATATCCAAGGAACTCTTGAGGAGTTTGACACGCGATTAGAGGAGCTTGAGGAAAACATCTCGATTGTTAATGCTAATAGTCGAGTACAAGCACTTGAGGGATCCCTGAAATCTTTAGAGGACGATATCCAAGAAATTCGAGCCAATCAGAAAAAATTTGCTGCTCATGTAAAGAAAATGTTTGAACTTTTTTATTCTCGTTTAGATGAACTCACTCTTAGCCAAGAAAGGTAAAAATAACATATATTTCATATCTAAAGTTCTAATTCAGGATTGGAGGAAGTTAATATAGTTTTTATTCGTAGAGCTAGCTTTTTTCCGATTCCTTCAACACGTTCGATTTCTTCGAGAGTTGCCTCTGCTATTGCATTAATAGTATGAAAGTCTTTTAATAATGCTTTTGCTTTTGTAATATTAATTCCAGGAATCACGGATAACATATAAGTTTGTACTTCACGGATGGTTGATTCTTTTCTTGAAATGGATGGCAAACTGATTCCAGTTCTCTCTGTATATTGCTCACGTTTAGCTAAGTTAAAAAGTAGACTAGCAGTTTCTAAATCTCCCTGTGTATAAACAATGGGGATATTAAAGTCGAGGATGATAGAACTCAAAGCACCCATAATACTATTTACGTTAATTTGCCGTGTAGGCATTTCAGAATCAAGCTGGATTATTAATAATGGTAGTATTTGTTCAGCTAACCTCTCCAGCTGTGAAGATTGACCCGAAGTACTAGATTGAAATAACCGTCCGTCAATAATAGAATCAATGAAATCTTTGTAAGATTTTCTTTCTACAATTAATCGATCTGATAATATATAATCACCAACAAGGAGATTTTTGGGTTTGATTTGTGCTCCCTTCTCTTTCAGTAGTTTGGGAATTTTACTAGTGGATTCCCTAACATCAACATAGACTTGGGGGCTTTTACTCTTTTCCTTATCTATCTCTGACTTCTCGTCACCTACAGAGAAATATTTATCGAGCGTCTCCGAAGCAGCTTTTTGTTCCTGTGAGGAGAGTAACTCAGGTAGATCATGTTTCAGGAATTTTTTCATCTGTTGGTCTTTTCGTTTGATCGCCCAATACATCGCTTCATCACGAGTACCTTTAGTAACAAGATGAATTACTTTTGACTTCTTCTTGCGACCTCGGCCGCGACGTTGCACTGCTCGTACAACAGAGGGAACTGAATCATAGAAAACAACAAGGTCGCAATTTCCCACATCTAAGCCTTCTTCCCCAACTGAAGTACTTAGCAAAATATTCAGATCACCCTCTTTAAAGGCTTTCACAACATCCAACTGCTGCTTTGAAGAAAGCCCCTTGTCAGCAGATGTACTAGAATGTCCCACAAATATATCAGAAACAATTCCAGCTTTGGACAAGGCAGAATGAAGGAAACGGACTGTGTCTCGAAAATTACTGAAAATGATTATTTTAGATTTGTAAGAAGTTAGATTGGATAAAGAGTGTTTGATTTCTTTTACAAGATGATCTAACTTTGGATGAATGAGCGAATCATCAACAATGGCTGACTCGATTCGGATGGTCCTTTCATCCTCAAGAAAAAGACGTAAAGCTTTTGAGGAGGATTTCTTTCTCCATTTCTGAAGCGCCTGATATGCTTGAGGGAATCCTTGGCTTTCTACAAGCTCTTGTAAATGTTGAACTCGAATGAGATTTGAAGTAGCAATGAGAAATTCTCCATATTGAGGATCTTCTTTTGTTAACTGAACCACCTGTTGATGATAAGCTAATGCCTCACGTTTACCAATATAACGAGATTTTTCAAGTGAAGGAAGGCTTTTTGTCAGATTAGATATAATTTCATCTTGAAAGTTCTGAAGGATAGTAAGTACATCCTTATAAACCTCAGGTAAATGAATCCACACGACTTTAGGGGTATGAAGGGAAACATAATCGGCAACTGAAGCCTCGCTTGGGTCAGTAAAGGAAATGTAAGAGATTTTGAGATTATTACAGACTTCTAGTATTTTATTTGGGTTGTTTCCTGGTGTAGCAGTAAACCCAACAATTTTCTTCTTCATCTGGGAAGTGATTCCAACATATGCATAATCTCCTGTTGCTCTATGAACTTCATCAATACACATCAAGCTAATATTATTGAGATTCAATCGAGAATATGTCAAATCATTTTCAACTGTTTGGGGTGTACCAACTATTATTTTTGCATTTGGATAAAGCTCAGTCCGTTCTTCAGGTTTAATTTCTCCAGAAATCTCTAAAACCAATTCTGGGGTTAAATTGCCAATGAACTGAGTCATCATCTCCTTAATTTGTCGGACTAATGGTCTGGTAGGAGTAAGGACTAAAATTTGTTTCGAGGGAAATTTTTTTAGGAAAAAAGCGGCAAGATATGCCATAATAACGGTTTTTCCAAGTCCAGTTGGAAGTACAACCAATATATTTCCAGAATGTGAGACACAATCTGAGAAAATCACCTGTTGATAAATCCGTGGTTCAATATTGGTTAATAACTTGTTCAAATAACATCTAACTCCGAAATCTTAACCTAAAAAGGATTTAGTTATTTCCTTCATTTCCCAGTTCAAACTATTCTCACTTTTAAAGTCTTTAGACAGATATATTTGAGCTTTAGGATCAAAGTTTAAAGAAAAGTGCTTCTCTTTCATACATTTATGAGCACTTGTGTGGTAATTTCAAAAAAAGAACCACTTTGCATTAAGAGGATAATCTTTCGGTTAAATAAATAAATGGAATAATGAAAAGTAGCTTTAAAAAGAGACGATTATTCATTAACCTTAAGAAACCCTATAAAATTGATTGTGATAAAAATGAGTACAGAACCAACCCCCCAGGAAGAACCAACTTCAAAGGATATAGTTGAACGAAAAATCATTTTAGATCTTTGGAAAACTAAAATGCATGGAGAAATTATTGGAATTAAACAAAAAGAAGAGTATATGGCTAAATCAAGGCAGTTTAATAGAGATTTAGAACTATTCGGAGAAGTGAAAGAAGTAAACAAGAATGGAGAAGAAGAAACATTTGGTTATTTAGGTTATCGAACAGGTTTGTGGGATGAGGAACCAGATAAATTTAATCGACGACTTGTAATTAAGTTATTTAGTAAATCTATGTATTATCAAGGCACCATTGAAGAAATGGTTGGAAGAGAATTCACTCGATCCCTTTCTGCTCGAAAGGATTTCCCAGCCTTCACCTGTTTAATCGATGGGTATGATTATCTAATATCATTAAATAAAACAAGAGGTGGATTCTTCTTGCCTGAATGGTATGTTTTTCGATTAGAAGATGAAAATGCGTTCATTCCAGTCATTCTCAAGCATAAAATGGGACCAGGTATTGACTATAGGGTCGTTAACGGAATAGGAGGAAACCAATTTGGTTTTATCAATGGAATTAAGTTTGACATCGGGGGAAAATATGAAATAACACTCAAAGGTGACAAGGATTTACTAAGTAATGTGATGGTTCGAACCTTAATTCTATATGCTGCATCTTTGAAATTCCACAAAGATATCTACAAGAAAATCAAGAAAGGAACTAAGAAGATGAAAAAGGGTGAGTGGAAACCGAATGTTTCAAATGAAGAACTTGCGCTGAGACGAAATCCAAGAGCAATGCTTCGAAAATAATCCTAAAACCTGCTAAAAATAAAATAAGTAATAGGAGGGAGAGAACTTTCTTTGATAAAATCATTTGATCCACCCTCGGCCGAATAGTCGGATGAGAAACCTAATTCTTCAAATACAGTTCGTCTTCTAGAAGATCGTCTAGAGCCCATTCTCGAAGAAAATCAGAGAGAGCACGATAGAAATACTTCTTCCCAGCATTTACAGCGGATTTGATTATATTCGGCATAATTTGAAGATCGTCTTGCAATTTTGTACTTCCAAGCTTAATATAGGAAAATGAAGTTCTTAAAGCTATCTAAAAAGGCAGGTTAGAACGAGTTTAAGGAATAGAATGATGCATTTAATCCCTCTATAAGTGCCATCTGAGAATCAAAGATATATTAGGTTACTATATTCTCTAGGCGTTTTTAGATCAATAGATCGATTCGTCTTTAGAAAAAATTTGGCTAGATGATATATTATTCCTTAATTAACAAAATATTTGTAATCAAGGGCATAAAATTATTTTATTGCTTAAATAGCTATTTCTGGTTACTTTTAGGAAAAATTTATTCCTTTTTAGGAGAATTTGTCAAGAAATACCACGATTAATTATTGGGAATAAAAAAATAAAAGAAAAATCATGCAATGATCAATAATGATCAAGGAAGCGCAAGATTTATAAATATCGTACGACTTTATATTGGTATAAATCCTAGAAGATCTAGCTTATGAAAGGGGAATTATTTAATGAAACACTATAAAAATATTATCTTTAAATTCATTTCAGCTCTTCTGATACTCCAGATTTGTTTAACAAGTGGAGTTAATGCAAATGAAATTCTATTTATCACAAGTTATTGGAATACGACGGATTATTATAGTGAAATAGGATTAGATGATTGGAAAGAAGCTGGAAAAGTCGATTTTTCTATTTCTGGATATCAGGGTAGCTTGTATGTTAAAAATGATTATCAAAATTTGTTTTTGGGGATTCTTGTTTTAGGAAAGCCAAATGGAAACGTCACATGGAGATTAAATATTGATATTGACGCTGATAGATATTGGGCAGAGGATGCGAAAGAATTAAAGGTAACAGAGGATGATAGTAATGATTTTCTACTAGCTATCGATGATCAAAATTACCTTCAAAGTGATCCAAATCCATACAGCGATTCTTCATCTGATGATTTTAGTGCAAGGATGCGAATTTTCACTTACTTCGGTGAAAATTATACAATCTTTGAATTATCTATACCTCTGCAGTCTAATGATCTCCTTAATGACTTACAAGTGCCCAATCTCGAAGAAAGTATTATAGGGGTCTCTTTGGATGTCTTTAATAATGATTTGGAAACAAATGGAACATGGAAAGGAGGAGTATACCCATTCTTTGCTGATTCCTCTAATTATGCACAAATCATTTTTGCAGGACCACAAGATCGACAAATTCCGATATTTGAGGAAGAACCACCTTTCACATCAACTACTACTCAGGATAAAGGTGAAGACTGGGAACCTGCAGGGGCAGCCAGTGGATTTGAAATATGGATTGGTTTAACTAGTATTGGATGTACAACATTCATTCTTTATAGGAGGAAGAAAAGATGAAGAGAAGTCTAGTACTCTCACTAGGAATCATGGTTATTGTATTTCTATCAATCTTTCCTATATCTCTTGCGAAAGGATCCAATAATAACAGAACTACTTTTTATGGGAGCATTTATGAGCAAACTCAGGCCATTGAAGATTATTATTTGCATCAAGATTCAAAAGCATTAAAGAAGGATAGAAACGAAGCAGTAATTGAGACAAAAACAAATTCTCTTTTTGCTTCTACTTTATTTCATGAATACTCGAATGGTGGTTCAATTAAACTCCAGAATATTGCCCAATCCATTGTTCGTGCGAGTACACAGTATTTTGATGAAGCATATACAAGTGATAATGCAGGATGGGTGAGTATGTATGATTTTTATAAAGCAGAGAATAGCTATGTTAAAAGTCGTAAATTTACACACGATCAAGTCCTAATGATGCTAAGCTTGGCGCTCAGCTATTCCAATTTGGCTTCTGATGATGAATTCAAATCTGATTATGCAGAGGGAATAACTGAAACTCAGGGATTCATTGAACGGAATTTACAGGAAACAGAGAGCGGATGGGTTGATTCTTTGTTTACTGTTAATAGAACAAGTTATACAAAGAATCATTTTCGAATCATTGAGAATATCTGTTGGACAATTTGGGCAATTTTGTCTCTTCCTGATTCGATTGATTCACCTTTTTCTCTAACAGAAATTACTCAAATAATGAACCTGATACATACAAATGGAACCTACAATGGGGCAGTTTTTAATGTATTGTCTCCTGACTGGGACTCTTCTGACGATGTTCTAAAGCTTCGTACAAATGCATTATATGGAATAATTAATCTTATGCTATATGAGATAACATCTAATACCAATTTTCTGGATCGTGGAAAAGCAATTTTTGACTTTATTAGATCAAATATGTACGATAGGGGATTCGGAGGATTTTTCGATGTCGTTGACAAAAATGGAATGCTAGTTGTCCAAAGAAAAAGTACTACTGGAAATGCTCTGGCATGCTTACTATCCAGCAAATTATGCAAATTCTATCCGACAAATGAGACAATAAAAACCACTTTAGTGAGGACAAACAGATTTATTGAGGAAAACCTTCTAAATGAAAACTCTGGATTATATTATATTACTTGTGAGAGATCAGGATCACCTCTAATACAACATTCCTTGCAAACTGATACAATACGGTTGTGGCAACGTGTAAACTCTCTACATATAATAAATGGCTCAATTTCATCAGAAATCTCAATCGGAGATAAGATTGAAATAGATTTATATCTAAATAATAAGGAGAACCTAAATTATTCAATTTTTATCAACGGTGATGAGATAGAATCTTATAATCAGACCTCCACTGATTCACACCTTTCTCTTCTTTTGAATTTGAAAAGTAACGCTGAAATTGGCTATTCAGATATAGATATTACAATTAAAGTCTTATCTGGAATAATCGACCAAAACTCAGTGCAAATCAGAATTGGATCTGATCGACGACTTCCACAAGGATTGGTTTATCTAATCGCATTGGGACTCTTAGCAGGCATTGTCGTAGTTGTAAGATATCCTCCAAAAAACATTGGAGAAATCTTGACGCGATTAAGTACAATTAGTGCGGTTGAGGAAGAAGCAGATACTCAAACTGAAGAAGACCAGGCGCAAGATAAGGAAAGAAAAATTCCTCAGAGTGAGGATTAGGAGAATGGGGAATTCAGCTAAATGTCAGAATTGTGGGAATGAAGTTCCTTCCCAAGCAAAATTCTGTCCGAAATGCGGTACAAGTATCAAGGGTACTTTATCATCAAAGGAAATTACTCCTGGAACAACCCTGAAATCCAAACAAATCGAAGAAGAAAGTCGATCTCCAACTACACAGAGCTCCAGATCGCTTGTTCCAATTGTAAGCTTCTGGCATTTTATAAATACGCACATATTTCAAATATTTGTGGTCATAGGAACATTGAGTCTTATCGCTGCAGTCACATTCGTCATTATAGCTTTTATTCCAAGAGAATTGATAACTGATATTGAGATCCCTCCCATAGAAGGCTTTATTTTTGACTTTTTTGTTATCATTAGCATAATTTTAACGCTAGGTAAAGAAATCAGTTATATTCTGGGATATATGAGGCGGAAAACAATTCTAGATAAATGGTTTTCTTTTGTCATTTTACTCATTTGGTGGATTAATCTAATAACATATGCATTAAACCTAGTGAGAACAAGTATTTTCTATGATTTGGGAGTAACATTACCTCAGATCTTTTTACTGTTCAGTATGATAGAT
The DNA here is from genome assembly GCA_011364965.1 of Candidatus Heimdallarchaeota archaeon. Taxonomy (GTDB): domain Archaea; phylum Asgardarchaeota; class Heimdallarchaeia; order Hodarchaeales; family Hodarchaeaceae; genus Hodarchaeum. The sequence goes on from RDOB01000011.1 coordinate 38,149, forward strand.
CTAGTAGTCGCTCTTTTTTATTTTGTGCGATACAGGGAAACCCTCTTTTCAAGCACCTTGGTAGTTTCCATAATGACAATAATCTATTTACAGCAATGGATAATCCCTGTAGAACCAATAATCTATACAGCGATTATTCTAATGACCTCTATAATCCTATTTCTCATTAGTCTTCTCACAAAAAATGTTGTTCCAACCATTGGAACCATGGTATTGGTTCCTGTCATGTTTTTGTCCCCTTATATCCTTAGTAATACTTGGGTTATAGCAATAGCTGTTCTCTTTGGATCATTTCCATTTGTTGAAATTTATTTGAATAGAAAAGTTCGAACAGAAACCCCGACCCTTAACAAAAGCATAAATGTTATTTCTAATGTCTCTAGTTTATTTGGAATTATTACTTTGGGTTTTGCTGTATTTTATGGCCATTTAGGAGAGGAAATGTTCCTTCTAATCCTTTCAATTATAGTTATGGCTTTAATAATTCTAAAAATGCTGTATAAAGAACACCTAGTGTCTCCATTAAAGGATTGGTTTTTAAGTGTGATCATTATCTTTTTCATAGCATTTTTTGATATGATTTCAATAAATATCTTCATTTTAACAGGATTAGCAGGTATTCAAACCCTATTTGCTTCTTTTAACTTCTGGGAATATGTGAATACAAAAAATAATCAATTAATACGATATTCCGAATTCTTGCTTCTAGCAACGTTAACTATAATTTCAATAACAAAAATAGATTTTATCCCAAAAAGTAGTTTTATTATCCTACCTTTGCTAAGCTTACTATTATTATTACATCGAAGAATAGAAATTGATCACACTACTGTTAGATTATTTGTTTTTGGTTTTTCCTCATTGTTTATTTTAAACTTTTTCCAGCATACATTATATGATTGGATAATTATACCTGTTTATTCTTTGATTGCACTGGAAGGGATAGTGTGTATCAAAATATTTCATGATATAAGAGAGCAGGAAAGCTTTCATTTAGATTTAGGCATTCTAACCCTTATATTGGAAATTGATTTACTAATACTAATGCTGGGGACAACAACACGAACAGAAATGATCTATCCTGTAATAATGCTCATTGCTGTAGTAATTCTAGTAAGTGGAGTCCAATTGAAGAGACATATACATGAGAAGTTTCTCTGGATAAATTCAACTTATATAATTGCATTTGGAATAATGGTTTTTTGGAATGAATTTGATCCTATTTTCACCCTTATTATTACAATGCTGACCCTTCTTCCACTGATGTTAGAGAAAGTTAGTTTCAGCATGTTAGATCTCCCGGTACAACTAGATAGAGCAATTCAATCACATAATTTTAATATCGCATTATCAGCTTTGGGATTAACACTTGTTATCCTCTTTGAAGAATTAGATCCAGTAATTCATGCTATATTACTACTCTTGGGTCCTCTGTTATGGATAATTATCTCCTATCAAAACAACATTAACAATTCAATAACAACTCTGTTAACTTTGATACCCTCAAGCTTTATCTTTCTAGTTGAGATGATTATACATAATACCTTGTTCACACCGATTACAGAAACCTTTTATTTATATTCCACATTAATAGTAGTCTCAATCCCAGCAATTATTCTTCAAAGTGCGAAAATACTAAAGAAAAAAGAATTAACAGTTAATCATATCAACCCTCTTATTATAATGACTGCAGCACTCGGGATACTGATAACCTATTCGACATGGATCTATAAACTCGATATTGAAGTTATTTCACTACTTTACATCATCTTACTAGTCTTATTTATCTGCTCCTCAATAGTGATAACTTGGCAATATGAATCAATATTACTTGTTATCATTACTTTCATACCCTCTATTTTGTTTCGACAAGATTTAGGTTTCCATCAACTAGTGCTGTACATCCTCCCAATCCTTCCCCTCTGTTTCAACATTGGAATTGCTCTCAAGCGAATGAAATCTCCCTTTGCGGTCAAAATACACGAAATCTTGATGGTAATTTATCTTATTTTCTTCATAATTTTTTATCCAATTAAATTTCTTGAGTATACTGCACTCCTCGCCACATTACTCTTAATTTCGTGGCAACTCCTAGGAATATTAAATAAAAAACTAGATCCACACATGCTAGAATGGACCAATTTCCTAAATTCAATCTTGGTACTAGTACTGATTATATTTATCGAGTCATTTATCCCAGAAACGACTGTACTCGTGGGCAATGTAGTTTTAAATTTAAATGGCATTTTTCTTGGGATAATTACTGCGATCCTCGGAATATCAATACTATTAATAATGATCTATAGCCAAATCAAACGCGAGATAATCGCACGACCGATCCTGGTCTCAGGAACTCTAGTAAGCAGTTTCTCGGCATTAATTCTCACTGGAGTTTCTTTGTTAATACGCACCACAGATATTTCATTTGAAATACTTGAACTGGGGATATTAGTGCTAGCTAGTAGTCTACTTATGGGTAATCTAGTTATAAGTATTCTAATTACAAGAATAAATACACAAATTTTTGCAGGGATTACTTTAGCTACCTCTGCATGGGTAGTGATTGTATCGGAATATTTCCCGAACATTGAACTAATCTTTTTATGGATCACATTTGCCCCAGTTCTATTAGGGTTTTATTTCAAAACAAGGGACAGAAATTATATTATCTCAGGTGTTGTGTTCTATATGATCACAAGTATCAGGTTGCTAGCAGCAATTCTGAATTCCCTGCAAACAGGTGTGACAAACTGGTTGGCAATCATTGGATTGATATTCTTAGGAGTGGAATTAATATCGATTGGAATGTATAAGGTACAGGAGAAAAGAGAACCAAAATCCACAGAATAAAAGCAGGTGGAGGAAACGTCTCATATAGAAATAAGCCCTTAACTTGGATGGATTGGGGTGAAAACCACCTCAATATCCTCTCAGAGGCTTTCTATCCAGTTTGTTCATCGTTGACCTTATTATGGATTCTCTCTGAATTTTATATGCTTACAATCCCTTCCTGTAGGGATATTTCCATGTTGGAGTGTGGAGGGGTCTGTTGAAGTCTCTATCCTATAATTCTGGAGTTGTAGCTACTTTTAGTTTTAAATTTCTTGAGTTTCATTTACTATTTAGCTTTTCAAATCTATAAACAACCTCAAAAAATTGATAACTCATCGTAATCATAAAGATAGAGCCAGAATGAAAGAAAAATCGATTCTACAATTGCGAAAAGGGAGGATCTTCGGGATATTTTCTTTGAAGAGAATTTCATCACGAGTTTTACAGACCAACTGAGAACTTTTTATGATATGCCTCTTGCTATGAACACATTTATTATCAATCCGATGAATAATGAAAAAGGGAGAAACATGGAGAAACATAAATGTGACTCGTAGCTGTTTGATATTGGTAAGAAACTTAACAAAGGGGGAGAAAGAAACAAGAACCAAACATGTAATGCGGTAAAAATGGATTTTATTAAGTAATTAAGTAATAAAATATAATATTTACCTTGCAATTCTTCTCCTAATGATAAGAATTAAAATAACTAAAATTCCTCCTGAAATCAATAGCAAGAAAGTCTGAATATTTTGCTCCGCCTTTGATTGCTTATTAAATTGATCAAATAGGTAAATAAGGGTCTGTAGAAGATGTGTTTGGTTAATTATTCCCTCCTGATATTGTTCGAGATAAGGAGTAAGGGAGACAGCTGAGGTAGATAGTGCCGAAACCAGAGACAAAATTTGGTTTCGACCACATAATTGTTGATCAAAAAAATCCCACACCCATCCCGTAATAAAATAACTCATGGGAGAAGATGTATACCCCCAAAGCCAGCTATCCCCAAGAGTCTGAGAGGTTGTATTCCAATAATCATGGGGATGCACTAAACCAAGAATATGCCCCAGTTCATGGAGTGTAGCAAGAGAGAAGCCCTCGGATCCGTCTAAGACCATATCATAGGTTAAGGTAACCAACGCCATCCCCCCAAATTCTGGATCCGCATTCATGGGAAGAGTGAGACCTGTGAAGTACTGAGAGTCAGTCCAAGGCAATTGAGTATCATTTCCGAACAGAATCGCCACAAATACATCTCGGGGGGTATAGAACTCATTAATCTCCTGATAGGACGAATCAAAAAACTCCAGTGAATTACTTTGAATGTGATGTACTATTGTGGTCACCCAAGAAGGAAAGCTCGTCAAGGGGTGGGATGTTAGATTACTTAGTTCCAATGAAGCGCTTACAAGGGACATAGTTAGTGAAATGTCTGTGAAGGGAAGGAGAGAAGCTAATAACGAATGAATGCGGGATGAGTTTAGATAAGAGAGCATTTCTAAAGGAGTAAAAGTCTTATCGAGACCAATAAGGCTCATGTAGACTCGAAGCTGGGGGACATAATCAAAACGATAAACAGATGAAGGATTGAGTCGGCAGATGACCCATTGTTCGACAAGTGGGACTACCTCTCTTACCCACTGATGTGTAGACCACGAATTTGAATATACATTTTGAATAAGAGGATAATCTGGACAAGAAAATACTGGTAAGGAAGAAACAAGAAATCCACCATAGGGATATTTATTCCCTGAAAAACTGACCCCGAAACGTGCGAGAGGACGGAAGAAAGAGATTTCGTTTGTATCAGGATCAAGCGCGGTATGGTCTATATAAACTGATTTATTCTCGAATAAAGATGAGGAATAAGCTAGATTCAGAATGAAGAAGACCATTTTAGCAGAACCAAACTTATGTTCAAAATAAGAGCGCAGGATGCGGTCAAAATCTGAATGAGGGATAAAGTAAGAATCCGTAGAAGAATTATAGGATGCAGCGGAATAAAGATCAAGAACCAAAATATCAGGGCTAGATAAATATGTAAATTGAAGGTGAAGGTTCAGTACCGTGAATGATGTACCTGATGGATATTCGGAAACACACGGGGATGTGAGATGGGAAGTGAGACTCTGTTCGAGAAGAGAGGAGGTATTTAATCCTAGAACAATGATTTCTAATATCCGATTTTCTTGAAAAACAGGTAAATTTTGGGAAGACGATGCAACAGATCGATTAGAAGGAGAATATATATAGAAAATATAGAGGGAGAGAATTACAATTAGAATAGGTGCATTGAGAGATTTAATGCAAAAAAAATGCTGTGATTTAACCTGCACGTACCTCAACCTCATCTCCGTTCCCTCCGAGTCTTACGTTGAGAAGGTCTAAATCCCTTTGAAGATCTTATCCTCTCTTTAGTTGTAGATTTAGGATTCTTTTCTGATTCATTAAATTCTTCATTTACTCCTCTAATTCGATTCAAAATCCGTTGACGTTGAGAATAAGTAAGGGTACCGCCCAGAATCCCTAATATTAAAACGAAGGATAAAATGTCGGTTTGTGTAGGTACTTGGAGAAATTGATAAGACAAACTAGCCCAATTAACCGCGAGATCCTGAATATACAGCCGCAAATGATGCACTGAAAATACTCCTGCGTGTGGTAATGAAACATAGACCATATAATGAAGTTCATCTTCTTCACTTCCTATTCCTCCTTGGGGTAAGCTGAAACTACGAATAGAAAGCGATACATTCGACTTCCCATTCCAACTCGCAAGGACAATGGAAGGTTCTTCAGCAAAATAAATGGCCATAAGGTCATCCTGACCAGTAAAAGTTCCAGTGAATTGTAAAGTAACTTGACTGGCGGAAAAAGGAGTGTCATCAATTGTAAAAGTATACCTAACTATCTGGTTATTTCCAAGGAGGTCCTGCACGAAGATAATAAACTGATAGGTCCCTTCCAGAATGCTTGAGATGTTAATCACAACTCGTGTTGTATCAAAATAAGTCGGAAGAACCTCAAATTCCCACTGATAATAGCTAGTCGCATTAACAGCTTCAGAAGCTGTAAATTCAATAACCTGACCAGTTTTAAGGGAGCTATGATTGCGAGGAGTAATAGTGATTTGAGGAGGGGAGCCATCTACGGTAAACCAACAGGTATACGTATTCATATTGGCTGCTTCATCGTAATAGAGGATCTCAATAGTATACTTCATTTCCGCAGCAGGTAAGGTTTGGGTGATAACATTCTGGACTAAAGAGAAGGATTGATTGTACCATGGATTAGTGCCTCGAAACCAGTGAAGCTCCGTATATATGATTATTTCACTAAATGTAATTGTGACATTTGTTAAAGGTAGCTGAGGAGTATTACGGCGGGGAACACAGGAACTAACTGTTGGGTTGACATTATCACGCCAAAAAAACCAGGAATCACGCTGTTGATTATGTACATAGTCTTTTGTGACAATCGTCAGGTTATTGAGGACATCTCCAAGAATCTTGGTGCTCAAGTGGAATGAATAACTCTCATTAGAAAGCAATAAAGACTGATTAGATGTGAAAGAACCATTATTCCATATAATGAATACATAAAGGACATCTTCATTAACTGCAATTGTAAAAGTCTCTTCGGATCGTATAAAGTATGTCATTCCCATATTAAGGGTTCCATCGCCACAAAAAGGGGGAATAGCCCGCGTTAGGGTGATCTCTGGGGCAGTACTATCAACTTGATAATAAATTGACTGATTAATTATTACAGAATCTCCAAGATCAAATTCGAGAAACAACTTAAGAGAAGCAGATACAACAGGAACGGGGATTATGAGCTTCGATTGACCTACAAGCCATCCAGAGGTGAAAACTAGAAACCCATTCGAGCAATTAAGCCAAGAATAGCAATAATTATGTGGAGAATCTGTAAGATTCAATTCTACAAAGATCCCTCCTTGAATTCTAGACTGATTCGCGTTACTCAGCTCCTTTAATCCTATGCCCGTATAAAAGAGAAAGAGTTTCATATTCCAATTACACGCTGAATCCCGTACGAACACTTCCAAAATATGAGGATTGGACGCAACATTTTGTGGAATCGTGAACGAATAAAGGGAGTTAGAGGGGGATACTGAGGTGTTTATGTTCTCATCCCAGTTGAAAAGTAACTCTGTAGGAGTCTCATTGAATGCAACTTGAAATACAAATGGTGCATGAATAACGCTCATATTCTCGAGAATCTGTAAATTAATAGAGATAGATTCCTCATCACGAGTGAAATGAAACGTAAGATTAGCCCAGATTGTATCTTTTCCTTCGACATTCAATATTAAAATTGTTTCTTTTTCAATTGAATTAGACCACTCACTTAAAGAAGTAAGAAAGAAAGCTGTATTCAAGGTCTCCAGAGGAGTATCAGCCCCCCATTGCGATACCACTAGAGGGAGGACTTCTCCAAAAGTGAAATTTAAAGGGGAATCAGACCGAATATGACTATTATTAGAATATTCTTGGAGGATAATGTGAGGTAGAACAGCCCATTGAAAGAATTGACGTGTCCACCTGCGTTGAGTATCTTCGAGATACACGGTGAGATTGTGAATACCAGAGGAGGAAGGGATTGAAGGAAGGTAAGTCGTATTATACATTGAGGTATCTACATTAAATAAAATCGTACGCCATTCGTTGGCGTTTAGCTGGTAGGCAATTGGAGTACCTTGCTCAACGAGAGACCCATTGAGAGGAGTAATGAGAATAATTCCCAAAGAGATATTATATCCCCCGATATATTCTGCAAGATTTCCTGCTTCATCAGTTGCTTCGATTTTGAGTGTACTAAATCCGTATGTCGAGGGGAGAAGTACCCAATAAGGATTATCTCCATAAAGAGGAGCAGAAATACTATTGATTTTTCCCCATAACATCTGAGGGGTCTCGGTTAATGTGATCGTTACATTAGTTGAAGGCAAAACAGTCCCATTAGTTGGAGACACGATGATCCCAATCGGAGTATTATCAATCTCAAACAAAAAAATCCAGAGCTCATAGGATCCAACTGCTTTTTCAACGTTCACATGCAAAACATGGATGCCTTCGCTTGAAGGGGTGGGGTCAATTACACCACTGTATGAGCATGCATCCCATGCATAGAGGGCATTATAAGGATTGGAAAATTGGAACGCAATTAAAACCCCAGATTGAAGCACACTATTATTGGGGGGAATACTACGAACAGCAAAACTGATGTCATATTCTAAATAAGTATGATTAAGGTTTCCATCGACATCAGAGAGGTAAACCTCAAGTAAATGTACTCCAGAGGGTAATTCTACAATTAAATTTAACGAAGAGGCGTTAAAGGCAATATCTTGAAATGGATTCGCGTCCCACCGGAACTGACTGTTTGTGACATTTTCAGAGAAATCAATTTGAAGGGATGAGAACGCAGGGAGAGTACTCATATTAGCATGAGAGAGGGAGAACTGTGGACTGTGGGTGTCGTAATAGAACCGAAATATTCGAGAGATCCAAGTGGTCACATTAGTGGGAGTATAAACAAATAATAAAATCCAAGCTTCAATCCCAACAATATTGGGATCGTAAAGGATAAAATATTCATTTTGTACCACAAAACTAGAATTTGAAGCTTCCAGCTCCCAATGGTAGAGAACGGTATTATTAAAAGACTCTAGAAGTTGAAATAATAATTCAGAACCTAATGTGACATGGGAATTATTCTCAGGAGTCTGAAGAATAATATCAGTACCCTGATCTATTTGTAAACGAGGAGGGAATACTGGTATTGCTGAAAAGTCTGTCTTATGTTTCAAACTCTGACTTAAAGCAGGAAATTGCGCTATGCAAATAATAAGAATGAAAATAATCGTTAAATAAAAGTCTTGAATTCTTCTATACTTAATGAAAAGCATTTTGGATTAACTCCCGAACTTCTGGTCAACAATGATCCTGAGACCCGACCCACAAAATCGGAGCCTCTCACTAGATTAAATATCTTCTTTATATACTCGCAATGACCAAACCAAAATACAACGAAAGGAATAAGAAGGATGATAACTAAAATATAATCTTTTTTTGATTATAGGAATGAATCCACTCCATATGGTTCAACCTTAATGGTATATCTTCTTTGAAACCATTGTTCGATATAGAAATGATTACCTTGCCAACAAAAAGCAATGAGAAATAGGAGAAATAGGGTATAGAGGGGGGAATTCATATCACTTTTTGTTAGTATAATACCCAAAATGGAAGCTGAAAGCCCAATGTATGTGAAAAAGAAGGTAATTTTATTGATACGGGACTTGAGTAACTCAAGTATCCAGTTTTGAACATTTACATTCTCGAAAAGAATGGATAATGAGGTTAAGCAGATAATCATTACAACCGAACCAATAAAAGAAGGAAGATGAGAGATTAAGAAGGTTGGGATGGTATTCATTGAAATATGTCATAAAATAGTTGACAAAAAACCAAAACGAAGAAATAAGCCTCCATAAATGACTCCGCCCACAAAGTAATACAGAAATGATTGAGTTCCCCAAGTAGATAGGTGTGAATTGGCAAAGTAGATGGATGAAATCATTATGACTACACCTTGCAGTCCTCTTATTGCACAAAAGGTCTTATTCTTCCTTATTTGAGACGGAAATAACCGAATTGGATAAGTAAGATCCTTTTGCTTAAAACCAAAAAAAATAGAGCAAATAGAGCCAAATCTAATACTCCAATAATTAATCCACGAAAAAATATCTCTTCAAATATAGGTCCGTTCACAGTAAATAGCAAAAATTGCGCAAGAAATTGTTCATAGGGTAAAGTAGCGTTTGGGGGGAATAAATACTCTATAAACATTCTTAAAAATTCTGGAAACAGAAACAGTCCTGAATACCCCAAATGAAATCTCCTCATTGACTCTTCATCCCTTCGTGTTATTACTCCTATTATGGTCTCAATAATGATTCTAATTAAATTTTCTTATTCACCTTGAAATGTATGGACCTCTTGTCCATTCTTAAAAAAAACAATCGAAATGGAGGGAGTGGTTCTCCATACAGAACTCCAATAGGAATTCCTCTAGCTGATACTATGAAAATTCATTCAATCTAAAGCAACCTTACAAAAAATATATGTACTTTCTTAATAAAAAAAGTATAAATGAAGGAATTATCCAAAAAATAGAAGAACCTTTTTCAGATGCATGGGGAATCGAGAAGTGAAGTTTATATGGAAAGATTGGGATTGGTATAGTGTTATGAAATTAATATTTCTTCTCCTAGCAATATTAATAGGAGAAGAAATTCAGAGAATTATACTATATCCTGAAGTAGCACTCATTGTGAGCGATGGGGTTATATTTCTATTTCAGTGTTTTGGATTTAATGCTGCTAGAATTGAAACCCCAAAGGGGATAGGGGTCGTTTTCTATGATCATTTCAATCCGACAGATGTGGAAGTCCTCCACGCCTTAATGAACGCAGGTTGTATAGTTTTTTCACTCTTCCTTGCTCTAGCCATGGATTATAACCTTCACAATTTAAAATTATATTTTATAAAAGACAATAAAGATACTAAGCAACTAATACGCCATTTCCTCATAAGTGGTATGGTATTAATTCTGTTCTTTCCATCCACGTTCGTTAGATTTTTGGTAATACTGCTTATATTTCTTCTATTATGGAATACACCACTCTGGCCATTACATTATGCCATCGGCCATGATTTGATGGGGAATTGGACCCTGATCTTCGGAACAATCATCCTTTATTGTGTTTTCATGTATAGAGATTATTGGAAGACGCAAATATCCAAAACTTGGTTTCATTTTCAATCTTTTATACAATTGATGACTAGATCAGCAGGATTAATTGAAAGTAAAGAAAATGACCAAAGAGAATGAAGAAGAGAGACGAAAAGAACTTCGGGAACTCCTCTCGACACTTAGACTCCCTGATATAGCATTATTCCAACAATCATAGAAAAAAAAGGAGACGATGTCCTTTGAAGAGTTTTCACAATTTAACTTTGATAAAGAGTTAGTATTATTTGAGTACATTAGTAAATGGTTTTTTATCCTATATGTGCAATGGTAGCAATCCGTTTAAAGCAGAAAAAATTGCTGGTATCATCGTTCTTTATATATGGATGAACCAGAAGAAACCCAAAAAATGAGTTATTGGGATTTAATTGTATGGAAAATGCAAAGAATGGAAAATGAGGTTGAGATAGAGGAATTTTCAATTGATTGACTTAGTTGATGGTTGCAAATATTCTACGAGGGAAGTAATGAATGAATAATCTTCTGAATGAATCAATCCTAGTTGATTTAACTGAGGTATATATTCGACCAGTCAAAGTTCTCTGGCTTATTCCCCCTTCTAAGGATCTTTCTACTTTTAAGAAATTATGTTCTGTTGTCTCACGTTTATGGGGTGGAGTAGGGCACTGTATGGTTCCTCAAATAGATTTCCCACCTAATTCTCCATGGTATTCAATCATAAAAAAATATGACCCTGATATTTTTGTATACGATGATTCGGTGTCTACAAAGGCAATAGTGCCTCATAATATGACGGCTTTTTCTCTAACTTATTCAAACATTGATAAAAATGCTAAAGAAGGCTTTACTAGTACTTTTGGACTTGGAATGAATCTTCATAAGTTTGAAAGGTATATGAAATTTAATTATAGTCTTGTTCATAAAAAAAATTACTATTGGCATATTGTATTGGGAGATCCCCCCTCAAAATACGAGGATTATGATATAAATGGTAATAAGAATGATTATAGATATGTGTACTACACAGAAGATGTCTCTGTTTTTTTCCACCATATACCACCATCTATTGAAGCTCATACTATCCAAACATATAAGAATTCAATGAAATCTCATAGATATAGAAGAAATGAAGGTTATAAGAGGGATATAATCTACAATATCCGTGATGCTACAACAATAGGTTTAGTTAAGCAATTGGATAAAATTCCAAAGGAATACATGAATTCTTACTTTGATGGTAATATTGTGGTAGTTGGGGACTATAAAAATATTGAGACAATTGCTCTTTACTGGAATCTAAGAATTAGTTTCAGAAATACATTCTTGCTTTGTCAGGAGAAAATAATTAAGGATATTGATATTCTAATAAAGGAAAAAGCTATTATTTCACTGATCAGTATAGAAATTAGTCTTAGTATTTTAAAGGAAATAAAAACAGATTTGATGGAAAAATTTGACAATATTAAAATTGAAATCTTAACCCTAGATCAATTACATTCAATCCCCTTTCAAAAATATTGTTGGGATCGACTGGGAATTGCATTAGAACCCATCACAATAGTTTCAAATGAAATTAAGACTTCATTAAGAACTGTAAATGAGTTTCTAAATGAGTTATATGCTACAGTAGGGAAAATAAATTTTGTAACAGAGCTAAGGTTTAAATCAAAGAAATTTCCGAAAAGAATGATATTAAGTGAGCTATTTGACAGTTCTCGACGTACCAGAGTAACATCATCGAATGACCTAGCGATCTATCTTAGTGACGAGGATATAAGTCCAACATTAGGAAATGCTCATTTGACAAGGAGTTTTACGTTCAGTTTATCCTTTCCAACCCCGCTTACGATTCTAGAGACAATTTGCCTGAAATCTCTAAAGAATAATTTCCAAAAAGTTGAACTTTCCAATTTAGGTAAATTAACAACTCGCTTTATTCATTTAGCAGGCTCTTTAGAAGAAACTATTAGACTAATCAATAATGAAGGGTGTCTTGAAATTGTTTCTGCCTTTATTAGAAGGAAAAAAGATAAGAACCAAACACTAGTAAAAGATGATTTTTCTTACAATGGATTAATTAACCAAATAAAAAAATCTAAACGAATCAAACTTTTTGAAGAGCAGTTATTTCGAGATGGACTATTAGAATTGATAAAGAAAGAGTATATTATTCAAGGATTAACACTGAAATGTACTTCTTGCAGCAACAAAGATTGGTATCATCTGGAAGGCATCACAAATAACTACAAATGTAATAGATGTGGTTCTAATAACTTTGTCGGATTGAAACCAAATTGGGCTTACAGATTAAATCAGCTGGTTTTTAATGTTCTCTCAGAAAGCTCAAATTTAACATTAGAAACTATAATTGATTTGAAATCCATTTCTCAAAAGTCTTTTGAGTTCATCCCGGAATTTGAGATTTATTATACAAACAGAACAAACGAAAGAAAAAAATATGAAATCGACCTTTTTGTTATAAAGGACGGTAAATTAATAATCGGAGAAACCAAACAATCACTTTATGGATTCGATACAGCA
>RDOB01000012.1 GCA_011364965.1 Candidatus Heimdallarchaeota archaeon
ATCTTCCATTTTAATCAAGCGCATGCCTGGTTTTAACATTTCTTCGTCGTGAGTGACACAGACAATAGTTTTTCCTTGAGAATTATTTAATGACAAAATCAGTTCCATAATTTCATTACCAATGGCCGAATCTAGATCGCCTGTGGGTTCATCGGCCAGCAAAATGTCAGGATTATTAGCTAGGGAACGTGCGATCCCAATTCGCTGCTTCTCACCGCCTGAAAGCTCAAAAGGTTTATGATGACGCCTATTTTCGAGATCAACAAGTTTTAATAATTCGATAGCGCGTGGTTCTCGTTCTTTTCTCTTCATCCCTGCGATTAGCATAGGTAATTCCACATTTTCCATAGCTGTGAGTACTGGATGAAGATTAAAAAATTGGAAAATAAATCCTAGCCGTTTTCGCCTGATTTCACAGAGTGCACGGTCACTTAATGCTCCTAAATCCTGTTGATTTATACGTACAATGCCTGCAGAGGGTTGTTCTAGTCCTGCCATCACATTTAATAACGTGGATTTTCCGCTACCAGACGGTCCCATCACCATGACAAATTCCTCCCTATAAATCGCTAAATTAATCCCATTCAGGGCATCAACAGTGTGCGAACCGAGCGTATAGCGCCGGTTTACGTTTTCTAACTCAATAATCAGTTCTTGAGCTTTACTCATTTCTCTAAATCGCCTCTTACGGGAATAATTGTAGCAAATCCATTTCTCATCTCGATTTGAACATGGTTTTTAATCCCTGCTTCCTTTCTAATATCATCTGGAATCCGCATATTGCCATGATCATCAACAAATATTACTTCTTCTCTGATATCCAGTGATATTCTTGGATCAATGGCTCGATGCAAGCCTACAATTCTTCCATCTAATATTCTCATTGCTTTTACAGTCATATTCGCAAATCGGTTGTCGTGAGTTACTACAAGAAACGTTTTTCCCAGTTCCTTATTTAGAAGTTTGAAATATTCTATAATTTTAAATGTAGTAACCGAATCCAACTCGCCAGTTGGCTCATCTGCAAGTACGATATCTGGATCATTTGCTAAAGCGACCGCAATTCCCGTTCGTTGGGCTTCTCCTCCTGATAATTGATGTGGTTTGTGATGTCCTCGTTCTCCTAGCCCAACATCTTTTAATAAATGAAGAGCTCGCTTTTTTTGTTCCTCGCGAGGCCAACGTCCATTTAATTTCATTGGAAGCATGACATTACGTAAAGCAGTTAAATTCCAAATTAAATTCCGTTCTGGAAGCTGATACAACAACCCCACACGTTCTCTTCGATGCTGAGTTAGTTGTTTTTCATTTAATTTGGTTATTATTTCTCCTCCCAGAATGATTTCTCCTGAAGATGGACGATCAATTCCTGCGATAAGATTAATCAGCGTACTTTTACCTGATCCACTTGGGCCAATTATTGCAATCAAATCTCCCTCATTTGCTGATAATTCCACTCCTCTGAGAGCAGGAACTTGGATCTTACTCTGTTCATCAACATATAATTTAATCAAATCATTACATTCAAGGAATGTCATTTTTTATTCCACCTTCAATATCCTACTGATATCTTTCCGTGTTGCTTGTATTGCAGGTATTATGGTTCCAATTCCAGCTACGATCAAGATTCCTAAAATCATTTGTATCATAAGTGTTAAGGGATAACTTATAACAACAGGTGGAATTGTTTCTCCCATCTGAGTGAGTTGAAGAAACATAGTTACATAATAAATCCCTGTCATTAACCCAATAAGTGTACCAAAGCTTAAGATAGTGGCAGCTTCGACTAAAAATGATTGTCCAGTTTGGATACGAGTCATTCCCAATGCCCGTTCGACTCCAATCTCCTTTCCTCTTTCAACATAAGTGAAAAATGCAAACATCACAACTCCAATGACTGATACAACTATACATAAAATTAAATCAGAATTTAAAATTGACAAGGTAAACCGTCTATCAAATGAATCCCGATATATCTGATATTTTAGTGCAGGAGCATCAGGTATAATTCCAGTTTCTTCATAAATCGATTCAGTTGCAGATTTAATATTATCGAGAGAGTCAATTTTCGCGATATAACTAGCTTCAGAATAAGTGAAGTACGATGCCTTATTTAACTCTTCAAACATTCCTAAACTCCCAATCATCCAATAGTAGCGAGAAAAATCGTACCATTCTCGTGGGTAAAGGTTAGGCCAGTATTTAAAGGTTCCAACGATTCTGTATTTAAATATTTGATTATGTGTCTCATTACTAAACTGGATTGATAGATTGTCACCAATTTTTGGTTTTGTAACGTCTTCTTTAAGATTTCCTTCAAATAATATCACAGAGTGGTTATCTTCTAATTCTTTTACTAATTTTGTAAGACTTTGACTCAACTGAAACAGAGGGTCAGTGAAAGCTGTTTGAGCATAGGATTGTGGATCAATGAATAGAAAATCAAATGATCGATAAATAAATCCATGGGAGAAGTAATCCGTTCGGTAAACACCTGAAACTGAATCCAAATGTGATACATTTTCTTTCAATATATTTCCTATTGTTTCATTTAATACTGAACCCATAGGAATTATTATATCAGCTCCATTATCATAATAGTACTTTAACTGTTCTGTTTCATCCAAAGAAAAGATTAATGAAGACGCAAGAATTGAAAAAGACAATGCTAGTGTGATTAGTAAGACTGCTCTGCTTGCTGCTTGTTGGTGCCTGACAATATTACGGATCGCAAATGCATTCACTCCTCCATCAAGTTTCCATAACATTTCTGCAATTCGTGACATTATTAGAGGGAAAAACCGTGATATAACCATAATAGTACCGAAAAACATCAGGAAAGGCGCGGGGAGAGCTAGAAGCGAAAGGATTGGAAGGAGGGCATATATAATTGGTTCAAGATCTCCTTCACTGAACCTTAATGCTCTTGTTAATGCCATATATGCAATCCAGGTGACTGTGCCTAATGAAAAGAGTATAATGTCTAGATAATAACGTTTCCAAGCCGGGAGGCTCGTTTCGGTAGGTTTTTGCGTTTCAGTTATCAATTGACGACTCATTCGAATCATACGTACAAAATTTAACAGTAAGGAGAAGATGATTCCCCAAATTACTAATGTTTGGATGAATCCAAAAGAGAATTTCACTGGTGGGGATACTCCGAAAAATTGGAGGTAATCTGATGATTTCATTACTAAATCAGTTAAGAAAAGGCCAATTATAAAACCGAGTAAAATAGCTATAATTGTAGAAAAAAATATTTCTCCTACCAATGTCGTAAAAATCTGTAATGGGGATCCACCACGGGTTTTTAGAATTCCAATCTGTTCCTGTTTTTGCTTTCTAATTAATCTGAATGAGTATGTGACAAGGTACAAGGCGATTCCAATCACAGGAACGCTAACAAAAATTAGAATGAATGTCAAACCGAAAACTACCATATCAAATCTAAGTAATGCTTCGTATATTCGACTCCATATGTTCGGATAGATGTCATTTTGGTACAAGGTTTGCTCAAAGGCTTGGATAAATCCTTGGAGTTTCTTTACCTCTTCATTGATGTTATATGCGTTAAAGTGAGATCTATCAATAAAAATATCACAATAGACTCGACCTTCAAAATCAAAAAAAGAATAAGTTTCTGATAATTCACCCAACAAATCTATCATAAGATCTTGGGGGAAAAGCAACATGTATGGTTCCCAAAGATCCATGAGATTAAAATATTCCCATAATAATTTTGTTACATTATCAGAAATTATTACTGGATAGTTATCCTCGTAATAATATGTAAAAGACGTATATTCTACGATTCCAACAACCGTAACTGTCTTGTTAATTTGCTCCTCCTCATATGGAATAGACCATCCTGGTAATGTTATGTTTAATTGGGAATTTAAGGTAATATTTTGGAGAATACCTCCAAAATCTCCATACCATTCTTGAATGTTCGATGGTTTTAATAAAAAAACCTCAGATGTATTGGTAGGTAATCTACCTTCCCCATGTGAGTTCACCAAATCACTCATCTGGGAATAAAACTTTGCTGAAGGTGAGGAGATCATTGTGAGATAATATTCAAGCCAATATTCTCCATAATCGTCTTGATATTCTACCCAATAAGCTATTTCTGAAGTAGAAAACCATTTAGATCTATCAATATAGTTGGCATAGTTCGCTGAGGCAATTGATGAGTTCAGCATTGCATCATATGTTTCTATATTAAAAAATGCAGCTGGATTAGTAGAATCGTCATCATTTAAACTCCACCTATATAGTGATAGCGAGATATCTTCATCATACTCTGAGTAATCTTGAAATACGACCTCCTCGAAGATTTGCTCGCGATAAGATTCGATTAATATTCCACTCTGAGATACTATAGTTAGCGCTAGGATGAGACCAATAATTGTAGGAAGGATCATTCGGCGATTAACAACAAGTAATTGGTATGTAATGACAAATGGATCAATAATCCTTGCAAAAGCGAGTTTAAATGACATCAAAACAGTACTCCAGTGAGAATAAGGTGTAGGAGATCATTTCTTGATCATTTCTACTAATTTCGGATTACTATCGATGTTCATGTTTACTTTTAAATGGCTTGAGATACATGAACTCAGTCTCCTTCTAGATTCATTTTCCCAAAACAATCAACACTAGTTCTAATATTATAATGATTAAATGATTTAATATCTTATGATTAGGGGAGCAGAGGCATCTTCTGTTTTTACGAAAGCTGTGAAAATAAGTACGCAATTATTGCAAACCCACAGAACATAGTCCCTGAAAGCTGCATGACCCAAAACCAGGCAAGTTCAGGAGTAGGATTCTCGGTTGCAGCTACAAGATAATTTGATCCCCAGGCTTCGATTCTTTTCCCAATTAAAACTCGATGTTCTTGGGTGACGTATAAAATCGCTGTTTTTTCCCCAAAGATGAGACCAAATATGTATATGGGTTCTAGACCAGAAAATAAATCGATTAAATAATGAACTGCCATAGATGTAGTGAATAACGAGATTTCTGGATGGAGGTTGAAAGGAAAAATAAACCATAAAAAGAGGACGATACCATAATCATGAGTCAATTTTCGGGCTAATTTATTATTCATATTCAATCTGATTAAAAAAAGCTCCATGAAATCTGCTAATTGACTTCCAATGAGAATTATAAGAAACCAGTGAAGATTACCCTGAATACTTATTCTGAAGATAGCAAACCAAAAGAAAATAACCCCCAAAGTCCATTCCGTGTGTTTTAGTGCTTCCATATTCCTCACTCCTCAAATAAAGTAAAAAAATATCCCCAATGCCATTATCCAAGCACCAAGAATGGTAAGTCCCCAAAACCATGAAAGCTCATCACCGATATTTTCTGAACCAATGTAAGAGCTCTTAATGATACTCCGAATTTTACCTCCAATCCTAATCGATTGGTCTCTATCGATAAGCATTATTCCTCCTCGATGAGTGAGAGGAGAAAACAGATAGATTGGGTCTCTTCCAGCAATTATATCCTCAAGAAGATGAAGAATGCTCCCAAAGGTTAGGAAACCCAATATTGGAATTACTATTGACAAAAAGATTAGAATACTGAAGAAAAATACGGTATGTGATAACTCACGATGCCCTATAGAGAAATTTCTTCCATGGAAGAATGCCCAATCAAACAGGTCAGGAAATACAGATCCCACTCCCAACAATAAAAATCCCAACGGGGTAACTGTAACCTCCCAAATGGATAGACAAATTAGGCTTAATCCCAGAGTCCATTCCAAATGTGCAATTGGTTCCACTGTTTCACTAATCTCCATCAGTTTAATTACAAATTCCTGCTATTTATTGTATTGAAAGGAAATAAAATCTATTCTTTAAGAATTCTCCCGAATTAGTCAGGAGGAGGTTAAATTCTGATATTCAAAGGAAAATATTTCCTGAATGAATGTCTAATTTCTTAAGAAGAAGATAAGATACCCTGAAATGGATTAGATTTTAGCTGAAAATTATTTAAAATCTAGGAAATCCGCAAAATTTCCTTTTAATGTCTATACAGGGCTGAGTGAAAAGAATCAGAATTATTAATTTGAATTATGATCGGTGTAAACCTGATTTGTGTGGTTATGCCTGTTTGAAAAATTGCCCTCTTGTCATCAAAGGGCATAAAAATGTTATCACCATACGTAAGAATACAGGTAAGCCTATTATCAATAATCGAACATGCTTGATGGCAAAGAAGGGAACATGTGGAATTTGTGTAAACAAATGCTTCCCTGGTGCCATCACCGTTGTAAATTTACCTGATCCAGAGCTTTCAGGAATACTAGTTCATTGTTACGGGGAAAATAGCTTTCGGTTTTACAATATGCCTCAAATTGTACCTGGAAAAGTAATTGGACTGCTAGGAGTAAATGGGATCGGTAAGTCAACTATTTTAGAAATATTGGCTGGTAAAACGATTCCGAATGGGGGTGATTTTCAGGATCCAGAGGCTGGATATTCAAATCTTCTTAAATCAATTAGTATAGCCAGCATTAGACATTTTTTAACCGAATTAGAGAAAAAGAAGATAACAGTAGGTTATAAACCCCAAGTTTTTTCTGATTTATTAAAGAAACAAATCTCAGTTCGTGAAATCCTTTCTCAGTATCAAGAAGAAGGAGCTCCATATAGTACAAATCAGGTGATTAACTCTATGGAACTCGAAGCAATTTTAAATCGAGATCCAGGTCGATTATCAGGTGGAGAGCTCCAACGTTTGGCTATTGCCCTTGTATTAATTAAAAATGCCGATATTTATTTAATTGATGAACCGTGTACCTTCCTCGACTTCCGTCAACGCATTAGAATGGCAGAGATATTTCATGACCTGGCAACCAAAGGGAAAGTTATATTTGTCGCGGAGCACGATATTGCCATCTTAGATTACCAAAGTGACATCATTTACGTATTTTATGGAAATTCTCATAAATTTGGAGTTATATCGAAATTAGCTTATTCTACGAAGAAAGGGATTAATAATTTCCTATTAGGACGATTAAAAGATGAAAATATTAGAATTAGAGGAAAAGAGATTATCTTTACTAGGATGGTTAAGGAAAGAAGCTGGACTGATTTACCTAGTATAAAATACCCAAATTTTCAAAAATCCCTCGGCAGTTTTCGTTTGAATGTGAAAAGAGGGGATGTTTACTACGGAGAAATTCTGTGTGTATTGGGAGAAAATGGATTGGGAAAAACTACATTCGCTAGAAGTTTAGCAGAGCAACTGGATAACGTTATTATCTCATTTAAGCCTCAATTTCTCCATCGAAAATATCACGGGACAGTTCGGGAATTCCTTACAGAATATTCACAGACCTATATTGAATCCAATGATTTTAAATTGTATATTTTGAAACCTTTTTCAATTAATCACCTTTTAGATAAACCTGTATCATCTTTAAGCGGAGGGGAATTACAACGTTGTTTTTTAGCAGGATGTTTAGGAAAGAAAGCTGATTTATACATCATAGATGAAGGAAGTGCCTTTCTTGATGTAGAAGAGCGCTTAAATGCAACTCGTGTTATTCGGCACATAATTTCAAAAAATGATGCAGCTTGTTTAGCCATTGAGCATGATATTCAAATTGCTGATGCCCTAGCTGACCGAATATTGCTTTTTGAAGGAATGCCTGGGATCCATGGTGTAACAATTGGACCCCTGGGGAAGAAAGATGGTTTGAATCGATTTCTGAAACGAATAGATGTTACATTTCGACGGGACTCTGAAACCGGTCGTGCCCGATTAAATAAAAAAGGGAGTCAATTGGACAAAATGCAGCGAACAATTGAATCCTATTATCATGACATTTAATTAAAAGATAATTCAGAAAGGAAAAATTAAGTTGAAGAGCTCTATGGGAATGGGAAGACATACAAGTGCCACTAAAACCATAAATACAGCTACTAACTTTCTACTCGTAGTAACTGAGGAGATATCATCCAACGGTCCTGCATGGCCCGTTTGAGAGTACATAATAAGGATAAGAAGAGCAAAAGGCCAAAATCCTAAGACAAACATAATTCCTGCACTAATATAGGTCATGGTACGATGATTCCTTTCTGAAAATAGGCTTCTTGCTACATGACCTCCATCTAATTGACCAATTGGTATTAAATTAAGACCTGTAAGTAATAAACCAATGTACCCTGTAAAAGCAAGAGGATGTAGTAAAACCACAAACGATTCGGTAGTGGCAGGAACTATTATATATGCTAAAAACTCGAATAACAAAATTCGGTATCTTGTAGGAGATTCTAATCGAAAATCTAGTACAAACAGGGAGCTTTCCATCTCACTAGGAATTAATGCAGCTGGAGCTGTAAAGGAAATCATTAATCCTAAAATGGTAAATGCTATTGAAACTATTAAACCAAAAATTGGACCAGAAAGGCCAATATCAAACAGAGCATTTTTTGTTCGAATCGGGGATTTTTGCTGGATAAACGCTCCCATTGTTCCATAACCAAATGGAAATGGAATGAAATAGGGCCAACTGGCTTTAATTCCATGTAATCTAGAAGCAATCATATGTCCTAATTCATGTATACTAACTATTCCTACTAATCCAATGACATAAAGTAGACTTGTTAAGATAGGGTCAAGACTGGGGTCTACTTGCCGTAATATTTCCCAGCTGTTCAGTCCTACAAACATTACTGAAAGAATCGTAAAAATATATAATATTATTGGAGTAGAAATTTTTTGTTTTTCAGATTCTTTCATTTTATTACTTATAGGTAATATATAAAGCATTCCTCTAGATTCATGAGTTGGATGCGGACGGAGGAGGGGAATAAATCCAAGTTCTCGTAACTCGTTATCTATCGCGGGCATACTTGAGGCAAGGTCACTTCTACGTAGAATTTCATATGCTGGAATTGGAACTGTTTCCATATATGCTCTACTAGGGGACATTTCTTTATATGAAACTGACGTAACTGTAAAGAATTTGCTTACTAGCTCGTCAATTTGCGAGTATACCCAGAATCGTGAGTTATTAAACATCATTAATTCACGTTCCTCAAGGTTTCTCCTCCCAAATAAATCCTTTGATACGAACATAGAATTTATTGAGATATTTAGATCCATCAAACAAGGAACCAAATTCGATACGAGCATTTAAACGGTTATTCGAAAATCTCTTGGAGAGAAAGTTTCAGGTGCAATGACATCTATTAGATCTAAATTATTTTTCAATTCTAAAATCTTTTTCCCTCTGATCTTCCAAGAGGTTTCAAGCTTTTTCAAATGAAAGAGAGAAAAATTTTCATTTGAAGGAATTATGAATGTCCCTCCATAACGATTCAAAATGATGATGAATTCTTGGTTTTCAGACCATGAAGGTAACCGTAAATCAGCTAGAATCGCGATATGCCTAATATAAGTCAAACAAATAATTGGTTGAAGAAGCTGAAAGAAGAAATTCCCAAAAGAATGCTGGATTTCAAATTCTGCTCTATTTTCATGACATCTATATCGAAGAATTGGTAAGTCCTTCCAAGAAATACAGATCGGTTTGGAACCAGAATGATTGCATAATTCGACCATGAAGTGGAATTCTATTCTCTTAATTTTTCCAAGTCCAGTAAGAGCTTCAATATATGCTTCCCTCTCATTGGAATCAGAAATGTGATTATTCCGATCAAACATGACATGTAGTAAGCGACAATTCATCTTGTATGCTAGAGAATGTTCACATAAAAGAATTATAGAAACGTTTCCCCGCAAAAAATGAAAGTTCCGATGCAGCAATTAACCTTCGGTTATACTAGTTAGTTGAGAACTGAATGCTAAAACTTTATTATAAAGAGACGGGATAGGTTCATTTTTCTCTCTTAAACGATCCTTAGGGAATCCAAAGAATAAAGCAAGTCCGTTTTCCATAAAACGGATAAAGAAGACTCTACGTTCTGACTCTAATAATATTGTTGTTGCTGACTCACCATCGGAGTGTGCTAGACGCTTAACAACTGCATCAAAAAATTCTTGAACCTCAGAGAGTGATATATGATCGAATTTTGAGATATTCTCAACTTTGGTCAATGGTGCTCCTTCTTTTGTAAAAATTTGGGCCATATCAGCCGCGTTGTGCCGTATAAATGTTTCTAGTAATGGTCGTAAGGTTTTACGAGCACCACTAGCTTCTGCATATACATCACCCATTGCTTTGAAAATGGAGTCCGAGAAAACAGATGTTGTATCATATTTTATGTCTTTTTTAACTCCTTGAAGAAGATATTCACTAATTGTTTTTCTAACCTCCGATTTGAGATTTTTCGGAACTAAATCAGCTTTATGTTGAAAAATAAACACTTTAGCGTCTGGACTAAACTGCTCAAGTTTCTTCAAAGAGAGATCTAAGTAATATTTAGCCCGTGATATATCAGTAATCTTAATAGAATCGACAACGAAAACTAAAGCTTTCACTCCAGAGAAAATGAATTCTGACAATTCTCCCGTAAATCGATCTAAAAATGCAGTTTGCCCGCCTAAATCGAAAATTGTAAGTTCAGTGCCTGCAATTACCTTCTGTTTTCTTTCATAATCGATTGTTGCCTCATATCTTTCCCCTTTTTTTGGTAATTTTCCTTCTATTACAACTTTAATGATTGTAGATTTTCCTGATTCCGCTAATCCTAATAAAAGAATTTTACTAGTTTTTTTACGTGCTAAATAAGACATTATAGTCAATCCTCATTTACATACTTATCTCTCTTATGATACCTAATTTTTCTAATATCATTTCCCTTTCAAGTGGATCAGTTACATCGCGAATAGTGAATTCATTTTTAAAACGTGTTGAATTGAGTGATGAGGCACAGCTTCCAGCAAGAAACATTAGCTTCTGAAGACGTTCGTCTCTCAATTTAATGACAAAGATTCTTTTTACGACTCCATTCACCAGAATTAAGACTGAGTAAGGCGTTAAATCATCACTTGGTTCTAAACTAATTAATTCTCCTTCTTCATCTATTGTGTAAAAACTTAATCCTGCTTTTTCAGGAATATAATACGGTTCTTCAACTATTTCTGCTTCCTCATCCAGTTCTTGAGGTAGATTTTTCATTTTATCTAGAATTGGCCTCATAATAGCTGGGTCAGAGAGATCTTGTTCTGCTTTTATACCTATTGTAGCCTCTTTTAACTCTTTTTCGATAGAAGAATGTAACCTGAAGATTTTATTTCGATCACTTGATCGGAATATTAACCACACTGTGGATTCTCGTCCATATTCATCAATCCTAACATCCTTTGTTTTTATCGGTGACACAGTAAAAGACATCGCCAAAGCTTCTAAATCTGGGGAATCAGGGATTGGAATTGATCCATGGAGACGATAATGTTGTTTTTCGGCAACAGTTCCAGCTCCCATGGACAAAATTGTCATGCCAATAACGCTTAGTTTAACAGTTGTATCTTCTGATATGGGGGAGATATTTAGAAGTGGATAAGGCCCCATATCCGTCATCGTGGTTGTTAACAGACCAATAAACACAATATTCACCATTAAATTAAGAAGAAATGAAATCTCGAACGAAAATATTTTGTTCAAAATTTATTTCGCATATCAAGTTTTTATTACTTTAGTTTTGAAATAATACTTTCTGCGATTTCTAGGCAATTCTCTTCAATAATTCTGAAAGGTTCCTTAAATAAGGTGAAAGCCGAATCTCGTCCTATTAAAATTAATTTCAAGTCTTCATTTAACATATGAGTGACCATAAGGAAATCTTCAAGTCTAAAAACATTTGTATTGACACAAGATGAAAGCTCAAATGCATTGCTCTGGTCTAACATGCGAATGATTTGAGGACCGATTTTTTCTTGCCAGGAATTACTTTTCCCAACAGCAAGTAAAATGTCATTGCTTAAAGAAAGGAGGAATGCCCCAGCAAATTGAAGAGAGTTCATTTTTTGTGTTAAAATATCTGTGATTGCATCCGTTTGAGATCTTTTTAATGTTACTGACGAGATTGTCTGTTTAGTTAGCGCTGTAAAATAATCTAATGATTTATTGATAATCTGAGTGAAAACCAAGTTTGTTAAACGCTGTTCATCAGAACCTTTTAAGGAGACAATGTAAGTAGGAATTTGGCCTGGGTATATTTCTTGCATTTGTGCTAACGCGTTATTTCTTAGCTTATTTCGCTCAACATCATTTGTGATCAGATGACCTCGGTTAAGAATCAATACAACTTGGTAATTTTTATTAAATTTAGAAATTTCAGTAGTAATTTGACTAAAATCGGAGATCATGTCATCTAAACGCTGATATGAAATATCATGAATATAAATTAAAGTATTTAATTTCATTAATATCTTTTCTTTTATAACAGGGAAAATACTTCTCAAATACTCCTCTTCTACTTTAGAAGAGGATCTCAACCAGTCGTAATATACCACATTTTGGAAAATTCTAAGATTGGGTTCCGCTCTACCCAGTTTCATAAGCTGATTAAAAAGTAGGTCTTTTCCTGAATGAGATAGGCCTGCAATGGCAATAAGGTTTTGTCGCAAAATGATTCCTCTAGGCTGGAGTTTGAAGCATAGATTCTAACTGTGATGATAATAGTTTAACTGTTTCCTCAATTTCCTGAAGATTTCTTGATTCTAGCATTGCTTTATCTTCAGTTGAAAATAATACAAGAAGATAATGCGGGGGAATCACCGATTTATACATCATGCACGCCCCCATGCGTTTAATTTCAGATTTTGATGAAGGGATCATTCTAAGGTCATTGACTTTATCGAGAAGATTTATAAGCTGCTCGATCTCAATATTTTCAACATCTGATGCTTGAATGCGAAAATCGGGATCCTCTAAAGAGATCAAGAGAACTTCTTCTAATCTATTCATAAATTTTAGTGCATGGAGTAATTGTTGAATTGGACGAAGTCGTAATCTCTTTTGAATAGCTTCTAGGTCTTCTTCTTTCTCAATTCGTTCGACTTCGGGAATTACTTCACTAGCTTCTGCTGTTATTCGTTTGAAAGCTTCATGAATGGAATTATCGTAAATAGAAGTTTGTAAAAATGTTATATTCTTGGTTTTCACTGCATCCTGAAACATCTCCATCAGAAATTCCATTCGATCTGCACGTTGTGTTAAATCAGGCAAAAGATCAGTTTTATGGAGTAAAACATAGACAGCAGGCTGGATATCAGACATTTCTTCAAGTCTGGTTACCCCTTCAACAAATGCTTTCAAAGAGGCAGGAAATTTATCCGGGGTGGAGATATCACAAATGAATACAAGAACTGCAACATTGCTAAAGATAAAAGAACTCATACTACTTAAGAATCGTTTTAAAAATACCTCCTGTCCTCCTAAATCCATCACTGTTACAGATTCATCTGCTACTTGTTCTATTTGCCGTTCATAATTTAAAGTTGCCGCGTAATTTTGGGTTTCCTCTGGAGCTTTTCCTCCAAATACGACATCCCGAATTGATGTTTTCCCAGCTTGAGACAACCCTAATAAAATGATTTTGCGGGACGTCTGGGTCTTGAGTTGTTTCAGATAATGACTCATTATATCGAATCCTCGAGCATACTGTTAAATATACTTTTTCGACGCAACGATTTAAGATACACCAAATAAGTTTTCCGAAAGAATATTGTTGAAAAAAAGGTTAGTATAATTTAAAAATTCTGTAGCCAGATTCATGCCTGTAAATAGTAACTTTTCATCGTACACCTTGGATGGAGAGCCTAATTCTTGCAAAAACGAAAAAATTCTGATATTTTTTGTGAAAGCACCTGTAAACACTTTCGTTGTAGTGAAAGAATGATTAAAATCGTACATAAACAAAACGCAAAGGAAATTTTATGTCGAATGGTAGAGGGAGATGATTGTATAGGCTATAAATGCAAATTTGCAATCTGTTTTTATCGTCCTCCAGCATTAAATCTTTCGACTGGTCATTGCTCTATGAAAAAGAAGGCTTTAATTTCAAAGCAACAAGATCAGAGAAAATCACTCCGATCCTTAAGAGAGGAAGATGATCCTCTTAAATACAGCAAGCTTTTAGATAAAAAAGTAAGGAAAAATTTCCAATTGAAGGATTATTATTGATCAAATCGTTCCAAAACTACTTCTCTTGCTTTTGGTAACGCATCCAACCGCTTTTGCTTATGAGAGACCATAAACTCCTGTACAATCCCTAGAAGATTTTTCTTATCTTCTCCACATAGTAATTCCCCCGCTCGACAGGTCTGCTCGATTTTTTGAAGCTTGGTTTCATCATGCATGAAGAAAAATCTATAAAGATCAAAAACCCTACATACTTCGGGTTGTCCTCCTAATTCTCGCTGTTCATCTACTGTTGTGCGTCCCCCTGTAAATGCGTTCATCAATTTCTTTTTTAGACTAGCTTTGGTCTCATACAAGGTTAATACTGACATTGGGTTCCTTTTGGCCATTTTATCTGAGCCATCTAATCCCTCAATTAATCTATGGTAAGTAAAACTCGGTAAAATGAATTTATAATTCTCTTGAAAGAATTTTTTCCGTACTAAGTCATGAGATAGTCTCGCATGAGGTGCTTGATCTGCACCAATCGGGGTAACAGTTGGTAAAGTCCCCTCAAGTAATTGTGGAAGTAGAATATCAGCTACTTGAATAAACGCTGCATTATAAACCCCTAATCTATGGTCTCCATAAATGGCTTTCACCATATTATAAGTGGCATGAGATGAGAGGAGATATCCTAAACGCATCACATCTTTCTGTTGGGACTGTCTATATACATATGCATTGTCGAGATTTAAACCGAGGGCTATCAAATCCGCAACATTCTCAATGGCATTCTTTTCAGCTTTTTCAAGAGGTAAACGTCCATCAGCATAGCTTTCTAAATCTGCAATGCCAAAATATACCTTTCCTCCTTGTTTTTGAAAATAAATGACTTCATTACATGTTACAAGATTACCAATATGGTATTCTGCTGAGCTAGGTTTGATCCCAGTCATCACAGCAAAAGGTTTATTCTTATTCATTGCTTCAACAACCCTTTCCAGCGAAGTGTGCCCAAACATTATTCCGCGAGTCATATAGAAATGCTGACGATCTTTGGGAATCTGGGGAAGGATTTCATCCATCGGTTGAATTCCAAATTCAGCAATTAACCTATCGTAGTCAGTAACTGAGCCGCCAAAAGCATCAACTGTACTTTGAATATTGTTATCTTCATCAGGTGTCATTAAGTATACTCTCCGTTAAAAAAGCAGGATCTAATAAAAACAGGACCTGAGAAACTTTGGAACTCAGACCAATGGAGGGATTTAGAAAAAAATCTATTAATCTAATTGCTGGTGGAGAACCACTAGCGACAAATTCCATTGGTAGAGCATTCTCATCTCCATGAAGGATAAAATAATCACTTTATTAAAACCTTACTTCTTTGGTATATCCCATTTCTAGGATTCTAAACCAATCTATGAGTAAAATGATAGAAACCTGAGGTTTCATAGAGAAATTGAATAATAATTATAGACGCGAGAAGGCTCAATCCAAAACAAAAGGTCATTACTGCTAGTGTTCCACTGCTTTGAAATAATGTCCCTCCAATGAGAGTTCCTAGAATGGAACCAGTCGACATTAAAGCCTGTGTGAAACCCATTTCGCGCCCACGACTTGCTTCTTGAGTTACATCACTAATCATACCCAGAGAGCTAGATGCAAAACAGGAGGTACACAAGAGGAACACTAAAATCATTAATACAATAACTAAATGGGGAAAGGGTATCGGTACATTAGGCACAAATTCCAACTTCTTCGTAAGTTCAAGGGAGAATGGATTCATGATTAGATGAATTATATCAGTGGCATCGAGAGCTAAAATTGCGGTAAAAGTAGCTACAAGAAGGCTTGTACCAAACACTCCAAGGATTAAGAAAGGTTTTCTTCCTAATTTATCCGATAGCTTACCGATTGTGGGTTGAATAATTCCCATTATAGCTACACCGATAAGGAAAATAATAGCCATGAAGGATGGGCCTAAATTTTCTTCTGTAACCTCTATTAAAATGATAGGAGCATATTGTACGGCCGCACCTATTAAAGTAGTATAAGCTAACCAAGAAATAGAAAATTTCCTGAATTGTTTATCTTGAAGGCTTTCAATCATTGTCTTAAATGGATTAAGGTCCAAATTGGAACTTGCTGCAATTTCATGAAAGCTGATAGCCTCCCCTTTTTCAAGAGATTTAACTCTTTTAGGTTCATTTAGCCTGAAAACATACAGTGCACAAGCTGCAAGCATTATTACGGCAAAAAATAGAAAAGACATTTCTTGGAAAAATTCCCATGCAAACCCTCCTATAAAGAGTCCAATAGCTCCTCCAGCCGAACGTGCCAAATAAAACTTTCCCATGGTTTCACCATGATTCTCTCTGGGGGAAAGATCCGCAAAAATCGCTAATAACGGACCTGCAACCATTGCTGAAGCCATTCCCTTCAAAGAATTAGCAATAAGTAAAGCCCAATATAAATCTGGAACAATTTGGTATAATGCAAAAATTAACGGAAATGGAGCTAAAGATAGTCCAGCAAGTAATGTTCCCACAATTAATAAGGGTCTGCGGCCGATTCGGTCGCTAAGGGAGCCAAATAAGGAAGCGGTCGATAAAGATATTATATAGTAAGCTGCAAGAATTGCAGGTAACCCTAAAACATTGCCAATGCTATCAGCTGCTGTCTCAGGAAGGGAAATGAAAAACAGTGGAAGACAAAAGGCTGTAGATGACATTGCTGCCTCAGTTACAGCTACTGCAACCCGCAACATATTTAATTGTTCTCGAAGCAGAAAGGAAATTGGCATACCGAAGAAAGCAAGCGTATCTTTTGGTATACTCGAAATAGATTTACGAACCACTGGATTAAATTCCCCTATGATTTGAACTTGAAGTCCAATCTGTTTTAATTATTTTAAAATAGCTGCAGGTATTAATCTCATAACTTTCGCTTATATTAAATGCTAATAATTCCGCTTTGTATAACTGTTTTTTAACCTTCTATTACAAAAATTTACTCTACTTAAAACATACCTTACCCTCATCCCTAAAAATCCTCCAAAGTTTTTTTAATCGCAAACTATTGTAATCGATTCGAGCGTAGGTGCTTTATTACCTGCACTAAAAAGTCTCCACGAAAATTATAGGGAATTAATGCTTCAAAGGGATTCATGATGAAGGTTAGTTTGGTTGGTTTAAGTGGTTGTGGAAAGACATCCATCTATTCAACTACTCTTGGAGGTATGACACCTTCAGAGGTCGAACATTTGGGCCCTACGGTAATGTATGAAGTAAAGAGTCATAACTACCTTGGATTACAAATCTCACTCTGGGACTTCGGAGGACAGGAAGAATACCGTAAAAATTACTTGGAAACTCCAAAGCTATTAGCAAATACGAATCTCTTAATCTTCATCTTGGATTTGCATAACCCCGAAGACTATGATAAGGCCGATAGCTATTTCAATGATGTTTATACTTCCATAAAGAAAAGTGGCGGATCCCCTACGGTTTTTATCTTTTATCACAAGTTTGATACAGAGAAGTATCCCGAAGATAAGCTTAACCAGAATCTAACACGCGCTAAAGAATTACCTACTGTGAAAAAGCTAAAACCTCGTTCTTTTGTTACATCTATCTTTAGACAAGAGGAATTAAGTGAAATATTTAGACAATTACTAATCTCTGATTTTGATGAGTTAAAAAAGGGTGTTGAGCAAGCTCAAGAGTACCTTCTGAAATTAAAATCAAAAATAATCGTGAGTGATGTAAATGGGAATGTAGTTACCCATAATATCAAGGGTTTTGCCACTGGAATTCAATTAAGAGAGGATTTACGAGATTATATCCTTGCTTGCAACGTATTAAGAGAGAATTTCCTTTCTAGCGAATCAGCTTTTTTCACAGCACAATCAGACAAAAAAGATTTAAAATTGCACATTTTTAATTACGTTTTATCGGTGCTAATTATGCAGGACGAAGGAGCACCCACTGATCCGAAAGAAGATATTGATAATTTACTAAAAGAAATGAAAATCTTTTCAGATCTCATCATTGATGCAAGTAAAGAAACTTAGATGAAGAAAATCTCAATAAAACAACTTAATCATTTCTGTTCTTCGTTAATTAATTTCGCTAGTTCAATTTTCCTAGTCAAGATTTTCCCCTGATTATCTGAAATTGTCATAATGTACTCACTATCATCACCTAATCTGGGAAATTCGAAATCTAATGCCTCTGCTGGGAACCATTCGCGTACAGCTGTTTCCCAAGTATGAGATTCAAATAATTCCCCTGCTAACAATGTTATGCGAACTTGAATACGCTCTAACACTTTTCCGCTACGATTAATGATAGTAGTTTGAATATAACGTTCATTTGGTAAGAGTTGGATATTCTGAACTCGGACTATCTGCTTTCTAATTACACCAACTTTTTCTTCAACCAAAGTTTCTTTTTCAGGTATTGATGGCCTACCTACAGAGAGCTCTGAAGGCATTTGAAAAGCATAAGATCTTCTTCGATTGACCGTATACAATTGAACTTTTTTCAAATTAGCTAATCTTAACACTGGTTTTAGATCTTTAATGGATATAGGTATAAGTTCTATGTAACCACTGTCTGCAGCGTCCTGTAAAATTTCTAATCCTAATCCTGTCCGCGCTAAAACAGTATTATATCCATCTGGCGCGCCTACAGATCCAACAGATATATCTGCATTTTCACTGGTGAAATCAACGCAGTAATGGCAGGAACTAGCCCGTAATCGATCCATATCATGAACTGAATGGCTGATGGTTTCACCTTCCTCCTGAATCATGTGGAATTTTCCTTTAGAAATTGTCATTTTGGAAATTTTTCCAATTGGAACTTTATCAACATCTTCTATAAAATCACGGAGTCTTTCATATGAAAATGCGTCCATACAGAAAAGACCGATCTTTAAAACAGAACTTCTCATGAAAAGCCGTACAAGACCATAGGGGGATTTTTGCATTTTATCAACAGCATCAATATTGCACGGACACCCCACAAAAGCAATTGAATGAAGGCCAGATTTAATCCCTTGTAATAATTTTCCTACTGCTTGAGATTGACTATAAATCGATCCAGATCCCTTAAGAACATCCTCGATTTTTGAAGTTAGAATGGGTTTAGGTTTCCAAGGATCCTCTTCGTCATGTGTAGTCAGAATAGCTCCGTCAACCATTTTCTCTTTTAATAAGTACACTAGTAAACTTGTTATTACACCTCCGTCCTGTCCCTTTACTTCTGGAAGAAGGGATTTTGCTCTAAAAGTATCAATAAAATTACCTAGAAGTTGAGGTACAGTCGTTTTTGTTTTAGGACATTGATGAACACACACTCCGCAGGCCGTACATTTTCCTACAAGTTGAGGGCGATCATTAACCATTTCTATAGCATTATCACTGCATGATGCTACACAAGCGCCACAAGCACTGCATAAACCAGCATCAATCACCTCTTTTTTGAGCGTGGCAAATTTTACATCTTTTGAGTCTTTTAATCTGCGCTTCGATAATCGGTAGCTTATTAATGAGGGAGTATCGTCATTGAGTTCAGCCATATCCTTTACCTCTGTGCTAATTTGATTTAGATAGTTTACGGGGTAATTCTAAGGTATTAAAAGCAGCAATGATATCATAAGATGTTATAATTCCTGACAACTCTGCTGTTTCCTCATTGATAACTGGCAGTCTCTTAATCTTATGGATATGCATGAGCATTAATGCTTCTTTAATTAACTCTTCTTCCGAAACTGTGATCAATTCTCTTTCAACAATCTCCTTTGCTTTTACTTTACAAGGATTTTGACAGTCTAAAACAACTCGTTCAACAATATCTCTTTTAGTAATGATTCCTATTGGTTTTCCTTTTTCCATAACCAAAACTGATCCTATCTTATGATCAATGATCAGCTTTGCAGCCATCGCAATGTCATCATCGACATCTACAGAAATTATATTTGGAGTCATTACATCTTTTACTCTAGTCTCATTCAATTTATCCGACTCAACCTAATATTCTTCGAATTTTAATTGTTTCATGATCATCTTCGATCTTCAGAAAGTAAATAGTTCCTGGATCAGGCTTGGGTTTAAATTTAATCGATACCTGTTCCTCTGGTTCCCAAGTTTTAATTTTAAAAACCTCTAAATCATGTCCAAAAAACCCTTGAGATTCGTAAACTCTCAATAAAACATTATTTATTGGTTTTGAATTAGTATTCTTCGCTGTGACTTCAATGTGCGAGTTATTATGCTTAATTTCAACTATTTTTACTCTCTTCGGTTTAATGCTCAAGTTTACCTCAGATTTTTTTACAGGAGTAGTATCTATTCTCGAAGAGGGGATAACAAATCTCCGTTTCTCTAATTTAGCCTCAGTTCCTCTACTCGCTTCAGATGATGAGTCTTCTTCTGAAAATCTGGGGAGAGTATAATTTAGTTTTTCTAAAGAAACTTTAGGAATAAGTGAGTCACATAAGGATTTTAGTTCATTTTCAACATGATCAGCAAACCTGTGAATTTCCTCTTCAATTGGCTCTTTTTCTTCAAGTAATAAACTTTTTTCCACTAAGTAACATAACTTCTCTCCCAGATTCCCTGTTATCCGTAATTTCAATTCATATAAGATTTCTTGAGCGATAAAGGAAACTCTTGATGGAGAACGAATGATTAATATAAAACGTTCCATCCTCCATTTGAGAGATTCCATTCCCGAGCGTTTCTTTGTCCTTCTGCTCTTGCATTGTAATAATGTTGCACTATAGTTAATTCCTTCCATTTCTAGATCCATATGATCAAATTTTTCAGTTTCAATGAATTTATCTTGATGCCACCAGATTGGATGTATTTTTATAATCCGCTGTTCATCTTCATTTGCTGCCAAATCGGGTGGATAAGTGAATAATGGGACATGTCCTCGTTGTTCGTCATAGAAATATAAAAAGAAACCGTAAGAATTTCCTAATTGATTATTTTTCTGTTCACTCATCCTAAATGTAATCCTAGTCCTTTGTTTAAATCAAACAAAGCTAATTTTTTATTTAATCTCATTTTTAATAAGATTACGACGTGAAATATATCTTAAGTACTAGTAATTCAAGTGTTATTAATTTCAATCGATTTAATTGCAATAGTCGAATTTCGACTACTAATTTTTATTAAATAAGTCTCACTCTCAGATCCCTTATCAAATTCTAATATTAAATCTTCTTTCATTGGCCAGTTATCGAGAGTTTCTTCCCAAATAGTTTCTCCAAAAAAAGCTGAGCTCTTAGAAACAACAATTTTCACATCAAATAGATCCTCATTTGGATTTTCTAGCACTACTAGCAAATTTTGGGGGTTCTCATCGAGTTCGTGTACTCTTAATTTTATCCTGTCTTTAAAAAAATCTTTAGCACATACTCCAGCATCTGATGGAGCAAAATCAGTCACCGAACTAGGAATGATGGGTTTTACAGTAGTCTGGACTTTTTTCATTAAATTCTCTTTAAATATCTGCCATTCAGCTATCAGATTGCGTTCTATCTCTCGAATTTTAGGTTGAAGTTCTGTGAACGTTCTTTTCATAACTGGATTCGACTCGAGCTGTTTGCTTTTGTAAATTAGGGGAAAATCATGACAAAATTTTTCTTCTAATTGAGTTTTTAGGTTGTAAATGGCATCAGAATCAATGGGATTGTTATCCTTCCATAGTTTCAATACAATCCCATACACAACGTCATTTAAGGCCGATTGTTCTTGCTGGAGAGAGAAATGCAATTGAAAAGCGGAATACACAAATTCGGAAAATTTCAGGTCAATACGGATAGGAATATCATCTAATTTCCATATACAATGGGTTTTAAGGATGCTTACTTCATTTTGGTTCTCGCTAAGAGAGCTTGGAAAAGCGAATAGAACTTGGAGTCCTTTAATCGCGTCAAAAGAACATAGAAAAAAACCAATAACTCCTACATTGGAATCTAGGCTATTGTTTTTATGTTCCAATTGGAAATTTACATCAAAAAAAGGATCGACATCCATCGTATTCCCTAACTTAAGGTGATTAGACAATGATATTTATCTTATTTTAACCATTGAATGATACAAGTTCTAATTGAAATACAAATTATATAATTTCTAAAACTTTCTCTTGTAAATAAGTAAAATCATCAACTTCCCCAATTTGCGAAAGCAAAAAAATTCATTAATTCCTTCATAAGTCCCCCTAAAACGGATTATATCCAACATCATAGAAATTTATTTCTGTTGGAGATAAATAACTTGACTGAAACTATTTGGGATGTCATTGTTGTTGGGGGAGGGCCTTCAGGCCTATCGTGTGCTATCCGTGCAGCAGAGATGGGATTACATGTCTTAGTTTTAGAAGCTCGGTCTGGTACAGAAACTGCAACAGCTGGAAGTATGTCTGTAGATGGATATCCAGGTTTCTTTAGTATTACTCGACAAGAATTGCTGGATAAGATGACTAAACAAGCGAAGTATCACGCTACTATAAAATATGCCGAGAAAGTGAGTAAACTTGAACTTAATGGTGATATTAAGCGGGTTACAACTCACGTCTCCCGAGGAGAGTTTTTTACAGAAGAAATCGTTTATCAAGGAAGAACTGTTCTAATCGCCACAGGATTCCTTCCTGGTAAATTAGGTGTCCCCGGGGAGAAAAAATACACCAATAAAGGGCTCTATTATTCAATTCCTTCAGCAGATATAACAGATAAGAAAATTGCAATTATTGGTCATACATCTTGGACAGTACGAAATGTTCTCCATTGTGACGCGGGTGGAGCTGATGTAATTTTACTCACAATCAAAGATAAAATAGAAGCGCATCCAGCTTTACTACGTAGGTTAAATGAAAGCTTTGTTAAGGTGATGTACAACCATGAAACAATAGCCTTTGAAGGCACTAGTCACTTAAAGAAGGTTATTGTCAGAAGAGTCAGTGATGGTGAAAGAATTCCTATTTCAGTTAATATGGCGATTATTGTTAGTAGTAAAAATCGTGATCGTGCGTTATTTTTAGATGCAGGGTTGGCAATTACTCCACAGGGAACCGTCATTGTGAATTCAGCTAATCAAGATACCAATATCCCTGGAGTATTTGCAGCTGGAAGCGCAACAAGAGGAGATTCCATCGTGGGAGTTAGTGCTGCTGAAGGTCAAAAAGCGGCCATGGAAATTTCTCGGTATATTAATATGCAAACTGAAGAGTTTAAGGATATAAATATACCTAGAAAGAAAGATTTTACTGTGGATCGATTTAAGGAGGGCCGTACTGTTATTCTTGAAAAAGAGGACTTATCTCCTGAAATAATTAAATGGGTGGTTAAAGCTCCACTTATTGCAAAAAAAGTTGAACCGGGACAATTTATAATACTCCGAATTACTACATATAGCGAAAGAATCCCATTAACAGTTGCAGATTTTGATAGAGAGGCAGGGACAATCACTCTCATCTTTCAAAAAATTGGTAAGAGTACACGTGAAATGGGGCTTTTAAATGCTGGAGATCACATTTTAAACATGCTAGGACCGCTAGGCCAACCTGTGGAAATAAAAAAATGGGGTACAGTTGCAGTATTAGGAGGAGGATGTGGAGTGGCTCCAATTTTGCCAAAAACAAAAGCTTTGAAAGATGCAGGTAATTATATCATAAGTATTATATCCGCTCGGTCTGGTCCTCTGCTAATATGCCGTGCTGACATGGAGGGCCCGAGTGATGAACTATATATTGCTACAGATGATGGAACTTTAGGATATCACGGTTTTGGCATAGATATATTAGAAAAACTTCTCAAAGAAGGCAGAAAAATAGACCATGTTGTCACCGTCGGTCCTATTCCTATGATGAGAGCGGTATCTGATCTTACGAAGAAATATAAAATACCTACTATTGTTAGTTTAGCCCCAATAATGATTGATGGTTCTGGAATGTGTGGAGCTTGTAGGGTTCGAGTGGGAAATGAAGTGAAGTTTGCTTGTGTTGATGGTCCGAATTTTGATGGTCATCTAGTAGATTTCAAAGAACTTGCAACGCGTTCAAGAGCGTATTTATATGAGGAGAAGATCTCGTTGGAAAAAATGGCGCGAGATCGATAAGAGGTGCTTAAGATGAGCGATAGCGATCGAAAAGCTAAATTGAAAAAAGAAAGAGTTCATATGGGAGTACAAGACCCTACAGAAAGAATTAGAAATTTTAATGAAGTGGCACTTGGATTAACCAAAGAACAAGCAATTTTCGAAGCATCTCGGTGTTTACAATGCAAAAAACCTCGTTGTATTATTGGCTGTCCCGTAAGTGTATCAATAAAAGATTTTATTGCCCTATTGAAGGAAGGAGATGTTAATGGAGCAAAAGAAATTATTCTGAGTACAAATAGTTTACCTGCTATAACTGGAAGAGTATGTCCTCAAGAAAATCAATGTCAAGAATATTGTATTCATCCTAATGCGATTTCTATTGGTGCGTTGGAACGATATGTAGCAGATCATGGGGAACGCCCTATAAGTAAAAAATATGCAAGTTTAGGGACAAAAGTAGCCATTATTGGTTCAGGCCCTTCAGGTTTGACATGTGCTGCCGAACTAGCCATGAAAGGTCATGAAGTAATGATTTACGAGGCTTTACATGAATATGGTGGCGTTTTGACATATGGGATTCCTGAATTTAGGATGCCCAAGCAAATCGTAAATGAAGAGGTTGAATATGTCAGAAGCTTAGGAGTTAAATTTGAGAAAGACATTCTTATTGGCAGAACAATAACCATAAATGAATTACTTACCGAATATAACTTTAATGCGATTTATGTTGCCTCAGGCGCGGGAGCTCCTAATTTCATGGGTATTCCAGGAGAAAGTTTAAATGGGGTGTTTTCTGCAAATGAATTTTTAACACGCGTGAATTTACTTAGAGGGGATGGTTTTCCAGACTTTGATACTCCAGTGACAGTAGGTGAAAAAGTTGCTGTTATAGGGGCAGGAAATGTAGCTATGGATTGTGCTCGGACTGCTCTTCGTTTAGGTGCAAGAGAAGTTGATATCATTTATCGCCGATCTGAAGGGGAAATTCCTGCGCGATTAGAGGAAATAATACATGCTAAAGAGGAGGGGGTTGTTTTAGGAGAACTTACTGCTCCACTAGAAATGCTGGGAAATCCTAAAGGTAATGTAGTCGGTTTAAAGTGTATAAAAATGACCTTAGGAGAAAAAGACGAATCAGGTCGGAGACGGCCTATTCCTGTTCCCAACTCCGAGTTTATTTTCCCTGTTGATACTGTAATTATTGCTATTGGGCAGCAACCTAATCAATTAATAGCTCGTACCACGGCAGGTCTAGAAACAACTAAATGGGGAACTTTTGTACACGATCCTGAGACTGGAGCGACCTCTCGTGAGCGAATATTCTGTGGAGGTGATGTCGCTACGGGTGCAGCTACAGTTATCCTCGCAATGGAAGCAGGTAGGAAATCAGCAAAAGCTATTCACGAGATGATCTGTAAAAAAGACTTAAATTCTTCATCTTAGTAAGAAAAAGTTTTGATTTCCAACTCCAAGTGTTATTCTATCAATTATAGGTTTCTTTGAGAGAATTCATTACTCCATACTCCTGCAATCATTGTCCTTTTCTATTAAATATCTATTAAATTAGCACATGGTTGTATATGAAAAAAGAATCGAATTAAACTAATATTTGTGGATTAGTACTTTGATTTAATAATCAATAATTATAAAGACGTCCGTTTACTTATTAAATTCATTCGTCCTATACTATGTGAATTCATGTCTTTACATTTGTCAAGAATAGGAGGTTGCGCGATGAAAGATAAATTCGAAATTATACCCAAAAGGATTGCAAGAAGTCGAAAAATTCAGGTTCGGCAGTTTGAACCAGAAGAAATCTGGATAGAATATGAACTAAATATAAAGGATCCATCATCAGCTTCCGAAGCTGTAAGAGAGGCAACAAACTTAGCAATAGAATATTTAGACGATGAGGAAAGAAAATTAAGAAGTTCTATTGGACCTGCCAAAGTATCAGTTAAAGAAAATAAGCCAATGCCTAAAGAAGAAGAAAAAAAAGAAGAATATACTATCCTAATAACAGATGAAGGGAAAAAATTAGGTAATTTCCTTATTAAACCCTCATCTGAGCCCCAATTCCTAAATTACGTACATTTATGGCTCGAAATTGATAAGAAAGAGAACTATATAGGCTATATGTTGAAAAATACAGGTGAGTTTAAGCTAGCAAAGAAAAATAAAGATTTCATTCTGAACAAAGGAATAGCAAAAGGAAAACATTTCAAAATCATTGAAAAATAACTAAATCAGGAAAGGAAAAATGCACATTAAAAGGCTAAAAGGTGTGAAAAAATGGATCGATTTTCAAGACATGCAGGAAGTTGGTATGCAGGAACCAAAGCTTCATTAGAAAGCCAAATTCACGAGCTTTTCTTAAATAAATGGGGAGTAGGAAAGGACCCCTTGGAGTTCAAGAATGAAAGGACACTTGAGGAAGACATTATAGGAATTGCATCTCCTCATGCAGGATATGCGTATAGCGGTCCAATTGCGTCTCATGGATATGCTCTTTTATACGATCAATTTGAAAAAATTGACAGTGCAATTGTTTTAGGCCCAAATCATAGCGGTTTTGGAGCTCCGATATCAATTTACCCCGAAGGAGCATGGAATAATCCTCTTGGGAGTATTTCAATCGATCAGGAGTTAGTTGCATTCGCAAAGTCATATTCGTTTGATAGATTACGAAATAAAATCGGATTTGAGACTTCTGCACATCTAAATGAGCATTCAATTGACATTCAACTTCCTTTTCTTCAGTATTTATACAAGGATACTTTTGAAATTTTACCAATCT
This sequence comes from Candidatus Heimdallarchaeota archaeon, assembly GCA_011364965.1. Classification (GTDB taxonomy): domain Archaea; phylum Asgardarchaeota; class Heimdallarchaeia; order Hodarchaeales; family Hodarchaeaceae; genus Hodarchaeum. The sequence continues at coordinate 26,971 of RDOB01000012.1, forward strand.
GCCTAGGAGACCAATCATATAACACAACTGTTGCAGAATTATCTCAATTTCTATCTGAATTGTTGAAAGCATTTTCTGAGAGGAAAATTATAATTATAGCGAGTAGTGATCTATCCCATGAGCACAATTATGACCTAGTTGTAAAAAATGATCAAACCATGCTATCTTATCTTGAAAAAGGAGATTTAAATGGAGCAGAACAGTACCGAAAACATGTTTCGATGACAATGTGTGGTTTTGGACCAGTTTTTACTCTGATTAGGACTGCAGCTACATTTGGAAAACCTATTGTAAAAGTGTTGAAATATGCTAATAGCTCTGATATCCACCCTGGTGGTGGTTACACAGTTGGTTATGCGAGTATAGCAGTAAGTGCTAATTAAAAATTCGGGGCGTATTAATGAAAAACGGAGTACTGATTATCGGTAAAATCAGGTCGCGACTACAACTGACCCTGAATAACAGAATTGAAGCTTTGGTTGAAAATCCTTCTCAAATTCATGATTTAAGCGACTCCAAACGCGATTATGGTGGAATGGGTTTAGAGGTCGCTACTGGACTAGCTGTACTAGGAACTTCACCGATTTTAGTATCAGCAGTTGGACGAGACTTTGATTATCTCTTTCAGGACTATCTTAACGACTATAACATACAATGTAAGGCATTTAGGAATAAAGAAAAGGAATCATCCATTTTAATTGAAATTAGAGACAAACAGGGGAAAAAAATTTACTTAAATCAAGAAAACGCTTATCTTTATTTGGCTGAAAATAATTTATCAGATGTTATGGATATTAATACAGCAACAAATCTCATAGGGGCATTTATTGCTACTGGAAAAGTTGAGGCTGACATAAAATTTATATCAGATGTTTATGAGTCAAATCCTCGAATTCCTATAATTCATTCCCCCGATGAGAATATTAATGAGCTTACAAAGTGGCGTCTTGAACAGGTTTTTGAAAAAATCTCAATTCTGGTTTGCTCAGAAGCTGAGCTCCAAAAGATAGAAAGCAATATGAATATTGACCGGAAAGATATATTATCAACCGAGAATTATTCTAGATTGAAGTATATTGTGAGCTTGGAACATCGTGATCGTACGATTATCTATTCCAAGTCAAAAATGGTTAAAATTTCCGCTGCTCCTGCTGATGAAGTACTTTCCGAGACTGGTTGGAAAAATGCTTTTCGTGCTGGATTAATTTATGGGATTTTAAATAAAAAGCCAATAGAGGAAGCTGCTAAGCTTGGAGCTGCGTTGGCATCATATGCAGTGGAAACTCGGGAGTATTTTCCCTTCTATCCGAGCATTGAACAGGTTTCTCTCCGATCTTTTGAAGTTAAGGCTATAGATAAAAAATATAATTAAAAAAATTCTGAATAGCTGTACGCTAATTCATAATATTTTTGTGACAAAGCATTCAGTGATTTTTTTTTCTCCTCATTTGAATTATTAGACGCTTGAAATCCATATACTTTTCCTCTAACATAAGCTCGGTAACATTTAAAGAAATAAATTATGTCCTCAAGTAATTCATCTTTACTTTCCTTGATATATTCACTCAAAAACGTATTTGATAGCTCACTTTTACCCCAAAAATCTAGGTCCATTGCGAGAAAACCTACATCTTCCGCAACATCTCCGTAACGAAGTAAAGGATTAAACTCGATGCAATCAAAGATTTTAATTTCTTCATTTGGCAAAATGAAGATGTTTTGACTTTGCAAATCGCCATGGTTATCAGTTATTCTGTTCTCGTTGATTCTCTCTTGAAAAAGGCCTTTATTACCGTCTAAAAAACCACAAATTTTCGTTTTGAAGTTTTTATCAATTTTTCTAAATTGCGAGGTTGTTCGAAAGTTCTCATCCCATTTTTCCCCGATGTACTTCAATTCTCCCCATTCTGGAACTTTATTGGTCTTCTTATGAAAATCTGCAAGTTCACGTGCAATATTTTTGACAGCTTGTTCACTAACCAAATTCTTCTCAAGTAACTGACTCATCAACCGATCTTCGGGCATCTGTTTCATCCGTACGCCATATTCTATGATCTCATCCTCCCCATTGATTTTTCCCTTACTATCAATGGCGATTACATCCAAATAAATCTCAGGAGAGAATCTTGAATTCAATTCGATCTCTTCATGGCAATATTTCTTTCGTAAATCTAAAGTGGAGAAATCAAGTATATCACCAAATTTTATCTCCTTTTTTACTTTATAAGCAAAATTTCCCGTTAAAAAAACCCATGAGATATGGGTTTCCCGAATTTCAATAGATTTTACAGGATGTTCATATGCAGATGCATTTAATAACATTTCAGGGTTGAAAGTGTTCAATATAACTCATCACTTCTCTAATGTTGATTTCAATATCTTTACCTGTGTTGACAATCAGATGCTTTTGAGTAATAGGTTCAAACCTTTTTTTCAACTCTATATAGATCTCAAAATTTGCATCACTGGTTTCTAGGTCTTGATCTAGTCTATTATTTATACGATTCTTGACTATTTCTTCTTTACAAACCGTTTCAATTATCACCAGTTGCGTATCAAAATGTTTGCAAAGAGAGATGAGAGGCTCTCTAAGTTGAGCTGAATAGAAGGTTCCATCCACAATAACAGAATGCTTTTGATGGATTAAAATTTCCACAAATGCATATAAGATATCATAGATGAAATTTCGATTCTTTTCCGAATAAAGATCTTCTCCAAATGGCATGTACTTATGTTCAGCCACTTTGAATATTCGTTTTCGGATAATATCTGTTGAGAGTAAAATAGGATGTGAATTTAACTCTTTTTGTAGTCTTTGTGCAAAGAAGGACTTTCCTGTACCAGGTAACCCAGTAATAAGAATGAGAGACACAATGGAATCCTTCGTAAGCTTCTAAAAAGAGGTCTCTTATGATAAAATAAAATACTATTCTAAGCGAAGAAATTGTTACAAGGTAACTCCATGTGCTGCTGCACCATACGCCCACAAAGAGATTTGTTTGAAATCAACCAATTCGAGCCCGATATCCTCTAATTCGCGCCTCATCACCATTTTTAAACGATTGATTAAGATAGGTCTTTCTTTAACGATATCATCTTCATTCACATCTCCGATAATGACATCAATGTTCCGTTGAACTTGGAAAAAGAGGAAAACATTCACTGCGTCTTGATCAAGAATCCCAGAAGTTGCTGCTTTTAATAATTCGATATCCTTAACATGATAATTTAGAATCCCACGAAAATCAATTTCCTGACCTTTAGTTGATATTCGCGTATAAAAAAAGCTAAGGTTATAAATGCAATATTTTTGAACTTTCATTCTAACATTTCCATCAGATTCTTTATCTAATTACGCTTTAAGATTGAAACATCTTGAATTAGATAATTACATTAGTAAATATAAATTTATCAACATCAATTAATCCCTTATCTGTTAATTTTAAATGAGGGATTACAGGTAAAGCCATAAACGATAACGCCATTAATGGCTCATCAAATTGTGTTAGTTCTTTAAAGATCTTATTTATACCTTTCAGCTGGTTATAGAGGGATTGATAAGATTCAATACTCATCAATCCTGCAACAGGTAATGGAACTTCATAAATTTCATCATTTACCATAACGACATAGCCTCCCCGGATCTTCCTAACCTGATTAATAGCTCGAATCATCATCTGAGGATTTGAACCGGTAATTATAAGGTTGTGGCTATCATGAGCTACTGTTGTAGCCATAGCAAAATTTTTGTTTTGAATACCGAAACCTTTAATGAAACCATTTCCAATGTTCCCATTTATTCCATAGCGCTCAATAACTGATAAAGAAAGAATATCATTTTCAGGTTGAGGGTAAACAATCCCATTTTTAACTTCCAATTCAATGGATAAGGCATTAGTAAGAAGAGAATGTGGTAAAACTTCAATGATCTTCATTGGATACCTTCCATCCGGAATATCCGTTTTTATCTGCAGCATGGAGGTAATAATTTCATTTTTTAATTTTATTGTATCCGTGGTCCATTCAGGGTACTCCACTGGTGAATATTCCCAAAGAAGTTGATTATTTTGGTAAACTATTATTCCATCGAATAAGACAGTTTCAACTTGAAAATTCTCGAGATCTTGTAAGATAACTATATCTGCGTTTTTTCCAGGTGATAGACTCCCAAATATCTTCTCTAATCCAAGATAAGTTGCAGTATTGATTGTAACCATTTGTATTGCTTGAATAGGATCAATTCCTTCCTGTACAGCGATTTGAAGTTGATGATTTAAATGGCCTTTTTCATACAGATCAATAACGTTCCGATCATCAGTTGCTAAGAGACAATTACGAAGATCCAGATTTTTATTCTTTGTAGCTTTTAGTACATTTCTCAAATCCTTTGCGAGTGAACCCTGCCGAGCCATAACTCGCATACCCTTCCGTAATTTTTCGAGAAATTCCTCCGAAGTGGTACTTTCATGATCTGATCCGATACCTATGCTGATGTATGCATCTAAATCGTTACCTGAGACATTAGGGCTATGGCCGTCCATAACTTTCAATGTTTTTCCTAATAGTACTTTTTTCAAAACTTCTTCATCTTTAAATAGTACACCAGGATAGTTCATAACCTCTCCAAGTCCAAAAAATCTTGGTTCATTGTTAATAAGAGTCTGAATGGATTTAGAGTCTATTATATGTCCAGAGGTTTCTAACCCTGGTGCAGCAGGTACACACGAAGGGATTTCAATAAGAAATCTCAATGGTAGATCTTCGGAATGATCGAGTAGAAATTTTAATCCATTTACTCCTAGGGTGTTTCCGATTTCATGCGGATCTAACAAAACAGTTGTTGTGCCATGAGGAACCACAAGTTTTGAAAATTCTGCTGGTGGAAGCATCGTACTCTCAATATGAAGATGAGACTCTATGAAACCTGGCGCTATATATCTTCCACTAGCATCGAGTACCCGTTTGCAAGATTTCTCATCTATTTGTCCTGGTATTGCTACATTTATAATCTTATTCTTAAATATACGAATATCTGCAGGGTAAATCTCTCGTGTTAGAACATTAACAAGTAAACCGTTTTTGATAAGAATATCGGAGGAAATATCTCCCCGTGCTGCAGAAATCATGTCTTTAAGCTCTGAGATATTCACTTAAAATAACTCCTAAGTTATATAGGATTAATGAAACAATTTCACGATGATTTGCATAAGCTGGTCTGCCGTGATAACTTCTCTTTTAATAATTTCTAATTTTATTTCGTTCGTTTGGGATTTAAATCTGATATAATCATGATAATTTTCAATAAGTGCTTGCTTAAGCATCAGAGGTAAAGTTAACCTAAGAAATGATTTATTTCTTTCTGCTGTTTGATCCATATGATAGGAAACGATACTAATTAGTTCATCAGTTCTCGAGACGAGTTTTTCAAAATCTCGACTTAGAACTTTGATAATTGATCCATCTTCACAAAGATCTTTATCTAATTCAAATACTTCTGTCATTGCTGCAGACATAGGTCTAAGAACATTTTCAGCAAATGTAGTAAGAGAGTTTTCAAGTTGTTCCTCAAAATCAATTTCCAAGTGGGTGTTAAGTGCGACAAAATAGTCTTTTCTTAATGGTCGTAATTCTGCAGTTGCAGGGTAAATATCTTTTGTAGATCCTCGAACAGATATTGGATATATATCTCCCAAATAAAATTCTAAATAACCAGCTTTGGGGATATCATGAGATAACAAAGTATATCCTTTAAGTTGTTGCGCTATTGCTTCTAGAAATTCTATTGTGATTAAAGGCATTAATTCCAGAGGAAAATCCTCATCTGGGTCAACTCGTTTATGAATATCCATAAAAGGAAAGTTAAAAGAGACAATATCAAATTGTTTTTCATTTCCATCAATATTAAGTGTGCAACTTAATTTTTTCGGGGTTATTTGTATTGATTTAATCGCTTCTAGACCGCTTATCTCTAATGATTTATTTATAGACCCCTCAATTGACACAGGAGGGAAAAGCTGAAAATACATCTTCCTTTCACCACATAAAGAAAATCTATGCTTACCATCGTACTTCAAATTAATTATATTATAAGCGTTATTAGAGAAATTCTCTGTACAAAACGATGATAAAAATCAATCTTTTCTTAATAGATCCATTAAACCACTAGATTCAAGCCATTCTCTATCTTTAGTTTTCATTTTAGAAAAATCTGAGTTTATATTTACATTTGATAAGTTATACTGCCGAGGTTTGGAAATGGATGCGTTTAACTTGTTAACTATTTGAAGAACTTCTTCCTCGGATTTTTCATGAATTCTTTCTCGAAACCAGGCCTCTAAACTCTTCATATTTTTCTGATTTAGCCATCTGAAGTTTCCATCTAGACAATAGGTAACCCCCCAATCGTACTCATTGCGCTGAATTCTTCCATGGGCTTGTTGTATTGAAATCAAAACTGCTTTTTCCAGAAAATCTGGGTATTTTGCAGCTTTCTTTCGTACAATAGGATCTCCCATCATAGGGAAAGGAACTTTTGGGATAATGCATACACGTGCTAAATCATCATCTAAAGAAATCCCTTCCCATCCACTTGGAGTGATTAATACGTCTCCTTCCCTTTCGGTAATGAAACGTTTAATTGCACCATCTGATTTTCCAGAAGTATGTGTTATCACCATTAAGCCAAGAGATTTTGCGGTAGTTTCCATTAAACGAGCCAATTCAAAGCTGGAAGACAGAATTAAAGATCTAAGATTTAATTTTTTAGTTAATTCAAGTAATTTTCGTGAATTTTTCTGGATATAATCAAATGCATTCTTTTTGCGGTCTTTTGAGGTGGAAAGGCGCTCTGCTTCCTTTAATAATATAAATGGATGAAGGTCTTTGTTGAAAGACGATACTTCATGGATAAAATGACAATGCTGGGGACTCAATCCTATTAGATTAGCTAAATATTCCCCATCGCCTATGGTTGCTGATAAAAACAGGTTTTTACTTCCCCTAAATAACTTAGAGAAGATAAAAGCAAGATCAAAAGGTTGAAGGACAAGCTTGGTTGATCGTGATTCCCCATCTCTTTGAAAGAAAAATGCAAGATCAGATGAAACAGGGTTTTCAATCAACTCGGATAATGCTAAAATCATCTCAGAGGATCGTCGAAGTTCTCTAAGATTATCATGGTTTGCAGCTACGGGATTTTCATTAAGTAATTTCGCCATTTCAGTCTCATATGCTGCTAATGCTCCCTGTAACTTGTCCACATATTCCAGACCAGACTCTTGGGGAATCTCAAAATAATATTTATCCCCTAACTCTTCCGTCTCCCATGATTGAAATTGATTTAAAAGCTCTGGATCACTAGTTAATTTTTTTATCAAATTTTTCTTAATTTCAACCCGAAGTAAGTGTTCCAGATTTAATAAGTTATGAGCTTCGTCAAATATGCGAAAAGTTGCTTTATCATCTCCTAAATCTACATACTTGAATACCCACCAGTTTAAAATACGCACCTGACTTTTACGGATGTCTCTGCGCGCTTTCAATAATGCACATCGATGTCTAGCACTACAAGTTTGAGCATACAACGGATCAAAGGCACATGGAGAAATATTCGCTCCTGATTTGATGATAGGACAATAATAGGAACCTCTTCCTTTCAAAAGAGAGACAGAAAAACCATGTTTACGGGCATAGCGCTGCAGAATTTCATTCCAGAAATCCTGATGCATTTTATAAGGCACCAAAATATCAATTTTGGCTGATGAATTATTTTTTAAGTAATCTGTTAAAATACAAGCAGCTAAATCAGTCTTACCTGATCCAGTTGGTAAGGAACAGAAGAAAGAATGGAAACGGGGCCAATTTTCTTGGATTAGAGTAAATGATCGATCTTGTTGAGGTCTAACTTGGGGATGGATAATTAAATCCGAAATTAATGAATTCACAGATTAACCTCATTCAATACTTCATCTGACCCAATAAAGGACTTATTGTATATAATTTAAAAAAATATTAAATTTTAATATTGTCGTCGGGCTTTTTTAATTTTTTTAGCAGTTTTTCGATCCATACCTTTGGGAGTTCGTGTTCGTGGAAATAATATTCCGTCACCTTCAGGTAAACTAGATTTTTCTCTTCGCTTCCGTTTGCTTTTGGATGATGGAGAAGCTTTTTCGCTCTCCTGTGGTTTTTTTTTCCTCTTCGGTTTGGGTAATCGCTTATCTTTGAGGGACATTCTTTATTCGATCCCAGAATCAGAGTTCTTACATATAAATCAATATATATTATGTATTATTTATTCTTACGGAAGCGAATAAGAACACCTGTAAAGAAAGATTTCCCTTTTTCCAATTTTTTAATTTCTTTTAAAACCCCCTCCTCTTCTGGATATTTCTTTTGAATCATTTTTAATTGAATAAGAGCTTCTTTTTTCTCTCCCTTTTGAATATAGATTTTTGCTAGGGTTTTATTCGTTTTAAGGTCATTAGGATTGATTTTTTGACTTCTCTTTAATTTAATGACAGCTTCTTCTAGCTGGTTCATATCTTTTAGAATTAATCCTTGATTACGAATTGCTTTTGCAAAATCTGGTTTGATTTTGATCGCCTGATCAAATTGATCAAAGGCTTTCCAAGGCTTATTAATTTCCAATAGAATTTTTCCCGAGTTATAATAAGCCCATTCACTCTCATTGATGTTATTAGCTAATTCATAGTATTTTAAAGCCTTAGTTAAATTATCTTGGTCATAATGGAAATTACCAAGACGAATTATTAGTCGTTGGTTAAACATTTCCTGCAAATTTGCTTTATTTTCTTGATTTTCGATTATTTGATCGAATTTTTCAACCATTAATGAAAGCTGATTTAATTCTTCTGCAGAAAGAGCTGAAAATGTTAGATTATCTTTTATTTCTTGAGTGATACCAATACTATCAAAAACCAGTGAAAGACTGTCCTGAAGTCGATAAATTTCCTGTGAGGTATTCAAATGCTATCACATATAATCTGTTCTGCTAAAATGGAGAATATTCAGGATTTGCTTTAATAATCCAAATTTTACCATCCACTATAATTCAAGATTTCTTATAAAATTTCGGTAAGTTATATAGAGTTCTTTATTCAAACTGATGTTCTTACCTCACAAATAATCTATTAGAAAATAATATGCTACTTGGGGGTCTTCGAGATTTGTTTATAGCTTGGAAGTTGAATTCAATAAATCATATTAATATCTGATTCAGTACTTTTAGTTGAAAGAGTAGCGGATGAAGTATAAATTATATCAGCACCACTGCTACTCGGATATCCACTACACGGACATGAAACGCATGGTTGACGCTGTTGTATTATTGTGTGTATTTCCTGGAAAGGAGTATCAAGTGAAGGAAGAATTAAACAAGATTGAAGAAGTTAAGTCTTCCCGTATAACTTTTGGAGAATATGACTTGTTAGTGGAAGTAAAAACCGATAAAGTAAAAAGCTTAGGTACATTAATGACGAAAAAGATTCGAGCCATCGAAGGAGTCACAAAATCAATTACTTTAATTATAAGTGAGTCTTTAAACGATAATTCCCCAACAGATTGAGAAAAAATTCATATTAAAGTAATGGTTTTAGAAATCGAATTATATTTCACTTTATAGGCGACCTATAAAGTACGGTTATATTTTTTTAATTATCTCATCTAACGGTTGTTTGCCGTAGATGTGATGAAAATCATTCATTATGGTAATGAATTCAGTCACGTAACCTCAAAAACATCTAGAGGGCATTTAAATGATGGAAGGAAAAAAAATGGGAAAAATACAACCACTCCTTATTCTGTTTCTCATTCTAACCTGCATAATAGGAAGTATCACGATTAATTTTTCTAGTGCAAGTATGAATGAAAATATAGACTTGAATATGACGAATACATCAGAATTAGTAATTTATACTTATGATAGTCTCCTTGCTGACCCGTATTATGATATTGAGGGGAATTTTTCAAAAGTTTCCGGTATTTCTAAGGAAAATATCCAGATTGTGCGTTTAAGCGATGCTAATGAGATTGTAATTCGACTATTACAAGAAAAAGATCAACCTGAGGCAGACATCGTGATAGGTATTGATAATGCCTTGATTCATCTGATTGATAACAAAAGCGAGGTTTTGGAAGTGATATCTCCCCAGAATGTCAATGAGATTGATTCAAATTTAATTCAAAATCTTGACGCAGAGCAATATCTTTTACCATATGATTTTGGAATCATTAGTCTTTATTATCAAAATTCAATTATAAACTCCCAAAGTTATCCTGAGTTAAGTAATCTAACCCTTGATACTTTATTAACATCACCCCTCATATCCATGTTAATTGTTGAAAATCCTAAGTTCAGCAGCCCAGGTTTAGGTTTTCTGCTCTGGACAATAGCCATTTATGGCGATCCTGAGATTAATTTTACTGGTTTATTAAGTCGAGATTGGAGAGACTGGTGGAGTTTAGCTAAGGATGATATTCTCATAACAAAATCATGGGGAGATGCATTTGACATCTTTTTCAATCCTGAAGAAGAAAAGCCAATAATGGTTTCTTATGGGACTTCACCAGCATATGGTTTTTGTCAATGGCAGGATAATACTACGTCAGCTGTTCTAACACATGAGAATAACCAAGAAAATGCTTGGTTACAAATAGAAGGTATTGGTTTAGTTCGTGATGCTCCAAACAAGGCTAATGCAGAAGCATTTATCAACTGGTTTCTTAGTGAAGAACTTCAAAGTGACCTCCCTGAGCATCAATGGATGTATCCAGCCAATATTAATGCTAATGTATCAACATGTTTTACACAAGCTTCAATACATCCCGAAAATGTTACTCGACTCAATGATTTGATCACCCCCTCTATGCTCTCCGAATATCTTACTCAATGGCAAGATGAATGGGAACAAGTTGTAGTGCAAAGGACAATTCCTGGATATGAGTATATGTTTACAACCCTTGGACTTTTATTATTGACTATTCCCATCCTCATAAGGAGAAATAAAAAGAAACAGCTTTGATTCAGTAAGTACGTAATTTCAAAGGCCCACTCCTAGGAAAAGCAAATTATGTTGCAGAAGAACACTTTATTCAAAATAATCTATCTTTCTCTTCCCCTAGGTTTTCTTCTTATCTTTTTCCTTATTCCATTGATCCACATAGCCTTTTTGGCGTTTGGAATAAGTCTACTCGATATTACTGAATTTACTTTTGAGAATCTTTTTCGTGTGTTATCTCATCCATTAAATCAATATTTTCTATATTGGGATGTTCAACAAGCACTACTGACGACTATTTTTTGTGTTGTTATTGGTTTAATTGGTTCCTACATCTTAGTTCATTATAAATTTTTAGGAAAGACATTTTTGCGCAATCTATTTACCATTCCATTCATTCTCCCTCCAATCGTGGTCTTAATAGGATTTATTGCCACTTTTGGACATGGAAGCTGGTTTAATCGAACCTGGGAATCATTAACAGGGTCAATCTTGATAGATATCTATAACACCTATGAGGGAATTATCCTTGCACATGTCTTCTATAACATTCCTGTTATCATTCGCTTAACTGAATTGGGGTGGAGAAGCATAAATCAGGATGGGATCGCAGTAGCAAAGAGCCTTGGAGCTACTCGTTTGCAAATTTTCAGTAAAATTCAACTTCCTAAGTTATTACCAATTTTAACTGTTGCAGCCTTGTTAGTGTTTATTTATGCCTTTAATAGCTTCGCTATTGTCTTGGTACTGGGTGGAGTTCAATATCAGACATTAGAAGTACGGATTTATTCTTTGGCAAAAAGTGAGTTCGATTTTTCAGGTGCAGCTGCATTAACACTGGTTCAAGTATTGATTAATTTGGTTATTATAGTTCTTTATTTATTTCTTTCAAGTAAATATGAGCTTCCGGCCACGGAGTCTGCTCAGATAGCTGTAAAACCTTTCTATAGAACACACATGCCAGTTAAGGAACTCTTGGGAAGGGTTTTGATCCTTATCTACTTTATCTTAGTAGGCGGAATCACAATTTTACCCATTACTGGCGTGATCCTTGCCTCCATCACATCTCCAGAGGGCACATTGACTTTGAGTAATTATGCGAAATTGTATGATTATAGCATCAAGAGTTATATCGGTCTTCCTCCCAGTAATATGATACTTAATTCTTTATTTTTCGGGTTTGGAGTGATGATTCTTGCCACATTATTAGCGTTACTCTTGAATTATGGCTTAAATATTGACACTACTGTGCAAGGATTACCAAAAATCAGTTTATTAAAGAATTTCATGGGTATTTTAGTCATTTTACCCCTAGCTATTTCATCGATCACGCTTGCGTTTTCTTTATTCAGCTTATATCGAACTACTTTCATCTATGAGCAGGTACTCGGTGCTATTTTAATTGCTCATACTTTGATCGCTTTTCCTTTTGCAAACAGAGTTATCTCAGCGTCCCGTTCAGCAATTGACCCCTCCCTTGTAAGTGTGAGTCAAAGTCTTGGTGCGTCACGTTTGAAGACATTTATAAAAATTGAATTGCCTTTATTAATACCAGGTATTATTGTAGCATGTTTATTTAGCTTTGCGATCTCCATAGGTGAATTTGGAGCAACTAGTTTTCTAGCAAAAGCAAATTTTGCCACAATTCCAGTGGGGATATATCGCTTAATAGCTACCCGAAATATTGGCCCAGCTGCGTCATTTGCAACTATTCTAGTCGTTATTACGATTGCAAGTTTCATGATAATAGAAAAATTAGGAAAATTGGAATTGAGATTATAAGGGAACAATATGGCATATTTTGAAATACATAACTTGAGCTTTCGTTATAATAACGTCTGGATATTTAAAGCACTCTCGCTACAGGGAGAAAAGGGAGAATTATTAACCATTGTTGGCCCTTCAGGATGTGGAAAAACAACTTTACTAAAAATCCTTGTAGGAATTCTAGCACCTGAGGAAGGAAGGTGCCAGATAGGAGAAGATGCTCTCTTTAATTTACCTATTGAAAAACGGAGAATTGGATATGTCCCTCAAAATCAGGCCCTCTTTCCTCATCTATCAGTTTTTGATAACATTGCTTTTGGCCTGAAAGCTCAAAATAAAGATGATCAAGAGATAAAGCAGCAAGTTCAGGAATTAGCAAGACTCGGTGGGCTTAATTCTCTACTGAAACGAAAACCACATGAATTAAGTGGAGGACAGCAACAACGAACTGCTCTTCTGCGTGCTTTAGCTCCTGCGCCACGGTTACTGCTACTTGATGAACCTTTAAGTAATGTTGACTCTCAATTGCGGGAACAATTAGCGTTATATATTCGAAGACTTCAACAGTTATATTCTATAACTACAATTTTTGTTACACATGACCTGAACGAAGCAAAAATGATTTCTGATAAAATTGTAGTTCTTAGTGGAGGTCAAATCTTACAAATAGGCACTCCTATGGATGTAAGCATGAATCCTAGCACAAGTGATGTAGCTTCAACAATAGGCATCAAGAATTTGTTTCCGATTTTATCAATGGATAAAAACATGGATTTATATATTGTTCAGATTCCAATTGGAAATATACAGGTTAAATTGAACAAAAATCAGCTTGGTAAAACCTATAAAGGCGTGTACATTGACCCCACTCAACTAAAGCTAATAGAAATGTCTAATAAAGAGAAATTCCACCCAAATATATTTACTGGGAAAGTCATTGCCAGTATTCCCCATCCTATGGAATCCAGACTCACATTAATTGTCGATATTGGTAAACAAGCGACCTCTAATTCTGCGATAGTAGATCAATCTGATCCAAATTGGTACCATTCTCTGCGAATTCTGTTACCATTATCAGAGAAACGATTCAAGATAGGAATGCAAGTCATGGTGGATATCCCATACGAATCCATCCGTCTATATACTTGAATCCTATTTTAAGGGAGCTAAATTAATTCTAGACTCAAAAATTGGTCGATTGCTAGATTTAGGAAGGAGTCAGTATTTTGGTGACCTGAAGAAAGAGAGCTTATTGAACCTAACTTCAATCGACTAGCATGAATTACATACCATAAACCCGACATCAAAATCATCAAATCTGAGATATTGGCCAGATCGGCTCTATTTACAGGATAAAGAGAGAACTGAGAGAACAATTCAATTAATAAGTCTTGGAGATCATATGTGAACTTATTCTGAGTTATAAGGTATGCTAAATCAACAAGGGGATTCCCAGAAGTTGAGTATTCCCAGTCAATAAAAACGACTTGGGGTTTATTCTCTTGTAAAATAATATTAGAAAGTACCAAATCGCCATGAATTCGCACTAGATTCTCCTCCCTTATGTTTGAACCAAGAATGGTCAATTTCTCTTGGAAGAATCTCTCAACATCCTTATAATATGGTAAAGCGTCATAATTGACTTTTGAAAAGATTTCATTTTCTTCAATTGCTTTATATTCCACAATGTATCGTTTAAGTACATCAAAATAGTCATAATCAGCTGACAAAGATTTTGCGTTTCTATGAATTTCCAAAATAGACTTGATAATCATTTCTGCATGTTTTTCAAGATCTTTTGCAACAATTGGACTCCCATCAACCCATTCTCGTACCAAGTATAATTTAGGAGGTTTTTCATACCACGAAAGAAGCTTGGGAACCTGGGGGAGTGATTCTAAATATAATAACGTTTCTTTTTCACGTTGATAACGAAGAAAGATTGGATCATTTTTTTCATCTCTCACCTGAAATTTTTTGATTAAAATGGCATTGTTGACAAGAATATTTCGGTTATTTAACCCCCCATCAATAAATTGAGTAGAAACAACTTTAGAGGGTAATATCTCCTGCGGTATCCCTTTAAGTAAATTATCTTTTGTAGTCATATGAGACTGTATCCTAAACAGAATTTTAACCATAAAATCAGGTGATTACTCATTACTCCCGCAAAAAAGTGAGACGTATAAAAGGACCTAATATCCCATCAATATTGAAGTAGAAAGAGTGATATTATGCAATTCATTTGTGAAATAGTTCCCTCGAGTCTTCTAACTCCTTTGCGAAGAATTATTGCAAGTAAACTAGCGGAGGATGGATTTAAACAAGTAGAAATAGCCGAAATTTTGGGTATATCACAACCAGTAGTTTCTACTTATCTTAAAAATCCAGAGGTAATAGAATCCCCCCTTATCTCTCGTCCTGCATTCCAGCAAGTTGTTTCTGAACTTTATAGTCAAATTAAGACTGGAAAAACGAATAAAATCGACATGATGAATGTTATTTGTAATGCGTGTCAAGATTTTCGAACTGCAGGTCCTTTATGTGACCTTCATAGAAAAAAAGCTGTATTAAATTTTCCCCCTGACTGTCGTATCTGTTTTCCCTCCACAGAGCAAACTGTTGAGTTTGATCAGAAGCTAAACGCAACAAAAGAGCTTTATGAGGCAGCTCAGGCACTAACGCAGTTGGGAGATCGGTTTGGTCATCTTATACCTGAAATTGGCTGTCAATTCGTTTACATTACGCCTGAAAATCAATCAACAGCGAACATTGCTGCCTTCCCTGGCCGAATTGTGAAAGTTAAGGGACGAGGACAGATTGTCTCCCCTCCTGAATTTGGACATGGGTCAATCCTAGCTTTCATTCTCTCTTTCTTTCGGACACACAATTCTCCTTATAGAGCGTTAATCTCATTAAAAAGGACAGATATAGTCCTGAAACAAATTTCTTCTCATCTAAGAGTTGTATCGACTACAGAAGCTGATAAAAATTGGGAGAGTACTCTAAAAGGGTTGGTAGGAAACGACATTTCGACAATCGACATTCTTGAAGATTCTGGAGGGATCGGGTTTGAACCTATTCTTTACCTATTCGGTACCAGTCCCTCTAATATTGTTGATCGCATAAGAGAATATTTTTAGAATCTCGTTTAGGGAAAACTATAGATCAGTTTTAATAAATCAAGCTGGTCTGATAGGTCAAATGTGTTTGATTAACAAAAAAAACCAAAATAAATCTAGTCACTAAAAAAATAGACAAGAACCTAAACAAGAAAATCTTGTTGTTGATTTTTTAATACGATTAATGTTAAAAGTAGATTTTCCTATAATACCCTGACTCTATAGAGGAATATAAAAGCTAAGCTCTGACTCCAAATCAAGAAATCAGCATTAGATTTCAGATTTAGCTGAAAGAGATAGCGAAAAATCGACCTAGACAAGGGATAGATGCCCAATCTATTGTTTTTAATTTATTAGAGGACAAGACAGCCCAGAGAAAGCGAAGGTCTAATTAAATGCAGAAGATAAAACGATTTATGATTTTAAAAGGACTCCTATTAGCGGGAGTTTTTCTATTACTCGCCACAATTCCCACGCTTGCACGGACAGATAACAATCTCTACCCAATCTACAACACGTTCATGTTTAATCAAGAAAGACAAATAACTTCAGGCATTGAAAATCAGACCCTGAAAACTGAGCTAGGCTATCGTGTCCATTCCATTACTTCCAGTAAGGATGCGTCCAAAGTTCGATTCATCTTTTCCATCCCAGACTTTCACTTTGATCAGCTATTGCTCCGAGTAAAGTTATCCTACAATGAGCTAACTACCGCGTTTATTCGGGGAGGACATCTGCATAATATTACAGTTAATGTCTATCCGTTTGAATTGACTATTATTGACGGAGTAAATGGTTCTGTGCAGGTGGTTGATGCCTATGAGTTATATCGAGGCACAACTCTCACATTTAACTTCAATGAGACCGCATTTATAGAAGAAGAATACTTTGAGGTCTCATTCTCCTCATGGAATAGTATGTCCTGTATAAAGGAAATACAATTTGAGCAGATTAAATTCCAACTCCATCCCCCTGAAGTTGTTACAGGGCCCGCAGTTCTCTTCCTTTGTAGTACTATTAGTTTACTCGGACTTGCGCAAGTTTTTCCGCAATATAATCGTTTCTTTACAAATCTAATATTGCTGCTATTCCTCATGCTTACCCCTCTTGCTGCTATTTATCAAATTAAGTCCATAATGGAACTGCTTCCTGACAGAGAAGAAGGAGTTACTCGGTTTACATTCTTTGGACAGGTATATGAGCGCCGAGACTTAGGAAATGGGTATTTTTCTCTCAAAAAGATCAAAGACTTGTCCACAGCATTTGAACTGAAAGCTTTGTCTGGAACTGGAGCACAGATAGTTTATCCTATAAAGGAAATAAGTTCAGAAACAAATATTCCACATTATTTAGAATCAATTGAGGATTCATCCAATTCTGAACCTACTTCACTTCCTCCTCCTATTAATGAAACAGCTAGTATTAAGCCTATGTATCCTCATTTAGGAGCTGGCGAAGTCAACATCTCTACAACTAATATTTCAATACGTGATGCAGATTCAGGAGTTATTCATTCAAAATACAAATTTTACAAATTTGAAGTAATCGTTTTTGATTTAGATGGGCAAGGAGATATTGAATATGTACAGCTTAATTTTACTATTAATTCATTTGAATATTCTGTAGCGTATGATAATCGAACTGAAACGTTTTTAGAGGTAAATGATCATGCATCTGATCATATAACACTCGATTTGGCATCTCCGGACCCGTTACGAATTGGATATTATCTTAATGTCACATTTAAAATTCAAACGGATTGGGATTTACCAAATGCTGATTCTATAGCATTAACTGCTTGGGCAAATGACACAAGTACTAACAGCGATTCTAAAACCTCGGCTACAACCTATGATTTTAACCATAATATCGAAGTAGCATCATTTAATGTAAATGATCAAACGGTCAATCCAGATACTGGATTATTTTTCACGGGTTCTGTATATTATGAAGGAACCTTTCTTGAAGTTCCAGATAGTGAGATAACAGTTGTTACCGTTTTCCGTGACTCAACGCCTTCTGATATCAACATTGCAACACAAAATAGTACAGAAGCAGGTTTTTCAGTCACTGGAAACTCCGAGGCGACAGTTGGTAGCTATACGTACTATCCTTTTGTAGAACTTGCTGGGGATGGAACTGAATGGAATCTCAGTGCTACAACGATTGGAGTGATTGTGGATCGCGTTAAAATTACTGATATATCCATTTCAAATGCAGTTTATTATGATGGTTCAAGTACCTATTGGGATAATAACGATGGAATAACTGATGAAATAACAATCACTGTTGAAGCCGTATGGGAACGTACTAGTATTGCTTATACTGGGGAAGTGCGATTAGGACATAGTGGGGATTCTGACTGGCAAACTACAACTGGATTAAGTTTTAATGCCGATGAAAATCCAATTTTAGGCACAGTTAA
This sequence comes from Candidatus Heimdallarchaeota archaeon, assembly GCA_011364965.1. GTDB lineage: Archaea > Asgardarchaeota > Heimdallarchaeia > Hodarchaeales > Hodarchaeaceae > Hodarchaeum. The sequence goes on from RDOB01000012.1 coordinate 45,303, forward strand.
ACTATTAACTAGTATTAATGTGACAGCAGCTATTGAAGGAACAGGAAATGAATATGGGTCTCAAATCTACTTGGATCCCTCATTAATTTATTGGAACATTGGGTGGGATAATGCTGCTCCAACAGGTGGAACATGGACAACCGATTATGACCTTGATGATAATACAGGGGATGGATATGCCCCATACGCTGGACCTTCTGGCAGTTATGATGCTTTTTATGATGATACTTCTTATACTGCTGATGTCTCTAGTGTGAGCGATACTGGTGCAGGAATCGCTAATTACTCAATTAAATCAGATGAACAGGGAACTTATGGAGTAACAAAGACAAATGGACTTGATATTAGCTGTACCTTGGTAGAGGGCGCAAATTCTATTTCCTTTCGAATTGTGGACAGAGTGGGAAATGTATATAGTGGAACAACTGATCTATCTATTTACTATTCAAGTACAGCAATTCCCAGTGGCTTTGATATCGATATTTCAGGTACTGCTGTCTGGACATTAGAATCCCCTAGTTTTGCTTATATTGCTAATCCAAATGATATCACAAGTGGGATATTGTATCTCGGCGCAGGGGGAGATACCCAATGGAGTATTACCATGGATAATTCAGGGACATGGAATGCGGGAGGGGCATGGAAAGTCGTTTTTGAAGCAGGGTGGGGAACCTCACAAAAGGTCGATGATACCAGCGGAGATGGATATACATCTCTACTTTATCATTCTGATACAGGATCGGAGCCTGATATAACCATAGATATTGTCAATCGAAATGGATTGGTTCAACAGATAGTTTTAACTACGACAGCGGATACCACGGGGCCAACTTTAGATTCAATTACAGTAGTTGGGGATTCCCTGATGCCTGGCTACTCGGACTGGGATCAAGATGGCATAGGGTTTAGTATTACCCCAGCTGGTATTACTGATAGTGGAGTGGGGACAAATATGGTACTTTATGAGGTAGATGATGCCACTCCCGATGCTGATGGGGGTTATAACTCCTCTGATTCACCATTCATCTATCCCATAGATGTTGGAACTTCTGGTAGCTATACCTTTTATGCAAGAGCAGTAGACAAAGTAGGAAATGAGGGTGTTGTACGGTCAGATATAGGGTATGTCGATGATAGTCCCCCTAGTTTTGACACAATCTCCTTCATTGATGCTGATTTTAATCCCAACTGGTATGATCAAGGGGCAAGCGCTTATGCAACACTACAAATTGCATTTTTTGAAACCAATGTTTATTCAATAGATGTTATTTGTACAATCAATCTAATCGATCGAGCTACAAACGCAACAGCGGGTCAAACGTCCCCATTCAACTCAATCATCACTCTTTCTTCAGCATTTATTGATGATAGCTATACAATCAATATAACAATAACAGATAAAGTGGGTCAAACTGTTACAAATAACACAAATATTATTAAACTTGACAACACCGCACCTTCAATAACAGATGTAATGTCTGATTATTTTGAGGATGCAGGGGATCTAGGAGATGTATTTGGAGATATAATTAACAATATCTTTTACTTCTCCAATTCATTTTTAACAAGTGCAACAGTTACATTTACTGCGACAGGTGAAGACAATTTTGATGGATCAGGTGTTCGGGGTATTGATTTTGGTTTATTTGGTGAAGATCCACCTGAGGATCCTTCTGCTCCTTATACGGGGCAATATATCATAAATAATGATGATGCAGATGGAACGATCATAGTCACTATTTATGATAATGTTGGGAATTCAAATTCCAGCACAATTACCTGCATTCAAGATGATACAAATCCAACTATAAGTATTACTAGTGAAGTTGAAAATAGCGATTATCTCTATGTGCTTATTTCTGGTAGTGAGGGTGTATATGGTTCCAAAATGAATAGTAACTCGCAGACGTACGTAATCTCGGGAACAGCATTTGATTCAGGCTCAGATTTGAATAATATTTCGGATAATACCGGATTTGGAAATAATCCTTCAAATACTGGAACACTTTCAAATTGGGAATTTATTTACTTAATTACTGCAAGCGATAATGGAAATGTTGTAATAACTTATACTGTGACAGATAATGTAGGAAATACCGCTACAGATGTGTATACGTTTTATGAAGATAATACTAACCCAAGTTTGACTGATGCCATGTCCGCTTATAATGAAGCAGGAGACATAAACGAGGTTCATGGAGTCATTGTTAACGATTGGTTCTATTTCAGTAATTCTATTCCCTCCAGTGCAACTGTCACCTTCACTGCTACGGGGACTGATGGGTTAGCTGGAGTGTATGGAATCGAATTTGGAGCCTTTGGAGCTGATCTTGCGACCAATGACACCAGTGCTCCCTATCAGGGGGTTTATTCCATCACCAATGCTGATAGCTCAGGTACAATTACGGTCACTATCTATGATAATGTGGGTAATTATGTCTCTGATACCATTACCTGCACTGAGGATGCTACTAATCCCAGTATTAGCGTAACAGGGGAGTCAGAAGACAGTGATTATCTTTATGTGCTTACACCGACTAGTGAGGGGATTTATGGCTCTCGAATGGGAACTGGCCAGGTTTATACTATTTATGGGACAGCTACAGATTCTAGCTCAGGTTTAGCCTCTGTTGATGATGGAACACCTTTTAACAATCCTGCTAGAGGAGGAACATTAGCAAGCTGGCAATTTACCTATTCTATTACTGCCTCGGATGGTGGAACAGTAGTTATCACCTACACTGCCACAGATAATGTGGGAAATACCGCTACAGATGTGTATACGTTTTATGAAGATAATACTAATCCAAGCTTGACTGATGCCATGTCTGCGTATGCTGAAGCTGGAGATATTGGCGATGTTTATGCGGTCACAAGTAGTAACTGGTTCTATTTCAGTAATTCTATTCCCTCCAGTGCAACTGTCACCTTCACTGCTACGGGGACTGATGGGTTAGCTGG
>RDOB01000013.1 GCA_011364965.1 Candidatus Heimdallarchaeota archaeon
CTAGAAAAAACAGCCTTAAACCCGAAAAATGGTGGTAACATTGATAACAAAGCAGAAGCATTAGATAATTTATATAAATTGACAGTTGAAGATTTAAGAGCGAATGTAGATATCAATCCAACCATTGATGTGACTCTAGCTCTTGAAGAGTATGTTGAGGGAGATACAAAATTATTTTGGGTTCCTGATTTAACAGAATACCCCTATACTTTTTATAAAATTAATGCAACACTAAGAGCGATTGGAAGTCATACTTTAATATATTCAAATTTAACTACAAGTGCTGTCCCTATTTCTTACTTGGTGAATATGAATAATACCTTTGAAAATCTGATTTTTCCAGAATTAACAGACTTTTTTGGGACCCCCCCAGACATTGATTCAAATGAAAAAATTATTATATTGATATATGATATTCTGGATATAATGAGCGGAACACAATATGTGGCGGGTTTCTTTTATGCTCTAAACGAATATCTTAACAGTGAGCTTCACCCTACAGATCCTTTAAAGGGTTACAGCAATGAGGCTGAAATTCTTAATATAGATGGCGTTGAAGGGTTATCCAGTTTAGCTACTAATGATTTTGATACGGTAGCTCATGAGCTTCAACATATGATTCATTGGGGAAATGATAATGATGAGAATTTATGGTTTGACGAGGGAGCTTCGATGTTTTCAGAATACCTTATTGGGGAGGATCCTTTTGAATCAGGAACCTATAAATCACGATTTGAATCAACACCAGATGTTTCATTAACATACTGGGATTATTATGACGCAGAAGGTTTAGTTTTAACCAATTATGGAGCCGCTTTTGCATTTTATCTCTATCTAGCAGAGCATTATGGTGGATCTGATTTCATTCGCGATATGGTTCTCCAATCGACAAATGGAATTGAAAGTATTGAGAAAACGTTTCTAGACATGGGAAAAACGGTAAAGTTTTCAGAAATCTTTAGAAATTGGACTATTGCTAATTTTCTAGATGATACTTCCTTTGCAGGAGGTTCATATGGATATTATAATACCTCATTATCGATGGCTGTCGAATCAACTTATAATTATGCTCCTATACCCCGTACTGAAAATTCAGTCCCGTACTGGGGAACTGATTACTTAAAATTTAATCTACCATCTGAATTGCCCTTTGATTTAGAATTTCAAGGATCTATTGCAGCCAGGTTTTTAGTTTCTATAATATTGAAGAATACTACTTCTGTTCCTCTCAATACGAAGGTAATTCCATTAAAGTTACAAACTGATAACACAGTATCATTTTCAATAAGTGATTTCGGATTCAAAGCGGATGAAATCACTCTTACAATATCTTCTTATCCAAAACTGGGAATCCCAGATCATGATGATGAAAATCCAGGCCCTCCACAGACCTACTGGTTCTTAATTAATCCAGAGGGGATTTTAATTTCAACTGGAGACATAATCCTTCTTGAAGATGGTATAAACATACAAGTAGTAAATATTACAGTTCAAGATACTAATGAATTTGTCTGGGAGGAGGCTGATGGAGCAACGTGGGAACTATATACCTCATTTGGTAACTTTACAGAACTCACTGGAAATTTTACTTTCAATAATCAAATGAACTATTGGGAATCTACTACAATTGATATTTCACTCCTATCTGAAGGAGATTATCAATTTAGATATTATTTTTATAACACCACAGCCATTGGGGTGGCTTATTCTAATATTTTTACTCTCTCTCGTGATACACCCACTACGCCAACAACGATTTCCCTGATACCAGGATTTTTCGTGGTTCTTTCAGTTCTAGCATTAGCGGGGTTAAAAATTACTCGTGATTAATCTTCAAAAATTGGAAAGATACTCACTTTCTAAATACCAATATACTTTGATGTACAACACTTGGTATATAGGAAAAAGGATATCCAAAAATATGTAGGGCTTTATCAGGTGCGTACCAGATTAATTCATGTTGGAACTGATATCCAATTTCTACCAGAGTTCTTGCTAGACTAGTGGTAAGGAGAAGATATTGCCCTTTTTTTGGGGACATTTTCTTATCTGGAATTGTCATCGTACGATACATATTCCCAATAAAAACAATTAAATACTTTTGAGGAGTTAATTTTGCATAACACGCCATAAATACCTCTTTTAACAATTCTAACCATACCTCCAAAGTTGGAATTTCTGTTTCGTTGAATTTACTTAATGAGGAATGGAGTTTGTCTCGTGAGGGTTCTCCAGCTCTAGAAAATTTTCCCCGAGTTTTTTCCAATTTATCCATAGCCCAATATGGTACATCTGTCAAAATAAGATCAATACTGCTATCAGGTATTTTTTCTGGGATCAAATTTCTTGAATCTCCAACAAAAAAGGGATAAACAGGAAGATCAAATTCTTTTGATACATTTTCATAGATCATTTTCCATTCTTTGTTAATATCGATTCCAACTGCATCTTTATTAGCAAGTGCAGCACCTATTAACGTACCTCCAACCCCAGCAAAGGGATCAAGAATTTTTATTCCTTCTTCTGGACAATAAATCTCGATTAATAACTGAGTTAACTCGGGAGGTTTCATTCCTCCGTGTTGACGTCTTAATGCATGATTATATGAGGGAGGATAAGATTTGTGGATAATTAGAGAACTTCCTACTAATAAGGGAGAAATGATGGCAGAATCAATCAGAAAACTTGTTGAAGAACCTTTGAGTTCTTTTCGAAAAACCAAGATTCGTCGTTCAATTGGAATTAATTCAGTATGAATTGAATTAGGAGCTGGCTGAAACCAAATTCTCTCTGATTTTAGCGTTAAGCCATAAACAGACAATATATTGGTAATTAAACCAGTTAGAAAAAAATTTATTGAGCTTGTTCTGGTGAATTGGGAGGATTCTGAACTCAGAAACTCGAAATTACCTGGAAGAGAAAGGATGAGGTATTTTTCCATCTTAAGTTTAACAAAAATCTCTTTAAGCAAGTGGACAACCATATTAAGCCAATTTAAAATTTTTTTTTCAGGGTCGGTCATGATATCGGTATAATTGAGGCAAAATGAGTTTTGAGAATTTTTATTTGTCGGATTCCAGACAGGAAAATCTGTAATGACAAGATCTATGGACTCTGGGGGGATTGAAGAATGTTCTGAGAACTTTAAAAGAGAGATGCTACTTTCAGGTTTAAGGTGTAAATCACTCATGATTTTAGTGAATTGCACGAAAAATTCTTCCTGCAATTCCAAACCAATAATATTTCTCCTTGGGGGAGGGATATAAGCATTTGCAAATAAAGCTCCGATAAGAAAAGATCCAGCTCCGAAAAAAGGATCCAAAACTGTTTCTTTTGGTTTGGAAAATGTCTCTACAAGTTCTGTGCAAAGCTGTACAGGGATCGGAGAAAGATTTCTCGTGATTATATTTTCTCCAAGTATATCGGGATAAGATTTGGGAATAACTGTCTTAGTTGAAAATAACCATTCTTTACCAGTCAAATCATTTAAGGGATTTCTCTTATCATAAACCCCTCTGTCTTTCCTGTCTTCTTGGTAGTCCTTTAATTCAAATCTTGTCAATAGCTGTCATCTATAACCATACTGGGTGTTATTCGGTTCAGAAAAAAATATTCAATATAAACCAGAGAATAAAGGGTCCAACAAGAAGAATGAATAATCCTAGATATGCAATTAGTCTCATACGCTGTACTCGTTTCTGACAGGGTGAACAATATACCCTTTTCACGAACTCGCGCTTCTTTCCCACAAATTGGTACAGAAAATTTTCATGCCAATCTTCTATATAACATTCAGCACAAAAAAATTTATGACATCGTTCGCACTCTTCAGTATCGGCATTAGAGGGGTGATTTGAACAGGGTTGGCTTTGTTCCTTCCTTTTAGGTTTCTTCGTGCTCATATGCTTAACATGCCTTATTAATGATATTCTAGGTAAAAAGAGGGAGATTTTTCTCTTCGCTACTTGCCCAGAAAAAAACCTTATTATGTGTACTTATCTGGAATAATTGCAGAATAAGGAAGATTTAGAATATGCAAGATCATTTTATATTTCGAGAGGCAACAGACCAGGATGCTCAATCAATCAAAAATATCATGAGATACGCGTTTGAAGGGCATAAAAACCAATATGAAGACCCTGAAAAACCAGATCCTCGCCGAGATTTAACCCATACTTACCCCACAAAAAATTATGTTATCGAAGAAAATGGATCCATTGCTGCAAACCTTGGAGTAATTCAATTTCAAGAGCAAATTCGGGGGACTTTTATAAAAATGGCTGGAATTACAGGTGTAGCATGTAAACCAGAATATCGACGCTCAGGGTACATGAAACAATTATTTGAATATGTTTTTAAGCTGCTTTATGAGCAAGAATATCTCGTATCAACCTTATATCCATTTAAATTTGAATTCTATGAGGGATTAGGGTATGGACAGATGGATTCCTTGCACGTTTTTACATTAAAAACCTCTGATATTATCCAAAAGCCAACTCCTAATCGGATAATTCAAGAAGACTTTGATCCAAATTATAAGCGCTGCCAACCTCTTTATGATATAATTGCTTCTCAATTAGATGGCTTAGCAAAAAGAGAATCTTTTATTTGGAAATCTATGCCTGGTTGGACATGGAGAAATCAAGGATATCAGTTTATTTGTCAGGATAAGAATGGGAAAGATTTGGGGTATATTATACTTCGGTTTGAGAAAGCAGATGAAAAGAATCCTTTCCCACATATCTTGGTTCGAGAAATGGTGTACTTTGATTCAGAAACTAAACAAGCATTCCTAAATTTTCTTGCAAATCATGATTCTCAGAGAGAGTTTGTTAAACTAGCCCCATTTGAACATAATATCCTACCATATCTAAGAACACCCCGGATGAAGGAAAATAGGATTCAAGATAACTCAATGTTTCGTATAATAAACCTCAATGAGTTATTATTAAGATTAAACTATCCAAATGACGTAAATGAGATGATTACATTTCAAGTGACTGATCCTGCAAGTCAGTGCCCCTGGAATAATAAGACGTTAACATTAAAGGTGGAAAATGGAAAGGGTCAAATTGTTACGTCCTCTAATCGCTATCCAATAAAAATTGGAATAAAGGAATTGAGTCAGATAGTCATCGGTTTTTATGATCCCTTTGAGTTATTCGAAGCAGGACTTATTTCAGGTGAGAAACATGCGTTTTCAGCGTTAGGCCAGATCTTCCCTAAGCAAAATACTGCCTTAAGAGAATATTTTTAGAAACAGAAGCCATTTTTAGGCTCATTTCGTCAATTAAGAGGTAGAATTTGACTAGAAAAGGAAAAAAGATCCCTTGGCCGTGATTTGAACACGGGACAACTCGGTCGCCGCTCATTATTGCTGACACACTCATCACTGTTTCCTCAGAGGTGCGAACTAGGTCTACAGCCGAGGGCTCTTGGAGGCTTGGATTTATAATCCGAGGGCTCTTCCAGGCTGAGCTACCAAGGGAATTATTGCATTAAAGTCGCTTAAACGCATAAGATTCCTATTAGGAATTGGGGAATGCCCTAACCTAACTAATAGCACTTTTTTGTAGTATTCTTAAATTCATTCTGATAATCTTTGTGATTGAATAGAATGGAATTAGTTTCATGAATTTATATGAATTTTCTTGTACAGCTTCATAAAAAAGCTGGTTTTCAAGTCTAAAATACATGTGATTTGGTGCTTTTCTAAGAATGGATTATTCAAACCTTAAAGTCTTCCTTTATTGGGATAAATATACGTGGTATGCATTAGGGGCATTATCGGCTAGCTTACAAAAACATCAAATTCCCTATGAAGTTATCAAGGGAAATGTCAAGCAACCTATCTCTAAAGCATTGAATACGGATTATAGAGTAATTTACGCAGAATCATCGCGTAGCTGGACCATTGAAGCATTGAAAAATCGCCTTAAAATAATTAAGAAGGCATTTACTTCTGCTGATATCTTAGTTGTAGTTGGGGGACCTCATGCAACAGGAGTACCAGAGGAGATTTTAAACATGGGAGGCGATGTAGTAGTAATAGGAGAAGGAGAGGAGACTTTTCCACATCTAGTTAAAACATTTGCCCAAAAACCAATAACAAATGGTGATTTGGAAACAATCCCTGGAATTGCTTATTTAGATCAATATAAAACTGTACAAAGAACCAAGCGTCGCCCCAGTATTGATTTGGATTCCTATTGTCCTTATTCTGATAATCCAAAATTTTCAATCCATCCTCCCATTGAACTCATGAGAGGGTGCGCATTTCGATGTCGGTTCTGTCAAGTTCCTTATATGTATGGTAATCCTCGTTTTCGCTCAATAAAAAATATTGAAACCATTGTTAAGCATTATATCAATCATTTTAAGCCAATAAAGAAAACTGTTGACATTCGGTTCATTGCACCTAACTCCCTAGGTTATATGGAGAAAAAAAGGGGAATTCCAAATGTATCCCGACTTAAGGAATTAATCGATTGTCTAACTCAATATGATATTCGTCTTTTTTTTGGAACCTTTCCTTCAGAGGTTCGGCCTGAATATATTACTGAAGAGACGATTTCTCTCTTTGAAAAAATTAGTAATAATTCAATTTCAATCGGTTTTCAAAGTGGATCAGACAATATTTTAACCAATATGAGACGCGAGCACACCGTACAAGATGGTTTAGCCGCGTTTGAAATTATGAAATCACATGGATATCTTCCTGTTTTTGATTTCATCCTAGGGACTCCTTCCGAAACTTTAAGCGCACAATGGGAGACCCTAGATCTTGTTCGGCAGTTTCAGGGAAAAGCACTTGTTCGATTACATTATTTTATGCCACTTCCAGGTACCCCCTGGCAGGATCTGATTCCTGTCCCTCTTAGTTCAGAAATTTTAACAGAAATCGGACGTCTTGCCAAAGCTAAGATTATTACAGGAGAGTTCGTCAAACAGATGAATCAAATAGAAAAACTTCTTGAGTCTCGAAATCCTCAAGTCTTGAGTAATTCTTGACATAAAATTACTTTGATTTTAATCTGAGAAAGAGGTTTTATAGGGACTAATTTGTTTTGATCTTTATATATGTTATTTCTTGATTTCTGTCTAGTAATGGAACAAATTCAAGCTACCACGAAGAAAAACGAGAAAGTTGAGCTTTTTGCGAATTTTCTTCGTCAACTTATTGATAAAGAACTCCCCCTTGTATGTTATTATGCCTCAGGAAGAGCATTTTCAAAAATATCTCCTTTAAAAATCCAAATGGGATGGAGCTCTTGTCAAGCAGTTGTAAACAAGCTAACAAAATACACTCGTTCTGAATTATCTTCTTTTTACAGAAAAAATTCTGATTTTGGAAGCATGGTTGAATTTGCATTAAATAAACGGAAACCTCAAGCACAACCACTTGAAAGTTATTTCAGCGTAACCAAACAAGAACCCAAACTTACAATTCTTATGTTAAATGAATTTTTCACTGAAATCGCTACAATTTCAGGAAAAAGAGCAATTGAAACAAAGAAAAATCGCCTACTCTCTTTTCTTCAACTTACTTCCCCTTTAGAGGCCAAATATGTAACCCGAATAATTACCTCTGATACCCGAACAGGCTTTCGGGAAGGATTGGTTCTAGACTCAATCGTGAAAGCGTTTAACCGAGAGAAAGAAGAGGTAGAATATGCTCATATGATACTAAGCGACATAGGGAAAACAGCAGTAAGGGCAAAAGACTCAAAAATTAACTTATTCGCTCTTAAGCCTGAACTCTTCAATCCATTGAAATCTATGCTGGCAACGAAGGTTGAAACTATTTCAAAAGCTCTTGAAGCTTTTCCTTTGTTGATTTGTGAACCAAAAATTGATGGATTCCGTGCCCAACTACACATTTCTAAAAAAGAGTGTAAGCTTTATTCCCGGAATCAGGAGGATATCACTCAAGGTTTTCCTGAAATTATTGATGATGTTTCTATTCAAGTTAGACATGATTATCAGAATACAATTATTGATGGCGAAGTAGTTGCTATTGTAGATGGAAAGCCAGTTTTTTTCCAGGATTTGCTTACACGAGTTTTACGTAAACAAGAGGTGGAAGAGTCTATTTTAAAAACTCCCTGCTATTTCTATATGTTCGATATAACCCTATCCAAAGGGGAGTCTCTTTTAAATAAACCTCTTCTAGACAGAAAAAAAGCATTAAATACAATTCCAACCTTAAAGCATTTAGAGATTATTAGGTACAAATTACTATCAGATGAAACCGAAATAAAAAACTTCTTTCAACAAATGATAAAACGGGGGTTCGAAGGACTTATGCTAAAAGATCCACACTCTAAATACCTGGCAGGTAAACGAGGTAAAAACTGGTTGAAGTTAAAAACCTCACTTCCCACCTTAGATCTTGTCATAATTGCTGCGGAGTGGGGACATGGACGACGGACTGGATGGTTATCTAATTATCATCTCGCTGCAAGAGATAAGAATAATTATCAGGTTATTGGAAAAACGTTCAAGGGTTTGACTGATAGTGAATTTCAATACCTAACAGATCTATTAAATTCAATAAAAACCAGCTCAAAATCTTGGGGGATCGCTGTTAAACCTCAGGTTGTTGTAGAAGTTGAATTTGACAATATTCAGCAATCATCCAAATATGAATCTGGGATGGCACTTCGATTTGCTCGGATTAAACGAATTCGACCTGATAAGTCTGTGGAGGAAATTGACACAATTAAGAGTGTCCAACAGCTATATGAAAACCAGTTAGAAAGACAAGAACGTTCTAAACAAAGCCAATGATATATTAATATAAATTTCATGCGAGATTTAATTACAAGGAGCTTCTAGAAATGAGTTTTTGCTTTAATTTTTATTCTGAGTGGGGTTCAAGCATCTCTTGGATTTTATCCAAGCGTTTATTCATTCTCTGCATCTCTGAAATAATAATAGCTAATTTTCGATCTAATTCACTAGATTCTCCACTCAATTCAAATTCTGGTGGAAGTAAAGCTTTACCAGCACCAAGTCCTGATGCTTTGTAGAGATCTTCAGCTACTTTAGTTAGCATCTGTTCAGATACCTGATGTTCAATATCACATTGAGTACAAGCCATTTTAAGTGCAGATAAGATAGCGCCATCTGTTAAGCGCTCACCTAAATCCACGGAGGCCATACTATCTCCCTTAAATATCAACTCAACAACATTTTGTCCCTTCACTTTTGATAGACGCGCACGGAAAGCCATTCCGGGTATTGGTACCTCTGGCATTATTTTTACCTTCTATTTTTTCAGACAACTCTTATTTTCTGTAGGGATTATTCGATCTTTGTATTCAAACTTTCAGAGTAAATCCTACTTTTTAACTATTGAGTTATTCAAATAATATCAAAGATAGTTATCGTTCCCCAAATAGCTCCCGAAACGATTTACGGATTCCATCAATAACAGAAAGGCCCTGTAGCATTAATTTTTGCACCTCTTGTAGATATTGGCGTCTTTCCAACGTTTCTTGCAAGAGAAAATAACCGATGACTAAATTAATTATTGCAGATAAACTAACGAAGATCTTAACAAGAAGTAAATTCCCATTTAAGCCCGAAATGGATAATATTAAAATAAGACAAAAGAGAATAAAACTTGTAGAGAACGCGAGAAAGGTCAGTATTAACCAGAGGTGGTATTCTCTTTCGAGTTGCCGTATTTCTCCTCTCCCAGAATCTAAAATTTTCCGAATGCTTGGAGGAATAGACGACATAGTTTTATCAACTTCTTCTTTTCACATTGCTTAGTGGATTCACACACTAATATTATTTTCGCAAGAGAGTGCATTTACAATAGTATGATCATTAAAAAGATAATTATAGTGGATGAAATCCATAACCAATCGTTTTTTTCCATTTTCAGAGGATTTAGGAATGCTTTAGGACTATCAGGATCCCAATCACGGGCTGTAAGGGCCTCTGCAAACCGATTCGATTTATCTTGACTCATTACTACCAGAGGAATTATTATACTTGAGATAAATCGTAAACGAGAGATCATCCCTCTATCAAGCGGGATACCACGAGAAATTTGTGCATTGTACAATTGTAAACTTTCCTCTTGAAACATTGGAAGAAATCGGTAAGCTAAACTCACTTGCCAAGCATATTTATATGGAATTTTGTACGATACTAATGCTTGGGTTAATAGATCAGGATCTACGGCATATAAAAACCAATTAAATAACCAAGCAAGTCCCCAGAATCTAATGAGTATTACAATAAGATAATCAGAGTCTTGGGAAACAAATAGTATATTTAGAATCAAAATTATAACAGAAGGGATTAATAGTAGGAGAGTAACATAAAGTACCTTTCGATAAGAAGCTTCAGTCAGATAAAAGACCAGAAACATAAGCATGATGAAAGTTAACCAGCCTATTCGCGTTTCGAGGAAAATGATAATGAAAAACCCTATCAGGTGCAGAATTGCCACACGAGGGTCTGGTTTCATGATTTTATTTCCTCCAAAGATTTCTCTATTAGAAATAATCGTTCAGAAGTACTCGAAAGAGTAAAAAAATTCTCAATAAGTTTTGAAGTTGTTTTGTCTTTTTCTAGTAGCTCAAGAAAGTGATAAATTTCTGGTATACATATGAAGTCGTGTTTCAAATACTCAGCTGATGTGAGAAATTCTTGAGGAGTCCCAAAAAACTGAATTATACCATTATTAAGGACAAGAATTTTATCGCAAACATTAAGCTGAAACTCCACATCATGAGATGCTATCAACACTCCTTTTCCCTGATTTCTAAGCTTAATTATAAAATCTGCGAGAAAAAGACGCGAGGGGCGATCAATGTTCGCAGTTGGCTCATCAAACAAAAAGAAATCAGCATTACTCGCATAAGCTATTGCTAAAGAGAGCCGTTGTTGCTCTCCCCCAGAGAGAGAGTATGGATGACGATATTGTAATTCTAAAAGTGAAAAAAGAGAGAGAATTTCACTTGGTAAATCATGATCATTCTCTTTCTTGTTCCTGCTGAAATGTAAGGATTGCAGAATCTCTTCATTAACAGATGAACAATAGAAATGTAAACGACTAAATTGGAATGTAGTGTGAATTCTGTTTGCTAATTGACTTGTTTTGAATTTATGAATACTTTCCTGATTTAAATAGATGGTTCCAGAGGTAGGTTTTAATAAACCATTGGATAAACGAAGTAAAGTGGTTTTTCCTGAGCCATTAGAACCTAGTATTCCTACAATTTGAGATGAAAGCACTTCAAAGCTTATTTTTTTTAAAATTGGCATACCAGCATTGTAATAAAAGCCCACATTAAAATAGCTAAGATTATTCAATGTTTTCCCTCCTTAAAAGAGAATAAAGCTCTTTTGCAGATCGAAATACTGGTTTCACACCCTGTTTCTCACATAATGGTATTCCAAGACGAAATATTTCTGGTAGATTCAGGTAATTCTGGAGAATTGAGTAGTTTGCTTCAAGTATTTGCGTTCGAGCTGTATGAAGGACAATCTCTCCCTTATCCATGACAATGATTTCATCTACTAAATCTAACGTATCCTCAAGCTGATGGGAGACTATTACAACAGTATGCTTCTCATCTTGATGAGATTTAATAGCTCTCAAGACTTTTTTCCTTGCTGGATAATCCAAAAATGCTGCAAACTCATCCAGTAGTAAAAAAGGAGGATTTAAAATTAGGATAGAAGCAAGAGAAACAAGTGATATTTCCCCCCCAGATAGAGTAGATGTTTTTCGTTCTAATAATTCCTCAATACCCAGCTCTTGACTAATTTCCATTATTCTGTTCTGAATATGAGAGGAAGGAAACCCTTTGTTTTCTAATCCGAAGGCAAGATCCTTCTCAACAGTAGACCCCACTGTTTGAAGAGCTGGATCCTGAAATAAAAAACCAAAACACCCCTGGTATTCCCAGAATTCCTCAATGGAGATCTGAGATCCATTGAGGAGAATTTCACCGGTTATTGTGGCTGGATAAAATAAAGGGATAAAACCTTTTAGAAACCGTAATAATGAACTCTTCCCACTAGCAGTAGTACCTGTTAAAAGATATGATTTTCCTTGCAGGAATGTAAAATGAGCATTCGATATTGCATTAGAGTGTTTAGAATAGCTGATTGAAAAATCCCGAAGTTCTAGTGACTTAATTGAGGATTTAGAATAAGTACTCATCTGCGCTATCCTTCTTCAAAACTAAATTTAATAAAATACTCATTGTCTAAACGAATAGAAGATGCCCCAACAGGAGCGTACGTCCAAGTTTGAGTACCAGGTAAATGAAAATATATCCTCCAACTCCAATTGGAGTTTTCAGATGCATTAAAAATTCTAGTTACAAACCAGCCTCCAGGAGTATAGTATCTACCTTCCCAATTATCAATACCAATTGTATTATTCAAATGTTCAATTAAAGTAATATTGATTGTTACATTTGTTAAATAAGAATGATTAAACAAATAATCAGGATGGGTAGATTCAATAATTAAATTAATCGTTACATAAGTTTTTTCATGGTTCTCATCGGGTGGTGGAAAAAAGGTTTCAGCGAAAAAAATAAAACTAAAACTAAGGCCAGCGATATATATAAGGAAAATAGCAATAATAATAGCTTGTAATGGTATATATTTCGAATATTTCTGAAAATACCCCATTATACTGGCCTCACCTTATTTAAAGCATCAATTATAGAAGGAAATGTTGAAAATAATACTGCATTAGTTATTTGATGAAGAATAAAGAAAGGCAATCCTGTGATAAAGCTAGCAAGAACCGCTTCCCAAGTTGGGACAAAAACGATCAAACTTAATGATGTAAAAATATCAAAGACTATAGTTAATGCAAATCCAAGTTGAGCGAGAAGAAAACGCTCATAAAATGAAAATTCTGACTGGGAGATGTGTAATTGATCAGGAATTTGATAGAGAATCTTAGAATGCGTTTGGTTCAAAGAGGATTGGGAAACAGAGGGGAATTCAGATTCAGTCTCATTGATACTTCTAAAATATACTCCCATAAACATAACCAAAAGAAAAGGAGGAAATTTAAGAAGAAATGGAATCAATCCTCCTGATCCATAAAATTGAGAAGCAAAGAATTCAAATACAGTAACAGACGTAATAACAGTCATTAATCCAGCAGATTTACCATATTGATATCCGACAATAAAAAAGAAGATGGTAAGTGTTTCAAGATTTGGGATTGCAAGCAAAGCGGTTGAAGACGCAACTGCGATTGCAGAAAAAATTACACTTGTAGAGAATATTTGAATAGCTCTAGAACGCTCCTGAGGGGAGATTTTATTTTTTCTGAGATTTTGATGCTCTTCTGGTTCCATTAGACTCTAGGCACCTTCAGTTCCTCTTTTGAGAGTTCTGAAATATACTCATACACAAGAAAGGCAAGATAATTGAGTAAAATGCAATATCTGTAAGAAAATTTTTAGACTCATTCACCTTTATGAGATCAGAGTAGACTAACTGTAGATCAATGACATAATAGTAATCAAAAAAAATCTCAGAAAATCCCTCTAAAAGGACTCCTGTTTCCTTATCATACACTAATGAAGTATTTTGGTTACCAAGTGCTGAATTTTGGGAGTATGTAAAATTAATAGCTTTACGAACAGAATTAGAATAAGAATATAGATGTTCAGAGATATACAAGTCTCCTTCAGTCCAAAAACCTGATGCAGCTTCCATTGCAACTTCCTTTTGCAGCTCCCAGTCGCCAGAAGAGGTCACTAAACCAGGAAACCACCCATAGATTGAAAGAAGAAGGCTTTCCGCGGTCTTATTATTAGTTGCAATGGTTGTTAAATTTCCTATTTCCACTTTACCTGAACTTGGATGAGTAAAATTATTAGGATTAAATTCTTCAAGAGTATAATTAAGATAAGAATCAATAGTGGCAGTAAAATTAATATCTGGCCAGTTCCAACTGACAGGGCGAGCTTCATTCCAGTTATTAATTCTCCATTGGGATTTATAGCTAGAATTTTGGGCAATAGATGTAATAACAAGAGGAACTCCAAATATTAAAATAATTAAGAATAAAATAAATATTAAACTTTGTTTATTCATCATTATACCAACTAATTATCTATTATTCCAAATACACTGGTTTATATCTTTAATTTTTATGGCGTTTTAGCCTATATTTTAGAATGAAATAATGCATATAATAGATTTAAAATTGCACTGAAGTGTATAGAATGCAATATATCTATATTAACACCAATTTTTGTTATAAAAGGTTTAAAAACTTGATAAAATGTCTTAATTTCGATAATACTAATTAAAATACTTAAATAACATACAACCGAAAGATACATAATGAATGAAGTAAAAATGAATCTTAAGGATTACTATTATGGGTGAAATAAGTGGAAATTTTCCCAATAGGATATGTGGACGAAGATAATGAGGGAAAGTACCTAGATATCCTCCCTGAATATGAGGTTGGACTGTACCGTCTGAACATGGTTTCACACATGTTTGTTCTATGGTGGATCCATCAAAACGATTCAAAAGAGAATCGAAAGGCGAAAAAGTCTATCCCACGAGTAAAGAATCCCCCAGAACCTCCTCAAGAAATGGGTACATTCGCTACTCGATCTCCAAGACGTCCAAATCCAATTGGATTGACACTTGTCAAAATAAATGAAATAATGGGCTGTAGAATTCGGATAGATCATATTGATGCATTTGCAGGTACTCCGATCATTGATTTAAAGCCTTATTTACCGAGTGGTGATCGTGTGGATGAAAATATTTCTCTACCACCATGGTTCGGCCACTTACGTGAATCTCGGCCATTCAATCTACAAGAAAAATCTAGTTAGATATCCCACGAATTTTTTCTTTAATGTATATTGGAACTAAGAGAAGAGCCGCGGAAATTGCTCCAACCTGAGCGGATGCAACTGATTCACCAGATCCCACCACCATTATAATATCCGTCCAATCACTCTCGTGAAATAATCGCGCAAGCTTGCGTTTAATCTTTCGATCACTTAGGGAAATGTCAGGTTTAGGGGGGTAGACCGCACCCAATAAATATATTTCCTCGAATTCGTCTTTAAGAAAAACTGTACACCCCGAGGCCCCATTAATGAGGGATTCATCGCGTAAAACCACGGTATTTAACTGATCAATTCCAGTTGCCTCCACACCAACAGCTGCATCTTTTAATCCAACAGTATACTTTTTTCCCAAATGAATTCTCTTAGGAGGGATGTAGATATATTGCTGACATTTATTTAAAAATCTCTGACCGTCCTCGGTTAGTTTATGACCATGACGCTTACTAGATTTTTCTATTAAACCGCGGGAAGCTAAATTACATAAGATAGTTCTTGCTTGTGCCTCTGATATCTCCAAAGTCTGTGATAATTTGTAACGACCCAATTTTTCATTCATTGAAATCAAATGGAGGGCTAAGTAGGTCAAAGAAGCTACTAGAGATCGAGATTTCGTACTCACAAGAACCATCAAGCCTGCAATTACAGAGCATATCAAATGATTTTTGCTTAATGCAATCTCATATCAGTGCAAAAAAGACATGAAAGTTATCAATGGATTGATATTTTAGAAATTTATTTTCTAAAAGCTGATAGAAAATTATGTAAGGGGGAAAGACGACAGAGACACGATAACAAATGGCTCAACTAGATAAGTTTTCAACCTTAAAGGCAATTAAAGAGAAACAAAAAATCCCCCAAGTTCCCTATTCTCTGTGGAAACATTTTATTGAAGCAGATAAAACACCAGAAGGATTGGCGCGAGCTCAGGTGGACTTTCAAAGGAGATACAATAGCTTATTCATGAAAATCTCTCCTCATGGAAGTTATTGTGTTGTGGATTTTGGAGGACTTCTAGGAGGATATCGCCCAATCTCGGGATCAAGAATTTGTGAACGTATGCCTATCCTTTCATTAAGCGATTGGGAAACAGTAGAACCAGTTGATCCAAATGCAGGAGAGTTTGGAGCCCAAATTCAAGCAGTAAAATTAATACATCAAGAAATCGAGAATGAAGTCCCTTCAGTGATGACCGTTTTCTCCCCTTTCATGGTAGCATCCAAACTCGATCCAAATCTTCTAGAACACTTAAATCAAGATCGAAAGCTCATCCTAGAGCAGATTTCCATGTTAACGGAACTCATGGGGGAGTTCGCAAAATCATCCCTAGAAACAGGAGCAGATGGAATCTTCCTTGCAACTCAGCATTTCAACGCAAATTTAAAACCCCAGGACCTGAGGGAATTTGAATTCACCCCTATGAGTAAAATTCTCCAAAAGGTGCATCCAAAGTCTATCTTTAACCTTTTACATTTACATGGGGAGACCCCCTACTTCCGTTTGGCATCAGAATTGCCAAATGTTCATGCCATTAATTGGCACGATCAAACTACCTCTCCTAGTCTGTTAGAGGCACGACAAGATTTCACTGGAGTACTCGTTGGGGGACTAGATGAAATGGGACTGCTCCGTGAAGGTACAAAAGAAGAAATTTCTGAAATGATACGCACAGTTTACCGCAGCTTTGATGATCGAGGTTTAATCTTTG
>RDOB01000014.1 GCA_011364965.1 Candidatus Heimdallarchaeota archaeon
ATCCAGTTTTTCCTCGGTAATCACATGAGTTTCTGCAAATACTTCTTCAATTTCTCCTATGAAAAAGTAATGCGTAGGTAAATCTACCGTTTTTACTAATTTGCATGCAATATTCACCGGGCACTCACTTATGAACGGTACGTTTTGATTGTCTGCGTAAAAAATGTGAAAGAGGGAGGATTTATCGTATTTTCTACCAGATATCAACCCACATACATCTGTTTTTTCCAGCAGACTCGTATTGGGAATATTAATACTAAACATGTTTGTCTGCTTTATTCCGACAGCTGTATGATGTTTTTTATTCATGGTTATCCCCCACATGGGTGGTTTCATATTCACGCGAGTAACCCAGGCAAGAGTCATGAAGGTTGGTTTCCCATCCACTTTTGTCCCAATGATTGTGACTGGCATCGGTACAGGAGAGATATTTGTATCTAGCTTCGTTTTACTCATCTTTTTCACCAAATTCTATTTTTCTTCTGAAATTAGTATGAAATGATCTATTATTCCTTTGATGGGTGATTTCGTACAAGTGTCCTTATACAGATTTCTTTTTAGAACAATATACGAACAATAGGATGATATCTGGATTAGTAACACCAAAGTAGGTGGTTACTAAGAGATGAGCATTTTGCAGGATTTGCTGATATTAGAATTCGAATTTGTATACTTTTACCCCTTTGATCTGTGTGATGCCCTCTTCTGTCGTTAGGAGGGTTCCTCTTTTCTTTTTAGCTAACTGTACTAATACACAATCTGCTAACGACAGCTCAGGGTGTTTAGTTTTTAATATCCCTATTTCTAGCACATCAACTTCCTTTATTGGTTCTTCAATCAGTGGTACTTGGCGTAACGCTACTAAGCGAACTTGAGCTACTTCTTTTCCAAATTTTTGGCAGCATTTATAGAAGAATTCTGCTAATATTAATCTTGGGATATATCCCGCCACTTGTTTGGTCACCACCTTTCGCATGTACTCTTTTGCTTCAGAGTGGTCTGCAAAAAACAAGCTTAATGCTCCTGTATCCCAGATGAGCCTCATTTTTTAGCCTCAACTTGTTTCCTTTCTTTCTGGCGTTCTTCATAGATTTCTGCGATAATTTCTTTAGCCACTGGCAATTCTGAGGCATCCGTCAAGTCAAAGAGATCAAGAATCGGGACAATTATTATCCCTTCAGCTGTTTCTAGGAACCCCACTTCATCTCCGGGTTTTAAATTCAATTTTTTTCGATATTTTGCGGGAAAGTTAATCATTCCATTCTTGGTTAATTTTGCTTTTATCATGAATATTTCTTCTTTCCATGGTATTTTAAATTTTCCCTAGAATATAAGAGGTTCTAAAAGGGGAACTAACATCCCAGTCAGGATGAAGGAGGGATAAGCTTAACCCTAAAGACCTGAAGTTCTTCATCCATGACTTTATGTGAGAACATGGCTACTCAATAACATTTCTATCAGAGAGAAGCTTAATCAATAATTTTAATCCCTATCATCTCGAAATAAGAACGATTTGTAATGACCAGAGGAAGATTATTTTCCAACGCAATTCTCTGAGTTCAAAGAAATTCAACCTCACCATTAAGCGCTGGGAGTGAGGTCATATTTAGTTAACTAATTTAACTAATTTAATCAATTTAATTCTTTTATGTAAATCTGAAAGGATAGTGGATTATTAAACGGGAAGGAATTTTTTCCACAAATGGATTTGGGGTCACTAATAATTGTTTTAAAGGAGCTAGTCAATATACAGATAACTCAGGTCAAATACCGCTCTAAATTGCTTTTATTGCATATTCCTCCTTACTATCTTAATAGGAGCTATGACAAATGTATATATATACAAATGTATACAATAGAATTAGATGATTAATTTGAACGAGACAATCACTGCGCGATTAGATCAGGAAGATATTGAGTTATTAGATAAATTTGTTAGAATGGGATTATTTTCAAGCCGTAGTGAAGCGATAAGAATCCTCCTTTCACGAGAATTAAAGGAAGTAGCTAAAAAGCAGGTTAAAATGGAAATACTTGATAATCTTGAATTGAAACCATCATTAACTGAAGATGAATTACTTGATATAAGTTCTGGACTATTTCCTTCTCCTGTAGCTTCTCATATTGCTGAAGGTCGTGAAAGATGAAAAATACATACATTGATACAAGTATTCTCCTAGCTAATTGGGTAAAGACCGATCCTTTTCATGAAGAGTGTAAGAAAGTAATTGAAGCCATAAAAACCAGAACAATTTATGGGATAATCTCTGGTTTGGGATTGGTGGAAATTTCATCTGTTGTAGAAAGACAACAAAACAAATTTTTGCCTAAACTTCCTCCAAACATTTCTTTGACTGCAGAGTATCTTAAGCGAATAATTATGGTCCCTAATTTAGAAATAATCGACATTTTTCTTCCTAAGAGTGCTTTAATTGCAGGTTCAAAGATCGAACTATCACTAGTATATCTTCAAGCAATTGATTTGGCTCCAAAATTCCATTTGAAGACTTTAGATAATCTTCATCTAGCCACATGTGTTCTTATAAATAGAACGACTAGAAAATCAATAGATTACTTTGTTTCTGGAGATCAGGAAATCGTTTCGAAAGCTCATCAGCTAAAATCCGAATATGGATTTTCTTCTGTGTTTCCAGATGAGCTAATCAAATTGGAAGGATTATAAAGAAGGAGTATTTACAAAGATGCTTTTTTTCTTGTGATAGTTCCTAAATGAAACAAATGAGTTTTCTTTCTTTGCCATTCTCCTCTTATTGGGAATAGTAACAATTTTTGCTAGGAAACAACAATTGAAATTTTAGACTGAATGTAAAAAGAAAAACACCCTGATTCAGTGATTATTTTGTTTCTTAGACCGCTAGAATACGATCAAAGTTTTGTTTAGGTTTAGCGTAAAGTACTAAATATGAATTAAATATTTATAGACGTATACCAGTAAAATACTAAAGAGGTATCGAAAAAATATGCCCGAAAAAGTTTCATTTTATACGGATGAAAAAACTTGGGAGAAATTTAAAGATCAGGTATATCGATCTAGTGGTACATTTCGGGCTCTTAGTAATTAATTAAACAAACTCATTGAAGATATGACCCTAATGCACCTAGAAAAAGAATTAAAGGCAATTAGACCTACAAAAAAGATGAGTTTCACCCTTGAGGAGATAAAGAGTAATCGACCCACTCCCCCTCAAGCTGCTGAAGAAATGATTCGAAAATTAAGGGATAACAATGCAGGTTTATCTCGATAGTTCTATGATTGTGAAACGCTACATCCAAGAACAGGGAACTTCATTTGTAGACTTCCTATTTGAAGAGGCGAATCAAGGAATTTTGACAGATTGGACACTGACTGAATTGATGATCTACTAGGAGATGATAATAATATTGATTTTGGTCATTTAAAGGGACATTACACTTCTCTAGGGGACATTCCATGGCTGTTTCTCCATCCAATTCAGTAAAAATGAGGATTATATGTCCCTCATATCCATATATCAGGATTTCGCTGAATCCTAAATTATATTAATCAGCAAATACCTTATGGTGATATCATCTTTTTCCTCAACTGAATGACTCAAGAATCTAAATTATCATAATGAATGTTGGAGGAATGAATATGCCTGAACCTATCCCAGATGCTATTAGTGAAGGGACATATTTCTACAATGAAATCTTATATGAACATGCAATTCAGGAGTTTGAGAAAACGCTGCACGATGTTGAGACAGAGGATAACTGGCGTGTGAAAGCTATTATCTACTGTAATATCGGGGAATGCTACTTCCAAGTAAAACAATTTTCCAACGCATTAGAGAATTATGAAGTCACCCATTCTCTTATCAAGGAAATAAAACGCGAATGAGTGGAGATTTAGATTCGATTCCGAGTAAATTAAGAGGATAAAATTCTACTACTACCTTATAAGCTCAAAAAATGTTATATGATTATTAACTTGATTAAAGAATTATCCTGAGTAAACATATTACATTAAAAGTTTAGTATGTCGAAAAAAATAGGTATTAATTTAGAGAAGCCCCTCTTCCTATCTAGTAAAAAATGGGGTATTCAGATGAAGCTAAAGATCTTGGAACTATTTAAAAAATGTCCAAATAGACGAGTACTCATCATAGGGGGTGCTATTCTGATCATAGGGAACATGGTCGCTTCGATTGCAATCAGCTTTAACATTCCATTTTATATTTATCTTGAGTTAACAGGAAATCCTTGGCAACCAATCACCTCTGATTCGTATCCAGAAATAGGGGTAGAGACCATTGACTTTGTTGACTCCTATCATGGCTGGATTGCGGGACTGGATGGGATGATTATGGTAACTAAGAATGGAGGGAGAAACTGGGAATGGCAGCATTCGGGACTGGAAATAGATATTCAATCTATTGACTTTTATAATGTAAATATAGGAGTAGCAATAAGTAAAGAAAGGCATATTCTTATCACTCAAGATGGAGGATTAACATGGATATTACTAGAAGAAGTAGGAGCCCTAGATAATAATACTGGAATGTCATTATGGGATGTGGAGATATGTAATGAAGAAACAGCCTATGCTCTTGGATCTTCAGGAACTTTTTTTAAAATAAACATTCCTACCTTTAATTGGAGTTATATCACAAGGACATCGAATTATCTTTACAGTTTCATTATGCTAAATGGGACGCATGGGTGGGCGACAGGAGCATATGGTATAATTGTTCATACAACGAACGGCTGGCAAACGTATGAAGTCCAGGATTCAGGTTCTTTACTGAATTTTCATGGAATCTTTTTTTGGAACGAGCACAAAGGGTGGGTTGTGGGTTCAGATAACGCCATTTTGGCAACAACAGATGGCGGCCAACACTGGCGGACTCAGTACACATATAAACCATTCTTATCGGAATATGCTCCACTTTTAGACGTTTTCTTTATATCGGAGTGTAAAGGATGGGCTGTGGGAAATAGACTGCTTTATACAAAAAATGGCGGAGCTTCGTGGATTACTATCCCTGATCGGGTTGGTCCAGAACAAATTAGCTTTGCTAATGATACACATGGCTGGGCGGTTTGGTTTCGGAAAGATCGTAGTTATATGACTTCCGTCGGAGGAGTTTTAGCTATTAATGAAGATTTAATGAATTTAGGTACAAGATTTTGTATCACTACTGGACTAGGTATTCCAGTAATCCTTATAAACCTCCTGATACACCAACGAAATCATAAAATTCCAAAAAAATCTCAGGAACTAGTACATCAGTTATGTCCTGCCTGCTCTATGCCGATTCCGGCCCATGTGAGGTTCTGCAACTACTGTGGGGTACCACTTTACTAAAAGGAAGATTTCGTAACATTCGGATTGTGCCAGCTTTATGGAATACATTTCATTCATACTCAATTTTTAGAACTCGTAATAAAATTTATAAAGACCGATTCCTCATAATTCTAGATATCGGGGATATTCAAATAGACGAATTAGACACCTAGTGGAGTGGAAACTAGGGTTGAGGTAGATTATTCTTGTCTTTAAAACTTTAAGTCCCTGAACGTTAAATATTCAAAAGGGGAATAGTTTGACGATGAAATCTTCTGGATATGAAAATAAGAAACTTATAACAAGTATTATTATTACGATTATATTAGTAGCAATCTTTGCTAGAGTATATAGTACTACTGCAAATGAACTTTCATCGGAATTTGATGTTGTAATATTAAAAACGAATAACGATGAGAGAGTAAACTTAGCACAGGAGACCTTAACTTCTCAATTATCTCAATTCAATATACCTACAATCGTAAAAACCGTATTTAATTGGGAGAATTTAACATATGAATTTGACCAATCCAAAACAACCTCATTATTAGTTCTTATAGGACATGGGATTGAAATTGGCTTGTATGTTGGAAAAGAAGTTGTTCTATGGACAACTCTAAAAGATTCTCTTATTAGGACTAATTACCCATGGAAATTACTTCTCACATGCCATAGTGATGAAATTAGCGATGCTGAGAGGGGAATTGCAGGTTTTCGAGACGAAATTGATGCAGAGGGAGGAGCATATCTCTTTTCCTTTGTAATCAAAAAATTTGTTCAGAATATTCATGATGAGTCTCTACTAAACCTTGCGGTTCAAAAGTCAGAGGAAAAGGCTAATCCCTTAGCAATCCGAAAAATCTTTTTCGTACATGGTTATGCTGGAGATTTAGAACATCATAATTATGAATGGGAAAATTTATTGGCAAAAATTCAAAATATGTATATAGAAGGTACTTTTCAATTTGTTAATTATTCCTATATTCAACGTGGATTCAATAATGAATACTCTGGAATAGATGATTTATCAGCTGATCTCAAAACCTTTATTCTAGCAAATACACAACCAGGGGAAATTATAGATCTTATAGGTCATAGTATGGGAGGGATTGCTATTCGTGACATGATTCGTCAGTATCGGGAAAATTTAAATTCTGCAGGGATTAGAGTAGAAAAGGGAATCCTTATTGCATCCCCTAATGAAGGATGTCCTTGGGCTGGGGTTTTGATTGCATATCATGGATTAGGATGGGCTATTTGGCTAATTCTTGTCTCAATTTTTGGTTATATACCTGGAGAGCTACTTTGGGATGCTGTGGAATTCCTAGAACAAAAAATTGCAGATGGGTGGGATAGCCCTAGATTTAGATTTTTCCATGTTGAAAACACATGGTTTGACAGTGTATTAAATAATCCAGCTACTAAGGATCAATATTCAGGAATAGATTGGTATGGATCCAGAGTGTATGCAAATTTGGAAGCATTAATCGCTGTGCCTGTATGTTTTTTTTATAATCAAGAATGGGCAAATGACCAACTACTCTCAGTAACGAGCACTAAATTGCCTGACCTGATGTCACCATATATTATTTCTGAAGAACAACACTATTATTACATTCATGAAGAAACGCACACAGATATTGGATTAGTGGAGGAACTTGCTTCATGGTTAGACCCAAAATTTCCTTACATTGAGAATTTCGATGATAACGACGTTATCGGATGGGATAATTTTGGATCAGCGGTAGGAACAGGATTTATTACAAGTAATGCTTGTTCAATGAGCGGTATGTATAGCGGTAAACAATACGGGGGATCTGGATCAATTTTTCGTTTTGATAAATGGAATACATTTGAATCAATAAATACTCAAGGATTTTATTCTTGTACCTCGCAACCCCTTTTCTTCTCAGGATGGTTTTATAATAGCCATACTAATTATTACGGACAATCGTTATTTTATCTAGTGAAAGAAAATGGTGGAACAGAGGATTACATTCGATTGCGGTTTTACAAAGGAAGTTTATATATAGATAAGAAAATTAATGGCATTGTCACTAATGGGGTTCAAGTATATAGTCTAGGGGAGAATTTTAATCAGAAATGGTGGCAATTTGAGGTAAGATTATCAGGCGGACAAGATGATATTTGGATGCAAGTTGCTTGGAAAAAATACGGTGGAACTGTAACTAAACCAAGTATATTTATGCTAGATGATAGTAACCATGGTTTCTTGGGATTTATCACACTCGGTAGCCGTGTGGGAGATTATGGAGGAACTTTTTGGGATGATATCTGGATTAGTGACACAAAAGTAGGTGGTTTATTATAAAGGATTATTGAAAGAAGAATTACTGTCTCTGTCGATAAAATCGACTGGCCAATATGCATATAAAACTGTATAAATGGAAAAAATAAAGAATAATAAACTATATTCATCATCACAATATCTGAACATCAAATTTACTTAATCAAACCTCAGGATGGGGTTGAATGAGACCAAATTTTTTTGAGTTGTTAAAACACCAAGTTAACAGAACCACAATAGGGGTATGTTGTATTCTGGTGCTTCTAGGGGCTATTATCTCCTCTATCAGTCTTGGGTTAAATATCCCTGTCGATCTGTACTTAACCCAGACTGAGAATCCCTGGTCACCCATTTCCTCAGAGACTTATCCTGAGCAGGGGGTCAACGCCATCGATTTTGTTGATTCGTCTCATGGTTGGCTTGCAGGGGCTAACGGGATGATTATGGCGACTACTGATGGCGGGAAATCCTGGCAAGCACAAATTTCAGGGATAAATGGAAACTTTCAGGACATTGATTTTTTTAATGGCAACGTGGGAGTAGCCATAACGCTGAATGATTATATTATAATCACCCAAAACGGTGGCCAGACCTGGGTAACCCTGGAACGCGTAACAAACCCTGATACTTCCAAAAGTGTCACTTTATGGGACGTTGTGACTTTTGATGTGGCTTCAGCGGTTGTGCTGGGCATTACAGGAGATTTTTATAAGGTAGATATTGTGAACCAGAATTGGACTTTTATTTCTCAAATCCCTCTGTCTCCTCATTATCTGGTTATGTTGAATAATTCTCATGGATGGGCTGTAGGGGGATTTAGTACGATTATTCGAACCATGGATGGGTGGGTAACGTATGAGGTGCAGGATGCTGGCATTTCCCGAAATTTCTATGGGATCTTCTTTTGGGATGCTTCAACTGGTTGGATTGTGGGTTCCGATAATACCATTTTAATGACTGTTGATGGGGGCCAACATTGGCAGGTTCAATATTCTTACCGACCCTTTTTCGCTGATTTTGGTACAGTTGCCTTACTTGATATCTTTTTCATAACTAAACTTAAAGGGTGGGCTGTTGGGAGTTATGGGATCCATTGCACCACGAATGGAGGGATTTCGTGGATACGTTTGCCCGACACGTCTGGTCCTGACAGAATTACCTTTGTTAACGAGACTCATGGGTGGGCTATCCAACCTCTTAAAGAGCGTAGTTACACCACCTCCGTGGGTGGGGTGGTTGAAGTGGATGTCGATTTACTCAATCTGGAAACAACTTTATTTATCTTCGGAAGTATTGCTTGTTTGATTCTCCTTGTGATAATCCTAACAATAGTCAGGCAGGTGAAAGCTCTCAACTCAGGTGTTATTCTGACTCGTTCTTCGGATCAAGTTTGTCAAAAATGCGGGAACATGCTTCTCCTCCATGCGAAGTTCTGCGATGCTTGTGGCGAACCTACTCCCCCGAATTGCATCTAGTCCATCTTCTAATCAGGTAAACAAAGGGGGGTATTCAGCTGAAGCAAAAGGTCGTGGAGCTATTTGTGAGTCGTCTAAATAGACGAATTCTCATCCTAGGGGGTGTTATTCTGAACAATGGGAATATTTTCATTTTTGTTATCATTAACTTTCGCATTCCTTTTAATATTTACCTTGAGGTAGCAGGAAATCCTTACTGACCTATCAATTTGGCATCCGATCCCTGTATCAACACACTTTCTAATTGTCTAGAGTTATTACAACACTTCCGACTTTGTGTCCTTGTTCTGCATAGGCATGTGCTTCACTCGCTTGTTCTAACGGATAGCTTCTATCAATGATGACCTGAATGCTTTTCGCGGCTATTAGCTCTCTCAGGAGACTTAAATCGTCATTATTTTGGGCTATTCCGGTTATTACTTTTTTCTTCCCTCTCTTAGAAGTCCAAAACGTTTGGAAGAACAAGCGGTAGGTCGGCACAATATTAATGTAGATCCCTTCTTCTGTTAATAGCTTCTTACATTTGGAGAATGAGCTGGTTCCCACTACGTCAAATATGACCTCATATTTTTGGTCTGTTTCTTTGGTAAAATTGTCTTTTGTATAATCGATTACTCTAGCTGCGCCTAGAGAGCGTACTAACTCTATATTCTTCGTACTACATACTCCGGTCACTTCTCCTCCAAAATATGTCGCTAATTGGACTGCAAATACTCCCACTCCTCCTGAGGCTCCATTAATTAGTACTCTCTGTCCACTTTGCATATTGGCCTTTATTCTTAGAAAATATAAAGCGGTTACTCCCCCAAAAGCAATGGAGGCTCCTTCTTCATAACTCATTGTGGGGGGCATAATTTCTAGGGAGGATTTTTCGGTAGCGGTCGTGTATTCCGCGTAGGTGTCATGTCCAAATCCAAACACTTTGTCCCCTTTCTTGAATTTCCTCACCTCTTTGCCTACTTCTACGATTTCCCCCGCAACCTCGCTCCCGGGTATTTGTTGTTTCGGTTTCCTAACTCCCATCAGGATTCTCGAAATCGGCCACAATGGTGCCTTGGCACTTCGCGATCGATAATCCATGGGAGTAACAGAAGTAGCATGTACCTTGATAAGTACTTGATTTTCCGTAATCGCAGGTTTTTCAATTTCGTGTAATTTCAGGACCTCAGGGGGTCCATATTTTGTTTGGAGAATTGCTTTCATTGGGGGTTGTCCTCCCATTCGACATATTTTTCTATTAGTTGAGCGGTATCAGTCACAAATTTCTTGCACTTCTTGAACGCATCTTCTTGGAATGCTTTTCTTAGGTTCTCATCATTATTTAGATCATAGCCGATTAGCTCACGGCAAATTATTGAGCCGTGCATTGCAGTGAATTCATCCATCAATTGATTCGAAATATGAGTTACTTCTTGAACCTTCCCACCATATTTGAGCCCTAAGACCATTAGTGCGCCCGTTATTGCCCCACATACGTTTCCTGTTCGGTTTATTCCCCCTCCAAATGCCACGGTTATGTTCATACACGCGTCACTGTTAATTTTGTGTATTCCTAGGTGTGGACCATAGGTGGCAAAAATTGCTTGGGCACAATTTCCTCTCTGTTCTTCCATCATTTTGCTTGTTGTCTCATGTAGCTTCGATTTACTAGACATGGCGTTTCACATCATTTGCGTTTTTTCTTTTAGACTTGGTACCGCTCATAGTTCATGATTTTGTCCAAATCAAGTAAACTCCCAATCTTCTCTGAGGTTTTTCTTAACCCGTTGTGAAAGAACGAATAATGTGCTACTATATCGAGAAAATTCTGAATGTCTACTTGTGCTTTATAAAGGTAGGGATACTTTTCTTTCACCCATGAAAAAAATCGATAATAGAAATCTTGTAGTGAGAGAATACTTTCATCTACCAGTTGAGTGATTGTTTCAGGATTGGTTTCTGGATTCATGCTAATTATCAATTCCTTTATAGGATCAAACACTTCTTGTATCTGTGATGCAGCTAATATGTTATCATATTGACTAAAGAATGATTTTGCGGTGCGCCCATAATACGAAATATAATGCCGACCTTCAAGGAGTTTGGCAATCTCTTTGAGATACCCATCTTCAACAAGACTCTTGATATGAAAGTGAAAATTCGACTGTGAATATTTCTGCCCATTTAGTTTTTTCGAATAAGCAGCATGAAGTTCTTTTGCAGTAAATGCATGTCTTCGTAAGAGATCGTTTGCCCTACCAAAATCATCCTCTATTCCATCTCGTATGTATTTGATTATAAAGCTCCTAATTTCTGATTCCTCAACCTGTGAATGAACTGTGGAATCTATCGTTTTGAAATACGGTAATTCGTGCCAGTAGGTATACAACAATTTCTTCTTTTCTTTAGTCTGCGCTTCACGTGATGACATATCTAGAATTCACCATTTAGTAACTATTGAACGGTACCATTTAGTACATACTAAACGGTATTTAAAGCTATCTAATCTAACATACTTTCGGGAAGATCATGGTGATCCTCAAACGACATGGTGGGAACCTTTGTGAAGCTTTAATATGTGTAATCTGCTTTTTATTCCCTTATTTCTTTATATTTTCAATAATTTCTATAAATTTGTTTTACAGCGATAATCCTATGAAGAACTGATTCCAGTTCCTTGCTTATCTGCTTAGCTAATCTATCAATCTTATCTTGGATTCTTCTTGAATCCTTTTTGCAGAAAAAAAATGAGATATCCCACGCACAATTTATTAATATAAGAAGAAATCTAGGAGTGAATCTTCTTATTATTAGCTATTTCGCTACTTCTCGATTGATCTGTTTTACCGTTAGAATACCTGCTGAAGTTCCAACCAAAGTATTATCGACGGGTGGTGGTATTACTGGATTAATCTTGCAAGCTTTACTCCTCCCATTAAGATCACCAATCTTTCATTAAGTC
>RDOB01000015.1 GCA_011364965.1 Candidatus Heimdallarchaeota archaeon
CCTTCCTGATAAAGTAGAAAATCAAACTGGAACCGATCCCAAAGATTCAGATACAGATGACGATACATATAGTGATGGTTGGGAAATTCTTCATGGATATAATCCTTTGGATAAAGCAAGCCCAGCACGGACTTTGTGGCGAGACTCATTACTCTCAGGAGATAATAGTCCAATAATCGAACGGGATCTTAAAAATATTGATCGAGTTAAAATTTATCGACATGCAGAAGATGAAGAAGAATATTTATTACAAGATACTGTTAATACTTCATTAGATCAATATTTTTCTGAAGAAATATTTCTTATTGATACAGATGGGAGTGTTGAGTGGACTCATTTTAAATTCGAGTTTTATCGGCAAAATAACTCTGCTGGAACTGAATTTGTAAAGGTCTACGACGAATATTTCTATGCTTATGATGATGATGGATCTCCGCCTGATACTGATAACGATGATCTCCCTGACTACTATGAAGATAAAATTGGCACGCAATGGGATGGAACAGGATCAGCATATTCGGATACGGATGGCGATGGCATCAATGATGGACTAGAAGTGCTGTTTTATGGAACTTCTCCATTCAAACAGGATTCGGACGAAGATGGCTTGAATGACTTACAGGATTTATGTTATGGCTATCCTTTCTATCCCCAGGAGGGATATCGATTGACTCGTTGGGATATTGATAACGATTCAAGACCGAATTGGTGGGACTCTGATTCGGATAATGATGGGTTAAATGATTCTTACGAAGATACGAACAGAGACGGCGCATATGAACCTTGGGATTTAAGTGATCTTTTTGACCCTGACACAGATAATGATGGGTTACTAGATGGATTTGAAGTTGAAATTGGCACTGATCCTAAAGACTCCGATACTGATGATGATAACTTTTTGGACGGTTTTGAAGTCCAGAATAACCTG
Organism: Candidatus Heimdallarchaeota archaeon; assembly: GCA_011364965.1. Lineage (GTDB taxonomy): Archaea > Asgardarchaeota > Heimdallarchaeia > Hodarchaeales > Hodarchaeaceae > Hodarchaeum. Next base: position 929 of record RDOB01000015.1, read on the forward strand.
AATCCCAAGGTAGCTGATACATTAGACTGGGCATATTACTTTGCAGAGAATTTTGATTTGAACGACTTGGAAGACAACGGATGGATTGATATTTCTACCTATGGGACGACACGGGCAGGGGGACTCTCCACAACAACTGCTTATACTAATGAAGAAGCAGAGGAAGACTTTGTCGTGGGTATTCAGCGCTCTGATAATGATTATAGCGCTTGGAGTCAAGCAGACCTTTATCAATACCAAGTAGATGAAACAATTCGCTATGGTTATGTTGTCAGTTGGAATCTAACAAATCTACGGTCAGATAATCCTGCGCAAGCGATTGAATCCGCTACAGTCGATTTAAACTGGTATTCAACCACTGATTGGGATAGTGATGACAAAGTTGCCATGGCATTTATCAATACATATTGCAATGGGAGTTATCTTAACGATTCCAGTCCCAATACCCACATCAACCAATCTCTGTGGTATCCTCATATCCAGAATGTCTCAGGGATTAGTGTAAACAACGATGCAGATACATTTGACATAGATATCACTGAGTTGGTAGATATCTGGTATAATTACTGTAATTCCTCTCTGTTTTCTTTGTATATCTTCCCTGATCCAGAGAATACCATTCAACAGTCTTATGAGCGATTACGCTTTGATCAGACGACATGGAATCCCAAGATCACCATAGTAACAGGTGATTCTGTCCTTCGAGCAGCAGCTTATGGTTCATTATCAACAGATTGGCATGGGCCAAAAGTATATTATAATTTCAGTTGTGATATCGATGATTTTAATTTCTCGTTCAGTCCTTACTGTGAATCTGCAGGATCAGTAGTCAACAAACAATTAGGAAAATTAATAGTAACCTTGTACACAGGTGACGCGGGAACAGGAGAGGCGTTATATCAGTTTATTTGGACGGACAGTTGGGGATCTGATTCAAATAGTCGAATTATTTTTAAGGAAAAAAGCACAAATTTGTATGATTCTGGAGCAGGTCAGACCTATCGCTACTGGTACAGTGAGACGCAAGATAATGTTACAATATGGCGTAATGAGTCCAAAGTAGTATTGATAATAGGGTCTGATGGTTCCTATACGACAGATACGACTGAAAACTCTAATACGACTGCTATCCGAAGTATAACCATCGAATTTCAACAATATAAAACAAATAATATCATTCCCAAGCTGGGAGTCAGAACTCTCCTGTTCAAAGGTCATTCTGACAATTATGACGACGATGAATACAATAATACAGAGGAACAGACCTTCGAGGGGTCAATTTGGCTGGATGAACCTGAAATCTTAGACTCCTCTGATATCACTTGGACTTGGACTGGTTCTCACTGGGCTGCGAATTCAATCATGAAGATTGCCTGTCACTTCACTGGGGAATATTGGGTGAAGGTCGAATATCGCGTTGAGTCAGGGAGTTGGAATACCGTTCGGGATGAATATGCTGATTTGGTTCTAGGAACGAATACGATCACTGATAGTCAAATCTGCACGGTAGGAACCTCAGTGAGTGTCACTGTCCGATGGACGATATGGAATGATAATGTATATTGGTCAAAAGAGGAGACTTCTCCTGCTTTTGAACCTTAACCACAAAAAGATTGCTGAAAATCCCAAATCTTCATCTCCAATCTTCCTTTTTTTCTTCTTTTCTAGTCCGTTTTGAAAATATTTTAAAAATTATTCTTCAGAGGTAACGCTCTGAAAGAAATAACGGCTTCTTAGAACCCACTTTTACTTTTTTTTCCAATTCTGATAAAGTCTCTATTGATGCCTCAGAGACCTATGTAAAATCTATTATGGAGCTACATAGTATAAGGCTATCTATAACGATTAATGAAGTATACTGAAACCCAAAGTTCTTCATTTTGGGAATATTAGACTTTACCAATGTTAGTACCAAAACGCTTCAGCAACCCCAAGAATTTGCAGAGCAGCATGGATATTCGCTTTTGACTCTCAGAGAGACGGATTTTGATTTTTTCACGGACAACGTTCTTTCGATCCTAAATGGCTGAATATCATCATTATTCTCCATATCGGGCTTACTACTAATATTTTCGCTTCAACTGTTCCTAACCGCAGGAGGGCTACTCTTGGAAAGAGTGTGGAAATTGAGTTAGATGAGAAAATCCCTCGGGAGATAGTTATAGAAGCAGTATTCTGGATAGATTACAAAAATAGCTCTTGATCTGATGTCTGTACGTTGGTTGAGACCTAAATATGAGTTTTTATATATCTCCTCCACTTTAAAAGAGTATAATGATTATGTTCGTTAAAGGTATCTTTCTGAAGATTTAAAGTTTACTTCAGCTGTTCCTCACTACAGGAGGGCTACTATTTAGTAAATAGTGGGGAAATTGAGTTTTTTTTTAAAAGACCAGATTTCATTCCGACTGCTAGTACTTGAAATAGCTATCAGCTTTTCTCAAAGGGGACTGCAAGAGAGGTTGGTGCACCAACGATGCTCTTAACTTTTTGACGCGACAGGATTATTCCCCAAATCGCAAGAAAAAGAATGGTGGAAACATGAGGAGCCATCTTTAAAACAGGTGTTGGCAGAAATTGTTGAAAATAGTATTTCATGACATCAAAAGTCCCAAATATATAAGATCCTAGAAAAGCGCCAAGCGGATTCCAGAGTGCAACCACCACCAATGCAATAACGATCCACCCTCGGCCCTGTGTCATTCCTTCAGACCAAAAATTGAGGTAACCTAAAGATAAGTAAGCTCCTCCTAATCCTGACATCATACCTCCAAAAATGACACAAGCGAACCTCAATAGGTTCACATTTACCCCTTGGTTGTATGCTGCTTCAGGGTTTTCTCCAACAGATCGAATTAAAATACCAATTCGTGTTTTATAAAGAATAAACCAGCAAATTGGCACCATAATATATGAAAAATAAACTAGTATTGGATGATCGAAGAAGATTTCTCCAATGAACGGTATATCACTCAGAAAAGGGATATGAACATTTTCTAAGGTATCAATAGCCTTTCCAATAACTCCACGTCCAAGAATACCACTAAGTCCTGTACCAAGAATGGTCAATCCAATCCCAGAGACAACCTGAGTTCGAGTAAAAGTAATGGATATTATCGCATGAATCCCAGAGAGCACCCCTCCAAGTAACATTCCAGAAAGAACTCCAATCCATAGATTTTGAGTACTATAAGCTATTGCATAAGAAAAAGCAGCAGATGCAATTATCATCCCCTCAATTCCAAGATTTAATATCCCTGATCGCTCTGCATAAATTTCTCCAAGCGTAGGAAGAAGGAAAAATGTTGCTGCAGCAACGATTGAGCTAAACATTAGGATATAATCTACCATTTAGGATTCCCTCCTCATTTTAATTGTAAAGCGAAAGAAAAATTCGCTTAACAAAACAAAGAATATTATAATCCCACTAAATAGCTGTAATACCGTGGCAGGTATCCCTGTCAATGCTAATCCCCCTACTTTTAACGCAGCAAAGAATAATGCACTAACTATAATACCTAAGGGGTTCAAGCCTCCAAGATAGGCAACTGCAATTCCTGTGTACCCATAACCTTGGCTTTTTACTCCCAAACGTAATGCATTTCCAGCAACTTCTCCAACTCCAGCAATAGCTGCCATACCGCCAGAAAAAATCATGGTGATTAAGATAACTCGAAAGAAACTCATTCCTGCTATACGACCTGCAAGAGGATTTTTTCCCATTACATTAATCTCATACCCTAATTTCAACTTTGGAATTCCATCAATGTTTCTAAATAAGAAATAATAAACCAAGAGCGTGATAGCGAGAATAAGAAATATGGAAATATAAATAGGAGTGCCTGGAATTTTTGGTAATTGTGCATTTTCAGGTAATAAAGAACTATAGGTGAATCCTGTCTCAGGATCTCGCCAGAGATCACTAACTAACCATTCCATTAAATATAAAGCTGGAAATACCAAAAGAAAGCTTACAACAACATCAGCTCCTTGAAATCCTCCCTTAGCACGGAAAAGTACAACTGGAATAGCCCATATCGCTCCTAAAATAAATGCATTTACGAACATTAACGGAATAAGAATTATCCCAGGTAAATCAGGAAATAAAAATGCTGTTCCAGTCGCAGTTAACATCCCTATTATATACTGTCCTTCTGCGCCGATATTATCCACTCTAGCTTTGAAAGGGATAGCCAATCCTAGCCCAATTGCTAATAGGGGAATAAAACGAGCAATAGTATTAGGAATTAACAATAAATTGACTCGAATCATATCAATGTATGTGATTATTGGATTCACTCCATTAAGTAGGAAAATTAACCCTGCTACAACTAATCCAAACAGCAAAAATGCAATCCTGAATAAGATTGCATTGATTCCAGTTATCGGTTCTATCCTTTTTTGGAAGAAAAGTCTATGATTCAAAATTCTCATACCAATACCTCCGTTTGGTGAGCTCCTCCCATCATTAGTCCAATCATTTCTCTGGTTGCATTTTCTCTAGAAATTATACCCATAATTTTCCCTTTGAAGATTACAGCAATTTCATCGCAAAGACTCATGATTTCTGTTAAATCACTTGAAACAAGGAGGATAGCTGCGCCTTCAGCTCTTTTCCGTAAAAGCTCTTCTCTCACAAATTGAGTTGTACCTACATCTAGTCCAAATGTAGGATTTTCTGCAATTAGAATCAAATCTTTTCCTTGTTTAAGAGAGAATTCTCGCGCAACGACTACTTTTTGTCTATTTCCTCCACTTAAACTCCTAATTGGGGAGAGTGGACTGGTTGTTTTGATATTATACCGCCTAATTAACGCTTCTGTTTCTGGAATAATTCTAGAGCGATCTATAATCAAGGATTTCGAATTCTGATATGAATTTAACATTAGGTTATCTCTTACTGAAAGGTCAAATATCAAAGCTTTTCGCCTATCCTCTGGAATGTAAGCTACTCCTAATTCCCTAACCTTTTTTATTGGTTTATTTGTGACATCTTGACCTCTTATCTTAATTCTCCCCTTCTCTAAATTCCTCCACCTAAATAATCCTTCAATTAACTCTCTTTGCCCATTCCCTGATATTCCTGCTAATCCAAGGATTTGGTTTGTTTTTAAGTGAAGAGAAATTCCATGTACAACTGCATCACCCATGTCATTATTGACTACTGCATCATCTAATTCCACAACTATGGTACCAGTATGTACTTTATCTTGATGTAGGTCGTAAAGCACTTCTTTACCAACCATTAGAGAAGCGAGATGCATAATCGCTTCCTTTTCATTTGCATAATCCTTTCTAAGCTTTTGGGTATCTAAAACTCCCACAACCTCCCCATGTCGAAGAACAGTTATTCGATCACTAAGGTTTATGGCTTCTTCAAGATGATGTGTAATAATAATAATACTCTTCCCTTCTTCTTTAAGATTTTTTAATAAACTAAACAATCTCTCTATCTCAGGGGGAGTTAACATCGCAGTTGGTTCATCAAGAATCAAAATACTTGGATTAGTAATTAATGCCTTGAGGATTTCAACACGTTGTTTTTCTCCTCCAGATAACTTCCAAACCTTAGCTTTAGGGTTGATATCACCTAAATTAAATTTCTGTAGTGCTTTCTTAATTGCACGTTCGATTTCCGCTAATGATAGAAAAAAGCCTTCAGAAAAGCTTAAAATGTTTTCCGCAACTGTGTGACGTTCAATAAGAGATTTAGATAGATCTTGACGAGCAATTGCCAACTTATATTCTTTAATTGCTGTCAAAGGATTGTCTAAATTCACTTCAACTCCATTAATAAAAATATGGCCTGAATCAGGGGGAAAAAATAATCCATTAACTAGCGTCGACTTGCCTGCACCATTTTCTCCCAAAATAGCATGAATTTCACCTTTATTTAAAGAAAAATTCACATGATCATTCGCTTTAACGACAATACCATCGCCATAGAAAGTTTTACAGATATCTTTCATCTCTAAGACCGAATCCATTCGCATAACTCCAACGTTTACTCCATGATAACGCAGTAGACCATAAAACAAGAATTCAGGCACTGATTTAGTATAGAGAAAAGATAGTGAATTTTAATAAAAATTCATTCTTAGAAAAATCTAAACTAAAACTTGGAAATTAGAAAGACTAGCGTGTTGTATTCCTACATAATTTAACCAATATTAGTTAATAGCAGAAATTGTAAAAAAAAAGAAAAAAGGAAAAAAAGTAGGGAGTTTATCCTGGAGTACCTATAACACCGTCCACGAACCAATCCATATACGTGAAGAGGTCAGGTATAGTGGCTTGTACTCCCGCAGCAAACATTAGTGTTCCATTCTGAGCATAAATAGGCCCTGTGAAAGGGAAGAACGTCTCAGCTGCCATTTTATCATGTTTATCCATGATGTAGTCGTAAGCATTTGTTGCACCAACAGTTATACTTTGCAATTCAGGTACGAAGAGAGGATTAATAGGAACGTCGAAATTTCCGCCTAATTCGACTGCACCTTCTTTGAGGAACCATAAATAGTCCACATCAGATAAATTAGTAGAATTATAGGTTCCATCATAAACTTTGGATAGTATCTCGTCATACATGATATCCCAATGGGCCAACTGACCTGAAATTGTGCTCTCAGGAGCATAGCTTTGCATGGGTGAGTAGTGACTAAAAGCATACACGTCATCTTCTTCTTCCGCTGCTTGCATGACTGCAGGACTATCTTCTGTGAAAGCCAACATGTCCACACCTTTACCTATAAGGGAATTTGCAGCACTTGTGGCGGCAGTAGGATCGTACCATGAATTAATCCAAGTTACTTCAACTGTAGAATCGTTATTTGCAGCTTTCATACCAAGTGTGAATGCATTGATATGGCGGATAACTTCTGGAATTGGGAATGCGCCAACATATCCTGCTTTCGTTGTATTAGAGAGATAGCCAGCCATCATTCCATTCAGATAGTACATCTGATACAAATCTGCGAAATAGGTTCCAACATTTGCAGCTCTTTTGTAGCCAGAACAGTGAAAGAATAGTGTATCTGGGTGTTCTGCTGCAGCTGCAATGGTGCCATCCATAAATCCAAAGGAAGTTGTGAAAATCACATTACATCCTTTGACGGTTATCAGAGTGTCAGCTGCTTCTTTAACGGATGCGATATCTTCACCGACGGTTTCTATGTATTCTGTGCCGAGCCAAGAATACTTCTCATCTACGTAGACTCGTCCGACATCATGAGCATTAGTCCACCCATAATCACCGATCGGTCCTACATAGATAAATCCTGCTTTAACCTTGACTGCCTCTGGACCTGTACATCCAGAAAAAGCAACCAAAAGCATTAATATACCAAATATCAAGAATATTCTAGAATAAGTTGATTTTTTCATAGGTTATCAACCGAATTTTATAGACATCAAATTAATATTTAAACATTAGCGATTTTTCATGATAGATTTGGCGCTTGCTCTGCTGTCTGTACCTTGGTTGGACAATTATTTTAGTGATTTTGCCTTTTCTAGACTGAGATTCTTTCCCTGATTATGTTATTTACTAGGTAAATCCTTTAAGTCTAGAATTCCTATTGTGAGAGAAAGCTAGAATTCATAGAGTGAAAGATTATTCATTCTTCATACCTTATGTGGGGTTGTTAAAGTGGTTGAAATGGACGCAAAGAAGCAAAAGGAACCATCAGAGAGTCCGAAACCTCAGCGTAAAATCCTTCTGATGGCTTTAAGTGCTTCAGGACGCACGGGAATTGCGAAGAAATTTATCGATGAAACCTGGCCGCAGGATGACAAAGCATACTACAAACCAACTATTGATTACGAACGCCACACACGTGTGATATGTGGGACTGAATTCGTAGTGTTTGATTGCGGGGGACAAACCGCCTTTATGGACCAATTTACTGGCAAGTTAGCTGAATTTATGTTCTCAAAAGTAGCAAGTTTAGTGTTCTGTGTAAATGCGTCTGCGAATGGTATTGGCCAGATCTCCCGAGCAAAATATTATTTTGACCTGGCGTTACACCGACTTGAGACTTACAGTCCCTCCGCAATGGTCTTCCTGATCCTCACGAAAATGGATCTAGTTCCAGAATCCCTTGAAGAAGAAGTAGTGGAAGCCATCATCACCTATATACTCCATCAAGTACCGAAAAAAGTCATAATTTTTCACACCTCGATTTTTGATTATACCGCCACGCAAGCGGTAGAATCCATTATTCGGGCAAACCTCCAGGTTTTTGATCCGGTTATCAGTCAACTCAACGGGAAACGTTTCAAGACTCTCGAAGATCCGTTTCATACGCAAGCTATTCAGGAAGCACTCCGAATCCTCAAGTCCACGGATTAAAAGGGATTTTTGGAATCCTAGCGTATTCTAAAGCTCCTACTTTTTTAGTAATAATCTGGACTGCTCATTTGCTCAGGATTTATTCTATAAGTGCGTTAATTGTGGTAAGATGTAGCTTGGATTAACTGACGACTGGACTTAGGCTAATCCCTAAGACATGAAAAACTCTATAAACATGCTTTTCTTTTTTTTGCATTAAATGTACTAACAGGATGATTAATTAAGGTGAAGCTGCAATCCGCACTAACAACAATTGGCTTTTTAGCCTTATTCATATCTCCTATTTTTTCAGCCATGGGAATCCAGACAGAAGTCGCTTATAGAGAGTTCCCTGTCGGAAATGCATATTCGTGGCAATTTCTGACAGTTTTAAATGATTCCCAACCATGTTATACTACTTGGCGTAGTGGATTAGATAACTTGACACAAAATGATAAAATATCTCTGAAAATTCTCTTTTCCACCAACTCTTCCCTTAGATATGAAATTTCTGCCAATAGTCAATCATTTGAGGAAGGATTTGTGTTAAATTCCTTCTTACAACAACTAGGAGAAGGAAATTCATATATACACCTCGGGTACTATTTTTTCCTTCCAACAGGAGAGGAATTCTGGAGCGAACTGGCATTGCACATTAGTTCTACTATCCCAGCCGCTGATGTCCACAATAGGGAATCCATTTTTTCATTTAATGCTTCAACAATCTTTCATCAAACATATTCTTGGGAGTTTGATAAAGCAACTGGTCTTTTGAGATCATTTAGGCAAATTGTGCGGGATCCCAACTTGAATTATGGACCACGTACCCCAGATGAATTGTATTTACTTCGGACGGATTTGAAGTCGAAGTTACCCGAACTCACTCATATAACTGTTGGAATATTGATTCTCGGAGGCTTCATTCTGTTACTTGTGCTTAGAAAGAGACAATAAGCTATTATTTGAGTTATGCACTTAGACGACAAAATTATGATTCTTGATCCATGGAAGCTCCTTGAGCTGTTAAAGCTTTCTTCGCTAGTTCGGTGAGGATATATTCCACCTGGGATTTTTTATCTGTGAGAGTGATTTCGTAATATGGTATATTATGCTTCTTTGTAAATGCTTGCACATCCGCTATATCGACGGGAATTAATTCAATTGCTTTTGCTTTTGGATGTTTTTTACCTTGTTTTTTACCTAATATCCGCTGAATTTGTCTAATAAATTTCCTTACATACCCTATTTCGGTTATTCTAGGCTCTTTAGTCCTAATTTCTTCAGTTCTAATTTCTTCAGTTCTAGGTTCTTCAATGCCTATCAGAGCAATTGGAATAGATGCGTCTGGGATATGTTTTCGGAATTCCGCTAACCAACTTAAAGCAAAAGTTTTCTTTTCATTTAGAGCGAATATTATTAAACAAGCCGATGCTCCTCTGTAATAGCTAGGCCTGAGTTTACCAAAAAATTCCTGTCCTGCAGTATCCACAAGAATGAGCTTCACTCGATTATTCCCGATCTGAATTTTTTTAGTTGTGATATCCACTCCCAAAGTTGGCATATAATTGGTCGTAAATTTACCTTCTGCATATACCCTGACTAGTTGTGTTTTATATTTTGAGGCTCCTATTATACAGATCTTCAGTAAATACTCGTTTTCCCCACTCATCGGATTTCTCGTTTTTTAAAGCAGTGCTGGTTCATAAATCTTCCTAATCATAGTAGTCTTCTTATTCGTTAGCTGTCCCTCACTGCAGGAGGGCTACTATTTAGCACCTAGTATGGATATTGAGATTTTTTAAAAAAATCCCTAGTGAGACAGCGATAGAAGCAGCATGATAGGTATTCATACAACTTGGCGCTGGATCTGATGTCTGTACGTTGGTTGGGAAGTATTTAGCGTGATTTTGTAGGATACATCGGTTTT
>RDOB01000002.1:0-609848 GCA_011364965.1 Candidatus Heimdallarchaeota archaeon
TGCTCTTGTTAATGGATTAGGACTTTCGCTACTTCTACCGATTTCTGCACTGTTTTTAGAGGATTTTTATCTTCTAGATCCTGGGGATATCGCTCTGATTATAGGTGTGATTGGGGTCTTCTCTCTCTTCGGGGCACCAGCGGGTGGATGGATAAGTGACAATTTAGGGAAAAAAATTACTGTTTGGAGTACAGGGATACTTGGTGGCATCTTAATGTTAGTAATGGGTTTCCAGATGCCTCTCTTAGTTTTAATTTTCCTCTTTACTCTAAGAAGATTCTTCTTTAGTATCCTGTCTCCCTCTTTTAGATCATTGCAAAGCGTTTTAACTCCCGAAGCGGTTCGTGGAAAAGAATTTGGAGTTGTTCAAGCAGCGAACAATCTTGGTTCAAGTTTTGGCCCAATTCTAGGTGGTTATCTATATGATATCTTCCTTTCAAGCAATTTTGTAGTCGGATCTTTCCTGTTCTTCGGTGGTGGGGTTCCTTTTGCAGTTTCTGGACTTTTAGCAATTCTAGCAATGGTTTTCGTACTACTTTTTATAAAAGAAAAACCCGTTATTGATCCATAAACCACTTAAAATGTCAAAGGAAGAATGTGGTCATTCTTCCTTATTTTATCTCTCAATAACCATAGTCATTGCTTCTCCACCCCCAAGGCAGATTGTTGCTAAGCCTCTTTTTCCGTTCCTTTTAACTAATTCATGATACAAGGTTACAATGATCCTTGAACCTGAGCAACCAAGGGGATGTCCAAGGGCAACAGCTCCTCCATTTACGTTGAATTTTTCATCCGGAATGTTAAAACTATTTCTTACGGCACAGCTGGCTGATGCAAACGCTTCATTATGTTCAATCAGATCAAAGTCTTTAATTGAAAAGCCAGTCTTTGCAAAAAGCTGTTTAACTCCTTCTACTGGTGCTTCCATTACCCATTCGGGACGAGTTGCATTTGTATTATAGGGGCCGATTTTAGCTAAGATTGGTATTCCTTTTTCTTTTGCAAAATCTTCTGACATCACTACTACAGCGCTTGCCCCATCAGATATTTGAGATGCATTTCCTGCTGTTATTTTTCCATCTTTTTTAAATACTGGTGGTAATTTGCTTAAAGCTTCTATATTTGTGTCTGATCTGATCCCCTCATCCTTTTCAATTAAGATTGTTCCTTTTTTTCGATCTTTTAATTCTACTGGTACGATTTCATCTTTAAATTTACCTTGTTGGGAGGCTTCATGTGCACGTTTATGAGATCTACAAGCAAATTCATCCATTTCTTGACGAGAAATATTAAATCTTTCTGCTATAATGTCACCAGTATTCCCCATTGCCATATCATTATAGATATCATACAGACCATCGCGATACATTGCATCGAATACTTGACTATTACCGAATCGATATCCTTGGCGGCCATTCATTAATAAATAAGGTGACATGGTCATATTTTCCGTTCCACCTGCAACCACTACTTGCATATCCCCAAGCTTAATCATTTGTGCAGCCCACATAATTGCTGCCATACCGGACCCACAGACTTTATTTACTGTGATTGCCCCAGTAGAATACGGGAGATCGGCATAAATTGCACATTGTCTAGCGGTATTTTGTGCACACCCCGCTTGAATTACTTGTCCCATAATTACATGATTAACTTCGTTTGAGTCAATTTTAGATCTCAGAATCGCGTTCCTAATTGCAATAGCACCTAGATTGGCGGCTGAGAAATTGGAAAACGCTCCCATCAGTTTACCCATGGGAGTTCTGACTAGTGACGTTATAACTGCTGAATTCAATGAATTTACCTCAAAACTAACTTTATTAAAGCTTCTAGTGCCCAATTCTAGGACAACTAGGTGAAATTAGTCCTAACCTAACGATGAAATAAAGGTGAATCCTTATCTTAGGCATCTATTTGTAATTAAGAATAAATTTATTAGAATTAGCATTAGAGTAAATTATCCTATAATCTCCTTAAAATAAATGACCTTCTGTTAATCATCAATGAAACACAGAAGAGATTGGGAGTAGGAAATTTTTTATTATTTAGCTATTTTAATGCAATTAGATTCTATTCTAATATAGTTTGACAATGTTCTCTTCATCAAATCCTATACTATATGAGATTCATTCCAGAAGCTTCTTAAGGTGAATAATCTATTCCATTTCTATCTTCTTTATCTAAAGCTAGGAAAAGGAGTACATTTATAAAGATGAATTTCGCTAAGTGACGAAACTAAACTCTAATTCATTTTTATAAAATAAATTGTACAATTTATAGCTTTAGAGGTCGGGATTAAAACTCAAGATTAAGTGATCACGGAATGAGTAGTAGTAGAGGAACGTCTCGCGGAGGTATTGCAGGCCAAAAGCTCCGTGCCAAGATTGTTTTAATAGGTGACGGCGGGGTTGGTAAAACAGCTTTACGGCGCGCCTATTTAGGCGAGGGTTTTAAAACTGAGTACCTTATGACTATAGGAGCCGATTTCGCAAGCAAAGATGTAACAGTATATTATCCAGAAACGAAAGAAACTTATGATTTGAAACTTCAAATCTGGGATCTTGCTGGCCAGCCCCGTTTCAAGGCTGTTCGCGATTTATATTACCGTGGTGCTATTGGAGCTCTCTGTTTTTTTGATATTACCAATCAAGAGTCATACATGAACTTAGTTGAATGGATTCAAAGTTTTTGGAATTTGAATGGGCACGGGAAGCAATCACTTATCATTGTAGGCGCAAAATGCGATCTTAGAGATAATCCTGCGTTTCCAGCTCAGGTTTCTGCCCATTATGGAAAAGAGTATGCTGCTGAACTCACCAAGATGCTTAAACACAAGTACGGATTCACTGTTCACTATTTGGAAACATCTGCTAAGGATGATATTAATGTAGAAGAGGCATTCAAACTCCTTGCCTTGGAAATTATATCAAGTTATTATTTCCAAGAAAAAAAAAGGAATGACAGGAAAACTAGTCAAAAAAAAATGATAACGGATCAAATTCGGTCTAAGTAACCTTTTTTTCCTTGGTTCTTTTGCTTTTCACTACCTATCTGAAATGTTTTCACATTCTTAACCAAAAATCAAAATAAAGAATATATTCAAGTTTCTTCTAAAAAACACCTTTTATACGTTCTATTGGTTCTATCTATAAATTCGGACTTTATTATATCTACATTTTTTTTGGGGTTTTTTGTAATTATTTTTTGGACAGAACATAACCCCATAAGAATTTTATGAGGGTAACTCTTTTGTCGAATATAATTTTCTAAGCTGTGTCAGGTTGAAATGTAAATGAAACAAATCATGAAGATATTGAATAATTATAGTTTTAACAAGGAGGAGCAAGAACAAAATCAAATGATTCTTGATATGGTTTTTGAACTTGCTATGAATGAAATTATTGAGAAAGAACAAGACTGGGATGAGGAGGGTGCCAAATTCGATCCTGAGACCAAAAAAGTTTATTATCCTTCAGGTATGATGGATCTTTATAAGAAATGCCAACAGAATGACCTATTCTCAATAATTGTCCCTGAGAAGTATAATGGTTTTGAACTTAGCTATACGCTGTGGACCGCATTAATTGAAATTATGGCTCGTGCATCTCTTGCGTTTTCAATGTTTTTCCCTAGTCAAGGATTAAATATTGAAATAATCAAAAATTTCGGTACACCCGAAGCAAAGGAAAAATATCTTCCTTTACTTGGCAGTGGAGATGCTATTGGAGCAATGGCGTTCTCTGAGCCGAATGCTGGATCAGATATATCTGCTGTTTCAACTAAAGCTGAAAAAGAAGGAAATTCATATTATCTAACTGGGAATAAGATTTGGTTGTCCCATGGAGGTGCTGCTGGTACCTATATCACTTTTGCAGTTACGGATAAAACAGCAGGTCCTAGAGGACTAAGTGCATTTATTATTGATCCAAAAATCGCTGGTGATGCTCTCGAAGTTGTACGGATCGAAGAAAAAATGGGATTACACGGATCAATAACTTCACAGGTCGCTTTAGATCGTGCAGAGGTTCCTAAGGAAAACCTTTTAGGAGCTGAAAACGATGGATTTCGATTGATTTTAGGAAGTTTGGCATCCAGTAGGATTGGTATAGCTGCACAAGCAGTTGGTATAATGGAAACTGCTCTTCAAGAAAGTATTAATTATTCCTTGCAACGTACGCAGTTCGGAAAACCCATTGGACATCATCAAGCGATTTCATTTAAATTAGCTGATATGGCAAGCCTTGTTCACCAGTCTAGACTTCTCTATCTAGATACAGCTCAAATGAAACATCGTGGAGAGGATACACGCGTTGAATCTTCTGTTGCAAAGTATGCTACAACTGAAGCTGCCCAAAGTGTGACATATCATGCAGTTCAAATTCATGGGGGTTATGGATATTCCCGCGAATATCGAGTTGAACGTTTATTTAGGGATGCTAGAGTTCTAACCATCTATGAGGGAACCTCTGAAATGCAGAAAACAATTATTTCAAGAGGAGCATTGTCTCGTGCTGAGAAATAAAAAGTTTTTGAGGTGAAAATATGAATATATTAGTTTTTGTAAAGGCAACTATTGATCGTAATGCTCCTCTCGATCCTGATGAGATTTTTCCAGGAGATCGAGATGATAAAGCAGATATTATGACCAACAATTACGATAAGCATGCAATAGAGGCAGCTTTACGTATTGTTGAGGAAAAAGGTGAAGGAAAGGTCACTGCTGTTTGCCTTGGTTCTGATATGGCTGATAAAGTAGTAAAGGAAGCTATAGCTATGGGTTGTCATGGAGCCATAAGGATCGAGAATTCTGAAACAGAAATAACCAATTTTTTCTCTGTAGCTAAGATATTGGCTGCTGCTGCTAAAAAGATTGGTGAATACGACCTTTTGCTATTTGGAATGCAATCCTACGATTTTGGTACTGCAACTATGGCTCCAATGGTATCAGAATTTCTCAATCTCCCTGTTGCGTGCTGGGTTGAAAAAGTGCTAGTTGAAGGTAACAAATTAAGAGTTGAAAAGGTCATAGAAGGTGGTACGAGATCAATGGAATTACAATTACCAGCTGTTCTAAGTATTGCCAGTACTGGTGACTATGAAGAACCTCGATATACAAGTGTTCGACGGATTATGACAGCTAGCAAAACAGAAGTACCTGTATGGGAGATAGACGAGCTGAATGTCGGTAATTATGAACCTAATGTCAAATTTGATGACATAGAAAAACCTCCTGCTCGTGCAGAGAAGTGTGCCATCTTTAGCGACGGAGATCCAGCAGAAATGGTTAGTGAATTAGTTTCTACCCTTAAAGATAAGGGATTGAACTTGGGAGCTTTCAAATGAGGTGAAAATAAATGTCGAAGATTCTAATAATAGTTGAAACCGCGAAAGGAAATATCGTAGGGATTACTAAAGAGTGCATATCAACTGCTAGGCAATTAGCTGTAGATTTATCTGCTGAGCTTGAAGGTGTACTATTAGGACATGAGGTTGCAGATCTTGCAGTTGAGGCTACAAAATATGGATTGAAAAAGATTTACAAGATTGATGATCCACAGTTAGCTGGAGTGAATATTCTCTATCATACCAGAACATTAGAAGCTCTCATTAAAGAATTAGATCCTAAGATCGTTATTGCTGGAGCAAGTTTGTATGGTCAAGAGTTAATGCCTAGACTTGCTGCTAGATTTAATAGTGCAATGTTTCCTTCTGTGAAAAAGTTGAAAATCGATGGAGATGAGCTTGAAGCTACTCATGCTCTTTTTGAAGAAAAACTTTTTGCAGAAATGGAAGGTGGCTTGGCAAATCTTAATTTCATTACCGTTGCAAGTGGGAATACTGCTGAAGCAGAACGAGATGACTCTTTGACAGGTGAAATAGCTGAATTTTCCCCAGTAATAGAAGATAGCGATAGAAGAGAAGTATTTGTAGAGGAAAAGATCGCAAAAGTATCTGTTGATATCACAAAAGCTAAACTTCTGGTCTCAGGTGGCCGGGGTGTAGGTAGCAAAGAGAAATTCGCGATTATCTTTGAATCTGCTAAACAAATGGGTGGGGAAGTTGGTGCTAGCCGAGCAGCTGTAGATGCAGGTTGGGTACCCTATGATCATGAGATTGGCCAAACTGGTAAATCAGTTACTCCTGATTTCTATATAGCGTGTGGAATATCTGGTGCTATTCAACATCTTGTAGGAATGCGTAATTCTAAAACGATTATTGCTATCAATACAGATGAGGAAGCCCCCATTCTAGAAGTAGCTCATTATGCTATCATCGGGGATCTCCACGAAGTTCTACCCGAGCTAACCAAAAGGATCTGAACTTCTCCTTTCTTCTTTTTTTATTTCTTTAGAGGTCATTATAATTCTTTCATATGCTTATTTTCAGTACAAATTTTGTTCGTTTTCTCCTCAATTGAATTATTTTACAGTTACTTTTTGGTTATAACCCAATAAGTTGAAATATTACTCGAATGAAGAAGGTTTCAGTTCTTCAATGGCGATAAAAAGAGGAAATTATTTCTTAATCTGCATATCTGAGCTACTAACATCATAAAAGCAAAAAATTAGCTATAAATTGATTTGAAGAAAGTTTTCCCATTATTTCAATAGAAATTGGTCTTAGGGTGTCAATATGATACAAGAAATTCTCATGATTTTACAAGATTGGTTTTGGACCGCTGGAAGAGATGCATACTGGCCTCGTGGTATCGAAATTTATGGTGCACAAGTT
Source organism: Candidatus Heimdallarchaeota archaeon (assembly GCA_011364965.1). GTDB lineage: Archaea > Asgardarchaeota > Heimdallarchaeia > Hodarchaeales > Hodarchaeaceae > Hodarchaeum. The sequence continues at coordinate 6,733 of RDOB01000002.1, forward strand.
GGATTCTTAGTTTATATTAGTGCATTGATTGCTATTTTTGCTGTTCTGATTGGAATCTACCGAGGGATGAGAGTATGGTTCCATGGAAAATATGATAAAGAAAATCAAGGATTTTTATCTTTTTTATTTTCATTAATCAAGAGAGCACTCAAAAACCTCTTCTCGCTATCTTTACCGAAACGTTTGTATTATCTTATCGGAACAGGAATAACCAAACGTAAAAGTATGCCTTGGATAAGTTTCATTGTGCATTCTATGATTATGCTAGGCTTTCTGGGCACAATTATTGCCACATTGATCTCCACCTCGCATGAATACCTATTTGCGGAGGAACTACTTGTAGGCCCGTTATATATTGCATTTTCTTTTGCAGTTGATCTAGCGGGATTATTGCTATTCATAGGAACTCTACTTGCAATAGCTCGTCGATATCTTCGTGAAAGAGATTTTTATCCAAGAGCAGGCCTTGAGGATATGTTTTTATTGTTCCTTCTATTTTGGGTTAGCATTTCTGGATTTTTCATGGAAGCTAGCCGCATTTTATATGGATTAAACAATGTACCTATCACTATTCATCATACAGGGGTTATCTTAACTAATATTGATTTTGAAATCTTCTCTTTTATCGGTTATCCTTTAGCTCTAGTCCTACGAGCAATATTCAATCCTGTAAATTCTCAAATATTTGCAGTGCATCTTTTTTTCTATTTGTCTCACTTATTGGTAGCTTTTACTGGTGCTGCATATCTAGCATATGGAAAATTTTTCCATATTGGAGTAGGATTAGCAAATATTGTTCTTAATGACATGGAAACTCCCAAAGGAAAATTAACATTCAACTCTGATGGAATTACCAAGATAGAGGATTTCACGTTTCTGCAACTCTTTGAAGCTTCTGCTTGTATGAAATGTCATTTTTGTCATAACTATTGTCCAGCACAGGACACTGGGGAACCTCTTTCTCCTCTAAAGGTCGTTCAGGATGTAAAGAATTGGGGAAAGAAGCAATATGGATTTATAAGATCTAGGAAAAATGTTCCTATTCTAGGGGAGAATCAAGAAAAATCTGGTTTAACAGAAGAGGTTTTATGGGCATGCGTAACATGTTATGCATGTGTAAATTCTTGTCCCCATTTAATTAAACATGTAAATATGATCGTAGGAATGCGTGCAGCCTTGATTGAGGAAGGATGTGTTCCTGGAACCTATACAACAATGCTAGAAAGCGTATATAATTATGGAAATATCTGGAACCAACCAAAGCGAGACCGTATTAACTGGTTGAAAGAGGGAAATTTACCCAAAATCAAAGACTCCGATACCAAATTGCTTTGGTTACCTGGCGATACTTTGGCTTATGATCCTAGAAACCAGCGTGTGGCTCGTGCGACCTATGAAATTTTTCAAAGGGCAGGATTGGATTACGGAACCTTTGGTGATGCGGAGAAGAACGATGGGAACGAGATGCGACGCTTAGGAGAAGAAGCATTATTCCAGATGTTAGCAGAGGAAAATATTAAAATGTTCAAAAAGCGAGATGTCAAGAGAATCGTTTGTTCGTCTCCACATGCTTTCAATACAATCAAGAATGAGTATTCTGAGTTTGGTGGGAATTTTGATGTTGTTCATATCTCTCAACTGATATTAGAATTAATAGAGGATGGAAGAATAAAATTTACAAAAAAATTGAATTATGATATTACTTATCATGATCCCTGCTACTTGGGACGATATAATAATGTCTATGAGGCTCCGAGAAAAATCCTAGGGAAATTATTAGGTGTTCGCATGAAAGAAATGCCTCAGAATCGTAAATTTTCTTATTGTTGTGGCGGAGGAGGTGGAGGAATGTTTCGCGAGACGCCTGAATGGGTTAAAACCCGTATTTCGGAAAAACGCGTCATTGAAGCAAAAGGAACATTAGACTCGATCAATGAAGTAAATGGAGAAACCGTAAAGGCTCAAAAGGTTTTAGTAACAGCCTGTCCATTCTGTACAAGCATGTTAACTGATGCAACAAAAACACAGCAGTTAGAACAAGACATCATTGTCAAGGATATTGTTGAACTTGTCCTTGAATCAATGGGTGATCTACCTTTTTCAACCTATAGTTTCACTTAGCTTTCTCGTCTTTCTATTTCCCCAATGAACATCTTGGAAAAATTCAAAAAATCTCTTTCTTATAAAATATAAGAACATTTTTTAAGGCGATAGGAATGAAAGAGTATTTCATGGTCGTAAATCCAACCGCTGCAGGCGGAAGAGTCCATACACAATGGACGGAGAAGATTAAACCGTTATTAGACGAAAAACACATTGAATATGATTTTCAACTTACAGAAAATCCCTTACAGGCTATTGATATCGCTCGTACAAAAGTGAATGAGGGGTATAAAATAATTTGTTCAGTGGGTGGAGATGGTACGGCCAATGAAGTCGTTAATGGAATCTTGAAAGCTGAGAAACCAGGAATTTTTTCTGCGTTTGCGATTGGAACTGGTAATGATATCCCTACTACATATGGCATTCCTGAAATGGATATCGAGGCAGCTTTTGATTGTTTAATAAACGGAATGGACAAGAAATTCGATATTGGCTACTGTGAAAAAGCTGATCGTTATTTCGTTGGTGTTGCTTCCATGGGATTCGATGCAGAGGTTGCTAATCGTGTTAACAAAGGGAGTAAAAAGCGATCAGGAACTCGAAACTATCAAATTGCTATAATTGAGACTTTGGTTAAATTTAAACCTTATGAGCTAGTTATTACCCCAGATAATGACCCTCCTATCACTGGTCCTCGTATGCTCTTAGCTATTGGTAATGGGAAACGGTATGGCGCTGGGATGCACGTTTGCCCTTCTGCTGAAATCACAGATGGTAAGTTTGCTGGAGCTACGATGTTAAAGATTAACCGAATAGGATTGTTAAGACTCTTTCCAAAAGTCTACGATGGGAAACATATAGGACATAAAAAAGTGCAAACATTTACTGGAACGGAAGTATATGTTGATTCTCCTAAGAAAAAATGTCTTTATCAGGTTGATGGGGAAATTTTGGGTTATTTACCAGAGAGATTCATTACTAAACCTAATTTTGTTACAGTAAGAGTTCCGAATCCCTGGAGATCATATTCCGAAATATGGCAAGAGAAATTGACAAAAAAATCAAAATAGAAGAAATTTAAATTTGATGTTTTTGACGAGAATTATAATATTGAAAGGAATATATTCTCTCTAAATGAGTTATAAATATATTTTTTGGTGAAGAATTAATGAAAATTCAAAAAATTCACTCTCGAGAAGTTTTTGACTCTCGTGGCAATCCAACTGTTGAGGTTGAATGTTATCTAGATGATGGCGGTTTCACTAAAGCTATGGTGCCGTCCGGTGCCAGTACTGGAATATATGAGGCATTAGAGCTCAGGGATGGAGGCAAACGCTTAATGGGAAAATCAGTGTCTAAAGCAGTGAATAATGTAAACAAAATTGCTCCTAAATTGATTGGAATCGATCCCAGAAACCAGACAGAAATAGATAAAGTTCTTTTAGATGAGGATGGAACTGAAAACAAGTCAAATCTGGGAGCAAATGCTATTTTAGGTATTTCTATGGCTATATGTAAAGCTGGAGCTAAAAGCAAGGGAGTTCCGCTTTACAAACACATCGGGGATCTTAGAGGGAATACAGAGTTTATATTACCTGTTCCAAGCTTAAATGTAATAAATGGCGGAAAACATGGAGGAAATGAGCTTGCGTTCCAAGAATATATGCTAATGCCAGTGGATGCTCCGAGCTTCAAGGAAGGTCTTGTTTTAGGAGTAGAAGTATATCATACCTTGAAAAATATAATTAAAAAGAAGTATGGTGTAACAGCGATTAATGTTGGCGATGAAGGCGGTTTTGCTCCCCCCTTAAAGCACGTTGAGGAACCATTAAAGTTATTAATGGCTGCTATTGATGAAGCTGGGCATACAGGAAAATTTAAAATTGCACTCGATCCTGCAGCATCTGAATTTTATAGTGAGGGAAAGTATATCGTTGATGGAAGAGCTCTTGATTCAAAGGAATTTATGGGGATGTATGAGGAGTTTATTGAGAAATATCCAATAATTTCAATCGAAGATGCCTTCGACCAAGATGATTGGACGACTTTTCAGACATTTACCTTACGAAATGGAAAAAAAATCCAAATTGTGGGTGATGATCTTCTTGTAACGAATGTAAAAAGAATTCAAACAGCAATTGAGAAACAAGCTTGTAATGCTCTTCTACTAAAAGTCAACCAAATAGGATCAGTGACTGAAAGTATTGCTGCTGCAAAATTATCCCAAGATAACCAATGGGGTGTCATGGTGTCTCACCGAAGTGGAGAGACCGAGGACTCTTTTATTGCAGATCTAGTTGTAGGTTTAAAGACTGGACAGATTAAAACTGGTGCTCCTTGTCGATCTGAGAGATTAGCGAAGTATAATCAATTGATAAGAATCGAGGATTATTTAGGCAATGAAGCAAGTTATGCAGGTCTAAACTTCAGGCAATTATAGTTTTATAATTCCTTTTTCTTATTTTCAAATGATCTAATGTTTGAATGATTTGAAACTACATATATTGTTAATTAATTTTCTATTTAAGTAATACATGAAGCATCAAATGAAATTCATAAACATTCCAGCCAATTTTCCCCTGAATAATTGCTTCATTTAACAGTGGAGATTGTAATATTGTATAAAATTACACTTTTATACCGCAATTAAAAATTGGCCACATGGCGAAAAACTCCGATTTTCAATATAAAATCGTCTATTAGTGCCTTATTTATGATAAATTTTTGGTATGTGTGTACTACTATGTCCGAAACTAAGAATAAAAAAGACCGATACATTCTCTGGTTCGATGAGCTTAGGATCGCTGATGTACCTTTAGTTGGTGGTAAGAATGCCTCATTAGGTGAAATGTACCACTTCTTAACTGAGAAAGGTGTTAAGATCCCAAATGGATTTGCAATCACTGCTGTTGCTTATAGGCATCTTCTTAAAGATGCTGGTATCGAGGATGATGTAAAAAATGCCCTTGCGGGCTTAGACACCCATGATATTAAAAATCTCCAAGAACGTGGACGAAAAGTCCGTCAAGTAGTCCGTTATGCTAAACTTCCTTTAGATCTTGAAGATGAAATTCGAGTTGCTTATAGAAAATTGTGTAAAGATATGGATCGTCCTGATATCGATGTAGCAGTACGTTCAAGTGCAACTGCTGAGGATCTTCCAGATGCTTCTTTTGCTGGACAGCAGGAGACTTACCTGAACATTCGAGGAGAGGAGTCTCTTCTAGATGCATGTCGTTCTTGTTTCGCAAGTCTCTTTACTGATCGTGCTATCAGCTATCGAGAAGACAAAGGTTTTGGTCATTTCGATGTATATTTATCCATTGCCGTACAGGTTATGGTTCGATCAGATGCAGCTTCTTCTGGAGTCATTTTCTCCATTGATACTGAATCTGGATTTAAAGATGCTGTATTTATTACTGGCGCATATGGATTAGGTGAAACAGTAGTTCAAGGAGCAGTAAATCCAGATGAATTTTACGTATTCAAACCTACTTTAGAGAAAGGGGCTCGCCCAATTGTCGGAAAACGACTTGGTTCCAAAGAAATTATGATGGTTTATACTTCTGATCAGCGCCGGCCTACAAAAATTGTTGACACTCCTGAATCGATGCGACAACATTTTTGTATTACTGATGATGAAATCCTCAAATTAGGAAGATGGGCTGTTATAATCGAAGATCACTATGGTAAACCGATGGACATTGAATGGGCTAAAAATGGTGATGGTGACTATGAAGGTGATGGTGAGCTCTATATTGTGCAGGCCCGTCCTGAAACTGTTCACTCTCAGAAAACAGCCAATATTATTGAAACTTATGTCTTAAAAGAGAAAAGTAATATTTTGGTTACTGGACAAGCAGTTGGTTCAAAAATTGGCCAAGGAGCAGTAAATGTTATTGAAAGTTCCGCTAGGATCACTGAATTCAAGAAAGGCGAAGTTTTAGTAACAGACATGACTGATCCAGACTGGGAACCAATCATGAAAATTGCTAGTGCGATTGTTACGAATCGTGGAGGTCGAACTTGTCATGCAGCGATCGTATCCCGTGAACTAGGGATTCCAGCAATTATTGGAACAGAAAACGCTACAGAAAAACTCAAAGATCGTCAAGAAGTTACAGTTTCTTGTTCTGAAGGACAAGAAGGAATTATCTATGAAGGAATTCTGCCATTCGAGGTTGAAACGATCCAACTTGATAAAATGCCTGAAACCCGTACAAAAATAATGATGAATGTTGGAATTCCAGAAAAGGCTTTTGATCAAGGTCAGATCCCTAATGATGGTGTTGGGTTAGCTAGACTTGAATTCATAATCAATTCTTATATTGGCATTCATCCTTTGGCCCTTTATCATTATGAAGAATTGAAGAACAAGGCTGAGTCTGATCAAGAGATTCGAGATATAATCCGAAAAATCGATGAGAAAACTGCTGCATATGAAAACAAAAAAGAGTTTTTCATTGAAAATCTTGCCATGGGCATAGGAAGAATTGCTGCAGGATTCTATCCAAATGATGTTGTTGTTCGATTATCCGACTTTAAGACAAATGAATATGCAAACCTGATTGGAGGACGGATATATGAACCTGTCGAGTCCAATCCCATGATTGGATGGCGTGGTGCTTCTCGATATTATGATGAAGAATTCAAACCAGCTTTCCAAATGGAGTGTGAAGCATTAAAACGGGTTCGTAATGACATGGGCCTTATCAATGTTATTGCCATGGTACCCTTTTGCAGAACCGTTGAAGAGGGCAAGAAAGTTATCCAAATTATGAAGGAATCAGGTTTAAAACAAGGCGAGAACGGATTCCAGATTTATGTTATGGCTGAAATTCCCTCTAATGTAATTCAAGCAGATGGTTTTGCTGAAATCTTTGATGGTTTTTCAATAGGAAGTAACGATCTTACTCAGCTAGCACTTGGATTAGATCGTGATTCTGAACTAGTAGCTCATATATATGATGAACGTAATGTTTCTGTTAAAAGATTAGTTGAATCTGTCATCAAAACCGCTAAAGCTACTGGACGGAAAATTGGTATTTGTGGTCAAGCTCCAAGCGATTTTCCAGAGTTTGCTACATTTTTGGTAGAGTGTGGTATTGATTCAATGAGTTTGAACCCTGATACTGTCGTGAAAACCAAACTCGACATTGCTGCTAAAGAAAAAGAACTTGGAATTTCGAAATAAATTCCAGTTTCCTTCTATTTTTTTTAAATTAATTTCTAGACAGATAATCTAAGCATTTTGAGCATTTATTTCCTAAACAACGCGTTTTTAGCAGAACTAGTCTTCTTTCTGTTGATATAATAGCCTCTGTTGGACATAAAGATCTGATCAATTCCTTCTGAGAAAACGAGATAGCTTTTAAATTTAAATCCATTTCAATTTGATTTAATTCTTTTTGATAAATTTGTATATCTGAATCTAATGATTCTAAATGTCTACTTCGATACTTAACATACAGATTTATGTTAAATGCTATTAAAACTAGTAATAAGAAAAGGATGATTAGAAAAGCTAGAAGTTCAAGAGATAAAGCGGCCAATTCTCATTCCACAGCGCTGATCCTAAGTTCTGGATCATAGAATAATAATAAAAATCGGTTATTTAGTCCTCTCGAAAGAAGTTCTTTCATTCCAGAGTAATTTGAAACTTGTTGAGGAACAATATTAAAATATTTTATGTTGTCATTTGAGATCTGGATAGTTAAATGACAATTCCCTAAAATATTGGTAAATGTACTTGTACATTCTCCAATTTTTGGAGGAATTGAAAAACCAGCATCATAGATTGGTTTAAATTCCCCTAATAAAACAGAAGCTTGATTCAATGCTAAAATCAATTCAGCATATGCAATTCTAAATAAGGTTGTCATATTATTCTCCGTTGTGTAAGAGAATTTAAGAAATCTAGATGCTGGAGGGTTAATTGTAGATGTTGTTTGATTTTTGGGTAGTATACCTTGGATTCTTGTTATTGGGCCTGTAATTCCTAACTTCTTGATCTCTTCTGGTGTGAATAAGTCCTCATAGAATGAAGGGGAACTATATTCTATTTTTTCGACTTTTTTAGCAATTTTTATAGCAATATTCTTTTGTACGTCTAAAAATCGACGGATATTAGAAACTTGATCGCTCTCGAGAGGTGGTGGTGTTATCGCTGGCCTAACTAAATTCCAAGGAAACCTTTCTCTATTAATAACCTCAAATATTTGTTGATTAGCAATATAACCCCGATTAACTTCCATCTCTGCATTCTCGTTTTCTAAATAGTTAAAATAATTCGTGAATAAGCAAAAATATATCAAAGCTGTTTCTAAATTTAGCAGAAATCCACGATACCTCTGTAATACTACAGGTACCTTGACTCCAGATATATATTCGATTGCTTCAGACAAATGGATCTGACGACTTATCGAAAATAATGGAGATTCTTTCTCAAGGGTGTTGAATACCTCTTCAACTGGAAGATTTCGTTTACTGGCGAATTGTTTTCTTTTTTCTGAGATATATTCCTCTAAGTTAAAAGTTTGAGTATTCATGCATATTTCCACTTAATAAAGCCCTAAGAGATGTGTTCTAACGTTAAATATGAATTCTTAATTAGCATTCTGAAGTCTTCAGCTATCCTTAACATTTCCTAAGAGATTTACAATATATTTGTATCTATACTTTGTACGTAATATAGCTTTACTCAACCGCGCTAGAAATAGATAAATTAGCTTTTCAATTATTGGTGAAATAAGTGCTTAATTCTTCAAAGACTACAGTGGAGTGACATGAATTTGCGCTTTCGTCCTGAAAGAATGAAGATCGCAAAAATTACTCTTCAAAAAGACCAGAGTAGGGAATTTCTAAAAAAAGTTGGCGAGAAATTTGAGTTGGAATTTATTGATCTTGTTAAAACAGCTAAGATCGAACCTACAGCTCCAACAGAGTTAGAAAACAGGATTAATAAAGTCCATTATGAATATGCTCAATTAATTCAGTTATTAAAAGAACTTAACTACTATCCTAGGGATAAATCAGTTTCATTAGAAAAATCAACACTTGAAGAATTCATAAAGGATGCACTAAACTTACTGAGTCGAACAAAGGATCTAAGTCAGGATCTTGAACGTTTAAAAGTAAATAGAGAGCAATTTATTTATTTTGAAGGTCTTCTGGGTGCATTAGATAAAATTAAGGCCCTTAATCTGCAAAATATACAAGATATAGGAGAGGGTACTCATTTTTACGCTACAGTAGGATTTCTCAAAATTATTCATGTCTATCGGCTTGAGATGGCCCTTGATCAACTAACAGCGGGAAATTATTTATTTGAAACAATTGGTGATGAAAAACTTCAATCTCTTTGTTTAATTGGGGTAGATAAAGGTTTTAAGGGAGCTCTAAACCGTTTACTAAGTACTCTTAATTTTGAAGAAGTGATTTTTCCTGAAAAATTAAAAGGTTCTCCATCTGAAGCCTTTGAACAGCTATCTAGAGATAAATTACATCTGAATGAGGAAATTGATAAGTTAAAATCGAATATACAATCATCTATTGATGAAAATATTGTTCAACTTTTTGCCATGGAAGAGCAATTAGGGATTGAACTTAAACGTATTGATTTGATAAGGAAAAGTCAACTTAGGAATAATCTCCTTACTTTTTGGGCTTGGCTTCCAAAAAATCAAGAGAAACAATTTGAGCGTGAGATAAGAAAAATTGATTCTTCCTTACAACTCAAAATTCACTCTCCTGATCTTGAAAGTGGAGAATTCCCGACAAAAATCAGTAATAATATATATTCACGTTCTTTCGAGGGTTTGGTTCACGGATTCGGAACACCAGGATACAATGAATGGGATCCAACTAAATTTCTTAGCATTTTTATCCCAATTTTCTTTGGAATCATGTTTGGTGATTTTATTGACGGATTAGTTGTTTTTTTGATTGGATTATATGGTTTAAAGTTAAATCCAAAGAAATATTCGAAAAATTCGATGTTAGCGGAGTTACAGACATATTTTGATCGTGGAGGGCCAGTTTTAGTTACAATAGGAATAAGCGCTATGATTTTTGGTATTCTATTTGGAAGTTATAGAGGTTTAGGAGGGAGTCATGCTCATGAAGCTGGATTAGATCCACTTTGGTTCAGTCCTGAAGCTGAGGGAGGTCAGTTTGCGCTGCTTGAACTAGCAATAGTACTCGGAGCTATTACAATTGGAATTGCTTTGATTTTTCAATTTATTCAAGTTTGGTCACATAACAAGAGTGAAGCAATATTCCTACCTGGAATGTTTTTCATTTTTTATTTATGCCTCATCCTTTTGCTTTTCTCGTTTGGTCCAGATCCAATGAAATGGATTTCAGAGACAACAGGTCAAGTTGATCTTTTAGCTTTACAAATTAAAACAGCTGAGAGTTGGATCGGACATTTATTAGGATTAGATTGGGTAAGAAACGTTGGAATCCCTGTATTTGGAATATTTGGATTCAGTTATCCAATGTTTTTCCTTATTGTGTCGTTAATTATGACAACTGGTTATCATTTTCGACTTGGAATGGATGGAATGTCTGAATGGCTAGATTACTTGATCACTATGATTTCAAACACCATTTCTTTTGCACGAATATTTGCATATAACATTGTACATGGCTCACTTTCTTTAGTTTTCATTCAACTATTCGCTGGCTCAATTACTCCTGGAATGACAAGTTTCGAGGTTCTACTTGCCTATATCCCAGGAATGATTATTGGAGCTCCGATTGTCATTGGATTAGAATTATTAGTCTCTTTCTTGCAATCTCTGCGTCTTTGTTGGGTTGAATTCTTTGGAAAACTGCATTACGTGGGTTCTGGTTTCAAATTTAATCCTTTTCATGAATTACGTATGTTTTCGAGGTAAATATTAGGCTCTATAATATAATTAAAAGCATTAGGCGACTTGAATATGTTTAGACAATTGACCGAAGCGAGAACTTACTCATATATTAATGCACGAATTAAAGCTCGTCGAAGTCGATTATTAACCGCTTCTGATTACGAAAAATTGCTTTTAGGTACTATCAATGAAGGATTATCATATCTAGGTAATTTTCCATTATATGCTCATCTTCGTGAAAAGCTCTCACCAACAGAAGCCAATTTTAGCGTTCTATTCGAGAATCAAATTAAATCTGACTTCTTTGAAGAAATTTCTTTGCTTAAAACAAAGATTCCAGAGGAAACAACCGCATTTATAAATGACTATTTAAGAAAATATTTTATTTTTAGCTTAAAGGTTATTTTACGAAATATTGATATGAAGAAACTGGAACCATTACCTATAGAGGAAATTTTTGTTGCATCAGCAGAGGAAAAATCAGAACTAATTAATTTATCGGGAACCATAAGAATTGATGAAACAATAAATATGCTAAGTGTTCCATGGATTCGCAATGCACTTGTAAATGCATTACCTGAATATCAGAACAAAAAAAATATCCTTATTTTAGAAGATACGTTGGATAAGGCATTTTATAAACATTTGTGGGAAAAGAGTTTATTAAAATTAAAGGGAGCTGATTATAGAATAGGAAAAAAGCTAATTGGTACAGAAATTGATCTATTCAATTTGAATATCGTCCTTCGAGGAGTAGTTCTAAAATTATCTCAGAGTGAAATATTGAATCAACTAATCCCAATCTCTTTTCGACTTGGTAGCATTGAGGATCTTATGGAAACGACAAATACATTGCAGGACGTATTAGAATACCTCAATTCAACGGTGTACAGTGATCTTGCCAATTTTGTGTATAAAAATTACTTGGATATAAATTCGATTGAGATATTAGATCAAAAAAAACAAGAATCATTTATTAGAACATTATTTGAGATAACTGCTGGATATCCTTTTCATATAGGTATCTTCTTAGTTTATATGGTACTTCGTATACAAGAAATTGATAATCTTAGAATCATCTTCGGAGCGAAAGCTAAAGATATTGATCTTGATTTCGCTCGGAGTTTACTAATTTACTTTAAATAATGAGAAATTAAAATAAAAATCACTTAAGAATAATTAAAGAAAACAAATTAGATATGGATGTATCACAAGTGAATTCAAAACAGATGAAGCAAATAATCAGAGTACAGTTTGTATTAGCCATTCTAGTTATGATAATAATCTGGGTGACCTTAATGGTTTCAACTGTAGCTGCTAGTACTGGAAGTACGCAGGAAGTGACTCAAAGCGACAATCTTTCTGGTTTAGGTATAGGTGCAGGATTAGCGATTGGTCTTGCAGGACTAGGCGCAGGTGTGGGCTTGGGTACTGCAAGCTCAGCCGCTATAGGTGCTATTTCCGAAAGACCAGAGATGTTTGGTCGTACAATCATATTTGTAGCCTTCATTGAAGGGATTGGTGTATTCGGATTCGTAATTGCTTTCTTATTATACCTAGCAATCGGTGGTTGAACTACCATTCCGCGAAATGGGGAAGATGGCACATAAATCCCCTTGAATTGCTTATTTCCCATTTTCGCGCATAAAAAAGAATTATAACTAGACTAACCTAATCAGAATTTTCTTTGATTATTTGTCTTAAATAATAACCTCTAATACTCTCTTTTTTGCTTTTGATAACTGGGTTTCTTGCTATATAATATAGTTCAAGTATGGAGATAATGAAGAATAGAAGAATAGTAAAAATTATTATAATCTCAGAAAGTGGCGATTCTTGCTCATTTGCAAGAAAAACTCCAATAATTGTGCCAGCAATAACCATCACAGGGATATTAAACGCAGCAGCTGCAATATTTGCTGGTGTATATAGATTTTTACGCTTCGGTTTGTCAGTGTTCATTGGTCTCAATCATTATTTCAGTTCATAAATACTATCAATAATTTGTTTATATCCCGTACAACGACAAATTATTCCATTTATCCCCTTTTTGATTGATAACAGATCCAAATTTCTCTTATTTTTAATTAAATAATAACCTACAAGCAAGAATGCAGAAGTGCAAAATCCACATTGAATTGCGCCATTTTTAACAAATGAATTTTGTAACTTTTGAAATAATTCATCTTCTAAAAGGCCTTCAACAGTCATTATTGATTTATTTCTAATTTCGTGAGATAAAACTAAGCAAGATTTCATCGGTTTGCCATCTATTAGTACTGTACAGATTCCGCAGTCCCCTGACCAACAAGCTGCTTTAACTGATTTAATACCTAACTTTAGTCTTAAAACATCTAATAATGTTTCATTAGGTTTAACAGATATTTTGTGTTCTATATTATTGACATTTATAATGAGGGATTCGGATTCATTCACGATCATTTTTGTAAAACCTCTTTAAGTGCCTTGCGTGTTAGGATTTCCGTCATATGCAAACGATATTCTCTACTCGCTCGTAGATCATTAATCGGTGATATTGCATTTTTTACCAATTTCCATATTTCTTTGAATTTTTCTTCGTTTGGGCGCTTATTTCCTGAAATATAAGCAGTTATATCTACCAAAATTGGTATGGGAGCTACTGCAGTAAATGCTAGCTTAGTTTGAGAATTATAATTTATTGCACTCACCCCTATTAACGCTAGATCCTCGGAATTTCTTTTTAATTTTAAAAATACTGATTTTTCATTCTCAGTTGATATAGGGATATGGATTGCAGTTATAATTTCATTAGGCATTAAGCAATTCTGTTTTACTCCTATAAAAAATTCTTGAATAGGGATTTCTCTTGATATTTTTTTAGAAGCAACGATAATTCTTGCACGATGAATTAGTAATGGGCCTGCGGTGTCCGCTGCAGGAGAAGCAGTGCCAAGATTTCCTCCTATTGTGGCTCTAAACCTTAATATTTCGTCGCACATTTCATTGAGCGCAGTATATAAAGAATGAAAATTTTTTCTCACTTCTTTAGATTTCAAAATATCAGCAATGGGCACTGCGGCTCCGATTACAAATATATCCCCTTTTTGTTTCAATTCGTTTAACTCTGGGATGTTTTTAAGGTCAATTATAATATTTGGATTAATTGTCCTATTTCTTAAATCAACTAAAAGATCAGTACCTCCAGCAAGTAATTTAGATCGCGTATTATTGGTATCTAGTATAGACAACGCTTCTCTTAGTGTACTTGGCGTGACAATTTTAAATTCTGGTAAGGTTAGATGAGAAATTTGATTCATTTCTAATCCTCCTGTAAAAATTCTTCCTTCAACTTCAGCAATTCAGGGCGTTGCTTTTTGATTTCATACCATATTCGTTCTGAAGTAATTGGTGTATCATATATTTCAACATTTATCGCATTTGCTATGGCATTTCCAATAGCAGCAGGAACACCAAGCATTGTAAGCTCTCCAATCCCACGTGCTCCGAAAGGAGCATCAAGTTGAGGGTTTTCCACCAAAAAGAATTCAAATTCATCTGGGAGGTCATCAGCTCTTGTTAGCACATAATCGACGAAGTTTGGATTCAATAGATGTCCTTTTTCATCGTACTGGAGTTTTTCATTCAATCCCAAAGATAATGCCATGATACTTCCTCCTAAAATTTGAGACTCACATAGTTGGGGATTAATTGCTTTTCCAATGTCAAAAGCAGAAATTAGTCTTTTAATTTTGATTTCTCCTGTTAAAACATTTATTTCTACTTCTACTCCTTGTGAACCAAATGTTTCGAATATTGCTGGATTTCCAGCTCCTGTTTCTGCATCAAGCATTGTCATTTTAGCTATATATGTACCATGACCCATTATGGGTCCCCCTATCGCTTCGCCAGATGTGAACATATATCCCATTATAACATCAACTAAGTTAAGATTTTTCCAAGGTTCTCCTTTAGGATAAATGGATTCATTTTCTAAAACTAAATCATAAGGAGGAGTATGGAGAACTTGTGATGCTATTTCAAAAATTTGATGTTTTGCGTCAATACAAGCGTTCCTCACAGCATTGCCATCCATAAACAGTGATCGTGATCCTACTGTTTGCCAAGTGTACGCGTCTCTATCTGTGTCTCTCTCTCCTTTGATATATACTTTTTCAATGGGAATGCTTAATTCTTCTGCTGCAATTTGGGCTAAGCTAGTGATCGTACCTTGTCCCATTTCTGAAGTTCCCACAGATACAAAAATTCCTCCGTCTTCATTAAATTTGACATAAGCAGAAGAAGCACTATTTGGAGGTTGGGCTGGACCTTTCATAAAGCACGAAACGCCAATCCCACGGAATAACCATGGTTTATCACCTATTTTTCCTTTAAAGTGAGTTTTTAAGTCGTTCCACACTTTTTCTAGGCACTCGTCAACATTACCAGCGTCTTTTCTAAGTCGATGTTGGTTTGCTGTATAAGATTTCCCCGCTTTAAGAGTGTTAATCTTTCTAAGTGCAATAGGATCCATTCCGAGATTTTTCGCGATAATATCTCGTTGCCGTTCAATAGCCCAATGCAGTTCCATATGCCCAAAACCTCTAAAAGCGGTGGCATAGGGTTTGTTTGTATATAGTGTATATGAATCAGACTTTATATTATCTATTTCGTAAGGTCCAATGGAGACATATCCCCCTGCTCGGCCAACGTTAACTGCATAATCGGCACATGCCCCAGAGTCCCATATATATTCAATTTCCTCTGCAATGATTCGTCCATTATCCTTAACTCCAGTTTTAATTTTAGCTACCATACCAACTCTTATTGGAGCACTTCTAAAATTCTCTTCTCGTGTCAGTTGCAATTTCACTGGCCGATAATTAGAATTTTTGGATAATAAAACTGCTAAAGGTTCATAATTCAAACCTGCTTTTCCTCCAAAACCTCCTCCTAAATAAGGAGCATGTACTGTGACATTAGAGGTTGGAATTGCAAATGTAATTCCCATGAGATAACGAACAGTGAAAGGAGACTGAGCAGAAGACCAGATCTCGATTTTTCCATCCCGTTTATAATGGCCAATTGCAACAATAGGTTCCAAGTATGCATGAGCTACTTGAGGCATAGTAAAAGTATTTTCTATGATTTTATCAGATTCCTTAAACCCTTTTTCTATATTACCTTTTCTAAGCTTGAAATGATTTGCAATATTAGTTCCTGGGATAGGATTAAAGGCTGGCGAGTGCTCATATTCTCCCAATTTTTCATGTACTAAAATATCATTTGATAATTTTGCTTTGACAGGGTCAATTATGGCAGGAAGAGGTTCATATTCAATTTGAATTTGCTCCAATGCTTTTTCAGCAATCTCATATGATTCAGCGGATATTGCTACAACTGGTTGTCCAGCCCAGACAACTTTATCCACTGCCAAAATATCACGATCTCCAGCGTACAATCCTATACGGACTGGCCAATCTTTTCCTGTTACAATTGCTACGACTCCATTAATCTTTTCTGCTTTTGATATATCGATTGAGCGGATATGTGCATGTGCATAAGGGGAAGTGAGAAATTTTCCTATTAATAGGTTAGGTATGTTATCGATATCAAAAGCATAAGTTGCTGTTCCATTAACTTTTTCAAGGGCATCTTTTCGTATTATTGATTCTCCTACATATTTTCCCATCATACCATTCTTCCTTATGTTAACTAACCTCCACCCACTATTTCAATAAATCCAAGACAATCAATTATTACTCTGTCTGTGTCATTTAATTTAGTATTTAATCCTGCTTTCGACCTATCAAGAGCATGTCCATTAATTAACAAAATAGTTCCGCGACTCAGTTCATCATTTGAAAGAAGAAAGTCCTTCAAGCCGGGATCTCTTTGAATTAAAATTTCAATTACTTCTCGGATAGAGGTTTGCTTATTTTTAGTCTCTATAAGTAGTTCTGAACCTAAATTTTTTCCTAATCGGCCAAATAATTGTACTCTTACTTTCGACATTGGCACTAACTGAATAGATATTCAGGCTTCAAAAAGTTTTGTGAAGAGAAAATTCAAGCAATGAAATTAAACTTGATTGTCTTATAACAGAAGATGGTTCAAAGCTCCTTATTTTTATCATAAATTCAGTTTAAGGTAAGAAATACACCTTTCTAGCATAATTTACTACGATTCAAGTAATTAATAGTATTGTTGGTAAGAATATCAAAAAAACACCAATAACAATGAAACTAGCTGCAATCACTCTCTGTCTAACTTTCTCTTGAAAGACAAGCTTTGCTAGGATTAAAACTATAAATACATTCAAACTGCTAACAGGTTCAGCTATGGAGACATCAATTGCCGTGAATGCAATAAGCAAAGCAAGATATGAGAATGCATTCACCAGACCAGCTGATATGGAAATTTTTGGTTTCATTTGTACAATCTCTTTTGTTAGACTTAATCTTCCTTTAAAAGTAAGAATTAAAGCTAAATTAAATGTAACAAAAAAGTAGATGAAAAACGAATAAACAGTGGGAGTTGAAAAGTCAATAGCAAATCCATCAAATATACGACCTATAGCTGTAAGTAATGAAGAGATTATCATCATCTGACAAGCTTTATCTCTGAATAGGTTTTCTAATGAGTCAATGATATTAGTAGATTCCTGTAAGAATGATAATCCAATAAAAATCAAAAGAATTCCAATCACTTTGAAAAAATCAATGCTTTCTTGAAGAAATAAGACAGAGAATATGAATAAAAATATGATATTAAAATTATATAATGGAGTAACAAGACTGACTTCTCCTTTTTGAATGGACGCCGTGTATAACCAAAATGCTGCTGAATAGAAAAGGCTAGATATGAATGCAACAACTATACTATTTGTAGAAATATAATTACCGATTGCGAAAGGAAATAAGGCCAATGTACCTATCCCAAAAAACACAATTGTACTTGCAATGGGAGTTTCTTCATCGGAGACTGAACCCATAAGTTTTAAGAAGATTCGTTCAAATCCAAGTAAGATAATTCGAATTACAAGAAATAAATATGGGATTAGAGCGATGTTTGACATGGTTTACCTTGTTTTTGTCACTTCATTTATTCAAATATTTATCTATTTATTAAAGGAAAAAAAGAAAAAGGAAAGGAAATAGTGTTCTTTCTATGTACACTATTTCCGCATTGAATCTATGAGTTTTTTCAACCCAGAAAGATTGGCTTCCCTCATAAAAAGAGGATCTTTGTTCGTTTTATACGTAGGGAGATAATCCTCAAATGTGGGTTTCGAGTTAACGTAAAATACTCCTAAAGGAAGTTTTCCTTTCTCTGTTGCTCGTTTGAATGCCTCAACTTTATCTTTTGGGTTATGAGTTTCTTCAAGATAGTATGTATTTTCTTTGAACCATTTCCAAGTATTTATTTTATTGAAAGAAACACAAGGTTGAAGAATATCTACAAATGAATAACCTTTATTCTCTATCGCCGTTTTAATAATCATCTTAGCGTTTTCTTGATCGCTAATCGAAACTCTTGCAACAAATGATGCATCAAGTGCAATTGCTAAGGCTACTGGATTAAAAGGTTCATTAGTAACTCCTTGGACTTGAACTGGAGTTATAAATCCAAATTGACTCGTTGGGGAAGCTTGCCCTTTGGTTAATCCGTAAACCATATTATTGTGAGCTAGATGAGTAATATCGGGATTTCTGAGGATATTATGGAGGAAGTGGTTTCCCCCCTCTCCAAATGAGCATCCATCGCCACTCTCCACTATAACTGTCAAGCTTGGATTGACTGCCTTAATTGCTAACGCTGCAGCAATAGCACGTCCGTGTAATCCATTAAAAATGTTGGTTCTGAGATAATGAGGAGTTTTAGCTGCCTGACCGATTCCAGATGCTATAACTAGTTCTTCAGGTTTGATATTAAGTTCAGTAAGAGCCTGTTTTACAACTTTCAGAATACTAAAATTTCCACACCCAGGACACCAAGCAATATCTGTATCAGCTGGCATATCAAAATTACTTACATCCAACATAATTCCTCCTTTAATTAAGACCCTCCAAATACTTCTTCACTTCTTCTACTGAAAAAGGTAAACCATTGAATTTGAGAAATGTTTTATCAACTGAAAAGTTGAGTTCGGTATGTAACAATTTAGCAAATTGAGCAGTTGCATTATTTTCTATACTTATGGTCATTTTAGCTTTTTGTAGATGGGAAACAACTTTTGGATTTAAGGGATAAACCTGTTTAAAGAATAGGAAGGCAATATCCTTCCTATCAATAGTTTCCAGAGCTTCCTTGATTACACTATAGTTTGAACCCCATCCTACCACTAAAATTTCGTAGTCTTTGTCACCGATTAGTTCAGGTTCGAAAGCGACCTTTCTTAACAATTTCAACTTTTTATTGAGACGTTTCTCTACCATTTGAGGTCGAAGATAGTGTACATCCTCTGTAATATGTCCATCTTCATCATGCTCATCACTATCTGCATTAACAAAACCATCTCCATACCCAGGAATGCCACGAGGGCTGATCCCGGTATCAGTTAGCTTATAACGTTGATAGTTGCGATCAGTTTTAATTATGTGTTTCTTATTCTTAATATTTGATAAATCAAGATTTGGTATTGAGTAATGGGAATCTAAAAAATATTGATCAGTAAGGATAAAAACTGGAACTTGAAATTCATCAGCTAGATTGAAAGCTTGATGTGCGAGTATAAATCCATCTTCGGGAGTTCCTGGTGCAAAAACTATCCGGGCGAATTCTCCATGAGCAGCATTCACCACATGGGTAAGATCTTCTTGTCCAGTACGGGTTGGCAAACCTGTACCTGGTCCTGGACGTTGAGCAATGTGGAGAACCATAGGGGATTCGATTATCCCAGCAAGAGAGAGGCCTTCAGTCATTAATGCAAAACCTCCTCCAGAGGTTGTAATCATTGCTCTAGCGCCAGCGTACCACGCGCCTATACCTTTATTAATAGCAGCAATTTCATCTTCAGCTTGATCTATAATAATATCAAAATCTTGAGCTTTTTGAGACAAAAAAACTAATACTCCAGTGGAGGGGGACATTGGATATGATGATAGGAAATTACAACCAGCAGCAATTGCTCCTAATCCGACAGAGTGCGTCCCACTAAGAAATATATTATTTTTAACAATTTCCTCTGTAGTAATATTAATCTTGATCTTATTAGACTGATAGAGATCGTTACCAAGCTCATATCCTTTCTCTACGGCTTTTACATTCATTTGTATAACAGATTCTCCTTTAGAGGAAAATCTCTCCATAAGATGTCGGATAAGAATATCTTTGGGAATTACAAAGAATGCTGCTAGAACTCCAACTGCAATGATATTAGAATAGATACTACCTCCTATCTCCTTTGCGAGGTCAGTAAATGGAATCATGATGATATTCTGGGAATTTTTCACGAGATTTACATCAATATTTCTTTCCTCTCCTAGAATGGTTGTGCTTTCACCTATTCTAAATTTCAAATGATTAATAGCATCTGGACTAAGCGGGATAAGGATATCTATTTTATCCACAAAGGCATTTGATCTTTTGGAGCTGACCCGAACGAGTGTCGAATTTGTTCCCCCTCTAATTCTAGACATAAATTCACTGGTTGAATATGAATTATACCCAGCTAATCTAAGCATTGCTGTTAAAAGTTCTTCAACAGTAGCAATGCCTTGGCCAGCTGCGCCACATACAACTAGAGATACATCATCTTTATATTCAATAATTCTATTCACGCACCTATCAGGATCTTTAATTTCTCAAAACAATAGTTCAAGGTAATTTTTATTCGTTCCCGATTTTATGATATAGCAATAGATGTTTTTTGGAGTATATTTTTATTAAATGCTGCGTTTATCGAAACAATACTAAAGCTGAACGAAAATACCATTGATAATAGCTAATAATGCTAGCATAAGTGTCTTTATATTCCTTTTCAACTTAAATAATCTAGAAATGAGTCTCAAAATTCTCTATAATAAGCATGCAACTCTCAAATATTTGAGGATTTCACTCAAAGAAGCGAGAGTTTGTAACTGAAGCTTTATTATCTATGAACAGAATACAATTTTTGTTAAAAGGTCTCTAAGAAAAAGCTATTTCATGCGATGAGATGAGGAGTTTTAACCTTTCCTAAGTATTTAAATTACTCAAAGGATGAAAATAATTAATGAGTGCCCATGAAGTAATTGAGATAATCGAGCAAACCTTTACTGGTATAGATATTGCAGCTTGTATAAGCATTGTCGACTCTGATGGACTCGTAATCTATTCTACTGGGACTCAATGTGAAGAGCAGACATTATTAGAAAGTCTCAATGCCTATCTTATCATGTCGTTTGAATCTACTCTTAATCAATTAATTGCACTGAATCAGATACTTGATTCCTTAATTATAAATACTGGAGATGCTGTTTTTTATATAGATGACCTAAGAGGTTCTTCTAGTTTATATATTATTATTCGTACTACTCCAATTCTTTTGAATAAAGTGCTACCTTTCCTAAAGAACTTTGTTCGAACCTTGGAAAAGACCCTCCAAGATTTGGGATGAAAATAGCCAAATCAAGAAATTTACAGATATTTTAGTTCTTTTTTTTTCTGTTTGGAGAATTCCTTGGAGTTTTTGGATTGTAGGTGAAACTGTTTAATATCACTAGTTAACGTTTTGTTTCTGAATAGATTTAATCATAGGTTGATGACAATGGACAAAATTCGGGTTGCAATTGCAGGATTAGGAAACTGTGCTGCTGCATTGGTTCAAGGAGTTCATTATTATCGCAATGAGAAAGATGACGCAACAGTGCCCGGACTTATGCATGTAAAATTCGGAGACTATCATGTGAAGGATTTGGAGTTTGTTGCTGCATTTGAAGTGAACAAAGATAAAATCGGGAAAAAAATAAGTGATGCGATTTGGGTTAGTCCGAATTGTACTCCTAAATTTTCTGAAGTGCCTGAAATTGACGCGTTAGTATATCCTGGTCCGATTCTCGATGGCGTGGCTCCTCATATGCGTGAATCTTTTCATTGTTATGATGATAATGAAATAAAATCGGTAGATATAGCACAAATTCTGAGAGATACCAAAACGGATGTATTAGTTAACTTTCTTCCTGTTGGAAGCGAAGAAGCAACAATCAAATATGCTGAAGCATGCCTAGAGGCTGGAGTTGCCTTTGCAAATGGCATGCCTACTTTTATTGTATCTGATCCAACTAAAAAATGGCCCAAACGGTTTGAAGAGAAAGGACTTCCATGCGCTGGAGATGATATTAAATCTCAAGTTGGTGCTACAATTCTTCACCGCGTTTTGGCCAAATTGATGTTAGATAGGGGTATTGAGATTCAAAAAACGTATCAACTAAATGTTGGAGGGAATACCGATTTTGAAAATATGAAATATGAATCTCGTTTAAAGACCAAAAGAATCAGCAAAACAGAGGCAGTTACCAGTTTATTACCACATGATGTTCCCACACGAATTGGTCCATCCGATTATGTACCATTCTTGGAAGATCGTAAAATCTGCTATCTATTGCTAGAAGGAAATAAGTTTGGTAATCAACCCGTGACAATTGAGGTAAAACTGAGTGTAATCGATTCGCCAAATTCAGCTGGCGTAATGATAGATGTTATAAGGGCTTTGAAAATAGCTATTGATCGTAAAATCGCTGGTCCTTTAATTTCAATGTCTAGTTATGCCTTCAAACATCCCCCAGTCCAAATACCAGATTTCGAAGCGAGAGAGAAAGTCGAAGCTTATATTAGGGGTGAAGTTGATCGTTAATATCGGCTAAACTGAGGGTGAATTGCGGTTGTCGTTAAAGACGATTGTACATGACTTTTATGATCTAACACGTCTGCCACTTGGGATAATGGCTGCATTAGCAGGATTAACTACTGGCATAATAGTTGTGCTTGTTGAAGAGGAAGGTCAAACGATCTTTACAGTGATTCCTCAATATTGGCAACTCGCGTTATTTGGTCTCATAATCCCCTTCCTAATTGTGGGAGCCTCAATGGCGATTAATGATTACCATGATTTTGAAGCAGATAGGATTAATAAGAGAATGGATCGTCCACTAGTAAGGAATCCGGATTTAAATCCTAATAATGTTCTCTTTCTCTCTTTAGCGATGATTGTTTTGGGTATATTAGTATCTTTTCTCCTATTTTTGGATAATGTCCTTGTAACATTCGGCGTGTCCGTTATTAGTTTATTAGCAATTTCTTATAGTATGTGGACAAAGGATATGGGTTTTATCGGGAATTTAACCGTAGCAACCTGCGATACTGCACCCTTTATTCTTGCTTTAATCGCAATGGGAGCTCAGGAAGAAGAGACAATATTAGTTGTATTAATTATGGCCGCGTTAACTTTTTTTGGAGTAACTGGTCGGGAATTGATCAAAGGAATTATGGATATTGAGGGTGATAAGATTACTAACTCCCAAACATTTGCAGTCCGATATGGACCAAAACGAGCTGTTCAGCTAGCCTCATTTTTCTTCATCATTGTTATTATATTAGCACCGTTTCCTTTATTTGTCAAATTCCATAATAATTACTTGTATCTTGTTTTTATGCTAATTACGATTGCATTGTTACTTTATACAGTCATATTACTTTATCGTGATCCTTCTATTGAAGCAGGGAAAAAGGGAAGACATTATACTCGTACTGCACTCTGGTGTGGCGCTATTGCATTTTTAGTAGGAGTTTTTTCTGTTTGAATGGTAATGAGTGAATTTCATGTATGGAGAACCTTCAACTTTTTTCTCTCGTATCGCAGAGAAAAGTAATCTCAAGGAAGGAGACAGAGGAGTTTATCGCGTAATTTTGGAATTGTATCGTAGAAGAAACAAGAAGATCAGTAATAAACTATTAGCTCGCTATACATGTATTCCAGTTCCAGTTTTATCAGCTGTGCGTGGAGAATTGTTGAAAGCAGGTTTCATGAAGACCAAAAGTCTTTTTTCTGAAACAGGTTTGGATTGGATACAATCTGAATTAATGTTAAAATTTAATATCGATTTTTTTGAGCAATTTATTCCTAGTTCTTCCATGGAAATTGCGACCTCATATTTGGAATTTTTTTCACCAGTGATTGATTTTCTTAAACGAAGGCCTCCCCCTGAATATAAGTATGACCAATCTAGGAGTCTTCCTGAGACAGTAATAAAAAGAAGTCTTGTAATGCTCAAAAATGGGGATGTAGAAGGTAAGAAAATAGTACTTCTGGGTGATGATGACGGAGTTTCCCTTGCACTCGCTTATCTTGAGTGTGCCAAAGAGATATTGGTAATTGATATTGATATTCGAATATTAGATTTCATTGAATCGTTTGCTTCGGAGTTTGATCGGAAAAAAATATTAAAAACCCAATTATGGGATATTAGAAGTAATTTTCCACAAAAATGGATGAATAGATTTGATGTATTCGAAACTGATCCACCTTACACAGTCTCTGGTTTTAAACTCTTTATAGATCGAGCTCATTCACTCCTGAAGATACCTGGCTACGGTAGAGGATATATATCTTTTAGTTCAAAATCTCCTCAGGAATCTTGGGTTTGTCAACAACATTTACTTAGCACAGGATTTTCCATAGAACAATTCATTTCTGATTTTAATTACTATATGGGTGCTACAATTCTTGGTAATTCATCCAATCTATACATTATAAATTCTAATCCGATCAAAATGCTCAGAAAAGAAAGAAAGTCTGAAATTAATGCTATATACACCTTTGATGAAACCAAAGTTAAAGAATTGCCTACTATAGGATATCAGATCATAGCTGAATTTTATGGCGTTGACTCAAAACTATTAAAAGATGCAGAAAGATTGAGAAAATACCTTGAAGCGGGTATAGCAGAGAGTGATCTACATCTAGAGGAAATTTTTGTAAAAAAGTACTCACCATATGGTTTGTCAATAGTAGCTATACTTGCAGAAAGCCATTGCCACCTCCATACTTGGCCTGAGCATTCTTATCTCTCACTTGATATTTTTGTATGTGAAGCAGAAAATAAGGCCGAAAACCTTTTTCGGTATTTACTTCATATAATAAATCCAATCGATTTTCATAAATTTCAATTTTATCGTGGGAAACCTTCAATTAAGTCCGAAGAATGATATGGTGTGAGAATGGAAACAGAAAACAGTGGTACTAAAGATGAAATGGGTTTCTTCAATGAATTAGGTCGTAAAGCGGTTCACCTGTCGGTCTTTATAATCCCGATTGCTTATCATTGGCTTCAAATTGAATTATGGTTTATCCAACTAGCTTTATTTTTAGTTATCTGTATTTGGTTTCTTCCTATGGAATTTTATAGATTAAAGATTAATCCAAATACATGGGTTAATTATATTACACGAGATACGGAGCATGAAGGTCCTGCAAATTATATTTTAACATCATTCATATGGCTAATGATATTACTAGGTGTAAATTTTTCCTTATATTCAATGGAAATTGCTGAACTAGCGTTGGTAGCTACTGTGATTGGGGATTCATTAGCAGCTTTAATAGGAAAAGGTATGGGTAAAATAAATCTCCCTCTGACTGAGAAAAAAACAATTGAGGGCTTTGTTGCTGGATTAGTTGGCACTTATTTAGTTGGATTGTTTTTTCTTTTCGCTATTAATTATCCTTATCCATCTGAAATCATTTTCCTTCCCATTCTTCCAACAATCGCGTGGGGAATCTTTGATTTTTCTGAAGATCTTCCATGGTATTTTGCTGATAATATATTTCATCCAACCATAACTTTAATTCTTTCGTTTATCCTTAAAATACTGAATATAATCTCCTAGGTTTTATTTTTTTATTGGAACCATTTTATTTGAAGCACAGACCTCGCAACCTTTAATATTAAAGCAGTCTCGGCAGTAAGGGGTATTACAACCAAGATTCCCACATCTCACTTCCGCTAACTTATCACAAACATAACATTTAGTTTTCAACCCTAATATGTCATAAGTACTGCGAAATCGTTGCACACGAAAGAAAATAATAACTCCAATAATGAATAAAACCAATATTAATAAAGGCATGAAAAAGGGGAGATCAAATATTGTGAACGGTGGATTTGATGCATCTTTTAATATTTCTAATAATCTGATTTGATAAAATAATTCTTCACCATAAAATACATCAGTTGTGTTTGTAAAACCTTTCTCTGGAGGAACTACGACGTTATCCTCATCTTCCGCTTTCATTCCTACCAGAGCTTCCATAAATCCTATGTTTGGAGGAACTTTGATATCTGGAAACTCCTCTACTATTTTCCCTGGAACTGGTTCCGATGGGTCATTAACGTACACTGTTCCTTCCTGATCATCCTGTCTTACATTATTTACCCATAAAGTATAATTTACAACAACAA
Organism: Candidatus Heimdallarchaeota archaeon; assembly: GCA_011364965.1. Taxonomy (GTDB): domain Archaea; phylum Asgardarchaeota; class Heimdallarchaeia; order Hodarchaeales; family Hodarchaeaceae; genus Hodarchaeum. The sequence goes on from RDOB01000002.1 coordinate 33,131, forward strand.
CATCCTGTAATTCTACAACAGTATTAGGAGTGACTTCGAGAGCATAACTCAGCTGCAAAGGACTGTACAAAATTACAAATAGAGATAATGACAACATAAACCACAGAAATAAGCCAGAATTAGTCTTTAAAGCCATTTAATATCAACAGTAATGCAACTAGAATATTAATTATCTTAAGATTTTCCGTTTACCAAAAGATTATCAAAGATTTCAATAATTTAATGCAATTAGGGATTAAATAAATAGTTTTAAGACTATTTGGAGACAAAAAGAGTGAATAAAGACGCTAAAGTCAAATTCATATTAAAAGGATGGTCCGCTAACAGTACACTTAGTTCCGAAGGGAATGCTCTTATCGCTGAAACTCCAAGTGATGCGCGCGAGCAGTTATCCCAAGTTAATGACAAGAAAGATTGGATTTTAGTCTGCCCCAGTATAGATTGGTCTTGGTCAGATATTGTCAATGAAGTTGCAGGAGCTGTAACTGATCACGGAACAAGGGTGAGTAGGGGGTCAGAAGTTTCAGGAATCGTTCAAGTGGCTGCTGTTCTAGGTACTAAGTATGCTACTAGTAAAATTCACCCTGGAGATTATATTAAAATACATTGCAAAGGAAATGAAGCATTTGCTAAAGTTTATTAAGGTTTTGAATATATAGTTGCTAAAATCAGGATAATTATCCAGATTCATCAGCTTCTCTAGTGTTTTCTGAGGTGGATTGAATTTCTTGTTCCGCAATCTTTAATTTAACGTAACTTTCCCATTCATCTTGGTTTTCCTTAAATTTCTTTTCCCATTCCGTATTAAGAAGATTGATTTGGTTTTGACACTCTTCTTGGACTTTACTGAGTTTAGCTTGTAGATTTTGCACCATATTTGTCATTTGAGCATACTGCTCGAGTGTAGTTTCTTTTTCTTTTTCTAATATCTTTGTTCGATTCTCATATGAACGGATCTGAGCTTGATAACCATCCAGTTCTCCTTTATGTTTCTCTACCCATTCTTTTAATTGTACGAATTCTGTTTCTAGTGCTTCTATCCGTTTTTTACTTACATTTCTAACTTGCTTGGCAATAGAGATTGAATATTGATTAATAACGTCTTGATTGATCCGATAAATTTGTTCAAATAGTTCTTTTAATAATCCCTCTGCTGACATAAGAGTAATACTATTTCTAGCAGAATATTTCCGACCTAAATCCCTGATAAATTCTTCTTGAGTGTCATTCATTTTTTGTTTAGATTCTGTGATAAGAGAATCGAATAGCTTCATAATATATTGTCCTAAATCTGAGTACTCAGACATGGGGAAGTGTCACCTATGCAAAAAGCGTATATCCAACGCAAACTAATAAATAATACTGAAACTAGAAATAAGATTGTTTCTAGATATAATAAATCCATATCTTTAATCAGAATTATAACTCTGTCTAATCTCAATGTCTATGTGAAGATTGCTGAAGCTTTTAAGAAGATCATTACCCTTATTGAAATTGTGTTTATTATAGGTGACAAATACTTACAATGATATTATTAAATAATGTATATCAATATGTCAATATAAATATGAATAAGCAAACATTTAAACATAGCAATTGATTAATCGTGTTAGTCAAATTCTAATTGAGATGATGAAGAGGTAGGAATAATGAGTTATCAAGATACTATGAATTCCTTAATTCAGAATGGTTACATATCAATCGTGACCATATTGGATCCTAATGGTGGCGTTTACTGGACAAATCAGCCTGAATGGCAATTTGATGGTGCGTCAGTTCTTCAAGCTTGGCAGAATCGTGAACCCGGAGTTAATATCGCAGGAACCCGTTTTTCAACGATGGTAAATGATTGGGATGGTGGTAACTACGTTGCGCGCAATGTCGGTGGAGCTGGAATTGTTGTGATTGTACGTGCGCCTAATAATTACTATTTCTTAACGTGGACACCTGGAGATGTACAAATACCATCAACTAATATCCATGCTGAAGTAGCCAAAATGGCTTCATTATTCAAATAGAGTAAATCTAAATTTTATGTAGGTTTCTCCCCACATTAATTCATTTTATTTAAGGGAGTTTTTCTAAATATGATACTAAGGGAGCTCATATTTTCTAGTCTATGATAAACAAGATTTAACCATAAATCACTTGTACGATTAGAATCAGGGAGAAAATAATACATCCGATCGTTATGAGAAATTATATATGTCTCGTTTCAACACTAAAACTTTGAGTCAGATTATCAAAACATACAGTAACACTAGAGATTTCTTAGTAAACAAAGAATCAAATATTTCTGATATAAAGATGAAAGTGCAATGTATTGACTTTTTTATGTCAGTAATTTTTTTGATTTGGAGTATGGAAAAAAACGGAGTTATAAAGAAATTATTTCTTATGTCACAATTAGAAGAATATGATCCAAATCAAAATTTAATGTCTTTTTCCTGTTTTCTTATAGATTCTATTGAGAAGCTCTTTTTAATAGCAGATTCATCTAATTATTTTACCAAAGAGGAATTTAATATTCTTAAACAAGCAGATCTTCCATTAAGTTGTTTTTATATATCCAAATCAAAGAAAACAGATGGGATTTTGTCTCAAAATATAGAAATTAATAATATTGAGGCTCTTCCTTTATTTAACCTTTTGGAGTATTTAGATTCATCATTTGGAGCGGTCAATGAATATATTTTGGGAAAAATATTCGAATTCTTGTTATCTAAACAAGATCTGAGGAAAAAATTTGGTATCTACTATACGCCTAAGCAATTTACGGATTATATGTCAAAATTAACGATTGAAAACTATTTTATAGACCAATTAAATATCAAATTTGATATTAAATTAATAAATTTATCTAATTTCTATGAGAAATTAGATCTAGATGTGGCAAATTGGGCAATTCATATATTGAAGACATTAAAAATCTTAGATCTGGCGTTAGGAACTGGTCAGTTCCTCATAAGTGCTATATACCAGCTTTTAGAGATCCATGAGCACGTCAGGAACTTTTACAGAGACAAAGGCTTAATTGAGGTTTTAATACAAGAACTCGAGCTTCAAAATGATACCTTCGTTCTTGAAAATTTCCGAAATATCGAAGATGATAACTTTTTTAAGTGTTTAGTGATTAATAAGCTAATAATCCCTCGCAATTTGTATGGAGTAGACATTAATTTTATAGCTGTACAAATTGCAAAGATTAGATGCTTAATGATAATGGTAAAATTCTTTTCTTCTTCCAAAATGAGAGTTTCACTACTTGCAAAGATGAATCACAATTTAAAGCAAGGGAATGCATTATTAGGATATCTAGCTTGTCCCAATGATCGTGAAGTATCATATACTTCCTTAAATCAACTGAATTTAGATTATATAAGCCAATTTGGTATTGAAAGTATTTCGGAAAATGATTTCCCCTTATTTCACTGGTTTTACGAATTTAAGGATGTATTCATTCAAAATAGTAAATTTCAAGTGATTCTTACCAATCCTCCTTATATAGGAGAGAGTGGGAATAAAAAATTATTTCGTTTACATGCTAAGGCATTATCTGAATACTATGAAGGGAAAGCAGATCTTTGGTATTATTTCCTGCATAGAAGTATTAATTTATTGTCAGAAAATGGATATTGCACTTTTATTGCTCCTAATTACTGGATTACAGCGTCGGGAGCATCGTTATTAAGATCTAGGTTAAGTTCTGAGACAACTTTTGTTCGTTATATTAATTTTAATCAAAATTCTGTCTTTAATTCAGCACAGGGGGTTCATATTAATATTCTAACCGTTAAGAAAGGCATTAACCCTGAACAAAACTTTGAATGCACGGTTTTTAATGATGTTGTAGAAACTAAGGAATTGATTAAATCTCTCCCTGATCAACAAACATTCATACTTAAGCAGAATGAGTTACTTTTTAATGGATGGGATCCATATTTTCATTTTATCCCTAGAAAATACAGAATTATCCTCGAATTTATTATTTCCAAATCTTATAAATTGAAGAATAAAGGATTCTACGTTAAAGAGGGTATTATTACAGGTATGAATACAATTTCGGGAAGACAAATATCCCGCTATAATTTATCCCCCGATAAAAAGGGCATTGGAGTGTTTATATTAGATGTAAATCATCCTGAAGATGAAAAGTATATTCAATCTTTGTCAGAAATAGAAAAATCGATATTGAAACCATTTTATAAAAATTCGGATATAAAAAGATATTATTCAGCATTCAATACTTCAAGAAAGATTCAGTATCTTAACAGAAATACCATAAACATAGTCCATTTACCTAGAGTACGTTATTTTCTTGAACAGTTTAAAGAAATCCTCAATGATTCTCTAGATAATCCCCCCTATTTAAATCGACCCCGAGATCCATTTATGTTTGTATCTCCCAAGATTATTACTCCCCAAAGAAGTAATCTTAATAGATTTGCTTATAATTCTTTAGATTGGTTTGCTGGACAGGATGTATATTATATTTTAAATGAAAAAAATGATAAAAATGAACTTAAAACTTTACTACTTATTTTAAATTCCAAACTGGCATATTACTGGTTTTATTGGATGGGAAAAAGAAAAGGGAAACAACTCGAATTATTCAGTGAACCATTGGGATATTTCCCGATTCCTGATTTGAAAGGTAATGATCTCCATATATTGGCTGATTATCTCTTATTTCTCAATTTACTGCATAATGAATCTGAGTCAGCTCGGATTACTAAATTATTAGCTTTTTTTAACAGGTTAGCGGAGCTGGCTGTTTTCGAGTTCTATTTTTCAGAATTATGTTATAAAAAGGGATTCAGTGAAACAAAGTATCCATTTTCATTCTATATTCAAGAAAATTTAAAAGAATTAAATTTTGATGTTATTCTGGAAAATTTCAAAGAGAACTATGATTCAAATAGGAATTTTATTATTCTCTCAGATCAGATTGAAGTGATAGAAGAAGCTTACTATAGTTTAAAGACTAATGAAGATATAAAATCCTCCATAAATAAAATTAATACTTTTCCAATGGTAAAAACAATTGCTAAATTTTCGAGCCTCTAAACATCTCTCTTTCCTCCTTTAAGCTGTGAAATATGATCAACTACAGATGTCAAAAATTCTCCAGCTTTCGCTTCTATACGGATATCTGCTAGCATATCTAGATCCGTTGGGCCGGAATTAACAATAATAAAAAGTGCACCTGATCTTTGTGCAATAACAGGTATTTCTGCTGCAGGAAAAACACTCAAAGTTGACCCGATTGCAAGAATAACATCACTTCTAATTGCATGGCTTCTCGCAAGTTCCATTTCTCTTTCAGGCATGGGATCATTGAAGTTGACAACTGAAGAAATTATTCTACCTGAACAGTACGGACATTTTGGTTGATTCCCCTTTATTTTTTCAGTTCGATACCCTTTCCCATGTTCTTGATCATCCCACCCAATCTCTCCCTTTTGAAGTCGTTCATCACAATCCATACATTTCATAAGTTCAAAATTACCATGCAATTCAGCTAAAAGTTCTTGCGGGATTCCTGACTTTAAATGGAGATTATCAACATTTTGGGATATGAGATATTTTAGAATACCCATTTTGTAAAGATCCACGATTGCAAAATGAGCTGTATTTGGTTCGATTAGTTCCATAGGTTGTTTTAGAGGTTTAGGTTTCAGCCCTTTCTCACGTAATGTCCATACACCTTCTGGTCCTCTATAATCTGGCAATCCTGATTCAGTTGATATGCCAGCTCCCGTAAAGATTACAAGATAACTAGAAGAGTTTAAAATTTTAGCAATTTTCTGGATTTCTAAATTCAAATTCATATAGGAACCGCCTATAATAAAATAAAAGTTAAATAAGATAGGAAATGGGTTATATGAGAGAATTATTTAGGAATTTAAGGATATTCTTAATACCTTTGTTACTTAATAGAATTTTTTAACGCGTTATAAAACGATCCTTTATCATTGGGTTGATTATCCAATAGCACCTCCGAGCATCATATAAATCATGTATTTTTATGACAAGATCCTCAGCTTTTAATTTCTTAAGGGCATATCTTACAGTTCGGGGAGAATAATTAGAGATATTGGCGATCTGTTTAGACGAGGAAAAGTTATTTGACTCTAATTCTTTTCTGTGAAGAATAGAGTAGATTTCAATTGAAGAAGGAGGTAAGCTCATTAATTTCGGAACTATTGTAAGATCAATGCTTTTCATCCTTGGAATCCTCATTTTTCCATTTTTATAAAGTGATTCTCATTATGTGAGAATGAATCTTATAATATATAAAAGATTATCCATAGAGACGAAAGGTTCGTTTCAGCCGAAAACGATTTATAAGTCAAGAACGCATCTTAATGTGAAGATACATGAAGTTAAATGATACTGATTCTACCGAACAGGAAGTTCGAGATCTTCTCGATTATGAGCCTATTTTACTAAAAATAATTGAAGATGAAGCAATTCTAGAGGTTATTGAAGATGCTAACCTTTTTCCTATTGCGACTATTCTTAGGAATGGACCTATGACTGTACAAGAGATTGTTGAGAAATATAATCAACCAAAAAATGAAGGTGAAGCCAAAAGGAAAGCAGAAAATAAAAAATATATAACTATCTTTGGGGTAACAAATAAATCTGATAAAACAATTTATCGTTATTTGAGTACACTCGAAGAGATGGGGATAATTGTACATGGAGGACAGAGAATTTCAGAGAAAAGTGTGAATATTAAAACCTCCTCTGATAAAAAAACACGTGTAGTTACTGAGAAGCTTTACATGCGTTCTGCCCATATTTTTGAAAGAAAAAACATAGAATGGATGTCTAAAAAAGGAGAAGAATGGGCTAATCAGTTTGGAATATTTATTAGTCGGATGATTGAGGGAGAAAATACTGTTTCTGTTGACTGTATTAAGAAATTTTTTGATAAATGGGATTCAGCAAAAACAAATTCACTTAAAAAATTAGCTGTGACTGCTCCTGATAATCTTTTGCCTATATCTATTATAACAAAATGGCAAGATATCGTTGAATTTATGGATCGCGTTTATATATTTGGTACACTTATGGATCAGCCAGAGCTCTTAGATGAACTCCGAGAATGCTTTCAAAAGAAGTAAAAATATATTTTTACTAGTTCTGGTTAAGTAAATAAAAATGCAACTCTCGATGTGAACTATGAAAAAGTACTTGGAAAATTTGGATGGGGATTTAAGCTCCGTCTAAATCTTTATTCCAACAATCTAGTATAAACTATTCCCTAGAATGAGAAGTTCTCGTTTAGACAATGAGCTTGAGTTACCAATCTTTGATAGATCCATTAATGTAGCACCAAAGAATATTAAGAATTAATAAGCTTTTGAAGTCTTTTTACATAAGTCGAATTTTCAACTTTTTCTTTAAATTCCTGAGCATTTAAAAACCACCATACGTTCCACAATGCTCTATTTTTCCATCCTAAAGTTCCCCTTAATGTCAATTGCTCATAATTCTCAATAAATGGAGGTGAGTAACATTCAAATAATCTCTGATTCAAACCCTTTCCAAATTTCTTTTTATAGAGCGCTTCATGAATATAAACAGATCCTTCGGGTGTATAACAGGAACACATAGCTGCATTTCTCCTCCATCCAATCCAGTCAATGGAATAAAGGTGGTTAAGAAAAGCAATTTGATGATATGGGCTACCTATTCCAAATCCATGGAAAAAGCAGTCTGAGCTGCTTTTTAAGATTCCCAACCACTCTGCAATTTCATATACACTACCTTTCTGGTTGATTTTTAAAGCCGGGACGACTCCTCCAAGCCCAATATATTTTTCGGATTTATAGTAATTCAAATTATCCGGATAATGTACTACAGGCAAAATATTCATAGCAAATTTTCGATTTAATAGCTCCCAATTCCTCTTAGATTTCCTCGGATTACCAATTGAATCAAGATTAACTACTATATCTTCGGAACCTAGATTAATTCTCTTGAGAAATTGAACGTATTTAGAGATAGAAATTTCAACTCCAGAATTGAAAGCCGAATAAGCACCTGAATCAACAATAATCGAACCATCCCAAGAAAAAAATTCCTTTAAACCTGACTGGATAATTTCAGATGTCTTTTTTCTGAAATTCCAGAAAGAAAATATAATTCCGACATCCAATTTTTTCATTTTTTCCATGATTTTGACTTCTTCTAACCAAGGATACAGTCCTGGAACAATTCCTAAGTACAACTTCATTTTTATTCACAATAGTTGGTTAAAATTAATTCTAACCTAATTTCTTTGATTTGGATTTTTATTTGCAGGAAAATCCTAAGAATTCAAAAATAATTCAATATATGGTTATTTTATTCTTACTAAAAAGCTTAAAGAGGTATAATTTTCCATGAATTCAAATAAAGTATTGATTATTCTTTCTTGTGGAAAGAAGAAGTCAGAAAAATTATCTCAAGGAAAACTAAAGGCCTCTCAAGCGTATATTGGGCCAATGTTTCAGGTAATAAACAAAGCGAAGAGAGAAAGCAGATGGTCTGAGGATTTTTTTTTGGGTATTATATCAGCAAAATATGGATTTCTGAGAGAGAATCAGGAAATCGAATTTTACGACAAAAAAATGTCAAAAAAAAGAGCTTATGAGTTGAGAGATCAAGTGATTAATTCAATTCAGACTTGGAATTCAGAGGAGCAGTTTTCATTGATATATATTCTCATGGGGAAGATATATTTGTCCAGTGTGGAAAAATTGAAAGATTTTATAGATACCAAAGTAATTATAGAGCCAATGGAAGGTTTAGGAATAGCTCAAAGAAAATTGCTCACCTTTTTGAAAAATCAAAACAAATGAAGCAATTCAGCAAAAGAAATTACATTAGAGGATTTCTAGATGATCTTTGCAATAGGCACCCCAGTAAATGCACATTTTCGTCCTTGGACATATGATTGGGCGCTAAAACCTGATGCTTTGATGATTTCAGCCATTGACTTCTTATCCAGCCCAAGGACGTATAAAAAGTTAAAGAGTAAGGGAATACATGATCTTTTGGCATGGGATGGCTCCATTATTTGTGATTCAGGTGCATTTTCTGCTTTAAATCGGAAATCTGCTGTTACCATACAGTTAGAGGATTTATATGCATTATATGAGGAAATTAATAAACAAGATCCAAATATTCTTAAAATTACTTTAGATTTTCCTGACGATAGAATTATTGAAAATTATAAGAAGCTTTATCCTTTAGAAATAGAGCCTGTTGTACCTTTCAATAAAATTGAATTGATTGATTCGATATCGAGAATAACGGATGATTTAGATTGGTTATTTATTGGACGTCTTGTTCCATTAATGAGACAAGGTGGTGATCACATTTCCAGACTCTCTCTGATATTTGATGTTTTTCGTGAGAAACTTAAAGAGAGAGCATTTACTCACAAAGTGAAACTTTGGGCTCTTGGAGTGGGTGCTCCAAGCATTCTCCCGTTTATTCGGAGTTTAGTTGAGGGATGTGATTCTTCCCGTTGGAGAGTTACGGGATCAAATATGATACTTTTACCAGCAGGTGGAGAACGAGGTGTTGGAAATCGTACAAAATGGCGGGGTACTCATCATCGAATTGATGATCAGAATGAACGACATCTGGTGATTAAAATTCTGAAAGATCTTGATACTCTCTCTGGAGGTTTTGAGAATATTGATCATTCTTTAACATATAATCAGCAACCTAAGCTGATAAAGGGAAGTTTTGAGATAAATTTGCCATCTATTGGAGAGCTAATTACAAAAATACGCGAACACTCTGATCTTGTGACAGTTTACGAATTAGAACTCCTGTTAAGAACTTCTGGAAATTTAAGACTCATATTTAATTATTGGTCAGCTTTAAATTTTAGTTCAACGGATTAGTAATGAGTAATGAACAGTCATAATTTATTAATTTGTCAACCATTGAATTCTGCTTTCGCGTTTCTTACTGAGATGAAAAAATTTAACTTCAAGTTAATACTTTGGGATTATCGATTCATATTTTTTCCAACTCCAAATCTTATCATAGAATCTCGTATTGAAGCCAATAATCCTCCAAACTTTAGGTTGATGGAAAATATAGATTTATTTTTATTTGATTTTGAAGAAAATCTCTCTTATTTGAAGCAGAACCTTAAAAATTTTGGATTTATCGCTATTTTAATCAATGGTACACTTAAATTTAAAATTAAATCGATTTTGGACAAGGTTCTAGGTATTAGCACATTCCTAAATGAAATTCTACTCGATTCACCATATCAGTTATCACATGACTCAAATAGACAAATCTTTGAAAGAACAGATTATATATTACTATATGGGAATCCAAGTAATCAAAGAGTCAATCCTGTATATAATGACAGGTTAAGTGGAGGATATTGGCATTCTTTTGTTTCAAAAGGTCAAGGATCAGCAAAAATATTTGTAAGAGATGGAAAGAAGATTGAGATTGCACCTCCACCTGGAACACACTGGAAGTTAAAACAGGAGACAATTCTGAAGTTCTGCCAAGAAGGATTAATCCGTTTCAATTCTAGTGGAAACCCTGAATACTGGGTAAAAGAGAAAAGAGGACAGATCATCGATACTAATTGGTTAGATATTGACTCTTTTGACACCCAAGGAAATATGATATGCAATTCGAAATTTCTATATAAAAGACTCTTCAATCTAGTCTTAAAAGAAGGTGATCAATATTTAAATATCTTCTCGTCTGAAAATACATCTATTATATTAGCAAATTCAAATAAAAATCCCTGGGTGAAAATTTACTCATCTGAAGTTCATTTGAAACCTGAAATCAATGAATTAAAAGGAAAAGGATTAACTTTTGAAGTATATCAAGATAATCCATTCTCTATCCCTTCTTCAAATCACCACCATAAGATTTCTTCCCCTCCCCATGAAATAAACGCGGATGAAAAGGATATAGAAAATCCTACTTTGTCAATCCATGAGTTATATAGCTCTCAGGATCCTGAAACTGTTGATTTATCTAAAGGTAAATGGATTAACAGTCTAATATTAGGAGATTGTTTTATTGCTTTAACTTTGATTAAGAAACTTTTTAATGATAGAATTAAGTTGATATATATCGATCCTCCATATTTTACTGGGATTAATGAGATTATCACAATTCCAATTACACCTGAGAGTCATCACTTAATCGAAAAATTTGCATATCAAAATACAATTAACTCTACAGAACCGATTCAATTTTTTAAAAAATGGTTCAAAGTAAGATTGGATAAAATGAAAGAGCTCTTAGCGAATGATGGGCATATATTTGTTAGATATGACTATCATTTCGGGCATTATGCCAAATTAGTTCTTGATGAGGTGTTTGGGGTAGAAAATTTTGTCATTGAGTTATTTGTTAGGAGAATGAAGAAAAACCTCTCAAAGAAACAAGAGTACCATCAAAATCATTTAATTGTTCATACTGATTCTCTATTTATCTATCGTAAGTCTAAAGATGCAGTATTAGATTTGAGAAAAATTACTAAAAGACATAAAAATGCTCAAGATATCGCTGAAAGAGAATTACATAATGATAATCTATGGATTGACATTACTGGATATGAAAAAGTGAAAAAAAGTCTCTATCCAACAGAGAATTCAGAAGTACTACTCAAGAGACTTATTGAGATATCAACTGATCCTGGAGATATAATAGCTGACTTTTTTAGTGGATCTGGTACTACATTAGCTGTATCAGAAAAGTTAAAACGAAAATGGATAGGTATTGACATTGGCTTGATGTCTATCAACGAAACAAAAAGAAGAATATTGAATCTACCGAATTTTCAGCCATTTGAGATATCAAGAGTAGTAGATAAAAAGAGGAGTTACAATATTGATTCAAGCGTTCCTGAATTTTTTCTTGGGATAGGAGGCAAAAAAAGGTTAGAAATTGATAAAAATGGGTTAGGGGTAACAATAGAACTCCAACGGGATTATTCTGGTATTACTTTATATATAGTTCATTTTTCATCCCAGAAGATAGAGAATTTTCAACCTCTTACCACATTTCGATATTATATTGACACTTGGGTACTTGATTGGTCTTATAATGGCTTTCAAATTAGGAGCACTTGGTTCTCGACTAGAAAAACAAAGGGGAAAAGGTTAATAAAACCTGTTGAAACATTTTGCAGATTTGAAGTTTTTAATAGAACTAAAATAGATTTAGCTTTGCTAATAACCGATATTTTTGGATTGGAATTAAATTATAAGTTTAAAATTATTTTGTTAAAACACTGATGTAATGATATTTCAGGGAAGTAGAAATAGAAAGTTGTTTAATGGATTTCATACAAAGGTGAGCGATATGACAGTTTATCAATCTAAAATTCAATTAAAAGAGACTTTTGAGACAGAAATTGTGAATATTACAACTAACATACAACAAGAAGTTGATAAATCCGGCATCAAGAATGGCATAGCCACAATTTTTAATGTAGGATCGACTGGAGGTATTTTAACTTTGGAATATGAACCAGGATTGTTAAAAGATATTCCTGCATATTTAGAACGTACGATTCCGAAAAGTAGCATAAAATATGAACATGAGAAAACTTGGCATGATGACAATGGTCATTCTCATGTACGAGCATCAATTATCGGTCCCTCTTTAACTGTACCAATAACACAGGGAAAATTGATTCATGGAACATGGCAACAAGTAGCATTTATGGAATTAGATACCCGTCCTCGTCGAAGAGGGTTACATATTACTATTATTGGAGAATGATCCCATTATAGAATTTTTTAGATATTGGGGATAATATGATTGCTGATAAATCAGTAGATATTTTTATCTAGTTAGAACAATAAAAAATCTCAATTTACTCAAGAATATAAAGAAGAATTTAATGAATTTTACTTTTCATTTAGACAATTTACCAAGCATTAAACGTAAATAAGTACTTGTAATGGAGTTTAAATCTTGACAAGTGCATTCGAGGAAGCATATAGTTATCTAAATAGCTCAATTCGTACCTATGTTAATGCAACCTCTACTATAGATAAATTATTTGCAATTAAACTTATAGTTCTTTGTATGATAGTTGCAACTGACGCTCTTATGGAAAGCGTCGAAAAAACTACAGACACCCCATTTCATGGACATCTCGAAGAATCCAGCTTTTTCCTCCCTATTGCAGCATACGAACAAAGGATGGCTGATCTGAGTCATCTTGAGGATACTGGTATTATTCCTGAGAAATATCAATTTTCACGACGCTTGAGAAGAGCTTTAGACTTGTTGAAAGTTGCGTATGGAAATTATGGTCTTCGTTCCTTATTAGCAATAAACATTAAGGAGTTTATTAATGATTCACAGTTTTTTGTACTTGATATCGAGATTCTTGTAGAGTCTCTAACTCAGGACAATTAAATGAATATTTATCTTCAATAGAGATAAACCATCCCTCCTCCTTGGTCTAAATGTTTCGGTTAAGACGAACTAGCAGCTTGTCGTTGTTGTCGAACCCAAGATGTAGGGTTTTTAATTACTACTGGTTTAGCAGCTGCTCCCCGTTTTACCTCAAAATTTTCTAATCCCAGTCCTTTAGCAAGCTCTTTGAATCGGTTTCGTATTGTAACAGGTGTAGTTCGTGCAGGAACAGCGATTTGCTGTTGCGTTCTCCTTTCTCCTGTTTGTATCGAGGCAATGTAGATTGCAGCAGCTGCAAGAGACATAGGAATCTTCCCAGTGGTAAGGCGTTTTTCTCGCGCTTCACTTAAGATGTCAATTGCTACCTTTCTAGTATACATAGTAAGTCCTAGATTTTCTCCCAGACGATTAATCAATGTAATAGGGTCTGGGGTATTACTATTTACATTAATATGTTTCAAGAAAGTACGAATACATCGTCCGAGCTCTTTTGATGAAATCGTGGCAACTTCTGCCATATCTTTCAGCGTAATTGCTGTTCCTTTCTTTCGACACGCAAGATAAGTAGCAGCACTCATCATACCTATGACCGAGCGACCTTTAATCAAATCTTCTTTCAGTGCTAATTTATAAAGAAGTACAGCAGATTCGCTTACATCTTCTGCTAAACCAAGATGAGATCTAATACGTTTTAATTCGATTAGTGCACTCTTGAGATTTCTTGTTGTTTTGTCTTGAACTCGTTCATCAATTTGTGAAAGACGGGCGTATTTCACCTGTGACGCATTAGAGAGGGTTTTGCCGTAGGAGTCACGATTGCTGCCTCCTATAATCGTTCTCATTTCACAATTATTTAGCTGAGAAGTGGGAAGGCCTACACGAACTTTAGATTTTTCTTCTTCCACACTATAAGCACGCCATTCTGGTTCGCGACTAAAAATTACACTATTTGCTACTAACCCACAGTTTTCACATATGATTTCCCCACGAGCATCATCGTACAACATAGCTTTACTCCCACACTCACTGCATTTCTCAGTAAACATAATGGCTATCTCCAAAATCAGTTGAAAAACACATTATTTTATACCTTTATAAAATTGACGTAGATAATATATCCGCAATATAATATTGATATATTAAATCATGTGTATATATATAAAGAATGTTATCTTAGAGTATATCCCGAGCATATCAAGTGAGAAAATATGAGGTCTTCTATCGTTATTCGAGGTTTAAAGAACAGCTTTTCCCTCATTTTTTATCCTCCCCAATACTATACTGGCTTTTCCATTTTATTGCATAGATGCAAGATATTGTATCTGAAAAAGAAGAAAAAAAAGATGAATCGCAGATTTAACTGAATAAATTATGTTTTAATTTTTGATTGCGAAAAGTGTTAAGTATCAATTTTAACGCTGGCAACTTATTATCATAATTTCATGAGGTTCAAAGGAAAGAATTGCATTTTGGTTATCCACAGGTTGGGATTTCTTTATTCTACCTTCAATCGTAAGAATATTAATGATTTTAAACTCAGAATGAATAATCGCTCGAGTAGAAATCCGTTTTGGAGATAAATTGTAGAGAGTAATCAATGGAGTCCCTTTCCTCTGACGAATGGATGAAATTTGAATACTTGAATCATTAATTTTTATAATAGGTTTAATTTGTTCCTTCTTAGTGGGATCTAGGTATATTTGTTTGGTATATGGTTTAAGAACACAAGCTTCAGCCTGCTTTGAGCTCCAATTAATAGACTCTTTTGGTGAATGGGGGATTAAACTGTAATGAAATTCGTAACTCTTTAATTCTTGCGCACCTGGAGTTGCCAAGAAAGGACCTGCGTGGACTGGCCGTTCCTCATAATCATCTCTCGATAGAAATCCCACTGATCGAAGTAGAGTCAAAGCTACTCTACCCTGATCAACAATTTCAATCTCTGGCAATCCTTTATTCACAAGAGTAAAAGCAAAAGATTTGTCTTCTCCTTCGATACGAATGAATCTTTTCTGCGGCTGTATTAGTGAAGGTTTTTCCATATAGCCTTCTGGATCTGGTAGGTTTGTTTCTCGTTTTATTACCCCAAAATGCGTACTGGTATGTATTTCCATAGTTTTTTGGGGAAACGGGAAAATTACTCGTAATCTATGATCTTTAGCTGTATTTTTGAATCTCGTAATAAAGTCTACTTGAGGAAGATCTTTATATATTCGTATTATGGAAATTATCTTAATGATTTCCTTTCCTACTCGCTTTTTTCGATCACTAGATAGTTCTGCAGGAATCTCCAGTGTCATTTCACGTTTTAGTTCCCCCACAAGTGGACCAGATTGACTAACCTCTTGATTTTTAACTTTGGTTTCTGTAATAACTGGTTGAATTCTTCCAAATGTATATTCATCTCCTTTATCTCCCCAGTCTTCGAACTGATGTTGATTGAAATAACTTATTCCTGTTTCTTTATGGAGTAAATTGAAAGATCCATCTTTATTAAGCGTTATAGAGTAAAATTGATTATCTAGATGGTTCTTAGTAACTATTAGAGAATTTTCTTTAATACTCAATGCTGTTTTTTCACTTGTATTAAAAATGGTAATACTCCAAGGTGCTAGTGGGATAACAGATGCAAATCGCTGTTCTCCTCCTTTTTTTATTAATACGTGGATTTTTTTGATTCCTGCTTCTTCTATGGTTGTAATTAATTCTTGCTTTTCTTTGAGTGATTCCACTTCCTGAGATGGTGTTCTACTACATTCTAGGACAAGATCAAGTATTTTATCCTCTGTGACTGCATATGTCATCTTGTTAATATGATAACCTAATCCTAAAATTTCTGTGCCTTTAACTTGTTTTATTAATGTTTTAAAAACAAAAGGTTTGATATTTGCCTCATAAATAATTTCATCTGATTTAGAAAGGACTTGTAAGGGATATTGATTTCCTTTTTCATCCTTGATAGATCTTACCAGAAATTCTTCAATAACAGACATCTCAGTATAGATTAAACCCGAGAAGTTCGTAGGATTAAATACTATTATCGAATTAGGAGCTTGAATGATAGTACTATGGGTTAATGGTCCAAAAGCATCTTCTATCAAACCTTTAGCGATTTGTTTTGCCCAAGTAAATCTCGTCTTCATATCATCGTGGGTATCATCAACAGAACAACCACAAATGGAATCGTGAGGAAGATTTCTAAGATACCACTTCCAAGCAGTTTGAAAGACTCCTGTGGGATAATTTCTACCAATAATCCCGCTATACGTATTAAGAGGTTCAGCATAATGTATCAGTAGATCATTCACTTCTTGTGCTTCTTGCTTAATCCACATCCTAGCGCTATAAGTATCTTGTAATAAAGGGGCTCTGTAGGATGATCGAAATTCACCAATAAATTCAGGGATGTTTGTTTTTCGAGTTTCGAGGAGAACTTGAAGTTCCTTAACATATTCAGTTAATGGTGCGATTTTCAGGTCTCCTCCTATTTCTATTTCAGGGATTAGCTTCTTCACGACTGGTTGTGGGAACGTATGGTCTGTGCCATTCATTAGTAAAAAGATAGGCACAGGAGAAAATGGTCGTAATGCATTTATTCTATCCTGAATTTCTGTTTGTAATTGCTCCTTCCTTTTAGCTAAGTTAGCAGCATTACCATAACCAAATGGTAAATAAATTGTAAAAATTGACGTAGAACTCTCTTTATATCCTCTCCAATTAAATGCAACAGTAGAGATTTCAGGGCCTACCCCTCGCCAAACAACAGCTGTTTTTAAATCTGTTATATCGTGTAAGAGCTGTGGAATAGCACTTGAATGGCCGAACATATCAGGAAGATATGCAATGGGCATTAAAGGAAGATTATGTTGAGAAGCTAAGTCTATACTATATTCTAGATTTCTAATAAGGCTTTCTCCAGTGACAAGCCATTCGTCAGGTAGTATATACCATGGTCCAATATCAATTTTGCCCCTTTGAATCAAATTTAGAAATTCTTCTTTCTTTTCTGGACGAACTTCTAAATAGTCCTCTAGAATAATTGTTTGACCATCTAACATGAAATAATAATTGGAATCGCGTTTAAAGATCTCTAACAAATAATCAATTAATTTAACTAATTCTCGTCTGAATTCCTGAAAAGGTTTATACCATTCTCGATCCCAATGCGTTGTGGGAACGAGTATTGCCTTGATATCGTGTTGTTTCTCCGTCAATTAATGCACCAGTTGCTTTACTACTCATCTTGCTTGTAATTAGAGATTTACTCATTTTTTAAATGAATCTAATATCAATTCGGAATCTAATTTAATTGTTTATCTATCTGATCCGATCTAGATTTAAGAATAATAAAGATCAGAAAGAGCTTCAACTGAAGTTTTTCTTCTTTTGAATACCTGCCGGAAAAAAGGATCACATGGTGACATTCTCTGAGAAATATTATTGATCTATACTCACTTTACAAATCTCGCATCCCTCATGAACCAATCCAAATTTTTTATGGAATTTACAAAGATATCCGCCCTGTTGAATGAATTTCAGTACCCTTTGGACTTCACTGGGGGCGTATTTATCTTCCTCCGCGATTCTACGAGCTGCTTCTTCAATAAATTTAACAATCTCAGGCTCAAAATCGAGACTTCCTCTATCTCCCTTCTTATATTGTGAAATTGCTGGTTCAGTTAACCCAAATCTTTGAGCAATATCTTTCTGGGGAAATTTGTATTTATTTATCAAAGTATTGGTGATTTCTCGTCGAATACCAGGCAGAATATACCATACAATAATTTCCTGAGGTTGTACCAACTTCTTGAAGCGCTTTTTCTTTTGACTTGACATAACCATCAATTCAATTATCTAATTTTACAATTGTGAATTAATATATAAATGCAGCGTTGTTCTTTAAAGATTTGGGAATTTAGTAGATAAAACCTCTTTTAGGAACTAGGATGTTAAATCCTTGTATTTCGTGACCAGTTTCCAAATTTTTAAAAACTACGACGATTATAGAGTAAAATGTAAAGATAATCCATTATAAAAACCCGAGGTATGATAGTGACTCGTATACACTCCCAAATTAACCCAAGTTCTTTGAAGGAATGTATATTACTATTACCTCTGCCTACAACGATCAATCAACAATTTTTAAATTCAGAGATGCGAGCCCTTGTAGACTCAGCTCAATATCAGGTGATTTCTGAATATAGTATTGATACAAATAATTTGAGTTATTTCTTTTCAGTTCAAAGGTTACAAGAAATCAAAAATCAACTAGAAATAGATTATAATGTGTCCTCATTGAATCTAGTGATTGGGTCTCACATCTCACCAAAACAAGGAGTAAATTTAGAAAATCTATTTGAAATAAGGATAATTGATAAATTTGATTTAGTATTAGAGATATTTGCAGATCGTGCAATGACCGAAGAATCCAAATTACAAATTGAATTAGCTCAATTAAAGTATCAACGATCACGTGACCGCTTAAGACTTATGCATAGATTGGGTCTCGAAGGAGCTTGGCACAGTGAGAGAAGTGGATTTTGGGGACCTGGTGAAAATCCCTTAAATGTTCTAGATGCCAGTATAACAAAAAAAGAAGCGATTTTACGGAAAAAGTTATTGTTTCTTAAACGACAGCGGGAAGAGAGGAGAAGAGTACGAAAAAGGATCCATAAAAATAGTCTTTACATCAGTCTAGTGGGATATACTTCTGCAGGAAAATCAACTATTCTAAATACTCTCACAGATTCATTTGCTTCAAGTGTCGATCCTCGATTATTTGAGACTTTAGACACAAGAATTCGAAGTATTCAATTAGATGATCTTAAAATATTTATCACTGATTCAGTAGGATTCATTGAGGATCTTCCAACATTTTTAATTGACTCTTTTAAGTCAACTCTCGAAGAAGCTCTAGCAGCGGATATAATTTTTATGATAATTGATGGAAGTGAACCAGTAGATTATGTTGTAAAGAAATTAAAGGTTACTTGTGATACATTGAGTGAATTAACTCTATCAAATAATCGTGTATTAATTTTGAATAAGACAGATTTAATCACTCAAAATGAGTTAGAACATCGATTATCAAAGTTAAATGAGTTGTACCCAGAAATGTTGACTATTCCCATTAGTGCAGTCAATGATGTTACTCCATTAAAGAATTATATTAATGTAATTCGTCCAGTAAAGACTTATAAGTGCAATTATCCAGCTAATCACAGTTTTCGATCATTCTGCTATGAAAATGCGAGAATTGAGTCAGAATCATGTACTCACTCGGATTGGGAAATGATTTTTGGACTACGTAACCCTGAATATAGTATTCCAAATATAAAGCGGAAAGCCAAGGCTCTTGGAGTTCCTGTTGAATTGGAGGTGGTGAAATCTGTCGACTAGACATATTTGGTTAAGTTCTCGTTTGGTTCTATATATGATTATTATTCTTATGGTTACTGGAGTTAATAAAGAGATAAAATCATTGGATACTGAATATCATTGGCCTCTCTTTGAAGTTGGAGCTCCCCAAGCATGGAACTATACCCAAGGTGACCCAGAAATTGTTCTTGCAGTAATAGATAGTGGAATCGATTTTACCCATCCTGATCTAGAAAACCAGTCATGGGTTAATCTTGATGAAATTCCTGAGAATGGTATTGATGACGATAGAAATGGATTCATTGATGATATTATTGGATGGGATTTCCGTGGAAGCGATAATAATCCTAGTCCTGGCCACCCTCATGGCACATTTATAGCAGGAATCATCTCTGGGGATGATGATAATGATCTTATGGTAGGAATAGCTCCAAATATAAAGTTAATGGCTATAAGATTTTTGGATGATAATAATGCATTTAGCGGGGACGATTGGGAGATGTTTGCTAACGCTATAAACTACTCAGTCGAGAATGGGGCCCAAATTATTCAGCTTTCGATTGAAGCATTTGGTACACCCCCCTCTGAATTCTATAATACAATTAAAAATGCTTATGACAATGGCGTAACTATCGTAGGTGTTACTGGCAATTATGGAGATCATGTGACATATCCTGGTAAGTATCCAGAGGTAATAGCGGTTTCTGCAACTACGGAAACAAGAGAAATAGCAGATTTCTCTAATCAAGGGGAAGAGAATGAGATTTGCGCCCCTGGAAAAGATATTTATTCTATTATTCCTGGTTCTACGTCTTATGCCACAGGATCTGGGACATCTTTTGCATCTCCACTCGTTTCGGGTACTATTGCATTGATGCTCTCTCTAAATCGAACTTTGACACCAGACACAATCCGATTAATATTGCACGAATCTAGTACGGACTTAGGAGAGCTAGGTAAAGATGCTACTTTTGGATATGGCCTTCTAAATGCCTCTGCTGCTGTTGAAAAAGTACTATATGAGTGGAATCATGGATTAATCCCCACTACATCCTCAACAACTCACTATACCAGTGGATTCTCAAATAAAATCACTCCTCACTCCTCTGTTCTACTATCATCTTCTTGTCTATTTATACTAGCAATAGCAAATAAGAAAAATAAACGTTGATCATGAGTTATCTCGCTTGATTAGTTCTTCTAAATAGGCATTTAAAGCAGAATAGAGGGAATTCAACATATTTTTAATGTTTGAATCTGAAATTCCTAAGAATCTAGCAATAGCAGCATCCAAGTCATATTTGGATTTCTTATTGAGTTCTACTTTGATAGACTCTTGTTTATTTGAGGCAAGCTTATCAAATTCAGCAATTATTTGCTTTTTCAATTGTAAATTTCCCTTAAAAGGATCAATGAATAATCTTTCTTTCATATAATCGTTTATTTGTAAACGACCATAAGATCCTGCTATCTCTCTACGAATGGCAAGATATAACAATAAAAACCAGCTTGAATTTAGCCATGCAACTATAATTTTTGCTTCATTTGAAGTCAAATTCTTAATCAAGTAGAAATTTTTCGAACATACTGTTTTAGCTTCCGTAAAATGTCCCAAGACGCCATTAGTGCTAACACTCAGCTTATCAATTAGAAAAACATGACCCAGAGGTTCCTTCACAAGAATTTGGGAATAAATATGAGATATCCAATTTTCACCAAATTTTTTCTTTGCTATTATACCGAACTCTGCTGTTTCTTGAACATATTGTCTTACCCATGGATCGTTAACATTTTTTGGTGAAAGTGAAATCGCATAATCCTCAATCTTATCCAATGATATTTTATCAATATATTTGCTTGGTTTTCTTAATGAGGAAACTAGAGATGATTTTGGGACTTCTAATTCAGAAAATTTAGACTGAATGACAACATTGGTTACTAAATCTCTCTTAATACGCCATATTTTGTTAGGAAGGAAAAAGAAATTCGGGCCGTACATTTCTACTCCCCGTATTATTTTTAATTTCAAGTCCCTTCCAGATTTTATGGTTTCATTACTAAGTAGCCTTTGGCGAATTTTAAATAATGATGGGTTAGTTAAGTAGACTAACCAGTTCCATTCAGATTTTAAATGCTCATATTCAACCCTGAGGAGGCTAGAAATTCCCCAAATAGATGTTGAAGATGAGTCATGAAACTTCAAAAAAGAGATGCAGGATTTGATGTTCGTTTTGGTTCCAAGAAGAAATATTTCTCTGATATTACTGCCTTCAGAAAAGGATTTATTATTCTTAGCGACTCCAATGATTTCTAGCGAGTACTTTTTCAGAATTAACCTACGAATATTTTGCGAGTAATCCGAGTAAATAGTTGAGGCTGGTAAAATAGCAGCTAATGTTCCCATATTAGCTAATAAGCAATCAGCAAGCAAAAAAGAATAGATATGTAAACCCATTTGTCCTTGTAGATATTTCTTATATCTTGTTTCTATATCAATTAATTTATTCCTTAACTCGTTGTCAATTCTATGAGTCCGTGTGAAGGGGGGATTCATTAAAACTAAATCATATGCACCTAGAGAAAACGCATTAGATGGATCAAAAGCATCTCCAATTGTTGCTATTAGGTGTTCAAACCCTACTCCATGGCTAGAAAGTCTGATAACTAATCTACATGTCGCAATTAATACGGATATTGGATCTATATCATTAATTGTTATCCTTGGAAAGCATTTAGTTGGAATCAGAATGTCAAGGTACGCAGATATTAATCTACCTGTTCCACAAAAAGGATCAATGATTTTCCAATTATCTTTTTGCCTTATTAGGCTTACAAGATAAGTTGACGCGTCAAAGGTGGTATAATTGACTGCAAGTCGTTTTCTTTCGTCTAATGGAATAGAATTTTGGAGGATAATACCGAAAAAATCTTGCTCAAGAGCACCTTGTATATTTGGGATTGGTGTCTCCAAAATTCCACTTAAAGAATCATATTCTTGCAGATGAGTAAAAATCTTGTTGATAAAGGTCCAAAGTGATTCAGATGATGGATACTTTTTGGATAATGCTTTTCCTGTTTTCTTTATATTCCCAGGTGACCATTTCTCATATTTCAAAGGATTTAAAAACTTAATTAGCCAGACTGCTAACAGAATTATTATAATATAAACATCTTTTTTCCCAAAAGGGATAAGAAAAGACTTTACAGATAGAACATCAGCACACGAATGCATCCAGTCAGAAATAGGCTGGTATTCAGAAATTTCTATTCTGTTGCTTCCTTCAATAGCTGGAATCGTACACACCAATTCTATTATCAGAGAACTGAAATTTTAATGTTGGTATTTTACTTTAGTAATTAATCTACCAAGTTCTATAAAATCTGAATCAAGGGGAATTGTTTTTTTCTTTGCTCCTTCAGAAAGAGAAACTGATTCGATTTTTTCTCCATTCAAACAGACCATTTTTCCAAATACTCCATCGAGGATTAATTTTGCTGCTTGTACTCCCAATCTAAGACCAAGAATTCTATCAAATGAATTTGGTGTCCCAGCTCTCATAGTATGACCAAGTACTACGTCTCGGACCTCAAATTCGGAATCAAACTGTTTCAAATGCTCCGCTAAATCGTTTCGTGCAGAAATTTCTTCCACAATAATATCAGCCATATTTAACTTTGCCAGTAGTGGATTGCCAAAGTTATCTTTAGGAAGTTGATCCAGAGCTTCTTTTTTTATTGTCTTGAAATCACGTTTTAACGATTCTTCGGTTGGGATTGCTCCTTCACTACAAGCAATAATATGATATTTTCGACCGACGCGGGCACGATCTTTAATAACCTGAATAACTTCCTTTTCTAGATCAAATTTGTGTTCTGGTATTAAAATTATGTCAGCTCCTGCTGAAATGCCGCTAATTAATGTTAACCAGCCAGCATCCCTTCCCATTATTTGAACAACAAAAATCCTTTGATGGCTACGGGCTGTAGTGGTGATATTGTCTATAGAATTCGACGCTAATTGGACTGCGGACCAAAATCCGAATGTATAGTCCGTACTTGAAAGATCATTGTCAATAGTTTTCGGTACTCCTACAACTTTTGCTCCTGCGTATTCATACATAGCTTCTGCAACTCCCAAGGTATCATCTCCACCGATACAACACAGAGCGTCTATCCCTAACTCCTCAAATTTTGAAGTCATATATTCAGCAGTTGCTTTTATCTTTTTTTGCCTTTCTGCAGAATCCTTTACTTTTTTGGCTTCCTTATAAGGATTTGTCCTTGATGTATAGAGAATTGTGCCTCCAATGGTATGAAGGTCATCAAGATCGGTTACTTTAAGTTCTCTTGTTTTATTCTCGAGAAATCCTTGCCATCCTTTTTCAATTCCAATTACTTTGACTCCTCCCTCGGATAATTTTAATAATAATCCATAAATTACACTATTTAGACCAGGACAGTCTCCTCCACCTGTTAATACTCCAACAGTTTGCACCATAATTAACACCAGCAATGATACCTAAAAGCATTCAAGATTTAAAAGTAGATTGAAATATATGATATATTGTCTTCTTTCCATATAATTTGGGTTAGAAAAAAAGCTTCCCAAACTGCTTAACGTAATTTTCCGTAACAGTGGGGACAAAAGAACGCATTCGCAGGTACTTGTTTTCCACAAAATTTACACGTTGTTTGGGAACCTCCACTAGGAGCTGCTTTTTTAACAACTGTCTTCTGGGGTTCTTTGGCTTTTCCCGTGGATTTAATCGCCATTTTTGGTCTACGTGAAGAAGTAGATCCTCCTGAAGTACCTCCCCACTGCAAAGTAGGTTCCCAACCAGCTACTGGTTTTGGTTGTTTTATAGAGGGCGCGCTTTTTCCTTTAACAAAGCCCAGAACTATTAAAACTAACCCAATTACTGCGATAATCCCAGGAATAATAAAAGTAAATAATGAAAAGCTGATGGAAGCTTGTGTCCGGAGAACAGTTATATCTGAGTTCAAGTTATTTTCTAATCGAACTAGCAATGAGAATCCCCGGGATGAAGCAGAGTTTCCAATCATAGAATTAAAATCATAAGTAATTGATTCAAAATTTCCAGCAATAAATGAAGGTCCTCGAATAACAGCTGAGGTCAATCCATCCACTGATTCATAAACTAACGAAATATTGCATTCGAAATACGTGGTTGCTGAGATCTCAATGGAGACTCTTGTTGTTGTGAAGAGAGGATGTGAGACCTGAGTGACAGCTACGACATCGAGCGTCGAGTATCCACTCACAGTTTGATTTTGTTCGATCCAACCTGTTCCTAGTGTAAATGGAGGAATAGCTAAACCAATGATACCAGTCAATAGAATTATTAGAAAACCTACTCCAAATATAGGAGCTCCCGCTTTGGTAAATTTATGAACCATTTTTCACACTCACTCACTTTAAACTCATAGAAGCATATCAAGAATATCAAGAGCTAAATCTATACCATCTCACCCCCGCGCGGGTTACTTAAATATTTCGAATTACATAATGGAGAGCTAATCTTTTTTTGAAAATCCCAGATTTATCCATAATCTGAGAAATCAAGATCGTAGCGATCCTATTAATTAATATTAAGAGGGGATAAAGCAAAAGAAGACGATATTAGACACTTATTTGTCTATTAAAGATCTTTAACATCGAACTTAATAGAGAAATACTGATTTAAAGTCGATTTTAAAGGAAGCATCCAGAATAAAATGAAATCCCCTGAGTAGATAAACTAATAAAGAGCTTTAAATGAAAAATCCCCTCTAAGAAATCATTGGATTCTAATTAGAATTCATAATATCATAATGAAAGAAATTCTTTTTATAAACCAGAAAAATGCTTTACCTTACACAACTTTACAAGCTGGGATCGATCTATGCGTAATAATGCTACAAAATATATTATTCTCCTGTCCTTAGTTCTTAGCTATTTCACTTTTAATCCTACAAGTAGTTCCTCAAGCGCTAATATCCAGAATATTGCTTTGATTGTTGACGCTTCGGAGTTCTACGATGAAGATTTTGTACAAGATATTATTAATGGTTTTTCAGTAGTCAATGAAACTTTTAATATTAATTTCTCAATTTTTATATTAGAAGATTACACTTTCTACAATAGATTTCCTTATAAATCCGGGTATTACTTTCGTAATCTGGTTACAAATCAAACTATATTAGCTATTGATGTCCTTGATACCAATGATTATGATCTAATTGTTTTGATGGGTTATGAGCTTCGTAGGGGTTTTGGAAGTTTAAGTAGTGGTTCACGAGTATTCTTGCCAAATCTATATCCTGACACAACTTTCTTGTTCTATGATCTAGCTGGAGAGATCCCCTCCTATTTTGGAGATAGTGCGAAATATGATAACGTTATTCTCGTAAGTTTTAGTGAAAATGAGATAGGTTTTATCGCTGGTACTCTAGCAACCGCATTCATATCTCCATTTCCAGAAAAAATTGCTCTTGTGGGCACGTATTTTTCAGATCCTAAATCAACAGCTTTGATCGCTGGATTCCAAGCTGCGATTTTTCGTGAAATATCCGATATCGAAATTCAGATTTCTTATGTGGATAATGGTAATAATTGGTTTAATTATTCATCTGCAAGATCTCTCAGTGAAGAGCTGGAATCTGCTGATTATGGCCTGATTTTTAGTGCTGTTCCGAATAACAATACCTTGGGAATAATTGACGGCTGTTCAACAAATATACCAATAATCACAATCGATTCAAACAGATCTGGTTTATATAGTAATGTTTATAGTATTGTAAAGAATAATACTCAAACGATTCTTTCATTATTTAATGTTCTTAACGGAACTGAGTTTACTGGTGCAATTTTCACCTATACTTTCGAAGATAACGTTTTTTATCCAGTGAATTGGGGCAATCCAGATCTACTTAATCAAACAATGACTGATTTATATCAAGATATCGTCGTGGATAAAATTGAGATTCCTCGTACCCTGAATTATGCCCAAAACACCTCAGGATTTGAATTTCCATCAATGATAATTTTAACATTAGTATTAATTCCTTTTATCTCTGCTAAGAAGAGAAAACGATGAAATTTTTGGACTCATCTTCCTCCATTGTATATGCAATAATTGGAGGATCAGGATTTTATGATTTTCTCTCCTCACCAACAAAGATCCAGGTAGAAACTCCATTTAAAAAGGAGTCAATCACCCTTTATCGCCAAACTCTCAATGAAAATGTCGTTTATTTTCTCCCCCGTCATGGATTAAACCATTCTATTCCGCCTCATATGATAAATTATAAAGCAAATCTTTTCGCTCTTCATAAATTGAACGTTTCCCGAATTATCGCTACCTGTGCAGTTGGAAGTCTTAAACATGATCTTTCTCCTGGAAATTTAGTAGTTCTTGATCAGTTTATAGATTTCGTAAGACCCCTTACTTATTTCGATGGGAAGTTCTCATTGAGATTTCCTTCTGGGTCTACTGTTTCAGGAGTTACACATTTAGATATGACAGAACCTTATTGTCCAGAAATTCGTCAAACCATAATTTCTGTTCTTGGTGAATCACCAATAGTTACATCAGGAACATATTTTACCTGTAGTGGGCCTCGATTTGAAACTTTAGCAGAAATTAAGGCTTTACAACTCTTAGGTGCTGATGTTGTTGGAATGACAAATTCATCTGAAGCAATATTAGCTCGGGAACTTGGGATATGTTATGGAGTCATCGCTGTTGTAACAAATTACGCGGCTGGTTTACAAGAAACTGTAAGCCAAGAAGAAGTGATTGAGATATTTAAACATCATTTAGGTAACTTAAAAGCTAAGATTCCAGAAATATTTACTCATTTGCCCCATTCAAGGCGCTGTGGTTGTTCTAATCATACAAAATAGAAATTAATAATCAGAGCAATCTATTGATCAATAGTATAGTGTAAAAACAGAACTCACTTAAAATCAAACAGAGAACGTCTTCAAGAAGATAGGAATGTTACATCTCTTATTCAATTATTTTGCATCTATGAAAGTAACATTCTACTGGCTATTAACTGTTATTAATTGAAACTGAAGAAGGAATGAAAATATGCGACACATTTTTAGCTCTGAATCAGTAACAGAAGGACATCCAGATAAAATGGCAGATGCGATATCTGATGCAATTCTTGATGCTATAATAGCTAAAGATCCAGACGCTCATGTAGCCTGTGAGACATATTTAACGACAGGCATGGCTTTAGTTGGTGGAGAAATTACTACCGAGACATATGTAGATATTCAAAAAGTTGTCAGAGATAAGATTAAAGAAATTGGGTATACAGATTCAGATATGGGATTTGATTATAAATCTGTAGCTGTACTAAATGCTATTCATGAACAGAGCCCTGATATTGCACAGGGGGTTGAAAGACAGAGTATAGAAGAACAAGGGGCTGGAGATCAAGGTTTAATGTTTGGGTATGCGTGTCGGGAAACAAAAACCTTAATGCCTCTCCCGATTTCATTAGCTCATGGATTAACAATGAGACTTGCTGAAGCGAGGAAGAAAAGAGAAATTTCATGGTTGCGACCTGATGGTAAATCACAAGTTACAGTTGAGTATTCTAATGGTACTCCTGCTCGGGTTCCAGTTATAGTAATTGCTGCTCAGCATACCGATGAGGTAAATCATTCAGAGATTAAGGAAGAAATAATTGAGGAAGTAATCAAAAAAGTAATCCCAGAGAGATATTTGGATCATAAAACTGAATATTTTGTAAATGAAACCGGAAGGTTCGTAATTGGAGGCCCTCATGGAGATACCGGTTTAACAGGCCGAAAAATTATTGTTGACACATATGGAGGAGTTGGATCACATGGTGGGGGATGCTTTTCAGGAAAAGATCCTTCAAAAGTAGATAGGTCTGGTTCATACGCAGCTAGATGGGCTGCCAAGAATGTGGTCGCTGCAGGTCTTGCAGATGAATGTGAATTACAAATTGCATATGCAATAGGGGTATCTAAGCCACTTAACATTAATGTGGATACAAAAAGGACAAATAAAATTCCTGAAAAGAAAATAGTGAAAATAATAAAGCAGAATTTTGATTTTAGACCTGGATTAATCATTAAGAATTTAAATTTAAAAAGACCAATCTACTCAAAAACTGCAGCTTATGGCCATTTTGGTCGAGAGGATCCAGACTTTACATGGGAAGACATTAAACCAGCCCAAAATCTAAAAGATCAGATAGCGATTTGAGGATTTTGCAAAAGGGGATGATTATCCCCAATCCCTCTCATATTTTTTTTAATCTTGTCCTGTTTTAGCTCTAAGAGACTTTTTAATATTTACGAATATTTTAACCAAAAACTGATTTAGGAGAAATTAACAGAGTAACCTGAAGAAATACTTCTAGATTTATAGGAGTAAGAGGCACTAAAAATGACTGAAGTACTGGTATGCCCCATTTGTAAAAAGGAACAAGAAATACCAACACATTGCAAAAAACCGATGCATATTGAGGAGATAGAGGGAATAAAGACTCTAGTTTGTTGGATGGGGCGTTCATGTGGAGTTTTAAATCTTCCCACTCATTGTAATAGACCGATGGAGATACATCTACCCAGTCTGAGAGTTGATGATTCAGAGATAGAAGAACACATGGAAAATTCTGTTATTACCCCGAATCCAGATAATTTAGATGAACTTAAAACTAAAGATCTGCGAATCGGGGGTATGACGTGTGCCAGTTGTGTAGCTACGGTAGAGAAGGGGTTGAAAGACTTACGGGGAGTTCAAGAAGTATCAGTTAATTTAATGACTGAAACTGCACATATTATCTATGATTCCAAGTTACTTTCAACAAAAAACATCATTGAACAAGTCCAAAAAGTTGGATATTCTGCTTTAGACTTATCTGTAGAAGATCAATCTAAGCGTGAAGTAGTTCTACGGATTTCTGGTATGTCGTGTGCGAGCTGCGTTAACACAGTTGAAAAGGCCCTCAATTCAAAAAAAGGAGTTATGAATGTTACTGTTAACCTAGCAACAGAAAAGGCTCAAATCAACTATAATTCTGCTGAAATAAAAGTTGATGAGCTAATTAAGAGTATTAAAGACGTGGGTTACGATGCAAAAGAAATTAGTCGAAGTTATAAAGTTGATGATAGAGAAAAAGAACAACGAAAGAAAGAATTTCGACTTCAGCGGATTCGATTGATCAGTGCTATTTTATTTAGTATTCCAATCCTTATATATAGTTTAGGCTATACAATTGGTTTTAGATTTCCTTTATTGATACCAGTCGACATTCTTCCTGGAATAAATTCACGACAATTACTTGTAATGATCTTTACAATTCCCGTGATGTTTGGGTCCGGTTGGCAGTTCCATTATGGTGCAGTGAAAGTATTACGCCATAAACAATTCAATATGGATGTTTTGATATTTATAGGGACAAACGCAGCATTTTGGTATTCAATACTCACCCTCTTCATTTTTCGAGAAGGCGCAGTTTTTTTCGAAACTGCGGCATTATTAATCACATTTTTGCTCATAGGTAAGTTTTTAGAGGCTAGAGCAAAAGGACAGACCTCTCAAGCGATTAGAAAATTAATTGACTTGCAGGCTAAAGAGGCTTCCATAATTCAAAATGATAGAGAAATTAAAATACCAATAGAAGATGTAGAAGTTGGAATGATTTTAATCATACGCCCAGGAGAGAAAATTCCAACAGATGGAATAGTTCTTGAAGGAATTTCTTCCGTTGATGAATCTATGATAACAGGAGAGTCAATGCCAGTTATGAAAGAGAAGGGTAATTCAGTAGTAGGAGCTACGATTAATAAAAATGGACTTTTGAAAATCAAAGCTACCAGAGTGGGTTCAGATACAGCATTGGCGCAAATCATTCAACTTGTTGAGAATGCTCAGGCTTCAAAGGCTCCTATACAGCGATTAGCGGATAAAGTAGCTGGGGTATTCGTTCCCAGCGTTATTATAATCTCAATCTTTACATTTTTCTTCTGGTATGTAGGCTTTACCACTGGTATGCTGCCTATAATTTTGCTAGAGAATCAAGGTACGGATCCATTTGTTTTTTCTTTTAAATTAATGATTGCTGTGTTGGTGATTGCTTGTCCATGTGCCTTAGGTTTAGCTACTCCAACTGCTATAATGGTAGGAACTGGAAAAGGAGCTGAAAAGGGTATTTTAATAAAAAGTGCTGAAGCGTTGGAGTCAGCTCATAAATTGGATACCATTGTATTTGATAAAACTGGAACAATAACAGAGGGACATCCTCAAGTAACAGATATCCGAATGATCTCATCACAATTATCTGAGGATGAAATTCTGCAATATATTGCCTCTGCAGAATTAGGTTCTGAACATCCTCTAGCTCAAGCGATTGTAGAAACCGCAAAAGAGAGGAAACTTGATCTTTGGGAACCAAGCGAATTTGAAGCTATTCCAGGTTATGGGATTCGATCAATAATTGCTGGAAAACAAATCCTTGCAGGAAAATTAAATTTATTTGAAGATCAGAAACTAAAAACTGGTTTCATCAATAGCCATGTTAACGAACTTGAAAATCAGGCCAAAACAACTGTAATTGTGGGTATTGACTCTGAAATTATTGCTGTTCTTGGAATATCCGATCCAGTGAAGAAATATAGCAAAGAGGCCATGAGAGCATTAGATCTACTTGGAATCAACGTAAATCTTGTTACAGGGGATAATCGACGCACTGCTGAAGTTATTGCTACGAATGTAGGCATTACGAATGTTATTGCAAATGTTCTACCAAAGAATAAGGCTGATGTGATTAAAAGCATGCAGGAGGAGCATAAATTTGTTGGTATGGTTGGGGATGGCATAAATGACGCTCCTGCATTAGCACAGGCTAACATTGGATTTGCTTTGGGAAGTGGAACAGATATTGCTATAGATACAGGAGATATTGTCCTAATAAAGGAAGATTTGAGAGACGTTGTTGCTTCTATCCAGCTTAGTCGAAAAACATTGAGTAAAATAAAGCAAAACTTATTTTGGGCTTTCATTTATAATATAATAGGTATTCCAATAGCAGCAGGAGTCTTATTCCTTCCTTTGGGAATAACTCTTGTACCAGAGATTGCAGCTGCAGCGATGGCATTCAGTTCTGTATCAGTTATTAGTAATAGTTTATTATTACGGTTCTATACGCCAGAAATTCATCGAATTGAAGCAAATTCAAGTTATTCAATGAATGAAAATTAAATAGTAAGAATTTTGAGATTAATTCATTCAGTTTCCAATCTTTAAGAGAAATCAATGAAATTTGCTCATATTCTAATCCTAATTGCGACAGAAATATAAATTGATATTCTCCTCATTATAATTGACTAATAGAATATACTATCCCCATTATTGACTCAATATTTGAAATCTCTGACTGAATAGGAATTATTCCTTTCTACGGGGAATAAATTCTATTTCTTAATCCCAAAGAGGAGAACATTTGAAATATGTACGAAGCAGATCCCATTCAGCTTTTATCAAAAGTTGATTATTCTCGTGCAGACACCTTTGGTGATCGCGCTTGTGCCTTATCACGCCTCATTTCTAAAGGATATAAGGTACCCCAAGGAGTTGTTGTATCCACAAAAGTGTTTAAACGTTTCTTAAACATAATGCCAGGAGCGAAGAGGATCGATCGACTCATAGACGAAGTTACTCCTCATAATACTGATGAAGTGGCCAAAGAGATCCAAGAAACAATAATTCAATCCCCTATTCCTATGCCCTTAGCTAACACCATTGCGGAAAAAATTATGATTATGCAAGATGAAATGAAATCTAAGTCAGTCGTCATACGAACCTCAGCTCATGTGGAAGATTCATCAAGACATTTTTGTTCAGGCCGAGGAGTATATTTCAATTTAACTAACATACGAGAAATGATTTCAGTCATAAAAAACTGCTGGGCTGCAGCGTACACTGGAGACGTTTTAAGAGATTTAGTTTTGGCAGGATTGCCACCAGATACTGTTAGGATTGCTGTTATAATTGAAGAAATGATGGAAGCGAAAACAAGTGGGATTTTGAGTATAAAAAGCGATGATGTAAGTCCTAATGATATCCAAATTCGGTCAAATTGGGGATATCATACAGCATCTGCTAATCTTGGTTCCTGTTGCGATCAAATAACAATCGATAAAAACGGAATTGGGGAACCTATTACCACTTTTACTTCGTATAAAGACAAAATTACAAAAATTCCCCCCTCATCACGTCACCCTGTCGTAGTTGAAAACGATCCAAATCGCAAGAATGAGCTGTCATTGAATACAGAACAAATTGAAACATTAATCCGTTTAGCAAAGAAAGTTAAACGAGATTTCGAAATTGATTACGATATAGAATTTCTATTTGATGAATCTGATTCTCTGTGGGTTCTGGATGCTATTCCAAAATCTAGAAGTCGTGGAACGCAACGGATAGGAAAAAGCGTGAATGCAACCGAATGAAAAAGCAATAGCTGTATCATCAATCTGCATTCATCAATATAAAGAAAGTTTTGGTTACCATCAAGAATACCAAAAATCAGCATAAAATGACAGCTCTAGAGCTTCCCTTACTGGAGTTTTTATTTGATAATTAACCTCACGTCCTTCCTTTTCGTACTTCACAATTTTCTCCTGAACAAGTCTTTGACATTGATAAGTAAGTGAAGAATCTTTGATACCTGTTCGTTCTTGTAGATCAGATCGTTTAATTATCCCTTCTTGGGAATTTAATACTAACATCTCTTCTAAAACAGGTTTCCAAGATTTATTGAGTTTATGACGAAAGTTTAAGTTTTCTAGAAGCGAACTAGCATGAGGAGAAGAAGTTAATTCTTGGATGATCGGACGGAATCTATCAACTTCATTCAAAAGTTTGATTACAGGCCCAAAATCGAAAAATGATGCAATTTTATAGATTTGATACGGATCCGTAAAGATTTGAGGCCATATATGCTGATATAATTCAATAACTTCACGGACAAACCACAAAGCTAAACCAGGTAAACCGAAAGATAAAACTCCAAGAGTTTCAATTACTTCGGTTCTGAAGGGGTGGGGTCTTCCGATGATTTTTAAGCGGGTATTAATAATTTCAGTAATTTCAGATATTGAACAAGGATTAAAGAAGAAGCTTTCACATGGAATTCGATCCAAAAGAGAATGTTTAGAACGAATTAATTTATAATCTTGAGAATTAACAGCAGAAATAAGGAGGATGCTGTCCTTATTCGATTCTTTTAGTAAATAATCTTCAATAGATAGGTTCTCTGATAACTTAATTTTAGGAATTGCGCCATCGAAAGCAAATATGCGTGTATCCTCAAAATTTCGTTTTTCTAGATCATCCCAGAAAGTAGATTCCCCATGAAAGACTTGCATATAGTTGGGGCCTTTTATGTGATTATAACTTTTCGCAATACTGTCTAGTGCCGTGGATTTTCCCACGCGATCAGGTCCGATGACAATTAGTTGATGAATATTATGTGGATTTATATTAAAACCATACAAAAGATCTCGGATGAGTTTTGCCAAGTTTTCAATTGTTTTAGTGGATACAACTGCATTAGGATTTTTTTGCGCAAACTGATCTGTAAAGGACTCTAAAAATATTGCATTCTCCAGACTAGGAGGGGATACTGAAGGACTTATGAGTATTTGAGTAATTTTACGGTGAGCTGAACCAAGAGTTTCCACATTATCAATTTGTTTATTAGGTGCAGTCACAATCTATCCTCTACAATAAAATGCGAGAAAATATGGGAAGTCTAGAGCTAAATGATTTAAAACAACTGAAGTATATATAATATTCGAAAAAATCGAAATATTCGAAATATCCGACTAAAACATATATAGGGATAATATGCTTATTAGAATAATTCTGAAAAAAAATCAAAGTCGTTAGAAAATCGTTACGATGGAAAACCATTTCTCAAGAGGATTTGATTGGCAAAAAAGATGAGAAAAATAATCTTTTGCTAATAGTAATTATGTAAACGTACGAATTATGAGACTTTTCTTGAAAATTTCTACTTCTTAGTCGTTTTCTTATACAATTCTGCTAATTCGTCAATATCGAATTCATCTATGACTTCTTTTTGCTCTTCTTGTTGCGCAGCGCCTTTTTCATCTAAAATCGCTCGTAATTTTTCATATTTCGTTCCTTTTATCAAGTCAGGATCATCGAGCTTAGCTTTTCCTTGTTCGGTAATGCTCCATAACTGGCTCTGTTCATCGTACGCCAAATCCCCCTTTACTCGTAATTTTCTTAGCAAACCGAGGATTTTATCTCGATTGTATTCAACTTGGCCTGTTTGTGAAATAATTTGCATTTGCCCCAATAGTGTTAATAAAGGAAATCCCTGCTTCTTTTCTGCCAGTATATCAAAGATGTATATCGTTAGAAGTCTTGACATCCGATCTTCAAGTGGATATTTATCTTCTACCTCACATTCGTTAAGCCATCTTAATATTTCCTCAAACGATTTTGGAATTTTACTAGTTGTCGAGAAAACCCGATGTTGCCTATCATATCTATTGAGAATGCCCAATTGATCGATTATAATTGAGGGGTGGACTTTCGCAATATCAATCTTGTTGAATGCAATCGCTAAGGGTTTTCCGATTGTTAGAGGATTATTCAATATGCTAATAAATTCTCTTTTGACTGTGGGAAAACTAGTTTCATCACTCCCATCTATTACAAAGATAATCGCATCAATATGCTCTAAATATTCTTCCACAAATCTTCGAACTTCTTTCCTTCCCCCTACTTCAATTATAGTATAATTTCTGTTTTCAAATTCAGTATCGTAAGATTTATGAGCGGTAGAAGTCATTTCGGGCGTGAATTGCCCTTTTTGATATGAATTTACAAGTGTAGATTTTCCACTCCTTTCCATTCCGTATAAGAGTACGCGAGTTGTTGCTCTCAAGATTATTCTCCTTGCTTCCTTTTCTTTTCAAATATTAATCGCTTTAGAACTTAAATAATATTACATCTTTTAGTAAAAAAATATTCATTTACGCCACTTTTTGTTTTGAGATGTCATGTATGAATATCTTTCCTCTTTATTATTTATTGGTGTTTAAGACTAATTGTTAAAACAACCTGATATTTGAGAGGATAAAATTGCCTGTATATAAAATAGCGTTAATTGGTGATGGTGGGGTCGGAAAAACGGCCATTCGTGAGCGATTTTTAGGTAAGGAATTTAATGCTGAATATTTACTCACCATTGGCGCCGATTTCGCCATGTGTGACGATAATATAAACGGGAATCCCATTCGTTACCAAATTTGGGATTTAGCAGGCCAAAAACGTTTTGATGGCGTTCGAGAGGCATATTACCGTGGTTGTATTGGTGCGTTACTTGTCTATGATATCACTCGTCCTGAATCTTTTTACAATATGCCAAAATGGATTAATGAGCTTTGGACCAAGAATGGAAAGGGGCGTGTTCCGATCATAGTCGTTGCTAATAAAACGGATTTACACGGACTGGTTGATTCTACTATTCCACCTCAGGAGGGTTGGAATTTTGCAGCTCAACTAAGTCGATTAACTGAGCCTGAAGGTTTTTCATGCCATTTTATACAAACCTCTGCCAAAATAGGTACTAACATTACCAATGCTTTTTCCCTTCTTGGGGTCAATATTGCCAAATTTATGATGAATCAGCCTCTCTCCCCAATTCTTCCGTCTTTAGTAAAAATTTGATCTTGAGTATATATGAATGTAGTATAGATATAGGATTAAAGATGAATATTGTGATATTTTTTTGGCAATAAGACTGGAATCTCAATAAGATCTTCATAGAGCTCTGGCTGTTCGCTATGTATTGGAATGACAAGGTCTGGTTCAATTTTATTAACGATTTTTATCAAATCATATTGTGAAGCGTGCCCTGAGGCATGATATTGTTTGAATTTCAAATTATAATGATTAATCCATTCCATCATTCGATTGAAATCTAATTCTCCCTCTATATCAAAAGGATCTCCATGTGAATATAGATAAGTGGAGTGTTGTTTTGGTTTAATGTCAATTAAATCAGGTAGATTCCAAAAATCACAATGAAATACGGCTGTACTCTGATCGAAATTATTTTTTTCCACTAGATGAAGTTCCTCGAACAATTGTTCCTCCCACTTATAAAATTTCGTTTTAGATCTTTTATAAACCTGAATGTGAGGATCAGTTACAGATGGAATATCAAGATTCGGGTCATCTTGAAGCATTTTCAATAAATAAGCCTGCTTGGTATTGATTAATAGTTTTCTTCCATTTTCCTTGGTAGCAAGATAAAAGGATCTAAATCGATCAATGTCTCTTAATGAATAGTTAGCTATAACTAATTCTTTAGTAGAAGCTATTGTTTTACTAATATCTTCACGAACCTGAATTTCATCCATCGTTGATACTTCATTGATATTCGTTCCTTCCATCAGTAAGATATCTGGATTAGAATTTTTAGCTTCTTGAATAAAATCTTTTGTTAAATCTTTCCTCCATCCATGTAAACGAAGGTCTCCTGAATAGACAATAGTTTTATTTCCTTTAATAATATATCCATATGAACCTGGAATGGAGTGATCAACATGAATAGGTATAATTTCCATCGTTCCGAGTTGAAAAACATCACCAGTTCTAAATGTTCGAACATTCGATGGCACTTCATCTGTTGCATCACGAATGAAAGGTCGTCCAAATGGGACTCTTGATGTATCCTGAATTGATTGGATAATCGTTTTTGCTGTCTCTCCCATAAATATGGGAATTTTTTCATTAAGAAGATTTATATTTCCAAAATGGTCTAAATGAGCATGAGATAAAAAACATGCGGTAATATTAGTATCTTTTTTGTTTAAACGAAGATCGGAGGAATAAAATCCATCTATTTCTGGAAGAATTCCGAGTTCAAAAAAATCTTGTAATCCCTTTGAAGTTCGTGCTTTTAAAAATCCAGAGAAAAACCTTCCTTCTTGTTTGAATGACTTCCCAAAATCTAGTAATATATGTGTATCTGCATTTTTCAGAAGGAATGCGTTCCCTCCGATCTCGTTTACTCCTCCTAGACATTTTAGTTCCAATTTGATCCCTCTAACTAACTTTAAGGCTTTTGAAATATTAAGCAGTAATGATGATGTATGTTGGGGACGAATGAATAGGGCATTCCATACGGCCGAAGAACTTTTTGGTTCTGTAACCAAATTTTTTCTCCTAAAAATTTAAATTCACTCCTGAGACGCAAAGCTAATTCAAAAGCCAGTGGAAATAGTTCTCCTTTCTCCCTGACATTCTGGACAAAGATAATAAGATGGCCTTTATCAACTAAGAGTTCTTTTATTTGGAAAAAGATCTGAACCAATTCGCAAAGGAAATTCTCTCTCTCTGAGATTAATCCAAGATCTTTTGGATTTTTTCCATATTGAAGGTCTAAACCTTTCTTTTTTCTTGCTTTTTGATTATAGTCTTTGCGTTTTGTTAGGATTCGCCAATAGGGAGGAGAAGTTATACATAGAGAGAATTTTTCCCCCTTGTGTATTAATTCATAAATAATCTCCCGAGCATCCCCTTGATATATTTCTGCGGACGTACGAGATTTAGCTGTATCCACATATTTTTCGTATAATTCTATACCCACTCCTTCTCGCTGACATTGATCACATGCTACCATTGTTGAACCAGTTCCCAAAAAAGGATCAATAACTTTCTCACCGGGTTTAGTAAAAAACTCAATGAATTCCTGAATCATGGCTGGTGGGAATGAAGCAGGGTGTAGTTCAATTTCATGTGAGATTTCACTGGCTTTTCCATCAGCAATGAACCATGATTTTGTAAATCGTATCCATTCTTTCCCAGTTAAAGCATTAAGCTTATTTCTTGGGTCAACTTGTGAATTATTCTCCATATTAAACCATTAAATTGGGATTAGAGACTATTTAAAAATATGTTAACTTACAAGTTCAATCCGTTCATAAATTTTGAGTGGAGACTCTAAACTTATGGAGCTTGAAAGTATTATTTTTGATGTGGATGGAACGATTGTTAATAATTCCAATATAATAATTCGCTTATTTAAGGTGCTTGTTAAACGTTATACAGGTAAAGATATGTCAACACAGGATGTTGTCTCATTATGGGGTCCTCCAGGAAATGAAATATTCAAACGAGTGTTCCCATCTGAAGTTCTCGGTCAAGCCTGGCAAGAGTTTCTAGTTGAATATAGAAAATCTCATCCTACTGCTGGTTACTTCACAGTAGATGATTTCAATATAATGAAATCTAAAGTAAAGTATTTAGCAATATTCACAGGGAAAAGTAGAGAGACTCTTAAGATTAGTTTAGAGACTCTTGGTTTTAATGATATTTTCGACTATATTATGACTGGAAATGATGTTGAACGCTCAAAACCTTATCCTGATGCTCTTTTTCAGATTATCGGCGTTTTAAACTTAAATAAAACCAATACGATTTTTATTGGGGATAGTCCTCTCGATATCATTGCTGGGAAGAGCGCAGGGATTAAAACGGCCGCAGCGACTTGGGGAAGTGTTGAGTTAGACAATCTACTTGCAACAAATCCTGATTTTGTCTTTAAGAGTCCTAATGATTTTAAGGAGTTTATTCTAAACGAATAAAGGAATGATTCGATGCATCTGAGATTGATTGAGAAAAACATTCCTATTAAAGAAATTAGTGAGATCTCAATACCTGAGAGAAGTAGTTACAAACCAATATATCAGATTTCTAAATGGTTTGCTCGTCGTTCCTCATCAACTTTTAGGGCTTTACTACTCGCAGCTACTTTAGCTCCAGATCAAAATTTGATGGAGTATTTCTATAAAGAAAATTACATTCCGGAAAAGGTTGTATTAGATCCATTTATGGGTGGAGGGACAACTATTGTTGAAGGTTTGCGACTAGGGATGAAGTGTATTGGAATTGATATTAATCCCGTAGCATGGTTTATTACTAAGACTGAAGTTGAGGCCATTTTAGAAGAAGACCTTCAATCTTTAATCGCGCATTGTGAAGCAAATATAAAACCAGACATTCAAAAGTGGTACAAAACTCAATGTCCTATATGTGAAAGAGAAGCAGAAATAATCTATATACATTGGGTAAAACAACTACCTTGCTATATATGCAGTTCAATGGTTACGCTTTTTCGTACTTATATCCTAAATCAAAAAGGTAAATTTGCAACAGTTTTATGTCCCTCTTGCCATTCGGTTTTTTCATCTCTCCTCGAGTCGGATAGAGTTAGCTGTTCACGTTGTGAATACAGATTTAATCCCAGAATTGGCAACCGCGTGAGTAGAAGCTCTTACAAATGTTCCAACTGTGGAACAACAAGTCATATATTAAAATCGATTCGAAAATATAATAAAATTCTACCTTCTCAAATGTACGCTATCGAAGGATATTGTTCTCACTGTGCGAGAGAAAAGGATGTAAAATCCCCTCTTAAAAAGTCTAATTATAAATTCATTAAGCAGATTGACGCTTCAGATGAAGAATTATTTTATTCAGCAGAGAAATACTGGGAAAAAACTAAGTCTACTTTACTCTGGCCCAAAAATACCATTCCTGAGGGAACAATAACAAAAACCTTGAAGAATCATCATTATAGATTTTGGTTTGATTTATTTAATTCTCGTCAGTTAATTTGTCTTTCGATAATCTTCAATTATATTAAATCTGTAGAAGATGTTTTGAAACAAGAATTGTTGTTAGCTGCGTTCATAAATTTACTTAACCATAATAATGTATTTACACGTTATTCTCCTGGAGGTCATAAAGTAGAAGGAATATTTGCACGACATGATTTTCACCCTTTATCGACTTTTGCAGAAAACAATGTGTGGGGGAGTAAGTATGGACGAGGAACTTGGATTAAATGCATGAACCGACTTGTTACGGGGAAAAGGTATAATTTCCAACCTTATAGCCATAAACGTTTTAATAAAGATGGTTCATTGAGAGTTGAGAAAGTATTTACCGGTAGTATTGATGGACATGTCTCCTTAAATCCTCTCAATAATTTTTCCTCCTCCAAGGATTACAATTCTATTCTAATGTGCAGAGATGCAGAAAAAATTAATGATATCCCCCAATTGGTTGATTTAATAATTACAGATCCTCCCTATGCAGATAATGTCAACTATTCGGAGCTTTCTGATTTCTTTTATGCTTGGTTACGGTTAATTCTAAAAGATCGGTATCCTTTTTTTTCTAGTAAAGAAACACCAAAGGAAAGCGAAGCTATTAAAGATAAGAATAGGACAATAGATTACTATAAAAAGCTAGTTGGAATTTTTAGTGCAGTAAAAACTAAATTAAAGCCAGATGGATTAATCATCTTTACATTTCATCATTCTAATCGGCTAGTTTGGCTTCAATTGATAAAATCTCTTTTTGAAGCGAAAATTTATATTCTCAAAACTTATCCCATTCCTAGTGAAGCGAGAAATGTCTTAAATATTCAAAATAAGAAAGCAATTGCTTTTGATTTAATAATTGTTGCGAAATCAAGAGATAAATTTATATCAAAAAAAATAGATCTCATTGATTTTAAAACAAAGTTTATTTCAGAAGGTAAATTCAGGTTTAAAACTCTTGAAAAAGCAAATATTACAATCAAAGGGTACGATCATCTCGTGGTCATTTATGGGGTACTAATGGAATTGTTATCGGAATACGTCGTACAAGACGAAGTATCAACCCCTCTGACGATAGATGAGGTTTGGACTCATACATCAAATCTAATTTTAACTGATTTAATGCAAGATAAAGCTGAGTCAAAATGAGTGAAGATTCATCATATGAGCTAGTTATTGGGGATGTTATTAAGCAACTTCCATTAAAAGCACAAAAGAGAAAATTTAATTTGTTTATCGCTGATCCGCCCTTTGGTATTTCTTTTAATAAATCAAGTCACGAATATGGTGCGAAGGAATATAATCTTTATCAGGATGAATTTACACCTGAGGGATATTTTGAGTTCTCTAAGCAATGGATTGAGATTTGCTATAATTCATTGGTGAAAAATGGAAGTCTCTATATTATATCAGGATGGACTAATTTACAATATATCCTGAATGCTCTTGCTTTATCAAAATTTTACCTGTTAAACCATGCGATATGGTATTTCTCTTGGGGAGTGTACACTAAAAGGAGATTTGCAACAAGTCATTATCATATTTTGTTACTGATAAAAAATAAAAAAAATTATCAGTTCTATAAACAGAAGAAATATGATGAAGACGTTTTTTTTTGGCCCGAATATAATCGAGGGAATGACCCACATCGGATTAAGGGGCATCCATGCCAATTGCCTATCGCGCTATTAGAAAAACTTATCCTTACCTCTAGTTCTCCTGGAGATTTGGTAGGAGACATATTTTCTGGGAGTGGAGGAACAATTCTAGCTGCTAGGAAGACAGATAGAGATGTAATTGGATTTGAGATAAGAGAGGATTATAAAGACATAATTTATCAAAAAGCTAAGTTTGGAAAATCCCTTTCACAAGAAAACTCCGTTACATTAGAAAGTTATCTCCCTAAATGATATTGTATTCTCGATATAGTTGAGATATTCACTACAATGATATAATTGGAGAATTAGTTGATCTATCTTTTTTATATCAT
This sequence comes from Candidatus Heimdallarchaeota archaeon, assembly GCA_011364965.1. Lineage (GTDB taxonomy): Archaea > Asgardarchaeota > Heimdallarchaeia > Hodarchaeales > Hodarchaeaceae > Hodarchaeum. The sequence continues at coordinate 75,631 of RDOB01000002.1, forward strand.
CCTTCTGAACCTCCTCTGACCCATGCATCAATTTAGTTTGCTTTATGATACTTTCATATATAGGATTTTCTTTCCTTGGTACCAGTACAGGAATTCGTTTTAGATTAAAAATCGAAATTGCATTAGTAAATCGTGATCCTAGATTGAATTGAGTTTCATAAAACCAGCTAAACAGAGATGAATTGAGAACCGCAAGAAAAAAATATAATAATTCTGGTCTTTGAGAAAACTGTGGTTTTAATCGAAGATTATACACATTTTGAGTAGTCCATCTGCTTCTGAAGTCCAAAGCTATGCACGGAACTCGTTTAATTTTTTGCATTACTAATTTTGGGGAATCATAAATTTTTGTGTTCTTTTTTAATTTGAATTTCAAATCGGGGATAATATAATGAGTACCAATTATCCTATATGGTTGAATATCATCTCCAGTAAGAATTTCTTGACTATATTCGTGATCTTTTGTTTTTCTAATTATATATTTGACCATCAAATCCTCTTTATTTAAATTTTGGCTACATTGAGAGCATTCAACAATTTTTTTGCGACTTGAGAGAGGTACCCAGTTTTTACAGTTGTAACAATACATCAGTCCTCCCTTTTTCGATAATTCCTCCCCTCTATGGATAATGAAGAAATCATTAATACATTTGGTTTCTTTTGTTATCATTTCCAAAATTTTTTGAGCTTTTTTGTTATAATTAAAGTTAAAAACATAATCAATATTATTCAGATAGACACTCTGAGGGATTTCTAATTTATCGTTAACATGAATCAAGGTATTAAGACGATTAAAGCTTTTATAGAGTCCAATTAATGATATGAATTCCTGAGTTACTCCTTTAAACAATCCATGAAAATTTATTTCCAGAATTTGGAAATTTTCTAGAATATATTTTCTAAGGTGGGTGTATTGATTCGATCTTGCGATATTTTTAGGTAGGATAAATGCAAGGATCCCCGAATCTTTTTGTAGTAATTGTGTTGCTTGATATAAAAATAATGAGAAAGTGTTTAGGTTCCTTTTAGGGCTTTTCAATTCAAATTTAGCGTGGAAATAATCCTTTTGATCCTTTGATAGCTTTGCACCCCATGGAGGGTTACCCAAAATAATATCAAAGAATTTACTTCCTTCTAAACCCCAGTTTGATACATCAGCTTTAAGGAAATCCCCATTAATAATATTTCTCTCTAAAATTTTAGCATAGCTACTATTTATTTGCATTTTATAATTATTTTGAAGATTTTTTCGGCATTGCAGGAGTGAAGCTTTATCGATTTCCATTCCGTATATATTTTTTAGAACTATATGGGAATTGTTATCTTTACTCAACATCAAAATCTCATTAATCAAATTTTGCAAGTATTTTAAGTAATTTAATGAATTCCTTAAGAATTCTCCATCCCCTGTTGCTCCATCAAGGATCTTAATCGATTTTAAGAATTTTTGCAGTTGTCTAATTTCATAGGGAGATTTGCTTGAAATGATGTTTTCCATTGAAGAATATTCTTTATTGCATTGCAGGTTTATTTTTGTCAATAAATAGTAGTCTATTGCAGCTTTTGTAAGTGGTAGAGATAATTCAGATGGAGTGTAAAAAGCACCGAGCTCTTTGCGTTTCCTAAATTCCTGATTCTTTTTTATATAACCCACGCTCATTATTTAATTAGTTGAATCTTGGATTGACATGTTACACATGTTTCATGCTCAAATAGCCATTCCTCAATGTGTCCAAGATGGTACGCTTGCTCACATACAGGACATTTTAGTATTGTAACATTATCAACAGGTTTTTGACATAAAACACATAATGTATGACTGATTTTATGTGTATATTTTTCATTGATATCACTGTTCGTCATATCTTGGTATTGAAAATCCACTTCTAACCGGGGAAAAGCAATCTTCTTACTTTCTTCTATAATTTCTTCGCTTTTAATGGGAGATCCTAAGCTAACTAAAATACAATTCTCCTTTAAGAAATAATAAAGTTCTTTTAAGATGGGGATTGAACTTTCACTAGGCCCAGTGCCTACGATTATCATTTTTTTCTTTGCTCGTGTTAAAGCTACGTTCAATCTTCTCTCATCTTCAAGAATATTAGGTGATTCAAAAGTACATAAGGATAGAATGATAACTTCTTTGTCTGATCCCTGAAATCTATCAATAGTATCGATAACAACATCATAGTTAGCAGTAACACGCCGAATCTCTGCAACCTGTCCTCTAAAAGGAGCTATTATCCCAATTTGTTCCATTTTTAGACCTAATCGTTGGAAATTATAAATAAGTCTCTTAATAATCTTTGCTTCATTTTCATTTACTCGCTTATGTCGATCAAACACCGATTCTTGTTGGAGATATACAAGAGGATGATCTGGGTCAAGTATAATTTTGAAAAGCTGGTCAATTTTCTCAAATATGCCTTCGTTTTGTGGAAGAATATCCCAAATTACTTGCTTTGCTATCTCCTGAGTAGCTGCTTGCACTTTATTTTCATAGAATTTCTGATTACTAAACTCCATAAGTTGCTCATTCATTCTATATTGATATTGTAGCATTACACATGCATTAGGATATAATTTCTTAAGTCTTTCAAACAACGAAGTCCCCAAACCCAACTTTTCTGCTTGTGTACTCTGAATTAAGGGTGGTAATTGTTTTTCGTCCCCTACTAAGATGAATCTATTACCTTTTGTGATTGCAGCGAGAATAGAGGGTTCTGTCATTTGCGAAGCCTCATCCACTATCACTACATCAAAAAGCAAATCATCAAAAACACCTCGTCCAATTGTTGTAGTAGTAGCTGCAACTATAGGCAATTGAGTCAGCTTATGATAATCAATGTTTGTATTTTCTAAAGTAAATTGCTGAACTTTAGAATCGACTACTTGTTCGATTCCTAATCTAACAAGCTCTTTAGTTGTTATGTCATGATCAGAGACTTGTATATATTGTATTATAATATTATCAACAGCTGTATTTGTGTATGCAGTCAATAATATCCTTAAACCCTGATTAACGAACGAATCTACAAGTTTGGCAATTGTGTATGTTTTTCCAGTTCCAGCAGGACCTTGGATCATACAATAATCTTTAGCTCGAAAAGCTAGATTTATTGCTTCTTGCTGACTTTGATCTAAACCCAAAATTCTATTTGGTTTCAATTCTTGGAATTCTGGGCTTTCACCTTTCACAATTAAATGATGAGTTTTATGATTTGATTTTGTTCCAAAAGTTATTTGAAATAGATTCTTATTCAATCTTCTTGACATAAATCCCGGAGAATATGAATCCAAAAATGCATTTTGAGGTAATTTATTGGAGCTTTCCAATAATACCGAATTCCGGTTTATAGAAGCAATTATTGCATAATAATTTTGATCATTCACTGGATCTCCCCTACTTAGAATAACTGGTTCACCAGATCGCAATTCTGAAATGTTCTGACAACTATATTCATATAGATTTTGATTTTGATGAATTAGAGAAAGTCCAGAGATAGCTTTTCCTATTTTTTCTCTACCTTTGGGTAAAAATTTCCACAAATAGGCAAATTCTTGACGATTTTTTTTCAGTTCTTGTTGAATTAAAGCAGAAAAATGAGTAAGATACTGGAATGGGATGTTTCCTTTTTTGGATTGGTAAACTTCAAAGAGGAATTGACATTTTTCTTGAAAAAAACATTTTTCACATTTTGAAGGATTTCTTTCTTTTTCTGAGGGAAAATAACCCTCGAATTGAATTAAATAACTAAAATTGCGCGCCATATGGATTTTCTGTAATAAATCATAATTCATCTCTGTTGGTCGAAATGCTGGAACTCCTTCACCTGAATATATTATGTATGTTTGATTTACCGCTTTGGATGTGATACTTAGTCCCTGCATATAAATAATTGCCTGAACTAGATCAGTATACCAAGTATTCAGTTCTTTCGGAGGTATTTTTTGTCCAGTTTTTAATTCAAATAACTTTTTTGGGACTAAAAAATCAATTCTCCCTAATAGTCCATAAAGGGGGGAAATGAATGTTGTTTCCGTTTGGACTTCCCCCTCCATTAAAGTGGGAGCTGAATGTGCTAATCCGTTGAGAACTGATTTTAATTCAGGTATCAATTCTTCCATATTAGCATTTAAATAAGACAATGGGAGAAAAAACTTATTTAATGCAACTTCAAGAGCGTTGGAAACTGATTTATCTTGAGAAACGATCAAAGAGAGTGCTTCATGCAAGATAGATCCTCTTATCATAGGAAGAGTCGGTTTCTGTTCTCCTATTACATTTTCTGTAAAAGCTCGATAAACACATGAAGCTGCACTTGTAATTGCGTGAGCATTAACCAAAAAATCTGGGTTGAGTATGATTAGTGTATCAGGGGTGCAATCATACTGATATTCTCCTAAGTAATAAGCTTCCACAATTCTAAGGGGAGTCAGATATGTAACTTTTGAGAATGGAAAGTATTTCCATGGATTATGGAGTTCAAGTTCAATCGTTTCATTCTTTTGAGGGACACAGAGTGAAATTCTGTTCCCTTTTCGTTCTAGAAATAATCCATCAATACTATTCATCGATAAATCCCAAAATTAGGTTGATATATTTGAATTTTTTAGATTGTAGTGGGAGTAAGGATATTTAATAGGTTGATAAATAGAAGAACAAAATAATACCGAAAAAGTGATTGAGATGAAGGGTCATACTCATTTACTGTTTAACCTTGGATTTGTGTCATTATTATTCATCATTTTTCCTGTGAATTCTATCTTCTGGATCATAGGCGTGTTAATAGTCTCGCCAATATTTTCAAGAATTCCAGATCGTGATCAGATGATATCAAAGATTACTTTTAATCAAATTATTCCTCATAGGGGAAAAGGCACACATAATCTTCTGTATGGACTTCCTTTAATAATTATGCTCTTTGCGAATAATATTCCTTACTATGGAGAAATTATAATATTTTTAATTGGATCGATATTTGGTTCATTATTTGCACATAGTTTTGTCGATATGTTCAATTATGGAGGAGTTTGGCTTGGTATATTTAAAATTAAAGGATTTTTAAGATGGGATTCAATGCTTGGTAATTTATTTTTTCAAATTACTGGAGTAATGTTCTTCACCATTTCGCTCCTATTCTATATAGATTTTCTCTAAAAATTCTATGAAAAAAGAATAATGCTAATATCCCCTTTTTACCATATTTAATCCAAATAATATTCCTTGGAAACGGCTTATGTGTATCACTTTTATCCTATCCTGTCCAATGATCCTCCATTTGCTTAATATTCCCGTATTTTCAACCTCAAAGAGATCAATAAGATTTTTTCCGCTTCTTCTAAGAATTTGGAGTAGTTATAGGATTAATTTCAATGTTTATCGCGTCTAATATTCTTATAACTGTAATCCAAGTTAGATTCGGTTTACATTATACTTTGGAATTTTGTATTCAGCGTTTTTTGTCAATCCTATGTTTAAAAGGGAAGAATCCTCTATCCTTCTAGTGAAAAAATGTCTAGATATGAACCCATATCAACTAAAAATATAAAGAAATATTTAGAAATCTAAGTGTCATATACAATTACAAATGAAGTGAGATTGAAAATGCCTGAGGAACTCTATTTAAATAATATGAATCTAAAAAAGTTTGAAGCAAAGGTGGTTTCAGTTACTGATGGAAAATTTATTATTTTGAATCAAACAGTATTTTATCCCAAGTCAGGAGGAGTCGCGAATGATGAAGGAGTGCTTAAGAAGGATTCTGAAATATATAATGTCGTCTACGTAGGGAAATTTGGAGGGAAAGTTTCTCATGAAGTGGATAAAACAGGTTTATGCGTTGGAGACAAAGTAATTGGTGAATTAGACTGGATTAGAAGATTTAAACTAATGAGATATCACACCGCGGTTCATGTTGTTAGTGGAATTTTCTATAAAAATTTAGGAGTAAAAATTACGGGAGGTGATATAAGTATAGACCAAGGTCGTGTTGATTTCAATCTAGAGCACTTTGATCGGAATGAAATTGAAAAACAGATAAAAGAATGCAACGATATTATTCAAAAAGATTATCCTGTAGAAGTTTATTATATGGATCGAGCAGAGGTAGAGATTGATCCTGATCTTACCAAATTAGCTAAAGGTTTTCCAAAGAATATTAAAACTGTTCGTATTGTGGATATCAAAGGATTTGATAGGCAGCCTGATGGAGGATGCCATGTTAGCTCACTAAAGGAAATAGGCAAGATTCAAATCTCGAAGCTGATAAACAAAGGAAAAAATAATCGTCGACTGTATATCACTTTGGAGTAGATCTAGTTAAGGAATATGTCTTTCAATCTATCGATTTTCCCAATTAATTGTCCGAGGGTTATATCTAGGTTTGATAATCATCTCTGCGGTATTTACATTCGGAGATTCCGTTACTAGATAATCACATGCATGAGCAATGTCCTCAGGTTCCATACTCCATTCTACGTGAGTTGGCTTTTTGCTTCCAAATTCAGTAAGAACACTTCCTGGACAAATTGTTGTTACTTTGATTTTATATTCCTTGAGATCCTCTCTTAATGACCAAGTGAATCCTTGAACTGCATGTTTTGAAGCTGAATATAGTGTACCTGATTTAAAACCGTTTTTTCCTGCAATGCTGCTAATATTTATGATATGTCCCGAATTTTGTTTTATTAAATGTGGGACAACATATTTTGTGAGTAAAAATAAACCTTTCATATTTACATCAAAGATGAAATTATAATCCTCTATTGTAAATTCATCTATCCGGGCAAAACGTCCTACTCCCGCATTATTTATTAGTACATCAATACAATTATATTTATTAATAGTTTTTTCTACAAGGTTTTTAATTTCATCTTCAATGGTGAGATCTGTAGGGATAATATGGACTTTACAATCGAATTTATTTGTTATATCCTCTTTTATGCTATTTAGCGAACTTATATCCCGAGCAGCTAAAATTAAATTCATTTTCCTTGCAGCTAACTTATAACTAATGGCTTTTCCTATCCCCTTTGAAGCACCGGTTATTATGACAACTTTTCCTTTCTTAAACATATCCTATATCTCCTTAGCTAGTATGAAAACTTTGGAGATAAAAGATAAATTAAACTGCTGATGAGATTTTCGTTCTTTCTTTATCTTAATTCAATAGAATAGAGGAATAAGCTTATTTAAATCAAAGTTTTTGATTGGAATTAATCATAATATGTGAATCATATTCCTTTGGAGGATCAAGTTTGAAAGTTTTAATAATCGGGGGCAATCCTGCAGGTTTAAGTGCTGCTAGCGCTATTCGTAAAGCTCATCCTGATTGGGAATTAGCTGTTTATGAAAAAGACCGCTATATCTCTTATGGTGCTTGTGGAATTCCATATTATGTAGCCAAAGAAGTGGAATCACTTGATAATCTGATAACTTTGACAAAAGAAATTCTCGAAGAGGAACGAAACATACCTATTTTCTTATATCATGAAGTTACTGCCGTTAACTTTCTAGAAAAAAGAGTTTCAATTAAGAATATAATGGAATCAAAGGATTTAACAAATAATTATGATAAATTGATAATCGCAACTGGAGCAAATGCTAAGATAGACCCAAAGTATCCGTTAGCTCATCCTCGTGTATTTAAAGTTCATACATTAAATGATGCTGAGATTCTAAGGACATCATTAAGTACTAAATCTATTAGATCTGTTGTAATTATTGGTGGAGGGTATATCGGTTTGGAAATGATTGAATCTTATTTAACCTACGGGATTGAGGGAAAAAATATTACCATAATAAGTCCTCGCTTAGTATTTCGATCCTCAAGTCAAGATTATATTAGAAAGGAGCTTGAGAAGCACGATATTCGTTACATTGATGATCGGGTAACAGATATTTCCATTCTCTCAACTGAAACTTTGATTGTTAAATTGCAGAACAATCAATCAATTAAAACTGAGTTGGTACAAATCTCAGTAGGTGTGGAACCCGCAACAAAGATTTTTGGGGACTTGAAAATGCTTTCCAATGGTGCGATTCTAACAGATGAATATATGCGTACTTCCATACCTGATGTGTATGCAGCTGGTGATTGTATTGCTAGTTACCACCAGATATTGAAGAAAAATGTTTATATTCCTTTGGCTCCTGCAGCGAACAAGCAAGGTCGAATAGCTGGAAGCCACATTGCTGGTATACCGACTGATGGGTTTCCTGGGGTTTATGGAACAGCTATTTTCAAAGTTTTAGATCTCTATTGTGCAATGACTGGAATTGATGAGAATTCTGCAAAGGAAAATGGATTTGATGTTCAAAGTATTATTATCGAGAATAATGAGATAGCGCATTATTATCCAAATGCTAGGAAAATTTCCATTCGAATAATCTTCGATATAAACTCCCATAGACTCTTGGGAGCTGAAATAGTTGCTAGATCGGCTATGGGGGCCAAAAAAATTGATGTTTTTGCAACAGCCTTAGCAGCTAAGATGAAAATCGAGGATATACAAAATTTAGATTTAGCTTATGCTCCACCATTTGCTACGGTTTGGGATCCGATTTTAATTGCAGCTAATATAGCTCGAAAGAAATATCAATGATTTTTGTTTACTTCTGGCGATTTGGGGAAAAATAATTCCTCTGTGAAAAAAGATTGAAATTTTTGTATTTCGTTAAGTTCTTTCCTTATTGCAAGCTTCGAGATTTCTATTGCTATTCGTCTTGATTCTTGCGATAATAATATCGTTCTTCCCCCTTTTTCAGCTGTATTACCTTGAATTTGATATTTCGAATTCGGTAAATTTGGGAGTAATCCAATTATTTTTGCATTCTGGATGTTTAATTTTGATCCAAACACCCCAGCTATTATTACCATATCTATTTCTTCAATTTTGATGTTAAGAGAGTATGTTAATGAACGAATAGCTCCCATTGTTGCTGCTTTGGCCTTTTGAATTGCTTCCACATCTCTCCGCGTAAGAAATATCTCGTTATTGTTAGCTGTTTGATTATGGGGAACTAGAATCAACTTGTTTGTTAAATTCCCATCTTTTGTAAAAAGTCGTCCTCGGTAATCCAGCTGCTTATGTTTCCATAATTCAGAAAGAATGTCAATAATTCCACTTCCACATATTCCTTTTGGTAAACCTGCGCTAATTACAACATATTCAATATTATTATTTACTATCCTGAATTCTTCAATAGCTCCTGATATACCTCTCATTCCACACTCAATATGTTGACCCTCAAATGCTCCACCTGCGGCTACTGAGGCTGCATAAATCTCATTCTCATGAATTAATATAATTTCAGAATTAGTGCCAAAATCTATTAATAAGGATGTTTTAGAACTCTTATTTATTTCTGTATAAAGTATATCAACAACAGCATCAGACCCAATAAATCCTCCAATTAACGGAGGTATAGTGATGATCGTATCAGTGGGTAATCCCAATATTTTATGGTTTTTAAACTTCTTCGCAGGAAAGGAACGCAGTTCTGTGAAATCAGGAGTATATGGAGCGCGAGATAATTTCTCTATGGGAGCAAAACAAAAAAGATGATGCATAACGGTGTTTCCAATGACAACTATCTCAAGAATCTCTGAAAATGGTCTATTCAGCATGTTGAGAATTTTAATAATTAGTTCTTTAATGCCCTTGAGGATTTTTATTTGCAATTCCTCTCGGTTTTTTTCTGAGTTCAACGCATAAGTTAGTCGTGTTACAATATCTCTACCTATTGAGATTTGAGGATTAATTGAGGAATCAGCACCTAGTAAGATACCAGTAGTTAAATCTATCACAGTCACTACAATGGAAGTTGTCCCTATATCAACAACGATGCCTAATGGATTGTGAATACCTTTTTTATTCACAACAGAATATGGATATTTTAATACAAAATTAAGATAAGTGTCTCTAATTTTAAAAATATTATCTTGATGGACTGAAAAGTCAATAATACTAATTGTAAGATCCGTACTCGGTATAATTTGGCATGCTAGTTTAATATTTGATAAATACGTATTATTTTTCTTCGCTTGATCAATCTCAAGTGAATTGCAGTCATTAAGAATGGAATATCCAAGAATTCTTATTCTACACTTCCCACATTTCCCCTTACCAGAACATAATGAGTTAATCATATTCTGAGGTGAGTTATTATTGACAATACTAAGCAATGATTCCTTGTTTGGCTTGTACTCAATAATTTTATTGAGGTTTACGATTTTTATTCTTTTAATTGTTATTTCCCTTCTTTTTTGACCTCTACGCTTTTCTATATGATTTTTCCTATATCAATTTTTTGACTTGCCTCTAAATATTTCCTTATTAACCCCAAATGCGCGAACATAGCTTGACATTAGTTTGCCCATTTTTATCCCCCCTCATTTTTGAAAATTTGGGTACGTATGTCCTAGTGCTATACGAAGAACGGGGGAGGTTTCCTCTTCCGTTCTTCGCTTTCTCCATAAATGCTTGCTAAACAATTTTGCTTTTATGCAAGAACAAGATTTCTATTAAATCTACTCAAATAATCTTTCTAGCATCAGAAATTCTGTATTGGAAGTCCGATTTCTTTTCGTATTATGTTAACAATTCTCGGATTACACGAGTGAGTTTTGGTAATCCATATCCAGTTTTCTGACTAGTGACAATGATCTCAAATGGGCTGGTTTTTGGTATATTCAAGGCTTTTTGAATGGTATTTTCCACATCATAGATCAGTTTTGAATAATCTTCCTCCTTGGAATCGGCCTTAATTAGATCAAATTTATTACAAACAATTAAACACGGTTTAGAGTCAATTAGAGGGATTATTCGTTCCTGAAACTCAATTTTTGATTCGTTAAATCGGGAGTGGTCATATGCATCGACCACATAAATAATAACATGGCTATTTTCAATATGAGTTTTCCAAAGATCTCTCAAAGCTTTCTGTCCTCCCAAATCTATGATTGTTGCTTTAACTAGGTCATCCTCATCAAAAGAAATCGAATCCATAGTCGATGCGAGAGTTGGCTTTAGATTAGCCACGAACCTTCCCGTTTTTAATCGAATATACATTGCAGTTTTTCCTGCATAATCCAAACCACAAAAGACCAAGTTGATTGGCTCTCCTATAGCGCGAATTGCTGTTTTCAAATGACTCATAAGTTATGTTCCTCCTGAGTTATACAACGATTTGATAGTAACTGTACTCCCTTCAAATTGTCCTTTTAACTCCTCAAAGTAATTGAATGCTAGTTCAACATCATCAGAAATCATATTAATCTCTGTGGGATTTCTTTTTGTAATTTCTTCAGGTATAATGATCATAGAGGAACCAACTTTATAGAATAATATTATAGTATTCCCAATAAGGATATCCTGGGAAATATAATCAGAAGGAATGAAGGTAATAACATCAGTTGGTAAAATGCCCCTTTTTTCTTGACTTTCATATTTATCTGTTCTTAATAACTCGATAAAAAGCTCTTTTTGCTCTTCAGCTACAATTAAATTTAATTTAACGTCGAAATTCTCAGAATAAAATATTTTTAGTAAAATATCCTCTACAAAATTGGAATGGATAATAACTACACCGATAATTTGAGCATATTTCACATCTGTTTCAAGTCGCTTTCTAGTCGAAGATGTGTCTGCTATTGAAGAAAGGAAGATATCTTTATCAACTAACCTTACATTTGAATATGCATTTTTTAATATCTGAAGTTCTGGCTCTTTAATGGATTTGAGATCAATAACTGATTGATATTGAGATTCTGCAAGCTGTGATAGCGTTTTAACAAGTGTTAAATATTTAAATTTCCGTTTTCCTTCTTCGCTTCCCATTGACGTTGATTGGCAGATACCTTCTAGGCAGTTTAAAGTGATATTGAAATGGTGCTCACTTGAAAACCTAAAATCAAACTTCTTTTGGGAGAAGAATGCAGTGCTCCTCTCAATTAAATTCTGTAAAACTTCACCTCTATAATCCAAAGATCTAAAATCTGCTTCTAATAATCTTGAATTTTCAATTAAATTTTGTTCAATATTCTTTATCTCTTCAAGATAAAACTGTCGTTTTGAAATTTTTCCTCCACATGCTATCAGCTTCGCAAGGATTATTGCTTGATTCTGGTTCATCCAAAGAGATGATAATATGAAAAAGACTAAAGAAAATAAGGAGGGAATTTTCATTGATAATTTCTGCAATTTTGCAAAATAATGAAGTAAATTTACGAATTCATCAATTTTTTTTCTTTCTGGTTGATCTATTATCTCTAAACATAATTGATCAAGTTTAAGCATTAGTTCTTTAGCCTCGTTTGGTTTGATTAAATAATTTGGTTTGAGTGTCCCCAAGGAAACACGGTTAAGAAGCTCATCAATTCCAATAGCTAATATAACTGTTTTGGGGCGAGTATGTGACATTTCTATTAAATTTAATTCAATGAGGCTAGAAAATCCATCGGGTAATTCTAAACGTGTAGGATTGCATCGTATATCCTTTGCAAGAGTAATTGGTTTAATTTGACCACCATGTAAGACCAAAGAAAGCAAGATTTGGGCTTGAAAATCTTCAAGACCACTGTATATGAATAACCTTAGGAGTTGGTGGCGAATAAACGAATCTGTGGGAATCAGATTCAGATAATCCACCATACTTCCTTCCTTTTTTACCTTCTCTCTCGTATCGTCTGATTTGATCACAAAAATTCCTCATAGATATAAGAAACATTTACTAATTTTAGCGTATGTAGCTACTTCTGTTTTTCAACGAAACTTATGAATAATCAAATGTATTATTAATGTTAATATTATAAGATATTGATATTAGCCAAGTGAGCATTTGGATGAATGATTTTGACCTTACAAGAGTCAGTATTTTCTTCTATAATGTTTTGCTATTTCTTAGACTGTGGACCTAGCTCTATCGACCATTTCTTCCTTAATGAAATCAAAGAAAATCCCGATTTAACTGCGGTGAGACTGATGACCAAATCAACAGCTTTAGTCAAAGGTGATAGCAACCAAAAAATTGAGCAATCAATTATAAGTCAATTATGTGGACCCGATATATACCCTGTGGACACAAGTTATCGAATGGTTTGGTATAATTGGTTAATCGCAAATAGATTTTCTAATGACCCTAGAATCAGAAGAACAGGAGCTGTTGGTGGGATTTACTGCATTTATATGAAGAAGAATGAAGCGATTATTCGAAATTCTCTCGAGATCATTGAAACTGTTATCAGAGATACTAGTTCAGAACTAAAAAGCATTGATGACATCATTAAAAGGCAATTCAACCATACTTTATCAACTAATATTGGAGAAAAACAATTTCTAGAATTTATTGGCAAAAAAACCTCTGATATTATCACAAAACAACTCAATATGACTTTAAATGAAAAAATTCATGAATTTTCTAGCCAGATTACGAGGGAGCGGATGTCTCAAACAGAAAAGTTCAAAATCATTCTCCAGGATATGGTATTTAAAAAAGGAACACCAGATGAAATTATTGAACCAGCTGATAAGAGAATACATTGGAATTCAATTATTAAGAAATTAGACAAAATCATATTGAATAGAATACCAGAGTTAGTAAAAAAAAAGGCGGATCCCAAAAAATTAAGGGAATTGTATGAATTATTGTTAGAGGAAAAGATCTGGATAGCTTTACCACTTAATGAACAGAACTTAATAATTCAAACAAAAGATATTGCAGATTTTTTCTTCTACTATTGGCTAGCACATCATCAATTACTCAAGAAGAATAAGATAGTCCAATTGTACGTCCAAGTGACAAATTTATCGAAATTGACGTCTTGATCGAAATAATTATGAATTTTAAATGTATTTTAAAAGTTATTTGAATAAATCAGAATCATTATTACTTATCATTTAGGTGAGAATAATGACTAATCACTCCATAATTCGGGTTTTTTATTTACTATTTCTTCAATGTATTTTAATTTCTTCCCCAATTCTCCCTTTAATGGTTACTTCAATGTATTTTTGGGGTGATTACCCAGTAAAGCTCAGAAAATCTGTATTTGCGTCTCAACAGAACGCAACTCTCGATTTAATTCCTCCAATCATTATCGGCCCTCCTGATATCAGCTACTTAGTGAATACTACAGGTCATAACATTACTTGGGAGATTGCTGATAAGAATCCGAGGAATTATTCAATCCAGCATAATTATCTGTATATCGAGACAGAAAAAAATAAGTCTTGGACTCAAAACCAATCTGTGAGTATTTCAATTGATCATCTTCCAATTGGAATCCATCTTTATATAATAATAGTTGAGGATTTGTGGAATAATAAAATTGCAGATGATGTTAAAGTAAATGTGAAAGAAACCGCTTATGTTCCGACTTTCAATTATTCCACAACTTCCTTAATTAATCTGGGCGATTTTTTGAATCCATTTTTCCTCCTTGGAATTGGTTTACTATCTTTATTGGCTATTGTTGGCCGAATTAAAATCCGAAGAAAGGAAGATTTAGATATTGATCTCCCTCCAGAAGATCCATTGGAGTTAGAATCTTCGGAAAATTAGAATTTCAATTGAATCATAAGCATAAAATGTCAATATAATAGAAAAATACATTCAAATGATGAAATGCAACTAAAATTTAACACGATTAAAATTATTTCAGATATCTTTGTGAAAAATAATCATTAAAAGACTTAGTAAAGTATCAACGAAAGTTTTAGTCATAACATATAAAACATGAAAAAATTTATAAGTAATGACTTAGAGAAATATATTGTTTAAACATAAAATAGAGTGAATCTAAAAAGTCATTAAAATAAAAAATAAGAATCATAATTCAATAAATTGGCACGATATGAATAAAATACAAAATATGGTGAAATCTTATGGCTAAAAATTTCAAAAAAACATGTTGGACATTTGGGTTGTTGTTGGTCACTTTATTAATAGTATATGGGGAAGTAGCACGAATGGGAACCGCTTACGTGGTTCCTCCAATAGTGATAGTTGAAAATCATACGCGAACTCCTAGTGTCCCTGATCAGGGTGAAAATGCAGAAGTATCTTGTTATGTTTATCATAGTGGTGGGTCCAGTCTAAGTGTCTATCTTTATTACAGAATTAATGGTGGTGAATTCACACAAGTTACAATGACTAGTACGGGTAGCAGTTATGTCAAATGGGATACTTATAGGTTTTATGAATATGTAAAATTATTACCTGCAGCTAATATTGACGATATTGTTGAATACTATATTCTAGCACGAGCAATAGCTGGAAGTCCACCAGAGGAATCCACAGATAGATCTCCAAATAGTGGATATTACTCCTATATTGTAAATGAATTATCTGAAATCTCTTGGAGTGATCCAAGTGCAGGATCAGAGATCACATTTGGTCCAGATAATGATTATTTTCTATTTATTTTCGATTGGAGCTATGTAAATTTAGATGATGCGAGGTTAGAGATTGGAGATCAAAGTTTTGATATCCTTAATGGTACAACTCAGAGTTTTGAAGTCAATGTGAATGGTGCGCTTTTAGAGGGCTCAACTATATCAGCCATTTTGAAAGGTTATAAATCAACAGTTTTAGTTGCTTCTGATAGTCGATTATTCAGTTTCAGAAGATTGGACTATAGTTTAACATGGATTTCTCCTAGCAATGGGAATATTATTGCTTTTAGCCCCGTTGGATTAGCAAAGTTTAATTTCACCTTCAGTTCTGGATTTGATATTGATCAAGTTTATCTTTTTTTCAACAACACAGATATGGGAGAAGTAATCAGTCCTGGAACAGTTGCGTTCACCTTTGAAGACTTTCAGGGAGTTATTTATGCCACCTTAAAAGGTTATGATTCATTGAATCAAGAGATTGTTCAAACGTCACGAACTTTTTTATTTAGACGCTTAGTTATAGAAGTAATTTGGGACAATCCAAGTGAAAATAGCACCATTACTTTTGAACCAGGAACTGAACCCGAGAGGTTCAACTTTACTTTCTCTAAAGGTACAGATGTTTTTTATGTGAAGTTAGAACTGAATATGCTAGATATGGGAGTAGTGTCAAATCCTGGGACGATCACATTTCCTTATAATGATAGTTTTCATGGATTGATTAAAGGGGAGCTTATAGGATACAATGCTTTGGATCAAGAGATTTCCAATGCAATTCGTTACTTTAAGTTTGATAAGAAGATAGCTGTTCGCTTTGAGGCACTTCAGGAAAATGAAATTGATCTTGGAAGTAAATTGTATTTAATTCTTCATGATCCAAATGGCGATGGAAGTGTATCCAGCTACGAAGAGTCTTCCTCCTTCTCTCTAGGAATTGGATGCGAGATCACTTCTAGTATCACTGCGGGATTAGAAATTGGCATTGAAGGAGAAAGTGATTTTTTTGGTCTCTTCAAGACTGGTGGGTCAGCTTCAACTAAACTTTCGTTATCAACTGAAGCAAGTTTTGGATTAGATGCACGATTTCAAATAATTGATAGTACTTTTCTATCTTCTTCCGATTCATCTTCTGCCATTGATTTTATTGGGCCTGGATATGGTGATCGATATTGGGGTGAACTCTGGAAGTTCAAATATGTTTTTACCATCCATTATATTGAGTACTATAATGGAACTGAGCTTTACTTCGATCCTCACCTCTGGTGGGGCATTCTAAGAGATGCAGAAGCATATCTTAGTGATCTTACAGCTCCTGATGAATGGAGAGAATTGAATCCAGTGTACCAAAACTATCCAGAAGAAAAAGTTGAATGGTTGGGTGGTATCTTGATAAGTGATGGAGGAGGAACCTATACTAATACCCACGAGGTTACAAGCTCCAGTACTCTGAGCAGTTCGATTACAATTGGCTTAGAAAGTGAAACAAGAGCTAAACTTATCGCAGGTGGAGCTTTTGTTGAGGGATCGGTGGAATTATCCCTGAATACCAAAATTTACGCAGAAACAAGTGTGAGTAATACAATTAAAACGAGCTATAGTATCCATGATGACGAAACCACTGATTCAATCGTCCAAAGAGTTGGGATTGATAAAACTTTTGGCACTTACATTTTCAAAACGGAAAACGAATTCTGTTCTACCTCCAAACCTATAGAATACAATACAATTGATTATATTCCTCCTGAAATAGGATATCCTACCATTATATATGATACTGATCAGGATTTCAAAGGACCAACGCCATCAGATAATCCATTGGTTACCGTTAAAATTGAAGAAGAAGGTGGTATACAAGATGCAATACTCTATTATTCAATTGATAATGGGACAAGCTGGAGGTCAATAAAATTAGTAGAGTATGTAGGACAACCAGGGATCTGGTACACTAACATTCCCAAACAATCGAATAATACAATAGTTCAATGGTATCTGAAAGCTTGGGATTTAAGAGGTAATAGTGAAGAAAAATATGATTTAACAGGGGTTTATTTCTCTTATAAGGTTGGAGTTATCATAAATCCTCTTGTTGGACAAACTCCTGGTTTTACATTTTGGACTGTATTATTTACAATAATAATTGGAATTATTTTTGTAAAAAGAAGACAATGATAACCTGAGAGGAATTAATATCCTCTTTTTCCTCTCTAAATTCTCTCCCTTTAAAATTACTATAAGGATATAGATCTTTAGATCTAAAATCTACAAAAGTTAGGAGTCCTTGTTCAATGCCTAAAAAAGGTGAGCTTAAAGAATGGTTCTCCAAAATAAAATTTGGCTTAGATAATCCCCAAGAATTTACTATAGTATTTCGGGATTTTGATTCCTATATAGAGCTATCCTTTAAGGAATTTGAAGAAAGGCGCAAAACAGATAGTATACCCTTACATCGAATTTCTCAGATTCGGAAACTCGGCGTTCCAGTATTTACTCGTCCCGAGTTTTGTCAAAGATGTGGAAATCCTTTAGTGGAGGGTATTTGCCCAATTCATACGACTACTACTTATGATAACAAGAAGAATAGTTAAACTGATTTTTGTTATTAATAGCAAATTTTAAATTTTAATATCTAAAAACGATAGTCCATTTTTCCATAAGCTAATTTCTATATCTTTAGCAGATTCATTCTTTAGTTCTGCAATTTTCCTTACAACTTCATCCATTAGCCCAGGATGTCCTATTTTTCCCTGATACTTTACATTTCCATCCGATTCAGTCAGTAAGCGATCTTTGGTTATTATTTTAGGAACTTCTTGATGTTTAGGAGAATAAGCAAGGGCTGGCCCGCATGAAAAATAGAAATCCATCTCTTTTAGCATTTTTAGATGCGCTAAGTTACCTGAATACCAATGAATGCAAATCTTTTTCCCTGGTACAGAGCTGGAGCTCATTATTTCGATAATTCTCCTTTCAGCTCCTTTTACATGTAACATTATACTCAAATTTCGTTTTTCTGCTTGTTTCAAAAAAAATTCAAAGACCTCTTGTTGAGGCTGATATCTCTTCTCTTCCTTAATAAAATGAAAATCCAATCCGATTTCTCCAATATTTTTTATCTCTACATCAGAATTCATTAATTCTTCAAATTTGGATAGTTCATTAATATGTTTATGTGCTTTCCAAGGGTGAATTCCTATTGCAGGAATTATTTCTGGAAATTTCTTAGCTAAATGTATAGATATTAGCGATTCTTCATAATTTTGACTCATGGATGCAATATATTTTACATTATTTGCTTTCCAATTCTTTAGGTGAGATTCAATGTCTTTATAAAAGTAATTTTCTGGTAAATGACAATGTACGTCAATAAAAGGTGACATTAATTAGTTTGCCCTTCCTTCTTTTATCTTTAAGCCCTTAAATACCATTTTTTTTATCCTTTAGTTTAATAAAGGTTATTATCTTCCAAACAAGTTACTATTTTAACGATGTAGAATTCAATTAAATTTTAAATTTTCTTTAAAGATTTATAATTGTTGTAAGATGTATTAAAAATCAAAACAATCATCATAAAAATCTCACTTTGAATCCCTTTATATGACAACTGTTGCCTTCTCAGTAAATCTTGATAGCAATTTTGAATTTATAGGTGGTAATACACATAGTAATGCTTATGGTGTATTTAAGGACGACTAATTTACGTCGAAAATTTACCAGATACATGAATACTTATCCAGACTTATTCGCAGGCAAGCTTGTTGAAGGTGTATACTTTATGAAGAATTCAGGAAAAAGTATGTTGCTATTACTTGCTGAGATGCAAAATGAGAAAGGTAATATCGAAGTTAATGTTATGGAACCCATACGGGAGAATGAATTATTAGATAATCCAGATTTAAGGAGACTAAAACCTTGGTTAAAAGAAAGAAATCAAGTGCACCTACTGTTGGAGAAGGAAACCAAAGAGGAACTCAATCAGGAGGAGAAAAGACTTCTGGTAGAACTGAGCAGGAAGCGTTTCTCGGTGCATGTGAAATTGACCTGATCAATTGTCTGAAACAATTAAGTTCCCTTCCATCCCAAGGACGAAAGGAGGATGATCCATTGACCCCCATATTACTAACATATGCACGCAAATGGAGGGCTGTAGAAAAATGACTTTACGAATTGAACTTGAAAATATAGGTGGGATTGATCAAGTCGGATTAGAATTTAAAGAAGGGAAAAATTTAATCAAAGCACCTAATGCAACAGGTAAAAGTTCCTTTGTAAAAGGAATTGAACTATTGAACATGCCTGCTGACCGAATTGAACGAAAAAGGCATTACTTAAATTTATTTGCTGAAAAAGGACATGTTAAAATTGAAAAAGATAACAAAATTCTCTGTGATCGACTATTCAGAGTAGCTTCAGGTAATCGATTAATTGTTAATGGTAGCCCATTTCATGTAGAGAACCAAAAAGCTAATCTTTTCACATTAGCGACTCCAGATAATGAATTAATCTCTTCTATAACCGCAGGTAGGAATTTAGAGGGATTGATAACTCAATATTCTGATGTTAAGTATTACAGTCATCTGATTACAAACATTAAAAATCGGATTTCAAATTTGAAAAAAGACCTAAGAATTTATTTGATGTATGAGTCTGATATCGAAAGCATGCGAGCAGAGCATAATAAATTAAAGAGGGATTTAGAAAAAGCTAAGATAGAACGTGAAACATTACCAGAGATAAATTTAGAAGAAATTCAATCATATTCAGAGATAGAATCAAGATATCATAAATTTTCGAAAGATATAGTAGGTCTTAAGAATAAGATTGAGGCTGCAAATGATATTATTAGACTGGATAAAGCTAGAGTTAGGGATATTAAAAGTCAAGTAAAATCAATGGAAGAAGAAATAAAGAACTTCATGGCAGAACATCCGACCGTTGATCAGGAAATTGCTATTATTACAGAAAAAGTAAAGGAGAATAGAAAATTTCTCGCAGAGGTTAAAGGAGAAAAGGCTGAAACAGAGAAAGCGATAAAAGAAGTAAGGAACTGGATTTCCTTAAGTCAAAATATGAGCTTGTCTAAATGTATAGTTTGTGGACGTCCCTATACTGAAAAACATGCAAAAACTAGGGAAGATAAGCTCTTAGTGGAGGATTCACACCTCAATCGACGAGTTCGCGAACTGGAATTTCAAATTGATGATCTCGAGCGCTCCAAAGAGGATTTGGAAGTCCTCATTCATAAAATTAAAAATGATAATCAAATCAAAATAAGTAAATCGAAGCAGGAATTACGTAGATTGCACAAGGAGGTCTCAACTAAACAAAAGGAGATTCAGAGTTCAGAGGAGAAATATGTTCAAAAAGAATCTGAATTGGCAATATTGGCCAAATCCATCGATCAAGGCAGAGCTGATTCAATTAAACTTATTACAGAATTGGATGCTAAAATTCAACGAATTATTGGCAAAATCGAACAATTAGATAAACAAATGGCAGAAAAATCTCAGAGGATCGATCAAACGGATTTAGTTCAATCTGAATTCGATTTTTATAGCGTTCTTTTAAATCATATCGAGAAAAGAGAGGCAGTCGTAAAACTAGGAGTAATCGAGAACTTTAATGCTCAAATCGAAAAAGTTTACCAATTAATGTCTTATCAAGACTTTGAGGAAATACGATTTAATCCAGATTTTAAATTGATTGTACGAAGAAAGCGAAAAGGCAAATCTATTGACCAACCTATTGAATCTTTAAGCGATAGTGAACGTATCACCATTGCTTTGATAGTTATGTTAGCTGGGCGAGAAGAATACATTGCTGACTATCCACTCTTTGTCTTAGATAAGGTGACTCTGGATTATGATCCTACTCGATTTGAAATGATATTAGATTATCTAACTCAAAGAAAAGTACCTTATATTATCGTAACTTTAGCGCAAAGTATCGAAGAAGCGAGTGGGAATTTAGAAGTTGAATATCTAACAAGTTAATCCTCTAAATCTCGAATAGCTACCGCTTCGATCATAATCTTTGCTCCTAATGGAAGTGCAACTGCTTGTAATGTTGCTCTTGCAGGTGGATCACTTGGAAAATAACTTGCATAGATTTCATTGACTTTACTAAATTGATTGATATCCGTAAGATAGATCGTCGTTTTAACTATATCACTTAAGTATGCATCTGCTGCTGTTAATATGCTTTCAATTTTCTCCATGACCTGTTTCGTTTGTGATGCAATATCAGAGTTGAGATCAGCCCCTATCTGTCCTGAAACATAAATAAATTTGGCGCCTGAACATTCTATTGCTGGAGAATATGGTCCAACAGGTTTTCCAACAGAAATCACTTTTTTCATTATTATTCACCGATATTTCGTTAATTTTCATTTGGAAGATCAAGTAAATTTAAGTTTGTGTCCGGATCCAATTTTCTGAGAACTCCAGGTTCTGTCGCAAAAATTGTAATCTCGCATGTAAAGGACACTATACATCCTGAAAAGATGTGGCCTCCAATACAGGAGCTATCGATTCTACTAAATATACCGTGTGTGTGGACAATTTTGCCTTCTGTAATATTTCCCAAGAGAGATAGAATTTCTAGATTTTCGGTAAATCTAGTTTTTAAATACTTATTTCCATCATAAAATCCAATTACAGCCGATGAGACTGCTCCAATTCCATTAATATAACCAGATTTAATACTCGGTTTGAATTCCAAGAAATCTATGACTGATTCCATGATATCATCCCCATTATTAAGACGAATTAAATAAATCTTGGATAAGTCTTGTTTTATGAATTTCATCCTATTTCATCACCTCTGTTTGGAAATATTTGAGATTAAATTTATAGTTATATTAAGTATATACTTCTTGCGTTCAGATTTTAGAAACTTAAGATCGATTCTGATAAATCGTTTAATAGCATTTGATTCTTTTTAAATCTGAAATTAAATATAATCCTATGGTAATCATCAGATGAAAAATCATAAGAATTTTGAATATTCTCACTCCAATATGACTCAAAAGCGAGTTGAAGAAGCTGAGAGCGTTTTAAAGGAAATGTACTTTGAATTATGTATAAGTTCGCGTATTTTTGAAGAATGTGAAAGGAATATTCATGATTTCTATGTTCTTTGCCCTGATTCTACAATAACTTCCTTTACATTAGTTGGATGCCTTATTTATTTAAATTCATCAAAATTAAATGAGCATATATCTCTAAATACAATTTCAGAGAAGATAGGAGTATCTACTTCTTGGTTATCAAAAAAAAAGAGAATAATTGCTTCTATTTTAAAAATATAAATGCTTATGAAAGAGTGATTTCTCTCTCAATATAAAAAATCTTATATTATTAGTAGGCTTAGTTATTCTAATCGAATTTTGTATTTGAAAGAATTTTTATAACCCAAAATAAATTGACCTTAGAGAGATTTTCGAAGCATTAAATGAGGTTCTATCAGGTGAAAATTTATTGTGATAGTCATTGTCGTCCTTGTATCTTAGATGGTGGCCCAAGCAGGAATATTGATGATATATCATTTTCAGCCTTTTTTTGTCCTGCTTGTAGATCAGCCTTTTTTTGTGAAGTAGGGGTCGTACAGCAATTTTCACGTCAAAATCGGATACATTATTCTTGCTTTGAATGTGGAACTACGCTAGAAACAAAAACCCTAGAAGAAATTGGGCTGGAAAAAGCTCGGTTTTTAATGGATAGTAAAAAGTTAAGTAGCAGTGGAAAATTCAGATCTACTTTAATTCCTAAAAAACCCCTCCGTACAATGAAGAATCTCTCTATGCTCTTCGAGACGAAAACTATTAGCGCTTTTCACAGATCTCTTATCACAGAAATTTTGGGTATTACAGGGTTAACCCCTCAGGTTATCAGCAATTTTGCTAGGGACTTTGGAATTAGTGAAAACGTTATTTCAAGTTTGGCTGGTGATACTGAATCAACTCTCCTTACTCTATCAAGCATTTCTCCAAATTTCATTGAAATTCTTCATTCAATATTAATAGGACGGGATCCAACCATTCAGGGAGGTTTAGCTCTTCGATTTTCTGTTTTTTCAAGTAATATCTCTGAAATTGTTTTTATCCAACCATCGCGATCTTTGATAGAATCTGGTCCCTATGACTTACTTGCATACGATAATCAAGGTATGCGAATCTGGGTTTTTTGCGTTTCAGGAATTATTGACGCTTCAGACATTGAAACGATTATAGGTCCAATTTT
Organism: Candidatus Heimdallarchaeota archaeon; assembly: GCA_011364965.1. Classification (GTDB taxonomy): domain Archaea; phylum Asgardarchaeota; class Heimdallarchaeia; order Hodarchaeales; family Hodarchaeaceae; genus Hodarchaeum. The sequence goes on from RDOB01000002.1 coordinate 99,267, forward strand.
AGATCTATTTCAAGACCCAAATCAATTTAAAGGTGTATCACAAATTTATATTGTTGGACAAGGGTTTAGCTGGGTTGCTAAGCAAATCTTGAGAAAATATCGTGGTATCGTTGTCACAGAGTCTAATCAAAAGACAAGATCAATCCCCTTTGTACTCTGGCAGGAAAAAATCCTCGGAGAGGATCTTAACATTACATTTGAGAATATTAAATTCTAATTTTGAGGTAAGAAATTGAGTAAAAGCAGCGAATTATCTGATTTTTCTCGCTATTACAAAATAGTATTTATTGGTATGAGTAGAGTTGGTAAAACTTCAATTGTAAACCGACTATTGGATATAAATCCTCTTACAGAGTATATCCCAACTATTGGATATAGATATTACAACTTAGATATTAATGAAGAGGATGAGCAATTTTACCTGCAGCTTTGGGATGTCTCAGGAAATGAAATCTATTCATCATTCCTCGAATCTTATATAAAAAATGCAGCATTTTGCGTTTTAATTTTTGACTATAATAATCTAGAATCCCAGACTAAGATGGTAAATTTATACCCTACAATTAATAAGTATTTGAAAGATTCCCACATAATTCTAGTTGGAAATAAGGCTGAAAAAGTAAAATTAGAAGTTCCGAAGAAATTAAAATCTTGGGTTGAAGAAAAAAATCAAGCTATCTATCCAGTATCTGCAACTAAAAACACTGGAGTCACATTGATTTTACAAACTATTTTGAGGGTAATTAAAGAAGATTTGAGCGAAGAAATACAAAATTCACAAGCAGGTTAATATTATTCATTTCCATTCTTCTGAATCCCCCTGACATGAAGATTGGACGATTTCACATTTCCACCATAAGGATCTGTCTTGAAATAGACAAATATCATTAGTAACTTGGCACTGATTTTCCTCTGTGAGATACAAACACTGACTAGTAATGACTAGTTTGAGGTTCAATTTACCTGGGGGTGTTCCAGTCTGTAAGCTCGATGTTAAGTGCTCTCTGATGTCTTGATAATTCTGCACTTGGACTGATGTTAATATACTTCCCGTTTTGAATGATATTCCTCCTACAAGGGTGTCATCGAGCTCTAAAAATTGGAAAAGTTGACGCTGTAGGGAATCCAACATTTCATCATCGATCTCATCTATTCCCATCATCTTCAACATCTCTCTAAGCTTTTTGCGAAACATTGCGATACCCTAATCGTTCCAAGACAATTCTCAGATATTAAACAAATATTCCTTTTCACTGCAGATATAAAGACATTAGGTTTCATATATTAATGCTAGGAGACAAGCATGGATATAGCAGATTCAAAATCTGTTTTTGCTCAAAATTTGTTCGATTTACTTGGTGTTTAATTTAATGTCAGACATTGAATATAATCCCGTTGTTTGGGTAAGTTTAGCTTCTGTTTCAGGTCTCAGCTTAATTAGCCTTGGACAACCTGGTTTACGAACCGATCTGGATGAACAGGTATATACTGGGGGTTTAACAGCAGTTCAAGCGATGCTTGGAGGTGAAGTGGGAGGTGACACCGATCGATTTGTTGGAGGGAGTCACAGTAATCGAACTGGAAGGTTTTTGGTACGAAATGATAAAGGAGGAGAACTTGTAGGGCAAGTCCTACTCATTTCAGCACAAAATCTGCCTGTAGCAAATGAGTTATTTGATCATTACGAAGTATTAGTAACAAATTTCGCTGATAGAACCCTCAATTCTGAACTTTATACTCGCATAGAGCGTGAGTTTCGCACCCTTGGTGTAAATGATGTATTGGATATATTTTTTGAAAGCATAAAAGACGCTCGAAAGAAAAAATCAATAAATCTTAATGGTAGTCTATTTTCTGAAGCTTTAACAAAATCCACAGTAAAGTCCGTTAATGATTTTGAGTATTCCTCCACATTAGTAAAAATAGCAGAGTTTAAAGGAAAATATAATGAGCTTAGTCGAACCGTTAAGGAAGAACGTGATCAGCTTTTACAAGAGTTTACGGTCGATATTCTTGAGCTTCTTACAAGTGATCATCCTCATGCGCTTGTTATGTACCCAAAGCTTAGTTCACTGAAGAAGGATTTATATAAACTAGTAAGAAGCGAGGTAAGCAATCTAGAAGTGACTCCAGCACTGAAGGAAATAATTCAAGACTTTGAAGAGAATGATTTGGTACGAGTTCTTGCAGATTTCGCTTTACATGAAGTAAATAAAGCTAATCTGAGAAAAAGATTAGAATTGGAAATCTTCAAGAAATTTCAGAAGGAATTCCCACTCTTATTCCTTGTTGATCCTGAAATCTCTGGATTTAAAGAAGCGATAGAAAATCTAACAGTTAAGATTAATGAAAATTATGATCTAGCTGGAACATTGACGCGCTTAACACATAATTTAATGAAAGGCCGCGAGGCGGAAGAAGCCCTAATATCGCCATTTATCCGACATTTCTGCGAACAGTTTTCAACAGGTCTAACTCTTTCAGCGTGGAAATATATGCAAATAATTTTCGCCTTAATGACGGGAGATTCCAATATTGATGTAGCAGACCTCCTACCAAACATAAAGGACGAAATTCCCGAATCTCACTTTAAAATTCTAGAACGAATGATGACCAAATATAAGATAACAAAAATTGACCCAGTTTCTTTCAATGTAAAAACCGCTACGGATATTTTACCTTTCTATCGTGCTTTATTATCATCTTTAGGTTTTGGAATAAATACATTAATTTCAGATATCGCTTTGAGTGAAAATAATCCAAATAATCTCTTAAGGCATACAGTTAGAAATTTTAAAGATTTCTCTGTAATAATCTTCAATACTTATGCCATATTTGAAGTTTATTTATTCCTTGAATCTGTTAGATCTAAGTTTAAATCAAGTTTGACCTTCCCCCATCTGAGTGACTTTGAAACAAATTTTGATTTGAGTACAATGGATCCAGAAATTTTATTGAAGGCTCTTATTAGTGCTAACATTACGAATCAAGGGAAAGAGCACGATTTGGTTAAAATGAAGGTAACGGAATTTGACACAGCCTTTAAAGATCGAATAAAGGACATAGAGAGATTTCTAAATAAATCCCCTCGGACAATTTCAACTGGATATAAGTTTGATTCAACGGAAGTTAGTAAATTAAATTTCTCAAATAACATCTCTCCTTCAGTAAAAGAAGATGTGGAGGCTCTGATCTCAGAATATGAAAAAATAAAATCGCAAATAACTTCTGATCTAGATAATATGCAGTTAATGGCAAAAGCTTTTACTGAGGGGGAAAAAGATGAGAAGAAATTAAATTCAACGTTAAAAGATACAAAATTTTTATCCAAATCTGAGCAGAATATAGAAAAAGCGATATCAAAGTTATTAGATAATATTGATAAGAAATATTCCAGTTTTCCTGCAGATGTTGAGAAACAGTTAAAAGGATATGAGAAAGAAATCACAAAACGTTATTATAGATCTTGTCAATTTCTTAATATTGATCGAAAAGCTTTTCAAAAACAAAATAAAGATTCTTTACCTAAATCCTCCGGAATTCGAAATGATATTCAATCTTCAATAAATCAAATCATGAAAAAGAACTCCCTTTTTACATTCGATGATTTAGGTTACAATTACTTCTATGCAAGAAATCGGTTTTTACCCCTTAATCTCGAAACAGAAGTCACTAATGCAATAATACATAAAAAATCCTTGCCCTTTTTAAGGGAAGCATTAGATTCCATGAAAGAAGATGAAAATTTAACTTTATATAAAGCCTACGCTGAAATTATGGAAAATTATGCAAAATCTCTTCTTTCAGAACTTTTAGGAGAAGTAACTATAAGAATGGGGAAAAATTTTCTACGATCTGATCCCGATGTATATTTTATTGAACGTGAACAAATTCCCATCCCCACAATGGAACTAGGAGTATTAACTTCACCTGAGGCAATGGATTCTCTTCGGAATATTCTTGGCCAAAATGTTGCAGTTGAATCAGAAACTGTTGATAATAACAATATATTCCATGTATCTGCTGTTATTCCGAGCTTTAATTGCAAATTCAGTGATTTAAAAAAGGTTTGGAAAAATAGAGAATGGACTCTTCGGAAAGTTTTACTATTATTAAGCTGGTACTCCTTACTTTATGATACAAATCTTCTTTATACTAATGTTCTGAGATATTCAGCTCAATTCTACTCTGAACATGTAAAAGAGTCTGTTGATGATATTATCTATCAGATATCGAAGTATCTCACATCTACCTGACGGATTTTTAAGTTAAATGAATAGTAAAAAACCATTCAAGATTCTAAAAGAATCTGAAGTATATCCTCCCAGTGAAGATTCATGGTTTTTCGCAGATGTGTTGTTAGAAGAAGTTCGTGGATTATCATTTTCAAAAGTATATTTTATTTGTGAGATTGGAACAGGTACAGGATACATATCGGCGAAACTATTGTCTCACTTCGCTGATATCAGAATTCTTGGGATTGATTTATCGTGGTCTGCTGTGAAGTCAACAAGAGAATGTTTTGGAAAGTATGCAGCTTCTAGGTCTGATCTAATCTGTGGAAATCTGCTTTGTCCTTTGAATTCTCGAAAAGCTGTTTTTGATATCATATTTTTTAACCCCCCTTATGTTAGAACAGATATACATGAATATAAGAGTCCTAGTACTGAATTAGTACGTACCTGGGCGGGAGGACCAGATGGAACTTTTATGATTCGTGATTTTTTAACAAAATTACTAGAATTTCGATTTGAAATTGCATATTTTCTAAGTTCATCATTAAATGACAATGATAAGCTAATAGCTGATTTTCCTCTTCTAGATTTTGATTTGATTGCAGAACGACACGTAGCGGATGAAACATTGATAATTTACGGAATACATTCCAAATAATTTGAAATCTCTTTATCTTTCTAAATAATCAATCAAACTTCTCATTGATATTTCAGGCTTTTCCAAATAGAGAAGAATACGATCATCTTCTTGGCTTATTTCTTCTACTGAAAATATTTTCTGTTTTGAATCTTCTCTTAAGACACCTAAGACTCTAATGTTAGGAATTTTAATTTCTTCCACTGATTTATTAATTAAATTCTTGGGTACTGGAATTGCTATAACTGGTGGTTTTGATAATTGAAGATTCATTCTGTTATATAGGGCATTAACAATTTGGTTTAGATTGTCAACTATAATGATTTGCCCCTGTTTTTGGTTTGCTAGATATTGAACAAAGGGTGGAGCAAATTGTGCTAATAAAATAACTTTTAGATCCTGTCGAGGAAGGAATGAAAAAATATTTTGAATTACTATTGGATCCTCGTGGAGGATTATAACCTTTTCAGCATTCTGAAAACCTATTGTCTCATATAAATTTCGTTTTCCATATTCCTCTTTTTCTTCCTCATAAAGGACGTTAATCTTATCCTTAACTTCTTCAATCCAAGCTAATTTTTTATCAGAGATGAGGGCAAACTTGGTTTCCGCACCAATTGAAATAATTTGTTCAATGAATGCTTCTGCAAAAATATTGCTTCCAAAAACGAAGATATTGCTTTCTTGTTCTTCTGCTTTTTCAGCAAATTTTCTAATTCGTCGTCTTTTAAAGAAACTCATTAAATTTCCTCACCTTTGTCTACTATTGCGATAATGGAGTTTTCTGCTGTTTTTTTCTCTTTTTTATTTTTCTTCTTGGTTTTAGGATGTGAGGGGAGTTCTGTAACCACACGATTTGTTAGTTTCATATAATAATTTGTATAGTAGTAGATTAGAACCCGATCTCCTAATTTCAAAGTTTCAGATGGGTTAAGAAAGTCCTCTCCTCTTTTTATCATTAATACTTTCTGTTTTATTAAATCTGATGTCATAGTTTCTCCTGTATGACCAATATAATTTCTCGGTACATCAATTTCAACAACGGGGGGATATTGAAAATCTAAACTAAGGGATATAACTAGTCCTTGAATTGTCGTATCAAGATCTTCAATGATTGTCAGGTTTTCATCGTTGACAAGTTCACTAAAAACAAATGCTGGAGCATATTGTGATAAGAGAATAATCTCCACATCGGGTCTTACTCGTCGAATATTGGTAAGAATATTTTGATTCAATTCCACATTTTCTGTTAAAATCATAACTCGACTCGCATTTTTGAATCCAATTATTTCATACAAATTTGGCTTTTCTATCTCCTTCAAATTCTCAACGATATATATATCAATAAGTGATTTTAATTTTCTAACCCACAATAAATCCACATCTGCTATTAGGGATACTCTTTCTTCATAACCGAATTGATGGACCATCTCAAACAAAAACTGTTCAGCGGGTCGTGATGTACCAAATATGTACGTTACGTCTTTTCTTGTATTTACTTTATCGCGATATTTCATTATGGGGGATTTAACCATTAATCGAATAATTACAGTTCCAACTCCTATTAAACCCGCAGCCCATCTAAGAACTGTACCATTGAAAATCCAACCATTTGGTTTTATGAGATTAATATGTAGGTAATCCCATGCGAGGAATGGATCTCCAGGAATAAGGCCCAAGAGAAATGGGACTCCCCAAATTAATAATATCAGGAATACTGCAAGAATGGCTCCTATCATTAAAAATAGAATGAATAGATCTTGTAAAGGAAGAAAATACTTTAGCTCACGAATCACAACTCTAAATACAAATCTAATATTTGCATTAATAGTTGTTAAATTAAAATTTAGTTGACGTAAGTTATCTTTCAATGTTCTTTTTGGGAGTTTCTTCTTTCCCTCTTGTTTCTTATCTATTGTTTCACCATAAGAGATGGATTCAACTTCATTCATGTTGATACGTCCTTTAATGTTTCAATAGTTTTCCGAGGCGTTGAAACATTATTTACATGTGAAATTTTTTCCTATTATACTAGGATTTATTACTGATTGAGGAATTAGACATCAATTAAAAATTTTGGCTATTAATGAAATAAATTATCATGTAGAATTTCTTGCAAAAAACAAATCTCTTGTATCCTTTAATCGGTTTCGCGGACTAAGGCGGGAGAATTTCCAGCTCCCCATTCTAATTCACGCTTCAACAGATCGCGAATAGCAATTCGTATCGCTTCTGAACGGCTGCTATATACTCCAGCTCTAACTAATTCATCTAGTCCCTCTAAGTAAGTACTCGGAGCTTTAAAAGATATTAATTTCATATATCACACGCTCATGACTTTCTATGGTTGATTTTTGGCAGGTAACCCCTTTAGCATCACATTCTAAGTTTTGGAATGTTTGGAAAAGGATATGGGTATTCCAAACCAGTTAAATCAGGTTTCATCTGTACTTGCTCTTTGCTTATATTATTTTGGCCTTTATAAAATATAGATTAAAAATAAATTTAGGTTCAGCAATAGATTGTGATTTTAATCACTTTCTTTTCCTCTTAATTTCTTGCTTTAATTGTTTTACATTAGGATCGTAAAGAATCCACATTCCTTCGTTTGCTACTGAGAGAGATTTTCGGGAAGTTCAAAAAAAATAGTACAGTCACTAAAATTTCATTAAATTGTAGGAAAATATTCCATTCTAAAGGGTATAGTGAGATAATTTCCATAATAGTCCTTTTCTTTGAGGATTTTCCATGCCAAAAAATTGTAAAATCATGTTACACAGCAAAAGGTACCCTTCAAGCAGTTTTTTTCAGTGAAGAAAAAATGCTATAAAGGAGAGAATTAATTCCCATAAATATGGTGTTTTTGTATGCCAGGTACATTTGAACGAATTAATGAAGAGATGTCACAATCACAAAAAAATCTTGATCAGGCATCCGATATTGCTCAGAATCTCTCTGAAAAGATATCCCAGTTACTTACAGAAAAAGCAAAAATTCAAACTCTAGCTAACGAGCTATCCAACAAAAATAAAGAACTAGAAGATCAAGTGAATAAGTTAAAATCGAAATTAGCTGACGAGAAAGATAAATTTGAGAAAGAAACAGCTACTAGTGAAAATAAAATCGTTTCTCTTGAAAGAGAGCTGAGTTTATTGAGAGACGACAAGGAGAAGCTTGAAAGGAAAGTAAAAGATAAGGATGAGAGAATAAAAACGCTTGAATCTCAAAAAGAGGAATTAACTAACGTTTTGAGGCAGAAAGAGTTTTAAACGCCTTTAGGACGAGTTAACGTGAGGATTGCATTCATTTCCGACATTCATGGAAATTTAGAAGCACTCAAGGCTGTTATAGAGGATATAGATCAGACTCGATCTGTAGATTATATTTATTGCAATGGAGATATTGTTGGATATTATCCTAATCCTGTAGAGTGTATTGATATCATAAAAGAACGATGTGAATACACCATTCAGGGAAATCATGACGCTGCAATCACCACTCGAAATTTTTCAAAGAGAATTGAATGGTTCAATCCAATTGCAGCGAAAGCGTTGACATGGACACGGAATCGACTTTTGAAACCTGATGCAGATGTCCAGTTTCAATTTTTGAAATCCTTAAAACCTAGAAAGGAATTTCAATTGGAAAACAGACAGGTTTTGCTAGCTCACGGGACACCAGAGAAAAAATGGGAATATTTTCTCTATCCGTACTGGATTGATGAACCGTTGCTTGAACAGAAAGTTCGTATAAGTCAATGGTTAAAAAAATGGGATCTCGTTGTTTTAGGACATACACATTGGGCATTTTATTATAAAAATCGCGGAAAAATTACGTTAAATCCCGGTAGTGTTGGCCAACCGCGAGATGAAGATTCAAGAGCAAGCTATGCAATCGTAGATTTCACTAAAACAACAATGAAGCCACAAATAATCCGATTAAAATATGATATCTCAAAAACTTGTAGTGCTCTCTCATCAACTAATTTACCTGAAATTCTATGTGAACGACTTTATTTGGGAAAATAATCCCTTTTTATGATTTATTTCATACCAAATTAATGAAAAAACAATTTTTCATAATCTTTCCCCATCTCTAATAAACTGGTTAATATTTAAGGGTTGGGAGTAAAATAAATCAATACTGAAAGGTTTTAATTCTTAAGAAAAAGTTTAAATAAACTCAAATTGCTAGTCTAATTAAGGTAAATTTAGTTCTTACACCTTATTGTTTATATTAAACAATTAAATCAGCAGAAAAAATTTTTTAAAATTTTCGGTGTTCAATTTTGTCTTCAGAATATGGTGCAAGCTCAATTCAAGTACTTGAGGGGCTCGAAGCTGTTCGACGGCGTCCTGCCATGTATATTGGCAGCATTGATGATTACGGTCTACATCACTTAGTTTGGGAGATCGTTGACAATTCAATCGATGAAGCTATGGCAGGTTTCTGTGATAGAATCAAAGTAATTCTTGGTCAGACTGAACGAGGACTTGAATCTGTTACAGTTCAAGATAATGGGCGTGGAATTCCTACTGAACCACATCCTCATTATAATATGTCATCCTTGGAATTGGTTACAACTCGACTTCACTCTGGAGGGAAATTCGATCATTCCTCTTATAAAGTAAGTGGAGGATTGCATGGGGTTGGAATTGCGGTTGTTAATGCATTATCCAGTTGGATGCAAGTAAAAGTAAAAAGAAATGGTAAAATTTTAATGCAAGAATACGTCCGTGGTGAAACTATTTCTCATGGTTTAATCGAAGTGAAGGAAAACTGGGATTACAAGAGTGGTACACATACAACTTTCATCCCAGATCCTGATATATTTGAGACAGTACATTTTGATATAAACCCTATTCGAAATCGTCTTAGAGAATTAGCTTTTCTTAATAAAGGCCTCACTATAACTCTTATTGATGAAAGAAAACCTAGAGATGATGATAAGGAGGAATCGAAATCAGATATTCCTGATGAAGTTACTGAAGAAACTGAAAAACAAAACCGATGGATTTTTCACTATGATGGAGGAATAAAAGCTTATGTAGAACAGCTCGCCACGAATCGCTTACATGAAGACTTACCTTATTTTGATGAGACAATAGAAACTACACAAGTTGAAGTTTCTCTTGCATACGATAATTCCGAACGCGATCTAATCTATACATTTACAAATAACATTAATACACGTCATGGGGGAACTCATTTATCTGGATTTAAATCGGGTTTAACAAGAGCGATTAATTCTTATGCTTTGAAAAATGACCAATTAGTTAAAAATTCTCATTTAAAAAAGGAGCTTAAAGATAAAAGAAGTATATTTACTGGGAATGATGTTAGAGAGGGATTAGTTGCTGTTGTTTCTGTCAAAGTAATAAATCCACAATTTGAAGGACAAACTAAAACTAAGTTAGGAAATAGTGAAGTGAAAGGAGCAGTAGAAAGCTGTTCCTATGAGAATATCTTGAAATTCCTTGAAGAACATCCATTAAGCGCTAAAGCAATAATCGAAAAATGCGAAGCTGCAGCTACATTAAGAATGAAGTATCGACAACTTCGTGATGCGGTACGAAAAACTCAAGTTAAAGGTACTGGGAAATTAGTTGATTGTGCTGTTACTGATCCTGCTCAAAGAGAGTTATTTTTAGTGGAGGGCGATTCTGCTGGAGGAAGCGCAATTGAAGGCCGATTTAGCGAGTTTCAAGCGATCCTTCCTCTTCGTGGAAAAGTAATTAATGTAGAAAAAGCTAGATTAGAGAAAGCGATGAGAAATAAAGAAATTTTGGAAATTATTCGCGCGGTGGGAGGAGGATATAGGGAAAATTTTCAAATAGAAAATGTACGTTATCATAAAGTGATTTTATTGATGGATGCGGATATTGATGGTCATCATATTGTTTGTTTATTACTTACATTTTTCTTCCGTTATATGCCCGAGCTTATTGACGAAGGTTATTTGTACATCGCTCAACCTCCATTATTCCGACTGAAAAAGGGAAATAAAGAAGTATATGTGCTTTCAGAGAAAGAAAAAAATGAAATCACAACAGAATGGGGAAGTAGGGTTGAAATTAGTCGATTCAAGGGACTCGGAGAAATGAATCCTATTCAATTAAGAAATACTGTAATGGATCCCAGTAATCGAACTCTTCTCCAAGTTACTAGGGAAAATATCATTGACGCAGAACACATATTTAAAACATTAATGGGCGATGAAGTTGCACCTAGAAGGGAGTTCATCGAATCACATGCCTTAGAGGCGGAAAATCTAGACTTTTAATAAAATTGGTTGAGAATAACATGAGTAGCAATATTAAAATTACTCCTATTGAAAAAACAATGTCAAAAAGCTATTTAGAGTATTCGATGTCAGTTATAACTAGTAGAGCCTTGCCCCACGTTCGAGATGGACTAAAACCAGTTCATCGACGAATTTTCTGGGCTATGCATAATTTGGGTTTGGTTCATTCGAAACCACCAAGAAAGTGCGCTCGTACAATAGGAGAGACACATGCTAAATATCACCCACATGGAGAAACAGCAGTTTATGATGCATTAGTGCGAATGGCCCAACCTTTTTCATTAAGATATCCATTAATCGAGGGTCAGGGAAATTTTGGAAGCATGGATGGACAACCTCCTGCTGCCCAACGGTATACTGAAGCAAGAATGCAGGAAATTGCTGGTGAATTGTTAAAAGATATCGAAAAAGAAACTGTTGACTTTGTTGATAATTTTGACGGTTTAGATAAAGAACCAGTGGTCTTACCTGCTAGAATTCCAAATCTATTAATTAATGGAGTGATGGGGATTGCAGTAGGTATGGCAACATCAATGCCTCCCCATAATCTGAGTGAGATCTTAAATGGTGTAATTGCAACAATTAAAAATCCTGATATCACGATTAAAGAGTTGATGAATCACATACCTGGTCCAGACTTTCCTACTGGAGGGGTTATTTATGGTACAGCTGGGATAAAAGAGGCCTATCATACAGGCACTGGAAGTGTAATTCTCCGAGCTAAGTATGAAATTGTCGAGACCAAATCAAAAACCCAAATTATAGTAACTGAAGTTCCTTATCTTGTTAAACGTCAAGATACGATTGAACAGAGAGGATTGGTCGATGTAGTACAAAAATTAAAGGATGATGGAAAATTTCCTGAACTTGGGAAGATTAAAAATGAATCGAATATCATTCATGGTACTAGAATAGTAATCAACGTAAAACAAACTGCTAATTTAGATATTGTCCTCAATCAATTATTTAAATATACGCCAATGCAGACATCCTATTCTATCAGAAATATGGTTCTTGTTGATGAGCGTGTAGGGGATGAGATAAAGTTTAGGCCAAAAAATCTGAATATAAAGGAATTAATAACTCAATTTATTGATCATAGGAAGGAAGTTGTATATCGAAGAACTCAATTTGATTTAAGAAAGGCGCGCGAGAGAGCTCATATATTAGAAGGGAGAAAAGTAGTTGTGGAAAACATTGATGAGGTAATTCGAATTATACGTGGTTCTGCTACTGGTTCCGATGCTCAAGAAGCATTAATTGAAAAATATTCATTCACCGAAATACAAGCCAGAGACATTCTTTCTTTACCTCTACGTAGTTTGACACGATTTGATAGAGAAAAGATTATTCAGGAATACGAGGAAGTACTTAAGGCGATTCAAGAATACGAGGAAATTTTAGCTAGTGAACAGCGCGTGTTAGATATAATAATCACAGAAACAGAGGAAATAATAAAGAGATATGGGGATGCTCGTAAAACTGAAATTCTCCGAGATGATTCTGAAGATTTTCAGGATTGGACTGGGAAAACAGAGGAAGATTTTATTACCAAAGAGGATATTGTAGTTACGTTAACTCAAAATGGTTATATTAAAGCAATCTCTGCTGAAGTATATAACAGCCAAAGAAGAGGAGGGAAGGGGATAAAATCTATGGAGCTAGGGAAGGATGATTTTTTGCTAGAGATGATAGTTGCTTCAACTCATGATACAATTCTATTCTTTACAACAAGCGGAAAAGTCTACCGAGCTAGAGGATTTGAAATTCCTCGGTCAAAACAAAGAGTAACCAAGGGTACAAATATTGTAAATCTTTTAAAGATGGAACCAGACGAGGAAATTGAAACATTAATTCCTATTTCGGATTTTGATGAAACAAAATATTTGATATTAGCAACGAAAAATGGATTGATTAAAAAAACATCATTAACTGATTATTCTAACATTCGAACCACAGGTATTATTGCAATTCAGCTTCGGGAGGATGATCAAATCGTTGGGGTAAAAATAACAAACGGAAATGATGCAATTATACTAGCAACCGCTGATGGAAAAGCAATACGATTCCCGGAGAAGGATGTTCGTCCTGTTGGCCGAGGAAGTATTGGAGTTCTTGGCATACGTCTAAATGAAGGAGATTCGGTAGTAGATATAGCAATTGTTGATGAAACAAAAACTTTACTTACTGTGTGTCAAAACGGATATGGAAAAAGATCTAAATATGACCAATACAGAACAACTCGTCGTAATGGAAAAGGAATCATTAATATCAAGACTACTGAAAGGAACGGACCTGTTATTGCAGTGAAAAGTGTATCAAATAAAGATCAGCTTCTTATGGTAGCAACTGATGGCAAATTAATCCAGATTCCAATCAAAGGAATACGAACTATCGGAAGAGCTACTTCTGGAGTTACTCTGATGAAATTAGATTACGAAGAAGGTGTTAGTATTTCCTCGATTGCTATACTCTCTGATGAGGAAGGTGCTGAATGATGACTGACGCTGTTAAATCATCAAAAAAAGGGAAAATAACAAAGGAAAAGGTTGTAAAAAGATCTGCAGCTGATTTCTTTCAAGATAATAAAGCAATTGCGGGTTTCGACAACACCATGCGTGTAGTTTTCACCAGCGTTAGAGAACTTGTTGAAAATGGGTTGGATGCTGCAGAAAGAATAGGGAAACTTCCAGAACTTATTATTACAATCTCAAGACTCAAAAAGGAGGAAATTGCAAAGCTATTAAATGTTAGTTCTTTTGATTCATCAGAGAAACTTGATTTCATTCGACTTACTGTGCGAGATAATGGAAGTGGAGTTCAATCTGAATTTGTGCCTCCTTTATTTGGAAGAGTGTTGACAGGGAGCAATTATGGCGCTAGACAGTCACGCGGTCGATTTGGTTTAGGTGCCAAAATGGTGTTGCTTAATGCCATGTCCTCCGTTGATTTACCTCTTATCGTCAAATCGAAACATATGAACGAAGATTTTACTAGTTATCATGAAATTATGATAAATTTAGCCGAAAATGAGCCAATTATTCTCTTGAAACGAGAGATCCCTCAAGAAACTCCTGAAGCAATCCCTGAATCAGGGACGGAAGTGAGTGTTACTTTCACTGGTTCTTGGAATTTAGCCTCCCGTTGGATAAGGGAATACTTCTCTCAACTTAGTTTAATAACACCTTACGCAAGGATTCTTGTTACTTATCCTGATAGTGAATCTCCTGAAGAAATGCCCCGAGTAGTTGAGGATATGCCTGGTTATCCCCAAATTGCCAAAGTTCATCCTTGGGGAACAGATATAACACAATTTAAACGGGAAATTGCTGTTACTAAAAGTCCAACCGTGGAAGAGTTTTTACAAGATCATTTTCAAGGGATTGGGAAAAAAACAGCCCAAGAATTTCTTGAGTACGTTAAAATTGATAACACTAAATCGCCACATGACCTTAGTGCTAGTGATATTCGCCGAATTGTGCATGAAGGTTTTGTTATGCCAGATTCTGACCCTAAAAAGCGCCGAGATCAGAAATATTTCCCTTTCAAAAGGCCATCTGGGGATTCATTGAGTCCTCTAAGCGCAGAATTACTTGCGAAAGGGATTCAAAAAGAATTGGATCCTCAATTTGTAAGATCAGCAACTGGTGATATTTCTGCATATTCTGGTCATCCATTTATTGTTGAAGCAGCTTTAGCTTATGGGGGTCCTATACTTTCTAAGGAAGAGGGGAGCAAATCAGGAACACCAAGAATTTATAGATATGCAAACCGTATACCATTATTATTCGGAGCAGGTAATGATATTATCACAAAATGCGTTCAAAAAATGAACTGGAGAAACTACAAGATTAACATCAATAAAGCTCCAATAGCAATCGTAGTATCTGTTGTTTCATCCAAAATTCCTTTTCCCGAGACAAGTAAAGAATATATCGCTGATGTTGATGAGTTAAGAAAAGAAATTTACAAAGTGCTGAAGAAACTAGCCCGTGGGCTTGGAACGCACTTAGGAAAAGCTGAGAGGGAACGAAGGGAGAAACAAAGGCAATCTAGATTCGAGAGTGCAGCGCCTAAGGTTATAGACAATCTTAGTAAAATTCTTGAGACAACGGATACCCCTTTTCTTCTCAAATCTCCAGAAGAAATAGCTAAATTAGAAAAAGCTCTTGCTTCTGCAGAAACCAAGCTTATACGTCGAAAATATCCCCCTAGCCCTGCGATTTCCAGTATTGGTGAGTGGTTACCGATGACCACATACGCCACATTAGTGGAAAATGGTATACAAACTATTTACCAGTTTTTAAGGGCACCAAACGTTGAATTAATGTCTATTACTGGTTTATCAGAAAAAAGAGTAGCAGAAATAAAACGTTTAACTGTTACTAGCCAAAATCGTGCTACTCAGTCCCCTTCTCTCCGTGAGTTTGAGATATTTGATAAACGACTAGAAAACGACTTTAATAAATATCTCGAGGCACCTAGGATCCATAGAGCTTTAACTAAGCGCTGGTTGGTGTCAGCGCTTGATTTATTTGCTACACCTATTACGCAACTCCGAATGGTGGAATCATTAGCTGAAAAGTTAATCTACGAATCCAAGATTCAAATGATTAACACTTTAATCGCTGAGAGTACAATACCAGAGATCGAATTCGATACACTTCCTTGGATGACAAACGATCTCCAAAAATCTTTAAAATCTGCAAAAATTCACACATTATTTGAATATTTAGCTAGTTTCCCTGAGAAATTGGCCGATTTACCTTACCTAAATGAAATATTGATTGAAAAAATAAAACAAGAGATACGGGAAGGAATTAAACAAGGATATATTGATGGAGAAAAGGTAATTGGTGCAGCTACTTTTGAGTGGATGGACTACCGTGTCACACCTAGATTGAGAGGGAGGAAGGTTTCTAAAATTATAGAATTCCTTGAAACATCTAATGAAAAACTATCAGAGCTTTCAGAACTGACTGAAAATTTAATTAATAAGTCAAAAGATGAAATCAAACCTCATCTAGCTCGATTCAATGATGAGAATTCATTGAACACTCTTCCAGGTATTAATGAAACCATGAAAGCTGATTTTATGCGAGTAGAGGTAATCGGATTCATTGATTACTTATCTAAACCTAATTCGGAACTGGTATTTGTACGGGGGCTAGTTGATAATCTTATTATTCAGAAACAAGATGAAATTATGGATCAGGTAAGTCAGCAACATGAATTATTCCCAATAAAACACGCTTGGTGGCTGGATAGAGAGTTAGAGAATAAATTAAAATCAATAGGAATTAATTCAGTTTTTGATTTCGTTCGGTATCCCACCCAACAACTAGCAGAAATAAAAAATTTGGATTACCAAACCCTTGAGACCATAAAAAATACTTATGGGACTCCTATACCTTTGATAAACGATCAAGATAAGGTAAAACTAGACAATCAGCAGATAATCTGCCTAGAAGAATTAGAATTTATAGATGATTTCTCAAAAATCAAACCTGAAGAACTCTCGAAGAAATTAAAAGATTTGATGATATATATTCAAGCTCCAATTTGTTACTTGCCTATTCCAAGTAAATTTTATCAAATTCTTCATCATTTAGGTGTATCTCAAATTTTTGATTTCTTAATCTGGCCTGACCATGATTTACACCATAAAGGAGGACTTCCTTACAAATTAATAGAGGAAATCAAAAGTGAAATATCTTTGGACATGATTCAAGACTTAATTAAATCAAAAAGTGTTTTAGTATCTGCTATTTCAAATAATCTTGACTCAAAATTACTAGATAAAATACCAGCTGATTTTACTTTACAGGAGTTGTATTATAGATTACCATACGCAGATGATCGTCTAGCAAACCTTCAGTTAAGTAAGACAGAGATTGAAACTCTTATTGATATTTTTCTTACTCCTATATCAAGGATTCCTTCCATAAAACCCAAATTTATTAACAAATTAAGAAATATCAGTATAAATACATTTATTGATCTAATAACATGGGAAAGAGAAGTAATTGCTAAAATTATTGGAAGAGATGAGAAATATATTCAATCAATTTTTGAGAATTTTGAACAATTTACTTCTGGAAAACCTCTATTCAATTTAGGAGTTTTTAATCAAACTGAAATCAAAGCGTTAATCTCTCAAGGATTCAAAACAGTTGAGGATCTTTATTTTCGTGCAAATCATGAAACATTTGGTACTATGGGCGTAAAATGGAAGAAAATTGAAAGATACCAGAGAATTCTAGAAACTCCAGTAGCAATGCTTCAAACAAGATCAGAACAAGGTAAAATTTCTCACGATGCGTTGGAAAGATTAGCAGATAATGGTATAGACCAAATAATCAAGCTTGTTTATTGGCCAGAGAATGAATTACAATCTATCCTAAAAATACCCGAAAAACGAATTATTGAATTGAAAGATTCTATTGCTATTAAAGAACATGGCATGCCTTTGACCAAGGTGTGTGGGTATAATAAAAAAACTCTGAATACCCTTCTAAGTTACGGTATCGAGACAATTGAGGATCTCTATTTTAGCGCGTCCGAAGATATGGTTGACGAGGATGATGATATCGAGTGGGATTACGTTAAACAGGCAATTGAAGCACTTGACATACCTATTTCATTTTTAGATGGCATTATTGCTACAAAATATATTGAAAAATTACAGGGTAAAAAAATCGACACGATAATACGCTTTTTGATAACATCAGAAGAGGAGCTAAGTGAGATCTTGGGTACTCCTATAGACAATGTGGAGAATTTAAGACAGAAAATCAACCTTATTCGTTTTAGGGAATCAACTGAAACTTCTATTTCAATTTTGGAGGGATTAACAAGAAAACAACTCAGAGTTCTTTCTGAAGAGAATATATCCTCAATTTACGATTTTATAATTGCAAATGACGAATCCTTGGCAAGTATATTAGAGATGGATTTAGAACAAGTGAGTTCAATGAAAAATAATTTGAATTATGATAGTATTCGCATTATTAAAGAGGAAAAAATGGTTCCTCTAGTCAAGATATCGCTTTTTGATAAAAGAATCGTAAAGCAGCTAGCACGTATGGGGATTGAAAGTTTAGCTGATCTTTATTATGTAGCTACTCCTAAAACGTTTGAAGAAAGCTCAATAAGTTGGCAAATGATCCAAGATGCAAGAGCAATACTCGATTTGCCAATAGAAATCATTCCTGAAATCACAAAAAAGGAAATAAATACCTTAAAAAAGGCGAAAATTAAAATAATATTTGATTTACTCATGGAAAGTCCTGAAGAATTATTTAAAAGAACCAATATAGATGCAGAAACAATTGAATCATTACAGAATTCAATAATTATTGATGAACTAATAACAATTCTAAAACGTTTATCAGTAGATAAATTCAATTTTCCTAAAGAGTATTTTGCTGAAATAAAGAAAAATAAGCTTGATTCAGCTTATGATTTAATTTCTTATGAGAATGAAGATCTTTTTCTCAGTCAAGAAGGAAAGAAAAAAGTAAGAATCGATAAAAATAGTTGGGTGGATGTTTCCTCAATCCTATCTATACCTCTTCGTCTTTTTATGAATTTTGAAAATGAAATTATGAAGGGTTTAAAGCGAAAGCGTATTATAAACTTAAGAGATGCATATGCAGCTTCTGAAGAAAAGTTTGATGGTTTATTTGAGGATGGAGGATTGGATTTCCTGGAAACATTGCGTGTTTTAGATTTTAAAGAAATTAGAGATTTTCTGAGAATATCAATATGTTTCACACCTCATATCTCTCCTGAATGGCTTTTTTCCTTAATAAACAATTCAATTTATACCATAGAAGACATTTTATCTTGTGAACTAAGAGATCTTACTAAAATTCTGAATTCTTCTTTACCAAGAACTAGAAACTTCATAAAAGAAATATCTATGAATAGTACATTAAAATGCCTTGAGGAAGAGCTTATTCCTCTAGATAAACTCTCTTCAATCTTCTCATCAGAAATAATAACCAAATTAGAGAGTATAGGGTATAATTCGTTACAAGACTTTATCATTCGGATAACAGATGCTACTGATATCGATGGAGTTTCAGATGTTCTAAAAATCCTTAATTCACCCGTTAATAGATTATCCGATGATATACCCCTTAGCGAAATAAGGAAACTATCTCAACAAGGAATTTCCACAATTAGAGATTGGTTAATTGTACAAAATTCAGTTATATCAGACATAATTGATATTGAAAAAGACATTATTTACGAATTAAAGCGTTCATTTGATTTTAAGAGCATAAGTGAAGTTTCAGATGTAGAAACCTCCTTAAATGATTACATTGAGAAAGGGTACATCGATTTTGACGAATTAAATAAATTAGGGATTCGTACTATCGAAGATTTGCAATTTATTGAAATAGATACACTCTCTGCTTCAGAAGAATTTTTATCTCGTATAAGATCATTAAAAGATGCATTGACCTCCTCACTAGCCTATTATACGCGTCTTCCTCCTGAATATGTTATCCCTTTGGCGTTAAATGGAGTCACATCTGTAGCTCGTCTGATTAGAACAGAATACTCTCAAATTGAGAATCCTATAAATATCACAAATGAAAAATATAGTGCAGCAAGAGAAACAGTCAATCTAATTGATATAATTACCCATAAGAAAAGTGATTCTGAATTTAGAGTTCGGTTATCATCTCTTAAAGCCTTTACTTCAAAACAGCTTGAACAGATTCAGAAACTTGGCTATGATAATGTGATAGACCTTTATTTCATGCTTGATACCGAACAGGTACCTAAGTCTTTAGTAGGGTCAATCGAATCAACAAAAACAGTTTTAGAAAAACCCCTAGCTCTACTTCCCTCGGTTCAAGAGGCATTTCCTCAAAAGATACCTCTTCTTCACAATGCTGGAATAACCTCGATAATTGAATTCTTATTCTGGCCAAAAGACGAATTGGCTGAGCTTCTTGAAATAAAACGATATGAATTGTCGCGCTATAGAAAAATCGACATTGGAGCTCTTAGGAGAAAGAGAAACTTGGGAACACCAATAGAAAACTTCCCAAGAATTCCAGAAGAGCTTATTGAGACTTTTAAACAGATAGGAGTAGATAATATAGAAGATTTATATTTTCTTTTTACAAAATATCCTAATTTAATACCAGATGATGTTATCCCAAGAAAAATCATAACTACATGTATCAATGACCTCGAGAGCCCCGTTGTTAAATTACATGGACTACCCATACCAGTGGCACAAGAATTAGTAAAAAAAGGGATCACTAGAATCATTGATTTCTTATATTGGCCTATGGACGACCTAAAACCTGTTTATGGTTTATCAGAGGCGAAAATTAAAAAAATAAAGGACTCAATTAGATTGAGGGAGAAATCTGACGTTGTTGGTAGACTAGACTCTTACATGAGGCAGGATTGAATAGTATGACTGAAGTACAAAGAATACCAATTCAATTAGAAGATTATGCTTTTACTGAACAGTTAAAAAAAATCCTTGTTCCAAAAGATGAATCTTTGAAGGGTATAAAGCAAATAGTTCAAACTGAGTTGAATCTTAAAAGAACGAAATATATCCTATTTTTTGGAGCAAAAAAAGGAAAAAATTTTCAGGAACTTACTAATAAGGATATGAGTCTATTTTGGGAGCTAGCAGAGGCTAAAAATGTCGTCATTCGAGTTCGTAAGCTAGTAGATTTGTCAAAGGTCAAGAAATTAAGAGAAAATGCAGTTCAAGAATTAATTGATCTTCCAGTTTCTGTTTTAAAAGTTGATAATGTTACTCCACGAGAAACTAAAGCCAGATTGATAGATGTTGCTAAAACTTTTTTAGCAGAAATCGCAGAGGATCCAAAAAGCGCAGCTTTTCGCATTCCTTCACGGAGTTCTGAAAACGTTGGTTATGATGACACCTCAAAAATGGTTTTGCTTGGGTCTCAAGTTGTTGATCGGCAATTTCGTCATCTTAGTAGTGTTCAGAGCGTTGTACAACTAACAGGATTGATGCGTTATATTATAGAAATTTTGGAGACTGAAAAGCATGCTACAAAACGACATCTTTTTTATCGTGATGTGAATCTTTTCAGTAATCAACGAGTTTCTGATAGCTTGATTGAGGATTTAGGGGCATTACTTCGTGTTTCACGTAATTCAATGAATGTAATTGCCTCTGCAAAAGGAAAAGTAATTGGTCGACTTTCATTTACCGAAGGTGGGGATCGTATTGATTGTACTCAAGGTTTAGGAGGTCATGCAATTACTCCAATGCTAGATCAAGTAGAGGATTTTGAGAGTGATGCTGAATTTGTTTTGGTCATAGAAAAAGATGCTGTCTTCCAAGATCTTGCGGAAGACAAATTTTTTAATTATTTGCCTAGTATTCTAATAACTGCATCAGGACAACCAGATATGGCCACTAGAATGTTTATAAAACAAATTTATGAAACCCTACAATTGCCAATACTAGGTTTTCTTGATGCTGATCCCTATGGATTAGATATATTGCGTGTATATTCAATTGGAAGTAAAGCTTTGAGTTTTGAAAGTGTTGAATTAGCAGTACCTGACATTCGATGGCTAGGTCTGCTTCCTTCAGATATCAAAGAGTATGCAATACCAAAATCTGTCTTGATTAAAATGACTGAAAATGACATGAAACGAGCTGATGATCTATTGCAAGAAGATTTCGTCAAGTCTCGTCCACAATGGCAAGAACAAATTGAAATAATGAAAGTAACTGGGATGAAAGCCGAGATACAAGCCTTAGCAAGTAAGAATTGGAGATATATGACAGAATCTTACCTACCATCAAAGATTGATGGTGGAAATTTCATATAATCAAGCTGAGGAAGGAAATATCCTCTAAGTCTCGATTTATAAAAAAGATTACTATTGAATAGAAAAAAAATGGCATTAAAATTACCTAGATTCACTTTAAAATCTCATTATTCATTTTTTGAATGAATCGGAGAGGTTAGGAAATTTTCCTAAATCAATCAATTTTAAGTAAGTAATATCTAAAACTCCTTTCACTCCCAATCAATCCCGAATTGAGAATTTTTTATGTTGAAAATCTCTTCCTTAATTTTTCCAGATTATAAAGATCAAATTGATAGAGATTTTTTACGTAATAAGTTAAATCTCGTACAAAATATCATTTTTTCATCAAAGGGGAAAAATTTAAGCGATAAAGATATTCAACAGATTAAATTAAAACTAGGACCGAAGATGGGTGATTCAAATCTTTATAAAGGTGGATCAAGTGTTCTTTTTGGATGGAGTTTTGAATTTCCAATTATAGGAAGGGTCATTATTAAGCCTTATTACAAACGCGAGCTCTCTCATTTGATTATTCACTATTTGACATCCTTAGATTGTATAAAAGATATCAAGGAATTTGCTTTCACCTTAGGGGGAGTTAGATATGAGTTAGCAATACCAGAAGTTATAGGTTTGGCGAGAATTGAGAACCTATCTTATAATTATCCTGTTCTTCTTACACGAGAGATTTTGGGAAAATCTATTCTCACATATACCCCAATTATTACTAAAATAAGTAGTGTGATTCGAGATGTTGCACGAAAAGGAATTATTTGCGATCCATATCCTGCTAATTGGAAAATACGTTCAGAGAATAGGATATGGAAGATTTATTATGTTGATTTATTGAGTTCCAATGCTTTAAGTGATATTCATTCACGAATTGCTCAATTAATAGAGGAGCTTGGAGAATAAATCATAAGGGAATTAGTTAGCGCTGATCTCTGTAATATACGGCTCTTCTAATTGCTGAAGCAAATGCAGTTCCAACTCCTTGTGAGGTGACTGCAGATGTTGAGAAATATGTAGCTTGCATTTTATCTGCGAATTTTAATCCAATATCATCACTAACTTTCCGTAAGTTTGATAAATCAATTTTATTACCTATGAGAACAGCTGGAGTATCAGGCAGTGTTTTTTTTACTTCTTTTACCCAACTTGGCAGAGATAATACAGTGTCTTCGCGAGTAACGTCAAATACATAGATAATGGCATGAGCACCTTCATAAAATAGTGGACGGACTTTATCAAACGCTGGTTGACCTGAAAGATCCCAAAAAATAGCTGTTGTCGTTTTCTCTATATCTTTTGCCGTACGTAACTTGATAAATGAGATATCTGCTCCAGCAGTAGGTTTATGTTCGAAATTTCTATTTGTGAAAACAGAAACCAACTGAGTTTTACCAACCAAGGCATCCCCAGCAACTACTATTTTATATTGAGTGTAATGCGGAATTTCAAAAAGAATATCATCAGCTGACATGATTTGTGAATCTCCAGACACTTTGTATGTTTCTTAGTGTAAGAAGTCAAAAAACAACAGTTTTGTACTAGTAAAGTCGGGAGTCTTAAAATACTAACTATTCCAAATTGATGAAGAAGCAAGTTTGTGTACATAGAATTAGCGTTGTATCTTTTTTTCTTTTATAAGTACTTCTTTTAAATGATTCACACAATAGTATTTTCCTTTGTAACTTGCATAAAATGGTTCATCGCATTTACAACAGGATTTATCTAATTTCATAATATCCTCCCTCCTAGCGTGATTCCTTTCTGATAAAAATTCCCAATGCTTCATTAAATCTTTGCAATCCTGTCCTCAACAGCTCAATTTTCTCCGTAAAACAAAGACGGATATATTCATTATGTTCTGAAAATTCAGGGATGGAAAAGTATGCGCCTGGTACTGTCAAAACTCCATATTGATATTTAAACCACTTAGCAAAATCCGTCATATTAATATTAGGAACTCGAGGAAACAAATAAAAAGCTCCTTGCGGTTCTCTCACCTCAATATGAGGGTTTTCTTCTAGATATGATACACATTGGCTTTTTCTTTCCCTATAGGTTTGACAAGTCATTGTAATAGCCTCATCCATTTTTTGGGGGTCAGTTAGAGTTTTATATACTGCATATTGGGCAATTGAGCTTGCACAGATATTCATGGTGTGATGAATAACTTTAATTTGATCAATGAGTGGTTTTGGGGCTGCGATAAACCCAATTCTAAATCCACACATAGAAAGCATTTTACTGAAGCTCTGGATAATAATAGTCCTTTCGCGAGCTTCATTTACTTGAGACAGAGATTGATAGCTCTTTGCTGTATATACAATCTGATTATAAATTTCATCAGATATCAATAAAAAATCGAATTCACTGGCTAATTTTACTAATTCAAGTTGAGTTTTATGAGATGTTAGTACCCCAGTCGGATTTCCAGGGCTTATAATTAGCAGGGCTTTAATTTGTGTGTACTCTAATATCTCTTTGAGTTGTTTAAGGGGAATATCAAAATTATCAGCTAGTACAGTCTTCAAAGGGATTATCTTTGCTTTATTGTATTTTATTGCATTTATGTAGGGAGGGTAGCTTGGAAAAGGAATAACCACATTATCCCCAGGAGATAGAATCGCTTTCAATGATGCAAATATAGCACTTTGGCCTCCAGCAGTCACTAATATTTCATCTGGACTATACAATAAATTCTGTTTTCGTTTTAAAAATTCGCATATCGCTTCTCTCACTTGAAGCGAACCCATTGAATCAGTGTAGCGCGTTTGATTAAATCTTAACGCTTCTATGGTAGCTTCCTTAATAAATTCTGGTGTATCTAAATCAGGTTGCCCTATATTCAGTTTAATTTGGGAAGATTGAGGTATTTTTGAGGGCCAATTATTTACTAATCTGATCCCAGAAATTGGAATATTTTTTACATTAGAATTCAAGTATTTTTCATAATCCAAGGTTGAATAGCCTCTGGAGTGGCATAAATAATTAAGAAGATGATTAACTACTTACTTATCATGAGTTATATCAATATTGATTTTAGCAAAAAGGAAGAAGTAATAAGGAATTCCTAATCCCATAGAATTCCATCAAGAACAGAGGAAGCAATATTGACTCCTAATTCCCCAAGAATAGAATACCCACTTTTCCCACCACCAATTTTTAGAAGCTTTTCATTCTCTGCGATGACAATTCCTTCAACAGGATCAATCAAAATTAGCTTTGATTCCCCTTTCCGAACTGCAATTTGTTTATCATATATCAAAACAATGTTATTTTCTGAACCAACAAGCAAAAATCTTCTTTTGCCGAAAATAATATATTTTGCATTAGAATCGTCTTCATCAAAATCTATAGACGCCTTCTTGTCTTTTAAAGTAGACTCCAACTTTGCTATCATAGCATTCGCTTCATCATAGAGAAAATGTGTTTCTTCCTCTGTTGGATAATAGTTCATTATAGATTTGGTGATGTTCTCAACTGTAAGGCCAAAAATAACTAAATTTTTACCCGTAAACTCAACTGTGGTGCCCACATCCCCATGTGTGTTGCTGTAAATCAGAGCATCTACAATTACTTCAACTCTACCAAGAAGTATTACTCCAGTTAGGTCTTTATCAACGCGTACTTCAATTAGCTTAATTGATTCCTTTCCCTTGACCTTAAAATAAACCGTGGAGAGAATATCAGGAGTATCAATCCATTCATATATTTCCTCCCCTAGATGAATTCTTTTCATTGGGATTATTCCGCCTCTTCTGAATTTATATCTTCTTCTGATTTTGCATCCTCTTCGTCATCAATAATAACTGGAACCTGAAGTCGCCTTTTTCCTCGAATATAAAGAAATTCTACTAACTTTAATGCTTCACGTCCAGCAAAAGTTAACATATATCGTTCCCTGACTCCTTCTTGGCGAACTAATCCCTGTTCCATAAGGATAGTAATATGATGTTTAAAATTTCCGCCTTTTGTGTTTGTTCGGTCGGATAAATCCGATTGTCTTAAAGGTTCTTTCTCTAGTTCTTTAAGCATCCTTAATCGTGTTTGATCGGATAATGCAGCCATTATTGCAGACCCTTTATCATAGAAATCCTCAATCTCATCCTTTGAGATCTCATATGATTCCCTAGCTCTTCGCTCTGCTCTTCCTCGTCTTTTAGGAGGTGAGTGTTGAAAAATAGATCCAATTGATCGATCAATAGAATCTCCTATAGAATCTGCGATACTTGTTACAAAATTCTCGATTGTTGTGCCAAAATTCTCACCCCAGTTATCCCATCCTTCATCATGATATTTTCGAGTTCGCTGAGCTCTTGGCTTTCTATGGGGAGAGGGACGCTCATAATCGAACTCTTTATGCATCTCATCCTTTATTTCATCAATTTCGTCTTTTAAGGTTCCAATTTCTTCTTTAACGGTACGCTTTAAATCACGAAGCATATCATTTAGATCAATGACCTCTTCTTCATCATCAGGTAAGTCATCATCTCTCTCATCTCTATCTTCGTCAAAATCCACCTTTAACACCTGTTTTATTAATCATTTAAGCAAAATGTAAATTTCTTACAACTGTAATTAAACTACAATTTTTTGTATTAAAAACTATTTGTTCGTGGCAAACGAATATAATTAAAATTAAGACCGTTAAAATTCGTTTCTCTTGTCATTTCTCAGATTAAATAACGATTTATTTATTAAAAGAGAAATTATGACAATTTTCCCAGTTTTACCGTCTTATTAAATAATAAAAGGAGAAATTATTATTAAATAGATAGTACCTATTAGAAGATGGAGAAAACCAAGTAAAGCTCCTATCTTTAGAAATTCTATGAATGTAATAGGAGATCCCTCTCTATTTGCTAAATTTATTGCTAAGATATTTGCTGGACTGCCAATCGGAAGAATATACCCTCCTAAATTAACTGCTATTACTAATCCCCACCAAGCAATATCCCCTATTACCCCTGCCGTTTGTAAGTCTGCGAATACAGGAGCTAAGGCTGCTGAGATTGGAATATTATCCACCACTGCAGAAATCATGCCAATTCCAAACGTGATAAATGGTAATGATAAAATCAAGGGTAATTCCAAAAAGGGAGTTAATAGTTCTCCTAGCAATTCAAGTATTCCTAATATTTCAATAGATCCAACTAAAATGAATAAACCCATTATGAAATAAATTGAGATCCATTCTACATCCTTAAAAATGTCCTTAGGATGCATCCCTGAGAATAGAAGAAGTAGTGCTGCAACCAATAGAGCAATTTCCGCTGCTTTCAGATGAAATGCTCCTCCGAATATAAAACCTGACACTAATATAATTAATCCGATAATTACCACATAAAATGTCCGTCGATTTTCAACCAATACATTAGGATCAAGTAAAAAAATTTCCCTTACCAAAAACTGAGATGGTTCCTTAAAATCAGCTTTAGAAGTAATATAATATATTGGTAAGGCTGTCAATAGCAATATAACACTTAAGGGCCCCATAACTATGACAAAATCTATAAATGAAGCTCCACTCTTGTCTGCTAAAACTATATTCGGAATACTTCCTACAAGAGAAGGTATTGATGCAAAATTAGCTGTTAGAGCTTCAACTATTAATGTGGGACGGAAATCAAACTCAAGAATTTTATAGATCTCAACTGTTAACGGCGCTATAATCAGCATTGTTGTTATTACGTCAAATACGAAACTTATGACGTAAGTTAAAAGAGTTAGGGATATCAATAATGTTTTGGGATTTCCTTTTGTAAACCTGACTATAATAATACTAATATATTGGAATAATCCAGATCGACTAGAAATAATAGTAATAATCATCATCGCTGTAATAAAGATGATTGTATTCCATTCGACTCTAGAAACAATCGTGTGAAATTCCGTTGCGTGCCCCTCGTATTCCCATTGTGTTATTATTAATAGGATAGAAATTGCTCCTGCGCCTAGTAAAGCGGAAATTGGTCGATGGAATTTTTCAGTGGAAATTAGAATATATATGCCAATAAAGATAATTAATCCTACCAACTGAACTGGATTTAGAGCTGACACAAAACGAACCACCATGACAATTAGAATAGCCATATTTTATAATTTCGCATTTATATAATAGACCACGAAGTTACTGTCCAGTATTACAGAAAAAATTTCATTCATATATAGTATTATATGTCGAACTTTATTGTTTAAAGTGGTTCAAAACTACTTGGCACAAATTATAAAATATTTTGTTTCTTCCTTGAATAATCATATTTTATTATTTAATGGCATAGAAATTATATCATATTAAATTAATTTCAAATACTTCAAACAAATCCAACACCAAGTTCTTTAGATAAAACGTATTTACATCTTAACTCTTTTCTAACGTTTAGTTCGTTTAACAATTGAAAAGTAGGATCTCAAGAAATTTATATGAATAAAAACTAAACCTCTTCAGCCAGAAGAACGCAATCCTAAGGAAATTAAGGGGATCATATGTCTAAGTCTCTTAAAATCTCCTTGGGTGATGGAATTAAAAAGGTGTATGATATTTTATGATACCTAGGTTTATCTCTCAGGAAGCTTTAAAAGAATGGGTAGAGCATTTAATAACACAATTTAGTGTGTATGCTCCTGTTCAAGAAAAAGGAGACTATGATTTTGCAAAGATTGCACATGCTGAAGAGATTGCATTTGATTTTGATCGTACTCGGATGTCAATCAAAGGTTTTTTTTTGAAGCCTGAAGAGAAGCTCATGTCCGCATCAGCCTCAAAAGGGGATCCTGTTGCATCATCACCAGATACTAGTAAAAGAATTATTTTTGGTGCGCGACCTTGTGATATTACAGCCTTAAATTTGACAGATAATGTCTTTGTTAAGGATTTTTATGATCCATATTATATGAAGCGTCGTCAGTCAACAATAATAATTGGTATACGTTGTACAGAGAAGTGTCGTACCTGTTTTTGTGGAACAATGGATAGCAATAACCCACTAACTGGATATGATATCATGTTGACTGAAATGGATACTGGGGAAATTCTGATCCAAGCTGGATCCGATAATGGAGAAAAATTATTTCGGGGAAGTCGTCATCTAACACGCCAATCATCTGAGGAAGATCAAAGTCTTATTTTAAAGACATTCAAAAAAATAACTGAAACTTTTACTCCTGATATTCCTACCACTGGCTTAAAAGCGATTATAGATTTAGGAAGGACAGAATTTCTTTGGAAAAAATATGAAAAGATCTGTTTGTCTTGTGGGCAATGTGTATTTGTGTGCCCAACTTGCTGGTGTTTTGATGTTAAAGAAATAGTGGGAGCAGATGAGACGGATTTTGGTAATTTAGATAAAACTGCAAGAATTCGACGATGGGCCTCATGTTTGTATAAAGATTATCATACAGTGTCAGGTGGTCACATTTTTATGCCAACTGTTGCTTCTCGTTTAGAAAACTATTACAAACACAAATTACGAGGGATTCCTGAAAAATTCGGGGTATGGGGTTGTGTTGGATGTGGAAGGTGTGTGAGTACATGTCCTGTGGGAATTGATATTAGAGAGTCATTAAAGGAGTTAACAGGTGATTAAAATGCGGAAACCAAGAGAAAATCCATATATACCCTTTGATGCTACAATAACAAAAATTGTTGATCTTAATGAAGAATCTAAGAGTTTTCACCTTGATTCTTCGGAATTACGTAAAATGATCTATCAACCTGGACAATTCATTCAAGTAACTGTATATGGGGTGGGGGAAGTAGCAATAGGAATAACTGATACAATATATGATGAAGGATTTGAGGTTGCTATAAGGAATACTGGTGGACGTGTAACTTCTTATCTTCATACAATGAAAGTTGGAGATATAGTAGGAATTAGGGGGCCACTAGGTAAACCGTTCCCTATGGATGATTTTAAGGGTAAGAATTTATTATTTATTTGTGCTGGAATTGGTTTCTGGCCAATTAGGGCCTGTATAAAGCATGTTATTAACCACAGGGAAGATTATGGTAAACTTTTGGCTATTTTCGGTGTAAGAAATCCTTCTTTATTCACTTACACTGATGAAATTGAATCTTGGATGTCTCGCGAGGATATGAAGGTTCAGAGAACTGTTGATTCGTGCTCAGATGAAGATTGTTGGGACGAGAATGTAGGACTGATTACTTCATTAACTGATGACTTCAAACCGCAAAATCCCGAAGATTGGATAATTTTATGCTGTGGACCTCCAGTTGCATTTAAGTTTATTGGAGAGTCACTCAATAAGAATGGATTCAATGATGATCAAATCTGGGTGAGTTTAGAGCGCAAAATGAAGTGTGGTATTGGGAAATGCAACCATTGCTTAATTCATGGTACTAGATACGTCTGCATGGATGGGCCTGTCTTTACGCTAGGAGAAGCTAGGGATATGCCAGGAGGATTGGATTAGATGTCAGAGAAACCACGTGTAGGAATTTTTGGTATGACAAGTTGTTATGGTTGTCAGTTAGAAATAATAAATTTGGAAGAAAATATCCTCCGCTTACTTGATCATGTGAACATATCTTATTGGAGATTAGCTCTAGAAACTCCATCTGATCCTAAAAATCTTGATATAGCAATTATTGAGGGTTCTGCATCCAACCAAGAGGAGATTGAGGAACTTAGGGAAATTAGGCAAAATTCCAAGATCGTTATTACAATTGGAGCATGTGCAGCACTCGGAGGAGTTCAGGGAATGCGGAACTTAATGAATAACGAGAGAGTTATGTCAGCAGCCTATTCTAATTTATCTGGTGTACGAGCAACAGAGGTTAAAGCTATCCATGAGGTAATCAAAGTGGATTATGCTGTACGAGGTTGTCCTATAAATAAAGAGGAATTTGCTGCAGCAATTCTTCATCTTCTTGCTGGTACACAACCTCCAGCATGGAATATGCCAGTGTGTAATGAATGTAAGATTAAAGGTAATGAATGCTTTTTTGAGCGTAAGAAACCATTACCCCATTATCAATCAAGAGTTTGTCTTGGACCAATTTCGGAAGCTGGATGCGGAGCACGGTGTCCCTCAAATGGAATGCCTTGCGATGGATGTCGTGGATGGACTGAAGACGCTCATGTCAAACAGTGGATAAAGGAAGGCCTAGAACGAAATCAAACGATAGAGGATCTCGCGATGTTAGTTCACCGGTATTCTGGTGGAACTAAGGATTCAGAAATAGCAAAGGAATGAGAAAAATGAATGAAACAATAGATCTTAAGCATATTGCTCGTGTAGAGGGCTATGGAAGATTAATCGTTGATATCGATAACAAACAGCTGAAAGATGCTAAATTTAACGTTTTAGAAGGAGCGCGCTTTTTTGAAGGTATCTTACTTGGAAAAAAATATAATGAGGTTCCTATAATTATTTCTCGTATCTGTGCTATATGTTCTGCATCTCATAGTATCGTATCAACATATGCTGTTGAGAATGCACTAAGTATCCGTCCATCAGAGCAAACTCATCTTTTAAGGAAATTACTTGTCTATGGAGAGATGATAGAAAGCCATTTATTGCACACTTACTATCTTGCTTTACCTGATTATATCAGACAACCAAGTGTAATTCCACTTGCCTCAAGCCATCCAGATGTAGTTAAACGTGCATTCTATGGTCATGGTCTTGGTAATGAAATTCAGCGGAAAATCGGGGGTCGGGCAGTTCATCCAATAAGAAATGTCGTGGGTGGATTCTCTATGTTTCCTTCTCTTGAAGAAATGGAATCAATTCGGAAAAAAATTCCTCTGATGATTGAGGAGACTCTAGAAACTATTAAATTATTCCGTGATCTTCCTGATCAACCTACTATCGAATCAAAACGAGATTATGCAGCCATCTGGGATTGTAATGAATATGCTTATTGCTATGCAAAAGAAATTGCACATGGATATGGAGATCCTTTCCCAGCGACAGAATATCAAACTCATCTTATTGAAGAAGTTCGACCATATTCGCATACTAAATTTTCATCATTGAATGGAGAATCGTTTATGGTAGGCGCTCTTCCAAGGTTGAACCTTAATCATCATTTATTGACTAATGTGGGAAAAGAGGCTTTGGAGTTATCCAAGTTAAACCTTCCAGACTTTGATACTTATCATAATAATATTGCCCAACTAGTTGAGACGGTTGATTGTGCTCAGCGTTCAATAGACATTTTGGATAAATTTATTTCCGATGATTTTGAATTTGAGACCTTTGATTTCAATCCTAAACCAGGAAATGGAATTGCAGTTACAGAAGCACCCCGTGGGTTGTTAGTACATCAATACACATTTGATGAAGATCTTCGTTGTACATATTGTGATGTTGTGACTCCCACTGCTTACAATCAGCATAAGATGGAAACAGATTGTGTAGATTTGATACCTAGGATTGCACATCGTCCGCGCGAGGACATAGAGCTGTTCTTAAATATGCTTATTCGAGCATATGATCCATGTATTTCGTGTTCAGCTCATTCTGTTAAGTTAGATGTGAAATTTGTTTAAGTGATTCAGTAACTCACTTTTTTCCTTTTTAATCTTTCTGGTTATGAATAATCACTTTTATTTCATTAATAGCCTTTGGTATTGCATTTATAGCCTGTTCTGAGAGAGATTCGCCATAACCGATATCAGAAACAATGATTGCTAGGATTTTCAATCTTTTTGGCATTATTTCTGGTCTTAAATCTTTAAGCATTTTTAAAAATTCAGTGATTCGTATTCCATGTGTAGTAGTAGTTAATTCAGTTTTAGATCCCATAACTGTATCTAATGTAATTTGTATAACAGTACCTACAGGATATTCCTTAGAGGTCGCTGCATCTATAAAGAGTGCAAGTTTGAGATTTGGATTCTTTTCCAAAATTGGTTCAACGTCAAATATCCCAATATCAATCTCATAAAGTAAAAAATTATTAAAGAAACTGTCCTGATGAAGTGACGCTAATATCCTTAAACCTATCCCATCGTCTTTACGATATCTATTTCCAATTCCAAAAATAGCAATACTTTTTTGCTTGGAAGCTCGTTTTGAGATCTTCTTTCACCTTTTCAAGCTGATAACTCGTTCGTTTTGTAGTTTATTGGACGAATATTGTATAAAATTAACAATGAATACGCCATGGCTACCTAGTAAAATTCAGTAGAATACATCAAAAGGCATTTAAGGGCAATTATTAATATTTAATCTTGTATAAAAAAATGGGGCTTTTTTTCTTGAGAATGGAAACGGATATTGCAATTATAGGTGGTGGGCCTGCAGGATATGTAGCTGCCATTCGAGCTTCACAATTAGGAGCAAAGGTTATATTAGTAGAGAAAGGGGAAATAGGTGGAACTTGTTTAAATAGGGGCTGCATTCCAACAAAATCCCTTTTGGAATCAGCTAAAAGATACAATATGCTTTCTGATGCAGGGAAATTTGGATTGAACGTTGAGAATTTTTCATTTGATTACATTAAAATACAAAAAAGGAAAAATCAAATTGTTACGCGACTTGTGAAAGGAATAGAGTTTTTATTAAAGAATAATAGTGTTCAAATAGTAAGAGGTACCGGGAGTTTTATCGATTCTCATACAATTTCTGTTAAAACCCAAGATGAGACCTATACAATAATAACAAAAAAAACTATAATTGCTACCGGAAGTAAATCTTCTTCTGTTCCAATTCCTGGAATTCAAGGCGTAAAAGTATTAAATAGTAATGAGCTATTAATGTTAGATCGAATTCCAGACAGTATATTAATAATTGGGGGAGGTATAATTGGGGATGAATTTGCTTCAATTTTCAATTCTTTTGGATGTAAAGTAACTATAGTCGAAATGTTGTCTCATCTGATTCCAATGGAAGATAGGGAAATAAGTATTGAGCTTGAGGCAGCTTTCAAGAGGATGGGAATCAAAGTGTATACTAATTCCAAAGTTACTGGTATCAGCGACGCAGAAAATGGTGAAAAAGTAGTTAAATTCCTCGATCATGAAGGAGTAGAGCAAATAATACGCTCAGAATATGTATTAGTATCTGTCGGACGAACTTCGGTTATTGAGGATTTAAATCTTGATGTATTGGAAAGTTTGGACTATGGACGAGGGATAACTGTTAATTATAAAATGGAAACTACCATACCTGACATTTATGCTATTGGAGACGTCATTCAAGGTGTTCCCTCCCCTATGTTAGCTTATACCGCTTCTCAAGAAGGCGAGATTGCAGTAGAAAATGCCCTCGGTAATAATATGGAAATGAAATATCATGGTATCCCTAGTGCTATATTTACATTCCCAGAGGTTGCTTCCGCGGGTTTAACAGAGGATAAAGCCAAAGAAACGCATGAGGTGCTTGTGGGAAAATTTCCATTTCAAGGAAATGGTCGAGCTATTATAGCAGGAGAGAATCGCGGATTTGTGAAAGTTATTCTGGATAAGAAAACCACTGAGATTTTAGGAGTTCATATTATTGGGCCTCATGCAACAGAACTAATTGCTGAAGCTTCATTAGCCGTTACAAACCGTTTACATGCGAAATCTATTATCAAAACAGCGCATGGTCATCCTGTTTTGTATGAAAGTATAAAAGAAGCAGTACTGGATGCATTAGGAAGAGCAATTCATAAATAATTGATGATTAAGTACTCAATCTACTTTTCCCTTTCTTTTCTTTATTTGAGCTTTTTTCATTCTCTGGATTTTGAAGGGAGAAGATGAGATCTCGGATTTCAGCTGCTTTTTCAAATTCCAGCTCTTCAGCTGCTAGCTTCATTTCTTCTCTTAAAGCTGATAAATATTGTGGTAATTCATCTGCTGAGATGGTTTGAGACTTTATATCACTGAATGAGGTATGCATCTCTATCAAAGGTGAGCGAATATCTTTCTTTATTGTTTGAGGCACAATTCCTAAATCTTGATTATATTTAATTTGTATTTTTCTCCTCCTCTTGGTTTCTGCTATTGCACTCTGCATTGAATCAGATATATCATCTGCATAGAATACCACGCGTCCATTTACATTTCTTGCTGCTCGGCCAATTGTTTGTATAAGTGCTCGTTCATTACGAAGGAACCCTTGCTTATCTGCATCTAGAATGGCAACTAAAGAAACTTCGGGTAAGTCTAATCCCTCGCGTAAAAGATTTATCCCTACTAAGACGTCAAATTCTCCTAATCTAAGAGATCTTAGGATGTCAGTCCGCTCTAGTGTTTTTATTTCAGAGTGTAAATACCTTGCTTTGATTCCTATTTCATCAAAATAATCTGCGAGGTTTTCTGCCATTCTTTTAGTTAAAGTTGTCACCAAAGTTCTTTCATTTCTTTTGGTTGTGTTTTGTATTTCGGTTATAAGGTCATCAATTGGATTTGGAACATTAAGTCTAAGGACGATTTCAGGGTCTATTAATCCTGTGGGTCTTATAATTTGTTCAACTATTGCCATTTTACTTTTTTTTCTTGCATAAGGACCTGGGGTAGCACTTACAAAAATAGTCTGACCCATTCTTTCTTCAAATTCTCTAAAATTCAGGGGACGATGATCATAAGCAGAAGGAAGACGGAAACCATAGTCCACTAGACTTTTTTTCCGTGAGCGATCTCCTTCAAGCATTCCCCCTATTTGAGGAATAGTCATGTGAGATTCATCTATAACTAATAAATAATCACTTGGAAAGAATTCAAAAAGTGTCGAAGGCGGCTCTCCAGGGTCTCTTCTATCAAGATATCTGGAATAGTTCTCCATTCCTGGACAATGACCTAGTTCTTCGATCAACTCCAGATCATATAAAGTACGCTGTTGTAAACGATGTGCTTCAATTTGTTTACCTTCAGCGTTCAATTCCTTTAACCGTATTTCTAGCTCCTTTCGAATCTCTTGGATTGCAAACTTTAACTCTTCCTTCTCCCTGACATAATGTTTTGCAGGAAAAATATACGCTTTATCTAATATTATTTGGATTTTACCAGAAACAGGATGTATCTCTGCGATCCGATCGATTTCATTACCAAATAATTCAATTCGAATCGCTGTTTTATCTTCATATACAGGCCATACGTCAATAGTATCCCCCTTTGATCTAATTGTCCCTCTTGTTAAAGCCACCTCATTTCTTTCATATAGATTTTCGATTAAACGAGAAAGGATTTCTCCTTTTGTTATTGTCATTCCCTTTTCTACGAATAATCCCATTTTCTTATAAGTTTCAGGCTTCCCTAATCCATAAATACAAGAAACAGACGCAATCACGATCACATCCCATCGCTCGAGAAGACTTCGAGTAGCAGATGCACGCATTTTATCTATTTCTTCATTAATGTCGAAGTCCTTTTCGATGTATCTATCAGGAGTTGGTAGATATGCTTCTGGTTGATAATAATCATAGAAAGAAACAAAATATTCTACAGCATTATTCGGGAAATATTCTTTGAATTCTTGATATAATTGCGCTGCAAGAGTTTTATTATGGGAAATTATTAATGTCGGTTTCTGAACTTGTTCTATTACATTAGCTATAGTAAAAGTTTTCCCCGATCCTGTTACTCCCAGAAGAGTTTGAAATTTATTGTTTTCTTTGATCAATTTTACAAGTGTCTCTATAGCTTTACTTTGATCACCACGGGGGCTATAAGATGATTCTAATTTGAATTCAGGCACGATCTAACACCTGTGTATCAATATCGCATGGATACTGGAAAATACATTGACTTCAAAAGTATGTTTCTTCTGGTAAATAAGCAATTATTTTTTTAGTATATATGAGATTCCTTGATATTTTATTTTAGAATTTGAATTGGTTTTTAAATTATGTTGGATTTTGTTTCAATTGACCATATTCGGGTATAAAAGAATTGTTCTCTGATAAGAGGTTGTAACGTGTTCGATAGAGATATTCGTGTTACTATTTTGGGTAATACTGGAGTTGGAAAGACAACTCTAATCGAACGTGTGAAGGGTAAAAATGTAGTGAAATTAACACCCGATAAATCATTAGATGTGAATATAGAGGAAAAAAGGATTCGATTAAGGAGCTCTGAAGATTCTCCATGGTATTCGTTGGAAGCATATCGAATGTATCGTGTATTCGCCATAGATAACCCCGGGGATTATAAATTACGTCGAGTTTGGCGTGAATCGATGAGGAAGTATAAAACAAGAGGAATGCTATTTCTTTTAGATCCTAAACAGTCCATTGAAGTCCAAAGGGTAGCCATGGAGGATAGTTTCAATTATTTTTTGGATTCGTTGGATCTTAATCCTGCAAAAGCTGATAAAAAGGCTCAAAGCACTAAATATGTATTCCATTTCGTTGTAAATAAATGTGATCTATTATCTAATGTTCAACTCGAAACCCCAACCTTTTTAATGAACCCGGAAGTGAAGGAACAAGCTGTTGACTTCCTTTCAAATTTTGCTCATACGATAGATGAATTCAAATCCACATTTCCTTATTCTAATATTGGGATATCCTATTTTTCTGCTTTATATAGCCCATATGAGGATATTGATAAGTTATTCGAGATTCTAAAGGTTTTTATTTACGAAAGTTGAGGATGGTTGTCAAGGTTCCACCAAAGGAATCAATTTTTCTTCAAATCGTTGTGAATCAATTTGGAGGGGTTTTATAGAAAATTCAATACATTTCTTCTTATACTTAAAAATAACATATTTATCTAATACATTTAACATACGTATCTTTCTCAAAATAGGACTAAAAATGTTGAAGGAAAGCTGTTGATTATCAGAAACTTGTTTTGCTTGGGTATATAAGATGGTTAAAAGGTCTCTATGTAACTGGAAAAATCGTGGAAAATCTCTAGAAAACTGATTTAAAACCAGTTTCGGATCTTTGTTCGTAGAATTATGAATTGCTGATACGAAACGTTGTTTGAAGGGATTATAAACATTTTCATCAAAGGTGGTTATCGTAGTAGTTATTGTATCCTCTAAAGACATAGTTAATCGGTAGAATTGCTCATATATATCTCTGGGAAGGTATTTTAACTCATAAAATAGTGCTTCGTAACCCTCAATCGTAAATGGAAGTAAATCTTTGAAGTAAAAGTCCATTAACAATCTTTGAGATTGAAATTTCTGTTCAGAAGTAAGAAAACATAGCTCTACGATACCTTCACAAATATTGTGTAACACTTGTTCTGTATCAAATTCAGAAGAAGAAGGAAGGTTGTTAATTTGGCCAGAGGATTCAAAAGGGCTGAATTGAAGAAAATTAGTTTTCGATTTTCCCAGTGTATATTGAATACTATTTTTAGAAATTTCAAATTGGCCTTTTTTAGCAACTACAACACGCTTCTTCCCACTAATGGATATTGGAGGGCACATCAAAAAGGAATTGAAATTCTGAGCCAATTTAGATACCTACTGCAATACCAGACAGAATTCTACTAAATAGCTCAAATGCTCAGTTTGAGATTATAAAATATTCGAAAAAGAAAATATTACCCTTAATTATGCGCTCATTTCGGGGATTAACCCAAAAGGCCTCAAATTCAACATCAATCGTTGGTTAAACCTGTAATTCGTTCAAGAAATATTTAATTGTCATTTTTGAGGTCTATTTCAACTAAATTCGCCTATTTTCGCGTAGTTCCATTTCTTATCCCAATTTTCACATTATGGGTTTGTTTGGATTCTCAATGCAATCTTTCAAAAGTATTAATTCCAGAGTTACAGATAATCTGACTCTTTTCTTCTCTAATCTAAAACCTGTATAAAAAAGGAAATTTTAATGAAGGGATTGTTTCTTATCTTAATCACCAAAATTGAATGTAAATCACTAAACAACGGATGAATTGACCACAATGAAAGATTTCCCTGAATCTATTAGGTTAACATTAAGTTCATTACCTCAAAAGCCAGGGGTTTATCTAATGATAAACGATCAGGGAAAAGTCATATATATTGGAGCAGCTTCGAACCTCAAAAATCGTGTTTCCTCTTATTTTCGCAAAGATATACCAGATCCAAAGACTAGGAAATTAGTTACAAAAATCTCAACTCTAGATTATGAGATTCATGAGTCAGAAGAAAGTGCTTTTCTCCGCGAGAGAGATCTAATTAGAATTCATAATCCCCGATTTAATTTAGATTGGAAAGATGACAAAGAATATCCGATGATTAGAATCACGAAAGTGTCTGATTCTGAGAAATTTTCTCGATTATTCATTGTCCGTAGTATTGATAACCCTAATGATTGGCATTTTGGAAGAAAAACTGATGTGAAAGCGCTCCGATCTTCAGTGAGATCTTTAAGGAAAATATTTCCTATTGCAAATAAAAATTATTGCTTTCGTACGAAAAAACCTTGTTTAGATTATTCAATTCAGCGATGCTCTGCCCCTTGTGTAGGGAAAATCACTTCGAAGGAATATCAAGGCATTGTTACTCAATTAGTACTCTTTCTTCAGGGTAAACGTCATGATTTAATTTCCTCACTATATAATGAAATGAATTCTGCAAGTGAAGATCTTAACTACGAATATGCAGCGAAGATTAGAGACAGGATTACACAAATAGAGAAATCCATTGATTCCCAGAAAGGGTTTCCCGAACCACGCGATCAGGACGCTTTAATTCTATTAAATGACAATAATCATTATATGATTATTATATTTTGGTTAAAAAATGGAGTTGTTATTAATTTTGAGGAAAGATACCTTGGTATTCTAGAAGCTCTTCCTGATTCTGAAATAATGAATTCATTTATTAATCAATATTACATGGTTTCTGATTTCATACCTAATTTAATAGAAATATCAACAAATCTCCTAGAAGAGATCGAGATTCTCGAAATTTGGTTGTCTAAGAAGCAGGGAAGGACTGTAAAAATAATATCGAATCCAAATATAATTTCCAACTCTATTTTCAAACATAATATCCTTCGTTCACATTTTCATTTGGGAGAGAAATTTCGGAATGAAGTACGGAAGAATGAATTTCAGGAAAAAGCACTTATTGAATTAAAGGAATATCTTGGATTAGTAAATATCCCTAGAAAAATAGAAACATTTGATATCTCAAATATTCAGGGTTCATTACCAGTTGGATCAATGGTTGTATTTCGAGATGGAAAACCAGCTAAAAGGGAGTACCGTAAGTTTAAAATAAAATCTGTCTCACCTGAACCAAATGATGTTGCTATGCTACAAGAGGTTCTTCTTCGTCGATTAACTCATAAAGATGAAGCTTTTTCTGAATCCGAACCCGATTTAATTGTGTTAGATGGAGGTAAACCTCAAGTAAATGCTATAAAAAAGATATTAGATAAGTTAGAAAAAGATATTCCTGTTATTGGACTAGCAAAAAGAGAAGAAGAGGTTTATTCACCTCATAAAAGCAAATCTATACCAATCCCAAAGAATAGTTTTGGTCTACAGTTACTGAAGCAGACACGGGACGAAGCCCATAGATTTGCAATAACATATCATAAGAAACGTAGGATTTTGACATCAAAATCAGCTCTGGATCAAATTCCTGGAGTAGGGGTAAAAAGGAGAAATGCTTTGCTATCCTTTTTTGGAGATATTTCCTCAATTAAAGCAGCAACCGTTGATGAACTTTGTGAAATCGAAGGAATTAGTAGGAATTTAGCAGAAAAGATCTTTTTATTCTTTAAATCAAAAAACTAGTTTAGTTTGACCAAATTTATTCCTCTTTGGAGGAAATCACACGAAACTTTGCATTTATTTGCGATATTGTTTCTTTTATTGTTGTTTCAATTAAATGGTTTGGTATATCTTCTTTTGAAGTGATATAAAGATTTATTGTGAGTGAAACATTCAGATTTTCAACTAATAGAGGATTAATGATACCTTTTACAAATTCATTTAAATGACCAGCATTTAATTCTGTAATTTCAAGATTGAGAAGTTTTGGTATTTTTTTGTCTTGTTTCTGATCCCTTACAGACTCTGATTCTGACGGACTAAATGCACGATTAAGAATAAGTCCTTTACCTATGGACTTCAATTTAAAATCACCTCCAAATTTCTTGATATATCCCTTCTCAGTGTCATAAATCGAAAATATTCCTCTAGAAATTCCCTCTATTATGGATAATTCAAAAATCTCAATTGATTTGACTTTTACTAACTCAACGTTTAAATAAAACAATTCAACTAAATCCAATATTCTCATTCCCTTCTCAGGTAAAAGATCAAGAAGAATATTCGGATCAATTTTATCAGTAATTACGTCTCGTCTCATTAGCTCGT
Source organism: Candidatus Heimdallarchaeota archaeon (assembly GCA_011364965.1). GTDB lineage: Archaea > Asgardarchaeota > Heimdallarchaeia > Hodarchaeales > Hodarchaeaceae > Hodarchaeum. The sequence goes on from RDOB01000002.1 coordinate 140,517, forward strand.
TCAAATACCATTTAGTCAATTTCTCCTCTGTCGAATTTGCGGCCTGTAGATAGAGAATTTGGCTTCCATCGTAAACAATTGAATAGATTTTTTTGACATAGTGAATTATCAACGGAAAAAGTTTATCTAGTCGTCGTTCAATGACATCCTTATAATTTACTGAATTAGAATCCGCTTTAAGTCTTTTTAATGCAAGATTTGTCAGTAAAAGATCCTTTAAGCGATCTAAATGTAATTCATCAGCATATATATAGATGATTGCATTTTTATATATCCTAAATCCTTCACCTTTCTTTTCTAACCATTCTTTTCTTGCTTCTATTTTAAAAATAGGATCCATGATAACTATTCTTAGTTCCATTTCATCAGGTATTTCTTTATTATCTTTTGGCCACACAATTGTTTTTACTTCATTTCCAAGTGAGAGCATAATCTGTTTTCGGAATTCCTCATCTATAAAACGAACACATTCGATTTTAATGTCATGGATTAAACCATTAATATTCTGCTTTTTTCTAAAAAGATATCGACCGAAATTATGATGAAGGAAGTGGAGAGAGTCAGCTAGTATTTCCACAATATCCTGTATAAATAAGCTTCCTGACGTATCCCTTAGCATTGCAATTTTTAATTCTGGTAAGGAAATCCCTCGGTTAACATTAGCTTTAGAGAAGGAAGATAAATAAATAACTTGAGCAATTTTCCTAGCAGATTGCAATAAATTCTGGTTCTTTATTGCATTGAGATGAGAGGTAGGATTTAATATCTCAGAATTTAAAATTGTGTCATATTCTGAAGAAAAATGTTTTGTAAATTCATTTCTTAAATTACTAGAATCCAAAGAAATATCAGAGAGCAATATATAGTCAATTTCCATATTTGAATTCCAGAGATTTGTTAATATCAAGGCTAAAATTCTTAGGATTCCTCGTGTGCCCTGAAAACTATGCAAAGTAGTCCAATTCTTAGTTAGAAGGTTTATAATTTCTGGTTGAAATGGATAAGACACATCCATTAATTTTTTATAGTCAGCAAAATTTGACATACTTGGAATTTCCTTTTGAATGTCATTATGAATTTTGAAATAATGTGAAATTATCCAAGTTTTTGCTCTATGATCTACGACCTTTTTCACAAGACGTTTTGAAACTATCCCATAAATTTCATCTGGACGAATTGGGATTTCAATTGATTCCAATCTTCCCAAAATTTGATTTAATTTAGCTATTGTACTCTCCTGTTGATCATTAAATTCTTCCTGCTGTTGTACGGGAGTTGTGAGTACCAATAAAGTATGAGGGATGGAATATAGTGTCTCTGTAAGTTCTTGTAGAAATATGAGGCTTTGTGAACCCAAATTTGATTTATAAATTTCAACACCATATGTTTTAGATAAATAATTAACAATTTCATCAAGAAGGATAATACATGGTCCAATTCCTTGAAAAAGAGACAATATCTTCCCCTTTCCTGGAGATATACCTCTAGAATCATTTTCTTTTATTATGTCGAATTTATTAGTTCCTCCCAATTGTTGAGCTATTTCTCCCCAAAGCGTTCTGATTGTCTCATCTGGAGTTTTACGACCTTTTAGAGGATCTAGATAACTTCCACTTATGGCGATTAGCTTGATATTAGGAATAGTTTCAATAAAGGGTAATAAATTTCGAGAATCGTTACCAATAGTAGCATAATGATAAATAGCAAGGAGGGAATGTGTTTTTCCTCCGCCAAAAGGGGATTGTAGTTTGATAATTGGAGGACCGATATCTTTTAAAATTTTTAAATGCACAGCTCGAAGAAGGTTTTTTAGGCCATTTGTCATATAAGTGTATGAAAAAAACAATTTTGCATCTTTATAATCTTCTATACTTCTATTCTCAATTACATCTATTAAATCTGCTACAAAAAGTGTTTCGTTGATAATCCCCTCTTTAATCTTTGGATGGGGTTCAATAACATCTCTGAAAGATTTCATCCTTTGTATATCCTGAAAATAGTAGAATAAATAGATAAATGTCTATTAATTTACATCCTTATTAGTGCATTTTGTACCCGTATAACCATATTTTTGAAGAGACAATATTAAAGGTTTACTGGGAACAAAATGAAAGATTTAACCAAAAAAATGGTAAATAAGGGATCTAAGGAAGCATTAAATATTACAACTAGAGGTTTAACAGGTAGTATTGCAGATGTCGCGAAAGAATCAATTAAAGATGAAATACAAAGGAGTGGAGTATCAGATTCAGTTATAAAAAAGATATCAAAATCAATGAAAAAGTTAGTGAAAGATAAATAGAAAGTAGACAGATGGGAAAACAAATGAAATTAAAGAAGCTACACGATATTCCAGCTGAAGATGTTGCGATGTATGGCTCAACTAAAACAAAAATCGAGTGGATTTGGGGAAAAGCTGATAATGTTCCTCACTTTGCGCTTCGTCGTTTCATTATAAAACCTGGTGGAGAAATTGGTTTACACGCACATCCAGAGGAACACGAAATTTTCATTTTATCTGGAATGGGTCTTGTTTTTAATGATAAAGGACAAGAAATTGATGTTGCTACAGAAGACTCACTATATGTTCCGCCAGGAGAAGCTCATGGATATAAAAATTCAGGAGATTGTGATCTGATCTTTCTCTGTATAATCCCTCTATTAGCAAAATAGTAAACAATCAGTATTGGATCGAATCTAGAATGCCACAAGAACCAAGAAGGGAGTGGCTTGCTCTCTATCATGAAGGTGATTCCCGATTACAAAATAAGCGTCATGGTATCTTCCGATTAAATAAAAAAAATTCAAGAATTGAATTCGCTGTACAGACAAGTGAATCTGATTCCTCCCCCGTAGTTGTCGTGAATTATCCCCTAAGATTGCTCAAATCAGTAGATATTGTTGAAAAGCGTCAAAGAATGAAAAAAAAGGAATACATCCAATTAACTATGGGAGAACCTCCAAATGAAATGTTTCCACTCTTTTCATTTAGTATTGATGATTTAGGTTCAATCAAAGCGGAAATTGAGCGATTCAAGTTGCAGAGTCAAGTTCAGGATATACAAAAAGAGGAGAAGGACGAAGGAGATGTCCTTGACATGTTTGCAAAGTTATTAATGACTCCAATTGAACAATTCCAACATTTAATAGAGGATATGACTTCACGTATAATCTCGATTACTAAAAAACCTACCAAAGTAACCCAAACATTTTTCTCGGGGTTAGAACCTAAATCGAGTTATCAAACACGGCAAATTAAACTTAAAGACCGAATCTTTACTTATTTTGAATCTCCTAAGATATTTCCAAGAGTTCTCCTATTCCTTTCCCCTCTAGGAGGGAAAATTGAAGATTATTACTCATTGATTCCCTATCTCCAAGGTAGCTATCAGATAATGATTTTGGGGATTCGGGGTCATGTTCCCCCATTTGAACAAGATTTAGAATACAAATTAAAGGATTTTGTTCAAGATCTGCGAGATTTCATTGATTTTTTGGGACCTGATAGGCAGATTATATTAACTGCTCATTCTCTAATCTCTGCGGTAATACTTGATGAATTTTTAAAGGACAATTACAGCAACATTGAAAAAATCATATTATTATCAGGTATTCACCGTCCTCCTGACACATTTAAGAAGGGGATAAAAGCTCTCCCCCCGATTATTACATGGGGACCATTTAAAACTCATGTGAAAAAACTCGCTCCCAAAGTCTTATTTGATAAGAAAACAGATGATGATCTTAAAAAACCTTATATCAATCATGCTTTTGAAATTTCTGATAAAGTATATTATGAGATCTTCAAAGATTTTCTTTCTAAATATGATTATTCAGATAATATCGCGATATTAAAAAAACCAATGCTTATAGTTTGGGGATTAAATGACCATATAATTACCACCGACCTTAAAAAAGAAATGAAAGATAATTTATTATCCTCAAATCTTTCGTTAAGGGAAATTCCAGGTGGACATATGCTTTTTTTAGATTCTCCTAGAGAATTAAGCAAGGAGATTAACGAATTCATTTTTGGAAAAAGGAGTTCAATTGAAATTGAATGAACAAGAGAAAAGAAAATCTTTTAGTCTTAGATTTCAAGATAGAAATGCTTGGAATACATTCAAGGAAGATTTAAAAGTTATTTTTAGAAATCACCAGATAAAATTTCAGTATTCAGAACAAAGTCCGAAATTTTATATTCGATATAAAAGTAATTCAATCAATATAATCGTTACTTGGGAAGAAGATTCACTTCTTTTTCTTTTAGAATCTTTCAACTTTGAACCAGAAACCCTCAACACATGCATTGAGATATATGATCTCTTGATTCTTTTTTCAGGTGAAATTATTGATGGTACTGAACCATATAACTGGTAAATAAGTTATTCACCATAATCCCTTTCTAATTGCATAACAAATGCTTTTAAATGTGTATAGAATGGTTTCACTATTCCTTGTTCCCATTCTAAGGCAATTTTCCTGAAAATATTGCCATCGAGACGGATTTCAATACCAACACCTGTATCTCGAATTGAAATTCCTTTTTCCATGATTTCCACTTCATGTGAAATGTAGATTATTGACTTGGGATGATTAAAGATTAAAAACTTTACATCAAAAGAAACATTTCATTTTGCTTTGCTTATTAACCTTGAGAAACAAAAAAAAGGAAAAAAGAAAAAAGGAGTTGTTTAATATCCTGTTTTTTCTAACAACTCTTCCCAGCGTTTGTCGACTTCGGTTTGAAAAATGTTGATTAAGTCATCTCGACGAGTAGGTTTGAAGAAGTGTCTCCAGCGTCCTTCTAGTTTTAAATATTCCTCTAGTGGAAGTTTTTTAGAAGGATCTTTGGCAATTCGTTCACTAGGTCTGCTTAATTTATATTCCCCCTCTATCACACTGTAGAGTGGATGAAGACATGTTTCAGTTGCCAACCTTACATATTCAATAGACTTTGCTGGATCGAATCGTTGTCCACGATTGCAGGATGACTCTACGTGCAGAAATGCAGGTCCATCTACATCTAATCCTGCTCTTACTTTAGCAATCAAGTCTTCTGGATAAGCAGGGGAAGCTGTAGCCACAAATTTTATTCGGTGGGCAATAATTATTTCGGTGATTGGCTTCCTGAATTGTGTTTTACCTGGAATTACTGACCCAGCAGGAGAAGTGGTGGTAGATGCGCCATAAGGTGTGCCACCAGATCGCTGTATACCTGTATTCATGTATGCTCCATTATCATACAATATGTAAAGAAGGTCGTGACCTCTTTCTAGAGCTCCTGAGAGTGCTTGAATTCCTATATCATAGGTACCCCCATCTCCACCAAAAACTACAATATCGGTCTTTCCATCTTTGTATATTCCTTTACGAGTCATAGCTTTGATTGCACCTTCAACTCCAGAAGCTACAGCAGAAGCATTCTCGAAAGCAACATGAAGCCATGGTACTTTCCAAGCAGAGAAAGGATAAATAGTACTAGCAACTTCTAAACACCCTGTTGCATTAAAAATCATCGTTGGTTTATTGAAGGCCATAGTGACCTGTCGAGCCATACTACCTGCAGCACAACCAGCACATAAGCGATGACCTCCAGCAAAATAAGTTGGTTTATCAACTACATCTTTTAATTTAATATTTGGCAATTCTGTACTCATTACTATTCCTCCTTATTCTCGCAAGCCCCACCAGTATATAGGTAAGTTTTTACCTTCGTTAAAAGCGTCTTTTGCCCTGTAATACATATTATGATAGTCCTTAATGAGAGTATCACGACCACCGAGACCTATTGTATATTCTGCTACATTGGGTGATAATCCAGTATTGAATAATGCGGATTTAATATCCGTACTAAAAATTCCGCCAGGACCACCGAATGAATGTGCCCGTTCAATAGTAATTATTCCTTTAAGATTTGTACATAATTTAGTAATTTCATCACCGAAAAAAGGCCTATATACTCGGATTTTAATTAATCCTACCTTTTCACCTTTCGCTCGTAGTTCATCGACAGTAGTTCGTGCATTTCCAGCTGATGATCCCATAGTAATGAAAGCATATTCCGCATCATCCATCATATAGGATTCTACTGGTTTATACTTCCTACCAGTCAATTTTTCCCATTCATTAAAAACTTCGACTATAATTTGTCTTGAACGTTCTTGTGCATCTCTTATTTGGGCTCTTGCTTCCATATAATAATCTTGTAAATGAAGCAAACCGATAGAAATAGGATCTTTAGTATCAAGTTTCAATTCGGCCGTTCTTTCTCCACCAATGAACTTTAATGCTTCTTCACGGGAAACTGCTTCTATTCCCTCAATAGCATGGGAAAGAATGAATCCATCGAGTCCAATTGCTACTGGGAGTAAAACATCTGGATGTTCGCCAATCTTGAAAGCCATAATAGTTTGATCGTGTGCTTCTTGGTTATCTTCTGAGAAAAGACTTATCCATCCCGAATCTCGGAACAGCATTTGATCTGTCATTTCCCCATGAATATTAATTGGGCCGCTAATAGCACGATTTGCTATCGCCATGACAATAGGTGTTCTTGAAGAAGCTGCTATAAAGATAATTTCATACATGAGCATAAGTCCAGCACTAGCACTGCTAGTAAACACACGAGCTCCAGCTGAGCTGGCGCCAACACATGCGGACATCGCACTGTGCTCAGATTCTACTGTAATGAATTCAGTATCCACTTCGCCATCAGCAACAAAATCAGCAAATCGTTCGACAATAATTGTTTGGGGAGTGATAGGATAAGCCGCAACTACATCTGGGTTGACTGCTTTGGCAGCTAATGCAACTGCGTCGTCTCCTGTAACTGCAATTCTAGCCATTTAGAGATCCTCCATATAAATTGCTTTTTCGCCTTTTCGGCCAGGACATTCATTTGAACATACCCCACAGCCTTTACAATAGAAATAATCAAATTCTGGACGAAGTTTTCCGTCATTTCCCGGTTTCATTGTAATAGCACTGTCGGGACAGAAAAAGTAACATTTTAAACAGGATATACAATTATCAGCATTAAGTTTAGGTTGTTTAGCTGCCCAATCTCCTGTGCGAAAGAATCTAGAAGAACCAGGGGGAGTACTTCCAGCCATAGGTAGCTTTTTATAACCCCATTTTTCTTTTACCCAAGTTTTAAAATCATCATCTGAAACTTCATTTGGTAAAGCTGGCATAATTAGCTCACCTCATTAAACGAACGCTCGACAGCTTTAATATTCTTATCAGCGCCTTTATGTTTGAATCGCTCATTGATAGCACTAATTACCGAATCAAGCTTAATTATATTGCCATTAGTTAGTTTAACCAATGCACCCAAAATGGCGGTATTCGTCTGTCTGATTCCAATCTCTTCTGCTGCGATTTTTGTTGCATCAACAGTCGCAAATCTTGCACCTGGAGGAAGAGAATTTCTCAGTTTGACAACAGCTTCAGAATTTGGATTATCAGTATTCACAATGACGATACCACCTTCTTTCAATCCTGCTGCCACATCGACTTGCCCTAATAATGTAGGGTCTTGAACCACCACAATATCGGGGTAATATATTTCCGTCTTTATGTAGAACCTTTCATCCGAAACACGAGCGAACGCAGCGATGGGCGCGCCACTCCTTTCAGGTCCAAAAGATGGAAATGCGTGTACATATTTATTCTCCAGTAGAGCGGCCTCTGCAATCAAATAACTACTAGTCATGACGCCTTGACCACCTCTACCATGCAATCGTATATCAATAATTTCAGCCAAATAATAACAACTCCTAGTTTAATACTTCAGAAGTTTTTTATAAGATTGTTTGGTTAAAATCAAGATCATTTAACCTTACTAGGCAAATCCTCCTATTTCAAAAACCTCCTATTTTATCTTGCTTAACAATAATAAAGCACCATAAAGTTGAAATGAATTCACTGAAAAAGAGATATAGTTAAAAAACATGAAGAAATCTATTTTTCAGAAGTTGGTTAATTTATGGTTTTGTCATCTATTTATCCTCCTGAGCGGACGTTTTAGTCAAAGAGGGATTTTCATATGCGTGACGAATGGGTTTTAAAAATCTGTGCTGCTGGATCATTTCAGGTCGGTAAAACGTCTCTCATTAGACGATACGCTGAAAATAAATTCTCTGAATCTTATACACCTACAATTGGGGTAGATGTAACAGTTAAAAAAATAGTCGTAGATAATCAACCAGTAAAGTTATTACTTTGGGATACCGCTGGGCAAGAGGTTTTCGGTAGGATACGTAGAACATACTTCGAGGGGGCTTTTGGATGTATTGTTGTTTATGATATAACAAGAGAGGAAACTTTCAAAGAATTAAATAGATGGATTTCTGATTTTCGTAATGTTGCTGGTGACAATTCCTCCATCGCTGTCTTGGGTAATAAAGCTGATCTTGAAACTCTTAGAAAAGTAACAAAGGTGGATGGGGAGAATTTTGCGAAGAAATTTAATGTACCTTTTAAGGAATGCTCCGCAAAAATTGGTGGGGATGAAATAACAGAAATTTATACCCACCTTGTCAAAAAATACCTAGATTCACTATCTTAATCTCTTTCTCATTCTTCCTCTTCACCCTTAAGAAAAGAAATTTTGCCAATAACAGCCTGATTTAAGTCATCATCAGCGTTTTTTTCACTTTCTTCGTCTTTTTCCTCCTCCTCTTCTGCTTCGGGTTCTACTTCAGCAGTTTCACTTTCTTCGTCTTTTTCCTCCTCCTCTTCTGCTTCGGGTTCTACTTCAGCAGTTTCACTTTCTTCGTCTTTTTCCTCCTCCTCTTCTGCTTCGGGTTCTACTTCAGCAGTTTCACTTTCTTCGTCTTTTTCCTCCTCCTCTTCTGATACTGTTTCAATATCTTCTTCCTCTTCTGATTCCCAATCACCCATCAATCTTCGTAATCTCCAAAGCATTTGAAGTTTTAAACGTCGACTTTCATTGTCAAATCCAAAATCATGAGCAAATTTTGGTGTTGTTGTGTATACTGATGATCTTGCCCGTGTTTCACCTATTATGTATTCTCTATCTTCAAGCTGTTTACATATTTCATTTATTCGAAGTGGCCCAATACCTTTTACGATTTTTTTGACCATTGCGACAGATATTGGTTGTCGATAGGCTATCTCGGTTAAGATTCTTCTTACATCTTCTTCCATGAATAGGTGAGGAACTTGCATTTGAAAAAAATCATGATATAAGGGATTTAATTGAAGCACCCATCGATCCTTTGAAATTTCTTCGATAACTATTGGAGAGTTCTTTTTACGATTTCTTGATACTTTTCGGATCGCTCTTTTGACAACAGGGGATTCTTCTTGTAAAAACTCAATTAACTCATCAGCATGAATGGGTCTTCCAATTGAGAAAAGTGCTCCTTCAATTCTTTCTTCAAGAGTGATTGGCGGTAGTATTCTCTTGGGTTTGAAATATAATTCCAATTTATCTTCTTTTTCTTTCGTTGATTCCATAAACATTTCAGGTGAAATGAAATCATCATAAGAGTCAATTTCATTATTTAAGATGCTTTCAATATACCTAGGAGGTGATAAATACTCTGAAACTATGGATGTATCTTCTACTATGGTTTCTGGGGAAACTTTTTTTAGGATTTCAAATTTCTCTTCGAATGGCTTTTCTGATGGTAGACTTAAAACTTCATTCGACTCTTGTGTTGATTCAATTTGAGTAGTACCTTCAGTAGAAACTGGAGATATAACCTCTTTAATAGATTCCTCATCCTCTTCTTTTTTCTTGCTTATTTCTTTCTTTTCTTTTCCCTTACGTCGAAATAAACGAAACATAATACATCACTACAATAAATCACTCGAATTGTAATTGACCAAGGGCATATTCCCTAAGACCACCTTGAATGGCTTTTTTTATTTGATTTGGATCTTTAGGTAATTTGAAAAGTGCTAGAAAATCTTCTGTGACATTAAGTATTCTTTTATTTCCTTTAGGAGTGAAAGTTACAAGGTTCATTGCTTGTAATTCTTCTATATCATCTACTGCCCTTTTTCCAAAAATTTTTTGCAATTTACTGGGCGTAACTTGCTCATTTAGAACATACTCTTTAAAAGCAAGAAGACTTAATACCTTTAAGAGATGTCTAGGCACCTCTGAGCGTTTGATGAAAGGCCAGTGGAGTCTTGTGGTAACTTCTTCACGTAATTTCAGTTGAAATTTACCCTTGTCAACTTCAAAAATAGAATATGCCTTTTTTTGATCCATATGGCTATCTCGTATTTCCTCTATATATTTTTCAACATCTGCTTCATCTTTCTGAATTAAGGTGGATAGCTCGGATAGAGAACATGGTCTATCAAATAAATAAAGGGCTGCTTCTATAATTTCCTTTTCCTTGAGAGCTCCTAAGTCCATATGTTAGTCAAATCCCAAGATTTTTTATCTTGCAAAGTATACTTAAATTTAAAGTTTATATTGCTGTTGTTACAAAATCAGCTTAATGAAAGCAAAGGTTAATTTATACTCGGTTTTTACCATTGACTTAATGATTTTCAAAATATTTTAGGAAGTGAATATAACATTGACTCTAGGATTAGATACTCTTAATCTCACTCATCAAGAAAGTAAAGTATACATCACATTATTAGCACTCGGACCGTTGTCATTAGGGGAAATTATACAGCATACTGGATTTTCTCTCGATGATACAACCCAATGCATAGATGTGTTAAAAAATAAAGGATATTTACATGTGATTCCAGGAGTTGCAATTCGATATAGGGTAATTCTTCCACTGGACGACTTGAAATCTTCAACTGAAGCAACTATCTCTAAAATGGAAGATTTAGCAGCTCAACTTGATGAACATATCTCTAAAAAATTAGGTGTAATTATTACCAAGTTAAGGGAAGAAGCTAAGAAAGTGAAGGATGGTGTTGCTCATTCTCAAGAAAATATAAATCAATCTGAAATGAAAGCAGAGAATGAAGTTGAAGCTCGCATAGCAAAGTTTTCACTAGATGTCGAAGAAAGCACTGGGCAAACAAAGCAAGAAATTTCTTCTACAATGGATGAGAAGAAATCTGAACACCAAAATCTAATCGAGGGATTAGAAGATTCCTTTAAAATTGAATCCAATAGAATTAAAGACGGCCAACAAGCTGTTAATAAAAATCTAATGGATAAATTTCATTCTGGGTTAGATGAGTTAGTTACACAAGAATCAGAGAGAGTAAAATCTCTCACGGATGAACAAAATGATATTTCTGAAACAACTGGCAATTTGGTTGTCGAAGGCATTGAAAATGTCCGTCAAGCTGTCAATCAAACCGGAACATCTCTCTTTAGCTCAATTGATCAGAGAAATGAGAGGTTAACAAGTTCTATTAATACAGCTAGTACCGAAATTTCCACTGCAGTTTCTGAATTCTCTACTGAAAACCAAGAGAGAATCATCTCATCTTTAAAGACGTATAATGATAAAATCCAGCAACAGATTGGTATAAGCTCTAAAGAAGCAACAGATATCTTCTCTACAACAGGCGAAGAGGTTAAAACAAAAACAGCTGAAAGTGTTCAAAATCTTCAACAAGCCTTAAATACTACTCTTAAAGAAACTCAGACACAAATAGCAGAGATATTGACAAAAACAAAGGAAAATTTTGAACAGAAGATTGTAGAAACACAAAATCAAATTGAAACGAAGATGAATGAGCTAACTACAAACGTTCAAAACCAAACTGATGACAAAATTTTGAAAGTTATCACTAATTCTGAAACTATGTTTAAGGATTTTGCTCAAGAATCAGACTCAATGTTTGAAATCACACAGAATGAGGTTAATACCGCTTTCACTAATTTGGTGTCAACAAGTAGTGATAGCGTTACTAATATAAAAAATCAATCTTTAACTGAGTTAAATCGAATTGTAGATGCTTTAAAAACAGAAGTAAAGCTTCAGATTGATAGTTTTAACGAAGCTTTGAAACCTCAAGAACTAAAAATCCGTGAGGAATTCTCTAATTTTAGAAAACAATTAAGTTTATCGCAAGATCAAGGTCTTGCGTCATTCAATCAAGTTATGACGGCTTTTAAAACTTCGATTGATCAAAAGCATCAGGAATTAAATGATTTAGTAAGTAAAGAGAGTCAGAGTCTTATTGAGAGTGTCAATCAATATTTAAAAAGCGTGGAAGAACAGCTTACTGGGTATGATTCAAGATATAGGGAAACTCTTGTTGATTCTGCAGTTAGAAATTCAGAAAAATTAATTGCACAAACTCGCGATATTCAAGAGCAAATGAAATCTACTGTAGGAGAATTTAGCAAGATTGCCTCCGAAGAATTATCAATGATTGTTGAAGTGGTTACCCAGAGTGTCGATGCAGAAGTTAAAACCTTAGAGAATGAATTAACAGATTATTCCTACAAATTTAATGAAGTTACTCAAGCTAATCAAGAGATTTTTAGGAATTATCTTCATTCAATAGAGAAAATTGATTCTTTAATTAAAGACACGAAACAACCTGTTGTTGAAACAGCTCCAATTGTGTCAAAAGAAGCAACTCTTACGTATGTAAAGGATATGTTCTCTCGAATAACATCAGGGATTACTCTTCTAATTCCAAAAATAGAAGATGTTCCCATAGATTTAATTTTAGCAACAAAAACATCTCAAAGGGTCAGCTTGGTGACTATTTGTAAACCTGAAAAGGATAAGGACTTTCTGCAAAAATTGCTACAGAAACCTAACGTTAGAATCCGTGCAGTTGATCCTGTAAAATTCGAGGACGTTGATAAATATATAGCTGCAGATCGAGATGGTGAAGAAGTGATTATTGGAGTAACAGAGGATTCTGGAGAAGTATTAGCAATTGCTAGCCTCGCTGATTCCTTTATCAAATTGATGGGAAAGATAGTGTTAGGAGATTATTTCCTAGCTCGTTCCCAAGAAATTCAACGCAGTGACTTAGGCCTATAAATCTAGTTTTCTATTTTATTCTTCTTCTCTTTTTTATCTGTTACTTGGATATAAATTTCGTAAGGGGGATTCAATTCTTGTTCTGCAGTGATTAATTCGTCCCTAAATAAATACAAGCATGAAATGAGAACTCGAGCTCTCGTTAATCGCCTCTGTTCATCAGAACCCGCTTTTGGTTCCATTTCCCTTACAATCTTGGAAAATTCAGCTTCATTATTTTTATCCATTTCAGCTATTCTTTTAATTATTTCCAGAATATTTTTTACCATATCTTCTATTGCAACACGATCTAAATCTAGCTCATAGTCAAAGCTCTCAAAATCTGCTAAAGCAAGCTTTCTCCTTCGTTTTCTTTCTTGAGCAGTTCCTGCAAGTTCAGCTTTTTCTGCTTTGATTTTTTCTAATTTCTTCTTTTCATCCTCTTCTTGAAGAGCTAGTAATAATTCCGCATAGAAAGCATCAGGGTCAGCTGATTCCGCTAGGGAGAGCATTTGACGAGTCACATAGAAGTGAAGAGGAATTTTAAATTGAAATTCACGTCTTTTTGCTCTAATTGCTAATTTTTCTTCTTGTTTCTTTTCATATTGAATAGCCATACTAACTTTTTTCTTTAAAATTCTGGAAGCAGAATAAATTGCTTGTCCTAAAATTCGAAAATCTAACCCTTGATCATTTAATTTTTTATAAAAGTCAGGAAGTATTTCCTTGATATTGAATTCTCTGATATAAGAGACTCTTTCTGGAAAGAGATCAGGATTAATTAAATAAACATATGGCTCCTCCAAGAAAAATTGACCACTATGACTCATCATACGAATATAATCGTCATCATCATCGTCATCTTCTTGGTCTTCTTCATCAGGGGCTTTTGTTCCAAACAATCTAGACACTTTAAATACCTCAGAAGCTCGTGGCTCGTTCTAATTGCTTATCTTCACTCATTTGAATTGAAAATATTGAGCTAAGTCCTTTAACATTTGTACAGCCATATAATCTATCAGCCCATGCCATTAGAATGTCACGATGACTAATAACTAGAAATTGAGCTCCAGGGGTGGATTTTTTCTTTCGTTGATCTTCATCACCTTCATCCTGACCAACACTTCGACTCATTCGATGAAGCAATTTAGCTACTCTTCTTACATTCATAGGATCTAAAGCGGCATCAATTTCGTCTAAGATGTAAAAGGGCTGTACATCAACTGTTTGAACTGCGAATATAAAAGCTAATGCAGTAAGAGCTTTTTCGCCGCCTGACATTGCTTCTAGTGAGGCAACCCTTTTTCCAGCAGGATGTGCTTCAATAAATAATCCTCCCTCAAAGATATCTTCCCCCTTTTTCGGATCTTTTTCCAATATTAATCTTGCGTCCCCTCCAGATAGCTCATTAAAGATAGATCCAAAATGCTTGTTCACAGATCTGAAGGTTTTCATGAAAACTGTATATTTTTCAGTTTCAATATCCTCTATGAAATCTAAAATCACTTGACGTTCTTCAATCAGAATATCTCGTCGATCCAACAGCTCAATATATCTCGAATTTTCCTCCTGAAACTCTTTTAATGCGCGCATATTTACTGGTTCGAGGCGTTTCTTTTCAGCACTTTTGCTCTCAATATCCTCTGTAATTTTACTTTCTTTAATTTTCTTTAATTCTTCAGCATCTGCTGAAAGAATTTCAATATTATTTGCGACTGCTTCATTTTGCAGATTTTCGATTTCTACTGAAAAACGTTCACGTTGTAACTTAATCGAGGTAATTTTCTCTTCAAGTTGAGTAATTTTTTCGTTTAAGCGTTCTTTGTCTTTTACAAGTTGGCCTTGGTATTTTTTCTGGGTAGAAAGATCAGATTTTACTTCTTTCATTTCATCGGTTATGGAATCTTCTTTTTCTAAAATCTGTTTTAATTGAATACCAATTTGCTCTTTTTGCTCTGATATCGCTTCAAGTTCCCCTTCAAGGTTTGCATTTTCTACTTTGAGCGCGTTTATTTCTTCTTGAGTCTCTAATATTCTGGCTTCTCTTTCTTCTTTGCTCTTAGTTAAGCTTTCGATCCTTGAGTCAATACCAGTCAATCTACCTTGTAATTTGCCTAATTTTTGTTCAATTTGATTCATTTGTTCTAAAAGGGGGCGTGTATCTGCAGCTTCTAAACGCGTTTCGATCTCATTCATTTCTTGTGCAATTTCCTCGATAGTTTTTTCGTATTGGTGCATCTCCTGCTCTTGTTCGTCACGAGACCTTGTTCTATCTGCTAATTGTTGCAGTAATGGTTTAATTTCTCCTTTATTCTTCTCAATGTTTTCTCTGTACAATTTAATTTCATTTTCTTGTTGATTTAAGGCAATAGTATTGTTTTGGATATTTTTTTCGAGTTTTTCAAGGGATTTTACTATAACATTTTCTAGATCATTGAGTTTCTTTAGACTGGTCTGGACCTCTTTCAGTTCATTCTTCTTTAAGTTTAATTTTTCTTCTGTTTCATCTCTCTCTATTATTAACTGGTTAATTGTTTCTTGTGCAGAAACTAAATGAAAACCACCAAAAATAATACCATTTGAGTAAAATACATCTCCATCAGTTGTTGTTACAGTTTGCTTTCCTTTACGCCAAATATTCACTGCCTCATTTAGATTATCAATAATTTCGTTCTGTTCCTTTATTTTTTTGACAATATTGGAAAATTTATCCTCTAATTTTAGTTTAAATTGCTCTAAAGGTATAAAGTTAGCAGCACCTATCGCATTTTCTTTTAACATCTTAATACAGAAAATTGCAGTATCGATTGTATCAGTTATTATGGCATCAGAGAGATGTCCGACCTCTGAGGGTAATGTTTCACCTTCTCTGGAAATATTTTGAAATTCCCCCAAAACACCTGAAATTTCTCCAGAGTTGGCTTTCTCACTTATGAAGGATACTGCGGGGTTTTCTTTTCCTGACTCCGCTTTGAGAAAAGATGAGATTGTATCGATTCTTGCCTTCTTTACAATATACTGATCATTTAGCTGTCTAGTTTCTGAATCTAAGGTTAGAATTGTGTTCTCAATATTCTGTTTCTTCTCTTGGATCTCCTCCATCCTTTGTTGGGTTTCAGAGGTTTTGGTAGTATCTTCCTCAATTATCTGCTTTAATTCATTAAGTTTTGTTTGATTAATATTGATCTGTTCATCTAATTCTTTTTGACGTTTTTCATATTCATTTACATTATTTTGAAATGCTGTGACCATATTCTGAGAAACTTCAAATGATACTTGGGTTTTTGTCAGCCGATCATTCTCTATACGGTATCTTCGCTCTGCATCATCATATTCATTTTTTATATCATCATACTCTTCGTTTTTTGCTTCGAGATCTTTCTCAACTGAAGATTTTTGAGTTTGTGTTTCTTCAATTTTAGCAATTAACTCTCTTTTACCTTCTTCTAATTGACTTTTTGTTTGAAGATCCTCTTCTTTCTTTTTCTCAATTTGAATAAGTCGTTCTTCTAATTGTTTCATACGGTTTTCGTTTGTTTGGAGCGTTTTATTGTTATATTCTGTCTTTTCATCAATTTTTGCTTTCTCAATATTCTTTTCTTCAATATTCGATCTAATTTCTTTTAATGAGGTTTCTAATCTGATGGTTTGATCTTCAAGATTTCTTATTTTTTCAGTCGTTTCATCAATATTTGCTGTTTTTCCATCTCGTTCGGTTATTAATGCTTCTTGATTAGTTCTAAATTCAGAGATTTCATCATCAAATTTCTTTATTCCCTCACTATTTTTATGAAATGCAAAGGAAATGAGTAATGCTTTAAGTTTTTTCACCTCGTTATCTAGCTGAGTCCAATGTTCTGCGTCATCTTTTTCTTTTCTTAGCGATTCAACTCGTTTTGAAACCTCACTCACTAATAACTGGAGTTCATCCATTCGTCTATTAGCTTCATCCAATTCCACTAACGCTGATTGCTTCTTCTCATCAAATTGTCCCACACCTGCTAGATTTTCCATTAACTTTCTTCGTTCAATTGGATTCATTCCGACTATCTCCCCCACTTGACCTTGAGCAATAATATTATATGAATTTATTACATCAATCCCAGCGATTCTCAATTTGTCCAAAATATCTGTCCTTGTTGTCCTTTTACCATTTAATCTATAAGTACTTGACCCATTACGTTTCAACTCACGAGAAACTATAATCTCTTTCTCCTTTAAAGGAATCAAAAAATCAGAATTATCAAATATTATTTCAACAGTTGCTTTATCTGCTGGTTTTTTCCCTCCTATCCCGTTATAAATCAAACCAATCATTTTATCGGCACGCATGCTTTTCTTAGACATTGCTCCTAAGCAGAAATTTATACCATCAATACTATTTGATTTTCCACTTCCATTAGGGCCAACAATGACAGTAAAGCCTGTGGCAAGGGGCATACGCACTGTTCCAGGACCATAAGATTTCCAACCAGTCATTTTGATTTCTTTGATGTGAACCATTGCATATGCCTCAATCTATGGTTTTTTAGTGATGGTTTTTTACTATTAAGAAATAACTAACCGCAATTTTACCAATTTCAATGTATTGATTAAAGGCATTCCTTTTGGAATTTTGCTGATAAGTAAGGAATCAGTGTTTGAATCCATTATAAATCTATTCTAACATAACTTATGGAATATAAAGAGATACAATCTATGATTTGTATGGAATTTCTGTAACAATGGATTAAGGAATCTATATCAAGTTTTTTACTATTCTGAATATAGTTTGATTGTGCTAATTTACCCTATTAAAATGAATTCGATTTTTCTTAGTAAAATATGGAAAGATGTCCCGGGTTTTTTAATTTGCTAAAAGATCTAGAATGATATAAAATAGGATAAGAAATAAAATTCCTTTACTATTTTCGGTTAAACACTTCAGGAGTGCTATAAATGGAAGTAAAAGCTAGTGAAGATAATGGATGTAAGGTAAAAAAGAAACTAGATTTTCTTACGACTGAGCATTTAAGAGAAAACAGATCTACGAGTCAGAAAGTCAGAAATATTATTGGTATGGGTCTTTTTGCCTCTGCTAATTCTATTTTAATCTCTTTTATTATAGCCTACTTTAATTCAGCTTATTTGCAAGGTTTATTGAAATTAGAGGCATCCATTGCCGAAACTATTTTTTCTTACTCCGTTGCTGCGGGGAGTGTCGCCTTTCTTGGGACTGTTATCATTGGAGGGGCATTTTCTGATGATTATCGTTCTAAATATGGTGCGAGAGCGCCTTTTATTTTGGGGGGGTGTCTTCTTGCGGGAATAATGTTAATAGTCACTCCTTTTTTTGCAGGTAGTTCTAATGATCCCGAATTAATGAAAATTTTATTCCCAATATGCTTCTTTTTAATTTACGCGGGGTTAGGACTTGCTAGTTCACCATATGGTGCCCTATTATCTGAACTATTCACAAAAGAACAGAGGGGATGGGTTGGCATTGTTTTAGCAGGTTTTACAACTCTTGGTTCTTTCTTGGGTTTAGTATTATTTAAAGAAATAACAAAAATTCTTCTAGGAGTCGCAGAACTATTTCAGATGAGCTTAGTTCTAGAAGTTAGTTTTTTCATTTTTCCTGCTTTAGTAATAGCCATATCTGGAATTTTTATCTTTTTTTTGGTTGAAAAAGCCAATCCCCCATATCCACCCATTGATTCAGTTATTACAGATATAATACAGACTCCTACATATCTACTTAACTTTTCTGGCTCCGATTTTGGCAAAATGTTCTTTGTTCAATCTTTTTGGGGTTTTGCAGGAGAAACAGTATCTATATATCTGATAATTCATATTTCAAAAGCTTCCAGTATTTCTCTTGATGAAGCACCTACGGCTTTGGTAATTTTAGCCGTTGTTTCTGCTTTAATGGTTATACCTGCTGGTTTTTTTATTCAAAAATTTGGAAAAGTTAACACTGCAATAGTTGGATCAATAGCATATTCACTTTTCTGTCTTCTTCTAGGTGGAATGGAAATCGGTGGATATTCTTGGGCCTTGATAATAATAGCAGCCTTAGGTGGCTTGGGCGCGGTATTTGTAGAATCAGTTCGTGTATCTCTACCAGCTGATTTGGTACCAGAGGGAAAGGAGGCTCAATTCATGGGATTGAATAAATTTGGAGCAACTTGGACTCAACCTTTAGTTGCTTTAGCAGGTGGATTCATTTTATCAGCTTTTGCGGATTGGAATTACTCCGCAACCGCGGTTATGTTTTTAGTTGCTGGCATTGCTTCCATTATTGCTACTATACTTCTATTCCTGATAACTTATGAGAAAATGGTACGATCCGAATACCAAAAGTTTTACAAACGTTACTTACAAGCAAAAGGATTTTTCGAGGGCAAATTAGATAGTTTGGTTGATTCCATAGTATAGAAATAAAATTCTTTTTCCTAATATTCAGATTTGCCCTTTTCTCTTTTTATTTTCAATTATTAGAATTCCAAGATGCGAAAATGGAGATTCCATCCCTTCACCAGACTTAGCAGAGCATAAATAATATCCCGACAGTTTATTCTGTCTAACAAAATTACCAGCTGACTCTGAAATTAGGTCTCTTTGATCCTCGGGTATTGTGTCGATTTTATTTCCTAATAAGACAATAGGTATGTTAGGATCATTGTGTTGACGTATCATTCTGACCCATTCAGGTATTTCAGAAAGGGTTTGGATCCTTGATGTATCAAATGCAACAAATGCCCCCGATGAGCCAGTACAGTATCCTGGAAAAAGGGATCTAAATCTATCTTCACCCGCGTAGTCCCAAAATGCCATTCGAACAATATTTTCTCCGATTTCTTGATCCATAACAAGAAAATTGATACCTACAGTACTAACAGCAGGGATATAGCTATTGGTTTCATGACGTTTTAAAAGTGTCGTCTTACCTACTCCCCCAGGCCCTGCCACTACAACTTTAACTGTAAGGACGTCAGGACTAACTATAAATCTAGTCTTCGACATATTTGGATTCCTCAGATCACATAGCTCTTTTTGGCTTTTTATAAATCCTTTCAGCCATCAATTGAAAGACTCTTTGCGTATTTTCGCCAGTAAAAGCACTTGTTTGGAAGTATTCATCAATTTGGTGGGTGTTTCGAAATTCATTAATTTTTACAGGGGATAATGTAACTCCTAAATCTGCCTTAGTAGAAACAAGAAAGTTAACACTTTCGTTCTCTCTCCCATAAACACGTATCCACTCATGAAGAAGATCTAAAGTCTCCTCACGTGAAGGATCAAAAGCTAATATCAATCCATCGCAATCTGAAGCGTATTGGGGAAATATCATACGAAATTTTGGTTCTCCTCCAAAATCATAGACATGAATAACAACAGATGTACCATCTTCAAGTTGAACAGTTTTCAATGTAAATTCAAACCCAACAGTGGAATATAGTCCTTTAAGTGGGAACTGTTCATGAATAAATCTATGAACAAGTGATGATTTCCCTACATGCTTTTCTCCTGCTATCACAACTTTTAATGGTCGATCGATTGACACGAATTATTCCCACTTCATATAATTAAATCTAACCTAAACTAGCTTATATCAATTCTTTTGACGGTAATCAGCGGCAAATTAGATTTTTAATATTATATCTTCAGTTTTTGTATCAGCTTTCATCATTTTTATTTATTATTTAATATCAATTTTTGTTTCGTTTTTTGGATGTATATTTTTCAAAGTATTGGCTGATTTAGGAATATGGACTTCTGCGGTCTTAATCAATAATGATAATTCTTCACTTCGCGTTATCACTTTTGCGAGTAAAGAATAGACGATCTCATATTTTTCATTTACCTTCCTATCAATTATTGCCTGAATTTCATCATGGAAACGCTCTAATTCACGTTGGTGGTTTTTGATTCGAATATTTTGTTCATCCATAATTTTTTCGTATTCTTTCACCGTCTCTTGAAGTCCTTTTACTAATTCCTCCCTTGATTGCTTTGCCTCTGTTTTTAATTCCTCGGTTAGTTCTGTAATCATGTTTTCTAATTTTTCCCCAACTTTTTTTGGCATAAAATTTACTGAAATTTCATCAAGAATCTTTGTATCAGACTCTTTAAGTGATTGCGCCGTTAATCCCAATTCAGTCCGTATACTTTCATTATAACTCTCTATTATTCTTGAAAAGTTCTCAAAATGGGTTTCCTGATCTCTTTTTATAACAGATATTATTTCATTAAACTGCTGTTTGAGGTTGGATAAATTATCCCTATGCTCATCAAGACTATCTGCATGATTGTCTCCCAATCGACCAAGCTGCTCTAGACCTTCTCCGAGAATTTCCATTGAATTCTTTAGGGCATCAAATTGATTTTGTGATAAAGCAATATGGTCAGATATCTTAGAATTCACACTATCGAATGCTGAGTTGGTTTTCCCTTGCTCATCGGTAAATGCGTTTAAAATCAATTCTCTTGATTCTTTAATTTCTGTGGAAAAATTAGTCTTCAAATCCTCTTGAATCGTCTCTAAATGTGATAAATCTTCTTTAATTTCTCCCTCCAATTTATTCTGAGAGCTTTTAATCTCAGATACATTATTTTCCAAGTTTTTATTTAACTCGGAAATCCTTTCCTGGATTTTTGTAGATAATCTAGAAGTTTCTTCGTTTTGATTTTCTAGCGTCTCTATCTTATGATTTAGCTCCTCTTTCCAATTCCCTAAAGCAAGATTATCCTCCTCAAATCGCACTTCAATGTTATCAATAATTTTTTTCAGATCAGTAATTTGTTCATTATTTTCTTCTAAGAACTTTGTTATATCCAATAGTCTTTTTGCAAGTTCTAGGTCTTCGCTGTCTTCATTTTGCCTCAATATTCATCTTCTCCTTCAAATTTTTATTTGCCTCTGTCAATGCGATGTGAATGTCATCTAGGGCATTTAATAGTTTCGTTTCAATGCTTTCCTGTTGAATAAACTCATTAATATCCATTCCTTTTTCAACAGCAGGTAAAAACCGTTTCCAATGAGGTCTGATTTCCTCAATGTTTTTTGAATCCGCCATTAATATCAATTTTGTTTCAGCATGTAATACTTCGACAATAACTCCTAATTTATGTTCCCCAATGGTAATTTCTGTAATTCCTGCTGGAAGAATTCCCTTTCTTTTCAAGATTAACAGGGTATCTGCTCTTTCCTGAATGATTGGAAATAGCTCCGTAGGAGTTTGAAGAAAAATTCCTTTTACAGAGAAGGCTTCTGCAAATTTTTCTAAAATTTGTTTAAGACTCACAACCATCAATCCAAATGCACGAAAGTTTTTCTAGGCATATAGAAAAACTTGTTGATAATCTTCAATTAATTTAAAATGAACAATTTCTTAAAGATTACATAATACACTCATAAAACAATAACTTCAATACAAATTATAGGAATTTGATAAATTATGAATGACATCTCTTTAGGTTCACAATTGACCGTTATCCTTCCCACATTGAATGAAAGCGAAAATATTGGAAAAATGATTTCGCATTTGCACTCACTCCTATCAGATTTGAAGATAATAGTTGCTGATGATGGATCAACTGATGGAACCATAGAAATTGTAAATCAGAGGATTATTGAAAACAGGAATATTTCTTTGTTAAATCGAAGTGAAGATCCAATAAAAGGGCTTTCTGTTTCCATCGCTGAAGCGATCAATCAAACTGAAACAGATTATTTTGTAGTTTTAGACTCAGATTTCCAACATCCCCCTGAAAAGGTAATTGATGCCCTAAAATTGCTGAATGAAGGATTTCCCCTTGTTATTGGATATCGTACCGAATTTAAAGGTTGGAGTTTTAAACGGCGCTTAATTTCTTGGGGTGCGACTGATTTAGGGAAGTTTGCTCTTTTCATTCGAGGCAGAAATAGACCAAGAGACATTATGAGCGGTTTTTTTGGCGGAAAAACAGATTTTGTCCAAAAAATTTTACATGAAAATCCTGGAATTATAGAACCTCGTGGATATAAAATTTTATTTGATTTATTGAAAATTTTACCAAAAAAAGACAAGATTGGGGAATTTCCTTATAGCTTTCAGGAAAGGGAGGAAGGAAAATCAAAAATCAAAATGAAGCACTTCTTAATCTACTTTAGATCGTTATTCAAATAGTTTAATACTGTCGTTGTCCAGGAACTGTTGAACGAATGCGACTAGTAGTAGACCGGCTAGTTTTTCTCTGGCCATCTACAAATCGCATAATATTGGTGCCTAGAAGCTGAAAAGCTTTTTGGATATTAACTCCAGTTTTTGCTGAAGTTTCTACATAATGACACGTAAACCCTTCTGGTTTGGTTAAATTACTTAATCTGTCAGTGAAAATACGTCCTTGTTCTGGAGATACAGTATCATCGGATAATTCTCTCATATCAATTTTATTGGCCACAACAACAATAGGAACTCTTCCCCGACCATTATTGGTCCATAATTCATTAATCCATTTTGGGGTGTTAAAATAAGAATCTGGTCTTGTTACATCGTAAACTAATAAAGCACCTACACATCCTTTATAATATACTTCTCTGACTGCATCGAACCGCTGTTGTCCTGCTAGGTCCCAAATTTGATATCGAATGTGTTTCCCGCTTACATCATCATCTCGCATTGCGAAGTCGGCACCAATAGTTAACAAATATTGCGCCTTGAATCCTTTCCCTAAATAGCGCTCACGAATGGCTGTTTTTCCAACACCACCATCACCAATCAAGACTATCTTAAGAACGGTCATTCTGAATCATACCCTCTTTCTTACATGAAGCGTATATATTTTGACGACATACTTCAGTAAGATTTTGGTATTACAATTATTGAATGAGTGAATAATTTATATTAAACTATCTAGTTAGTCTATTCGACTTTCTTAATTACACTCGTTATCTGTCCCTTTTACGAGAAATTTAAGAGTTTTTCTTAAAATTTAAGCCAAATTTCCACTGTAACAATCTTTTTTGATGTCTTTTTTTTAGAGATTGATTATTAGATCAGAACCAAAGGAATATTAATTTGACTTCATAAAGTTATTTTTTAATAAAAATAGGGTGTAAATATGAGTAAAGTGTTATTACTTTCAAGAAAAAATGTTGAAGCAGTTTTAAACATGCGAGATACAATAGAAGTACTGAAATCAGCGTTTAGTGAACTTTCTAATGGAAGTGCTATCCTTCCTCAAAGAATTGTCATCCCAGTAGAAAAACAAAAAGGAATTAGTCTTTATATGCCAGCTTTTCTTCCTGAGACTGGTTCGTTGGCTGTTAAAGTGGTTACCGTCTTTAAAGAGAATGTTAGCAAGTTTAATATCCCTACAACTCTTGGAAAAGTCTTATTACAGGATATAGAAACTGGAGATGTTAATTGCATTATGGATGGAGGGTACTTAACTGCAATGCGTACTGGCGCTGTCTCTGGATGTGCTATCGAATATTTAGCAAAAAAAAATGCCCAGATATTGACCTTATTCGGTGCAGGTGTCCAAGGAAGTACTCAATTATGGGCTGCGATTGAGGCACGACCAAGTCTTCATACTTGTAGAATATATGATATACAGAAAGAGATTGCTCAAGATTTCGCTAAAAATGCAAAGCATCATAATCTTAATTTTGAGTTCCCTAATTCCCCTAAAGAGGCTATAAAAGACACAGATATCATTGTTACTTCTACAACTTCTCTTACTCCTATATTCAAGGGAGAATGGCTTGAATCGGGAATGCATATCTCTGGTATTGGTTCTCACAACCCTGGGGCAAGAGAATTGGATACTATAACAATTCAACGATCAAAAATTATATGTGATCAAATAAGTGCTTGTTTGGCTGAAGCGGGAGATATTATGATCCCAATTAAAGAAGGAGTCATATCAAGAAATCAACTCACCGAGTTAGGTGAAGTCATAAATGGTCTGAAACCAGGAAGAGAAAATTCTGAGGAGATTACTCTCTTTAAATCTGTCGGCTTAGCAATTCAGGATGCTGCTGTGGCTAAGTTGGTCTATGATAAGGCTTGTGAAAAAAATATAGGTACAGAGGTAGAAATATAAAAAATTCACACAAAAAAAGAAGAAAGGGGGGAGGGAATTTTATTCTGATTTTGCTTCTCCTGATTTTACCCCAAACATCATAATAAAAGCAATTATAAAACAGATAAGGCTAACAGGGAATAGAAGTTCAAATGTGCCTCCTGTTAAAAGATCAAAGACCAAACCAATTAAAGCAGGGCCAGCTACTGCAGCTGAACTACTGAAAAGATAATACAAACCTGTATATGATCCTAGTTTTTCATCTGTAGCAATCTCCCAGACAATAACGATTGAATTGATATTGATTAAAGCCCATCCTATTCCTGCGAATGCTAGTATAATCATCACGATGTAATACTGATTCGTAGGAGATAAATTAAGCAAGTTAAATTGTCCAAGGAACAAAACTGCAATAAGAAAGACAGAAAGGATCGGTAAACCAATTTTAATAGTGTTCGCTCTACCAATACGTTGTCCGATATATCCAGCAGGAATTGCAAAGAGAACGAAGACTAATGAAAATGAAGTTAACATTAAACTGGCAGCACCTTCTGCTGCTTGAATCGCCTCTTCAGTTGCGGGAGCTGCAAGATCTACTAGATAAGGAAGAGTTGTCGTTGCCCAACTCGTATACCATGTTTCCAGCGCATTGTATCCAAGAAACCAAAAAAATATCGCAAACAAAACAAATAAGCAAGATTTATCATTGTCGGTTAAAACTTCTTTAACGCTTGTTATAACTGATACTTTGGTTTCTGGTGCCTCTTTGCTGGCATATTCTTCAGGTTCTTTAACAAATAGAACTAATAAAAACATTGCGATTATCATTATAGCAGAAGTACTACCAAATGCGACTAATGGACTAATAGTGTATAGTCTTGAACCGAATAGAAAGGCATAAACAGCCCCCAAACCACCCATTAAATTAATTACACCATTAGCTTTACTACGATGTTTTGAAGAAATAATATCAGGCATCAATGCAACTACAGGTGCTCTATAGAATGCCATCATTAGTAAGAAACAAATAATTGCTGCCATCAAGTAGAGGATTACACCTTTTACTAAAGGAAGCACGAATAAGAAAATCGCTGAAATCGGAACACCTATTATTAAAAATGGTATGCGACGGCCCCATCGAGTACGAGTATTATCAGAAACAGATCCAATTATCGGTTCCATAATAATCATTGCGAGATTGTCAAGTCCCATGATTGCACCGACTATAACTCTATCTGGTATGAAACTATTAAGCCAGAGTGGAACATAACTATTATAAAGCGCCCATGAAACACCGGTTGTGAAAAAGCCTAATCCAATTAAAAATGTCTTAGTCCAGCTAAATCCTGTCTTGTTTTCTGTAATTTGCATCTTATTTTACATCCTATTAAGTAAGTATGCCTAATTTCTTTATCCTACCTCACTTAAAATTAAGGATTTTACATTTATTTCAGAAGAGGTCAATAAAGTGTCGATTTTAAAGCTAATTCTTTCTTCTCTGTCTACAATTTTAAATATTTACCCCTCTTTCAATATTTTATAGGTTCGTAATCATGGTGAAAATGATCACAGAAAAGTGCATTTAAAAGATTGAGAAGCTTTATTCAAAAATGAATCCACATTGGAGTAAGGAGTTGAAGAAATATGAATTCTTTTTTCCAAAGAATTTCCAGAAACCGTCCTTTAGTCCTTATTGGTATGATAATTGTCACGATATATTCATTCTTTGCATTTCTCTTTGCTCTTTCAATACTTATTCAAGAATTTAGCAATTCAGGAGGATATTCTTTCTCATATTTACTGAATTTAATTCTAACGCTTCTAATTAGTTATCCCTTATTGTTTATTTACTTAAGTCCAATATTCTTGTGTTTCGTGCTATTATTTCAAATCTTTAGTTTTGATTTAAAGAAAATACCAATGAAAACAACGTTATACGAAAGCATTTTTCTTCCCACCCTTTATTACGGTTCAATAAAAGTGATAATCCCCCACTTTGAGCAGGAACACAGGATTATATCTGCTAAAGAAGACTCTAATAACGATTTAAAAACATAATAAATTTTAATGATTTTCAATGGAAGGATTATAAAAACATCGTTTTTCTGCTTCGCTTGGTTTCTAACATATAGTAAGAATGATAAATACTTATAAAAGGGTTGAGAAATATGAGAACTAGACGAGAATCAATAATAAAGCTCCTCCGAGAGCATGATGATATTACTTTACAAGAATTAGCAGATTTGACTCAAACTGCTGTTAAAACTATTGCTCGTGATTTAGATTCCGTTAGAAAAACCATAAAATCAGAAGGTTTGAGGATTGAAGTTCGTCCTGCAAAATGTATGGCATGTGAGTATCTATTTACGGGTAGAAATCGCGTATCAGATCCCACAAAATGCCCTGAATGCCATTCAGAACGAATTGATCCTCAAAGGTTTCGACTTGCAGAAACCAAACAGAGGGAATGAATTAAGTTCCGCTACTCCCTAATCCTCCTCCTCGATCATTTTTAGCGTCCAAATTTGTTGTTTCAATTATTTCACAATCTTCCACTTTTTGAAACACCATTTGTGCTATTCTATCCCCTGATTTTATGGAATAAGGCTTTAAATTAATTGAATTAAGAATAACCATTATTTCTCCACGATATCCTGAATCAATAACCCCCCCAGTAACAAAAATCCCGTTGCTAGCCATTGAACTTCTTCCCTTTATTTGACCATAAAATCCTTGAGGAATTTCCATTGATATCCCAGTATGAATAATAGCTGTTTCGCCAGTGTTTAAGGTAATTGATTCGATAGAATATAAATCGAAAGCTGCATCCAATTTATTATGTTTCTTAGGTATCTTGGCTATTTGACTCAATTTCTTGACTTTTATTTGCAAATTTAATCGACCCATTGGAATTCCTGCAGTGCTATTGTAAAAGCATATTATAATCTTGATTTTTTGAGATGTATAATCCTATATGGATTATAGAAAACAAATGAAAGATTATACACCCCACTTTTAATGTTTATAATATTATTTGTTTATAATAGTACAAGAATTCATTCTATATAGAGTCCGTGTTTCAAGGAAATTAATAGAAATTGGAAACAGATTAAAAGACTCATTATAAGTTAAGAAAATATGCCATATTTTAGGTGAAATGAGAATGGCAACGAGAAAATGGCACCTATTTACCGCAATCTTGGTTTTTTTAGCTTATATAATTGGTTACTGGTATTTGCAGTCGTATTTTATGGCACAACTACCTATCCTCGCTCCTCTATTGATACTAACTGCGTTTTTAATGGCCTTAATCGGTTCAGAGGCGCCAGATTGGGATTTCATGATGAGTTGGTTGCAACATAGAGATATTACAACTCATTCTGTCGGAATTCCAGCTATAATTACATTTGTGATCTTTATTCAGAAAGTTATTATGCCCATGAATCCTTCTTTAATGCTAGCTTTGATTTTCATACCCTTCATGTTTGGTTTTAGTTCTCATTTACTACTGGATTTATTCCCAGGAGTTGATCCTGAGAAGGAATTGAAAAAGGGTGGAATAACTCACACAACTGCTTTACTCTTGAAAGGATTTATTTCTGGATTAACTGGTGTTGAAACAGCTAAGGCGCTCCAAGGAACTTATCTAATCCATTTACCATTTAAAATGAAACTTCAGAGTGAAAAGGGCAGAAAAAAGTGGGAAATACGGAAAACTTTACCTCTTCATGCTTCTAGGTGGTGGTTGTTTTTTAATGGGTTATTATCTCTGAGTTTGGGCATTTTTATCCTAACTGCTTACCTTTGGAGATAAAATTTCCAATTATTTTCCAAGTATACTTTTTATAATATCAAGTGCCCAGTTTAGGTCTTCTTTTGAGATGACTAAAGGAGGAGCGAAACGGATTACATAGTCATGAGTTTCCTTAGCTAAGATACCATTTTGGATTAATTGCTCCGTAAAAGGACGAGCTTTTTCTGATAATTCTACTGCAACTAACAATCCTTTCCCTCTTACTTCTTTTATTCTTGGATGATTAATCTTTTTCAGCTCTGTAATAAACATTTCTCCTAATTCTGCCGCCCTAACGTCAAGTTTTTCTTCTACTAGTACATTTAAGGCAGCCTCTCCAACTACGCAAGCTAAGGGGAAACCACCAAAAGTTGAACCATGAGACCCAGGTATAAAAACTTTCATAATTTCTTTTCTTGAAACTACTGCTGAAACTGGCAATAATCCTCCTCCTAAAGCTTTTCCCAATGTCAGAACATCAGGAGTTATTCCTTCATGTTGAAAACAAAACATCTTTCCAGTTCGACAAAAACCCGTTTGAATCTCATCAAGCACAAATAACACATTATTTCGAGTACAAATCTCTCTAATTTGCTTTAAATAGCCATTGGAAGGAACTATGACTCCAGCTTCACCTTGAATTGGTTCACATAGAAATGCAACAGTATTATTTGTTATTGCAGTTTCTAAAGCTTTAATATCATTAAATGGTATAATTTTAAATCCAGGAGTAAAAGGTCCAAAATTTGTATTTGCGTCTGGATCAGTTGAGAATCCAACAATAGTTGTGGTTCTTCCATGAAAATTATTGGCACAGACTATTATTTCTGATTTACCTTCTGGAACTCCTTTGATTTCATATCCCCATCGCCGAACCATCTTAATTGCAGTTTCAACAGCTTCTGCCCCAGTATTCATAGGTAAAGCCATATCAAAGCCCTTACCACAAATTTCAAGTAAGTGTTTAAGGTAAGGCCCCATACGATCATTATAGAATGCTCGTGATGTTAAGGCAACATTTTCTAATTGATCTTTTAGTGCTTGGACAATTTTCGGATGAAGATGGCCTTGATTCACAGCGGAATATGCAGAAAGACAATCAAGGTATTTTTTCCCTTCAACATCCCACACCCATGGGCCTTTGGCTTTAGCAATTACAACTGGAATCGGATGATAATTATGAGCTCCGTATTCTTCTTCAATAGCCATATAATACTGCGAATTTTTCATTTTTATCTACCACAAGACAAATCGAAAACCATTCTTCATGTGGTAAGAAAAAATGATTTTCATTTAAATTTTGTCAATATGATACTTATATACGATCTTGATTATGCTATAAATTTTTCAACATTTGATTGATTTTAATTTATTCATCCAAATTTAAAACTTGTGAATCTTTAACCTTCTTCAATGTAATGGATGTATAGGTTTTGTTCACCCCAGGAATGGTAGATATTTTTCGTTCTACAATATCATGCAAATTTTCTATTGAAGCTGCGTTTCCAAAACACAAAATATCATGTATTCCCGTTGTTATTCTTATGATATGAATTTCTGTTATAGTTCTTAGAACTTTTAACACTTTATCCATTACTGTAGCGTTAATATCAAGTTCACAGATGAACTCAATGGGGTATCCAATTTCCTCAGCTCTAAGTGTTAAAGTGAACCTTGAAATAATCCCTCTCTTTTTCATTCGTTCAATTCTATCGGAAATTGTCTGGGAGGTGACATTTAGTTCCTCTGCTATTTTATTATAGGCAATTTTGCCATCTTTACTTAACATTTTTAATATTTCGAGATCTTTATCATCTAAAGTAAATTTCATGTCGAGATATCCCTTTTTTTAATGAAAAGAAAATAGTACTAGCTATCTCTTTTATCAAGTTTCCATAACATCCAAAATCTGTGTGCTACACTTGCTGGAAGAAGAGCAGGAAGAAGAACGATGAATCCTAGGACTATTATGCTGGTTGTTTCAAGTTGGATTGTTGAGAGAAACAGCCATATAGCTCCTGCTGATATAATATAGACGATAGTAAAGACTAGATAATCAGCAAAAGTATCAAAGGCCCCTTTTAGAAACCCAAAGAGATTATTGAAAATAATAATAAATAATTCAGCAAATCCTCTTATTAATAGGTAGAAAAATTCAAAAATTCCTCTAATGATAGCTATAAAAGTCGTGGTGCCTCCCATTATTACTGATCGAGCTCCTGCGAGAATTGAATCGAGTCCCAAGTAAGCACCTGGAATTGCTACCAATAATAAATATATTAAGAAGAGCATTATCGCTAGTATTTCATTAAAATCTGTAAAAAGGATTAAAAACCCTAATAGTACCGCAAAAGGTGCTATGAGTATTGAGAAGCTAACCAAACCATCAATACCTGGATTCATTTCTCTTTCATCTGGATTTCGAGAGAAGAATTGAACTGTGCGATTCGCTTGAGTATAAGTCTTTGTGGGACGAGCTCGACGTGTGAATTCAATTCTAGATTCATTTTTCGGTTTTTTTATCGGTTCTACTATAACATTGGTGATATCAAAATCTTTAAATTCGTCTTTAGCTATTTTTCCAGCTTTTTGAATCTCTTGGTTTATAATATTTCCCGCTTCAACAGCTTTTTTCCCTAGAAATCGACCAAGTTTCTTTGTTTTACTTTCCTTTTCATCTTTCATGGGTTTGTCCATCCTTCTTTATTATCTGAAAAAGCTTAATTCCCCATTTTTAAGTCTTCGTTTCATTGCGCACGATCTAAGTTCTTTAGCTCTATATAGTAGAATTATCAGGATATTGAATTTAATTGGTAAAGATTCATATCCTTAGAAATTAATCTTGAATTATCCCTTTGAAGAAGAAAAGAAATAATACTGATGATAATATCATAACTAATTCAGAAATCCATGAATATTGATCTTAAATCTGTTAATATCTTCCTTGGGATTCTGCTTATTCCTTGAATCATTTAAAAAATATTAAAC
The DNA here is from genome assembly GCA_011364965.1 of Candidatus Heimdallarchaeota archaeon. Lineage (GTDB taxonomy): Archaea > Asgardarchaeota > Heimdallarchaeia > Hodarchaeales > Hodarchaeaceae > Hodarchaeum. The sequence continues at coordinate 172,293 of RDOB01000002.1, forward strand.
ACTAGCAGGATATTTAAAAGAATTACAATTTCTGCAGGTTTTGATAGTCTCAATTATTTGAATAGGATTGTGTGGGATATCGAAACGAGAAGTGCCAAAGGACAGGAAGAAATAATAAAAAATGAGTTTTTAGGTAAAGCATCTTTTGAAAATTTGATCAAATTCTTTCCTTTGAAATTGATCGAGTGGTTCTCTAGAAATCAGAGGGATCTTCCTTGGCGAAGGACGAGAGATCCTTATAAAATTCTTGTAAGCGAAATTATGCTTCAACAAACAAACGTAGAGATAGTAATTCCAATTTATATGAATTTTCTTCAGAAATTTCCTACAATCCAAGCCTTAGCTGCAGCAAAGGTTGAAGATGTGAAGATTATTACAGATAAATTAGGATATAAACGAAGAGGAGAGTTTTTACATTCTATCGCAAATCAAATTGTTAATGAAAAAGGTGGAAGAATCCCTGATTCATTGGATCAATTGCTAACTTTGAAGGGAATAGGCCGTTACACTGCAGGAGCAATTTTAAGTTTTGCATTCGAGCGATCTGACCCCACAGCTGCAATTGTTGATGTAAATGTAGATCGCGTATTAAGTCGAATAACTGGTATTTGGACTGAAGAACGCGATGCTTCTTTTATCAAAACGATTTGGACACTTGCTGAATCGATAATAATTCCAGGTAAAGTTTGGGAGGTTAATCAGGGAATACTTGATCTTGGAGCAACGATTTGTGTATCAAAAAAACCAAAATGCGCTATTTGCCCAATGATAAAGATTTGTGAGTATTATAAAAGTGAATACCCAAAGCAAATACCACTTGATTCATTTTTATAATACTTTTCTCCTAAATTGATACTTCCAACTAAAAAATAGACAGCTAGGTTCCAAATCTGTTTTAAATGGAATCAAACTATGATGATTTACTAAAGATCATAATTCATAATAATTATAATTATAATCTATATAGACTAAAATAATGCCTTATCATCGCAAACTATCGTCAGAGGTGTTTCCTCGAAAATTATTCTGGGAAACTTTTATTGAATTGGACCATTCAGTCGAAAAAAAACTCTTAATCGAAATTTTACAAATATCGAAGAAAAGAAATCTCATTTTTGAGGTTTTGGATGAACAAGGTTGGTCGGAATGGAAAGATAACCCAGACAAATTAGTAAAAGGTATTGTTCCACTATTAATTGCATTATTTTGTGATAGAATAACAATTTCGATTTCTATATTTAAAAAATCCTTTCAATTTGAAGATTTAGTAGCTCAAATGCGAAGAGATATTGGGAGTAGTTCTTCAAATAAAAAAATTCTGAGTTTTTTCAATTTAGTGTCCAAGCTTTTGGATCAATCTCCAGAAAATGATTCAGAGTATCCAATAACTTGTCTTTCATATTTTCCTTTGAATAGAATTCTACATATTCTTTTTGAGTCCGAAGATGAATGTTTACTTGGATTAATTCTAATTCAAGAGTTACTACACCATAGTGATCAACAATACCTTTTACTTCCCTTTCTATACGAAAATGGGGTTCCCAGTCGATTACAACAGCTTCAAGGACAAGTTTTTACTCCACCAGAAATAACTAATTTTCTAGCAAAATTTTCATTATCAAAAGCTGATTTTCGCAAAATAATTGATCCTGCTTGCGGAACGGGACTATTTTTATTAGCAGCTTTGGATTATATTTCTCATTCTCATCAGAGGACTTCGTTGAAATATATAATTGGAATTGAGAAAGATCCATACTTAGGATCGATTACAAAAAGTGCTATAAATTACTTTTTATATAAAAATCCATCAATGAGCGTTAAGAGTAGTATTATTATACAAGATTTCTTTTGTTTAAATAATGAAGAAGAAAAAAGGCTGAAATCTGATGAAAAGGTTATTTATTATGTGAATCCTCCCTATACTCGACAAGAGAATATTCCAATGCAATATAAAACCTTGATTCAAACCATTATTCAGAAAGATTTAATTTTTTTTTCTAAGACTGGAGAAAATGTAAGAAAAGAATTTTCACGACGCTCTGGATTATATGCTTATTTCTTGCTTCATATTGCTGGAAAATTAAAAGAAAATGACTCTATCGGCCTTATTATACCCAATTCTTGGCTAGATGTGGACTATGGTCTCTATATTAGACAATTACTTTATAAATACTTTCATATTCATACAATTATTATGACGACAAAGGAGAAGCTCATTCCAGCAGCTGAAGTTAATACAGTAATTCTATATGTAATTCGAGATTCCAAGAAGTCGATAAAGCAAGTAAACTACTATTTAATAGAGAGAAAAAGTGATCTAGCATTAATTTCCCTTGGTATGAGGGAAAAGATCCCTTTTCATAAGAAATTTGATCAACATGTATTAGATCCTCCAAAAAAATGGAATGCAATTTTAAAAGCCCCAAATTGTTATTTGAATCTCTTAAATCTATTAAATGATAAATTAATGCCCCTTAAAAGCATTGCATCTATAAAAAGAGGTTTTACAACTGGAGCGAATGATTTTTTTTATCTAGGTAAACCTGGATGTGAAAATAAATATTTTCGATCGGAATGGGATTCTGAAAGTGGGGACCTTCTTCTATATCTGAGAGATGATAGAATTCAAGAATTTTATCGTTTGGGATGGACTATAAAGGAGCCCATGTTCAGGATTGAGAAAGAATACTGGATGCATTCATGTAGGAATAAATCAAAGGGATTAAAAATAAAATTTGTAGATTCCAAAGAAGTAGAATGGATTCCCAATTATGTAGTTAAATCCCCTAAAGAACTACAAAAGTTTGAAATCAACGAGTCTGAAATTAACTACGTTGTATTAATTATTTGTCACTCAATTTCAATTGAAAAGGGAGTGCAAGAATATATTCATTGGGGAGAAAAATGGGTTCCTTCCTCGGGAAGAAAATATCCTCTTAGGCCTACTTGTAAAACGAGAGCGAATTGGTTTTGTTTACCACTCTTAAAAAAAGAATCATTTCCTATTTTGGGAATGATGACTATCAATGATCGATTTGCATTTTTTTACAACCCCTCGAAATATTATTTTGATGCGAGATTTTATGGCATTCAATTGACAAATTCCCTTGATGAAATTGCTTTTATTTTTCTTTTCTTGAATTCTATCGTGGCAGCATTTCAATTGGAATTATTGGGAAGGAGTAATTTAGGAGAAGGAGGACTTGACATCAAAGTTTATGAATATGAAGATTTAATGATTCCCAACATTAATTTAATAAATGGAAATGCTGTTTTAATATCAAAAAAGATCTTTAAAGAAACAATCCATAAAAGACCCCTTTCGATTCGTGAGGTAGATTTTGAAGATGAATTTATCAAGGTTAATCTTCTATTCAACGTTCAACTAGATCCTGAGGTATTAAAAAATTTAAAAACCGAACTAGAAACTTTAGTTCGATTAAGACTAAGCAAAGCAAAATCATTTCAATAAAAGAAATGAAAAGGTTTTGAATTTATGGTAAATATAAGTGTCGTTGAAAGAAAGCAAAAGGGACAATTTTTCACCAAAACTGAGATTGCAGTAAAAGTTGTAACGGAAATTTGCAATGACTTAATCGGGTATTTAGATCAAGGTAATAAGAAAGACTATTCTATGTTTATAAACAAAATATTAAACATTAAGTTAATTGATCCCGCAATGGGTGATGGAGTTTTTCTTGTTGTTGCTTTAGAATATTTTACGAAAATCATTCAAGATATCTGGGGAGAAATAGTGAAAGATAATAATGTTCGTGCAAAGAATGATTTTAAAGAACGATTCAGGATAAATGGAATGAATAATGCTTTAACTGAATTAGATCGAGACCTGATTTGTCTTAAAATTCTATCTGAAATGATTTATGGAGTTGAAGTAGATCGTTTTATCTATGAAAAAGCTATTCAAAATATTTTAGGTTTGTTTAATGTTCCTGAAGTTATAGAGATGGCAAAAAAACTCGTGAAAATTAAAATTAAACAAGGGAACTCTCTTATTTCTCCTTTACCATTAGAATTTAAAAAAAGTTTCAAATTTCTTTCTTTATTTAAATCAGAAATTAATTTAATTGTGAAAAATAGAGAAGCAATCTCTAAATTAATACTTGAAGGTTCTGATGTTTTAATTAAGAGAAAATTTATTGAAAACTCCCAAATTCGTAATTTAGTTATATCTAAGCTTAAAGGAGAATTTTCAGATAGTAGTCAACTGCTTTACTTAACTTTGTTAAAGAAAAAAGAACAAATTCCTTTTTTTTGGGAGTTAGAATATCCTGAAGTCTTTTTATCAAATAAATTTGGATTTGATGTGGTAATAGGTAATCCCCCTTGGGATAAATGGAAACTTTATGACAGAGAATGGCTAGGTTCGACTGTTCTTTCTTCTCCTGAATTAATTAAGGAAACAATCAATGGTGCTCCATCAGAGTCTAAATTAAAATATCTTGAACTAAAAGAGTATTATAAAGAAACCTCAAAATACTTTAATACATGCTATAAATGGCAACCTGGGGAAAAAAATCTTTATAAATTATTTCTGGAACGTTTTTATGATCTTACCTCTGAAATGGGTTATTTTGGAATAATTATTCCGAGTGGAATTCTAGGGGAATATTTTAGTAAATCATTACGAAAAATGCTTTTAGAGAATGTAAAATTAATATCTGTTACAGAAATTGTATCTAATAAGGAAATTTTCTCTGAGGTTGAACCAGGGATTAGTATTTCAGTAATACTGGCACAGAAGAATACACCTGATGTTACTTTTCTCTTTTCTAAAGATATTCATTCTTTAGATGATTTTAAACAAGCTCAAATGCGACTAATAGAAATAAACAATACTAATCATGTTCGAATGAATCGTAATGAAATAATATCTACTTCCCCTCATTATATCATTCCATCAATACGTAATAACAAGGAATTAGCAGTCACAAGAAAAATTATTTCATTTCCATCGTTAACGTCTAAAGAATGGAAATGTAAGACATCACGTGGTTTAGACATGACCAATGATCGTAATATGTTAACAAAGGATCCAAACGCATATCCTTTGGTTGAAGGCAGACATTTAGTCAGATTGGGGTATGATGATAAACACCCTCGTTTTTGGATTCAATCACCTCAAAGATATTTTGAAAAATTCCCTTTTTGGAGAAGAACTTTCATTGGATGGAAAAATTTCTCTGGTAATCATAGAAGAAGAAGAATGCGAATAGCTATTTTCCCAAAATCCACTTTCATATCTAATAGCATTTTATGTCTTTATGATTTTCCTGAGCAGGAAGATATTGAATATTATTTAGCTGGGGTATTATGTTCCGTTCCTTTTGAATTTCGAATTCGACAGATTTGTTATGGATTAAATATCAATCAATTTATAATCAAAAAGATGAATATCCCAGCTTATGAAATGAAAAATCCTTTGCACAAAGCACTAGTTAATTTAATCAAAGACTTCGAACCCATTGGGATAAACTGGGCTTATAGAAAAATGGAGGCCTCCTCCTCTTCCGCAAAATCAGCTCTCGAGAAAGATTATTATCTTTATATAGCCCAAATAGATGCATTGGTTGCTCTAATTTATAATTTAACAAAAGAAGAGTTTATTGTTACGCTTCAAGCACATCAAAGGTTAGAATCTTCCTACACAGAAGCAGCAGTGAATTCTTATACAAAATTCTCCCAAAATTTTAATTGAGAAGTAAAGCGATCAATTGATTTATTTATGCTTGTGAAGATAGAAAATCTTTGATATAAGCGATCTCTAACTCAGTAATTTTAAATAATTCATAGATTATTTTATTGATTTTATCAAACTCACCAATAAATTTATTCGAGTTATTGAACATCTTCCTTACTAAATTTACCAAATACGAATAATTCTTTGAATTTTTCATCAAAAAAATTGGAAAGTGTTCAATTTGACGTGGATAAAATTCATACACGTTGCCTAAATTTTTAATAGAGTTGAGTGCATAGAAAGTGAGAAGCTCTGAATTGAGCAATGAAAGCAAATAGTAAAGTATATCTTCCTCAGTTCGATATTCATCTTTGGGAATAAGCCAAATCACATCCTTTGAAGAGAGCGAACCTAGTTGATCTAAAGCAAAGGTATTTTTTTTGGATTTATATGGTGAGACGATTTTTGGACGTTCCCAATCCATTGTATTTCTTTCATCACCTTTTCTCCACAAAAAATATTTTTGAACCCTCGATCTGTCAAATAACAGCTCTTTATTATTTCTTAGATAATCCATGAGTTTAACATCTTCTAAAATATCCTTTTCTTTATAAAAGGGAGCAAAAATCACTTTTCTTTTTTTATATTCAACAAAATAGTTTTTAATGTCTTTACCTTTGATCCATGTTCTCAAATTAGAATCTTTTATTCCCATCTCATTTGAAAAATAGTCAGGTTTGTTTGTTGTGAAAACTTTGTCACAACCAGTCTCCACTCCTTTACTTATATCAAAAAATTGATTCAGGGTAAAGTTTGAAGCTTCTCTAATCTTTTTAAGAATTTTAAGAGTCATTTCATTATGAAATATCCATTTTTGTGGTTTTAATGAATTTTGATGTACTTGTAAGAAAGAATCATAATTCAAATCATTTTTCGGAGTATAGCGAAAAACAGCGATAGAATTTGTTTTCATCTCCTTTTTTTTCAGTATTAATACAATATTACTTATTTGTACTTCATTGAATAAGGAAATATTCAAAAAATCGTGGATTTCAAGTATTTGAGCAGAATTTTGAATAAATTCTCGTGTTCTAGCTGCATAAACGCTATGCAGTAAATATTTTGGCAAAATAAATCCCAATAATCCTCTTAAGGGTTTTAAAGCTTCAATGCTCCTAACCAGAAAAAAGTAGGAAATATCATTATTTCCTGTGTAGATTTCTGGATATATAAAGCTCAATCTTTTTCTCAATAGTAGAGGAAGATCTGTTAGAGCAATAAAAGGTGGATTTCCGAGAATAATATCAAATTTAGGATTTTTTCCAATTTTGAAGTCTATCCAATGAAATAAATTCGTAATTGTTGAAGGTTGTAGATGAGGTTGAAGAATAGATAGCTCATTAGCCTCTCCCCTAGTCATTGGTGATGAAAAAACAGCATATAGAGTAGTATTTGTTTGAAATGTATTTGAAAACCTTATTTTTGTTAAGGAAATGTCATCTAGTTTTAATTTTAATGATGTCCATCTAATACGATCTCCTTCAAAAATAAGATATCGAAATTTAGGAATTTTTCTGAATATTTCTAATAATCCCGAAATTGTATTTTCATTATCGAATTCATTATTATTAACATTATTAAAAGTGATTCTATAAACGGGATACTTCAATTCTAAATTCTTATTAAATAAATCATCTCGAGAGCATTCTATGTTATCATTTTCTTCTCTCTGGTTTTCATTATTTTGAAATCCAAATAATGAGTTCCCTTTATATATATTGCATCGAAAAGGAGTTTCTTTAGAGTTACTCGAATCAAAACTCCATAACCATAATTTTAATCTTGAAATAAGAATTGCTACTGTATCTATATCAATACCAAATAAAATATTTTCAACAATCATTTTTTTAATCGTTATTTCATCAGTTGGGGTAGAAAAAGATTCAAGCATTTCATTAATTATATTTCCACAGGCAATTAGGAAAATTGAACTTCCAGTAGCTGGATCCAGTATTTTTAAATTTGAAATTTGCTTTATTATATGTCTATTATCTGAGGAATCCTCTAAGTGAATTCTAGATATCCAAGAATTCACCATTTTTTCCGAAAGTTTAAGAGCAAACCAATATGGAGTGTAAATTTGGCCAAAACTTTCTATGTCGGTCTTATATGATCTTGAAATGAACTTTACATAATCAAATATAGAAAAATCTATTACATTACTTTCTTGATCATATTCTTTAGTATGGTCGTTGATCCAGACGTAATTTTCCTTAAATTCTCTTGCAATGTTTTTCCAATTGATTTTATTCAATTTAACTTGATCTACATAATCATAATGGTCAAAAAGATTAAAACAAACCTCTTTTGGTATTATGGAATTTATAAAATTTAAAAAATCCTTTTCTTGAAACAAAATTTCCTCCCAGGTCGTAATCTCTCTATTTTTCTTATCTATTTTATTTGGATCCAAAAAAAATAATGAGATAAATTGTAAGAGGATTATTTTGGAATAATCCATTTGTAAATGGCTTGGAATGATAACATCTGCAATATTTTCATATAGATTTTCTAATAGTATGCGAATACTTCTTGGTAGTTGCTTAATGCCCTTATTTCTGTCCTTAAGACAAAATATTAGCTTTTCCTCCAACCAAGAGAATCTAATCATATTTTTTTTAAGAAATTTTTTAGTCTCTTATCTTTTCAAATATTATTTTTATCTTCCCAATTCCCTGATTTATTAGTTTTCGGGGCAAGTTTGGTTTAGTTTCCTCCACAAGAATATCTCCTTGCTCAATTAAGGTAATGAAAACAGTAGTAATATTCTCTTCTACCCAGTTATCTAATTCCTCTTTATTCACAGAGGGGAAAGCTGAATTTGATTGCAGAGCTTGCTCGAATACCATTTGATGAATTCTCCTGTTTTGGTTCTCCTTCAGATCGTACCATAGATTCCGAATTAGCTTTCTTTCTTTTACTCGTAATGCTTCTATCTTCTGTAATATTGTCCATACTTTGGATGGGACTATAACAGACTCTTTTTGTTTCTTTTTGGACATTGTTGCTCTCTCTACTTCTTTTCGCTCTATATTGACCCCGTTGACTTCATCAAAGTGTTTATCGTCTGAGGAGATCTTCCAATGTTTCAATTAAAAGATATGTATTTAATATATTTTTGGATTTATCCCTTCTGTTCTCTTTAGTAGATATAATCCATTTTTCTTTTTTTTACATAATAACGATGGATAATGAATAGATAGAAGAAAAGTACTATACCCATACCGATCATGAGAAATGATAATGAAATCTTAAACCAAGTAGCATCTGGGATTATGGGAAGATCTTCAAATAATTGATTAGGAATAAAGAAAGGAAATATTACTCCAGTAATAATAAGAATAAAAGCTGCGATACTCCCAAAAAATTCTGTTCGATTTCTTTGTAGGAAGCGACGAAAGGCCATTTTAGATCATTTTTCCTTTTTCATCTGGATTGAGAATTGTTTTCATGATTTTATCCGTAATTATCAACAAATTTATACATGTGATTAAATAAACTTTCTTATTACTAGCAATAGTCGGGACTACCAAGTCTTATTTCAATAATTTTGAAGCAACTAACTTGATTTTTGTTATCCGACATAATTATTTTACCCTTATTTTTTCTTCTCTATTTTAACCTTTTTTCAAGAAAAGGAGTATCTTTTAATCAGACTTTATAAATGCATGTGATACGCCTTATAAATGTGTGAGGAATTAAGTAGGATTTATAAAGGCCGATACGCCTTGCTATCGAAGACTATTCCTGAATCAAATATGCGAATAGTTTTTTAATTCCCCAATAAGTTGTGTATATCGCGTCACCCACTAAAAGGACTGATTTTGGCTTTGTTTTCCATCTTGCTGAGCAATAATATGGAAGAATTACAGCCAATAAATGAAAAAAAGGGTTCAATTGGCATAATTATGAAAGCAGAGTTAAGTTTCTATGAAACTGACCTGTAAATTTTGTTATTTCATGAGTCGATTTAATGGCATCCTCACAAAGAAGAAACGAAACATTTTTAGGTTATAGATCGTGGTTTGATGCGTTTCGATTTAATGAAAGAATCTCCCTTCCAATTTTTATTCTTGATTATCAAACATCAAGTTTTTGGAAGGAAAATGAGGAGACAATTAATGAGTATGAAACTGATCAAAATCACTCGCGATCCATGCTAATAAATGGTATACAAATTTTCTTCCTTGATGAAAATCATCAAAAACGTAAAGCATTTTTACGTCATGAACCTTACTTTTATCTCTTACTTGAAAAAGACCTTTCAAAGGAACATCTCAATCGAATCATTTCACAAATCTATCAAATAGGAGAAAATCACGTTCAACAAATAGAGGAGAAGAATTACTACGATGCTGCTGATCTTACATTCCTTGTTTCCAAGTCATTTCTAAAGATCACCGTTGATCATCCCGGTTCTGTTCCTAAATTACGAGATAAATGTGAAGCATTAAATGGAGTAATCGAATGGCGAGAAGCAGATGTATTATTTCATCATAGAACTGCAATAGACCATAATTTACGCGTAGGATATTGGTATCAAGCTGAAATCCGAGGTGGAGAAATTCAATCTATTTATCATATAAATAATAAAGCACCACCTCAATTAAAAATACTAGCATTCGATATAGAAACTGCTTTTGAAACAACAAGAGAACCTAATCCGAACCGCGATGAAATATCAATGATTTCATTATTTACTGGAGATAGGAACTATCTTCTAGTAAATTCGTCTGTGGTTGAAACCAAGGATATCAGAAATATTGATATACTCCTAAGGTACGCTGATAAAGAACATAAGAAGCCTTGGGTGGATTGGCGATATTCAAATGATACTTTTGAAGCGCCTGAACATATTGAAAAGTATTATTTTAATATCCAGCTCTTTGATAACGAGCGAGAAATTTTACAGGCATTTTATCAAGTGATCAGAGACTATCAACCTGATGTTCTTGCTGATTTTTTTGGGGGAAGATTTGATATCCCTTTTCTTTCTGTGAGGTCAGAGCTTAACAATTTGTCTTTGGAAAGGGAAACTGGATTTAAGATTGTTTTTAAAATAGGTACCGGTAAAAGATCAAACGAAAAGACTGATTTGAAGAACAATTATACTCCTAATAGCATAGATTATGTTGAAGGAGCAGGAATTATACATCTAGATGCCTTCCTATTTAATGAGAAATACAGTTACCTTCCCAAGAAGGATTTAGGTTTAAAACAGAGTGTTGAGAAAAAACTCAAAATTATTCCAATAGGTAGAGAAGCATTATTTGCTATCGAAGAAAATCCTGCCGAAGCTGCTGCATATGCGGGATGTGATGGATATATTTCGTGGAAATATGTTAAGGAAATTGTCCTTGATTTTTTCATCTCTATGGGACAGATGTTTCCCGTTCCTGCTTCAGAGTTGTTATCCCGAAGATCAGGCTCTTTGGATGACTTATTGATCGATGCAGAAAATTTCCAGCATGGAATTGTCAGTAAAAGAAAAATCTCTTCCAAAATAATTGAATCTTTTTCGCCTAAACTTGTGATAAACAATCTTGCTTATACAGGTGGACTAGTTGAAGCTAGACGTCCTGGAATTTTCAGAAGTGATATTTTCTATGATTTTAAATCAGAGAAAGAAGCTTTAGATGAATTAAAGATTGCAATTGAAAAAGTAATACGAAAAGAAAGTATGGAATTAAATAAAAAGATTATAAAGGAGGAATTTGAGAAACAAGTCCTCTCTGAGCTTGGAGATGTGGTTATTGAGTATTCAGAAGATCCTTCTGAGATCTTATCACAAATTGAATCTGGAATGGTAAGAAATGGTGTTCCAAGAGCGAAATTAAAGATCCAGTTGAATAAAATTCGGGATATATTAGAAAATATATCTGCATATCACCCTGAAGATGTGGAAAATATTATAGATGAGGTATTTCAAGCACTAGACAAATTAAAGCTTTCTAATGACAAAACAAAGTTAATTGGAGTTCATGTTGACGTTACAAGTATGTACCCATCTCAAATTCGTCAATATAAACTTCAACCTTCAGGAATTGTACCTTTAACGAAATGCCAAACATGTGATTTATACGAAAAGGATGAAAGTTGCCTTTTTGACGGAGATTGGGTTATAAAAATTTCATCACAGCGTCCTTGTCGATTTAAGGTGGAAGGTTCTAGTAAATGTGATCCCTCAGTTTGCAAAGCGGAGAATGAACTAAAATGTAAAAGGTATCAACCTTTGCAAGATTCACTTGGACGATCTCAAGAGATTTATACCTTTAATGGAGAAAAAACAGAAGCTTATACCAGAAGAGGTGACCAATTAATACAAGTTCCAATAAGTGAAACCTATTTGGGTTTAACAACTGAACATGATCTTTTCATTTCTGTTCAACAGTGGTTACGAAGAAATGTAGAGGCAACTCAATTAACAACTAAATTGGACAAGAACTATTTTGATATATTTGAAGATCAACCTCCTGATTTTGAACTTCCTCCCAATACGTTCATGAGTATTGATACTAGAACGAAAAAAATTAGTATATTGTTATCTGTAAATTCTCGGGTGTGCCAAAAAGCATATAATTTTGTTGCCAGAATTATGGATGATTTTTTCAATACAAGGGTAAAGCATAAGTTAGAGGCCCAAAGACTTAAACAGGTTATTTCTCAAAGGAAATCTGCAAATTTAGCTATTCCTTCTGAATTAACTAGACTTCAAAAATTCCATGATAGCACACAATTAGGAATGAAAGTTCCTTTAAATAGTATATACGGACTTTTAGGTATGAAGGGAGGTGTAAGAAATGCTAGTACGCCCTGCGCTGGAATTACAACAAAATTGTCAGCAGATTTAATCCATTGGGCTGCAGAAGAGCTAGAGTACGTTGGTTTAGTTACAGAATTAGATACTGATGGTATCTGGTTATGGGTACCCCAAGATTTTCCGCTTTTCTTTAAAGTTTGCCTTTCCAATCCTAATGTTAAGAACAGTAAGAAGCAATTTGAAGTAAGTCTAATCGACAAAATTCTCAACGAAAAGGTCAAGAAATTTTCTCAGAACGATAATTATTGGGTAAATGACGGGCATTGTATTAGTCGATCGCGAAAGAACTTAATTAAATTTGAACAAGACGGCCCCTATGATTTTCAGTTTGTCATGGGAAAAAAGAAATATATAATTTATAATTATGAAAATAATGAATGGCAAGAAAAAGAGATAACTGGATTAGAATCAAAAAGAGCAGACTTTTCAAAATTACAGAAATATTTTCAAGAAAAGATCATCAATAGCTATCTAGAGGACTATGATCCGCAAAATCCCATTACTTTAGAAGAGCTTTATCAAAATGCAGATAAAATGGCTCAGAAAATAAAAGAAGAAATTTATAGCGGAACTATTGATCCTAGTTATTTCGTAAAACCAAAAGCTATCAACAAACCTTTAAGTGCTTACAAATCCAAACTTCCCCAAGTGAACGCAGCTTATATCCTTCGAGACCTTGGTTTTTCTGTGGATCCAGGTACAAGGATCCAGATGTTAAATTTAAAAGGTAATCATGTAATCCCTCGACAAGTTTTTGATTTTGATTTCAAGAAAATAAAGGAAGTTCTTGTTAAGCATGCAATTGCTACATTGAGTTTCATGCTGGGAGAACTATCGACAAAAGAGGACCTAATGAAATTAATTGATGTGAATCAGTACTCAGAAGATCTTTTTGGTCCCGGAAGAATTTATGATAGAATGATAAAATATCCAATGGAAATTCAACAAGTTTCGAGTAGTGCACAAACAACTTTGAATCTAAAATCGAAAATCAGAAGTAAGAAGACTGAGACTGATAGTAATTTTGAAGATGAAGGCCCCATTACTGATGAGAAAGAAAATTTAAAAAATGAAAAAGCATTACCACATCTTAAACCAAAACCGAGACAAAAAAGAGGGATTCGCAGAAAGAAAAAGAGGCAGAGGAATGAAGCTCAGCCTATTGCACTTGATGCTTTACTTGAACCTTCACAATCAGTTAATAAGGGAAATAAAATTGAAATCAAAGAGAATGAGTATATAACAAGAGAAACCGAGGCCAAAAAAGTAATCCAAATAAGGGGCTCCTCCGATAAAGTAGAATCTGAAGTTTTTAGAGAAAATTCCCAGAATAAATCTCTAAGTAAAGATGCTTTGGTTTCCACTGATGAAATTTCTGAGTTAGAATCAGATGAGATTTTTAATAATGGATCTGGCAATGGTAAGAGTGCAAAAAGTCTAGAGTTAGGAACGTTGGAGGAAGAGCTAATTGTCTGCTCGGAATGTGGGGCGTTAGTAAGCCCGCGAGAAATTACTAATGAAGGGTGTATTTTCTGTGGAGGAGAATCTTTAATCTAAAACTTCTTCTGTTATTTAAGAGAAGGATTTATCCAGTTAATATGTCATATATATTCTAATTCTTGTTATTCATTATTATTTTCATTATTTACCACAACACAACTATTTAAAATAAAATGTAATTTTGTTACACAAAATTTATCTTATGACACTTAGGAGACTTTTTTTATCTCCTATCTCTTGGTCTGTAGTATTCAAAAATACCATCAAATCTGCATATGGGATGAACATACATGGAAAATATAGCTAATTTACAATCAATTGGATCACTTGAAAATTTTGCCTTAAATAAAACTGAACAATTTTTAAAACCCCGAACACCTTTAGATTTTCTATTTTTAGTATTATGCATATTATGGTGGATAATTGCAGTTGTTTTTCCAAGTACCCCAATTTTTCGAGGTACAATATTTAGTTTTGCTATTGTTGTGTTTTTCCTGATCCCTATATACATTCTTTTTAATAAAGAAGGGCATACCATGGCTTCTCCCCTGAACCGTGCCTTCAAACTTCTATTATTTTATCTATTGATTAATTTCTTTATTCCCTCTTCTAATATTCCCAATTTTCTTCCTCCAAGTATTCCGATAACGTATGGTGAGATAGAAAGGACAATTGTATGTCTATTAATACCTCTCACTATGTTAATAAAAGCCTTTGCCCTGGATACTCTGCGAATTGGATATTTATTTTACATTCAAAGCATTATACGAGGTTTCTGGACTGCATTTATTATTTTGTTCATTATGAAGGGGATTCAACTCTTTATTCCTACTCCTCTAATAAATTTCGATTTTGATCTCTTTCTGCTACTAGCTTTTGGATTATATTTATTTGGATCAGTGTTACCAGGAGTACCAAAACAAATATCTTTTGATGCTAGTTCATTCATTAACCAGTATCAGGCGTTACAAACAAGAATGGAAAGAATTCGTGACGCATTACTTACATCAGCAATTACTTTGTTAATTTTCTTGTGGTTACAATGGATTAATTTATCAAATCGGGAATTATTTCAATATATCGCTTTTATTTGTTTAGTTATGGGTATTTTATTAATATTTGCACCCAAAAAGAAAACACAGAATGGATTAAATTCACTCTTAAGTTCTCTTTCCCAAAAGGGAAATTTTATTGATCCAAAAAGTCAGCTTGGTTCCAAGGTACAAGAATATGCAAAAAGCATACAAGCAGTAGAATTTAATAAACCAAATCAAGTATATTCGATCCCTTCTGAATCCCTTAAGTTAATAAGTAAAGGTAAAACCTCAATTAGCGCTAATAAAGGTACTTTAGCTGTTCCAACTGTAACAGATAAGGGAACAGCTCTGGTACTAATGGGAAAATCAGAAATGACAACTGAAGAAGGTGAAAAGGTGCTTGGAGAAACAACAACAATATGGCTTCCACCAGAGGAATGGGATAGAGTAAAAGTAAACTTACAGCCCAAAAAGATGGAAGAAATTCTTCAAACTGACCTTAAAGAAGCTGGTCTTGAGAATTTTAATGATTTAGTCAATAAATCCAAACACGCTTTAGAGGAGTTAAAATCCTGGAAAGGGCCCGAAAATATATTTTCTTCCGTGCTCGATGCTCCCACCTCTAAGTACACCATTACTGAAACAAAAGATTATTCTTTAGTGCGATTACCTGGAATTTTTGTTTTTGAGGCCAAAGGAATTGAATTAGTTAATATTCTGGGGGGATTAGTTAAAGTTATTGAAGTTAAAGGCGTAGGAGAGTATGTTCAAATTCTGGGAGGACTCGTAACTGTTTTAGATACTCCTGATTACGAATTTGTGCAAACACCTTTTGTTTCTGTAATTGATACCCCACAGGGAGAAATGGTTAGGGTATTTGGAATTAATATTCAAGAAGGAGACAAAATTGATTTAATTAAAATGAGAGAAAAAATTTTACGGGATCAAGCTAGTTTTGATTCTTTATTCACGCAAAAAATTGATACTATATTTCAAGAAAATCCCCAAATTTTATTAACTGAATCCAAAGGAACGACTGAAGGGTTTCTATTTGGGCAAGACGAAATATTAGGTGATCTGGTGGAACGTTCAAAGAAAAGTAAGAAGAAAGACAAACAAGTGAGAGTTCCTCCAATTCCTCCAATTCCTCCAATTCCTCCAAAACCAATTAAGCCAGACAAATCTACAGTACTTGGAAAATTCCAATGGACTAATCAAATAGAAAAGGTTTCATCGGAGAGCATCAAGGAAATTTCCTATAAAAGAGATATATCCAATGACATCCATTTATTAGAAAGTGATGACAAGGATTCTGAAGCTCATCCTCAGATTATTGAACTTCAAGATGCAATTAAAAGAACTGAAACAATGATTGATAATGCAGATGAAAGATTAATTTCAGGTGAAATTTCAGAAGAAAAACACACAGAAATAATAGATCGTTTAATTAAAAGGAAGAAGGATCTCGAGGAGCAAATTGAACGAATTAATGGAAGATTGAAATTGCTATAATATTATTAATCTTCCATTGGATTTAATGTTAGATTTAAACTTTCTATTAGGCTTTTAATCTTGTATTTAGCTTCCGCTGAGACAAATTCTCCCTCCTTTTGCCTTAAAGATTTTATTCGATCTTGAATAGTTTTTTCTCGTTCTTTATCATTAATTTTCGGATTCAATTCGGTCCAATCTAATAAAAAGGAAGCTGCACGCATGAAATAATCTAGTGATTTTGATTCTTCATTCTCGTTGAACGCTACAATCCCTGCATGGTGATACATTGTACTTGCTCTCCGAAAACTGATTCCTGCGTTGATTATGATCTTTTCTTGTTGTTCTTGCGCCTTCTGGTTTTTCAAATCATTTTCCAATCCTTTTGCTGCCTCCAAAAAGGCATATGCTGCTTTCTCGTACTGCTCGATCTGGAATAAGTTATTTGCATATTCAACATTAACAAAAACCATTTCAGAGGGTGAAAATTTTCCTTTTCTTAAATACTTTAACGCGTCTTCAAAAGAGCTTAATGCTGCACGAATTGCGTTATTTTTGTTTTCTAGCTTTCCTCGTTCAAATAATGTTAGACCTAATAGAGCTGAAGATTGTTCTGAAGATTCTTGTTTATAAAGGATTTCAAGAATTTTATTAAATAGCTTCAATGAGACATTTGGAGAATCAGAGTTTTTTGCTGTATCAAATAATGTTTTTGCTGCAAGAATGTTTTCATTTACATCAATGAAAATATTAATGGCAGTTAATAATAGTGAAAGCGCTTTTTCACTGTTTCCAAGTGAGAAGTATGCATTTGCTGCAAGTATTAAAGAGCGGGCCGTATCCTTCTCCCTTCCTGGTATTTTTTGAAGAAGATCGGCTGTTGTGATTCGTTGTTCAGCTGCTTTCCTAAGTAAACCTAATGCTAATGCTGGATTCTCGTTTTTTTCTTGGTCTGCTTGAGACGAAAGTTTACTTGAATAGATTGCAGAAACTTTTGCAGCTAAAGATATATCTGAAGATTTAGCAAGTTTTATTGCTTTTTCAAAATAGCTATTTGCTTCTTCACGTTTATTTTGTTCATGATAAGCAGTTGCTATTTCATAATTCAATATTATTTGCGTTTTTGGATTTGTTAGCCAAAGTGATCCTGCTTGCATTAATTCTATTGCTTTATCAAATTCTTTTAGATAAGATGCAGCTTTTCCTGCCAAGAAAGAAGATTCTCCTGCTTTTTCGAGCTGTCTTACCTGTGCAAATAAATCAGCAGCTTTCTCAAAAGCTTCTTTTCCATCGTGAAAATTTCCACTTGCTAAAAAAATATTTCCAACTAACATGAAAGCTTCAGCTGAAGAATTATCATCAATGGTTTCCAAACGATTTGCTATCTTTAAAGCAGTCCAAAGCTGCTGTCTATCTTTTAGCTCTGTCCAAGCTTGCTTTGCAACTTCTAAGTCTCTTAATGCTTGTGAAATAGCATAATCTTCCCCTACATCCATTGAAATTGATTTTGTTTCGATTTTTTCAGGCTCTCTTGACGATTTTGAAGCAATTTTATACCAAATATCTTCTGTTTTAAAGTTAGATTTTCTTTCCTTTAATATGTTTAAATATTCGTAAATATACATATTTAAATGCGTATTGATTAAATAGGAAGTTTCCTGATCCGAGATGAACGCTATGAAGAATACTCTTTCTTTTCCTCTTAATGAATGATCTTCCCAAGAATCAAACGCAACTCTGGCAACTGTTGTGTTACCAAGGCTTAACAGAGGCACAGTGAATTCCGTTCTTTGCGTATGACCGTGTTGTCCAAAAACAGTGACAGAGGCCAAATAAATTTGTAATGCTACTGATTCTGGGTCTTCTAAAGATGAATTAGGGTAAATTGAAATGATTTGGGGTCCAGATACTTCATCCCATTGAACTGCAAGTATTGATAAATCCATTCTTGAAGTATAACTCTCTTCAATTGGCGTTTATAATATCTCCTTTTGTTTAGGTCGTTTTTGTCTAAGATCAATTATCTTTTTCTCTGAAGTCGATTTTCTATCAACTAAATGTAATTTTCCCTCATTTAATTCAATCGATGGAGCTAAAGGTGTAAAAGATTCCTTACTTTGTAATCTGATAACAATATTAGCTTCTTTATCTGTATCAAGGATTTCCCACTTCAATAGAAGACAGGTTTTTTCTGAGAAAATAGAGGGTTTTAGGTGCGGAGGGTCTACTAAAATGATATCGACATCTGAGGGAATTCGATCAGTGAATACTAATTTAGATTCGAGAGGATTTATGAACTTGTAATACCAAAGAAATTCATAATTTAATGATTCAATTACTGGCTGAGATACTTTCTCTATTCTAATGATCTCGTTATTGTATTCAATTTCATCAATATAATGTCGTGTTAGTGGTTTTTCTTTGAATGAATACTTTAAATGAAAGTTATCCCCAGGAGCAAGAGTTCTGAACATCCAGCGAAATAACGTACTATCATGAGTTGGGATCGTTACAGGTTTGATTTTTAATCCAGCTTCCATATTGTTAACAATAAGCTCTGGAGGTACTACATCTTCAATAAGTACCTCTCTGAATAGCTCACCAGAAGTATTGACAAAATTTAATTCTGTAGTGAGGTTTTGATCTATTGAATAGTATGAGCTCAGCACTAAAACTTCAGCTCCTCGTCTTAGTATAATAGAACGTTCAATTCGTTTTCTGAGAATATATTCAACCGATTTTGATTGACCTGGATTTAATTGACCAGATTTCCAAGTATAAACCAAACCTTCTTCTGTTTTCTTTCTCTCATCTAGGTTAAGATCTGATTTAATATCTATTACCTGCCATTGAAAAGGAATTGTGTTTACTATCTCTAAGTTTAGTAATTCCTGTTCAAATTCATTTTTTACATCTGTTTTCGCAATGTAATCCAAATCTAACGTATCATTCATTCTTAAATCTGCAGCAAAATCCTCGAGATTAGGATCTTCTCCAATTATAGTGGTGGATTCTTCCTCTATAACATCATTTTCAACAACACTTAAAGTGAAATTTGGTTGAATAATTTTTAATTCACCAGAGGAGTCTTTCACCACAGCATTGGTTTCAATTGCAGTAAGTTTTTGGTCCCTTGTGACTTTAGAAACTGCAGCTAAAACATCATAAGTGTTGAGCAACGACTCCTTTTCTACTTGAAGTTGAGGAATCCTATAGTTTTTCTTGCTTAAAAGAACATCATCTTCTATAAAATCCTCGCTCTCAAGTGGAATCAAGTCCTCATCTACTTGGATAGGGAGTAAATCAATTTCTGGAAGTATATCATCCAAAGAGGAAGATTCTTCTTCCTCGATGATTTCAGTCTTGGCTTTTGAGGCTTTCCTTCTATCCATTGTATCTAAGGCTATTCTGTAATGATGAGTAGCAGAAGTAAATCCAAAAGTTTTTCCTTTTTCAATAAGTGTTTCAGCAATTTCGATATTATCGCTCATTAAGTACCTAAGTATTGCTTTGCCATAGCAATTAGCTGCTTTATCCTCCTCTCCTAATTCAAGGAAAAGATCTCCAGCTAGTGTTAGATGCTGTGCAGCTCTATCTCTTTCCCCTATACTATCAAAACATCTCGCTGCCTCCTCAAAGATATCAGCAGCAATATTTATTGAATGTTTTGTAGCTTCTTTTCCTTCAGTAACCAGTTTAGTACAATCAGTGTCTTTTATTGACTTCACCATCTATTTTATCGACTAACTCGATATCTTGATTGTATTGTCAAAACTTCAGAAACTCTTGGAACATAATCTTCGAGCGGATCCCGGTTGTCATATGTGATCGATTGAAAACTTCTAGAAAATAATACCCATGCAACGCGCTTGGTATTACTTTTAACAAAACGTATTAAAGTGCTCGATGCCTCTAATCCCCCTTCTCCAAAATAGATAGTGCAAATGTCAATTATTTTTTTTTCTAGTTCATCATTTTGTTCTTTTCCAAAGCGGTGAATTAATTCTAGTAAATCCGCTTCTCGAGGATTAATTTTTCTCTCTTTTAGTAGTTTAATGATAACAGCTCGATCCGTTAATATATTACTTGCCTCATCAAATGAGAGATTGATAAATGGCATCTCGATCCACTATCTTAGATTTTTGGTACTATGGGGAATTTTTTTTTAATAGCTGCTTTATTCTAATGAACTATAATTCAGGTACCTTTTGCAATTAGATCAAGCTTCTATTCATGTAAAGGAATAATCTATTATCTTTTTTTTCTATTTATTTTTTGTAAATATTTACATAAAAACATAACCTAATAATCTTACAAATACCTTGCTGGAATGTAAAAAAAGAGAGTAGAAAGAACGACAAAGAAAAATTCCTGTTTTTATTTTTATAATGTTATTTTAAAGGGTTATTCTTGTTTGTTTGGTTTTTTGAACCAAACTCGATAAAATTCTTTATTAAATAATACTTTTCATGATTAAATAGAGATCAATAATGACTTCGATACCAAAATGCCTTAGTCTTCTAAGAAATGAACTTGAAATCCGTCCTAGACTAGAACTAGATGTTCCCAAAGGTTTTTATCGTGCAGCAGTACTTGTTCCTTTCCTATGCAGGCAGAAACAGTGGATCCTAATCTTTACGAGAAGAACAGATCTCGTAAGTCAACACAAAAACGAGATATCTTTCCCAGGGGGGAAGTTTGATGTAGAAGACAAGACCTTGACTCAAACAGCTTTACGCGAGGCAAATGAGGAAGTAGGGATATCTCAAGTTGATATTATTGGGAAATTAGATGATATTATTACCATCAGTAAATATATTGTAACTCCAGTTGTGGGATGGATCAAAAACGCAAAAAATTATTATGAATTAATAAATAGACCAGAAATTAATTATATTATTGAAACTCCTTTGCTTGAGCTGAGTAAAAAAGAGAACTTTTCAATTAAGGAAGTACCATATCAAAATGGATATATTTTTCACGTTCCGTTCTTTGATTATCAAAATGAAATTATTTGGGGAGCAACAGGGCGAATTTTAGTTAGCCTTCTTAATCAGATTAATAAGCTACCTTTGAATTGTCGTAAAAAGATTTTAGGAGTGCAGAGATGGGAAGGAGCTGATAATGAGGAAGTAGCTTACCACTACGCACAGGTGAAATCTCTTATATCCCCAGAAAGAAGAGAGTCTTAAAGATTGAATCGATCAAGTATTTATTTTAGCTCTTCATAAATAGATTTAACGTTATCAAAAGTCACTTTTAATTTTCTTTCCTGTAATAATTGAACAATATCATCAATCAATTCCCCTTTAGCTCCGAGAGAGGCTGCAAGATTCCGTGCGTGTAGTTTCATATGTCCTGCCTGAATTCCCACTGAAGCTAGTGCCCTGAGTGCACCAAAATTCTGTGCTAAACCTACAGCTGCCATTATTTCTGCAAGTTTTAATGCTCCTCCTGGGACTTTAAGACCCAAGATTTTAAATGTAATTTGTGCAATGGGATGGATCCGCGCTACACCGCCCACTAGTCCAACAGCTAAAGGAATTTCAATCGTACCGACAAGATCTCCATCTTCATTTTTTTCCCATGTTGTTAATGAACGATATTTTCCTTCATTTCGTGTCGCAGCATAAGTATGAACTCCTGCTTCAATTGCTCGCCAATCTTGTGCAGTAGCAACCGCAACTGCATCTATTCCGTTCATAATTCCCTTGTTGTGAGTAGCACATCGATAAACATCAGCTTCTGCAAAAGCATATGCTTCTATGATCCCATTTATCAGTTCTTCACCCGTCATATCTTTAGTATCGAGCTCTTTAGCTTTAAATATAGCTCGTGCCCGAACTAAACGCTTATCTGCTAAGTTTGATATGATTCTTAAGCGAGATTTACCTTTTGTTATTTCCTCTATTAAAGGAGCTACTGCTTCATTCATTGTGTTAACTGCATTCGCACCCATGGCGTCCCTCACGTCTACTAACAATTCTACGATAACCATGGATCCAGTAAGGGTATCAGAAAGGACTTTGACATTCAAATCGCGACATCCCCCTCCGAATTTCACGAGTATTGGATCCTGCTGATTAGCGATTGTAATAAGATCCGCTTTTCTTTCGAGGATAAGTGTTCTAGCGTTGAATGGATCTGAAATACCTACAATTTGAATCTGGCCAATCATTATTGGATCAGTTGTACTTGTGAAAAACCCTCCCGAGGCTCGGGCGACTTTGGCTGAATTAGAAGCTGCTGCAACAACAGAGGCTTCCTCTACTGCCATAGGAATCAGATAATCTTCCCCATTAACCTTAAAATTTGTTGCGATCCCAAGTGGAACTTGCATCACAGCTATTGTGTTTTCAATATAATGTCCTTGCCCCGCATGGTCAAGGATTGCCGTTGAATTCTGGAGACATTTTATTTCATCGTCTGTTAATTGTGGACAAAGCCTTTTAATTGTATTTTGACGTTCTTCAACCGTCATTTTATAGAATCCTGCAATACGAGAATTTCGGGGTTTTTCGCTCATACTATCTCATCCAATAATTTTGTAAAAGGAAAATGAAAGAATAATTCACTTTTATAAAGGATTAACTCATTGAATTAAATTTCTTTTACTTTCAAGATCATGGAAAAAATCTATCCAGTAAAAACTCTTTAAAAAAAGGAGAAATTAAAAGAGGAATTATTCCAATTAATGGGATTTTTTTACTCCTTTGAAAGGTTCAAGCTAATAAATGTATTTTCGGGGCAGCTAAAGTAAATAGAATTACCTGCAGGAATCGGAATTTCAAGATCGTCAATCTCGATTACCGAGTTTGTACTTGGTTTCAAATAAATAGCAAAAAATGGTTGTTTTCCTTTACATGATGTCGTTTTAACAGATTTTGGTAAATAATAAAACGCGATTTTCCCCTCTGTTGTTGATGATGAAACATGTATCAATTTTACGATTAAATTCCCATCAGTTGCTGAAAAAATCTGTTGTCCCTTTTCTGGCTGAATAGCTTCTTTTTGATCTTGATAATAATATAAAATCTCCGATCGTTTAACCTCAACTGGAGGCTTATTTGATTTTGATTTAGGTTCTGTTTCTGTATATATATTTTTAGGTGAAGATGAGGGCATTGGAGTTACCTTGAGAGGTTCTGATTCTTTTATTGGTGAAAATTCTATCTTTGGCTTAGATGGAGGAATTGAACCTTCAAGAAATTCAAAAGAATTGATTGAATCCGAAATAGAGGTAGGAGATACGTCAATAGGCGCACTAGCTTTTACACCAGTAACTGAGATCACATCTAAGAAATCTATAAAATCTGTTGTCTCATTTCCTTGATCCTCGGTTGAAATCCGATGAGTTAAACCTTTTTCAAGACGCATTTGACGAGCAATTTGGCTAGAAATGAACCTTTTCCTGACATTTGAATTGGCTCCAGTCCAAATGAAAATTCGTTTATCATCTTCGTTAACGAAAATTAGAACCTCTTCATCTTTTAAATCCTCTTGCGCTGAAGTAAACGAAACAGGAACGTATTCACCATCCATCGATGGCATATAAACATGAACTTGGGGATTACTCATATATTTGCCTTCTAAACACAAGTTAGTCAATAAATTTCACTTCAATGAACTTTTCAGTCATTGTAAGATCCTAGATCATTCAAATTGTGAAAGATACTGACTTATTGCCTGATTTGAAAGAATATAATTAACTAAATCACCCATGTCTATTAAATGTTACACAATAAACATTCCACAGTTAAAAGACATGAACTCAAAGGAAAATCACCATATTAATAGTGACAATAATATTTATAATTCAGATGTAGAGGGGATTAATCAAGGAAAAAACTCGCGGAGGTACCAAAGTGGCTATGGAGCAGCCTGCAAAGCTGTCAAACGTGAGTTCAAATCTCACCCTCCGCTTTGTTTAACATCTCTGTTTATTTTAATTATTTTCTGTCTTTTTGGAACAAATTTATACCTTAAATTCTGGTTCTGTGTTATCCTAGAATGAATTAAAACTAGTCAACCTCTTATTGCTTATATCTTACAAACCATAAATCTAGGAAAATCGGAGAAAATTCTAAAAGTATTAGCTTTTATATATTATTTTGAATTTTAACTGCTTTTCATCGAGGTAAATTCATGTCTTCTTCATTATTTGACATTGTGGTTCTAGATACAAATTTTTTTATCTCTCTTCTTCATGCAGGAGTTTCAGAGAACATTCTACCGAATTTAAAAAAAATTGCGGGATCTATTGGTATGGAAATAATGGTACCAGCTGAACTTCCCAAATCAGATATCCCAAGTAAATTTAGAGAATTAAGAACTCTCATTCCTAAACATATTAGACTCGAACCTGTTAATAGGGATTCTAATTTATGGAAACGTACCGCCAGCTATGCTATTAATGAAAGAATGGTTCGTGCTCAAGAGGATCCTGCAGATATCGATGTAGTTATTCTTGCAAAAAAATATACATTAATAGATAATAATAAAGTAGCTTTAGTTTCAGATGATGAGGGTGTTTCGCGAATTATTAAAGAAAATAAGGATTTTAAGGGCATAGAACACCTATCCTGTGGTTCATTTGTTTCAGTTCTTGCTGCAACTGTAACAGATCCAGAAATAAGACGTATACTTGATGAAGCTGTAGAGCGTGTATTTCGTGCGTCGTGGAGTTATAAGAAAAAAACTCGACGATATATTGATGTTGCAATGCTGATCAATGATTTAACGGATACTGCACGATTTGTTAGATCTGCTGCGCAAGCTTCCGAAATATTAATATCTGAATCTAGTTCAAAAGAAGAAATATTAGCAACAAAAGAACCGGAGGTTATCACTCCTGTAGATGCCTTAATTGTTGCTCAGCAGCTGATGATGAAAGCACGAGATACTCGTGAACGATTCAATATACTTGACGCGGAAAATGTTCTTGTTGAAATATTAACAAAGAGCTCTGATTTAATATATACTATAGATGATTTAGAACAACGAGTAATTGTAGAAAGAATGTTTCGATCTGAGCTTTTTGAACATCATAGCTGGTTACTTGATTATAAACTAGCTCGTAATCAGATTCTTGAAGCATTGGTTCACGCAGAAGCGTGTAGAGTCTATATGAATTTCATATCTGTTGGGAAAGAGGCAATAGAAAATCTAATTTCTCTTCAAGGGCTACTTTATTTATTACTCGGTCATCCAGTAGAAGCTCTGCGACTCTTCGAGACAGTCCCTTATATGGATACTGAAATTTCTCCCACACAGTTACTAGGAATTACAGTGTCTCTGATAGCTACAAATCAGCCCAATGAAGCAGTATTGTATTTAAAAAAGTATCCTGACCTCTTAGATGGGATGATCTCATCAATGCATACTTATGCGAATGATCTCTATAGTCACGATCAAAAGGAGCTGGCAATTGAAATATTAAAAACAATCGTAAAGAATTTTTCAGATCGGGAAGATATATTAAGATCAATTAATCGATTATTCATATTAACGCGATTACGGCCGGACTTAATTGAACTAGATCTAAAAATACAGAAGATTTTTAAGTCTAAATTAAAAAGTAAGGGAGTTGATAACAGCAAGCGGGGTATACCTAATAAATGGTTGCAAGCTTTGCCTATTGAAATAAATTCTGGTTCTGTAAATGAATTAGCTGATCAATTTAAAGGTTTTTATCATATTTTGGACTTAATTATGGAACCTGAAAAAGATGAGATACATTTAATAGCCTGGGATGAAAGTAACAATTCTACTTGGAAATTAATATTCGATTCAGCATATAAACCTGCATTGGAAGAGAGTGTAAAGATAAAAATCACTTCTGCAACAATAAGCCAGTTAAAACAGGCTAAAAAGGGAGCTAATTACCGTGGGGAGATTGTTTTCGATTTTGCTGCAATCCAACCAGAGTTAGTAAAAGCTTGGTAGTAGAAAGAATAAATCGCTTCCAAATCTGAAATAGTTAAACTTTCTTAATATGCTATTAAAGCATTGAAAAATCAACATTCCACCAATTTTTTTTCATGAGATGAATTTCTGAAGCAAGAGGATCTTTATCGAAATATTCTCTCAGTTTCTCCGAAATTGGTTGAATGAACCTAAAATTATCTAGTATTAAGATTGATATCCATTCCGGATTAATTATTTCAAAATACTTGTTCCAAACATGTAAATTCGGACTTTTGATATTGGTCACTTCTCTGATATTGCGATGCGGTATCATTGGTTGCCATTTCTGTTTATAATCTAGGAGTCCTCGAAGACAAATTTTTGCGGGAGAGGCTGCAATAATTACATCTTTTGACCGATTGTGAAATAATTCAGCAACTGTGGCTGAGCCAATTTTGTTCAGTATGTTTCCATTTGGTTGGATCATATCAGCTCCGAGTATAGCGACTTCAGCGAATTCAGTAAATTCATGAACGCAAAAATCGATACCTAAATTGGTATTTTTGAATCCCGCATTAGCCAATGAATAAGCAGTTCTTTCCCCCTCTTTTAATGGTCTTGACTCCAAAATAAATATTTCCTTATCATTATATCCTTCACGAGCTAATTGTAGCAAGGCCTTAATGATTGTGGAAGAATGAGAAAAAGTTAATAATGAATTTTTTTCCCGTATTTCTTCAATCAGAGTATTTATTGTATTTTTTTCTCCAATTCTTAATTGCTCGCGCCTTGTAGCAAAGAGAAGCTCAATTTTCGAGTTTAAGGAGTCATTCTTGAGTTCTCCGTCTCTAATCAATTGAGTAATTTTAGCATAAATTGGTAATAGTGCGTTTTCAATAGTAGCTATTGGGTGGGTGTCAAGTAAAAGCTGTATTCCTGTCTTTAAAGCGGATTGGTTTATGCTATCTCCTAATCTTAAGCATTCTTTCTTCAGGATTGATAAACTAATTTCGGCTATCGCGGCTGCACCACTTTGAGTGTCATTATGAAGAGTTTCAACGTCTTTCAGGAATGCTTTTGATAACAAAATAACCCCTACTCTTTTGATTCCATAAAATTCTGTCAGTACATTTTTTTTTCTATTTGCTTTTCGCAGTAGGAAATAGTTTCAATATTCGATTATAATATTATTATTTCGATTTCTTATCAAGTCGAGTGTGTATAATGTTAAATTGTCTCGATAACTTTCCCAGCTTCCTAGCTTGGTCGATATTCAGATGAAAAGTATTTTCTTGAGTTTTTTCATTAGTTGCTTCAATATAAGCAAATTCAGCTTTATTTATTAATTCAACAAGGTTCTCATTCATACCAGTATCACCTGAGTATGCTAGAAATTTCTTGTCTCCTTCGAAGATAGCATATCCAAAGGTTAGTATTTCTGGAAGCGGTTCATGAGAAAGAATGGATCCTGCATGCTTCATTTTATACGCTTGAACTGTTATTTTATTTTCTAAAAGAAATTTTTCTTTATTGTTTTCAATTGGAGTCAATTCTAAAGCGAATGGAATGCTGCAATTATAACTACAGTTGAAGGTCTCGATAATTCCCTCAACCTCAGTAGTTCCTTTTGGATAATAAATATCTATCTTTTTATTATAACCTAGCATTCTAAAGAATCCTAAAAGAGAGAAAAGCCCTCCACAATGGTCG
Source organism: Candidatus Heimdallarchaeota archaeon (assembly GCA_011364965.1). GTDB lineage: Archaea > Asgardarchaeota > Heimdallarchaeia > Hodarchaeales > Hodarchaeaceae > Hodarchaeum. The sequence goes on from RDOB01000002.1 coordinate 200,515, forward strand.
AAGTGTCCATGTGAAATAAAAATATGAATGGGGATATCCAGAGGGATTTTAATCATCGGCAGCAAATCTCTTAAAGTTCCATCTCCAATATCTAATAAAATTAAAACCTCTGGTGATTCAATTAATATTTGCGTAGCGATACCTGCTGCAGAATATAATAATTGATGATACATAATTAATTCCAAGTATTAATCAGGAAACGTTGTCCAGTTAAGAAATATCTCAATTAACTTAATTCTCATATTGATTTCATTTTCTAAACCTGATTCGCCGCCAAAAAAATCAGTCATATTCAAAATATTCAATATACTCATTAATATCATTATTGCCATATGAAAATGAAGGGGAACATAATTACCTGTATAATAGGAGTTTAATGAGTGGTGTTTAAGAGCCAATATTTCATTATAACCTGCGAGAAATGAATTCATATTCAATTTCAAACGGGTTAAATTTTGATCTTGCCTGTATATATCGACAGCTTCAACAGCGAAGAAGTTACAAATATCTTCTAATCTATCGTGCTCAGTAGTTGTATCTAGGTATTCTGGATCAATTAAATGAGTATGAATCATAGGATTTCGGCCAATTCTCAAATCAAATATTACATTCCCTGGATGAAAATCACCGAATGTAACGGATCCTGAATCTTTCGAGATATCTTCAACTGTTCTTATCCTTCTATTAAAGATATCATTTAAACTACTTTTCTTATTCTGATCTATTGGCATTGATTCAATGCTTCTCGAGATCAGTAACTTATATTTCTCGAACCAGCATCTATTGGATTTATATCCATGAAATGCAGCTATACTTCTTCCTGCATATCTATATTTTTGCGGTCTTGGGATCCTTGAATCTCTAAAAACATCTCCTTGTATTCCTTCCATGACAACAACACCTCTAGAAAAGAATATAACACCCACTGAAGATATTCCTTGTGCTTTGTATGGAGAGAGTCTTGATTCAAGTGTATTTATCTTTTTAACTAAATCTAGCGCAATGTTGGAAGCCTCATAAATCTTAACCGCAATACTCGCTTCATCCATTCCTAGATCTGATTCCAACTTCACTTTTACGATATGAATACCAGTTGCTCCGAGTTTTTTCTCTACTGTTATGTCTTTGACCTCAACGGAGCTTGGAGTTTTCTTGTAAGTATTTTCAACGCAAGAAACGAAATAATCTGAAAATCCCTCGATAATTCGTCTTAGAACCTGTTGCATTCTTGTTGAAGGTGTTGATTCCATTCAGATCCTCAGAGTAAAATTTGCACAACTAGCTAATAAATTTATTTAAATTCTCTGTATTTATGTCAATGGGTGTAGATTCTCCTTGATTTTATCTAACAAAGACATACTTAGTGCAATGGAAGCACAAGAGATAGTTATTTCTCCGTTTGATAGTAGTGCAATTGGTCCATGTTCTGTTGATTTGCATTTAGGAAGTTCTTTTCTCGTTTTTCGGCATGGAACACTTTTTCGTCCAAATCAACCAGAATCTATATTAAAAAATACTGAAATGGTTCAAACTGAAGGTGAACCTTTTTTATTATCTCCCAATCAATTTGTATTAGCTAGTACGAAAGAGAAAATTTCTATCTCACGAAATCTAGCTGCTACCTTGGAGGGTAAATCCTCAATTGCTAGATTAGGAATTGTTGTTCATGCAGCTGGTTTAGTGAATCCTGGAACAGGGTTGAAATCGCCAACTACTCTAACGCTTGAAATTTCTCAGCAAGCTAATTCCACTGTTGAATTGGAGCCAGGTATGCCTATTATTCAAATAATTTTTCACAGACTCACTTCAGAAGCAACTATCGGATATGATGATCGTTCTTCTAGTAAGTATATCGGTCTAGACGCTCCTAAAGTATAATTATTAAATTCATGATGCAAATCTTCTTTTTGAGTAAAGTAATGCAATCAAGAATAAAGGAAAAATCGTTCCAATCAAGACAAAAGTCACTAGCTTTTCAGGATCCGTTATGGTTCGTTGGGGGGTTGCAGTTTTTAACTCCCCTTCTGCTAACCAAGCTATTGAATTAAAAGCTAAAATTTGATTATTTTCTGAGTCCCCAAAATAAGCAATGGGCGAAAAACCAATATTATCAAATATGATATCCGAACCAAATAATAAGATTTTTCCACCCTCGGGATTTGAATAAGAAACCAAAGTCGGATTTCCGCTATATTCAGCTAATATTGATGTGTGAGAACCTGATATTTGGAGAAAGTTTCCTCTGAATGGAAATTTTACAATATTGCTAGTGAAATTAGTCAAATATGTAATTTCACTATCGATTAGAGACGAAATATAATTTGAAGTCACTTGTAATCCGAACGGGGAGAGAAATTTATTGAGATTGACTCTATCAAAATATCCATTTTGTGTGTTTAGTATTAAAACTCCTCCTCCAATGGAGATATAATCTCGAATCGCATCAGCTGTTTTCTCAGACATTTTCAGATAGTTATTATTTGGATTATATGTCCAGTCCATGTAGATATCTGATTTATTGGAAAAAGGGTTTGCTAAAATTAAGCAGTCATAATTTCGGAGTTTGGAGATTGTTAAATCCCCCTTGATATGTGGGGTCACGCTGTAGTTGTTTTCATATGCCAGTAATCTAGTAAGATTCGAGAACATACCGATTGTAGAGGAAGAGTCTCCCATTATTTCAAACGCATCTGTTCCATATCCATGACGTGCTATTCGATTTAGTGATTCGTCAAATAGGACTCGATGAATGGGTTCTCTTATTTGAAATTCTATTGGAAAACTGGTTGATCCAATGGATACATTGAACGAGATTATTGTTTCTTCAGCAGAATTAGGTATAGAAAAGTTAAATTCCATTAATTTCGTTCCATTTTTTATATTCAGCAAATTCTTCGTATTTAAATACTGATTATAAGCTTTTGGAACCTCTATTGTAATTTCTGAATTAGAACTTTGAATTATACTAAGGTTAAAAGCGACAGAGCTTCCTTTAAATAGGATTTCATAGGGGTCAATCGGTAATTTCTGAGGATGAAAGTAAGAGAACTCTGGAGGATTTGTAGTTAAAGGCATTTGTTTTAAAAATTCTAATGATCTTGATAAGTTAATAAATCCTGCTCCTTCTTCCCAAATTGCTTCCCCTATCGATTGAGCACCTTGCATCAATGCAGCTTTTATAGTTCCTGCAGTATAAGGTTGATTAATGGATTTTAAATAATCGATTAATAATGCAGCACCTCCAGCAACAATTGGCGCTGCCATTGAAGTTCCTGATTTTGTTGTATACCCCGAAGCAACATTACTTGGTCCAATAAGGGATGTTCCAGGAGCGGTGATATCTGGTTTCATAGAATAATCTACTTTTGGCCCGTGTGATGAGAAATCTGCGATCTTATTACAATCAGAATTTGTAGCTGCTACTGAAATGCTTTGTAAAGATGTTCCAGGATTATTTAAAGTTCCTCTATCTCCAAATGCCGTACCAGAATTGCCTGCAGACACAGTTACAACTATATTATACATCAGGCTGATATAGTTGAGAATTTCATCTCTTATTCCCCCATTCAAGTTGTGGTATTGACCAATTGATAGATTGATGACATCCACCGAATTAGCTACCAGAAAATCAATCGCTGAAAGAACTCCAGCTGTCGTTTCCTCTCCCCCGCCATTTCCTGCTCCAAGAACTGAGAACGTATGAATTATTTTAGCACTATAAATTTCCGATTCAGGAGCAATTCCAGTAGTAGTACCTGCAGCTAATCCCGCAACATGAGTGCCATGACCATGCGCATCCTCTGCGGAAAAAATATCCTCAGAGTATCCATTTATTGTATTAACAAAGACTTCTCGGGACTTTACCCTTTCTCCTAGCTCAATTGGATGAGAGTAAACCCCCGTATCAACGATTCCGATCTTGGCGCGCTGCCCTTTTATATTTTGACTGTGAAGATAGCTAGCGAAAGTTAAATCTCGGATATGCTCTGAAATAATCTTCATAGAACTAATGTTCTCTTCAATTGTGTTTTTGTACCCGATCAACTGCTGATTAAGCTCACTATGAGCAATTTGAGACGAATAATTCTTATAGAATGCAATCTTCTCTTCTGTTGTGTCAAATTTTAGATGAGCTGCAGGAAAATTCTGATAAATGGTGAGAAGAGCTTTCTCTGAATAGATTGAGTTTGGGACTTTTCCTTTAAATAAACAGATTATATCAAGAAAGTTTTCATTTTTACTATCATAGGTGTTAAATTCTTCTTCAATCCCCATATCTCTATTTGGAGGAAATAATGAGTTCAAATTCAAGATTATAAGGCTGGGGAGTATCAATAGCAATATTATTTCTCTATAAAGATTTTTCATTTACATATAACCCATATAATCCAAATAGGAACGTTAATATTCAAATAAAGCATGTTATAACCATGATAGCACTATTAATAACTTTTTTAGTGAACTATTTTCCAAGCGATGGATTTTTACTCCTTTCGATACTTCAAACTGAAAATCTTGTGTTCCTGCAGCTACCCATGGTCCCGAATTCATAAATTTTAACGAAATTTCATGTCTTTGCTCTAATGTTTCTGCACCACGAATTACATCATCCCCTTGAATAATAATTTGATTTAAACCTTCAATTCCTGAGGTTTCCAAAGAGATTTTAATTTTTAAATCTGTAAGGGTAATTCTTTGCATGGGATCATCTTTGTACTTGGCAAAGGATTTAATTAAACGAGCTCGAATCGGTTTTTTAATAAATTTATCTTCTTTCGAGATATACGGTAGAATTTCATTCTTGAAAAATATCTCACATAAATCAAAAGGTTCCATTAGAACTAATTTCACTGTGGGAAAATAGATAAATCTAAAGCGTTTACGAAGTGTAGCAATTCTGGATGAAGATTCGGCAATAATAAATGTAGCTTGTTCACTTAGATCTGTACTCGTGATCCTTCCCTTGGCCTTTCCTTCTTCAGTTACGTATGGGGTAACATTGAATGATTTTTGCCTATTATACAGATCAACTAACGGCTTAATCCTTTCTACTGAATAAGCTTGCCACCAAACACTAGATAGGTCAAAATTTTCTGCAACTTTCGTTAAATGTTTGCTTTGAGAAATTTTTAGATCATTTACAATTTCTATTACTTTATCACGATTATCTTCAGATAATAATCCGTTCGGTTTTAGCTCAAGGGTCTTTTTTTGCCATCTTTCAACAAGGTCTTGAAAAATATAGGTCGGGAGAGACTCCAGATAATCATATTCAGGTTCAAACCCCACTATATCTCACCTTAAATATATAGAATCAAGATTATTTACCAACTTCATCAAAGAAGCTTTGAGCTAAGGCTTTAAAAGCGTCATCTACCTTTAGATTTTCTTTAGCAGAAGCAGAAATGTGACCAATTGCACCCATACGTTTAGCAAGCGAGTTTCCTTCCTCCTCTTCAACCATGCGATAGTCTTCAAGATCTGATTTATTGCCTACTAGAATCGTTTTAATTGCTGATTTTGTTGTATCAGGTTGACTACAAAATTCCATTAATTCTTTATACCAAGGATCCATTATATTTTCAAGTGTTTCAGCTCTAGTGACATCATAGACAAACATAGCAAGGTGTGCACCTTTGAAAAACATATGACGGATAGCAGCAAAACGCGCTTGTCCCCCAATATCGTTTATAGAAAGAGTTACGGTTCGTCCATCTTTCAATTTAACCTGTTTAGACGAAATATCCAGCCCTACAGTTAATTGGTAAGAATGTCTAAAACGTGCATGGACAAATTGGGATATCAATGAAGTTTTTCCGACTCCAGGGTCACCCAAGAGTACAAGTTTTAGTACTAATTTTTGTTTCATAATTTGAACCCCTGAACCACCTGTATATTTATTTGATGACAATTGTATTATTCCTTTTAGGTCTGTCTTTAGCGGACAAAAATTTTTCTAGTCCAAATGTTGAAGGATTAAAAAAGAAAAAATCCACTAATTAAAATAATTTGGAGAAAGGGAGTCATTGTTCTTTTTTAAACATATCCGATTTTCCTCGCTCAAAGATTCCTTCTTCGAGGCTAATTTCGGCAGAGCGGTTATCAATTTTCTCAGAATGTTATGATTTTAATAACTCTCTTACCTTTTACGCGTTCGTTGAGTTTTCCATATTTTTCTCATAAATTCCAGTCTAAAGAAAAATTCTAAACTTAAAAAAATCCATCTAGCAGTATCAATAGAGGGATTGATATATGAATTTCTTTTAGAATTCCCTTTAAGCAAGGAATGTTTGTAAATCGTCTTAATTGGGATTTCCTGAATTCTTTTATTTAAAAACCACGCAATGAATAGGATTTCTGTTTCCAAGTCAAATTTATTTTTAGTTAATCCTCTATTTATGATTTCAAGTAATGCACTACGCTTATAGCATCGAAAACCACATTGTACATCAGAGATGTTCCATCGAAGCCAAAAGGTACACCAATGTGAGGTTATTTTATTAGAGAGTCTATTCCGCGCAGGCATTCTATCATAATTACGTTTCCCAACCAAAATATCAACATTTTTTTTGTTTATGATTTGAAAGAATTGCTCGAAATCTTCAATGCTATGCTGTCCATCTGCGTCAAGGGTAAAAATCCATCTTGCCCAAGGAAATTTGTCCAAAATTATCGGATACGTGTGACGTAGTATAAAACCCTTCCCGCTATTATTGGGATTGTGAATGATTTGAATGTTTTTTTCTCTCGCAATTTCTCTGGTATTGTCCGTAGAACCATCATCAGCTAAAATAATCTGTTTACTGCCAAAATAAAACATAAGTTTTTCTAGCAACTCAGAAAGCCCTTTTGATTCATTATATGCTGGAAGGACTACCAAACTTTTTTTAATGATCAAATGAAAGCCCCCAAGGCCGATATATCGCAGAATGGGATTTCAAATATTAACAATATTTATCTATTTTTTATCTTAAATAAACCTGTCTGAAAATTATCGGAATATGATGCCCATTTTCCTAGACTGACGCCTAAAATGATTTGGATACGCATAAATTCAACCTGAAAGAGGATTTATGCTCCTTAAAGCCAACTGGATATACTGCAGAAGGCAATACAAAATATAAACCATTCAGTGATGTCATAGTCTCACCAAAAAACATATTCTGGGATAAATTAGATAAGATTACAGAGCTAATAGGAAAAAAACTTTTTTAATATTGATTAAGCAGATAATTCATATCATTGGAGCTCAGTTATTCCATTTATCTATCCTCAAGAAGAATTTCTTAATGTTTTTATGTAAATAATGACAAGATTACAATAAATTTCATAAATTAAGAAATTAAAAGGACTAATGGCTTACATTATTCCAGTAATCATGGAATTCCATATTAAATTACGAAAACTGAATAATTCTCTCAATTAAATTTATTTTACAAAGAAAATTTATTTATTTCATGCAATCAAAGTTGATAGGAAATGCCAGCAGATAAATCTGTTTCCAAGTATGTTCGTGAAATTCTTGATCAAGATCCGTCACTAGTTCATGAGCTTCAACAAAGGAAAACAGCTCAGCGTGAAATCGCAAAGAAAATTAAACATCAATTAATTGACAGTGATAATTTTCCAGAAAAAGACCCCGTTAAGCTAGAAGGAAATGTAGCAGTTGCAATCACAAGATATCTAAAAAGACTTCGCGAACAACAAGAAGAATTACTCGGAGTTAAACGGGTTCAAGATGTTTTAAAGAAAGGCACAACTGAAGTCACAGATGGATTAAAGCATTACAAAATTAATTTTCATGAGGAAGCAGAAAGACCTATTGTAGTCAATGAAGTGATTACACAGCTTGAGAGAGAAGAAATAAGCTCTGCAATACTAAACCACCAAAGTATTGAATTATATGTTAAGAAAATGTCTGAGAGCACATTTAAAGAGAGTTTAAAAGGAATTAACGAAATAGATGTAATAAAACTTCAAGATTCACTCAGTTTGTTAAAATTGGTTCTTCCCAAGAAAGCAGAGGAGATACCAGGAATATTAGCTCATGTTTCATCTTTATTAGCAGATCAGGCAATATCCCTTTATGATACAATGGTTCTTCATTCAGATCATTTAATCATAATATTTGTTATAAGCGAACAGCATGCATCTAAAGCCAGAGATATTTTATTAAAACTCAATAATGATGTACAAAAAAACTAATGAGGTATTAACAATGAAATTAATTATGTTAGGAGCCCCAGGTTCAGGAAAGGGAACCCAAGCTAAATTCATAACTAAAGATAGAAATATTCCTCAAATAAGTACTGGAGATCTTTTAAGATCGGCAGTAAAAGCCAATACTGAGTTGGGACGTGAAGCTAAGAAATATATGGATGCAGGTAAACTTGTACCAGATGATTTAGTTTTGCAACTACTTAAAGAACGCATATCGCAGGATGATTGTGCGAATGGTTTTATCCTTGATGGCTATCCTCGTAATCTGGCTCAAGCGGAAGAATTGCGAAATATAACAGAGATTGATATGGTTATAAATATTGAAGTTGATTATGGACTTCTAGTAACTAGGATCACAGGAAGAAGAACATGTAAAAATTGTGGGGCTATTTACCATATAGAATACAGCCCTCCTAATAACCCAGGTATTTGCGATAAATGTTCAGGTGAACTTTACCAGCGTGATGATGATACTGAACAAACTGTACGAAAAAGGCTAGATACGTATGAGAAGGAGACCAAACCGTTAATTGATTATTATATAAATAAAAAACTCTTACATACAGTGATCAGTGATAGTACAATTGAAGCAATGAAATTGAAAGTAATAAATCTTCTGAATGATTACTTTTCTGCTTAAATGGAATTTAAAATCATTTTCTTCTTTTTATTTAAATAGTTGATCTATATGATTGATCAATTTAACTTCCAAAGAGATATTAGCTTCTCTTGGGTCTCCATTTAAAAGGAAAATAATTTTTTCTCCACTTTCAGGATTTGATTGTAATAGAAATGAACAGATTTCTGCATCTGTTGGATTTTCTGCAAAAAAAATCAATTTTCTTTTTCTGCGTATTAATCCCCTCTCTGCGATGAGATCAGGTTCAGCTCCACGTCTATTTGTATTGGTGAAATTTAACTGCACGGTCCATCCCGCTCGTTGAAGATATCTAATTGTTAATGTTCTAGTATTCTCTTCAGATCTTACTCGAGATTGTACTTCAGTTTGGAAGCTAGTAATATCTTCCTCTGATTCCTCTATTGATGGAGGTTCTAGTTCTCTCTCAAAAAATGTCGATTCAGACACTGAAACTTCTACAGGACTTTGATGTGCTCTAAATAATCGCTCTAGTGCCTGAGTTCGTTCATCTAGAGACTCATTTTGAGAGGAGGGACTAGGAATAAGAGAAGGCTTATCAATTTGCAATGATTCTTGTTCAAAGGTTTCCAGTTCTTCCTCAATTTGCTGAGACGTGAAGAGTGCTTCTAATGTTTCAATAGTAGGGGGTTTCAATTGTTCAGAAAAATCAACTGCTCCTTCAGTTTGCGTGGATTGAAGGTTGGTAATTGTACTTCTAAGATTAATTCTTTCTTGTTCTGAATTTCCTGTACCTTGAAGTAAATCTTCAACAGGTAAATGTAAAGCGCTACGGGTAAATTTTAAATCTGAATAGAGTCTTCCCCGTTTATTAGATATATCTAATAATTTGTTTATTTCCAGAACTTTTTCTCTTAGTGTTTTATCCAGCGAGTCAATTTTTTCCTTTGGGATTTGCCTTAAAAAATATTCAGCTTCGTTGTATCTATCAGATTCAAGGGAATGTATGGTTAATAACAATAGAGCTTTAATTACATATTCTTCAGTTTCAGAAGAAAGAGGAAAAAGGCTGATTTCCTTGAGAATTTTATTTTTTTGCCAATTCTCATCCAATTTTCCATAAAGTGTTGCTTGATGATAAAGTGATTGAATTGTTCCCAATTGATTGGTTGAGATCTTGAATTTAGTATAGGATATTTTCAAATATTCTAATGCCTGAATTGAGTATCCGATTTCTTCGAATTCGCAATAGATTTCAAATGCAATTAATCCTTGCATATCTGCAATTTTCTGTAAATCTTTTGCCTGATTCAAGTACTTTGCTTTATCATATGCGATTTCTAAGACATTTAATGCCTCATCCTTTAGACCCTCTTCATAAAAGAAGAATGCAGAATTACGATAGAGATCAAGAGAAGTTTTCGAATTTTCTTCCAAATCTGCTGCAATCCGGTATAGCTTAGCTGCTGATTGATGATTATTAATTTTAGTATATGAAAATGCCAAATTCCTTGATACAATAGAGATTGCTTGTAAGTCAGGGTTCTTTTCTTGCTTTCTAGTAAGCTTTAATGCAGTTTTAAGAATAATAACCGAATGTTCAAACAATTCTAAATTTTGAAACTCAATACCCACTCCAAGGAGCACAGATGCATAAAGTAAGGGTTTTTGTGGTTTCTCAGAGAAAAATGAAGTAGCTGAAGAAATAATTTCAAGCGATTTGTTCGATTGCTTATCAGCCCCATAAGCTAATGCAAGATATGAATAAACAATGCCTAAAAGGCTTGATAGAGTGGGAGTTTGCTTCGATGCTATTGTAATGGCCTTTTCAAATGACGTTATAGCAAGGTTAAAGTTACCCTTTGTAAGGGCTTGTTTTCCAAGCTTTATTCTTTTACTAAGTTCTTCTCTAAGCTCCGACATGCAATCAAGATGTGCTAGGTTGAAGATAATCTTAAAACTTTCGTTTTGTCTTTAGCACAAAGAGCAACCTTAAAAAAAGTAATTTTAGATCCCCCAAATAGACCTTTCTAAAGCATTCTATCGTTGAATGCTCCTCAAAGGAGAGATCATCAACAGAGTTCATGTATGAAATACCATCCAACGTCAGATCACGGTGAAACTAATGAAAATATCACGATATATTATTCCATTGTCATTTGTTTTTCTATTTATATTAAATGCGTATGCTTTGTCCTTTGATTTCACTTCCATAAAACAGGAAGTTACTGATGGCACATCCAGAGACAAAAGAAATGTAGGGTATGAAAATCTCCCCGTTTCTAGCCCAAGTACTCTCCAAATCGGCTCTACAATTACAGTAGGACGGACTACTCTTACAACAGATGAAGATACATACTCACCTGGTGACTGGGTAACAATTTCTGCTGAAAGTAGCACTGATGATATGAATGGATCTTTAGAATGGCGCCTAGAATCTCCAATTGAAGAAGTAGCATTTGATTTTTACAGTGATTACCAAGATGTGTTTTCTGATCCTTCTTTCGATGGTCCTGGATTACCATCTGATTGGACAAATATTGATTTTGATTTTGCTAATGTAATGAATGGTTATCTTAATCTTACAGAGGAAGCTGATGCAGATACTAATAATGATGAAATTTATTTCTACAATCCTTTAGCTTTTGTATATGGAAATAAATATGTTATTTCATTTGATCACTATTCTTATGGAGAAAATCTTCTGATAAACCCAGGATTTGAGACAGGTGATAGTACAGGTTGGGAAGTAAATTCATCTTATGTAATAATAGTCAATTCTCCTGAAAATGCGTCCGAGGGTGATTATTATGCTAATGTGAATGGAACTAGAGGGTACTTAATTACTCAAAATGTTACTGGTTGGACTGGAGGTCGTGAGGCTATCTTTTCTGCTCGTGCCACAGGAACTACTGCTGCTAATTATTGGAGTTTAAGATTAGAAGCCTATAACTCCACAGGGGGATTCCTAGGGGCTAAAGATACTTCAACTGATTCTCAAGGTGACATTCCTGATGAAAAGGGATATACTTTCAATCGTATTCTACGATGGGTTACACCAATAAACACCTCATACCTACGAGCAATGTTTAGAGGTAGAGATGGAGGTAGTAACTCAGATGGGCTTTATACTGGCTGGGTTGATGATTTATTTCTAAGTGAATCACCTGCTCCTTTATTATTCTCTTATTATGGAGTTGGTGGTGAATGGAAAACAAAACGTTTACTAGGGGGAACAAATGAATGGGAACACACAACTAGAGACACCTTTTTAATAGAACTAGCCAGTACTGCTCCAACGGACTCTAAAACAATAAAATTTTTACTTGATGACACTAGTGATGCAATAAATAAGACAACTTCTTATTGGCTGATAGATAATGTAACGATCAATTTTGTTACTAAACCAGAAGTAAAAACAGGTATTAGTGAAGTTCAAAATACTGGATTCATCAATTCTACATGGTTTCACAGAGGATATCAAGAGGAATTGAAGAGTACTTATAAGATAAAGCAAGAAACTCCCGAAAACGTGAGTACAATAGCTGACTGTAGTGCAACGATAAAGATACTACTCCCACAACATCAAATTTATTTTGGACCTTGGATATTTATCTTGAAAATTCACCGTATAGACTCTGCATCTGACCCCCTTGATGTTATAAACGTGAATATTTCCTTTGTGGTCGATAATCCTATGAATTATGTTATTCAAGACATTTATTTACTACGTGGGTCTACTAATATTAGCTCAGGAGATGATTATGTTTTCAAGGAGTATTTTGAACCAGAACTTGGGATTGAGGCAATTTCCCCTGGTGATAACGTTACACTTCTTGGATATTTGGAAGCGAATAGCACACAAGGTGAATGGTATGATTTTGAATTCTTACAGGTTTCAGAAACAAAGGTTGAATTTTTCTGGTATAGTTCATGGTCTACAAAGGAAAACATAACATGGTCACAATTCGGATTTATCCCTTATCAAAAAGATGGAATTACGCTTCTAGATGGTAATTTTAGTTCCCCAACAAACAATATTAGAACTATGGGTTTAAATTTCCATATACCAAATAGAGGTATTTTTGGAGATATTGTTGCAAACTTAACTCTCTCTATCCGTGCAACTAATGCTAAACCTGGAGGAGTAGGTGGAGGTGTTCATAAAATCATCATTCCTTTGAATCTCCCTCCAGTCAAATTTAATATTGTTGTTGAAGAAGAAAATTTACCAGGTACGAGTTATTATCTAACTGATTATATATCCGGCAATATTACATTAAATTTGCTTAATTACAATAGTGATCTGCCCACTGAATATCCTGGTAGAAATATAACTTCCAATCTCACAATTCCAATGACTGATCTTGATTTCGTTGTTTATTTAGACCTCGTTGGTGGAGAAGTAGAAGTTTCTCAGGAATTTCATTATAATATTATAGGGAAATCAATTTTATGGTTGGAAGCAGTAAATCCACATTTATTAGCTGGGAATTATTCATTTAAAATTCGATGGGGTACTGCTTATGAATATAATGATACTAATCGCAATTATCTGGATATTAGCACCCTCTATATTGCTATTCGAGGTACTTTAGCTGTTCATTCTTCTGATACAGTTGAGATAAAGCAAGGTGGAATGGGTACAATTCAATTCAATGTAACTCTCCTTGAAACAACCAAAAAGATCAGTGGATTAAATCTCTTGGCTGTAATTGAAGGACTTGAAGCTGAAGGTACCATAGTCATATATGAAAATGAAGGCTTGTACAATATAGATATATTAGTTCCCCCAGATGCTGAAGTGAGAGACGATTATGTAATAAATATTTTTGTAAAAGGACGGAGTGATACAATTGGAGAAGTCCAATTCTCTGTTATTGAATCCACAGATACTTTAACAACCCCGGTATCCCTGTTAGACTTAATTGTTACATTTGGAGGATTTATTTTCTTCATTACCACTGGAATTGGCGTTGTTGGGGTTTTATTTTGGTTTAATAAGAAATTCTAATAATATTTACTTAGATTTCTTTAATTTCCCTCTTTTTTTAAAAAAATTTTGATTAACAAATTTCTGTGTACAAATTGGCCAATGATTCAACTGCTTTTCTAATATCATGCGTTTTAAGGCTCGATTCCCCATGTTGCTGTAGTTTCTGGTAAAGTGATTTGTCAGATGCAAGCCGTCGAATGTTCTCTGTAAATTCATCAACTGTACGACTTTTGAGACAATCCTTTTCGTGCGTTAACCAGTTGAATACAGGATGATCTGATATTACTGGTACATTTCCATAGGCAATCCCCTCTAGCAGTGCAATTCCCTGATTTTCTTCTCGTGTTACATAAAGGAAAATATCTGCTGCGTTCCAAAGAGCTTCGATCGTTCTTCTTGAAACATATCCCGTAAAGCGTATATTGTGAGTGTTACGAGCTATAAGGAACTTCTTTCGCAAATATGGGGAATGAGCTATAGTTCCTAATGGGAAATATTTTCCTATCCATAAGAAAACATGTTCAGGGGTATTCAATGCAACATTAGTAAAGATATCTGGGGCTTTGCGATAGATACAGATGCCAACTGTAATAATGAGAAGTTGATCCTTTTCAATTCCAAGGAATTCCTTTGCTTTTTGCCCTAGTAATGGATTTTTTCGATTTTTAGTAAGATCGATACCATTAGATATTACACGAATTCTAGCAGGATTATATCCATACTTCAGTAAAATTTGCTTATTATATTCACTTACTGCAATGAGATGGTCAGCATAAGAATAATATTTTGTTAGATATGGAATTAAAGCAAAATCAATTCGATTAGATAAGAGAAAGCTATTTCTAAAGTCTTCGATTGTTGTATGTCCAGTCATTACTATCTGGTGCTTTTTACGATGCTGGTTTGAGAGTAATTTAGCTTTAAACAATGATTGAGGAAACGCTGTTTGAAAATGATAAATATCATAAGGATAATTCTTACCATTGATGTCAGTTTCAATCCCCAATTCCTTCAATTGATTTGCTAATCGAGTAGCAGAGCTGTAAATACCACTACCTTCTAGTGCATTTTCCATATCTAGGATAAAATTAACTTTCAATTTCCGTCTATCCTTCACTCATACGCTCTATTACATATTTTTTCTATCTTCTTGGAGATGATCCTAATCGATATGAATAAACTTTTTCTATAAAGAAAGATTTTTGAAGGGAAAATTAAGTAGATATCATTAAAGTTCAGTTGAAGCATTCAGATTAAGTCTTAGCAAATTATTTTCTCATAAACTTAACAAAAATATATTTTTTGTGATTAGGATAATATCACGATGTTAGATAATCCTTCCGTTGCTCTTTCCATTGATCCGTTGATCTCTTTAAGAAAAGCAGAGAAATCGGATTTAAAATTCATCAATGAAGTTCAGTACGCGGAAATGAATGACATATTAATGAGTGCTTGGGGAAGTCAGTTTAATTGGAAGAGTTGGTTTGAGGATGTTGAAGAAGCAAGTTCAGGAAACATCCACAAAGTATATCTAATTTACTTTAAAGAAATCGCTGTTGGATATATATGGCTTAATGAGGAATTGAATTCGATTTGGCTAACTGCCATTGTTATTAACTCAAAATGGCAAAGGAAGGGAATTGGGACAAAAGTTATCCACTTTTTGATTAATGAAGCCAAAAGCGAAAATAAAAAGTATATAGAGTTAGGTGTTCAGCGAAATAATCTTAAGGCAAAGGAATTTTATTCAAAACTTGGATTCAATGAATTCGATTATATTCAAACAGCAAATACTGACTTACTACGGTTGAATCTGAGTAATAGGGTTGATCCAGCATATATTGTATAATTTTAATACCTAACTTGGTTCTTTATAAGATATTAGAAATTATTTTTGGTGATAAAAGTTTTGTAGATTTAAAATTTAAAAGTTGATCATAACCAAGACATATAAATAGAAATTTTAATTCTTCTCACCAAATGATATTTTTCAATCTATTTAATTACATAAAAGGGTGTTAATAGATGAGTCAACGTCCTCAGTCAATTAATATTAAGAAAAGTGAAGATTTTCGACAATTATACTGCATCGGCGCTTCAGGGGGATTCACTCCATTTGATTTTCGGATTAGCTTCTACAACGATTCTGCCTCCATTGAGGAGGGCAAAATGAAAATTGAGAGAACAGCAAACGTGGAGATTATTTTATCTCCAGTTGCTGCAAAATCATTAGCACAGTGGCTTAATGTTCATGTACAGAACTTTGAAAAGCAATTTGGGCTTATAAATGTCCCTACACAACCTAAAAAATCTAGTAACGATAAAGAATTTCGTGAAGGTAGTGCTGCACTTTGGACTTAGAGCATTCCACTTCGTTAAGAATTTAAAATTAAAGGTATTCCAATAAAAGCAAAATCTTTCGCTAATTTCGCAATTTCTCGTTTAAGTCCAGAAATGTAGACCTCATTCTTCCATTTCTCAGGGAAAATATCGAATAGATTTGGCTGTATTTTACGTATCCCAGGTATAGTTTCTTGATAAATCCTATTGGTGGCTTCTAAGGATATTTCATTAAATATTTTAGAGTAATTTGAAATTAATACTCTCATTGGTGCTGTTGGTGAGTCGAAATGCTCATAACTTTCAGTGGCTTTCTTTAAAAGAAGTAAAGGTTCTTTGAAAGGAAACACCAGCTGAGCAAGTATTATTCCTTTAGAAAAAGCTCTTCTTCTTTGTCCCACGATATCATCTTCAGCTCTTAAAGCGTGAAATGGAAATTCATGTAAATAATCTCCCACTAGGAAGTTGTGTTGATCTGGAAAAACAAATGGTTCAGTATTGAAGTGATTGTCTAGCCACTTTTCTTCTGGGATAACCAATGCTGTAATAAACCTATGATCCAAAGTAATTGATTTAGGAAATACAGAGAATTTAGTCGAATAAATCCCTGCTCCATATAATAAGATGTAAGATATGCTGTCTCGAATTATACGTGAGAAGTCTACTGGAGTAAAAATTACACTCGAAGAATTAACCGAATGTATCTTCTGCTTCTTGTATGTCCATAAATAAGGATCTACTTTTTCCTTTTCGGTGAATGCAATCCAATTGGAAATTACAATGAGTGATTTCAACCCCCCAAGTGGATATCTGGACATTCTATGTGGTCCACCTGGATTTTGTCTCATTTTATTATTATCTCCTGGGAATATTGAGAAGTAGCTTATCAATTAGAATAGTAAGTGTTGATTTAATAATCTTGCACAATTGTTGGATTGATGGATTCATATTATGTTTAAATATTTACTCTAATTACACGAAAAAAAGTAAAAAGGGTAGAAAATGAGAGAAAAAATAAATTGATTAGATTTTACAGACTAATTATATGTAGTTTTGGAAATTACTTGCCATAAAGCAGTATTAATCTATTTTTCTATTCAATTTTCCCATTTTCAAACTCCAGCACTTATTAATGTAGTACCAGGAAACAGATAACCGATTATTGCATTGAAAAGGTAAATCAAGAAGATTGTTATAACCCCAATCCAAATAGAGGAATTCAAATTGTTTCTCTCTGGAACAATAAGATAATCAATCAAATAAACAATTGCAAGGTAAACAAGAATAGGCACTAATCTAGCTGCAGCTTCATTTACAAATGGAATAGGACTCAGTACTCCAACAAGAGCTCCAATAACTAAAGCTACTAATATTACGATTATTGCTGCCACAACTAATAGAATAAGGACATAACTTGTATCCGTGTCTTTCTTTCCTGCAATCAATCTCGTGCCAATCCATAGAAAAATAGCAACAAGGATGATCGCAATAATTAACAATATGAGAGTAATTGGATCACTCAAATTTACATTTTGTTGTTGTATTGCCATAAATAATCACCTTTCAATGTAGGAAATATGATAAAATAAAAATCCTATCAATATTGTTTGTTGAGAGAAAAGATAGAAAAATCGTCATACTGCTATCTACTTGCATTTATCTTAATAGTTATACTAAATGCTCTTTCTAGTTGTGTAGTAAATCCTTTTGTTGAGAATTTTTGAGCGATTTTTAATGCCGTTCTTCCAAATTGAGAGATCAAATCAGGATTATCCAAGAGAGTCTCTATAGCAGCTTTACAGGCCTTCCAATTGCCAGGTGGAAACAGTAAACCATTTCTATTCTCATGAATATAATCAAGAACCCCTCCCCCAGCTGCACCAATAACTGGCAATCCTTGACTCATCGCTTCAATAACAGTCAATCCTTGAGTTTCAGTGTCACTTGGCGTCACCATAAATTCCCCCATTCGATAAAGATAAGGCAATTTAGTATGACTGAAAAAACCAGTGAAAGCAATGTTCCGTATATTTAACTGAGAAGCTTGTTTTTTATACATTTTGAGATGAGGTCCATCTCCTACGATCAAGAGGAAAGTTTTTGGGTATTTTTGCTCAATTTCCTTATATGCCTTTAGAAGGACTTCAAGCTTTTTCTCATAGGATATTCGACCACAATAAAGGAGAATCTTCCTGTCAGATTTTATTTCATATTTTTTCCTTATATTTTCTTGAAATGCTTTTTGTTCTTCCTTACTATGATCATTTCGAAAGAAAACGCTTGATATCATGTTTGGAAGTGAATAAACGGGAGGTTTTACTCCATGACAAGTTAACTCTCTTTGAAAAGTTTTAGATGGCGTGATAACTACATCAGAATATTTATAATACCAACGAATATATCCCCATATCATTTCTTGGATTCCAGATAAACGTGCAAACTTCTCTCCTTGTATTCCTCCTACTAAATGACCTGAATAATCAACAAGATGAGTATGATATGTGTTGAGTAAAGGAATGTTATTGAGGACTCGAGACGCTAATACAGCAGCATAGCCAAGAGAAAACGGAGAATGACAATGAATAAAGTCAAATTGTTCTTTATGTAAAGCTTTCGTTAAGTAAAAACTTGGAAAAGCGATATTATAACCAGGATAAGGTGGAAAAGGGAAGCTTTTAAGCTCATAGATAGGAACTCCCTCAATTTTGAAGGGGATTGCTTGTTTTAATTTCGGAACAAAAATAGCAAATTCATGTTTATTACGAAGGCTTTGAATCTCATTAATAATTGAGATTACCACACCATTCAAATTTGGAACCCAAGAATCACTGAAGATACCGATTTTCATTTTTATTATCCTTTTTAACAAATAAGTTTCATGCGCAATTGATACCCAAGGTTTAAATCAGACTTTCATTCCAGAAATATTGAATAGATGCGATTGTTGTAAAAGGTGTGAATAAATTTAATTTTTTTGGGGAGGAAAACGCTATAGAATTATTTTTTTTATTAATACAAAATCATTTCCACGCTAAAGTACTAAGGCTCCGTACATATTCTTCATGAGAGATTTATGTACTCTATTGAATCCCCCTTTCGGGAAATTTTTTGTAATTCTTTTAATAGTCGATCAGGAATATCAGATTGATCTGGAGTGCATGCAGCTGCCATCTTATGCCCTCCTCCTCCAAAGATTTGAGCTACAGACGCAACATCATATCTATCTGCATCTTGAACAGATTTACTTACTCGGAAACTCACTCTTACAGGTTCGTCAATGGATTTTGAATAAATAACTGCAACTACAAGGACTCCTCTTTCAAAAACAGGTTTGATAACTTCCTTGGCAAGTTTACTCGGGATGAAATTACGGGTATCTAGAATTAAAATTTGAGGTAACTGAGTCTGATTTCTTAAAAATGAATGAATTTTTGCCAATGTATCTGAAAATATTGAATTAGATTCCTTTGATTTTCTAATTAACCAATCAGATTCTAGAATATCTCGTCCCTCCTTAGCCAGAATTTCACTTAACTCTCTGAGAAATTCTTTATTATCACTATTTAGGTTAAGTACAATATCTAACTGCTTGTAATACTCAGGTAGATTGGCAGTATCAGCTAAATGGCCTAATTCTTTAATTTCAGACGCGATAGTATCTTCTTGATCTGAGAATCCTAGTACATTATAAACTAGATCAGTTGCAGATGGAGCTGATGGATCAATAACATCCTTGGCTGATAAACGTCCAGTTATTATCAAATCCTCGTAGTTTGATTTGTGATGATCAATATTAATGGAATTATTTACTTTAGGGAGATCACAGGTATAATCAGCGTCGAAATTTTCCTCTGATATCCTTCTTGCTTCATTAACTGTTGCAAAAATGATTTTAATTTGGGATCCATATTTTCTAATGAACAAAGCAGCGCAACATATTCCATCAAGGTCTGTATGCGTCACAATATTCATAGTTCTCTCCCACATTGGAAACAATATTTCGATTCGTCAGAATATCTCTTTGAGTTGCATCTAGGGCACATTTGAAGAGTTTCTAACCCCGCATGTTTTGGGATCCGCTGTTGCTTTTGCTTATGAAATTCTCGTGCAAGTTTTTGTTCAATTGGCGAAACAGGTTGCTTCTGGCGTGACATTATTAGATAATAAGTAACCCCTAGTAAGACAATTCCTCCCAACATTATCAAAAGAAAGTAATCTGGAGTAGCGGGGTTATAAACCTCAATAATATATAAACCATTTGTTGGAGCATAGTTTTCTAAGGTAATACTTAACCAAAGAAGTGCTTTTCCATATATTACAGGAACCCATGAACCAAAATATATATTATTAACATGTTTGAGAGTTGTTTGGGTGTAAGAATAGTTAGCTTCAATTATAGTACTCATTATGACATCTGAATGAAATGAGGCTTCTTTTACCTGAATTTGTATCCCTGTACTCATTCCCATGGTTGGTTCAGCTGTTAATAGAACTTCCAAAGGAACCTGTTGGTCACGAATTAACCAATTGAATATTGATGTAACTACCATTAAATTGTCAATAATATCTGTTTTGGATAGAATAGCTGCATCACTAAATGGAATCATACCACCGAAGACAATAACTTTACCTTTTGAATCTGAATCCTCCCAATATGCTCCAATAACATGTTCGGTGTTTGAGGATGATGAAGTGTCAATGGCATTAGCAAGAGGATGAGTATTTGCATTTCCACTCAATTTAAGAGATGTTCCAACATAATTAAATTTCATTCCCTCGTTATTAAGCATATCAACCGATTCTACTATTCTTGCTTCAGAAAATCGGGTTAAATTAGAAAAATCATTTTCAATCTCTACCCCGTAAAGCGAGAGAAGCCTGTTTATACTTGATTGATTTGATAAAGTCTCCCATCCTCCAATAAGTCGTGAAGGGTAAGATAAAACTATAAGGGAGTGTCCTTTTGCAATCCAATTTTGAATAACACTGATATCCCTATCTGACATTCCAAATTCAATATCAGCTAGTACCAAAATATGTTTACCTTTAAGGTCGTCTTCCAAAATACTTTTTGTTCCACTAGCAGTGTGAATCAAAGATCCAGTTGGATTCAATTCACTATTTTCTCGGATGATACCTAAAGTTTCCATACCATAATTATTTTCTAGAATTTTCGAAAGTTGACTGAATTCTCCTGTTGGTCCAGATGGGATAAACGTATCATTATCATATCCTTGGTAAAATACAATATTTCCCCCTGGATATCTATTAGCAATAGAGATAGAAAGATTAGTGGTCAGGTTATTTGTAAAATTCAAAATAAAACTTCCTTCTCTAAGATTCATTGTTAAATTGTCAGGGATATGAATTGATAAACTAAAGTTAGACCATCCCTGAGGGATTGTAAGATTGGTCGAAATTCCAAATATATATGGTAATTCATCAGAAATATTGGAAACGGGGTATGATTGAAAGGAAGTATAGTTAAATAAAACTGTATCGGAAGTAGAATAAATTCTAATCGTGTAATTTCGTACAATTCCGTTAATTGAATGGCCAAAAAAGGTAAATAATGATGAGATTTTTCGTGGAGCTAAAGATATCAAATCTTTTTCTTGTTTCATCACTGAAATTAATTGATTATAAGCTTGAGTTATATCTAACAATCCATTTCCTTGGAAAGAGGGCGATGTGTGATTCAGAAATTTCGCAGAATTCATAAGAATTGCTTTTAGGAGTGATGGAGGGGTGTTTGAAAATTCCTCCAAGAGTAACGCAATTGCCCCTGTGACAAATGGAGCTGCAAAAGATGTACCAGTATTACTTGCAACCTGAGAATTATGATCATAACCAATTATATTAACACCTGGGGCGATTAAATCTGGGCCAAGAATGCCAGATGGCCGAGGGCCACTTGAAGATGTCGTGGCGACATGGGTTGAGTTATAAGCCATGCCTACAGAAATAACTTCAGTATAAATCCCAGGAGTCGTGAGGCTAGTGCCAAAAGGGCCAGAATTGCCAGCAGAAGTAATTAGAGTAATATTTCTTTCACTAATCTCGTTCAAAATCGATATTGGAAGGGTAGCGATTGAAGAACCAAGTGAAACCTGTATTATCGAAACATTAAGGTCGAGAGCGAGATTTAAACCATCGATAAACCAGTCTATATTAGAAAATCCTTCTTGATTGGCTATTTTAATGCTATAAATCGTAGCATTTGGCGCAATTTTAGAGATGATTCCTGCAACAAATGTCCCATGCCCATTATCATCATCAGTAAGGTTTGAGTAAGGAATTGTGGTAAATTTTCCTGCTAAACTTGAAATCCAAGGATTCAAACTAATACCTGTATCCAAAACTGCAATAGAAACATTTTCACCAGTGAAATTTGATGGTAATGGATTTGTGCGCGAATATATTTCATTGAAAATCATTTCTATATCTTCTGTATTAGATTGTCTTATGGAAGGACCATTAGACAACTCATTTAGGAATATAACCCTCTCTGCTATAACTTGCCTGTCAAAAGAGTATATACTGTCATCACTTCCTGATTTGATGGCAATAACCTGACTTGAGTAGTTAATATTACTTAAAAATGATAGAATCATCACTATCAATATAATTGACGCTTTTTTCATTATTAATTTCCAAAAGGGCATGTCGATGGTTTCCATTTCGTTCCTAGTTCTCAATTACGTGAGAATTGAAAAAATCTCATTAATAGATTCTATTTCAACTGAAGGTATTATTTTTTCTTTTAGATGATGGTCTGATATACCGGTTTGTACTAAAATTGTATCCATACCAGCATTGATTCCAGCAGCAATATCCGTGGAAAGTCTATCCCCAATAAACACTGCTTCACTATAATTTGTACAATTCATTTCTACACAAATGAGATCTATAAGATATCGATCAGGTTTTCCTAGAATTCGATCAGGTTCCTTTCCACAAGCTGTCGACAAAGCTGCAATTCCTGCGCCTGCTCCAGGAACGAGAAAATCCTCAATCGGATAACTATTATCTGGATTTGTGCCTAAAAAGAGTCCGTTATCATATAAAATAATTCTCATTGCATCCGCAAGTTTTCTCCATGTTAATTGCCTATCCCAGCCAATAACAACCGAATCTAAATTCATTTCGTATATATCAGTTGTATAAATTGATTGTATTTGCAATTCTTCAACTAAACCCTTCTCTCCTATAACAAATGATCGCTTATGATCATGTTCTTTCAAATATATTGCTGCTCCATATGCTGAATTTACTATAAAATAATGCTCTGGGTCAAAATCCAAGGAGGTAAATTTTCTTCTGAAGCCCTCTCGTGATAAGCTAGAATTGTTTGTTACAAATCCGAGTTTAAATCCAATGTTTTGCAACTCTTGAAGGGTTTTTTGAGCTCCGTAGATAACCTGTTTCCCTCTCCACACTACACCATCGCAATCAAGTAATAAGAATCGCTTGTTCTCCAATTTTTTACTCAATGTTCGTCGAATGGACAGATCATACTGAATTTCTATTCTTTGTGGTTTATGGTTTCGTAAAGAATATCTTATCGATTTGATTTATCTTTGTATAAAAGAAATAAAATGGTTATCATAAGTCATCGTTCAATAATTTCGGAATCTGAAGGTCCCGTTC
This sequence comes from Candidatus Heimdallarchaeota archaeon, assembly GCA_011364965.1. Lineage (GTDB taxonomy): Archaea > Asgardarchaeota > Heimdallarchaeia > Hodarchaeales > Hodarchaeaceae > Hodarchaeum. The sequence goes on from RDOB01000002.1 coordinate 224,319, forward strand.
CAATGTATGTAAACCTCATTCCGAGTTTAGATTCCTTTTCCTCAATCCATTGTTTAGCTTCATTACTAAGAGCTGAATAGTCAGTAGTTCCTCTATCTTCAGGAAAAAGTATATCTAATTTTGTTAAAGCAATTTTAGTGGCATAATTCAACATAATACTTCTTTTTGCCAAATTATAATTAAAGGGAGCTGCTCTTCGAAGCCTTCCTGTCACTGTACCATATTCCTCCCATCCTCTTCTCTGAGTTTCTGTCTCTGTTAACTCCCCTTCCATTTTATCCGCTTTTGGAGAACCAACACGAGTAACATACGCTTTGAAGACAACAATGACATCAGAAACTGCTGTTGGTCCAATTCCAACATCAGAGCATATTGCAGCAGCAGTAACATCTTTACTTGTTACATGGGGGTATGTACCATGCCATAAAGAAAGATGGGTTGCTTGAGTTCCTTCTAGGAGCACTTCTTTCCCTTTTTCAATATAATCGTTGATAATAAGTGGGACATCTATCAAATATTCGCTCAGTTCAGGAATATCTTTCGCTAAACGTAGGGATCTTCGTACACGATCTTCATTTGCTGGCCCTGTGCCTGATCCTGATGTTCCAACAATCCCAGTAAGATGAACATCAGTTTTATCCTGATTGATATGTTTTTCAGTAATAATACCACATTTAGGATCGCAAAATAATTTTCCTTTTACTTTTGTAACACTTAATTCTTTCAAGAATATTTCGGGATTAACTAAGACTCCTGGTCCAATTAATAATTTCTCAACGTGTTTTCCTGCGAAACCACTGGGAACCATTCGTAATTGATATTTTGTGCCTCTAATAACTACTGTATGGCCTGCATTTGGGCCAACCCCGCCTCTAGCAACAATAGAAATATTTTTAGAATTTACTATATGACTAACTATTTTTCCTTTTCCCTCATCTCCAAAAAACCCACCTACCACAACTGAAACAACCATTTAATTCGCAACCTACTACAAATCGTGATTTCAAAGAATACTACATCTAAGATAACAATTTGAAATAAATTCTGAAATGAATTAAAGGTTATTTATCATCAAGTCTTCAACATTGATTTTCATTATAGAATGGGAATTTTTCCGTCTAAATCATTCAAATTGTTCAAAAAACACCTTAGATGTCAATTTCTTTCTTAAAATAGGATCTTTTTGAATGATTTTAGTATAAAACTCCTTAGCTCTCTCTGGTTGACTTAGAAGCAGCCAAGATCTTAAAACAAGTTCAAATTCTTCTATTAGTGATTTATCTTGCTCAATTAATGGAGTTAATAACGAAATAGTATTTTTATAATCTTGAAAATCGAAGGCAAGCTTAGCAGCTAGTTTTTTCGCGGGGATATGAGGTGGTTCAGAATTGGCAGCTTCATTCGCATAACTATAGGCCAATCGGAGGTTTTTGTCCGCTATAGCAAGAAGTGCTAGCTGTAATTTGCTTTCCTGAAAATTAGGATCAATTTCAAGACTTTTGTTAAAAATTTTCTTTGCTTCTTCAGCATTACCAGTTTTTAACAAGGTCATTCCCAAATAAAATAGAATTAAAGGATTCTCCCTCTCTAGATTAGTTGCATCTTCTAGGACTCGTCTTGCGCGATCTGGCCTGTCGATCTCTAGAAAAAGCTCTGTAAGTAAGAGTAAGATTTCTAATGTAGTTTTATCAAGTTTTTTTGCTTGGTACAGAGTATCAATTGCTTCTTTGGGTTTACCAAGTTTTTTTTGAACTCGTGCCATATTGACAAGAAGGCTCTGAGGTGGTTTATTCGGCCGAAACATTTCGAGAGATCTTTCATAAGCAGTGAGTGCTTCAGGATAATTGCCACCAGCATGATAAGCAACCCCGATACCATATTGAGCATGCTGAGAGTTAGGAAATTTCTTTAAAATCGCTTCATAAGTTGTTAAGGCGCTTGAATACTCCTTATTGTCCAAAAATTTTTGTCCCAATAATAATCCTGGATCTGGTTTTTTTGCAGAATCAATCGATTCCATTAAAATCTTAATTAGCTTCTTCTCCTCATCCCTCTTACTATAAATTGATGCAATTTCAATTGGAATTTGGTGAGATTCGGGTAGCTTTTTATGCGCCACTTCTAAAATTTTTAGAGCTTTGTTCAAATCTCCTTGTTTTCGGTGAATTCTACTTAAAAGTATCGGTAATTCTGGATCCGTCTTATCAAACTTCATGGCTTTTTCAAAACTTTGCTGGGCTTCCTTAAAAGAATCTAGTTGGCTTTCAATTAATCCTTTCTTCGTCCAAAGTTCTGCATTTTTTTTATCGATACTAGTTGCTCTTAAAAAAGCTTGTTGGGCTTCTTTTAATCTTCTGAGATTCGTCAAAGCTATACCATAATTGGCCCAAACAATTGCATTTTGCTGAATTTCTTCATCCTCTAATGCAGCTTCAAATTTCCGTTGTGCTTTTGCCCATTTTTTTCTTCTCAAAGCAAAAATCCCAGATCTGACGAGTTTAATTGGACTTTTGGCTTCTTTTGTTCGGGGAGTCACATTATTTCCTCTATGACTCAAATATTTTAGAGTATGAAAAATCCATCGAAAAAAACGTTTATAGATATTTAGAGATGTAATTTGCACAATTGAGTTTCTATGGATATTTTTCTTCCAAATAAAGTGAATTTGGCATTTTAAACTCAAATCATCATTTAATTAGTTATTAAATACGAAATGAAGACGATGCACTACCAGCGTATCAGTGAGATATTTTAGGGGGATTAAATCTTTTTTTAGCTAGTAGCTGGTACTCAACTAGTTATTAAATTGGAGAATGTGAGAAAAAGGTGAAAGACTCTAAAAGCATTCAGTCGATTCCACGTTTAACTGAAAATATTTTAGAGAAAGGCGTTGAAATTGGGATTCAATCAGAAAAGCTTCATCCATTGGAACTCAAATATGGAAAAGAGCCAAAAATTGAACCTCAAGAAAGATGGAGCTGGCATTAACCCACTCCTCAAAATTTTTTTATATTTAAAGTCAATTCAGCTCTCTGTTATTTCTATTTGGAATTGTGAACTGGTGACATTAAATTTCATTGATGATACCAGCTATTACCACAAATAAATTTAGAATCCTAAATTAATATTGCAAATCTAGGTTTAATCTTCATTGGGATAATTGGAGTTATTCTAATTGTATATCGGGACAAGAAAGAACTGTTGGGCTGAATTTAATGGATTTTATTTAATACCATAGTTAAATATCATTAAAATTTATTTTATATTAATAAAGGAGAGTACTGAATTTTGGAAATCACTTTTCGTTTAGCTACTGAATCAGATAAGGAAACTCTAATCGCGCAGTTTGATCATTATAATAATATAATATATCAAGAAAAGCGTGCAGAGTGTTATATCAATCATAATAGTACCTTATTTATGGTAATTGATGGAAAGATAGTAGGTCGTGTTCAATGGTATGTAAAGGAAGATCCAAGACTTGGTGTAGTCGAATTAGAAGAGGTTTTTATCGAAAAGAACTACCGGAATAAGGGATTTGGGTATAAAATTATTGAAAGAGCCATTTCTATAATTGAGAATAATTTGGGACAATTAAATTCAATTTTTTTATTTATAGGGGAACAAGATTTTGCAATGCAGAAAATAATGGCAAATATGGGTTTCAAAAAAATAGCTGAGATCGCAGATCTATTTAAAAAAGAGGAGATAGTTTTTTTTTATTTAAAATCTTTCTAATGGTTAAGAAAACGAGTTTTTACGACTTAAGGTAGTGTACTCGATTAGATTTGCTTTTTAGCATAATCACGTCGCAAAGGAGCGTACATTGGCACATAAAGGATTGGTACCCAACCTTTTGGTGAAGGACGCCACCGCCCAATAACTGCTTTTACTTCCTGATCTACTATAAAATTATAAATCTTGGGATTATAATTGAATGCTCTAACCATTTTTTGTTCAAATATAACCCAATAGGGGTTTTCAGGATGACCAGTCTGCTTTTTTCCACCATATAAGGTTACATTGGTAATTTTTGCCCGTTTTGAAACCTTTATTTTTTGTAATTTTGCGCCACAGATTCTTTTTGCATCGCTTTTATCTTTTTGAATTCCTCGTAAGCATTTACCTCTTAATTCTAAGAATTTATCGGGAGGAGAAAAATCTGGAAAATTATCAGAGGCCCAGCTATCTCCGAAATACACTGCTCCACATTCAGGACATCCCTCAACCTGATAGTAATCCTCTGATAACGGCTCTACTTCCAAAAGGGCCATATGTCTTGCTACCTTTTCAGGATTATCACGGAAATTAATATAATCGTCAACTGAGATTTTTTGATTATAATCGATTTGCTCTTGGACTGTTGGCACTTCATTATCGGTAACAATCGACCCGTCAACATTCATTTTAATACTTATAACATCAGAACCTGCTCCTGATCCGTAAAGAACCGTCAATATCTCCTCACCCTTGATGCTATTTTCCATTGCTGCACATAATGCAGTTGGAACCGTTGCAGAATAACCATTGGCTATTTGAGGAGCTAGGTTCGAAATTTTCACTTTAGGTTCAATACCTAACATATTTCCATCCTTGTCGAATTTTTTCTCTGCAAGCTCGATGCTAAAGTAATCGGAAACATCTAGTAGAGCTTCATTAGGAAAAGAGCCATTAGGACTATGTATAACCCAAGTTTTGTTAGGAAGACACTCTGGAGCAATTTTATAACGCGAAAGGTGTTTCTTAACTGCAGAAAGAATCATTCCACGAAAAGCCAAACTTGTTCCTTGACCTTCATGTTCAGGGAATGGTGCACCTTCTTTGCGAATAAAATCAGAAAAATCATAATTAATAGAAGTCCTACCTTGAAGTGTGGCTATACTATTCCCACCATCTTCTCCAAGGATCATAGTAGTTGAATAAAATGAAGCAGAAAACTCAAGATCATCCCCAGGCGCTCCTTGAGAAGCATCAGTAGCCGTAATAGCTACATACCGACATCTATTAGAATCGATTAATGCAGCACCAATTTCTAGGAATTCTCCGAACGGTTTACAGGCAAATTCGCCCCGCACTCCGAACTTAAGGTTTGTAACACCTGTTTTCCCAGCAATAGCAGTGCTTGATTTTACTGCATAGGGATATGACTCTGATACAACGAACAAAGCATCGATTTGGTGTGGTTCAATACCAGCTCGTTTAATGGCATAATTAAAAGATTGAATTCCAGCAGTTAATGCGTCCTCGTTGGGACCTGGAACAATTTTTTCATTTAACATTAAGCGCTGATTATAAATCCAACGAATAGAACTTAAAGCTTTGCCACGAAAACGATTCACGGTACGTTTCATCATACTTAATGCAATTTTATAGTTTAATTGCGACATTGCATGATAATGATCAACCAACTCTTCTATTACTAATCTATTCACTGGAATGAACGATGCGATTGATTTTATTTCAGCTAAAGTCATCACACACCAAGGAAATTATGCATTCCTAAGAATTCTTTTATAAGAGGGAATATTGCAGTGATTATCTCCAATACTTGTAAATGATAAGAAAAGAGTTAGAGTATAAAAGACTACTAGAGTATATTCTTTATATAAAATTAATAGGAAGACTTCAATGTTAGATTTTATATCCTGATTTTGAGCGTTTGCTGATTAGTTCTCGAGTAACTCTTTTATTAAGTGGGAATAAAAATAACTAGAAGAATTTTATAATGAATTAAAGAGTTGACGATGACTGACCTATGTCATCACGAATTCCCCTGCAAAGCAGTAGATATTATTTGGAAGCCCTCAAACAACATCGTCGAACTGTTGCACTCATCATTGCATTTACAATTACCGCTCCGTTGTTTGCATTCACCTCTCTTCCCCCAATAGAAGTAATCGAGGAAATTCCTCAGGAAGTGGAAGAAGAAATTGAAATTCCTATTGAAACCAATCAAACTATTGAAGTTGAGGTCAATAAAACCATAGAAGTAGAAATTAATATCACGGAAGAGGTGATTCGCAATCGAACCATTGGTGTTAACATCACGGAAGGTGGAAGCATATTCCTAGAACCTCAACCCGCTCCTCCTCTAATTGACTCCGATATTGTTCTTTGCATTGATGTATCAGGAAGTATGGACGCAAATCGAATGCCTATTGCTCAAACAGCAATAAAAACATTTCTTAACCTTCTAAATGATAGCTGCAGTCGCGGAATATCTAATGATAGGGTCGCTTTGGTTACTTTTTCAGGAACAGATCCTTGGGATGGAAATTGGGCCAATGATGCTGCAATTCGTGCAGGTTTGGATTTTATATCAAACCAGTCACATTTATCGAATATTATTAGTGAAACGGAGAGTTTGGTTGGCTATGGTTGGACAGATGCTTGGGCAGGATTGAATTTCTCTTTAGATCTTCTGCTAAACAATCAACGAGAAACTCCAACACTTAAATCTATCTTATTTTTGACAGATGGGAAGCATAATACTGGTCCGTGGGGTATTGATGTTTCAAATGGAAACTATACAGGTTTCTTAAGTGAACCCGCAGACTTTATAAGCCAACAAGAAGGAGGGCCGTATTCTCAGAGTCCAGTAAAAATCGCGAGGGAAAACAATGTAAAAATCCATTCTATTGGGTTGTTTGAGGGTACTAGTTATGAATTTGACGAAAATTTCCTAAGAAATATTTCACTGAATGAAACATTTGGAGCTAATGGGGACTTTTATACAGGAAATAATACGCTTGACTTATCAGAAGGCTTCTTAAAATCAAGGGATAGCGCATCAGGTTGGGCTTTAGTTGATTCGTGTGAGCTATTAATTATAGATAATCAATCTGTTCCCTTATTTGTTTTTAATGTAACTAAAGATATCCGTAGGATCAAATGGGATTTAAATTGGAATGACTCCGATATTAACTTTAATTTAACCATAATAGATCCGAATGGTACTATCAGGTTGATTACAAATTCAAGTCAAATTATGCCAGACATAATCACAGTTACTTTAGACATTCCCAAATCGATTATTTTGGATTTTCCCATGTTAGGTGAATGGCAATTCAACCTTACATGTACCAATTCATCTGTTTCTGAACGAATTCTGAGCAGACTATCCTCTTTTCAACCTCCAATCTTTATTGAATCAATCACACAGTACAATTCCACTGAATTAGGTATAAGTATTTATTCTCAGGAGAAAGAGAACATTCTAGGTAATTCGGATGGTATAACATATAAGATCGTAAGTCTTACAGAGAATGAAACCGTTAGTAATCAATCAGTTATCTTTTTAGTAAATGTATCTAATAGAAACCCTCTTTTCACATATCATAATATTACACCTTATGTTTTGGCAAATTTTACTTCGTATAATATTACAAGTTCATGGAATCCTACAAATATTTCAGCATTAACAACTGGAAACTTTACAATTTTTCAATTTAATATCACATTTAATGAACCTGCCTTTTTACAAGGCACTATCTTCTTCAAAGTCAATTGTTCAGAAGGTTATTATGATGCTGTCGCTCAAGGTGTATCTCTTGACTATCGAATCACTACTGAAAATGTCACAATAGAAACTTACACGGAAAACCAAACTATTACTGTTTTAGAAAATCAAACCACAATTGTCCTTGAAAATATGACCATTACGACGATTATCATTTCTCAAGGTACGACTAATGTACTCAAGTATACTTATAATCGTCAGGTATTTGATACACTGAAATGGGCTGGATTTTTCACCACATTAGGACTTTTAATGTCATTTTTGGCTGTGTACGTTGCAGCACAGGCGTACCATCTGAGATCTCTTGCGAAAAGTTTTCGTTCCCGTCTTTTCCCCGACCGATCTGCAATAGAACTAGCACTTCAAGAAAAAGGTATTTCTATGTCCTCGGAAGATTTGAACGCGGTTATAGATTCAACTAGTGACTTAGATCAATTTGCTATAAATATCCAAAATCTAACGGGCCAAAAACTCAGTCCAGAGGACTTAATTCGCATGACATCTGGGGCCACTCTTGAACAGATCATTCATAGACTTAGCTATGCAACAGATCTAACTCCAGAAGCAATAGCATCTCAATTAAAAGATGCTTCAACTATTGGAGAGTTGATAGAAGAATTAAAGCTTGATAAAGAGGCATTTTTAGATATTATAACCCAAGATGAGCAGGTTAAAAATTTTCAGGCTAAAATTGCCATGTACATTCAACCAATGAAGAAAGAATTCTCTAATATTTCCTTGAATGATAACATCGATGTCAAAAGCTTTAGAGAGCGAATTAAAAGGGAAATGAATTAAATATTATACATTTTCTCTTCAAAAAATTTATATTGAGCTTCATTCACAGGTCGTAAGGCGCTAGCATCGGTAGAGATCTGAATAAGCATCTCTGCGGATGCTTGGAAGGATTTCGCTGATTTCATTTTATGGAATAATGAATCAATAGTGGGAATTTCATATTGTCTGAAAACTTTAGAAAGCTCTGGATCGTCTTTAATCATTCCAATTATAGGATATGCAAAATTTTCCATAGTTTTCTCAATCCATTTTTGAGACAGGCACTTTTCTGTGATATTATTAAATATAAGTCCATTTAACGAAAAACCAGGTTGTGCAAGCAAGTCATATTGAGCTAACGATGCTTCAATAGTCTTAATCTCTTTAATTACTTCATCTACATTATTTTTATTCATATCAATAATCGCAATTATCAAATTTGAGTTCATCAATCCTGCTAGTTCAATGAAATTATGTCGATGATGTTCTATGGGAGCTAAATCAAAGAAAATATATTGAGAACCTGCTTTTTCTAGTATTAGAGTGATTTGCCAAATATGCTTTGCCAGTTCGAGAGCTTCTGATCTAGTTAAAGTGTCACTCACACCTCGTGAAAGAATAGGGATTGTAAAAAAAAGCGGTTCATTTGACTCTTTATGAACAAATTTTGATGGAAAACTGCACTTTGACCAATCTAAGACTTGAGAAGACTTCATCTGCTCTACCAAAGAAGTTAATTCCCCCATACGCATGAGGATTTTATCGGTTGCAAAAAATTGAATTGTAGAGTACATTGAGGAGAAATCAAATATGCAGGCAAGAGGAAAGTCTGGACTTACTTCTTTATCCTTTAGATATTTTTTTATAATCTCATACATGACTGTTGCCATGACAGGGGTTTGAGAAGTTGTAGACCCAGTAGATAGGCATGAAATTTTCAACATTTCAATCACTTTTATAGATGAATTGAAGTTTATTTAAATCCAATCAAATTCTTGATTAAGTTTTATATCAGAATTTTTCCCTTCAGCTTCGATCGATGACTGCTTGAAGAATCCCTAAGAGTTCTTCAACATCTTCTTTTACTACAAATCTATCTTGAGACCGATGGAGCATTGCATTTCTTCTTAGACGAATTCTTTTAAGCTCCTTATTCTCTTTGACTGTTAAAAATTTTTCTTTTAAGAGTACATTAATAATAGAAGGCCAAGATTGATCTTCTGGAAATAATTCATGCTTCCAAAGAATATTACGGAAAAGACTTTCAACTGATCTCCATAAAAACAGAAATGTAGATATTTGCTCATCAAGAGAGATTTCGTCCCAGTTTTCTAATTTCTTTCTTGTATATAATACATCTAGCTTTATGGATTCTGTTTCTTCCTCACTTGAAACCAAATCATCAATAGCATCTGATACACCTTGTCCCAAATAGAATTGTAATTCTAATTCTTTCCGCTTATCTTCTGCAAGATCCAATTGTTCAAGTAAATTTGAATACTGCTCTTGGACTAAAGCCCTCGCTACTTCTCGTTTGGAGTACTCTCTTAATTCCTCAGTTATATGAGACTCAATTAAATCTGAATACAACCTGGATACCAAATCCCAATTAGCTGCTAGCTTATTACCGATTTTATCAGCCAGAGGAAATTTTCGAATAGAATCCAGCTCAACTTGCCTAGTTTTAATTCTTATATCATCTGCGTAGGTAGTATATGACAGGTTATAGCTGGTTTTGCTAATTAGAACTGCAAGCTGATTTCTAGAATGATTAAATGAGAATGCAGTGACACCAATAAAGATTAAAAAGAGGATACCAAAAAAGGCTACATTAACGGGATTAATTATTCTATCAATGTATATGAAATCAAGATCAATCGAATTAAAGTGTAAATATATAATAGTGAATAGATTTCCGATATTGATTATTCCATAAGTTGTTGAAAAAAGAAGTAAGGTCTCTGAGAAGGACAGCATTTTATCTTCTGAAGATTCACTACGTGTGAAATATGCATCAATATATCCCCTTCTAAATATATTCTTTAGTTGAGGAAGGAGAATAGCTTGAATATTTGTTCTCAGAGACTCTTTTGTATTCGGTTCAAGATCGATCTGTTTAAGGAGGAATATTTCATCCAGATCGCTTTTCAGTGCTTCTAAATAACGTTCTTGAGCTCTAGATAAATTAAAAAGGATATATGGACTATAAACATAAAACATAAAGGCAGGAAATAGCAAAATAATTGCTGGGATAAGATTAAAGGGAGGGGGAGCATTTCCTGGTAAAATTAATAAATAAGCTTCAATTAAACCAATTTCGTAGATAATAGGGAACAATATCCCTAATAAAAATCTATTTTCGCGCAAAGACATCTATTTTAAATCCCATTTTGCCTTATGAAAGAAAAGACAAATAAGCTTATAGTCAATATTAGGTAGCTGATACATAAGATAAATATCATTACTTCATTTATTTCTGGAAAAGCGGGAGCCCAGATCACTGTTAGAATTGAGAGAACCAAAATCATCATTATGGCGATAAATATTGTCTTGGATATCACTTTTCCCTCAATTCCAATTTCATCAATCGTAGCTGCGGCATTTTGTACTTTTGCTGGAGTAATGACACTAGCTAAGCCCCCTGCAACTCCGTTTGAGGTTCCAACTGTAATTGGATCAATTCCAAGCGTATTACTAGTTTTTACATGATACTTTGTAAACATAACAATGGAGGAAGCCTCACTACCAGATACAAATCCCCCAAAAAAGCCAATGAAAGGAACAAGGAATGGAAAAATAGTACCGAAGTTGGTGGAAGTGAAATCTGATAATATAGAAACCATATTCAAACTGGGATTATTTGGTGCGGACTGATTTAAAAGCCAAGCAACAGCAAAGAAGATAGCAGCGGATGTCATAGGACGAAATCCACGAGATTTAAAACGAGTTAGGGTCATTGTCAAGGTTTTTTTATCCGAGGGTAAGAAAATAAATGAAATAATGAGAGAAACAATCACCCAAGTATAAGCTTGCCAAAGAATGCGTGTCTTAATAACAAATTCGCCAATAGTGATAGGGAAATATAATTCAGAGAAAAGAAAGTCGAAAACTGGAGGAATGAAGTTTGTGATGATAGCAAAAAAGACAAGAAGAATCCAAGGAGAACACGCGCGAAGTAAGGACATTGATTTTTCGATTTCTATATCATTTGGGCTAAGTGATGATCTATCAATCATCTTAAAGCCCAGAATTTTAGCATATATGCCTAGAACTACCATAACTGCTAATCCAGAGACAATACCAGTTAAGGTAACCAAACCGAGATAATTGACAATAATAGCCATCACTCCAGCAGTAGTACCAGACAATAACGCAATCACTAATGATAATGGTTCCTTTATCATTTTTTTCCCTCCTGCAATGAAAAGCATGGCAACTGCGATTCCCGTGGATATAATAGGCATATATATACTGAAATATACCCCTACTTCTTGTAAAGTCGGCGCTTGCTGAACTAGTATGCCAGATGAAGCCAAAGAGCTCAGCTCTCCAGTAAATACAACCGCAGGTATTGCTAGTAGCGCATATGTAGTCAAAGGATCATATCCAATCGCTGGGAGTGCAACTGCAATTACAGGTGGAAAACCAAGAGCGAGCATTATTGGGGGAAGTATGGAAACTGGTGTTGCTCCAATGGCAACAAAAAAACATCCTAGACCAAAATTTAGGAATAGTATTTGCCAAGCTTGATGTGTACCTCTTAATGTTTTAATAAAAACTATTATTCTTTTTAAAGCTCCAGATTCTGACATATAAGTAATCATAAGAATTGATGCCCCTACCATGAGTGTAATCTTGAAAGAGTCAATTATTCCAGCCAAAGAGATTACTATTATTGATTCTAGAGATGTTGACCAATAAAAAGCAAGAATAGCAATCATAATAAAAACTAATAATCCTGTTGTATCTGCTTTCCAGCGTTTGACAACCAATAGAAAAATTGCAAGTAAAAAGGGAAAGAGAATAAGAAAAAACTGTAGAAAATTCGCCATTAAGACTTATCTCCAAGGTTAATTGTTAATCTAATAATTGGTTATTTTTTTACCTTTCCTTGATCTGCTACCTTTTTCATTGCTAGTTTCACTAATTCAGGATCTCCGAGATAGTAGTGTTTGAGAGGTTTGATCTCTTTATTCAATTCATATACAAGTGGAATACCCGTTGGAATATTCAATTTTAAAATTTCATCGTTAGGTACATTATCTAAGTGCTTTACTAAAGCACGTAAACTATTTCCGTGCGCTGAAATTAGTACTTTCTTGCCAGTTTTAATAGTAGGAACAATTTCATCAAACCAATATGGTAGAACACGAGCTACGGTGTCTTGTAAACATTCTGTGAGTGGAATATCCTTTTTAGCAAGATTTTTATACTTTGGATCTATTCCAGGATATTGTATATCTGTTTCAGCAAGTGCTGGCGGTCTAATATCATAACTTCGTCTCCATATAAGTACTTGATCTTCTCCATGTTTTGCAGCAGTTTCCGCTTTATTTAATCCCTGTAAAGCTCCATAATGCCTCTCATTCAAACGCCACGACCTTTCTACAGGAATCCACATCAAATCCATTTCATCTAGAACAATCCATAACGTACGAATAGCACGCTTCAGGACACTTGTATAAGCAATGTTAAAAGTGAATCCTTCCGATAATAACGCTTTAGCTGATGCCTTTGCTTCCTCTATTCCCCTCTCTGATAGATCCACATCAGTCCAACCTGTGAATAATCCCTCTTTATTCCATGTTGATTCCCCGTGACGTAGTAAAACCAGTTTATACATGATAAATAACCCAATCCTTTAAATGAGAAACTCTTACGAATTATTTAACAATCTTCTGAATTTAAAGCCATTGGTTTTTTCTAAACCAAATATTTATCTAATTTATTATCAAAGATTTTATCCTTCGTGAACACAAGTTGATTATTTTGGTATCTCTTTTATGTATAATTCGTCATGGAGAGTCTGTTTGGAATAACTTAAATCTTTTTACAGGGTGGACTGATGTTTCTTTAACAGAACGTGGGAGAAAAGACTCAATTCAAGCAGCAAAACAAATAAAAGATCTTTCATTTGAAGCAGCATTTACCTCTGATTTAAAACGAGCAAATGAATCACTGCAATTGATTCTAAACTATCTTCAGATAAAGATTCCAGTAATTAGAAGTGATCGCTTGAATGAGAGGCATTATGGAGCTTTACAGGGATTGAATAAAGCTGAACTCAAGCAAAAATATGGAGAAGAACAGGTTCGTATATGGAGGCGGAGTTTTGACATAAAACCTCCAGGAGAAGAAGGGGAAAGCCTGAAAGATTGTATGAACCGAACGGTTCCTTATCTCAAAAAATATATTTATCCCTACCTCCGACAGGGCAAAAATGTCTTAATGGTGGGACATGGTAACAGTTTACGATCTTTAATTATGTTTATTGAGGGATTTAGTCCAACTCAAATTATGGATTTTGATCTTGAACTTACTACTCCTTATCTCTATTATTTTAATTCCGATTTGCTGTTAATTAAAAAGGAAATTCGACCTATTCAGGGTGCTCATCATTCTCTTTAACGAATCTTAAAACGCGGTTTTCTATCCTCAAACCGTATTTTTTCAACGTATCCAAGTTCTACAAGTTCATATAAGTAGATCAATTCCGTTTTTCCTTTTCTACGGGTATATCTTGCAACCTCTCCCGCTGTGATCTCATGATTCAGCTTTTTTAGCATATTATAGGTTTTAAATAATTTCTTGGGCATTTCTTCAGGTTTTTTTCGTGTTTTTATCTCTTGTTTGACTTCTTTTGCGATCTTTGAGAATTTAGAAGATTCCAACATGAAATCAACAGCTTCTTTAACTGTTATAACTTTCTTATCAGACTTCCAATATTTTTTGATATCCTTAATGATTTCCTTCGCAGGTATATGGCTATTCTCTAGAACCTGCAAAGCACTAGGTGTGATCTGAAAATTTATCTTTTCTAAACGTAGTAAAAGGTTGTTTTCAGACATATTAACACCTTAATTTTTTATAATATTAAAGTCAGCTGTTTTCAAAAACATTTCCTTTCCACCAATAAAATGGGTAAAGTTAAAGTATTATTCAAGGCAAAATCTGGTGAAAAAAAGCATTACTCGAAAAATCCTTAAGTTCAATCCGTAATTTTGAAGATAATAATGAATGAGTTTAAGATGATTGCAGAATCATGTCTCTATCGTAATAGAGCACAATGTTCGTACTGGAATATCGAAACTCAGTGTCACTTTCTATCTTGTCCCTTATTTTCACTGGATATTCCAGAAGCTAATCGTTTGGCCTTAAAAAAGCAAATTATCGATTCTGTGCAGTTTGATATTGAGGATTTTGAGAGCACATCTACTTCAATACGCGACTTAATAGATAAAGTAAGAAATAGCAATCCAGTGCAAAAATCTTCAGACAATATTCCTAGATTATCTGTTGTGGTTGAAAAACAAGTACAAAGAATGATTTGTTTTGTTTGTGGGGAAAGTATTGTTGATGATAGATATTCTACCGTACGGGATCCGAATGGTGTGATTCTTTATTTTCATTCGAAAGGAGAGTGTATACCTCGGATAGAGAATTTAAATGGGACTAGAGAAAGATGGTTGAAGAACCGTGAATCCAATTTATGATTTATTAACTTAATTTATCGTTATTCGCGTTTTTTTTAGCAGTATAATGCTTTTGTCCCCACAGGTGAGCGCCAAATGATATTGAGATAAACGTAATACATCCTAATAAAAAAAATAACCTTTCTGAGAAATTTTTTGAAGTTAAAAAGAGAATGAAATTCAAAATGGTTAATGTTAACGAAATTAAGAGAGTAAATATAATTATTATTGGTTTTTGATCCTTTGTATAAAGTTTCATTTCAATACTATTAAACAAAATTATCCTTTTAATCTCTGTCAAAATTGAACTAGATATTCACTGTATAATAATTTAATACTATAAGGATTGTAATAAATCATGTCTATGACTAATTCTAAGAGTATTCAAGCAGAAGATTTCGTTAAGCTTTATTTTCCTAATTCTCCTGCACTCTCACCTGATGGAGGAAAATTAATTTTCTCCATAAAATCAGTGAATGAGAAAAAAAATACTTATAGAGGCGCCCTTTATATAAAAACGAGTGCTTCAGAAGATTATATGCAATTCACTTCAGGAACTCATCTTGATACAGCTCCGCAGTTTTCTCCATCTGGGGAGTACCTTGCTTTTCTTTCTTCTCGGTCAGAAATGGGTATGCAACTCTATATCATGCCTGTGAATGGTGGAGAGGCATTTCAAATCACAAAATTTCCCAAAGGAATTCAGGGATTTAACTGGAGCCCAACTAATAACTCTATTCATGTTCTTGCACGTGTAAATGAGGAAGAACTTGAAAAAATTCAAAATCCTGAAAAAGATATTTCTCCCTCATTTGTTACAGACCCTGTGGAATTTACGGTATTCGAATCTCGTATGAAGCAAAGAGAAGAAATGAAAATCGATCCTAGAGTTATTAAAGATGCATATTGTCGTGAACTAACTTCCTATTTGGACGGGCGTTATTCGCAGCCTTTTATCGTCCAACTACAAGGTTTTAATGCTGGAAAAAAAGGTGAAAAACCCAAAATAATTCATGCTGGTGAATTTGGATTTCATTACACCTTAGGTACTTTTAACGATAATGGAGAATATTTGTATGTATTTCGATATAAAGCCGATCCAAGTATATCTTTAACTCAGGAATTATTCAAAGTTAACCTAAAAGAACCAATGGAAATGAATTATCTACTTGATGCATATGGATGGATTCATGATGTACATATCTCACCTGATGGTAGGTATTTATCTTTTGAGGGAATTCGGGAAGAAAAAATTGTATATGACGACACTCAGATTTTTCTCGTGGATTTAGACGAATCAAATAAAGCAATGTGTTTAACAGAAAATTATCCAAGGTCTTCCGTATCATCTCGTTGGTTTGATGAGAAAACGTTGTTTTTTTTAAGCCCTGTTAATGGTAAAATAAATATTTATAAAATTGATATTGAAACACATGTTGTTACTTTAGTCGTAGAAGGTGAGCGTAATATCAATTCATTTTCTGTCGGGGGGAAGAAAATTGCTTTTTCAGCTTCGCATGTAACATATCCCAGTGACATCTTTTGGTCTAATGTGGATGGATCTGAGGAAGAACGAATTACAAATGCTAATAAAGAATATTTGGAAAACCATAGTCTTTATAAATCTCATGAATTTAATTTTGAACATGATGGAGTTCAATTTCAAGGTTGGATATTAACTCCAGATAATCATGACGGTATTACTAAACTCCCGGTCGCTTTAGAGATTCATGGTGGGCCTGCTGCAATGTGGACTCCTCATGAGTTAACAATGTGGCATGAATGGAATTGCCTCGTTTCTAAGGGTTATGCAGTAGTTTTTTGTAATCCTAGAGGATCCGATGGATATGGTTTTGAGTTTAGAGGTAGTGTACAAGCGAATTGGGGAAATTTACCTGCTAACGATATCTTAATGGGTTTAAACATTGCTTTGAAAGATTATCAATTCCTTAATCCAAATCGTTTGGTTGTTACAGGTGGTAGTTATGGTGGGTATATGACCGCTTGGTTGGTAACCCAAACAAATCGATTTAAAGCAGCAGTTAGTCAAAGAGGAGTTTATGAGTTCTTTGCATTTGGCATGACAACGGATATAGCAATTTGGTTTGAGCTACAATATAAAGGGGAATTACTCGATCATTATCAAAGGATATGGAATGATCAACCCATGGCTCATATTCGTAATATTGAAACCCCTCTTCTTATAATTCATTCTGAAAACGACTTTCGTGTACCGATTGTGACAGCTGAACAATTTTTCTGGCTTGGAAAGCGTTATGGAAAAACAATTGAACTAATTAGATATCCAAGGGATGGTCATGAGTTATCTAGGAGTGGTGAGCCAAGGCATATTATTGATCGGATAAATAAGATCATTAATTGGTTTGAAAAATACAATAAATAACAAATTTATTATAACAGAAGGATTAAACTAATGAGTGTTAATTTTTGGCGTAGACCTCAATCTGGGAGGTCATCTGTACATGCATTGAATGGTATAGTTGCCTCTTCTCAACCGTTAGCAAGCACCGCAGGTATTCATATGTTACAATCTGGAGGTAGTGCTTGTGATGCTGCCATCGCAATGGCCGCGATTCTAAATGTAGTTGAACCATTTTCAACTGGTGTTGGAGGGGATGCTTTTGCGTTGATATATGAGCCAGATAATAAAATTCCTCGAGCAATCAACGGATCTGGTTGGGCTCCTTCCAATCTGACGTATTCTTATCTTTCTGAAGAGCTAGGACTTGATCAGATTCCATTAACAGGTGTACTTCCGATCACGATTCCAGGAGCAGTAAGTGCATGGTGGAAGATTCACGAAAAATATGGAAAATTATCGTGGAAAGAGCTTTTTAAGCCTGCTATTCATTATGCTCAAAATGGATATCCAGTTAGCCCATTGATAGCTCAGGTTTGGGAAGAACTAGTACCTAAGTTATTAATGCACGAAGGAGCCAAAAAAAATTATTTAATAGGAGAAGAACGAGCACCAAATGTAGGAGAAATATTTAAACAACCAGCATTGGCAAAAACATTCATAACAATTTCTAATGATGGAGTGGATGCATTTTATAAAGGTGAAATCGCTGAACGTATAATTAACTTCATGAAAGAGCAAAATGGCTTCTTTAGCTCTTCAGATCTATCCCAGTTCGAGGCTGAATGGACTAATCCTATTTCATTAGAATGTTATGATCATATTCTTTGGGAACATGGTCCTAATGGACAAGGTATTGTAACTCAACTCATACTAGGGATTGTAGAAGAACTAGATATCGGAAGGTATTCTCATAATTCTGTTGACTACTTTCATATATTAGTTGAAGCTAAAAAAATGGCGTTTTCAGACGCTTATGCTCATCTCTCCGATCCCAAAACCATGAAAAAATCCATTTCTGATTTACTATCAGAGGAATATTTCCAAACTCGTGCCAGTCAAATTAATCCATTGCGAGCAGCTAAAGACATTCCATTCCCTCTGGAATTAGGTCAAGATACTGTTTATCTTACCGCAGCAGATAATGATGGATATGCAATATCGTTTATTAATTCCTTATTTTATGGATTTGGGTCAGGGGTGGTAGATCCAGAAACAGGCATTAGTTTTCAGAATCGTGGCGCAGGATTTACCTTGGAAAAGGGTCATCCTAACCAATATTCTCCAAGAAAACGTCCTTTTCATACAATTATCCCAGGAATGATAACATCTACCAATGGAGATCTTCTTTATTCCTTTGGAGTAATGGGAGGTCATCATCAACCTCAAGGGCAAGCTCAGGTCTTCTTAAATGCAATTTTATTTGATTTCGATCCCCAAGCAGCGTTATCCAGCCCAAGATTCCATCATGAACAATCTAATAATACTTTAGCTATTGAGGATCCCATAGAAATTGGGATTAGAGCAAAATTAAGAAAAAGAGGCCATTCAATTGTCGATTGTGTTGGTACAAATTTTGGTGGAGGTCAAATGATTAAATATGATCCAGATAATTATAGCTTCTGTGCCGGTTCTGATCCAAGAAAAGATGGATCAGCACAAGGTTATTAAAAACAGGATTGGAAAAATCATTTCGTTTTTCTATGTCCTTGGGTTTATTTTCAAGTCATTTAAAGCCTTCCAACGATCTTGCTGAGACACGACTGAAGTTTTTTAAGTACATGAATTATCTAACCTATAAAAATTCAAATTTCTAGAATTTTGGTAGAAAATCAATGAAAAACAAATTTAATATAAGTAAGCTTTTGGAGGATTCAAAATCATCTATATACTCATGGGCAACTAACGATTTAACCTGTCTTTTGGCAATGGAGGTTATGTCCATTGGTTATACTAAAATGAAGCTTTTTTATGATGATTTGGGAGAGGATCCAGAAGACTTAATAGTAATTTTCGGTCCTGATGGCAGTACTACCAGAAATAAAACACGTTTTGACGAAGGTGTTGGTTATGGTTGCGTTATCGCTACTAAAAAATATATTTTTCCTTCTCTTTTACATCCTAATGCTTGTGGATTTGGATTATATCGTATTGATGAGCTTCCCAACCGTGAAAGTCTTATAAAGAAATTAAATCATATGAAAATGCATGGAGTGCCCATAGGTGACAAAAGAGGTAAATGGGATGTTTGGAAGTCAAATCATTTCATCGATTTACTCCAACTTGACCATTTATATTACGATACTTATCAGAAAATTCTTTTACCTGGAAAATATGTTTTAATTCATTCTTCTCAGCAAACTGAGAAAAATAAATTAAGTTACTGGGAACCAAATGATTTTATAACAATTGAGACACCTTTAGGAAAAGCTGCAGGTTTAGAGGGCAAATCTGTATCTGAATATCTTGAATATTTTAAATCAGTGGAACAATATAGCAAAGCAAAGCGCACATCTATTGCAAATGAGCTTTTTGGTGAGGAAAATGTTTATTGCGTTTCTAATCCTACTCATCAGGGGTATTTTGTTGAAGGTGAATATTATGTTATGCGATTAGGCCTTTATAATACTCAAAGTAAATCTGGATCATCTAATCTCTCACTATTTCCATTAGGATTTAATGGATACTCCTCGATTTATTTATATGAGGGATTAGAAAATATTAAAGATCAATTTTGGAACCAAAAAGAGATCGATAAAGCTAAAGAACTAAATCACTTGAATTTCATTCGTAGAGCTAATATCATGCCCCATGGCGGAGGATATAAACTTTTTTATCCACATAAGAAAGTTAGATCAGTTTATTATGAAAATCAGATTTTTTTTGAGTTGTTTGATTCAGATGTTCAAAGTAAATTATTAATTCAAGATATTGAGGCACTTGAGTATGGTTATAGAGTTCCCGAAGACATTATTCCACTTGTTGATAAATATGAACTTGGAAGACAAATCGCAACTTTTTCACCAGAATATGTTATCAAGTTTTAAATAATGAAATTACGAACTTCATAGCATCTAATTTCGAAACTGTGTTGATTTTTAATGACACATGATCCCAAGCATGAAAATCCTCATAATATCGATGAACCAAGAGAGGATCTCTCTTTTCCTGGGAGAAAGTCATTACTGGAAAATCTCCGCAGTAGATTTGCTGTAAATGCCGATGTATGGATTCACCACGCATATAATGTCCCTTATGAAGATCCAATCAGTATAGATGACTTTAATAACATTCAATATCAAGATAATGTCATCATACCAGCAATTCTACAAACTCTGATAGATAAAGTAGGAGGGAAGCGATCTACAAGTCTTTCAGCAGTCACTGGGATGAAAAAACCAGATATTTTATTTTTACAAGATCCTGCAACAATGAATACCGCAATAATTTCAAAAGAAAGGGTTTGGATTACTGAAATCTTACTTTCTGAAGCAACTTTTCTTTTTCCTATTCCATCTAAACGAACCCATGCCATGAGTGATGTGGACAGAACTGAGGTCGAAGTTTTTCAAGAAGATATTTCCATTCAAATTAATGGTCATCGAACCAAACGTGGAATTGAGTTAGATCGAATCCTTACTCCAATAGATTCTTATTACAGACCAATTCGGGGTGGTAAGGATCCAATTTCTAAATTCAAATCTTCTCTATCCCAATTGAGCGATAGTGGAGAATTAGTAATGATGATATCCGATGCTATATCTTCTTCAGCAAAAATGTACTTAGGTACAGTCAATGTTCGATTAAACGAAGATAGGGTTGCATTGGAATATCCTTCGGAAATTAATATGGCTGCTATAATAGTTTATAATCGCTATCTCGATGTTATGGAAATAAAATCTCCATCGCAACCTCCCCCAGTGGCTGAATCCCAACCATTAATCTTTCAAGTTTATAGGACTGAGATATCAAGGTCTCTTCAAAGCTTATTCAAATTATTGCATATTAAGTAGTATACTCTCTAAATTGAACTTGTTTCTTCCTTTTCTTTCTGGTGTTCATTAATTAGTAATTTTGCTTCTTCTATCCAAAGACGGTGTAATTGAAGTGAAATTAACTCTTCTTGTTTTTTCAACAAATTTGGTTTTCGCACATCATATTCTTTCCTACTAATTATACCCAAAACAAAATCTCTCTCTAGTTGTTCAATCTCTGCTTCAATGATTCCATTCATGGATTGAAAGAATGTGAATATAGAATTTTTTACATTATCGATTAGCTCAATTCCAGGAATAGATATGAAGTAGACGTAATGGGGAGAAGGGAATGGTTCGACTCTTCTTTCGCATAAATAATTTGTAACGAGCTGTTTGAGGTGTTTCTCAATTGCGGGTCTAGAAATAGAAAGTTGATCTGCTAGATCTTGAGGATTTGTTGGTTCATCTGATAATAGTTCGAGAATTTTTCTACGAGTCGGATCTGCAATCAATTTGAGCATATTTCCAATCCGTCTCTCTAATTCCTTAGACATTGATGATTCCCATTAAATATCATTCAGATTTTTATAGTAGATTTTCTAATATTATGTCATTTAATGATCTTTAATTCGAGTTAAATCCAAATCCTTTTACCTTATTAGTTTTAATCACTGTTTTTACTTATCTTCATAAATGAATTTTAGGGTAAATAAACCCATGGGTTTAACTCTTTAACTGAGTAGCTGAGACAAATAACTCAATTTTTTAGAATATTATTTAACTAGCTCTTATGATAATAGAGTCAGAAGAAGTTTTAACAGATATGACTCATTAAAATCCGTATGAGATGATAGATATGTCTAATAAAGAAGTAGAAGATTTGAAAACCTTAATTAAATCATTAGATATTCGATTGGCTAATAATGAAATCTCCGAGGCTGAATATAATGAAATGAAAGAGAAATATGAATCAAAATTAAAACAGGAAATTGAATTGCTAAAACAAAATGGCTTTTTAACAGATTTATCCTATGTCTCTGTATCTGGTTCAGCTAAAATTACTCAGTCATATATCTCTGTATCTGGATCAGGACGAATAGAAGGTTGGAGGGGCGGTACAATCAAAATCTCTGGATCAGGTAAAATATCAGATGATGAGATCAAGGTTAGTGGTTCTGCATCATTACCAGGAGATTTAACCACTCAATCATTAATCTCTTCAGGATCAGTTGTAGCAGCAGGTTCGATTAATTGTTCCAAATTTATAAGTTCAGGTTCCTGTAAAGTTGAAGGACATGTTTCAGCGGAAGAAAAGGTAGCAATATCTGGTTCTGGTAACATAGATGGAAATCTAACGAGCTCAAATATTAATATCAGCGGATCCTACAAAAGCGATGGATCTATATTTTGCAAGGAAATAGAAATTAATGGTAGCTATCACATTGGTAAAAATATAGAATGTGAAGAATTATTTACCTCGGAATTAAACTCAAAATCTACAATTGAAGGTGATTTGATTTCTGGGGGTGATGTTCATATTGAACAGAACAATCGTGGCGGAAAACTAAAAGTAACTACTATTCAGGCCAAAGGGAGTGTGTATCTCGAAGGAGTTACTGCGAAATTAGTCAGTGGAAAATCAGTTCAATTAGGTCCAGAATGTAATATTGAAAATGTGGAAGAAAATATCTAAATCCCTATGTTTAATCTGGTAGATTGGGATTTAGTGTGTCAAGAACTCCTAATTTACCATCTTTTTTAACAGATGAATCAGTTCATGTCATTATCTGGTGTTATACTGGAGGAGGACATTTTTTTAAAGAAAATTACCAGGTTATTAAAGACTTGATATCAAATAGCGTCCCTTTATGCGTCATATTTTCTCAAGCAGGAGCGATGGTAGCTAATCGATATGGATTTTTCTGGGATTTAAAATCAAATCCTTTGAACTATAAATCAACTATTTTTCTATTTTCGGGATTAGACGTAATGAAATATAATGTACAAAGAATTCTTGAAGAAGCCAAACTTCCCTATTCCGTAATAGAACCTGATCCTGCGTTTTCAATGGCTATATCTTTAGCTAATAGAAGGAATACTACTATAATAATTAGTCCAATGACTAGTAATACTGTGGCCAAAGTTGTTAACGGTATTTGCGATACTTTTATTACTAATTTAATATGTGGGCGTTTAAAGTCAGGTAAACGTATAATAGGAGTTCCTACCGATGGATTGGAGCAAATTATTCTTACCAATCTCCCTGTTCGTATGATTCAGTTGGACAAGTCACAGGTTATAAATATTGACATATGTAAGTATGGAGCTTTAAAACAGGAACCCAGAACCAAAGTGAGTTTCGATCCAAAATATTGCGTTGGCTGTAAAGAATGCGAACAGATGTACCCAGAAAGTTTTGTGTCTGGTGAAAAATTGTCTTTAAAAATTAGAAAAATTGATATTAGTAATTTAAAAAGGTTATCGAGAGAAATGAAGATTTTAAAGTCTCCTCTCGAAGTAAAAAATACACTCGAAGGAACTTAATTATTTAATTTACCCCAATCACCTGTTTTTTAATTTTTTATATTCTATAATATAATCTTTGATACTACGTCCTAGTGTTTGAAATGCTTCAGTAACATTGAGACCAGATTTGGCTGAAGTATTTAAAAATTTGATCTTAAACTGAATATCACTTACCTCATTTTCTGATTTTTGTACAAATCTTTCTACTTCTGTGGAATCTATTGCATTCTCAAGGTCACTTTTATTGCCTAGAATGATATAAGGAATCTCTCTTCCAACATTAAGAAATAATTCATGTTTCCAATTTTCGAGATTGTACAATGATTCCGGCCTAGTCCTATCAAAGACTAAGATAGCCCCATGAGAACCCTTATAATAAAGTGCTCTTACTGCTGAAAACCTTTGTTGTCCTGCAAGATCCCAGATTTGGAATTTATATTGAATTCCATCTATATCTAAATTCTGTACAGCAAAATCTGCCCCTATTGTCAAAATATACCCAGATTGGAATCCTTTCCCTAAAAATCGTTCCCTTAGACTGGTTTTTCCGACACCGCCGTCTCCTAATAAACATATTTTGTACAAAGGCACGCGAGATCCCTCTAGGTTCAAGTTAGAGTGAGTAATAGTGCAAGGATTAAATAATAATGCATTTTAAAAATAATCCCCCTACATATATAATGGTTACTCGATAAAATATGAAAATCACTACTCTATTTTAAGAAATAATACGAAAATTCATCCTTTTTTCAATTATCTCAACGCATCTGTGTATTTCTGGATTAATTTTGCTTTTAAATTGAATAATTTCTCTGTAAGACTCACTTTATATACGTGAGGATTGAGTAATCTCTTATAGGTTGAATCAAGTAGTTTCAAATCATTTTCTGTACGTTTTTGAGCATTTTTCCAATCAAAAAACTGCTCATCGATTGATAGTACTCCATTCTTCATAAATAATCTATGAAGAGGATTAATAATAATATCAGATGCTAATTCAAAAGATTTAAATTGATCAATCGGATGATATATTCTATCTCCACTTCTCGGAGTCGATTCCTCTGATAATGCCATTACATCAGCAAGCAGTTTTCCATTACTATCTGTAATTCTCCAGACACATTTTTTCCCTGGATTTATTGTCTTGCTTACATTTTCACTAACTTTTATTTTCGGTTTATTGCCCAAAGCGACGAGTTTATATACTCCTCCCAAAGCACCATCCTTGTTACCAGTTATTAATTTGGTTCCTACTCCATAAGACAAATGTGAGATTGTTTCTTCGCATATTTTTTGATTCTTGGAATTACTAATCCCCTTTTCCCGGATTTGTTGGACTATTGAATTAATTGTGAATTCATCCAACTCATTTGAAAGGACTATTGTGATATTGGGGAAACCTTCTCGCTTAAAAACCTTATAGACCTCGAGTGATAAATACGCTAGATCTCCTGAATCAATTCTAACACCAACTAGCTCCTTTCCTTTGTTTCGCAACATTTTTGCTGTTTTAATGGCATTTGGTAATCCTGAATTTAATACATCATATGTATCTATCAATAACAAGCATGTTTCTGGGAAAACATTAGCATAAGACGAAAAAGCAGTGATTTCTGAATTAAAAGCTTGTACCCAGGAATGCGCTTGAGTACCAACAATTGGACAATTCCAAATTTTTCCTGCTTGTACAAATGATGTTCCTTTGCAACCCCCAATTAATGCTGCTCTCACCCCAATATAAGCACTATCACCTTGTGCTCGTCTTAATCCAAATTCTATAACACTTCCTCCTCCTGCAGCTTGTACAATTCTTGCAGCTTTAGTAGATATTAAAGTTGAATAATTAATGATATTTAAAAGCGCAGTTTCTACCAATTGTGCTTCTATAATTGGAGCAGTTACAGTAATTAATGGAACTGACGGAAAAACTACAGTTCCTTCTTCTACTCCAGTAACAGATCCAGTGAATTGGATTTCTCTTAAATAATCTAAAAAATCTTCAGTAAAAAGATTCTGACTTCTCAAGTAAGTTATTTCTTCATCATTGAATTGGAAATTTTTTAAATATTCTAATGCTAGAGAAATTCCACTTGCAATGCTATATCCTCCTGAAAAAGGATTAGATCTAAAAAAAAGATCAAATGTTGCCTCTTGTTTAATTTTAAGATTGAAATATCCTTGACTCATCGTTAATTCATAAAGGTCTGTGAAAAGGCCTCTATTTTTGGTATAAAACATTTTATAGCCATCCATAATTATTTAGAGGAATTTAAAGAATATTCTATTTACTCTTAAAGGAAAATTAAAAGAAAGTTTTTTGAAGATATTCGGGAATTTAATTTTCATTGATGCAGTCAATGTGAGTGAAATGGAGATACAGGATATTAAACTTACTGGTCTTATCAAATTAGAACAAACTGATGGGCTAATTGTTATTGATATGCAGAATGATTTTTTACCTGGAGGAGCATTAGCTGTGAATGAGGGTGATATGATAATTCCAGGAATAAATAATCTCACATCTAAATTTATTGAAGATGGCAATCCTGTTATTTTTACTCAAGATTGGCATCCGCCTAGCCACAAGTCTTTTGCTAGTTCGTATCCTGATAAGAATCCAGGAGATCCAATTGAAACACCTGGTATAGGGCCTATTTTATGGCCCGATCATTGTATTCAAGAAACACCAGGAGCTTCTTTAGCACCAGGGTTAGCCAATATTGAGAGTGCAAGTCTTATTTTGCGTAAGGGTTTCCATCCTACTGTTGATTCCTATTCAGCCTTTCTAGAAAACGATAAAGTAACTGATACAGGTTTACAGGCGTTTTTAGATGCTATGGGAATAACAAGGATTTTTCTTTGCGGTTTAGCCCTCGATTATTGTGTTTATTTTACAGCTATTGATGCTAAATCCTTGGGATTTGATGTTGTTTTGGTTGCTGATCTCACTAAACCTGTTAATGCTCCCCCAGGTAGTGTTTCAAACGCTTTATCTCATATGAGAAAAGAAAAAGTATTGATTGTAACTGCAGATCAAATTTTAATTTAGGCAACAAAAGATTAACATGATTATGATTTTCTCGGGGAGAGATATTTTTGAACTAAGAATAGAAGTAAAAACATTGCGAAAGTTATAGATATGCCTAGAGTACCAAAACCTCTCTCCATACCCACTTCAATGAAGAAAGTACTGGTGAGAATTAAAATCCCCCATGAAACTGAAATGGTAATCCATGCTAAGAATCCTAAAGATAAAAGCTGCGTTTGGAATAGATGGAACAAACTGGTTCTTTCCCAGCTATCATCTGGATACTCTGTGTATTCTTCGTCCAACTGTCGATATTTAGCGACAATGTGCCAAGTCTCAAAAAATAACCAACATAAAACAACTCCAAGAACACTAATGTATATGCTATTCAATCCAAAAATAATTCCTAATGAGAAATAAATAGTACTATAAATTCTTAATCCTAGTTTCAGTGTAAAGATGCCATAAATGGCAATTAATCCTAATAGGAAAAACAATAACATAAGCAGTAAGTAAAAAACAGAGTATGTTTGAAATACTTGCGAATAAATAAGCTGAAGTGCCAATATAAGAGGCACGAACGAAAAAATCAGAAAGATTAGCTCCATTACCAATTGAATGATCCAAATTATTGGTTTCAGCCTCATTTTGTTCTCCTTACCTTAATGGTTTCATACTTTGGTCCAAAAGGATACCAAAATATCTGAGTAATGCCCAATTTAGATATCTGCCTCATTACATATGCTCTATCTAACGTTAAGAGTGCGTTTGCTAAGCTAGTAGCTTTTGATGCTATTTCGGTCGTTTCCTTATCATCCTCTAACCTTGGTATCAACATAGTTATTTCATGACCCTTTTTTGCCAAGTTCTGAAGAAAATCGATCATTATTCTATTATATAAAGGACTGATAAGAAATATCTGTGAATTTGGGGGTATTGAAGGTAATAATCTTTTATGAAGTCTAATATTAAAAACCTCATCATGTGATGGGTAAGAACAGCGTGTATCTATTAGAAATTCATTTATGCGTAAGAGTTGCCGTTTTCCTGGAGCTGCGGGGATTTCCTCTACAAATTCACCAATAGCAATGAAACCAACTTTATTACGTTGAGAAATCAAATATTCAGCCGTTGATAGCGCAGCCATAACTCCTTCCTCTAGTACACGTTTAGTAGAGGTTGTATGATCAAAAATTATGAACATTCTCGCTGCTTGATCAAATGCATATTCATTAGTAGCTAGTATATTATATTTCGCAGTCACTCTCCAATTTATAGCTCTAAATTCATCTCCTTCTTGGTATTCACGAACACCTTGAAAATCAAAATCCCGTCCCTTATACACAAGGCTAGGAATATTCCCCGTTTCTGGTAGTAGACGTTGTCGTATGACTGGGAGCGTTTTTAGTTTTAAAAGAGCAGGTACAACGGCAAAAGAATTATGAATTTGATACTCTCGGACATACGAATGAAGAAAAAAGGTATCAGAGCTTTTTATGACGGCTGGCCCCAAAATATATCGCCCTCGTTTATGACATCTAATAGCATATTTGAACGATACGTTTTCTCCCTCTTTTAGTTCTATTATCCAATGATTAGATCCTTCGTGAATAGTACAATATTCTGGTGTTTTATCAACTATTTCTAAAATTGGAATTCTTTTTCCTTTGTTTTGAACCGTGAGTTTAACGTAAATAAGTTCTCCATTTTCTTCAGTTCGGTTTCTTGAGATCCATCTTTTAATTTCCAGCTCCTGTGGGATTTCTGAGGTACTAAGTGAAAAGAAGAAAATGATGGTCAGAGGAAGTACTAATCCTGCTATAATCCAAATATGTAAAATTACTGAAGCAATTAAAAGGAGGAAGCTAAAATTTAGAAGCCCTAAAAGACGAGTTTGTTGTTCCAGTTATAATCCTCCAAAACTAAGGTTATTCTTTCCTTGGTGTTTTTACCTCAGATAATACTTTTTCAATTAATAAGTCAGCTGAAGTTCCAGAAAGCCAAGATCCAATTTCTAAAACCAGTCTATGAGCTAATGCACTCGCAGCTAAATCTTTTACATCTTGAGGAATTACATAATCCCTTTTGTTTATCATTGCATTTGCTCGTGCCAATGCCATTAGATCTAAAGATCCTCTAGGTGATGAACCTACTTTTACTTGAGGCATATCTCTTGTTTTTTGAACTATTGCCACTATATATTCTTTTATCTCATCTGACACATGGACCTTTTCAACTGATTGCTGCATATTCCAAAATGTTTCTCGATCGGTAATACGCTTAAAATCAAACATTTTTTTCTGCCTATTAATACGATTTGTTAATATTTGGCGTTCAGCTTGTGTTGAGGGATATCCGATTTTAATTTTGGCAAGAAAGCGATCAATTTGCGCTTCAGGAAGCGCAAAAGTTCCCTCTAACTCAAGGGGATTTTGTGTAGCCACTACAAGAAAGGGTTTTGTATCTCCTGTTAGTTGATAGGTAGTTCCACCAACAGTTACTTGGTATTCCGCCATCGCTTCAAGTAGGGCACTTTGTGTCTTAGGAGTCGCTCGGTTTATTTCATCAGCAAGTATTATATCAGAAAATATTGGTCCTCTCTTAAATTGAAAATCATTAGTTTTCTGATTAAATATTTCCGAACCTGTTAAATCCTGTGGTAGAAGATCTGGAGTAAACTGAATTCTCTTGAATTCACATCCAAGAGCCCTCGCAAACGCTCTACAAATCATAGTTTTTGCTAAACCTGGATAATCTTCAAATAAAACATGGCCATCTGCTAAAAATGCAGTCATAACTAGTCTTAAAGTAGTATCCTTGCCAATTATGTGATTTCCGATCTCTTTTAAGATGCGATCGCTTAATTCTGCTGTTTGTTCAATTATCATTATTTTTTACTCCATATCAAATACTAAAGGAATATCTATAATCCGTTCAACCTCTGAGAGTATCTGGTAAAACTCATCGCGCAGATAATCCGATGTATAACGTCGTTCTGATCGGATTGATCTAGAAATTTGATTATATTGATCATCAATCCATTTATTTGGATCTTTTAGTAGCAATCGTAAACTTTCTGATATTTCAACTTCCTTCAAATTGTTTTTCAAGCTAAATTGTTCTTTGATAAGCTGAGATAAGAGTAGAGCTAATTGTCTTTGTCTATGGGGAGTTGACATTAATGAAAGTTGAAAAAAATTAGAAAAAGTCTTACTATGTGGCCTTGGAGGGGCATTGTACTCAGATTTTCCTCTTGTAAAGTTTTCGGGCTCTTCATTAACAAGATAACCTTTCAACCAATGTGAGTGAATAGCTCTAGCAGCAACCAAAAATAAAGTCGCGAGAATAAATGTGAATAATAATTCAAAAACAGGTTTTACAACAGAATTAATATTCATCCATTTCCTCTCTTTCTTTCTTTTCCGAATCATTTGTCTCTAAATTTATATCCTCTGGTTCACCCGAGGGAAAAAGGATATTACCTGCTAATTTTTTTGCTAATGCCACCTGATCATCTGTTATTATATGAATGGAAAATTTCGCTTCTTCAAATAATTCCGTTAATCCATCAATATTGTTGGGCCGGGTTAAATCTTTTTCTTTAACGTCAGTGTCAAATTCAGTAGGTGTGAGACTATCAGATGTCTCTGCACCTCTTTCTTCAAGGGCTGTTGATGCTTGATAATAACATTCTAAGATAGACCTCGTAGAATATTGAGTTTTTTCTTTTACTTCCGACTTTCCTGATCCCTCGTCTACAGGAAAAATTTTTTCATCCGATCGTCGCTGAATTATAAAAATCAAGATAATAGGCAACAATAATATACCAAATAAGATGATATTTCGAAAATTCTCTAAAAGACTGAAACTAGGCATTTCATTAGTAGTCGGATCTGAATTTCCAGTATTAGTGGTTGAGGTTATAATTGTGCTCGTAGTAACAGGTGTTGTAGTTCCTGGAAGCAAGCTAGTTGTTGTATTAGAATCTGGTACAATTATATTCTCTACTGGTTCAGGTATGGGGATAAAAATTATGGCTAAATAGAAGATTACAAAAATGAAGATCCATTTTCTAGGAGGAAGCCATTCAGTCTCTCTAATGTTGCGATTATATAAGAAAAAATAAAAGCTTGCAAATACAGGTAAAAGAAGCCCCAAAGATTCAAGAAGAGAGAGATTTAAGACTAAAAAAGGCTCAATCAAACTCATTCTGAACTGCTGTTCAAGTGCTATCTGCGCAGTAGCAATTAACGTAAGGAAAACAAACAAAACTAGAAATCCAGAGTCCGTTAAAAATGAAAAGTCGTCTTTATTCACTTTTTTTCCCTAATAATAATCGCAAAACTATCAATTGCGATTTTTTGCGTACTTAATACTTTTTTCTCTTTCTGCAGGTTCTTCGGGAATTAAGGTAATCTCATCTAATATAACCAATAGACATATTATTAATCGAAACAAAGAGTACTACAATCCATTTGTTTATCTTTCAACATTGAATGAGATTGTACTGGTGTTTCGTTATTGCTTTTATATTGGATAGACAAAAAAAGGTTCGCAGGTTCAAATTCTCCCTCGATAGAGGACTTTCCTTTTCTTAAATGCTTTGAGTGGGGAGGATTAATCTGCTTAGAGTCCGAACCTCTATCTGAAGAGATTTCACTACTTTTGGATGTACCTTTCTGCCATATTCCAATTGCGGATTTTTCACCTCCATCTCATGAAGATTTAGAGCAAATCCTTGAATTTTATAATTATTGTCAAGAAATGAGACCCAACTTTCCGCTTCTTATTCATTGTTCCGCTGGTCAAGGCCGTACAGGAACGATTTTGGCATCGTTGTTAGTACTTTTAGATAATCAAGATCCAATAAAAGCTATTAATATGATCAGAAATGTAAATCCATTTGCTATTGAGACAAAAGAACAAGAAGAATTTATTATGCATTTGAAATAATGATTTATTTAATTGGTGAAATTATAATGCCCAAAAAATCTACAGCTATTATAGGTTTAATCTTTGCAGCAATTGGTTTTATCATCCCCTCTTTTCTTCTTGTTTGGACTGGAACTGAATCAACCTCAATGATTTTAGGAGCTAGTTATATCTACATTTGGGGATTTTTTGAAACTTCAATTGGTATTGGTTCAATAGGAGATTCAAGCATACATTTTTTTAATATTAATTGGTTTATACAACCTGATAATATTTCCCAAGGATCTGAACTGATAGATTTCTATTTGAATATTTTTGCTGTCGGTATCTATCCCGGAAACTTTTCATCTAACACATTAAGTCTTTCTGGATTAATATTCGGAATCTCTCTACTTTTAACAATACTTGGATTGATTTTTGGATTAATAAAACAAAATATACCAAAATTTTCGGGTACTGCTTTCCTCTTATCAGGTACTATTGCATTGATGGCTGTTTTTTTAATATGGGGAAATATCACGAACCTTACCTTTATTGGTGGAGGAGTTGAAGAGAATTTTTTCCCTATTCCTCTTGGGTGTTTGATGATAATTGGCGCAGGTATCTGGAATATTTTTAAAGCTTGAACAAGTTTTCTTCATTATTTAATTTTCTTTCAATATTGCGTTCAAGAATTTAACTAAAATTTTCTCCGTATATTCCACTTCTTTTATTGAAACTCTCTCATTAGTGACATGGATTGCTTTGGGATCTCCAGGTCCAAAAATTACAAATGGTACCTCCTTTGCCAATATTGCTGCATCAGTTGCATAATTTAATCCTATAGGAGTTTTGTTATTCGTCATTTCCATTAGTTTTTTAACAAATAGATTATCTACTGATGTACTAACCGTAGGCATAGTTTGCATGATAATTGTCTCAAATCTAACATTTTTCCCCTTAGAAAATTCAGAAATTTTCTCATGGATTTGTGTAGCAAATTCATTGGGATTAATTGGAGGAATTAATCTATAATCGCAATGAATTTCTGCTTTCTCTGGGACCACGTTTGCGCTTGTTCCTCCTTGAATTAAGCCAATATTTAGGGTACTAGTTCCTAAGATTTCATTTTCTAGATTAGGAAGTTCGGAATATAAAATAGGGAAGATTTTAATGAGATTTTCGATGGCATTCACTCCTTTTTCAGGTGTAGATCCATGAGCTGACTGTCCATGACACAGGATCTTTAACCATAGGACTCCTTTCTCTATGATGCCAATCTTGAGTGAGGTTGGTTCAGTTACTATCAAAAATACCGCAAATTCCATTAATCCTCTGCTTATTGCCGCTTTAGCCCCTCCTAATCCAACTTCCTCATCTGAGGTTCCAAGAAATAGGATTTTGAATTTCATCTGGTCTTCAGGAATAGTTTCTTTAATTTTTTTTAGTGCACCTAAGCACGCTGCTACCCCTCCTTTCATATCTGCGGAACCTCGACCGAGGATATAATTATCTAATTCCATTGGTTCAAATGGATCATTTTGCCAGTTTTTTCTTTCACCTGCTGGAACAGTATCTAAGTGTCCGCATAAGACAATGGTATATTTTTTTTCACCATAGGATAATACTATATTTCCTTTAAATTCATCCAACCAATGGATTTCACTTCTAATTTTATTTTCATCAGCCCATTTTTTAATCCAAAGAATATTCTCGCGAGTAATTCCTGGAGGATTTTCTGAATTTAATTTTATTAATTCTTTGAGAATTCTAATACTTTCAGACATAAAAGAACCTTCTATAAGTCCTAGATTGACATATTTTTCATTCTTTCATACTCCTCAATCTCCATTTCAGCAAATATTGGTCCTTGGTATTCACAATTGTGACAAATATAGGTTCTTGGCGCTAATATACCTAAAAATGTATTTGGAAGAATACTCAATGAATTTTGGAGACATACTGGGCAAACTATGACATTTGTGTTCGATTTTGAAACTCGGTGAGTTAAATTTTTAATTTCTTTCACTTTTCTAAAGAATTGACACATATTACGTCCCTAGTTAAATGATAAATGAAAATTTGTTGTTTGATCTATGATAAATATGAAGAAAGATGTTTATTATCTGAAATATTGTCATTTTGCTATTCAATCCACATGTTCTCATATATTTTTAGTATAAGTGAGCTTTTCTTTGAGGATTTTTTTAGATTATTTATTTGATATCGAATTAATGAACTGTTAACTTATTAATACTAATGTAATTTTCCTCTCAAACAGGGATATTGAACCTAATCATTTAATTTAATTAAGTATTAACCTGCATTGTGGCAACCTTTTTTTACTCCCTATTATCAATAAGTTATCAATAGATTAAGTTTTCTTTTATGTAATATAAGATCCTAGGCGATTTAAAAAATGAGTACTATCCAATATAACTACCTAGCTAAGATTCTTCTTCTTGGGGAATATAGAGTAGGCAAAAGTAGCATGGTACTACGATATGTCGAGGATAGATTTCCAGGCGATTATATGGCAACCATTGGTGCCAATTTTTTAGTTAAAAGCGTAAATCTCTCTTTATATGGACGACAATATAGAGTTGGACTTCAGATTTGGGATATAGGAGGGCATGCTCGTTCCTCACAAGTTGGACGTGTGTTTTTCCAAGGTGTATCAGGCGCTTTACTCGTTTACGATCTCACAAGAAAAGATACATTAGAGAAGCTTCCATTATGGATCGAACAATTGATGAAATATTCACCAGAAGCAAGGACGTATCTTGTTGGCAATAAAAGTGATCTCTTTTCTGAACGCGAAATAAGTCTAGAAGACGGGGAAAGAGCAAAAATCTCTCTAGGAATGGTTAATTTTTTTGAAACTAGTGCAAAAACAGGGGATCATATTCAAGAAACCTTTGAAAATATGGCAAAACTGCTCATTGAGAGTAATCGGGATAAAATTCAATTAAAGGAATAAAATTCTCCTTTCCCTAAGCCAACATCATGATCTCTTCAAATGAATGAATACCTTCTAAAGTATTTTTATAAAACTCAATTTCCTCCGATGTTATTTCATCATTGGCGCAGAGAAATTCAATGATATCTAAAAACAAATTTTTGGCGTAATCAAAATTTGTCATCACCTCGGGGAGGGAGGAGAAGGCAAATGTTAATCTATCCGCTAATGTTGCATCTGGTACTTTCAATGCATTTCGAACAGTCTGAATATAGATCTCATCATCAGTGATTTGTTGAGCAATTTTTTTTCTTTTCTCTGCTTCTTGAGCAGCTTCATGGGTAAGTTCTGGCGGTTGAAAAATCTTCTTGAAGAAACGAATGAACCGACTCATCGAAACTATCTCACGTTAGTAATATTTATTATATTTCAGAAAATATCAATAGCAATTCGATGTTTATTCAAATGATTTAAAAAACATCTTATTCAAATTTCTAGTAGAATATAGTTTAAGTAGAGGTTTGCATTCTACAACAGGAGAATTTACGTTCTACCTGATCAGGAGGTTTATTAATGTCAGATACATCTCGTACAAGTCATTCCGAAGCGATCGCTGGAGTTCGAATCAAACGATTTCTTACGTTGGCTCTATTACATATTTCTAGTGAGTTAATGAATAAATCTGATAGTAAATCTGCAAAAAAATTTCTAGAAAGTACAATTGATGATCTCGTAAAGTCAAGTTTTACATTAAGTTCTACAGATAATCCTATCAGCCAAGCCAAGCTATTTATGGCATCATTGGGTTTTTCTCCATGTGAGATAGAATGGTCGGAAGATATTCGGTTAGGACGATTTCTTCTTGGGAAAAGCCGAATTTGGAAACCAAAATCCGCAAAAGAAGAAGAATTAGTCGCATTATTGATTTTAGCTATAGTTAAAGGCTTGGGTTATGCTTTTCTACAAACCGCTGTGGAAGTCAAATTTGTGAATGATGATTTATTACCTCCCAGATTTTCTTACGAAATCCAATTCCGTGCTGCTGAAGATGTTTTTGCTGAATCCATAAAAACAGTAGAGACTAAAGATAAAGAACAGAGGGTTACATTGTCAGCAGGAGCACTTTTAGAACCCATACTAGGTACCAGTGTGCGGGTTGAAGAAGCAACGCGATTTTTAATTGAAGCTACTCGGGAAGTTACAGAAGAAATCCAACCAGACTTATTGAACAGAAAAGATATAGCAGATTACCCCCTTAAAATACTAGAGGTTTTATTTATTCATCTCCAGGGTAGTGATAAATCAATTGACGTAGCTCAGAGGATTGGGGAACTAATGGTAGATAATTTGAAACTAGAATATCCTGATCTCAAAAATCACCAGATTTTAAAAGGCATAGGACTAATTCCAGTAGAGCAGATTGATGAGCTTCTTTTCTATGGTAATGTTGAAATTTGTGGACGAGGAAAAGAAGGGAAGAATATACAATTTTGTCAGTTTTTAGGACATCTTTGGAGTGGATTTGCTTCTAAAGTTTTAGGAAAAAAATTCATCATGGCTGAAGATCCTTTATGTGCCTCAGGGAAGGGAAAAACCTGTATATTTACACTTGAAGAGATAATAGAATAAAAAAGGAAGAGAAAAGAATTATTTATATGAACTCCATTTCTCCTCGAGTTTAGGATCCATAATTGTATCCATAATATATTTCCCAAATTCTTCTCCTGTTGCTCCAGTATCTCTTCCAGTGATTTTAATCTTCTTTTCGAATTCTGCACAAATATCCAAGGCCATTTCCAATTTTTTGGCCTTTTCAACAAAGCCTATATGATTTAGTAGTAGTGCAGCAGCTTTAATAATGCTTGATGGGTCAGCATAGATTTGACGTCCTTCATCAATCATTTTCAAGGCTGAACCATGAATAGCTTCAAACATTGCATAACGTTTACCGATATTTGCGGAGCCAGCTGTGCCCACTCCACCTTGAATTTGTGCAGCTTCATCAGTTAAGATATCACCATAAAGATTAGGCATAACAAGAACTTTAAAGGAACTTTGACGTTCTGGATCAATCAACTTTGCTGTCATTATATCAATGTACCAATCGTCCCATTTAACTTCTGGATAATCTTTAGATACTCTTTCTGCCATTTCTAAGAATTTTCCATCAGTAGTTTTGACAACATTCGCCTTGGTTACAACTGTGATCTTATTTATACTGTTCTTTTTGGCATATTCGAAAGCAGCTCTTATTATTCGTTCAGATCCTTGCATAGTAATAACTTTAAAATCAAAAGTAAGATCTTCAGTAATTGCGATCCCCTTTGAACCTAAAACATATTCCCCCTCTGTATTCTCTCGGTAGAACATCCAATCAATTCCTTTTTCAGGAACTTTAACTGGTCTAACATTCGCGAAAAGATCTAGCTCTCTTCTCATTGCGACATTTGCGCTTTCGATATTAGGCCATGGGCTTCCTTTCCAAGGTGTTGTTGTAGGGCCTTTTAAAAGTACATGGCATTTCTTGATTTCAGCTAAAACATCATCTGGAATAGCTTTCATCACTTCTGCACGTTTTTCAATGGTTAATCCTTTAATTTCACGGATTTCTACTTTTCCAGAGTTAATTTCATCCTCTAAGAGAAAATTAAGGATTTTTATTGCATGTTTAGTGATCTCAGGTCCTATTCCATCTCCACCAGCTGCACCAATTATAATCTTGTCAAGAGACTGATAATTGATCCAGTCTGGTTCAGATTTTAATAGTCGTACTCTTTCGAGTTGTTCTCGAATCAATTTTTCGAAATGTTTGGAACCTTTCTGAACTAATTCTTCAGACATTTTTATCACGCTATAATTTTAATTAACTTATTTGGTTTTATTACACAAAAAAGGGGAGAATTAATCTGCGAAGAGGATTTCATCCCATGGTTGTCGATATAAACCAGCGCGCTGACGTTTTTGATCAAAGATATGCCCCATCATACCTATAGATCGTCCAAGGACAAATAATCCGTTGAGTATCTCTGCGTCAATGACATCTTGCTTTTCTTCTTCAGTTAAATCTAGATTTTCCATTAAATCAAGGAAGCATATTCCGATACATCCATCAACATTTAATATCAAATTATTCCTTTTTTGCGTAGTTAGTTTTTCGACTTCCAGAGCAAAATCCAGATAAGGATGTTTAGGAAACCTGGTGAACACAAATTCCTTCAATAGTTTAACCCTTACATCAGGATTATTAACAGATTTTATTCTGTGACCAATCCCAGGAATATTTATTTGAATGACAGTTTTCATATGATCAATGAATTCTTGTGGATGCATTCCTTTATCTCGGGCTTCTTTGAAGT
Organism: Candidatus Heimdallarchaeota archaeon; assembly: GCA_011364965.1. Lineage (GTDB taxonomy): Archaea > Asgardarchaeota > Heimdallarchaeia > Hodarchaeales > Hodarchaeaceae > Hodarchaeum. Next base: position 262,444 of record RDOB01000002.1, read on the forward strand.
ACCTTGCTGCATCGGATATTGCTCCGCCGAACCGTGGACCTATTGTAAGAATACCTGATGTGAGTGAGGACATTAGATCCTTACCCGCTCGGGCCGTGATTATTGCATTATGGGCTCCACTAACAGCTGGTCCATGATCAGCTGTTAGCTTTACGACCATTTCAATATAATCTTGTGCAAAATCGGGTAATTTCTTTTTGAACCAAAGTAAACCTATAACATATCCTAAAGACATATTTTTTTCAATAATGGTGTCTAATCCCACTCCTGAAAACAGTGGAACGTCACCTCGATCGTCAGAAATTGTAACAACTACATCAGTTGGTCTTCTCACTAATCCAAGTTTATTTGCCATTGTATAGTCCATCGGAAGAGATGGAGGTTCGAAATCTTCTATAGGATCAATTTTTCCCTCTACTTGGAGTTTTTCAAATGTTTCTTTTATTTTATCACCAAAATCATCATAGGAATTTGGTACGATAACTCCAACTTCCCTAAGGGCTTTATTTTTTGCATCTGCTGTTTCTTTTTCACTTCCCGCCATAGCTCCAGCATGTCCAAATTGTAGACCTTTGGGTAAAATTTTTGCTGCAGTTCCTGTAACCCATAACACGAGAGGTTTCGTTATTTTCCTATCTTTGACAGCTTCGACAATATTCCATTCATCAAGTCCCCCGATTTCTCCCAAACATACTAACATCTTAATTTTTGGATTCGCTTCGAATCGAAGAAGGTGTTCTAGTAGAGTAGCACCAGGATATCTATCTCCTCCGATAGCAATTCCTTCATAAATTCCATCTGTGTTTTGAGAAACTGTAAAGTACATCTCGTTACTTAATCCACCAGATTTTGAAACAAATCCCACTGAACCTGGTCGATATAATTTTGAAAGAACAATATTTTCTATTGTTCCTGCAGTATTACCGATTTTGAATGCTCCAGCTTTTATTCCTCCAACAGTGGCTGGTCCAATTATCATTTTATTTTTACTCTTTGCAATTCGAACTAAATCTCGACTTTGCCGTTCTGGTATACCTTCAGCAATAATTACTAATGTACGGATGGTTTCTGATTCTAATGCTTCTTTACTAGTTGAGTAGGCTGATCGGAAAGAAGAGAAATTTATTATCACATCAGCATCAGCGTGGTTTTTCATTGCTAAATTTAATTTCTTGTAGATTGGGATAACGATTTCTTTGCTCCCCCAAAAAACCTTATGATATCCAATTGCTCCATCTTGTGTTGGTCGAATAATAGCTGCAACAGATGGTGTGTTTCGTTTAGAAACAAAATCAAAATCAAGCATACGTTGAATGGCATTTGCTTGAAGGCCATAAATAATAGCTTTTGTATTCCTATCAAATAATTCATAGTCTTCCATAAAAATCTACTCCGTTCAAATCTCCTCTAAGGCCAGTGGAACAATTCGAGTCATGTGCGTATATCTATCAAATACTTTGATAGGAACACCTACTTCTTTACCCACTTGTTTCATTAGTTCTAATCCTTCTTTTTCATTTGGTCCACCTCGACGAACATAGATTTTCACATTCGCCTTTTTTAATTGTTCAGCAGACTTCCTGATTGCAGATACTATTCCTGTGAACGTCGCTTTGACATCAGTAAAATTAGCGATTCCTCCACCGATTATGAGAATCTTAGGTTTCCCTTGTGGATCTGGTTTTTCAGTTATTAGATCTATTATTGTCTTTGCATACATCTCAGTATGTTCACGACTTGGATCACCACTATATTCTCCATAATTCGCTAGTTGATTTCCATATCCTAAATCGACTATTGTATCAGTATAAATAACTGATGCTCCTCCTCCCGCCACCATTGTCCAAATGCGGGCATCTCTGTTCAATATTCGAAGTTTTAAAGAAGCACCAGTCTGTTCATCGATTGATTGAATGAATTCCTCTTCTTTCGACATTTTTTGTCCAAAAGCAGGCGGGAATTGAACAGGAGAAGCAAGGTTTCCCCAAGTATCTTGATGTAGAAAAGAGGCAGTATCATCTAGCTTTGCTTTGAGATCTAAAGGGACAATTTTTTTATCATCTGTTATAGCAAAAGGATTTATTTCAAGAAAAGCGAAGTCTTGATCAACATAGACCTGAAATAACCCTTTAATAAATGGAATTAAGACATCAGTTAAATCTCCAAGATTGGGAAGTTTATTTGTTACATTAAATGAATTAATATCTGTACCAATTGGAATAGATACATGCGTTACTTTATCCCAGTTTTCCTCAACGTAAATTCCACCTTGAAAACTGAAATGAATGATGTCATTATTTCTATCAGATGTGAAAGATATATAATACTCCTTGGAGTGAGGTACAAAGGGTTCTACTAAAATTCTCTCTAATATACCTTTTGTATTTCCTACTTCTAACTCTTTACCAATTTTTTCTTTCACAAAGGCTTTTAGTCCTTCGAAATTAGCATTTAGTAAAAGCAAGCCTGCTTTACCTCGTTTACCAAATAATTGATCTGGTTTTGCTGCTAATTTTTCATTTTTAAGCCACGGATTTCTATTTGCAAGATCATCAAGGTTTGTATCCGGAGTAATTACAAGTAATTTGCTATGGTACTCATACGTTGGAAAATACTTGATTAACTGAGATGCAAGCAATTTTTTTGCATCATATTCGTAAATACTTTTCTGAGCCAAAAAGGTTCCTCCTTGGTTTATTTTTCCATTTTAAATTCATTTTTAATTCTTTACTTTTCAAAACAAAAGGATAAATTAAGATTATAAGTTGTGTTGCACGGTGTGGGTTAATTTTCCGCCAGCAATTATGATCTCTCTTTCCCTTTTAGAAAGAAAATCAAAATTAGCCTCATAATCTGAGTTCTGAGTTACATTATGCACTATGATTTTATTGTTATTGCTCATCAATGCCCTTCTAATTCCCATGATATTCAAAATGTCATTTGGTTTAATTTGATCAAAATCTCGAGGATTAAGAAACGTTAATGGTAGAATTCCGAAGTTTACTAAATTATCCTTATGTATCCGAGCAAAACTTTTAGTGAGGACCGCCTTGATACCTAGGTACATTGGAGCTAGAGCTGCATGTTCTCTTGAAGAACCTTGGCCGTAATTATCTCCTCCAATGATAATTCCTCCACCATTTTCTTTTGCTTCCAAAGCTCGGGATGGAAAATCTTCATCTACCTGTTTAAAAACATATTTGGAGATCTCGGGAAGATTAGAACGTAATGGAAGAATTTCTGCGCCTGCAGGCATAATGTGATCAGTTGTGATATCATCTTCCACTTTGATTAATACTCGAATATTAGTAATATTGTCTGGCATTGGTGAAAAATCTGGTAGTGGGGCAATGTTTGGTCCACGAATGATTTCGACCTCTTTGGGATCAGAAGCGGGTTCTAAAATCATTGAATCATCAATCTCAATTGTACTTGGAAAAGTAATATTGGGATAATCCCCAAGGTTTTTTGGATCTGTGAATTCACCAAATACTGCTGCCGCAACAGCTACTTCGGGGCTAACTAAATATATTTCTGCACTGTCTACCCCACTTCGACCAAAGAAATTCCGATTAAATGTCCGAACTGAAACACCATTTGAATTTGGAGCAAATCCCATTCCTATACATGGTCCGCAGGCTGATTCTAAAATTCTAGCGCCTGCTGAAATCATGTCAGTTAATCCTCCACTTTGTGCAAGATATGCTAGTACCTGTCGAGAACCAGGCGAAATTCCAAGAACAGTTTCATTCGAGATTTTACGTCCCTTTAGCAGTGCGGCCACGATTAACATATCTTTTAGTGAACTGTTAGTGCATGAACCTATTGCTACTTGGTCTACTTTTTTGCCATATAATTCTGATAATGGAACTACATTACCAGGAGAGTGTGGTTTAGCAACAAGAGGTTCTAAGCTTGAGAGATTAATTTCAATTATTTCATCATAATCTTTTTCTAATCCTTCGGGAATCTCTATCCAGAGATCTTCGCGTTTTTGGAGTTTTAAAAAAGAACGTGTGATTTCATCGGATGGGAAAATTGATGTTGTTGCGCCTGTTTCTGCTCCCATGTTTGTAATTGTAGCTCTTTCAGGAACACTTAATGTTTTTATACCTGGTCCAAAGTACTCCAAAATGCTTCCAACTCCTCCTTTAACTCCAATCCTTCTTAATATTTCTAATATAACATCTTTTGCAGTTACATATGAGGGAAGAGATCCTAATAGCTTAACTCCGATGATTTTGGGCGTTTTTATATAAAATGGGCCACCTCCCATTGCTACTGCCACATCAAGTCCACCTGCCCCAATAGCAATTTGCCCCATCCCACCTGCTGTAGGAGTATGAGAGTCAGAGCCGATTAAAGTTTTTCCAGGGGCGCTGAATCGTTCTAAAAAGACCTGATGACAGATACCATTTCCTGGCCTAGAAAATTTTATTCCATACTTTTTCGCTACACTCTGGAGGTAGCGGTGATCATCTGGGTTTTTGAAATCGGTTTGAAGAGTGTTATGATCTACAACACTTACAGATAATTCTGTTCTTACCTTTTCGAGTTTCATGGCTTCGAATTGGAGATAAGCCATTGTTCCCGTTGCATCTTGAGTAAGTGTATGATCGATTCGAATTCCGATCTCTTTACCCTTTTCGTAAGTACCCTCTATGAGGTGTTCCTTCAAAATTCTTTCTGCAATACTCGTCATTTGGCGAGACACCTTTAAATTTTCTTATTAAAATCCTATTAATGCCTTCGTTGACCGAATATGGGCATATACAGTCACGCCCATATCGTTGAAATGGATTATTTATTGTTATCGTATTTACAATGTAAGCTACAATATTACAATCGAATTACAAGATTACAGAAAAATTGGCCAAAATCTCTCTAATTCTTATGAGCGAAACATTCATAATTTTTCCTCTTTGTGTGTTTTTTCAAGTGAAAAAGCCGCATTACATCCAAGGTGAACTCAGTCAGTGAAGGGTCTAAACAGCTTTGTGTTATTCTATGGCGACCAGAAAATTACGGATTTTTTACCCTCTTTTTCAGGAACTGTGAAATTATTAGAACCTATAGAATACAAATCCCTGATAAACAGTGAGAACATGCAGCAAGAGTTTTATCGTGTCCTTAATTCCCCAATAGGATTCAAAAACTCTTTCAAGGATTTAATTCATTCAACTGTGATTGGAACAGCTAAAAAACTCGTGATAATCGTTGATGATATTACTCGACCAAATATTCACACTAAAATTTTGCTTCCAATATTATTAAATTACCTCAATGAACTTGGAGTAAGCTCTCAAGTTATGATCATGGTTGCAAATGGAACTCACTCAATGCCCACCTTAGATCAAATTGCAACTAAAGTAATTGGCCTTCCCTTTTTTCATAAAGTGAAAAAATTAATTGAATTGCACAATTGTGACAAAAATATAGAGTACGTTGGACAAACGAGTCGTGGTACGCCCATTTATATTAATAAGTATGTTTTGGATGCAGGATTAATCGTACCATTAACTGATTCAGAGTATCACTGGTTTGCGGGACAAGCAGGGACTGTAAAATCATTATGCCCTGGGGTCGCAGGAAGGAAAACAATTCAGTATAATCATCCAATGATGTTTGATCTTCAAATTGGATTCAAAGAAAGTATCAAGCTTGGGGTAACTGATGGAAATCCAGTCATTGAAGATATGAAAGAAATTGTTTCATTGTTAACCAAAGATCATATAATTTTTGGTATTGATACTATTGTTAATAACAATCAGATTGTTTATCTACAAGCTGGAGATCTATTAGCTCTGCATCATCTTGCTAAAGAACCATTAAGAGAGCTCCGTGTTGTCCCTGTTAAATCAGAAGGAGATATTGTTATTATCAGTCCTGGTAATCTGGGGTTGAATTTATATCAGACGGGTAAAGCTTTTCATGCTGGTTGGCATGCTGTCCGAAAAGATGGAAGAGGTAAAATTATAGTATTAGCCCCGTGCACTGAAGGACATGGAAATCAAGCTTATTACGAAGCTATGTTGAGTTGTGAATCGTTATCAATTGAAGAAGCGTTGAAGTATTGTATTAATACTTATTGTTCAGTGGATAGTTTTAAAATAGGAAATCAGAAACCAGTGGATCTTCTTCGTATAATTAAGGATGTTGGGGAAGGAAACTTGAGTGTGATAACAGAGATGGATAAAAACATACTCCAGAGGGTTTTTAGAATTAAAGCTCTTAATCCAGAGGGCAATTTTGTATCTAATTGTCTTAAAACAGAACTTTCAACTTATTTACAAAACACTAAAAATGTAATCATATATTTGATAAAAGACCCAGGTATATTAGTGGAACCGAACCAGATTAATCAGAGAGTTTGATCGTCATTTCTAGTCCATTCGGTAAAAAAGGAATGGTTACACTAGAGCAATTTGTTAGACGTTGAAAATAATCTACCAAATCCTCGCATACTTCTGGATTTTCTTTGTGAATATGAGGACAGTCGAGAATATTATCAGATAATATAATTCCTCCAATCTTAAGCTTTGGAAGTAGTAATTCAATGAAATTAATGTAATCTTGCTTATCCGCGTCTAAGAAAACTATATCAATCCTTTTTTCAAGTTTTGGAATCTCTAAGAATGCATTCGAAGTTATTATTTCAACATAATCCTCTAATTCTGCTTTCCTTAAATTAAGACGGGCAATACGAGCTTTCTCCTCAATTAATTCATATGTGATGACTTTCCCTCCATTTGGTTTTGCAGCAGCTCCCAACCATATTGTGGAATAACCAAATGATGTTCCTATCTCTATGATGGTTTTAGCTTGGGTAGCAATTACAAGATTAAAAAGGAATTGTCCCTCTTCAGGAGTAATGGCCAAAGACCTTTTAATCATGGGAATATGCTCCCCAGCTTCTTCTATCTTAATTTCTACTTCTCTTTGGTCTTTTAATTCCGATAGAATTTTGAGAATATTCTCAGAAATCATTCATACCACCAGATCCCCTATAAATGAGTAAATTATAGATCTATCAAGCTACCAGTTTTACCTTTCCTATAATAATTCATTGATCCTATTCCCGAATTTAAAAGTTTAAAAGGGGGATTGGGATTACAAGAAGAAAAGAAAAAAGGAGTATATAGAATCCCTTCTCCCGCCCTTAGATAATATTTAGTAAGATCTACTATCGTATTTAGAGATTTAAGGAGAAAAGAAATAAGGAGTTCAGAGAATAAATTTCTCATCTTGATTATTTATACTGGTAGTGTTTTCTATGGTAAGTTTTTGTGAAAATTGCGGATCATTACTAGTTCCTGAAAGAAATGGTTCTGGAAAAATCACCTTAGTCTGTAAAATTTGTAAGAAAGAGTCGAAAGAGAAATTTAGAGATTCCTCTTATCAGATTTCTAGTAAAATAAAACACACAGAGAAAGATCTTCTAACCGTTATTGAAGAAGACTTCGATATCCGTCCTATTACCAAAGTTGGTTGTCCTAGATGTAATAATAACGAAGCTAGATATTGGGAAGCAGAAGACCGTAGGAAAGAAGAATGGGAAACAACGACATATTATAAATGTACCAAATGTGGCTGGGTTTGGTCTGAATAAATACCGATCTAAGATTATATAAGAGGATTCGGGGGAAATTTAATAGTTAAAAGATCCTCAATCTTTTTTCGTAGTTCTAAGAATGAATAACCTTCGTTACGAAGAGTTAAATCAAAATTTTTCTTATCACGAAAGGAAATTTTGTAAATTCTTTCCAAACGAGTACCATCAGTCTTATCACGATGCTTAATACGCTTTACTAATTCCTCTTGATCCATGTTAAATTCCGCTCTAGTTGGGTCATGTGAAATTCTGTAAGCTATTACTTTTGCTGCCACCTCAAGCCAGATTGTGAGTCCATTTTGTCCGATAGCAAATGGAGCCATTCTTCCTACAAATATTCCTCCTTCTAATAAAGCTGTTTTTAAAGCGTGTTTCTCTATCTCAATATCAACTTTTTCAGCAAACTGTTTATCCTGCGTTTCTTTGATATGATTCATAAATTCGTCTAATCTTTTCTCTTCCCAGCCTGATTCTATTGCAATTTTTCTAACAAACTCTCCAGCTCCTGTAATTTTCAAATCCATAGCATGCTGTTTAAGGAAAAACTCATGCACAAATCTAGCTACAGTATCCTTACCCGTTCCCGAAAATCCTCCAATAGCGATAATCGGGGTTTTTCTTGATAAAATTTGCGGTTTAAACTTTTTAAAAAGCTGTAATTCATAATCTCTCAAAAGAGGGATATAGGTACCCATTAGGAGTTCATCGACCTATTTTCCAAATTCGGGCTTTCTTTTATTTAAAAAGGCATCCACACCTTCTTTCATATCATTATGTGCAAAGCACAGAGCAAAAAGTTCTAACTCCATTCTAACTGCATCAGATATGGCCATTTGTGTACCTCGATTTACAGCTTCTTTTGCCATATTTAAAGCAAACGAAGGTCCTTCAGCCAAATTTTCAGCGAGTTTTTGAACAACTGAATCCAATTCTTCTTGGGGAACAACTTTGTTTACAAGATTAACTTCATAAGCTCTCTTTGCATTAATATTATTACCAGTAAATATCAATTCCTTAGCGATTCCTGTCCCTACAATTCTTGATAACCGCTGAGTTCCTCCGGCACCTGGAATAAGCCCTAATTTAATCTCTGGTTGACCAAGGATAGCTGTTTCACTAGCAATCCTAATATCAGCTCCCATCGCTAATTCTAAACCTCCTCCTAAACAATAACCGTTTATTGCTGCAATTACTGGCATTGGAAGATCCTCTAGCATGTTGATTACAGCTTGAAGATTTAAAACGAGATTACGAATGGTAACTGGAGTTTTGTTTTTAAATGCAGTGATATCAGCTCCAGCTACGAATGCTTTAGTACCAGCACCCTTTAAAATCACCACTCTAGTATCAGATGATTTTTTGATATCATTAAGGCAAAAAATCAATTCCTCAATGGTTTCTAAATTTAGAGCATTCAGGGCTTTTTCTCTATTAATAATTATGGTTGTAATATTATCCTCTGTCTTTACAATTAGATTTTTGTACTCCATGAAAAGACCTCTGACTATTAAATAGGTGATACTCCCAAAGTGAAATTTAGTTTAAAATTCTCGTGTCCCACTTATTTTGAAATAAAAGGAACTTTATAATTCAATTATCGGTTTTAAATTCCTTTGTCCAATTAGATTCTTACAAAAATTTATCTAGTTGCTACTTTTCTCGAAAAACTTTAAATTTGAAGATTTTTTATGAATTTGTTTTACTAAATTTCAAATTCGTTGTCTCCATTTGAAATAGTTAACTATATATCGAAAAGCATGAACCATACGCTCTGGAGAAGGGAATATAGGATAATCTTGATCTGAAAGATAATTAACTGCTGGGGAATTTTGGGATGTCAATAATGTGGTGATAAAAATTGGTTTGCAATATTCCTGTGATAGTCTAATTATTTCTTGAAAAAGCTTAATTTCAGCTTTAGAAATGAAATCCAAACTAATCTTTTGTTCATCCGGAATTAATGGGGATTCTTTAGCTAAATTAGCTAGGAATGAAAATCCTCCAATCCCTAATAGAAAGATTGCCTCAACTACAGGCATTTCCTGTAAAATAATTTCTATTATGTCTCTGATTGTGTTTAAATTTAGGGATGCAACTGTATCAATTGGATTTCCTTTCGACCAAAAAGGCGGTAGCAAATTATTTATTTTTTCAAAAGCTTTCTCATTTAGCTGTTCAAGAATTATTCCATGCTTCGAGCATGAATCTGCAGCCATAACTCCCCATCCTCCACCAAGAGTTAAAATGACAACTTTTCCTCGTGGAAAGGACCAATTACCCCACCGAGAGAAAGCAAGTACGAGATCGAACATCTCCTCGAGAGTTTTGATAACAACAGCGCCTGAGTTCTCAAGTACGTTTTGAAAGACTTGGTCGTCTCCAGTTATCGCTCCTGTATGAGACATTGCAGCTTGACTCCCTGCTTTACTTCCTCCAGCCTTCAAAATAATAATTGGTTTCTTTTTCGAGATCTCTCTGACTAAATCAACAAAACGTCTCGCATCTTGTAGACCTTCAATATAAAGCCCAATAACTTTTGTTTTTTCATCATGGTTTCCGAAATATTCGAGATAATCGGACATTGTTAGATCAGCCATATTTCCTGCCGAAACATATGCATTTAGTCCAATACCTCTCCTAGACGCAACAGAGATACCTATAGTACCAATGTTTCCTGATTGTGAAATAAAAGTCATTCCTCCAGATTTAAGTCCTTCAACTGGCCACATGACTGCAGTTAGATTCACACGAGTTGAGACAATCCCCATACCATTCGGGCCTATTAAGCGGATGTTATTATTTCGAGCAAAATGAACGCATTCCTCTTCTAGCTTACGACCTTCCTCTCCAGACTCTTTGAAACCTGCTGTGATAATAACAATATGGTGAACCCCCCGTTCTTTAGCTTGTTCCAAAATTGAAAGTACAATATCAGCTTTTACTATAATAATAACTAGGTCGAGCTTGATATCCTTAGGGATATCCAATATAGTTGGATAAGCTTTAACTCCCAAAATTTTCTTTTTACGAAGATTGATCGGAAAAAATTGTCCATCATAATTATTTCTGATTATATTGTGAGCAACAATGAATCCCCATGATTGCAGTTGATCACTTGCACCTACTAGTGCTACTGTTCTCGGATTAAAAAATTTCTCAAGATTATTAGTCATTGAATGATATCCTCGTGATTTTTGATTATGATTAGGTATTGTAAAGGAGTTAAAACGTTATTTTAGGGCTTTTAATATTAGCTTGTTTATTGTACAATATTCTTTTTTATTTGAATGCATTAAGAGGGTGGAAAGGATTTGAAATGCGTCCAACTATTATTTTTTTCTTTCCTAATACTCGATTTTATTAATTCCTCCAAAAGTCGCTGATAAGCATTGGGAATTCATGAATATACTTTTTCAGTTCTATTTCGTTATGTATAAAGTATTTATTATTAATATCTAAAGAGATTTACAAAATCCAAAAGCAAATTAACTCTTCGAGTTAATAAAATTAATGAGGTTTAGAGATGGATCTAGGATTAAATCAAAAAGTAGCTTTGGTAGCTGCTTCTAGCAGAGGTTTAGGGAAAGCAGTTGCGTTTGCTTTAGCAAAAGAAGGGGCATCAATTATTTTATGTTCACGGAATGGCGATCAATTACTTTCTGTACAGGAAGATATAATGGAGTTAGGGGTTGATGTCTTAGCAATCCCTGCAGATTTGACTATATACACCGAGGTTAAGCACCTAGTTAAAGAGGCTTTGAATCATTTCGGAAAAATTGATATTCTTGTGACTAATTGCGGGGGTCCTCCCACAGGAGGTTTTTTAGACTTTTCTATAGATGATTGGGAGAAAGCTATTACTTTGAATTTGATGAGTACGATTTTTCTTTGTAAAGAAGTACTCCCTCAGATGATTCAAAGAAAACAGGGACGCATCATTATGATCGCGAGTATTTCCGTGAAGCAGCCTATTGATGGACTTATACTCTCCAATACTGTCCGTGCAGGAGTCGCTGGTTTAGCTAAAAGTCTTTCTAATGAATTTGGTAAAGATAATGTCTTGATAAATCTTGTTTGCCCAGGATACACAAAAACTGAGAGAGTTACACAACTTGCTTCAGTTATTTCGACAAAACGAAAAATATCTACGGACGAAGTAATCAACGAATGGGCCAGCCAAAATGCTTTAAACCGTTTAGCCACTCCAGATGAATTTGCTAATGTTGTTGTATTCTTAGCTTCTGAAAAAGCAAGTCATTTAACAGGAGTTTCAGTTCAGATTGATGGTGGATTTATTAAATCCCTTCTTTGAAATGATTCAAGACATGCTTTATACATCTATTCAATTGTTAAGAAGTCACTTACTCCCTCATCCTTTTAATAGAATGTGGTGAATTTCTAAACTGCCATTACAAACAGTTCTATAATAGGTTGAATTCCAAGTGGCGCAGCTAGAAGTAATATTTCAAAACGAGAGTAATAAAACTCTTGTGTTGCTAGGTAATGAAGCAATCGCAAGGGGAATTATTGAATCGGGGGTTTCTGGTGTCTTTACGTATCCTGGAACACCAAGTTCAGAGATTCCCACAACACTCTATGAGGCTCAGGATTTTTTAAAAAGTATAGGGTATAAATTATATCTAGAATGGAGTACAAATGAAGCTGTAGCCCTTGAGGCTGCTTTCGGTTTCTCATTCTCTGGACAACGTACAATTTTTATATCGAAACATGTGGGCTTAAATGTAGCTGCAGATGCATTTATGACTTTAGTTAATGCAGGAGTTAAAGGAGGCTTGGTTCTTATCATTGCTGAAGACCCTCATATGCATAGTAGCCAAAATGAGCAGGATAATCGCTGGTATACAAAATTAGCAAATGTTCCAATGTTTGAACCTTCATCAGCTCAAGAAGCTAAAGATATGCTTAAGTCTGCGTTTGAACTAAGCGAGAAATTTGAAACTCCAGTAATACTTAGAACTGTAACTCGGATAGCGCATTCTCGTGCTGATATCGTGCTGGATTCGATTAAATTTCCAGAATGGGAAAAAGATATTTCACTTGAGATTGATCCTCGACGCTTTGTCTGTGTTCCAAGGAACGCTCGGATGAACAAACAAAGAATACTCAATCTAACTAAAAGAATCTCAGAGGAGTTGGAATCCACAAAATGGAATGTTATGGAAACTGGTGATCAAGTAAATCATATATTCATAACTTGTGGTTCTGCTTATAACTATTTAAAAGAATTTCTGAATTTAGTCGGTCTTAATCCACCTATACTTAAAATTGGTATCTCTCATCCATTTCCTAATAAAAAGATAAAAGAATATCTTGAAAGCTATCCTCACTCGGATTTAATTATTGTGGAGGAAGCAGATGATATTTTAGAAACCTTTGTGAAAAAGCTTGCTTTTGAAGTGAAGTTTAAGGGAGATATTTTTGGTAGAAGAGAAGGCGTTACACCTTCTTATGGGGAACTAACAACATATAAAGTATGGGAGGGGTTAATGAAAGTTTATCCAGGTATTCCCCCTCTTCCTATCATCCCTAATGATCGTCTTGAGCTTTTGATTAATCGTCCACCTGTTTTATGTCCAGGATGTCCTCATCGTGCTACTTTCTATGCTTTAAATAAAGCTGTAAGTAAGAAAAAACGAGTCGTATCTACTGATATTGGCTGTTATACTTTGGGAGCTGCACCTCCTCTGAATACTGGTCACGTGGTGATTTGTATGGGTTCATCTGTCGGAATAGGATCTGGGTTGGCTCATATTGAAGGAAATAAAGAACCTATTATTGCTATCATTGGAGACTCAACTTTCTGGCATACTGGCCTCCCGGGTTTAGTGAATGCCGTCTATAACAAGAGTAAATTATTGTTACTCGCAGTAGATAATTCAGCAACAGCAATGACTGGATTTCAACCGAATCCTGGAGAGATACTTTCCATTGAGGCTGCTGCTAAAGGCGTGGGTGTTAAATATGTGGCTACAATTGACGCGTTTAAACCAAAAGAATCAATCCCAATAATCAAAGAAGCAATTACCCACGAAGACGTATCTGTTATAGTATCTAAAGGAGAGTGCAGAATTCAGTATGTTCGACGAGAAGGTTTACCAACAACAACGTTTTTTGTGGAATCAGAAAGATGCGTTGGTTGCCATACATGTGTTCGACTTATTGCGTGTCCTGCTATCATGTGGTCAGGAATGATAAATTCTAAAGGTAAAGAAATCCCTGTAATTGATCAATCCCTGTGTGCCCGGTGTGGTTTATGTGCAGAAGTGTGTCCTTACGGAGTAATAGTATCCAAAGAAATTGAAAATGCTCTAGGTGATTAAGGTGGAGAAAACTCAAAAATTTGAAGTTTTTCTTTGTGGAGTGGGTGGACAAGGTATTCTATCTATCACAGATATTTTATGCAACGCAGCGGTGAAAATGGGATTTCGTGTTAGAGGTTCAGAAACTCATGGTATGTCCCAAAGAGGAGGTACAGTGTTCTCAAATGTTCGTTTTGGAAATGTATATTCCCCTCTCTGTTTAGAACGAAATACTGACATTTTACTTGGTTTTGAGCCAACAGAAGCACTTAGATATGCTCATTTTGTCAAACCTGATGGTTATATTCTTGTAAATGTTCATCCAATACCCAGTCCAAGTTTTATTCTCTCAAAAGCTATTTATCCTGATATAAAAATTGTTTTGAACTCACTTAAAGAATATTGTGCAAATACTATTCCTCTCAATGCAACAACTATAGCAATGGAGATGGGAAAAACAATCATTCAGAACATAATAATGCTTGGAACGCTTTCAGCAATCCCTAGTCTCCCCTTATCAAGTGAGTCATTATTAGAAGCTCTAAGAGAGCAATTTGATCCAAAATACTTCGATCTAAACAAAGAAGCTCTTGAAAGAGGGAGAAAAGAGTTTGAGAAAGGATTATCCTAAGTCCTATTTTATTTATCTAAGTACAATCTTTGCTCCCATTCATCTATTTTTTCCAGAATATCTTCCAAATATTTCACTTTTTTAATTTTAATTTCACGATTATAAGTAGCAACATCATATAGCAATCTTGAAGACTGACTTGTTTCAGAAAGAGCATCACGAAATTCTTCAATAAATTCAGGAATTCTTTCGGGTGATTTTTCCCAAAATCTTGAAATATTTTCTCTTAAAGACTCAATAACAATTCTAAGATCTCCTGCTTCGGAAACGGAAAGAATTGTGGTTGTTCTATCTTGAATTCTGTTCTTAATTTGATTTATTAATCTTGAAGCAGCATCATTTCGATTTTTCACGATTCCTTCAGTGATCCACTTCTCTACTACTACTTCAATCAATTGAAATAAGGCAACATCTTCATTTGCTTGTATTTCAGGAAGGTAGTGAAACAAGCCTAATTTCGTAACTACAAGCCTAAAATTAGCACTAATGTACTGGTGTTCTTTATTTGTAAATTCAATCCGTTTAAGTAGATCTCTGAAATCTCTGACGCTTAAACGACCAGCTTGGTATTCAATAGTAAGGTTTGGTTTTATTTTTTCACAAATTTCGTCAATCTTCACTCTAGGCACCAGAAGTATAATTAAATCATGATAATTTCCCGCGAAGTTCTATTAAGCTTTTCTTTTCTATAATTTTCATAGAGAAAAAAACTTTTAGCATCTTATGAGATTGAATCGGTCTTAAACTAAAATGAAAGAAAAAAATTAACAAAGAACTTGTCGAATTGGAGAGTATGCACTACTCTCATGCATTAGATAATCCCATCTATTCCTCTGTATTAATATGAACTCAAATTTTAGTGATAGTGATTTCAATTGCACTTACGTTTGACAAGTTTCCTTCTCGTGTTTCGATTTGCTCAGTATCTATTTGAATATTTGTTACATCGACGCGATCTTTCATAAAGCGCCGTCGTAAAACTTCAGCAACATCTACAGCCCGACTGATGGCTCTCCCGCGCGCTTTGAGAACTATTGCTTCTGCATCACGATTGAACTGAGTTACGCAGGCCATTACATAAGCGGTCACTGGTTTATTTCCGATAAAAACAGTATTTTCCTCTGTCATGATTGATTCACTCCATGTATTCGGTTTAGGGTGGAATTCACTGAAATAATGTGTCGATTATTATTGAATATATAACTTGAAAAATCTTTCCAAAGTAGTTTCAATATTCTAGTTTCTTGATTTTATTAATAATCACGAAGATACTGGTTCATTATTTATAGAGGGTTATCTTGAATTCCAGTAAAGAAACCAATGAGATTAGCAACAATATGAACTACGAATGTAGTAGGAACAAGTATCAAAAACCATTCAATAGGCCATGGAACTATAGGATAAATAAAAATAAATCCTATCACCAAAAAACCAAGCTGATCAAGAAAGATAAATGTTTTTCCGCGTTCAATTCCACTACGACGCTTAATAAACGAACCCAAGATATCTCCAGTAAGACCCCCAAATGTTATTACAAATCCTATTATTAAACCAGTACTGATAGGATTCTCTAAAATTTGATTCATTCTTAGGCTCCTTAAAACGCCAAATAGAAAACCATCTTGAACTAAAGAAAGATATTCAATACGTAGTGTAATATTATTTTCCGGAATGAGACGAATTGGGAAGATAAAGCTTAGTAAGCCAAACAACCCCCCGATGATTGTTGACACTAGAACTCCAGCCCAAAATCCTCGAATGGTCTTTCCATCTCCAAGTAATCGGTTTCCGTCTCGCCAATAACGTCCTCCATCAATAGGGCGTCCTCCTCCTAAAACTGTTGGCGAAGCATTACCAAACCATAAAGGAAGCACAAATACTGCGCTATCGATAATGATTTGGACGATATCCGTCATTTCCAGATCAGCTCAAAATCAATTTCTGTTCATCATACCGTAAAAAAGCGTACTACGATTCTAAAATACAATTACTTCTTTGAGAAAGATATTGATGTATTTTTTTTGGGTTGCTTTTTTGTGTTATGGATTTATTATAACAGAATATCACTCTTCTAGCATCAAAAAAATTTTCTCATTCCCACCGATGATTTCCCCTTTTGATATATAGAATGTTACAATGGATTTTTCTTTATTTATTATATATTCCGTTCCTGAATAAACTGCTTTTATTGTACCTGCCAGAATCTGCCAAGAAGAGATCGCAGGGTATGTTATTTCTTCTGGTTGAGCATAAAGGTGGATAGTATTTACTTTTGTTCTCTTAAGTTGAAAAGGATCAGATTCGATGAGAAATTTGAGAACTGGCTTTTCCGGATTGTCCGCAAAGAAATGTAATTGAATATTTTGAATTGTCATTTGGATTTTCTTTTGATTGAGTAGCAGGTCATCAATGTTGATCCAATATTGTAAATTGTTTTTAATTAGTTCTAATTCCCCAGAAATAGCTCCCGTGGCTTTTAAGTTATAATAATTCTTATTTACATCTTCATAATAAAAATAGAGGGATTGTTTTATCATTGTTGAACTAACTTTGAAAAATGACTCAACAAATATCGGGATTTCTTTTTCCATGATTGAATTAATCTCCGATTTCCAATGTATTATTTCCTCCTATACATATAAATATTGAGTGAATTGAAAGTTATTTGACGGATAATGAATGTAATACCAGTAGGAAAAGCTCCTTGGAGTATTTTAATCGAGTTAATAAAAAAGCAAGGATATACAAAGAATCTTGGAATAATTCAAGCAGCAGAGCAGGGGATTGATGTTGCAGTTTTAGATATAGCTAGTATAACTAAAACTATAAACGCAACATATAAAACTAATGAATTACCATACTTAATATACAAATCTGATCCAATTACGTTTCCTACTCCGAATCCAGCTGCGTATCTTATAATGGTTAATAAAAATGACCTAGCAACTGCAGGTGCACTCCCTTTTGGTATTTTAGTGACCATTCTTTTACCCCCTAATTGTACTCCAAAGGATTTACTCATAATTCAGAAAAATCTTTCAAAAGAGTGTAATAAAAATAAAATTACTATCTTAGGGGGGCATACTGAGATCACAGAGAATGTTGTAAACCCGATTCTTTCAGCTAGCATGATAGGATTTGTTCCCCCAACATTCTATATCCCTAGAAATGTCTTTTCAGGCGACGCCATAATTTGTTCGGGATGGGTTGGAGCAGAAGGAACGGGTATATTGATTACAGAAGGATTAGAGGTATTCAAAAAGCATTTAACACCTGAAGAAATTCAAACAGGAATGAAAATAGGGAGAGAAATAGATATTTCTGATCGGATTATCAGTTGCAATAAAGAGTTCCACCATTCTATTCATTTGGTTCATGATGCGACCGAAGGAGGTATCTTGGGAGCTATCTATGAATGTATAGCGCCAAAGGGCTTTGGTTGTGAGATTGATTCAGCTAAAATCCCTATTTCAAGTATAACCAAGAAAATAACAAGTATTTTGGATATAGATCCCAAAAAATTAATATCTTCCGGCGCTGTCCTAATTCTCTGTCCTGAGATTGATTCAATTTCTATAATTAAATTCCTAAGACATTTCGATGTTCCAGCTGAAATTATTGGCAAAGTAACTGATTCTCAGAGCCCCCTCCTGATTGATGGGGAAGATTTGACTCCTCCAGAATCCGATCATCTAATTTCTGGTTTGTCTTATATTAGAAGGAGTAAATGAAAAAACTATAAGATTTTCTTTATTCCTCTTTTTGTCAATAAATACGCTTAGTCCCTTCAGAGACTTCCGTAATGAATGAGGGGCCAAATTCCTCTAATCTTCTCTTTATTATTAGTGCTGTTTCTCTCTCACCAGCAAGAGCAAACATTGAACCCCCAAAACCCGCTCCCGAAAGTTTACATCCTAAAGCTCCATATTTTAATGCAATATCACACATTTTATCAAGTTTAGGATGGCTTACTTCATAATCTTCACGCAAAAAAGTTTGTTGTTCAGTTAGTAAATTTCCTAAATAACTAATACTGGGATCAGGTTTTTTGAGTTCTTCGAATGCCAAGCGTAAATTATCTCTTACCCCAAATACACCTTTTAATCGTTTCAATTGAATATTAGATAATTTTCTAATTTTTTCTCCATTTAATTCAGCATCATTTAAATCAGGATTGCCTAAAATATTCAATCCTTCAAAAATATCTTTTTGAACTGTTTTTAATGGGATATCAGCCTTCCTTTCTACCCCTGAATTTCCAATTATAAAATATGCTTGATTTATCTTCTCAAGAGTGGTTACAACTGGATTAGAATCAGCAGTCATATGAATAATCCCTCCGAAAGCCACTGAATACTGGTCCATTCTGCCACAAGATATTTTCATAAGATCATGTTCACATTCGTAAGCTATTTCAGCTACCTCTTTTGGGGATAATTGTTTCTTAAGGAGCTCATTTCCAACTAAATGAACCATAGCAGTTAGTATAGCAGCGGAGGAAGATAATCCTGACTTTATTGGAATATCACTAGAAATTTGAATTTTGCTAAGAGTTAAAAGGTCTGATGGTACCCCGAAAAATACCAATACTGATTTCAAATAGTCGAAAGGAGAATCATTCAAATAAATGCGATTTTTAAGGAAAACTATCTCATCTTGATTAAATTGGTCGCTCGATAAATATATTTTCTCCCTGGTTTGCGCTTCAATTGTACATTTTAGATTTAAATACATATTGATCGCCATTGGAATAACAGGGAGATTTAAGTAATCTTGGTGTTCTCCGAATAAACAAATTCTTCCTGGTGATCTAATCAGTATTTGAGGCGCCATAAAATTCAGTTGCGATATTTTCTTTCATAATTCCCTCGATAAAATTTTAATCCCGCACTTTTAATATTTCATCTCCATTGGAAAAATAACTTAACAATCTCACCATATTTTATAAATCATAAATTCTATTCAAACATTTGCCAGAATAGAAAGATATTTTTTAAATAAGAAAGAAATCAATCTTCTTATGATTTGAAATTTGAGCTAAGTTTACCTTTAAATAAAAAGCTCAGATTAAATCTCTAAAAGGAATTCTGGTGAGAGTTTCGATCCTCAATTAACAATAACTAAGCAAAAAAAAGATAGAAATAATTAAGTGAAATTATATTCAAGTGCGCATTACCTATAAATTGAAGGTTTTTAATGGAAGTTATAACATCTACTCAAAATTTAAATCATCTATAATACAGGAGTAATGCATATGACCCTTAACATTAAATTAGAAGAAGATATAGATTTATTTACGAAAGTCCTGAATGCTGCAGCTGCAGTACTTGAAGATGAAGGAACTTTTCTTATCACCCCAAGTGATGGGGTTACTTTACGCAATATGGACAAGTCTCGTTTTGCTATGGTCGATTTAAAAATAAAGCCAAGTTTTTTTAAAGGCAGTTTCAATTGTGACAAGGATTACATTATTACTATTCAAATGCAGGATTTAAAGAAAATCCTTCAGCGTGCTAGAAAAGACGATACATTGACCCTAGAATTGAATGAAAAGAACGATACACTTAATTTTCTCTTTGAAGGTCCAGTAAAGAAGAAATTTGTACTTCCTTTGCAAGCTGGGGAAGAAACATCGCTTCCAGATCTAAGTTCGCTTCAACATAGCGCTGAAGCAAAATTAAAAGGTGGAGCTTTAACAGAATTTATTAAAGATGCAGCAATCATTGGTGGGCATCATCCTGCCGTTAAAATCACAGCTGAAACTGGTAAATTAAAGTTTAGTAGTGCTCATGATAAAAAAGAGGTCAGTATTGAGATTACCACTAGTAAGGAAGGTGAATTGCAATCTGATGCCCTTGAGATAGAAGCAGACGGTATTTGTGAGTCACTATATTCAGTTGATACATTTAAGAATTTGATTCTCGTTGATCAAGCTTTTACCTCCGTTTCACTAGCTTTTAAATCTGATCACCCCTTAAAGTTAGTTTATAATCATAATGACGAGTTGATATTAGGCTATCTCCTCGCTCCAATGCAACCTGATGTAGGAACAGAAGAAGAAGAAGATGAATCTGATGAAGCATTATCTGATGAAGAAGATTGGGACGAAGAAGACGAGGAATTTGAAGATTGGGATGACGACGACGAGTAAAATTTCTAGGGATATCAATCGAATTTCATAGGGGTAAAAATGGTAACGATAGAGCGAATGTGGACCGAATCATTCCGACCCAAGACACTTAACGAAGTAGTCGGTCAAATTCAAATAATCGAGAGATTAAAACAGTTTGTAAGAAGGGTAGATTTTCCTCATATGCTTTTCTCTGGCCCTCCAGGAGTTGGTAAAACCACCTGTGCTGAAGCAATCGTAAACGAGATTTATTCAGCCCCTGATAGAAGTCGGAACGTGAAAAGACTAAACGCATCTGATGATCGTGGGATTAATGTTGTGAGGGAGGATATAAAGAATTTTGCACGCCTTCTTCCTTCAGGAACAGCGAGTTTCAAGTTGATAATCTTAGATGAAGCGGATCAGATGACGAGTGAAGCTCAACATGCTTTAAGACGAACAATGGAAAATTACAACGAAATTGCTAGATTCATTTTGATCTGTAATTATAGTTCTAAAATTATTAGTCCTATTCAATCTAGATGTGCCATTTTTAGATTCACTAGTCTCGAGAAAGAGGAAATAAAGCACCGTCTGAAATTTATTGCTACCGAAAAAGGCCTAAAAATTGATAATAATGCATTAGAAGCTTTATTTGAAAGCGGAGAAGGAGATTTGCGTCAAGCAATTAATGCTCTACAAGCTTCCGCCACTATCAGTACAGATATAACATCAGATATAGTATATCAAGTTCAAGGTTATGTTAAGCCTATAGAAGTGAGAAAAGCGATAAAAGAATGTTTAAAAGACCCACCCAGTTTTATAAATGCACGAAATCAAATTCAAGCATTAATGGATACATATGGATTATCTGGTCAAGATCTTGTTAAGCATTTTAATCGAGAATTAACGAGTATGAAAAATGATGAGATCGATCCCCAGATTAGATATTCAGCTCTTTCAATTCTTTCTGAAATCGATTATCGGCTAGCAATTGGGTGCAATCCTCAAGTTCAATTTGATGCTTTTATAGCAAAATTTATAGCTGAAGCTATCAGAATGGGGTAATCTTTGTGGGTTCTTGGACCACCAAGCATGCTCCTAAACGGAGATCTGATATTGTTGGTAATGAAGACTCAGTAAATGAGATAATTGCTTATTTAAACAAATTCAGAAATCCTCGCTTACGAAGTAAACTTACAAAGAAAGCTTTACTCCTGGTTGGTCCTCCAGGCATTGGCAAAACCAGCTCAGTTTTAGCCATAGCTAATGGATTAAATTTTGATGTTGTTGCTGTTAATGCAAGTGATAAGAGAAATAAACTTTCTCTGCAAGGATTAAGACACGCATCTCTCTTTGGATCGTTAAAGGAGGAATTGAATGATCGAATTATTGGCCAAATTCTCTTAGTAGATGAAATCGATGGATTGAGTGGAACTGCAGATCGCGGGGGTATTCGGGAAATTATTGATATTATTGAAAAAACGCGAGTTCCCATGATACTGACTGCTAATGACGTAAGCTCTCAAAAATTCAAATCTTTAATAGATCATTGTACAGTTTGCGAGTTTTATCCTCCTAAAGCTTCAGATATAGTTGGAATTCTCAGTAGAATTTGTAAAAATGAAAATTTAGACGTATCAAAAGAGGTTCTTATCAAACTTAGCGAGTTAAGCTTATTCGATATTCGAGGTTCGATAAATTCCTTACAATCTTTAGCCAGTGGAAGAAAGAAAGTTAATTTAGAGGATCTTTCTTTAATAGTGACGCGTGACACTTCGATAAATATTCGTGAGTTTCTCCACACTTTGTTTGTAGAAGCAAATGGAGATAAGGCTTATCAACAAACAAGAGTCTTAAAAGATGTTGATTACGGAAAATTGCTACTAATTTTAAGAGATGTTTCATATCGATTCACTGAACTGGGAAATTATGACCAACTGGCGAATATATATGACTTACTCGCTCGAGCTGACGTTGCTCTTGCCAGAGCCCAAAGAGAACGTGTTTGGTCTCAACTCGTATATTTTTATGGGATGCTCACAAAAGAATTAGCTGATAGCATCACACCTGCTCCCGAATTTCCTGCAATTCCTGACTGGAAACTTCAAGTTCCATCATATTGGATTACTCTATCTCGTCAACGGAAAGGATTGGCTATCGCGGCAAAAGTTGGACAGTCATGCTTAGTTTCAAGAAATGACGCAATAAATTATTATTTTCCCTATTTACGCTATATTTTTAGTTACGGTATTGAGCTTGCTGCGAATTTAGCAATTGAATTTCAATTATTTGATGTTGAACCCGGCGTTAGGAAAACAAAAATTGTCTGGAATGGAGAGATTGACTATTTTTGTAAAGAAAAAGAGATTAATCGTTTAATAAAGAATCGAATTAAAGAGTTATATCCACAAGTTCCACGAATTGTTGAAAAGGAAGTAGATTCAGCTATACTAGAAAAAATAAAATCTGAACAAAATCTAATCAAGACAGAAAGGCAGAAAATTAAAACCAAAGCCAGAACTAAGAAATCTCGTGAATCTAAACCTATAAAAAACAGACCAGAGAGTGTTTCAAAGCCAAATAAGAAAAATTCTTCTAATCAAATAGAAGATTCTCAAAAAAGCACTAAAGAAAGCTCAAAAAAGAGCTTGACAGACTTTTTCTAAAATTGATCCAATCGGAATTTTGTTTTTCGATAAATATATCCTATCTCTGAATCCTGTGCTTCAGTGGCAATGCGTCTGAGCGCATTAATACCAGCAATATCCTCCCCTGTTTCTATCATATAGGCAGCTTTTATTAAATAAGTGTCCAAAATTGAAGCTTTTGATCCTGACATCATTGCATATTGCTCTGCAGCTTGTATATATCTTTCTGCATGTTTAAAATTATCTTTTTCAATAGACATGTATCCCAACTGTAAATTGGCATCGATAGCTATTCTTAGATCCATCAACTCATTTTTACCAAGTTCTAATGATTTGTGATACCACTTTGCTGACTCATCAAATTCCTCTAGTAACAAATATGTATATCCCAAAGCGAGATAAGTTCGTGCAAGACCGTGAACAGAATTCCATTTTGTAAGAACCTCTAGAGATCTTTTGAGTATCTTGAGTGCTTCTGTTTCATGATTGTGTAAAGCTAATAATTCTGCTAGATATGCTACATTTAAAGGATTTATTTGATCTTTTTGTTGAAATAAAGGTTGAAGAGTAGCAATAGCTTTTGAAAATTCTCCTTGATTTCTATAAAACGTCGCTTCAGTCCGTAAAAATTCATTATAAGCTGGAGATCTAAAGAGAACTTCAGGATTAATATCATTTCTTATTAAAAAGAGCTGCTTCGCATTCCCGAAATTTCCTCTAGAAATTTCTATATGTCCACGCATCCGATGGATGTCTAATAATATCTGACAAAAATAATCTTCAGAAAATTTTACATTTTCTATTGTCTTCTCTGAAATTTGAAGATATTTTTCTGCCTTTTCCCAAGAATTTAGTCCAATTAATATTTCAGCAAAATTCTTATTCGATTCCAAGAAGAATATAGCTTTCATTTTATGATCAGATGTTCTAATTGAGGAGTTTAAAAATCTTAAACCCCACTCTTGAGCTTCTTGGTATCTACTTAAATTCTGAAAGAAATGACTTAATTTTTCTTCGGAAAGCATGACAGCCAAATTGTTTTTTTGTTTGGCATGAATGTCAATCATAATTGAGAGGTAATCCAGAGTTTCTCGAAATAATCCCTGTGTCCAACTGGCGTGAGATAATTCTGACATGCACTCTGCCATTAAAACTTTATCATCAATTGATCTAGCTGTTTTTTCAGCTCTTTTTAGAAAATAAATCCCCTTAGAAATGGTCTCTGAGTAAAGGCTTAGTACGGTTCCAACTAGCAAAGCGAATTTTAGAGAAATAGTCTCCTTCTCAACCTCTTGAAGTTTGTGCAAAGCAGTTTCAAAATGAAAGATTGCTTCTTTAAATTCAGAATTTCGGAATAATGAAATAGCCTGAGAAACAATTTTATTAATAGTTTGATATGCAGATGAAGATGGTTCTGATATCCTATAATTGCCTTCAACTATTTTAACTAAATTACTAGAAATTTTAAGATATGTTAATAATTGATTATCTCTTTCGGGGGTTAGTCGAGGGTCACGATCTTTCAGTAAAACACGAGTTGTTTGTTCAAATCTGCCTGTTTCAATAAAATTCCAAATAATTTTCGCAGAACGAACTTCTGCTTCGTGAGGGTCAATTCCTTTTTCCCGTGCCTTCATATAAAATTTTTTAAAGATATTAAGGAAATCTTGTTGGAAATTATAACATTCCTCTAAATCTTTCGAATATTGAGCCATGTCTTTTGTAATTACTTTTGAAAATAATTTACTTTCGAGAAGATAGTAAGTATCTTTATCTAATATACTTCTTAATCTAAAAAATATTTCCTCCTCTCGGTTTTTACTAAAAAAAAGCCTATCTAGATTACCGAAATAACGGGTTGGTTCACTCTTATAGAAATTAGAGATGAAATCCTCCCAATCATCATTCTGAATCGGATATTCTAAAGACAATTCGATTATCTCTTCAAAGTTTTTTTTTGTTCAAAAAACGAATGTATAAACAATTTGAGAGAAAGGATCATATTCTCTGCTTCTAGCCCTAGATAAATATTCCATATATTTAATGATTACGAAATTAATTCCTTTCTTCTGTGTCCATCAATTCATCTATTATTAAGATTCCGTGAAAAACTTAAAGATCCCTATTCCCTCCAATATCACTAGATTCAATTGATAAGCGCAAAATTTCAATTCTCATTGTTGAATTATATTAACTAAGAAATCTCCTAAACTTAAGTTATGAATCCAACAAGAGATTTCATCAAGGAAATAGAATGAAATTAAAGGAGCAATTATACGAAAATTATTTGATGAAATGATGAAGGTATAACTTGAGGAAAAGCAAATGACTTTGTCAAATCAACGTCTTCAGCGTATACAGAACCTGATGAGTAATTCAAATATTGGTACAATAATAATTCCCCTAGGTATCAATTTCCACTATATATTTAGCTCCCAATTAGAGGAGCCAAGTGAAAGACTTCTTTTAGGAATTATAAATGACAATAATTCTCCTAAATTATTAGTTCCGAATTTTGAAATTGCTAGAATGAAGCAAATGACTGGGATTTCAGATGTAATTGGCTGGGAGGAAACTCATGATCCATATAAACAGATTGCTGATTTGGTACCACATGATAGACAGAAATCCATTGCTATTGAACCAAAAATGTGGTTTTCGGTTTACAATCAACTTTCACAGTCCTTGAACGAGTATACTATCGTCTCAGCTGAAAACATATTTAACATAGTTAGAGCAGAAAAAGACGAAACTGAACGGAAATTGATACTTGAAGCTTCACAGAAATCTGGTAATGCAATTATAGAAGTATTATATGAACTAGAAACTGGAATGACTGAAATTGATGCTTCAAAAATACTAAAAGAGAAGTTGAATTGGGGAATAGACCAGAAAACATTCGCTTTGGTGCAATTTGGAGAAAATAGTGCACTACCTCATTATCATGGAGGAGAGAAAAAACTTGAAAAAAACAATGTTGTTCTAATTGATGCTGGAGGCTCATTAGAAAATTACTGGGGAGATATTACAATAACTGCGGTATGGGGTGAAGCACCAAGAGACTTTAAAGAAATTTTTGACATTGTATATACAGCCAATGAAAATGCTAAAGCAGCTACGAACGATAATAAACTCCCCGGTGACATTGATGCTGCAGCTCGTGATTATATCAGAAGTTTTGGTTATGGAGAATATTTTACTCATCGAACTGGACATGGAATTGGCTTAGAAGTTCATGAACATCCTTATATTGTGGGAAAGAACCATAATCCCCTGAAAACTGGAAACGCTTTCACTATTGAACCTGGAATATACTTACCCGAAAAATTTGGTGTACGTATCGAAGATAATGTAATTAAAACAGAAGAAGGTATAAGAACAAGCGAAATTCCGAGATATGAGATCATGGAAATTTAAAAAAAAATTCGTAGCAATTATGTTATTTAAGAAACAAGGGAATATTATTTCAGTAATCGTCTCTTGATTTTATAGAAAATTTGAAAAAAAAGATAAATTCATATTCTTTTACTTGATTCAGGTTGTTGAAAATGCAAATGTGGAAAGTTCAAATAGCTTATACTTATCTTAATTGGACTTTATCCCATGAAGCACAATATCTTAACGATCCTGACAAGCTGGCTTTAATGATCAATTTTTACCCGATTAAATATTTAATTCCCTTAGAGAAAGCATAATATCTGTGTAACAAGTTTGGAGTCTAGTTGATTACCATGGAAATTAGAAAAATCCAAGTAACGGGAGCAGGTGATACTAGGATTATCAGTCTCCCCAAAGAATGGGCTGAACGACACAATCTCGACAAAGGTTCAAATATTATAATCAAAGAGCTGACAAATGGCGACTTGATTATCTACCCTCAAGACTCCTTATCAGAGAAACGTTTTTCGAGAATAATTGAATCGGATCATGTCAGTAGAGATATTTTAGCGGCTTATTTACTTGGTAGCGATGTAATTATTGTCAGCTCGAAGAAAGGTGAATCTTTCAGTAAAAGAAGTGAGATTAAAGAGCTTAGTCGTCAATTAATTGGATTAGAGGTTTTAGGTGAGACAAAAGATAGCATCGAACTTCATTTTTTGATAGGTGAAGAAAAAGAAAATCCTAAGAAGTATGTAAAGCGATGCTTTTCAATTGCGAACCTAATGCAAAAAGATGCATTTATGGCTTTCCTTAATTCTGATATCATTCTTGCAGATGAAGTGATCGAACGGGATGTCGAAGTTAATAGACTTTATTTCTTAATAGTTCGAATGCTAAAAATAATGGTTGATGACAAAAGAGAGATTTCCTATTTAAAATCTACTGCTTGTTTGGATTGGCGTATGGTTGCAGCATATGGAGAAGATTTGGGTGATGCTGCTGTTGAATTTGCAGAAATGATTAAAAATTCACCAGAAATGAAGGATAAGCTATCTAAAACAACTCTGTCCAAAATCCGCACGTTAAGTGAGTTAACAACAGATGTATTAAAAGAGAGTCTGGAGAGCTTTTTTAGTCAGAATGTCAATGTTGCAGAGAAATTGAAAAATCGGATTCGTAATCAACTTCAAAATCTTCATACTGAAATTCAGGAAGATATTTCGAAACTAGAAACAGAGGTGGTTTGGAAACTCTCGTCTCTATTGAATTTTTTTAAGTTATTGAGAGAAACAGCCATTGATATCGGTGATTTAGTCATTGCTAACGATACATCAATTGATTCGGACTCAATAAACAATGAATAACGGAAAAAAGATCGAAATTTTAATATAGAAGTACCAATTTCCAAGCTATCAAACAGAATTTGCCTTGGAGGCAGGTTTTTATGAGTATCAAAGATGAAATTGCTAGTGCATTAGATGAAATACGTCCATATTTGCAAAGAGACGGTGGAGATGTAGAATTTGTAGATTATGACGCTGAAAGTGGAGTTCTAAAAGTAAAATTAGTGGGAAGCTGTAGGGGGTGTCCTTATTCACAAATGACTTTAGCAAATGGGATTAAACAAACACTCCAACGAAATTTCCCCCAATTGAACGATGTTGTGGGAGTTTAGAATAAAAGGAGGGCATTTCTTTCTTTTTATTATGATTCTAAACTTTTTTCCATCTCGTTTAACATATACTCAAAATCTTTGCCAATTGTTAGTAAATGGCCTGAATTTTTTAATCTTAAAACACGAATCTGGGTTTCAGAAGTAAACTTATTGCATATTGCTTCTTCAATTGCATGTATTGAAACAGTTTCATCCAGTAATCCATATATAACTAAGGTAGGTATAGTGATTTGCATGTTAGTGGATTTTATCACCTTAAGAAACGTAATTAGATCTTGAATGCTCTTAGTTGGATAATAATAGTAGCTATATAGATTATTATCTTTGTACAACTGAAGGGTACCATCCCCTTTATACACATACTTTTTTACATATTTTAGAATAGGAGAAAAGTAGGCCAATTTCGATTTGGGAGCAAAGATAGGCGCTAATAAAATCAATTTACAAATATTGGCTTCCTTAACGTTATGAACCAAGTATAAACACAATGTAGCCCCCATAGAAATCCCTATCGGTACAATATTGTCACATTTTGATTTAAGAAAATTATAACCGTCTTCTACAGAGGCATACCAATCTTTCCAAGAGTATTTCGTCATTTCTTTGTAATTTATACCGTGTCCAGCTAAACGAACTCCAAGTACTGTATATCCCTTGGAATTTAGATACTTTCCAACCGGAAGCATTTCAGTGGGTGATGCAGTAAAACCATGTACTAATAATAATCCAATTTTTAATGTTCCTTCGAAATAGAAAGGCTCTGTGAGGTGCTTCACAGCCTCAAGTTCATCTTTCTCGACTACCATGAATATCATCGCTCTATTAATTATTTCTGTTAATATAAAATATTTATATTTGCATTTAAACTGAAATGAAAAAACTAAAGAATCATGTAACATTGCGAATTTAAGTAAGTATGCAACACTTCAATTGAGAGTGAATAATTTGTTTCATCATACTCCAGCAGGTAATAAAAAATTCAAAGTAACTTTATTTGTGCTTTGGCTTTTAATGACTTCTGGAGTGGTTTCTACCGCCACCAGTTATCAAACAGTGATCAAATCTAATCAAACTCAAATTAGGGTTGTTGAGGAGCAATTACCGATCTTAGGAGGAATTAACTCCATAAGAGCTGTGATAGGTTCTAGTACTATTGGTGTGGGGTATGGTACACCATCGAATCCACAATCCATCGCGATCTTTACAAGTTTTTCACAGAATATCGCTAAAATTGAATTGAAGGACAGACAGGGAATTGTTATAAATCGTACGCAATTAATTACAAGAAATAGCTTTCTCGTGTCATTAGATAGTATAATTGAATTTAATGATGTGAATGATGACAACATTTCTAGTTCATTAGAAATTCATCGAGCATATCGGATGATTAATTTGTCACAAATTCAATTCAATATAGAAAGAATAGGTTTTGGTCCAAACACCACAGAAGGAGAAATTCATTACCAACTCAGATTATTTGCTGAGGAGATTCCGTACATAGATTTGTGGGGAGGATCTTCCTCTGATACGCTAGATCAATTAGTTTTCACTTTTGACCTGTTCATGAGAAGGGACACAATCATAATGAGTTCTGTGCCAATTATCTCTGTACAGCCAGTAAATCGACAACTGCGTATATCTATTGATAATGAAAATCTTACTACCCCTGCTAATAGATTTACTCCTCGATTGAAGTTTTCTTGTAATATTTTAGGTTGGGATTATTCATCTCCTAAATCTAAATTATTACTTATAGTAAATTCGTTTACACGTGAAGACATCCAGTCATTAGGAAATATTTCAGGACTTCCTTTAAATTCCGAGGTTTTGAAAAATACTAATTTATTATCTACCATTGGATTTATGGCAAAACGCTTAGGAGTTACAACTTCTTATAACATGGATCTCAGTGAGCGTCAGCGAATAAATTTCACTTCTTATCGGTTTTTAAATAATCAATACTCTCTTCAGAATTCATTAAGAAGTTATTTAAATTTCAGCTGGCTACCAAATGTAAATGTAGATGGAATTGTACACCCAGTTGTATTTCAACCCTTGCTTTCAGGTGAAAGAAATCTAGATCTTGGTTTCTCTCACCAGGTTTCCACTTTTTATTTGTTAGGTGGATTTATTTTCCCACAAGGAACCGAAATAAATTATGATCCGGAAATTCAGCTTGAAGAGCTCAATCCAATTTTTAAATTCCTAGCAATCCCAAATCGAATGTTATTAGAACAGAGTAGTTTACTAATCCTAATATCTGGATTTCTCTTAGGAATTGTAATAATATTCCGTCAACGAATTAGAATAAAAAAACAAAACTAATTTCCTAGAACATTCGATTGAGGATCAAGTATTATGGGCACTAATGGTCACAATGTATCAGAAACCCCTCCAATTCAGGACTTATACGCTGCCCTAGGTCACGCAATTCGATATGATATAGTTCAATATTTGGGAACCTTTCACAGGCCAGTTCATTATAAAGAATTGGTTGAATGGTTGAATATAAAACCTGGTTCTTTTTATTTTCATATGAAGAAACTCGAAGGCCTTGTTGCACAAGATGACCACAAGAGGTTTTATTTAACACCTTCTGGGTTATTCACTCTCGATCTATTGAGATCTGGAGAAAATCTAAGATCGCAAACACCCAAAAGAATTACAGAAGAAACAGATGAGCCCCTAAATCCTCCAGAAAGATTTAAAATTACGTTATTTGGTGAATTCGTTCGAAGGAAGGCATTTAATGCTCAATATAAGTCGCTTATGGTAATAATTCTTCTTTTACAAATTTTTATCCTCGAATTGGCTAAACTTGGAGTGATTCCGTTTTATTTTGATGGGCGTCTTTATATCAATGCCATCGTTGGAGCAATTGAGCTTATCCTTACCTTTATGGTAGTATGGATTTTACTAGAGTTAATTTCGCGGTTCCTTAGCCCGATAAAAGGATTTTCAATTGAATTACTAGTAGGAATACCTTTAGCGATGTCACCGTTGTTTATTTATCCTGTTTTGGTATTCTTCGCTACAATCACTAATTTAAGTTTACTTTTGGATTTATTAGCGCATCCAGTTGTATCTGTCGGGTCATTATTTCTATTACAGATTTTAAGTGCAATATTTTTGATACAATTACTGCAAGTCATTAAATCCTTAAATTTTGAGAGAGCATTAATTCCAGTGTTTATATTACTATATGGTTTCAGTATCCTTACTTTCATTCTAACCAATCTTATTTCAGGTTAGATGATTCTTGCCAATTTATAATTACTAATCATACTTATTCCTTATAATAAACCGTAATTATAAATTTCAACAATGGTTGAAATCTAAGAATCGCATATTATTTTCAAATTATGAGCTAGATTAAGGGATAAATGCTCTCTGATAGGATAATGTCAAACCATGCATAAATTAAAAGAGAAAAGCAGCATTTTTTTCCTATAAATGTGTTTTAAGGATTAAGTGATCCAAAAAAAGGCGATTAAAAAATTTTCAACATTGGTAAAAGTAAAAATGCTTAAACCATAAAGTGTTTGTATTAACCACACAAGAAGGTGAATACTAATGAAAATTACCAAAATCAAAAAAATAATAATATTTATTCTATTCATTATATCAATCTTCGGGATGACAATTTTTCCGAGTTCAGGTACTTCATCAGAGGTTCCGATTAGTGTTACACGTCCACTAGGTACAATGCAGGCCCAAATTCATAATGCTTTTCTGTGGCTAATCAAAAATATGCAAAGTGCGAATTTTACACCCGATAATGTATACTACAGTGTGTTTGATAATGCAGGGAGCTATCAATATCCTATTAAAGGGGCAAGAGAACAGAATATTTCGGTTAATCTTTTACCATTAAAGGTACAACTTAACATTACCATTGAACGAATGCAAAACGATCTTTCTGCTGATCCTTCTAATTTAGCGTATTTAGAAAGCTTGGCACTTGAACTCCGTGCTCATAATTATATTAATATTTATAATAAAGTTGATACGGATCTTCAAATAACAAGTAACCGAGATAAAAAAGTAGTAGCAATTTTCTATGATAATGATCGTAGCGTATTTGAAGTTTTAGAACAGATTAGAAACGAGGAAGACATTACTAATCAACCCTTTACTGGGGATGAAATCCTCACTAATGTGTTTATGGAGCTTCAAAAAGATGAAGTTCTTGGAACATATGAAGTTTGGAATGAATGGAGATATCAAGAAGATGGTTTAGAGGCATCCTTATTGAAAGATTTTATTGAAAAGCTCTCTACTCATCGCTGGCTTGTTCGAGAGCTTGCGTTCCTATATGAACTCCGAGGAATCAACATTATGCGAATGCTACTTGGTCCAGATCATTTTCAATTCACTCCTGGTCCTGAGCCCCGAACTATCGAACGAGGCCGATTTTCAATTTCTCAGTTGAAAATTGATGAGCTCACTCTACAAAAAATTGGAAATAATTTAATAATCAAAGATTATGAATATACTTACTTTGAACATCATTTCCTTGGAAGTTTAGTGTATAATGATACTAATATGAATGGTTACATGGATATCGGGGTCAGAAATGCGACAGTAGGGGAATATAATATTGCTTATCCCTCGATTGGAGATGAAGCACTTTTCCGTTTTGACATGGAGGATATAGAGACACGTATCTACCAAAAACCAGTCTCTGATGGGGATGTACTGGAATTTGGTTCCGAATTCACTAATGTTGAGGGATATCTTCGTCCTATGGAAAGAAATGCAGATTATTCCATGTTTGATGTGTCCACTGAAGAATCCTATACTATTGACGAAGTTTCCACTCTGTTCCATTTCAGCGTGAATAATACTGACGGAAGCGCAGAGTTGAAGTTTGATTATGTATTAGGTGAATGGAGTAATGTAGAGGGTCTTGAAGGTTTATCATTTAATCAATTAATGGCTTCTACGGTTGTTGACGGAAAAAGAGAACGAACTATTCAATGGCGAAATAGTACTGATTCTGAGTTGGATGATGAATTTGAAAACGCAACTCGAATTTCTAAGTTCCGCTTTGCTGACTCAGAAGAAATGTTTGGTGAAATTCGTCTTGATGACATCCCCTATTTATGGGATGATACTGAGGAGGTAAATGCAGTTGGTCAACTTATTCCTATGAATCTTATTGACATCGCTTTTGGTGTTGTTTCGAGCGAAGCTGACTTGATAAGAAATTTCAGAGCAGATACTCAA
The DNA here is from genome assembly GCA_011364965.1 of Candidatus Heimdallarchaeota archaeon. Classification (GTDB taxonomy): domain Archaea; phylum Asgardarchaeota; class Heimdallarchaeia; order Hodarchaeales; family Hodarchaeaceae; genus Hodarchaeum. The sequence continues at coordinate 296,052 of RDOB01000002.1, forward strand.
AGAAAAACGTTTATTTATTCAGTTTCCTATCCTAAATGGGATGGTAAAAGAATTGTGCATGATCCTACCTATGCTGTCATGGGTGGCATTGCAGCAGATGCAGAACAAACTGGAGGCGTTATTGCTGGTTTTGAATTTGCAACTTTTCTCTTAGCTATCCCTATTCTCGCAGTTGGAGAGATCTATCGTAGAAAACGGGTATAATCTTACAATAAGACGTACTCTTTTTCCCCTTTTCTTTTTTTTATATTATCCTTTGATATTTCCAATCGGAACTAGTTGTGAGACTTTCCGAGATAAATCTGCCCCATGAATGGACTCAACAACATCATTGATATTTTTATATGCAAATCCCGCTTCTTCAGCGAGTCCAGCCATCGAAGCTGCCCTGACATATATCCCTTTGGAAGCCATTTGGTCTTTTAATATGTTTCCTCTGATTTTTTTCTTAGCTTTCGCTCGAGACATAGTACGTCCAGAACCATGAGCTGTAGATCCAAAAGTTTGATCCATTGCAGTCTGTGTTCCTGCTAATAGGTAACTTCCAGTTTCCATGCTTCCTCCTAAGATAACTGGTTGTCCAACTGCACTATATATATTCGGTATATCTTTGGAACTTGGTCCGAAGGATCTGGTTGCCCCTTTTCTATGAACTAATACTTTTTGCTTTTTTCCTTCAATCATATAATCTTCTTGTTTCGCAATGTTATGTGCAACATCATAAACCAAACTCATTTCCATATCTTCTGCCGATTGATTGAAAACTTTTTCAAATCCCATCCTAACCTGATGCAAAATAACTTGTCGGTTTGAAAATCCCATATTTGCTGCACACGCCATTGCTTTAAGATATTCCTGTCCATCCCTACTCTGGATTGGAGCTGCAGAGAGTTCTCTTTCATATATGGGAATTCCCCAATCAGATTCCATTTTGTCCAGAAATAGCTTTAAATAATCTGAAGCAATTTGATGCCCAAAACCACGACTTCCACAGTGAATCATAGCAACAACTTGATCCTCAGAGTGAATTCCCATGATTCTTGCAGTTTCTGAATCAAAGATTTGGCTAACGCGTTGCACCTCTAGATAGTGATTACCTGAACCAAGTGTTCCAAGTTGACTTATTCCACGTGACTTCGCTTTTTCACTCACCGCGTCAAAATCTGCTCCTGGGATTTTGCCCTGACTTTCTTGCCTGTTTAAGTCTTCTTCCCAACCATAACCCTTCTCAATACACCATTCAGATCCATTTTCGGACACATCACGAAATTCCTTTGTTGATAATCTTACAAATCCTTTCTTTCCAACTCCAGTTGGGATTAAATTATAGAGCGTGTCCATTAATTCCTTGATTTTTGGTTTTACTTGATTAAAGGTTAAATTTGTCGTTACAAGTCTCATTCCACAATTAATGTCGAAACCAATACCTCCAGGACTCACAACTCCCTTCTCAAGATCAAATGCAGCGACTCCTCCAATGGGAAATCCATACCCCCAATGGGCATCTGGCATAGTCATTGCATATCCAACTATCCCTGGTAATTTACTAACGTTAATTATTTGCTCAAATACCCCCTGATCTAAGGTATTGTATATTTTTGGATTCCCATATATTTTTACCGGGACTTGCATTTTCATTTGGTGTTGAATGGGAATTTCATGAATGTATTGGTTCTTTTTTTCAGCTTTATCCCTAATTGACAATTTTACTCACCATAGAACATCATAAATCAAATGTGACTCTTGCTTTCCATCCATTTTCCATTTTTCTTACGAAAAGCTGGTAATATGTAATTGCTTTAACATCAGTTATTGTTTTAACTGAATCTGTAACTTCTTGACCTTTCAATACAGCATTCAATACAAATTTAGAGTCTGAACTGCTCTTATTGATTGAGATTTCACATTCTTTGAACAATAAATATTCTGCATCCTTTAAGAATATCAATTCTTCGAGAAAATTAAATAAAAGTCTTTCTAACGATAATTCAGATAACGATATTACTTTTTGAATTGATGAATTTAAGGAGCTCATCTCAACACTTGTTTCCATAAGCGCATAGAATCCGCTAAGAAAGATTTCTTCAAGCGTATCCCCTGTTAATTCAAAACAAGCGTCTGCAATTGCAATATCTTCTAGCAACAAGTAAGGAAATCTTTTCACCGCCAAATCAGTGTTGTCAAGTTCTGAGATCGTATATTAGCTTTACTAACGTTGGGTTTAAAGAATCTTGATATATTTTTATTTACTAAAATAGGATCTTATCAAAATAAACACAAGAAGAAATTGACAGTGATTTGATTAATTTTTTTTTTCAAGTTTCATCCTCAATCATTGAATGAGAGATATATGTAATAGGTTCTATGTCGGATTTTTTCACAATTAAGACATTCTTCAAATAATTCGAACCGTTAAATATGAAAAATAGTCCGATGAATAGGAGAGTTATATTTAGAATAGCATAAAAAGCTAGAAAATAGTTTAATTTTTCATAGACGAGGTAATAGAAGGGGAAGGTGAAAAAGGTGAAATCAATGAAGTCATTAAATAGTAACCATATAAATGAAATAGCAAAATTCCGAAATGATCTTTCTAGGAAGAAAATAGCAATAATGATGCCTTGTACAAATAATATTAAATGAAAATAGTCAAATGGATAGATGTTTGGTAGATTTATCCCAAAAATTGGAGGTGCGTGATAGTTTTGGGGAAATAATATAAAAATCATGGGAGCTGCAAGGGAGAATTTTAATAATCCCAAGGTTAGAATCCACATGAAATTTTGATGTGTTTTTATTCGGTTTCTATCAATGAGGAATGCAGCAAAGAGAACTGTATAAAGAGGACAATCGGGGATAAAGAGCCATAAGAAAAATGAGATTCCATTTGTTTGAGGAAAATACGCTATAAACCCTAAAATTCCCCAGAATAAGTTAATAATGATGGCAATGAATAGAACGATGGGATGAGTGAAAAATTTTGGAATTCCTTTTTTGAGAATTGCTGAAATTGATTTCGTATGCATTTCAGTTCAGCCATGCCGTAGAAATAAATGTATTGCTTCTGTTTAAATAATTTTCTTGGCATAAATCTGACTTAACACATATTTAATTACAATCTCATGATTCCATAAGTCATTTGAGTCAAATTATGCACTATAAATCAATATGTCCTACAAATCTTTATTTCTCTGGGATTTTAACAGGACAGTTTACACCTTTAGCAAACTCTTTTGCCATTGATTCGTCTCCTACAACTCCCGATCCCCAATGCATAGGAATAGCAAGTTTAGGGGAAAGTACTTTAGCAGCTTCAATCGCCTCCTTAGCTGTCATAACATAGGTCCCACTGACAGGGATTAATGCTACGTCTGTTTTAATTTCACTCATTTCTGGAATATGATCTGAATCTCCCGTATGATAGATTCGTGTACCCTCTAGTGTAATAATTACCCCGATGTGCTTATCGCTTTTAGGGTGAAATGGTACTCCAGGTGATCTAAACTTATTAATATTATATGCTGGAACCATCTCAAATTTTATTTCATTGATGATAATTTCATCGCCAGGTTGCACAAGATTTACTTTTTTGCATTTTACTCTTTCAAGAACATCCTTGGCTAAAGGGATACCTATAATCTCAGTTTCTGATGATGTAAACTTTGATATATCTTCAAAGCTGCAATGATCTCCATGCTGATGAGTACTAATGATTACATCTACAGGAGTAAAGATTCCTTTCACTCTGAAAGGGTCCAAACATACTTTTTTGCCATTACTGGATATTAGAAAACCATCATGTCCCAACCACTGAATCTTTACATTTTGGAACTCAATCAGTTTTTTCCACCTGAAAACCTATAGTAAAACATAGTTTAAGAAGCTTATTGCTATATTATTAATTGAACGAGGAATCAAAAAAGAAAATAAAGTCCATCAGAAATTAATAGAAAGGTTAGAACATACGTAAAAAGTGGTATATATTGAGTATTATGATTTTTCGTGAAAATATATATAAAATCATTAATGTAATTGAGAAAAAATATTCTTCAGATCTATATTCTATAATATTATTCGGATCATTAACATTTCCACAGTCTAATTTAGGTTCAACTGATATAGACTTGGTAATTGTAATAAAAAATGAATCAAGGGAAGTTTTCCAGGAAATCAAGCATTATTTGAGTTTATTAGATCAAACTCAATTTTCTCAACATCGAACTTTGAGTTTTAATAAAAGTTTAGAACGCGCTACCGGAATGTTTGTGAATTTCTTTGCGTGTAAATTATCTGATTTCCAAAATAGATGTTTTCATAAAGTCTTCGGATTGAATAGGTTTGTTAGCACTATCTTAGCTCCTCAAACTTCCGTTTGGATATCTTTATGGAAACAACATCAGATCCTTTGGGGTGAAGATCCCTTTAAAACTTGGCTGGATATCCCAAAGTTCACAAAACTTGATTTATACAGATCATTCTTAATGAATTTTCTACTAGCTCTAGGATCCATAGTTTTGTATCCATTATCGCGATCTTTCGTGAAATACTCAATGGAAGCAATGAAGTGGAGCTTATTTACATGGCGAAATGTCCAAGATCTACCTATTATTCCGATTGATAAGTTGGTGTGGTATTATACAAAACAAAAATTATTACCTCTGGAGATGTTAGCACTTCGATATTTTGTTGAATATCGAAAAACACAAGAATCAACTGTTCTTTTTCCTGCGTTGACGTTTTATTTTGTTATATGTCTCCATTTATTTGTATATAGAATTTAGGGGGAATATATATCTGGAGTTCTGGGAAACATGCTTGCTTCTCGAACGTGTGATAGATTAGCTACCCATCGAATAAGTCGTTCAAAACCTAAACCATATCCTGCATGGGGTGGCATACCATATTTGAACATACGAAGGTACCATTCAAAATCATCTGGATTAAAACCCTTACCCAAAATTCGTTCATTCAATGTATCATACCTAGCTACTCTCTGGCCACCGCTTGATAATTCTCCAAATCCTTCAGGAGCCATCAAGTCAAGTGAACGAGTGACTTCTGGATTATCAGGATCTGTTGCATAGTACATTCCACGTAAATTCGTTGGAAAGTGTGTTATAAAGAATGGTTCATCAAAACTTTTGGATAGAACCGATTCCTCTGGCGCACCAAAATCCTCTTTTGGGTTTACTTCCAATTCCATGTCTAGTAGAATTTGCTTTGCTTCTACAAACTTAATTCGTTTGAAGGGTTTAGAAGGTATCTTTATAATTCGATTTAGTTTATTCAATTGCTCTTTTGCTTCTAAATTTACTTTTTTTAGAACAAATATAACTAAATCTTCCTGAACCTGCATTATTTCTTGATCTGTTGCGAAGGCAATTTCATTTTCAATCTGCCAAAATTCAGTCATATGTTTTGGAGTATGTGATTTTTCAGCTCTCCAAGAAGGAATTATTCCGAAAACTTTTTCGTGACACGCAAGAGCTGCTTGTTTATAAAATTGACAGGATTGAGCAAGAACAGCTGGACGACCAAAATAATCTAATTTGAATTGTTCCGCTCCTCCCTCCGTTGAAGCTGTTAGAATAAAAGGAGTAAAAATTTCAATAAAATTATTTTTTCGGAAAAATTCCCGTATAGCTCCAGCTATAACATTCTTAATTTCCATAATTCTCGATACTTCAGGATCGCGAATAGCTAATTCTCTATATCTAAAAGCAGTATCGATATCCATCTGGGTTTTTTTTCCTGTTAGATCGATGGGGATTTTCGGATCCGCAATTGCATGAATTTTGATAGAAATGGGAATAATTTCTGCGCCAAGTTTCGAGCGCGGGTCAGATTTGACTAAACCCCGTATTGAGACAACTGATTCTAGGGTTATCTCTTTGGCACGATCCCATATTTCTGAGCTTACTTTCTTCTCATGCAATGTTACTTGAGCAAGACCATGATGATCTCTAAGTGTAAGAAAGATTAAACGTCCTTTATCTCGTTTTTGATGTATCCATCCTGCTATTATAACTTCTAATCCATTATTCGTGCCTGTAACATCTTTTGTAGTGCTAGTACGCCATTCAGGATTTACTGCATAAATCATGTCCAATACTCTCCTCATTTTTCCTAATTTCATAAAAGTGTTAAAAATAGCATATGTTAAATAATTTAGGGTAGAAAGATAATAAAAACCCTTATACAACCTAGGGAAGGAATATAATGCAATTAATCTTACACAAAAAACCAACAGATGAAGATATCAGTCCTAATCGAGAAATTGTGATCATCGGAAGTGGGCCTGCTGGTCTAACAGCAGCTATATATGCTGCACGTGCCCAATTACATCCCCTAGTGATTGCAGGATTGGAGCCTGGAGGTCAATTGATGACCACAACTGAAGTTGAAAACTTTCCAGGATTTCCTGAGGTTGTGCACGGCCCTGATTTGATGTCTGAAATGCGAATTCAAGCTCAAAGACTTGGAACTGAATTCCTAGAACAGAATGTGATGGATGTTAACTTTGATCAGTACCCTTTTCTTGTATTAACTGATCAACGTCAGTTCAATGCGAAAGCTGTCATTATTGCAACAGGTGCAGAACCTAAAAGACTTGAATTAGAAAATGAGGCAAAATTAAGTGGAAGAGGGGTAAGTTATTGCGCTACTTGCGATGCTCCTTTCTTTAAGGATGTTGAAGCAGCTGTGATCGGAGCTGGAGACGCAGCATTTGAAGAAGCCCTGTTTTTAGTAAAATATGCTTCTAAGGTGAAGCTAATCTATCGGGGTTCAAAAGAAAAAATACGTGCAAATAAATCTCTTCAAAATAGAGCTTTGAAAGATCCTAAAATTGAATTTATCTACAATACTATCGTTACAGAGGTATTAGGTCAGGAAAGATTACTTGGTATCAAAGTATTGAATCTAGAGTCTCAAAAGGAATATGAAATTCCCTTAGGAGGTTTATTAGTTGCAATTGGCCATATTCCCCAAACTCAATTGTTTAAAGGGAAAATTGAGATGATTAATGGATATATTCTACATAAAAGGTACACTATGACGAATATTCCTGGGATTTTTGCTGCTGGAGATGTAGTGGATTTTCGATATCGACAAGCAATAACTGCTGCAGGGCAAGGATGTCAAGCAGCAATCGATGCTGAAAAATGGCTACAAGATCCTAAGTTATTCTGATTAAAGAAGTAAAAATAAAAAAAGGAAGGAGGAGGGTTTATGGGGGGCTTCCACCGCTGAAAATATCAGTTAGTGGTACACCATCCATATCTTCAAAGAATGTTTGAATGATTTCTTGAAATCCTGGGGCGTCAAGGAGATCAAGAATCGCTTCAAGCGAGGCCATTGTATTTAGAATACCTTGGGCCAATCCTCCTATAGATCCCCCTTCAGGGTCAGGTTCTAGTTCAAATAATGGATTGGGAGTGTAAAGCATATTTTTCCAATTCGTTTTTGCCTGACTATCAATATTATCCGCTCCATCTATAGCAAACCATCCTGCAGATGCATTGGCAATACAGAAATTCATATAATCTTTTGATTTGTTATAATCTGGATCATTCAATAGGAAATTCACAAAATCGGTAGCATTGGATGCAGCTGCATATGATGTAGTATATGATTGATTAAAGAGCGAAAATCCTTCTGTTAATGCGCTAATTGAAGATACTGTATACCCAAGTCCTGAAATTAGTCCTCCAATTTGAGTAATATTTTGACTAAAAGTAGAAAGCATCGATGAAAATTCATTCAACATCGGACGTAAAGAGCCATCGATAATTTCCCCATAGCTTTTAGTTGTCAGGGTTTCACTGAAATCAGTTGCATGAACAATATTACCGGCAGCTGCGTTGAAAAGAGTTGATACCTCTGATAAATCAGCTGATAGTGCTCCTAATCCTTCGGAAAGACTAATTAAGTCACTTCCATTGAATTCTAAAGTATCTAGTGTAATTAAAACGTCTTCCATCTTTGTATAACACTCTGTTCCATTTGCTGCAGCCAACGAAAACCAACTGAGAAGATTAGTCATATCTTTGAGAATTTCTACTGTTCCCCAAAATGGTAAGGGTGAATTTGGGTCTAAACCAGTGCTATTTATTGCATTTAATGTTGTATTTGCATCTATCAGATCAATAGCCGCGCTTACTATCCAGGAATGTGATCCAATGAAGTCACTATCTCCAAGATCTTCAACCGCTAAAGTTGTTTTATAGGTTGCATTTAGAAAATCGATAGCTCCAGTAGCTATATCAAGGATTATTCCATAACCTACATCAACTTGGTCAATAATTTCAAGAATAAAAGCCATCTCTCCTGAAGTATCTACAATAACTTCTGCAACAATATCTCTAGCTCCACTAATTGCACTAACGACCCCATCACGAGATTCTTGGAAATAATCAATTGCATCAGATAAGTTTCCTAGTCCTACATTGAAATTAGGATTATAATCAGCTGAAGGTGCAGAAATAGATCCACCAGATCCACCTCCTAAATCTGAAGTACCTAATACAGAGAATGTCCTATTAAAACCGTCTACTAAGCTGAAGTAACCTAGGAGTAAATAAGGGATCTCTGAGGAGACATCAGCGAGAACTTCGGAGATATCTAATAGAATTGGCAATTTTTTTAGATCAATACCGCCATAGGTGCCTTCGGGAAAGATATATTCCGCAAGAATAGATGTGAGAATAGTAGTGTAAAAATTCCCTTGAACTTGATCGAATTTATATTGAGATCTTCTGAACCATTCCGTGGCACGTTGAGCCGATAACATTAGCTCTTGCAATACTTCGGGATCACTAAGATCGATTGGTATTCCACCATTTTGTGCTCCAAGTCCTCCGTCTAAACTTCCACCGAATATTCCCATAAATTCAGCACCTCCCGCAACTAGTGAAATACTACCGTCCACAAGGTTAGCGATTCCATGATATGTGAAAGGTATAAGCAATATTAATAATATAACGAAAATTGCAGCGATAGGTTTACTTATCACAGATATAATGGAAAATTTGCCTTTTTTAGTCCAAAATCCTGTAGCTAGCATGGATAGGAAAAATCCGAAAAATAATGCCATAAGCTCTAGGATGAATAGATCAGCAATCATTGCTCCCTGCACGACCTGATCCATCATTGCGGCAGATTCTGCTGGAATAAGCCCCGTTTGAGTAATTGATCCCAGAGGCCCAGCTAAAGCAGAAAGCAGCCCAAAGGGATTAGGAATCATATTATTTGATAATGTATCTATAAAGAATAGAATAACCCATGAGATTGGAGCTGCAATTACACTTAAAAGGCCTAGAAGCTTTGATCTTGCTAGAATTCCCGTTAAACAGAATGCTATAGCAATTATTAATATCTCTAGTTGTAGTAAAAAGGCATTTCTGGCTGATCCTAAAATCCCAAATACGATAGCTACGACAATAGGTGCCACAATTGCTGCTAAAAACGCTTGCCATAACGGAAGGGCTTTTACGGTTCGTAAATCATCAGATTCTTCTGGAGACATCATATTCATTCACGATAAATAACTTTTAATTGATATTTACTCTAAGGATAATGAAGGTTGTTATTAAGATTATCCGTATAAAAACAAAAAAATCATCTAGAAGGTACAATTCGATTTTTCAAGAATAGAGTGAGAAAATTGAGGCTTTAATGATTATGAATGAATTTTTTTGCTAAATTTATCCCAAGTTTCAATTTTAATTCCATATTGTTTAGCTTTTTCTATTTTCTTTGATCCAGGTTTTTCTCCTAATACTAATAAATCTAATTTCTTGGTTAAAGGTGCCCATTCATATCCATGACTGGATAGTATATCCTGTAGTTCTCTTTTGGTCAAGCCTTCAATTTTTCCTGAAACATAAATCGAGATGGAATTTTCATTATTATGTGAAGTAGAAAATTCTGGTTCGGGTTTTATTGGTTTTTTGGTTGAACTAGGAAGGTATGTTTCTAGTGTAGTTTTCTTTTCCTCCTTTCTTTGAACTCTTTTCCCACTATAGTTTAATTTCAAACCTTTCGATAAAACTTGTTCTGCTAAAGAGGAGTCTTGTAGACCTTTGATTATATAATCTGCAGTAATATCTGAAATCCCTTCGATTTTCATTAAATCTTTTGCATCTGCACTTTTTAGTGAATTAAAATCCTGAAAATGATGAGCTAGAACCTTAGCCATACGTGTTCCAAGAGAATCTATACCTAATGCTGCAAGAAAAATACTAAAAGGTAATTCCCGTTTATTTTGGATACTCTCATAGATTTTTGCCCCATTTTTCCCTAAGATATTTACCAGGATGTTTTCACTTAGTTTTTTATCATAAAGATCTGAAAAATGCCTTACTATACCCTCGTCATAAAGTCTAGCTATATTTTTCACCCCCAATCCCATAATTTCGGTAATTTTAACCCAATGTCGAATTCGTTGGATTTCTCGATCACGACAGATAAGTGCTTGACATTTTAAATTTACTCCTACTCTCTCAAGTTTTGAATCACAAGAAGGGCATCGAACAGGAAATGATGGTTCCAATGCTCCTTTCTCATTAACTTCGATGATTTTGGGGATTACATCTCCAGATCTTACAACGAGGACTTTATCACCTGGAGCGGCATTTAAAGATTCCATAAATTCTGCGTTATGAAGTGTTGCACGTTTAATTACTGCGCCAGCAATTTCTATGGGTTTGAGCTCTGCTACTGGGGTAATGCTTCCAGTTCGTCCTACTTGCCAAGTTATTGATTCAATAGAGGTAATATCTCCTTGACTTTCAAACTTTAAAGCGATCATCCACTTTGGATGATGAGCTGTGCTTCCTGCATTGCTTCGTTCTTTTGCAGCATTATATTTCAGCACCAACCCATCAATTTCAAAATCTAAGGTGTTTCTATCTTCTTCTACTTGTCTGAATATTTCTTTGATTTTTGTTTCTGTTGGGATTTCAATATAGCCAACAAATGCTGTCTCAAATCCCCATTCATTAAGTATTTGATTTTTTATTTTTAGATCAGCTTCATCATCATATCCAATTAATTCAAATGCAAAAAAGTTCAATTTTCGTCTTGTTAATAGCTTTAGGTTTTTTTGTTTCAGAGTTCCCACTGCTAAATTTCTGGGACTATTATAGTCAAATCCTTCTTCTCGTTTTATCCTTTTAAACTCTGATATCTTCATATATATTTCCCCCCTTATGTTAATTCGTGCTTGAACGGGAACTTTTTTCGGTATCCTTGGAATTTTCATAACATCTATTGTTACATCATCACCCGCTGTCGCATTTCCTCTCGTTGCCGCTTGAATCAATTTTCCGTCAACATAAATTAAGGAGAGAGAGAATCCATCTATTTTATATTCAACTAACAGATCCAATCCCTTACTCCATTTTAATACCTCTTCAATATCCCCTGCTTTCTGACACGATAACATTGGAGTATCATGGATGACTTTTCCTCCTTCTGGTGTTCCAACGATATATAATACTGGATTATCTGGATCAAGTATACGAAGTTTCTCCTCTATAGCATCGTATTCGGCATCAGAGATCACTGGTTCCCCATTATAGTACTTTTTCTTATGATAAAGGATATGATCAACAAGCCTCTGAATTTCTGATTCACTAGAGTTCCCCTGCATTATAATCAACTATATGGAAGTGGTTTGATCTCTATCATTCAATAAATGTCAAGTTAAAAAAACTTAGCAGTTATTCAACTTGAAACATACGCGCGGGGTTTTAAAACTCATGTAGAGAGTCTGAAAAAAAAATCAGAGAAAACGTGATGAAAAGTAATGGAGATCGATTTAATTATTAAAATAGGTGGATCTTGCCTATCAAACAAGATGCTCTTATACAAGGCATTAAAAGAACCCTCTGAGGAGAATATTAAAGCAGCAGTGAAAATAGATTTAGAAATCATTGACCAAATCGCAGCTGAGATTGGACAAGTCTACTTTTCAAAGAAAAGAAGAATGATAGTTTTAACAGGAGTTGGGGCTCCTGGACATTTTACAGTTTTAAAATATAATATGCACAAAGGTGACGATGGAACTTTGGAACAGCATCTGGGACTAGTTGAAGCTCAGATTGCTGTAAATAATCTGCGCCAAGCCAATTTGAAGGCATTTTTACATCACAAAATTCCAGCAGTACAAGTTTATGCCTCAAGTATCTATCAATCTGATAAAATGCGAATCATCGAAAGCTATACAGAAAATTTTGAGAAATTTATTGAATTGGGAATAGTACCGATAATTTCAGGTGATATGGTTCCTGATCGGACGATGGGTTATAGTGTCCTCTCTGGGGATCAAATTTTGTTGGACTTAGCTACAAAATTTCAGCCTAGAAGGGTGATCTTTGGCTCAGATGTCGATGGATTGTATGATTCTGATCCAAAAATCAATCGGAATGCTAAATTAATTCCAAAAATTACACAGGATAATATGGACGGTTATATTGGAGAAATTAAGGGAGACGATGCCTCTGGTCAACTTAAAGGGAAGATTCAGGAAATTAAGAACCTTCTTGAAGCAGGTTTCAAAGATATAACATTAATGAATTTAACTCAAAAAGGGAGGTTATTAGATGTTTTAGAAGACAAAAATGTTCCAATGAGTAGATTTACTTAAATTTTCCCTTTTCGTTTAATATTTTAATACATAAGGAGAAATCATCCGATTCTAGCTCTGAGGAAAGCACTGGAAAGGTTTCGAGTTCAGATATATTTGTCTTTGAAATTATTCCAGTGATAAATAGGGGTTTTTGATTCAGATATCGTTCTCTGAGTTTTTGAAAATCTTCTATCGATTCACAGGTAAAAATTAATGGGATAGGGGGAAATTCCGCTGGATAACTCTCACAAACAACCACATCAATGCCAAGGTCACTTTTATTCATTATATCTAATAGTTCATCAAGTTTTTGACGACTTTTCTGCCTTTGATAATAAACTGTTTCATATGGAGTTGAAGAAATTACTATTTGCGCTTTACTTTTTCTTAAAAGTGTTGAATCTTTATCAGGGGGTTGAAGATCAAATTTATGATGACTATATTTAATAATTGCAGCATTTAGACCTTTTTCTGTAAAATAACTTACAATCCGCAGAACTGTAGTAGTTTTACCTGTATTTTTATTTCCTACAATACCAAATAACAATTTTGGCATCAGTGATCCTCATAGTAAGTTATTCGTATTTCGATCAAAGAATATAGAAGATGAAATAAATTAACGCCCCAGAGAATGCAATTAAACCTCCGACTGTTCCACCAATTATTCCAAGGAACGCAGCTATTACAATCCAACTAGTAGTTTTGGAGTCGTGAGGTTTTTGCATAGTAGTGACAATTAGGACTGCAATTCCACATATAATTGTCACCAAACTCCATAAGAAAGATAAATTCACATCTAAGTTGAAAAAGTTCGTTAATAGGAAGGCTGGGGGCGTTTGTTGAGTTAGGAGAGCTTGAATTCCTAATAGTATCATGAAAAGGCCCCCAATTGCTACCAATAAAACCCCAATTAGCGAACCATATCTATACCACTTTGATTTATATTTTCGTTTTGGCAAATGACTGAACCTCGGTAAGATACCTTGTTAGGTGGTATTTGAATCAATTTAAGAATTTTTTGACATGAATTTGTAACTATTTAGTTTAAAGTTACTTTCAAAAAAACAGGTATAAGAACAAGTGTTGATATGAAAATTAATAAACGCGACTCTTGGGAAAATTATTTTATGCGAATTGCACTGGAAGTAGCCACAAGAAGTACCTGTGATCGTAAACATATAGGAGCTGTCATTGTACGAGACCGAACGATTTTATCAACTGGTTATAATGGCAGTATAAGAGGATTAGCGCATTGCGATGAAGAGGGGCATATGATGGAAAATGGACATTGTGTAAGAACAGTTCATGCAGAAGCGAATGCACTAGCTCAAGCAGCAAAGAATGGGGTTCGTGTGGAAGCAAGTGAGATATATATAACCACATCTCCATGTTGGACGTGTTTTAAATTACTAGCAAATTCTGGAATTACCAAGATTTATTACGGTGAATTTTATCGTGATAACCGCATATTCGATGCAGCTAAGGAAGCAAACATTCAACTAGTGCATTTAAGCATTAAGGATCTTTGCTCAGATTAATTATTGAAATATTTTTCAAAATAAAAAGAAACCGATGTTAATTTAAGCACTTCTCTCCCCTATAGGAAAAAAAGAGAAGAAGATTCTGAAAACCGTTATTATATTCTTCCTTCATATATTATATCTTTGAAAGAATTGCATACGAGATTTCTTGACTCTTTTTTTTTGTCCCTTCTTCATTATCGTTCTACGTTTCGTTGGCTTTAATTTTTGGCTATTCTTTCTGAATGAAAATTTTTTTTGTTTCTTTGGTGAATCAGGTAATTCGGAATAATTTTTGATTGGCGTTTTTCTGTTCTTCTTCTCAACAATGATTTCTGAGGATTGAATTTCGGAGTAGGATTTCTCATCTGATTTTGAGGCATACTGCCTTTTTTTCTTTTCTAAGAGTTTCTTCGTCCGTTCTTTTTCTTCCTCGAAATATTTGGTCGCTATATCAATTTCTGTACGGCCATATTTATTTCTTCTTGAGTGTGCTGTCATTGTAATCACATGTAACCAAAATCGAGCAAAATTATACTCGATGCCAGTCAGAGAAGCATCACTCGATGCTCTATTCCTGTATGTCTTCGAGGAACTCGAGGATTGTTTGACTTGTGATAACTATTTGCTTTTGAATCGCTTGGTATCAGATATTTAGTATTACTTGGGTGTACATTGCCCTTTTAATACGATTGTATTGAATTCAAAGCCAGATTTTAAGTGTATGTATCCACTTTATCGTATCTCCAAGCTCTTGAAATTGGAATCCCTCAATAAACCAGAGATACTGTTTATTCAGTATCTCACTTAAATTTTTAAGCCTATCTATTTAGATATCTTAAGAAATAATTAGAATTTTTGAGTAATAATACTAAGCTAATCATTGTTCAAAGGTTAAAAATACATTATTTATGGGATATATATGCCTCAAATTAACGTAGTTTTCTTTAATGCGGGAGGTACATTAATTCAATTAAAAAATACAACTATTCCCAAACTATATTCGCAAATTTTGTCAAAAATTCTAGGAAAACACATACCAGAAGAAGTAATCTATAGATGTTTTCATGAAGCAGATCAATGGGCGAGGTCTCGGAAGGTTCTTACATTATTCAATGATTTAGAACAACGAAAATATCAAAATGTTTTTTATAGTCACCTAGGTATCACAAAGAGGAAAGAAATTAATAAAATTGAACATCTTGTGGCTCAAGATATTAATTATGACTTTGTCCTTGAAACTAACGCGAAGAAGGTATTAAAACAGCTACAGAAAGAGTATAAAATTGGATTAATATCGAATTGGGATGAGAATCTGTTTGATATTCTAGAAGATCTTGCTATTGTGGATATATTTGATTCTATTACAATTTCAGGTGATATTGGCTATAATAAGCCTAGTCAAGAAATTTTTAAATCCGCTCTTTCAGATTTTCCAGATTCGAAGCCTAATTCAACCATTTATATCGGTGATGATTACTATACGGATATCATCCCCGCGCAAGCAATGCGTATGCATTCTATCCTTTTTGATAAAGGTCCTACGGGTATGCATGGTCATCCATTTCGCTCCGAGATGAAATGTGCTAAGATAAATAGTCTTGATCAAGTTTATCATACCATTAGTAATATCTTGTAGTTTCCTATGCTTTTTCCTAGTCATCTTTGGACGATTATCGATTTCCATTGAGGAAACAAAATTTCTATTCATTCTCATTTTAATAGAAATGATTAAAATAATTCCAATTATTTCTAAAATAGGGATCGTTAATTTAATTATTCATAGATTAGATTGAGGATGTTCGAATTTGCAAAGAGAATTAATACCTCAGACTGAAATTTTGTACTCCAGTCGAACTGGCCATCTATTTTCCGTGATACGTCTATTTCCTTTTCATTCAAACTCTTTATTTGCGTCAAGTTCTTTTGATGGTACTGTTAGGATCTGGAATGATTCGAAGCAAGAAAGAGTTCTATTCTATTTCTCTGAAGCAATAGAAGGTCTACATATTACTCCCAACGACAAAGAAATCATAGTTATATTGGCAGATTCATCCAAAGCATACATTTATAATCTTGAGTCAGAAAGCTTACTCACAATAGGGGAGGATCAACTATTTCGTAATATTATTGGAACTAATCCTAGTAGTACGAAAACAGCATTAGTTACATTTAATGATGAAGTATTGATATACAACCATCAAACAAGAAGGATAAGTTCTTCTGTACTTATTGAAAATATATCTGGGGATTCTTTAATTTGGATTAATGATGAGAAATTTTGCGTTCCAAAACGGAATGGATCTATTTGTATTGTTGATTTGGATAAAAAAGAATTGAAGAGAGAAATACCGGTTCATGATGGATTGGTCACCTCAATTTGCCTGAATGGTGGGGATATTATTACTGTGTCAGAAGATGGAACTGGTAAAGTGCTAGATATTGATTTCAATCCGAAAAAGGGATTTAAGATTGATTTTTTGCCAATTTCTGTTGATTATAATGCAAAAGCAAAGCTAATTGCTGTAACTGGGGAAAGAAATTTACTTATCATTAACACTCGAACAGGGGAAATTTTGCAATTAGAGCAAGAATTATCAGGTTCCAATGCTATTATTTTAGACGATGCAACAATAATTAAAGGATCTGGGGAGCATGATATCATTTTTATTGATATTAATGGGAATTTGAAAAAAAAAATTGAGGGAAGGTTTCATACTGCTGAATTTACAGCTTTTTTGGAGGAAAATAAATTAGCAATTGCCTCGGGAGACAACTCAGTCCATCTATTAGATTATTGTCATCATCTTGATCAGATACTCCAAACTCATAAAGAAACTGTTTCTGCAATCATTTTTAGTCCTCAATACAATTTATTGATTTCTGGAGCATATGATGATAGTTTAATCATTTGGGATATTATAAATAATCGCTTGAGAAAACAAATCGACGGATTACCCTTAATATCTGCATTAACACTTTCACCATCATCAGATAAGATAGCAGTGGGATGTAGCGGAGACAATACAATACATATTTTTACTATAGAAGGTGAAGAGCTGACTAAATGGGAGGCTCATCGAGATTTCATCTCATATCTCATATTTATGAGCGATGAAGTTTTAATTTCAGGTTCAGATGATTCTAATATTAAATTTTGGAAACCTGATGGAAAATTGATAAGTTCAATTCAAGAAAAGTCTCCAATAAAATCTATTGAAACAACTATTGACTTTGATTATTATATCACTGGACATAAAAATGGGGCTCTTAATATTTATGAAAAAGTATCAAACCGTAAGGTAGCATATCATCTTGCTTCGTCACAGGTTCAACAAATTAAAATTATTGACAATAAAAGAATCCTCTTTGCTTCTCAGAATATACTTCATCAAATTGAGTTCGACGGATACCACATCGTTGACATACAAGAGATAGATAGCCATGTAGAGCCGATTCGTGGAATAATGTGGTATGAAAATCCATTTAGAATCATATCTGTTTCTCATGCAATAGAGATTCATGAAACTTTATTTAAGACTAAAGACATTTCTATACCCTTAATAGATGAAGAAGACTCAGGAATGGTAATTTATGCTCCAGAGGATTTCGAGGAAACTTCTGATCAAATATTAAAACCGGAAAGTTCCGACTCAAAAGTAATAAGGGCCGAAATCGATGAAAAGAATCTAGGGAATGTCCTAGATTATCTTGATACTATATCGAAACAATTTAATGATTTGATCATCCCAAAATTGCAAATTTATGGGATAGAATTCAATCTTTTCAATGAATCATTAGATCAGATACGTATAAAGATACAAAATCTCATCAAAGATAGACAGGCTATAAAGCAAGAGAGTGATAAGAATTTGAACGTGAGGGAAACCACTGAAGATTGGAAAAGCATCGATTGGGGAGGAAAAAAACATAATGAATAAATCATCCATTTTTGAAAAAAAAGATACTTTTATCAAAGCTACTTAATGAACTGACTGATAGCGAGGTTAAAAAAATGAATGGAAATCAAAAAATTGCTGATATAAATCAAAAATCCCCAAGCTTTTTATTAAAAGTTAAAGAACACATGCTTGAAACTCTCAAGATCATGTACAATAGTATGAGATATCCAGAATTCAAGTTTACAAGATCAGGATTAATCATTTCAATTATCTTAATAATTGCTTCGGCATTAATATTTCTAATTCCTCTTATAATAGGAGAAATCAAATTCTTAACCTTTAGTATTCCAGCTAACCTTCTTGGAATACCTATAAGTCTACTAGTTGCATTTTTGGTTATATATTTATGGTTCTTACTCGGATTGAAGGTAACTCCGATTATTGCTCACCTCCTAGTTGATAATAAAGTATTAACCTTATTGTTTACTAAAGGAAATGTCCATTATGTGGAATATGTTCCGTTAGAGAAGCGAAAAATTGCTTTTCCACATATTCTAAACAAATATATTGCTCTGATAGTAGCTTGGGTTTCTGTTTCAGCATTTTTACTTAATCTTTTAGCAGGTTTCGTAGCTGGAGGAGATCCTCGACTTCTTGTGAGTCCAGGTGAAAATATCTTCTTCTTTATATTGAGAACCGTTGTTTTATTTGTGTTTGTACCAATTATCTTCACAGGTTTATATCCAATCGGTTGGATGCTTATCGATGCGAAATTAAAGGCTTATAATAGTGTAACCCAACTAAATTGGTTGATTGGAAAAAAGGTGCTTAACATTACAGCTGGTATTATAACCATTGGATCCGTTCTGGCCTTGGGAGCTAGTGTAATTGAGTATTTTGCCGTGAGGGCTCAATTAATTGTAGATCTTCTTCTATTCTGTGTTGTTAATATTTCATTAATAGTTTCACTAGTTACTGTTTTTTATAATATGTTCTTTCAGGGAAAGTTTTACCAAAACATAATAGATTCGTTGAATGTGGGATATGGTATCACCTCCGTTACTTTAGTAGATGCAGAAGGACTACCCATTCACAATAAAGAAGAAGAGGAAACACTTGTTGAAAAACCTCTTGAAGAAGTTAAGAAAGAATCGATGCATGAAATAAGTTCTGATAATGTAACAGAGGTTTCACGGTTAAAAGAGGATCATGAAGAGATAGAATAATTTCTATCAAAGTTTTTATTTCACCCTCATTGGAACAGTTGGAACTTCTTAAGTTCAATCATCATTATCGGATTTTAGAGTAAATGCAGGAAAGAGTAGAAAAATAATGGATTTCGCTTCAGTTTTAAATTACTATTGCAGGAAGATAGGTACATGGTTTTTAGGGGTAATCCCTATTTTATTGACAATATTGTTATTTTTGGTTATGTTTACTCAATATCCCACAAGTGCAACGGATAGTGATTATCTTTCTCAATCCTTAAATGACCCAATTCATTTCTTAATTGTTTTTTTATACATTACACTAATTATAGCGGCAATTCCATTTTCTTTGAACGGTTTCTTCATGGAAACAGCGTTCAATAAAGAAGTTAAGAGAATAACCAAGACTGGATTACTCATAAGAAGAGGAGTAGAAGGTTTTTCAGAGGTTGAGTCTTCAATTAAGCTTCTTTATCGGGGATCTTATTCAGTAATCGCAACTGTCATAATAAGTTTTTTAGTATTCTTGTCCGCCTTAATTCTACAAGAGTATGCTAATGATGCGATACTTTTCCATTCTACTAAACTATTTATCTTTACTGCAAGTATTGGATTGTTAGCTATATCTTCAGGAGCTTCTATATTATTGAAACTTCCAGATAAATCTGCGTTACAACCCGGAGGATTAATGCGATATTATTCCCCCAAAAGTCTCGCGCTGCGTCTAGATAATATATTATCTGACTCAATTTTTACTCAACTCGACCCAATTACTCGAATAAAAATGGATGAATGGGCGAAATCAATATCCGAGAATTTTAATGTTAATTTCATTCCTCACGAAGACAATCAAACAAGACTGGAACGGGCTAGGGAAAAGATATTTTTGCTAGTCTATTTAAAAGAGTTTATTCCTGAGTTAATGACAGAGGATATCTTTAAGAATGAAATCGGAGAGATATTTGCTCCCAATTATATGAACATATTCATAGAAGGAAAAGATTCTGGAATTTCATTACAAGTTCTTTCAACGATTATTAGAGATGTTGAAAAAGAAATCCCCCAAATTTTTGAACTTGTTCAAAGGATTTTTGTATTAGTTAAAGATAATCTGAGCTACCTGAGAACCAAAGAGGAGATTATAACGATTTGCCATCCAACACATCATATTGGTAATATTGATCCCTTCCGCATAATAATCTTTATTCTAAATTTAAAAAAGGAAGTAAGAAAGGTTTTGATACAAGCACAAACTTCAATGAGTTCTTTAGATCCAGATGACGCCTCTCAATCCCTTTTACTAGATACAGGTGATCTGTTTATTCCCAGAACTGAGAATGAGATAAAATTTTCATCATCTGAAGACCCAGTTGATATTATTCGTCTTGTAAGTTCTATTTTGCAAATTGGAGATGCTTTAGCTCTACAATTTCGTCCTAATAGGTTTGGAACTCATGTTCTAAATATTTCAATTGGAAATGAGGAAATTGGTATAATTACGGGAAAATCTGTCGTGATCGATGTCCATCGTGACATTCAATTTTATGTAAAAACATTTGGAGCAAAAGCTCTTGGTTATATCGGAGCTGCCCTTTCTTTCATTGGAATTGGTTTAGGTTCATTTGTTGGCCTGTTTGGCTAAATAAAACAGAGAAATGCAACTTGAAGGTTCATAAATCAACAGTTCCCTTTAAAATCTTATTCCTATTTGTTTTATTACTCATAAATGGGGTCGGAGCCACCTTACCTATTCCTAATTTAACTGTCCTAGCTCAATATTATAATTTTCAATATTTTGGATTCATAGAGGCAATTTTTATACTTATATTGACAAGTACGCAATTATTATGGGGTTTCTTAATAGATACACTAGAAAGAAAAAGATTGATGAATGTAGCGAACACTATTTGGGTATTGACATCTATTTTAATCTTTTTTTTCCCTGAATATTTCTATTTTTATCTCATTAATCGTTTAATAATGGCTTTGGGGCTCTCTGCTTTTTTGCCTCTAGCATATTCTGCTATAGCTGATTTTACGGAATATAATAATCGTGGAATAGTCGCTTCGTTACTAAATATTGCTTGGGTTGGATCTAGCGCCTTAGGAATTTTGATTGGAGGATTTTTCTCTAATTCTTGGCCTTTATCATTTGGACTTGTTGCTTTATTAGGTATTTTTGTTGGTTTCTGGAGTTATTTTGTGTCTTTTCCTGAAAGAGGTAAAAAAGAACCAATTTTTCAATCCTTACCACATTATAATTACCCTTGGAGGATTCAAACTAAGGAATATATGTTAATCCTGAAATCTAAAACAAATTTTTGGTTGCTTGTTCAAGGAATCTTCGCATTAATTCCAGGATCTTTTTTTACATACTGGATGGTTTCTTTTTTAAACTCTAATCAAGGATTCTACTTTGATATTACTCTTGCTAGTTTATTAGCCATTGTTATCGCAAGTGGGAGGGTATTCGGATATCCTACATTTGGAAAATTGGGAGATTTCTTAACCAGAAAAAGGAAATCGCCTCATAATCGTGTATTCATTGCTACTTTATGCATGATTTTTCAAGCTATATTTTTTTTCATTGCCTTTACTATCCCAGGAAGTTCATATGCCTCGTTCTTCGCATTTTCTTTTTTTTTCTGGATTGGAAGTTTTATAGGGGGGGGTTCTGGCCCCAATCGAACTTCAATATTATTTGAGGTAACCCTCCCCGAACATAGAGGTACTGTAGGTTCTTTATTTTCGTTTGTTGATCAAATCGGAATTTCAATAGGTTTATTTTTATCAACTTTGTGGATTCCTTACTTTGGGTATAGAGTAATGTTCGTTTTTGGTTTAATATTTTATTTATTTGCTGCTTTTTCTTGGTTTATTACCATTATTCCTTTGAGTAAGGATAAAGAAAAAATGAATAAAGTTTTAGAGTCTCGTAAAGCTGAAATTCAGGATGAAGAAATCGTAAATGGTTCGATTGGTTATTAGCAGCTTTTTCTTTATTTTCTAGCATATTTTCTGTGAATAGATTTGACTATGATATTTGACAGCCCAAATTATAGGTTGCTTCTGCATCGCGTCACCCAGTTTTATCATATCTGCTATATCTAAATCAATAACTTGAGTAGGACTGTGACTGATTGTATAATGAATTCTGCTAGATTCTAGTTTAATGTGCTTTTTTGAATCTGGATGCGCACTATACCATGAAAGTGAACTTGGGTAACGCTTTAATGCATCCTCAATAAGTTCCGCTGGGATAGGAACGCGCGCGCTATCTATCTGGCATCTATTTTTATTTAAGATCTCCAGAGCTTAATTTGTGAGAATTTTACACCAGTTGTATCCAATAAACGCAAAATTGCTTCATGACTCTCCTGAACTTGATTCTGAGTCATCAAATCAAGAGGAGGATTATTGGTTTTAATTCCAAGGAGCATTGAATCGCCTTTAAGGAAACAGGATTTAATAGAATTAGTTGGGAATTAAAATGAGAAAAGTATCTACTGAAAATAATCTTTTCAACATAATTCTGTAAACTAAACATTTTTTAGCAGATTATTTCCAATTCAAATATTATCTCTATAATTAAATTTATTAGAATTTAGACATCAAGAGGTGTAAAAAATTTGCCAGCAAATTTATATTTTAGATCATTCGCGATACTAACTTTCCTCTGGGGATTGGTATTTGCTTTAGGAATGGCTTTGATTTTAATAGCATCATTATCCGGAGTGATTCCTCCAGGTTATGAGTATTTAATTATCATAGCCCCTGTCCTTTTTGCATTTATCATTGTGGGAATACAGTTTCTAATATCACCTTGGATAATGGATATTACGATCGCGTGGGTATATAAAGCAACGAAATATCCAGTTGAAGATCTCCCTCCCCATATTCGGGATTTTTTATACAACCAAATGCAAATGAACAATTTCTCGTTGAAATGGGTTGCTATCATTCATGATAACAATCCAAATGCCTTCACTTACGGTCACACAAAGAAAAGGGCCCGTATGGCAATAACCGAGGGGATTTTGAATTACTTGGATGAATCAGAGCAGATAGCAGTTGTGGCTCATGAATGTGGTCACATAGTTCACCGTGATTTCATCTGGATGACAGTAGCGGCAGCAATCCCCTTAATTTGCTATTCTTTCTATCAGGGTCTCTGGACATTTGCTCGTGTATCTTCTCGTTCCCAACGTGGTAGCCGAGACGATGCAGCTTCTGTTGGTGCCATTGCTCTGGTCGTAGCTATACTAGCTTGGGTTGTATATTATATTTCTCATTATATAGTTTTGCTTCTTTCTCGGGTACGCGAATATTTTGCTGATTCATTCTCTGCTAATGCCACGGGTGATCCTGGAGCTCTTTCTAGGGCTTTAGTGAAGATTGCATATGGAATGGTGAAATCCGATGCAGAATTAGCTTCACGTATGAAGGATGAAGGATACTCTCCTGCTGAACAACGTCAAGCTGCAAAACAAAGTGCTTTTAATGTTGGTATGCGTTCCCTCGGGATATTCGACGTTTCAGGTGCAAAAAGCCTTG
Organism: Candidatus Heimdallarchaeota archaeon; assembly: GCA_011364965.1. Taxonomy (GTDB): domain Archaea; phylum Asgardarchaeota; class Heimdallarchaeia; order Hodarchaeales; family Hodarchaeaceae; genus Hodarchaeum. Next base: position 319,867 of record RDOB01000002.1, read on the forward strand.
CTATGTCGGCATATGGTCGTGGAATGGACTTGAATGAGGAAACCGTTGCAAAAGCGGCCCAATGGGATTTATCGAACCCTTGGGGTGGATTTCTAGAACTTTCATCAACGCACCCTCTGCCAGCTAAGAGAATTCTTTCATTGAATAAAATCCAAGAGGAACGTGGATTAGCACCTGAATTTCCTGGAATTGGGAAAGTAAAATTACCTGAGAGCCTTTGGGATGAATTTTTCATCGATTTATTTTTAATGTATATTGCTCCTTTCTTATTCTTTGCTCTTCCGCCATTTTTTTCTTTAATCATGGCTCTACTAGGATATAATCCCTTAATTGGATTTGGAATTGGATTGCTAGTATTCGCTTTGATTTGGAAGTGGAGAAGAAATGAAAAATATCCAAAAGTAAATGATAATGATCCAACACTTACAGTTGTTCATTGTTTAACAGATCAAACAAAGAACTCATTCTATGAAGCTTCCCCATTAAGAGGAAAACCAGCTGTTTTTGAGGGTAAAGTTGTAGGGCGAGGTATACCAGGGTTCTTCCTTAGTGAAGATTTGGTAATTCAGGACAAAACAGGGATAATTACTCTTGATTATTCTCCTATTCTAGGATTTATGTCATGGATTTTTGCTTTATTCCGTGTTCCCAAGCTACAAGGACAAATGGTTAAAGCATATGGGTGGTATCATCGCAGTCCAACTCCCATATTGTCTGTATGGAAGATTAAAACTGAAACTGGTCAAACATTCAAAAATCGTTGGTCTGGAGCCAATTGGTTATTTATGTGGATAGTTATTCTTTTGGGAATAATCTCAATAGCTTTTGGATTCTTTCCTATTTAATTTCCACATTCTCTCTTTTTCTTTCTTCCATTAATCCCACATTTTTTCTGTATTCCCTTTGGGAATGAAGTTTTTCAAGATCTACAATTTTGAGAAAAGTTCCTCTTTCCCCATTTTTCATAGTATTAATGATATTGGTACCCACGGTATCTGAATTTTTAAATCTCCATGAGGGATCAGCTAAACAACTGGCTCCCACAGAGTAATATGGTTCTCTAATGACTTGTTCTGCCATATCACTTACTGTTACAATGATTGCAGCTTCTTTCGCTCGTACAACCGCGAGATTGTACCACATAAATCGGCCATAATTGGTGTAATCTATTGAGGGAACTACAGTTAATGTTGGACAGAATAAGATATCTATTTCGGTTTCTAAAAGTTTTAAAATTCCATTTACATTCCATAAATCACTACAAATTCGTATTGCAGCTTTCCAACCTGAGAGGTTCCAAATAAGTTCTTTATCACCTTTAGTAAATCCTTGAGTTTTCTCATATCCAAAAGGATTCTGTTTATCATAATATCCCAATAACTTGCCTGATGAATTAAATAGATGGGTTCTGTTATATAATTGTTCAATTTCTTTTACTACTTGACTACCACCAATTATCCAAGAGGAATGCTCTTTAGCTATTCTTTCTAAGAAATTTAGGGATTTGAAGTATGTAGTTTCAGAAACTGCTTCTTTCCTCAATCCATTCCAATACTCTGGAAAACAGATTGCTGTTTGATTCTCACGAAATCCGTTAATGTTGCAGTTTAGGAGAGCTTCATATTCTAACAAATTAGAGTCGAGTTGATTTAATTGAAGCGATGGTTGAAGTACAAGAATTTCGAGTTTATCTGATGACATTCTTATTGAATCCTAGATAGAACAATCTCCATGATATCAATAGATCGTATTGAAGACCTAAGACGATTAAGGTGTTCATCTATATTTATTTGACATGCCGGGCAAGCATTTAAACAATAATCAACATTCTGATCTTCAAGTTGCTGGATCAAAGCTTCAGCTACATCTTCTGCAATTTCAGGGTAATTGGCTTTTACTAATCCACCAGCACCGCAACATAAGGCATTCTCTCTGTTATTTTCCATTTCACAATTTTTAATCCCAGGAAGAAGATTAATTAGTTCTCTAGCATGTTCATATTCCCCACAGTGTCTTCCCAATTCACATGGATCTTTAAAAGAAACTTTTATGGATTTATTATTGGTAAATTTAAATTTATTTTTTTTAATAAGTGAAATAATATAATCCATATGCGTGATGACCTTAAAAGGGAGACTCTTCCCTATAATTTTGGGATATTCTTTTGTGAAGACCCTAAAGCATCCAGCACATGAAATTATAAGAGTTTTAATTCCCAATCTTTCAATCTCATGAATATTATGCTTTGCCAATTCTAAAGCTTTATTTGGTTGTCCACCTAAGAGATAAGGGTTTCCACAGCAATATTCTGATGGTGAAAAGACAGATATCTTTTCATTTGCCTTCTCAACTAGTTTTAAAAGGGAAACTGGAGCCCCTGAAGCCCTTGCAGAATAGGATGAAACACACCCGATGAAATATCCAACTTGAGCTTTTCTATTTACAAATTTATTATATAAAGATTCAACTTCTGAGGCCCAAAAACTCCGATCTTCTTGGTCTAATCCATAGAAATTGTTGTTAACCTTTAGATTACTAAACATTCTTTTTGTATGAAAAGGAATATAATCTTGAACCATAGTTTTTAATTCAGAATATACCTCAGTTAAGGGGATGTCAAGCATGCATTCCTGTTCACATGCTGCGCAAAAAGTGCATTGAAATAAACCTTTTGAGAGAGCTTGTAACCCCTCTTCCTTTTTTAGCCTTCCATCTGCAAGATTTCGGGATGTAATCATTTTTCCTCTCCCTGTTACTATCTCATGCTTTACAGAAAGATATGTAGGGCAAGCAGCATTATTATTTACGCAATACGCGCAATAAGCACAGATATAGAGCTCGTTGAAATATTTCAAAGCCTTTAAGTTCAAAATTACGATCCCCGAGATAAGTTGACTTGATTTAAGTTTCTGACCTCTTTTTAGCTTTTCTTAATTAATCTAAAAAGGAACATATCCATGTGCCATTAAGAATTCCTGTTCTTCGGGTGTTAAACTTTCTCCAGTGTCACGTTTTTTAAGAAGAAGTTTTATTTTGTCGTCAATTTCACTGAATGCTTCCTTTTTTGTTTCCTCGGAGAGTAATTTCTTTAAATTAATAATTTTTCCTTTTAATGCGTCTAATTCTTCCTGCTTAGCCTCAATATTGACTTTAAGCTCCTCGACTTTTTGTAAATGAGAAACAAAATCTTGGTGGGCCTTATCTTCTTCTTCCTTCAGAGGTTTAATGCGATCATACATCTTTTGTACTTTAATAGATAATAATTTTCGATCTGCTTCCTCTTGTGAAATTTGCTTTTCAATTTCCGAGATTTCTTGCTCAATTTTTTCCTTGGATTCTGGAATATCACCCAGATAATCAGCTACAATCGCTTCATTTTTTTTCTCTAAAAGTGAAATCCTCTCTTCAATACGTCTTATCTCATCCACTAATACTTCCTCATCGTCCCGGGATAGACTGCTCGTTTGTTGCTTAAATTCAAGTTCATATAACTGATATTTTAGTTCGACAATAGTTAGCTTTTCGAGTTCATCTGAGGACAGGATTTTGAAAACAGGTCCTTCAGTTCGTTTAGCTTCCCTCCGTAGGAAATCACGACGCTTTTTCAACATTTCCAAAGTATTTCGAGAATGATCTTGAGACTGCATCTCCGGCGCGGTTTTTTCCAACAATCCCTGCCTTTCCAATTTTTTCCTGTCTCGCAATTTTCTGAAATGTGTCGTTAATTTTTGTTGTTCCCTTAAACTATCTCTCATAATTTTAATTTCAGCAATTAATGTCGATTGTTGTTCGTAATGAAGTTTTAATTGATCCTTGGTAGATTTCACGCGTATCAGTCCGTTTAATTTCTTTATACTTACGCATTATATATTTTAATGTAAATCGATAGCAAATTATTATATTTAAGGGTTATAATTGATTACTTCAACAAGGTTTTTTTATTTGGAAGAATTCTTAAGAGGCTATCTCTATTACTTTGAATTAACACATTAAAGTTCTGAACTGAGATTCTAAAGAAATAATTACATATTTTTAGCAAAAATTGGATTCAGTTATTTTAAAATGAAGAGGAAGCAGTATGGATTTTTTTGAGGTAGTTATTCGGAATAAACGGTTTGAATCGTTCGATTCTGAACATATGTTAACTTCTGACCAAATCAAACAGCTTTTAGCTTGTGCTCAGCTTGCTCCATCGTTATCAGATATTCAAAACTTTACCTATATCATAATTGATGAAAAAATACTAAAGGAAAAAATTGCTGAATTTTCTCCTAACTTTGAATGGATCAAGAATGCATCTGCAATTTTCGCTGTTGTTGTTTTAATAAGAGAAGAGGATGATACAAATATAATCGATGCTATTATAGCTAGTTCCCAGTTGATGATGGCTACTGTAATTAATAATCTAGGTTATTCTCTTATTGTAGATTTTGATCAGAAAGCCATTGGGGAAATTTTAGGTTTAAAAGATCCCACTTTGGAAGTGATTGCATTAATACCTGTAGGAAAACCACTTGATAAAGGAACTCAAGGATATAAAAGAACTATAGCGGAATTAAGCAATCATAACTATTTAGGACATCCATTAAAATTTCCATAACAATTTGGGGACAGAAATAGGACGAAAAATAGAATGAGTTCATCTTTTTTGGTATTTTCTGTGGATATTAATAAATATGCAATCACAATTGCAGAATTAGAAAGCATTCTTGAATTTCCTAATTCTTTTCTAAATAATACTTATCAAAATGAAATCATTTATGAAAAGCTGAGGCGAATTCCAATTTTTAATTCACATGCTATTTTACGATTTAAAAATCCCGAGATGACAATTACCCCCCATTCAAGAATTTTAATGATAAAAAAAGGGAAAAAATTAAATCAAATTGGCATCGGAGTTGATTCAATAAACAGTATCGTGAAAGGAATTCATAAGGAAGGAATTAAACAAAGAGACACTGATGAACTAAGTTCTAACTCTATATCTTATAATTCAAAAAATATTCCAGTTTTTAAACCTCAGAATTATATTCAAGAATATAGAGTTCCAAAAAAATCAGAGATTAATTTCTTTAAAAGAAAATATAAAAAGGATTATAGTAGAGCCTACTACACAGGATATAAATCATAGGGGATTCGAGTGGAAATCGCTGTACAAGAAATTAGAGTATTTTGTTTATGCGAGAATAAACAAGCTATTCAAAATTTTCTGAAATCTGCATTATCAAAGACCGATGTCATAAGATTTATCATTGATTTCACTTATTCAGGAATAAAATCGACTGCTATATATTCAGGATTCACTCTGAAGTCATACCAAATATCAAGGAAACTAACAAAGGATTGGATCCCCACCACCTTTCTTTCTGGAATTAGAACCCTTTTAGAGGAATTTCCTCTTTCAGGATTACGGTCCAGCTTTTATTTAAATTTTTCCAAGGTAAAAATTCCAATAGATCTCGTTGAATGTTTGGAAAACCAATTGAAAGATTTTGTTTCTGAATATGAGACTTCTGCTTCTTATTATTCAATATTTCTGGAGAGAGGATATGAAAGAAAGATACTAAATCAACTCTCTCTTAGATATCCCTTTATCTGCTTTGAAAACGGGCATGTACTACCAAATTTTTTCTATAATACTGAAAAACTAAATAAATTCCCGAATAAATTAAAAGAGCTATATCTTCCAATAGAGTTACTTTTAGATGAATTAGATAGGAATAAATTGGAGAGAGATCAGCTAAAAAAAGAATTATTCCTTCAATCAACTCAAAATAACATACTGGAAGCAACTCTGTCAACTTTTTTAGCAATGGAAAAAGAACAGCGTGAAAAGGGAATAGAAAGCACCCCTGCAGACATGATTTCTCTTCTAGATTACAAAGAACTCCGAAAACGCTTTGATGAAAAGTCACAAATACTTTCATCTGTAACTCACGATTTAAAATCCCCTCTTTCTGCTATTCAGGGTTTTGCTGAGCTTATGAAAGAAGGGATGGCTGGAGATATATCTGAGGATATGAAAAAGCATCTTGAGGTTATAATTAGAAATGCAAAACGCTTGAGTATTATGGTTGATTCTATTCTTGAATTTGAAAGTTATGATAGATCTGAATATGTTCTATCCAGAGAAGTTGTTAATTTAGTTGAGTTATTGAATGACGCAAAAATGTCTGTGCTCCCCCGAATGCTCCAAAAAAATCAAAAAGTTAATATTTATACTCCTGATACCTTGGAGATTGTAGCTAATCGTGAATTACTTTTAAGAGTGATACAAAATTTATTAGATAACGGAATTAAATATTCCCCAAGAGATACGGGGTTAATTGAAGTCTTTGCAGAAGAGAAGGTGAAAAATAAACAACCCTATGTTAAAATAACAATAAAAGATAATGGTTTTGGCTTTAAACCCGAAGAAGTGAAAAAAGCCTTTATTCCTTTCACTCGGTTTGAAGCAGGTATTAGTTCTACTGGACTTGGTCTTTCTATTTCTAAGAAGATAATTGAGGATCTTCATTATGGAACAATTGAAATTAGCTCTCCTGGAAAACAAAAAGGAACAACTTTGGTGATTACGTTACCCAAATCGTAATAAAATTACATAATTTCTAGAATATAATTTAAATTGATATCATTCCTCATCTATTTGATTACTCAAATCTTAAAAATATCAATAACTTGTCCTAAACATAGGCATATCCTTTATGATTGAAGTAAGGACTGAAAACCCTTGGACGTAAATCCTTTAAAATTACTTGAAAAGGAATATACTCTGCTTATACTACAGTATCTTCATTTGAATCCAAATGGAAGAACATTCGAACAAATTTGTTCATCAATTGATCACCGCGCTGTTCCTAGTATGGTTAATTCAAGATTGAATACTCTAAGGGAACTTGGTTTAGTGATCCGTATAAAGAGTGAGAAAGAGTTTGAATATTTGTTTGCCCTTTCAAATCGTGGAAGGTATGCGAGTGAAATTGTTTGGGATTTATTTCGAATCATCCTCAATCCACGAGACTCGGATGAGGATCCCGATATGATAGATTTCTATAAATAATGGGAGACAGAGTAAGTTACGTCAAGTAGTAGGATCTATTTTGACGAAAAGGGATATTTAACCCTATGTTCATATTATAAGAGGATTCTAATAATCCCTTTTTTCTTCTTGATCAATTTTTTATAAGCGCAAATTTCCAGCTTATTTGCTTGAAAAGCTAAATAATTGAAACTTAATTAATAAATTGGACAGACTTTCTTTACTATTTTCGCGATATTGAAACAAGTGGATTCCTTATGTCTTTTTCTGATCAAAAAATGCAAAATTTATTGAAAAAACAGAAATATCAACTATATGGAAAAAACACCTCAGTAAAGAAATGTAGATGGACCCATAATGCCTTAAGAGAAAACAGGTACTGCTATAAAAGATTTTATGGAATTCGTTCTCATCAATGTATTCAATTCTCCCCAACACTTATCTGTAATTTCTCATGTCAATTTTGCTGGCGTATTCATGAACGTGACATTGATTTACCTGATATGTATGATTCCTATAGAAACCGTGATAAAGATAAATTGGAATTAATGTTTGATAGACCAAAAGAGGTCATAAAAGGTATTTTATTGGGACAAAAGAGAATAATCTGTGGCTATAAACCATTTGTAGATTTGGAAAAGTATAATGAAGCAATGAATCCCAAGCATGCAACTTTATCACTAACAGGAGAACCTTTTCTCTATCCCTGGATTCCTGAATTAATAAATGAGCTAAAAGCATTAGGAATGACCGTATTTATAGTCACTAATGGAAGTGTTCCTGAAACCCTTCTTGAAATACTAGAAAAAACTAGCTTTCCAACACAATTATATGTAACACTTCCTGCACCTGGCGAGAAGCTTTTTCTTCGAACTCACCGTCCTGCTGAGAAATTAAGTGCAATGCGAAAAATTTGGAGCACTCTAGAAATAATCGGAGCTGGGGTACCCTTTCGAACCGTTGGGCGTCTTACAGTGGCTGAAGGTCTGAATTTAGTGGATCCTGAAGGGTATGCTAAAATGATCAGCGTAATGAAACCATCTTTCATTGAAGTGAAAGGTGTTGTTCATGTAGGAGCAGCTGAGAAACGTTTACCAAGATCTGTGATGCCCTCACATAAAAAAATTGTTTCTTTTTCGCTAGAATTAGAAAAATTAACAGGTTATAAATTGGTAAAACAGTCTCAGGTCAGCAGACTAGTTATTCTCACTAACAATTCATATCCCCTTCTTATTCCAGAATTGCAATCGAATGCAGATTTACTACCTAATGAAGACGATTGAATCTAATAAGGAGCTCTTTTAATAATACCATTTATTCAAAGAATACAGAAGTAATGTACCAATAAGCTTTGGTGGATTATAATTGAAAATCATTGAAAAAACCGTGGATAATACAACTTGTATAAGGATGAGATCAGGATCTATTGTTGAAGTACATATAATAACTCAAGAGGATGGAAACAAAACTCTAGCTATCGAACATGAAAATACAAAATTAGCGTTCAATGATACGGAAATAAAGGATTTTGTAAAACTCTTTGATGAATTCTTGAATTCTGTGAAATGATGGGGTGACTCTAGATGAAAATTGAATATGAAAACAAGAATACAATTTCTTGGTGTATTGATCGTTCGGATCACTCTAAGATATGTTTTAACGCGATTTCAATGACAGGAAAATTAGAATCAATAAAAATAAGCGGAGAAGACTTTATATTGGAATTTGAGTACGAAGAGGCTCTTAAATTCCTAGAAATTCTGAAATCTCTAGTATTCACTGAAACTGACTATTTATTGACAAGTGATATACCTATTCCTGAAGATGAATCTTATATTTCCGAAGAAAGGTCCCCCTTGGCTGAAATAGAAGATGCCAAAAAAAGTGATATTGGACTTGGTACATCTTACTCATATGAACCAGAGTTTAAAGAATCTTATGCAGAAGGAAAGGAAGAAATTGCACCGAAGGAACCCTCCGAAACATTAGAGTATGAACGTGCTTTTTCTCAAAGAATTGAATCAGTTAAAAGTCAATTTAGTGAATCCTTAATCGAAGAACGCAAAGAAATGATTGAAAACCTTCCTGAACCATCAGAAATTCTTAATGTAATCCAAACTACTCAAGAATCCTTTGATGAAAGTATGGATAAAGTATTTTCTACCGATGAATTAGATTCTACTCCCAAAGCTCCCATAGAAGAGGTTGTTTCAAAAGCTACACCCCCATCCATTTTAAAATTTAGCGAATTATCCCGTACTGAGTTAGATACTGCTTCTTTCTTCCACGAGACGGAAGAAAAAAGTCCCCTTGAACTTTTACTTGAGGAAGACAAAATTGATTCCATAGGTGTCTCTGATCCCTTTGAAGATATTGATGAAACTTCAAAACGAACCTTTTCTCCCGAAGATATGCAAACTCGTTCTTTTATAAGTAAATTTGATAAAGAGCTTAGCTCAAATGAGTTAGAGAGCTCGACATCGGTTCCAGATGCTGTGGAAGAACCAAGGGATAAGATAAAGTCCGATGAACCAATAGCAACAATCCAAAAACAGCCAATATCAATGACAGAAGAAGAAAGGAAACAAAAAATCGAAAAAGAAAGAGCAGAGCGACGTCGAAGATTATGGGAGTTAACTAGAGGATTTTAATTTTCAATTGTAGCCTTTTTTTACATTTTCATGGTGATTTTTATGGCAAATTTGGCTATTACTGCACTAGTTTTTGATGCTGGGGATATTCTGGTTCACAGTAAAGGGGATATAGAACTTGAATCATGGAGAGAAATATCAGGTTATTTCAAAATCTGGGGGATTCCATTAGAGGATTATACTAAATATTTTTTACAATTTAATACCAGATTGAGAGAATTTGGATTAAAACAAAACTCCAAGAAAATAGTAATATCCCTCCAAAGCTCTAATCGAAAGGATTTGTGTTTACCAGTAAAATTATTAGAGCAATATGAAGCAGAAAAATGGTGGATGAACCCTGCTCCAGGATTGAAACAATTCATCGAGGAACTCAAAACTTTTAAATTTAAAATTGGTATTTTAACGGACAGTGTATTACCAGTAGTTAAAATTAGAGAAGTTTTACATGATATATCCCCAATGGTGGATTCAGTTGTTTCCTCTCGTGAATTCGGGAAACAGAAACCAGATATAGGAATATACAACCATATACTTTCGAGATTGAAGGTAACAAATTCTAGTCTTGCATTATTTATCGGTCACGATTATGAGGAATTGGAAGGAGCTAAGAGAGTGGGAATGAGAATTTTAAGCATTAAAGAGTCGATAGACCTTTCGCTTCTCTATTCGAAAATTCTAGAAAATATTCAAATTACATGATTTTTTTGGATGTAAAAATATGTCACTAAATACTCCGATATACGCAATATTGCACGCTTATCAACCTGCTAATCAAAATTTGAAAATTTTGGATCGTATTGTAAATTTATGTTATTTACCTATTGCAAAATTATTAGAACAGAACGCAGACTTCAGAATTACCCTCAATTTCAACGCTAGTCTATCTGAACTACTTGAATTTGAATACCCGCAGGTAATTGAAAAATATATAGAATTAGCGAGACATAAACAAATAGAATTTCTAGATTCTGGAGCATACCATCCAATATTACCGCTTTTATCTCCGAAAGAAGTTGAACTGCAGATAAAACTGAACAACGAGATTAATTCCCGGATTTTCGGACCAATTTGGAACCCAATCGGGTTTTGGCCCCCAGAATTAGCAGTTTCAACTGAAACTGCAGCTTTAGTCGAGCAGATTGGATACAAATACATGATTATACCTGAAATTTCAATTTCTACTTCCAATCCACCCAACCCACTCTATGATACTCTACTGGTTCATTCTTCTGCCCCCAATCTTGCTTTAATTAACAGAAATCGCGAAGTTTCAAATAATATCTCATTTAAAGGATATTCCACTATTAGAGATTTCACTTCTCGTGTTCAATTTTTTCAGAAACAGCAACCTAAAGGAAATTTAATAATTGCTTCAGATTTAGAAACCTTTGGAGAACATCATTTAGAATATTATAAATTTCTAATTGAAATTTTATCGATATGCGAGCCTCATATGTGCTCTGAACTCTTAAACCTGCCAGTTAAAAATATAAAGAATTTCAGAAGTAGTAGCTGGTCTACTTCAGAAGAAGACCTTTATCGTAATATTCCATTTCCTTTATGGGCATATCCAGGTAATTCTATACATCAGCTTCTAAATTTCCATTCTGACCTCCTTTCAGAAAGTTTAAGATATCTCCTCGAAAAAAAAGATGAAACAGATTACGATGTTAAGATTGCTCTTAAGGCTGCAGCTAAAGCTCAATATTCATGTCAACAATGGTGGGCGTCCATAAAAGATCATTTCAGTAAGAACTTAATTATAAAAGGTATTCAAGAGCAAAGAAAGGCTTTAGAACTAATTCTAAACGCTTTAGGAAATGAAGGTAACTATTCTCTCATCATAGGAGTATCTGATCGAACTTTGCATCGATTGGAAGGTTACCTTTCGCGTATTCGATAGATAAAGGGATTATTGATAAAGATTGAAAGCTCAACAAATTTTAAAAGATCTTATTGCTTTTGAATCGGTTAATAATCCGCAGAATGGTTGCTATCCAAGTTCTGACATTTTGGACTATATTATTGATCTTCTCACCTCGTGGAATAGCGATATTGAAGTTAAAAAATTTTCTAGCAATAAATATTCCTCAATTTATGCATTTAACCCGTTGAGAAAAGCGAGTAAAGTGCTTTTTATGGGTCATTTAGATGTTGTTCCTGTTTCAAATGGGTGGAACACAAATCCTTTTATTTTACATATTGATTCAGATCGCGCGTATGGTAGAGGGACAAAAGATTGTAAAGGATCTGTACTTTCCTCACTATTGGCATATAAATCACTTTGCGAAGAAAATAATACAAATATTAGTTCCTTGGGCTTTTTTCTTTCAACTGATGAAGAAACAGGAGGAACGCATGGAGCTAAGGAGTTCTTCAACTATGCCAAAAAGAATAAAATCTTGCCTACTTATATATTGAACGTCGATGGAGGAGCTCAGGTTGTATATAAACGCAGAGCAGGGTTTGGAGTTAAAATAACTATCCCTCCTAATCTAAAAAGGATTTCTGGGAATAAAGAAACAATTATATGTAGCACAAATATACTTGGAGATAATAATCGGCATAGCGCTTATTTTGTACGTGGGGCTGATAGGCATGCTGTGATATCCCTTTCTAAATTACTTCATGTTAATCCAGACTGGCAAGTATCTCGAATCGATGGGTCATGGGTAAAGGGGAATGTGATACCAGATGATGCAGAGATTGATATTGTTAAACCCTCGAAGGAACTAAATTCACAAGATTTCACTATCGATAATAATCTCACACAATTTCTTAGAATGCTCAAGTCCATAATATTGATTGAGCTCGATACTGATATAGTAAGTGACTTTGGGATAACAGTTAATCCTAATATTTTGGAGTATGATGAATCAGTGGGATTGAAAGTCCATTTCGACGTTCGAGCATTTCTTTCATCGAGTTCTGTCTCCTCACTTATACAAGCTTTTGAGAAAAGATTAGGCACATTAACAGAAAAGTCACGAATTGAATGTTCAGGATCTTCAGGATACTTTCATACTCCAAAAGATAATATTCTTGTTAAAACAGCAAGTTCAGTTTTAAAGGAACATAATTTGCCATATTTGCCATGTGAACAGGAGGGAGCTTCTGATGCTCGGTATGCAAGTGAATTAGGAATTCCAGTCGTCGATATTGGACCCAAAGGAGGACATGTACATGGTAATGACGAATTTATAGATTTAAAATCAATGATTGAGTTTGGCGTTATATACAAGGAGATTATTGATAAGCTTGTCTAAAACTTGGCTTATATTGGAAATTAAGCTACACTACATAAGATTTTAATATAGTAGGATTATTAAAAAATAATAGGATCCCCCTTTCAAGTTAAATTCGGTAAATTAGATTTGTGCGGACAAGTACGATGACTCTCGCAATCAATAGCATCTATAATATAGATTGTCGCGAAGGATTAAAGCAGATTGATAAAGAAAGTGTAGACCTACTTTTAACTGATCCACCGTTCGGAATTTCATTTGATAGAATGGGAACGCAGTATAATAGGAAACAGAAAAATCTAGGGGACTTATATACAGAGATTCCTCAAGAAGAATATTTTATTTTTACACTCTCTTGGTTAAGAGGAGTATGGGATGTTTTAAAACCTACTGGGAGCGGCTTTATCTTTTCTGGATGGAATAACCTTGGAGATATATTAAATGCGATTTCGGAAGTTGGATTTCGTCTTGTCAATCATATTATTTGGAAATATCAATTTGGAGTCTATACTAAAAAAAAATACGTTACTTCTCATTATCACATTTTATATTTTACTAAACTTCCTTTAAATAAAGACCATTTAAGAACTTTTAATCGGATTTCGGATTATTCTGTTTCCCTTGGTAAGCTTTACTTTGAGGATGTCTGGTTTATCAATCGTGACTACCAGAAGGGTGGAGAGAAAACTCCCACGCGCCTTCCTTTAGCTTTGACTGATAAATGCATAAGGATGGGTAGTGAGGAAGGAGATCTCGTTCTAGAGCCTTTCCTTGGTAGTGGAGCTGTTATACAGTCCTGTATGACATTTAATCGTCGATATATAGGGTTTGAAATAAGTCCAGAGATATTTCAGATCGCTAGAAATAGAATTGAAAAAACTAGAAATCACATCCAAAATAGAAATGGAACTTTGGAGAACTGGTTAAAATAACAATAAGTTATCTTATTTTTAGTTATCTGGATGAAGCTTAGACGAAAAGAAGATTTTAAATTCGAAAATATAGGCGTAATTACATTCCTTAAATTCGATGTATAAATTATAAATATCTTAGTTGAGATGGTTTTCAATGGTATTGTTAGTAACTGGTGGAACGGGGCTTGTAGGTAGCTTTTTGGTTGAAATACTGGCAAAAGATGAGAATTATCAAGGTTCGCGTGTAATTGTTCGAAATCAGGAAAGTGAACAATCCATCAGGAATTATGGTCTCATACCTGTTTATGCTGATTTAAATAATTTAGATACCTTGAAAACAGCGATCAAAGATGTAGATGGAGTATTAAATGTTGCATCATTAGCATCAGACACAGTTGGTTGGAATGATCTATTTCGAGTAAATGTAGAAGGCATGAAGAATCTTGTTACAGCATGTATGAAAGGTAATAATGATCCTTACATGGCTCATGTTAGCAGTACTGGTGTCTATGGGCACTATATTCCAAAATATCCAATTGATGAATCCTATAAATTCAATCCTACAAGTATTTATCAAAAAAGTAAATATCTGCAAGAACAGGTTATTTGGGAAGCACATCATCAAGAGGGATGGGATAATTTTGGCATATTAAGGTCTCCTTCAGTTGTAGGACCCCGTGATACTAAGACAATGCTTCGCATATTTGAAGCTATTTATCAGAGGAAATTTCCAATATTTCGCAATGGTGTAAGTTATTTAACATTCATTCACCCTTATGACCTGAGTAAAGCGTTACTTCTTTTATATAAAGAAAAACCTCACGCTGAAGCGTTTAATCTAAAATCCTTTGAGTGTAAGCTAAAAGAATTGATGGATTACGTAATTATAAAAATAAATCCTCCAAAAGTTCCGAAGAAGATGAATTACCACTTGGTGTACGCGCTAGCAATATTTTCGGAAGCTTATACAAAAATTACAGGTCACGATACAACTTTGAACCGTTATCGAGTCAGTAAATTTGGACAATCGAGAAGATATATTGATACAAAAATTCGGTCTCTTGGATTTGAGCCTCAAAAGACTATGAAGCAGACCATAGACGAAGCATTCGATTGGGCTGTTGAGAATGGATTATTTCCTCCTTCTAACTGAGTTCTTAATATTGAATAATGTTTTGATGAACTTATTTTCACATTTTTGCGAGAACTTCGAATTTCAAAACAAAGAAATATGTGAATAAAGAATAATTTTCTCGAACTAGTCTTTGAAATGTTTTGACAATCACACTTGAATGGGAAGATTATTGCAGGAAAATGATATTGATCCTTTTGTTAACGCAAAAATTCTTTTGATCGAGGATTCAAAAGATCACCAATTTTTGTTTATGCAAAAATTGAACAGTATAGGACTAACTAATATCATTGTTTGCGAAACAGGCGAGCAAGCTATTTATGAACTTGAAAATGACCCTGAATATTCATTAATTGTCTCTGATTATAATCTTCCTGGAAAATCTGGAATAGATCTCATTAAAGAAATGAGAAATATGAAATTGGAAATTCCAATTATAATGATTACTGGACTAGGATCCGAAAAAGTTGCTGTAGAGGCAATGAAGCTTGGTATCCAAGATTATATAACAAAAGAAGATTTTATAGCTTCTGATTCAGAAACCATAAAAGAAATTATTTTTAAAATTATGTTAGAATATCATACGAAACAGGAGCTTTTGCTTACTCGTCGTTTAAGAGCAAATCCTGATCGTATTTCAGTTTTTGTCTACAGATTTGGTGAACGAGGCCCTGAGGTTTTTTTGCGAACTAAACTACCCTTTAATAAACTTTCAAGTTTAGAAGAAGAGAATTTTCTAATCAAGCTTGGAATTCATTATATGGCCGCTACAGGTTCAGGACATGAATATGCTACAGGATTGTACGAACTTCCAGTACCAGCTCACCCAAAATATCATGCTTTGGTCTATGCTTTTCAAATGAAAGACTCTAATCCCAAGAGTTATCATTTAGAAAGCAAAGAGATGAATTATGGAATAATTGTGATTCTCTTTCCTGTTTTATTCCGTTCTATACTTCCACTTAGATCAATCATCGAAAATAAACTTGATAAATTAATGTATGAATATTCAGATATGCAGGAATTAGACTCTGAGTTGATTAGCAGAGTTAAATCAATTTTTATTCGTGTAGAAACTTAAGGTTATATGATAGGGGAAACATATCAAAGCTTTTCAATAATCTTCAGTAAATCTTTGCCAACAGCTGGAATTATTGCCAATGGTTCATAATTTACTTTTTCTGTTGGTAAATCAAAAACCCCAGTTCTTACTAGAATGAATTGCTTAATATTTGCATTCTTTGCTGTCAATAAATCAACCAAAGTATCGCCAATATAAACAACTTCCTTGATTTTCACATTTAAACGAGATATCGCTATATATAGAGGGATAGGAGATGGTTTCTTTATTCCCAAACTTTTTGAATCAATAATTTCGTCGAAAAAGTGCAAAAAAGGCTCGAATCGTTTTTTTAATAAGCTTGGAGATCCATTTGTGACAATTCCTAATAAAATTCCAGTTTTCTTGAGTTTTTTTAAAGTCGTTTCAACTTCAGGAAATGGATGTCTAACTGAATCCCACTTATAAAATTGAATCGTAATCTGAAGTATTCCGATTAGAAAAGGAATCCAATTTAATTGAAAATCCGCTCGGACCCCACGAAAAAAATCCATATGAAACCAAGAGTATTTCTCCTTCAAATTATACAAATACCCTAACCTTCGAAGATAAGCTCGAATTCTGAGAGGTGTGGGGTTTTTTAAAAATTTTTGAGCAATTAATTGCGGAAAAATTCTCAAAGAATTAACTAAAGTTCCATCTAAATCGAAAATTACAGCTTTCACTACCATTTTTTCAGCTTCTAATTAATCAGTTTTATTAAATTCCTGTTAAAAAAATCGCAACAAAGTAAAAACATAATTTTAACACAACACGCTATAGACATTAAGAAGCTTCTATTAGTTCTTCACGGTGATTCGAATCGTAATTCTAGGTCTGAATAAAAAACCATACATACTTTCTCCCCTTGCTTCGATTACTATTCCTCCATTTCGCGGATTATGTGCAGAATTAGGTGCAGATGTTACTGTTTCCGAAATGACTTTTGCTCGGAGTATTTTATGTCAAAATCCTAGATCACTCAAAAGGATACAAAAGCACCCATCTGAAAAGCTCTTTGGAATTCAGCTGCTTACTAATAGTTCGGAAGATTTAAAAGGAGCTATAGAGCGAATTGAGAGAAATAAGCTCAGTGATTTCATAGAACTTAATCTAGGATGCCCAAAAGCAAGAATAATAAATTCAAATTTAGGATCCAGTCTTCTCAAGAATAAGAATAAAAAGATACTGATAAATTTGCTTCAAATTGGGGGAAGCACTTGCTCAATTCCCTTTGCTTTAAAAATACGAGCTGGTTATTCAAAAAAAGTTTACAAATCAGTATTAAGGCTTGCAGAAAAATACAATATTGCTTTCATTACTTTTCATGCTCGCTTGGGGGTAGATACTTATAAAATTCCTGCAAATCCGAAATTTTGGGCCGAAACCAAAAACATTAGTTCAATCCCAATCATAGCAAACGGTGATGTATATCATCGTCATCAAGCAGAAGAAATTCTCGGGAAGCTAAATTTAGATGGAGTTGCAATTGGTAGAGGAGCTCGAGGAAACCCACAAATTTTTAGCTCAACCCCCCAATTAGATACTTTGGAGATTTATGAGAGATTCATTGAATATTTACAAACCAGTGATTACTTTACACTCTTCAATTTAAAATTGCATTCTGCTGATATTCTTAAAAATTACCGATTTTCCGCTCAAGCACGCAAAAAACTTATGAATCTAAATGACATGGAAGAAATTATAAAATATACCAAGAATCAATTGATTTCAAAGTCTTATTCAGAAGAATAGGGTGTTTATAGCATTTCCACATGTTAAAGTCGATTAAAAAATTAGGAGCCAAATCTGAATGCCAATCAATCTGAATCCCGAGGCTGCTGCTGAATGGGACAAATATCTAGAAGCAAATACGATTGAAGAGCAAATTATGCATTTAGAAAGGTTTTTAGGAGTTGTAGTAAAACATAAGGGAGTAGAGAACCATCTACGTATGGCTAAGGGGAAATTAAAGAAATTAAAAGCCCAGCGAGCCAAATTAAAATTGCAGCAAGCAAAAACACGTTCAGGAGAGAGGTGGCTGGTACCTAAGGGAGAGGATGCTCAAATAGTTATAATAGGAACTGTTAATTCTGGTAGATCATCGATTCTTAATGCTTTATCTAAATCAGAAGCAGCTAAAATTGGAACATATCCTTTCACCACCGTGAGACCAGAAGTGGGTTCTATAACAGCTGCTGGGGCTCGCTTACAATTAGTGGAACTCCCAGCAATTGTTGATGGTAGTGCACAGGGGGAGATGTCAGGTAAACTTGTATTAGCAGGAATAAGAAATGGAGACTGTGTGGTTATTGTTTTAGACTTATCAAAGGATCCTGTGGATCAATTAAAGCTGATTTTAAAGGAATTAAAAACAGGAAAGATAAGGCTAAACACCAAAAAACCTAATGTGACAATAGAAAAGGTTGGATCAGGTAGCATTCAAGTATTTAATTCTCATTTCTTTCAAGGTGAAGGTAAAGAAGCAATAATTGACATTCTGAGGGCAAAAGGATATACTAATGTTATAGTGAGATTCTATGATTCTACATCTGTAGATCAATTTCTGGATGCTTTGGATTCTACTATTACCTACTTACCTGCAATTATCGTTGCGTCAAAAGGAGATTCAGAGGGGTCGAAAATGAATTATGAAGAGCTTAAAAAATTCTTGGAAGACTCAAATCTTCAGATGCAGGTTCTTCCAACAAGCGCAGCGAGAAAAGAAGGAATTGATGGGTTAGAGGAAGTAATTTTTAGTCAGTTAGGAAAGATTAGAATATATACACGAAATGCAAATGGAGAGGTGGCCGAACGTCCCATTCTCCTGGATCAAGGAGCCATAGTAGAGGAAGCGATAGAAATCTTAAGCAAAAAAATGCTTAAATTCTTCCGATTTGCTCGAATATGGGGAAAATCAGCGAAATTTGATGGAGAAAAAGTTGGGTTAGAGCGTGAGCTTCTTGATGGCGATGTTATTCAGGTTTTTGCTTGATAAGCTTCTAGCCCTGTCCTTCTTTTTTAAATCTTTCTTGCAAACGTTCAATAAATGAATAATATTCTTCTTCAATGATGTCAAAGTAAATTAAAAGTGGTTCTAAGACCTGTGAGATGTTTTTTCCTTTTTTACTGCTTTTAATGCCTTCTGGTAATGAATCGTATTCTCCTTTAAGTCTTTTCAAGGCTTCATGCATTTCGGATATCATTTCAGCATTTTCTGTATAATTTTTATCCAAAATACTGATAAACGAATATACGGAGTCTTTTTTTTCTGAATATTCATATTTATCCTTACTTGTGCCCTTTTTGGGAGTTCGAACAAGAGTTCGCTTAATTACGCCCCAATCCTCAAGTGTTTTTAGATTACGACTAATCGTGGAAACTGTTACGTTTAATTTTTCAGCTAGATCTCCTTGCTTAAATATTGTATCATGTCCAAAAATAAAAACTGTAAATAATCTTCCAAGCATCGGATTCTCATTAAACTCATGCATTAAATCCTCAAGTAAGTTACTAGCCCGTTCTTGAAGTCTATCAAGCTCTTTTGAGTCTTCCTGTATACCTGAGCTCATGGTTTTTATTCTCCAGTAAGTTATTACATAAAACTTCTATATAAATAAAATTCTTATAAATTCACTCCTGCTTTGAATATATTATCTCTGTTTCCAATTGAAAATCTCGCGAAGAGTTTCCGATCATTAAAAAAAACCTTCCTGGTTCAATCACCCAATTGTGCACTTTTGAATCGTAAAACGCCAAATTTTTGGCTTTAATTGGAATTTCTATAGTTTTTTGCTCTTTTGAATCAATATATACCTTTTGAAACCCAATTAACTCTTTAGGAGGGCGTTTAATAGAGCATTCTAGATCTTTGGCATAAACTTGGACAACTTCAGCTCCAGCTCTTTCTCCCGCATTGAAAACTTGTATTTTCAATTTTAGTTCATCATCAATGGATTTCAATATGGTTTTATCTAGAGTAACGTCTTTAAAGACAAACTTGGAATATGTTAAACCAAAACCAAAAGGGAATAAAGGTTCAATGTCAAATCCATCGGTATAACGATAACCAATAAATATTCCTTCTTCATAATTAACTTTAAGATTTTCTCCTGGAAAGGTTTTAGGAGATTTATGCGCAGGGGAATCTGATAACGATTTTGGAAAAGAAATCGGTAATTTTCCTGATGGATTCACGTCTCCAAATAAAATATTTGCTATTGCTCTTCCTGCATGCATGCCTGAATACCATGCTTCAAGTACAACTGGAACATCTTCCAACCAATCATCCATTCCAATTGGACTACCGTTAATCAAGACAACAATCGTTTTGGGATTTTTCTTTGCAGTTGATTTTATGAGTTGTACTTGTGATTCTGGCAGTTCTAATCGAATTCTATCTGTTCCTTCACTATCGTTTCCAAACGGAATCACATCTTTCCTTTTATTACGTCTAATCATACTCTGATTTGTATAATGATCCAAACCAGCAAATACTATAGCTACATCAGCGATGCTAGAGTCATTTAACAACTGAATTTTATCTTTACACCTTTCTTTTAATCCCTGAAAAGGAGTGATTTCATAAGGAGGTTTTACAGCACTACTTCCACCTGCTAATAATTTCCCAAATTTTCTATTCAAGTTTGGACCCAATACAGCAATTTTCGTAAGGGTAGAGAAGTTTAATGGTAATAAGCTACCAGTATTCTTTAATAAAACAATACCATCTTCTGCCATAGTTTGAGAAAGTCTTTGATGATCAGCTGTATTTCTTTTACTAGGTAATTGGATTTTCTTATTCTCAAATAATCCAACATAGGTCATAACAGTTAAAAAACGTATAATTAATTTATTGATTTGTGAATCAGTTATTTTACCAGCTGAATATAATTGCTTTAAGAATTCTGGTTTATACTTATTTGCACTGGGCATTTCAAGAGACAGACCAGCCTCAATACAATCCTCTGGAGAGACCGGAGGATCACTACGAGCAAGGGAATACCAATCGGAAACAACAAAACCACTAAAACCCCATTTTGCCCATAAAAGATCCTCTAGCAGCTCTTTTGATTCAAAAATGTATTTCCCATTAACTTTATTGTATGAAGTCATTATCATCCATGGATTTGCTTCCAAAATTGTTTCCCTAAATGCACGAAGATAGATTTCATGGAGAGTTCTTTCGTCAATTTCAGCACTTATAGTAAAGCGATTCGTTTCTTGGTTGTTCGCGACATAGTGTTTTATACATGCTGCGACTTTCTGACTCTGAACGCCTTTGACATAAGAAACCGCCAACTCCTTTGTTAAGAATGGATCTTCACTGAAATATTCAAAAGTTCTTCCATTTAAAGGAGATCGATCAATATTGATACTGGGAGCGAGAATTGCATGTCTCCCAACTGCTCTTGCTTCCTCTCCAGCTGCTTTGCCGTATTCTTTAGCAAGATCTGGATTCCATGTGGCAGCAAGACAAATACCACCCGGAAATCTCGTATTTTTTCGAAAAAAGCTTGAGTGCATAGATATACCGAAAGGTCCATCTGTCATTCTAAAGCGTTTGATACCCAATCGTTTAATGGGATTTGTGTCAAAAAATCGGCTCCCAGAACATAATTTGATTTTTTCATCTAATGTTAATTGATTGAGTAAGTCATTAATATGTTTCTGTTGTTCATTTGATAGTTTCATTTATTGAACCCGTTGGTTTGCCTAACCTTTAATTAAAAAGAACATAAATCTCCATTAGAATTATTAAGGACAACGGTAAGGTTTAGCTTTTTATCACTTTTCGTTTTTTAGGCTTGTTTCTTAATAAACAAGATTTTAAATAACTTTGTATTATTTGTGCAATTATAATTATTTACACAAAGATAAAAATCACAAAAAGGGATTACTCTTGATCAATCAACTAACTTATTTATTTAAAGATATTAAGATAATGAATGCAAGTAAGATGAAAACAAAGTCTCTGGAGATCTTAATAATTACTTCTAGCTAATTTAAAAATTATTTGCATGGGATTAAAGAATGAAACAATATTGGCACGCAAAATCTTTGAATTCGGTTATTGATCTTTTGGAAACAGATGATGAACGTGGTCTTTCCTCCTCTGAGGCTCTAAAACGACTCGAGACGTACGGACCTAATGAATTAGAAAAAACTAAGAAGAAACATCCAATTTTTTTATTTTTAGACCAATTTACTGATCCCTTAGTTATCATACTTCTAGTTGCATTGGTAATTAGTGTGACGATTGGCGTTTTTTCCCCTCATGAGGAAGATAAGCTTGAATATTTCGTTGATGCAGTAGCTATTACAGTTATTGTACTCTTTAATGCCTTATTTGGTTTCATACAAGAATATAAAGCCGAGAAATCAATCGAAGCATTAAAATCAATGGCTGCTCCATTTACTACAGTTGTAAGAGATGGCAAAAAGGACAGAATAGAAGCGAGATTTCTCGTGCCTGGAGATATTATTCAAATAGAAGAAGGTGACAAAGTTCCAGCAGATGCTCGCCTTATCCAAGCCCATTCTCTTAGAGTAGATGAATCTATGTTAACTGGTGAATCTTTTCCAGTAGCAAAAGAAAGAAATGCTGTATTACCAGAAAATGCATCAATTGCAGACATACGTAATACTATCTTTAGTGGTACAAATATCACAAGAGGACGAAGCTTAGCTGTGGTTATTCAAACTGGAATGAATACTGAATTTGGAAAAATTGCAAAGGGATTGATGGATGAAGATACTGAAGAAACTCCGTTGCAAAAACGACTCAAAGTACTGGGAAAATGGATTGGAATTGCAAGTCTTTCTATTTGTGCCATTATTTTCGCAATTGGGGTTATCTTAAGCCAAAATATAATCGATATGTTTATTGTTGCTGTTGGTTTAGCGGTTGCTGCGGTTCCTGAAGGATTACCAGCCGTTGTTACTCTCGCTTTAGCCCTTGGTGTTCAAAGAATGAGTCAGAAAAATGCTATTATTCGTCGTTTACCCTCCGTTGAAACCTTGGGATCAACAACTGTAATTTGCTCTGATAAAACTGGGACATTAACTCGAAATGAAATGACCGGAAGAAAGATACTCACTGTTGATGAAGAATTATCTATAAGCTCAAGCATGAAGATAAACGAGGCAGTAGAAAAGATTTTAGCAGTTGCTATAGAGTGCAATAATGCTCAACTTAAATCTAATGATTTCAAGAATGAGATAGACATTGGTGATCCAACTGAAATTGCTTTATTACGTGTAGCTAAGAAACTGGATTTTTCCACGAATTTTGAGCGGCTTTACGAAATTCCTTTTGATAGTAATTCCAAACGTATGAGTGTAGTGGTAAAAAATCCCTCTAAAAAATATTTTGTGTTCACAAAAGGAGCTCCTGACGTATTGCTTCAGATATGTGAAAACTATTATTCAAAAGGAGAAATTATGCCTTTAAATGAAAATGTTCGTCAAAATTTGGAAAAATCTGAACAGCTTCTTGCTGAAAGAGGGTATAGGATGTTAGGGATGGCGTTCAAAGAGGCATCTAAAGAAAAAGTTGAAATTTCTATTTTTTCGGAAGATACTGAACAAATAGAATCTAATTTAACTTATCTTGGAGCTATCGCGATTATGGATCCACCCCGTGAGGGAACAAAGGAATCTATTGAGACTTGCAAGGTAGCAGGTATTCGTCCAGTCATGATTACTGGAGATCATATGAAAACTGCCCTTGCAGTGGCAAATGAAATTGGTTTGGTCGAGGATATTGATACTAAATATTCTATGGAAGGAAGTGACCTTGCTCTATTATCTGATAAAGAACTAAGAGATGCTGTAAAAACAGTGAGAGTTTTTGCTAGAGTATCTCCTGAACATAAATTAAAGTTAGTATCAGCTTTCAAAGCAAATAATCACATTGTTGCGATGACTGGTGATGGAGTTAATGATGCCCCCGCTTTAAAGAAAGCAGATATTGGAATATCTATGGGAATTTCAGGTACCGATGTATCAAAGGAAGCTTCTGATATGGTATTAGCTGATGATGATTTTTCAACAATCGTTGGAGCAATTCTTGAAGGAAGAACAATATATGATAATATGAGAAAATTCATTCTTTACTTATTATCCTGTAATGCAGGGGAAATCGCAGCTATGTTTATCGGAATCATGATCACATCCATTTTATTCGGAGCTCCTGTATTACCTTTACTTGCGATACAAATATTATGGGTTAATCTTGCAACTGATGGACTTCCTGCTCTCGCCTTGGGTGTAGACCCTCCTGATTCTGATGTAATGATAAGAAAACCACGAGATCCAGATGAATCAATACTTACTAAAAAGGCCTTTTACTTTATTCTATATTCTGGAATCTTAATTGGCGTTGGCACGTTATTCATATTCTTTTGGTATCTTACTTTTTCTACTGCCACAACTGAAATCGAAAGGATTATGGAAGCTCGAACGGCAGCATTTACATTACTAGTAACCTTCCAGATGATTATGGCATTAAATATTCGTAAAGAGGAGCACTCACTCTTTGGCAAGGAATTTATCCGTAATCCATACCTGCTTTTAGCAATTATCAGTTCAATGTTTTTCCATAGCTTAATACTATATTTACCGTTGTTAAATCCGATCTTTGAAACGGTACCTTTAAGTCTAACAGATTGGTTATTTGTTCTCATTATTGGGAGTACTCTAATTTTTATAGATGAAAGTCGTACATTTTTATCAAAAAGAGTTCCAGCTTTGAAAAGTATTGCTGGTTATTGGTAGAGTTTCCAAAAAGAATCCCAGACATGTATAAAAAGAATAATTAATCATAATAGTTCATAGCAATAAGCAAGGTTTAATAAAAAAGAAGGAACTTCACCTTAAAAAGAAATAATCGTCTTTAAATAATTACCGAGAGTGGAATAGAGGACATATAATGGTATCTATGACTCGGATCAAAATTTCAAGGGTTTTTAATGCAGCCACTTTCTTCATTTTCACCTTTATCCAGATGATATTTGTTTCATGGATTTCAATAAGCCAAACTTATAAAGAATCAGCCTTTCCACCAATTAAAGTTCTCGGTTTTTATGTTGCATTCAATCCTTTCGCTGATTTACGTTTCACTGCCTTTCTGGTTCTTTTAACGGCTGGATTGCAAGTTTTACTACTTGCCTTACTTGTGAATATTGTTTTCTCTAATAAGAATATGGTTCAAATCTACCCTGAACCCCTTTATGGTCCTGCATATGCTCCTGAGGAAGCGCCGTTAGTCGATAGAACTCTTGGTCTTGTTCAACGCGTTGCGAGCAAAGCTCGTATAAAAGTAACAAAAGTATTCGTTTATCGTAAAGCAGTTCCAAATGCTTTTAGCTTAGATTTATTACCTATCCCAATTTTTAGAAAACCTTACTTAGTATTAAACACAAATGTATTAGAAATCTTAAATGATAAGGAAATTGAATCTGTAATTGCACATGAACTTGCTCATGTTAAAAATGGTGATAGTTTTATTCGATTAGTTCTTTCAATACCTAGACTTTTTCTTAATCTTGCTTATCTTTTTATTTACCTTCAGATTCTTACTGGAATTCTTGATGCTGTCTTTGACTCATTGGATATAGGAGCAGCTGTTGAACGTTTAATCTTCCTAGGACTGATATATATCTTTATTGCTTTTATCACAAAATTCACAGTGCATTTTTTGTTTGCAGCTAATCATAAAGCAGAATTTCTTGCTGATTATTTTGCTGCCACTCTAGTTGGCTCCGATATCCTCATAAATTCACTGATCCATTTGGGCCAACGCAGTGAAGCGATGCAGGTTCTGAATCGTGAAATAGAATGGCTTCAGGGCTTATCGGGAGAAAAAAAACTTTCAACTACGTTATTGAGAAATATTTACCAAAAATTTCCTAAAACTCAGCTCGATGAAGATATTGCAAGAGAAACAGCTCCAAAATTGTTCTTAGAAGAGAAATTGGAGGAATTAGTTTTTTTCTATGGAATTGAATTGGATAGGCAAATTCGAAATCAGCTTATTGAGCGCGCTGTCCCCTCGCTTTTGGAAAAAAGAGAGCAATATTACGATACGCTCAAAGATGAAGAATCAGACATCAAACCTAGTATATTAAAAGAAAAGACTATCGACTGGCGAAGATTCGATGCTGATAAGAACCAATACCTAGAAGAGGATGAAATTGAATCTTTGATTTTTACATTACTCGCGCAACCAGATAAAATGGTTTTTGAACATGAACTTTTCCAAGGAACAGAAAAAGATCAGGATCACCCAGGTTTCCGTGTACGGATCCTAAAAATTTTCCAAGTATTTCATCCTGATAAATATGAACAAATTGAATCTCAAATTCTCCAACAAGCTGAAAAGCAAGTTATATTAGAAAATCCAGTTTAATCAAATAGAACTCTTTCTAACATTAAGGGGATATTTCTTTCATTAGATGGCAGATAGAACAATTTAATATTAGGAAGTTTCCGTAGTTTGCCAAATAAAGGAGTAGTTAATTGCAAAGCTTGCCTTTTAGGAGTAATTATAATTCTAACGTCTTGCATTTTGCTTAAAAGTGGAATAAAATCGAATCCTGTTGTAGCTAGCAAATCCGATATTAAAACAAGCGTTTTTTTACGAGAAATGACTTTTTTAAACTCTTTATTAGTTGCTTTCAAAGCTGTATAAATATTGGTCTTTCCTCCAGAACGAATATTAATCAGCTTTTGAATGATTTCCTCACTGGTCATGAAGTGATCTGAATAGCTTTTTAAAATCCTTGGATCTGTATCAAATCCAATTATGGCCATATCACGGATATCCATGATCATGGAAAAAAGAATTGAGGCCAAGATGATTAATCTTAGATGGGTCAATACCGAATGGCTATGATCAATTAAAAGGATGACACTCTTCTCCTTCCGTTTTCTTTCATAGCATATTACATGTTTATACATGAAATATGGGTCACCTGATCCTAGGTAATTCGCTATCGTGTGTTCAAGATGCCAAGACTTGCCTGGAACATAAGGGACCTTTCTGGGGTATTTAGATCGGTCAATAGATTTTAATATCCTTTCTGCATGCCGAAATAATTTAGGGATTATAAGAGAGATTAGAACTTGTTTTTCATGTTCGGGAAAAAATTCTTTTATCTGAAAAATTAAAGATGTCGATTCAAGTATAAATTCAGCGCTGGAAAAGTCTAATTGAAGAACTTCAGCAACTGCCCGTGGATGTTTTTCCGCAATTACTTCAATTGCTCTTAAATTTCTACTTGTAATGGCCTTCTTTGTAAATTCTAACGCAGAATTTTCATCTAGTTTTTGTC
Organism: Candidatus Heimdallarchaeota archaeon; assembly: GCA_011364965.1. GTDB lineage: Archaea > Asgardarchaeota > Heimdallarchaeia > Hodarchaeales > Hodarchaeaceae > Hodarchaeum. Next base: position 347,286 of record RDOB01000002.1, read on the forward strand.
TTAAATCGAACTCGTATATTCGTTCTAGAAGCATGATATCTAGGCCGTTAGAGGATTGTATTGAGATAGATGCGGGACTAATGTCCCGCTTTATCAATTTTTTGAAATATTTGGGAAAAAAACTGATTCTGCTATTTCAAAAAGGCATTCTTCAATGGTTTTATCAATATCTGGATGTAATTTTACCTTACCTGAATATACAGAATAAATAGCAGCAAGAAATGTATCACGAGATTTCGGTAAATCCTTTAAAAGATTAGTCAATTGAATAGCGGCCCTAATACTCGCTCCAGAGTCAAAATTGGTATTTTTTCTTGTTTTCTCTGTGAATTCAACTACCTTCTGTATCAAAGGAAGATCTTTACATCCAGTCCTTAATTTCACAATATCTTCAGCTTCTCCCCCTGATTTATGAAATAATCTAATGAGAATACATCGATCAAAAAATGCTTCTGGAAGTGGATTTGTTCCTACATATTCAGAAGGATTTAGGGTAAAGATCGAATAAAAATGGTCATGAGCTTTAACTTCTCCATATTGCGGGATAAAGATATTCCTTTCGTCCATTGCTGCCAGAACTCCGTTCATACTTTCGCTAGGAGCTCTATTTACCTCATTGAAGAAAAATAACCCACCGTTGTTCATTGCGTTTGTTAATGGGCCGTGAATAAAGCTTTTCTCGGTGAAACCAAGTTTCATAACTAATGGCGGATCAAACCATCCCCGACAATGAGTTATGGTTAGATTTTCATCCCCATCTACCCTATAAAAAGGTCTTTTTAATGCTTTAGCGACTGTTTTAGCTAATTCCGTTTTCCCCGTTCCTGATTCTCCTTCGATTACGACAGGAATATGGTTATTAATTGCTGCTAGTATTATTTTGATTTCCGAATTGAGGCCTAAGAGATTTTTTGCACATTCTTGTATAATTAAATCGAAATTCATATTCTTTAACCTTAAAAATCGGTATAAGAAGATTCTTAGAGTGTTTCAAATCTCAATTAGAACTTTTGTTAAAGTAACTTTTCCAGTATCTTCATCAAAAGTTAACCAACCTTCTTCCTCTAATTCTTTAACTAATCGTGCTGCAAATACAAGTTGAATAGCAACTGACTTTGCTAATTCAGTTATAGAAGCTTGTTGAACTTCTTGTAATACAAATAAAAGGGCATATTTTGGATTTTTTGCTAGATTAATTTTGAGAGTTTCGACAGCTGATTGAAGATTTTCCGATTTTGATTCCAATCGCATTTTTTCTTTTTCTAGGAGATTCATTACATTATTCTTATCATTCAATGCTGTTTCGACTTCTTTCAGTCTTTTTTCTAGTCTTTTATTCTCAGCATTTGAATTATCAAGATGAGACTGAAGACTTTGAATCTGTGTTGCGAAATCGTCACGTTCTCGTTCTATTTGAGACTGGAATGCTATTGATTCAGTTGCTTCCTTTGCAATTTCAGTTTGTCTTTGTCTAAATAGCTCTAAATCTTTACGAGATTCTTCTAGTTCTCTATTCTTTAATTGTAATTGGTTCTCAAAATCCGTGATTATTGATTTCTGCTTTTCGAAAGAAATATTCAAATTGGCTAATTCATCTCTCAGTTGATTTCTATCCTCTTCCAAGGAGGTAATCCTCTCATCTTTCCCCATCAGGGATTTTGTTTTATCCTCCAATTGCATTTGAATAGAACGTTTTTCTCTTTTAAGATTCTCGGAAATTTCCTCGTGTTCTTTTTGCTGGAGGCTGAGTTTTTCAATTTCTGCTGATAAATCGGAATTTTGTTGTTTAATTCTTGATAATTCTCGTTTAAAGTCCTCTATTTCCTTCTGTATAGCTAATTTTTCTTCTTTCAGAGATGCAACATATTCTGTGAGATCTTGGGAACCTTTTTCTCTAGCCTCTACTTTCAAAGATAGTTCTCGAACTTCATCCTCCTTTCTTTCCAAGACCTTTTTGGTATCATCTAATTCTTCCCTAAGTGTGACTGCTTGCTGACTAGTTTCTGCAGAATCCAATAATAAATCCTCATTTTCCTCCTCGAGTTGTTTTATACGTTCAGATAATTCATCATTAACATTTATTAAATTACTCATATCAGTATTAAGCTGTTTAAGTTGACTTTTAAGAGAATTAAGGTCTTCTTTGAACTTTTCTTTTTGAATATTGATTACCTGAAGATTTTCCTCTCTAATTGATTCTATCTCAAGGCGCAGCTTTTCATTAGCTTCTTTCAGTTTAATATTGTCTTCTGCACTACTTGTGAGAACTTGAACTTCCGCTTTCAAGTTTTCTATTTCCATATCGCGATCTCCCAAAACACTTTGCAATTCCTCAACCTCAAGACGAGTTGACACAAGTGCATTTCCCACAGTTTCAAATTCAGCGTCCATTTTTTCTCTATCATGTCGGGCTTGCTTCGCTTCTCGTAATGCTTGATCTAATTCTTCCTGAAGCCTATTAATATTTTCAAGTTGATCTTCTACTTTATCAGAGCTAATACCAGACTGATTTTGCAATTTTGCAATTATTCCTTCTTTTTCTTGTAATTGAATCTGAAGATCATCTAGTTGAAGTTGAATTGGTTCAATCTCCGCTGCTCTTCTTCTCCATTCGTCTATTTCATTTTTTAATTGATCGAGCTCGTCGTGAGTAACGACTATTGCTCCGCTGGAGTCGAGTTCTTCTATATTATCAACACCTTTTAACCCGATTTTGGAAAATTCCGTGTGAGCTTCCTTATTGAACGATTGCATTTTCCTTTTAAATGTTTCAATCAAAGCCTCAATTTCTGTAAGGGAATAATGCATTTTAGGGTTTCTTTGTAGATTCTGGACTATTGATTTCGCTTCAGAAGAAATCTCACGCTCTAATCGACGTTCTTGCTCTGCAATATTTTGAATAAATACTAATTTTGGGTTTTTTCTAGACAAGATTGATTTTCGCCCCTAGATTACTTATTCGCCTCGGTTGGATAAAAACTTCTTTCACTCTCTACTTTGGAGTATTCAGAATTTTGCTAATTGTTGAGACATTCTAGTTTGGATCAAGTTATATTTTTTGTTACTCTTCTTCTTCTTCTAGAGTATCAAGTTTTAGGTGTTGAAGATTCTGAGTTAATGATCCAATCTCCTTATCAAATTGTTGGAAACGTCCTTGATATAAGTTGTTTAATGCAAGATCAAGATGAGATGTTTTACTTTCTGGTTCATATCCAACTATTGTCAATAATTTAAAATTTTGTTGTTGCGTGTCTTTTAAAAATTTTGGTAAAGAATTTAAATCTTTGTTAACTGCTTCAAGAACCTTTAAAGCACTCTTTTCACCTGTTGTGAGATTTTGTGTGAATGATTCGACTTGAGGTAGTAGAACTGTCCTCAATTGATATCTTACTTCATCCTTTGAGATATTCTTATCAGATGCAAGATTTTCAGCCCATTCCAATATTGTTTCAAAGTTGCGAATGCTGTTCTTTTCAAGTTTGATCCAATTAAGTAATGTCTCCAGAGCGTCCTCGACAGTTACGAGTTGTTTATATAGCTCATCTCTATTTTCAAGTGCATAATCCCGTAGATCCTCTAAAATTTTAAATAATTCGATTGAGCTATGTTGATATTCTGTTTTATTGGGTTTTTCCTCGGTATCTGGTGTCATTTCCATTAATACTCCCGATTAATTTGATTTTTAAGGACATTGGAGTCCAGTCAGAATGTTAGTAAGCTTCTATACCATTGGCAGTTTTAAACCTAATTATACTAGAATTATTCAGAAAATTTCGTGAAATCCATTTTATTTTAGTAGTGTGCGATTTTTGTCAAATCACTTTTTAAAGAAATGAGTAGCTAGCAATGGGACTTGTCCAATTGCTATTCCACCATCACCAGGTGGGACGTGTTTGTGATAGATTAGATAATCCTTGGCGGAGTGTCTTGATACGAGTCGATGGTAGAACTCCGTAAATATAGTTCTATTAAATGTTACTCCACCTGATAATCCAATCTTATTTATTTTATGCTCATTAGCTAATTCAAAGGCAAGGTCAGCAAACTTATGTGCTATAGCCACCTCTGCGGCTAGTGCTACTTTGTATGGATGAATATTTTCCGATAAAAGGGATAATAATTCCTCAATAAAAACTGATGTATGTATAACGTTCAGCCCAGATTTATTCTCTGAAGAAGAAAGTTTTAGTCGAAATAAATCCCTATATTTAACAGCTTGCTCAGCAAATGACTCTAGCTTGATCGCTGGTTCTCCTTCATAGGTTCTTACTTGACTTGCACCAACTAAAATAGAAATTGTATCTAATAATCTACCGCAACTTGATGTGATATTGAATCCAATCTTCGATTTTTTATAAATTATTTTTTCTAATTGCTGGCAGATAAGTGAGTAATTTGGGGTTTTTGGTATCCAAGATAAGGAAGGGATTTTCTCTAAATTGATAGTTAATTCGTCTATCGAACGTTGTGACAAGAGTATTGAAATTAACATTCGATAGGGTTCTGATACCGCTTTATCTCCTCCTAAAAGAATCTGTTGCTCCAAATGTGCTAATCTGTCAAAGTTAGAATAATTACCTAGAAGAATTTCTCCTCCCCAAATTGTATTATCAGGGCCATATCCAGTGCCATCTAAAGCTACACAGATTACTTTCTCATCAAATTTGACTTCATTTTCGATAGCTAAGGAGCCCAGATGTGAAAAATGGTGCTGGAATTGGTAAAAAGGGATATCAAGCTCACTAGACATTCTTTTCCCCATATTTGTTGTAGTAAAATCAGGATGCAAATCAGCACCGATTGCACCGATAGTTTTTACTCCCAATAACTGTTTGATATGATTTAGTGAGTTTGAGAAAAATTCCTCATTTTCTAGTGATGTCATATGTCCAATATGTTGAGTAGCAAAGCATTTTGATCCAATTCCGATAGCTCCAACATTGTACATTTCTGCTCCTAGAGCAACAATTGGTCTATCGACTTTCCAAGGTAAACTTATTGGTTCAGGGACATATCCTCTGCTTCTTCTGATGAATAATGATCTACTGCAGTCAGGTGTTTTATGGACCTTTAGAATACTATCATCAGCCCTTTGGAATATTTCTCTATCATGTAGAAGGAGATAATCTACTACATCCGAAAGCTGATTTTGAATATTATAATTTTCAATCAACATAGGAACGTTACTTAGATTTGCTGATGTCATAATTAATGCAGGATCATGCATCTTTTCGGTAATCATGTGATGAATTCCACTATACGGGAGTAGAACACCGATATTATGCAACCCAGGCGAGATTAAAGGGGAAAGGGGAAATTTTTCTTTTTTATTTAATAGGACAATAGGACGGGGAAGGGATGTAAGGAGCTCTTTCTCTGATTCATTCATTATTGCATACTTATCAATTTCTCTCAGATTATGTGACATCACTGCAAAGGGTTTATTACCACGTCCCCCTTTCCACTTTCTTAATCTATCAATTGGAGTATCATTTAGAGTACCACAAGCGATGTGAGTTCCTCCAATTCCCTTAATGGCTAGAATTTTTCCTTCATTCAATAATTTTGAGATTAGAGTCCAATTTTTATGAAAATCAGATTTTGAAATAATTATTTGTCCTTTTTTATCAATTAGAAAGTATTTTGGACCACAATTCCAGCAGCAGGTGGTTTGCGCGTGAAATCGTCTGTCCTTAGGGTTTGTGTAATCCTCTAAGCATTCTTTACAAAAAGGAAATTTATTCATTACCGTTCTAGGTCGGTCATAAGGAAGGGAAGTTATGACTGTATATCGTGGCCCGCAATCAACGCATGATGTGAACGGATAATTCTTTCTTCTTTCATTCAATTGCATATCATTCAAGCATTTATCACAAATTGGTAGATCTGGTGGAATATATGATCCTTCAACACCACGTACTAAGGTACTTTTCTCTATTACAAATTGGTCATACTGGTCGAGGAGATTCATAAAATCCTCATATTGAACATTAAAAATATCATATTTTGCGAGTACTGGTCTGTTCGCTTTTAAATCATTAATAAACGCCAATACCTCTTTTTTCTTTCCTTTTACTTGAATTTCAACTCCAGCGTCTCCTCTATTTAGAACAAAACCTTTCAGATTATAATTAACTGCTAAATTGTAAACAAAAGGCCGAAAACCAATTCCTTGTACGACACCATTTATAAGGATACGACATTTCACGAATTAATGACTCCAAATAAGGAACTATCTCCAATTCCAGAAGAAATCATGACGCTTTGAAATTCTTTTTTTATTATATGAAAATTTCTTTACATGATATTAATCTTAAAGAAAGAGCATTTGAGTTGTAAATGAGAAGAATGAACGCAAAAAAAGAATTAAAGGATTTTATATTATTAGGGAGAAGCGGAAGGTTTTCCATATTATGTATTGGAAACGATTTAAGGGGGGATGATGGTTTAGGACCAGAAATCTATAATAGATTAAAAAATCACATCACTGATGACATATTATTATTAAATACGGGTAATCAACCTGAAAATTTCCTCACCGTCCTAGCTCGTAGTCAAATCACGCACGCTCTGCTTATAGATGCTGTTGAGTTCCATGCAGCTCCTGGAACTACGGGTTTCTTCGATCCTAAAGACTTGCAAGAATACCAAGTAACTTTTAGTACACATTTTCTTGGGATGAAAATGCTTATCAATACTTTTGAAGAAAAAACTCATGCAAAGTATAAAATTTTAGGAATCCAGCCATTAAATTTAGAATTTGGCTCATCAATGACCCAAGAGGTTCGTACAGCGATTGATAATTTAGTAAATTTTCTAAATCCAATGTTGATATGATTTCATTTTTTTTCAAATAAAATTTTGTTAATTATAATGATGATCTAATTATTTACCAGCTTCTATCCCTACTAAAGACTTAAAAAATTAGTTTTATCAGCTTGAGGTTAGTTTAGCCTTTAATTAAATTAGATTTGTATTGTATTTGCTTGATGTACAGCAGTTGTACAGTAAATTACATACTTTTACAAGGCTCCTTATTACGAAAATCGTAATTCAAATAACATAGAAACATCCGATAGGTGGAAATTAACTGTGGAACTTTTGAATGAACTTGTAAGAGGCCTTTTTGCCGCCCTTGTGGCGCTAGCTGTTTTATATGGGTTAGCTCACTGGTTACAGATAGCTAAATTTCCTAAATCGAAACTAAAGCAAGAGCTCTACCAAAGTGGAGAGACAGTCGTACCGAGAAAACGAAGATATCTAGAGCGAACATTCATTTGGTTATCTTATTTCTCAATCGTCCACGTGATTAGCTTTATGTTAATAACTCTATTAGCTTTCACAGTGTTAACGGGCCCAATTGAGATCTTTTATCCTTTACTCTACTTCATTTTTGCTGCTTTTGCGATTCTGATATTAGCTCGAACACCAGCAACAACGTGAGGCGAAAAAATGGCGAAATTAATTAATAAAACAAAATTAGTAGTAGATGCATTGACAAATTCTCCTTTTGTGGGGCATCTAAATTGTGGAAGCTGTAACGGATGTGATATCGAAATTGTTGCAGCATTAACTCCTCGGTTCGATATTGAAAGGTTCGGTGCGGTACTTCAAGGAACTCCAAGACATTGCGATGTTTTATTATGTACAGGACCAGGCACTCGTCAGATGGAACCACGTATTAGACGATTGTTTGAACAAATGCCTGAACCTAAGTTCATAGTCGCGGTGGGAAGCTGTGCTAGCACGGGACATATTTATCAAGAAACATATAGTACTTGTGGAAAGCTTGATAATATATTACCTGTTACAGCTTACATTCCTGGCTGTCCTCCGAGGCCAGAAGCAATAATTGATGGTGTAGTCAAGCTAATCACATTAGCAAGGCAAGGAGCTAAAGCTACGGAAGAAGAAGAGGATTAAGGAGTTAAAAATGATGCTAAACGTACCTAAATCATTAGATGAAGTTGCTAAAGCTCTTAATCTAACTAGACGAGACCCAAAAATCTACCCACGTGATTATTATGTTAATAGCTCTTCTGACCGAATGTTGGAAATTGCTGCAAAACTAAAAAATGAATTTGGAGTTCATCATGTTTCCACGGTAATTGTAAGGGACGATGAGGATGGTTTTCATCTTATATATCCCTTCTCGGTGATTCTTGATAATAGCGAGTGGGGAAAGCTCATAGTGGATTTTCTTGTTGATAAAAAGAATCCTGAAGTTGAATCTCTCACTCCTGAATTTCCTGGACTTGTAATTGCAGAACGAGAAGCATATGACATGATGGGAATTAGGTTTAAAAACCATCCCGATCTGCGTCGACTTTTAACCCCAGATATCATGCCTTCTGATATTTATCCTTTACGAAAAGACATTACTGCTGAAGAAATTCGAAGAAGACTAGCTGAAGAAGCAGAAAAAAGGAGATTAGACTTAGAATGACAGAATACGCTCCTCCTATTCCTGAAACTCCTGAGGGAGATTATAGTATCTCAATTGGACCTCAACATCCTACCCATAAGGAACCAATAAGATTCATATTTCAGGTTAAAGGAGAAACTATTGAACACGTTGATTTACGAATTGGTTTTAATCATCGTGGTATTGAAAAAGCATTTGAACAACGAACATGGAACCAAAATCTTTATCTAGCAGCAAGATTATGTGGAATATGCAGTGCTGCCCATCAATTTGCATATGCCCAAGCTGCGGAACGTTGTGCAAAAATATACGATGAAATTCCAGAAAGGGCGCAATACATACGTGTGATTATCCAGGAACTAGAACGCATTCAATCCCACATGTTGTGGTATGGTGTATTGGCTCATGATACTGGTTTTGATACAATGTTTCATCTTACTTGGCGTGATCGGGAAATTGTGAACGATATTCTTGAAATAATTTCAGGAAATCGGGTAAATTATGCGATGTGGACAATTGGAGGTGTTAGACGGGATATTTCAAGGGATCAGATAACCAATATTATTCCCAAACTCAAAGATCTTCGTAAAAAATGCGATTATCACCGAGATGTAATGATGTCAGAAAGAAGTTTCATTGCGAGGCAAGAAAACGTAGCAATATTATCAACAGAGGATGCTAAGCGATTTTGCGCAGTTGGCCCAACAGCTCGTGCAAGTAATGTAAATTGTGATGTTCGGAAAATCGACCCATATTGCGCTTACAATAAAATTGATTTTGATGTTCCACTTTGGGATCAAGGAGATATTTTTGGTGGATTATCTCTCAGACTCGATGAGACTTTAATTTCCATTGATATGGCGATTCAAGCATTAGAAAACCTTCCTGGCAATCCTGGTGATATAAAAATTCGCGTTCCGCGAAAAATTGACCCAAACGAAGGAATTCAAAGAGTTGAGGCCCCTCGTGGTGAAGATATCCATTTTGTAAGATCTAATGGATCTGAAAAACCCGATAGACATAAAATCCGAGCACCTACATTTGCGAATTTACCAAGTTTAGTTCATCGCCTTAAAGGATGTCAAGTTGCTGACATTCCACCAGTGATTCGTGTAATCGATCCTTGTATCGGGTGTTGTGAGCGAACTACCTTTGTTGATATAAAAACTGGTAAATCTATAGATCTTTCAGGTGAACACTTGATTTCACGTACAAATCGCGCTCATCGGCTTGGAACGAGAGTGCTTGAATTTTAAGGAGGTATTAAAATGTCTTTTATTAAGAATAATATATATCCAATCTTCCTTATCGCAACCGGAATATTTATTGCCGCTCTATTTTTAGCATTTCAGGGTTCAGAAGCGATTTTGCCCTGGCTGAAATATTTCTTGTTTCCTGGTGTCTTGTTTGTCTTACTTATGGGATTATTCTATAACTGGTTTGATAGAAAAATGTTTGCGCGCATGCAAAATCGAATTGGACCCAGATTTATTCAACCAGTATATGATATGCTAAAACTTCTAGCTAAAGAAGATATCACACCAGATGGGGTAGATAAACCTGAATTTGATTGGATTCCTGGAATACAGGTAATCTTAGCGTTCTTAGTAGCTTTTTTCGTTCCAGTATACGCCACGTTCGGATTAATCTCCTTTGAGGGTGATTTGATATTCGTAATGTTCCTTTTAGCCCTAGTTGGAGGATCTGTATTCCTGATGGGATGGGCTACGAATAATCCCTATGGTCTCCTTGGAGCTTCAAGAGCTGCAGTAGCTGAATTTTCATTTGAAATTCCCTTAGGTCTCTCACTGGCAGGACCTGCAATACTAGCTGGTTCAATGAGGATTTCTGAGATAAGTGTAAGCAAATTTTCTCTGCTAAATCTTCCTGTTAATTTTTTTGCAGGACAAGTTACGATCATTCATTTAGTATATTTAATTCCTCTAATAATCCTCTTTGCTGTTTCAATATTAGCAGCCACTGCTTTATTAGAGAAAGTTCCATTCGATCCTGCTCACGCCGAAGTTGAGATAGTTGGGGGTTGGACAGTCGAGTTAACGGGGAAAAAGCTTTTCTTTACTCAACTAGCGAACTTCATAATGGAATTTGCCTTAGCAGGAATTATTGCTGCTGTATTCCTTGGAGGTCCTGGGATTAATGATTTCAATGTGAATATTGGTAACTGGGATGTCCTTGGGTATTTAGCGAGTATCCTTAGCTTTTTGATAAAAACAACAGTTATTGTATTTCTTATCACCTTGATGAGAACTCTTCATTCAAGGATCCGAATTGATCAATTAGTACAATACTTCTGGAAATATTATTTACCGATCTCATTAATTGGTGTGTTCCTCATATTGGTTTTTATGGGAACTATTGGAGTGGTATAAAATGGCTGGAATCAAAGGTTATGTTGCAGTTATCGGAGAGGCCGTTCGAAATCTTTTTAGACCAAATGTGACAGTGCTTTTTCCATTTGTTGAATCTACACCATTACCAGATGGATTTCGCGGTGCTCCTGAAGTAAATCCTGATTTGTGTACGGTATGTTTCACTTGTGAACGTGAATGCCCAACTCATTGTATCACGATTACTGGCCCAATTGAAGATCCTAATACTCCTGAGGGAAAAGAGGCCTATACTCACGCAATAAAATTAGCACAATGCATGTTTTGTCAAACCTGTGAGGAATTCTGTCCCACGGGCAGAAAAGGTGAGCCAGCTATAAAATTGGGTAAGGAATGGCTCCTAGCAGTTTACAATGTTGAAGACACAGTGAGAACCAAAGTTGTATATAGAAAAGCGAGGAAAAAGGAGGAATCTTAAATGGCGTCAATAGAAATTCTTTTTCTTGCATTATTTACGATAGCAATGGCTATTGCAGCGCTTGAAGCAGAAAAAATATCACGAGCGATAATAGCTCTAGCTTTATCATCAGTGGGAATCGGGCTAATTTTTCTGTTATTAGGTGCGAATTACGCAGCTGTATTTGAATTTTTATTATACGGTGGAGTATTAGTTATACTCTTTATGGCTGTTGCTTCGTTTACAGAAGATAAAGAGGAGGCCAATGTTTAATGTCCAAAAAACAAATGTTTGGCACCATTGGTTTAGCCTCGTTTGTGTTTATGTTGCTTCTAATGGTGTTCTCTGGATTACCAGGAGCAACGTGGGCACCAGTATCATCCACAGCGGGTACTAGTTTAAGTCTGTTATGGGATATCAATGGCCTTTTTCCCGCAGTACTGATTCAAGGGTTCGTACTTTTTGCTGCACTGCTAGGAGTGAATTTACAATTTACACCTGCAAAGAAACATTGATGGAGATGATAAAAGATGGTTGCAATAGGTACTTATGGTGATTTTGAAGTGATTCTTGTCTTATCACTAATGATGCTGATAATAGGAGTTTATGGGCTTGTTTCAAAGAAATCTGCAATAAAAGTTATCATGGCAATTGAGATTCTGGTTGGGGCTCCAAATCTTGCTTTTATAGCATTTGGATATGCACAAGGTACAGTTGATCCAATGACTGAAGCTTTTGTAATAATTTCTCTATCAGTTGGTGCAGCGGTTATCGGATTATCATTAGCTTTCTTAAGAAACCTCTGGAAACACTTCCATACTACAGAAGTGGATGCATACACGACATTGAAAGGTTAAGGTGACAGATATGGCAGATTTTATCAATACATATTCATTCTATACGGACCTTTTTACGCTCTTGGTTCAACCTTGGTTCTTAATCTTTGTACTCCCTATGATAGGGGCATTGCTTTCTGTAATACTAGCAAGATTCAATGCTTTTATAAGAAATATTATCGCGCTGATTTCAACTGGCTTAGCTGCTGGATTTGCTTTACTATTAGTGTTTGGCCAAACATGGGGAGAATATGCCCTTGAAATAATGCCAAGCAATGCAGTAGGGGTGTATTTTACCAATTCAATAAACGTTGATCCTTTATCTGCGTTTATGGCATTAGTAGCTGCAGGTTTGGGATTTTTAATTGCCTTATTTTCCTTGGAGTATATGAAAGGTGATGAAGCAGAAACAAGATATTGGTTCTTTTTACAGCTTTTCGTTGGTGGAATGGTATTACTTGTATTAGCAGGTGATTTAATTCTACTTTACTTCGGTTGGAAGATTGTTGGGGTTTGTTCTTATTTTTTAATAGGCCATTGGTTCCATAAACCCGATCCTCAGGGAGAACTTTGTGCTAAATCTGGCATTAAAGCATTTTTGATGACTCTAGTTGGAGATATCTTATTATTAGCTGCTTTAGGCATTCTATGGTTAGCATTAGGTACAATTAACATCACTGATATCATTACTGGATTCTCAACAGTTTCCGCCAGTTTGCAGGTATTGGTAGCATTATTCGTGTTAGCTGGGGCAATTGGTAAATCAGCTCAATTTCCACTTATTACATGGTTATCTAGTCCTCGTTCAGTTAATATTGATGCGATGCAAGGGCCTACAACAGTAAGCGCATTGATACATGCTGCTACCATGGTAAAGGCAGGCGTTTATTTGATATCTAGATTTTACTTTGTTTTCAGACAGGTTGAGATTGACATTTTTTTCGTAGCTCTAGCTATGGTAGCTGTTATAACAGCATTCATCACAGCAGCATCTGCACTTGTTTCAGTTGATATAAAACGCGTACTAGCCTACTCTACAGTCTCACAGTTGGCATATATGTTTATGGGTCTTGCTATAGGTTATTTGGCATATTCTACAGAAGAAGCAATTAGTTTTGAAGGTTTTATGGGCACTCAATTTCATTTGATGTCTCACGCAATCTTTAAAGCTCTCTTATTCCTTTCCGCTGGAGCTATTATCCATTCTCTGGGCAATGAACGAAATATAAAAAAGATGGGAGGACTCAAAAAAGATCTACCGATTCTTCATTGGGTTACCCTGATAGGTGTTTGTGCCTTAGCTGGAATTCCATTCCTATTCAACGGAGGATACAGTAAAGAGACAATTTTGACAAGTGCTTTTGCGTTTGCTCAAACTGAATCGTCCTATGCAATTTTCGGTTGGCTTATATTTGGAATAGGAATTATAACAGCATTTATGACAGCTGTTTATGCGTTTAGGTTCTTCTTCCTCATATTCTACGGGGAGAAACCAGCTGATCTCAAAGTACATACCCCTGGACCGATAATGCATGGCGTTACAGGTCTTTTAGGAGGTTTAGTCATCGTAACAGGATTTACAACTCCACTTTGGTTTAATGCATATTTTGAACCAATGTTCGAAGGATACAATTTACATTTGGCTATAATCCCCTCCGCTCTGGAAGGGTGGGTAACGTTGACAATAGTGACTGCTATGGTGGCCCTAGGAATAGGATTGAGTTACTTGATTTATTTCAAAGGAGATCGTACAATCATGCCTACAGTTAGAAAATATTGGATACTCAATGTAAGTCATACCATTGCCAAAGAAGGATTCTACTTAGATAGGTTGTACAGCAGTCTAATTGATTTATTCCATTGGGGTAATTGGAAGTTAAGAAACTTACAAACCGGGGATTTGAATTATAATATGTCTCTTCTTGGTGCTGTAGCATTAACCATTACAGTGATTCTTCTGTTCTTATGAGGTGAAAAAAAATGGTAAACATATTAGGATTTGATCTACCTTTATTTGTCTTTGCACTAGTTCCTATGACTACAGCTTCTCTTTTAGTATTGCTGGAAAGATTCCTCAACGTTTCACGAACTCAAAAGAACATAATGCACATAATTGCGTTCATGGGTGCAGCTACGGATGTTATCTTAGCATTTTTATTTGGTTATGCTATCTTGAACTCCACTGGGAACGAATTCTCGTCCACTTTCATCATTAATCTAGGTGCTGACGTCACCTCGCTGTTTTTCATCTTGATCTTTACTACAGTGCATTTCGCAGTAACTGTATACTGTATAAATTACATGGAACAATTTGATGAGCTCCCGAGATTTTATGCTCTGCTATTAACTGTTGTAGCTGGTTTAAATCTAATTGCTTTGTCTACAGATTTCTTCACATTATTTGTAGCTTATGAAATGATGAACCTTTGTGCTTATTCAATGGTAGCGTTTTATAGAAATGTCGAATCAGCAGAAGCGAGTTTTAAATATCTTGTAATGAGCAGTTCTGGCGCCTTATTAATGCTATATGGCGTAGCATTAGTATATGGAACAACAGGATCGATTTCATTTGAAGCATTGGCTGCAATGTCACCAATGAACAATTTAGTTCTCTCTATAGGTGGAATCTTGATGATTCTAGGATTTGGAGTGACAGCAGCAATGTTATTCTTCAATACATGGCTTCCAGATGCGCACCCAGCCGCTCCCCCTCCAGCGCATGCGATGCTGAGTGGTATTATTACATTAGGCGGTACTTATGGTATGCTTCGAACTCTATTCTTAATTATACCACTTGATGCTCTTACTGGAGCAAATTGGAATATCGTTTTGATAGTTGTAGGAATTTTAACAACTCTTCAAGGGAATTTATTTGCTCTTATTCAGTTCCTGAGATCTGATCCGCAAGCACGGAATCTCAAGCGAATTTTCGCGTTCAGTACAATCAGTCACATGGGTTATTTGATAACTGGCCTAGGTGCAGGGACTATATTGGGTATCGGTGGCGTATTATTCCACGCTTTGAGCCATGCTCTTGCTAAAGGAGTACTCTTTATGATTACAGGATTTCTCATCTATTCGACTGGAACCTATTATTTGGATCAGTATAAGGGTTTCGGACGAAGAGATCCTTTGATCGGTGTTTGTTTCGTAATAGGAAATTTCTCCTTAGCTTCTATTCCATTAACTAGTGGTTTCTGGTCAAAATTCCAAATAATTCTTGGCTTATTTGAAAATGGGAATCCTATAGGGGTATTTGCAGGGATCACGTTGCTGATTTTCACCTTCTTTGCCGCTGCAGGTTACCTGTGGTTAATCAAATATATTGTATTTGATAAATCAGATCAAGATCCAAAGTACATCGAGAACTTTGATAGTGTAACTTTTTCCCGAAGGAAATCATGGTCAATGAAAGCTGCGATTGTATTCTTAGCTATTTTGGTTGTATTAATTGGTATATTTCCAGGACCAGTGGCAGATTTTGCTATTAAAGCCGCTACCGCCTTATTAGGGTAAATCTTTACCCTATCTTCCTTTTTTTTTTACAGATCTTTTCAACTAGAATTCTTTTTACACCTTAAATTAGAAAGTGTAATTAATTCATCTAAGTAGATTGTGTTTAATATGTGTTTAGCAATCCCAGCTCAAGTTGTGAAAAAGCTTGAAGATAATTTGGTTCTTGCAGATTTCGGCCGAGGAGTCCGAAGAGAAGTGAGTGTTTCCTTAATTCAGGAAAAGCTGACTGAAGGGGATTGGATCTTAATTCATACTGGATATGCAGTATCAAAGATGGAACCCGAAGATGCACGGGAAACACTTGCTCTTTGGGAAGAGATATGGGCAAATGAAGAAGATTCCATGTAAACTTTTCTTATTAACACACTCTAGGTATTGGTTCACCCACTGGTTTATCTAGAATCCTGTGTCCTCCAATTCTTGTTCGTAATAGTACCTTCCCTGCCCTCTCTCTTTTTGCGCGTCCAATGATTGCTGCGTTTCGCCCCAATTCATGACTTTTTAAAATTTTAAGCACTTTTTCTGCATCCTCTGGGTGAACAGCAATAATAGCTTTCCCTTCACAAGAAACATTGAGTGGATCTATACCAAAAACTTCAGAGATTATTTTTACCTCTTCCAATATTGGAATTACATCTTCATCAATCCATATTGAAACTTTAGATTTTTCTGCCCATTCATTTAGTACAGCAGTTAATCCACCTCTTGTGGGATCCTTTGCTGCATGAACTCGATATTTGGTGATTGGAAGGATCAGTTCAGTTAAAGGAGCAACATCAGAATGTAGATTTGACTCTAATTCGGTACCCTCTCGACTAACTAACATTGCAAAACCATGATCGCCTAAAGTACCAGATGTAATGATTATATCTTCGGGTTGAACTGAACTATCTGTTATTCTTTGGCCTTCAGGTATGATACCCAAACCTGTCGTATTAACTAAAATTTCTGTTTGATACATTGATCCCATTGGCATAACTTTAGTGTCACCTGCGACAATAGCAATCTCATATCTCGTTGTAATATCCACTATTGTATCAATTATCTCCCCAAGAATTCCAAACTTTATCCCTTCACGTATTATAAGGGCTAAGGTAATTGCGATTGGTTTAGCTCCCATCATAAGTAAATCATTAATTGTACCACAAGCTGCAAGCGTACCAATGTTACCACCTTTGAAAAAAATTGGTGTTACAGTATATGAGTCAGTTGTCACAACCAAATCAACTTTTTTATTTTCTAGTGGAATAATCGCTCCATCATCAAACGATTCAACCCCTAAACCTTGAGAAGTTACCCTTTTGATTTTGATTCGATCAGCAATGAATTTTATTAATAAATCCATTTTTTTCCCCCCCTGACCCATATCGAGTTCGATCAATTTACCCTCTAATGACTCATCCAGCAAAATGGTTGCACCTTTTGATGAAAACTAATATTTACTCTTGATTCTTACAGAAAGCAAATTTCTATTAATATATGGTTATAGCTCACTTTTTTGTTGTTGATTGAATAATAGAATATCATCTCTTGGAATAAGAAGAATCTAAGGTGACAATATAAATGACAAAACAATATTACGATTGTACATTCTTTAATGCTAATGTTATTACTCTAGACAAGCTCAATCCCGTTGCAGATATGGTTATGATACGAGAAGGGAAATTTACTTATGTAGGAGAATATAAAGAAAATTCAATTAATAATTCTGTTTTATCTATTGATTTAAAAGGAAAAACCATTCTTCCTGGCTTTATAGATCTTCATACGCATCTTTGGGCCGAAGCTCCTACCATATCAGTTGATTTAGGTTCAGCGAAAACATTTGCAGAAGCTTTAGAGATACTTAAAGCGGAAGTGAAATCAAAATCTCCTTCTGAGTGGATTTTTGCTTCTAATTGGGATGAATCGAAATGGCTGGATCGCCAAGATTTTTTGGATCGCAAAATTTTGGATGAAATCAGTATAAAAAATCCTATCTATGCAAAACGAGAAGATGGTCATTTAGTTTCCATTAACTCACCCGCTTTAAAGATATTACAGATCCCTGGCAGTCATCCAGGTTTAGAAAAGGATTCAAATGGCATACCCTCTGGTATATTGAAAGATGTATGGCTAGATATGTCTGAATTTTATAAAGAAATAATTCCTGCTAATATTTTGGACTCTATTGATATAGCTACTTCTAAGGGAATTACTTCCGTTGTAGACAATCTTACTATTATACCCAAAGGACAGAAGAACATCATTCAAGCCTATCAGAAATTAGATAATGAAGGTAAGCTAAACATCAGAGTATTTCTCAATCCGACTATTGCTTTACTTCAAGAGTTTCATCATTTAGGGCTTCAGCAAAATTGGGGTTCGGATAAGCTTCGTTTTTATGGCTTTAAAGCGTTTGTAGATGGAGCACTTGGAGCCAAAACAGCACGAATCATATTTCCTTATGTAGGTACGGATATAAAAGGAAATATCTTTATAAATCAAGAGGAAATAATAAATAATATAACTTTTGCCGAAGAAAACAATTATACAATGTGTATTCATGCTATTGGAGACGAAGCAATTGATATTCTTTTGGATTGTTATGAAAAGGGTATTAGTGCAACTGGAAGAAAAAGATCAGAGCGGAAACACAGGATAGAACATGCAGAAATGATAACAAATGAACAAGTGCTTAAAGCTAAAAAATTGGGAATATTACTCTCCATGCAGCCGAATTTTCTAAAGTGGGAATATCCTGGGGGTCTATACGAGACTCGTTTAGGGAAAGATCGATTTATGGGTTTAAATAGATTTGCTGAAATCCAGCGATTAGGAGCGCAGCTATATTTTGGATCAGATAACATGCCCCTCTCACCTTTATATGGTATAAATATAGCAACTAACTTCCCTTCTGAAGCAATTCAGATTTCAGTATTAGACGCTCTAAGAGCTTATACTGTCAATAATTCGGAGGCTTTATTTATGGAAAATAAAATTGGGACGATTACTGTAGGGAAATTCGCTGATTTTGTCATATTAACTCAATCTCCGTTAGATATTCCGAAATCTGATATTAGTGATGAATTAGTTGAAAGTACATATGTGAATGGTAAATTGGTTTTTCAAAAGGATAAATAGGTGTTATAATGTCTCCCTTGGTTATCTTAACTCACAAAATTCCAGAGATCGGTCTAAATCTATTGAAGAATGAAATGAATGTAATTATTTTAGATGAAAAAGAAGATATTAATACTCAATTAAGGAAATTTATGCCTCAAACTGAATATTTGATTTCGCTTCTGTCCGTAAATGTGACAAAGGAATTAATAAATCTGGGTACTAAATTAAAAGGAATAGCAAACTATGCTGTTGGGTATAACAATATTGATATTAATGCAGCTCGGGAAAAGAATGTTCTGGTAACTAATACACCAGATGTACTTACTGATGCAACCGCAGATCTAGTTTGGGCGCTAATTCTTGGAGTAACACGAAAAATCATCGAAGCAGATAAGGTTTGTAGAAAGAATGCTTTTCCAGGATGGTTACCTGAATATCATCTGGGATTTGAAGTAACTGGAAAAACTATAGGTATCGTGGGAATGGGCCGCATAGGCGCTGCTGTAGCACAGCGTGCCAAAGGATTTGATATGAAAGTGATCTATCACTCAAGATCAAGAAAATGGTCTCTCGAAGAAAATTATGGTTACGAGTATTATGAAGAATTACACCCTTTATTGAAGAATTCAGATATTGTAAGCTTAAATCTTCCATATACAAACGAAACACATCATCTAATTTCAAAGACTGAATTTGAAATTATGAAGCCTACTAGTTACCTAATTAATACAGCTAGAGGTAAAATAGTTAATGAATCTGATTTGGTACAGGCATTAAAAAGAAATCTTATCGCTGGAGCTGGATTAGATGTTTTTTATAATGAACCTGACATTCCAGAAGCTCTGCGATCTTTAAAGAATGTGATCCTAACCCCACATATTGGTTCTGCAACGTTTCAAGCTCGTGATGCTATGTCGAAAATGGTTGCGGATAATATAATAGCTATCGAACATGGATTAACTCCACCCAACCTAATACCAGAATTTAAAAATAGAAAGTAAAGGTTACTGGATTTGTTCCAGGTTTCCTTTACAATAAGGACATGTTGTAACCCCTGTTTCTTTGATATTGGCATAACAGTCACTGCATATCTTTCGAGAGCACTGATCGCATTTATATGCAGAATCTGTTGATGGATGAGTTTCTCCATCAAGTTGACAATGGAAGGATTCACGTTCATCAGGGAAATATTTGTGGGTTTTGATAGGTTGTTCAACCTTTGCTCCGCAATACTTACAGAATCGACTGTTTGGTAGAAGATCTCGACCACAACTACGACAATTTGTCTCGTTTGCTGGAGTAGTTATTTTCGAAACGCCATAATCTCTACCAACAAGTTTCGCACCGCAGTTTGTACAATATGTATCTCCTATTTTCGTCTTGAAATTGCATCTATGGCACTGCCCTTCCTTTAATGTCGGGATTCCGGCACTCGGAGGAACCTCTGTTGTTGGAGGAGTGCTTGGAGGCGTTGTGGTTGCATCTGGAACTACTGCTGGAGCTTTCTTTGCTTTACTTCTTTGAATAAGGGCAATTATCAAGATAAGAACTATAATACCACCTATTACTAAAAGAACTGGTTGAAAATCAAGCCATCGTTGTTCATAAGTTATATTGGTTTGATATGTGACATCAAAAGTGATGTCCACCGACTCTGCGGGGTTTATGAAGGGATCGAAATAGATAAAGAAATACCAATCACCATCAGAAGGAACAGTATAACTATCAGGAGCAATGTAATCTACAGCTTCATAAAGCACAGGAGCAGCAGAAAAGTCATACACTCCGACTGCATTATAATTTACAGTAAAATCGACATTGATTGGACTAGTTCCAGCGTTATACCACACTAAATACCAATCTTGTGCATATGGTATAGTATATGAACCATTATCTCCTGAACTACCAAAATAAGAAACATCAGGATATATTGTTTCCCAATTATTCCATCGACTAAGTTCATTTGCATCTGTTATGAAGAATTCGATGTCTCCTCCAGAAACAGTGAAATCATATGCCAAAATGGATCCAGGTTTGAGGAAATACCCAATATACTGGTAATCATGATTCGCTTGAACAACCATATTTTCACTGTAACTACCTGTAAGAGTACGTGTTGCAGGAAACGTTTCAAAAGGTTGATTCCAGATAATAAATGTCACTTCACTGAATGCATCTAATGTGTAATCAATTTGCTGACCAGCAGATAATTGTTCTCGTTCATACCAATATTCATTGTAATAGAGAGTTTGAGTATCGCGATAGGTCACCGTACCATCTGCAGAGGCGTTTGTGAATGGGAAAGGGATGAATGCCATACCTAGTAGTGGAAGTATAATGAGTAATGCAATAATTCCAAGTACAATACCACTACTCCAGTAAACTGGAGCATAATACCAAGGACGATAAGGGTAACCCCACCACCAATACCAACCCCACGGTCTACGCCACCATGGGCGCCAGAATCCCCAGTGTCTTCTTCCATAAGGATGGTAATGCCCGCGTGAAATACCACTACTCCGAGGTGCTCTTGATACTGTCCGTCTTGATCCTGTTCTTCCAAAGGGTCTCCCAGAGGATCTTATACTTCCAGTACGAAAGCTGTGGCTACCACCTCTAAAGCCGCCCCCTCTAAAGCCGCCCCCACCCCTGAAACCACCACCACCGCCACGAGGCATTTGTTTTATTCCTCCTTAGCAGCAGTGCTTGTTGCTTCACGGAATATTATGTCTCTTGCTACTGCTGCTACTAAAAATATTATAGCTAATCCACTAAATGTGACTCCTAAGATATCAATTTGAGCTGAGGATGCACGGATCGCACCAAATAGAAGTATTAATACAAATAAAAGCCATTCGATGAGTAGATTGCCAATTCCAACTAATAATCCAATTTGATGCCAATTTCGATTAAGTTTAATTTTGTGATAATCAGCAGATGCCCATTGATAAATCGCAAACGCACTGAAAATGCTTAATAATAAAAACACAATCCCATATACAGCTAACAATAGCCAGAATAAACCAAAGTCACCTTGGAGAGTTAAATAGCTGTAGATCGATCCACCTCCTCGCGCTTCGAAAAGATAGTACGTT
Source organism: Candidatus Heimdallarchaeota archaeon (assembly GCA_011364965.1). Classification (GTDB taxonomy): domain Archaea; phylum Asgardarchaeota; class Heimdallarchaeia; order Hodarchaeales; family Hodarchaeaceae; genus Hodarchaeum. The sequence continues at coordinate 369,068 of RDOB01000002.1, forward strand.
ACAAGGTCTGGTCCTGAAGCGGGTACAATAGGTGCTTTCAGAAAACCAGCTAATCCAATTGCAGGCGCTAAACCTCCAAAAAACAAAAATAGGACTGTTGCTAGTAATGTAAACGCATAATTAAACTGGCGAGGATTGGATACTGGAATTAATCCTTTCAAATCTTCGTATTTTTCAGGTAAATAGCCCCAACAATCCGTTATGGTGGCTACACCCAATAATTCCTGATTTTCAACAACAGGAATTACAGAAACATCTAAATCGCGCATACGTGTGAAAGCAACTGCAACAGGGGTATTATTTGTAACTGGATCAATGGTATACATGACTTCAGTCACTTTTGCATTTTCTGCAGATAAACCTTCAGCAACTAGATTTGTGACTATATCAAAGTCAGCAATTACCCCAACGACGTTATTCCCTTTATCAACAACAACCAGATCTGGAATCCCCGCTTCTTTCATTTTCATGGCCGCATCTTTTACAGATGCTTCACTTGAGATCACATCATATTCATCATCGATCGTTAGATCCGCAATTTTAAATTCCTTATCATTAGACAATAGAAAAGTAAACCTCCGATTTCATATTGATTGAGATAACTTACGTTGGATAGTCCGTAAATTCATCATATAAAGCTAGTTCTTGCAGAAGCTTGTAGAAGTCTTGAAAATTAAAAATGAAATAACTGAAACACCATTACTTTCAGCTCTAATGTTTCCAAAGGTGTCTTTTGGGATTTTATAAAGATCTTATTCCTTTGTTCGAGTAATAAGAGATAATTTTTCATTAATTTTTGAGTTGTAGAAAGTATAAAGCGACTATTTTTATACAGAATATAATCATTTAAGCTAAATCAGTCTTCTTCTTCAACGCTATTATTTTCAATTAAATAGCCTAAAGAATGTTTAATTTCTTCTAGGGGAAGATCGCGAATCGAAATTTTGGTGATACGTCCGCAAGATTTTCCGTTCCTGTGTCTATTTTCAACTTCTTGTTGTATTAATCCAAGCTTTCCAAGATCTTTGAGGTAAGACCAGATTTGAGTTTGTCTTCTAGGATGAATATTTGCTTCCTCGCAGATCCGCTGATATTCTTTCTGAACTACTGGAGTAGTGACGAAATTCCTATCTTTAGAGAGGATTTTTGCAATACTTAACAAAAGCAATTTTTGATGGATGTTTAGATCTTCAACAATTGACTTCTCCATGGGAAGAATAGAAACCATGGCTCGACGGATATGTTCTGCGGAAATTCGTGAATCAAAATCTTGATCAGCCAGTTTAGCTGCTCTCCAAAGTAGTTCGATTGCAAAACGAGCGTCTCCATTTTCTTCAGCTAAACTTGCAATGACTTCTAGTAGTTCATCATCATAAGCTGATTCTTGAAGACCTTTTTCAGCGCGAGACGAAATAATATCAAAGAGCTGATTGCGCGTGTACGGAGGGAACGTAATTATATTTTTACCCAATGATGAAGAGGTGGAATCATCCAAATAGTATCTAAAGTTAGGATCTCTAGTTATGGTTAGGAGATTGAAGCGAGATTCCTCACTTTCCTTTGAATAGCCTAAATGATGATTGTTTCTCATTGGAGGGGATTCTTCTATACGAGATAATGCATACAGAAAATCTATCCGTTCATCAGGAATTAAATAGTCAATTTCATCAAGGATTAAGAGACTAACAAGATTCTGTTCATATAATAACAAAGTAAACATCCGTAAAAGCTCTTCAACACTAAATCCTCGTAATGGGAATCCGGGGACTAGTTGTCGCAAAATTGTGGTTAAGATTAGATGAGGAGTTTTAGTCTTCCTGCAGTTTACATGAAAAAATCGAAAATTGGGTCTATTTCTTGAGTTCTCCTGCTCTTTCAAGAAATTTGACAATTGAATTGCAAATGCTCGTGACAATACTGTTTTCCCCGTCCCTACAACTCCATATAGAATCACACGTCGATTGGACGTTGTTGGATGTGTAATAATTGACCGAAAATAGTTAACAAGTTGTCTCATCTCATCTTCTCTGTGCCAGATCTGATCAGGAATATAATTTGTTGAAAAAACACTCTCCCCGCTTTGGTTATCCTCTACCATTTTGAATACAGATTGATTGTTTTTGAAAGCTTTTTGAAAGAAATTTTTTTTTGAATCAGTCATTTCATGTTAATTCCATTCGTAGGTGACCCTTGCAACGCAATAAAGGATAAATAAAGCATAAACCTTTTGAGAATAAACAGTAACTAGGGATTATATAAAAAATCACTAAAGACGGTCTTATTTAGAAATAAAAATCTACAAAGTCTAAATCGTTCTTTGAAAGTAAGCGATTTAATTCTATATTTCAATTTAATTCTAAAGAGATTGATTTACTGATAGTTCGGGGATGTTTAAGGGAGATTTAGCAAGTACCTGAAATAAATTCGTTTAATATTTTTAATAATGAGGACTTTAATCTCGAAATGGTTCTATTAGAAGGCGCCATATTATTTAATTCTAAATTAGGAGAAGAGTCAAAACGAAGATTTTACGAAATCAGGAATTCTTCCATCCCTACATGAAAATTCTTCCGATTCCAGCTTTTATTGATTGCAGATTTCTGAATTTTTTTAAATAAAATGAATAAATCCATGTTATCCTCCTATTTTGTGCTAGAAAGAGGGAACCTGCTTGAATGATGACCCTTTACGGATTAACGAAATTATTAAGTATGCTGACGAAAAAGTTGCCACTCTTGAACGAGATAACGGCAAAATAAGGTCTTGGAGGTCTTGGAGAAAATGGATGGTTAATCAACAAAATAGGTTCTCTCAAGGTAAAATCTCTCACTATCAGTATTATTCACTTGCAGCAGCGTTCGCCCAATATCTTCATAGCGATTTAGCTATCTCTATTAACCCTATCGAGGAAATTCTTTCCTCCAATTATTGTTCGACTTGTTTAGACCCTATTGATGAAGATGAAGTCCGACTCAAGGTATGCAGTAATTGCAGAAGCCGTCTTTCTTTATTAGAACGTGAGCGGGTTGTTTTACCTTCCCAAATGGGCTTTATTTTCTCTCTCTCCCTTTTTTGGTTGATTTTTTTGAATCCTAAAAAAGCATTTAATTATTTGCGATATGGATTAGCAAATTGGATTCACGTTTTATCCCTGTTTATTGTTTCCAGTGTTCTTCTTAGCGTAACGGTATTGGAATTTGTACCTCGAATGAGCTACACTACTCAAGAGGAAATTGAGGTATGGATGAGCGTTCAAAATACTATTGCTTGGGAAGGCGTAATAGCTTATTTTATTCTAAATATCGTTATCTTTTCGCTTTATACTTTGGTAATTTATTTTTCTACCCGAGGTTCATCATTCTCTTATTCGCTTTCTGAAACATTGAAAATATCTAGTCTTATAATCTTACCTCGTGTTCTTCTTATGCCTCTTTATGCATTTTTCTATCAACAAACAACAAATGAAACCTATCTAATTTCTAGATATGTTTCGTTAGAGCAAGTGCAATGGCTTATCCTCAATTTAAATGATTATATGGGAGAATATGGGGTCTTTATTGAAACTTTAGCAGGTATTCTGACCCTAATGTTGTTCTTTTTCGCGTTGTATTACACTTGGAACCTTGAGACTGATTCATCGTTATTTCGTCTTATTCCAATGGCATGGATGTTCATTATTCTTGCCTTTGGAGTCCCTCTATATCTTTAAAATTCGTTCTAGGTTTCAATATTTCAGGAAGATAAGAACAATTAAGAATTTAGTTTGAGTTCTACCCGTAAATACAAATTATTCCCTTTGAGTTTTAAAAATCAACCCTAAGGTTTATTGTATTGTAAATTAAAGCTTTTATCCGTTCAGTGGCGAAATCCAACAATTATTTTCCGAATCATCTCATTTAATAACTTGGATGCTCCATTAACAGGCTTTCTTGCGATTTAGGTCGTATAGGAGAGTTTTTGAATGAATTATAGCCATTATTCTTTTTATTGTAAATCCATTTATTTTGGTTTTTGTCTTCTAAAACCCGTCCTATTGTGATAAATATTATCTCTATGACCCTCTTTCCCTATGTAAACATCCTCACAATATAATTCCGATGGATATATTTCCATTGTCCTCTCATTCAAAAAATTCTTAAGATTTTGAGGCAGTTCCCCTTTGATCGAGTCAAGAACTTCCTCCTGATCTATTTCAAGCCGATAGATTCGTTTAAAATAACGATTAATATTTGAAATATCTGTTTGGAGGTATTCGATTGCTCGATCTATTCTAATACGAACTGGGGTATTAATGAAGGTTTTTATGTTGAATTGCACAGATTGTGATACATCCATTGTAATAAGCTCCTCATTCTGATTAATCATGAGATTGTGTTCACTATAATCTCCATGGATAAAATTTCCTTTAAGAAAGAGATCAGCTAAGATATCTATTGAATCATATAGATATTCTGTAGCTTTTTCCTTTGGAAGAGGGACATCTCGAAGAAGAGGAGCAGGATCTTCCGATCCGCTGCTGGCGGGGATGAATTCCATAACAACAATATTATCCATCAAGCTGATTGGCTTGGGAACTAAGACATGTTCCCTCATTTGCATTAAATTCCAATATTCTTGTCTAGCAGCTAATGCAGCCATATCATTTGCTAGAATATGCTGAGTTCCATGTAGTCGCTTTTTTATAGTACTAGTGAAAAATCTAAATACTTTTGCACACACAAATTCATCCTTTTCATTCAAAGCAAGGATAACTGTAGCTTCTTTACCTCCTCCAATCACAGAGAGAATTTTTTTGATTTCACCTGTATCAAGTAGCTCCTTTTTAGCTTCATCAATTCTAATTTCCTTTAATTGGTGTTTTGATTGTCTTTTTTGTTTATATTCTTCCCTGCCGAAGGCATTTTTCTTGTATCTTTCAAATCCGATTGTCTGATTATGGTCTGAACTCATTTTTTACAACTCTTACCTCAAAACATAAAATTGGTCTTAGGATTAAGAATCATTTTTTCTTTGTTCATATTGATGAAGTAGATTATTATTCGCACTCCATTGGTTGACTATTTTTTTTGCTTCTGAGATGTACTCCAAAATTTCGTGTGATTGATCTGACAGGTAATTTATATCGAAACTGGAGCTTATATTTATACTTCCAATTCTTAAATACAAACATTTCCAAATATCATCGCTTTTAATGTCATGAATAGGGCTTTTAAATTTCGATTTCACAATTCAATTCATCCTAAACCAAGTTTTGTGTTATCATGTTAGGTTTTAATATCAATGTCAGGGGGAAGCTTGTTTAATGGACGTTACAACCATTTTTCTTGCTTTGATCTAACTATCCTAAGTTCGAGGCTCCGCTATGGTGCTATCATCAGTGCTGCTTAAGCTTGGAGACCATGAAAGATAGACCAAAAAGTTAATCTATACCAGCAGAAAGATTGGAGAAGAATATCGTTAATGTCAAAAGTAAAATCTTCACTGAATTGTCTTGTTTGTTTCTATTTGACAATTGCAGGAGCTCGTTCACAGATGACAAAAATCAACATTCTTATTTCATTAACTTCATATATCATCCAGACAAGTACCTCCTGTATCAGTGACATCCAAAAGAAAGCTGATTGAATTTATATAGCTTTTGTTTTTGCTAGGAGTATGATTAATAAATCACAGATACATCGGAATGAGAGAGAGAGCTCATTGAAAATGACAAATATCTCCAGAATTTTAGATTATAGTAAGCCAAAAGAGCTGAATAAGCAAAAACGATGAACCTGACGTTTTAAGTGTTAAACTTGAAATAATTTATGGCTGATCAATTTCTCTTCACGCTAAATATGATTAATCTTCCTGAAATAAAGTACACATCACTTTAAGGTGAAATTATTACTATCATGTCTTTAATTTACACTCTGTTCAGTTAAAAGATTCCTTAAGTTTCTATTCAATTAACATAATTACATTGGATTGATTAACTGTGACACCTCGTAAGAGAAAAACCACAATATCAAATGATGAAGACGAAACAAACACTATCTCTTTAACAAATGATGATTTAACTTCACCTTCGGAGTTTAACTCAAAAACTAAAAGCTCTAGTCCCCCATCAAACGAAAAAGGCCTGAAAATCGGTGATATATCGGAACTTCCAGGTATTGGTCCAGCAACTGCAAAAAAATTGCAGGATTCTGGATTTGGGACATTAGAATCACTGGCAACGGTTAGCATTGGTGAACTAGTTGCAGTCGGAAACTTAGGAGAAGCAACATCGCGTAAAATTATTCAGGCTGCGAGAGACGCCTTAAATTTCGGCTTTATATCTGCGGATGAGGTATTAGAACGAAGAAGAAATATGCTTAAAGTCACAACAGGTTCAACTGCACTTGATGACTTGTTTGGTGGGGGAATAGAGACTGGAGCTGTAACAGAGCTGTATGGAGAATATAGAACCGGAAAGACTCAACTTGCTCATCAGTTATGTGTAGCAGCTCAGTTACCGAGAGAATTAGGTGGGCTTAATGTTGATGGAGACGAGCCCATAAAAGTAATATACATTGACACAGAGGGAACATTCCGTCCTGAACGAATTCTCAATATGAGTAAACGGTGGGAAGGCGATCTTGATGTCAAGAAAATCCTAAAAAACATTATGCATGGTCGTGCTTATAATAGCGATCATCAAATGGTTCTAGCAGAGAAAGCTGCTCAGGATAGTCAAATTCAACGAGTTGGCCTAGTGGTTGTTGATTCACTCATCTCTCATTTCCGTGCAGAATACATTGGAAGAGGAACCCTTGCTGGGCGGCAACAGAAATTAAATCAACACATTCACACTCTTCTTAAAATGGCTGAAGTTAGTAACTTGGCCGTCATTCTGACAAATCAGGTTCATTCGAAGCCTGATCAATTCTTTGGTGACCCTACCGCTCCTGTTGGAGGAAATATCGTAGCCCACGCGAGTCAGACGCGTGTCTACCTCCGTAAGTCAAAAGGTGAAAGAAGAATTGCTAGGATCGCTGATTCACCACTTTTGCCCGAAAATGAAACTGTTTTTGCAATTACAGGTGAAGGTATTATAGATGTAAATTAATCTCTTACCTTCATTTCTTCTCTGCTTTTCAGGCGGAGAATTAATCAATTGTATTCAATTTTAAATTTAGTCGACTAATGGCAAAACCATTTCAATCATTTATTATTACAGGAAAAAAAGGAGCAGGAAAATCTACTATTTGCAAACGAATATTTGATTACTTGCGTTCTCGATCCATATCAACTGGGGGAGTAATAACAGTTCAAAATGCGGTTAAATGGTTCTATTTACTGCCTATTGGGCTGAAGATTGAATTTGAGGCACAAGAAGGAGAGGATCATATTCCGATTGGGAGATTTAAAGTCCATAAAAAGCACATGGAGAAAACAGTTGAACATATAAAAGCCACTATTGGCAGTAATATCGTGATAATTGACGAAATCGGATTTTTGGAAATGATGGGAGAAGGCTATCATTCAATACTGAATCAAGTTCTCACACGAACTGGAATAAATATATTCGTTGTAAAAGAGCGAATTTTAAACGATTTCATTCTTATGTTCCCTCATACGCAGAATTATTCAGTGATTCGAGTGGATAAACAAAATTTCGAATTAAAATATAATTTCTTAAAGAATACACTTGATAATCTTATTATTTATTTCAAGTGATTTTGGGAATATTTAAAACGTTCATACAAGATTCTTTGAATTTAACACTCAAGTTAATAATTTAATACCACTCTGGAGAGAAAAAAGTTGGTTCAAGAAAAATTTATTGGCGCGATTGATCAGGGGACTACAGGAACACGATTTATGATATTTGATAAGGACAGCAACCTTTTAGCAGCTCATTATAAGGAACATGAACAGATTTTTCCAAGACCAGGATGGGTGGAACACAATCCGATAGAAATCTGGGAGAATACAAAATATGTTATGAAAGAGGCTCTTAAAGAAGCAAAAATGTCTCTTTTAGATATTCTAGCTATAGGAATCACTAATCAAAGGGAAACCACGGTTATTTGGGATAAAAATACTGGTATTCCATTATTTAATGCAATAGTATGGCAATGTGTAAGAACTAGTGATATTTGTAATGAAATAATCCAAGACGGATATAACTCTGTATTTCAAGAAAAAACTGGATTAGTTACTGCTACTTATTTCTCTGGGCCTAAAATTGCTTGGATATTGAGAAATATACCAGGAGCTCAAGAAAAAGCTGAGAGAGGAGATCTACTTTTTGGAAATATTGATACATGGTTAATTTGGAATTTAACTGGCGGCTCTCATATCACTGATTATTCTAACGCTTCGCGAACTATGTTGATGGATCTAAAAAGTCTTGAATGGGATTCAGAATTATGTAATTATCTCAAAATTCCCCAGTCTATGCTTCCTGAAATTCGTCCTTCAAGTGACTCTGCAGGATATGGGCATATTAAATTTGATGGGATTACTCATGGCCCTGTTATTTGTGGAGATCTCGGTGATCAACAAGCTGCCTTATTTGGTCAAACATGTTTTGATACAGGAAATGCAAAAAATACTTACGGTACAGGTAATTTCCTCCTTTTAAATACTGGAGAGAAAATTGTAAAATCCGAATCTGGCTTACTCACGACTGTGGGTTATGGAATAGGTTCTGATGTTTCCTATGCGCTTGAAGGGAGTGTAGCTATTGGAGGAGCGGTAATTCAATGGCTCCGAGACCAATTAAAGATTATAAGTTCTGCATCAGAGTCAGAACATTTGGCCACTTCGGTTTCAGATAATGGTGGGGTATATTTTGTCCCTGCGTTCGTTGGTCTATTTTCTCCCCATTGGGATATTTCCGCACGTGGAGCTATTGTCGGATTGACTCGTGGAAGTAATAAAGCTCATATCGCCCGTGCTGCACTTGAGTCTATTGCATTTCAATCTTACGACGTTTTCAAAGCTATGGAAAAAGATAGTGGAATCTCTCTGAAAAGTTTAAGGGTGGACGGGGGTGCTTCTAAAAATGATTTTTTAATGCAATTTCAAGCAGATTTATTAGGAATTGACTGCATTCGGCCTAAAATTGAGGAAACGACCGTTTTAGGAGCAACATATGCTGCTGGTCTGGCTGTAAATTATTGGTCAAATATAGAAGAATTGAGAAAAGGCTGGTCAATTGATAGAGTATTCTCATCCAAAATCGACGAATCCTCTAGAGCAGATATAGTCCATTTATGGCATAAAGCAATTGGTAAATCAAAAGGATGGGTGGAATAAAAGAGCAAAATCATCCAGCTACTTTTCTTCGACTAGAAATAAATGTATGGATTTTTCCATTTCAAGAATGGAATCATAGATTGCATCTGGTCTGCATTTTTCGAGAGTTGTTCGACTTGAATATCCTGTGGTGATACCAAAAGTTGTCATCCCAATAGTTTTTCCTGCTATGATATCTCCTCCCAAATCTCCAATAATAGCACACGATCTAGGATCGTCTGTTAAATCAAATTTCCTTAAAAAATGGATAAAACCTTCCTCCTTATGTTTAGTAAATTCTCCTAATCCTATAATCATATCATTTTTAAAATATTTATCCCCTTTTAGATGATTATTCAAGAAAATATCTATCTTTTTTCTTGAACTCATACTCACTATAGCTATTTTTATTCCTGCTTTTTGCAATCGCTTGAGAGCGAATTCAGCGTCTTTTGTAGGTTTTGCCAGATAGAATAATTTCTTGTGATTCCTCCCAACATAGTAAACCATCTGTAAAGCTTTTACTATACTGAACCCTAACCCTCTCGTTGCCTTGAATATTGCTAGAAGAATTTTCCATTTTACATTACGTTCATCTTCTGCAGTTTTGGAGAAAATTAATTCATTAGACAATAGAATTAGGTCATTAGTATTTACACCGAGTTTTTTGGCGACTAGGTCAAAATAGTACCTATGAGTATCTACTAGTGTCCCATCAAAGTCAAATATCACAGCTTTAATTGGAATATACACTAGTTGGGGAGGCATACTTCTCGCTTCGAAAAATTTGCTTGATTTTCTTTTTCATTTTGTATATGATATCCCCCTTTTTGGCTTTCGCTTAGAACTTACTTTTTTTAAATATTCCCCGATTGGGATTAATTATCTGTTATTTATAGTATCTAAAGATATATGAAATTTAAACGGAGAATATCGAGGATTAGATTTGAAATTTGACTTTAAAGACCCATTAAAAGGCCTAGATCTCAAGCTTAAAATTTGCGACTCTCACGTTCATATTTGGGCTGTGGATGCATATCCTAAATTGGAAAAGTGGGCTGAACTATTTGGTATAAAACGATTTTTAGGGATTGCTCAACCTGAAATTAAGAAGGGATTAGAAAAGAATGGAACTTCAGCAAACATAATTTTTGCATATTATATGCCTGTAGATGCATGGGCCCATTATGATATCCCGAAACTCCTTTCTGCAGTAGATGAAGCCATTAAATTTGGATATCCTGTTGTTAAAATGTGGTTTGGGCCAAGATTTTTAGATTTGACAAAATCAGAGAAAGAATTTTCAATCTCCTCCCCTAATTTTGATCCAGTATTTTCAAAAATTGAGGAACAGGATTTAATTGTTGACATTCACGTTGCTGATCCTGACTACTGGTATCAAACTACATATACAAATGTGAAGAAATACCGCACAAAGAAAACAGCTCTTAATGAATTCTGTTGCGTTTTAGAAAAACACCCGTCAATGAAAGCAATAAGTATTCATTTTGGAAGCCTTCCTGAAGATTTAAATTTACTTTCGAATATTTTGGAAAAGTTTCCTAACCTTTCTATAGACACTGCCTCAACAAAATGGATGATACGGGAATTAGGTAAGAATCTTGAAGATAGTCGTGAGTTTATTCTAAATCATTCAGATCGGATATTATTTGCGACAGATTTATCTGTAGGTTGGGGAGATCGTACTGATAATTATTATGCGTCACGGTATTGGTCACAGAGAATTTTCTGGGAAACTGATGTCAAAGGAATCGAATTACCATTCGATGATACTGACAATCCAAATCCTCCTACTTTGATAAACGGATTAAATCTACCTGTACCAATTCTTCAAAATATTTATTGGAAAAATGCTTTAGAGATTTTTAAAGAATTATAAACTCAATAACTTAAGATTCAATGTTTAGGATCTCTTTTACCATTTCAATTTTCTTATCTATGTTTGCTTGACGAGAAATCATTATTCTTTGGGCTTGTGGAGAACCTGCACCATGTAGAGACTCTGTTTTATAGCTAACCGCCGCTACACCCATTACCAAATTTTCTATAAACCTAAACAGGCTAAATCGATCCCTCGGAGACACAGATTCACATGTTGATAAATATTTATTTAATATAGGCCCAATTTCTGAATCATTTAAGTCAAGTTCACTTGGCATTGTACATATAATGCCCCCTGCTAGATCTTCTGCTAATCTGCCAATTTCATAGGGAAACCGTGTTACATTTTGTTTATTCACGTTTGCCAATAGCATATCCATTTCATAATTACCAGCTGGACGCTGTGAACCCTTAAGGCTGCAAGCCAATGCACAACACCATAAGGTTTCATTTAAATGAACCATTTCAACTAATTTATCTCTGATATGAGAAGCTCGATGCACTCCATTATATTCAGCCGCTAATGCAGCCGCTCCTATTAGTACATCTCCTACACCGGTCTTACAGGCATAAGATTGTCTGTGATATCCCGCAAAACGATTAACTAGATCCCCAGAGAACTCAATCTCCCCATTCATGAAAATTTGATTGGTGGGAATTACTACATCATCAAAAATAACAAAAATTTCCTGACCACCAAATTTAAAATTCCCAATATCTAAGGTAGCTTCCTCCAGTTTTCTTTTATCACAGGATTGTCTACCATAGACCATTGTAATTCCTTTTGCATTAGTATCGACTCCAAAACTAATAGCAAATTTCTCCTCTCCCTCTCTTAACGCTATCGTGGGCATTATAATTGCTCTGTGGGAATTTAAAAATCCGGTTTGGTGAACTTTTGCCCCCCGAACGACAATTTCATCATCATTTTCTTCTACGAGGTGTAAATATGCGTCAGGATTAGATTGATTAATTGGTCTACCTCCTCTATCTCCTTTCGGATCAGTCATGCTTCCTGCTACAAATAAATCCTGCTTTTGCACCTCCTTCCAATATTCCTTAAAGTTGGTATGGTAATGCGTGCCATGATTTTGGTCTATTTCCCAACTCACACTAAAAAGAGCGTTTGCTGCGTCAAACCCAACACATCTTTGAAAGCAACAGGCAGTTTTTTGTCCAAGTAATCGTTGCATTTCAACTTTTTTAATCAAATCTTCAACCGATTGATGGATATGAGTAAATCGATTAATTGTTTCTCCAGTTAAATTGGATTTGGCAGTCATTAAATCTTTATATTCCTCTTGTTGAGCTAGTTCGTAGATTTTCTTTGCAGTATTGATTGAAGGTTCAATAATTTTGAAAAAAGGATGTTCCCAAAATCTTTTGATTTTTTCACCAAACATGAAAAGGGTTACTTCCCGTTTCAGGCTCTCAAAATATTCATCTGGAGTTTTTAGAGGCATTTCTAACACCTTAAATTTATACACATAACTCAGTTTATTAATTATTTTGATGAAAGAATGTAAAGCGAAACTGCCAAAAATTCTTATTCACTTATTATGTGAAGGGATAATTATCTCAAAATAGATGGTCAGAATGAACAATGAGTATTTGGAAATAGCCAAAATAGCAGCAAAAGAAGCTGGTGAGATTTTAAAGGAATATTACGGTAAATTTCTCCACATTACTAGAAAAGAGGATGATAGCATTGTAACAGGAGCAGATTTGGCATCTGACTCTATTATAAGGAATATAATAAAAGAAAAGTATCCAAATCATTCGTTTCTAAGCGAGGAGAGCGGAAAAGAAGAGATATTATCGGATTATAAATGGATAATTGATCCATTAGATGGAACTACAAATTTTACCATTTTAAATCCATTTTTTGCAGTTTCAATTGGCTTAGTATTTAGAGATACTCCCCTCATAGGTGTAGTTTATTTTCCTCTCCAAAAGGAGATTTTTTATGCCATAAAAGGTAAAGGAGCGTTCTTGGAACATCAGGTTTTACAGGTTAATTCTGAAGCAAGTTTATCAAGCTCATTTATTACATACTGCAATGGAAGAGATCTTAATTCTCGAAAAAAAATTATAGAATTGTACTCCGAATTGAAATTAAGAAATAATCATGTAAGACAAATTGGAGCTGCAGCTTTAGAATTAGCCTATGTAGCCTCTGGGCGAACAGGGGCTTTCCTTTTGCCAGGTGTCAGTGCTTGGGATGTAATTGCTGGAGTTTTATTAGTTAAAGAATCCAAGGGAATTACTACTGATTTCAATGGAAATCCGTTCTCATTAGAATCAAAAACCCTTTTAGCAGCCCCTCCAAAGCTACATAGTGAAATATTGGAAATTATCATGAATCTCTCAAATTAACACCTTTCAGCATATATAGAAAGTTAAAATTATGGATATGTTATAATAGTATGTCAAAATACCCCAAAATTAAGGTTTATCTAATAACTGGATTTCTAGGGACTGGGAAAACAACTTTAATCCAAAATCTATTACCTCATTTCAGGTCTTCTATCATTGGTGTACTTATTAATGAGTTTGGGGAAATTGGAATTGACAGTCAGCTTATTCCTTTGAATCCACCATCATTAATCGAGGTTATAGGGGGTTCAATATTTTGTCAATGTTGCCGAGAACATTTTCTGCAAGCATTGTTTAAATTCTCTACTTCCGCTATCGAAATATTACTCATAGAAACATCTGGTCTATCTGATCCCACTCCTTTCTTAATTGATTTTCAACTTGTTCAAGAGAAAACTAACGAGGCGTTTGAATACAAAGGTTGTATTTGTGTTGTAGATACACCTCGTTTTTTGGAGACACATGCAGCTTTGGATGTTGTTAATAAACAAATAATAAGTTCAGAAATAGTTCTTATTAATAAAATCGATTTAGCAGATATTGATACAATTGAAAGGGTAAAAAACCAGATTTTAAACATTAAAGAAAATCTAAATATTTACAAAACAACTTATTGTCAAATATTACTCGATTTTTTGAATCAGCTAGAAATGTCTCCCATTACTATTATAAATCGGGATTTTAGTAATAGCTCAGTAACGACATCTCATATGGATATTAATCTTACCTCTATCACGCTATTAAATAGAAATAATTTATTATCTTTCCTTAATGCTATAGCTCCAAAATCCAGAAGAATTAAAGGATTTGTAAGACTAGAAGATAATTATCTATACTATGTAGATTGTGTAGATCAGGAGATAAAGCTAGAAAAAAAGGATCTGAATATTATAGAATCCAAAATAGTAGTAATTTTTTGTGAAGGGATTGATATTACAGAAATTTCTAGCGTTTTCGATAAGTGGGAAACCTTGATTGCTAGTTATTCAGGAAGAAGTGGAATGTCAAAATAGAATATAACTCCATTATCAATTTTACTTTCAACCCATATCTTTCCACCATGGGTTTCAATAATTTTTTTGACATTTGCAAGGCCAATACCACTTCCTGTGACACCTAAAGGATTGGGGATTCGTGTGAAAAGCTGAAAAATCTTGGAATGATATTTTTTAGGGATTCCTGTCCCCGTATCTTTAACATAAATTGTTACAAAGTCTTTTCGTTTTTCATACATACCAATTTTAATTTCTCGTTCCTTACTTTCACCCATGTATTTTATACTATTATCTATTAAATTATCAAAAACCTGTATGAAACGAGTTCGTTCAACATATACATCAGGTAGATCTTTTTCAATATTTACTTCAATATTTGAGGCCTGTAAGCTTGGTAAAAACCCATTAACAACTTCAACGACAATTTCATTAAGAGGATAGAACCCTTTTCTTTCAATGGTATGTCCTATTCGGGAATAATCAACAATATCATTAATTATTTTATTCATCTGATCAATTTTATTCTCAATGCGCTCAAAAAAGGTGAATAGTTCGTGATCTATTCTATCGCTCTGTACATTCTTTTTAATCAGTTCAGAAAATCCAGCTATGGAATGCAGGGGGGTTTTTAAGTCGTGCGAGATGGTATATACAAATTCTTCTAATTCTTTTGATTTTCCCTGAAGTCTATCGTTTATTCGAGTGAGCTCTTCATTTGCTTGAGACAATTCAACTGTTCGATCTTTTACCAATTTCTCAAGGCGTGTCCGATACTCATGAAGCTCGGTATTATCATTAAAAGCACTCAAGATAACTTTCTCCCCTCCTAGTTCGAAAGTATTCATATTCAGTAGAGAAGGGAAGCTTGTTCCATCTTTTCTCCTTAAAGGTACCTCTTTTCCTCTGATAGTGCCTTTCTTTTCAATGAGACTAAGCATTTCCTGTCTATCTTGAGGATTAATCCAAAACTCGGTAGAGGAGATCCTTTTGATTTCATTTCTTTCATAACCCAATATCCTAAGTAGGGCATCGTTATATTCAATCATCTCTCCGTCATAGGTAGCAATCCCAATCCCAATCGGAACAGACTCAAATAATATTCGATACTTTTCTTCACTTTCTTTTAAAGCTTCTTCCACGTCTTTTTGTTTTGAAACATTCATTATAGAAAATATGATTTTAGATAAATCGTGTTCGTGACCAGGTACAACAACACTTCGTAAAGCAACATCAATCTTTTCTCCAGATAATGTCTTGTTGATTAATTCTGCTTCAAAAACTCGTTCTCCTTCAGATATTGCGACTATTTCCTCAACAAAAGATGCATATGAATCCTCTGATAGTAATTTTCTAATATTGCCTAAAAGATCTTCTTTCTTTTCTGCGCCATAAATCTCCATTGCTCTTTTATTTACATCAGTAATTTTAGCTAGCTCTAATAATTTTTCAATCTGCTCTGGTCTTGATTTAAGATATTTGGCCAAATTTTTTATTTTACGTTTTTTTAAGGTGTCAAGATAAAGCTTAACTTCGCTGAAATCTTCCTCAAACTGACAGATAGGAGATTCCTCAAAAAGAACGCGATATCTATCCTCAGATTCCATTTCTAAAGACCCTCAATCAGAAGAATACAATAAACTAAAGTTTAATCCTTACAATTAAACTTAAAGCTTGAATTCTATTTAAATAATAGCATATAGATTTTGTTAGACAATGAATAGAGAAAAATCAAATCTGGATATATGAAAATCATCGTAGATCTGATGAGTATTCCAATGATAATAAAAATAAAATATGAAAAATTAGCTTCGCGAAACTAATGCGGTTAAGATTTAAGTTAATAAAGATGAGTCTGGTGGCATAGATATACCATAGATATATAACCATTAGAATTATCCTTCTTTAAAACCTAAAAACATTTGAATTTCAAATTGGTGGTAAAATGAAGACATCTGAGGAATATAGAGCAAAACTTTACAATATGAAACCTAATGTCTATATAGATGGAGATATTGTAAATAGAAAAGATAATAGACTAGAAGGATCGATTACAACTATCTGTAAAACATTTGACATGATAAATGATCCTGAATTAAAGGATTTACTAGTTACCACTTCTCATATTTCTAATGAAAAGATAAATCGGTTCACTCATATTCATCAAACTGTGGATGACCTCCTGAAAAAACAAGAAATGACACGTAAGATATGTCATTATACTGGTGGATGTATCTTTAGATGTATGGGAGTAGATGCGATGAATTCATTGTCTATAATTACATCAAAAGCTGAAATGATGACGGGTCGTCCTTATAATCAAAGATGGTTGAAATATCTCAAATATTGGCAGAAAAATGATATTGTAGGGTGTTGTGCACAAACCGATGCAAAAGGAGATCGATCATTAAGACCCCATCAGCAAGCAGATCCAGATTTGTACGTTCGAGTGGTTGAAGAACGTGAAGATGGTATTATTGTCCGTGGAGCAAAAAATCATATTACAGCAGCTGCTATCGCTGAAGAAATAATTGTAACTCCTACGCGTTTTTTAACTTCTGAGGAAGATAAATATGCAGTATCTTTTGCAATACCTGGAGATTGGGACGGAGTTTATCTAGTTACTCGTGCTTCAAACATGAAACAACGTGAGCATATCCCCTGCCCAGCTGGTGCTTTTGGAGATGTTGAAACTACTGTTATCTTTGATGATACTTTTATTCCTAATGACCGTGTTTTTCTTGGAGGTGCGCCTGGAGAGCATCAATTTGGAGGATGGCTTGCTTTATTGTTCGCATTATATCATCGTCACAGTTATACCGGATGCAAACCTTCCTCTACTGATATCATTCTAGGATATTGCGCCTTAGTAAGTGAGTATAGTGGGATTGAAAATCAAAAACATGTTCAATCCAAACTAGCTGATTTAATAAGTGTCGCAGAATTAGTCTATGCTAGTGGGATAGCAGCAGCATATAAAGCCACAAAGGATGAAACCTGCGGAACAATGATACCTGATCCAATGTTTTGTAATGTGGGTAGAAAACATGCTGGTAAGAATTATTATCATGAGCTAGAGACACTTGCTGATCTTTCTGGAGGTTTACCCGCCACTCTTCCTTTTGAGAAAGATTTTTTCAGTGAAGAACGGATTGGGGAATTACTTCAGAAGTATATCAAACGAAAAGCTGACGTTCCTGCAGAGGACATTTATAAACTCTATCGAACTCTTTCTGATGTTCTATGTTCTTCTATTGGCGGAGTAATATCGGTTGCTGGGGTTCATGGTGGAGGTAGTCCAGTAATGGAAGACATTGCAATACTTAAGCAGTATGATATTGATGCTCGAAAGAAAATAGCAAGATATCTAGCGGGAATTAAATACGATTAAAGAAAGCGACAAAAATCGCTTTTTCTTTTCTTTTCCTTTCCTATTAATTGCTGCTTAGGGTACTACCACATGAATTCGCTTTATATATAAAGATCATCTTTAAAAGCCCTAACGTGTTACCCGTCTTCAGAATGAAGAATAAACTTTATTTAGGGGTAAAATTAACTAGATGGTATTCGCAATGTTGACACTCTTAAATCAGTTTTCCCAAAATGTGTCTATTAAACTGCGAATGGAGAAAAGGAAGATCTTGGATTAAAGGCCATTTTTATGTCCTTATTAATTCTCAAGATTATAAACCATGAACTCTATCTAGGACGAGATATACGTTTGACTATTCAAGTAACCCAAAGATTAATTAAGAAGCGTACAGGCCAGATAGTCGTTCATAATCCTGATAAGCTTCTATCTGCTATTTATCGTGCTCAACAAAGCTTAGGAAAGGGGGATGAAAAACTTGCTGCTGCTATTGCGAAAGAAGTAGATCAAAAATTAGATGAAGAATTCTTTTCAAAAAATATCATTCCTGATGTAGAGCAAATTCAAGACATTGTTGAAGAATTTCTTATGAACTGGGGTCTATTTGATGTAGCTAAAGCCTATATTGTTTATCGTCATGAAAGAACACGGATCAGGAATAAGCAGAATGTCATTATGGACGTCAAAGAAACCATTGAACAATATTTGGGTGTTGAAGAGGAAGGGAGAAGGAAAGATTGGCGAGTTAAAGAAAATGCTAACCAAGATTTTGATTATCCTGGATTGAATGCTTATATTTCTGGAAGTCATCTTGCTCGATATGGATTATACACTCTCTACCCTCCCGAAATAGCTGAGGCACATGTTACTGGACATATTCACATTCATGATTTAAGCAACAGCATCGTTGGATATTGCGCAGGATGGAGTCTGCAATTACTTCTACAAAAAGGATTTGGAGGAGTAAAAGGTAGAGTAGCATCCAGTCCACCAAAGCATTTGGATTCCGCAATTAATCAGATAATAACCTTTCTTGGGACGTTACAGAATGAATTCGCTGGCGCACAAGCATTCTCGTCTGTAGATACTTTATTGGCACCATTCATTCGGCAAAGATTCAGTAAAAGCGTTGAAAAAATCCTAAGACAGACATTTTCTCTTAAAGCAAACGGAAATGTATATTTGCTATTAGATCTTCTTTATGGGTATAACAAAGGCACAAATAATATAGAAACAATTCATAAACTACTTGAAAATCTCTATCCAGACATCATATTTTCAACTGAGTTACTAAATACATTTCTTCGGTCCTTTAACGAGGAATATGAGGAAAATGTTGCATTTATCAGGCAAAATATTCAAAATCTGATATATGCTGTTAATCAAACCTCCCGTTGGGGAGGACAGTGTGTTACCGAGGATACTCAATGCTTAACTGATAATGGATGGAAATCTTACGACAAAATAGATCTTTTTCGTGATAAAATCGCAACATTTAATGGTAGGACTCATCTTATTGAATACTTAAGTCCCCAGATGATTAACGTTTTTGATTATGATGATCAACTTATTAGTATTAAAAATCGCTCCCAAGATCAACTTGTAACTCCAAATCACCGAGTTTTAAGGAAGGTATTCAATACTGATCGGTTTGAATTAATAAAAGCTGATAAGTTGTCAAATTTTAAGACAAGGATTCAGATTCCTAATTCAGCAGTAACAAGCTCAGTTACAGAAATTGAAGATCACATCGTAGAATTAATCGCATGGCTTGTAAGTGAAGGTAGTTTCAGTACAGGTCCAAGAGAGAGAGTTCATATTTATCAAAGTGCGAATAATATCAAGTATGTTCGTTCAATTCGTAAATGTTTGAGAAAGAACGGATTTAAATGGGATGAACAGAAAAGATTACATGGTTTTGCAGAACATGAGTTGATCAGGTTCAGACTGAATCAAGCTAGCTCTCGACGGGTAAGAAATATAATCAACAAAAAGAAAATCCCCAAATTTGTCAAAAACTTGTCAAAAAGGCAATTACGGTTATTCCTCGAAACATATGTTCAAGGGGATGGTCATATTGATGAGAAGGGGAGGATTAGAATTTACACTAAAGATGAAGATATTAAGAACTCCCTCCAGGAATTGTGTGTATTAGCTAGGTTTGGTTCTACGGTAAATGTGCAATCTAATGGAGTTTATACTATTAATATTATCAGGAATTCTATTACAAATATCACAAAGATAACAAAAAAAGCTTATTCAGGAAAAGTTTGGTGTCCTACAACAACGAACGGGACCTTTGTTGCCCGAAGAAAAGATAAAACTTTCATCACTGGAAACTCCCCATTTGTCAATTTATCCTTTGATTGGACTATTCCTTCAGATTTAGCTGACCAATATGCCATCATTTCTGGAAAAGCTTTCTCTAAAATTTTATATAAAGACTGTCAAACTGAAGTAGACATTTTCAATCGCGTTTTTATCGAGGAGATGTCTCGAGGGGACAAACATAATCGCGTTTTCACCTTTCCAATACCAACTTATTCTATTACTCGAAATTTTGATTGGGATCATCCAAATGTCGATATATTGATGAAATTGACATCAAAATATGGAACCCCTTACTTCCAAAATTATAGTGGATCAGGTTTAGAACCAAGCTCTATTCGTGCTATGTGCTGTCGCTTGAATTTAAATATTTTGGAATTGAAAAGTCGTCCTGGGGGAATGTGGAATATTGGTGATTCTACAGGATCAATTGGTGTTGTCACGATTAATCTAAATCGTTTAGGATATCAAGCGGTTAATGAAGACGATTTCTTCAACCGCTTGAAAAAATATATGGAGATATCGAAGGTTTCTCTTGAGATAAAGCGAAAAGAAGTGAGTAGAAATCTCAAAAACGGAATGATGGCCTATGCACGTGAATATCTACCTCATGGTTTTAAAACCTATTTTTCTACTATTGGATTATGTGGTATGCACGAATGTTGTTTGAATTTTTTAGGTGAAGGGATAGAAACTGAAATAGGCAAGATTTTTGCACGAAAAGTGCTCAATTTTATGAGGGAGGTATGTGATGAATTTAAGAATGAAACAGGTAACCTTTACAATTTAGAGGCTACTCCTGCAGAGAGCACATCATTTCGATTCGCAAAGCTTGATAAAAAGTACTATCCCACAATTATATGTTCAGGAACAATAGAAACTCCTTTCTTGACGAATTCTACAAATTTACCTGTAAATGCCACAAATGATCTTATTGAGGCCATTGAGCACCAAAATGATCTTCAACCATTATACACCGGAGGAACTATGTTTCATACGTTTTTGGGTCAAGAAATTGACTCACGAACATGCACAAATTTAGTAAAACAAATCTCTGAAAAAACTTCACTTCCTTATTTTAGTATCACTCCCACTTTTTCAATTTGCACAGAACATAATTATATCAAGGGGAAGCATTTTGAGTGTCCTAAATGTGGAAAAGAAACTGAAGTTTACTCTCGAATTGTTGGATACTTTCGTCCTGTTTCAAAGTGGAATGATGGTAAAACTCAAGAATTTCATGAGAGAAAGGTTTTTGTTATATCAGATTCCCTATTATCAAATAAAGTGAGTAAAGAAGAACAACCTGAAATTAAAATACCAGAAAGCTCTAATTATCCTAATGATATTAAGAATAGCGGGAAAATTTCTATCTATAACAAAATCCTCGTATTTACTTCACCCTCCTGTCCAAAATGTGCTCCTTTCAAGTCTATAATCTATCACACATTGGAATCAACATCTATTCATGAAATCAACACTACTACTACAGAGGGGATTGCATTAGCTGAAAAATTCATGGTGAGATCAGTACCTACGGCCATTGCGGTTTTAGATGATAAAGAAGTATGTAGATTTTCAAATTATTTAAGTTTGAATAAGCTTCTGCCTAGTTTGCAACAAAAAAGTGAACATAATGCTAGTTAGAGAGCTAAGAATACCATTAGCTGGTTTTGAATCTACTTCATTGATAGACTATCCTAATGGAGAACTTTGTTCAGTTATTTTTTTGGGAGGCTGTAATTTCCGCTGTGGATATTGTCATAATCCAGATTTACTGAAACCTCCTGAGAGTTGGGACTTAATTGAGAATTTAGTACCGAAATTAAATTCCCGAAAAAAGTGGATTCAATCCTTGGTAATTAGTGGTGGGGAACCGTTAATGCACAGAGAATCATTAGAGCTCATCAAGATCCTTGTTAATAATGGATTTAAGATTAAAATTGATACCAATGGAAGTTATCCTTCCCAATTAGAATATTTAATCAATAAAAAATTAATAGATTATGTTGCATTAGATATAAAGACATCCCACGATAATTATGAGGAATTAGCGTTTCGGGGAGCTTTTGAAAAAGTCAAAACTAGTATTGAATTACTTAAGTCTTCAACCAATTTAAATTATGAATTCAGAACCACTTTATGCCCAAAATTCATATCTAATGGAGATTTATTAGAAATTTCGAAGTATATCGATGGTAAAAATTGGTATTGGCAGCAATACAATCCAAGAATCACATTAAATCCTAGCTTTTCAAATCTACAGCCATATTCTAAAGAAAAAATCCTTGAAATGCGAAGAAAAGTAATGCAGGAATTCAAAGGTAAACTTTTCATTCGCGGCGAACAAATAAATAATTCCTGTTAAAGTAATTATCCAATTCATCAGGAGGATTTATATGGATTCTGGTCTTCAAGGGAAGCATGCACTCATTACTGGAGCTGCTGGCGGGATTGGATCAACCATTGCAAGATTTCTTGCAAGGGAAGGCTGTATACTTTCGCTTCATTATAATAAAGGAGGGACAATATGTAAAAAGTTGATTTCTGGGTTAGAAAATAAAGCTACTTGCTTTCAAGCTGACTTGAGATCCGAAGAAGATCTGATTGGGTTATTTAAGAATTCAATTGAGAAATATGGGAGAATTGATATATTGGTAATTAATCATGGAATATGGCCAGAAGATTATATTCCTATTCTGGAAATGAGTTCTGAACAGTGGGATAATACGATCAGTATTAATTTGAGATCTGCTTTTTTATGTTGTCGTGAGTTCATGAAGAATCTTGAGTTTTTTACAGATGATTATGCCAGTATTGTACTAATTGGATCTACCGCTGCTGTATTCGGTGAGGCTGGACATGCTGATTACTCTATTTCGAAGTCTGGGATGCGAGGACTGATGCTTTCGTGCAAAAATGAAATTATACATGTTGCTTCTCGTGGTAGAGTTAATATGGTGTCACCTGGATGGACTATTTCTCCGATGACTGAGCAATTTATGGACAATAAAGACGGGATTCGTAATGTCTTACAAACTGTACCGTTGAGGAAAATTGCACGATCAGATGATATTGCGGAAACGGTGGTGTTTCTATCATCTTCCCTACTTGCTGGTCATATCACGGGCCAAGAGATTGTTGTTGCAGGTGGTATGGAGGGGAGAAAGTTATTTGAACCAGAAGAAATTAATATAAACAAAATTTAGATATTGTTGAATCTTCAAGAAACCAACTCTTTCGTTACAACCGGTAAGTCAAGTTTCAGTCCATTATAAACAGCTGGAACCTGTGACAGTAATACAACAGCCAACACAGCTGCGCATAAGACTATCCATGTCCCAGATTGGATAATAATTTCGAAATAAAATGTTCTGAGGATATTATCAAGCAGCCATTTCGAAACTGATATTCCCCATGGAATTCCGACTATAATCCCAAATATTGCTTGAATTAGGTTTTCGACACTCATCATTAACAGAAACTCGTTATCTGAGATTCCTAGTGTGAGCATTGTAGCTATTTCTCGCAAGCGTTCTTGAAAATTTACATATATTGTAGTAAAAATTGCTAAAGCAGCTAGGGCGCAAGAAAATAAAAGAAAAATACCAATAACAGCATTAAATGCTGCCATCATCATATTCACAGCATTTCGAAAATCATGACCATATTCTACAGATCGTATTCCTTCTATCTTCCCAATCTCTTCAGTTATTTGGTCTAACAAGGTGACATTATTGGGTTCGGTAACCTTAACAATGATCTGTGAGTAAGGGGATAAATCTATGTTAAAGGATTCTTTAAACTGGTTTAATTTAAATCGTGATGTTATTGTGTCCATTGTGGTGTGAACCATTGTGTCCCAAATTTCTTTACTTACACCAGAAATACTGATATTCGATCTGCGTAATCTAATTTCCCTAGATTGCTCAGAGAATGAAATTGATTCAGTGTTTGCCTCAATTAAATTTCCAAGGTATCGAAGTGTTTCATTTCTTGCTCTTTCAAGGCCATATGATGACCAAGAAGTCCAAACAATAGAAGCGGTGGTATAAGCAAGATCGACATCAGGGATACGTGGGTAAGTAAAGGTTATTATGTCACCTGTATATAGGTTCAGCTGATTAGCTAATGCGGAGCATATAACTAATCTATCGGAGGAGAGATTATCCATAGGAGAAGCCCAGTTAAATTTATGTGCATTAGGACTACTTGAATTCCAAGCTGTGATTAAAACTTCTTTTTGATACCCTTCTTTTTCAATAAATGATGGTATTTGAAAAACTGGCTCTGCAGTAACTATACCTGAAATTTTCTTTATATTTAATAAATCATTTTTTACGCCAAGGTCAGCAAATTTAATATCATCAAATTTAATTATTACATCGTAGTCTGAAATCTCTGTGAATTGTTTATTTACCCCTAAACTTACAGATTCAATGAAAGCTATTGCTACGACTAAGATCATAACTGCTGCAGCTATAGCTATAACAGTAGCTGATGAACGAACTTTCTTCCTGAAGAGATTGCGAAGTGGAATCGTTAATAACAAACCAAAAGGATTAACCCTTAAAATTTTTTCTAAAACCGATTTTGAACCTTTATGCGTGTTTATATTAATGTGAAGGGCTTCTCTTGGTTCTAACTGGCTAGCTCTCCACGAAGGAATTATTCCACTAATAACGCTCACAGTAATTCCGATTAGTGATGCGAAAAGCATTACATGCACTTGTGGTTGGATATCAACAATTTGAGGGAATCGCAAGAAATATGCATATACCCAAGTAATTAATCCTGAAATAATTGAACCGAAGATAACTCCTAAAATACTCCCAGTACTTCCTATAATAAATGAGAAGGTTACAAAATGTAATAAAATGTCGCTTTGTAAGTACCCAAGACAAGAAGCCAAACCTATTGTTCGTTTTTGGCTTTGAACTAATCTTCCTGATGTTATATATATTGATACTGCAGCAACACCTAATATGATGACTGGTAGTATCAATGCAATTTCTTCAAAAGTCTCCAAATCTAAATGCAATGCTAAATTCGAAACTTGGTTTTCTTGCATAACAGGGGGAGAGAAAGCTCCTTGGGTATAATCATTTAAAAGGGTATGAAAATCCCCAATTATTTGGTTTCTAATTTGCAGATCTATACCATCTTGCATTTTTATGAGAATATTGTTAGCTTGGTTTGAATGGTTTGAAAACTGTTGTAACTGCTCAATTGGAAGATATATGACCCCGAAAATGCTCGTAGGTAGAAAATCATATTTTGAGGGAATTACTATAAGATAGTCAGGGCTGTATACAATAGCTTGTATGCGAAATAAATATGTTTGATTACAAATTTTAGTATTCAGCTTAGAATTTGGTTTCAATCTGAATTTTTGAGCGAAGTGTGATTCAAGAAAGACCAAATCACTGGAACTATCTTCCAAAGGTCCTGAACCCTGATCGTAAATGAAACCATTAATCAATTCATCAACCTGTAAACTAGTATCGATCCCAATTGCTCTTCCACTCAGTAAGTAGCTTCTTGAGCTATCCTGAGAGCTAAGGTTGTAACCTGTATCAGTAATAAGCCGAAAATTTATACTGTCTATTTCGGGGTGATTAGTAGTAAAATTATCGACCACTTCTTGAATCTCTGTCGTATTAAACCATACATCATTTAGAGTATTTATTTCACTGTCCGCAAAATTTGTTTCTCTATAGATACGAGCATAAGAATATTCAAGGTTAGTAAACCCCATATATAATGCGACGAAAGAACCAGTTCCTGATAAGCATAACAGAATTAACGCAAAAAATAACAATTTCTGATTTAAGATGTCTCTTATGCTTTTCTTAATCCACAATCGCGATAGGAACTTCATTGAAAAAACCACTTACCAAACCAGGTTCTCTACATCAATAGGTTCTTTCTGCTCAAATTGAGTAATTTTTCCCATTTGGATTGTCAAAATTAGATCTGCAATTCTAGAAATTTGTCTATTATGAGTAGCAATAATAAATGTTTTCGATGTCTCCTTATTTAGTTGTTTCATCAGTTTTAAGACAGAAATTCCCGTTTGATAATCCAAATTACCTGTTGGTTCATCCGCAACTATGATAGGAGGATTTTTTGCTAGAGCTCTTGCAATTGCTACTCTCTGTTGCTCTCCTCCTGATAATTGAGAGGGAAAATGATCTGCACGATCTCTCAAGCCCACTTTATCGAGCCAGTTCATTGCTACATCTTTGATTAGAATTTTATCATATGATGGTTCACCAAAAGCTTGAGGTATACCAATTAAATCTAGTGAAAATTCCACATTTTCTAAAGCAGTCAGTGTGGGTAGTAGGTTGAAGAACTGGAATATGAATCCAACTTTTTTCCTTCTGAAAATTGCTCTCTGTTTACGATTCAAGAAAGTAATATCAACATTGTCAATGAAAATTTTTCCTGCTGTAGGAACATCAATCGAACTAATTAAATTTAATAAAGAAGTCTTTCCAGATCCAGAGGGTCCAAGAATGACGACAAACCTGCCTGGTTCAATGTCTAGTGTTAAATTCTGTAGAGCTTTTACGATAACTTCTCCCATTTGATATTCCTTGGTTATTCCTTGAAGAGAAATTAATGGCAAATGCAATTTAACACTCCTTTTCATATCTACTATACTGTAGTTCCTAACAGTGTATTTATAATATCTTGACCTTGCGTTTAAATAAATCGCTATGAGTTGATCTTATGACAGAAATTAAATCATTTAAATTGGAAGTCAATGGGAAGAAGATTAGTGCTAAAAGATTCGTGCAGGAATTTATTGGAAATTCCTTATTGGGTCAAATACAGACCTTAAGATTGAAAGATCCTACTATAGAAAGAATATATGTCGAAATAGAGTTTGGGGAAGCAGCCATTCGAGAGAAAGAGTAACAAAAAAAGGAGAAAAAGGAATTTAGAATTTGTTATAGTTTATGGAAAAGCGAATTTAGATTTAAAGCAGTTGGGAACATGATTTTCTTTAATAGGATGGATTTGGGGGAGATTGATAGGGATTTTCCTCAACTATAATTGCTAGAAGTATATAAACCAGAAATCCTGCACCATAAACCATTGAAAAAAGAATAAATCCTATTCTGACAAGAATTGGGTCAATATCAAAATATTCTCCAAGTCCACCACAAACACCTGAAATCCATCGATCATTTCGACTGCGGTAATATCTTTTAGGCCCAGTAGGTTGCTTATTATATGATTTTGTCCCCCCTAAGACGGGTTTAGAACCTTC
Source organism: Candidatus Heimdallarchaeota archaeon (assembly GCA_011364965.1). Lineage (GTDB taxonomy): Archaea > Asgardarchaeota > Heimdallarchaeia > Hodarchaeales > Hodarchaeaceae > Hodarchaeum. Next base: position 396,585 of record RDOB01000002.1, read on the forward strand.
AATTTCTATTTGCTTGTCTTTCGTCGTCAATTGGGCTCCACAGTTATTACAGAACATATCTTCATTATTAACTGATTCTCCGCATTTATCGCAAAAAGGCATAGATTAATTCCTCACTAATTTTCATACTTTTCCTAATTTCTTAATAGATTATATAGGCTAAATGAGTTTAGCATCTATTTCTTATTAAATTTTACTTACCAGTACCATATTGGAGTATAGGAATGAATAATCAGATTCAGGTGATCCTTAGCGTTTTTCTTTTTCTATTATTATTGGTTAAATCAATAATTATATTTAAATTAATAGATACTACGTCTTAAAGGTGTAGAAAAAGAACCCTATTTTATTATTAACTTTTACAATGCCATGATTCAATATATTTAGATTACATTATTTAATGAAATTGAGGATTTGTTTTAATCCTCTAAAGTCTTTTTTCATATATTACGAAAGGATAGGTTTGTTCTGGGGCATGTTCAAGGACTAATTCTTTTAAATCTTCTTGTTCAATGTTTCCAATTAGTAAATTTGGTGTTATGCCAAATGGTAAATCCTCCACGTATTTATCAAAGAAATCTGTCGTTAGATAAATTTGATAATACTGCTTAACTTTTGTAAAGTGTAGTGAGTTTAAAAAAGTACTTAAAACAGAGTCTTCCTTTATCCAAATCTCTAATTTCTCTAATGCATAATCTTCTTTGATAATCTTAATACATTCTTCGAAGAGTTTAGTTGCTATTCCTTGACGACGGGATTTTGGATGAACACCAACAAATGAAATCAATCCTCCTTTTCCAATCCCGTTGTAACAAAATTGCCCTTCCTCTCTTTCGATTTCAACGTCAAGAAATCCAAGGATTTCATCGTATTGAATTGCAACTAGCTCTATTGACGGGTTGTCATATCGGGGTTTGATTTGTATCATTTCGTCATAATATTGAGAGTGAAAATAAGCAAACATGTAGCAATTTAACCAGTCCTTCTCCATCGCTTGGGTATACTTATGGATCTTTAGCATTTCATTCATCTTTTGAAAAGTTGATGGAATTCATTTTCTTCTGAAACTCGAATTTTTAACCATTTTAATTTCTCCATGCTGCAAGGAAAATCTTCTATTTTACCAGCACATTTATTACAAAGAAATTTTGACCAGTTATTTTCAGGACAAGAAATCTTCCAAAAAGAACGAACCTTTACTGCATTAGACTTAATCAATTTCAATCCACAAATATAACAAACTTGACTTTCAGGCATAAACGTTCCGCTAAATCTCAATATTGGCTAATAATTCTTTGATTACGACTAGAACATCGTTTAAAGCCCCTGTGATAAATTTCATCGATCCAACTATTTCATGTCCCCCACCTTCTACCGCTGCGAATGGTACTCGCTTTTCACACTCTTTTACGAGGTTTGGAAAATCTAATTTCACATTCTGAGATCTAAAAATAGCAAAATCTGGCCCTAATCCAATCACTACTAAAGGTTTATTATCATTGGTTTTTGCTAAATGATCAAACAATGAACCAGTTATTTTCCCCGGAGGAGGATAATCAAATCTACTTGTGTATTTTTCAACATCCAGAACTGAAAGTTGAATACCATTTCTAAGTCTCTCTTGTTGAACATATTCGAGAGAAATTTGAAGTTGACTTTCAAGGAGCTTTTTCGCTTCAGTTGCTAATAAATTTACAAATTTTAATTGTTTATCTTGTGTGTTGGTTGATAAACCCAGAAGATCACATAGCAGTAGTCTACCTGGAGAAAATTTAAGAAAATAAGCTTGATAATCAACTGCAATTGCGATATCATGTAAAAATTCATCTGAATATCCTCGATCCAACGCGAATTTCATGTATTGATCCATCTCCTTTCCTTCAACTCTATCACCTTTTCCAGCTATCGCAGCAATATGTTTGATTCTATCAGTAATCCCAACATTAACAAATCGCGCTAATTCAACTCCTAGCATACCCGTACAAATGTTATAATCTCCACCTGCATAATAAACATTAAGATGAGCATCAATGATTTCTTGTATCGAAGGAGTAGGGAAATGATGGTCCACGACCAAGATTTCAATCCCATAAGTCTTAAGGAGCTTATAAGAAAATAGACTCTCATTACTACTACCTGTGTCCAACATGATCACAAGAGGTAGCTTATCACCAAATCGCTGTTGATCTTCTAGAGCGAAATTAAGATCTCGAACAACATCCAAAGGATCATAAAATGGTGGTTTATTTACTGTTCTTTTTATTATATGGCGCGTTTTTTCCTCATCTAAATCCCCGTATAATTCAACCCAGAATTCCCGCATTGATTCTTCTAAAGAAATTCCTGCAGAAATTCCATCGCAATCATTATGATGCCTGATAATGATTGGTTGCAATTCTATCAAAGCTCTTCTAATTCTCTTAGCAACCTGTAGAAATTTAGGTTTCAGTGTTGAATAAATATCTGAAACAACAAGAAAATCTATATCTGGAGGTTGACTTTTTTGATCAATAAAAATTTCCATTCGGTTTTTAAATGCGTTTGCATATGCGTCCTCTACGACAAATATATCAGCTAATTCTATTTGTTCAACCCCACGATGACTTGAAAATTCCCCAATTACTTCAACGATATCACCAATGTTAATGCTTTCGATATAATCTAATCTGAAACCAGCAGCTTCAATTATTCCAGTTTCGTCGGCTAATGTGAATATTTTTGGGCCTTTGGGTATTTGTCTAATATTTTCTACTTTTGCTTGAATTGTAATAAACGTACCGATATCTCTTTTAGAATTAATCTTCTGAAATGCTACGGGGTCATGGGATCTCTTCACTCTGAATTCAGACGGATTTATAATATCAATTGATTGAAATTCCAGTTTTCCTCCCTTTTTATTTATCAGTTTTACATATTGTATATCACCTTCACTCCCTCGAAAATTCTTATTACGTATTAACCCCTCAACCTTCTCTGCTAGTTTTACAAAATAACCAAAATCCACTATACTTACAACTTGAGCTTTGTAAATTCTATTGAACTCTATTGTATTAATAGTTGCTGGAGATATTAGCTGATAAATTATATTTTTCGTGCTGCAGTCTAAGCAGAGATCTTCATTCTTTTTAGTTGATTTTCCACAGATTATACATTTGGTTTCTTGAATCCCTGTACCTCCGCAATCAGGGCAATTTTTTACCTTTTCATTTGTGATACTACCAGATCCAGAGCACTCAGAGCATTTATCTTTGTCAGTTGGCTTGGAACCGATTATAATTTTAGTTGAACCCATTCCTCTGCACTTTGGGCATTTTAACTGGTTTTTAGTTATTATTTTTCCCGTTCCTTGACAGTTGGGGCATTTTAATTTTGAACTCATTTTCCAAACTCTCTACGAATCATTCTGCTCTTTATATCATGATTTTGAATATTGATATTTATGCTTGAATCAAAGTAAGAAAGTAAGTCAAGAGAAAAAGATATACTTTTTATTTTAATACAGCAAGTATTCCATAACAAGGAGTGTTTAGTTTGAATTTATCACCTTTAGAAAAAGAAGAAGTGTTACTCTTTTCTGATACTCATATCTCGAAATTCACAGGTCTTTTCCACGAGAAAGCTTTCCAAAGTGGAGTTAAAATGATCAAACAAAAATTAATAAAAAATCCTAATGCTCTACTTCTTCACTTAGGGGATATAACAGACTCTGGAACTTATGAAGATTTTGTTTACTCCAAAGAACTTTTACAAAAGAGTTTCCCTGACCGTTATATTTATGCAATTCCAGGTAATCATGATATGAGGAATATAGGAGACAAACTCTGGAATGATTTCTTTGATGAACGTCAATTCCTAATAGATACGAGAGAGAATGGGGGAAACATGGTAATATTAGCTATAGACTCCTCAGAACCTGATGAAAATGTAGGAAAAATTGGGGATCGAGGTTTAGAAGCAATTGCTGAATTAGGTACTTATCCTGACAAGATAGTCAAAATTCTCTGTTTTCACCATCATCTTCTACCTATTCCAAATACTGGCAGGGAACGTTCAATGATTTTAGATGCGGGTGATGTGTCTCAAGTAATTTGGAAAGCAGGAGTAGATGTGATAATTACAGCTCATCGTCACTATCCTAATGTTTTTTCATTATCAAATGGTACACGACGTTGTATGCTAATAAATTCAGGAACTTTTTCTTCTTTTAAAACAAGGGGAAGAGCAGGACATACTTTTGTGGATTTACTCGTAAAGAATGATAATTTGATTGTAAAATTCTTCGGAACTGATACATATTCATATTTTCAAACACCTGTTCGCGAAACCCAGACCATGTTGGGGGGGGAATTAACATCTAATGCAGGGTATGTTGTACCTGGTGATAAACTGCTAACTAGAATCTGCCAGTTCTCCGATACTCACTTTACTCAAGGAGGTGATTTTTTACCCAAAGTTTATGAATTAGGTATCAAAATGATGTTAAGAGAAGAACCTAAATTACTAATTCATTGTGGGGATTTAACAAATGACTCCTATCCCGAAGATTTCGCTATGGCAAAAATGAAGCTTCGTGAATTAAATGAATTGAATGTTCCTTATCTAATTGTTCCAGGAGTAAGAGATTTACAACCCTTTGGAAGAGAGATGTGGGTACAACAGATTGGGCCATTAGACCCAATTTATGAAGATCAGACAATAAGAGTTCTAGGTATTGATACAGGAGCTGAAGCATCAGGTCATGTGGGAAGGAGTCGTATCACGATGGTTGAACACGAATTTAATACCTTTGGGAAATATAAACTGTTCTTGGTCGTTATGCACCATAGTGTCCTTCCGATTCCTCGATCTTATTTTAAACGGGCTGTAAAAGATGCTGGAGACGTAATTGACTTCTTTACACATCATAAAGTTCCTTTGGTGCTATCAGGCTTAGAACATTATGCAACAACAATGCAGGTCGAAAATACTGTATTCATCAACGCTGGAACTTTCTCAAGTAAAAAAATTCGATCAAAACGTCTGAATACTTATAATTCTATAAACATTTTTGAATCAGGAGTAACCAAAATCGAAGAAGTAGAAATACATTCAGGTAATCGAAATCTTTTAGGAGTATACCGGATTCCAGTAGTTAAAAACCAATCTTTGCAATTATAATTAAATCTTTCTTTTCCTAGATCGAAAAGAAAAAACAAATATTGCTGATAGCGATATTAATAACTCAAATCGGATTCCAAAAGGATTGAACCGATTATTAGTTTGAATGTCTTGTTGAAACTCCAAGGTTTTTAATATCGCCGCTGTTGCATTAACAATACCAAATCCAGTTTGGTTATCCTTTCCACCTATATTAATATCTTTTGCAGTTGATTCCAATATATATTGAACCATATCGACAGGAATGGTCGAATTTATGGAACGTATTAATCCAGCTATAGCTGCAACCTGAGGTGACGCAAAAGAGGTTCCTGATCCAGTCCTATAACCTCCCCCTAAGTTCGTACTTGTAATTAGTATAGCTCCCTCTCCTACCGGCGCCATCATATCCAATTCTTCCCCATAATTGCTATAATCAGCTTTTTCTTGATTAAAATTAGTTGCCCCAACTGCTATCACTTCTGAGTATGCAGCTGGGTATGCTACAGATTCCCCACCATAATTTCCAGCTGAACTTATAACTGGAATATTAAATCGTTTAGCACGTTTTATACTATCTTGAAGATTTGGAGTTCCCAAGGGCATTTCTATACTTATACTAATTATATCTGCTCCGTTGTCAATAGCATAATGAATAGCGTTAACTAACCAATCAGCTTCTTGTAAAGTGTTTGAAATATCTAATACTCTGATTGACATTATTTTAGAAGAGGATGCAATTCCTGTGATTCCTTCTCCATCATCCTTGCCAGAAATCAAACCTGCAATAAATGTTCCATGAGAATGAATAGGATCAAATTCATCAAATCCATTGTTTGCATCATTATTTACAAAATCCCAGCCATAAAAATCGTCTATAAATCCATTCATATCATCATCTAAACTATTATTGGGAATTTCTCCAGTATTAATCCATGAAGACATGTTTAATTCAGGATGAGTGAAGTCTATGCCCGAATCAATAACCGCTATCGTTACATTCTCTCCTCGGGTATATTTCCAAGCTTCTTTAGCGGAAATTTGGTATAAATGCCAATTTTCGAAATTATTTGACGAAAAACCGATGAAAAAAGTCTGACTATACGAAAATGTGCAGATTAAGAGTGTAATTAAAGTAATACGAACCTTAAGCGAGTCTGAAAGCAAGATCATTACAAGTGCATTAAGATTTTTGAGATTTAAATTTTGTTAATAATGATAAGAATAGAGAAATCCGCGTATTAATCAATCTGATGGTTGAGAGTAACGAGGAGAATTCGGGAATAAAACTAATAGTTCTCCTCGAGAACGTTGTTTTCGAGTTTTAATATCAAAACGAAATTTTTCTATAATTTTAAGCAATTCCAAGAAATCCTTTTCAGGAATAAGCATATGAAAAATTGGTAAACTTTTACCTACTTTTATTTCAATACGTCCAAAACTTTTCTTTCTATTTTTTTCCTTTTTCTCCCATCTGTCAAATCTCATGTAATGGATGTCATCATATCTACACTTCACAAAATTAAATAAATTAAATTTCATAAGCAAAGATTGAATTGATCCTACTCCCCAAATAACACTGTGTTTATTGATTTGTACATATCTATAGTGTTTTGGTAATAACCAAGTTGAAAGAATGGGCCAAGAAACTATAACAACAAAAAATGAAAACCATTCCATTAAAATAAAAGCAAAAATAGCAATTAAGAGAGAGAACAGAGCGATGTCTTTTAAAAATCCAGAAGTATCCTGTAAATGACAAGTGTAAATCGTGCTCTTATCCGTTTCTGAATAGAATGTTCCTTCTACAAGTACTTGGTCTTTACGGATAGCCAACTTTGATCCTCTGTTTGTAAAAATTAAATTGCTGCTATATAGGTAATTAATTGATATTTTTAAATTAATTGGGAATTTTGAATTAATTGGGTAAAAACCACTCCGTTCAGATTTTAATTTATCCATATATGGTGACAATATGAATAATGCTCTTTCAATGTTTTTTCAACCTTCTTCCATTGCAATAGTAGGAGTTAGCAGAAACCCAAACAAGGCTGGATATGGTATCCTGAAAAACGTGATTCAAACTTTTCCATTCAAAGATCGTATTTATCCAATTAATCCTTCAGCTAATAAAATACTTAACCTTACAGTTTATGCTTCACTTCTAGAAATTCCTGGATCTATTGACCTAGTAATATTTTTTGTGGTTCCAAAAGACATTCCTGAGCTTCTCATACAATGTTCCCAAAAAGGGGTAAGGGGGGTGATCATTGAAAGCGCAGGTTTTGCTGAAGTGGGTCAGGAGGGAAGATTAATACAGGAGAGAGTCCAAAAATTAGGTCAGAAGTTCAATATACGAATATGGGGCGGTAATTGCATGGGAACAGTGACTGATGAGCTTATTACTACTTTTGAACCCATTCCTAATGAAATTCGCTTAAAAGGATCACTCAGTTTAGTTGGTCAATCAGGTTATTTCTCTGGGGCTGTTGTGCTTCAGTGCTTTACAGAAAGATATTTAGGCATACGGAAGGCCTGTTCGATCGGGAACCGAATAGATATAGATGAATGTGATTTATTGAGAGATTTCCTGGAGGATGAAAAAACAAAAGTGGCAGCTTTTTATCTAGAGGGATTAAAACGACCAAGAGAATTTATTAATATAGCTAAATCTTCTAAAAAGCCAATAATATGCTTATTAGGAGGCCAATCAAGAGTTGGAAGGCAAGCTGCACTAAGTCACACTTCATCAACAACAAGTGGTTCGCCAGAGTTATTATCAGGTTTACTTAAACAAGCTGGAATAATTCAAGTTCAAGATTTTGGAGAGTTTTTTAATATTATTGAATCATTTGTTAAGCTTCCTATTCCCACGAGCAATAAATTGGCAATTATTACTATAACTGGAGCTGGTGGAGTGATTGCTTCTGACATTGTAGCTCAAACTTTTCTTGAAATTCCTGAATTATCCGCTGCAACTGAATTAGCGCTTAAAGCAATTTTTCCTCCTTGGATGCCCCCCAAAAATCCCGTGGATTCTTGGCCTGCATTTGAACTTCATGGATTGGACACAGCGCTAAGAAAAATATTTCCAATTCTTCTTGGGGATGAAAAAATTAATGCAATCATCTTGATGATCGCGTGTATGTCTGTAGCTGCTAGTTTCGATCCTGAAATTATTTCTAGTCTCAAGGGATATAAGAAACCAATAATAACGTATTTTGTAGGAAACAAAATGGTAAAAAGTCAATGGACAGACATAATTCGAAGAGATGGGGGAGTAGTTTTTGATGATATCAATACTTGTGTTAAATCTATTGAATTCCTTTATTTATGGAATAAATTTCAAAATAGAGAGGTATTTTAATTGCAGATAATCTTCATACGCCATGGAGAAAGCGAAGCAAATGCACAAAAGGTATTGCAAGGACACATGGATTCACCGCTTTCAGAAATAGGACGTTCACAAGCTAAAGCCTTAGCTCCAAGAATTCAAATTAGGAGATTTGATTATATTTATTCATCTGATCTTTCAAGAGCAGCAGAAACAGCTAAAATTATTTGTGATCCTTCAGAGGCAAGTAAAATCATATATACACCGCTTCTCAGGGAGATGGCTCTTGGAGAATTTGAGGGAAAAGCCATAGAGCTAATGGAAGACAAAGAACGCGAATACTTCCAAAGTTTCTTTAATGAAACATCGCAACCTATTCCAAATGGAGAGAGTGTAGAACAATTTATGCACAGATTAAAGAAATTTTTAAGAACTATAGATGAATTAAATCCGCCTCCTCAACATATTTTAGTCGTTGCTCATGGAGGTGTTATCTTTACTATTCTTAAACGAATTATGAAAATTCTTCCTGATTTTCAAAATGATGAATGGTTTGAGAATTGTAGGATAAATGAAATTCAAAAAATTGAAAACGGAAACTGGATTGTTAAATCAATAAATGGACGGATCATTTGATTTATTTCATAAGTATCCTTCGTAATTCTTCAACATAGCTACTATATTGGGGGTCAATTTGAACAAGAAACATTCCTAAAACACGTCTCATTACTTCAAATTGATGATCATAAGCTTTTGGAAATTCATTTCTATCTCCGATAAGTTCTCCGAGGTACTTACTCAAATTAATTGATAGTTTTCCTATTAATTCTTTTGCTCTTTTTTCTTCTTCTTCATTAGCAGGTATAAATCCTAGATCAGAAAAGTAGTCTAGTAGAACTGGGATTCTAACATTGAGGAGTGAACTTTCATCTTCTGATGCAATTAAACTCTCTGCCTCCTCACTTAGCAAGAAAAAGGCATCAGTCATCTCTGCGGAATATTCTTTAACAATATATTTTTGCTTCCCCTTTTGTACATCGTGCTCTTTGACAAATCCTGTATCTATTAATTTCTTGAGGTGTCGATATACTGTTGAAACATTTTTATCAACTTCTTTTGCTATATTCTCCGCAGTTAATGCTCCTTTATCCTTTAAAAGATTCCATATCTCCCATCTTGACGCTTCAACTAGCTGTGAGACTCTTTGAGGGTCACGAATGATTTTCAAATTAACTTCCCTTGGAAAGTGTTTGGAAATAAAACTAGTTTAGTTTTATTGAAACCACTAGCTTTAATTCCGCTTTTGAGACACTATTTTTTATTTTTATCATCAATTACTAAAGATTTTTCTTTTCATTTTAAATGTTTAGCAAGGATTGTTTCTTCGTCAGTTTTCTTAAATCCCCAAGATCTGTACATTTGATTATGAACAGGGCTATCAGCATAAGTTGAGAGTAAAACACAATTAACAGCATACTTTTCGAACCATTCAAAGGCCTTTTTCGTAAGGGTTGTTCCTATATGTCTTCTTTGATATTCTGGTAACGTTGCTATTCTCACATAGTTACCTGTTTTTCCATCCTCCGAGATTGTGTTATAATTATATCCTACTATATGACCTTCAAGAAATGCTACAAAAAGGCTTCGATTTCCCGATCTAATGATATTTATAAATTCTTGTCTTCGATATCGCCAATAATGGGAGAAACAAATATTTTCAATTTCTATAAGTTCATTAACATCATCTTCTTCTGCAATACGAACGTAAATTTCCAGATTCTCTTTAAAATCAAATCTTGAACTCTTTTTCACATAATTATTGATTCTTGTGATTAAATCATAATCCTTTTTCAAAAAAAAATTTATTGAATCATAATTCTCTTGATGAATTCTGACTGATAAATATTCTAAATGGGGCGTGCTATGTAAGAGTTCTGCTTCAATTTCAGTAAGAAGCCGCGTACCTATATTCTGATATCGAAATTCGGGTTCAATATAAATACTATGAAGACGAGCTTTGTTAGAATTTTTTTCCACTCCTATTGTGAAACCAATAATCCTTTTATTAAAAATTGCTATCTTAACCATATATGGTTTAAATTTTATATATTCCTGGAAATTTTTTTCTTGTTTTTGAGAATCAAATGCTCCCCATATAGATTTATAAAGTGTTAGGAAGGATTCTTGTTCTCTAGTTAAAATAGATCTAATATGTATGATCATTACTTACTCCAACCTCTGATTAATAGAAGGATTTATGAATTTTCTTTCTTCCTACAAAATCAAAGTGTGAGGTGAGGAAGTCATTACTCCTCATAGCCAGTTACTAAAATTTGATGAAACTACTCAAATTAATAGCATAGTGTTACCACATTCAGGTAATATTGTCAGCTATAGGCTTTTGATACGTAAAGATCCAATTACTGGCCAATCTGTAGTAATTTCATCAAGCTTATCAGAAAAGATGGATTTATTCATTAGAAAAACTGATTGGAAATTAGTAGAATCTCTTATGTATTCTTCTGCGAAAAAATGTCCTTTTTGTATAAAGAACTTGACATTAGAGGCCCCTAAATTTCCAAGGAATTTGGGAATTCCAGAACCATTAAGTAAGGGTGAAGCAATTGTAATTCCAAATTTATATCCTCAATGGGAACATCATGCGGTTGTGATTCTCACCAAAGATCATTTCATTCTTCCAAATCAAATTACTGGACAACATCTTAGAGATGGTTTAGTTTGTTCATTAAAATATTTTAAATCCATACATCAAAATTTTCCAGAGAGTTATTTTGCAAGTATAAATCTAAATTATCTTCATCCAGCTGGTGCTACCCTGCCTCATCCACATTTACAATTACTAGTAAGTTCTATACCAACAAACCACCAAAAATTATTATTGAAAAGAGAAATAAAATTTTCTGAAAAATATAGAAAAAGAATCTGGGAGGAATTGGTTTTTGAGGAACAAAAACGAAATCAAAGATATTTAGGAAATTCTTCTGGAGTACATTGGATTTTACCTTATTCTCCTCTTGGAGATTATGAAATTAGAGCAATCTTTCCGACTTCGAATTTTTTAGACCTTAAAGAGGAAGAAATTGAAACTTTCTGTTATATCGTGTCTAATATTATTAGTAAATATCAGAAATTAGGAATTTCTAGTTTCAATTTTTCTCTAATAGGTTATTTATGCACCAAATTTGAGAAATCCTCTAATATCACATTCTCAATTGTTCCTCGTCAGAATATTTATGAAAATTATCGAAATGACATAAATTTTCTAGGTTTTCTTCAAAATACGCGATTTTTGATTTACAGCCCAGAAGATTATTTCTGTATTTTTCAAACAATATTTGAATCCTGATAACAAGCGGGGTGTAATTACTGTCAAAATATGATCTTTTTAGCGAGGAAAATGCTCAGAAGATTTTACTTAAGTTTGTAAATGATTTGGAAGTTTGTACTGAATTAATGGATCGTAATGTCCTTGAGGAGGAGCTAGGCTTTTTTTATGCACGAGTTCTAAATGATAATAGCATATCATGGAATGAGACAAGAAAAAAGTTACCCCAAGCAGCTGCATTTGTGATTTTGGTTCAAATTTTTTACTTCATTGCATTTGAAAAGAAAAAAAGTACGAAGGTTAATGTAAATAACGCCTCGATTTCTGATATCCAACACTGGTTTCAAACCATTTTAAATGTGGAATCAAATCCTATTTATCAGATCGATCTCATCAATAAGCTCCCTTCTAATTCTCAACCGATCTTGAACCAGATATTTAGAGAGTTAGAAACATGGGGTTCAAATATGATGGAAATTGATATTCTTGGAAAAATTTTTCATACTTTAATCCCGAAATCACTTCGTAAATATCTTTCAGCTTATTATTCATCTAATATTGTGAGCGATTTCATTTCTCATATTATTTTAGATGGGTTCGAAATAAAAAGAATATTAGATCCATCTTGTGGTTCTGGTACATTCCTAGTTTCAGCATATAAAAAATTAAAAAGTCTTAAATCTGAATTAAACCATCAGGAGATATTAAACCAGCTTTATGGTGTAGATGTTTCTATATTTGCTTCCCAATTAGCCAGTATCAATCTTGCTCTTCAAGATCCTTTATATTATTCCCCACAATATCATTTATACGTAAATGACATATTCAAAATGAAAATAGGGGAAAAAAAGGGCAATTTCTTGCCTCTGATGGATGTATTGATGGGAAATCCTCCCTTTACTCGTGGAGATCGAATTACTAGCGGATATAAAGATTTTTTGTATAATCATCTTAAAAAGCACGAAATCAATGTAAATTATAATAAAAAATATTTGGGATTCTATGGATATTTCTTATTGGATTCACTTCGATTTTTAAAACCTAATGGAACATTAGCCTACATTTTGCCCATTTCTATTATTAATTCTGCTACAATGAATCCAGTGTTAAACTACCTTCAACATAGGTTTACTTTTGAATATTTTATTACATCAGATGAAGAAATCGCGTTTTCTGAACAATCTCAGTTTAAAGAAGTGATAATGATAGCAAAAAACACTCCTCCTACCAACTCATCTGTTACTAAATTTGTTGTTCTCAAATCCAAGTTAACAGAGGCAAATTATAAAAATCTAGCTTATTTCTTAATTAATAACCAAGATATCGACAATCACCTTATTAGAGTCAAATCAATTGAAACTCCTCGCCTTTTAAACACTAAATCAGTCGATTGGACTCTATATTTCCATAGTTCCTCTTTTCTTAATCTTTATACTCAAATTAAACATAATAATATGTTTAAACCTGTATCCAGTTTTCTTAGCCATCCAAGAAGGGATGTTGATAGAGGAATACGAGTGGGGGTATCAAATTTCTTTTATTTACCAAATAAATATTGGATGATAACCAGAGAAGACGAAAAATCAATTGAAATCAGTTCTAAAGAAACAAAACTCAAATTAACACTTCCTAGATCAAATATTTCTCCAGTCTTGCGAAAATCATCTCTCTATCATACAATCAGACCAAAAATATCGGAATATATCCTTCTCTTTCCAGATGATACGCTTACAGACGATAGTATGAAGTACATTAAGTGGGGCCAAAAGAAATTTTCCAAAACAGATGGTTTTCATGCTCTCACATTTAACCAAATATCCCAAGGAAGGAAAATTGCTAGAGTAGCAATTATTCATAAGTTCAGCTTAAATTCAGGACGATTTTTAGCATTTTTTGTCAAAAATAAATGTGTTATAAGTGATAATTTCATATTTATAAGAACTGGAGATGTTTCTCACGATAAAGTTCTTGCTGCATATTTTAATAGCACGATTTTCCTAGCAACTTATTTAATTTTGCGTCGAGAGAAGATTTCGTCCTTAGGTCAAATCTTCGGGACGGATTTGAGGAATTTTTTTTGCTTAAATCCCAAATTATTGGCAAATAAGGATTCTAAAGTTCTCTGTGAGGCTTTTGATGAATTTAATAGGAAATCTGATCAATTCTTATCTTTAAAAGATCAAATCCGTGAACTCTCCCAAGGAAAATTTCTTTCACGTTATCGTCTTGATTTTGCGTTGTGTCAGGTCTTGCAGATAAATGATATTGAAAATTTCATAAAGGAATTATATAAAACAATGCAAAACGAAATTTTCCGTCTTAAGATATAAGAAAATGGAAATATATCATTGGTGATGTGTTGATACTTGAAAAAAGCTTCCCTCTAGAAAAAGTTCAAACTTTAACAAAAATTGAGTCTCAAAGGCGTCAATTCTACAGACCCATATACTCTTTACACAAATCTTGGGCAAGACGTCCTGGAACATTGTTTCGAGCAGTAGGATTAACTCATTTTTACCCCTCACAACTTTTTTCTGGTGAAGATCTCAAAAAAAGTCCTTATTACCATAACCATTCGTTCAAAAATTCAATAGTTTTGGATCCTTTTGCAGGAGGAGGAACAACTCTTGTTGAATTCAATCGTTTAGGAATTAGAACAATTGGTATTGACACGAATCCTGTAGCTTGGTTTACGACCAAAAAAGAATTAGAATTTTTTGATTTAAATGAGTTTAATAACGAAGCTGACAGAATATTTTTTAAAATCGGAGAAAAAATACAATCATATTATAAAACAGATTGTCCTGCATGTGGTAATAAGAATGCAGATATTATGTATACCTTTTGGGTGAGGAAAATTACTTGTCCTAGCTGTAATTCGAAACAGGATCTTTTCAAATACTATATTATCGGAAAAAAGCAACGACAGCACCAAAAAACTTGTTTAATATGTCCTAAATGCAACTTCCTTTTTTATTCTAAAAAACAATTAAACGGTGAAAGCATCTGTCCTAGTTGCTTAAAGCATTTTTATCCGTTGAAGGGGAATTGCAGGAAGAAGATTTTTATTTGTACATGCTGTGGTAATGAATTCAAATTACTAGACGTCTTAAAAAATAGCTCTGAGGGCTTAAACCAAAAACAGATAGCAATTGAATACTTTTGTCCTTCATGCAGATCAAGGGACTATAAAAAGATATCAAAAACTGATTTAGATTTGTATAAGAAAACTAAAGATGAATTTGAAGAATTAAAAGATGAACTTCTATATCCCAGAACCAAATTGCCAAGATCTGGAGTAAATATCAGGAATTTAATAAATTATGGTTTCGAGTTCTTCGCTGACCTTTTCAATCCCCGACAATTGTTGTGTTTAAGCTTGCTTCTAAAAGAAATTTCCCAAATTACCTCTGAGAGGGTACAAGAATATTTTTTGCTTGCTTTTTCAAGTAGCTTAGAGTTTCATACCGTTTTATGTCCGTATAATTATACTATGAAGCAAATTGTGAATATATTTAATTATCAATCCTTTCTAGTACCTCTACTGTATGTTGAGAACAATGTTTGGGGAACTGAAAAAGGAAATGGGACTTTTAAAACATATCTTGATAGAATCCGGAAAGCGAAGAATTATTGTGTGAAACCTTTTGAGATTTTCTCTGAAAATGGTAAGATAACAAAGATCCCTATTCTTGGGGAACGGATTAATGCTGAAATGGTTGAAGATTTTGCCTCTCTTAAAAGAAGTAGCACTCCTAGTTCTTATCTAATTTGTGGTTCCTCTATGCAATTAACATTATATGGTATTGAGTCTAAATCAATAGATATCGTAGCAACTGACCCTCCATACTTTGATTTCATTCAATATTCTGAATTAGCTAATTTCTTTTATGTTTGGTTAAGAATTGTACTAGAGTCTCGCTATTCAGCCTTTAAAAGCGAGTTGATTTCTAGCTATGCTGAATTAGGTTCTGATAAAAAACCATCACAGTTTCTAGCTGGTTTAACTAATGTTTTTAAGGAATGTTATCGTGTATTGAAAGAAAAAGCCCCTCTAGTATTTACCTTTCATCATTCAAGCGATTCTGCGTGGGGGATAATTTTACAGTCTATATTTCTTAGTAATTTTGTCGTAACAGCTGCTTATCCTATACACAGTGAATTTAAAGCAAGACCCACAACAGGAAGAAATTACGATATACTACTTATTTGTAGGAAGAGAGAGAGTTTAATCAAAATAAATACCGTAAGTTGGAAGGAAATTAAAGAAAAAGTAAAGAAAGAAGTTCAAATTGTTCAAAACTGTAAAAACAAAGAAACTTATAAATGGGAGGAGACCTTTAGTAATATTATCCCGCTAATTTCCAGTTCATTAACACCTGAATTATTATCTGATCTAAATAGTGATTTAAAAGAAGTTTTTTCACTTTTACAATAAAAATAAGTCAATAAAGGTCTATTCACCAACTTTTTTTCTTTATTTGAATATAAAAACCTGAAACTTAAAAAGGTGAAGAGAAGGATTATTGGATGAACAAAAACTAGATTCAAGATGATTATGATGCCTGGAGAATTCTTTGGGAAAATTTTAATGGAAAAAAATATACATAAACGAGGAACCCAGTTATTTCTTAAGATTGTAGAGTTAACAGAAGTATGTTTTGAGAAATATGAAGACGCAGTAAAAGCTTGGAGAAATGGGGAATATGAGAAAGGTTTAGCATTAAGAGATGAAATAATTAAGATAGAACAGGAAGCAGATGAAATCAAAGACACCTTTTTTGAAACAATTTTCACAAAAAAAGCTTATCTTCCTCAAATCACCGAAGAAAGATATCAATTAATGCTGAACGCTGATCATGTAATGGATAGAATCGAGCGAGCTGTTAGAACGCTATGTTTGAAAAAAATTGATAGTAGTTATTTTCCTGCTGAATTTGATAAGCTTTTAGATAAAACAGAAGATGTTATGGATTTATTTGTAAAAGCAAATGAGTATTTTTTCGATGATTATGAGAAATCAGCAAATGCTGCTCAGAAATTAGAAAAACTTCGCGATGAAGTTCGGGATCTATATTATTTAATACAAGAAAAATTAGTTAACGATGAATTACCTCGTGGAACAGAAAGAGTGTTAAATGTAACTACTCGGATAAGCATAACAGCTGAGGAAGCCACCGACTATTTAAAAGTACTTATAGCAAAGCATAGTTAGTCTGTTTCGAGGCGTTAGATTGTGGCAGATCCTACATTAGCTATAGCCGCTCTAGGTTTGGGTTTTTTCGTTGCATTTACGATTGGGGCCAATGATGAAACAATGACTCCGGCAGTTGGAGCTGGATTGCTCTCATTAAGTATTGCTGTTTTAATTGGAGGAATATTCAATTTTATAGGAGTTTTTTTCCTCGGTGAATCTGTTTCGAAAACGGTGGGGAATAAATTCACAGATCCCAATTTTACATTATCTCTATCCATGGTTTTTGTAATTTTGATATCAATGGCGATTTGGCTATTTATCGTTTCAATCAAAGGAGTACCAATTTCATCAACTCAAAGTATAGTCGGCAGCGTTTTGGGCGTTGTACTTATTCAACCTGGGTGGGGATTAGCTGCGCTAAATTTTGACACACTTTTTCTTGTAGTAGCTAGTTGGGTCATCAGTCCAATATTAGGATTGCTAGGAGGTTATGGGTTTTATCGTTTCATTAATTTCCTGAGGTCACAAGTAAAAACACAGGGATACTCGGATTATGAAAAACAGGAAAAAATCGCTGCTTATATCTTAGCTATATTTCTATTATTTTCTGTTTTCAGTCGGAGTGGCAATGATGTAGCAAAAGCGATCGGACCATTAATGGTTGAAGATCTATTCTTAAATGATCCATTACCTGCTTTAATTGCAGGAGGATTCGGAATGTGCTTAGGTGTTATTATTTTGGGTCGTAGAGTGGTTAAAAAACTTGCTCTGGATGTTGTAGCCCTTTCTCCGATGTCTGCACTGGCTGCTAGTGTATCAGTTTCAATTATTATGTTTTTTGGTACTTTGATGGGAATCCCGCTATCAGGATCCCATATATTAGTTGCTGCATTCATTGGTGTCGGGTTTGTCAATAAGGAGAAAGTAGATAAAGATTCGCTAAAGGAAATAGGAATTAGCTGGATTATAACCACACCAATTTCAGCGGTCTTCTCAGCTTTAGTATTCATTATATTTGGATTTTTTGGTTTAAATTTCTAAAATTCTCAATTCTATTATTCGTTGGAACATAATAATGGAAAATCAAGAAACAAAACCGAAATTAATTGAAATTTCTTTCCCCTTTTCTTCAGTTAGCTTAATAGCATATAAAGAAAGTAATGCAAAAAGATATTATCGACCTGTTTTGACCCTACACAAATGGTTTGCTCGTCGACTTAGCTCTGTATTTAGATCGATATTAATTTACTCAGCACTTAGTGAAAAGTCAATTAATACAATGAACATGATCAATGCATCGGAATTAGAGAAATTTTGGACTTTCTACTTGAAAGAGTATGATTTTAAAGATATAATCGTTTTTGATCCTTTTATGGGTGGTGGTACAACAATTATTGAAGCAGTTAGGCTTGGCTTTTCGGTCATAGGTGGTGATTTAAATCCAGTTGCATGGTTTACTGTGAAGAAACAATTAGAGAGTGTAGATCTTGAAGTTTTAAATTCAAATTATAATCGAATTGTGGAAAGTCTTTATCCTGAAATTCAAGATTATTATAAAACGATATGTACGAAGTGTTCACAAGAATCGAATGTGATGTATTTTTTTTGGATAAAAAGAGTGAGATGTGAAAAGTGTGAAAATAAAATATCCCTCTTTCGGAGTTATTTATTTGCATACGACCGAAATGATTCCCAACGCGCCTTTTTCATATGCCCAAATTGCGCAGCTATTTTTAATACTGAAAATAAAGAAAAAATAGCTTGTAATGTATGCTTATATACTTTCAAGAAATCCAAATCGAATGTAACAAGAGGAAAATACCACTGTCCAGAATGTAAGCATTTTGGAAGGATAATTGACTCGAATAGGAAATTTGGCCGCCCTGAAGAGTATTTATATGCTATAGAATATTATTGTGACAACTGTGATTCAAGGTTTTTCAAAAAAGCAGACATTTATGACATAGAGGTTTATAAAAAGGCAGAGAAACGATTTAAAAAAATCGAAATCCAATTACCAATTCCATCACAGTCAGTTCCAGTTGGAGCAAAAACTCAGGAGCTTCTCAATCATCAAATCAGTCACTTCAAGTATATGTTTAATTCACGACAATTATTAACCCTTGGTCTACTACTGGACAAAATTTTGGAGATTAAAGATAGAAATATTAGGGAATTTTTGCTTATTACTTTTTCTACTGCTCTAGAATACAATAATTTGTTATGTGAATATCATAGAAAAAATCATTATATCTACAATCTTTTCAGAAAACATGCTTTTCCAGCTACTTTGAATCCTGTTGAAAATAATGTTCTAGGAACAAGTAGGTTTGGTACTGGATCTTTTAGACAATTCTTCAAAAAAACCTTGAAAATTAAGGAATATTGTCAAAATCCTTATGAAACATATATTTCGGCAGATGGAAAAGTTCAACGGCTGTCAATGAACAAGGCAATCAATAGTCCAATAGTATATGAATTTAGAGTATTTGAGGAATCAAGAACGCCACCATATATTTATTGTAGTTCTTCCACTCATACTGATATCCCATCCAATTATGTTGATCTAGTAATTACTGACCCTCCATATTCAGATAATGTACAATATGCTGAATTATCAGATTTTTATTATGTATGGCTTCGTATAGATCTTCAAGATCAGTATGCTTGGTTTAAACCAGAGTTCACCCCAAAAAACGATGAAATTGTTAAAAATACTAAACGTGGAAAATCAAACCTCGACTACCAAAAAGGATTGATTGCTGTTTTTCGGGATATTTACCGGGTTTTAAAATCAGATGGTCTATTAATATTTACATTTCATCATAAACAATTGAAAGCGTGGGGTGCACTAATGGAAAGCCTTATCCAAGCAAAATTTTCCATTATAAATGTTTATCCCGTAAGAAGTGAAATGGTTACTAGTACACAAATACGAGGATCAAAAAGTATTGAAATTGATGCTATTTTTGTCTGTAAAAAGGCTTATTTTGAACCAAAATGCATTGAATGGGATTCATTTGAATCTAATTTAATAACCAATACGAAAAAACGCATAAAGTCTTTTTCTAAGGAAAATACACTTTCCAAACAAGATCGAGCTGTCATCAAAGTTAGTGAGAGTCTTAGATTAATATCTAAGCATTATCCACATATTTATGAAAAACGGACTCACATTTCAATAATTGATATTCTCGAACGGATATTTTAATCTTCCAATCTCTTTTCTTTTTCGTAAATCCATCTTGTTAAGTACATGAAAGGCGTATCGATAATTCCAAGAATCCACTTCATAATTATTTGTCCCACAATGAGTGTAACAATCACATCGATTGGTAATACTAAAATGGAAGCAGAAGAATCAAAAATTGCTTGTATGCTAGGCAAAATAAAGAAGGCCAATGGTATAAAGAGAAAAGAGTCAATTCCTAGACTTAATATATCACTAAATACATTTCTAACCCATAAGAACTTCCACCAATCTCTAGATTCTGTTTTTATTTCGAAATATTTCTTCAAATTATCATAAATCCATGCATCAAATCGTTCACTTACAAAAAAACTAATCCAAGATGCTAAAGTAATAGCGGGGACTATTGCAAAACTTAATAATGGATCATATGGCAAATATGTGTTTTCTGGCATTGGAAGCACAATAGCAAATGCTAAAGAGATAACCAGAATAATTTGAGTGATTAGGGCGATCCAGATCATTTCGTATACCGCTTTCCGTCCAAATTTTTCATTTACCATGTCCGTTATTTGTAATGTAAAAGGAAAAACTAGTACACCTGCTGGCGCTACTACTTGAAATAACCCAAAATCAAACCAAGTTTGACTTTTAGCAGCGAAAAACTGGGCTATTGTTAAAAATAAAATATAAATTCCGAGTAGCATATGATATGAGTCTTTTTTTACAGTGTACCAAGCTCCGATATATGAAACTCCTCCTAGTAGGAAAAATATACCAAAACTAACTATTAACCCTTCAAACATACTTTTTAAACTCCTTTTTCATCATCCAGTATTAATCATCCTTGTCGTTTGTCGATCGCGTCAAGATCATCAAGTAATTTTCGTAATGCGGTACGAACTGCATCACTGAGCGAAACAAATTTCTTATCGTCCCCAATATGATTTTTAATGTCGTCTAGAATATGTTGAGGAACATCAACTGAGATTTTAGGAATATTAAACATCTCCAAATGAATACAAAGACGTATGATATTCGTGAGATATTCCCAGGGTATTCTTATATGTATTGCTTAAGTCAAATCAATTGCTAGAATGACTAAAATGTTAAATTCAGTGATAATGTAATTTCCTTTGAATTGAAGTTAAATTTCCCCTTTGATTTCTAGAACCATTCGTCGAAACTTCATGAGTTCCTCCCCTTTTAATAATCCACGGGAAAATTCATCTTCAGTTATCCGCTCATTTTTCTTTAAAGACAACAAAATCGCTTTAAACTCATCCCAACTCATTCTAGAGCTTTGAAGTGCTAACCAAGCTTCTCTATAACTTTTCGGGGTGATATTTATTATCTTGCGTTGAGTAATGAAATTCTTGGCCCTTTTAAGAGCTCTATAATATGTATCATCCCCAATCTCATCGTTTATAAGTTGTTTATAGACCAATGCCTTGAATTCCTTATACGATATTAGATGGTTTTCAAGTTTCATCCAAGCAATAGCATAGGATTTCGGTCTACCTACGTGCTTTTTTGAAATATACGAATATGTACTTAATGCAGAGAGGACATCATCAGGTGAAAGATTTGAGATTAGTTTCTCACATTCATTTTTTAAAGCCTCATTCCATCCATTTTTTGTTTTTAAAAATAAAATTAGCGAATTAGGCCCTCCTTGGGATATCATATTACCTCAACCCTAGAATCATTGCATTTTATATTTATTGTAAGAGATATAAAACTCTTACGGAGATATTTGTATTTAACAAGAAGTAAAATTCCAGTATATAAATAGAAAGAATGTAAGTGAAACACAGAAAAAATAATTGAAAATTGTAAAAATAGGGGAAAATAATGAATTTCACAATAGCTCTCTTACTTGATCTTTTACAAGGTGTTGCATTTGTCACATTAATGACAGTAGCAGCATTTGAGTAATACAAGTTATATCAAAAATACCCATTTCAAGGATTACGATTATTTTTCTGGGATCTTTTACTATCTACAGCTGCTGTTTTAACAGTAGTGATTATTATCGTTTTACATGTCTTCGAAATTGATATTCTTATAAAAGAATTGTTAATAAACAATTATAAGATTATTTATTCAATCGGTACAATTGGGATTGGAGCTTTTGCCTTGGGAATATATGCAATAAGACCCCATGAGAATGAAAAGGGTTGGTCAAGGACACAAATTTTTATTGGAGGGATTGGTGGATTTACTGTAGGTTTAATATTTCTAACATTGTCTTACTCTTGGTTAGATACAAACGACTTCAAGAATGGGGATATTTTTATTGAGTATAACATTTTTGTGAGTATTGGAATCTTACTATTGGTTCTTTTGATTGGTATAAATGGACTAAGACATTACTCCTTTATTAATCGATTAAGGGAATTTCAGAGAAGACCAGTCGAATTTGATACGAATTGGCCGCCACTTGCATATTTTTCAACGATTTGCTCTGTCATTGTACTTTTTCTCCAGTGATTGCCAATAATAGAAAGTTTCCAACTTTCTCTTACCTTTGCTATACCATTGAGTTTAGCCGCGTTCGCTTTTACAAAAACTTTTCGGAAATATCCCTCTTTATTGACAATAACAATCGCAAAATTAGATTCATTAATTATAATCAGCTCTTCTGGGATTCCATTGTTTGCTTATGATTTTAAGGAAAGGGAAGGGAATTTAGATGGTTTGGCGATTATGCTAGGTAGTGTTCTTTCAACGTTCAATATCAGTCTGTGTGAAACTCTAGATAGCGATTCTAGCTTGCTTACTATTGCTTTTCAAAATAAGGTCATTTTAATTGACTCTGAATATAAATTCTCGATTTATTTAATATGTTCAGAGAATAATATAATAATCGCTGATTTAATAACTTTATTCGCCCAAAGATTCACGCAAAGATTTTCTATATTTATGGACAAAGAGCTAGGCCTAACTTCAAAAGAAAAATTTCGTGATTTTTCAAAAATTGTGGAAGTACTTGCGCAATTCGCTCCACTCTGTTATTAAAAGCTTTATTTAGAATAAATATATTTTCCTGCAGCGAGGTTTTTAAGATCGATCAGAACTTTATTTGGAATATGATCAATATGCTTAAGTTTGGCTTCTTCAATTCGTAACTTCTTCAAATTTTCCGCTAATTCCCTCATTACCTCATTAAAATCTTTCAAAAGATAAACATCAATTAATTCTGGAGCATGATGCATGATCTCAAGACGTGCTTCTGGGATATAGATAACTCCTCTTCTAACAAGTCTAAATATATGAGAGACTAAGCAACTTAACTCTTCTGGTTTTGTAACTCCTACAAGGGAAGTTATCAAATTTAAAGTTTGTCTTTCTGCTTGTCGAAAGGCTGATACGATTAATACTTCCCAAGCTAGATCTTCCACTAAGGGATCAATGTCTTGAGTATTCATCAATGATATAGCTGTAGAAATTATATAAATGAGCTTCTAGATAAGTCTTCCGTAGAATACGAGAATAATACTTCCTGATCAAACATAATAAATTCAGAAAAATGAATTTAAGTAATCTGGAATCTATTTCAATAATAATTCAAAGAAAGTTCTAAGTAAGGGAGTATTCTCTCTTCATTGGTTTATATACTATAAACATTACTAGCAAGGAGTTATCATGGCCAGTTACTATTTAAACTCTATTAATATCACCAAAAATATTAGTTCGGTGCACTGTTAATGCAATCGGAGATATTTAAGTTATTACTGGAAAATTATCCTAGAATGGATCCACATCATGAAACATGGGAATTATGGATGAAACCAAACAAGACCAACTTTGAATTCTATGAAGTTGCAATTGGAACAATACTCGTTCAGAATACTAATTGGACAAATGTGAATAAAGCAATAAATAATCTAAAAAATAATTCTATTACTAGCTTCAAACAGATGGTTGAATTAAATAAAGACGATTTAATTGATTTAATAAAACCTGCAGGATTTTACAGACAAAAAGCAGAATATTTACTTATTCTGAGCAATAAAATGATAGAATTACTACAAAACAGAACCATTCCAAACCGTAGTCAATTACTTGATCTGAAAGGAATAGGAAATGAGACTGCTGATTCACTCCTAGTTTACTGCTATCAACAAGCAAGCCCCATCATTGGAACTTATACACGCAGATTTTTCGCGAGGAATGAGGGGAGTGTAGTTTATTATACTATGAGATATAATGACTTTCAATATGAGATTGAAACTCTCTTAGGGTTAGATTTCGAAATTCTTGGTCGATTTCATGCTCTCGTTGTATGTCACTGCCAAAATTTGTGTCATAAATTGAAACCGATGTGTAAGAATTGTTTCCTTACAAACACTTGCCAAAATTCAATTTTTTAGGAAAAGTGTATTATTCTCTTATGATATGCTATCTTATTTCAATTTATTCGGCTGTAAGAATGTCCAAAAGGAGTTCATCAATCCATTGCCCATTTCGGAAAATTGCTTGCCTTCTCCTTCCCATTTCTTGAAACCCAACTTTTTTATAGCACGCTCGAGCTCGTAAGTTATTTTCAAATACAGTAAGGCCGATCGAGTGTAAATTAAGAGATTTAAAACCGAAATTTAAAATCACTTTTAAAGCATCAGATCCATATCCCTTACCCCAATATCCAGGATTAAAAATAGCAATTCCAATCAATCCCCTCCTATTGATTTGGTTTTCAATGCTTATTTCTACATTTCCTATATATTTATATTCTTCAGAATTAACAGTGATAGCAAAAATATAATCTTTTCCTTCTACTCGGCGCCTCCAAGTATTTCGAATCCAAGCTTCCTCTTCTTCGCGAGAATGTGGTATAATTGTAAATAAGAATTCACGAACATCTTCTCTATTCCAATATTTCATTAATTCATCCAAATCAGTTACTTCTAATCCTCTTAATGTGACTAAATCTCCTTTATACACTCATTTCACCAATAGATTCTAATTGTACCGAATTAAGTTTTTACTATTTTCTTATTCTTTACTCAAGTTACTGATAATAAGCAATTTGTAACAGGATTAGTTAAAAAAATATTTATCTCAACCATCTTCTAACTTATCTTAAGATTAATTTTTGGTAAATCACCTAATAATCGTAAGGCGGAAGATGAATTAATGAATCTGGAAGAATTCATTAAAGAAAATGGATTAGCTGCTGAAATTATAAATACTATGTCCCCCACACTTACAGTTGAACAGAGTTTTAAATTTTTTAAATGCAATGCAGATGATATTTTGAAATCAATTGTAGTAGTTACTGATGAAGGAGAATACTATCTAGTAATTTTGCAGGGAGATAGGAGGATAAAAACAAAAAAGCTTAAACAATTATTAAAAGTTCGAGATCTAAGATTAGCTTCTCCCAAGCAGGTTGAGGCCGTATCTGGCTATAAAATTGGAAATGTCCCTCCAATTAGTGTAAATCTTCCAGTTATCGTTGATGAATTAGTGGTAGAAAGAGATAGGATTTTTTATGCAGGAGGAGGAGCAGCCTCTCGAAGTATAAAAATTGAATTGAATGAATTATTGGATTGTACGCATCCTCTTATTGCTGATGTGTCTACTCCTCTATAAAATGGGTTATGAATGATAATAAAATGTTTATTCTTTGATCATTCATATAAATTAATATCTAGGGACTTGATTAAATCTACTAAAGGTAGATTCACAAAGCAAGAATATGATGAGAGAATAAAATATCAATGTAAACGATATAGCAAGAAACTAGTTCAAGAAGAGCATTATTAAGATAGGATAATTCTCCCTAAGACATTTTATATCCTCTTGCTCTTCTAATCCCCATATGAGTTAGGCGATTAATAACTTGGTGTAATTCAAGGGATTTAAATTTCTGTTTTTGCTCTATCAAAGTCAATTCTGCAAAATAATCTTGCATTGCAGGAGCAAGATCTGTAATTATTGATTTCGGTACTTTTCTCCACTTACGTACAACTTTCTGGAAACTTAATAACTTTCTAGGATTATTAATGACAAAACTATTTTGATCAGTTGTAATAAAATCCATTCCTGAAATGGAATGGCTACCAAAAACTAAACGAGCAGGATAGGCTTGAAATAATAAACGACAATATGTAACAACTACAGAAGAAAACGCGCTTATCAAAGCAGCATCTACTGGCGAATTATAATCCATATATATATGAGCTCCAGAATTCGAGTGAATAATGCCCCATGGTTCCCCTGGTAGAGTGGTAGATATATAACGTTCGAACAGCTCTTTCAAGAGGGCGTGAAAAAATAATAATTCTTCAATTGACATAGCAGAAAAAGAACATTCTCCATTCCCAACTGAAACATTTTCATTGAAGGTTACTGCCTTTACAGATTCTTGAAAAAGAGAATCGACTACCGATCTATCAATTATTTCTTCTTGTGAATAGAAATGCGCATAGATAACGGAAGCTGTACCAGCTAGAATGCTTCGCATATCATCAAGGTGCGGGATTGGATCGTCCTCAATCTCAATCTTTTTTATCAATCTTGTGGTTACGAGTGGATCTGAGATAACAATGTTATATTTATCTTGTAAATTGACAATCATGATGTCATCTGCTTGACTTGGGTGTGGGCGAGGGTAACGTAATCGAATCATGCCGATTCCTTCCCCCCATATCTCAGCTCCTAATTTAGAAAGCGCATTTACGAAATCAACTGTCTGGAGCATTTTAGTTTCGTCAATGTCTCCAAAATGCCATCTAACATCATTCTCTGCAGTAAGTATGGCCCAATTATTTAGATATAAACGTCTTTGGGGTATTTGCACAGCTATATTCACGTACCGTTTGAAAATTTTAACTATTTAATTGAACTCGCCTTGATTCTGTTTGGATATTTAGTATTTTTTTAATCAAGAATTAATAACTTTCCAAATTTGTTAATTAGATTCAAATAAAAATCTTTCAATTATCGAGGTTTCGAATAACACCTATTTTAATTAAGATAAAAATTTGCGTTTTTAAACAAAGGAATGGACTTAGAATGACCGAAACT
This sequence comes from Candidatus Heimdallarchaeota archaeon, assembly GCA_011364965.1. Lineage (GTDB taxonomy): Archaea > Asgardarchaeota > Heimdallarchaeia > Hodarchaeales > Hodarchaeaceae > Hodarchaeum. The sequence continues at coordinate 423,823 of RDOB01000002.1, forward strand.
ACTTCTTTAACAGAAACTGACATATTAGTTGTAGGTGGGGGCCCCGCGGGTGTCATTTCAGCTTTAACTGCAGCTAAAAAAGGAAATAGGGTAATGTTGGTTGATGCAAAATCCTATGAAGAAATAGGCAATAAGACATGCGGAGATGCTGTAAATCTCGGTCCACTGAATTTTTTGAAGGAAAATCTTGGACTGGAAATGCCTTCAGGAGAAGAAGTAGCTGATACTGTCGAATCTATGGTTTTCGAGACAAAAAATGTTGCATATCCAATGTACGGGGATGGCTTTGTATTAAACCGGCATCCATATGGTCAAAGACTCCTAAAAGAAGCAGAAGAATATGGAGTCGAAGTAAGATCAAATACAAAAGCTGTTCGTGCGCTTACACTCAATGGAACAGTGGTTGGAGTTGTAGTTAAAGAGAATCGTGCGAAAGAGTACGAAATTAGAGCGAAGATTACAATTGATTGTTCAGGAAGGAATTTTCAAATAAGGAAATCTCTCTCTGATTCAGAGTTTCCACTCTTAGAAAAAAACATGGAAAAAAGAGACATTGCTGCGTCATATCGTGAAATAATTCAGCTAAAAGATGATCATCCGTATGGTAACAAAATAGTTCTACAATTTCGCAACGAAATTCCTGAACCTGGGTATTTCTGGATTTTCAGTAAAGGTCCTAAGCGATTAAATCTCGGTATTGGATGGTATTTAGATACACAAGTAGAAAAGGGGATGAAGGAACTTTTCTGGGAAGTCTTACATAAATATTATCCTTCTGGAACATATGAAGTAGAGGATGCTGGGGGATATACAATTCCTGCAAGATATCCCTTACTTAATGCGGTTGCTTCGGGGTTTATTACAGCTGGTGATGCTGCTTTTCATGTAAATCCTTTAACTGCAGAGGGTCATGGGTCTGCATTGGTAGCAGGATATTTCGCAGGGCTAACTGCTGCTGAAGCCATTGAATCATCGGACTTATCACAAATGGGTTTATGGCAATATAATGAACGAATTATGAAGCATTTTGGATTAAGTCATGCAAAGATTCAGCTTTTTACTGAAGCATTAAATACAGTAAAAGTATCTGGTTTAGAATTTGTGCTAAAAAGAAATATCCTTACTCAAGATCAGTTTGTTGGCCTATATGGGGGGAAAAGCATGGGCGCAATCGAATTAATAAAGATTCTAATCAAAATCTTTCCAAGATACAATTTATTGAATGTGCTTTATAGAATTTCAAGAGGCGCTAATTACTTTGAAAAATTATTTGATAGATACCCGTCCACTCCTGAAGATTATTTACCTTGGAAAGCTGAATTTGATAAAAAAATGCAAGAAATCCGTCAAGCTCATTAAAACATAAGAAATCGGAATTTTAGATAGTGACCCGAGAAAGGAGTTTTTAGGAAGGAGTCTTTTCTTTAGACTCTTCGCTTATTAATTGGAACATAGCTTTGTGTTTTTACTCGGTTAGCTTTTTGTACTGGATAGAATAAAGATCCAAAAATTGAACCTAAAAACGCGGTATTATTAAAATTTTTAGAATTGATTTTTTTCATTTTTATTTCACCTTAATTATTTATTTTTTAAAATGCAAATTGAAATTAATTTTGTCTATAAACGTGAAATCCTTGTATAAAGCTTCCACACCCAATATCCCTCACTGACTTGTGTCAATGGTCATCATTTGGAATTCACAAGTCTTTTAGACGTTCATTTTCTCTTTATCTTGCCTTTGAACATCCCTTAAAATAATTTTTAAAACTTAAGTCATTAGTAATAATTATTTAGAGGGTGTATTAGGGTCATATCTTCTTAAAAGCATATTATTTATGCGAAAAATTACTCACTCGAAGATGAGACTGATGAGGTGTTACTTTCTGATTTACTTCTCTGCAGGGATTTTGAAGAATGAAAAATATCTCTTAAATACATCCCCGTTGGACAATCGACATCTGCTATTTCTTCTGGAGCTCCTGTGGCAAGGATTTCCCCTCCATTATCACCCCCTTCTGGACCAAGTTCTATAATCCAGTCAGCAGTTTTCAGAACATCTAAATTATGTTCAATTACCACAACAGTATTCCCCTCTTCAACTAATCTCATCAATACTTTTAACAAAAAAGATATATCATGAGTGGATAATCCAGTTGTTGGTTCATCTAAAATATAAATGGTTTTACCAGTGGATCGTTTTGATAATTCTTTTGCGAGTTTTACTCGTTGAGCTTCTCCTCCTGATAAAGTAGTTGCTGGTTGTCCTATTTGAATATAACCTAAACCGACATCAGAGATTGTTTGTAATTTAGATTTGATTGGGGGTATGTTTTCAAAGAATTCTAATCCTTCCTCTACAGTCATATTCAGAACATCATAGATATTTTTTCCTTTGTAGCGTATTTCTAAGGTGTCGGAATTATACCTTTTCCCTTTACAGTCCTCACACGTAATCCAGACGTCAGGAAGAAAGGAAAGTTCTATTTTTATCTGCCCTCCGCCATGACATGTTTCGCATCGACCCCCTTTTACATTAAAAGAAAATCTACCTTGTTTGTATCCTCTAATTTTGGATTCATTTGTTTGAGAAAACAATGCACGAATATTATCCCAAACTCCAGTATAGGTGGCTGGATTCGAGCGAGGAGTACGACCAATAGGAGATTGATCGATATTAATGACCTTATCGACATTATTCAGTCCCTCAAATTTTTCATGGGATCCAACACGCTTTTTAGAACCATGAAGATATTTCATTAATCCTCGATAGAGGGTATCGTTCATCAAAGTTGATTTACCTGATCCTGAAACACCCGAGATACAAATAAATCTTCCAAGAGGAAATTTAACATTAATATTCTTCAAATTATTAGCTGAAGCACCGATAATGGATATCGATTTTCCGTTACCTGTTTTTCGGGTTTTTGGTATTTCTATTATTCTTCTCCCAGATAGATATGAACCTGTGATCGAGTTTGGGCAATTCATAATGTCGTCAGAAGTGCCTTGAATTACCAAAGTACCACCATGAATGCCTGGTCCAGGTCCAAGATCAATTATATGATCTGCTTCGAATATTGTTTGATGATCATGTTCAACTGCTAGAACCGTATTTCCAATATCAGTTAAATTTCGTAATGAGTTTAATAATTTACCTTGATCACGAGCATGCAAACCAATACTAGGTTCATCTAATACATAAGTTACACCAACTAATGCTGATCCTATTTGTGTTGCCAATCGTATGCGCTGACTTTCTCCACCTGAAAGTGTCATTGATTTTCTGTCTAATGTTAAATATGGTAGACCCACTGATATAAGAAAATCCAATCTAGCTTCAATCTCTCTTAGAATATTTTTTGCTATGGTAAATTCGTTCTCTGATAGTTGCGGTCTTAGTTCTCCTAACCACAAGCGACATTTTTCAACAGTCATTTCGCTGATTTGAATGATATTTTTATCTCGAATTGTCACAGCGAGGGATTCGGGTTTTAAACGTTTTCCTTTGCAACTTTCACAAGGTGCTCGCCTCATTAATGATTCATAATAGCGTCTAGCTCCATCGCTTTTAGTTTCTTGATATCTTCTCCAAACTGTATTAATGATACCTTCATGCTGATGTCGTTTAGATTCCCATTTACTCCTGTCAGATTCGAATACAATATTCATCTCTGTTTTTGATCCATAGAGTAATCTGTTTATTACTTCTGGTTTAAGATCTTTAAGAGGAGTGTTGATATCAAAATCATTCCAAGCTTTTGCTAGAGAAGTATAGTAGGAATACCGCCATGTTCCTGGTTTTAGAGGTTTATCCATGACCCCTCCATCACGAAATGACAAATTGGGATTAGTTATAATTAAATCGGGATCCATTCGAAGAGTGGTTCCTAATCCCTGACAGGTTGGGCAATGACCCCAAGGGGAATTGAAACTAAAATTTCTAGGTTTTAACTCCTCAAATGATAATTCACAATCAGGACAGGCATAATTCTCAGAAAAAAGAATATCTTCATCTGGATCCGAGTTATCCCTGCCTATTCGAGCAATAATTACAACACCTTCTCCTAAATCCAATGCTTGTTCAATAGACTCGATTAAACGCTTTTTAATTGAACCATTAATAACTAATCGATCCACGATCGCTTCAATGGAATGGATTTTATAACGATCTAGGGTAGGTGGATTCGCGAGATCAAAATCTTCACTATCAATTCGTACACGAACGTACCCCATTTCTTTCAAGCGATCCCATTCAGTATGATGTGTTCCTTTCTTTCCACGTATCACTGGAGCTAAAACTTTGATTCGAGTTCCTTCTGCCCATGCCATGATAGTTCTAACAATTGATTGGGGAGTTTGAATTTGAAGCTCCTTTCCACAGGATGTGCAATGCGCAATACCAATATTCGCGAAAAGTAATCTTAAATAATCAAAAATTTCAGTTTGGGTCCCAACAGTAGATCGGGGGTTCTTACTTGTCGTTTTCTGCTCAATAGAAACTGCAGGGGATAATCCTTCGATTAATTCTACATCGGGTTTTTGCATTCGACCTAAGAATTGTCTGGCATATGCACTTAGAGATTCTACATATCGTCTTTGTCCTTCAGCAAATATTACATCAAAAGCTAAACTTGATTTGCCTGATCCAGAAACTCCAGTAATGACAACAAATTGATTTCGTGGAATTTTAACGGTTAAATCTTTCAGATTGTGAACTCTAGCCTTTTGAACATAAATAAATTCTTTCTTGGATTCAGACATGTCACGATATTCCTGTACTCATCGCGTTTTTAAGATCGGTTATAGTGGCAACGAAATTAGAGAAGAATATACACCCTACTGTCCACTAAGGAAATAAAATAGTGGATATTTACAGTAAAAGAACAAAGTGAACCTATTCCTATAATTTCTGTACTTCTCCACAGACTAAGTTCCTTATGGATGCAGTATTAATAGGTTTTAGTACACTGAAATCAAATTCTAAACAGAAATTCAGTCCAAAAAGAGAAGATTAGGAGTTTTTTTGAGATTTTAAGTGTTAATTAATAGATGAGATCTGTAAATTGGGGTAATTTGATGATATTGAACGAAATTAAAGCTTAAAATTATAGATTATTTGATTTTATTCGATTCTGGGAAGACTGCGGTTTTTTGTTTCAGTTACTCTTTTAAGATGAAAAATCCCAACACAGAGTAAGCTAACTGTGCATTGTTTGGAAATGGACAGGCAACTTAAACAACTTTTTTTGGAATGAATAAAATAAAAATGGGATTTAAAATGGGAAAATGGAAATTTTTGTTAATCTCCATGATTCTACTGCTAGTAGGGGGTTCAACAGCTCTTTCAACGTTTTCTTCTAACTTAGTGACTTCTGAAAGGGTGAAAGAAACTTCTATATTACTTTCACCATTACAAGGTAACTATATTTTACCAGAAACATATTCACCTCCCCGATTGGTTATAACAAGCGAACCAACAGTTAACGCGATGGCAGATCATACCATGTCTTTGAGAGGAACTAATGATAGTCTTCGATTTAGTGTCATGTTTACAGCAGATGAAACTGCGCATTATTGGATGCATGCAAGGCTATATGACAATACAGAAAGTACTATTATTATAGAATCGGACTCTTGGGGCGAAACTATCATTGCAGGAAACACTAGAACTGTTATATTTGACTTTTGTGGCTATATAATCAATGAAGCGGGATTCGATGGTCCCTATGCAGTATACTTGGATTTTAATATGGAATTGAGTAATGGAACCACCATTCATATTTATGGAGACGAAATAACTCCATACGAGAATGTTCACTGGACAAAACCATATCTAGCAACAGATTTTGCAGTGTATCCAATAATTATCAATTCTGTCACACCCAACTATATAGATACTGATAATGGTTTATATGAATGGGTAGATGTTGAACTCGATTTGACTGTCAATATAAAAGATGATTATTGGTTTGATGCCAATTTTCGTTTTACGGGTACTGGAAGTCCTGAAGATGCATATACTCGCCAATATTTGACCGTTGGCACTCATACCGTGACATTAAAGTTTGCTACATGGGATTTTGCACAATATAGCGTAAGTGCTGAAACTATGATGTTAAGTTATTTATATATTCGGCATGATACCTCTCCTAGTTGGGGAGTATTTGAAGCATGGGATTATTATACTACTGGATCCACTTATTCTTCAAGTGATTTCGATACCCCTCCAATAGTATTAACAGGTCGATTTTGGGAAGATACAGAGAGTAACTGGGATCTCGATGGTGATGGAAAATTCGATTATTACAAAGTTATTGCTGAAGTTGACAAACTTCGAGTTGAAGATGGACAATTTAGGCTTTATGCTAATCTTTGTAATGAAACAGGATATGGAATCAGTGGTGGATGGGCTGAATATAATTCAGATGCTTTTCAGCTCAATAACATTGAACCAGTGAATGTGACATTTGTTTTTAATGGGATTGATATTTATAGAAATAAGCTTTTCAATAGTCGACTGTTATTAAATAACCTACAGGGCTATTATTCCTATAATACTCCAAATTGGGATGATTGGTTTTCATTTAGCGATACCTGGTTAAGTCCAACCTATTATAATTTCACTGCATTTGAAGGGCCTACAGCATTTTTAACTGGCAATTTCTATGATTATGGATTGGATACTGATGGTGGTGGTTTTGATTATCTAGTGGTCGAAATTGAAGTTGATGTTTTAGAAGCACGCGAGTTTGGGTTCTATGGCGACATCCATGCTAATGATAGATACCAATATGCATCAATGTCATATACGTTCACTAGTACTGGTGTTCAAACTGTCTCCTTACAATTTGAAGCGTTCGAAATTTATCGAAGCGGAATTGTAAACACCCCAGTTACACTATACATTAGTTTAGAACAACATAATCCATATGTCTATTTGCAAGGTATGTCAGTTGATTTAAGTAATTATACATATAGTGATTTCAATCCTCCTCATGCACAATTCTTTATACCTGCGGCCTTTAGTGAGTATACATTCGATTCTACTGATCCTGATACAACGTGGGATGAACTAAAGATCGTCGTACCCCTTCAGGTTAACAAGGCTGGTTATTATTACGTCTATGGTACCTTAAGAAATCCTGTTACAAATCAAGACCGAAGCTTTTCTAGTACCTATGCATACTTCAATGTAGGGAATGAATCAACGATAACTTTGTCTTTCCCCAGTGCGTGGTTCTGGGCTCAACACACCAATACAAGTTATATCCTCTCGTATGTCCAAATTACGGAAACAGATTCGAGTGGAAATTCTCTCAGATCATGGGATACAATATATAACGCCTATACTACCAGTATTTATGATTCTACCGATTTTGATGCCCCTCCAGCTTATATCACTGGGAACTTCTATGAGTGGACTGTTGATAAAGACTCAGATGGTGATTTTGATTTTTTGGTTGTTGCAATTGAAATTGAGACTACTCTTAGCGGTTTAAATGTGGAATTAGACGCTAATCTACAGACATCAGTATATGATAGAGGGACATATAATTATACATCCTTAAATTATGTCGGTAGGCATAATATCAGTATGTTCTGGGATGCAACACAACTTTGGGATACTCAAAGCGAAACAGAAAACTATACCATCAATTTCAGGATGTATGATACCTATAATTGGATTCTCTTAGACCAACAAAACTATATTACTCATGCCTACTCATGGTATCAATGGGATCCCCCTGGAATTACATTTACAGGAAATGTTAGTGAGAATGCATACGATGCAGATTATCCAGTAGATGGAAAATACGACTTTATAGAAATTAGCGTTGAAGTTCAAGTCACTCAAGCAGGTTACTATAATTTAGAAGGGTCTATCTATGCTTACGATGGCGGAGACAGCGCATGGTTCTATGCTGATTATCAATATTATTCCGTTGGAATACACTGGATTACCACAAAAGCAGTCAATTATGCTTGGGTACGAAATCATCTCGATGGTACAGGTTTTTATATTAGCTATATGTATCTTCATGAGCAAATATCAGGTTTCGAAACAATCCTTCAGGATTATGACGAATCAGATCACGACTTCAGTCGTATATACTATCATTCCGAATTTGATCAATTGGATGCATGGGTTGTCAGTATTATTAACAATTTCGTAGTAGATACGAATAACGATTCGTTGTACGATTATTGGAGTGTCGTTTTCCTCATAAATGTAATCAAAGATGGTGCAAATCTCTACTTTTGTGCAGATTTGGAATCAGTAGAAACAGGTAACTATATCGCAGACGCATATGTTTATCTATACGGTGTACCAGACGGTTTATTAAATATCACCCTCAACTTTCGTGGCTCTCGCCTCTATAACTCTGGTTTCTCTGGACAGGTTCGAATTTCATATTATTATCTTGTAGAAACCACTGAATGGATGGAACTTCAGAGAAAATATCCTGATTTCATTCTTGATGGTACTTATTCATTCAGTGACTTTTCTCCAAGTTATATTGACCTCACAAATGTTTGGCCATTATCTGGAAGTATTTTCCTTAAAAACGAAAATACAGGTGTCGGTTTTGGTTTTGAGACATCTGATAACGAAGATGTAAGCTGGATAACTGTGGAGATTTGGATTGATGATGTATATGAAAAAAGTATTAGTTTGTATTCTAGTAAGTCCCATAGCCTTAACTATGAAGAATGGGGCGACATTGAGCTCACATTCGATCGTGGAAGCAGATGGGAACTTGTAGTCAATGTTTATGGAACTGAAGGATCCGAAAGAACATATACCATCATTTACTTCGTGATTGGGGGTCCAGTGTTCTTTGAATTCCGTGCAAATATCTCTGCAGTTATGCTTGGTGGAACGATCAAATTCACTGCTGATGTATATGATGTAGATGGAATAGCAAGCGTTACACTTCATATTGAGGGTACTGAAGTTCCAATGGCTTTTGAAAGCAATTCCACTTGGGGTGAATATTGGTTCGTTGAATATACTTTCAATACTGTTGGGCAATTTGCAGTTTATGCTACAGCTGAGGATAGTACAGGGATGATAGGAATGTCCGCGGAGCGTACTATATATGTCAATGATGGCCCTGAGATTATATCGGTTACAGTGTCTCCTGATAATACAGTTGATGTGGGTGAAGAGGTCACTTTTGTAGTTCAAATACGTAAATCGGACGCAATTATCACAAGCGTAACATTAGAAGTCGTGGACAACAAAGGAAACAAATATATCGATGATTTTATTCTATCAACACAAAATAACGAAACACTTACTTATACTGCAAAATTTACTCCTCAGAAAGTCGGAACACACGTTTGTACGATCCGTGCATTAACTACAAAAAACCAAGTATCAAGTGCTGAAGAAATTCTTACAGTACTTGGAACAGAAACAATCAATGTCACCCCTGGTTTTGATTTCTTTGTAGCGCTCTGTCTTTTGTCACTAATTCCAACAATAGAAAAAGCTCGGAGAAAAAAGGATTAAAATTCCTCTTTTTTCTCTTTTTTTTACTTTTTTTGGGCTATTAGTAGTTCTATTGAAAATAGTCGAAATCTATTATTTTTAGTGACTTTTGCCAAAACCTCGTTCCTTTTAAGGGAGTGATGTCTTGACTTCTTTATGGCAAAGAGCGAAAATTCCCAAAAGATAATACCCAAATCTTTCTGGCAATGGTTTATTGCGCATCTGACAGCTAATCCTCTCATTATAGTGGTGGTTGTCGTTGGTACAGCAGGAATAATCTTCTGTCGCTTATTGATTCCAATATTCTTAGGCCAAACGGTTGATATTGCAATCATTGATAAAAATAATTTACTAACTGATCCCCAACAACTTGCTCAGCTTACGAATTATGTCAAGCTTATTTTTAGTTTAGCTATCCTTCAGTTTTTGATAAGTATTTTAACAACTCTAGCTAACGAACGATTGTCTTGGACAGCTCAACGTCGAATTCGCGAAGAATTTTTCGATTCAATGCAAAACAAACCTTTGAAATTCCACGATTCTGTGCGTACAGGAGAGTTAATGGCCCTCGCAACGAATGATTTGGGCCAAGTAGGAGGATTAATTTCACCTGGATTTGGAATGATGGCGAATGTGTTTATTTCACTAATTTTTTCCTCTTATCTAATTTTAGAGGCATTAAACGCTCCAGTCTTAATTCTTATATCAATTCCATTCTTGATTGTCTATCTTTGGGCAGTTTTTGCATATAATAAGAAAATGGCTCCTATTAGCGCGACTTTTATGCGGAAATGGTCCGCTATTGCTACAGCAGTTCAAGATAACATCACAGGGGCTGAAGTAGTAAGAGCGTTTGCAGAAGAAAGCTATGAACGAGAAAAATTTATGAAATATGTGTTAGATTTTCGCGAAACTTGGTACACGCGACAAATAATCCAAGCTCGATATTTTCCTTCCCTAGTGCTTTTCGCAGCTATTGGTTTCTCAGTAGCTATTGGTTCACTTTTAATTGCAGCAGAAGAAATCACCATTGGTAATTTGATTGCATATAATGGATTACTTTTCACACTCCTTGGTCCAACTTATGTTATTTCTTTTGCGGTCGCAATATTTAATGGTGGATTGGCAGGCGCAAAAAGAATTCATGCAATGGAAATTCGAGAAGAAAGAGAAGATTCAGATGAGAAGGGTGATAAAATTGATGTTTCCAATATTCAAGGATTAATTACCTTTGAAAATGTCTCATTCAAATACCCCACAAGCAAGAAATGGATCTTAGAGGATATTTCTTTCACAGCTGCCCCAGGGCAGACAATTGCAATTGTTGGACCAACTGGTAGCGGTAAATCATCTCTAACTAAACTATTATTACGCTTATACGATTATGAGGGAACAATAAAGCTAGATGGTTTTGATATCAGAGATATTTCTCTTGAATCATTGCGTAAGTCAATTGGACGAATTGAACAAGATATTTACCTGTTCCCTCGCTCAGTTAAAGAAAATATAGCATTTGGCGCACGAAATGCTTCCCAAGAAAAGATTGAGAAAGCAGCCAAATTAGCACAGGCCCATGATTTTATTATGAAAGATCTTCCAAAAAAGTATGAGTCAAACGTTGGCGAAGGAGGCAGTCGTCTTTCCGGAGGACAACGACAACGTATTGCGTTAGCAAGGACATTTTTAACTGACCCTCCAATCTTAATCTTGGATGATTCTACTTCTTCCGTTGATTCGAAAACGGAAGAAGAAATTGTAAAAGCGATTCGTGCAGTTAGTCATGGAAGAACTACTTTTATCATCACTCATAGATTATCAACCATTCGATCAGCTGATTGCATTCTTGTCATTAAGGGCTCTAAAATTGTCGCTCGTGGACATCATTCTAAATTAATCCATACTTCTCCAGATTTCAGAAGAATTTTTGGCAAAAATGTAGAATTACCACCATTACAAATAGAAAAGGATCCTATTCCTACTGGAGGTGGAAAATAAATGGGTTGGATTTTTGAAGGGATAGAAACTGAAGAAGAAGAACGAAAATATAGTGATAGAGAATTAATTGAACGTTCCATTAGACGAGTCGCACCGTATAAAAGTCCTATAATTATTTCTACGGTCACAATGATTGGTTTGACTTTCGTTGGGTTACTAGGTCCATTAATTTTTGCTAATCTTATTGATACGCTTGAACGAACTCAAAATTATACTGATCTTATCTTAGGTACCATAGTAATTTCTGGCGCGACATATTTCATCCTCTCTGTCTTAAATTGGGTTGGAGATTATTTAATTAACATTCAATTTGCACGACTCGTGCCTGATTTCATGGTAACCCTTAGAGGGGACATTTTTGATGCTTTCCAAAAGCAAGATATGAAATTCTTCGATAAGCATCGGAGTGGGCGCCTTAATTCTCGCGTTTCAAGTGATGCAGCTGATTATGGTGGAGCTGTCTCAATCGTCCTCACTGTTGTTGGACAGTTTTTGATAATAATCTCTGTATTTCTTGTATTATTTTTAATCAATCCTCCCCTTGCACTCCTTACAGCATCAGTAGTTCCAATCTTATTACTAGCTAGTTTTCTATTTCGTCGTGTTGCTAGAAATACATCTATGGCTTTTAGGAAAGTACATGCCTCAGTTAATGCTGCTATGGCTGAATCTGTTAGTGGTATTCAAGTAAGTAAATCGTTTGGGGTGGAAGCTGAAAGTTTAAATGAGTTCAAAGAGATAAATATGGAGCATTATAAGGCAGGATTTAAGAGAAACATATCAATGAATATGTTTTTTCCCTTTGTTAGTGCATTATCTGCATTTGCTACAGTTACAATCCTCCTAGTTGGTGGAGGTGCCGCTATACAAAATCTTGGGTTTATATCTACAGGTACATTATATATTTTCCTTTCCTATCTAGACAGATTTTTCTTCCCAGTCACTCAATTGGTAAATTTCTATGCCCAAATACAAGCGGGTTTTGCTGCATATGAACGTATATTACAAGTGATTGATACGGAACCAGAAGTACAGGATTCAGGTGTTTTAGAAGTAGACGAGATTAAAGGAAAAATTGAATTTCAGAATATTAATTTTGAATATGAGGAAAATAACCCAGTTCTGAGAAATTTTTCATTAACAATCAATCCTGGAGAGAGACTAGCTATAGTAGGGCATACTGGAGCTGGAAAAACATCGATTATTTCTATATTGACTCGTTTCTATGAATTTCAAGGTGGCAAAATCTTAGTTGATGGTATTAACGTCAGAGACATCAAAATGAAGTCATATAGGAAACATCTAGGCATTGTTCTGCAAACCCCTTTCCTTTTCAGTGGAACAATCGAGGAAAACATCACTTACGGACGGAAGGACGCGAGTAAAGAAGATTTTACTCGGGCACTTGAAATCTCCCGAGTTGATGAAATCTTAGAATATCTTAAAGATGGATTAAAGACTGAAGTAGGAGAGGGAGGATCTTCATTGAGCACGGGGCAACGTCAATTAGTAAGCTTTGCTCGTGCGCTATTAGCTGACCCTAAGATTCTCATTCTGGATGAAGCAACTTCTTCAGTAGATGCATACACTGAATCTATTATACAGGAATCTTTGGAAGAATTGATGAAAGGTCGAACTTCTATTATCATCGCTCATAGGTTATCGACCGTTAAAAATGCGGATCGAATTATAGTGTTAGAAAAAGGAAAGATAATCGAAGAAGGTACTCATGATGCTCTACTTACAAAAGGAGAGGTATATGCCAATCTCTACAACACTTACTTCAAGCATCAGGAAGTAACTTGGGAACCAGAGAGCTCTATGCCTGAGTTAGCATTGGGAATTACCCCCCCACCTTAAACAAAGGAAGAAAAATATTTATTCCACGGGTACCAATTTTTCTTCTTTTTTCGGTCTATTTTTTTCAAGTATTTGGAGTTCACTCTGAATTTCTTGATATTTCTCTGCGCTAAATTTTCTCCTCTAAATTCAACAAGTGTGTCTGCATGAGTTGTAAGTTTCGTTGCTAAGAAAAATCCGATTGTATTATTATCATCATTTTGAATATTATGAATGTGAGTGTTTCTTAAATAAATTGTATTTTCTACGTTGAAAGTCACATTTATTAGTGTTAATGCAATACTAGGGGAACTCGGAGAAGGTGGTTGATAGATTGTTGATTTCATAATCATTTTATATGGAACTCTCAGAAGAAAACCGCTGATCAGTAATAAAATAATCTAAATCCCCCTAACAACCATTTATATTGCTACATTTCTAAATCTCTTTACTATAATGATCGCATTAACAATAAAATCCCAGTCTCGGTTTAAGCACCTATCTTTATTTAAAACCATTAAATTCCAGAATAAAAATTTAACATCAAATAAACTCTTTAAATTCTTAATATTGCAATTGTTTAGCGATATTAGGGGAATTTAATTTCTTTTTGAACTTCAATCACTTAGTAAAAAGGGTTAATCTTGGAAAAATTTAAAAAAATGGACTCAATTGATGAAAAACTATATAATTGCCTTACTATTCCTGGAATGTCTGGACATGAAGGTCCAATTCGGAAATTTATACAAGAAGAATTATCAAACTATGGGGAGATTTATTTTGATAATCTAGGTTCAGTAATATGTAAAATATCAGGAACGAGGCCAACACGAATTAAATGGTATATAAGTGCTCATTTAGATACTTGTGGATTTATTGTTCATTCTATTCACAAAACTGGATATATAAACTGTATTTCATTTGGTTATAATAATCACGAAGTGTGTAACGATCAACCTGTAAAAATTATTACTTCAAATGGTTCCGTTAATGGAATCATGAGAACTTCATTAGATAGGAATAAAAGAAAGATTTTCCAAATCGACATTAATGCGAAAAAACCCGAAATTGTTAAAAAATTTGGAATTCTAGGGGGAGATCCTGTTCATTTTGCCAATGAACCATATTGGATTGGTAGTTCAGAGGATGAAGTCATTTGTTCACCTCGATTAGATAATCGATTAGGCCTGTATGAGTTAATCTTATTAGCCCAAACTTTTCAGCATCGTCCTCCGGAGGATGACATCTTCTTAGTAGGAACTGTTGAAGAAGAAGTTGGGGGAAGAGGAGCACAAACTTCTGCGACAATGATCCAACCAGATATTGCATTGATATTAGATGCAACATATGAAGAGGGTCCTGTTTCTATTAATAATGGCCCAGTAATCACCTTATCCGATGCTGCTGGCATTCTTCCAATAAAAATTCGAGATTATCTCCTAGATTTAGCTAAAAGAAATACAATCCCTATACAAACAGAGGTTTGGAATATTGGTCAAACTGATGCAGGAAGAGTTCGTATTGCAAATACTGGTATACCCACAATTCCGATTCTCACTGCTACTAAAAATAATCATTCTCCAAAAGAGATTGGATCAATCAAAGATTGTCGAGCTGTAGTACAATATATTGAACTTCTTGTTTCTACAGGATCAGCATTACTAAATTTATTTCATCCATAAATTTTGGTGATAATAATGAATCTTGAAGGAAAAACCGTACTATTTGCATGGAATGTTAACCAAAGACTCAAATCCTATCTCGAAACAAAGTTGAGGGCTATCACAAATTTAAACTTAATTTTTCCTGATTCAATTGAGGATGAAGTACTCCTTGCAGTTGCTCCTTCAGTAGACATCATGGTTGGTTGGCGCGTAAAAGATGAAATAAAACTCGCTGCAAAGAAAATGAGGCTTTTTATTAATCCTGGGGTGGGTATTAAACATCATATTGAATTCTTTAAGAAATTGAACGAAGAAAAAAGAGTATTATTAATTAATGGGCATGGAAATGCTTATTTTACAGCTCAACACACCGTGGCTTTGCTTCTCAGTTTTATGAACAAAATTATCCCTCATCATATCTGGATGACAGAAGGTAAATGGCGAATGGGGGATAATGAGGCTGTTTCAATTCCTCTGCGCTATCGAAAGATTGGTTTGTTAGGTTATGGGCATATAAATCAGCTAGTACATCAATTCCTCCAA
Source organism: Candidatus Heimdallarchaeota archaeon (assembly GCA_011364965.1). GTDB lineage: Archaea > Asgardarchaeota > Heimdallarchaeia > Hodarchaeales > Hodarchaeaceae > Hodarchaeum. The sequence continues at coordinate 439,360 of RDOB01000002.1, forward strand.
GGTTTCAACGTTGAATTTGCAATTCTACGAAATGATTGGTCTAAACCGCCAATGGATTTTCCAACTCCTATTCAAAGATTCAATTCTTCGGAGTTGAATGAATTTTTGGATTGGAGTGATATTTTAATCATAGCTGTCCCTGAAACCACCTCAACTATCGGAATGATAGGAGCAAATGAAATTATGCGGTTAGGTGAAGATGGGATCCTAATCAATGTAAGTAGAGGTTCTATTGTTCAAGAAGCAGATCTGTTTACTGCATTAGAAAAAAGGATTATTGCTGGCGCAGGGATTGATGTTTGGTATAATTATTCACCAGAAGCTAATAATAACAAAAAAAAATATCCATTTAGTTATCCATTTTATGAATTGGATAATATTGTCTTGTCTCCACACCGAGCTGCTTCACCTTTTAGTGATCTTGAACGTTGGGATGAAGTTATAGAGAATATAAAACGATTTTGTCGTGGAGAAACTGAATTCCTCAATGTAGTTGATTTAGACCAAGAGTATTAAATTTTTTTAGTGGTTAAATCTAGGAATTTTTTCTATTCTTTTATGAAATATCTCCCAAACCATATTAAAGCGAAAGTTCCACCAAGTAAACTTGCAAGATTAACTATTATACTTAAAGGGTCGTGTTGATAAACTCCATTTTGGATGTTGAATGTAGCATCGATTAATCCTAGGAATATTAATGCTCCCCCTGCTGCAGCTGCAAAGAACAATCCATATGATCGATTCTTTAAAATTCCAAAAGCTGAAATTAATAATAGAATCACAATCCAAAAGTCTGCAATTGGAAAAGATGATTCGAAAATCATGTAAAATGAATAAAATTCGTCCGTTGGAGCATAAGATTTGAGAATCCCTGCAAACCAACCAATCCAAAATCCAATTAGGACAATTGCACCAATTATTTCAACATATGCTAAGTAATGATCCTTATTAGAATATTCAATTTTCATTCTATTCATATCCTCTCTTATTTTCTAGTACCCATAAAACATTGCGATAATTTTAATTGATAACGTTTCCGAAAGAAGTCTTTTCATAGCTATAATACCATAAATCTGTAATTTTGAGCCTATTTTGTAATGTACTTTAGGATTTTTTGTTTTTAGGATTTTTTCCAGCTTTTTCGATACAATGAACGGAGGAGGGCTAATTATAAGATTTTCGATAATCGAATTCCAAGCAATCTGGGCATAATCATGGTAAGGACTTTCTTCCGCTACTGGAAAGGCCTCCTTCATTTCTTTTATGTCATCTGAATTATAATTAAGAGTAGTATGGTGAAGTGCAACTGTTTTAGCGTCGAATGTGGTATTAATATCTCCAGGACATAACACTGATATTTTGATGTTAAAAGGTTTTAATTCTATATATAAACTCTCTGTCCATCTGAGTATAGCTGCTTTACTTGCTGAATATATTGATTGAAAAGGAATAGCAACTATTCCTCCTAGTGAAGACGTATTAATAATTCTTCCGCTTTTTCTTTCACGCATGTAAGGAAGCAAAGCTTGTACTACTCTCATTTGACCAAAAAAATTCACTTCAAACGAGTGACTGATCTGCTCATAACTCATTTCTTCTACAGGGCCGAAATATCCAATTCCTGCATTATTAACGAGTACATGAATCCTCTCGGGATCAAATTCTGAAAAAGCAATCTTGATTGACTGTTCACTGGATACATCCATCGAAATAAATTCAATAGACTCTAAATATACATCAAGTTTTCTAAGAATAGATTTTGGGAGAAGAATCTTTCCTGCACTTAATTGAGTTTTATTTTTGTCCAAGTATTTAAACTGAGTATGATCGCGTATATATATTTCTTTTAACTGCTCGAGATCGAGTTTATTTGCGTTCCGTGAAGTTCCAATCACTTTATTACCTTTCGAAGTCAGGTAAAGCGCATGAGAAAGCCCTAGTCCTGCGCTTGCCCCTGTAACAAGAATATCATCTGACACTTATGTCACTCCTTCTTCTTGAAATCCTCTAGGTTATATCTTTTCCATGGTCGTGTAAAAGGTATGTCAGGAAGATTTTCCTCATGAGTCATTTCACGTTCGAAGTAGTAGTTATATGAGGTTTCTCCAACTAGATGCATACCCCCTGTCACAGGGATTTCAGCTCCTGTAATCCACTCGGAAAGATCCGAAACGAGGAACAATACCGCTTTAGCTACATCCGAGGGATGTCCGATCCGACCCCGTGGAATTTGACGTAAAATGGCCTGAGCTAGTTCAGGTAGTTCTAAAACTTCTTTCATCATTGGAGTATCAATAGCAGCTGGTCGAATTGTATTAACATTGATGCCATAGGGAGCTAATTCCAAAGCAATAGCTCGAGTTAACCCAGAGATAGCTGCTTTACTTACAGCATAAGATGATAGTCCCGCAACTGGAATTTGATCATTTATACTTGAAATATTTACAATTCTTCCTTTAATATTATATTCAACCATTTTTTTAGCAACTTCGAGGCACATTAGATGAGTTCCTTTGACATTGGTTTGGATTGTCCAATCCCATTCCTCCTCTATTAATTCTAGATAGCTAGATAATCCACTAACACCAGCACAATTGACTAGAATGTCGATCCGTTGAAATTCATTATGAGTCTTAGAAATAACATTCTCTACATCTAGATTATTAGAGATATCAGCTTGTATGAATAAAGCATCATTTCCCTCTTGCTGTAGTTTTTGAGCGAAAATTCTTCCTGACTCCTCCTCAAGATCCACAATTACATTTCTTATATTTAATTGAGAAAATAGTTTTACAACCGCTTTTCCAATGCCTGAAGCCCCTCCTGTTACAATTGCTACCTTATTTGAAAGATTAAAGAGATCCATGAATAATCAATCCTGCATTGTCGAGTATTCTGCATAATCCCCATGAAATTCAACTGGTATACTAGCTAGAATTTGAATCCATTTGACCGTGCTATCTGAAGATCGAAGCAATTTCACTAAGCTTCCTTTTTTTAATTTAATCTTCCGCATTGTCAAAGCTTTGGTAGCTGAAAGCTCCTGACGTAAGATTCTGACCCATTGTCCGTATTTACCTGTAATTACAAATTCAGTGTCTCGTTCTCCTTCCCAAATCTCTTCAATAACTCCATTATTTTCTATGTATCCAATCCGAATATATTCTGTGACATCCTTATCTGGCTCAGGTTCCAAAATGAATGTGAAGGACTTTCTTCCCTCATTTTTAGCCATTTCCAAATATTCACTATCTGCATTTGTGCGATTTTGAATCTCAAGTAAGTGTTCTTTGCTTCCTATTATCATAAGCTATACTCTCCAAGTGTGAAACCAATTTTCTAGGTTAAATTTTGGGAAGAATTTTAAGTGATTTGATCAAAAATTGTTCCCTTATTACTTCGGAATGACTATAAAGATGATTCAATTCTGTTCAAAATGCGTTGGTTACGATGAATAACGCGATCACTGAGATCTACGGCATGAGTATTGATAATTTCTTAGTCAAAGAATCACTCGACCATGGTAATTACGTCTTGGGGTATACTGCTTCATTACTTTATGTTATGAACGGATTAGCAATTGCTGTGCTAGTGAAGGATCCATTGTCAAGGAAAAAGCAAGAGCTTTTGAAAAAAAATTGCAATGTGGCTTCTATTCCATGTTTTTACGGAAAATTCGTCGAAGAATTAATAAACAATCATTCTACTATTCCTTCTGACATTGATGTCATAACAGTATTATCGGAGTAAAACTAGTTTGATATTAGAGATTTTACTAAATATGGTCCAAAACCTCTAATATTATAAATAGCATTAGAATTTAAACTGTTATCATTAGAAATAAGTAAAGAGCTCGAAATCTCGTAGCTACTAAGAAGAAATTCTTAGAGGTATTTCGCACCAAAGGCTTTTAAAGCATCTTTGAACATATCATAGGGAGCAGCTGTTAAACCAGCACCAATCTGTCCAATCCCAGCCTCTTTGTGGGCAATCCCAGTATTTATTAAGGGAGTTTCATCAAGTTCAACGACTTTTCGAATATCTATTCCTACAGGAGTTCCCTTAAAGTCAAGACTTGGGATAGTGAAGATGGAGCTAGTACCTGCTGAAATTTCGTACATTCTACGAGTTCGTAAAGTTGCTTCTCTCGCACTACCTCCTACAAATGAAACTATGGCAGGTGAAGCTGCCATAGCAAATCCTCCGATTCCAATCACTTCTGAGATTGTTGAGTCACCAAGATCTGGGCACGCGTCTTTTTCTGAGTAGCCTGGAAAGTAAAGACCTTCAACTATTGAGGCAGGGGAGGTGAACCATTCCCTTCCTAAACTTGAGACCTGTATTCCAATATCAGTCCCATTTCGGGCCATTGCAACTACTAATGAGCAATAATCTATATCTCGTGCAGCATCTGCAATTAATTTGGAATGAGGCATAGAGAGATTTAAATGAAATATATCCGCATTTTTTTTAATGAACAGGAAAACTTCTTTCGCAATTTCATTGTTTGTCGTATCTAGCATATGTGGAGTGAGTTCACTAAGAAACAGATAGCTACCAGATCGATTTCGGTTATGTCCCTCATCACCCATATGCAGAGATTCTGCAATAATAGTTTTAATGTTGATTCCGTCTGAATGCTTTATTGCTTTTTTTAGAGTTGGAGCTAAAACTGACTTCATCCAATTTAGGCGATCAAGAACCTCTTTGTTCCATCCTCCAAATCTAAGAACTCGTCCCCTTCCTTCATTTAATGTACAGTAAGCTTTTTTACCTGTTAATTCATCTTCTAATACAAAAACAGGTTGATGTGGGGATGTAATTCCTGTCATAGGACCTACTGTATCATGATCATGATTACAATCAAATTTAATCTCACCTGAAGCTGCTATTTCATATCCTTCAGTAAGATCGGCTGCTAAGCCCTCATAAACCAAAATTCCTGCAATAGCTCCTTGTGTTGGTCCACACATTCTCTCCCATTCAATTGGGGGCCCTGCATGAAGGATTGTTTTATTATCCATCCCTGGAATGATATTCTTTGCTTCTAATTCTATATCTATTAAAATTGGTTGTACAGAAGCCATCCTTTCTAATGCTTTTTTATTAGCTGTATCGATGTATTCTTTTATATTCATGATGTTTCCCTTTTATAGAAGCCTATCCAACAATTTAATCGTCTCAATATCTCCTTGAGCAGGGGGTTTCCAGTCAATATGAACCACCTTAATTCCCTGAGTTTCAGAAGCTTCATAAAATGATCTTAATCCAATATTTATAACTTTTGGACCTTCAGAAAGCAGATCATTCATATTCGATTTCATGATTATGTTTCATTCCTATTACTCTATTTTTAAAACGAATAGTGCCGCTAATTTTGCCATTTGAGCATTTGTTGGCATAATTATTACTCCCCATTGCTCAAGCTGTTCAATGGATGATTTATAATCTTGTGGATCAAGTTCTGTTCCACATACATGACAGATTATGGGCATAGGTCTTCCAATTTTTATCCATTCATTAAAGGCTAGTTTCATATCAGAAATTGGATCAGGATGTGAACCGTAACCTAATACAAAGTCCAAGAGAATAATACCTACCTCTGGATCGCGAATTTCGCGTAAAAACCTTTTCGTTCTTTCAAATTGGTCAATCATTGGATGGGGTTTTCCACTTGTAAACTCATCATCTCCCATATCAATGAGTGTATGGCCTTGGCTTTTCCTAGGATTCGGGATTAAATGAGTTCCCTCTAGATGAACATTTGTCCATAAAGTGTGTGTTTTTGGTAAGATTTCAGATATAATCATTGCTGCCTCATAAGTGAACGTTCCCCCTGCGAATAATCCCCTGATATACCTACCCTTTAGCTTCTGGAATTGCATCTGAGATAGAATAGCATGTATGTTATCAGTGGAGCTTTGTTTAATTTTTAATTCCTTTTTTCTGAAATATGCAGCAGCAGTTAATGCTGCTTCTTCTAATGTTGTTACAGTAATGCTTTTTCCTTCATGATCAAAATATCCTGCCTTTTTACCCAAAAAATTGATTATTACAGGCTTAGAACTGATCTTGATTCTTTCAAGCACTTTAGTTAGGGTTTTTGTTTCAGGGGGTTTCGAAATTAAAATTATCAATTCAATTGATGGATCTTTTTCCAGAGCTTCAATTCCATCAAGCATCGTGATTCCCCCGATTATATCTTTTACATCACGTGATCCTGTACCTATTGCATGAGTTACTCCAATTCCTTGTTTATGACAAAGAACACAGATTTCCTGAGTTCCAGTACCTGAAGCAGCAACAAGTCCTATGGGTCCTGGTTTTACATTATTGGCAAATCCTAATCCTATCCCTTTAATTATAGCTGTTCCTGCATCGGGTCCCATTATAATCAGATTTTTTTCATGAGCTCGAGTTTTAATACGGAGCTCATCTTCAATTGAGACATTATCTGAAAATACCAAAACATTGAGGTTCTTATCGAGGGCTTTATTCACCTCCCGGGCAGCATACATCCCTGGAACTGAAATCAGAGCTAAATTAGCTTCAGGTAAATCAGTTAATGCTCCTTCTATTGATCTATAATTCGTTGCTTCATCAATTGAGGATACCACTTCCTTATTCAGTAATTCAATCACGAAATTAATAGCATTTTGAACTTCATCGTGAGATTTTCCTTTAATTGCTATAATAATATCATTAGGACCGGCATTTTGAGCTAAAGAAGTTAGCAATCTCGCTTCTTCCAGAAGTGGTTTGTTTTGTGGTGTTCCCATTAGTACAGATGCCATCTCAATGCCCTCCATCCTACTAGCTTGTGATGCAGCTTGCATTAATTGGACTGAATCGCGATATTTTTGTTTAATTATATGAGTTTGAACAACCAAACTTTAACACACTCAAATTAGTTATTCAAATACTTTTTCTTCTTCAAATTCAGCGCCAACAGCATCTGGCTCGATATCCCGGGGAATATTTTCCTTACGAGTTTTGAATTCCCGATAAAATTCATGCTGAATTAATAGGTTCATAATCTCGTTCGTGCCAGTCCAGATCGACATTAACCTAACATCACGGAGTAGTCTTTCAATGGGGTACACATTTGTGTATCCAATTCCCCCCATAATTTGAAGAGCGTGGTTAATAATTTCCCATGCTGAATCTGTTGCAAATTTTTTTGACTCTGAGACTAACCGACGTATTGTCCCATTTGTTAAGCCCGAATTTGCATCGATGTGTCTTGCTGTAGTATACACAAGACTTCTAGCTGCATCTAATTGAGTTATACCTTCCGCAATTTTGAAATTTACCCCTTGAAATTTTTGAATGGGTCGACCAAAAGCTTTTCTTCGGGTACTATATTTTGTAGCAACCTCAAGACCAGCACGAGCACTTCCGAGCGCTCCAGCAGCAGATGTCATTCTTTCAGGGATCATCATTTGATTAAAAATTTCTCCTCCTTGATTAATGTCTCCAATTAAATTTTGTTCCGGAACTTCAACATTCTCAAATACTAATCTGCCAGTGCCTCCTCCTCTTGACCCCATCAATCCATAAACATGTTTAGTCTGAACTCCTTGTGTTCTCTCAACAATAAATGTACTAATAGACTGTCTTGGGTCACTAGCGTGAAGATCTGTTTTAGCGTAGACTAAGAAGACATCTGCGCCTTCGGAACCTACAACAAATCGTTTCTGGCCATTTAAAATATAAATATCTCCTTCCTTAACTGCAGTACAAGTTGCTCCAAAAAAATCTGATCCCCCTCGCGGTTCAGTCAGAGCTTCTGCACAGAACATTTTCCCTTGAAGAATTGGTTTGAGATATTCATTTTTTTGGTTTCGTGTTCCAAAACAGTGTAGGGCCTCCCCAACAATGCTTGGAAGGGAATATAGACATCCAAGAGCAGGTCCTAATACCCCAATCTCTTCGATTGCAGCCACTTCTGCTATCCATGATAAATTACTCCCCTTAAACTCCGGATCAAATCTTAAACCTAATAATCCTTTTTCTCCTAAATTTTTTACATAATCTGTGGGATATTGAATTTCATCTTGGTCCATCTGACGTAATAGACTTGGTTTTATTGATTTTACGAACTCTCGAGTTTTGAACTTAATCTCAAGTTCTTTTTCAGACAATAATACATCAAACATTCAGATCAAACCTATATTTTCTATTCGATAGTGATACTTGGATTGTTATAAAAGCTGAGAGTGATACAAAAAATGATAGATTATATATTTTCTCTGAAAGCATATAAGGACGAAAATTTTCTATTTTAATACAATTCAAAATGCTTCCAGATTTGAGGAAATTCACCATGTCACTAAATATTGTAGGGAAATCTGTTCCTAGAGCTGATGCTCGCGAAAAGGTAACTGGAACAGCTTTATACATAGATGATCTCCGGTTTCCACGCACCTTATATCTTAAAGTGCTCAGAGCTGGAATACCTCACGCAAAAATTAAAAATATTGAGACCAAGGAAGCAGAATCAATTCCTGGAGTACTTAAAATCTTAACAGGAAAAACAATTGGTATCGATCCTGAACATTTTTACGGGACATGTATATTTGACCAACTTCCAATAGCTTTCAACAAAGTACGTCATTCTGGGGAGATAGTCGCTGCAGTAATAGCTGAATCTGAAAAAACCGCTTTAGCTGCTGTTGAAAAAATAGAAGTAGATTATGAAGAGCTTCCTTTTGTGCTGGATCCTGTGGATTCGATTGCGGAAGGGGCCCCCCTAATTCATGAGAAAAATGGAGAATACAAACATTTACCCACTTTTACCCCTGTTCCAAATTCAAATATCTTTTTTGGATATAATTTAAAGAAAGGAAATTATGATAGAGTTTTTGATGGAGCAGACATTTATGTGGAAGGAGAATTTGAGTATCCCCTTGTAAATCATGTTGCTATGGAACCTCATGGAGCTATTGCTCATTGGGATCTCGCTGGTAATCTTCATCTATGGAGTAGCACTCAGGCGCCTTTTGTTGTACGGGAGGTACTTGCGGGATATTTAAATTTGACTATGAACAAGATAAACATTCATGTACCTAGTGGTGGCCTTGGAGGCGGATTTGGAGGAAAATCTGATTACAATATTGAACCATTGGTCGCTTTGTGTGCTCGCTTTGTGCCGAATTATTATCTTAAATTTCAACTCACCAGAGAAGAAGTTTTTATCGGTACAGTGTTGGGACGAGGTTTGAAAGGGTATATGAAGATCGGAGCGAAGAAAAATGGGGCGTTTGTTGGGATTGAATGCTCTCAATATTATGCAGACGGAGCATACGCGGACACGAGCTGCAATGTAGTATTAGCTGGCGGACATAATTGCACAGGACCTTATTTTTTTCCAAATTGTAATTTAAAATCGTTTGGAGTTTATACAAATACTGTTCCTGTAGGTGCAATGCGAGGCTATGGTCATCCTGAAGGGCAGTTCATGGTGGAGCGACTGATTGAAAATTTGGCTCTTAAATTGGGAATTGATTCACGAAAGCTCCGAATGAAGAATTTTTTAAAACCAGGTGACACAAATTCTCTAAATCAACCTATATTTGAGCATAACGGAAATGTTAGGGAGTGCTTCCAAAGGGTAGTTGATTCATTAAACGAAACACCATTACCTGGGTCTAATGCAACTCATTACTATGGACGAGGATTTGCTGCTTTAGTTAAATCTCCAGTTCAAACTGCAAATGCTTCTTCTAATGTGTTTTTAAAAGTTAACGAGGATTTAACAGTATCCATAAGCATTGGAGGGGTCGAAATGGGACAAGGAGCATTAACTGTATTAGCGCAACTCGCTGCAGAAAAATTACAATTCTCATTGGATAAAATAAGAATTAATCCAGAGATTAACACACAAATCACTCCTTGGGAATGGCAAACAGTAGCAAGTATGACAACTATGCGTGTTGGAAATGCGATCTTAATTGCCTGTGAAAGGGCTATTGAGCAATTTAAAGTTAATGCATCTTTTCATTTTCAATGTGATATTTCACAACTTAATTATAATGGAAAAGCTATCAATTATAAAGATAAGGAATTTCCACTTGAGAAATTAGTGTTAGGTTATCAATATCCAGATGGACATACTGAAGGGAATCCAATTCAGGCTGTGGGATCATCTGTTGTCCGTAATGTGACATTGCCCGATTCTAGAACAGGGCAGTATCACCCCTATGAATGGACTTTCGGTGCTCAAGGGTGCGATGTAAGTATAGAAAAATCTACTGGAATAATCAAAGTCTTACATTTTGTAACTGCTTTAGATGTTGGAAAAGTAATTAATCCAGCAACTGCGAAAGGGCAAATATACGGGGGAGTAATGATGGGATTGGGTCACACGTTGATGGAGAAAATAGAATATGATACCAAAGGAAGGATGAAAACTGTAAATTTACGTAGATATCGAATACCTAAATTAAGTGATATGCCTGAAAAGTTTTCATGCATTTTTGTGGAAACTCCTCAGCCAGATGGACCATATGGAGCTCGACCAATCGCTGAACATTCAGCTGTTGCTCCACCTGCTGCAATTTTAAATGCTATTCAAAATGCAACAGGGATATCATTTACAAAAATACCTATTACCTCAAGTGTGATGGTTGAGGCCTTATCAAGGAGAAAATAGAATGGAACTAAAATTTAAAGTCAATGGACAAGAAATATTTCTTCAAGTTAATCCTAATGACTCTCTTCTCTACATCCTCCGAGATCGTTTACATTTAACAGGAACAAAAAATGGATGTAGCGCAGGTCATTGCGGAGCATGTGTTGTCATTATGAACGAGGAGGCTGTAAAATCTTGTTTACAAAAAGCGAAGCGACTTAATAATGCAGAAATTATTACGATTGAGGGTCTTACTCCTAAAGAACCGAGTGGGGAATTACATCCAATTCAACAGGCATTCATCGATGCAACAGCAATCCAGTGTGGATTCTGTACTCCTGGATACATTATGGAATTATATGGTTTATTTCTAAGAAATCCAGAAGCTTCCCTAGATGAAATCAAAGTAGCTTTAGAAGGACATCTGTGTCGTTGTACAGGGTTCAAACCTATTCTTGAGGCAGCAGTATTAGCTCAACAATATCTAAATAAGAAATAGGTTACAGAAAAGTAATCAAAAACTAAATATCAGCTTCTGAGGTTTATTTCATTTGCTTCTATGCAATCTTAACTTAAATTGATACGTTTCTATAGAATGTTGAAATATAGCCTCATTATTGGAAACTGATTTACTTGGAGCTATAGTACTTTTACTAGTCGGAATAATAGTTTTTGTGCTCATTTTATTGCTCTTTAGAGAGTATATGACGACAAAGAAACCTTATCATATGATATGGTATATTAGTTTTTTTTGTCTGTTTTATTTGTCTCTGGTGTGTTAATTATACTCTTTGGTTAGGGAGACACCTTCGGGAATCCTCTCGTCTCTCCAATCGCAGCCTTAATACATGCTGGAATAGCAATAGGTCTTGTATATGCTGTTAGGCCTGATATGAAATACGGGTTATTCTATGCTGTTTATTGCATTGTTTTAATCGGATTATTAGCTGTTATGAAATATAATATCTTATTGTCTAGAATGACCTCAGTTACACTAATGACAGTGCATATTCCATCGGGATTAATTATCTCATTTCTTCCCCTATATACAGCATTCTTAACAAAAGAAACAGAATGAATAAAAGCTTTTTTCAGAATTGGAGAATTACTAATATCTTTCAGTGGTGTTTAATTAGCTATTACTATTGTTGTGACTAGAAATGTGGATCCTCTATTATTTATTTTTGATATTCTCCCCTACCTACTTTTAGTGGTTGGAATGCCATTCGTTTTGAGATTAGGGTTACCATCTAAATGGAAAATCGGTATACCAGTAATTAGCGGGCTATTTTAACCCCACTACTTTTTTTGTAAGCTTTTCAATTATAGAATTATATACGCTCTTTTAAAATAATACGTGTAAACGAAAATTTCACCTAATCAGATGTTAACTGAAATCTTAAGGGAGTAATAATTTTAACAGTGACACTTTACCATTTATTTTGAATTATAATGCCATTGAAATAATTCACGTGCTTTATCCAAATCGATCATAGCTACACTATTATGAATACAGCTGAAGGAACGACATTTTTTCTGTTCAATTCCTCCCCATTTAATACCCCATCCCTTTAACACGGCAAATATAACACTAAAATCCTCGCCCTTTTTGGTTAATGTGTATTGAACGCGAACAGGGATTTTATCACTTAATACTTCTCGTTTGACAATTTCATTCTCTTCTAATAAAGAAAGACCTTCCGAAAGAACACGTGCTGAGATTTTTTCTCCTTGTATACCTAAAATTTCAGACTGAAAGTCTGAAAAAAACATTTTAGTGTTTAATAATAACCCACATATGATATAAGCAATCCATTTTTTACCTAAAAGCTTCATTGGAAGCATTGCAGCACATTCATCTACCTCTTGGTCTATTGTTTCATCTCTCAAATCATTTTCGTTCATTATTACGAGATCCTTCATTACTTCATGAATAAATGTTCACATTTGAATACATCTATTTGAATATTTGAAATTAAGAAAGATCTAGCTGTTACTTAATAAATATTACTAGGTAATAAAAACCCCACTTTTTTGGTTACTTTTGAGTAACGTGCGAACATGTTTCTCACTTAAAAATACTTAAGGTATCGCATAGGGTCAATTGTGCCAGTTACGATACTGTAACTGAATGATATAGTTCCCTTTTATGGCGGTTTATTTATGAATAATAATGAAGAAGAAATATTAATGCGCCAGAGTAAGTGGAGCGGTCGTAGAGTCATATTACTCTACTGGTTAGCAATTGTTTTCGTTGGGACAAGCACTGCTGCAGGTCTTGGTGTAACAATTCTCAAGCCGACATATAAAATAGCAGCAGAAGATCCTCATGCCGGAATTACAGAACCCTGGTATCCAGAAGATTGCATTGCTTGCCACCCTGACGAAGTTGCAGGCTGGAACACCACTTGGCACGCGCAAATAGTCGGAGAATATGATCCGTTAGATCCGTTATTGAACGGAAGTAAGGTATCATTTAATAGTACACATTATTGGCGAACTCCAAATACATTACCACCACCATCAACCATTACATATTGGACTTACAATCAGCTATTCAACGCCTCTGGACAACAGTGCTGTATGACAACACGATGGTACAATGTTACTCTTATAAACGCGACCACTGGAGAAGTCTTATATTTCAATACTACTCTATCTGCTGAACTTGGAGGCTATACAAGCAACATTTGGGACATTGGCGTTTCTTGTGCAGCATGTCATCCGAACCCTGGAGAAATCAGTCTGAGTCATACCTATTGTGCAAGTTGTCACTTAGCTGGTGGAAATCAAGGGTTACACTATACGCGAAGTGGTCACTATAACGCTCTAAACGACCTATTGGCGAGTACTGATCTCACGACACAAGTATTATTGCATTATACTGGATACTGGTATTATATTGGTCAGAGTACTTACATGCAAGTTAGCGATCTTGAAACAGGTGAATATTATCGCATTACTTGCGTTACTTGTCATGATCCACACGATTCAACAGTTAATGCAGGTGATGTGTCAAATAAAATGAGTCCATGGACAAACCCTTATACAGGAGAAACCTTTGGACCAGGTGGAAGCCAACTACGAGCAGCTACTGTCAATGAACTCTGTGGTATTTGTCATCATATCAATCTCAATACTAGTACAGGAGCATTCCTAGATCCAAGCAATCATACTGCATTAAGCTGTACTAATTGTCACGGTTACTCGTACACTCCAGCTACCAATACGACTGGTGCACTAGTTCACAGTTGGGTATTTGGTGGACCCGAACCCGGAGATGCTTGTGGTGTATGCCATTATGAAAATGCTTCCACTGTTTATGCTCAGATGCTTGCATATCTAGACCAATTTGGTGATGTTGCCACTTTGAGAGCTGAATATGAAACTAAGTTAGCAGCTGCCGAATTAGCATACAACACAGCTAATACAACAGAAGGAGCTGATGCTGCGAAGCTAGCTAACGCTTATGCTTTGATTGAAGAAGCTAAAGAATTAGCTGAACGTTCTGCTCTAACTTTCCACAATCCTGAATTAGGTACAGCTGTTGAGGAATCGCAGTTATCGCTAGCATTAACAAAACTAGATGAAGCAACAACAGAAGCTTTGGAAGCTCTTCCAACTACGACCACAACTACGACCACAACTACAACTGCTGCAACCACCACCACCACTACTACTGCTGCAACATCCGCAATTGGTTTAGTTGCTGTAATGAGCATCTTAAGTGTTGTAATAGTATTCCGAAGGAAACGACGTTAGCTAGATTGGCGTATATCAAATCGATATCCTTAAGCAAGAACAGCAGATCTCTGCTGTTCTATTGCTTTTTTTATCTGTCGTGATCAAAATTTATCTTGGTTCGGTATTTGCTTTTTGAAGAACCAATAATGATGTCAGTTAAGTCACTCATATTATTTTTTTCCCAATAAATTCCAATAAATTAATTAATATCACCGTTTAAAACAAATATGGTTAATAAACAATATAATAAGTTCCATATTATTGCAGGTGAGTAGTATTCAATAAAGAGATGGATTGAATCATGATTCACACTATCGTAAAACATTTAGAAGTTAAAAGACCTATAAAATATTCCTTTCTTGCGTTAATATTAATCACTTTTTTTTTAGTAAATAATGCACATATTTTACCACAGCAATTTCTAAATGAAAATCTACCTAACCAGAAAAATTATAAGATAAACGTTGAAACAGAGCAAAAAAATTTTGAAGATCTTTGTTTAAGTAGACTAACTCGAGCAAGTGATTCTGATGTAATTTTTCCTACCTTTCTTTATCTCTCGATCGAAATTGCAAATCTTCTTATTGAGAATTTATATGATAATGTATCGAATGGATTCTATTTTTCTATTGATGAAGAATGGCGAGAGGTTACTATTAATTCTGAAAAACGAACCTATGATAATGCTCAAGCAATATTAGGGTTGTTAAAACTTGCTGAAGCTGTTATTAATCAGACTGAAAGTGATTTTGCGCTAAATATTGCGGAAAGTACAGCTAATGGCTTACTTAATAATTTATGGGATCCAGATTTTGACGGTTTCTTTATTAGTCCATCAGATAGATATAAAAAGCCAGGGATTCATGGAAAAGCCATTCAAGCTTTTTTAGCATTATATGAGGAAACAGGAATCTCTTCTTATCGTGAAACAGCAATTGATACATTGAATTTTATTGATAGAGTAGCTTGGAATGACTCTGAAGGTTATTATATTTATGTGACATCACACACTGGGTTACCTCTGATCGTGAATCCATATCAAGGGGATCCATATGAACCCCAATCTCTCCGAGTAGATCATAATTCAATCATGGGAATTGCATTGCTCGATTTTTATCGTATAGATACCAATTCAACATATTTAACAAAAGCCTGCCGGATCTATGATATTATTAATGAAACATGTAGGAATAGCACTACGAATTTATTTTATACAGGTGTGGATAGTCACCATGAAATAGTTTATCCAGAGGCGTCAGACCTCTTCATTAATTCTCTTGTTCTGGAATTTCTAGCTCAACTCTACAATGTAACAGAGGATCAGAAGTATTATGAGGACTTTTTTATTTTATTGAATACTGTATTACTCAATTTCTGGGATAATGATTATGGAGGTTTCATATCTACACGTTCTTCGGGTAATTTTAGCTCCGATGATAGAACTAAATTTACAGAAAGGCAATTTTACGGAATTGAAGCACTTGATAAAGCTTATAAGCTCACAAATAACGATCTATATTATAATCTTATTTTAGATACGATCGAAATTCTCAATACAAATCTTTATGACCAAATTAATGGTGGATACTACCAATTAGCAAATCCAGACGGATCCCAAAGCGGTGATGCAACGTGGAAAATGAAAGTAACTGTTACTCAATCATTAGGTATTTATACATTAGCAAATATCTGGTTGTATAGCAAACCAAGTGCCCTAAATGTTATTTGGTCACCAACTACTCCACGTCCCCAAGATAAAGTTTCTCTATTAATTGCAGCTTTTGATCCAGTAGGTATTTCAACAGTCTTTCTGAATTACTCTATTGATGGAAGTAATTTTAAATTATTAGAAATGGTTCCACATCTCGTTAAAAACATGTTTATATGTAATATTGACCCTCCATATAAAGATGGAACATCTATAAACTTTAATATTATTATTACCAACGCCAATGATGAACAAGTTATTAGAGGTGATTACTCCTTCCTCTGGCAATTTGATAGATGGCCTCCTGAGGTTCAAGTGCTTGGATTTTTACCTGGAATAGAAATACCAGTAAACGAAGAATTTACAATTATTGTTACTGCAAATGATATCCCCTCTCAAGGAAGTGTTAGATATGTTCGTATCCATTATTATCTTACTGAACGCGACGTTAAAAACGTACTTCTTAACCAATTTGACGTACATTTATGGAAAATAACCTTTCCTGAGGGGCTTCCTATACCCGGAACTTATACCTATTATTTCGAGTCATCAGATTTAGAATGGAACCCTAGTTTTAGCCATGTAGATACCTTTACTATTTTAGGAAGCTTAGAGGTTCCGTTCCCTCTATCACAAGTTGTATTTTTCTTACTTTTTATCGGTGTATTTGTCCCTACTGGATTGTATTCCTATGTTGAATATAAGAAAAAGAGTGCACGGAAGAAATTAAAGGTTATACGTGAAGTTCGTAACAAGAAAATGAGAAGATTGAATAAGCGTGGTACGAAAAGAACTTAAGTAATAAGGAGATAATGACGTGTTTTACATTGGTTTTGGAATAGATTTAGGAGCAATTATTCTTATTGTAGCATTTCTAGCTTTATTATTGGATGCATTTTTTGTATTAGCCGGGAAATACCTAGAGAAGTGGGAGATTTATTCGGAAATTAGTCTGTTGATAGGAGCTTCAGCACTCCTCATTTCTTTTTTCTATTTTGCTTTTTTAATTGTAACCACAGATTTCAATTTTTATTTTGTAAGCGAATATGTGAATAGCAGAATGGATTTTTTCCTCCGATTGTCAACAATTTGGAGTAGTCAACCTGGGAGTTATTTCTTTTGGGCATTTTTAATTTCTATTATCTATTTCAGCTTTCGAATACTCTTTAGACAATTCGCACATGAAGCCATTTTTTGGCGTAGCTTCGTCTTAGCTGCCCTCCACTTAGCTTTACTTGTTTTTTTAACAATAATTAATGATCCTTTTAAATTAAATAAGGAAGTACCTTTAGATGGACTTGGATTGAATCCTTTATTGATGAATATCTGGAATGTAATTCATCCACCAATTATTTTCATAAGTTATGCTCTTTGTTTGCTCCCTATGGTTATTGCGATCGCTAGGCTTTCCGTTCTTGAAGATGGTAAAGTACCAGAATTTGAAGGTAAAGAAAAACTTGATGGATTCTTTGATTTCACAGTCTCGTTAGCTTGGCTTGCTTTGAGTATAGGTATTATTCTTGGGGCCTATTGGGCCTATATCACTCTTGGTTGGGGAGGATTCTGGGCTTGGGATCCTGTTGAGACTGCTTCATTAATACCTTGGCTTTTCATAACTTTTTATTTCCATGGCAAACCATTTTTCCGGAAAAAAGATTTTCTAAGCAATTATTTAGTAAGTATGGGTTATATTGGAACCTTATTTACTACCTACTTAACACGAAGTGGTGTGGTATCAAGTGTCCATGCTTTTGTACCTAGTGGTACTCTAGAAAAGATTCTATCTATGTTTATTCCTAAAGATTTCTTCTTAATGAGTATTATTCTCAGAATCATCCCAGACGAAAAGGTACTTTTCATCTTTGGAGGTGTAATGATAACGTTCCTTCTTCCTCTTATTCTAGGAATTAAAAATAGAGAAATTTTTAGAATCCCAATTGAGTTGAGTAAAGAGGACTTTACAGCTTCCCGTCATCAGACAACCGCATTAAAAATATCTTTTATATCAGGTTTAATAGGTACTTATATAATCCTATTAGGATTAATAGCACCAGTGATTTATGACCTTTTAGGTTATATAATTACTTTGAGTTCGAAGGGAATCTCTCCAAGCATTACTATAAGCCAACCTTTCTACAATACTGTAATCACCATTTTTGGCGGGGTTATGTTAATTGCTCAGTTTTTCTGTACATTTTATCCAAAGATCGCTATTAGACGAAAGTTTCAATTATTAATAGGTGGAGTTGTTGCAGGGATTTTATTTGCAATTAGTGGCATTCTATATCATAATGGTGTTCTTGCGTCAATGTTAGGGGGAAATAATCCAATTATTACCATTTTAGGTGAATTTTGGACAACTAGTATCAAAGCTAATTTAGTATTACCTCTCATGTTTCTAGGGATAGTAGGATTAATTATAGAATTTATAAATATAATATTAAAAGATGAAAAAAACCTTCTTCGAAAATCATCTCAAACAATGTTGCATTTATCTTTCTTAATAATTCTTGTTGGCGCATTAGTTGCTGCCAACACATCTTTTACAACAAATATAACAGTTCAAAATGGTACAGATATGGAAATATCTGGGACAACATTGAGGATCGAAGTTATAAATCTTAGAAAAACAGTACCAGAGTCTGGTTTACATGCCATAGATTATGATACAGAGTTCATTATCTCTTCAGGAGGTCGTGTATTGGGATATGGTATTAGTAGACTCTATGTGGATCATTTTAATCGTGTAGGGCATCAAGTGACAATAATTAGTAGTTTTCTTAGTGACATTTACATCATAACAATGAATGTTGCAGAGAATCCCATATATGGGACGTTCGATTTTTCTGCTCTTCAGATAAAAATTATTCCATATGTAAATTTACTTTGGATTGGGTGTTTCTTGCTTATCTTTGCGATTTTTCCTTTAACAATTGGCAAGTTTCTTTCCCTGAAGGAGATTTTCAAAATTGAGGAAGAAATAACCGATGAGACTTTAAATAAAGGTGATAAGGATGATCAAAACTAGAAATTTGCTTATCTCTGGATTGATTATTTCTGTATGTGTATTCGCATTATTTTTTCTGTTATTCAATACTTCTATCCCAATATTTACTGTGAAAGAGTTAATAGACCATCCTAGACCTGAATCATTATTAAATCATAAAATTCAATTAATAGGTATTGTGGGAACAATAGATACTTCAGGATTTTTACTATACGATCCTGAAGATCAAACTAATGCAACTTTGATTATTTACATTGAAGCTATAAATGTTACTAAACCCGGAGGATTCGTGATCGGAAAAACCATTCTTGTTGAAGGACAACTAACATCTATTTCTGGGGTATGGACTTTAAAGGCCTCTATGATCAGTACTAAATGTCCCTCAAAATATGATGGAGGAGCTGAAATAGGAGAAGAAATTGATGGCTAGTAGATTAAAAGAAAATCCATTTTGGATATTTTTGCTTTTTCTATCGTGTTTAATGATTATAAACTTCTTTTTAGTATATATCTCGATAAAATCATTTCAAGGATTTACTGTATCAGGACGTCCAATCTTTTACATGGTTTCTTTTGCTTTTTCTACATATGTTTGTTTTGGAATTGTATTATTAAGTAGCATTCTTTATTTGTGGAAAAAAAGTTTTCTTTTTGATCTTTTAGTTGTTGCTGGAGCACAAGTGGGTGTAGTTACGGGAGCTATAACAATTTTAGTAGGAATGATTTGGTCATATGTCGAATGGGGGTACTTCTGGCAATGGGAGCCAAGACAAACAACAACGTTAATAATGTGGATGGCTTATATAGGATTACTTATATTTCGTGAGATGCTTGATGAAAATTATCCTGAAAAACGAGGGACATTAACATCAATATTTGGAATTGTAAGCTTTCCATCTGTACCTTTATCAAACTACGTGGTTGGTGCTTTACACCCTCCTCCACAACAAACAACATTAGAAGAAGGATTAGGAATGCTTTTAATGTTGAATTTTCTTTTAATTGGTGCAATTTGCGTATTACTGGTATATCTAACCTATAGGACAAATGAAATAGACTTTAAACTTAAAAAAATTCGAAAAATAAAAATGGAGGCGTTTTAATAATTTTTTTTAAATAGCAAGGAGTTGTTATTATGGCAAATTTCATTGATGAACTATTAGGATCTGAATTAAACTTGATGTTTTTTATCTCAATAACTGTTTGGATAATATTATTTTTATATCTATATTATATACACAATAAGTTAGGATCACTGAAAAAAGAATTAAGCAGTTTGAAAGATGATTGATAGAGGAATTTTAAGTTATTTATTAACATATAGTATTTAATTAACTATTTACTGAGAACACAGAGGAGATGATTATAAACTTTGAATACTCCTCCCAGACCTGTCGTTAGACTCACTAATATTTCGAAAACATATGGTTTCGTTCAAGCCTTGAAAAATATAAACTTAGATATCAATCAAGGGGAAATTGTAGGTTTGGTGGGAAATAATGGAGCTGGGAAGAGCACACTTCTGAAAATAATTGCTCTACTAGTAAAACCCGCAGAAGGAATAATTGAGCTTTTTAATAGGCAAGTTGATGACGAGATTCACTCTTTCAAGAAGAATTTAGGGATCCTGTTAAATTCTCCTTTTTTTTATGAGGATTTAACTGGTCGTGAAAATTTTCATTTTTTCCTGCGAATGAAAAAACAAGTAAAGCATCCCCAAAAAGTAGTTCAGGATATTATTGATCAATATGGATTGAAATTATTCATAGACCGTCCTTATTACGAGTTATCAACTGGGATGATGAAAAAATTGGAGATTTTAAGAACTATATCCCCAGATTTTCCTTTACTACTTCTTTTAGATGAACCCTTTAGCGGATTAGATACTGAAAATAAGAAATTCCTCTCAAATTTAATTACCAATAAAGGATCAAAAAATACTGTGATTCTTTGTTCACATGATTTTAACATCGTAAATAACCTTTGTAGTAAAATTGTATTACTTGAAAGAGGGAAAATTAAGAAAATTTTCATGCCAACAGAATATAATCACCTTCTAGCTCATTTTACTTAATTTTGAGAGGGAAAAACGAATATGATAAGTGATATATTGATTTTAGTCCGAAAAGATGTGTTATTAGAATTTAGAAAAAGAGAAACCATTTATTCGATGGGTTTATTTACCTTTTCTTCAATCCTAATTTTTTCTGCTTTATTAAATTTTATAGATGCTCCTTTAGAAACAAAAAATGGAATATCCATTACTTGTCTATTATTTATTATAACTTTCTCTGTGATGCTTGGACTTACTTCAATATTCTCTCGCGAAATTAAGAATAATTCGATTTATCGTCTCCTTTCATTATCTATTAAACCTCAAGTAATATTTTTGTCGAAATTTGTATATTTATTTTTAATGACAGGTTTTATTGAGATCTTTGCTTTTATTTTAGCAATTATATTTTTAAAAATAGACTTTCAAGTTAATATTTTAGTATATTTCATTTTTCTGACGATAGGTACCTTAGATCTAACTATTGCAGGATGTATTGTAGCTTTTTTGACATTATATGCTAAATCAAAATCATTAGCTGTTCCTATCTTATTCTTTCCTTTGGTCCTTCCATCAGTTCTTATTGAAACACAGGTTTCGTTGAATATGGTTTTAATGAATGATATAAATTATATGATAACAAATTTATTGATTCTTTTTTTTCATGGAGTAATAATACTTGCTTTCGTATTACTGGTAGCTGAAGAGCTTATTCAAGACTAAATATATCTAAATTACTAAATAAGTATTTATTATTTCAATTGATACTATATTAATGGAAAAAAGGAAAAAAGAAAATTAGGAGAGTTCTGAATTACTTTCTAAGGTTAGATCTTTGATTTTTACGTAGTCGTTTTTGGTAGAGACATAACGTTATAGTTAACGTTATCAGAAAAGTCGATAATAAAAATCCAGGTGTTCGACGGGCAGGAGGAGAAGAAGTGGTGGTTGTACTGGTCGGCGCAATACTAACTTCGCTAGAATTTGAAGTGGCCGTAAACCTATAGAAAACATTAGCCCAGGATCCAGCGTCATTTTCAGCGTAGAGTCTTAGATCATGGATCGAATCATCAGCAGGAAGAGTGATATCATAGGGAGCATCAAGAGTCTCATTAACTAGTGCATTATCCCAATTATACAATACTTGAGATATAAGTGCATTAGGATCTTCAATTGAGAAATCGATTGTCGATCCACCGAGGATGATTGAATTATTTGTAGGATAATTAAGTGTGACAATAGGTGGTGGGATACCTACTCTAAAGATAAATACTCCTGAAACCCAATTGTTTGAATAATCTTCTGCATAAAGGTATAAAGTATGTAAACCATTAGTTTCTGGTAATGTAAATTCATAGATATCGATCTCACTTTTCAGGTCGTGGACTTCAAGACTGCTGTTAGACGAGGCTGTATCCCATGAATAAAGAATTTGTAACATTTCATACATAAAATTGTCATCAGTAATCTTTATGGAGATAATTGTTCCTCCAAGATTAATTGAGTATTGTTCAGGGGAGATTAGTGTTAATAGAGGAGGGGTAGAATCCGTATGATCGCAACAAGCATCTTCAACTCTATATTCATATAGAATTATTACTTCTGAATTGTGAATATTATTCATATTCTCTTTTGCATCATTATGATTCGCTTTCAGTAATAAAGTTGTATTTGTTAAAAATATGCTACCAACCAAAAATATGGAAAAAAGAATTATTGAGATTAAAAGAGATGTTCGGGTAATTTTTTGTAACAAATCTTGCTCACCTTTTTCGGAATTCTTAGAATAGATAGTAAAATTCTATTGAATTGAAAAATATTCTTTATATATACATTTGGGTGTCCAAGAATAGAGTAAGAATTTTAATAGCAAGTAATAAAAAAGTAAGGATTTTTTGTTTAGCAATTAATAGGATATTTTTTTATTAAATACAAAAATACTGGCGTATAACTATCATTAGGAAAAAACTATAACATAAGGAGATTTAGTCTCCTTAGAGCCTAGATAAGCATAATTGATCTAAGTTTTAAAGGTAAGATATATTTTTAATTCTTCTTCTATTACCTTACTTTTTAGTTAGTTGCTTCCTAAATAGATATTTAACTCCAGATCAACCAAATATATATAAAACATTCATACCTGATGTTGTAGCATTCTTCTTAGAAAAAATTTACGAAATTAATATTAAATAAACGAGTAAAAAAGAAACCTGAGCTTTTTGATATATAATATAACTAAAGGATGGTTTAGTATGAATTTCATAGGTGGATTTAAAAAAAGTAAGATCAGTATAAAAATTCTATATATTTTAATCGGTGCTGCTATAGCAATTGGTATTGTAAGCGGAATTGGAAGTACCTGTACTACATTCGATCCTATTTGGTGGAGAAATCCATCATTTTCAATTATTGGAGATTTACAAATTATCTTCATTATAGCTTATATTGCCACTTGGTTTACAGCAATTTTATGGATAGTTTTAATTTGGGCTTTATCAGGTGGGAAAGATTGGTTTTACAAGATAGCTCTCTCAAATAGCGTTATTGGAATCTTGGGCGGCGCAATTCCTGTGGGAATCCTATTATACGAATATTGGGCAAGTTATGGCAATTCTGGCATGAGATTTACTCCTTCATGGTTTCGAACTATAATAAATTTGGTTTTATTTATTGTCCTTGTGATTCCAAAAATACGAACTGAAATCCAAAATACCATCAAAAGTAATAGTTCAGCTATAGGAGGTTCTTCAGATTTAGGAACAGGATTAGCCCAATTGGCGTTTATTTTATTTGGTTTTGGAGTTGTTATGATACTACAGCCATTCATCATGCCTGCAACACATATCATTGATGGAGTAAACGTAGGATATGACTTTGAAGCGCTTCAATTCTATTGTGGTTTATTTTCTATTGTCCTTGGATTAATAACCCGGATCTCAGAACGCATTTATTCAAAAATTCAGTCTAGCAGAGTTATCTACTAAATAAGAGGTATAATTATGAATTCAATCGAGATGAATGTAACTAAAGATGGTAAATGGAATTGGTTGAAATATAAGCTATTCTATGGCGGAACTTTCAAAGGAATGATCACCTTCACTATTGTATATTTATTTGTGATCACCCTCTTTCTTTCAACTTTTTCTAAACCAGTCGTGGACCTTCTTGGAGCACCATTACTACCATTTTACTTTAGTGGCTCTACTGAAGATTTAATGGCGTTTTCTGCCCGTGTTGTGCTATTGTATCATGCAATAACGGTGCCTTTCCTTGCAATTTGTACATACTTTGTATTAGAGTACTGCGATGTCCGAGAAAAATTAAAATCCCGAATTAAATGGCCATTATTTTTCGGAAGTCTTTTAGCATCAGGAGCTGGAATGTTATATGCTTACTTTTTCACTGAAGCTTGGATAATACACGGTTTATACCTAGTAGGATTATCACTCTGTTTTTATGCAGGTGTTATCCTCCTTATTGCTGTCTTTCCGTCCAAAAATTTTCCTAAGAATTGGACTAAACAAGAAAATAAAAATAATATTTTATTTGAGCAATTAGCTTTAGTAACGATAACTATTTGTATCTTAGTGACAGTATTTCTTGGAGCAGCAATCGGAGCTTATTTTGGCGTTGATGAGATGTCTGCATTCTTAGCAGAATATTTCCTTCGAGATCCTATAACAGAGCTTCCTTATCCCTATTTGGTCGCAGATCTCTTTGTAGATGGGATTAAAGGCCACTTACATGCAATGTTGGGTCAAATCGATGTTGTCATCCTCCTTGTGGTATTCAGATATACAATGGGTGATATGCCTAAAGGAAAATGGCATCTGCTAGCTATGATTCTAGCGATTCCTGGGGCTTTTTTTATGTCATTGGGTTGTTGGTTTGTTACCTTCAAATCTGTCGTTCCAATAGTCACATTTGGAATTTTACAGGAATGGCCATTTGATATGCACTACTTAATCTATGTCGGAGCAGCAATTCTCGTCACTGTAGGCGCGATGTTGGCCCTTATGGGTTGGAATAAAATCGCTAGGAAAGAACTGGGTGATGCTTATGAATCAGCTACTTGGGGTACCCGTATAAAAGTAATATTCAAAGATCCTGTTAAATTTACTCTCTATTTCCTATTCTTATGGGTAAATATCGTGATGACATTTAGTGGTATCTTCCTAGCATTAAGTCTATATGATGAATCTGTGCTAGCTAGAGTTCTTCCATTTTTGTCGTTCCGATCGGGTCCTCTTGCAGTTGAAACTACTGTTGCTCGTGGTCACTGGCACATTTTAGGAGCTTTATCAGCTGTTATATTATTCTTACTCTTCGTTGATATTCTTCGTATAGAAGGTAAGACACGTAAGGTAATGGGATGGCTAATGCTGGCAGGAAGTATTTTCGCTTTCCTTTCTGGAATGCTTTATCTCTATGTTCCCCACCTTGATCAGAATTGGGCAAATAATCACGAGTTGTACGTTGACGTGCAGGAATTCTGGCAAGTGAATGCTCCATGGCTACCCCTCCTTTTAGATTTTGGAATACTTCTTATTGGCATAGCACTTGTCATCTTCTGCTTCTATGAATTGATTCAAATCATCAACGGAAGACGAGATATCCATGCATTTCCCGAATGATTAATAAAATCGTAAAGGATGCCGAAATGACAACAATTAATGGGGATAATGCAAATAACAAAAGATCCCCTTTTCTTTTTTTATCTTTTCAAATGTATTTGCATTTGATAAAGGCTAAACAAACAATTTTATTAGTCTATACAACAGTTTTTGCATATCTGATAACTGCTTTACAATTCACATTCGATATTTTTACATTTTTATGGGTTTTTATCTCCGTTACATTAGCTGTATCGGGGAGTACCTTGTTTAATATGTATATTGATCGTGATATTGATGCTATTATGGAAAGAACACAAAATCGACCTCTTCCCAGTGGAAAAATTGCTCCATCCACAGTTCTAAAGCATGGTTTCTTTTTTATTGGAGCAGGTCTTATATTCTCTTTGTTGTATCTTAATATTTTGACAACATTTGTGATTTTTCTAGGATTTTTTTTTGATGTTATTATCTATTCCCTAATTCTCAAAAGAAGAACCAAATATTCCATAATATTTGGAGGTATTGCTGGAGGTTTACCTGCGTTAGCTGGAAGGACAGCTGTTATAAATAGTGTTGATTTAATTGGTATTTTGCTCGGGTTATTTGTAGTAGCATGGATTCCATTACACATTCTCACTTTAGCTCTTCTACCAATAAATTTGAGAGATTATACAAAAGCAAAAATACCAATGTGGCCTGTTGCAAGTGGTGAAAGACAAACAATCCGAATAATTACTTTATCAGCAATCATTTCAGCCATTTTAACCATTATTACTGGATTTTTATTAGAGATTGAATTAATATGGTTAATTCCATTACTTTTTTTTGGTTCATATATTCTAGCTATTGCTCTAAGAAATCTTTCATCGCCTACTACTCCTAGAACATTTAAACTCTTTAAAGCAGCATCAATTTATATGGCTCTTACGTTTGTCTTATTATTTATTGGCTTACTAATAACCATTGCTCCATATAGATAACTACCAATTTAAATTTACATATTATAATATTAGATAATATTAATTGGATAAGCGATTGGAAAAGCATATCCTACAATATATTTTTCGTTTTTCCACGAAAGAGAATGACATTAGAGACCAAAAAGGTCAAGATATGACAATAAATCTTACGTCATATTTTCTTTCTTCAATTGTTAGAAGAACTATCGTATTCTCTTTAGAAAATTTTTTATCAGTAGGAGATCCAGGATTGATTATTTGAATTTTTTGTTTTTCTCCAACACGAAATGCCTCTGGTTTATGAGTATGTCCACAGATTATAATATCTAGATTCTTAAAATTTTTAAAGATGTTTAATATTCTATCATAGAATCCCTCTGGACCTCCATAACCGTGAGTAATCCCAATTGTTAATTCTTCAACACGAAGAGTATCAATTGCGGGATATTTAGAGCGAACATCTGAATTACACATATTTCCATGTACAGCTCTGACTGGCGCGATTTCCTGCAGGTCATTGATAAAAGATAAATCCTCAAAATCCCCTGCATGTATAATCAATGAAACATGTGCATCTTTGAATGTTGAAATAACTTCGGATGGCAATAAGCTTCCTGTTCTAGGAATGTGTGTATCTGATAATATACCAATGGTTTGCATTTGATAGAATCCTCGTTTTTTATCCGAATACAAGCGATTTTATAACAACTGGAAAAACTCGATCTTCTACAATTGGTTCCCCAATATCGATAAAATCTCCTTCTTTAAGCGAGATTTCATCAATTGATATAACATTATTTGTAATTCCTGTTTCTCTTATCAAAACATTTCCAACACTATTACCACAATCTGTATCGAACACTAATATTATTGTTTTATTCTTAGCAATGGTTTTTGGTAAAGCGGATACAATACCTTTGCCAAAGATCGCTAATTTATCATAAACCGTCCGTACTGGATCATGGAATGCTAATGCAATAGTTTCATCGCCCTCAGTTATATCTAATCTTTGTAGACTGCTGATAATTTGTGTCTTAACATACTCAATTGATAAAGCTTCTCTATCGATTTGTGGGGTTACAATAGGCAGATTCCTGATGGGAAAAATTGATCTAGGTATCTTTTTTGACATAAAGGTAGTAGATCCTGAAACCTGCAAGGTATACTCACTTGCACCAATTACAGTTGCGCGGATTTTTTCTGGAGCTTCGATCAATGAGTAATTAGATTCAAACATTAAGGTCCTTATTGTTTGTCCAAGGTTTAAACCAATATCTTGATAATCCACTTTCGTCTTTTGATATATGTATTCTGCTACACCTCCAGAAAAACTCCAGTTATGATTTTTTTGTATATGTTCTTTTGGTATTAGAGGAGTCATCATTAATTTTTGTGTTATTTCAGAGATGTTCTTGTCACTTATTACTTCTAATAATGAATCCGCTAATTTTCTGGCAATAATAGATTTCTGTTCCTCATTAATTGATTTACCTAATCCTGAATTAATGTTACATTCTTTTAAAATCATTTCACCAGCAGGTTCGAGGCGGGTTATAATATTATTATCATCAAAGGCAATTAAACGACCCCCAACATTTATACATGCTGTGGATAGAATTTGTCCATCGTTAATTACTGCAATATTGGATGTTCCCCCTCCAACATCAGTATGAATAACAAAACATTGATTTTCTTTTGAGTAGTTTACTGCGCCAGACCCATATGCTGAAATTATTGCTTCAAAATTTGGTCCAGCAGTGCTTGCAACAAATTTTCCAGCTTCTTTAGCTAATTTGTTCACAATTTTCTCTGCATTTTCCTTTTTTGCTGACTCACCAGTTATTATACAGGCACCTGTATCAACATCTGTTACTTTAACTCCTGCATTTTCATATTCTTGTAAAAACTGTTGAATTAATCTGTCCACATCAATTTCGTTATTTAATCCCTTAAGTGGTGTAAAGAATATTGTACCACGATATTTAATTGTTCTTTCTGAGACAAAATATTTCTCTGTACGCGAGTTAGGATCCTTCCTCAATGTTAACTCTGAGAATATAAGATGGGAAGTACTTGTTCCAATATCTATTCCAACACTGGAGATTTTTTTCTCTATTGCTGCGAATCCCATTAAGATAAACTTCCAGAATAAGTTTTATCTAAGGAAATTGTAAAAAAATTTCAAAAGTGCTTCTGGGATTACCCAGAAAAAGGATTTTGAGGGATAAGGCATTCCTATCAAATTAATTTATTAGAAGGAATTTTACCGCATATAGCACAAATAGTCGTTTTTACATATTTTTCTGTTTTTTTATTTGAATTAATATAGTTAAATACACGTCGATTGCATTTAGGGCATTTTTTCTTTAAAAGATATAATCTTCCTTTCTTTGGAAGGAAATATGAGGTCTTACAGGTAGGATAGTTTGTACAACCTACAATTTTGTATATCTTTACTTTCTTAAGAATTAAGTTTCCATTGCATTTGGGACAAGGTCCTACAATATCATTTAATATAGTAACTTCCTTTGGGACACTCGTATTTAGAGACTTAGTCCATTTACATTCGGGGAACCGATTACATCCATAGAATATTTCACCTGTCTTTGAATTTCTCCTCTCAACAACGATTCCGCTTCCACAAGCAGGACAGATGTTAGCTTGGTTAATAGATGAGGAGTTCAATTTAGGATTAGTTAATACTGCTTTTAGTTCTGGGATATGAGCTATAAGTCTTTCATGTAATTGAATATATTCTTTCCGTATTGATTCCAACATATCCTCATAGCTAGCTTGATGAGAAGCTACTTCATCCATCTTCTGTTCAACCATACGTGTAAAATTTGGGGTTACTAGGTCTGGCCAAATAGTCTCAAGAACTTGAATTATCGAAACACCTAACTGGGTACTCTCAAGAGAGGTTTTGTCTCGATGTATATATCCTCTAACTTCCAATTTTTTAATAATATCAGGACGAGACGATTTGGTACCGATTTTCAATAGCTCCAATCTTTTGAGGAGTGCAGCATCAGACCATCTAGGAGGTGGAGAGGTTTTAAATTTTAATTTCCTTAAATTTCCTATTTGAACAATTTGATCAATAAGAAATCCAAATTTAGAGGTTTCTTTTGGTTTTCTCCAATAAATTGATTCCACCCATCCTTTATTAGTAGTTTGTTGGTATTCTTGTCCAAAACGTTCCTCTTTAATTAAAATTAATACCTGACCTCGTTCTTGTATTAGGTCTGGCATAAACATACCTATATAATAGCGTGAGATATAATCCCATGATTTAATGTGCAGCTCGGTTATCTTTTGGGAGTTTTTTGGAATATTTCCAGTTGGATGAATCGGATCATGATCTTCAACTCCGATTTTTCTCCCATTAACGCGTACCTGAGTAGGGTTATCTATTTTTAGGAGAAAATCCTTGAATGGTGAATGTTTTGAGAGTTTTTCTAATATGGGAACGTGGGGGAAATTATCTTTGAATCGTCTATTCTCTGTTCTAGGATAGGAAATAAATCCTTCTTCATACAAATCTGTTAGAAGATTCAAAGCAGATTCTGCTTTGACTTTTAATTCCTTAGTGAGAATTCCAAGAGCATCAGTAGTGTTAAGAGGCCGTGGAGGTGGGATTTTGGTTACTCTAGTAGAAAAGTCCTTAACTAGACCAGTTCTAGATCCTTCAATCCTTATTAATATTTTATTTAATTCTTTAATATCGCTAAAAGGAGATCCTAAATGTTTTACACTTAAAATGACCTTGTTTCTGGAATCATCTAATATATCAGCAAAAAGATTATGCTTATCAGTATATTGAAATTCAATTCTTTCTCTATCACGATCTATTATAAGTTTCAAAGTTGGCAATTGTACTCGTCCGACTGAGAGTACTCCTTTTCCTTTCTGGAGCTGTATTTGCCTAGCAGCTTTGGTTACTTCCCGCGTTCCAGCAAAACCCACCCATGCGTCTACGAACCTCCTTCCTTCCACAGCTATAGCTAGAGCTTGGTCCCATTTTTTTAGATCGTTAAACGCACGCAAAATTTCTGTTTGGGTTAATGAGGAATTCCAAATGCGACTAGTATTTTTCTTAAGCGAAGGATTTACACGAGTGGCAATTCTGTATGCTTCAAGGGCGATATTGTCCCCCTCAGAGTCAGGATCAGTTGCTAACCATAGTTCTGAAGCTATTTTTGCCTTTTGACTTATTAATTTCTGGAAAACCTCATTTTCATTAATAATCAATGATTTATTGCTTTTTACAATCTCTAGAGGTTCACATTTTCCCCAATTATATTCAGATGTTGTATCAATTGATGTGATATGGCCAACTAGTGGGAGTAACTCCAACTTCTTACCATTAAGTACTCCTTTTCGGATATAGATGTAATCAGCTGATTTTTCCAGAGAACTGGTTGAAAAAATTGCTTGGGCAATGGTTTTTACTTGGGATGGTTTTTCACCAATTACCAGAACCTTAGAATTCATGTAATTCAACCAAAAAAAGAAATAAATTAGTTTAATGAAAAGCTTTAGACTAATTAAATTCAATGATAATACTTATGCTTTATTTCTTTTTTTGCTATAAATAAGATAAATAGAAAATGTGTAAGGGATAAACCATGAACTTTCGAATGTTTGACTTAACACAGCGTTTAAGTATACATACACCTCCTTGGCCAAGTTACATGCCATTGCAAGTACAATACTTCAAAAGAATTGCCGGAGCTCATATGGGACAAGGTGCAAATGGGCAAATCATAAAAACAAGCAATCATGTGGGTACACACATAGATGGAGAAATCCATTTCTTTGCAGCGGGTCGTACGATTGGGGAAATGGCATTAGAAGAATTTTGTGGGCCAGGGGTCGTTGTTGATCTTTCTAATGATGTAGATGATTATGATTTATATTCCCCTGAGATGCTAATGGAACGAGCGGATATTAGAAAGGGTGATATATTGCTAATTAAGACTGGATTTCAGCGATATGCGTGGGATCAACCAGAATCGGATGAAGTAAGGTACTTTGTGAAACATCCTGGTCCAAATGCAGATTTTCCGCAATGGGCAATTGATATGGAATTTAAATGGATTGGTGTTGACTGCGGAAGTGCAGATCATCCAATGAATACAATAATACGTGATTGGCATCCTAAGAAATTTCTCGAAGCCGAACGTAAATTGATTACTAAGTATGGGGTCAAATCTTGGGATGAGATGTTTCCCCCAGAGAAGTTTTATCAAATTATGCATCTAGATCTATTCCCTAAAGGTGTTATTCATGCAGAAAATCTCTGGATTCCAGATGATCCTCTTCTGAAAAACAAACGTACATGGATAGGTTGTTTTCCGATAAAAGGGATAGAACTTGAATCCTCATTTGCTCGAATTGTCGCTTTTCCTGATGTTCCTCTAGAATAGTTTCCCAATAAATTTTCACGTGCAAATTTCCCCTTTTTTAGGCAAAAATCTAAAATGCAAACTTTTTTATTCCCACTCTCTCCATTTTTTCTTAATTCCTTAATATTAAGGAAGGATAATTCTATGTTAGAAGATACTTCAGACCAAGAAGCAGGTGATTCTTTATTATTCACTCTAAAAGGATTTAAAAAATCTAGTTTGTTTACGTTTACCGTTTTAATAATTTCATTTCTTTTTTTATAGGGAGGTGGATTCATGATATTTGAGTTTGAGTATGGGAACTATGTATTATAGATCTGAAATCAACGAATATAATGTAAATAGTCTCCGTTCATACATAAAACCAGTGAACAGCCAAATTGAATGTCAACTCAAAAATTACCCGATTAAAATAAGCACTAGTAAAATCCTTTTTTCAGTTCCACCAGAAATAAAAAAAGGAAATGAGAATTGATAATAAGCTAGAATCAATTAGAATTAAGAATGGAGACCTTCAAATGAATAAAGATGAAAGAGTTAATTTTTATAAAAAGCAAATAGAGTTAGAAAAAAAGATTGTTGAAGCAGCAGAAGCAGCTGTTGTGGATATGAAAAATATTACTGTGCGTGAATTGATACTAGGAATTGCAAAAGACAGTACGAAACATGCTTCGTTATTGGACGCTTTAATAGCATTGAATATTGGAACAACCCCCCTTCTTAGAGAGGAAATAACTGATCAATTGAAATTTAATCTTGAAGAACACATCCGTCTCGAAGAACAAGCTATTGATTCTTATAAAGATATTTGGGAACAGTTAGAAGATGAGCGAGAGAAAGCAGTCATTAAAGCCATCTTGAATGATGAAATCCGCCATCATGCTCTATTGAAAAGAATACACAGAATGATTGTAGAAAAAGAAACTTTAACCGAGCAGGATGTTTGGGATTGGACTTGGAAAGATTCCATTTCCCATGGATCACCAGGTGGATAGGTTAAAGAGTCTTTAGGTAGCTCAATTGTATAATCAAAAGAATTCAATACCTTTTGAAAGTATAGAACTACAGTAACTGAAGAATTGAAATTATTAATGGCATAAATCGACCTCCGCTACTCAGGTTCCCAATCAATTTGGTTAATAAATAGCAAGAACTATAAATTAATTCAAACTCTCCTTTGAATAGTTTATATTGAAATCTCTTTTTCCTTTACTCAAGTTGAGGCAGTTTTGACTATGAGGAATAGTTAAGAAATTATAATTAGAGAATTAGTATACAAATTCTATTATTGGATAAAAAGGAAATATAAGGAATTTAAGGATTATGATCACCAAAAAACGCGTAATTTTTGCCTTATTCTTGTTTATCGCATTAAATCTAATAATATTTTTTAAATCTGAAATAATTTTAGCTGACACTTCTAAGAATTTGGCTCAAAATCCAGTAGAATGGACTCCTAGCACTCCAGATATTGGAGATATGATAACGATTACATATGATCCATCCGCTGCAGATACTGCATTCTCTAGTACACCTACCCGAGTTTATATGATTTGGGGTATGCATGTAAAAGGGAATCAAAACTTAACAGGGAAAGAATTTGGAGCAGTCCCTCCTTCCATGGAAATGTGGCCAGTTGGTACAGTTTTACATGATATTACAGCAGATCGTTTTGTCAAAACTCCCATGAATGATGTCGGGGGTATTTGGACAATTTCAATTATTTTGAATGAAAGGCCAGATTTTTTAGTGGTGTATTTTGAAAATCAAAATGGCGACCGAGATAATAATAACGGTAATTATTGGCTTATTAACTCGTTACTAAAAACAGAACGCATCCGAATTATTACGCCATCTTTTGCTGAACCTCTTATCACATTGAATGGATCTGAAATTATGATAAAGGTTGATGCCCCCGTTATTTCCACTGAGTGGTATATAACATTAGAAAACGTAGATGATCTCTTCGAACCAGCATTAACAACAAATTATGATGTTACTAACGCGATCTGGGCTCTCACGTTCTCCGCTCCTGCGAAATTAGGACTTTATGATACGAATATTTCATGCAAAGTTAACGGAAATGAAAGATTTGATTGGGAACCAAATTCTATCAAGTTAATAGAGGAATTTAAAGCTGAATATAAATTCATCATATTGGCCGATCCGCAAATCCATCGTGATGGATCAGCTGGATATGCTTATCGAAATGAAGAGAGCGGAATTGGGAATCTTACAGACGTTCTGAAAGAAGTTAATCTACTTAATCCAGAATTTATTCTTGTTGCAGGAGATTTGACTGAATGGACTGATGAGATAGCCTTGTTAAATTTCAGAAAATGGTGTAATCTCTATTTAGAAAACGCTCCTGTTGTTTTAACAATGGGAAATCATGGAGATTTTGAAGGTACGGCGTCCTCTGGAAATTATGAGTGGGGATGTGGAAAAGGCACTTGGTTAAATATAATCGGGTCAACGAGGGGAATATTTTACTATGGAAGTCATGCTATTGTAAGAGGTGATAGCCATTCGTTACAGTTTAACGATGAAAAAGATGATGGTATAGCTAATTATGAATTTGTCATGGACGCTTTAGATGAAGTAGCTTCAGCAGACTTGAAATTCCTAATGTTTCACCATCCTTTATCGACATATGGGGTACCTGGTGAAGAAGTTATTCAAGGGGATGCAGAAAGAAATGCAATAATATCCAAACTGCAATCTATTGGTGCAGCAGCACATTTTCATGGACATTTACATTTTGATAAATACGATAAGACTGGAGACCTTCATCACATAGGTACTACAGAAGCTGTGGGCGATAATCCCGGATTCCGGATTGTAAACATTGCTAATAATGAAATGATTAATTTTAGTTATGTACCCGCAAATCTCACTGCTTATTATGCCCCCTCGAATCCTATAGGAGGAGTAAAAGAATACTTCCAAGTTGAAAATGATGGAACTCAGACATCTCAAGCTGCAGCTATTCGGAATTGCTTCAATCAGGACTTTAAGAATGCCCACTTGCGATTTTACATGCAAAATGGGCCTTCATACCAATTATCGGGCGGAATTCTCTACAATTCATATATACAGGATGGAATACAAGTTCTCGATGTAGTATATAACCTGAAGAGGAATTCGACACGATTTCTCTCTGTTTATACTGAGACTCCGATAGAATTTACAGACTCGATACCAGTATGCCCTCCAATAACTGTTCCACCTCCACAAGTTCCCCAACCTCCTTTCACTTCCACTACTACTACTACTACAACAACAACTGGAACAGCAAGTGGATTCTTCTTGATTGAGTTACTTTTAGGTTTAGGAATGATTCCACTAATTCATCGATCAACATCTAAAAAGAAGAAATAGGATTTCTTCTTCTCCTTTTTTCTAAATAATTAAAAAATTATAACCAAGATGGGAGTATTAAGATTGACTAATAATAAGGAGCAATCAAAACTCATTAGAGATCAAAAAGGCAATATAAAAGCTTTAAATGTTACCAAAGAAGAGTTTCTGAAGCTTAGACCTGTAATTAGCCCTAATGTGAAGATTTTGAAACGTACGGATGTTGAGATGCTTTTAGAGATTGATATTCAAGAGATTAAGAAGAAATCTCTAATCAAACGATTATTTCCTACGCCTAATACACGGAAAATTATGCTAGATAGACTAGGAATGGATGTATTTAAACGATGTGATGGTAACCATCGAATTAAAGATATATTTCAAGAATTTCAAGATGAATTCAAGCTTACTCCCACAGAAGTTGAAGTATCGGTCCAACAGTATATTTTAAGTCTAACAGAACGGCACATCATCGGTTTCTTAATACCAAAGGAAATTGTAGGAAAAGAAAAGCTGAAAGATGGAGCGATTGATAAAATACTCATCGATCCCAATAGATAAAGGATTAATTGAAGTTAATTGCATATTTAATAATTTCTTCAATTTGAGTATGCAAATCTGATTCAGGTTGTTTATCTAAGCGAAAAATAATACAGTAGATATCATTTTTCTCCTGATTAAGCCATAAATAAGTCTCAAAGTATCCTTTCCGCGTTTTTAAAGGCATTTTTGAATCAGAACATTGAATTAATTTTTTTACTTCAATTTTTTTCTTGTAAACTAAATTAGAAAAATCAGGTGTTGGTTTATAATTCGAGGGAATATTGGGTAAATTATTTTTTGCATATTCAGGAAACCATTCAGGTAATTTATTTGAATCATCAATTTTTTGATTGGCCAATCCAATACGATATGCATAAACCTCCAAGTCTGCTTTACTCAATTCTAAAAAAGTTAATCCGATCAAAAATTTCCGATTCAATAAATTCATCTCAAATGCAGGCGTATAAACATTTAGATTCGGAGCAGACCATAATAAATATTTTTCCTCTGAATGACAAATTAAACCTGTCATGATTTCCGTTATTAAGGGTTTAAATACATCTTTTTCCTTGTTTTGATATTGACTGGCACATATTATAACACGTTGAGTTTTATGACAAACCCAGCTGAGGAGGTAACCCTGTGAATCGCCTTTCTCTAGATCCCAATAAATATAGTAACCATTATGAGCATTAACTTTTTTCTCCCCTTCGTTTCTAATTTTGATGCCTTTATTATCTTTTTTTAATGTTTTAAAGAGATCCCCTAAAACTTTTTTGGGTTCAGGAGGTTTTTTCTTGATTATGGCCCAACTGATTTCTAGTCTTTTAGTTGAAGAATCTCTAAATCCAATAAACCCTGTTTCAATTTTTTTCTTTGCAGGAGGTTTCTTATCAAATATAAGACTCCAATCAGTTGGAACACTGACAATTAAATGATCCCATCCTAGTTTCTGATATTTCATTTTCTTAATCTTAGGGAATTTAAAGACGTTTATAATTTTACTGACAAAAGATCAAAAGCCTGAGGTTTGAAAGTTATGAATGATTGTATTGTATCTTTTGAGAATTTCGTTTTGGTCGATTATTGAAAGCAGCAGATCATGCTAAATATATTATCCTTCTCATTATTCTATATATAGTCCAATTCAATAGGAATTCGCTTCTCCTTTACTTAACCCATATAGGAAATACATATTTTATTGACCTTTATGACAAATAACTTTTAAACAACATAGGGAGGTAAATACTATCTTGTTTTAAACAGATTGATTCATTTCTAGGCTTCAAGACCGAATCTATTAAGGAGCTGAAGCTAAACATAAGGCGGTAAGTATGTCTGAAACTGCTGTTCAGTGTCCATGTGGATATACAATTGAAGATTACAGAAATTATCTTCTACTCTATCTGAAAAAAGAAATGGAAGAAATAGATATTCTCTGTCCTAATGAATATTGCTATTTGCGAGAATTGGGATTTTTGAAGTTTAATGTAACAGAAACGGGTGAAATTAAGTTCAAAAAGGGGAGGTTTTATGCTCCTTTTGTAACTTGGAATGCAACTCGTATGTCTAGTGAAATGACAGTGAAAATTCTAAAACAACATTTAATCGATATTACAGAAAAATCAGTTCGATGGGATAAGGTAAAGAGAGGCGCTATTTCGAAGAAACCAGAATCACAGAAGGAGGTTCTCAGTTGAGTTTAGATTTACCTGAACCTCATTTTCCACTCTCTGATGTATTATATCTGTCATTTTCAAATATAAGACGAAGGTTCTTTCGTTCAGTTATTACCGCTTTGGGAATAATCCTTGGAATTGCCTTCATGTCGGCATTATTAACTAATTCACTTACTTTAGGTCTCATGCGGGCGGAAACAGGTGTCGAAGCATATCAATATTGGTTAGTCGGGATTTCATTAATTGTTTGTTTCGGAGGTATTACCAATTCTATGTTAATGGCAGTAAATGAGAGAGTAAAGGAGATTGGCGTATATAAATGTATTGGAGGATTAGATTCTCATATTGTAAGGCTGTTTATTGCTGAGGCATTAATGCTAGGGATTCTAGGAGGTACCTTAGGCTCTTTCATTGGTATTTCTATGGGTATAGCTATTAATTTGAATCGATTTAGCTTTGAAGACCTTTATCCAGTATTAATGGAGAATTTATCTGTTTTAATACTTCTATTTGGATTTTGCTTAGTTATCTCTGTTGCATTAACTGCATTAGCAACATTCATTCCTGCGAAACGTGCAGCAAATCTATCTCCAGCAGAAGCCCTTCGATATGAAAATTAGGAGCTGTTCCCAGCGTGAGCTTAACTGAATATGTAGTCGAAATATCTGATGTCTATAAAACCTATATGATGGGCAAAATAGAAATCCACGCGCTTCAAGGGATCACGTTCAAGATAAAACGTGGAGAATATGTTAGTATAATGGGACCGAGTGGTTCAGGAAAGAGTACTATTTTTAATGCTGTCGGAGGTCTTGATATTGTTGACAGTGGCGAAATTTTCATAGATCAAGTTGATATAGCTGAATTAGATGCTTATGAATTGGCTTGGTTACGTAATCGTAAAATTGGATATATTTTTCAAACTTTTAACCTGCTTTTGGCATTCTCTGCACAAGAAAACGTTGAAACACCCATGGTATTCGCAGGACTTCCTCGTGAAGAAAGAAGAAAGAAATCTAAAGAGCTTTTAAGGATAGTAGGTCTTGAACATCGAATGAAAAATAAACCTGGACAATTAAGTGGTGGCCAACAGCAAAGAGTTGCAATTGCGAGGGCATTAGCGAATGATCCTGCAATTGTGCTAGCTGATGAACCGACAGCAAATTTAGATCTTGCAACAGGTCTTGAGGTTATTGACTTATTAAAAAAATTGAATTTGGAACAGGGAACCACGATAATCACGGCAACACACGATTTAAAAATGATTAATATTAGTGATAGAATTATTTGGGTTCGTGATGGACGAGTAGACCGTATTGAAGATCGTGCTGATGTTCAAATTAGCGCAATATCATAAGGTGAGTAGGATGACTGAAGAGATTACAATTCGGATGGAAAATGTTAAAAAAATTTTCATGATGGGGACAGAGGAAGTTCAAGCTCTCCGAGGCATAAACCTACAAATTCCCCGCGGTGAATTTCATGTTATTATGGGTCCATCCGGCTCTGGAAAAACGACTTTTTTGAACATGGTTGGAGCTCTGGATGTACCTACAGAGGGAGAGGTTTACTTTGAAGATGTTCCATTATCAAGTTTGAATAAGAAACAGCTCGCTTCTTTAAGATCATATAAGATTGGGTTCATTTTCCAGACTTTCAATCTTGTTCCTGTAATAACTGCTTTAGAAAATGTCTCTCTTCCTTTAGTATTCCAAAATTACTCTCGTGAAGAGCGGAAAAGACGAGCTGAAAGCATTTTAAAGCGCGTGGGGTTGGGGGATAGATTAAATCATACTCCAGATGAATTATCAGGGGGACAGCAGCAACGAGTAGCTATTGCGCGCGCTTTAGCTGGTGAACCTAGTTTAATATTAGCTGATGAACCTACAGGTAATCTTGACCTTGCTACTGGATTTCAAATTGTAGAATTATTACGCGAATTATGTCAAGAGACTGGAGTGACTGTTATTAATTCTACTCATGATTTAAAGCTTATAGATATTGCAGATCGCATTTCATGGTTACGAGATGGAGAAATTACACGTACCCAAGAGAAATTGGATGTCTCAATAACTGCTGCAGATGTTAGAATAAATTAGTATAGAAGAAAATCAAAAGCGGAAGAAAAAAAAGAGAGAAAAACTGGTTAAAACTAATAATTAACAAAATGGATGTGAGAAAAATTGGCTGATGTTGGAAGAATAATTTCAAGGTACGGAGACTATATTGCAATAGTATGTATAGTATTAGCTGTGGTGATGGCTATTCTCAGTGCGGATCTAAAGACTATATTCGGAGAGCTTTTGCTCTTTATTATTGAAATAGCTTTATTTATTATTATTATTGCAACAGCAATACTAGGTCAGAGGATATCAAAACCAACAGGATAATTTATGAGATCCATTTAGAGGTTAAATTAAATAAATTTAACCTCTAGATAGAGTACATCATTTTCATTCAAATCTAGCAAAAATGAGTTATTTTCAAGAATTCTATACTTCTCAAGTTCTTGAAGGAAATCATTTTTCCTGATTCTTTTTATTTTAACGCTTTTTGTTTCCCCACACTTCTGATTAAATGTAATTTTGACTTCTTTATTGTGTGGGATTGGATTATAAATCAAAAAGGAAATTTCTTTTTGTGGGAACTCATTCAAATCTATGAAATTAAATAGATCTAGATTTAGGACCAATATCTCTGGATCATTACACTTTGCTATAGCCTCAAACATAAGATAAAGCCAGATTACTTCTCCTGCGCCATAAATTTCACGTCCGAGTATACCTGTTCTTTTTCCTTTTGGAATGAAACTCTGAGTCGAGGAAAAATGAGGTGCGGTTTCTAGCATTTCAAGATCTTCAAAAGGTATGAATTTACATGGGCTCTCGATACGGGGAGGATAAATAAATTCTTTTTCTAAAACTTCTGAAAAATAATAAAAACTGTTTATTCTTATTAAATTAAAGAATTTAAGAAGACCCAAAGGAAAATCGTTTCCCTTTTCGATCTTAGTTTTAAGAAGTTTAAGCAATGGAAATATTGATTCTACGTTCTCTTTCATAGCAGGATAACGGATCCCCACACAAGCCATGACTAAACCCAAATTACTTCTCTTATTTTTCCAGTTGAAAGCTTCTGTGTTATCTTCATACCAATAGAACATTCGAGTTTCATTTAATGCAGTTAAATTAGCAAAATCAAGATACTTATCCTCTCCTGTAAGGTTATATAATTCAGTTAAGCCAGCAACTCCATAAGCAAGTTCTAAAGGTTCCCAAAATAATTCATCAGGAGAGAAACTGATAAATTTATCTGCAGCCTTTCGTGCTTCAGTTAAATATACTGAATCAGAGAATAAAGAATATGCTTGGATCATAATATAGATGTGAATTCCTAAGCAGGCATAATTCTTAGCAATAAGTGTCCAATCCATGTTCTGTTTTCCTCGATGATCTATATAGGATCTTAATCTTCCTTCGTCCTTTTCAAGGGCAATTTTAAGAGGTTGAAGCGAAAAAGGATCGTAAAAAGCTGTGATCTCATAACCATGCTTTTCTACGAATTCAATTGATTTATTAGCCATATTTCTAAAGGTTTCGATGTAAGTATTTTTCTCACCTAAAATGAGGGATTGTAGCCGAATTAACCATGCGAAACGTAAAATAGGTTCGAAAAAGTACCAAGAATCCCCTATTGATATGCGAGAAGGTTTTATAATTTTAATTTGCATATTCTCCTGATCAATGATTAGACCGTTATACAAGTAATTCTCTTTCTCATCAATGAAGTCCTTTACAGCAGAGATTGTGCGTCTTATGTGATTTTCCTGTTGTTTGTTACTATGCAATTTTAAGAAGAGAATCCAAGGAGGAAGAATGTCCAACATAGTCATAGTTTCTGCTGCAAATTGGGATTTTTTTATCCCCTTTCGACGTTGCTTTTCAGATTCATCTTGTACATATGCG
This sequence comes from Candidatus Heimdallarchaeota archaeon, assembly GCA_011364965.1. Lineage (GTDB taxonomy): Archaea > Asgardarchaeota > Heimdallarchaeia > Hodarchaeales > Hodarchaeaceae > Hodarchaeum. The sequence continues at coordinate 481,035 of RDOB01000002.1, forward strand.
AAGTATTTGGGAGCCTGCGGGTCAACCCAGCAATATTTCTCTTTTAATAAGTCGTTGATGCATTGTTGGCTAAAGTAAGTCCATGTCAAGTCTTTTTGGGGAAGATTTTGAGGAAAAGGAATAAAGCTAGGTAGTAATTCAAAACTGCGAGTAACCAGATTACGAACAGCTTCCCATTGATTGGAAATATTTTCATGATATTCTTGTGAAATAAGAAAATTATAGTTTAAACGATTTTGAGGAGGAATTTTTACTTGTTTTGGTAATTGAACCCGATTAAGCAATCCAAATACACCTTCAGGACGAAAGGCACATTCATAAATTGAGAAACGCTCAATCGTCTCTGGATTCATCCATTGCATTTCAGAAAAATCTACAAAAAAGTAAGTGGATAATGATGAGTTAGTATTCCATAAGTAACAAGCAGGCATATCATTGGATTTCCATTCATCTGTGTGAGGTGTATGGCGCGTAGGTTGGTTAACAAAAATATGGTTTTTATCCTGTCTGGAAGAAGTGGAGGTCATTAAAGTAACTTCAGGAGCAAATTTATCGATCATTATTTCTTTCTTGGTAATAAGAGTAATTTTAAAATAAAACCAGAGTGTCTCTTTTAGAAATTTTTCAACACTTAATTCAATAATGTATCGATTATCGGTAAGAGAGGAAATAATTATATCAATTTTTTCTAAAGATGAATTATTTTCTATAATTTTTAGTTTAGTTTTTCCAAATTGCTTTACAAACGAACTTATATTCCAATTAAAATTATTTATCCACACTCTATTATGTAATAGCTGCAATGAAATATTGTACTCCTCTTCCATTTTAATAAGTTGGATTTTATGACTTTGAGTCATAATTTCTGATATGATTTGCGTTCGCATACAAGTTACTTCCGATTGGAACCTTTACAGTCTTAATAACCTACATTTTATTAATAAAATTTAATATTATCTGTTAAGATCGAACATACTTTAAAATAAATATATTGCGTGTTTCTCTCGAGAGAATTACAGCAAAAACATTGAAATTATTTCAGTCCCTCACCCAGATATCAGATATGGGTAAGTAAAATTGCATAAAATTTAATAAATAAACTTGAAAGTAAGTTATAACTCGTTAAATGATAGAATATTATCTGCTCAAGTGCCTGTGATTCCTATGAGTTTAGAAAGTAATGTTAAAGATTCTTCTGTAGATCCTGAATACGAATCAAGCGAATCTTATGAAGAATATATGAAACCTGAGACTGGATTAACCAAAAGATCTTTGATTATTGCATTAGCTACCCTCTTGATTTGGGGATTAATAAATATCTTTGCAGGGAATTTTGGAGATGCCCCTACGATATTGATTGAAGAAATGTCAATCCTTTTTCCATTTTTCTTACTAATTTTTGGTTTACAAGCCCTTGAAAGAATTCGATTACGCGGTATGAAATTAACACGACAGGAATTATCCTTTATATGGGCAATGTTGATCGTAGGAATACCTATTACTAGTTCTGGATTTTTAGCTGGTCGTTTATTATTAAATGCAATGTTCACTCACCAAGATGAGGCTCTTTCCCCTCCAAGCGGTTGGGGTCCCTTTTTCTGGGCACCATCGCTGGAAGAAATCAATCGTGCATATGAGGGTGGCGCATTTCCTAATTATGCAGAGTGGGTTCTTCCACTTGCATTTTGGGCCGTTACTTGTATTGCTTGGGCATTTATGTGCTTGTTTTTAATACAGATTTTTCGAAAACCATGGGTAGATGTTGAACGTCTAGCGTTTCCCCTTGCTCAGCCAGTACAAGAGCTACTTGAAGCTCCCTATGCTCCCTTGAAAGAGAAAAATAAGAGATATTTCTGGTTTGCCATAGGAGCGTTATTAGGTGTCATATACGCTTCATTTGAATTTTTAAGATCTGTGTTTCAAATTGATTTATTTGAAAATATAGATATTTTTGGATTTGTACCTGGTAGAGCCTGGATGATAGATATTGACCTAGGGAGCGAGTTTGGATTGAGTCAATTTTTACCAAATGCTTACTTAGAAGCTCGGCCTGAACCTATAATGATTGCTGCTTTTCTTCTAGTTTCACTTAATGTTCTTCTATCAGGGTTGATTTTCTATTTATTGTTCTGGGTTCTCATTCCAGTTTTTGAGACAGAATTCGGAATTATTGATCCCCCTACGATAGCTGCGTCTCCTCCTGATATTGATCTCGGATTTGCACGTTTAGGAGGAATCTCTCTATTTGCTTTCGGAGAATTTGGTATGTTCTTTGGAATAGCTATTTGGGCAATAATTCTCCAAAGAAAGTATCTTGCTCGTAGTATTCGTGCAATTTGGGATCATTCAGTTATTGACGAATCAGGGGAACCAATTTCCTACAGAACTGCTTATTTAGGTTTGATTATTTGTACACTGGTATTCTTTCTCGCTCTAATATTAAGCGGGTCCCCCATCAATGGTGCTATTTACACTGTTCTTTTTCTAATAATTGGCTATATTGCTGGGGCGCGGGTTCGGGCAGAAACTGCAGGAGCTGGAATAGGTCATCCTGGATACATACATTTACATGGTATGCATTCTGTTAGAGTGATTATAGGGACTGAAAACGCGCAAACCCCCGGTTTCTATGTTACTTCTATGTGGATGCAATTTTTCCAAAGAGATGCTGCTCCTACAAGTCCAGCAATCTCCGCTTTGGAGGCATATAACGTTGCTCGTGTAACAAATACACGCACGAGGGATATTTTCGTAGCCCAAAGTGTCGGAATTATCTCAATTATCCTTTTATGTATCGTTGCATGGCCGATTCTTGCATATGCTTATGGATTAGCAAATGAATGGTCAGCTGAGGCAGGACATAATCTGGATTATAGTGAGTCATCACTTGAGCTAGCCACTGGAGGATTCTGGGATCATAGATCATATGGAATAGAAATTTGGGGTCAAGCGATTTTAGGAATGATATTTGCCATTGGATTGAATGTCCTTCGATTAAGTCGTCCTTGGTTACCTTTAAACCCCATTGTTGCTCCTATTCTACTTAGTATGCGTGGTCCATATTGGTGGCTTCCAATGTTGATTGCTTACTTAATCAAATTTACAACAGTAAGAATTGGAGGAACCCGTGCTTATACTACATATCTACTTCCTGCAGCAGTAGGGTACTTGGTAGGTACTGCTGGTATCTGGGGATATTCACTCGTTTCTGTTATGATTCCAACTATATTCCCATTCTTGTTATTCAATCCATTGATTGAAACACTCTATTATAATGTACTTGTACTCGGGATTTGGGCTTTAGCTATCATTACAATAATAGGCTTCTTAGTATATAGATTGACACGAAGATAGGAATTAGTGAGTAGAAAATGGTAAAATTTCAATCTCTCCCAACCTTTTTTTTTTAGCTTTCATTTTATCGGGTATAATATTTATCAATATTGTAACCATTGAATTAAATTCAAGTAATAAGTCTGTCAGCAGAAATGCGCAGTATTCGCAACAAACTTCTGTAAATTTTTCAGATTTAGCTGATAACATAAATTCAACATATATTAAGAATATTGAATCTCATATTTCAAATTTCACCAATTTTGGGAGTCGTTATACTGGATATCCTGGTTATCAGGATGCTGCTACTTATATTCAGAATTTCTTCCTTCAAGAAGGATTGTCTGACGTCGAAACCCTAACTTATCCCTTAATTTCTCCTATAGATTTTGGATCTGCAATTGAAATGAACGGAGCGAATTATACTGCCTATACGCTTGCTCCAAATTCTGTTCATACTTGTCAGACTCCCAAAGGAGGTATCAGGGGAATTCTTATAGATGGAGGTTCAGGTGAATATGCTGAACTTGATGGAAAGGAAATTAAAGATTCTATAGTATTATTAGAATTTAATTCGGGGAATAATTGGATAAATGTTGCAAGTTTGGGAGCTAAAAGTGTGATATTTCTTCCCCCCAAAGATACAAACAGATTCGAAGCAGCTGTAAAAACAATTGAAATCCCATTGAATTTTCCTCGACTATATATCGATAATCAAACGACTGCCTTATCTCTCAAGACTCTTGCTTTAACGCAAGAAAATGAGGTAATAATTCATTCTAACATGAGATTTGCGTCAATAGAAGCAGTAAATATTGTTGGTATCCTTCCTGGTAGTTCTACTGATCAAATAATTATATCCTCATATTTCGACTCAAACTCAATAGTTCCATCATTATCTCCAGGTGCTGATGAGTCATGTGGAATATCCACACTACTTGAATTAATTCGAATTTTTAATGATTATAACATTACACCAGAGAAAACAATTGTTTTTTTGGCTTTTTCTGGCCATAATCAAGCCGCAGCAGGTGCGAGAGAATTTGTTTACCAAAATTATGACAAATTAAATGTCGACTCAGGTATTAAGTTGTTCTTGTCGCTTGATTTTTCTGCTTCGAACAATAAAATAGGTATAAATCCGTATGGCTATCTCTATAGCTTTAAATTGCAATTTACTACTTCAAATAACCTTGAGGGGAGACTAAAAGACGTCGGAGAAGATTATCTTATTAATTATGCTTCTGAAATCCGCAGTCAAACTGGATATACATTTGAGGTCAAATCCTTTATAAATAAACAACGATTTGAAGATATTGCTCCAATTATTTTTGTGGGTGATCAAGAACCATTTATCGCGAGTAATGTTCTGGGATTATCCTTCTTCACAATGGAATCTTATCGAATGCGCTATAACACGCCTTTTGATATTCCCTCCCAATTAAATATTGATTTATTAAAAGCTCAAGTAATCTATTCAGTATGTGCTATCACAGAACTTGTCAATGAGGTTAATCTAGATAGTATATTAGATTTACAACATAAAGAATTTTCTTTAAAGCACACCACGCATGTTGGATTTGGTAATGTTGAGGGTTATTGTAAAGAGTATAATGAGAGTACTGCATGGCTTTCAAATGTCCCTAATGCTTTAATTCGTGTGACAACTCTCAATGAAGCCACACGTCAAAAAGGAATTTATGCTTATTACACTAAAACAGATGAAACTGGTCATTTTCAAGTAAGGGGAGTATCATCATCTCAACCAGATTACCCCCTGAATTTTATAGCTGAAGGATATGTTTTTGATGCTGAAGGTATGTTGATTAAAGGTATCAATCTTGGAACACATGGCAAAACATTCAAGAATTCAAATAAATTAACGAATAAGAACACGTTTATCTACCCTACAGTGTTTAAATGTGGTACTCTATCATTATTTGGAGTAATTCACCCATACAACCAAATTGAGGTTGCTGATCTTCTTTCATATCATATCTTAGATCCAGAAACAAGAACACTCTTTTTTTCCTATGGTTATATAGGAACTAAAACTGTAAGTCTTGTCTTTATAAGTCCTGAAAAACCTTCAATCCTTGTTGGTAAGCTTCCTGATGGAGTTCTAGGAATTTATATCACAAATTCTTCTTCGGATAATTTGCGAGGAAATGGTTTATCTGTATCATATGGGGAATTTCGCAATATTGGTCTACATGCTTTTCAATCGTCTCGCGATCTTCAAGCAATGACGCAAACTTATGTAAACCTTTATTCATCATATAATATCTATGATTCACTGGTTGACGATACATCGCAAAGAGCTGCAAATCTTATTCAAGCCGCGAATACATTCTATTCCAATTTAGAATATTCCAAAGCCATAGTGACAATTAAACAAGTTCAAACATGGTCATATGATGCTTTCCAAGGCTCAAGACGGGTAATCGAGGATGGAACCTCCACAACAATCTTTTTTGCCATCCTACTTCTTCCATTTGCTTTTGTTATGGCTTCTTTGTTATTTGAATTTAACTCTGGTGCAAAGAAAGTAGTTGTGACTAGCGGGATTTATGGGTTAACATTATTATTCTTTTACTTCATTCATCCCGGATTGCATTTGTCTTCAAACATTTTTATGATTATTATTGGGATAATTGCGATCATTTTCGTTTTTCCTGCCCTTTACATGATTTACCAAGAGGGATTTGACTTTCTTCGCAGTTTACGAGTCAAGCTTATTGGAGCTCATTTTGCGGATACGAGCCGTACATCCACAATACTTATAGCGATGAGTACAGGTATTTCTAGAATGAAGAAAAGAAAAGGTCGTACAATTATAGCGCTATCAGGAATTGTACTAATAACTTTTTCTTTAACCTTATTTACTTCAGCTAGTACGCAAGTTTCAGTATTTGCTCGTGCAGAAAATCTCTCTACACCCTATAATGGAGTATATTTGAGAACTAAAGACTGGACTACTCCTTTATCGGAACAGCTTTTATCCACATTGGAAGTTCAGTACGGAAATGAATCTAGGATTTCAACAAGATGGTGGTTTTATCCTCCTAGCCAACAAGCAAACGGATTTGTCAATATTTCAACTCTCTCTGGAGATGCTAGTTGGGAGGGTGAAGCGATATTAGGTCTTACTGCTATAGAACCCCTATTCCAACCTGTTTTAACTGCTTTGTCCTCTGGAAATTGGTTTACTAATTCATCTGCCCATGAGTGTATTTTATCTGATTACTCTGCCGAAATTTTGGGTATTAATATAAACGACACAGTTCTTTGGGCTGGTAGTGAATTTAATGTCGTGGGGGTGGTTGATGGACTAATTTTTGATGGATTTAGGGATTTTGATAATGAAGCATTACCTCCCAAAAACAGGCGTGCTCCCTCTCCTAATGTTCATATCAAAACCAATCAAACCTTTTTGTTACCTTCGGAAACAGCTCGTCTATTTGGTGCATCTCTCTACTCAATTTCAATTCTTGCGGAATCTGATCAAGCACTTGAGATTGCAGAAACTTCATCTGCAACTTATGGACGTTATTTGGAGATTAGATCGGGTTTTAATGGTCAAGTTACAATACATAAAAGGGTAATACAGAATTTGGGACAAGGACTAGCAGAAATGGGGATTCCTTTGGCTATAGCTATTTTACTTATGATAAACACATCAGTTAGTACCGTTTATGAATCAAAAAAAGAAATCGCCATATTTACATCTCTTGGTTTAGCTCCATTCCACATCGCAGGACTATTTCTTGCTGAATTTCTAGTTTATGCTGTAATTGGTGCTGTGATAGGTTACTTAGGAGGTATTACCTCTGCTGTAACTTTATCTCTACTTGGATTATTTCCTGAATCATTAGCCATCAACTACAGTTCAGGGTCTGTAATCAATGCATTAATGTTTGGAATCTTCGGTATCTTGATTAGTACAATATATCCTCTTAGAATATCTGCAAAAATGTCCGTTCCTTCTGTTAAACGTGCGTGGGAGCTTGAAACATCTCCAGAAGAAGATGGAAAGACATGGATTATTCCTCTTCCCTTTGTAGCTGCAACAGAAGAAGAAGCTGAGGGTATAATTGAATTCTTACGAGAGTTTTTCTATATTTATGAATCTGAGAGTGTTGGAGGAGCTTTTTTTGCACAAGAAATACAATCTAGAATCACAACAACTCCAAGAGTTGAGAAACATCTTCGAGCTATTGTAACATTAGCTCCATTTGATATGGGATTGAAGCAAAAAGTAGATCTCTATACATATCTGGACGAAATTAACTTTAGATACGTATTTATCATCAATTTAGAAAGAATGGAAGGCATTCTATCAGCTTGGGAAACATCTGTACGACGATTTGTCGATGCAATACGGAAACAGCTCTTAATTTGGAGAAGTTTACCTCAAGAAGAGAAAATTAGAAAATCAACAGATTTTCGAAAACACATTACAAAATAATTAAGAGGGTATAGAATGACGGCAAGTATTGAAACCATTGAAGCAAATAGTACAAAAGAAACCTATCAAAGCGGATTGACTTGGAGGGTTGGCCTAGCAGTTATCTATTCAGCTTTAATTATCCAACCAGCAGCAATTTACTTGTATTTCGTAACTAATAATTGGTTTATAGGAGCAGTTTTAAACACTACAATAGTGCTTTTTGCTGTTCTAGCGAAAATGGCTGACAATCCATTAACCAAGCAAGAAGTGTTTATAATGATTAACGTCACTTCTACTGCTTTAGGTATGGAAATGATTGTTCAATTGGTCTTTAATTACTATTTGAAAAATCACCCGATAACCATATCTACCCTTATAGATGGAGTCTCCCTTAGTACCTTAATTCCTAATTGGTATGCACCAGAATGGTTTGGCCCAGTTAGAACCATGTTTAATCCAGTTTTTATCTTCCCCCTTATATTATTAATGTTTATAGGTATAATCTCTAAGGCTACAGATATTTCTCTAGGCATAATTTTCAATTATCTTTATACTAAAGTTGAAGTCCTTCCTTTTCCAACTGCAGAAGTCGAAGCTGAGCGTTCAAAATCATTAACTTGGGAGGATAAAAGAAAATTACAAATTTTTTCGATGAGTGCAATTATTGCAAGTGTAGTGGGAATAATTTTGTATGCTTTCCCGTTAGTAATGGGTTTAACCATTATACCTATACCATGGTTTGATTTTAATTCAGCAATTGAAGGAATTATACCTGGAGCTTCGTTTGGTATTGCTACAGACATAATTACCTTCGCTACAGCTTTTATTTTACCTTTCAACGTTGTACTCAGTATATTAATTGCTTCAGTTTTTGTGAATATTATTATGAATCCTGTATTAGTTTCAATGGGACTACTTCCTCGTTGGGAACGAGGAATGAGTCTATTAGACACATTTAATAATTCTCAATTAGATTTCTGGCTTCCTTGGACTGTAGGACTTTTGATAAGCGCTGCGCTGATTCCTGTTCTGAGAAATCCTAAAATATTCTTTACCACAATAAGGGATCTGCGGAAATTGAGTCGAGGAAAGGGAGAGGGAGTAGAGAATCCTCCAAGGCTGAGTATTTTGATATTCTTTTTTCTTCTCGGAACGGTAGGATCCGTTGCCATAGCAATGTTTTTAATTCCAAATTTATCTGTCCAGCTGATAATAATATTGCTTATATTAACAGTGGGGTGGAGTTTCATTTCAACGTTAACCATGGCTTATGCTTTTGGAATCACAGCAAATCTACCTGTTATACCATATATCAAGGAATCAGTTTTTGTGGCTGCAGATGTTCCACTTGGAGGAGAAATTTGGTTTGTCCCTTTGATAATTACTCAAGGTGGGGCTGGATGGGTTGCAACTTTCAAAACTGCAGATTTAACCTATACCAAACGAGGGAGTTTGATAATTGCGTCGTATTTTGCTACTTTGGTTGCTTGGACTGCTGGTCTTTTTTGGGTATCTGCATTGTTGTCAATCTCTGAAGTTCCCTCTGTGATTTTTCCAGTACCATTTTGGCCATTGGAGGTTGGCCGGTCGGTAACGTTTGTTAGTAATCCAACAGTCGTAATAAATCCTTTAATTCTTGGAATGACTTTTATTATAGCATTAATTCTATATATAATTGAATGGCAAGCGATTTTACCAATATCAGTCATATCTATTGCTGTTGGAACTACCACTGCAATCCCCTCTGCTATCACATTATTTCTAGGTGCATTATTAGGTCATGTTTTGAAGGGTCGAATGAAGAAATGGGATTCTGACCGTGCAATAGTTGTTGCTGGTCTTGGTGCTGGATTGGGGATAGTTATCTCTCTTGCAACCTTCTTATCTTTAATACTAAACACAATAGCTTTACCTTTTTGAGAATAGAATCGACAATATTAGATTCTACTCTCAATCATTTTTGTGACCTTTTCTAAATGGGTCGTTGTGATTTCCAACGCTTGAATGATTGAATCAATAGTCATTACGAATCTCTTTTTTCTTACGATTCCTTCAAGGTATTTCTCAAGTGTGATATTCCAAATAATTGATGAAGGAGATTTGAAGTATTTCTTGAATTCTAATAGATATTGTTCGGGATCTTTCGTATTTATCAGTGGAGAATAAAGCTGAATATTCAAACTTTCTGGTTTAATATTCTTCAAGTGCGTCTGAAGGTCAATATCCTGCGTTAACAGTTCAGAAAGTGCATCAGAGATCATTAAATTCGGTATTTCTTGTTTTAAGTATGTTAAGCTAGAAGAACTTGTGAAATAGTAATATTTCTTTATAACTCCTCTTTGCTTTAATTCACACTCCACTCCTTTTAGACCTTGAAATAAAAATTTATCTTGATTGGTAAACTCTTCTTCAGAAACGAGAGTTTTTGAAGCTATAAATTGCCATGATTTATCAGCAGAATATGAAAGACGTTTAGGTCTTAAAAGTATTGAATCAAACGAAGATCTATCAAATGGAATTAGTACACTCCCTCCAATATTTGAAATTTGTAATTCGCCATATTTACCCAGATATTTCGCAAATGGGACAAGTAAGATATCGGAATAGGAATCTGTCATCATTCTAACCGTTCATTTTTGATTATTATCCTAAGGTCACTCTAGAAGGTATTAGGTATTTACTTTTGATGTAGCTTATACCCATATCAATTACCCATTTACCGCTATAGAGAGAAATAATTTTAAATTTAGCAAAAATTACTTTGTGAATTATTGAAATCTGTAATGGAGGATTAAAATGAGAAATATCAGGTCTGGAATCGTAATTCTTATTTTTTTAAGCTTAATCTCACTTCAAGTATATAATGTCAGTAATAATTTGAGAGATGACCAAGGTCTTAATTCCCCCCTTCCTTCTCTCAGTACAAAACAAGCTGATATATTAAAGATAGATATTCAAGTAACTGCCCCAAATGGTTATTCAATGCAAGGAAATACTCCAATCATATTGAAACTTTCAACTATAGCTGCACAATTACCTGGAGGATACGATGCATTTGGTGATACAACACCTGCAGACTCCACTGACAACATAAAATGGACAGGATCTTATGTAACTTATGAAAATGATATTATTCCAAGTCAAGTTGATGATATTGATAGTACGATCGGATATTCTGCTGATGATGAATTTTTGTTTCAGCTTCCGAGCGATGTTTCTTTAGCATCAGGTGAATCGACTGATTTCGCACTTTATATTGGTACAGAAGAATTAAATTTACCAGAGCCGATTTTCCCTGAAACATGTCCTATCTATGACTATCCGGAATTGAAAGAAGTACAACAAAGATTCCCAGATATGCTTGGAACAGTTTACAATCTTGATAACGGAAAGATAAGGGTTAGCGCTCTTGTTGATGCTGCTTGGAGTTCTGGCGGTATGTATCATCTTGCTTTAACCGATGAATTAGGTGAAAACACTTGGGATGCTATTAAACAAGGTTTTCTTGAAGACTGGGAAGCTTGGAAATGGGCTCGTTTTGCTACAGTCGAGCAATTTATAGAACTAAACGATGCTGCAGGTTCTAATCCCTTTTATTTACCAGATCCAAGTAGAACATCATTGATAAGTGGGCCTGTGAGATGTCGGATACAAATGCGCTCAACTCCTCCTTATGGTAAAGCTGCTTCATCTTGGGGAACCATTCCAAATCTCTATGGACTTGTTACATATAATCTTTTTGCCAACTTACCGTATGTAGACTATATATTAGATACAACAGGATCAGCTAAAGATGAACATCCAACACTAATTATAGAGCTTCAAAACCGGGAATTTAATCCTGGAGGATACGGAAGTCCTTATAAGGGGTTATATTTTCCAGGATATGGCTGGCAGGATCGTTCACCTGATGATTTGGACACACATATAGCCACATCTTCCGATTTTACTGACCCTTGGTATATTGAAAAATTACCGCCAGGTGAGATAATGAATCCTGACTGGGCAGATTCTGACAAGCTAGGTGTTGGAATTATTTTTAATGATGCTGGTCTATCTAATATCACATGGAAACGAGGCTCTGAAAGCGTAAATCTTGTTTATGATGCAGCAGAGATTCCTTTGCATGCGAGATATCTTCCCTATGACGTTACTGTTACAGATGATGCAATATCGTATATGGAGGCAGCATATGAGGAATGGCTACGACCTGATCCAGATTTCTCCTTTTCTGTTTCTACTGTAAATGAATTACCTTTTGAAGCCATCTTCGTGAGTAGACCTGATGTTTATTATGACAATAACACTAACCTCATCCAAATTGAGAATATTACGGCTATTTCGACACAACTTGGGGTTATTAATAATACCATTTCTTCCACTCATACCTATGAGGTGGTAACTGCTCGTCAAAAGACCTCTACGGGACTAACCGGAGATCTTATTTGGAATTCGACAACTTCTTCTTGGGAAGTAACAAATGTGGATGTTTCTTCATTAGATCTTGAAATAGCCTATACGGTTTTCGCTACATTCCAAATAGGCGAAATCATTGGTAAAAGTCCGTATTCAAAATCCTTTCCAGAGATTCCTGATATTTATGCACCCACTATTACGAGCGTCATCCAATCACCTATGGCTACCGCAATTATCCGGCACACAGATGAGGTGAACGTCTCTGCTCTTGTTACAGATGATGATTCAGGAGTTGAGAAAGTCATTTTATCCTATAATAACGGTGAATGGTTCAATATAACAATGTCCTTAATTTCAGGGCTTTATGTTGGAACAATCCCTCCTCAAGATGAAGGATTAACAATCTGGTACAAAATCATTGCATACGATTATGAAGGAAACTGGAATGATACAGATCTATTTTCCTATACAATAGCGATTGAATATCGGCCAGGGCAAGGATTACTTCCATTGCTTGGAATTTCTGCAATTATTATAATTGCAGTAGTAGTTGCCTTGAGAACAATGGGAATGCATCGCATTAAATACGATCAGGTTGAATAGATAACTGAGAATCTTTAATAAGCAGAAAGTTAAGATTCTCAACCTTTTTCTATTTTTTTTTGAATTCAATATTGATAGAGAAGTGTCTATCTTTTCCATTATTAAGGTAAACTCGAATTAGCTTAATCTCTTACTTCACCCATATAATTGATACGGCTTAAAATCCAATCTAATCTGGAAAATCTATCGTTAAACTTAAATAAGAATATACGTATCAGTTCCCGTTGTTAGAGAAGATAATCCTAACAATGAATTGAGATAAAACTCGTCTTGAAAAGAGGAGAATCTAATGCGAAAGAATAAATTAGCTTTTTCATTCTTGTTTGCTGCGATCTTTTTGTCACTCTTTGTTGTACCCACAATCGTTAGTGCTGCAGAGGGTAAAAAAGTAGCTGTGTTCAAAGTGACCGCAGGAACAGATGATATAGTAGCAAAAACCCCCATCGTTATCAAAGTTGAGGATTTACCAGAAGGGGTTACTGCATTAGCAACTGCAGTTGTATATGATGGAAGTGATGCTTTACCCACTCAAGCAGATAATTTGTACGGTGATAGTGCCATTGATGAAATAGTATTCCAATTACCCGAAACGATTGCTGCAGGTGAATCTGCATCTTTTACACTCTATGTGGACGAAGAAGCATCTAATAATGGACAAAATGCTAGCGCTACCATTGATCTTGCACATGAGGATCATTATAATGAAACTTATGAGAATTGGCTACCTGCTGCTTATGTAGCAGGTTATAAGAATGCTTCTGGTTATGCACCAGCAGTCGATGAAGTTGGTGAAGTGATTTGGGTTGAAACTGACTGGGCTATTCTATGTTTATATGTATCTGCTGGTTGGCGTCAGGGAACATGGAAGCATGCTTACATTAAAAACTCCAATCATGATGCATTAATGGCAAATTATGATCCTTGGACTGATTGGCGTTGGCAATGGCTTCGTTTTGGATACGAATCCGATTATGGTTGGCATAACGGAGATTACCCAGATGAGGTTATGATTGCTAAAGTAGGACCTGTAAGAGCTGTAGTACAGACAAAAACTGGAGTTGGTTATGTTGGACCCACAGGAAACGTTGATAATCTAAAATTACTCCGAACCTATACAATTTATAGTGGTTTCCAAGGTTTGAGGCAAAATATCCGTATGACTGGTTCGGATGCTGCTCAAGCTGCCACTGATTTTACTGCCCTGTATAATGGAGAAAACCTCACATTCGTTAGTAAATGGATGGACTTCGGTGTAGAAAGCACAGATGATCCTTGGGTTTATGTAGCCACTGGAAATAAATACGATCGAGTATATTCTCCAGGAACACCTAATGCTGGAGGAAATTCAAACCGTCAGAATGGTGATAACCAGTATCTTGAACTAGCTGAGATGGAAGATTCGTATTTTGCTATGTACAGTAGTACTACCAATAATGGATATGTTATCAACTTCGGACTCAATTTTACCTGGATCATGGATTACGTTGTTGGTATTGATTGGTCGGATGGAGAAATTGTCGTTAAGCAAGAATACGATAAATTCCCATTAACTGGTGTTGAGCGAGTTTTCATTCCGTTTGGCGGATCTACCACTGATGTTGAGGCAAAAATTGATGGTTTGAATGCTATGTGGACTGCTGACTTTTCCTATGAAGTTACCAAACCTGCTCCCGCTCCTGGATTCGAGCTTTTCGTTGGATTGTTTGCCTTCGCTGCTATAGCAATCTTTTATAAAAAGAGGAGATAAATCCTCTCCTTCCCCCTTTTTTTATAATTTTAGGTTAAAATTACCCATGTTTCTTTATCTTTGGTTAATTCTTTCACAATTTCTTTCTCTTTTAGTAGTTCTAGTGCTTTCAAGAAGTATATATTTGCTAGTTTAGTCTGTTTCTTCAACTCCAACATTGAAAGTTTTTTTTTATTATGTTCTAATGTTTCAAGAATTGTACCTTGACTCATTCCAAGAATTCGAGAAGGAATTACATTTGCAGACATCATTAAAACCTTATTCTAAAGAGCTTGCAGGAGTTTTGTTTTGTCAATGAAAGCGACTGCTATACATTTATCAGCAGCTCCATAATAAACCAAAAATTTCTTATCTTTCTCGACCACTCCACAAGTAAAACAAACATTTGGTACGTCTCCTTCCTTTTCGTAATCTAATTCAGGCTTTAAAATCGGATCCTCGATAATACTAATAATCTTCGTGGGATCCTTCAGATCAAGAAGCATTACTCCTAAACTATAATGTAATTCCTTACTTACACCATGATAGAAATTCACCCATCCTTCATCTGTTTTAATTGGGGGTGCTCCTGCACCTACTTTGAAATCTTGCCAAGAGTTTTTGATAGGAGAGAAGAATTTTTTATGATCCGTCCAATTTTTCAGATCTTTTGAGTATGCAATCCACATATCAGGTTCTGGTGCTCGATGCATTAGTGCATAACGTCCATTTATTTTCTCTGGAAATAATACTCCATCTTTATCACGATACTCATTAATTACTGTTCCATATTTTTTGAATGTTTTGAAGTCAGAGGTTGAAGCAATTCCTATATGGAAATCCACATCCCCTGCGGGAACAGGTGTTCGAACTGCGGTATAACAGATGTAATATTTTCCTTCCAACCATGTTATGCGGGGATCCTCGACTCCATACTTTTCAAATGGTTCCTCTGGTACCATTACGGGTTCTGGTCGTGCTTTAAAATTATAACCATCATCACTCTCTGCCAAACCTAAAGTGGAAATATACGTTTCATAATTTCCAATTGCACGATATAATAAAATTATTTTTTCTTTGAATAGCGTTGCTCCGCAGTTAAAAACTGCACCTTGTTGCCATTCATAATTAGGATTCGGTTTCAATACTGGATTTTTCTTATAACGCTCTAAATATACCATTTTATTTTCATTCCTTTCAATATTTCATTTTTTTGGTTGTAATATCTTTACAAAGAATATTGTAAGTACAATTAAAGATCCTATTAGAAAGATTATGATTGGCACTGATTCTTCAAGCGAAGGATAATGACTTTGGGGAGTTGTTGTTGCAGTTGTAGTACTTGTTTCTGTTAATATTGCGCTTGATGTAGCAGTTGTTAACCAATTGGTTTCCTTTGGAGTATATTCGAAAGAAATCATATTATCGGAATTAATTGTCAAATAAGATGATCCTAAACTAGGAAGAGTTATATTAAATGCCTCTCCTGGTTGGATGTTCTCTAATAAAAGAGACCCATTCGCATAAATATTATAAGGGGCATTCATTTGCTTTAAAGTGAATTCTAAGGTCTTTGATTCGGTATATGGATTAAAAACAATAAATTGTCGTCGATTTGGAGTGGTTGGATAGCCACGATCAAATATATTAAGATTTAGAATCATTGCATTCCTATCAGATGATTCAGCAAGGGCTTCAAATAGTAACATCAGCCAAAAAGTTTCCCCAGCACCATAGATCTCTTTACCATTGTAGCCAGTTAAATAACGATAACTTTCTGGTTCATATTCTCTCACGGCATAATAATCGATATCCTCATATGGGATATACTGCAGACTTGTAGGTCCAAAAGGTCTTTCCTGTTCATCAGGGATATTCGGAGAGAAAAAGTAGAAATGATTGATCCTATTAAGATTGAAGATTTTTAGTGGTTCAATGGCTTTAAAATTTGGGATTTTATATAAGAATTTGAATAAATCTACCCAAAAAATTATACTTTCGATATTTTCTTTTGCAGCAGGTGCATTAATTCCCCCAGTTTCTTTAGGATTATAATAAGGTGAATAAAGGCCGTCCCGCCACGTTAAAGGAAGCCAATCACTTGATTGAGGATAAAAATTTTCTAATCCAGTTGAGCCATGGTTATAGTACATTGCTTGCTGTTCTGCATAAAAGAATTCTAAAGCTAATTGAACAAAGTCTCTAGGAGTATCGATAATGTCATCAATTAAATCATATTGAATTAATTTCGCAGATGCCGCAACTGCAGCTGCTAACTCTTGTGGTTCATATAATAGCATATAAGGTGGTTGAACCAAACGCATTGTAGCTAAAATTTTATCTGCTTCCTCTAATAAAGTGATATTTCCTGTTAGTTCATATGCAGTTATCAAACTATATGCTAATAAACCTCCAGTACAGTAGTTTACAGTATTATATCCACTTGCAGCATATTTAGTTATGGGGTCAACAAATTGAGGAAAGAGATAATTAAAATTATGTGCCATATCTATGGCTGACTGTAAGCTCCCAAAATAGGGTTCACCTAATACAGTTTCATTAGAAATCGAATAAAGATGTCCCCATTTTAGTACCGAGTTTTCCATGAAATACCAACTATCATGCTTTCCCTCATTTGGACGATTAGTCGATTGTTTAGTAATAGGATTATAATAATCGGGTAAATCATTTATCATGTCCTCTAATATATTCATACGAGATGTATTTGATGGAAATAAACGCAAATATTGATATAACGGCCAGATTACATCCATTGTACTCATTAATTCAACAATTTCACGTATTCTATCAGCACCTCCCCATCCGTCTGTACCTTTAACATAGGGCCTGAATCCCTTGATATTAGTAATAGGTTCAATTATCCAGCTAAGATCAAAGATCATTAAATCTTCTATACTCTTCTCCGCATAATCTGTCCATGATGTTGCATTTTCTGGAAAATTACTATAACTTGGCAAAGTTTCTAAATCCGTCTTCTTTTGAGAAATCATTGCTTCCCAAGTGGTTTGAAAAGTGTCAGAGCTTTGATCAATTTGAAAAAAATTAGAACTCGGAGTAATAAACGGAAGAATAAAAATACAAAGGAATCCTCCGGTAATAAATATTGTAGTTGTTTTTCTATTCACGTTAATCATCCAATGTCTAACTCCTTGGGAAATCCTACGGAGTTTATATGAACATAAAGTTGATTTCCAAGATTAAGCAAATTATTCTAGGTCTTCATGCTTGATTAAATAAGTTTGATGCTCATTAATCTCTTAATAACTGTATTTATTATATGGGTTGACGCAATTTGTAACTAAAAGGATTTATTTTTCACTGAAAGCGATTCTAATGAAATGAAAACCAGTAATTCGGAAAGTTAAGAACATCAATTACATCAAGTTTCATGTGGCAAACTGGACAATTCTTTTTCAATTTTAAGCTTTCAAGAAGGTGTTTACGGTGGAAAAAACTTCCACATTGAGGACATCTTACGATTTCCTCTTTATTCTGGAGTTTTACTACAGATGTTCGACATACAACACACGTAAGACGTTGAGAGCAAAAACCACAGTTTTTTTGGTCTTCTAAAATTGGATTTTCACATTGAGGACATTTACTTTGGTTTAGTTTTTTGATCTCTACAGCGGGTTTTTCCTCGGAATAAACGTCTTTCAAACCAGCGTTCCAAATTTGTTCCAGAGCTTCTCCTGATTGGATATTAAAGCGCGAGGCAAAAATATCTAGAGCCTGTTTATATACACTTAGATGAATTTGTTTTTCAGGTAAATTCATCAGGAGTTTAAGATTCTTCCAAGAATAATATCTTCCCAATAAGGGAATTAGCATATGCTGGATGTCCTTTCGATCTTTAGATTTCTGATATAACTCATAAAAGTACTTATCTGGCGTGTCAGGTGGATTATCGAGATAGTATTGAGTTAATATATCCAGAATGTCATTTTCTATTGGTAACATATCTAAGTTGAACAATATTTTCTCTATTGTTGTATTGGGAACGTTTACAAAAAATGAGATCAGAAATTTGGCGCGAACTAGTTTAAATTTAATAAGCAAATTGTATATTGATAAATCATTTTGTGTTGTTCTTCCAGTGACTTTTTCAAGGAAAATTTTGATCAATTTGGATCCTGGTTCTGGGAAATCAGTCGAGGATTCATAAATCTGGAATATTTCAGTCATTACTTTAGTAGAGAGCGAAGGATTTCTTACTAACCCTATAAGTTGTTCTGTTAGTGTGAATATTAAAAGATCAGTTTTAAGTTGCGGAAGTAGATTCGTAATTAGCTGAAGACTATCATTTTGGGAAAGAGACTGGATATACCCTTTAGTTTCTTGTATTAACGTACTCAATTGATTTTTATCAATAATTCTCAGGACATCTAATTCATAGTGTGTGAAAAATGAATTTAATAGGGTAAGTGCAAAAGATTGGCTTTCTGGTATAATGATAATTTTAGATATTCTAATAATGACTAATTGAAGAAATTTTTCTCTATTTAGCTTTGTGAATTCTAATAAAAAGCGTTCTCTAATAGAATCCTTGACTGGATATCTATCTGTGAAGGAAAAAGCAGAATAAATTATGCGAGGACCAGCTCCTACAAATTTGGGGATAATAGATTCCATTAAAAACTCTAAATGAGTCTCTGGTATTCCTTGGAGAATCTCTGTTACATTCGGTATACTCATATTAAACGCTTGATTTATGAGAACTGAGAAAGTTGATAATGAATTTAAATTTGATTTACGAAAAATACGCCAAAATTCATCCAATTCAATTTGCAGTATTTCTGGAAAGAATCCTTCTATTAATTGCTTAGAACGCGAAGATGCTTTCTCGCTGCTATAATTTCTCACAATAGGCCAAATAACATCCTTAGAGCTCAAAAGTAGTAAGGATCTCCATTTTTCAAGGAACTCTGTTGTAGTGAAACACCGATTTACAAGAATAGAGTAATGTTCTGAAGAAAGATTTGAGGCCAAATCTTCTGTTTGAAAAGCAAATTTATTTCCCTTTGATAAAATCTCCTCGAAATTTGAATCTAGATGAATCTTAAGATAGGGATTTAAAATGGTGCGTTCTCGTACGGTTAAAGAACGAGGAGAATACAAAATCGGTCTAAAAATATCGAAATCATTGAATAACCCCTGTAATTCGAAGGTCCACTCCCTATCTAAGATATAATTACCAATTTTCTCTTTTATGGCTCGTGTACTTAAAGAAAAGAGAGTAGACAAAACAGAAGCAGATAATAATTCCATATTTTTGTATATTACTTGGCAATAATCTTCCCAATAGTTTGAGGCATTCTCCAATACTATTGGTTTCAATAATTTTTGAGATTTACCTTTTGATTTTAAATAAAATGATAAAAGTATTACTGGATCATCTTTTGCATAGATTGAAATTTCTTCTTCTAGAAAATTTGACAATTTTAAATTTGAAAGTATATTCTCTTCATTCAATAGATCTAATAAAATTTTTACAACGGAGGTTTGTTTTATTTTATTCAGTTGATCAAATAAATCATGTATGATCACTAATTCTTCATATTGAACTAAAGTATAAAATATTATCTGAATATTTCCGCTATCTTCTTTTATTTTCATATTTACATATTCTATAATAAATATATTAATATTAGAGTCTTTTTGTCCTTTGTGAATCTCTAATAATGTCTCTAAGGAAACTTCTCTTTCTTTAAACCATTTTAACAAAGTCTTCATATAAGGCTTTCTTGTGACTTTCTGAATTCCTGTTATAAATGAAAGTTCTTGCTTTGAGGTTCCTGATAGATCAAGAAATCTAGTGAATCGTTTTATAGAAAGGATTATGACATCTTCTACATTTTTGAATATTTGAATGCGTTCGATTAATTTTAATTCATAAAAAAAGGTTTTCACTATATGAAATGGATCTTCTAAATAAGCTTTTAAAAGCTCTGAATGGATTTCTGGTGAAGAGGAACCCCATAATCTAAATAGAAGAACAATTTGTGACGGATTTAGATTAGATATTGAATTTTTTACTTTTTCATAAACTTGCTTTGAAAGGTCAGGATTGATACTTGTGAGAATTTTTGAAATAATATCTTTATTTGTCATTACTAGTTCTAGATGGGAGATGATTAAATTTAGAATGGCATGTTGAGACTCAATTTTCGCTTTTTTGATAAAAATAAGGAATTCTGGGGTAGATAGGAGTTCAAAAATTAAGCTAACATTCTCTCTCGAACACAAAGGAATTGAATTGGTAATTAGGTCAAAACTAGAAGGAAGGAGCTGAATTAATCCGAATTTGTTCCATTTATATCTTTCGCCTTTGAGATATTCATTATAGAAATAATGCAAAGCATATTCAGGGTTTTCTTTAATGAAGGTGCGAACTTTCCTCTTCCATAGTAATGGAAGGTGATCCTTCCAAGAAATATCCAAACCAAGATTACCTTGGGAGTTCATAAGAGAAAACTGTCCTTCTAGTTCTTATATAAGTAAGACATAGAATATTTTTCAAATAGTTATCCATATAGGGAGTTTAAAAAATGATATAACTGGTTTTTTTTAACTATTTTGTTGAATAAAAGGGTAGAAGGCTTTTAAGTTGCTAAAGAGACTTCTTTTCCGGAAATAAAGACCTTTTCGACTTTAGAGTAAAATTCAAAGGGATGTCCTGACCAAATCACAACATCAGCGTCTTTCCCAGCCTCTAGTGATCCGATTTTATTCGATATGTTTAAAATTTCGGCAGGATTTATGGTTACACACTTTAATGCTTCTTCAGGAGTTAATCCTTCCTTAATAGCGTACATTGGTAGCAAATGGAAATGATTCATTGGAGTTAACGAATCAGTTTGTAGAGCTACTTTTACCCCCGCTTTCACCAAATCAACAACTGTTTTAAATCCTCTGTCACGAGTTTCCGGCTTACTCACCCAATAAAGAGTTGGACCAATAACAGCAGGGTATCCTTTTTCTACTATATAATTCGTTATTTTATTCCCCTCTGTACAATGGATGAGTACTAGATCTACACTAAATTCCTCCGCAATACGAATTATAGTTGCGATATCATCTGCACGATGGGCGTGTGCATGGAGCGGAATTTCCCTTTGGAGAACTTTAACTACCGTATCTAACATTAAATTCCGTTTAGGAGGTGCTGGAGGATCCTTTCCTTTTTCCATGGCATTCCTTACCTTTGTTTGGTATGTTTCCTTCTCATCAATATAGTTCAGAGCCTCAGTAAAGGTTTTGCGAATTAAAGCTGCTATCCCCATACGTGTAGATGGCATACGCTTGTTAAGTTGTCCATGTGTTCTTTTTGGATTCTCTCCTAAAGCTATTTTCAAACCTGAAGGTGCACGTAAAATCATATCGTCAACTATAGGACTTTCTATGACTTTCACCGTAAATGTTTCTCCTGAAACTACATTACCTGACCCTGGACCAGTATTAATACAGGTAACTCCCCCCCTTACTACTTCTTTCAGAGAAGGCTCGAAAGGATTAAAGGAATCAATTCCACGGACATGAGGTGTAATTGGGTCAGTCATCTCATTACCATCCATACCAGCCCAACCAATACTTCCGTCAAAGAGACCTTGATGTGTATGTGCGTCAATAAATCCAGGTACAATATATTTCCCAGTAACGTCAAAAATCTCCGCCCCCTCTAAAGAAAGATTTGTACCAATCTCTTTAATCTTCTCATTTTCGATTAAAACAGTTGCATTCTCAATTTTTCCTTGAATAGGACAAAATAATGTTCCATTTACTAGTGCAATCATTGGATTTCCCATCATTGCATCTGTATGCACAAGCATAAAATTGTTATGAGCGATTAACCGTTCTTGTTATACTCTGGAGATTCTCAATCGACAAGTCAGAGGTGACTGATTTTGCGTCAGGTCTATATGGAGGAGTCAGAACTCGCTGATTAGTAAGAGATCTTTTTCTGTTTCAGAAAAGAGATTAAAGGTAATTTGGTTTTCCAATACCAACATAGAAGAATCCTTTTTCTTCCACAAATTCTCGATTATATACATTCCTTCCATCTATAATTATTTTAGTCCTCATCAGCTGCTTCAACTGATCGAAATCTAGATTGAAATATTTTTCATGTTTGGTGACAATTATTGCACAGTCTGATCCTTCTAGTGCCAAATTTATATCATTAATAACCGGCCAGTCTTCAAATAAACTTGAATTAACAAAGTAATCATGTACTTTGACATTTGCTTCATAAGAATCAAGATATTTTATAAGTGGAAGTGCTGGGGTATTTCTTGTATCATCTGAATCCTCTAAATATGCTATACCTAATACCGTTATTGTTGCATCCTTTAACATAATTTCATGTTTTTCTAAGGCAGCTTTTGCCAATCCTCCAAGATGAATTGGCATATAATTATTAATTTTTCTTCCAAGGGTGATAAATTCAGGTTCGATAGCTCCTAATCCATATGTTTGTACTCCATAGCGTAATAGCCAAGGATCTTTCGGTAAACAATGTCCTCCCACTCCTGCTCCAGGATAATGCATATGCCGATCATGCCTAGCATTAATGAGTTCGATGATTTCATAAATATTTACATGCATACTTTCGCAAACAAGAGCCATTTCATTTGCAAAAGCTATATTAATATCTCGATATGAATTCTCAATAGTCTTTGCCAGTTCTGCAGACAAACAGCTCGTAACTGATATTTCTTTTGAGACTACATGCTTATATAGCCACACTGCTTTGTTCGTAGATTCTGGAGTAATACCTCCTACAACGCGCGGCATATTTACAATGTAATCAAGCAATTTACCTGGCATAACTCTTTCATACGAAAATGCGAGATAAAAATCTCTCCCGGCAACTAGTCCTGATTTTTTTTCCAATATGGGTTTGACTACATTTTCAGTTGTACCTGGAGCTACAGTTGATTCGATAATTACTGTAACCCCTTTCTTTAAATAAGCTCCTACTTGAGAACTAACTGATTTGAGTGATTCATATTGTGGAACATGGGTTTCATCTGTTGGGGTTTGCACATCGATGAGGATAAAGTCTGCATTTTTTGCAATTGATGGGTCATCTGTGACTTGGAATGATCCTTTCTTAACAACACGTGAAATCAAATCATCAAGACCAGGTTCTTTTCCTTTGAAGGGTGATTCTCCCCGATTTAAGACAGTTATTTTCCATCCAGATCGCTTGGAACGTCTTTGAACCCCTGTAACCCGAAATCCATTTACATCTGCTAGAAGGGCTGCGATAGGAATTCCTACATAGCCCATTCCAAAAACAACACAATGAATATTAGTCATATTTATTTCCACATAAATTCAAATAAATAGGTAATCATTTGAAGTTAATCATTCAAATATCTAGTTGAAATATCTATCTCCGGCGAATTCAAGACTTCTTTTGTATATTGTTGTATGAGACAAGGTAACCACTAAGATGAAAGCGATGATCAATTTTATTCTAGAAAAATAAGATCACTTATAAATGAATTTAGGGAACTTTATATCATTTAAAAGGAGTTTAAGTTATTTAATTGAAATTATCTAGGAGAAAAGCCTATTTTCTGTTATTAATAAGGAAATAAGAGAAGAGACAATCGATATATCCTGTTGTGTTGTACTTAAAATGTCGCACTTAATTCTTATAAAGAAATTAGTGAGAAGAGGTACCTTAATCTCAAAATATTTTTGTACAAGATATTGGCTGATTTTTTGATTCTTTGAGAAATTAGAAGGTGTGAATATATGAAAACTCAACTATTAGCAGATGAGATACTCAATACCATGAATTTAAGGAAACGTTATGGTATATTCAATAATAATATGATGTTTCTACTGAATGATGATGATAAAGCATTAGCATCAGAATTACAAGAAACATGTATTGAATTTGATGAAAAAATAGGTGGCATTTCAGGTCATAATAATATGAATCTGTACGACCATTTTTCGTGGGCTGGAAAACATGGACTAATTAATCGTACAAACGACTATCCTCATCGTGATGATTTACATATTGGAATGAAAGCAGAAATTATACGTCAGTGGACAATGGACATCTTAAATCCTCAATTGAGCCTTGCACTGGGCGCCTCTGTACTAGCAATAAATCCCATTGCTCATCATAATGAAGGCAGGGAAAATTTAAGGAAAGACTTAGTGGATCTTCTAGATGGAAATAAAATTGGCTGTATATGTATAACGGAACCCGAACGGGGATCCGATGCTGTAAATATGACTGTAAAGGCAGAAAAAGCTGATGATGGGTTCATTATTAATGGGATAAAATGCTATAATACTAACTCGCCAGCAGCTGATATTGCTGTTGTTTATGCTGTATATAATACTGAAGATCCAAGAGGTACCATGGTTCAAGGTGTAAGTCATAAAGCATGGGATAAAGGGTTTAGAGCTGAAAGAATAGGGATTCCTTCGGTTCCTCATATTCAAATTGGAAAAACCATCTTTAACGATGCACACATCCCCGCCGATTATGTTACTGGCGATGATGGAAAGGGATATGAAATATTGTTTGAAGGTCTTGTCCCAGAACGAATTGGAATTGCTGCACTAAACGTGGGACAGATGTGGGGAGCTTTTACTATTGCCTCGATATATTCAACCCTCCGTAAACAATTTGGAGAGAAAATTCTTCTTCACCAAGCAGTAGGAATGAGTGTCTTAGCAAAATATCACTCTCGTTTAATGGCAGCTACAATGGCATTGTTGAAGCTCGCTGAAACATACGATGAGAAAAAAGACGAATTGGCTGGATTGCCACCAACGATGAATCCTCTTGTTGCATTCGCATCACAAATGAAAGAATTTACATCTTACTTATATCATGATCTAACTTATGAATTAATGCATGCAATGGGTGGCACGGGCGTGACTGATCAGACATTGATGCCTTATTATCAGGGTGTTTCCGAAATAGCTGAAGTTGTGGGTGGTACTCGTAATGTTCAGTTATTAATTGGCAGTCGAACCATTAATACCATGGTAAAAATGAGTTAGACATAACTCTTCCTCATTTTTTTTTTCATTTTTTAATTTTAATACCTTTATTTTTTGATTTCTATTATTTATTGAAATAAAATCCGTATGAATTGCGGATAAGTTATTTAGGTGTGCTTTTTTAAAAACCAGCCCTAATTCTATATAGCAAACGAGTATTCTAGAAAAAATCCTGCAAAGTGGTAACGGAGAATTACTTATGCCCTTGCTTTGTGTCAAGATTTACAACAAAAACTATGATGAAATCCAATCAACAGTTAATCCTCCTCCCATATCCCTTTCCAAACAGTTTCTATTTCATTTGGGGCAGATTTCTAATGGTAACCTTTCCTATGTAGTACAAGCAATTCTGAATCATGATCAAATATTTGCTTTTACGAGTAAAAATGAATATTTTATTTTAGCAATAGCTACCAATAATACTCCCTATGATAAACTAAGACAATTTCTTCTCCTTCTCTCTGATGCGTTAACGTCAGATATTCTTCTACCTTGTCAAGAGTCATATCAAATGTTTCAGGATCTATGTGATTCTTCTATAAAAACAGTAGACTCAGCTCCTGAGTTAACTGTTGCTTTACTAGGTTTAGAGCGATCTGGTAAGACCACTTTCGCTAATTACTTTTCTAATCGCAGTCTTGCAGCATTTGATACCTATTCTCCAACTCATCTCTTGAACATTATTCGAATAAATCAACATATGAGGATTCCTGCATTAAAATTGTTTGATTTAGGAATGAACTTCAAAAGTCAATGGTGGAAGTTTAGAAAGGAATCTGATGCCTTTATTTTTTTTGTTGATAGTGCAGATGTCAGGATGAATGAATCTCGTGACCTTTTTAACGAGATTCGTAGTTTCTGGGATCTTCCATATGTAATTGCAGCGAATAAGCGCGATACATCAAAAATCGTAAATATCAGAAAGTACCTATCTCGTAAGTTTTGTGTTCCTATTAGAAATATCTTCGAAATTGAAACTTATACAGGTACGGGTGTTTATAGCCTTTTAGCAGAACTTATAACTAGAATCCAAGATCAAGATGTAACATTATCTTTGATTGGAAAAATTCCCAAACAGGGAAGAGGTTTATAAGGTTAAATTTATCAGTAAGGTGTGGAATTTATCAATATTTACTTACATTCAGGAAATTAACCGTTAACAATGAAATTACAAAATAATAAAGAATCTAATATGACAAGTCAAACCAAGAGGCAACTAGACGCATTCGTTTCTGTTACAAAAGCCTTCCTACAGTACGATTTCCAAGGTATGATCGATGAAGTTTTAAGGACAATTATCAAAATGGTGGAAGGCGAATTTGGAGGAATATTCTTAGCTCGAGAAAAAAGTGTTGAATTAATCTCTAGTACCGATGATGTGCCAGAGGGGCTATTGAAAACTGTAAAGCATCAAAATTTACCAAATACAGATGAATCGGAATACTTGATGGAATCTGAGATTCTTGGATTAGCTACACAGACAGTTAAGGAAGCAAAAACTAAAATATGGTCTGGAGAGAGCGTATCCAATTTGATGATTTCCTCTGCAGCTCAAGAAGTGGTGAATAATTTAGGGATTACTGATATATTGTCTGTACCAATAATGTATAAGAAATCTCCCTTAGGTGTTATTCAGCTAGCTCGAATTGGGAATAATGAGTTTACAACACAAGAAATTTCACTTATTGAGAGTTTTGCGAGAGAATTGGGTCTGGTTATTACTGTGAGAGAGACTCGTGAAACGATCGTTGAAGTAAGTAAGGAATTAGAGTTTTATGTTGACCTCCTTACACATGATGTATCAAGTCAAGCTATGATTGCCTATAGTTGTTTGGAAGAGTTAAAAACCAAAGAAGGTGAAGACGAAAATTACTATTTCTTTGTAAATACAGCCTTAGAAAGCCTGATTAGGGTTCAAACTGTAATTGATCAGGTTAGAATTCTGTCTCATGTACGGAGCATTAAAGATCAAGATTTGACACCTATTTGCCTCCGAAAATGCATTGAAAGGTCGATAAAGACTATAAAAGCGATGTTTCCATCAGAATCAATACAAGTAACTATTAAATCCCCTCAAGAAGATATCTATACCTTTGGAACTCCAATTTTGGATAATGTTTTTACCAATCTTCTTCAAAATGCAGTTTTTGCAACAGAAAAACCCAAGAAACAAATAAACATATCAATCCAAGAATTGAAAAGATTAGGTTTATGGAAAATCGAGATTGAAGATTTTGGATGCGGAGTTCCTGACAATCTGAAGGAAAAAATTTTTGAGCGATTTTTTGGTACGCGAACTGGGAAGGGGCAAAAGAAAGGATCAGGATTGGGTCTTCACATCGTATCAACAATCCTCAATCGAATGGGAGGAGAAATAAGTGTTCAAGATCGCGTCGAAAATGATTATAGTCAAGGCGCGAGATTTATACTCCATTTTCAAAAATACTGTGAATCGGTTTCTTAATCTATATAATATTTTATCTAGCCATTTTCATCTTTAAGTTTTTTATTCATTAGTTTTGGTTGACATATTAATTATAAGTTGTATCTCAGGAATTTCAAAACAGCAAAATTAAGAAGACCAGAAAATTGATATTAAATGGAACAAAGACGATGATTAGACGAAATAAAGAGCTTATTTTGGGTAAACTATCTCATTCCAGTCAATTTAAAATAAATTTTGTCTGTTCTGGCAATATTATTCGTAGTCCTTATGCTCAACTCCTCTTCACATATATTATAAAAAATTCCGAATTAGAAAATAGAATTACAGTCGAATCCAGCGGAGTGAAATATCGAAATTGCCAAATCTCATGTGAAAGTTACCAGATGTTACTTACAGAAGGAATTCCTGAAGAAAAAATCCTAAAATTTACTCCAAGATTCTTTATAGATTATCCACACATATATGAGGATGTTGATTTAATCTTAGTTATGGAAAAAAACCATATAAAGTATATACCAGAACAGTTTAGAGAGAAAGCTTTTCTCCTCCTTGAATTTACACAAGGGGATGCAATTGACGTTCCAGATCCTTATTTCGACCCTCCATATGAGAGAGTATTTTCAATGATCAAACAATCATTGTTAATATTAAAGGATCAAATGCTGAAAAGTATTCAATAAAGAAGAACCAGAATTTCTAGGCTTGGAATTAAATTTGAATTTAACCATACAAAGAAGGTTAAGAGGAAAACAGCTTATCAAGAAAGTATTCAACCATGAGAAATTAGACGAAATTCCGTGGGTTCCGTTTGCAGGAGTACATGCTGGAGCATTAATGGGCTATAGTGCCACTGAAATACTAACAGATGGTAATAAACTACTTGAAGCACTCCTCAAAGTGAACAAATCCTATCACCCTGATGGTCAACCTATTACTTTTGATCTGCAAATAGAAGCTGAAATATTGGGGTGTGAATTGAAATGGTCAGAGAAAGCACCCCCCATGGTTTCCTCTCACCCTCTTTCTGAGGATGAGAATATCCCTAATTACATTCCTAAAAAGACAGATGGCCGGCTTCCCTTAATCCTAGATGTAATGAAACGATTTCAGGAAATTGTTGGTGATGATACTGCGCTTTTCGGACTGGTTTGCGGCCCTTTAACACTTGCATCCCATCTTCGAGGGATTAATTTATATCTAGATTTAATTTCAAACAAGTTTTATGCTCATAAGTTACTTAAATACACCACGAATATAGCAATTCAAATAGCAAAATATTATATTAATGCTGGGATGGACATTATAGCTATCGTGGATCCTGTGGTATCCCAAATTTCCCCAAAAACCTTCGATGAATTTTTAACTTCTCAATTAAAAGAGATTTTTCAGTATATTCATTCAGAGAATTGTTTGTCATCTTTTTTTGTCTGTGGAGATGCAACTAAGAATTTGGAGCCTATGTGTAAGACTGGCCCTCAATCTATTTTTATTGATGAAAACATCAACATGGTAGATGCTTATAAAATCATTTCTTCTTATCACATAATCCTAGGGGGTAATATTCCTTTAACAACAGTCATGCTATTTGGAACTCAACAAGATACTATGCTTTATGTTGTTGATTTGTTAGAAAAACTAGGGTCAAATAGTGGTATAATAATTGCTCCAGGGTGCGACATGCCTTATGATGTCCCTCCTGAGAATGTTATTGGAGCAGTTCAAGCAATTCATGAACCTGAACTAATTAGGAAATCCTTGATGGAATATAAAAATACTTCTTTTGATTTAGAAATAAAATTACCCGATTATGATCAATTGGAGTCTCCTTTAATTGAGGTTTTTACAATAGATTCAGCTGTATGCGCAGCGTGTGGGTATACCTTGGAAATGGCCAAAGAAGCGAAGAAATACTTTGGAAACCAAATAGAATTAAAGGAGTACAAGCTTACTGAGAAGGAAAACATTGTAAGAGCAAGAAAACTTGAAATAGCGAATGTACCCTGTATTTTAATTAATGGGAAAGTAAAATATTCGTCATTAATTCCCTCTAAGGATGAATTAATTAGGGAAGTGGAAAGGAATTTCCCCTGTTCTTAATTAAAGTTGTTTGATGAATATTACAATGATGGAATTTTCGAAGGATTATGATTTTGAATCTTTAATTTTCATACGTAATTATAATCTGGGTGACAGCAAGTGTCTGATGAAGAGAAATTATCAAGGATTGAATGGCATAGAAAGATGGCAGTTCAATTCTTTAATCAAACCTGGGATATATTGGATAAAAAAGAGCGAACTGAAGACGACAATAATCGGATGATCCATTTAACTCATGGATCAGCCTTACATTGGAATATCGTTGTTGAATCAGGTAAGTACTCTGATTGTGGTCCTCTTAATCTAGAGCGAGGAGAATGGCAAATATCACGAGTTTATTCTGTAGTAGGAAATCTTGAATCGGCTTTATATCATGCTCAGCGGTGTCTAAAGATTTGTAAAGCTAATAAAATTGAGGATTTCGATATAGCGTTTGCATATGAAGCAATGGCTCGTGTTTTTTCTCTTTCGGGGAATACTAGTGAAACAGAAAAATATATAAAACTCGCACAAGAGGCAGGAACCGCTATTAAGGATGAAAAAGACAAGGAGTACTTTTTCAATGAATTGAGTAGTATATTAGTATAATAGATTATAATAAATGAAATTTTTATTCAGATATTTATTTACTACCGTAATATAAACCATTTTTTAGATTCCTTTTTCTCCTTCCCCTAAAAATTTCTCAAAGGATGTCCTTCATTGCCTCTAATAGAACTGATACAAAGTGTGTTTCTTGCATTTTTCACTGTTTTTTTAATGGAAATTGGTGATAAAACTCAACTAACCGCGTTTACCTTAGGTTTAAAATATCGTAGCCCTTGGAAGGTTTTTTTTGGTGTTTTAATAGGGCTTACAGGAGTAACAGCCATTGCTGTAATTATAGGAATTATTTTGAAAACAACCTTTGAGTATGAATTACTAAAACCTGTTATTGCAACCCTCTTTATTTTGGGGGGGATTTTACTATTATTTCATGAGATAAAGAACCAGAAAAATGATTCCATTCGTATGTGTCCGGTTTCATTAGAAAAATGTGAAAAATCTAAAGAAAATTGTTCTGAAATCGAAGAATGTGAACTATATTTAGATGAAGTAGTTAGAAAAGGGGCTTTATTTAACTCTGCTGTGATCATGTTTTTTGCTGAATTAGGTGATAAAACAATGCTTATGGGTTTAGGACTCGCTACCCAATTTGATCCTCTCGGGGTTTTTGTAGGTGCAGTTATCGCGTTAGCTTTAATCAATTCAATTGGTGTTTTTATGGGAGACAAAATTGCGCAAAAAGTTCCAAGAAAAATTTTAGGATATGCAAGTGCATTGCTTTTTCTAATTACAGGGCTCTTCATTTTATTACTTTGACCATCTTGATAGTAAATAGATCATTTGGAAATAACTTTAGCCGCTGTTTCCTTTGGAAGAGCAAAAAAACCCGCAAAAATGAATGCTAGAGATACTAGGAATAAGTTAAAGCAAATAAAGTAAATATAAGTTAAATTTGGTTCTTGAAAATGCCAAGGAGCCCAAGCAGCATACGTTAATGCTAGTAATGAAAATCCAAGGGTTAAAAGACGGGCTGAAGACAAATCTAGATCCTTGCTATAATTATAAAAGAGATAAGCTATAATTACGCAAATCGGGATGAAAAACCAAAATAAAAATCCATACATCGTTTGTTCAATTGAATTTTGATCCAAAACCCATAATAACCTCCATGTAAACCACCCCTCTCCAATCAGGAAGATTAGAAACCCTGGAAGATAAATTAACTTTTTATTATTCGTTAATAACATCATTGTGCCAATTATCATACCTGCTACCCAGAATATCATAGGATTTCTCCAAATAAAAAATAAAGCAGGATTATTCATATTTGCTAAATCAAAGGCCAAAGCTTGTAAACAAAGTCCGATAAAAGTGATTCCATATAGAAGGAAGGAAATTCCCCATATTAACTGGTATTTAGCTGCACTTCGCGGTGGAGATTTTGCAAAATATCTATAGCAGAGATATCCACCAATGGAGAATATTAAGATAAATGCTGATATCGATGGGCCGAAGAGGACAAAACTTTGTTCTAAGATGGGGATTTCAAATCCCTTTGGTGTGGTTGTGACTGTTATTGCAGATAGAATGTAAATTATTATCAGTGTAAAGATAAAAAATTTATGTTTTGTAATTGGGTCAGACTTTTGTGACAATTGTATGCCTCAAATTGTCTTCTAACAGGTAATAGGAAGATTGAAAATAATATTTCGTTTTACAATTAAATTGACTTTATAAAGTTGGCGTCATACAAAGGAAAATAGGTGCGTCAATATTTTGACCGATTTAATTGTGGATTTAAGATCAGATACTGTAACTAAACCCTCTCCAGATATGTGGAATGCCCTCAAATCACTGACTAATGACGATTTAGGTGATGATGTTTTTGGTGAAGATCCAACAGTTAATGAATTGGAGAAAATTGCTGCAAAGATAACTGGAAAAGAAGCAGCATTATTAGTAACATCTGGGACTCAAGGAAATCTCATTTCTCTTTTAAGCTCCACTTCTCCTGGAGACGAGATTCTTATAGAAGAACAAAGCCATATTTTCCATTATGAAGTTGGTGGTGCTGCACGGATTGGTGGATTAACTTCTCGAACATTCAGCACACTTCGGGGGACTCCTAAACAGGAAAACCTTCAACCTCTTATAAGGGAACGAAATGATCTCCATCAAGCTTGGACAACTTTACTAGCAGTAGAGAATACGCATAACAAACATGGTGGTACTATTGTTTCCCCATTGGACTTAAAATTACTTAAAGAATTCTGTACAGAGAATGATCTTAAGTTTCATATGGATGGAGCCCGAATATTCAATGCTGCTGTAGCTTTAGGTATGAAAGTTAAGGATTTTGCTCAATATGTAGATAGCCTCACCTTTTGTTTATCCAAAGGATTATCTTGTCCAGTTGGTTCAATTATAGTCGGAGACCTTGAATTTATACAAAAATCAAGGAAATATCGAAAAATGCTTGGAGGAGGTATGAGACAAGCTGGTATCCTTGCTTCCATGGGTTTAATTGCATTAAAAGCAAACTGGATAAAAAGGCTAGCAGAAGACCATCAAAATGCCAAACTCTTGGCAAAAGGCCTTCAAGAGTTAACAGGATCGATCATTGCTAATATACCTGAGACCAATATTGTAATTGCTCATTTTGATGAATCGATTCCAATAAACGAATTCGTAAACTCAATCCGAAAGAAAGGAGTTCTCGTTTTACCAATGGATTCTCATTCAATTCGCTTGGTAACTCATTATGGCATAACAAAAGCTGATATAGATTTTGCAATTCAAGAAATAGTTGAATCAATAAAATTAATATAGAATCACTTAAATTAAATTAACGATTATGCTTTTGGAGAAAATATACGACTTTTTCATTAAATTCTAGTGAATTCTCCATGTTAGATGTATGTCCTGCGTTTTTTATAATATCTACTTCACAGATAGGAATCAAATTTTGAATTTTCTCTGCGTGTTTGAATATAGATTTTTCTTCAAATTCTCCATTTAATACAAGAGTGGGAACGGTAATTCGAGATAATTTCTGAAGAGTAAAATCATATAAGGATCCAAATACCTTTAAATACTCTTTTTTATCTAATTTAAGCATCTGATTTCGTTCGTATTCAACGATTTCCTCATTTCCAATCCATTCTTTACTTCTTGTTGATTTTGCTAGCCAGAAAGAGAATTTAATGAATCTATGAACTCCCAGTAATCGTAAAGTTAGTAACATTATCCATTTTGGCCCAACTAGATATCGCATAAAATAATCCCAAGTCGTTAGGGTTATTGTCGCAGCTGTATCTGCTAGAATTAGTCCAGACAATTTGTCTGGATATTTTGTTGCGTAAACTTGAGCAATCATTCCTCCTAAACTTAATCCACATATTATTGGTTTTTTGATATTTAATTCAGTGAGGAGGCCATACAAGTCATCTGCATAAAGTTCTACTGAGTATTTCTTTAAAGAGGATCCCCCTGTTTTTCCATGCCCCCTAATATCGTATATTAGCGTTTGGTAATCATTAGAGAAAAATTTTACCTGTGATTCCCACATAGAAGAACTAACAAATGCTCCATGGATGAATACAAATGTTTGCCCTTTTCCTTGAACATCATAATTAACATTGAGGTCTCTAACTTGAATGTATGGCATATTTATCAACTTTAAGATTGATTCTTATTTTAAAATCAATGGATTTTATTCCTTGTCAATACAGAGTTTCATAGAAACAAGAGATTCATGATTCAAAAAAGCTATTTTAGTAAGTATTCAATATAATTCTTTTTATATTTAAATTTCTGTTTTTTAGCGACGCGTGATAATAATTTACTAGTACAGCTGCCAAATTGAGTTGCTTTATTATTTTGAAAAGCAATTTTCGGTGGTAATCCCAAACTTTCACCCATTCTTCTCCAAATGTACTTTTTAATCCCATTATTGACCTTTAACAACGTTGGGAGATTCAATGCAATTTTGTATAATTCCGAGCAAATAAAAGGTGCTTTCATATCGCATTTGAAGTATGATGCCAAGCGATAATCCTTATACAAATCACGAGTATAAATAGTATCGAATTTTTCTTTAGAAATTTCTTCAAGTGTTTTGTTTGGATCTAAATGTCGTGCTTCTAAGGAAAATCCCATAAATAATTCTTCTGTACCTATTGCAGTAAGAATTACATCAGATTTATCGAATACGGCCTTTTTAATACCATGGTAAAGAACTATGGCAACTTCCAGAAGTACAACACGAGGAACTGTCTTTACAATGTTACTAAAGAAACCTGTTTGTACAATCTGTTCAATCTCAAATAGGGAATCTTCGATCATGGATTCGGATAATGGAACTAATTTTAACTCAATACCAAGTAAATTAGCATTTATTTTGGCAGCAATTACATCGTGCGATTTTAAATCTCCCACCACATATCCAATAAAAGGTATATTATTTCTTTTTAATATTTGAGCAATAATTGATGAATCTACACCTCCTGAATATAACAGTGAAATTTTTTGGTAACCTTTGATGGATTTAAGAACGGTTGCTTCACTAACTTGAGCTAGTAATTGTACAATTTGTTTTTCGTCAACAAATGTCGCTTTGTGATTTATAGGAAGTTTATCAATAATTTGAACTTGTGTAGATTTCATATTGATTTTAACATAAAGACTAGGATTCAAGAGAGAATATTTAATCTTGATTTTGCCATTTAAATCAGTTGTAATCTGGAATTTTCTGTTTGAAGAATACCAAAATAGCGGAATTTTTCCAAATCGGTCTGTTAATATGAAGAGATGCTCCCCCTTAGAAAAAACCAATATAAACGGTTCAGATATGGTGGAAAGCTTACTAATAATATCATTTTTTCCAAACCTTAAAATATTGAGAAGCTCTTCGTGGATATTCTTATGAGAATAGATATAAAAGCCTTGTAAAACCTCTCCAATATTATAAAAAAGGTTAATTCCCTCTTCCATCTCCCATTTCTGGGAATATTCCGTTTTTGATGCCACTGTGAAGTTGGATAGAAAAATTACTCCTCACCAGATTTTTCAAAACTATATCGTGTTGCTACGATATCTATAATAACACCATATGCAATACCAGCAAAAAAACTTAGAATATCTCTAAATTCTGATGTGAAAAAAATTGCAGATGTGACTAATAATCCTAATATTGCTCCTCGAATAATTACATTCGAATAATTCTTAGCAAATGTTAAATCACTTGCGAAACCGATCATTAGACCCATAATTACTCGATTATACCACATAGCGAATAAGAATATCTCATTTCCTTGGTAACCAATTCTCAAGCCTATCCCAATAATACATAGAATTCCTAAGATAACACCCAGCCCTGTACTGATTATTAAACGTCTATTCATGGTTAACTGCCCCAGTGGAAGTTATATGTCTTTATTTTTGAATTTTTTTCAATTAGATCCGACAGTTTTATTTATAAACCTCATTGAATCGTGATAAAATCTCATCTTCTAAAGGCATAGAATTTTGAGCTCCTCGACGAGTAACTGCAATAGATGCAGCAGTATTTGCATATTTTGCAGCAGTGAATATGTCATAACCTTTAACCACATAACTAGTAAGTACTCCATTGAAGCAATCTCCTGCACCAACAGTGTCGACTGGATTTACTTTAATCCCAGAAATAAGGCTAGCTTTCCCGCTTTTGGCCTGATAAACAAAACACCCTCTTTGTCCAAGAGTAGTAATAACATTTTCAACCCCAATTCTCGAAATATCTCTTGAAATGGAGATTAATGCGTTTTCATCAAGTAAATTTGGATTGTTTAATCCTAATGAAGAATGGAGTTCGAGTAGCTCATTTTCATTAGGAGTAATAATTTTTAATTTTTTCAATATTTCTTCTGGTATAGGTTTAAAAGGAGCTGGATTTAAAATCGAAAGTGTAGAATCTTTCGTGTTATTAAATATTTCAGTAATGATATCCATATGGATTTCCATTTGTACAACAACAGCAGATGCGTCTTCAATAATCGTTTTTATATTAAAAATTTCTTTCAGTGATACTAATGCATTTGCTCCAGGGGCAACACTTATCATATTCTGCCCTTGAGCATCTAATAATATAAAAGCCACACCACTCGGATTTGTTTGATCTATTATAATATTTTTTACATCTATACTTTCTTTTTTGAGATTAGAAATCATTTGGTTCCCAAAATTATCATTTCCTACCCTTCCTATGAACTTTACTTTACTACCTGACCTAGCAGCCGCAACTGCTTGATTTGCACCTTTACCTCCAAAAGATTGAGTAAATTTGCCTCCTGTGACCGTTTCGCCAGGTTTGGGAAACCTTTTTGAATAAATGTTTAAGTCTATATTACTAGAACCGATAATAAGTATGTATGGATCGTTCTTCATTGTAGAATACTATATTTTTCCTATCAGATAATAATTTTATGGAGCTCGTCCGACACAGGGTTTAAAAAAAGGCATATATTTAGGAATTTAACCTATGACAAGGGGAGGATCCAAAACGCCTAAAGTAATAACAAACTGTCATGTCTGTTAGATATTATGTCATATTAGCATTGAAATCAATTATTGGTGAACCTTAAATAAGTAACAGAAAGCAAAATTCTTATTTTTCTAGGTCAATAGTAATTTTACATCAAGATAGTTGAAAATATGATGACATTGATAAGAAGAGCAGTAGGTGCTATAATTCAATATAAAACGCAATATATCCTCATACATAAGGTTAAACTAATGGAATTGGCAGAAACACCAAGGGAAATAGAGGGAGAATGGGATTTTGTAAAAGGAGGAGTGGAACAAAGCGACATCAGTCTAAATGAGACTTTGTTCAGGGAGTTAGAAGAAGAAACGGGTTCAATTCAATATACTATTTTAAAAAAATATCCTGAAAAACTTCGATTTCAATTTTCTAAACAGGTAGAGGGTTTAACTCATCAAGAAACGACAATGTATTTAGTGAAATATATCGGTCATTTGAGGGATTTGCAACCACGAGATCAAGAGATTGATCAAATTGGGGTTTTCTCTGTGAATGAAGTTATTGAGAAGCTAGCGCATACAGAAACAAAACAATTCTTCCTAAATAACATCTTAGTCAAAGAAAAATAAGATGTGATCACTTAACGATCAGTTTTAGAATGTATATCCTATATCTTTTACTACGTAATTATACCATTTTAACTGATAACCGACAATTACTGGTAATTTTGATAGAGACACCCAGAACAGTTTAAATTTATGGTTATCACCAAAAACTTCCCATTCCTCCTGAACTGCTTCATTAGACCATACATGGAAAAAATGTTGTATCGATGTTTTTGCCAAGATTCTAGTCGGAACCCATCCTGTTATTTGGTAAGTAATATATTTAGGGTGGGGAAATTTGTCATACTCAATATAGGTAACTTGGGTGAAGTTCACATGAGAACGTTGCGAAGTCACAGTAATTCCTTTCCTGAAATTGACCCAATTAAAGCTGGTTAAATCAGGACGGGAATAAACATTAGATTTTTCGCTAATAAGATATTCATTCTCCCTGGTCTTACTTTCAAGAGATCCTATATATTGTTTAATCTCAATGTCGTTCAATCCTGTTTCTTCATATATCTCTCTCATTAAAGCTTCTTCTACAGTTTCATTTGCTTCAATAGTTCCTGAGGGAAATTGGATGCCTGCATAAGGATGCTGAAGTACAAGGATTTCCTTGGTATTATCTTTTTCTCGTGCAATAAACGCAGTAACTTTCCCAATAGCCATGCTATTAATAACCTCCTCTAAATTGGTAAATAATATCACATAAGAGAAAGAATTAGAAAGTATATGGTATTATTCTTTTAATAATAATTTCTGTGATGGCAAGACAAGGGATTATTCTACTTAGTAAAGTGGAAAAATTACCGAAAAAACTACCAAAGCAATTGCATGGACTTCTAGGCTGGAACCAGAGGAATACAATCCTATTATTGAAACATAATTGTGAATTGGTGTGCACGCAAAATTACTTTTAAAAGAGGTATTGTTTTTTAATTTCTTTATCTTTCATCATCCTTGTAAAAGTCTAACTCTTCTCCAAGAAAATGATGGAGGAACCAACGATAGTTTTGTGTCAGAATAGCGTAATTTTCTCTAGGTTTATTGATACTATGCCCCATTTCAGGAAATACAAATAACTCTGTCTGAACTCCTTTTTCTTTGAGAGCTCTATAGAGCATTTTTGAGCTGTATAATGGGACTCTTTCATCAATTTCGCCATGTTGTAATAACATTGGAGTATTAGAATTCTCTAATCCAGTAATAGGTGCTGTTTTCTCGAAAATTTCATCCATTCCATTTTCAAAGGGAGCTCCGCTTCGATATGTCTTAGAACCAGAGAAAGGGATTGAATATCTCATATCTGAACCATAAAAGTATATTACCCAGCTAGAAAGAGTTGAACAACCACTTGCAGCACAAAACCGATTTGAATGCATTGCTGCAAACGCACTGATATAAGCTCCCTGACTTCCTCCACATATACCTATCTTTGTTTCATCAATATACCCGAGATTAATAAGATGATCAATAGCTGATTCTAAATCCCATAGATCTCCGACTCCAACATTATTAACAAGGAGTTCTTTAAATGCTTGTCCCTTTCCCAAAGACCCCCGATAGTTTATTTTAAGGACAAGAATGTCTTTAATAGAAAATTGGACAACTGGATAATAAAATTGATCCATTCCTTCCAGAAGAACATTAGCAGATGCTGCGTGTGGTCCACCATGTATATTGAATAAAATAGGATATTTTTTGGTATGATCAAAATTTGATGGTTTCCTTAAAATACCTTCGATTTCCGTTCCATCTTTGCTTGTCCATTTTATAGATTCTACTGTACCCAAATCCCAATTTTCAACCGTTTTATTAAAATCGGTCAATTGTGTTAATTCTCTTCCTCGTGTTGTTAAACGACTTAAATAAACATCATTTATTGAAGTCGAAGAGACACCAGGAAAGCTCACATCTCCAGCATCATTAACATGAAACCAATAATCTGGCATAAACCCCTCTAAATCTATTTCCTCTATTTTACCATTCTCTGATAACTTTGCTATCACTTTTCTACTCTCTTTCCAAAAGATAAAATAGATACCAGCTTTAGTCCAATAAATTCGGTTGGTTAATGGATCATGATCAAATTTATCAGTCAAACAAATCATATGATCTTGACAATTAGGTTTCTCAAGATCTGAATGAGAAAGAATCCATAAATCTGCTTGAGTAAAATCACGATTATCACGTTTTTTACTAAGAATAAGAAGTTTAGAGCCATCTGGAGAAACAGCAACAATTTTAGCTCCTTGAGGGAGATTGAGTTGTGAAATAATTGGCACCTGATTAGGTTCAGAAGAGATTATTCCTGATTTAAATTGAATCTGAAAATTACTTGCATCATATTCGAACACGAGATCATCCTTGCAACGACAATTCAAGAATATCATATCATTATTTGGTGAAGGAACTATTGAAACAATTTTTACAGTTTCAGGAAGAAATTTACCTAAATCAATGATAGCTTCATTAAAAGTATTTTTTAACAGTTGTTGGCGTTTGATTTTAGTTGCATTTATATAGAAAGCAGAGGATGTGCTTTTTTCTTCTTCAACATGAATAAAATTGCCAAACTTCTCTTTTCGATTTTTTCTTTCTTGATTCAAATTATTAGCTAGATACACAAAGCCTTCAGCAAATGGAAAAAAATCCTCTATTCCCCCTTCATGAGCAGTAACCTGAAGTCCCTCTCCAATAAGGTTTTCAAAAATAAATATTTGAAATTCATTGTTTTTATTTGCTTTCATAACTGCTATTGTCTCTTCATCTAGCCAATGAAATGTAAAAGGTCTTCCTGTTCTCGTTAGATAATAAGAAGAAGATTTAGCGACGTCATAGATCTGAAGATAAATATCTAATTTATTCTCAGACAAATTCATTGTTCCACTCCGAAAAGCTACTTTTGATCCTGTAACATTTACTTTTACGTCCCCAACTAATGGTAATAGAAGAATATCCTTGATTGTTGGTCTGTACTTTTCGGTTATGTGATTATCATCCATATTTTATCATTTCCATCAGTAAAAATAATAGTATTAAATTGAATCAAATAGCAGATAAATGAATTTATAAAGGAGATTCTTGTGGTAAAACTTTCTAGCTAAACCTATAAACCATTCAGTTAATTATAATTCAGGTTATAAGGAATAATATACAAATTAGCTTTGGACCTGATATTTTTCGCTGATTTCATCTCCACTGTATTATGTAAAAGTAAATAAATTATAAGAGAGTACGATAATCATAGCTCAAAGCATTTGACAATTTATTAAAGACAGATCTAGAGAAGATAAAAAATAAGGAATTCTCAGTGTCGTCAAAGTTTCATTTTGCGACTTTGACAAGTTATATATTATAAACAGGGTATTCTAAGTACATCGTTCTATTAGAATCTACTAAGAATTATCTCTTTTCTATCTTAGTGGAGAATTGATTTAGCCAATTTTGGATGTAATCTAATGCTAGTCCCACATTGCCAGCTTGACAATGATGAGAAGCATTATCCTCCTTAGTGAAAATTCTCCCTGTTATAGATTTTGCATTCTTCAGCGCTTCTACTTGTTTTTTGTAGAAAAACCGCGCTTTTCCATCTATATCATCTTCACCTATCAAAATTAGTACATCTTGTTTTATAAGATGAGAAATATTTTTGGTTGTATAATTCTCGCTAGCTTCTTTTAAATAATCATATACACTCTCACAACCCGTGTTAAATAAAGCATGACTAAAGAACCACTCTGAATGAATCCTTTTGGGGTCAGATGGACTTCTCTTGTTTATTATTCTATTGAATAAACGGTTTGTTTTCGATTTAGCTTTAAATTTAAACAATATTTTGAGTAGTAATCTTGTAGAGAGCTTGTTTTGTCCTATCAAATCGTAGATAACACCCCATAACACTACACGCGCTACCCTTGGTTCAAAGGCCGCAGCACGCGGAGCTAGGAATCCCCCTAAAGACATTCCGATAAGAGTTACTTCATTTAAATTGAAATAATCAAGAATCGCTTTGGTAGGGGTCTCCCAATGAGGATCCATTTTTAGATTGTAATGATGAAGTGGACGACCCTGTCCAGGGCCTTCAAACATAAAGATTTCGTATCCTATATTAGCGAAAAACGTAGCAATTGGATATAATTCTTCAATAAAAGAATCAAAGCCTCCGTGAAATAGAATGACACCTTTATTTTCATTAGCTGGAGTTAAATGCATTACTGATAAAAATC
This sequence comes from Candidatus Heimdallarchaeota archaeon, assembly GCA_011364965.1. Classification (GTDB taxonomy): domain Archaea; phylum Asgardarchaeota; class Heimdallarchaeia; order Hodarchaeales; family Hodarchaeaceae; genus Hodarchaeum. The sequence continues at coordinate 523,067 of RDOB01000002.1, forward strand.
CGTCTTTATAGGGAACTTCCAACCTTTCAAAAGGCTCTGTTTGGAATGTTACATCGAATAAATCCAGAAATTTATTGTAAAAATTTTCTTTGTCTTGATCTGCTGGATTCGTGTAAAATTCTGCCGCTCGGTATAGGATACAGGCCTCTTTGAATTGTTTCTTTGCTTCAGCTTGTTCAGCAAATCTATTCATCTCTTGTTTCCAAGAATTGAAGTCCTCTATATTGGAGGAAACCTGCTTCAATAATTCTGGTTCAAGCCACCCCAATGTGTAATATCTATTTAGCTGAAAATTAAATGCAAGGAGATATTTTGCAGGATGAAAATCTTGTAAGCCAATAGGAAATTTAAAATCAAAATATTTTTTTGTTTCATCCTTCGTATTGGGATTATTTAATGTTTGATCCTTCATAATTTTTCCTTTCTTTATTAGAGAATTTTAAGGCAATTCAAAGTTTTTTAAATACTAAGTATTCTTTTCGAATTTATTGCCTAAATAGACAATAAAATATTTCTATGTTATAAGTTTTTAGATTGATGTAGAGAATAGATTAAATTTAGCAATACGATTATTTTTTCCTATTGCAATAAAATAAAGCAAATTTAAACGTTTTAGTTATATTTATTAAGAAGAAATAATTTATTGCCTTACAAGAATTTAAATTCCTTTAGGATAGATTTCATAAATGAAAGATGAAGCTATAAACCTAAAAGACGCATTTCTAATGATGATGGAAGAAAGAGCGGTACGAGGAGGATCTAATGTTTCACTAGGGAGAATTCTAGGATTGTTTTTGATTGAGGATCAACCAATGGATCAAAAAGAACTAGCAAACCTTAGTGGGTACACAAAAGCTCATGTAAGCAAAGTATTACGGCAATTATTACTAACAGGAATCATAAATAAAACAGTGGTTACCACATCGTCCCCAGGAAGGCCCCGAATGATTTATAACTTAGATAAACAAGGATATGATATTGCACAACCAGGGATTTTGACTAATATTCGAAGTCTTACTCATACTAAAGAGAGATTGCTGGAAATAAAACTTGGTTCATTTAAAGGAAAGAAAATCAGAAAAAGCGAAGATGATATTCAAATTATGAAAATTATAGAGATTTACATCGATTACATAACCAGAATGGTAGCAATACTAGAAGAAGCTTTAAAAAAACAAATGTCAAAGGAGAAATAGAAATGCTCCATATTGAGAGTAAAGAAAAAAATTACTGCTATCTGAGATGATGAAAGCATATTCTCTTTCATTTTAAAAATGTTCCATTTCTGTACTCTTTGAAGGCATATTCTATTTCTTTTTTGGTATTCATTACAATTGGTCCGTACCAAACAATAGGTTCATTAATTGGTTTACCTGAAACCAGTAAGAATCGTACTTTCTTGCTCGTAGTTATGATATTAACACTATTCCCTTTATCAAATACAATCAACTGTTCTTTTGAGTAATTTTTACTCTTCTCTAAATCAAAAAATCCTGATCCTTCTATTACATATGCGAAAACGGTATAATTTTCCTTAATTATGTGTTCATGGGATGAATTTGGGGGAACTGATATATCTAGGTATTCGGGGTCTGCAATAATGTTTTTCACCGGTCCTACTATTCCATTTATTGTCCCAGCCAATAATCGGATTTCTGTTCCCGAATCTAATTTTATATGTGGAATCTGGTCGTTAGTTATGTCTTGATAGCGTGGAGGCATCATCTTGTGTTTTGCAGGTAGATTTACCCATAGCTGGAAACCCCATAGCAGTCCATTTGTCTGTATTGGCATCTCCGAATGAATAATACCACTACCTGCGGTCATCCATTGAATATCTCCACCCTGAATTATTCCTGAATTTCCCAGACTATCCTTATGATTCATCTGGCCATGAAGCATATAGGTTACAGTTTCAATCCCTCTATGTGGATGAGTTGGGAAACCAGCTATATAATCATCAGGATTATCAGAATGGAAATCATCTAGTAGGAGAAACGGATCAAGTAACTTCACTTCGTTGTGAGCAAAGGCTCGTTTTAAACGCACACCTGCCCCTTCTAATGCCGGTTTGCTCTGAAAAGTTTTATAAATTTTCCTTGGTTCATTCATAAGAGATCCTTTGTACAAATTTATATATATCTACTATTCGAGTTTTCGTATTCGTTTGTAATATCTATTTAGATGGAAATTGAAGATTTCTTTGTCAAATGAAATTCATCAAATGGACAAGATCATATCCACCCTGTGATATATGTGACACAAATCATTTAGCTTCGTCTCAACTTCCTGAATTTAGTATATTAGAAATTCAAAGTACATTTAAAAATTGAAAAATTAGTTTCACTCCTGTTAGAAAGATACCACAAACGATTTTAGACATGATTGCACCTCATGCACTAAATACGCATAATGTGTTAAAGCTGCGGTCACTGGAGATCCAGGTGACTTACTGGAAGCGTTTATGGCTGAATATTCGATAAAATTTCTTAATTCAGATATTATAGAGGATTTAATGTAGAATATACTTTATTATGAACTAAAATGGTTACCCCGATTTCAGGAAATCACTCCAATAGAAAAAGCCCTCTCAAAAATACAAAATTGGGTTAAACCACTAGAATTAATCCCAAAAAATGCCAGGATAATAAAAAACCCATCAAAAAACAAACTGAGACAGTTCTCACTTGTTTATTGAATCATTCATATTATTTGATTGACAACATTGATGGAATTTAAAAATTCTTCGATTTGCTTTAATAGGTTGGCACTTCTAATAGGTTTTCCCAGAAATCTAACTGCTCCCGTATCAAGAGCTCTGCTCTTAATAGATGAATCAGCACTTATGAAGAAAATTTTTGCATGAGAATCATAATGTAAAATTTCTTTTGTGGTATCAAGTCCATTTTTAAACGGCATCCTATGGTCCATTAATATAATATCTGGTCGAGGTTGAATATTTTTATATTTTTCTAAAGCCTCATCTCCATTAAAAGCTTTCCCAACAACTTCATGTCCCCCCCATTTGAGAAGCTCCTCAAATAGGAAAATAATATCCGGATCATCTTCAATAATAAAGATACGTGCTATAATTTATCCCTCGATATTTTTTGGATTAAAGCTTCTTGTAGATGATCCTAACTTCATTAATTCTTTTAAATCTACCTTAATGGTATATCCTCTTGGAGTATCCGAATTATAGAAATATGGGTGAAATAGGGTTTTCTGAAATAATCCTTTGATTTATATTTTCAAAATTTACCAAATTCAATAAGTATTAGGATAGGGTCAAAATCATCCTGTTTTATTCCTACTGAATTAGGTTTCCTTTCGAAAGAGAAGATTTAGTTTTAAAAATTCCTTTTTTATAACAATTTTTTTTAAGGTAAATTTCCTTTTATATTCTTAAATATATTCGAAAGAAAACTTTACCTTACTATCTTTGAAATTAAAACCAGAATTTACCTGTTTAGCTTATATTTTTGACTTTATTCATACAATACGAGCAATTAGGTTCATAAGGTGCATGTAATGAGTAAATCTATGATTCAAATAGCAGGTCTTACGAAATTCTATGAACAGGGGGAAGTAGCAATTCCTGCTTTAAATGGAATTGATTTAATAATTGAGAAAGGCCAATTTATTGTAATTTTAGGTCCTAGCGGATCAGGGAAAACCACATTGTTAAATCTCGTTGGAGGTATTGATTATAAAACTGAGGGATCTATTATCGTGAACAATCAAGAGATTACCTGTTTGCGTGAGAAAGAATTAACAGAATATAGAAAAAGGGAAATTGGGTTTATATTTCAATTTTATAATCTTATTCCAACATTAACAGCTTCGGAAAATGTTGAAATTGCTGCACGATTGAAATTTTCTCAGAATGCACGCAATAAAGCTCTCGCTATGCTTGCTGAAGTTGGTTTGGCAGAAAAAGCTCATAAATTTCCATCACAATTATCTGGAGGAGAGCAACAGCGGGTTGCGATCGCCAGAGCATTAGTAAAAGAACCAGATTTAATACTCGCTGATGAACCAACAGGTAACCTAGATTCTGTAACTAGTGATAAAATTTTGTCAGTAATGGTTAAAGCCTGTAAAGAGAGAAGTACAACCTTTTTGATTGTAACTCATAATAGATCTATCTCTAAACTTGCGGATAAAATCATCTATTTAAAAGATGGTAAAATTTTTGGAACTTCCGACTCCGAATAATTCTAGAAAGGTGTTTTATTATGCTTTTTGTAAAAAAAATAATCCGAGACTTATCAACAAATAAAAGTCGTTCCGTTCCAGTCATTATCTTAATCATTGTAAGCCAAATGGCAAGTGTCCTATATATCGAATTTGGTATAATCATAGATGTTTCAAAAGATAGATATTATGATGAAGTGAATCTTGCTGATGTTTGGATTGATACACTACCTATTACATCTGCAGTTTTTAATGAAACAATTATAAATAATTGGAAAGATGGATTCGACATTGATTATGTTCAAACTCGCCTTTTTTTCCAAGGAAATATTGAAATAGAAGGAGAAAAGATACCTATTGATATTATTGGTCATCCAGAGGATCAACAAGCTGCTGTTAGTAGAATTATAACTGCTGATGATAGTTATTTTGATGATGTTCAGAACTTATCAAATGCTGTGTTCATTGAACGCGCATATATGAAATATTATAAAATATCTAGGAATTCTTCACTCGCTGTCAGATGTTCGTGTGGGATTGAGACATTTAACTTTACATTAAAGGTCTTAGGTGGGGCAAATAGTGCAGAATATCCGCTTACGCCTGGTGAAGGTGCGTTACAGTTTGCTAATTCTGCAAATTTTGCACCTTTCTTGAGAATGAGTGTTTTTGTGCGAAATGATTTTCTTCAGGAACACATCTTTGAAAGTAAAGAATTCTACAATCAAATCTGCGTATCAATTCAAGAAAAGGAGAGTATTCCAGCTTTCATTAGGTCTCTTAAACAAGATTCCTCAAATTTTGGGTACTCTATTTTGGCCATAAGAGAATACCCAAATCTAATGGAAGATATGATTGATATGATGGTTGGAGTAGGGTGGGGATTAGCCCTTTTCTTTCTTATAATCAGCTTATTTGTGACATACACAATTATTAATAGATTTATAAAAGAACAGCGTCCTCATATTGGGATAATGAAAGCGTTAGGTTATAATAATACTTCAATTTATATTAGAACCTTCTATTATGGTCTGATTTTAGGTTCTTCATCAATAATTGGAATAATTATTGGTGTGCTTCTCAGTTTTGGAATTATCGACTTAGGAATAGATACTTGGCTTTCTCTGCCATATAAAATTATTTCTATCCCATTTTTACAATATATTGTATTAGTACTTGCAACAATCATCTGCTCACTAATAGCATGCTTCTTTTCAGCTCGGAATGTTGTTAAGATAAGTCCTCAAGCTGCAGTTCGGCCTGAGATAGCAGAAAGAGATGTTAAGAGTTTTTTTGTTGAGAATTTTATTCAGAAGATCTTCCGTTGTCAACTCAATCCACAAATAAAATATTCTATTAGAAATGTCTTCACAAATCCTAAACGATCCATCAATACCACGATCATTCTACTCATGGCTGTTTCACTTTTTGGAGCTTTTTTCACAATTATAGCAACTGTGAGTGGAGGAAGTACTCAAATGTTTATCTATGAGCAATGGGATGCACAGATCAATTTAAATCAACCCCAACAATTCTCAGATTTTGAATCATCTCTATTGAACAAATTAAACATAACCAAACCAATTATCATAGAACCTATGCTTGTTGATATAGCAAGATTATATCAAAAAGATACATGGAGTAAAATCACTTTCACAGCTCTTATAAATCAGTCTCGATTAAAAAGATTTGAGGGGATAGATACTGGATTTAGAAACAATTTGTCAGCAATAGTTTCTCCTGACCTAGCTACACTCTATGGTCTCAATGAAGGAGAGAATTATAAAATTGGAGGTAGAAATGGAACTGAGTATCAGATAACAATACAAAAAGTACTATCTACCCAATTAAGCTCAGGTTTCTTTATTCCACTTGAAATAGGACGTCTTTTATCTTTTGGTAATGATATAGATGATCAAGTAAATATGGTATTGATGGGGGATATAGAAGATTCTTTTTTTGAAAATTCAGTTATATTAAGTATGAGCGAAATTCAATCTATAATTCTAAAATCTGAACTAATAGATGAGATGGATGTATATAATTTCAGGATTCAAGCCGTAATGGCTGCAATATTGGGATTATTGATTATAATAGCTGCAATCATAATCTATAGCATCATGACAATAAATATTGCAGAAAGAAAGATCGATTTGATAATTCTTAAGACCCTTGGAGTTCATAATCGCGTATTATATCTTTGGGGAGGTGTTGAAGCTTTATTCTATTCACTTCTTGCAAGCTTAGGATATTTCATAGGTTATTTAGCCTCAAATTGGTATATGGGGATTCTTCAGGATCTAATGGAGCGCCCTCTTGTTACTCCGTTATTATCATTCGAACATTATATCCTATGCTTAATTTTGGTAATAATAGCTGCTTATGCTGGCCAGTTCTTTGCTCTATATCAAGTATTGAAGCAGAGAATAGCCTTAGTTGTTAAAGAAAAGCTATTTGCCTAGAAAGAGTAGGAATGATTTGTTTATTAAAAAGCAAAAATAACGCTCAGTTGAGATTTCTAACTGAGCTTGTTTCTATATCTAGATTTTGGACATTGCTAACTTAATATCATCACCCTTAACGGTTTTTCGACCAGAATTATTAGTAATTTCAACCGCATATTTTGCGATTTTTCCACCATGCTCTGTAATAATTTCGTTCAAGGCACTAACAGCATCTGCTGACACTCGAAATGCACCTGCATCACGAATGATACGTTCAACCCTCGCGCTAGCAAATCCACCTGCTCCAGCCTTCGCAGGAGCCTTTTTTGCCGTTTCTTTTTTAGTAACTTTCTTTTTTGCCATTTTGTCATCAATTCCAATTAGTCAAATCAAGCCAGAAGCTTAAAGAACTATTGCCTTAATAAACTTGTTGCTTTTTTTATTTAGGTGATACCTTTGGAGTTAGCTCATACATGGGATATCAAGAGCTAGTACTAAACCTATCATCCTTTGCATCATAGTGAAATCAAATTAACACCCTTCACAAGATGGTACGTGAGTTATTTGGGAAGATATTCAATTCTATTATTTTAAGAAAATTGGTCAGCTATGCACCTATCACAGAGAATAATTCTCTCTCCTCCTCGCTTATCAATGATATCAGAACAATTTTGACATATATAATGTTTACAATTTGAGCATCTAAGGATACCAATGTTAGATCTACATAGATTGCATCTAAAGAAACTTAAGTCTGTTTCAAGTTTTGAAATCAGAGATAGAAGTATCTTCTTAATTGTACTGGGAGTTTTAATAGAGCTATTAGTCCATATAGATTCCATCAGCATTTTAATTGATTTATCGGATATCTCTTTTGGTAAGGCTATATTCAAGTTTTCAGTTTCTAAGGGGGCAATGATTATTTTCCAAACCGCTTTGGGATAGATAAATACATGTTTCCGATTATTTATTTTGATATCAATCGATCCGATTAGTCCTGCATCCTCCAAAGCTGATAAATGAAAATCTAATCCCGCTCGTTGCAGATTAAATTCGCTTAATAGCTCTGATTTAGTTAAGAATATGTTTTTATTAATGTAAGTGAGGATTTCCAGACGTTTAGTATTTGCTAAAGCTCGAATTAGTTCGAATTGTTGATCTGTAATTATCTTGGAATTTATTTTATGATCGTTTTCGGAATGAGGATTGCTCATACATAAAGTATTACTGGAAACATAATAAATTTCACGGTTAAGTACGAAGGAGTTGGCCTAAAGTAAGTCGATTTACTAAAGCTCGAAAAGAATTTATAGCTCAACTAATAAAAAATGAGGAAGATAATTAGATTGGAGATGAGAAATTTTGGTAAAACCCGAAGATATACCATTATACCCTCAAGATGTTCCCAAAACGATCGATTACCCCGTATTTCCTCTTTATCAATACTTAGACGATGCAGAAAGAGACTTCCCTAATAATGAAGCGTTTATTCTAGAAACTCAAAGCTTCGATAAAATTGCTAAGGTAACTTATGCAGAATTAGGTAAATATACAGATATATTTGCAGCATTCCTTGCAGCTAAAGGAATTGGTCCTGGAGATAAGATTGGAGTCTTTCTACCAAATATGATTGAGTTTGTTATTGCTTATTACGGTATTCTGAAAGCAGGAGCGACAGTGGTTAGTTTAAACTTTCAATACCCTCCGAGTGAATTGAGAGGACAGCTAAAGCAAAGTCAAGCAAAAGGAATTGTCTGTGCGGATATGATAACACCTGCTGCTCAACCCTACGAAACCTGCAAAGAAATAAGAGATCAAGTCGGGTTCATTGTCGTAGCAAGCATTAAACCCTATTTATCAGGCATAAAAGGTATCTTGGGGTCACTTCTTGGAAAAATCAGCAAAAAAGATTCCCGTGATTATTATTTACATGAAATATATGATCAATATGGAAGAGATCAAAGGCCAAAAATTCAAGCACCGAAACCAGAAGATGTAGCAGTAATAATGTTTACAGGAGGGACAACTGGGACTCCCAAAGGTGCAATGTTAACACAGAAGAACCTTGTTTCAAACGTGGTGCAATGTTCTGTATGGATGCAACCACCACTAGAGCGAGGGCAAGTGAATGGTATTGGTTCATTGCCTTTTTACCATTCGTACGGAGCTACTACATCTATGAATCTTGGGATATATTTGGCCAGCAGAATGATATGTATGATGGATCCTCGAGAAGATAAATTCAACCAAATCTTATATCTTTTAGAAAAATATAAGGTGCATCTCTTTAATACTGTTCCCACTCTTTATATTGCACTGCTAAATCATCCTCGTTTACGCGAATTTGATTTGAATAATTTAATGTACGGAACAAGCGGTGCTGCCCCGTTACCTATCGCGGTTATTGAGGAATTCGAGAAAAGGACAGGCGCAAACATTGCTGAAGGATACGGACTTACAGAAACAAGCCCCGTTACTCATATAAATCCAATGGCTCCTGCTCCAGGAAAGAAAAAACCTTGGAAGAAAAATGGGTCAATTGGATTACCTATACCTGATACAGATGTGGTTGTTGTAGATATTGGGACAGGTAATAAGCTCTTGGAGCAAAATGAAGAAGGGGAAATTGCAATCCATGGTCCCCAGGTCTTTGCTGGTTATTATTTAAACGAAGACGCCACAAAAGAAGTCACAAGAGTATTCAACGGAAAAAACTATTTTTTAACAGGTGATATTGGGAAATTCGATGAAGACTTTTATTTCTATATTACAGACAGAAAGAAAGATATGATTGATGTTGGCGGTTTCAAAGCATATCCGAGAGAAATTGAAGATGTTCTTATAGCACATCCCAAAATTTCCAATGCTGCATGTATTGGAGTCCCTCATCCGAAGGTTGGGGAGACAGTAAAATTATTTATTGTGCCTAAACCTGAGACTGACCTTACTAAAGCTGAGGTTCTATCTTACTGTCAAGAAAAGCTTGTGAAATATAAACAACCTCATAGTGAGGAATATATCGAATTTCGAGATGAATTACCAATGACTCAAGTTGGTAAAGTATTACGACGTGCTTTAAAAGAAGAAGAAGGACAATAAAATCATTTTTCTTTATTTTCTTATTTTATCTAAAATTAGATTGATTATTGTTCAATAATCTCCAGTAACTAAAGTCCATCTCCCAGATTATAGAGATTGGTGTGTAGTTATTCCTTTCTTTTCGATGATATACAAACATAATTTTTGTCTTTCAAAAAATAAACCTAAAAAAACCCAATCTTCTTCTACTAATCATATTTGCATCTTCAAATGCCAATGGAGAATAGATTTTCCACAATTTAGCTTAACAAATAATAAATGATAGCGTTCAAATTTAGGGAGAATGTCAGGAATCACCTCTCAATTTGAAAGTGCTTTCCTGAAATTTTCATCATAATTCATTTGGGAAGGCCTACGAGAGAGGATTGAGGGGATGATGAACAGATTTTACGGGGAATAAAAGCTGAAATTCATTTCCCTTAGGATCTAAAGGGATAATCTTCAATGTTCCGTCGTAACGTTTCATAATAACAGAAGAAAGGGCAATAGGAAGATAATGGCCTCTTGACTCCCATTTCTCTGTAATAGGTGAGGTGAGCTGAGTACTGATTAATTGAGGTATTGGCTGTGAATAGTTGTCACGAATCGATATACAAAAGTTTGAGGGAAGTAATGAAGCTTCAATTAGAATAAGCAATTTTGATTTTTTAGTATCTAGATCACTATAATTAGAATTGAGAATAAAGAACAATAATTCATAAAATGCATCGTATAGATAATTATCTCCCTCTAGTCTGATACTTGAAAGAGTTGATTCATTTACCTCAATTACCTTGAGATGCGATAAAGATGTAAATTTTTCCACAGTTTCATTAATTAATTCTAAAATATTTAATTTTTCAGCTTTGTAGGGGAGTTCTGATTGAAGTACAGCAAAAATTTTACTTACTAGCTCAATTTTTCTAGATGATTGGTGAACTATCTTCCGCAATTGCTTGATAATTTCGTGATCCAATTCATAACTTGTATTATACTTGTGTAATAATAAATCTAAGGCAAATAAAATTTTTTGGAGATCATTATTAAGGAAATGGCTGGACATTGCATGGTAGCGTTCTTCTTCAAGTTTAATTTGATGGATTCTTTTCTCAGACTCCCAGAGTCTTTGCTCCACCTCTTTGATTTTGGTTATATCAGTGAATACTGATAAAACCCCCTCAAAATCTCCTTCCTTGGAATGAAGAGGTGTAGCAGAAATTATTAACGGAATATGCTGGCCATCTTTCCCTAAAGCTACTGTTTCATATCTGCTACTTATACCTTCTGATCGCTTAGATGTCTCATTTCTGACCATTTCCAAATAGTCTGGTACAATAAAATTGGACCAATGTTTATTAAGCAATTCTTCTTCCGTATATCCTAACAGGGTGACAGTTTGTGGATTAGTAAAGGTGAAAAAACCTTCAACATCTTCTAAAACAACACCTTCTTCCATCTTCTCAATGAGCATTTGATATTTTTCTTTGGCTTCTTGCAATGCGATTTCTGCTCTTTTTCGTTCTGTGATATCCCTCACGATACTTTGAATAACCTTCTGACTACCAATCTTAAATAAACTTGAGGATACTTCAGCAGAAAATGTTTTTCCCTCCTTTTTCATGAAGTCTATCTCAAAATTTACAAATCCTTTTTGTATAATTGTTTCAAAAGCCTTTTTTGATGCCTCAAGCATGACTGGAGGATGAAGATCAGCGATCTTTAATGAAAAAATGTCTATTTTGGTGTATCCAAAGAGTTCTAGCACCTTTTGGTTAACATCAAGGATATTTCCTTTAAGATCATGTAGAAAAATCGCGTCATTTGAATAATGGAAGAGGTTACTATATTTTTCCTCACTTTCACGTAATGCTTCCTCGGCTTTCTTCTGGCTTGTAAGATCTCGAAATGCCGTAATTCTAACAGTCTTGCCCTCATATTTTGCAAGTTTTGCTTTAATTTCTACTGGGAAGGTTGTGCCGTCTTTTCGTAAAGCAAGAGCTTCATAAGGTTCTTCTGATCCACTTAAAATATTTTTGAGAATTAGTTCACGAGACTTAGGAGCTGCATGTTCCAGACCATTAGAACCAAGAATTTCAGAGAGTTCATAACCTAGCAGATTAGTATACATTTCGTTAGCTTCAATGATTACTCCCTGATCATGAATTATTAGTCCCTCAAACGCTGCTTCAGATAACCTCCGATATCTTTGTTCACTCTCACGTAAGGCTCTTTCTATTTGCCTGTGCTTTGTAGTATCATGGCCGATTATTTGAATAGCTTCTATTCTATTATTTTTCATTAATAGGGTGGGTACAATTTCAAAATTATGTTTCACACCCAAACTATCATTCAATTCTAGATCAATTGGTTTAATATCTGATTTACTCGGTAATTCAGAAAATTGTTCGTCATATTTCCTTTTGTCTTTCTCAGTTAATATATTTAGCTCAATAAAATGTTTACCTATCAATTCTTCTTTAGGATAGCCAATGAATTCACTCACTCGATTGTTACAGTCAATAAGATAACCATTTAGATCCATTAGTGCCATTAGATCGGGTATTGATTCAAATAGCGTCCTGTACTTCTCTTCGCTCTCTTTTAGAGCCATCTCTGCTTTTTTTTGATCTGTAATATCCGCTAGAACCATTGTAGCTTTTTCTGCATTCCCTTGATTATCCAAAGTAAATTTAGTTCTTGCTGAAATCCAAAATAAGGTGCCATTTTTTTTCCTAATTTTAAAATTAGCATGCCTGGGGGTAATGTCTTCACCAGAGAGTAGTGACATTTGTCTTTTGATAAAATAGTCTTTGCTTTCCTCTTCTAATAGATCAAAAGGGTCAAAAGATAATAATTCTTCTTTCGTGTATCCCGTCCGTTCACATACGATGTTATTCACAGATATAAATTTTCTTTTTGTAATATCCACTTCGAGAATTCCTGCGGGAGATTCTTCGATTAGTTCCTTAAGTTGTTGTTTAATTTTCTTTATTTCTTTTATACGATTTATATATGAGGTTCTAAATTTCTCTAGCGTTATTCTCGCATCCTCCGGGATATCCTTCCGATCTATTAATGTAGCAATTTCTGCTTGCATATTCATTACCTTTTTTTATTTCATGATTAAAATGGATTGGGTATGATGTTTTATTGATTTAATCCCGTAACTATTAATCAATATGAAGAATAAGATCCCCGCTCCATGCAAAAGCATAAGTAGCTCAAATTCTACTAACATTTTAAATCCTGCGTGAAATATGTAGTTTATAATTGTAAATACCTATCTGGTATTAAATATTAACTTTGCTAATTTGAAGGAATAATTATAATTGGAGATCTATTATCAAACCAAAGGTCAATATCTAAATATTGCCACAAAATTAGAAAACAGAAAGAAAAAAACATATAGTATAAATCTGATTTATGGGATTAGTCGAAATAAAGGTCTTTTTCATCAGATATTTAAATGTGAGAAAGATTGAAATGCTGGTTCTCCTAACGAGCTTATTGTTTCTGCTTCTTCTTTATTTCTTAATTACTTTGTTAATAGTCTTAATTTTTGCGAATTTTCCTCGTAATTCAATGAATGATGTACCTGAGTGGGGATTTGTGACAGAATACAGAATTCCAACAGTTAAGGGAAAATCCTTGGAAGCGTGGGTGGTAATCCCGAATTTAAATTCTCTTGATCCTAGTAAGCCTGCAATTGTCCTTCTCCATGGATGGGGGCGTAATCGTGGACGTATGGTGTCACGTGCTCGTATTTTTGGTAATAAAGGGTATAAAACGATTTTATTTTCCGCAAGAGATCATGGTTCTTCTGATAAGGAACGTTTGGGAATGACGATAGTTCGTTTTTCACACGATCTAGAGTCGTGTGTGAATTGGTGGAGTAAACCAGTTGTTTTAGATGGTCATTCGATAGGAGGTGGTGCTTGTCTCCTTGTTGCTGCACGAAATCCTCTTGTAGTTGGAGTAATTGGAGAAAGTGTTCCCCTCTCAATACCTGGGAGTTTAAAGTATATTTATCGTCCTGTTATGAAATGGTTCACCCCTTTATTTTTACCTGGAATTAGAGTAATAACCTCTATTAAATTTCGAAAATATAATAAATCGCATTATAGTCCTCAGGATGCTGCTTATTTGATAAAAGTTCCAACATTACTCATTCATGGCAAATCAGATGAATTATTTCCCTATACAGACACAGAAATATTAGCTAAGAGCATTAAAAAGTCGCATTTATGGCTTCCGCAAAACGTGAACCATTATAATATTGAGGAACATCCTGAGTATTCAAATCGCGTTCTTAATTTTTTGGAATTGATAAAATAAGAGCGCATTCAGTTAAAGAAGCGGGAGGACCTCGTCTTTAAAAGTCGATAAGGGATCCGCAAAGCTACACTGAAAATGGGAGATGAATTTGTATACTCCTGTGCTTTCAATAAATTCTTTCAGTTTTTCTGCCAAAGTTTCTGGTGTTCCCCATGGCATTTCCTGAACTAAATCTGAGGGATTTTTATCAGAAAACCGTTGATTGTTAGTAATGAGATCTTTGGCATGCGTAAAGACTTCATTTTCAGTTTTAAATATATACATTCCACCAAAAGCTGATTTAATTATATCCGAAGGATTTTTACCGAGATTTTGAACTTCTTCATCGAATTTATGATACACTCTGATTGAATCTTTAAAATTTAATCCAGTATTGAATCCATCTGCTATTCTTGCTGCCATTTTTAAAAATCGTGGTTTAGATCCCCCAAGATGAATTGGAATCGGATTACTAGGTTTAGGAAAATTACGGTTATCTTTTAAAGTCCAAAATTCTCCTTTGAAGTCCCATTCTTCGATATTCGGGTTAAGTAACGCTTTTATAATAGTCACAGTTTCCTCTAGTTGCCGTAACCTTACACTTGGAGGTGGAAAAGGGTATCCATATGCGAGATATTCATCTTCTTTCCATCCAGTCCCTAGAAGTAATTCAAAGCGACCTTTTGAAAGAAAATCAATTGAAGCTGTCATTTTCGCAAGAATAGCTGGATTTCTGAAAGATTGACATAATACAGTATGTCCACCATGTATCTTTCGAGACCACATAAGTACAGCTGTAATGAAAGTCCAAGCATCTAAGTAAGGTTCCTTTCCATTTATTTTATCGTCGAATCCAGTTAAATGATCATTAGTATAGATGCCATGGTATATTCCTAATGATTCTACTTCTTCAACAAAGGATCTCAGTTTCTCTACTGACCAAGAGGGCTCGCGAAGATATATCCCCCATTCCATTTTATTCAAATTCCGAATCTCCGTTTTCGAAATTTCATTGGTATCTATAAAGATAATGACTGCGAACAATCCGCAATCCTTTTGAGTTTTATTAAGAAAGGAGGTCTGAGGAAAGATGTCGCTGAATTCAATAACAAAACTATCTGAACTAAAAAACCACATCGTTTCTGTTGAAGGAACTCGTACCTCGCACCCAAAAATATTTACTTTCACGATTTCTACTTGTCAGTGGTGTAAAAAGGGGAAAAGCTGGTTAAAAGAGAATGGTTTTGCTTATGATTATATTGACATTGATAAAATACCAATTGAAGAAAAAAATGCACTAAAAACGGAATTACAGGAAGTTTTTGGAGTACGGCCTCGATTTCCATTTTTAATTGTTGGTAGTACAGAATTTCTAGTTGGTTTTAGTGTTAAGAACTGGGAGGAATTACTATTATGAGTGATAATAAAAAAGCATTGAATGATGTAAAATCGTATGTGGAAAAAATTGCAGAGCGAAATAACTGGATATTAAATCCAGATAAGGAAACCCTTCAAAATCTAATCGAGGGTTTAATGGTCAATATTAATCGGTATGGTTATTATAACTGCCCATGTAGGGATTCTCAGGAAGATCGTAATTTGGATAAGGATATTATATGCCCTTGTCGATACAGTGAACCAGATATAAGAGAATTCGGCCACTGTTACTGTGCTCTTTATTTTGATGAGGATTATGATTTCTCCAAATCAGTTGAGATGATTCCCGAAAGACGTGAGTGATATTCTCCCTAGATTTTTATTTTTCCTTGCAGGAATAAACTACCTTACATCATCCGTTATATACCTTCTTAGGTGTTACTGAACTTCCCAATCTAGCGAAAAAACACATTCTGAAGTTAATTATATCATCTACAGTTATAAGAATGGAAATAAGACCGTAAAAAGGCCGTTTTCTCAGATAAATGAAACAGGCTTGGTATAATATTCTTTTTATAGGTTAATTATTCTCTCATTTTTTCAGTTTTTTCCCTTTTGGAAGTAATTTATATGGCGGATACTGATATATCATATGATGCTCCCTCTTGGGAGTATATTGAAACTTTAACAGTAAAATTATTTCAAAAATTAAAAGAAAATGCCTTTCACCCTGATATTATTGCTGGGATTAGTCGGGGTGGCCTAGTTCCAGCGAGAATAATCTCGGATCTATATTTAACTTATGGAGAAAAGCCCACTCTATCGGTGATGCAAATAGGTTTGTATGCAGGCGTGGGAAAAACATTTAAAGAACCAATAATATATCAAGATCTCCCTGGACATATCCATGGGAAAAAAATTCTTCTGATTGATGATGTAGCGGATAGTGGAATTTCCTTAGACTTTGCATTACAATATCTTAGTATGAAAAAACCTGCTGCAGTAAAAATCGGCACTTTATATTATAAACCATGGTCAAAAATTAAACCTCATTATTATGTGGAAGAAACCGAGGCGTGGATAATTTTTCCTCATGAAAGATATGAATTCATGCAAGAGCAAATGAAAAAGAAAGGACTTTCAATGCTAGAAGCGCGGAAATTTTTCATAGAGGACATACATCTCCCCACTTATTCTGTTGATAATTTCCTTAGTATCAAAAACAATGGTTGAAAATATAAGAAAGTGAGGAGTGAATCAAGAACATAAAAATACCCTTTTTATTAGGGAAAGAATTTTAATTACTATACCATAATACTAATGGATTATCTCTTTCAGAGATGTAATTTTCCCTAATTAGTTATTCAGTGTAATAGAAGGTATGTATGATATGAATCCTTTTAGGAAAGGTAAAAAATCTGATCTCGAATTATTAGATGAAAAAATTGATCAGAGATTACATGATATAGAAAAACAGGTTGAAGGGATGGCTTCTCGGGTTAGTTCTCTGACAAGTTCAGTAGATCAAAAGGAAGTAGATATCCGAAAATCCGCCACGAAGGAGTTTAAGCATCAATTAGATGAAGTTAGGACCTCTTTGGAACAACTAAGTCTAGAACTAAATAATCAAATACTCGATGTGAGTAATCGAGTTGAAAACCTTGACCAAAATTCAAGTAATTGGTCTTTCGCAATCAATGAGCAAGTTGAAGAATTTCGATCCAAATATGTAGATGTTTTAGAGGAATTACGTCAAGCTAAGAATATAGCGGTTGAGAGAGAAAAAATTATTACCGAAAAATACGAAGAATTGGTAAAACAGTTGAAAGAAAAGGAAAAGCTAGCATTAGAACGCGAATCTTTATCAACTGAACGAATTAGTTCCCTTCAAGGTGAGGTGGAAAAGAGAGAGCAAGAACTTGGCAAAAATCAAACTAAGCTGACTGAACTCGAGGCAGATTTGAAAGAGACAAGAACCTTAATAGATGAGCTACAAAAAGCGAAGTTTGATGCCAAGGAATTGGAAATTAATCATAAAAAGGCATTAGAAGAGATTGAGGATCAAAAGTATGAAATTGAAAGACTTAGATCTCAGATTAATACAATGGTGGAGGATAATAAACAATCTATTGCTACAACTAAAGCTGTTAAAACTTTCCTCGCAGATAGTGAATCGGGTAGGATATTAAGTCTTTTACTGAACTCAGAACGGATAACAATTGATGAATTGTCTTCTTTGACTGGAATTGCTACCTTTACAGTCCATCAAATTATTCAACGATTCAGTGGTCTGGGAATTGTTACTTATGATGAAGGTGCAAGAAAAGCAAGGCTTCATGATTAAATCTAAGGTCGTCATCTTTGGCAATGGAGTTCAAATTTGAAGAAAGGACAATAGCACTCGTGAAGGGTGATATTACCAAACAAGAAGTTGATATAATAGTTAATGCTGCCAATCCTTCATTAAGAGGAGGTGGAGGAGTCGATGGAGCAATTCATCGAGCAGGAGGGGAGGTGATTTTACAAGAATGTATTCAAAAGTATCCTCATGGATGTAAAACGGGCGAGGCTAGAATTACAACTGCAGGAAAAATGGCTGCAAAGTGGGTTATTCATACTCCTGGGCCAGTCTGGAAAGGAGGACACGTAGGAGAGGTTTCGTTATTAGAAAGTTCTTATCGTAACTCTATCTCATTAGCTAATGAGTATAAAGCTGATTCTATTGCTTTTCCCTCAATTTCAACAGGAGTATATGGTTTTCCAATACATCTAGCAGCAAAAATTGCTATAAAAACAGTTTTATCTATGTTTTCTCGGACTACTCTTTCTCGGGTCCATTTTGTTCTATTTAGCGAGAAAGATTTTCAAATATATTTCAAGGAGCTCAAGAATTTCATAATAAACTAGTATACGTTGAAAAGAAAAAGAAGGTTTTACTCTTGGGAGTAATTTTTGGCCATCTCAGCTCGTGAAATTACGATTCGTTGAACTTCATTTGTGCCTTCATATATGGGTGTAATCCTGGCATCTCGATAATGACGTTCCACATCGTACTCTCTAATGTATCCATAGCCACCATGCATTTGTATTGCTTCATATGTTACTTCTTGAGCAATTTCTGATGCATAAAGTTTGGCGATGCTGGCATATTCCGCAAAATCCATTTTCTTATCTTTCATTCTGGCAGCTGCAATATATGCGAGTCTTGCAGTATGAATTTTGGTAAAGAGGTCAGCCATTTTAAATTGGGTAACTTGGAAGCTTTCTATGGTTTTCCCGAATTGCTTTCGTGTCTTTACATAGTTTACTGCTTTTCTGTAAGCAGCATCTGCAATTCCCACACTTTGAGCTGCAATTCCTATTCTTGCAGCAGACAGCTCATATAATACCACACTGAATCCTTTGCCAATTTCTCCAAGAACATTACTTTTAGGTATAACTGCATCTTCTAAAATGACTTCTCCTGTCGCATTAGAATGTAAGCCCAATTTTTCCTCGAGTCTAGAAATTTTAAAACCTGGATTATCTTTACTGTCTAGAATAAATGCAGTTAGACCTCTAGAACCTTTTTCAGGATCAGTTGATGCTAGAAAGAGAAAGGTATCTGCAATTCCAGAGTTAGTAATAAAATTTTTACTTCCATTTATTATATAATGGTCACCGTGATCAACTGCTTTTGTTTTTAAAGAACCTAGATCCGAGCCTGATCCTGGCTCTGTAAAAAGCAATCCTCCAATTTTTTCACCATGAGCAAGCTTTGGTAGGTAATATTCTTTAGCTTCCTCTTTTCCAAAAGCTTCTATAACATCACTTGAAGAATTTTGTAATCCAAAGAGTAGAGACGTTCCTGCATCAGCTCGTGAAATTCGTTCATAACACGCATTTACTAGAGAAAAGCTCAATCCTATCCCATCATACTTCTCCGGTATCGCTAATCCCATTAAATCATTTTCACAAAGTAATTTTAGTATTTTGTATGTCTGAGGTGGATAAGCTACTTTTCCTGTTTCTACATCAAAAGAACATCCTATTTCATCCATTTCCTGGGCATACGGTTCAATATCCTTTTTACAAATCTCATCGAGAAGCTCTAGTATCATTTCATTCTGTTCTTGTTCGTCTTTATCAAATCCATGCGTTCCAAATACTTGTAACAAATCTTTCATTTAATCCAATCCTTCTAAATCTCAAAAATTGGTTTTTTTATCCTTCAAATTTTCAAATGAGTGTACCTAGCAGGATATTCCCTACTAGCTTACCGAATGCAAAATTACTTACTAAAAAATAAAAAAATTCTGGCAGAATATTGGTTAAGATGTAGCTATTATCTATTTTTTACTATCAAATTCACTAAAGGTTGTGAAGATTGTCGATAATTTTTTGCTGTAACCTTTCGAGATGTTGAATTTTTGCCTTACTTTCCATATTCCCTCTTTATTTTTTTGCCAACCATAGAGTCTTAATTGGTGTTTATTTCCAGTTTCTACCAATACAATAGCTTTAAGCCAAGAAGATGTTTTTGCTAATCTTTTCCCAGCGAGTACTTTTATTGTTTTACTTACAGGAAATTCTACTGTATCATCATTCAATAATTCCATTAAACCCATAATTTTTCACTCATTTGATTTACTTCGCAGAAAATTGAATCTGCCTTTTTTGATAGATTCATGTCTTAAAAAAACCTTTCGGTTATTTTAGAAAGTACTGGCTTTTTTATTTAGGTTAAATTATTTTCTATAGTTTCAATTAATATATAAAAGCATCTCGTTGAAGTTAGGAAGATTTATAGTTTCCATTTAACCATAAAATCATTAAATTATTTAAATAAAAGTTTGGATGTTCTTTTTTCTTCTAAAAATGTTTCTTTTACTAATTTAATAATCTCTTCGTTTTCCGAAAAATCCATTTGAAATTTACTTTCACCAATTGTATAATCAGGGAATTTTTCTGTTAATTGAAGAAGTTTCAATCTTAAGCTCACTGTAACATGCTCATCACATACTATCGCAAAAATTAGTGGATCACGGTGCCCTACTAGAACAATAGAATCACGATAATGTATCTCATCTAGCTCTTTTAATGATAATGAACGAGACATTGTATTCATTGCAGAAATAAGACCGGAGAGTAATAAACGGTCAATTTTAAAAGACTCATCAAAATAATAAACAAAAACAGGAAGAGAAGATTCTGAATCTAATACAATAAGGGATAGTAGTCTAGTTTCGCGGTCTTCAATTGTCCATCGTGATCTATGAGGTAGTAAATTTGTAAGGAAATCTATAGATTCTAGAGCTATTGATTTTAAATTCGGAACTTCAGCTAAATTTAATTTTAATAACCGTATGTTTTCTTCGGAGAAAAATTCCAAATCTTTGCTCTGTTGGGCGTCATTTACTAATTTATTTGCCTCTGTCAATTGATTTGTAAAAGATTTTGTGATAGCGAGTGTAACTTTAGAAATATATGACCATCCAACTACTTCTTGGCCTTCAACCAGTACTCTGAGTTCATCTGCAGTAATATTTGCTAGTTCGAGCTTTGAATCCTGTCTTCTCCAGTAAAATATTATAAGATAGAGAATTACAAGTTCCATTAAACATTCAAAGATGTTATTTAGATCTTTTGCTTTTTTAAACCTTCTCAATGCTTCTAAAAATTGATCTATTGCTATAGAAAAATTACATGCGTATTTTTCAATTGTAGCGAGCGCTCGGAAATATTCTGGCTGTTCTATCTCAGTTTCAGGAATCCACCTGACTGATAATCCATTTTCAATGGTTCTTGTCGCTTCCTCAAGAAGTCCATTTGCTGCATACAGCTCTGCTAGGGTGTAAATTGCATCTACTAAAGGGATTCTTTTCTCATAAAATAAATTTTCAGCTTCCTTCGCGTACTTCAGTGCCTCTTCTAAATCACCAAGATTGTAATAAAGATTCGCAAGATTATTTTCAACGCGATAAATACTTAATGAGTCAGGCATCTGATCTTTGATTGTCAATAACCGTGTGAACATTTGACAGGCTTTATCATAATTCCTTTCTTTTTGAGCGAGTAATCCTAGATTTTCTCCTATTTGAAATAAAAAATAATAATTCGAAAAATTTTCCAACTTTCTCCAACTAGATTCTAAGTATCTTTGAGATTCTGCTTTATCTCCAAAATAATTCTCCCACACACCTATTCCCATTTCTAATAACCCAGAGAAATACCTATGGTCGTAATACACGGATTGTACGAGAAGAGATTTTGCACTTTCTTTCCAATGACTCGCTTCTTCTATTGTTCGGGTTTCAATGGTGGAAATCAATAGAATAAAGATATAGATCACTACTAATAGAGGATCCTCCTCTTCTGAAGTAAAATCAAAAGATAAATTAGTTAATAGTCCATTAACTCGATCATACCTTCCATCTCGAAATTCTTGCCATGCCATAATAATGATAAGTTCTGTGTTACTCATTATTGGAGCAGATGAATTCAATCGCGGAAGAGATTCTTCTAGTGTTGACAGTAATAAATATCCGAGTTTAGAAAGAATGACATCCGCAGATATTTCAATTAAAATCTGCGAAATAAAGTTCTTATTTGCCATGAAGAATGCAGATTTTGCGAGAAATATAGATGTTGATACTTCAGGTAATAAATTAGTAGCTAAGGAATATTCAAAGAATTTAAGCAATAATACATCATATTCGCAATCATTATGATATTTATTCAGAAAATCTGATGCTGTCTTAGGGAGAGATTGAAATTCCTCTTCTAATTCTTTATAATGATCAATAAAAGTCTTATACACTCAGAACCACTACTCTCGTCTATATAATAGAATAATCTAGTACCTTAAATATTTGATTCAGTGAATTAAGCAAACTGATGGATATTTTTCGAAGGTATTTCAAATATCCTCGTAGTAAGGTTCATTATCAGAACGAAATTCATCACAACAAACAAACTTCTAGAGTGTATTTCTATGAAATTACTAATAGCAGGTGGAGCAAGGGGCATGGGATCTTATATTGTAAAAGATGCTGTTCAGAGGACTATTTGGACAGATATAACTATTGCTGATATAAATGAATCGCGATCAAAGAGACGGATTTCTGAATTAAATGATTCTAGGTTATCCTATACTAAAATTGATGCTTGTAATCACGAAGATATGGTAAAAATCATCCAAAAATTTGATGTGGTTTACTCTGCAATCGTTCCATTCTATATATTTGGACCAAAAGTTGCACGGGCATGTATTGAAGCAAAAGTTCCCCTCATCGATATCCGTGATGATTCTGGACCCACAATCGAAATATTAGAAATGAACGAAGATGCTAAAAAGGCTGGAATTCCCATTTTTTTGGGATTTGGGTGTAATCCTGGTCTAACCAATTTGATGGTTAAACATGCATATACTAGATTGGATAAAAACTCTCCTATGACCTTTGATATATCATGAGCAGGAGGTGCAGCAGACTCGGAAGGTTTAGCAGTCATCATGCATGTTTTATACGCAATTACAGGGAATTTTCCTTCATATCAAAATGGTTTGTTCATTGACGTTCCTGCAGGAGAAGGAAATTTGAAAATCGATTTTCCTGCACCATTAGGTACTATTGGGGTGTTTGATTGTGGGCATCCAGAGCCTGTAACAATCCCTAAGTTCCTTGATTCTAATGTTGAGAGAGTTACATTGAAGGGAGGATTGACACCAGATTGGAATAATAAATTTGCTACTTCAATGAAGCAATTACACCTAACTCAAGGGAAAAATCGGAAAAAGATTCTTGCAAAACTTGTACATCTAACCGAGAAAATATTTGAAACAGGAGGGGTCGCTGCTTCCTCTGCTCGAGTTGATATATATGGCTTTAAGGATAATAAAAGAGTACATTGGGTTTATTGAACACCAAGTATTGTTATGGGAGAATTAACTGGGTATCCTGCGTCCATTGCAGCACAGCTCTTCACTGAGGGAAAAATCCAAGGAGTAGGTATAATCCCTCCTGAATCATTACCTGAGGGAACAGCTAAATTATTTTTTGAGGAGTTAAAGAAGAGAAATATAGAGCTAATATTTGATGAAAAAGAACCTTTAGAGTGGTTCAAAAACCCAGTTCCCTATGTTCTTGGGTTTTTTTCGAATTATGGATTTATTATTTTGAAACTTATTGGATTATGCTCCATTTTTGTTATTATATATCAGCTTCTAGCAATTCTATTCTAAGAACCTGTTTCAAACGCTAAATTCGGAAAGAATGATCCATAAAATCAAGAATTTTAAAGGAGTAGTATTTTATTGTGAATATCCTTCTCTTCCTTTTGAATTCTATATTCAAGATAGAATGGTAATTTAATCTCTTAGTAGGAGTTAAAAATCATGGAAAAGCAATATTATTCCCTCGATATCAATAAAATTGCTGAGGAGCTAAATACAGACCTAAATATCGGATTAACCTCAGAGGAAGCTCAACTACGCATGAAGCAATATGGACCAAATGAGTTGATATCTACCAAGAAAGTATCCCCTTTTATGATGTTCCTTCTTCAATTCAAGGATTTCATTGTATTTCTCTTAGTCGGTGCAACACTAGTTTCCTTGCTCTTTGGAGATTATATTGAAGCTTTTATCATTATTATAATAGTTTTATTAAACGGATTGTTAGGATTTATCCAGGAATACCGTGCTGAGGCCGCATTGGAAAAACTAAAGGAATTGACTGGTGACGATACATTAGTTATTAGAAACGGTCAGGAAACCAGAATTGACACGCGAAATTTAGTGCCTGGTGACGTACTACTTATGTATGAGGGAGAAATTATTGCTGCGGATGGAAGAATCTACGAAGCAAGTCGATTACGAGTGGAAGAAGGATTATTGACTGGAGAATCAATTCCTGTAGATAAAACAATTCAATCCATTGAAGGAGAGTTCCTTCCAATTGCTGATAGAACAAATTTTGTATATATGGGAACCACTACTGTAAAAGGAAGAGGTAAAGCCCTCGTTACTGGAACTGGCATGAATACGGAAATGGGAAAAATTGCAAAATCGACCATTGAGTCAGAAGAGCAAGATACCCCTCTTCAAGTTCAATTATCTCGTTTAGGAAAATTATTAGGAATTATCGTTCTAGTAGTTGTTGGTATTGTTTTAATTGCACAAATAGGGAGAATTGAAGAGAATATCTTAGAAGTGATTGAAACAGCAATCGCTTTGGCGGTCTCTGCGGTACCAGAGGGGTTAGCAGCAGCAATAACGCTCACTCTAGCAATAGGGGTTCAAAGAATGGCTAGAAAGAAAGCTGTTATACGAAAACTCCCTGCTGTTGAGACCTTGGGTTCAGTAGAGGTAATATGTACTGATAAAACAGGAACTTTAACCCAAAATAAAATGACTGTGAAGAGAGTATGGACTCTAGATCGGGGTTTAATAGAAGTAACTGGAACAGGTTATATTCCCCGTGGATCCTTCATTGATATGGAGAAGAATGAAAGAATTAATCCAGGGGAAGATAAAGGAATATATGAAGTTCTTAAAGCTGGATCCCTATGTAATTCAGCTTCCATTAATTACAATAGTATATTAGGTGAGTGGGTTGTTGAAGGAGATCCGACTGAGGGAGCTCTAATAGCCCTAGCTATGAAAGCTAATCTTCATTCAAAGTGGGATGAGATCTATAACTTTCAAAAAGATGGAGAAATTTTCTTTGATTCCGATCGAAAAAGGATGACCAAGGTTTACAAGACATTGAAAGCTCTTAAAGAAGAAACTTGGGCATATACAAAGGGTTCTCCTGCAACAATACTTGAAATTTGTACTCATGCCTTAATAGGTGAAAAAGAGGTACCATTAGATAATGAAATGCGAGAGAGAATATTGAAATCGAATTCAGCATTAGCAGGAAAAGCAATAAGAGTACTGGCTTTTGCACGGAAACAAATATCTAATGATTTACTCGAATTCAGAGAAGATAACATTGAAAAAGAAATGACGTTTGTTGGACTCACTGGGATGATTGACCCTCCACGTGAAAAAGTAGCAGATGCAATCCGAAAGTGTAAAAACGCGGGGATTCGAATAATCATGATTACTGGAGACCAGAGGGATACAGCTTTAGCGATTGCAAAGGAGCTTGATTTAAAACCCTTTGAGGACGCCCATTATACGGTTGCTAATTCTAGTGAACTTGAAAAAATGGATGATGATGAATTTAAAGAAATTTTAAAGGATTTAGATGTTTGTGCCCGTGCTTCTCCTAGTATAAAGAAAAGAATTGTAGAAACTTTACAAGAAGAATTTGGATTAGTTGTTGCTATGACGGGTGATGGAGTGAATGATGCTCCTGCATTGAAAAAAGCAGACATAGGAGTAGCCATGGGAATAACAGGGACTGATGTGGCGAGAGAAGCATCAGATATGGTATTAATGGATGATAATTTTGCTACAATCGTTGCTGCAGTAGAGGAAGGACGGACTATATATGATAATATGAAGAAATTCATCAGGTACCTATTGAGCTCAAACTTCGATGAAATTCTTGTCGTTTTTACCGCAACAGTCTTACTCGGATTGAAATCGCCTTATTTAGCTTTAGGAATTCTGTGGATAAATCTCATGACTGATGGGTTGCCAGCATTAGCCCTCTCCGTTGATCCAGGTGATCCTGAAATTATGAATCGATTACCAAGGGGTAGAAAAAGTGGAATGTTGACCGAAATATTAATATTTTCTATAGCAGCAGGAATTATATCCTTTTTTGCTACTATGATCATGTTCCTATCATTTCCACTAGATATAATTGGTGTAAATGCAGAAAATAGCGTTCAATTGCAGATCGCTCGTACATTGGCATTAACTGTTTCTGTACTATTTGAATTATTCCAGGTATTTGTTTCTAAAGCTCCTGATAATAAAAGTATATTCCAATCCAATCCTATGAACAATCTCTATTTAATTGGGGCTGTTGGATTAGCATTTATCCTACATTTATTCATAATTTATGTCAAACCACTCGCGGATATCTTTGGAATGTATGCTTTGTCATTTCAGCATTGGATTTTCATGTTTGTGGTTGTAATTATTGGAATTATTCTGCTCGATGCAATTAAACTGCTTCAATTTAAAATTATATCAAGAAGAAACTCAAAGAATAGACATTAGAAACAATTCCTTGGATATATTCTTCGATAATAAAATAAATTGACTCTAAATTCGATTTCCGAGTTGAAAATGAAACTGATTCAAATACCTTGAATTCTCGAAAATCTCTCCATCGAACAATAGACTCCTTTACTCCATTCCCTCTTACGATGAGGGTAAATATACAGTCGAGTATTATTATTATTAAATATTCGGTCGAGTAGTAGCAACAATTTTGCGATTCAAAATGTAAAACCTTTTAAACTGTCGAGAAAGAGATTCAACTAGACTTTCTAGTTCTAAATAGCGAACTGGAAGCTAACATCCTACATTCAATCCATTAACGTCCTAGCGTTTATATAATGGCTCCCACGGCCTTTAAAAGCGTTGCTATAAAGAAGGACGTTTAAAAAAAGTTAGAATTAGGAAAAAAAGTAAATTATAAGGAGAAAAGGTGAAAAATTATGGGTACTTTTGCTAAAGCCCGAATTGAAGCTATTATGAAGTCGGCTGGCGCCGAAAGAATCTCTGCTAACGCAATATCTCGAATGGATGAACTTTGTGCCGAATTTGGTGAGAAAGCTGCGAAAACTGCAATCAACCTTGCCTCAACCGCAGGAAGGAAAACTGTTCAAGCAGATGATATTAAATTGGCTGTCTCCAAGATAGGAGACCCGAAATATTCTCCCACAAAAGGTAAAGCATTCGCAAAGGCTCGCGTGGAAAAAGTGATAAGAGAAGCTGGCGCTTCTCGGGTTTCTGCAGACGCTGTCGATTATTTAAACCAAAAAATCGAAGCTCAATGCTATACTCTTGCGAAATCAGCCATTGAGATAGCCCGTCATGCCAAACGCAAGACTATTAAAGACACTGACATAATTCCTTAAGGAAAACTGGATAACCTATTTGGTTAGACCATTTTTCTTTTCCTTCTCTTTTTTCTATAAGCTTTTTTTTAATCACCTCTCAATCAAATCTGTAAAAGACATTAATAGCTTTATGAAAACTAAATGATTGAAAGGCCTTGAAACTCCATTCGCTGGCTCAATTTTATACTCCAAGTTGGATCGCGAAATATATTGTTGAAAGCGCTATTAATACATATATTCGATCAAATCCGAAAATTGAGGAAATAAAGGCGCTTAAAATTTTAGATCCGTCCTGTGGAGAAGGTATATTTCTACATACAGCACTAAAGTATTTGATTCAACAGATTTCGAATCACCCAGACAATAATTGGACTTCAAGCAAAATTTCACATCATATTCTAATAAATCAGCTCTATGGAATAGATATCGATCCATCACAGGTGGAAATATGCTGTAAAAACCTCAATTGCGAAAAATTTAACTTCAACTTGCGCAAATTCAATGCTCTTATCCCGCCTCCGAATTCAGTTCAACCTGTCCAAAATGCAATTCATGAGAAAGTTCGAAAAGAAATAAAAATTAAATTCATTAGACAATTTTATTCTGAAGAAGCTGACTCTGACTTTAATTCATTAATGAAATTGGAAAGTCAAATTTTTCGAGATGTGAGTAGAGATCATCAATTCGCTTTGAGTCTACCTGATAAGTCAATAGCAATCCCTTGGAGAGTGGCATTTCCCGAATGTGAGGGAAAATTTGATATTATTATAGGAAATCCTCCTTGGGGAGGAGATTTAGTCCCCTCCCATCTACTGGAGAAATATATAGTTGGTAGTCATCAGGTGGATACTTGGTCGCTCTTCATTGAGCGATCTATGGAAGCTCTTAAGAATAATGGAATATTAGGATTTGTAATTCCTAATAGTTTATTGATGAATGAGAATTACATAAAAACGCGAGAATTAATATTAAAAAGCTCTCAAATTAAAGAAATAATTAATCTAGGTGATGCTATATTCCCTGGAATTACCCAACCCTGCATGATTATTATTCTAGAGAAATTAGAGGAAGTTACTAAAGGTAATATCAAGATTATTCCACATCTTGGATATGAATTAGTAAACCAAGTCCGTGATGAGAAAACCAATCTATCATCTATAAACTATAATTCTTGTTTACAAGAAAGATTCGAAGATAATTTAGATTATTCTTTTGATATATTCAGTATTGGATATGACGATTTCCTGAAGGAAGTTGAAAGAGATGTTGAATCCACACAAAAACATTGTAAATATTTAGGTGACTTAGTTGAAAATGGAAGGGGGGTTGAAATTAATCGTAATGGTATTATTATAATCTGTTCACAATGTGGATGGTGGAATCCCCCCTTTTCTCAACGAAATCTAAATTCCAAAGCTTGTGTGAATCCTAATTGTAAAGGGATAATTTTTCAGGTAGATAAATCTATTAATATTGTTTCAGATGAGAAAGTTACTTCTCAATCTAAACCAATTATTTCAGGATATCAGGTGTCAAGATATTATATTAGAGGACATAGGTTCATTAATACGAACGGAAAGGGGATTAATTTTAAATCTGAATCTCTTTACCAAGGTAAAAAAATACTTTTACGTAAAACTGGTTTTGGATTTAATGCTGCAATTGATTATGATAATCGTTTTACAACTCAAGTTGTTTACATTTTTAAACTGAAGAGAAGCGCCAATATATCCTTAGAATACATTCTGGGCTTGTTAAATTCCAATGTCATTCATACCTATTATTATTCGAAGTACGCTGACCTTAACCGTCGTGAATTTCCTCATTTTACCCAAGGAAAAGTATTGAAACTCCCTATTAAAATCCCTGAATCTACATTAGAAAAAAGTATCGTCTTAAATATTGAACACAGAGTTAAAACCATCACAGACTTGTATAAATTGCAAAATGACTTAAAAGAAGAGAATCTTTCAATACTCATAAAATTGAAGCAGCTAGATAAGGAAATTCACGATTTAGTGTTTGATTTGTATGATATTAACGAAAAATACAGAGATTTTGTGTTTCAAAATTTTCATATTTCGGAAAAACATAAGGGATAGACCATTTTGGGGTAATGTTGTGTTTTTGAGTTCTTTAATACTCATTAATTAAGCTAATGAAGGGAAAAATGAATGACACAAAATAAAAAACCACAGAATCAAATCAAGTCGGCTTATTACTTTGAAACTGTTGATTTAGTAATCATTGCATTATTTGCTGCTCTTGGCGGGGCCTTCAGCGCTTATATTGGCAATCTAGGGAGAATAATCTTTGGATCTTCCCTCCCAGGTGGAGGCCAGTTATTTTCTGGTTTACATATTTTTTGGTATGTACTTATCTTTTATTTCACAAATCAGAAGAAAGGCGTTGTAACAACAACAGGAATAATTAAAGGGTTTATAGAAATATTTTCAAGTAGTTCACTTGGAATTATGGCTTTGATTATAGCTTTTGCAAGTGCATTGATTTTTGAAGTCTGCTTTTTCGTTTTTTCAAATTTTATGAAGACCAAACGATTAGATCATCTCTTAATTGCAATTTCTGCCGGCTTTGCGTCTGCAAGTAACGTTATTATTCAATTGGAAACATTTTTTGCAAGTTTTACTACTAGTAATATTCCATCCGAATGGATTTTCGTGATGTTCGCGTTTAGCTTCATTTCTGGTGTCGTACTTGGTGGGTATCTAGGATATATAGCATTTAAGTTATTTGAAAATTCAAATTTGCTAACTTGGAGGAAGATTAAAGAAAATTCACTGAAATAGTCACAATTATATTACAAACATTCCCAATGGACAAACGACCCCATTTCCCCATGTATATTCTTCGCACATATTAATACTTATATAATAGGCCAGATCATATAGTTTTATATTCAAATACAAGGAATCCTTCTCATATTCAAGAAACAAGGTGATTCTTGATAGAAATTGTAGGAAAACGTGGGATTGTTGGCTTTCCAAGCACATTTCAACAAAATCGTGGATCTCATCGTCGTTTCGACTGAGGTAGTTTTAGCAGCAAGACGGATGATTTTTGCAACACTTTTTGGTTTAATCATTGCTCTTACAGTAATTTCTCAAAGTTCAATTCTAATAGAATCTTATCGACAAAAAATATTCGAGGAACTAATGGATCAGGGGTCTTACTATAGTGATGAGGGTGATGTTACGATATATGTGCCCTATGGAAGCCTTCAATCAGAAGAATTTTCACGAATAGGGGGATCTAAATTCTTTACTAACTTCACAGAGTTTGATCAATTAATAAATAATAGTTTAACCATTAATAATTATACTGATTATCTAGATGAAAGATTATGGTTTAGTGAAATCGTAATAGGAGTCTGGTTAAATAGAACTGATTATCGTTATGAATCTTCGGATGTATTTCCCCAGCAAATGCTTTTTTATGCCTCATCAAATGATTATTTTTATGAAGTTATCTCATCATTAGTTAAATCACAAGGAAAAGGAAGATTTCCGCAAATTTCATCGGAGCTATTACTTATTCGACCTCGTGGATTTCCAGAATATGAATGGGATCGAGATAGAGAAGAGATTTTTGAAAATCTTACTGTTGGAACTGAAATTAATTTAACCTTTACTGAAATTTATAATGATAATTCACTTGATTCTGCAAATCAAACAGCTAAAATTGTTGGAGTACTAGAATACAACCGTGAATACATGGATCGGGCATCACCATATAGCGATGATCTCTCCAATATCATAAAATCATATCTAACTCCTTATTTTCCTTGGGAAGGCTATTTTTTTCTTTATAATCGGACTAACTTCCCGCAAATGATAGATTTATTGCTTGAAAACGTACATTTCGGTGAATACTTTTCGATTAATGGTGAGGTTAATGGAAGACTCACTTTTGATCGATCCAAATTTAATGTGTATAATATAAACCAAGAAATAACTCATTTTGAGGATTTTCTCGATTTAGTAGAACGGCAATTATATAGTATAACATCTTATTCTTACATTTTTTCTTCTTTATTACAACAAATGCGCATGTACGAAGGAAGAATTCAAGAATTGAATATCTTTCTACTACTTATTAGTATTCCAATCCTTGCAATAGCTTTATATTTAGTAAATTTCTCCTTTGAGTTAATTAAAAGACAGAAACAGGAACATATTGGCATTATTAAGACTCGGGGAGGCTCTTGGGTTCAATTGCTTATAATTTTATTAGGAGAAATGCTTTTGTCAACATTAATAGCAGTTTTCATCGGATTTCTTTTCAGTACGTTGCTAGCTGAACTAGTGATGCGATCAACAGACTTCCTAGAATTCTTAGGCCCTGGAATACCAGTTATTGCCCCTGTTCAAACCCTGAGGACTCTGATTATGATCGGGGTGGTTATTGCACTCCTCTTGAATTTTCGACGAATTTTTAAAATGAGTAAAATGAAGATAACTGATACTTTAGACTCTACAAAGGAAATATCGCCATTTTGGAAACGATTCTACTTGGATGTTGTAATGTTTGCTTTTGGCACAGTTGTTTGGTTAATCCTTATGAGTCTCTTAGAATCAGTTATGACTCCATCCGAGGAGTTTAATCCCATTATTTATATTCTTTACCCGATATTTTTCCTTCTAGGTATTCCTGCACCTTTTCTGATGCTTTTTGGCTCATTGATGATGGTTTCTCGGATTTTTCCGATATTAATTGATCGTATTGGGAACTTTATGTGGAATATCAAAGGGGGAATAAACGCTTTCTCAGTTCGTAATATAATACGTCATAAACGCGCAGCAAATCAGGCCGTTCTATTGATTACTTTTGCTATTGCTTTTGCTATTTTATCTGCATCTTTGGTATATTCTCTTGAAGAAACCCAACGATTAAGGTATTACTATGAAGAAGGTAGCGATTTAAGTTTAACTACAGGCCAAGAGTTCAATAATAGTATAAAAACAGTATTAGAAGAAAATATATCTGATATTTCCGAGATAACAGAAATTTATCTAGTTCAAGAAAACTCAATGGGATATATTGGAATCAGTTACACAATGATGTTTTTAGATCCCATTACTTTTCCAGGAACGATTTTTAAGAGTCCAGTTTATGGATTGAGCGATGCCATAAATAACCTAATGGAGGAATTGCAGGATAACAATTCAATTTTGCTTCTAGAATCCAATTTTCAGAAATCAGTCTCAGTAAATGAGATTGGAGACAACCTCTCTCTCTCTTTCAGTAACGATACTGGAGTTATAGCTATTTCACCTCGTATTGCTGGAACCTTTAACTACTGGCCTTCTATGTATCCTACTCCTTGGTTGGATTATGACCGTGAATATTTCCTAGTTGGAAGTCTTGGCATGTTTGAAAAATTGGATAGAGCTTATTTTACCGATGTGAGAGCGAAGTATTTAATGAAGCTATCTAGCCAAGGTAATGTCGAAACTGTTTATGAAGAGATTAAAAACAAAACAGGTATATCTCCAAATTGTCCCTTACTTAAGTTTGAGGAGTATAAAGAATCTTTTGATAGACACTTCTCTCTTTCGATTCTCAATTCAGATTTAATTGTAACAGGTACTATCTCGATTATTGGGGTAGTCATGTTTGGCTTTTTCACTCTTATAGAACGAAATAAAGAAATTGGGGTAGAACGTGCTCTTGGTATGACGCGTAAACAAACTGCACAGTCTCTAGTAGTTGAGGCAATTACTATTTTAGATTTTGGTCTAATTATAGGATGCATTGCAGGCACTTACTTTGTGAGTATGTTTCTAAAAGTTCTCTCGGTTGGATATCTGGTTCCTCCTTCAATTGTGAGCTATCCAATAGAAATTCTCATTCGATTAATCACTGGTATCGTCTTATTGGCAGTTTTGGGAACAATTGGTCCCGCTTTTTATGCAACTCGTCGAGATATCAGTCGTATTTTGAAAGTTGAATAAGCTTCATCCAAACATTTATTTAACTTGAGTGTCATTTTAGCTATTGAAATATAAGTCCCTGAAGATTAGGATTCAAAAAAAATGGGAGAAACACTAGGACCATGTCGAAGGTGCGGAAAACTTATGATCCAACCTCATCCGACTGGATTATGTCGTGAATGTCGTGAGAAAAGTGGTTTAAGAGCACCTCCAGACAATCCTGATATACCAGAACCATTAAGATTTGAAAAATGATATTGTGGTATTTTGTATTCAATTCTTAATATCACAAATCTTTTCATCCAATTCATTTATGATTCCAGTTAAATAAAATTATGCTTAAGGAGATAAAAATATGAAAGATGATATTTTTTCACAATATGATCCTCTAGAAGAAGCTTTGCAAGAGGGTATCAATCCTGAGGAGTATATTATCGGGAGTTACATGGTTCAACTTGGTCCCAGAATGGATCCATGGTACCTGGGTCGTGCAGCAGCTTGTGAACAGTCTACAGGTACTTGGGTTCCTGTACCAGCTAATACTCCTGAGCTTCGTGCGAGATTTGGAGCAAAAGTTATCGGAATTTACGAAGTTCCCAGTTATGAATTTGAAATCCCTAAAGATGTTGAAGAACGTAATTATATTTATCAAATTGCATTTCCTGCGCTGAATCAGATTAATTCTATAGGTTTAATGTTAACAGCGGTTCATGGAAACATCAGCATGGGCGGAAAACTTAAATTATTGGACATACGTTTCCCTAAAAAATGGATAAAACAATTTCAAGGTCCAAAATTTGGTATTGAGGGAATTCGAAAACTTTTGAAGGTACCTGACCGTCCATTACTTAATAACATGATAAAACCTTGCTCTGGTTGGACCCCAGAAGTGGGAGCCCAACTTTTATATTCTGCTGCGTTAGGAGGCTGCGATGTAATAAAGGATGACGAATTAATAGCTGATATGGATTATAACAGGATTATAGATCGTGTACCACTGATGATGGAGGCAATAGACAAAGTTAGAGATGAAACTAATGAAGAAACTCTGTACACGTGCAATATTACCGACAATTTAACCAAACTCAAACAGAATGCACTTGCTGTTCAGGATGCAGGGGGCAATGCACTCATGCTTAATTATCTTGTTGTCGGACTTCCTGCCTTACGTATGCTAGCTGAAGATCCAGATATTAAATTACCGATTCTAGCTCATATGGATTTTGCAGGAGCTTTTTATGAAAGTCCATATTCAGGTGTTTCTTCTTTTCTAATCATGGGAAAATTTGCTCGACTTGCAGGAGCAGACATTGTTGTTTATCCCGCCCCATATGGCAAAGCACCTTTTTTAAAAGAAAAATACATGGGTTTAGCAAAAGCGCATCGTTATCGAATGCACCATTTAAAACCAACCCTACCAATGCCCTCTGGAGGGATTACACCTGGGATGGTCTTACGAGTGATGCAAGATCTTGGAAATGATGTCATGATAGGCTCAGGTGGAGGAATACATGCACACCCAGATGGACCAGTAGCTGGCGCAAGAGCATTTCGGCAAGCTATTGAGATTGGGATGAATGACATGGTCAAAGCGAGTGAGGATTTTGAGGATTACGTTGAGGATCATGAGGATAGCTACCCTGAACTAGCTCGAGCGATGGAAACTTGGGGAGTCGCAGATACGAGATTCTAAGCTTCATCCTTTTTTTCCCTCTCATGATTCAATAGGAGAAGCATTGATAAATATCACTAATGATTAAGTAAACAGTATTAAAATTCCGTTTCACTAAAGGTGAATTTAATTTTGAGATTTAATGGTTACATTTTGTTTGGAATAACGTTAATTTTACTTTCAAATATATCCATGAATTCATATATAGAAATATCTGATGATTCATTTTCTAAATTTCACGTTAACGGTTATATTTCGTCTGAAACGATAGCACCAAAGGTTGAAATCGAAATTGCTCTGATAGATCAGGAAACCAACCAAATTATGGCTGAACCAACAGTAGTTAAGGTTCTAGTAATTAATGTTCAAGATAGTGGAACAGCTAATGATTGGATTGAAATCGCCAAAATCGAAAATGCTGATATAATAATTGCTGATGAAACAGGATTATGGGGAAAAGATAACGATGCAATGCTTAATGAAATCCTTGCAGAACTGAATGCCAATTTTCCTACAGAAACACCCTATACTGGATATGCTTTGCATGGTCAAGAACGAGCAAGTGAGGGTGAGGCTGTTATTACGCGTTTTCCTATTGTGAGAGCTACGGAAGTTAAAGAATTTATTGCAGACGATGGAACCATAATCAATCCATATTATCATGTTATTGATGTTGAAATTAATATCAGTGGTGTCGTTACTCACGTAGTGGGGGCTCGATTGCAGTGTTGTGGAGATGAAAGAGGTTATATGGATAGTAAAGATCCTCCCAAACGCCGTGCTATAGATCATGAGGGATATGTAAACTATCTTGACTCGCTTGGCTCAGTGCCAATTCTCTATGGTGGGGATTTAAATTCTTATTCACCTTATGATGTTGGTGAGATTGCGCCTAGCGAAGCAAATTTAGGAGCTGCCCCAATATCAATGCTTGTTAATTCTTCATATCCAACTGCATCTGAAAATCATTCTTGGGTAGATGTATATCGTGAGACCAATCCTTACGATAAAGGGTATACTTATGTTGATTGGCAATATCAGAGTCGCATAGATTATCTTTTTGTTAATGATTTCTTTCACGATAAACTAATCAACTCCACTGTTTTACCCTTTCCTCCTGATATTACTCCTCCTGATCATTTTCCTCTTGTCGCATTCTTTAATATGAATCCTGAGCTAGCAGATCTACGTCCCCCTATTAAAATACATAATATTAGGGGAACAATAATTAATAGTACGAGTATCAATATAACCTGGGATTCTAATCCTGAAGTAGATTTAACTGAATATATTATTCATAAAGATGATTTAGAAATCGATCGGGTGACAACTCCTAACTATGTTGATAGCACGCTAGTTCCTGGTCAAATTTACCGATTTCGTGTATCTGCAATAGATACTAGCAATAATATTGGAGCTAAATCCATTCTTTTCATTCTTAATACGACTTTCGGGATTTGTCGGACACCTGGACCCCCTGTATTAACAGCTACAGGAGGAATAAATAACAATACGTTATCTTGGATTTTGAATGATAATGGAGGTCTTCCAGTAACAGGATATCAACTATACAGAATTTATACATATCCCTCATCTGGTTATGAATTGATTCATCGTTATCCTACTGGTATTTCCGCTGGAATCTTCCCACCTGAGCAAACTACTTTTATTGATACAGGAGTTGCACCAGGAAGGACGTATCGCTATTTAATTACTGCTCTCAATGAGCTGGGAGAAGGAGTAAAATCTGAGATTGCCTTTGGGACAGTTTTAACCTCCCCTACGACAACAACGACTGATGGGGCTCCTACATTTGGTTTCAGTATAATTCCGATTGCTTTTACACTAACTTTGATTACGATTTATAGAAAAAAAAGAATTTAGTGATGTGATCCTGAAAACAAATCTTTTTTTTTATTTTATCAATAATGAGACTAAATTACCTTCTCACGGATTAGGATTCGCTAAGTTGATGAATTACGAGACGTAGTGGAATTTAAACCCCATTTTTTGGTAAAAACAATTCTAACACTTATTTAACTCTAAAGGGATCGAGATGAAGAAAAACATAAGATTAACTCTTCTACTCAATTTAATGGTTATCATTTTGCTCTTTTCGAGCTCAATTGATAATCCTTATGGTGCACGTGTGAATATTGTTGAAACTAATTCCCTTTTAACTATGTTTTTGCTAATAATATCGATGAAGATCCTGATTGGCGGACTAATACCCTTTTCGATAGAAGAATTGCTTGTTATATTCGCAAGGATGATATTTACGTTAGAGATATGCTCCTTTTAAGTGAGGTTATAGAGCGATTAAATGCTACCTGAAGATTTCCTTTTATAACACCAACAATTCCAAGAATAAAAAATCCTAGTCCTCCCAGAGACTCAACATCAGTAACCAATAAAACAAATGAGCCATCTCCGGGGTTTCTGGTGATATTAACTGCCATTAATTTAGTTATTGCGTCAAAGAGGAAGAGAAAAGGAATTTAATAAATAAATTCACACTCTCATTCTCTCCCTCCTGCAACTGGGGGAAAAATTGATATAATATCATTATCTAGTATGACAGTGTTTAGTCCTTGAAGATATTTAATATTTCTCCCGTTGATTAATATATGATTCCATTCTTTGAGGGAATAGTCTTCATTGACTAGAATATCTTTTATTTCGGGTAATTTATAACAGATTACTTTCAATAAATGCAAAATGGTGGAATTTTCGTCTAATGCCAAGGTTAACTGGTTATTTTTAGTAAGGTGTCTAAAAGTAGCAAAAAAATTGACTTGAACCAGAATGCTCACAATTAATTCTCTCTGAATATTTTTTTCAACGATTTAGCTTTCTGATTTTGCTTGCTCTTCTCGTCTTAGTTTTTTCTTATCAAGCTTCATGACTGATGTTAGGGGTAATTGATTTCTAAACTCGACGCTTTTTGGAATTGCATACGGAGGAAGTTTTTCTTTGCAGTAATTAATAATATCCTCTTCAGTAACCTGATCGTGATCGGATTTTAAAACTAAAAATGCTTTCACTCGTTCACTCCCAGGTCGTTCTGGATCTGGAATACCTATAACTCCTGCGACATTAACAGCTGGATGAGCATATAACACATCATCAACTGTTTGAGAATAAACTTTCATTCCAGAAACATTAATCATGTCTTTGATCCGATCTACGATATGAAAGTATCCCTCTTCGTCAATTTTTCCGATATCGCCTGTAGCAAGCCAACCTGCGTCATCTAAACCCGATCCTGGAGTCGGCCAGTAACCTTTCATCACCTGAGGTCCGCGAATCCATAATTCTCCTGGATTTCCAGGACTACATTCTTCTCCAGTATCGGGATCAATCAACTTTACTTCAGTATCTGGAATAGGAATTCCAATTCCTACTTTTACCTTGGGGATAAATCCAGTAACCTTTGACAATCCAGATAGATTTAAATGAGTACATGCAGTCGCTTCACTCATTCCATATCCTTCTCCTAATGGAATCCCAATTTTCTTTTCCCATTGTTTTGCGACGTCTCTCGGAAGAGCTGCTGCTCCAGAAAAAAAGAAAACAGGCATTTTTGGGAGATCTGAATTTAAGAGAAGGGTATAATGGGTAGGAACGCCTCCAACCATGAATGGGCGATATTTTTTGATGGTTTGAGTAATTGTATTTAAGTCTCTTGCGTCAACAAGTAAAATCCTCAATCCCCATGATATACACGCATGCATCATCCAATGTCCCATTTGATGGAATATTGGAACCATGATCACAACAGCAGCTTTTCCAATAACTCCAGTCCGTAAGGGATGAACCATCCAATGGAATGCTTGTACAACATTGGTCGTAACATTTGCGTGAGTCAACATTGTTGCTTTTGGCATTCCTGTTGTACCCCCAGTAAAGGGTAAAAGGGCTAAATCTTCCTGAGGAATAATTTTTAAAGTGGGTGGAGGTAATTTGTCATAATACTTTTCTGTTAACTCTTTCATTGAATGCAAATTGCTTATACTCGGTAAGACAGTAGTATCTGGTATTGTATAATCAGGAAAACTCGGAACTTGTGTATAAATTACGTGATCGATCTGGATTTGTTCTTGTATTGCTACAATTCTATCCAATCGCCTATAAGAACAAATTATTATCCTAGATCTCGTTTGTTGTACTTCATATAGCAATTCAGGAGCCTGATGCAATATACTTAATGGAGCATGGATTCCACCAGCTTTCATTATTGCATAATCAGCAATTATGAATTGGGGGCAAGAGGGAAGAATTGTAATAACTATATCTCCTTTTTCTACTCCGATGTCTACTAAAGCTGCAGTAAAAGCATCAACTTCATTCTTTAGCTCTTTATAAGTCATTTCGGACAGAAAATTTTCTCCTAAGAATGTACATGCGATATTGTCTGGGTAAGTCTTTGAAGAATCATCTAAAAATTGATAAACTGGGATATTGGGGTAAGGAGCCATTGAATGTGGCAATTTAAAAGGGCCAATTTTATAATTTTTTAACCAAGGTTTCTCAACAGACAAAAATTTCACCCCAAGAAGATAATTCTCGTAGTTTATTAATTTAAAACTTTGCAGATAAAAAGAATGGGATTAGGTTTTTGTTTAAATCTTTACCCAATCCAAATTAAGTCTCTCGAGGGTGGCTGAGGTTGGTTTACCATCAATATCCCACCCTCGATATTCATAATAGGAGTCTAAAAGGGGCTCTAAATCTACAATATGGCCCTTTGCAGGCCCTTCGGGAAGAGGTTCCTCAAGTAAACGCTTTGGGAGGGTATCGTTAGCTCTAGTTAAACCTTCACGTATATTGTATAGTCTCTGAAGATTAAAAATACGTTCGCCCAATATCCTAAAATCAGATTCCGAAAATTCATATCCCATAAGTGTTTCAATCATTTTAGCCCAATCCTCTCCAGTGAGGACCATACCCATGAATTTACATCCCCCTATGGAATCAAATACACCAAAAGCGTTTTCATAATCCATAAGAATTTTTGTATCTTCTTTGCTTGCTTCTAACTCATCACTAAGTTCTGCGTCTACAATCAGAAAAGGCATTGAAAGAAAAGTTGGGCCTTCTATAAAAGAAGTCATGTGATCTCCCCCTCGATTCGCTGTTGCAAAACCCAAACCAGTAATTTTTGCTGCTCGGCTATCATATGCAGGTAGTTCTAAACCTTTTACATGCATAGCAAAAGCTTCTGAACCATGACCGAGTTTTTCAGACATTTTTTTAGAACCTTCTGCAAGTAAGTTCCCAATTCCTTCTCTCTTGGCTATCAAATGTACCATTTTAATTAAAACATCCGAATCACCAAATTTAATCTCTATATTCTCTGTTTCTTTGAGAGTTAAGATTTTTTTCTCAAAACATTCCATAGAGAAAGCAATTGTCGCACCTGCAGAGATAGTATCTAATCCATACTCATTACATAAGAAATGGGCGAATGTTATAGCTTCTAGATTATCAATATCACACATACTTCCGAGGGAGCAAAGAGATTCATATTCAGGTCCTTCACCTTTGCTTTGATAGGTACCTTCCTTAATCTCTGATATACGGCCACAATGAATTGGACAAGCGAAACAAGGTTTTTGATCTACTAAAATATTATCATTAATTGCAGTACCATTTATATTGTCAGCTCCTTTAAACACACCAGTTTGAAAGTTTCGTGTAGGGAATCCTCCTTTAACATTTACCATATCAAGCATAGTTGCTGTCCCAAAAACTTCCAAACTCATTTTTAGCAGACTTTGGTTCACCCAATCAAATCTTAATTTAGCTTCCTCACGATATTTTTCATTATCAGCCACCTCAATCTTCGCAGTCCCTCTAACAGCAATTGCTTTTAATTTTTTGGATCCCATTACTGCTCCTAAGCCACATCTACCCGCAGCACGTCCCCAATGTGGTTCATCAGCGTCATTAATAATTGCAGCATATTTTACTAGGTTTTCCCCGCCAATCCCGATTGTCGCAACATTAAATTTTCCTCCTAATTCCTGTCTAATTAATTTAGTAGTTTCAGAAGTATTTTTTCCCCAAAGGTGACTAGCATCCATTAACCTGGCTTTTCCTTCATCTAATACTAGAAAAACTGGTGTTTCTGAAATACCTTCAAAAATCACTCCATCAAATCCAGCTCTTTTAAAATCACGTCCCCAATAGCCTCCTGAATTTGCGTGCCCCCATAGTCCAGTGAGAGGGGATTTGGCCACGACTGAATATCTCCCTGTGCTAGGAGCTGATGTTCCCGTCATTGGACCAGTCATGAATATCAATTTATTTTCAGGACCCAATGGGTCAATTCCTGCTTTTACCTCATCGAATAAATATTTTGTGGCTAACCCACATCCCCCTAGATACAGTTTTAACGTTTCTTCGTCAGGAAATTCCTCTGTTATAGTTCCAGCGGTTAGGTTTACACGTAATAATTTTTTCATATAACCATACATAAATTATGCACCTTTTGTCAAATTTAACAGTTAATTTTTGTGTGATTTTCGTTTTGAGTTTATTAACATTCCTGTTACAAATATCGCTTTAGATTTCCCTAATCTTGGTAATATATTATCAAGAGGTAGATTTAAGATCGAATTTCTAAAGCTCTCTCTAGCACTAATTCACAAAATTATCTCAATGTCTCGGTGATTCTAGTGCCGGGAAACGATAATTATGGGATTAATTCTAGGAAAACAATAGTACATGAACAAACCAAGGTAAAGATGATTAATATGAGTGAAAAAGTAATATTTCCATCCAAAGAATGGGTAGCTAAATTTAAGGATGTCGTTAATTCTAGTAAAGATTATGAAGAAGCAGCTAAAACTTGGGAAGGTGATTTCATTTTTGAGATCATTCCTGATGGAACTAGAAATTTATCCGAAAAACATCAATTATATTGTGATTTATGGCATGGAAAATGTCGTGATGCGTTTCTAGTATCCACTGAACAACCAGCTCCTGAAAAAGTAGAATATATATACTCTGGAAAATATAATAATTGGCTAGCTCTCTTTGATGGAAAGGTGGGCCCTCTAAAAGGAATTATGCAAAGAAAATTTACAGTAACTTGCTCTCCTGGTGCAATGGCAAGA
This sequence comes from Candidatus Heimdallarchaeota archaeon, assembly GCA_011364965.1. Taxonomy (GTDB): domain Archaea; phylum Asgardarchaeota; class Heimdallarchaeia; order Hodarchaeales; family Hodarchaeaceae; genus Hodarchaeum. The sequence goes on from RDOB01000002.1 coordinate 565,227, forward strand.
TTAATGAAGGCTTTAAAAGCAGCTCAAGAACTGGTTAAATGTACTACAATGGTAGAAAATGTGGAATATATATAACGGAGAAATTTTGACATGTGGGATTTTACATCTCCGAGGAAAGTTATTTTCGGAGAAGATGCATTAGAATACTTGTCTGAGTTATGTTTCGAAAATGTATTCATTGTTACAGATCCTACGATTAAAACCATGCATCTAGAAAAAATTTTGGCCCAATTAGGAGACTCAAAAGTAACTGTTTTTGACAAAGTATCAGGTGAACCCTCCCTTGATACAGTAAAAGATGGGGCGTGTTCCATGATTGAAGCAAAACCAGATGTCATTATTGCTCTAGGTGGTGGTAGTGTACTCGATTCTGCTAAGGGAATGTTTCCTATCTATTCACAACCCGACATCCTGATAGATGGCTTGTCTCCTTTTGAAGTCTTGGACATGCGGAAGAAAACAAATTGCATTTTAATTAACATTCCTACTACAAGTGGAACAGGAGCTGATGTGACTTGGGCGATTGTTCTAACTGATTTATCTGAAGGTACTCCTAGGAAGATATCCCTAGCAAATCGCGAATTGGTAGCTGATATTACTATCTTAGATCCGGTATTAACTAAGACAATGACACCCCGTTTGATTGCAGGAACTGGTATGGATGCAATGTGTCATGCTATAGATGGTTATCTCTCAACATGGAGAAATGATTTTTCTGATGCATTATCATTGCATGCTTTCAAACTTTTATGGAATAATTTACCAATAGCATTCGAGCAAGCAAAAGTAGGAGAGGTAGATTTCGCAATTCGTGAAAAACTCCATAATTCTGCAACTATGGCTGGTTGGGGTTTCGGGAATTCCCAGATTATTCTTTCTCATTCATTAGCACATACAATAGGAGCTGTTTTCAAAATCCCTCATTCTGTGTGTATTGGTGCAATGTGCTGGTATTCTCTCATGTTCAATCAAAATTATGAATCCGAACGAATCTGTGATCTTGCGAAATTGGTTGGATACACTGGAACAGCAGGAGAAATAGTTACAAATTTCGTCAGTTCTTTCAAAGAACTTTTGTTGAATTTGGAACTTCCGTTATCATTACTTGAAATGAAAGTCACCGAAGAAGAATTTCAATCGAATCTTGAAGATCTAATTGCTTTTGCAGAAAATGATTCTGGAACGCTATCCAATCCGAGATCTATTGCTCATGATGATTTTATCACAATCTTCAAATGTGTTTTCGAAGGAAAAGATATCGATTTTTAACCCGTATTACTTTGAAATTTGGCAATATACTTCATTAGACTTATAGATATAAAAGAATAATCCAAAATTGATGTAATTGATTCATCTTTAGGAGTGTTTAATACAAATGGTAAATGAGGATCTATTAAGAACATTATTTGTTAAAAAATCGCTTAAAAATACCGAAAATGGTTTCCAGATGCAGATGCAAAACAGTATTAGTGATGCTACTATCATTGAACCAATAAAAGTTGAAATTTCAGGTGAAGGAGTAGATAAAGAGAAGTATAAGGATTTTATAATCGATTTAAATGGCGAGAAAGTCGAGAATAAAACAATTAGCGAATCCAATCCCGCTAAATTCTCAGTTAAAGCTCTAGCGACTTTAATATTCAATAGAGACAGTCCATTGCCAGAAGGGAAATATAAAATTCGGTTTACAAAGCTTCTGACTGAAGAATATGGTGATATTCCTTTCACAATGAAGGAAAGAATACGAGACTAGCTAATCTCTTTATTCTATTTTTTTATTTCAATTTACTTGATCCTTTTCAACTTCAATAAGCAGAAATTCTAGATAAAAATCTTGAATTTTGATTTATTCATTCAAATCTTAGATCCCTAGAAATATTCTTAAGACTAGACTCCGTGTTCATCCTTCAATTTATTATATTATTTTTAGTTTCAGAGGTTGAATTATTAAAATGGACCACAAGCAAAAAAGATTATTTTCAGATGAAGAGATTTTATCTTGGATCGGGGAAGTTACTGATCAAGAAATAAATGAGGTACACCAAAAATCATTAGTTCCATTTTATGATCAGATTTGGGAATCTGGAGATAGCTCTTATCTTAAGCAATATAAAACAGACAAAGAGTTTCTTGATTGCACTTCCCAAGCATGGACATCAAATATCGGTTTCTCTAATCCAGATGTTGCGTTTGCAGTGAGCCATCAACTAAAAACGTTAAGTCATGTTCGTTATGGATTTGCTACAAAACCCCGAATTAAATTCATCCATAAAATCACAAGTTTAACCCCAGGTAACTTGAAAAAAGTAGCAGCGAATGCCATGGGTGGTGGAGCTAGCATAGAGGCTGCATTGAGGTTAGCAATGATAAATAAACCTGGAGCTCAACAGTTCTATACCTATACAAGAAGCTACCATGGTAGTTCCTTAGCGACAATGTCTCTTTCAACACGTTTTGCAGGAGTAACTAGATTCAAACCCTGGGGTCTTGATAGAGTGGCAAAAATACCTTTTCCCTATTGTTACAGATGTCCTATGGGACAAGAAGGTGAGAATAAGTGCAATTTAGAGTGTTTAGAATTAGCTCAAAATTTAATTGAATATGGATCTGTGGATAAAGTTTGCGGAATTTTAATGGAACCTATACAAGGCCCAGGAGGACATGTTCCAGCTCCGAAACGATATATCAGAGAGTTGCGAAAATGGACTGAAAAAAACGAGATTTTCTTTATCTGGGATGAAAGCCAGCTATTCACTCGGATTGGCCATTGGTTTACTTCTGAATATTATGAAGGTGTGACTCCAGATATAACATGTCTAACGAAGGCAATAGGAGGATCCCTTCCAATGGGGGTTACAATAGCTCGTGAAGACATCAATGGTTTTAATTCTGCCGAGGAACATAGTACATTTGGAGCGAATCCTTTAATGTTTGCTGCTAGTATGGTTTTTATGAATTATGTAGAGCGAGCAGACTTATTGAAAAACACTCGTGAACAAGGAGATTACATAACTTCTAAACTTCGAAATTTACAGAAAAGATATGATTATATTGGGGATATACGGTGCCCCGGATTAATGATTGGGATAGAGCTAGTAAATGATCCAGAAACTAAAACTCCTGGAAATACTCTGGCAGCGGACCTAGTAGAAGAAGCTATGGATCAAAGGGTAATTTTTGGACTTATGGCTCCAATATCAACTGATTCAGGCAAATTATTTAGGAATGTGGTCAAAATTAAACCCCCTCTAATAATAACTCGTGAAGAGTCAGATCACATTCTGAATGTCTTTGAATCTTCCTTAGAAGAAGCCATTGATTATCTTTAGTAAAATTTTTTTGAGGTGATATAAATGAGTAATGGATTGTTTTTATCTTATGATTTAGGTACCACTGCAACAAAGGCTGTTCTTATATCCAATAATATCAAGTTTCTTGCGTCTTCAGTTGCGCAATATGATACAATTTTTCCTAAACAAGGTTATGCAGAACATGACCCGAAGGATTGGTGGCGTACGCTGAAATCTACAACTATCGATCTTGTATCAAAGACAAACACCAATCCTGAGGATATTGCAGCAATAACTTTTAGTTCTCAAATGCAAGGTCTGTTACCAGTTGATAGAAACTGCAATCCTTTGATGAATGCAATGATCTGGCTTGATGGTCGTGGAGTGAAATATTTAAAAAAGGTATTTCCATGGCCAAGAATAATGGGATATAATCCTTATCGTCTATTCCTTAAATTCCTTAAAATAACTGGTGGGTCTCCTGGGTTATCTGGAAAAGATCAGATTCCCAAAATTATATGGTTAAAGCACGAAGCACCCGACATATACGATCAAACGTACAAATTTTTGGATGTAAAGGATTATATCATATACAAACTGACTGGCGAGGTAGCTACTTCAACTGATCTTGCATATGTCTGGTGGTTAATGGATTCTCGCAAAAAAGATGGTAAGCCAATTAATGAATGGTCAAAAAGTTTATGTGAAATGTATAAAATCGACATGGATAAATTACCTGAGATTAAAAGGCCTACCGACATTATAGGTAATGTATCAGCTTCAGCTGCCCAAGAATTAGGGCTCAGTACAGGTATTCCAGTTGTCTGTGGCGCAGGGGATATGACTTCAGGTGCAATTGCCTCGGGTGCTTGTCTAGATGGAGAGCTACATTGTCAGATTGGCACATCAGGTTGGGTTGCAGGTCATGTTCGTGAAAGAAGAGTAAATATCACCGCATACACTGGATGTGTGGGTAGTGCGCTTCCAGATCAATTTTACCTAGTTACTGGCCATCAAGAAATCGCAGGTGCATGTTTGGAATGGGTAAAAAACAATATTCTATATTTTAAGGAGCAATTAGAAGAAACAGAGAAGAAAGAAGTATATCAGATCTTTGATAATCTTGTCTCAGAATGCGAACCTGGTGCCAAAGGAGATGGTGGAACCTATTTAATGTTCCTCCCGTGGTTGCATGGAGAAAGATGTCCTTTAGATGATGATAATGTAAGAGGTGGTTTGATTAATCTCAGTTTAGATCATGATCGTCGTCATTTACTTAGAGCAGTTTTTGAGGGAGTAGCAATGAATGCTCGATGGGCTTTAGATACTGTTGAAAACCTATATTCCTCCGTTGATTGGCTTGCGATTATTGGAGGAGGAGCTAAATCAGATGTTTGGTGTCAGATATATGCAAATGTCATGAATCGCCAAATCAAACGTGTTGAAAATCCTCAAGAAGCTGGAGCATTAGGAGCTGGGATAATTGCTAAACTCGCACTTGGAGAAATACGTGATGTGTCCGGGATCAAAGAATATTGTCATTATGATCATGAATTCCGACCTGATCCTAAGTATAGAGACCTTTATGATAATCTTTACAAAGAATTTAAACAAATATACAAACAGAATAAAAATTGGTTTAAGAGGATGAATAAAAACAAGAGTTAATCGTTAATTATTTGTTTTTATTTCATATGCTAGCTTTTGCTAAATCGTTTGGAAATTTCATCTGTAAATATCCATGTATTTCCGAGCTATCCACGATCTCAGGTTTTATATCAAAGTCAGGGAAGTGCATCCTTGTCCAAAGGACAAGATCTTTTCCGATTTGAACACTTTTTCTCATTGAATCTGATTCCTCAACAATTAAAATCACTGAGAAATCAGCTTCTTCGACTCTTACTAACTTATAATTGTCCGAAACTTCATCATCACCAGCACTTTCACTGCGTTTCATTAGAATTTCTCTAACTCCAGCTCCAAGACTTGCTTGTGCGAATGTATTTACTGCAGAAAACATGCTAGTAATAAGAGAGGGATCTTCCATGAGATGTCCGTGGTTTGAATTTGTAGAGCTGCTTCCTACTAATAATCCAGATTCAGTTTGATAAATGCAAACATTATGGATGTTAATTGTGGGTAGAATTATCTCACCTGTCATTGTTTCAATAAGCCAATCAAAAGCTTGGTACAGGTTACTTCCAGTCTTTGCGCTCATATGAAAAATGTTAACAGCTCGGAATCTACCTTTTTGTTGAATATCGTACAGATCAAAATGCTTTAAAAGTAATACATAAGGGTCTACACCAGATATGTCTGCTTTATTCGCAGCTATAAGAAGAACTGCTTTTTCAGGAATATCTGGAAGTGCTTTATATAGCGCCGTTTTACTCTCTTCAAAATCCTCCGGTCTTGAACAATCTACAACAAATACAACAGCTCCTGAAAGCCTTACGTAATCTGGCCAAATTTCTTGAAATGTAGTCTGCCCACCTAAGTCGAACGCTTGAAATATGATATTTCTGTACTCAAATCGTTCAACGTTCAGTCCCATGGTTCTAAGAGAATCGGCATAAAACTCTCCCGTACGCAATCGGTGGAGAATGGTAGTTTTACCTGCATAAGCTCGACCGATGAAAGTTATTAGCTCGTTCTTTCCTGCATTAGAGGATTGGATTTTTTTAGAATGTCGGCGGAATAACCTTTTCAGTAATGAGATTTATTATTCCTCCTTGGAGGTTTCGAAAATTTCAGATTTCTTTGCATGTAGTATTCAATCATCATTTTCTATAATTGTTTCTAGATATTCTGTCTGTATTTTTATAGTAGGTTCATCCTATATAAGGCGTGGGGAAAGGATTGAAGAGGTAATTTAAATAACAATAGATAAGTTGCGCGAAATGAATTTGATTGACATCATTTCAAACTTTTTTTTGCCAGTAATTGAAAATTGCAACAGCTAGACGGTGTAAAAATGCTAAAAATTGAGAATCTAAAGGTTGAAGTTACTGATGAACCTGATAAGGTGATATTGGATGATTTAAATCTAAATATACCCGAAGGAGAAGTACATGTACTATTTGGGCCAAATGGATCTGGCAAATCGACTCTTCTACAAACTATCATGGGTTTCCCAGCATATAGAGTGCTTGAGGGTTCTATTCTATTTCGAGGTGAGGATATTACAAATAAATCAATTACAGAGAGAGCAAAGCTCGGACTAGGAATCAGTATGCAAAGACCTCCAAACATTCCTGGATTAAAATTACAAAAACTTGCTGAATTCTTAGTCAATCAGCGAAGAGAAACTACTGCTGAAATCGGATACATTGCTAAAAAGTTGGAAATGCGAGAATTTCTCTCTCGAGATTTAAATGTACACTTCTCAGGAGGTGAAATTAAACGTTCGGAGTTATTACAACTCCTTTTGCAAGCACCTAAATTCATTCTCCTAGATGAACCTGAATCAGGAGTTGATATTCAGGCACTTAAGCTAATTGGGGAGATGACCAATGTTCTTCTTGGTACTTCTCCAAGACAACCCACTTATCCATGGGATAAAAGTCGAGGGGGACTAGTTATTACTCATACAGGTCATATTCTGGATTATATTCATGTTGATCGAGGCCATGTAATGTGTCATGGTCATATTGGTTGCTCGGGAACACCATCGCGACTTCTAGACGATATTCGTAATTTAGGTTACCCTGAGTGTGCTAAATGTCATCGATTCACATCTAAAGACTTAAGTTTAAAAATAACTTGAAGAGGAATTTCATTGGATCCAAAAAACAGCTTTAAGCAAAAAGCAAAAGAAGCTAGAGATAAAAAAGCAATTTACGGTGATGATATTGATCTTACAAAGTATTCTAATCCTCAACCTCATATCCATAAGGAAATTGACGACCTTTCCGATTTAAAAAGCCATAAGAATCTCAAAATCCTCAGAAAATCTGGATTTTCAGAGAACGATAGCCGTGTATCTGGTAGTTATCTGCAATATGATTTTGATACAATTTGTCATAAAAATAATGATTCTGGAGTTGAAGTTTTACCTATTGATGTTGCTCTTGAGGAGTATTCAGATTGGATCCAGGATTATTGGTGGAAAAATATTGCTATTGATACTGATAAATTTACAGCTAACACCGAATTAAATATGACTCGTGGCTATTTTATCAGAGCTAAGGCTGGTGCTAAGATAACATATCCGTTACAGTCATGTCTTTTTATATCCCGTAACTTTGGAGCTCAAAATGTTCACAATATTGTTATTGCAGAGGAAAAAAGCGATATACATATAATTACTGGATGTGCAACTTCAGCAAAAGCAGGTTTGCATATTGGTGTATCAGAATTTTATGTAAAAGAGGGAGCAGCATTAACATTCACAATGGTTCATAATTGGGCTGAGAATTTTTATGTTCGCCCACGAACGGTAACAACAGTCGCTGCTGGAGGGAAATTTAATAGCAATTATATCGCTCTTGAGCCTGTGAAGTCTTTACAACTTTTTCCAACAACAATACTCAAAGAGGACGCCACAGCTCGATATAATAGCATATTATATGGACATCCAAATACTATAATGGATGTGGGTGGTAAAGTAATTTTGGAGGGAAACGGAGCCCGTGCAGAAGTTCTTTCTCGAGCGGTAAGTGCTGGAGGGAAAATTATAGCGAGAGGGATTCTTGATGGAAAAGCTTCAGGTATAAAAGCCCATTTAGCATGTGATGGATTAATATTGGCCGAAAGCGGAATTATCCATGCTGTTCCTGAATTGATTGCTGATAGACCTGACCTTGAAATGTCTCATGAAGCTTCAATTGGTAAGATTGGAGAAGATCAGTTAAATTATCTAATGGCTCGTGGAATGACTGAAGAAGAAGCAACTGATGCGATTGTAAGGGGATTTCTAAGCATTGATATAACAGGATTGAGACCCGAAATAGCAGCAGAACTTGAAAAGATGACAACATTACCTAAAGGATACTAATTATTTCTCTGTTGAGATGTTATTTTCCTAAATATTATCATGAATAGAAGGATAAGAAGCCAACAAACAATTGCAACAATACTCAGAAAAAGAAAACTTGCATTGAATCCAATTTCATCTGCTAAATAACCAAAAATTGTTGGTGCAATCGCTCCTGTAAGCGTGGCGCCTGAAAACAAAAGACCAAAAGCTGCTGCCATTCCATGTGATGTCCCTGTAATTTCTGCTAAAATTGTTGGCAAAATTGCAGCCCCCAAAAAAAAGAAAAAGGTTAAAGTAACATATTCCGCCAATAGTAGAGGTGATTCGTGTGTGGGAGTGAGAATTAAGAGAAATAGTAAAAATGCGGCAACTGTGTTCGAAATAAAGATGGTTTTCGCTCGAAATTGAATTCGTTGATTCCTAGTTGCTCCACGAAGAGCTTTTCGATTATTTAAAACACCAATTATGAAGGTTGCGAATGCTCCTATACCTAAAACAACACCTGAAAACAGTGAAGCTTCAATATTAGAAAATAAAAATGCATCAGAGAAAACAACTGTTGTAAAATAGGAAAGCGATCGAAAGACTGGTGCCCGCGCGGCTGAAATAAATACCAGCAATAAACTTAGAATGAGTACCTGTTGATTTGTGAATTTTATTTCATTTATTTGTTCGTTTTTAGTATAGTTATTCAAAGATTCATGAAGTTCTGGGGAATTAGGGAATATGAAACCAAACAAAAATCCTGCTATTAATTGGTAAATTGAGAATAGTATAAATGCAATTCTCCAATTAAATAGAACTGCAAAAACCATAGCAATAACTGGAGTGATGGCAGATCCCATATTGCCAGATACTGCATTCACCCCCATATTTCGATCTTTATTGGGCATGGTATTCAAAAAGTTAAATGCAAGTGGATGATATGATGAAAGTGCCACCCCTAAAATAATTGTTGCTATTGCTAGGTCAGTGAAAGAGTTAGCTAGCGACATCAAGAATCCAAAGAATCCAATCAAAATCATTCCAATCCAAATTAAATGCTTTCTCCACACTGGTCGATTATCCCCAATATACCCTATAGCAGGTGACAGAAAAACAAGCATGATCATAGGGATTGATCCTAGTATTCCCCGTTCTGTTTGAGTAAGAAGAATATCTGTTTGAAGATATATCAACAGAGCTGGTGTGAGATAATTTCCAACGTGATTAGAAAAATGCCCTATGCTCGTCCAAAGTAGAATATGCCTTTCCATTGAATGAGAAGTTTCCGAACTCTGTGTTATTGCCAAATTAGATCCACTCTAAGATACTGAATATTCATATATCAAGTTTAAAATCGAAAACGACACTTTAAGAAAGGTTTTAAAAAAACACTGCGTGTTTATGCAATGAATTTCTTTTATTCTGTTGCTTAAATGATTGGTTCGATTAAAATAACCGTAAAAAATACACAAAATTGAATTTTTGCTATTCTAACATTTTAGAGCGAGGAAAAAATGAACAAAGGAAGAGCTTTAGCTACCATAATGGTTATATTGGGCGTTTTATGTTTAATTTTTGGTATTCTTAGCATTACTTTTCTTCAGGTGTCAATAGCTGAAGTAGATGCGACTGAATCTAACACATCTGATTATTTCTATCTAAGAGGAAAAATTAGTTATTATATAACAATAGTTGGTTCAAAGTCACCGTGGGGATATGGTTCTGGTAATCTTGAAATAATCTCCACAACCAGGATTTATTCTGAAACTACATTAATTACCTACAGTTTCGATGGTACAGCAGATTTGTCAATCATTACTATTGGATCGATAACTGTACCGATATCTGGCCAGTATCAGCTTATTTTTACTCCTCTAGAAACATATCTTTCAGGGGGAAGTGTAAAAATAGCGATTCAAGAATCCTTAATCCATTCATTAATCGGAATTGATGATATTCAGCTGATAATTCTCGCATTTCCTTTAATTATTGGCGGATTAATTTTAAGGTTCGCTATAGGGAAAAATATTTCTACTTCAGAAGTTCATTATACACATGATATCAACAATGAAGATAAACAAACATGGGATAATGATATTGACTTAGATTTCAATCATAAAGAACTGATATTTAAAAAAGTAAAGTGTCCAACATGTGGAATCCCATCTGACAGTCTTTACTGTCATAATTGCGGTACTCAAGTAAGGGAATATTAAATGACAGGTTTACTGAAATCAATTAGAAAAAATCATCAAGCTTTCTATCTTCAAACTTCTCTAGATTACTACAATCCGAGAAATACCTGTTTAAAATGGGTAGATTTAAATCTAATTCCTTTAACGTCTCTTTTAGAATCTCTAACTCAACTTGTTCTTTTTTTGTGAATTTAAAAGTGCATGATTCCTTTAAAAAGTCATAATCGAGTTTTTGACACAACTTTGTCAAAATTGAAGCTGTTAATTCTAAATGAGGAAGTAGAATCGTAGGTGTTAATCTTGGTTGAGCATTCAAAACTGTATTTCGTATTATATTTTTTCTTGGATATTTTTCATAACCAAAAGATACTTTTCCTAAACTATTTGCCGCTGCAAGTGTGCTTCCCGTTCCTGCAAATGGATCGAGGACAGTTTCCGCGTTAGTTAACTGAATGCATTTATAAGGGAGCTCTATTGGGAAGGGAGCTTCATGTCCCTTCTTTATTGTAGATCCTGTAGTCTGTAAATATGGAATTAACCACACATTTCCCGGATCACGGAGGTTCTCTTCAGAATATCTTCCGATATTTGAACGATCTGCGTAAGGAATTCCGATTGCTTTTGGATATAAACGGTACTTTTTCTTGTTTTTGACTAAGAGAAAAATACTCTCCCAAACATTATTTAATCTTCTATTTCCTCCTGATGGGGTGTAATGGCCTTTTCCAAGTAATGATTTAACCCAGATTATTGTTTGAATTCGGAAAAACCCAACGTTTGAAGTGAGGTTGACAACTTCCTCACTTAAGCCTTGATCATTAGCTGAATCACCAATATTGAGAAAAAAAGTTCCCTCAGGTTTCAAAACTCGAAAACACTCTGTCCAAACATTGGTTAAAAGTTGATAGTATTCGCTTTTAGACTTTTTATCGTTATAAATCCCCCCTGAATCGTCCGAGTAAACTTTCCCTCGGTTATAGGGAGGGGATGTAATTATTACATCTATTGAATTGTCTTCTAGCTCTGACATCTTTTCTGAGCTTTTAAAATATACCGTTGATTTACCTAATTTCTCAAGGTTGACCATACTTAACTACTCGAGTGTTTATATCGCCAATTTGCTAGCTTTTAGGGAGAAAAGGATCTAAAATTTCCAGTAATAGAGGAGGATAGAAATAATTTTGAATCCTCCGTATAGCTATTTCAGATTAAATATCAATATTATACAATAAGGTTAATATTTTCAATTTTTTCTTGTTTGAACTGCATCGTAAGTGTATGATTATTCAAGATAACAGTTAAAACACTTGTTTTTCTTGTCTTTAGTAATACAGTTACGAATATTGCACTGTAAACATCAATAACGTGAAAAAAATGTCTGAATCTCAACCTGAAGAATATACAACAAAAACTATAAGTGATTTGACCCCCTTTGATAGGAAGCTTCAAGTCTCGTTTGTGGTAATTGAAAAAGGTGAAACTCGATCAATCACCAGTAAAAAAACTAATGAGGAGCATCATCTCGCTGATGTCAAAGTGGGCGATGGCACTGGAACCATTATTCTGACCCTCTGGGACGAAACCATTGACAAGGTCACGGAGGGTGAAACCTATGTCATAAAAAATTCCTATGTCAACGTATTTCAAGAACATATGCGTCTTGCACTCGGAAAATGGGGAACTTTGGAAGATTCCGAGGAAAAGATTGGATTAGACTCTGTGAACATGGAAAATGATCGCTCATCTGAGACTCATCAAGGTAGACCCCGACGAAGACGGTATGGTGGTCGACGAGATGATCAAAGAGGTCGATCCTTCAACGAAGAGAAGTATAGATACTAAATATATCCTTCTTCATCATTTTCCCTCCTTTTTATTCTTTTTTCGAATACTCCAAATCCTTAGTTTTTTGACTCCAAAGTATTTATTATTATTGGGATAAAAATTTTTCAATAAGCAGTCATTTGGGCTAATTGTCAATTAGGCTACATATTTTTGTATTCAATTGGAATATCTCTCATATAATTTCTAGTAGGTTTTTATAATGTTAAATATTTTGGGAATGAGGCTTGAAGATAAAAATAAGTGGGAACGAAGAGCTCCTTTGATACCAAAACATGTCAAGGAATTAGTAGAAAAACATGAAATACAATTCATAATTCAATCTTCCTATATTCGCATTTTTGAGGATCAAGAATATCTTAATGCAGGTGCAGACGTATCTACTAGCCTAGATAAAGCAAATATTATTTTTGCTATCAAAGAAATCCCCTTACCGACTTTGAAGGAGAACAAAATATATATCTTCTTCTCTCATACTATCAAAGGGCAACGACGCAATATGCCAATGTTAAAACATATTTTGAACTTGAATTCGACATTAATAGATTATGAAAGAATAGTAAATAGTAAGGGGTTTCGTTTAATATTCTTTGGGAATTACGCTGGATTAGCAGGCATGATAGAAACCTTAAGGGGTTATGGTCAAAGAGTTTTGGCAATTGATGGTGTAAAAACTCCTTTCCTCAAACTTAAACATACATATGAATATTCCGATTTAAGCGAAGCAAAGCAAGCAATTTCAAATATTGGGAGCGAAATTCAAAAAAATGGACTACCAGAAGAAATTATTCCAGTTGTTGTAGGTTTCGCAGGTTATGGCAATGTTAGCAAAGGCGCCCAATCTATTTTAGATCTACTTCCTGTAATTGAGATTTCTCCAACCGAATTGGAAGATTTTTGGAAAACCAAAGACTTCTCTTTTAACCATATTTACAAGAGCGTTTTTAAAGAAGAGCATATGGTTCAGCGTAAGGATCAAGGAAAATTTGACCTTCAAGATTATTATAAATCAGGATTATCGAATTATGAGGGAATTTTTTCAAGTTATACTCCCTATTTAAGTATACTCGTGAATGGAATATATTGGAGTGAAAAATATCCTCGATTACTTACAAAAAAACACATTAGAGACATGTTTCAATCAAAAATGCCTGTTCATTTACGAATTATTGGTGATATTTCATGTGATATCGAAGGAGGAATTGAGGCTACTATTAAAGTAACAGAACCAGATAATCCTATGTTCATCTATGATCCTTTCACGGAAAAAGCTAGCCATGATGGAAAAAATGAAGGATTAGCTATAATTGCTGTTGATAATTTGCCGTGTGAATTACCTCGAGAATCCTCTACGAATTTCAGTAACACATTAGTTCCTTTTATCCCAATAATTGCAAAAACTGATTTCAATAAACCATTCGAAGATTTAGCTCTTCCACCAGAACTTAAAAATGCAATTATCGTCCACCAAGGTAAACTAACTCCATATTTTCAATATCTAGATAATTTTCTGAGAGAAATCTAAAGAATTTTTAAATCTGCCATAAAATTAAAACTATAATTGAATAAAGTAAGAGATCCTAAAAGGAGAATTATATAATGAAAAAAATATTGGTACTTGGCGCTGGAATGGTTGCAGGGCCCCATATTAATTATTTGCTTGATCATAACTTTCGAGTAACAGTTGCTAGCCGAACTCTCTCCAAAGCAGAAGCTCTGATTAAGAATCATCCAAATGGATTTGCTGTAAAGTTCGATATCACAAAAACACCAGAAAACTTGGAGGGTCTGATAAAAAATTGTGATCTTGCAGTAAGCTTGCTTCCATATGTATATCATGTGGATGTAGCCCGAGAATGTATCAAACAAAAAAAACACATGGTAACTACTTCTTATGTCAGCCCAGAAATGAGAGAGTTGGATAAAAAAGCCAGAGAAGTTGGAATTACCATTTTAAATGAAATAGGAGTCGATCCTGGGATTGACCATATGAGTGCAAAAAAAATTGTTGATAAGGTTCACAAAGAAGGAGGAGAAATCTTATCGTTTAAGTCTTATACAGGAGGACTTCCCGCTCCAGATGCTAATACCAATCCTTGGGGTTATAAGCTATCGTGGTCTCCACGAGGGGTGATTTTGGCAGGACGAAACCCTGCTAAATACTTAGAGAACGGAAAAATTGTGGAAATTCCAGGTGAGGATCTATTTGATCATTATATTCCATTCTATATCCCTGAGAAAGGCCCTGGAGACGAGGAAGAACTTGGAATGTTAGAAGGATATCCAAATAGAAATTCTATAGAACCTTATATTGATGTTTATGAGATCCCTGAAACTAAAACGATAATAAGAGGAACTCTTAGAAATACCAGCTGGTGTCGGACAATGAAAAAAGTGGCAGATATAGGGTATCTCAATTTAAATGAAGAAGAATTTCCAATTACTTTAACATATGGTCAACTAACTAATAAGCTTCTAGGTAAACCTTTAGATGCCGATACCAAATCAGAATTTATGGACCAATTTGACTATAATGAGTCGGATGATGTAGTGAAAAGATTTGATTGGATGGGTTTATTCGGAACTGATTCTTTACCATCTAATAAGATATCACCACTAGATGCTTTATGTCATCAATTCGAACAACACTTACAGTATTCTCTCGGAGAACGAGATATGTTAATAATGGTTCATGAATTCATATACAAAGAATCTAACGGTAAGAAAAAAAAGCATACATCAACTATGATTGATTATGGGCTTAAAAATGGCCCGAGTTCAATGTCTAGAACTGTTGGTCTTCCAGCTGCTATTGGATCTCGTATGATACTGGAAGGAAAGATTAAAGATAAAGGAGTTCTCATTCCAGTGAAAAGCACCATTTATGAACCAATTTTAAAGGAATTACAAGAGCATGGAATTGGATTCATTGATAAACTGGAAGATATCAAGTAGTATCTATTTTAACTCTATAATTTTTCCTTTTTATTATTCCGTGATTATTAGAATTTGCAATCACAGTATGTTGCTAAAAAGCTACTTTCGGTCTTGAATCCAAGCTTTTCATATAATCTACGAGCGCCAAAGTTACCTTCATCTACCCACAATACGATATTTTTCACCTCTAGCTGGTTGAAAAGATATTGGATGAGTTTCCCTACAGTTTGTAATCCAAGACCTTTTTTCCTCTCCAAGAGTTTTGTCTCAACACTTCTAATTATAGCAAATGAATAATTTTGTTTAATTAATATATAAGGAGCAGCTGCAAAACTGATTATTTCATCACCCTGAAGCACTCCATAGTTAATTCCCCCATTAAGGTGTTTATATCGCTTAGGAAGGTCAGTGTTCTGTTTGGGTAATCGGATGGTATTGATTTCTTCTTTTTCTAAAAAAGAAAAATCATTAGGGGTTAACCGGAGTGTTAAATAAGTATTAAAGACGTCACTTGATTCATTCGTTTCTAATGACCTAAAATTTTGAAATTTTGAATGGATCAAATCATCAAATGAGCTGTCTTCAAACATTACCACAATATTTGTTTTGAGCCATTGGATTTTCCTGTATTGCTTCCATGCATTTTGGCCATATAAATAGTATTTATTTTCAAATCTATATATAAAATTTAGAGTGGGCTTTAATTTATACGAGAATTCAATGTTTTTTTCATTTCTATGGTGATTCCATAGAATATAAGCTACTTTGCTAAGAGGAAACTGATCTATATTCTCAATGAATTTTTTTTCAGAATTATTTTTATTAAAAATATAAAGCCATCTTTTCCTCATGAAAGTTACAGATCCAGACACTTTTGATATTAAAATTCCTAGAAAGTATTTAATTCTATCTCAATAATTTATAATCTGAGGCTTCAGATCTGGAATAGAGCTTATTCCACGAAAGAAAATTCCTTATTTTGGTCAGATAGCGGGTGTCCGAGATCATATGATTTCCTTAGATGTTCTAACGAGACATGGGTATATAATTGTGTAGTGGATAGTGAAGAGTGACCTAGTAATTCTTGAATAACTCGAATATCAACTGAATTTGAGAGTAAATGGGTTGCAAAGGCATGCCTTAACGTATGAGGTGTTAATTTCTTACCTGTTAATCCAGCTAATTTCTTATATTTACTAACTAGCCTCTGGATCGATCGTGTAGTCATTCTCGTGCCTGATTTATTCAAAATGAGTGCTTTTTCCATAGATGTTTTATTATGATTATTCAAGAATTCTTCGAGAAGAGGAATTAATTGCCCAGGTAATGGTATAATACGATCCTTATTTCCTTTTCCTCCCTCAACCCTTAAAATTCTCTCCTTTATATTGATATTCTGAATATTTAAGTTACTTAATTCTGACACTCTCATCCCTGTCGCGTAGAGTAGATAAAGTATGGTTTTATCACGTATATTTTGAGGAGTATTTAGGAGTAAGGCGGCTTCTTTAACTGTGATAGTTTTTGGAAGTGATTTAGGTATTTTGGGGGATTCTATTCCCTCTGCTGGATTAGATGTTATATACCCTTCTTTTTTAATGAATTTATAAAATGACTTCAGACAACAGATTTTTCTATGTAGACTTCGTGGGGCATAATCTTTATCCCTCTTGAGATGTAAGAAAAAACGGCGTAAATCAGCTGTTTTGGCTTTTTCTAGGTTCTTGGCGTTAGTAAATCCTTCAAACATCTTCAAGTCGTATGTATATTCACGAATTGTTCTAGGGGAATAACCTTTCTCAATTTCCAGATATGTAGTAAAATCATCAATTAAAGTGCTATTCATTGTAGCTAAGTTTGACGACTTTTAATCCTAAATGAGATAATATCATGCAAAGAATATCCCAATTAGAGAGTAGCGTGCAATATTTCGATTTACTATTCGTATATACGATTAGTTAATGTAGCTTGTCCAGTCTCTTCATTGTAAGAAACGAGTTCAGCTCGATTTAATTCATGGAGTGAATGTAATATAATCGCTGGAGCAAAACCAGTTGCTTTTGTTAGTTCCTCTCGGTTCATTGCATTCTTATCTCCGTGAAGAATGTATAATATTTTTGCATGAGGTTGAGCTGCGAATACTTGTTCGAGTAAAGTAATATAGATGCTCAAAAGTTGTTTGATATCTAATGTAACTTCTTGTTTCCCTGACATTTCTTTGAAGAGATCCGAAATCCGTTTGAATTCCGCTTCTAGGGACATATAATCGAACTCTAGCTGTTGTCGTTTAAGATTGGCTTCATCCAACTCTTTGGATGCCTTATTCAACTTCTCTTCTCTTTCTGTGAGTAATTTTTCCTTTTGCTCCAGTTCCTGTGTGATAGCTTCTATAGTGTTTTTTACTTTCTCAATTGTTGGCACTATTTCCTCTATTGAGATTGTTTTTCCTTCCATAAAATTCACCAATGTATCATAAACTGAATATAACACAATTTTATAATCTTAAGAAAAAGAACTTTATAAATTATGAGTAATTTTTAGATTTCTTTCTCAGATCGAAATCAACATTTAAATAATAAATTATTTATTGAATAAAGTTAAATATCCATAAGTATCAAACAGATCAGGTAGATTCCTAATTGAATCTTGTTCCCAGATTCTGCGTCTCTCATTTTTTATTACTAAGGCTTCTCTAAAGTGAAGATTCTCCTTTAAGGTTTTTACTTTGTCTAAAATGCTAATATTATCTCCAGGAGAGTGAAAAAATTTTGATAATTTATAAAATGTAATTAAAACCACAGGAATTTGAAAAATTTCTATAATATGTTGAACTGTTTTGATAATCGATGTTTTATATGCATTGAACTCCAAAGATTCCCTCTTTGGCCGATTTGCAAAGATTTGATTATATTCAACGAAATCTCCTAAATTAATACGCAATATATCAAATTTCAAAGGTGCAAAATCAATTAATGATCGAACTGATCCTACGGCAATTGTATTCTTTGTGATGGGAATGATTGGTTGGGTGTATAATTCAAACTGCGGCGGCAAAGTTACAGATTTTGACTCAAATCCACTTTCGTCTAAGGATGCATGATAATGTACATCCGAGCTAAAGATTGCAATTGGATCAAACTTCGAGACACTAGAACCTTTAATTATCGAATATCTTAATTTTGGGATCTCAGTGAAATCTAGTCTTGTTCCCACAACAGATAAATCTAATTGCTTTGAAAGTGGAAAATAAAAAGGAGCATTATTAAGTGCAGTGGAACCGTCAACGACAAAAAGAGTCTTTAAGGTGCAGGATTTGCTATAAACTTCTAGGTCGTCTGCATCTTCATCCTCATCTACCTTATCAGTTATCTTTCTAGCAATAATTGAATATCTTGGAATCCCAAGAAATTCTCGGTATAATTTTTGGGAATGTGTTCTAAAAAAAAGATAGTCTGGAAAGGATAATAGCCCTATTCTGGGAGTTACGATTATATTTTGATTTCGAAGAAAAATCTCAAGCATGAATTATTCATAGCAACAAGCAGGTATTAATTTGTTGCGTATAATTATTAGTAACACATACATAGATTTCTTAATTAAAGATAAAATAAAGAGATCACCCAGCTGATATGTTATGGAATTTCAATACGATTTAGAGCTTAATAAGATTGAAAGTATGATCAAGAATAAAAACATTAAGCGAATTCTAATTCAAATGCCTGAAGGGATGTTAGATACTCCCTTAAAATCTATTATAACTAAATTTTCTGATTCTAATATTGAAATTTTTCTTGCTGGCGATGCTAGCTATGGAATATGTGATATAGCAATAGAGAAAGCCAAATTTCTTGACTGTGATCTATTGATTCATTTTGGTCATACAGATTTTGCGTTCGCTGATCGGATTCATTCGACAGTAGAAGGGATTAATATATTGATTATCCCCGCTTTGGTAACTTTTAACATTTCAAGCTCGCTTAATAATATCAAGAATAAGCTAGATGAATTAAGGTGGAGAAAAGTAATTATTACAGCTACTGCTCAACACTTAAACAATTTAAAAGAGTTAAAAACCTTCCTAGAAAAACAAAAGATAATAGTTTCTAATGAGACTCAAATAATAGGCTGTCACATAGGTTCATTACGAACGCCAACTCAAAATGATGGAATTATCTCCTTACATGCTGGGGAATTCCATACTCGGGGATTATTACTAAATTCCTCAATACCAGTGCTTCAAGTTAACCCTTATACCTCTAATATCAGCTATTATTCATCTGATGAACGAGAAAGGATAATCAAACAAAGACTTAATGTAATTACCAAAGTAAAATCCGCTCAATATTGGGGAATAATTTCTAGTTCAAAAATTGGTCAATATAACCCCACAAATATAGAAAGTATAAGACAGAAGTTATCAAATGCAAAAAAGAGGCATCTTATAGTAATTGCTGAAAATATTGATACTCAAGTTTTATTTAATATGACTTGGGTTGATGCGTGGGTGAATACAGCATGCCCCCGGTTAATCGACGATCAAGAGCGTTTTTTTAAGCCTATAATAACCTTTAAAGAATTTCTATATTTATTTGGAGACGTTACTTGGGAAAATTTGCTTGAAAAGGGGTTTATATAGTATCAAACGGCATTCTTCATTATTTATTCGAATTCTTTCTCTAGTTTACCTTAAGAATTAGTCAAGGATATTTTATTTATTGTAAGATAGATTAAACTCGTTTATGCAGGAAGTCATAATTATTGACTCGGGAACAATCCGATGAGATTTCGTATGAAAAGGTGACTTCCGGGCCAATTACAACTGGTAAATCATCAATTAAAGGGAGTAATCTGGTTGTTGTTCTTGCAGATGAAGGTGGATTACCAGTTTATACAAGATCAATTCATATTGACAAATCAGGTTATATTCATGAAAGAGAAAACGAAACATTTGATCCAAAAAATGAAAGCGTAGTTTTGATATCTGGGCTAATTGAAGCCATTATGCAATTAAAAGAAATCGTTCGGCCAACATTAATTGATATCACTCTTGATAAAGAATCAGATAAACCAATATATGTGGATTATGCAAAAGCTCCTGACGGAATTTCCCTCCTCTCCTTATCAACTTCACCTGAGTTTCAACAGCTTCCAATTAACTTGCTTAAGTATTATACTCCTCTTAGAGGAGAATTTGACAAATCCATAGCAAATTGGAACGAGAGATTTGTAGAAATTGTTGAAGATCCTATTAATGAAGATGCTGCCATCTACTGGAGAATTTTATCACAAATTAAGCGAGAATTATCTGAATTTGTTTCATTTATCTTGGTTTATGATCCAGATGGTAATTATCTTTTTTCAACCGCACGAAATCAGGAACGAGGAAGCCTACCGGATCCATTATTGGATTCGATTTCTAAATATATAAAACAAGAATATCTTCTTCGGAAATATCGGAATAATGTTTCCCTGATTGGAGCAAAGCGCTTACGTGATTCTGTTATATGGCATTTCAAATGTTTTGACAAAATTTTTGTATTCTTCACTTATCGTGTTCCTGACCTTCATACTTTCTCTACTTTACAATCTGAAATGATTACTTTTATTTCTAATAACTTGGAGCGATTCATTGAAACAGCTAACGTTCATTCCCTTTCAAGTAGTATTAAAAAGAACTTTAATTCTACTAGGTTTATTTTTCTATCCTGATTGGGTAAAATCAGCTTTCTAAAAGATTTTAATAGTATTTTATGTAGGAAAGTCCTTAAGCAGGTTAAATCCCTTAGTTTTTTAATTGATAAAAATGTCAGAATCAGATAAATCCCCAATATTAGAAGCAGCAAAATCAAGTAGATCAGCATGTAGATTATGTCATCAAAAAATAATGAAGGGAGAGTATCGAATAGGTATCCCTTACGACTTTACCACTTCTGATGGTAATATAGTGACTTCTTATCGTTATCACCATCCAAAATGCGTTCCAGTTAGAAATATCGACTTGGTAACAAAATTAATTAAAAATAACACCACAATTGAATCAGCTATCAAAGAATTAATATTTAAAGAACTAGATGAAGCGAAAAAGGCGCAAAAAGACAGATCATCTTCTCCTTACATTGAGGAATCTAAGAGTTCAAGAAGTACATGTCGACTTTGTGAAGAAAAAATTCAAAAAGAGACATACCGCGTTGCAGAACCAGAACAAGTGGAATTGGAGGATGGAAGGTCTTTTTCTTCACATAAATATTTCCATATAAACTGCTATTTAGACCATCAGAAAAATCCGAAGGAAATTTTTGATAAACTTACACAAGTTTCCATAAACAGAAATATTTTTACAAGATCTGAAGCTGCGCTTTTAGAAAAGAAGTTAGATCAAATTTTATCATCAGATAAATTGAGTTCAGATATTCTATCAATGATTTCAGATAAACCTATTGATTTAGATCAGTTAAAGCACCGTGCACAAGAATTGGGAGTTTCTAATGAAACATTAATGAAAAGTATCGAAAGAGGTTTGCTTCAGGGAATTTATTTTGAACCTTCACCAGGAAAAATTCAAAAATTATAATTTTCTACTTTGAACTGTAATTAGTCGATTCTCTAGCGTGTTTTGTCTGGATTCGTTTAAAAATAATCGGGATTAGAGTTAGAGCGGAATTTTCATTCTGAAAAACGTGTACAATTAAGTCTGCAGCGAGAGCATAATCTTCTAGGCACACATGGGTTGATAAATTAATTTGTTGCTGTAATTCAAACAATTTTTGAAAAACTACAGTAATTTCTCGCAATTTAGTTCTAAAAAAAGAATGAATACATTTAGTTATCAATACAGAGATTAAATTTTCATATTCCTCAATTAAAACTTTCTTCTCCCCTAGATCAATTAATTTAAGTGAAACAGATGAATCTACAACTTCTTTCATCATTTTCGACATTGCAGTGAATCCCATCCCTATTAGCTGATTTTCAATTGCTGATATTTCTCCGATTTGAAAATAATGAGAGAAAAGACAAATTCCATCTAAGCTTCTTATGATATACAAAGCGATAATATCATTTTTCCAGTTTTCTGGAGTTTTAACGGGGTTTTTTACCCTTTTCCTTGTTTTAAAAGAGTACTTCAGATTCTGCATTATTTTTCAATTATTTTAACATAAAACCTTTATAACCACCAGAAAACTCCCAGAAAATTCAAATAGTCATTTATGTAATGATTTATAGGATGGAGTATAATTCGTAAATGCATAACCTTTATAGAATCTCTAGTATAGCTTGGTGAATAACCGTCGCAATTTGTTTATACCCTTGTATGGATAGATGAACTCCGTCCCCTGAATTAAAGCTTCGATTTAAATAACCATTTTCCTTTAAAGCAGTATGAATATCAACAGGGATATAATTGCTGGTCATTTTTAAATTCATTATATTGTTGTTAATCTCCATCAGCTGATCAAAAGTATCGCTCCAATTCATAGGAGGTATAGTTAATAAGAAAAATTTTATATTCAGGTCATGAATGGTCTTTAAAGCTTCTTCCATATTTTTCCATATTTTATCAACACTATAACCCATTGCTATATCATTCGCTCCCCCGCAATAGATTATCATATGATATCTTCTATTTGATACAAGTCCCTTAAGTCTAAGAGTAATTTCTTTTGTTGTTTGCCCACAGATACCTTTATTATCAATTTCAAATCTTATATTAGGATATGAAGAATTCAATAACTCACTTAACCAGTATTGATATGAACTTTTAGGATTTCCTCCGTACAACGGATCATATAGAGGAAACCCCGCGGTATGAGAGTCTCCAATACACAATATTGAATATAAAGTAATCATAGGTTTCACAGTTTTAGTTTTGCGGAGAATCCAGAATATTTAATATTGTATTTATGTCAATTTTCTTGAATTCGATTTTCTGAGAATATATTAAAGCACCTAGAAGAACTCCAGCATATAAGGCCACATTAAAATACACCATCCAATCAAGGAGATTCCAAGTTACGATATCAAGGGAGAAAGCTGGAATTCCTTTGAACAACAACCACAAAAAGACGCTAATAAAAGTGAAAATAAGACAGCTTCCTCCAACGATAAATAAGCGCTGAGTTAATATTAATAAGCTGAGTTCTTCTCCATCAAAGTTACCAAGAACCATATTGATTCGATTGTAAGCCATTATGAAAAGATAGAAGACAGCAAAAATCGAAATAATATATATTCCTGCTTCGATTCTTAAAGGGTTGATTATTAGATATACTTCTGGATTTAGCGCGTTAAAAAGTGAAATTCCTATAGCTGCACCGAATATAGGAAGAACATATCGTTCTAATGCGTTTGTACGATTCATAAATGCTGAGAGATAAGAATTCCCGATTTCGAGGAATAGAAACCAAACAACAATATTAACAATGAATATGAGAGATAATTGGGTGGTTGAGGGAGAGAACCACGCAATAAGGAATAAAGAAAAGATCCCACCTGAAGAGAGGAAAACAAGAGCAATATGAAATAAAGTTGCTTCAGCTTCTTGTCTATACAATCTGAAGAACGAAAGGAAATTCAAAAATGATAATATTGTAGTGATGAATAAAGGAATAGAAAGAAAGAGGGTTTCAATTAATCCCATTGTCATTCACCTCCGTTTACATCTCGTTCTAACCCGAGCTCGTAATAAATTCGAGACGCATACTCTTTCGACCAATCATCGGTTTTATCTTCTAGAACTTTAGCTGCTAACACTGAAAGCTTTAGGTTCAATATTTTAGCATTTCTTTCAAGTATCTCTTGAGTATTTTTGTTGATTCGGATAGAAATTACACGAGTTCGAGCCATACCAGTCACCTGATCTAATATAAATGCTGATGTAAACACTGTAACTTATTGTAAGCACAAGAATATGAATATATCTTTTAAATATCTCTTCGTAGGTTTTCTTCCCTTAAAGGAGATTTAAATTCAGTGGTCGACCAGAATATAAACCTCTATACCCCAAAGACTTCCTCACAGATGTCTCAACGCAGTAAATTACTCATTTGGATTCAAGCTATTAGAGCACCATTCTTCACTGCAAGTATAATACCTCTACTCCTTGGTTTGGCTCTTGCATGGTATGAAACCAATATCTTTGATCCATTGTTAGGATCTCTAGTTTTAATTGCAGGAGTTGCGGTTCATGCAGGTACAAACTTGCTAAATGATTATTTCGACCAAGAAACTGATCAAATGAACAATTTCTACTCTCCTTTCAACGGAGGATCCCGAATGATTCAAAACGAGGTCATTCCTCCTCATAAGATTCTCTTTGCTGCAATTGGATCCTATTTCATAGCTTTCGTGACAGTTCTAGGAATAATTGTTTTAACCCGAGGTATTTTCCTTGTTTTCCTTTTATTTATTGCTATAGCTTTAGGGGTTTTTTACACTGCGATCCCCGTTAAATTAAGTTATAGAGGATTAGGAGAATTTGCTGTATTTGTGGGATTTGGACCTCTCGGTGTCATCAGTGCATATTATATACAAACTAATATTCTAAATCTCTCCACTGCAATAATTGTTTCTATACCTATAGCTTTTCTAATCGCAATGGTATTATTCCTAAATGAATTCCAAGATTTCGACGCTGATAGTCAAACTGGCAAAAAAACCATGGTTGTTCTTATTGGGAAGGAAAATGCAGTAAAAATTTACGTATTAGGTATAATTTTTTCTTATTTAGCTCTCTTCATTTCAATTCTAATATCAGCTCTACCTTATCAAACTATGTTAATGTTCTTATCATTTCCATTGTCTATTAAGGCAATCCAAATAATTAAAGAAAATTGGAATGAAATCAACGAGCTTTTACCTGCTAATAAATTAACTATCATGATACATCTATTATCAGGTTTACTTCTCTCCCTCTCGCTAATTCTTGCGAATTGGTAAATTTTACCAATCAAAATGAGAAATCAAATCAGGGAGCTCAATTAGGTCACAGATTTCTAGATTTGGTTTTAATGAATCAGGAAGTCTGTGTCGTCGATTTTGAAAAAAACCAGTCTTCAAATTTGCCTCTTTAGCTCCAATAATATCAGTTTTTGGATTGTCTCCGATATGCAAGATTTCTTGAGGATTATCAATACTTAATTCTCGCATAGATGCATCAAAGATGAGACTATGGGGTTTTAAAAACCCTATTTCATTGGAAAAGACCATCGAATCAAATATCGATTGAAAACCAAGATTAATTATAACAAATTCACGAAATGCATCTCCAGATGAAAAAAGTGTGTTCACAATTAAGCCCAGCTTAAATCCCTCTCTTTTCAGATGTTCCAAAACTGCGTATGATCCTTCCCGAGGGGCTAGTTGCAAATTAAAAATCGAATCATTGAATAATTGTTCTATCATTATTCTTGTAGCATATTCTGGAACTAGTGAGAGATTTGTGAGTAATAAGTGGGTAATCCTGGCAATTCCATAATCGAAGCAGCGGTTCTCCCGTTCAAATTCGATTGTAGAGAACGTAGACTCGACAGCTTTGTCAAATTGAGGACGAGTGATATCATATTTTTCAACCAATAACTCAAATATCCTATATTCACGCCTTTCTTTTTCAAATAATAAAACTTCAGGTTGAGGAATAGATGTTAAAACTCCAATCATGTCAAATGTGATAGCACTCATGAGAGATCTCACTTTACAAAGTTTAAGGTCATATTCTTCTTCTTTGTTTATAACCTTTATTCGCTAGATGCCATTTTTTGATAAATCATTAATAAAGCTTTTATCAGCAAGGGAATTGAGTAATGAGTAAGACCGTTCTTCAATAATTCTTTTCAAATAAGTTGGAAATCCCATAACACTCATGAAACTAAGGGTGATACATGTGCGTTGTCTTGGAATAGATATAGGTGGCACTTTTACTGATTTCATTGTAATAAATGACGAGGGGGAAGTATTTCTAGAGAAAATATCTTCCACTCCCAAAGATCAATCACTAGGCGTAAGAAATGGTTTAATCCAGTTAAAAAAAAATACAATAATATCAGATCTTAACATATTAGTTCATGGAACCACAGTTGCCACTAATGCAATCCTTGAAAGAAAAGGAGTTAAAACTGCTCTACTAGTTACTGAAGGGTTTTCCGATGTACTAGAAATCGGACGGCAAAATCGAAGTAAGATTTATACGTTATTTCCAGATAGAACTGAACCATTAGTTCCAAGTAATTTACGATTTGGTATTGAGGAGCGAATTGATTCTACTGGGAAAGTTATTATTCCATTAAATCTCCTTCAATTATCGAATATCCTAGATGAAATTGCTAAGAATGATGTGAAGTCAGTAGCTGTATCATTTCTATTTTCTTTTTTTAATTCGAATCATGAGAATAGAGTTTATGAAGAAATTAAAAGCTTTATGCCTAATCTTCATGTTTCAACGTCAAATTGGGTTTTACCGATTTTTCGTGAATACGAGAGAACCTCAACGACCGTTTTAGATGCTTACGTTGCTCCAATCATGCAGAGCTATTTCACTTCATTTACCGAGAAAGTTGCTACAGAAGGAATTAACATTCCACCACTTGTTTTACTATCTACAGGTGGAGTCACTCAAATGAAAAATGCTGCTGAAAGATCCGTAGAAACAGTTCTCTCAGGTTTAGCAGGAGGGGTTTTAGGCGGTTTATATTCATGTCGAGAATTGGGGATGACTAATGCTCTAACTTTAGATATTGGAGGAACCTCAACAGATGTTGCTGCTATCTTAAAGGGACAAGTGGAAATATCCTCCAATAATGAAATAGGCACCTTACCCTTACATATTCCTGCAATTGCAGTCAGAACGATAGGAGCAGGTGGGGGCTCTATTGCTAGATTTGAACATGGAATATTGCGGGTTGGACCAGAGAGTGCAGGAGCTGATCCAGGACCTGCGTGTTATAATCTTGGAGGAAATTTACCAACTGTTACGGATGCAAATCTCGTTCAAGGTTTTTTAAACCCCAACTATTTCGCGGGAGGAACATTACCAATTTTTCCAGATTTAGCTAGAAAAGTGGTTCAGAAGTTATCTGAAGAATTAGATTTCGATTCCGTTGAACAGTGTGCTGCTGGGATTATCGAAATTTTTGAAAATAACATAGCTTTGGCTCTACGAAAAGTTTCCACTGAAAAAGGATATGATAGCAGGAATTTTGCACTTGTTGCCTTTGGTGGCGCTGGTCCTTTAAGTTCCTGTTCATTAGCAGACCGATTGGCAATGAGCACAGTTATAATTCCTCCATATCCTGGCGTTTGGTCTGCTTACGGCTTAATTACAGCGGATATTCGCCACGATCTATCAAGTTCTTATCTTAAACCCCTACTGAAAAATGATCAAAAATCAAATCAAATTTTGGAGGAAGCTTTCTCATCTCTCGCACATCGAGGAATTCAGATGTGTGTGGACGATGGATTTGCAGAGAAAGATGTTTTAATTGCACGACAGCTTGATATCCGATTGGAAGGACAATCACACGAGCTAAATGTCCCATATTATGGTAATCTTGTTGCAGCATCACATAATTTTGACAGAGCACACGAACTGGCTTATGGTTATTCTTCTCCAGATGAACCACGAGAGATAGTTAACCTGAGAGTATCAGCAATGGTCCATCTGCCGAAATTTTCACTTCCTGCTTTAAAAGAAGGAAATATTGCTATTAATGATGGATTCATTGGCACTCGGGAGGTGTATCTAAGGGGGGGTTATAGGGAGGTAAATATTTATCAAAAATCCCATTTAAAAGCAAATAATGTAATAATAGGCCCCGCTATAATTGAGCAAACTGATTCCACAACTCTTGTGGATATTGGTTGGAAAGCTCGTGTGAAATTGGACGGTCATCTCTTGATTACTAAAATAAGGTAGAATGAATATGGAGACTAGGAAGTATACATCTGAAGATATTATAACTCTATCAGTAATACAGAAAGCACTTGAAAACATTGCAGAGGAGATGGGGATAGTGTTAAGGAGAGCTTCTTTTTCTCCAAATTGTAAAGAACGCTTAGATTTCTCATGTGCAATTTTCAACAAAAATGCTGAACTAGTAGCACAAGCTGAACACATTCCTGTTCATATAGGAGCAATGTTTTCTGCTATATCTTCAATTCTTGATGAATTTCCACTTGAGACTATAAAACCTGGAGATATTATAATTCTAAATTCCCCATATTATGGAGGAACTCACCTTCCAGATATCACTTTCCTAATGCCTGTATTCATCGATGAACAACTCGCTTTTTTTGTTAATAATCGTGCTCATCATGCTGATATTGGTGGTTCTGTACCTGGTTCTATGCCAGGAATTTCTTCAGAATTATATGAGGAGGGATTGATTATACCTCCAATTAAACTGTATAATGAAGGGAAAGAAGTTACAGATGTAATGAATTTAATACTTTCTAATGTCCGAGTGAAAACAGAAAGATTAGGAGACTTTAGAGCTCAGAGAGCCGCCCTTCTCAGAGGTGAAGAGAGATTACGGGAATTAAGTCAGAAATATGGCTTAGATTTTTTACTAGATGCTGTAAATAAATTAATGAATATTTCTGAAAAGTCATTTCAAGAGGAATTGAATAAGATCCCCGATGGGACGTACCAATATGAGGATTTTCTTGATTCAAATGGAATCACTTCAGATCTAGTGAAAATATGTGTTAAGATAACAAAAACATTTAATAAAATTTTAATATCATTTAATGGTACAGATCCCGTTCAAGAAGGCAATGTTAATGCTCCACACAGTGTTGTTTATTCCTGTGTATATTTTGTGTTTCGAGCATTAACTGATTCCTCCATAATGACAAATGCAGGTTTATTTAGAAATATCGAAATTGAAATACCTGAGAATAGCATGTTGAATCCTCAAAATCCGTCTGCAGTTTCATCGGGCAATGTTGAAACTTCCCAAAGATTGGTAGATGTAATATTAGGTGCTTTGGCTCAATCATTGAATCAAATACCAGCAGCATCACAAGGAACAATGAATAATGTAACAATCGGTTCAAAAAAGGCAAAAAATGCCTTTACTTATTATGAAACCATTGGAGGTGGAGCAGGAGCATCGGGTGTTAAGAACGGAACATCAGCTATTCATTCACATATGACTAATACTTTAAATACACCTATTGAAGCATTAGAGCTTACTTATCCACTTCGAGTTAAAGAATATTCTATAAGGAAAAATTCTGGTGGAGAAGGTCGTTATAAAGGGGGTAATGGAATTATTCGGGCAATCGAATGTTTAGTGGATTCGATAGTATCTTTACAATCCGAAAGACGAACAAAACCTCCGTATGGTCTCCATGGGGGAAAACCAGGCAAAACTGGAGAAAATTTCAAGATAAATATCAAGGGAGAAGTTCAAAAACTACCTGGTAGAGCGACTGTTGAGTTCTATGCTGGTGAAACTCTCGTTGTGAAAACTCCTGGTGGCGGGGGGTATAAATTGAGTGAAAATTCTGCTGATTGAAATTGAAAATTACCAATTATTCAAGATTAACACAATTTCCTCAATCTAAAGGAAGAAAGCTACTTTTAAATCTATTCGAAATCGGTGTTAATGCTGTAGATCCTTATTTATCTGTTCTTAAGAATGTCGAGGTAAATCAAGAAAGAGAACAATTAAGAATCAATCAAGACTTATATTCAATTCAGAACCGAAAAGTATGGGTAATAGGCGCAGGGAAGGCAGTTGGAAGAATGGCTGAAGCAATTGAAAAAATTTTTTTCAAAAAGTCTTTATCTGGGATTATATGTGTACCGGAGGGGCTAAAGAAGGAAATTAAAACTACTAAAGTTAAAGTTTACGAATCTACTCACCCTTTACCATCATCTATAAATGTTCAAAACACCAAAAAGATTTTTGAAATGCTTAAACAGGTTAAATCAGAAGATTTAGTTATTGTGCTGATTAGCGGAGGTGGCTCTGCTATTTGGGCAGCTCCAATTCCTCCAATAACCATTTCTGAATTTGTTGAACTTAATAAATTACTTATACATTCAGGTATGACAATTCAGGAGATAAATACTGTTAGAAAACATGTTTCATTAATAAAAGGTGGAAAATTGGCAAGAAGAATCCCTTGTGAAACAATAACCTTTGTTTTGTCAGATGTAATTGGTGATTCATTAGAAAATATTGCATCTGGACCAGTATCTCCTGACTCCACTACTTTTACAGAAACTAAAAATATATTAAAAAAATATGATCTATGGTTTGATGCTATACCAGAATCTATTAAGACTATTATAAGAAAAGGGGCGAATGGACAAATTGAGGAAACCCCGAAACCAACAGATGATATATTTAGGAATAAGAAGGGATATATTGTCGGTTCAAATAAAATTGCGTGTGACGCAATTATTAACGAATGTAATAAGCGACAAATCGATAATTTATTTTTAACGGATAAAATCGAAGGAGATGCGCGATGGATTGGAAAAATCTTTGCTAGAATTGCTATTGGACTAATAAAAGGAAAATCTAACCCATTCCTCATCATTAGTGGAGGAGAACCCACAATGATGATTAAAGGCACTGGAAAAGGAGGAAGAAATCAGGAAGTAGCTGTTGCATTCTTACAGGAGTTATCAAAAATAGATTATACTTCAGATATCACTTTTCTTTCTGCAGGAACTGATGGTATTGATGGAAATTCTCCTTATGCTGGAGCTATTATTGATAGAAATATTTTAGAAGCTCTTTTGACCAGAAAATTGAATATACAGCAATATCAAGAAATGAATAATACTTCAAGTCTTCTTTCTGAATTAGACGAATCTTTGATAGAAACAGGACCAACGGGAACTAATGTGATGGATATACATCTGATCATTTTGAATTCTGATCAAATAGAAAATAATAAATTATAATCCATATATCAAAATATATCAAAAGTATTATGAAAACATATAAGAAAAAGTACTAAATAATATATTAAATAAGGTGAAGAAATTTGGAACTCCAAAAAACTGGCCTTCCTGGATTGGATAAATTACTTAATGGGGGTATTCCCAAAGGTTGGACATGTATCGTATCAGGTGAACCTGGCGCAGGAAAGACATGTTTATCCGTCGGATTTTTGGTTGAAGGCATTAAAAAATTCAATGAACCGGGGATATTTGTCAGTTTTAATGAAGCGAAAAAAGAATTGTATATGACTCAGGAATCTTTTGGTTACAATTTGAATGAGCTGGAAAAGGAAGATAAGTTTTTATTTCTTGATTTTTCTTATGGAAGGGCTTTGGGGCAAGGTCAATTTGCACTTCAGCAAAAAAAATTTGATTTACCTGCACTCACGAAAGCATTAAAAGATGCAATAAACAAGATAGATGCGAAACGTCTCGTGATTGATCCTTTGACAATAATATCGCTTCTCTTTGATAATGAACGGGAAATTCGTTATAATTTTCTTCGATTCTTTGATATTATCCGTCGTTTTGGTGTTACGACAATAGCAATTGTAGAGAAAGGAGTAAACTCTTATAGCGTTGAAGAATTCTTAGCTTCAGGTATCATTAGACTTTATAACGAAAGATCAGGAGCAAAAAGGCAAAGAGGGATTGAAGTGGTGAAAATGCGTGGAGTAAATCATAAACGAGGTGTATTTCCACTATCAATTACAGGAAAAGGAGTGGTAATCTCTCCTGATGTAGAAATGCCCTCATAATGTTTATCTGAATGATATTATATAATATTGAAGATCACATAGTGAGTAATGGAACTTCCTTCCCACTCTAAATAAATCCATAGGACGTGAAATTTGGAAATTGCGTCCAATTACTCTTCCTTTGGTCCAGTAGGAATTTTTCCTTCCAATTTTTTCTTAGCATCCTCAATGGAATGATAACCATCTTCTGATGTTTTTTTTAACAATTCTTTCTTCAAATCATCTGGTATCTTCTTTTCTTCGTCAGTCATTCTAGTTTCCTCAATTTTATATGAGCAGAAATTGTGGTAATTTCTTTAATCTAACCTAATACATCTCTCCCCCTTAATATATATTTTTTTATTATTTGTTTATAATGAAAACGAATCCAGATCTTTTTGACTTATTACTCACAATAAAATTGAGTAATATATAATAACAATTTTTTGTCGGATCGAGATTAGGTAAGCTCCTTCCTTCTTAAAAAGAGGAATAAATGTGACTACTCGAATTATCATAGAATCGTCCTTTCTTAGTGAAATTCCCCCTAAACCCGGTTTATATAGATTATATGATACAAATAATGAATTACTTTACATAGGAGCATCATCGAATCTTCAAAATCGAATAAAACAACATTTCTCCCATAATAGTACTAAGGAACGAAAACGAGGGGTAATTAGGCAATATACGAGCTATCTAGAATTTGAAAGTTATGATTCGGTTGAGAGGGCATTTGAGGAGGAACGTATCGAGATTTGGACGAAGCAGCCTCCTTATAATAAACGTGGGATTACAGATCTGAGTTATTCCTTCATTATTTTTCGCAAAAAAGGACAAATAAAAACTCTATGCTTATCTAATAGAGAAGCGGATAAATTAGATCAGGATGACGAATTTTTCAGAATGAATATGTCAAAAAAATATGTTTTAGACGCTTTAAATTCGATTAGAAAATATTATCCATTTTGTTTTCCCTCATCTACCACGAAATGTTGGGATCATTTAATTGGTCTGTGTTATGGATCATGTATGCAAGATGACCTTGATCAGAGTACTTATTGGAAAAATTCTCTAAATTTAATGGACGCAATTTCAGGTAAAAATAATGCATTAGTTAACGAAATTCATGATGAGTTGACAAGCTTGATCATTAAAATGGAGTTTGAAAAAGCTCAAAAAATATCTAATGCTTTGGAATCGTTAAAAACTCTTAGATTGAAATATGGAGGACAAGGTGTAATAAGAGACCTTGATATATTTGAATTTAAGAAGAAAAATGATATATGGGTTGTGAAAATTCATTTTCTTCGTAAAACATCCCTTATTAAAGAGGAATTGATGGTTATTAAAGGTACAGAGAGAGATGAAGCGGAATCTTATACCTTTCTCAAATTTTTATTGAAATTTTATCGTTTTACTGGTTTTCCTCCAATCAAAATTAAAATAAAAAATTATTTTCCTTCCCCCTATTATCATATTTTAAAGAATTGGTTCCAACATTATTTTGGGGTTCCAATCATCATCATCTAATTTATTTGCCCTCAAAAAATGATGGGAGAAGCACATTGGCACCAAATTTGGCTTTCGCTTCCAAAAGGCGTTTCTTTTGATTATTCAATTCGTTGAAGAACTCCTGTGGCATAGAAGCTTCTCCAGTATAGGCTTCTTCAACTCTATCCATTTTAGCAAGATATTTTTCAATACGAATTGCGAATTCATTCTCGTACCGTATTTTTGTATAATCACTTTGGAAAACGTGTTTGAATAGGTCTTTAATATCTTCATAACGCGGGATGTAGCCGATTGGAGTCATATATGCGTCAAAATCACCATGAATCCTTCCTTCGGCCCACAATAACCAAATTTTTTTATCGACTTTGTCATCATAGTATTTACCCGCTGAATTTTTTAGGAAATAATTTGTACCAAAAACCTTGGGAACTCTTGAACATTGAATTCCAAAATCAATATGGTGTTTGATATAATTACCCAAAGGAACAACAATGAAATCCAAATTAGCAAAAGGATTAAATTTTCGTACTCCTTCCGCTCCTAATGTCGCAAAAGTAGTCTCCGATTCAAGAGTTGCTCCTATAAAAACCCCATGATTCCATGATAATGCCTCTACTATCGGAACAGACGTATCTGAATCTCTTCCGCCATATAGGATTGCATGAAATTCCAACCCAATCGGATCTTCCAGTGCCTCCATATCAGTATTCTCAATATCGCGAAGATGGACAGTAAAACGGGCGTTTCCATGCGAAAGAAGTAATTCTTTCCCAGTTTTCGGATCTGTTTTTCCTTCATGCCATTCTCCATAAATTGAACTAGTCCAGTTGACACCATGATTAGGAGTATCAATTCCCATGCCTAGCCAGTAAGGTTTACCCTCATGGATCAAAACATTTGAAAAAATTATTTCCATAGGTTCATTAAGAGTTTTATAAATTAATGGGTCGTCTATCGCATTTACATCTTGAATGATACCAAAAATGCCCACTTCGATATTAACAGCTTTTGGGATCCCATCAATTATACGTAAATAGGCAATATCATCACCGACAATCTGATTTCCAGGAATCATTGCTGTACTTGTTTTTCCACAGGCTGATGGAAAAGCACCAAGGAAATATGTCTTTCTATCTCGTTTTAATGGTATGGTAGCAGCTATATACATATGTTCAGCCCAAAAATCTCTATCCCTTTCAAC
The DNA here is from genome assembly GCA_011364965.1 of Candidatus Heimdallarchaeota archaeon. Taxonomy (GTDB): domain Archaea; phylum Asgardarchaeota; class Heimdallarchaeia; order Hodarchaeales; family Hodarchaeaceae; genus Hodarchaeum. The sequence goes on from RDOB01000002.1 coordinate 599,862, forward strand.
AGCTTTATTCACAGCTAATCTAAGAGCCAGTTTTTTTAATCCAATACTATTCCCAGCATATTGATTATTTACACTAAGAACTCTGTCTTCTTCCAGATCGATGTAAATTCTTCTATCTTTAACATTTTTCGTAACCTGCTTATCTGTGAGTTCACCAGCAGAATGGATAAAATAGAAAAAATCTGGTGACCCTTTCAATCGTTTGAACTCCTCGTAACCAGATCTATAAAGTAAATCTTCTGAATGGGCAACGTAAGCACTGTCTGTAAGTTGAAGGGCTGGGATTGAGAAAAGAGAATTAGTTGGACCGAGGCAATAGAAGCGGATTAAGCATTCTTTTCCCTTCATTGAGCCATCAAAAATCCCCATGATATCTTCAAGGCCTTCTTCACGTTCTTTTTGATTTATGTGCTTGCCTAGGGTTTTTCCCTTGGGAAGGAGGACGCAAGTGTTTTCTTTATCTCGAGCTTGGTCAAAATACCCATCAAAATGTATAGTATGACCCTCCATCTCTAATTTGGCTTCTTCTTTATTTAAAAGAGCTAAATTTCGAATATAATCTATATCTTCAGTAGAATCCGTGATTACTGTTACTTTCGATGGTTTACAAAGTTTCACGAACTCTTCAATGATTTTTTCGGCCTTGGGGTTATTAATCGCTTCAATCTTAACACGATTTTCTTCATCAAGAATTTTAGGATCAAGATCCATTTTTTCCACCTTATTCTGCTGGTTTTATGGATAAATTTTCGCTGGTTCTCTCTTTAATTAGCATATTACAACATTAAATCATGATTTATTAGCTAATTCAAGATTGGAGTGAGTAAGGGCAAAATTCAATGAGTTCTTAAATTTCATGGATTGTATGGAATTCATTAAAAATGAAATTTATTACAAGTAAATGTGATCTACTATCATTTATTTATGAAAGAATAAATTAATCTTTCTTTGTTTTTCCCTTTATTTTTCATCTCGATAAATTTAACAAATCCGATCTCAGAAGTATTACGTACATGGGTTCCTCCGCATGCTGCCCAATCATAACCCTCCACTTCCACAATGCGGAAATCAATTACAGATTTCGGCACCATTTCAAGATATTTGGTTTGGTACTTTTTTGATTGTAAAAATGCGATAGCTTTTTCACGGGGAAGAAAATTAATGCAAACTGGAAGATTCTGGGAAAATATCTTATTAATTTCAATGTTTATTTCTTGTAGTTCTAATTCAGACATTTTATCGATGGGATGAAAGTCTAATCTGCTTTGATTTTGTCTTATTTGAGTACTGACTGTTTCAGCATTAAGCTCAATCTGAAAATACCTACTAATTACATGTTGAGCTGTGTGTGCTTTCATATATTGATAACGAAGATTCCAATCTAGTTTCCCATGAATTTTGGTTCCTTTTTCGAGCCCAATTGTATTATTCAACAAATGTATTATGTTTTCCTTCGCTTGTTTAGTGTCTTTAACCTCATAAGCTGTATTTCCAGCGTAAAATGTCCCCTGATCCCCTGGTTGACCCCCGCTTTCTGGAAAAAAGACTGTTTGAGTTAAAATCACAGAATTATTGGGAAAATCAGTGACATCAATAATTTCTGCGTCAAATTCCTGAATATAACAATCATGTAAATATAGTCTATCGGTCAAATTGATCCCTGTTTGATTTATTTTGAGGCTTCTCGATTTTCCTGTTCTAAGAATTTGTCTAGAGGAACTACACGTTTATGATGTAGAATTTTCTTTTTAACAATCTCTGTTGCTAGTTCTTCTCTTTCTTTCAATGTTTTTTCAGGAAATCTTTCTCGGATGCTAATTCTTGCATCATTATACCATTGAGCTACTGTTTTTTCCTCTAAGGAAGGAGGGAAATATATTTTATGAGATTTCCGATATGCACGTAATTTATCGTCAAAATGATGTTCAATCAATTTCATCTGATTTTCTTTTGATTCATGTGGATAGGCTAGTTTTACATTCGTTTCAGCCTCCTTCCACCATTTGACTAAATCTAACGGATCTAGTTCGATGTTGTATCTTCGCCTATTCATGACGTCAAAATGTATAATGCAATTCTATAAATCTTTTCCCCTATGGAAATGGAACTTCGGTTTGCCAGAGATCAGGTTCAAACCAAAGTCATTTTTCCTACTATAATGGAGTTATAGACCATGTGGGATCACCAAATATATAACTAGTACATTTTCTGCATTCTTGTCTTCTTTAAATATGATAAACTCTATAAAACTCTTTTCAAATATCTTATTGTCTCCAGTTCAAGACTATTTGGAAAAAAATTGCTTTCTATTGTCGAGGTAAATAGGATGGATCACAAAATTTGATGATAAACCTCGTGAGTGATCAGTTAAGTAAATTTATGCAGCTACTAAAATACCAAACTTCTGGAAAAAGAAAAAACTCCAATTTTTCAATTAAAACTTTATTAGAGTTGGAGGAGGTTATATTGAATTTTAGAGAAACTCTTAAAATTTCCTTTTTTTAAAATAGAAATCTATAAAAAAGGATTTTTCTCACTCTTCGGCTATTGGATTATCTTCTTTATGGAGGAAATACCAGCTTTATTTAAAATGGGGATCTTTATGGTAAAAATTGAACGAATATCACGAAAGCATGGCTTAATGCTTGTTGATCCTGAAGAACGTGATTTCTTCCATTGCTGTAATAGATGTGAGGTAGCCTCTTCGCTAGGGTCTGTAGAAGAATGTCCTCAGCGAATTCACACGGGTAATAGCTGTTGTCCTTCCTGTAGTTCATTTATAGAGCACGGGATTGAAGCGTTATTATCCCACTGGGGGGATCAGGGACAATTTCTTGTAGGATTTCAAATTATTGTTCCCTTAAATTCTGGAATAACTGAAGATATTTTACGAGCAGCATTCCATCTATATAAAGTACCTCTGAATCAGCTGCATTTACTATACGAATGGCAAGACACTAGAACTCTTGATATTTCCTTTGAATTTCATACTTATTGGACGATGATAATTCGACATATTTATTGGCCATTGAACCTAAACGTTCCTTTTCTAAGAGATGCTTTAATCTATGCATTAACGGGTTTTCCTGATAGAGCTGCAGCCACAGTTTACTCTCACCTTCGTGATCTGTTTGCTGATTTTTCAGATTGGGTAAAAGATAATTACAGCATTGATCCACTGGAAATATTCAATGTCACTGTTAAGAGTAATCGGAGTACAATCTCTTATTATGCTTCTTATTTTCTAAGGGTCGAAAATGCAGAAAACATCACAATAGATATTCTTTCTCCTGATTATGAGAGATCCTCAGATCCAGAAGCCTGCATTGTTCGCTTGGGGAGTTCTCAAATACCTGTAATCTCATTTCAAAAAGTAAGTTCTGCTTTAGTGATGAGAAAGGGTCTTGAAACTGCTTGGGGTTCTATTGAACTTTCCCTGCAAAGAATGTTAGAGGAATTGAGTAATATTACATCAGAGATGCGTAGTTCTAAGCCAGTGTCAGCTAAACAAGTAGGAGATCTACTTGATCGAATTCAGACAATCCAAGTTCAATTTCTAAAGTTGAAACCTATTATCTCAAACATGCAAGGAGCAATCTCTCCTTTAGTACCTCTTCTCTCTGAATCCTTAATTCAACAATTACTGCCTACTTTCAATCTGAATTTAGTGAATTCATGGTTTGAATTCTCTAAGTCTGTTGAACGATCTATTGATGGAGCAAACTCATATATTCGCGGAAAAATGAATATTTTGGCCATAGAGCAGGAGAAAAGAACTACCAAACGCTTGAATCTATTAACTGCTTTATTTGGATGTTTATCTGGCCTAAATTTGATAGTCGCATTCCTATCATGGGGTACCCCTGAGCCCAATCCAGAATTATTGATATTATCGGGTAGTTTAATAGTATTTCTAATATTACTTACATTGATCATAGTTGGCGGAGTGCTTTCAAGAGATTAGTCATTACTAGACCTAGTGTATTATCCCAATACCAGTAGTCGCAATTAAATTCCCAAATACTTAAAAGAAATAAAAGAGATCAATTTTCATTGACATTCTAATATAGGATGAAATTAAAATGGCACGAGTAAGAGCAATGAGTAAACCTGCACCATTATTGGATCGCTGTATAGCATCATTAATAGATGGATTTATATGCAGCCCCTTATCAGTTATTTGTTATCCAGTGTGGAAAGACGGAATTAGAGATGGGCATAGTTTTGGCAAAGGATTGATGGGCTTACGCGTTGTAAAATATGGTACAAGACAAGGAGCATCAGTCTCTAATTCATGTTTAAGAAACTGTTGTCATTTTGGAGTCGGTCTCTGCCTGCTCTGCTTCAATGGTGATCGACGTCACCTTGGCGACTATATTGCAGGAACAATGGTTGTAAAAGATAGATAATAAGTTAAAATGGACTTATTAAAATATTTCTTCTTTTTTTTTGATTTAAAAGAGTATAGCTCTTAGTCATCCATCTGTTCTGGAGGTAAAGAAAAAGGATCTTTTATTCCTCCATGAATGAGTTGAGAAACGAAAATCTGTTCACGATCCACATAAATCTGATAACCTGAACAATAAGGGATATTACCATACTCTGGGCATAGGTGGCAAATTTCTTCATTCTTTTTAGCTCGTCTTCTATTTAAATAAAGATAACCTGGAATAAAGTTAAGAACAATCCATATTTTAATGAAGACGTTAGGAGTGAATATAAATTGAATTATTGCTATAGTAAATGAAGCTCCAAGCATAAAACGGGCAAAATCTTTCATCTTTCTATTTTTAATTATAAATGCAGTGATAAAGGTTGGTAAAATCATTAAATAAATTATTAAACCAACCTCTATTTCGTTTAGTCGATTCCACAATTGTAAGGACGGTAGACTTCCAAGTAAAATGATAAATAAAGATAAAATCATACCTGAATATTGCATAAAACACCCTCGACATACTTTTCTGCTATTAATATTATAAGTATGATCAGAAAAGTTATTACATAATGGATGATGAGAAATCCTATATGGGCCAAGTATTTTTTTAGATAGGTTCTGGGGAGTTTTCATATGCTTTCTCATCTAGAATTGGCTTTCTATCAGTTTTAAGAATATTTTGTGCTCTTTTTCAAGTTTTTGGCTTAAAGACGGAGACAGTGTAGGAATACTTAGCATTGGAAGTTTAAATGAGGGCTTGATATCTCTCTTATTCTTGGACCAAAGGTTCAAAGCACTTTCTGAATTACCAATTAAATGTTGAATAAATGCTAATTCAAAAATTGCTTGATTTTTAATTTCATCATTCTTCATTTTATTAATTGTAGGAATTAGATATTTTTTAAGAACGGAAATCACTGCTGAAAACGCTTCTAGTTCAACTAAACCATCACGATAATTCGAACAGACTATCAAAAATTCATCGAAATCTTTGATTTTCCAATAGAATTTTTTAGTCTCTTCCAGAATGTTTAATGCAAAATTTATCTCTTTAAGTTTAAGAAAGATATATCCCAAATTAGCCTTAGTAGCATGCAAACTCGCTTCATCTAATGGTTTCATTTTTTCTAGAACTTCAATTAGTTGAATGAAAAGAGATTTCGCTTCTTGATATTCTTTTGTATCTATAGCAATTTTTGCTAGTGAGTCTAAGGCAAAAACTACTCCCTTATCACTTTTATTTGAAAGATTTAAAATTTGCTCAAATGCATTCTTTGCTTCTCCTAATTCCGAGTTTAATAAATAGCAGTTACCTAACTCTAGTAACACATCTTCTGATAAAATCTGGGGTTCTTCTTCAAGAATACACTTTAGTGTATTAATTGCTTCCTCAATTTTATTATTAGCTTTCTGAATCCTAGCTAGCGTTTTTAAGCTAACTATTGTCCCTGCGGAGTTGATAATCTGAGTGTACAGTTCAACCGATATTTTTGCACATTCCTCTGCTTTTGCCATATCATTCCTCAATATATACACCTCAGCGAGATTCAGGTTGACTGTAGCTAGAGAAGGAAGGTCATTTATCTCTTGAAAATGGTTATTTGCTGTTTGGAAATATGAAAGTGCCTTGTCAACTTCTCCATCTTGATAATAAAGGCTTCCAATATTCAAATGAGAGCTAGCAATTGCAGGAACATCTTTCAACTTCTCTGCTATCTTCAATGATTCAAAATGATAAGTTTTTGCCTTTTTTATATTCCCAAATAGCAAGTAGATATTTCCAATGTTATTATAAATTTTAGAAAGCCCTATTGAATGATTGATGGTTTTGAAGTACTTTTCTGCTTGTTTGTAATGCTTTAATGCCTCTTCATATTTCTGATAAATCCGAAAAATTTTACCAAGGAGATTTTCAACATCCCCCTTCAATTCAAAGTCATCAGTATCACTTAAATTCGATAAGATCATTTCTGCTTCGCATTTTGCTCTTTTAAAGTCTCTTTTCCCATAATAAGCCTCTGCCATAAGATGTCTTATTTTTTGCTTCTCCTCATGACTTGTAGATGAAGAAAAGCTTTCATTTAGCATTTTTAATATTATCGAATATTTCCCTTGATTAAATAGCTCATACAATTCCTCTTGAAGGGCACTCATATTAATAGACATTCCCTATGACGCAATTATAGAATAACAGATAATTACATACTTCTTCAAGAAGTACAAAATTATTTCTCTTTGAAAATCAACTCAAATCTGCTTTTATATTCCTATTAGAGAAAAACGTGGAATGAGGACTAGAGATCGTGATTATTTTACTGATCAAGTATTACGACAGTTCCTGCTATTTGATCGCCTATTCGCCGTCCGTTTCCATCAACTAATGCTACCAAATAACAGCAAAGAGTATCTAACCAACCACACAGACAATTTCGAATACAAGATTGGCCAATAGTTGCAGGTTCACCAGTACGATAATCAATCACCCTTAAATTCATCAATCCTTTGCCAAAAGATTGGCCATCTCTGATTCCATCTTTCCAAACGCCATAACAGAGACAAGCCAAGCCAATACTGGAAAGAAAATTGTCAATACATAATGCCACCAATCGTTCTGCAATAGGCGCCTTCAATCTTGGATGATAAGGTCTAGATCGGTACTGGGGGCTATAAGCTTGTTGAGGCTGGAATTTTGGTGATGGAGGAGAAGCTTCCCATGAACTAGTCACTCTCTTAGGGGAAGGGTGAGATTCAGGAAGTTTTTTGCCACAGTTTAAGCAATAGATACTATCCCGATCAACTTCTGCTCCACAGAAAGGACAATAACTTGTCATTATTTTTCGCTCCAATTTTAATTTAATTACTCTACAAATTCCAAGTCTATTATTAAAAACTTATGCTCATCAGAGGGTATTCGTTATAATATTGTATTTAATTCTTAATTATCTAAATATTCATACATAATCTTTAAGTTAGAATCAATTTACAATTTAGAATACGTTGAAGAACGATATTCATTTGATAAATCTTAATCCAGAATGTGGCAGTAAACGTGAAGAAATTCCATCGTCCTAAATTTGTGGATATTACTCCTGAGACCGAAAGGTTGAAAGATCTTGACCATTTTTGGATCTTACTTGATCATTGCCGAGAACTAGGGATGTGGAGATTCTCTTATGTTTCAGAAGATGAAACGGGAGAATATATACCTTCGCGACAGGTTCGATTTACAGAACCTATTTTGATGATTCATGGTGAAGGAACTTCTCATACTTTGTTTAATTGGACTGCGCGCGAATATTGGTTTTCAGGATTTAGGTTTCTCTTTGCATTAGATGTTGAGGATGTTTCTGATATTCAGCGGTCTGCAGATAGAGTTGCGCGAGCCATAGAAGAGATAAAAACTATTACAAATGCTCATAGAATCTCTGTTATTGCCCATTCCGTAGGAGGGGTTATAGCACGATATTATACTAAATTCACAGAAGGAGCTGATAGTAACATCCGAATATTGGCAATGATTGGCGCTCCTCATGATAAATCACAGTTTTCTAAGAAATTGCAGAGCTCTCACCATGATAAACCTGAAATACTTCGTGCTTTAGATTACTTAGAAGATATTAATTCAACTATTACTGAAAAAGAGCTATATTATCTCACGCAAGTTAATATTGGCGGGGGACCTTGGACCATCAAAGATAAATTCGGAGAATCACGTTTTATTCCTTTATCTGACGCTTTGAATATCATGGTAAGTCAAACTCACATGAGAATCCATAGACATAAGGTAACATTTCAAACCTTGAAACCTTACCTCATTCCAACAGTTGCAGTTTTTAAAGTCCGCTTATTGGCAATTTCAGGAATAAAGGATCCATTAGTATTCCGAATTCATTATAAGGGTAATATTACACAAAAATATCCTAAGAATGGCGCGATTCGCACCCCAACAGATCAATCTGGTCCATTTTTATTAGAGATACCTATTATAATGTTTATGAATTCCTATTCTCTCTCTCAAGAAGCACAACCTAAAATTGCCATTTATCCTTTTTTAACTGATGGAGTCAAACAAAAAGGGTTGGGTAAGATCGAAATGACTATTGATTGTCAAAAACTGCCATGTGTTAGTTATTTTACATTTGTAGGTGAAAACCATGAAAGGGTGGATTTTGCAGTTTACAGTTACATTCCTTAAAAAGGAGCAGCGTGGTTGAATCAACTAGTACGCAAAGCTGCAGAATTAATTGCATATTCACATAATATTGTAACATTAACAGGAGCTGGAGTAAGTACAGAATCAGGAATATCCGATTTTAGAAGCCCTGGGGGTCTTTGGGAGAGATTTGATTCTTCTGAATATGCTGAATATTCAGCATTCTTGACTCATCCTGAAAAATTTTGGAGCATGCATCGGGAATTATCAACAGTTATATTGAGGGCGGAACCTAATGATGCGCACAAGGTATTAAGTGCCTTAGAAATCGAAATGAAAAAGAATATGGTTATTATTACTCAAAATGTGGACTTTTTACACTCCAGAGCTGGCAATTCCCGAGTTTTGGAACTTCATGGATCAGGAGAAACATCCAAGTGTCTTGATTGTGGAAAAATCTTTCATTATCTCGAACTAGCTCAATTTCTTGAGAAAAATACCACTGTCCCACGGTGTGATGTTTGTAATGGACTAATAAAACCAAATGTGGTTCTTTTTGGAGAATCCCTTCCAACAGGGGTATATATAGAGGCTCGTGAAGCTATATCATCAGCTGATTTATTGCTTATTATTGGTAGTAGTCTAACCGTAACTCCTGCAGCTTTTCTTCCTCACATTGCATTAGAAAGAAAAATTCCAATTATTATAATAAATCGTGAACCTATACCAATGGATGATTTTGCAGAAGTCGTTATCCATCGGACTGCGGGTATAGTTCTAAAAGAAATTTATAATGAGATAAAGAATATTATAATTAAGTAGCTATTGTTCGTGGATCAAGGTGAAAATACAATTCAGATGTATTGCTTCTGGAAGTAATGGAAATTGTGCTTACATATCTACTCCAGAAGGTGTTTTATTGGTTGATGCGGGAATAAGCACGAGAAGAATTCTTAATGCATTATCAGAAGATAAAATTCGATCAAAGGATATTTTGGGCATCTGCGTCAGTCATGCTCATTCTGATCACATAATGGGGCTTCCAGTTTTATCTACTAGACTTAAAGTTCCCGTATTATGCTCAACAGAAACCAAAACAATACTTCAACGATTTAATAGATATGATAGGCGATGGAATGCAATAGCTCAACATTCAATCAATTTTGATTTCAATAAAGCCTTTTTTATAGGCCCATTCACTATTAAAATGATAAAAACAATTCATGATGTTGAAGGATCTACTTCTTTTCAGATTGGATACAATGACGAATTTATTACGACTCTCACAGACACTGGTCAACTCCTGTCTCACCATATTAAATCTATGGCTGAAAGTTTCCTTGTTCTTCTAGAAATGAATCATGATATTCCATCTTTAATCGCTTCTCGAAGGCCA
>RDOB01000002.1:612097-616489 GCA_011364965.1 Candidatus Heimdallarchaeota archaeon
CTTTTTTCTAGTAGAAAAGCATGGTCTCCTTTTTCATAGTAATTTCGTAAACGTCTAATAATTTTATAATCATTGGCCATATAAAACTCTATTGCTGACTTGTTCTCGAAATGAACTTGAAGCTCAATCCTTTTTATATTATATTCAGTTTTTAGTTCTGATTCAAGATTTTCAAGGAGTAACTTTCCGATACGATTCCTTTGATAATTTGGATCTACTTGAATTGTAATAACCCTTCCTTTCTCGAAATCGTGATCATCTTGCTCTCCAATACAATATCCGAGTATTTTTTCTGAGCTTGATAGCTGAGCAACTAAAGAAATATACTTGGGCCTTTTCTCAAGCATTGAATTTAAGATAGAATATCCATAACGAAATTTCTGGTCAAAACACCTCTCCTCAATGTTTGCTAATTGCTGTGTATCATTTAAAGATCCATCCCTGATAGCTACTGTATTTTTGACATCAATTTTTACCATACGATCACATCAATCTTTGTAACTATTGATAAATATCAAATAAATGAACTATCAATTCAATCACTCTTTCACTTAACATTCTTAACTCATATACAATAAGTGAAAAAAAATACCTCAGAAAACCTGAATAATCCTCACTGAAGTGCATTCATTCAAAGAAAGTGAGGCAATGGTTAAGCATAAACTGGCAACACTTTGCTATTTGACTTTTGATGATGAAGTATTGCTGCTTTATCGAAATAAAAAGCAAAATGACTTTCACCATGGAAAGTTTATAGGAATTGGAGGACGATTAGAACCAGGAGAAACCCCACTCGAGTGCATACAAAGAGAAGTTAAAGAGGAAACAGGATATAGCCTGAAACCAAAAGAAATTAACTTCAGGGGTTATATTTATTTTGATGATATTTCCCGAGACGTCAACTCAGAGGATTTACCTGCATTTAACTGGCTTGTATTCATGTATAATGCCAGAGTTTCCAAAAAAAATATTTTTATGAATCCTGAGGGCGAGCTGAAGTGGTTCAAGTTTACTGATATTCCATACCATCAAATGTGGGATGGAGATGCGATATTTACGCCAAAAATTCTCCAAACTAATGAAATATTCGAAGCAAAGTTTCTTTACAAGAATGATAAAGTACTACGGTATACATTCGGGAGAATCGACAAATAATTTGAATTAATACCAAAAAGGTAGAGATAATTTGGTTCGCGGAATAATTACACGCTTGAAGTATCTGTTAAGATACCCATCTATTGGAAAGACAATTTCTACTATTATGGGTGGAATAGAAGTCCCTATTCTAGAAGCTATTGATTGCTTATCCAAAATTCGTCCTAGCATATCCTATGAGGCCATGAGGCATTTTACGAAATATTATGGGAGTAGAGTGATACCTCTAGAAATTCCAGTAAAATCTATACCTGCAATTTCTTCCACAGAAGAACTTTTAGGTATTATAGAACGGATGCCTTCGCTTGGAGTAGGATATTGTTATTGTAGAGCAAAAAAACACAATTGTACCAATGATTTATGGACTTGTATCCACATTGGGACAGCAAAATCTTTACACGAACTGAAAGATAAAATGCCTTTAAAATCAGCTACAGTTGATGATGTAAAATTAATATTAAAGAAAGCAGATAAAAATGGCTTAGTTCATCAATTAATTACTGCACCTAATTCTAATTATTTTTACGTGATTTGCAATTGCTGTCCCTGCTGTTGTGTTATGCTGGAATCCGCAAGGAAGTATAGCGGTACCAATATAGCTGTTGCTAGTAATTTTATCGCAATTAATAATGAGAATTGTACCAACTGTGGAGAATGTGTAAGTAGGTGTTATTTTGGTGCAAGATTAATGGATGGAGATCAATTAATTGTGAATACAGATAGATGTTCCGGTTGTGGTCTTTGTATTTCATTTTGTTCAAACAACGCTATCCAATTGGTACAACGATCAAGTAAATCGCAAATAAAATGTGATGTTTTCCCCTTATAGGTAAGTAATTTTAATTTTTTTTTGTTTAAAATCCAAGTAACAGAATATTCAAAACAAAAATGATTTTTGTTTACATTTCTTTTGCTCTTTATCCTTAGATAATTAACCATACAAGTATTAGAAGAGCGATTTATTATGATAGACTTAACAATATATGAGGAAGTCCTTGAACGTTCTGTTCAAAGGGCTAGGGATAGAAATATCATCATCCCGACATTTAATGAGCAGAAAAATCCTTTGAAGCTGGTAAAAAGCTCTATCAAAGATGAGTTGAAGGATTTAGGTTTATGGGAAGTCCATCCAAGAAATTTATTCAGAATCACCTGGTATAACGAACCCAAAGAAGCTGGCGGAGGATTCAGAAGTACACCAAATTATATTGAGCTTCCAGCAGAACTTACAGGAGTTGAAGCTCGTATAATTGCTGTAATTGGGAAATGGTTTCCAACAGGAGCTCACAAGGTTGGAGCAGCTTATGCATGCCTAGTACCTCGTTTAGTGACTGGCCAATTTGATCCTACTTCACAAAAAGCTGTTTGGCCAAGTACAGGGAACTATTGCCGAGGAGGGGCTTATGATTCTCATATTCTTGGTTGTGAGTCAATAGCTATCCTTCCTGAGGAAATGAGCAAAGAACGGTTTGAATGGTTGAAAACCGTTTCAGGAGAAGTAATTGCTACACCAGGAAGTGAATCTAATGTTAAGGAAATTTATGATAAATGCCACGAATTGAAAGCAAGCCGAGGGGATGATATTGTAATATTTAATCAGTTTGATGAATTTGGAAATCACCTCTGGCATTATGAGGTGACAGGAAACGCAATTAAAGCAGTTTTAGATAAGGAGCTTCATGGAGATAAATATCGAGGCTGTTCTTTTACAACTGGTAGTGCAGGAACTATTGGATGTGGGGATTTTCTTAAAGAACAGTATCCCACGAGTTTTATAGCTGCTGGGGAATCCGTGCAATGTCCTACTCTCTTAGAAAATGGATTTGGAGCCCACAGAATAGAAGGAATTGGGGATAAGCATGTACCATGGGTTCATAATGTAAAAAATACTGATTTTGTTGTAGCTATCGATGATAGAGACGTTATGAACTGGGTAAGGCTTTTCAATGAACCAGCAGGGAGAAAATACTTGAAAGACGATATTGGAGTTTCCTCTGAAATTATGGAAAAATTAGATCTCCTAGGAATTTCAAGTATGGCCAATGTGCTTTTTGCCATTAAAATGGCCAAGTATTATGAAATGACTAGCAAAGATGTGATTGTCACTTGCTTTACAGATTCCATGGAGATGTATCAATCACGTGTTATAGAGTTACGACAGCAATTTGGTGAATATAATCAAATAGATGCAGCCATCGATTATCATCGGTCTATCAGGGAGATAAAAACTGATTATGTACTTGAGTTAACTTATCCAAAAAGAAAACGTGTGCATAATTTAAAATATTTCACTTGGATTGAGCAGCAGGGTAAAACTAGCACAGAATTGGATCAACAATGGTACCAAGATGACTACTGGACTCAAATTCATCAAATGACACCAAAATTGGATGAATTAATTAATCAATTTAACGAAAAAGTTGGCTTGCTATAGAAATAGCAAGACGATTCCTTTTTTTATCAGTTATTTTACTTCAAATTCAGGGGGAATATTCAGTAACGGTTTGGGTTCAGGTTTTTGATAAGCAAAAATTCTGCTAATTGATTTTCCATAGTCGTACATTGCTTCAGCAAATTTAACAGCACAAACCACTCCATCCAATACGGGAACACCTGTTGCTTTTTCTACTGCTTCATCATATCCCGCCATTCCTGCACAACCAAGGCAAATTACTTCTGCACCGTCTTCTTCGATTGCTTTTTTGCTTTCTTTTATTAATCCCTTCAGTGTTGTATCGAAGCTACTTTGTAATTCGAGCACAGCGATTCCAGGAGCCCTAGCTGAAGCGAATTTCGCATTTAAACCAAATCTTGTGACATCACGTTTTACCCAAGGAATTTCTCTAGGTAAATCAGTTATAACAGAGAATTTTCTGCCTAACATGGCTGCAAAATGCATTGATGTCTCCCCAATTCCATAGACTGGGATTTCAGAGATTTCGCGTGATGCTTCTAGACCTGGATCTCCATAGCATGCCAATATCACTGCATCGTATTTTTCTCGATTCGCTTGAAGAACCCATCCTAGAACCCCTTCTAGAGATAAAGCTGTTTCATAATTAGATTCAATTGAGGCAGGGCCCTTCCTATTCGAAACTGAGATAATTTCGGTATCTTTACGAGCGTATTTTTTCGCTGTCAGATCAATTCCTTTAGTCATCTCGTCTGAAGTATTTGGATTTATTATTAATATTCTCATTTCAAGTTTCCGTCCATTTAGTTAATAGAGAATAGCCT
>RDOB01000002.1:616630-646264 GCA_011364965.1 Candidatus Heimdallarchaeota archaeon
TGGCGTTTGTATGCATTAAATCGAGAGTAATTTTCATATCTTTTTTTGGATCCAAGATGCTAATATCTGCATCTGTTCCAATATCCAAGGTTCCTTTTTCAGGAGCCATTCCATATAATCGTGCAGGATTTGTGGCTAATAAATTACCTAAATCAAAAGGTTGTATCCCTCGTTTCATAGCTTCAGAGAATAAAAGGGGGAATAGTACCTCTGTGCCCATGAATCCATAAGGTATACGATTAAAATAAGGTGAGCTTAATTTTGCTTCTTTTGGGAATGCACAATGATCTGAAGATAATACACTAATTGTTCCATATTTAATTCCTTCCCAAAGCTTATCTTGATCAAATTGCGTTCGCAGGGGTGGTCCCATGATATACAATGCTGCATCCTCTCGTTTGTATACTTGTTCAGTTAAGGTGAGATAATGAGGGCAAGTTTCAGTAAAAATTTCATATCCCATGCTTTGTCTTAGGTTTATAACGTCTAGACCTTCTCCTGTACTACAGTGAACAACAAATAATGGACAAGCTGCATTATGTGCTAATCGTGAGATTCTTTCAATCGCTTCTGCTTCAGTCCAATTTGGTTTTGTTTTTGCATAGTTTGAAGGTTTGTTTTCTCCCTTATCCAAAGCACGATGAACTAATAATTGTTGAACAGAATGATTTTCTGCATGAACCATTGCCATTCCTCCTGCTTTCCCTATTGCTTCCAGCATCTGAAATATTTGTCCATCAGTTAAAGGCCCTTCTCCAATATTAATCATAAAGATTTTAAAGCTCGGTACGCCGTAATCAACGACCGATTTATATTCATTCAGAAATCTTTCTTCCGTATAAGTTCCTATGAGGTGAAAACCAAAATTTAAGAGGCTTTGTTTGCTAGCAGCTTCAATACGGGCTTTAATTGTATCAAGTGGGCCTATGTCCTTATATTGAATGGCAAAATCAATGAAAGCTGTAATTCCTCCAGCTAAACCTGCGGTACTTCCGACCTTAAAATCGTCAACAGTTACAGGTTCTCCTGTTTCCAAATATTCAAAATGTGTGTGACTATCAATAATTCCTGGGAAGATTAGCTTTCCTGTTGCATCAAGTGTTTGTTCAGCTATTATCTTTCTTAAAGAAATTTGAGTTATTTTTCCATCTTCTACACCGATATTTGCTTTTTGCAGGCTTGATGGGAAAACTAAGGTACCATTTTCAATTGTTAAATCCATTTCAATACCTCGATCAATCTAGGTGGATTAATATTAAAAAAACTAGATTTTACATCCATTTAAATTCTTTAAGGATTGATCTTCGTCAAATTTCTTATTTCCTTCATAACAGAATATTCGTTATTTCCATAGGAATAGACACTTAAATAGACTTAAAAGGGAGATTCATCCCATAAGTAATTTTAATGGTGAAAAAAATGAGAAGTTTTATCGGTAGAGACATTTTATCGTTAAAAGAATTCGAAAGAGCAGAATTTGAAAGAGTTTTCGAGGTGGCTCGTGAGTTAGAATCAATCGCTAGAAAGCGTAGAAATTCTGATCTATTAAAAGAGAAAACATTACTCACAGCTTTTTTTCAACCAAGTACTAGAACCAGATTAGCTACAGAAGCTGCAATGCATCGATTAGGTGGACATGTATTAGGTTTCGCTGACCCAAAAATGACAAGAGCTGGAGATTTCTACCAAGAATCAATGAAAGATACGGTAAGGATGTTAGAGTATTATGCTGATGTCATTGCGATACGGCATTTCCAACAAGGGGCTCCTGCAGAAGCAGCTAAGTGGTCATCTGTTCCAGTTATTAATTGTGGAGATGGTTGGGGTGAGCACCCTACGCAAGTACTAACAGACCTGTATACCATATGGAGATGGACGGGCGCTGTGCCAGGACTAACAAACCTTGATGATTTAACTTGGCTATGTGTTGGTGATATGCGAATGAGAACAATGCACTCCCTTAGTTATGCCCTCACTCAATTCGGAGCTAAGGTCTATTATGTCTCTCCTCCTGAAATGTCATTGACAGAGGAGTTTAAAAAAGAGTTAGAAGCTTATAATCCAAATTATACAGAAGTATCAAGTGTTGAGGATTGTGTAAGCGAAGCAGATGTTATTTATATGGAACCTGTTGTCCAACCTGATTATACAAAATCCCGTGATGAACGTTCAGGTGATGTAGGATTGACTCCTAAACGATATCAAATTTCTAAAGAACTTATGCAGACAAAAGGGAAAAGAAATGCGATAATATTGCACTCTTTGCCACGAATGGATGAACTACCATCAAATGTCGACCCTACGAGACATTCGTATCAATGGATTGAAGCATTTAATGGCGTAGTTATGAGAATGGCGCTACTCGCTCTAGTAATAGGTGATGGAATTTTAATATAAGAAGGAATTCCCCCCTTTCTTTTTGTTATTATAACTATTTTATTTTTCTTTTTAGAAAAGATGGCAATTTGGGGATAGCCTTGGATTTATCCTCTGGATGAGTAATCAACCCTAGAATTCCCATTAGAGAAAAAAATAAACCCATTGTTAAAAAAAGAAGACGGATGGAAGCAATTATTTGTGAGATTAAATTTTCTGGCATTTCTCTAGTAAATATAACAAGAATTAAATAAATTAAAAGTAATAAAATCCCCCATGGTAGCGTTTGAGGGTTAAGAAGTCTTACGCCAGGAGGCATTCCTTTCATATTTTTGAATGGTTTTGTAGAGGATTGAGGTCTACCTCTTTCCTCTTGACCCTCTGAAAGTTGATCTTGTTGATCGCTTTGCATAGGATTAAATTCCTAAAGTCAAAAAAGTGTTTATCCTCCATGCTATCCAAGTAAACCATGAGGCAAAGAAGATAATGACAATAAACCAATCTCTTTTTCGAAATCTTACTTCCTTCATATAAGTTCTGTCGATTCCAAGCTGCTCAGGTAGCGAGTACCCTCTTATCTCCATTGCTAAAGCCATTTGAGTTCCTCTTTTTAGAGCTCCAACGGCTAATGGGACAAAAGTTACCACGAGCCCTCGTAGCATATTAATTGGATTAAGAGAAAACATGGAGGGGTATCCTCGCGCTTCAGCTGCGTTTCCAATATTATTTAATTCCTCTTGGATTAAAGGGAATAATCTCATTGCAAAACCTACCATATAAGATGCTCTAAACCCTAGTCCAATATTATGCAATGCATGGCCAATATCGAAAGGGTCAGTTGACATTACAAACATAGAAAATGCCATTGCCATAGCCATTATTCTGATTCCAAGTGAAAGGCCGAATGAAACACCTGCCAACGATAGATTCAAAATAAAAGGTTCGCCAAATAATTGGGATAGGAGCTCGATTTCAATGGGTAAATATGGTTCACCTGCGAAGAAAAAGACCTGTAATAATAATAATGCAACAACCATCGGTAGGAGTAGGAGTATGAACCCAATATATTCCCATGGCCATATTTTCCCAAATAGTGCGATTATAATTATTGGGATTAGAAAGTAAATGATCATATAATAATCTAGAGGAGCTAATAAAACTAGAATTACATAAAATAGGGCAACAACGATTTTAGTTACTGGATTCAGACTAGATAGGAAAGATTTTCTAATTGAAAATTCGTATAAGAGCATTTTGCGACACCTACTGATTTAATATTGAAATTATTGCTTTTTCTGCTTCCTTTAGCGTTAAAGGAAGAGGATTAATTCTAAGATTATCACACAGTTGAGTAATTTGGGGAGGACGAACATTTGTCTTTGCTAATTCTTTCGCTTGAGAGAATGTGGAGCGAGGATCTCCATCTAGAAGTACTTTACCTTGATGAAGGGCTATCAATCGTTCTCCGTATTCGGCTGCAAGCTGAATCCAATGAGTAATGACCACCACACTCACACCTTTTTCTTTATTTATAGCTTGTAGTTCTCTCATTAGTTTATCTGCACTGATTCTATCCAAACCTGTCGTTGGTTCATCAGCTATCAACAATGTTGGCTCCATTGCATAGACTGAAGCTAATGCTACAAATTGCCGTTCTCCTCGACTTAATCTAAAAGGATGGACTTTTCGTAAATCCCACAAATTGAATCTTTCTAAAGTGTCCTTTACTCGATCTTTTCGTTCAGCTTTTGGCATTTTAAGATTTTTCAATCCAAATTCAATTTCGCTGGCTACATCATCTTTGAATAATTGATGATCTGGATTTTGGAAAACATAACCTATTGTCTGAGCAAGCTCTCTAGAAGAAAAGTCCCTTATATCTTTGCCATTGACAAAGATTGTCTCTTTAGGAGGTTTAACTATTCTTTTTATACATTTAGATAATGTGGTTTTGCCAGAACCATTTTGACCGATTATACATGCGAATTCGTTCTGATTTAGCGATAGAGTTATACCATCCAATGCTTTCACATGTTTATTATAACCAAATACTAAATCATTAATTGTGACGAGAGGATCAATATCATTTCGTTTGTCGGTTAGGTTGTCTGATTTCCAGTTACGATCATTAGGTCCAAGTAAATTAGTGAATAGAGGCACAGCTTGACTTAGATTTAATGGGGGGTGGATATTAAATCCTTTCTTCCTCAAATTTTGTCCTAATCTAGTAACTTGAGGTGGTAGTATTCCGCTTTGTCCTAAAGTGTCGGCTTCTTCAAAGAATTGATCTGGAGGAAGATCTAATGCTATTTTACCACCTTTTAATAAAATCATTCTATCGCAATAATCTGCTAGTTCTTCAATCTTATGTTCAACCATCAAAATGGTCATATCTAGCTTTTTTGCCATCGTTCTGACGGCATCAAATACTAATTCTGTTCCTGACGGATCTAAGCCGGAAGTTGGTTCATCTAGCATCATTACTTTGGGATAAAGCGTGGAGACAGAAGCAATTGCGATTTTTTGTTTTTCTCCTCCACTGAGTCCATAGGTGGTTCGATTATAAAGATCTTGAAGTTGAAATCGTTCAGTTGCTTCTTGCCTTCTTCGTTCGATTTCATCTTGGGTTAAACCGAGATTTTCTGGTCCCCAGGCTAATTCATCTTTTACGTATAGATTAAATAATTGAGCTTCGGGATCATCGAGAACTAAACCAACTTCCTGTGAAATTGTACCTAGTGCGTTTTCACCAAGGGGCTTTCCTTTATATAATATTTCTCCGTCTAAAACTTTAGCTGTATAGAATTGAGGAATAACTCCATTAATTAAATATAATAGGGAAGTTTTTCCTACACCTGTTTCTCCAACAATTCCTACAAACTCATTTTCTGAAATCGATAGATTTAATCCCTCAAATAAAGGTTCAGTGCCTCGTCTATATTGAAATTTGATATCTTTCAATTCAATGAGTGGGATTTTGTGCATTGTCAGTGTTTTTATCTCCTGATGAATATAAAATATCGATTATGATTATTTTTTGAAGTTTTATGCTCAGTTTGAGATCTACTAAGGGATCTTTTAGCATTTCTGATCTGATTTACAGTATTATCAACATCAAGTCGATAACTTTCACCGCTGAAGGTATCTTGACGATCTTCCTAAATTATTGAAAAGGTATCCCCAACAGCTCTTTTGTTAGTCTATCAGGTAAAAGAGCTTCAACTGAAGCTTTGCTTAGTTAATAATGAAAGAATTTAATTTAAAAGCATTTTATTATATTCATGAGCTATAAAAAAAAGGGGAGAAGAAGTTTCTGAAAGATTAAGCTAATTTTCTTATCGCCAGAGAACTTCGCTTCTTACAATTGATCTCGTAATGAAGAATCCTATTGCTGTACCTATTCCTACTGAAATGAAAATAATCACACATGCGATTAAGAAGAAGTCAATAGTACCACCCCAGATCAGGATGATAGCGAATAATTCAGGGAATAATCCGGGAAAACCAGCTAGTCCTGCAATTAAGAATTTTTCAAATGTTATTTCTTTTTCACCAACACCAAATAAACGAAGCACGGCAACGATAATAATCCCGTTGATTGTGTTTTCAATAAACCAGATTGGTGCTAGTGGGCCAGTAGCTGTCAAGTTTGCAACAATCGGATTGATATTTGCAACAATTAGCGCACCAGTCATACCAAAGAGGCAGCAACCAATAACAAGCCAAGTAAATAAATTAATATTACCAAATATTAACACAGAACCGCCTGTTAAAGCTGTATCAACTCTTTCTGCGACTTGAGCACAAGCTGTGAAAGCAACTGCTATTAGTACCGACGAGACAATGGCTTTAGAAGATTTTGGCCAAAGTTCGAACTCAAATGATGGAATTGGATCGATTGGTAGTCCCATATTTTTTCACTCCTTCTTTTTCCAAACAAATACATAGAATAATATTACTGCAATCACTAATAGGAGGCCAGAAGCGACCCACCCTATTGGAAGCCCTAGAATTGTGTCTGGTATAAGTCCGAACCCTGTGCTCAGGTTCAAGTCAGCAAAAGCCGAATTCTCGTCTCCTAAGATGACAATCCCTACAATTCCGATAATTATAAGAATTGCAGCACCGACTAGTATGTATAGAGCATCTTTTTTCATATAGTTCACCGAAATTGATTCATTTCGTATACATTTCAAGTTTTAATTTTCTCATTATTTTTTATGAGGGTAAGCCACTACACGGCAATTTTATCCTTTTAAACTTTTCTTAACGAATCTAACACATTTTTCAAAGGATGGAGGCTTTTCATTATACTTTCTCCTTTCTTTCAAGTTTAATAAGAAAAGGGAAAATGTGAAAATTTATCTCCATTGGTTATCAACGATGATTCTACCTAGGATAATCTTTACGAAAAGTTACACTTAAAATCCATATACCCCTAATTCAACTTTTAAAAGTCCTTTCACTGAATCAGGACATTATTTGGCATTCCTTCCACAAATGTGAATGTAGCTATGATTTCAAAGGGATTATATATTTCTTGCAAAACAGTAGTATTATTCCTGTTACTTTTGTTATTTATTTTTTATTAACCAAAATAAATTTAATTTTTCAAGCAAACAAGTAAGGACAGGAGAATTTATGCTTTTAAAGATTCGATCTTACTCAGGCGGTTAATTATGTCTATGATAGATGTTTTCTTCAACTATTTTCTTTATTACTTGCCAAGTTTTATTTTAACTTTTTTTGCTTTTTTGATAGGGATTGCAATATATTTTGTGGGGAAAAAAAAGAATATATATCTAATGAATCAATTTTCTTCTAAATTTAATGAAGCAATTGAAGGAAGAGTAAATAATCTCGACCTTAAAGAACATAGCACAGTTGGTAGAACATATTTAGGTGAAACAAAAGAAAATTTATCCTTAAGGAATTTTAGATTGCATTTCACTATGGTAAAACGTCATTTAATACTAAGTAAAGCAGGAGCAATCTTAAGAAATATTCATGATTATGTTCTTCTTGAAGCAGATCCATCAGATAACGTTGTGAAGCGCTATCAGCTTGAAATACTTCAGAAAAATGATATGAAACGTATTAAGGCTTTAAGTGATATGCTTCAAACGTTAGAGACAATCGAATTAGGGGATAAAATTAAACAATTTTTCATTATCAAAACAAACGATAAGAATTTATTTCTCGCATGTTTTAGAGAAGATAAAACCATTCTTAAGAAAATATATGCTCAAAGAAACTTTATCGTTAGAATCTCATATTATCCGTTAGAATCCCCTTCGATACATTTAGTAGCAGAAATGAGAGAAGGATTAAATCCAAAATTCTTAATTGATATACTATTTGATTTAACAACAATTATTACAAAATTGGGGAAATCAGGATACTATTCAAAACAGCGAGAGACCCAGAGAATTGTAAAAGATAAAACCATTGAGAAAGATAAAAGGGATTTTAAGTAGGAAATTATCTCACAAATTTTTAAGTGATTTGATTTTTCTATCAATTTTTATTCTTAGATCAAAAATGTCAGTGATAGTTGGAAATCGATATACAGGTAAATCTACATATTCTCCCTCTAAATCGCTTTCATAAAGACGAATACTAAACCCTTTGGCTCCAATGTGTGATGATGCAATTGATAAGCTTACAAAAGAAAATTCATCCCATTTATATTCATATTTACGTTTTCCAATTTTAAAAATTATCGTGTTCTTGTCAAAAACTAATTCCCGTTTAAGATATCGAGTATAATAAAGATATGAGAGTGTTACTGCTCCCATAATTTGAACAATAACGGAAAAAATATCAATTACAATGTATTCTTCCCCAAATATTTGAGCAATTTGATATCGAAGTGAAGTGAATCCTAGGATCTCTAATGCAAATATGATTAGAAAAATCATAATTATTGAAAAATAACCTTTTGTTTTATGAATTATTGGGAATATTTCTTCAAAAATTGGATCGATTTCTTGTACCTTTGATTGTTCCATTTTAACAACCCTTATTTCTTTACCCAAAACTTAAAGCTAGAATACTTTTTATCCAAGTTTATAGGATTAAATAATTTCGCCCCATGTCTACTAATAAACGTATTTGAATTTATTATTACCTTATTTTTAAGATCTGCATAAAGTAAACCTAAAGTACGAGATTTATAGGTTGTTATACCTTTTTCTACCTTGGAAATAAGGTTACCCTCACCAAAGAATAATAACCACATCCATTCAAATTCCATTGCACTCATTACAGTTGTTGCATCACGAATATTTTCGACTAAAGTCGACCATTTTATAGATGGTGCTTTTTCAAGGTAGATTACCGAGCATCCAACTCGATATGTTGGGCTCGCCATAAATGCAAAGGCTTTAGAAAGAACAAATCCTTTATTACGAACCCCACCAAAAATTAATGCGTCAAATTTCTTTTTTTGATCAAATGTGGCTTTCTTCTTCAGTGTGGTGGCAATATCAAAATCTCTAATTGCTACATCAAAACTAGCGATCCAACGGCCACCTTTAATCATTAATTCATTTTCTATATAACGCAGATATCGTTCGTTATTTGAAATATTAATGGAAGACACAAATATCTAAAGTTTGAAAGTTATTTAAGTTTTTTTCTTTAGAAGAATGTTAACTTATGTAAAACTGATAATTTCCATTATTTGATTCTAAAAAATTAAGAGTATTTCACTTATATTGATCTCTTTCTAAAAAAAGAAAAAAAAGGAAAAAAAAGAAAAAAAAGGGGGGAGGAGTTTGTTTGTTTTATTCGGGGGGAATGGAAGCATAAATTGTTGTAAAATCTACACCGCGTTTACTGTAATAATTCTTCATGACTAGATATATTACCAATCCAATCAGAATTAATACAACGACCGTCCAGAAGCCCCAGTTGAATGTGGCTAAAATATCCGCTGCAGCAAAATCAGGTATCAGTCCAGTTCCCCAATCACCGTAAAATATTACAGGAACTAACGGGGGAACGAATGGAATTGGATCAATGCCTAAAACAACATCTAATGTTGCTAGGATACCGAATTCACCTAGTATTATTAAGTCCAAATATATATTCGCTATCAGTGCTACCCAACCGATCACAACAACAAGTTCACGGCTTCCCAACTTAGGCTTCCACGGCGCCCTGTCATAGACATCTTTTAGTCTTTTTGGCAGAACTATTGCAGCTACACATGCCATGGTGAAGAAGATACCATCAAACAGATCTGTGGCTGTAATACCATTTCCAAACAGATCAGCTAGAATAGGAATATCAAGAACTCCACCTGGAGTGAAGAAACCACTTTCAGAGAAAGCTCCAAATACCGCGACAATTGCAGTAAACATAATGGCATTTGTAGGGCTGTGCCATCGTTCATCCACTTTAGCAAAAGCTTCGGGTAAAGCTCTGTCAAATGACATAGCGAATAAAATACGGGACGAAGTAGTTACGAATGGCGGAAGGTCATTTGCTAACCAAAGAACTGCTGCAATCGCGAACAACAATGGAACAATTCCACCTAAAGCAAACCCTAATCCGTCAGCTGCCATGACAGCGACGAACGGCATCCAACCAAATCCTGTTAATGTTGGATCTGAAGTAGTAGCTCCATAATTATTGAATCCTAGAGCTTGGAAGAAAGTCCAACCATTTACATCTCCAACAGAAGCAGCCATACTAAGAAGCGTACTCACAGTCATATATACGAATAGGATAATAAATCCAGCTCCCAGATGACTTATTGGTAAGGATTTGTTAGATTCTTTGACTTCACCAGCCGCGAATGAAATAGCAGCATATCCGATCCAAGACCAGTATGCACCCAATATTGCTGTGTTAACTGCGCTGAAGTAATTAGGCGCTCGTGAAGCGTCAATTCCTGAATTAATTGCGTCCTGAATCCATGCATTAGGTGCTGCTCCAGTAACATGCGTAATTCCACTGACCATAGCTGCCTCATTAAATGCACCGAATAGTAAGGAAAAGTAAATGCCAATTGTTATTACTGCGGGAATCCAGAACATTGCATGGAGGAACTTTCCTGTCATTGAAGTACCAAAGTATGCTATAGCTGCAAAAGCGAATATGAAAATAATACCTATAATGAGTTTCCAGAACGGATTGTTCAACGCATCAAAGATATCAAGAAGGAATCCAATATTGAAATAGACTTCACCAAAGGCTACGGGCAGAAATAGAAAAGAAAAATCTATTACTGCCACAGCAATTAACCCATAAGAAATCGCAATACCTAAGAACTCAGCCCAAGCTGATAAAAAGCCAACACCTGGACTAATGGTTCTTGATATATAGACGTATCCGCCACCTGCTCTAGGCATGGCAGTTGCCATTACTGCAAAAACAAATACAGTTGCGAGAGCAGCAATGCCAGTTAAGAGAAATGCGATAACTAGAGGGTCTACTGGTAAAAACATATCATCGGGGTGTAATGGTGCCCAGCCTGTTGTTTGAAACACTCGTTTTTGCCATCCACCGCCTATAACATTACTCAAAATGAATATTGTAGCGGTAACGACTCCTATTTCTCTAACTAAACCTGTTGCATCCCTCACATATGTCTTACTCTCAGACATTTATTAATTTCACCTTTTAGAAATTTCTATTAATTGTCTACTAAGTAATTATTGTAAAATCGATTAAAACAAATTTATCAATGTCTTATTTCGACCTACAATCCCAATTCATGAAAAATGCTCCTGTTTAATTTCATTGAATAGATATTTAGAAGCACTTAACACAAAAACAAAAGGGACTAGGGGCAGATTAAAAAACTTTCCTTTTTCATTAAATATAATGTAATTATAATCATGATTCAGCATAATAATTAAATAACTATTATTCCTATTCCTAATTATTTGAAATTACGTACGTTACCTATTGAAATATCAATAAAATTCTAGAAATATGATTAAATTGGTGAAGTAAATGGTGAGATTTTTCTTTTGTACAGATATACATGGATCCGAGGCGGTTTGGAGAAAATTTCTAAATACTCCACGATATTTAAAAGTGGATACAATTATCATGGGTGGAGACATAACAGGGAAAAGAATTGTTCCTATTTTGCAACAATCTGACGGAACTTGGAAAGGTAGTATCTACGGGACAGTAGATCAAGAAGTTATCATGAAAACAGAAGAAGAAATTGTTGATTTTGAAAAAAGAGCTCGAATGGCTGGTTGTTATCCAACTCGTTTAACTGCTAGAGAGAATGAGGATTTAGCAGAATCTCTTGAAGAAGAAGATGGGATTCAAAAATTAAAAAAAGGGGGAGCACTTGATAAGCTTTTTGATCGTGTTGAAGCTGAGGGATTGCAAAAATGGATTGATATGGTTGATGATGTTATAGATGGTAGTAGACGAGTTCCTGAAGGAACGAAAATTATAATTTGTCCCGGAAATGATGATAAATTTGCAATTGACGAGATAATCAAGAAAGATCCGCGTGTTATTTATGGGGAAATGGCAAAAATTGATTTAGATAATGATCATGAAATGATAAGTTATGGTTGGACAACACCGACTCCTTGGGATACATATCGCGAATGTAATGAAGAAAATATAAAAGAGAAAATAGAAGAATTGGTTTCATTAGTAAATAACATTGAAAATTCTGTATTCTGTTTCCATTGTCCTCCTTATGAAAGCAAAATCGATGAAGCTCCATTATTGAATCCAGATCTTACGTATGTGGGTTGGAGAGGTGGAGAACCCATTAGAGGCGCAACAGGTTCAAAAGCGGTCAGGGAAGCTATAGAAAAATATCAACCTATTGTTTCGTTGCATGGACATATTCATGAATCACCTGGGTCTGTCAAAATTGGACGCACGTATTGCATTAATCCGGGGAGTGAATATTCTGAGGCTATTCTTAAAGGATATTTAGTGGAATTGGAAAAAGGTGAACTGAAAGCAATGCAAAGGGTTGAAGCTTAAATTTAATTCAAGGATAAGGATCATTTAATTAAAGAGGAGAATAAATTCAAACAAAAACTTTTAATATCTTCATCCTGATAAAAAATAACATTAAAAACTGCATTTTTGAGGCCCAAAAATGGATCCATCATTAAAAGTACAAAATGATAAGCTTATGAAAGTAGGTTACTTGATCCTTCAGGAATGTAAAAAAAAATCTCTCCCCTGTTTTCTTTGGGGCGGCGGAGCTATTTATCACATGCTTGGAGGAAAGCTAGATTATCGGATAATGAGCGATATTGAATTTTTCCTTCCAAAAGCTGCTGATAAATCTATTCAGGAAATCCTTGAAAAATTAGGATTTATTCCCTATAAAACCTTTAATAATATACAAAATATGTATTCGAATCCAAGAAGGGAATTTTATCGTCCAAGCAGGGAGCTAACTGACTCTGAAATCGAAGATATAATGCATGGAAGGAGGAAGAATGTGAAAGATGTCGAATTTCAAAAAGTGGAGCTCTTCATTGATGGTATCAGGATGTGTTGGTTATTCAAGATAGAAGATTTGCCAAAAAATTATTTTGATTCACTAATATGTCCTCCGGGATTCCAAATTGCCCTTAAAGTTAATCCTATCCATCCTGATGATTTTGATTTTAAAGATATCCAAGATATTTCTAGTGTTTTAAATAAATCAGGATGTGAAATAAAAGAATTTGATTCGATTTTTATTGAACCTCAAGTCACTGAGGACATAAATTTTAGTATAGGTACCAATTTTCTCGAAAAAATAGCTAAAGATAAGTACGAGTTTCCAACAACAGCAGTTAGAAATTTAAAAGAAGTTTTAAATTATTCTGGTCTTACTGAAGATGGAAAATCAAAAGTTCAACAATTGATAGATTATTTAAGTCCATTTATCTCAATCGATCAAGGAAGCCGTTTAAAAAATATTAAACGAGAAAAACCTGTACGGGTTGATGCTAGAACCCGATAAAATTCTAACTTATTTGATTATATTGGTAAGCTCTATCAATTATGGTTTTGGCTTTTCAAAGAGGTGTTTCCCACTAAAAATACCAAACTCTCCAACCGTTTGAGTTGTTTCAACAGGACGATACCATTTTTTCGTCGATCCTATTTTTGCTCTCGCTCTCCAAGCTCGATTCTTCTCAATTTGCGAAAAATACTCCAGTATTTCATTAATTTTTGTGGAAATATTCATTTTTTGATCTTCATTAAGCTCATTAAAACTAGGTAATATATCCTTTATTTTCGCTAAATTAGTAGTTACTGTATGATAGAATCCCCACGCATAGGTACCTTTACTCAAATATTTCTCACCAATGTATTTGATATTGATAGCTTCGGGTTCATCAGAATAGCTAATTTTATGGGGAATTAAGAGCATCATAGTATCAACTAAATCTTTATAGTTCATAAAAACAATTTGTGTTTTGCCCAAAAATAGTTCTGCTAATGGTAGTGTGGGGGAATCTAATTTTAAGCGTGAATTATCTAATTCAATATCATGATTAAATTTTATTGAACCATAAAAACAATCGATGAACCACCAGTTTTTTGGATGAAGATATATTCGTCTTTGACTTGCAGTAGAACTTAGTGTTGGTTTACGTTTAATATATCCCATTTTTCCTATGAATTTGTCCATACCTTTCATATCTTTATATGAAATCGCTCCATCAATATCTGTAATCTCAATCTCGTCATCTCCTAGTCGTTTCAGACTTTTATAAAGTCCTTCAAGACCGTGTGGCTGCACATGTAACCGTATGGCTAATCCTCCGAGAAGTCTAAATAAGACTCCTGCTTTTTCAGCTTCAAAAACTAGTTTTTTCGCTTCTTCGATAAATACATGCAATGGAATAACCCCACCCCATTCCTCTGGAAGATCAACAAGCTCAACACCCTCTTTTTTTTGTAATGAAATTAATATCACCACCAAAATATATTAGACTTCTGATAATGGCCATGTAGAATGGTAAAGTCAAAAATATAGCAAACAAACAAGTGTTATTGAATTTTTTGTTTTTAATTAATTTAGTGAGAGTAATTCCTCCAAGCTTTCCACGGCTTCTCCGATAATTAATATGGCAAAGAATAATAAAATAATAGCAGAACCCTTCGTAATCCAGTTAAAGAATCTTGGATTTGGTGATCGTCTAATGACTGCTAAAAAAGTAGTAAATATGAGAACCCATGCAAGAATTCCTGATAAAAACATTAATACAATAATCAGACGTGATACTAAATCAGGAGCGTTAAAATCACTAAATAATATTATTGTTCCAGCTGAAATCCACCATAGGTATGACCATGGAGAGCTAATTACAACTGATAAACCAGTTATGTACCGATTTGATAAGTATCGTGAAATATTAATTTGGTTCTTTGAAGTACTAATTAGATTTGTGTTATCAATACTAATTATTCCCTCTGTTTTTTTTAAAAGGCTTGAGATGCCCAAATATCCCAGAATCAATATATTAATTACAAAAAGTATTAGCTTAATCAAAGGATTAGAAAAAATATCTTCCAAGGTTTCTCCTCCAATAGTTAGGGCCATAAACGCCATAAAAAAGTCTCCAGTCATGGCGCCTATTCCAATCAAAATTGAGGAAAGCCAAGCAACCTTATGACCATATGATATATTAAGAGCCTGCTTAATCATTTCTACATTGATAGGCCCCAAAGGCGCAGCAAGAGTTATACCTAGAAATGCGACAATGAACCAGGTTCCTAAAATCTCTAATAGGTTCAAAAATAATTTTATCTCCAAATTATTAAATATAACGAATTTTTAAAAAGAATTATTTTATATTAAACTCTCGAATAACATAAAATTTGTTCTATTTAATAAGGAACTGTGTGTAAAATATGAAATTTGAAGATTTAAGTTTTGAAGACGCTCCTAAAATAACTGGAAAGATACCTGGATTGATATCAAAAAAGATTTTGCAAAAACAATTAGCTATTGAAGGAAAAGCGTTATCTTATCCTCGTAATATTCCTTTTGTTATGGAAGAAGGATTTGGTGCTACGATAAAAGATCCTGATGGAAATATTTTTATTGATTTCTTTTCTGGTGCAGGTGTACTTGCATTAGGTCATTGTAATCCCTTTATCACGAAAGCTGTGGAAACTCAACTTAAAAAAATCACCCATACCTTGGATTTTCCAACAAAGATAAGAATTGAGTTAATTGAAAAATTACGAGATATCTTGCCAGAGAAACTTAAAAACAATATTAAAGTACAATTTGGTGGTCCAACTGGTTCAGATGCGGTAGAAATGGCCGTTAAATTGGCAAAAATCATTACAAAACGCCATACACTCCTTTCTTTTGAGGGGGCTTATCATGGTATGACTGCTGGAGCATGTTCCTTAACATCAGGAAGCTTCTGGAAAGAAAAATACTTGCCAATGTTGCCAGAAGTTCATTTTGTACCTTATGCATATTGTTATCGCTGCATTTTTAATCAGGATAGAAAGCAGTGCAAGTTTCAGTGTATTTCCTTTTATGAACACGTTCTAGCTGATCCTCATTCAGGAGTAGTTCACCCTGCAGCAACAATTATTGAGCCAATTCAAGGAGAGGGCGGGTCTATCGTTCCTCCTGAAAAGTTTATAAAATCCATAGAAGAAATTAATAGAAAATATGATGTACCTATAATATTTGATGAAATTCAATCTGGTTTCTATAGAACTGGAAAATTATTTTCATTTGAACACTCATCGGCCACACCAGATATTATAACAATGTCAAAAGCCTTAGGAGGTGGTTTTCCACTTTCTGCTATTGCTTATCGTGAGGAATTAGATATCTGGCATAAGGGTGCTCACATAGGTACGTTTAGAGGTAATGTAACTGCAATGGCTGCTGGTTTGGCTTGTATTAATTTCATGATAGACAATGATCTTGGAAGTCACGTTTTATCCACAGGTAAATTCATGTTAGATTATCTAAAGAAATTGGAAAAAACCTCTGATATTGTTGGTGAGGTTAGAGGAAAAGGACTAATGACTGGAATTGAGATTGTTAGTAATAAGGAATTGAAAATACCTTCAAGTGCTTTAGCTGCAGAAATACGAAATAAATGTTTTCAAGAAGGAGTGATTATTGAAGTAGGTGGTCATTATGATAATGTTGTGAGATTCCTTCCACCCCTTATTATTACTCATGAATTAGTCAAAACTGGCATTATGATAGTAGAAGAAGCTATTGCACAAGTCGAGAAAAGGATGAAAAAGTAGGAAGTGAGTATCAAGGAATATTTCCCCATAATATAGCAAATGAAGCATAAAATTCCAAAGCTTTAATCAAATGTTCAATTGGAACCTGATCCTCCTCTGTATGGGCATATTTTTCATTTCCAGGTCCAAAGCCAAATGTTGGTATATTAAATAATCCTTTACATCCAACACCGTTAGTAGAGAAGGGCCAGATGTATAATTCTGGTTCTTCATTGAATTGCAATTGATAAGCTTTAATTGCGGTTTGAATTAGAGGATGTGAAGTATCCATATACCAAGAAGGATAAAACGCTTTAATTTGATGATTAGAACCTGATCTACTTTTATATTCATATTCTGGAATATATACTGTTGCGTTTGCTGTTTTTACTGTTTTTAAATATCTTATCTCTTTAAGAACATCTTCCTCAGTTTTAGACTCTTGTGGTGTTAATCTTCTATCGATATGGATAGTAACGCTGTCTGGTATTGCATTCTGATTAACTGCCGTTGAATATATGTCAGTTACAGAGATACATGGTTTTCCAAAAGTAGAATCGATAGGAAAGGTCGTGTTCATTTCTTCAATGTCCAGTATTATTGGTGCAATTTTATATATAGCATTTTCTCCTTGTTCAGGAGATGCACTGTGACAGGAAACACCAGATGTTTGAATTTTTAAATCTACACGACCTCGTTGTCCATATGCAATTTTTAGATTGGATGGTTCTGCTATTATGACTGCATCAGGGGATATTTTGTTTTCTTTAATGATATATTGCCAGTTTAATCCTTCGTATATTTCTTCCATAACAGATGCTATTGCTAGAAATTTAAGACCTCTGGGAATTCCTATTTTCTTTAATATGGCTCCAGTATAAACTAAAGATGCAATAGATCCTTTCATATCACAAGCGCCTCGCCCATAAATAATTCCATTCTTTATTATCCCCTTATAAGGATCGAAATTCCACTTTTCTAAATTTCCTACATCAACAGTATCCACATGTCCTTCTATGGCTAGAATTCTCTCTCCATGGCCTAATTGGCCTATTAAATTACCCATTCCATCAATAAAAATATTTTCATACCCAATTCTTTCCATTTCTTGCTTTATTCTCTGAATGACTGCTTCTTCATTGTTAGAAAGGGATGGAATTGCTATTATATCTCTTGTGAATAAAATCAAGTCATTCTTTAGCTCAGATGCAGCTTTCATTATTGCTTCTTTCATGATGAATAAACTGAAATTCTAGTTTATTTAATCTATCTTCTTCAAGTCAAGCTATAAGAGAAGCTAATCCGATATTTCGTGATCTTGAAGAATTCCCTCTGCAACATCGGACATTCGACTAAAAATAACATTTTTTGTTTTCATGTGTTTGATAAGATCTTCTAATACATTCAATCTATAAGCATGACCGATAGCTGCTGGATGATTTGTTAAACAAAATACTCGACGATTAAGAGGAATATCATCATCGTTTGAAAATGCGTCAAATTGTGATTTCCAGATTTCTAAAACTGAGGAAGGTGAATGTTGGTATGTTTCAAAAACTTGCCAATCATCCAAATACCATTCAACAGGAAATTCAACTAATTTTTTTGAATCTGGTAGGGTAAGAATATATGGACGATCATCATTAAATAAACTGGAATCATAAATGTATCCCGCTTTTGCTATTAATTCCAAAGTATTAGGAGAAAGTCTCCAATATGGTGCTCTGAATCCCTTAACTTTGTCAACAAACTTCTCTAATGGCCTCGTCATTCTCTCAATTACTATTTCTTCTTCAAAAACAGATAATTTATCCATATATTCATGCAAATACCCATGAGCTGCTAGTTCATGTCCCTCTTCGATGATTTTTTCAACCGAATTTGGATACTGTTCTACTACCCATCCACATGTGAAGAATGTTGCTTTGATATCATATTTCCTAAGCAGAGTAAGAATTCGTGGCATTCCTCTTCGTACAGCAAATTGACCTTTGGATATTCTTCCTTGTTCTTCCAATTGGCGAATCTGTACACTTTCAGCATCAAAATCGAATGTTAAACAGGCATATAATTGATTAGTCAAACGTATTCCTCTTTTATATCCTTAATAATGGTAATGTCATACAATGAGGGCCCCCTCCGCCTCTAGATAGTTCACTTCCTTTAATTGGAATTACCTCAACTGATTGGTCTCGTAATTCATGTATTATTCGTTCATTCCATTCATAAATAACACATTTTCTTCTTTCAAGGCAAAATATGTTTGCTCCAAATAGATATAACTCATTATCTGTTATTTTTATGTTTCTTGCCTCATATTTTTCATTTAGAAACTCCAATAAAGTCATTAGTTCTATAGGTTCATTTTTTCGTAAAATTCGGGCCGGATAGGTAGAGATCGAGGCAGGATGGTAAACAAAAAGGTCTTTATCTAGAAACATTATTCCTCCATCGAGATGAATTCGCCATGAGGGAAGAGGAACTAAAACCACAGTATGTACAAGTTCCTTCTCAAGTAATATTTTACTTACTTTTTTGGCACTTCGTTCAGTTGTTCTTGTACCATATCCAATGAGTAATGTATTATCATCAGGAAAGACAAGATCCCCTCCTTCTACCACGTCAGGAGATTCAATTTCCATTAATTTAGGGATTTTAAGTTTTTGGAGAGCATAAGAGATTAATAATGGTTCGATTGATCTCACATTATGTTTCATATTCATTTGGATATATCCCCCTTTGGTTACGGCACAAATATCACGTACATAAGTCAAATTTGGATTAATAACTGCTATTTCTTTTTCTGTGAGCAAATCATTCAAAAAAATGACTTTAATTCCATTTTCAAGTAATGTTCTGGAAAAATTATCATGCTCTTCTTGAAATCGCTTCCAGAATACAACATCCCTAAAAGAAAATTCCTTAAAAGAATTAACTGTAATTTTTTTGCATTCTTCTCCAGGACGGTACATTAAGACTTTTTTTAGCGAGTTATATTCACAATGAGCACCAAATTCCATTTAAATCAGCGTACCATGAATTTTTATTCAAGAACACCTATTAACCAGATTAAAACATGGTTAGCAGTTCTTTGGGTAATCTAAGGAATCCAGCGAAAATCAGAGCGAAGGAAATATTCATCATGTTCGTCCAAATATAATGAATGTACATTACATCGCTAAAATACCAAAAAACCCAACCTGAGAATGAGATAGCTAAGATAATAAAACCAAGTGCAATAATAAATGGAGAGGATAGATCTGAATTCTTTCCCAAATTATACCAATAAAGTGCATAAATCAATACTATGGGAATAACTATTAAAAAGAAGAATCCATACATCCCAAAAATGTCTTCTAAGATTAATAATGATATTATAAACCCTATTTCTCCTAAAACCAGGATCAAAAGTGCTGGAATATATACTAAATTTGATTCAAACCTTTTAATTTTACCTAGACCAACCCAAAAGCAAGCTAACCAGATAATTATTGGAGAATACCAAAAGATGTAACTTAAAGGGTCTGAGGTATTAAAAGAAATGAATCCTAAAGCTTCCAAACTTAAACCCAGGTATAAAAGAGAGAAAATTAGAAATGAGATACCCCAAATAATGAGATAGTCTGGTTTACCTTTCAATGGTTTAGTTTTACTAAAATAGCGATATAAAAGAAATCCACCAATTAAAAGCAGAAGAATGAATGCTGTTACTGCCACTGCAAATTGACCATAAGTGTTCATTAAATTTGTTATTGGGAATCCTTTTGGTTTGATTAATGTTATAGCAATTAGAATCAGATAAGTAACTGCTATTAATATGGAATTTTTTTCATTTTTCTTTAGATAATTAATTGTGACATCCTTGATATTCATACAAACCGATCCTCCATTTCTTATGTTATAGTAAGCAGTTTAAAAGGTTTTAGAAGGATTTTGAATCGTACTATATTATAATAGCTCTAATAGTTTTGGGATCTTCAACTTTATGGTTTTATTGTCTTATCTCTTTAAATAATCTATTAGATTAAATATTGTCCAGGTTATGCATTTTAATAATTTTATTAATTTTTGTTCTTATTCCTGCAGTTATTTCTTCCTGCCACGTTTTCAATAGTGATACTATTGCGCCTTGAGATTCTATCCGCTTCAAACCTAATTGGTGCTCAGTCATATTCCGAGAAAAAGTGAGATCAGACAATAAAACAACACGATAACCATTATCTAAAAGATCGATAGCTGTTTGCATAATACAAACATCAGTTTCTAATCCACAAAGAATAACAACTCTTTTTTGATGTTTTTTAATTTCATCTTGAATATCTTTTTGACCCCAACAAGAATAAATAAATTTATCAAATATCTTTACTTTATATTCTAAAATTCTTAGAATTTCTTCATGAACCGTGCCGTTTTCTTGAATGTTTTCAGCAGTAATTATTATTGGTATATCTAAGACCTGAGAAATCCTTATAAGATGTTTCATTTTATTTAGGAATATTTCAGAATTTTCATCTTTTAATCCCTTCATGAAGCAGATTTGGACATCAATAATTAATATGCAACAGTCCTCTTTGTTTATCAATGCTGATGACCGAGAAATTGGTTCCATTACTTCCATACAAATAACACCTCTTTAAAATTTTAAGAAAATAATCCTCTTTATAATTGGTTTATAGAAGAAATAATTTATTATAACACACTTTCTATTGAATTTGGAAAATTCCTTAAAACTTTCCAAAATTTGTCATTTATTAGTATTAAAATAATTGGACAAAATTTCAGAGTAAGTAAAGGTTGCTTAAAGTCTCAAAATCGTTATTGGAATCTCAATACTATGATTTAACGGAAATAAGATCACGCAATCTAATATAAATATATGTTAAAACCAAATTTTTGAATATAAATTAGGTAGGTTTTGTTAATGAACACTAATCACTCTGGTTTTTATAATTCAAATTTAGTATGTCCTAAGTGCCACAAAACAGTAAAAGAAGAAGATTTTATTTTAAATCAATGTGCCTGTAATTTTCGGCTAAGAATAAACTTTGATTATGAAAGATTGAGTGAATCACTTTCAAAATCTGATTTAATGAGACGTCCATTTAATCACGAAAAATATATTGAATTTTACCCTTTAAAGAATAGCAAAAACCTTATAAATTTAGGTGCTGGTGGAACTCCTTTATTTCGTGCTGAACGCTTGGCAAAGAAAATTGGAATGAAAAATTTATTTCTCAAAATTGAAATAGGTAATCCATCTGGAAGTTTTAAAGATCGTCCGATATCGATTGGCGTATCAAAAGCTAAAGAATTAGGTACAGAGACATTAACTGCTGCATCTTCTGGTAATGCTGCTGCTGCTTTAGCAACCTATGGAGCTCGTGCAGGTAAAGAAGTGGTGGTTTTTGTACCAGAAGCTGCTCCCCAAGGAAAGATAGCTCAACTTTCATTCTTGGGTGCTAAAGTCATTCGTGTCTCTATAGTAGAAGAAGGCATAGATCCAACCGTAACACTGTTTAAGGCTGCTTATAAAGAATACGGTTGGACCCCATGCCCATCATTTGGTCCTTTCAATCCTTTCCAAGCTATAGGGACAAAAAGCCTTGGTTTCGAGATTGCAGAGCAATTCAACTGGGAATCACCAGATTGGATATTATGCAATACAGGTAGTGGAGGATTATTATGGGGGACTTACAAAGGATTTGATGAGTTTAAGCAACTCGATTATATCAACGCAATTCCTAAAATGGTAGCTGTTCAACCAGAGGAATGCTCACCGATTGTGGAAGCAGCAAAAAGAAACATTCCTCCACTCGAATTCATAGATTGGACTAAGACTCCTAATACTGTAGCTGGCGGGTTAGCAGATCCTCACCCCTGGGATGCTGATTCCGCTTTAGAGGCTATCTATGAAAGTAAAGGAACAGGTATTGCAGTAAATGAAGTAGACATTATCCGAACTCAAAGATGGTTGGCAAAATACGAGGGAATTTTTGGAGAGCCATCAGGTACTGCTGCCATTGCTGGATTAGAACTGTTATACGAAAACGGAACGATTGATGCGAGTGATCAAATTGTAATCCCCATTACAGGAACTGGTTTTAAGGATCCAGAAATTGTTTTGAAGTCATTGAAGGTATTTAGTCCAATTAAACCTGATTTAAGCCAATTGCAATCTTTATTGAAAGAAATGTCAAACTAATATATACCATACTTTAAAATATATCCCTCTGAGAAAAAAGGAGTTTTAAAAAAATGCCTCGACCAATGTGGTTTGTAAATTTAATTAAGAAAGGGTTTCCCCACAGATTCTTTTTTTCTAAATTTACTAAAGTTCCATTGATTGGGAGAATATTGGACTACATGATGTTTCATGAAGATGATATTATCTATCTTCCAAAAGATACGGCCATAAAGGTGAATCAACCAATTGAGAGGCATGGAGATATGATTCTTCCATCTGTTGTTGTAGATCATTTCATTGACGAAGCAAACTATCTCTGGGTGATGGATTGGTGTATTTGTAGATCCTCTTCTAAGTGTGATAGTTATCCTACAAATTTCGGTTGTCTTTTTCTTGGAGAAGCAGCAATTGATATTGACCCTCGCCTCGGACGTCAAGTGACCCGACAAGAAGCTCATGAACACGTTAAAAAATGTCGGGAGGCAGGATTGGTTCATTTAATTGGACGTAATAAACTAGATACAGTATGGCTGAAGGTGGGGCCAAGTAAAAAATTACTTACAATATGTAACTGCTGTGAATGTTGTTGTTTATGGCGTATACTACCACATGTATCCCAAAAAATTTCAAATAAGGTAACCAAACTACCCGGTGTGTCTGTTCAAGTGGGAGAAGAATGTTTGCTTTGTGGAATCTGCACAGAAGGCATTTGCTTTGTTAACGCGGTAAGTTTAGGGGAAAACCGAGCAGAGATTAGTGATTTATGCCGAGGATGTGGTCGATGTGTCGAAGTATGCCCGCAGGGTGCAATTAGTCTGACTATTAAGGATCCTGAGAGCATACTTTCATCAATAAATAAAATAGAATCGCTTGTTGATATAACCTAAATTTTGTGAATCTAGATTCTATGTTTTACTACCTGCTCTGGATTATCTGTGATGATTCCATTCACTTGCTTTTCTATAGCTGATTTAATATAAGCAATATTTCCCTCTTCCATATAAATATTTATTAAAATCCCCTCTTTTTCAGCAAGTTTGAATAATCTATGAGCTCCAAATTTATGTAAATAAATAGTTAAGACTCGGGAATGTAAAATTTTCCAATTATTAGGAATAATATCGTAAAACGGATGAATCGCATCACAAGCTAATTTAGAGGCAACTTTCAATTGGTTGAAAGGAGAATGGCATAAGAGGGCTGTAGGTATAGATTTATTTATATTTTTGATTTCTTGGAGGATGACATGATGGAATGATGAAATAATTACATTATCTGGAATTAATTGAATGGAAAATTGGGTGAGTATATCATTTAATTCTCTTGCACAACCTCTTGGGGTTTTTATTTCTATATTCAATAAAGTTTTATTGCCAAATAATTCCAAAATTTGATCTAAACCTGGGATTGTAACTCCATTACTATCTAATTCAATATTAGTTAATTC
This sequence comes from Candidatus Heimdallarchaeota archaeon, assembly GCA_011364965.1. GTDB lineage: Archaea > Asgardarchaeota > Heimdallarchaeia > Hodarchaeales > Hodarchaeaceae > Hodarchaeum. The sequence continues at coordinate 640,852 of RDOB01000002.1, forward strand.
TTTATAGCTTAAATCTTTAATATACTCTTTCTTACCTAACTGAAGTAGATCATAATCATGGAAGCAAATAAATTGTTTATCTGCGGTTAAATGGACATCAAATTCAATGCCATCACATTGGTTATTAATTGCAGTTTTGAAAGCAGGAATTGAATTCTCTGGCTCATTATTTACTCGATATCCTCTATGAGCAATCGCTTTTGTCATTAAGCTTTCCCCAAATAAGAAATTTTTTTAAGCTAGAGTGAATTCATATCCTACTGCCGTTCATCTTCATAAGATATTACTTGAGGAATTTCCACATTTAGAAGATCTAATTCTTTCTTGAATTTCTTTGAAAGTGGCCGAATTTCATTTTTTCGATATCGATATGTTATATCTGCTTTATCTCCCTTTAGATCATCCCACGGTTCGACAAGAACAACATCATTTATACTAATTCGATAGCCTCGTCGGAATCTTCCAGGTATTCGTGCTGTTCGTTTGACTTGATCTGTACATAAAACTTCCATTCTTCTAGCACCAAGGTTTCTAATTACTACACCTATAACTTCATGAGAACCAGGGTATCTTGTTCTTCTAACCATATCACTAGTAGGAGATTCGCTTTGATTTTGTTCTTTCTTCGGAGTTTTTCGCTTTGTTTTCGCTTTTGGCAGTTTATTCATGCTCCTAATTATATAAATTATTCTGTTTGCAAGGGTTTTGTATTATTTTTCTACTTTCTTTGCGTTTTTATATTCTCAATCATCTACTGAGCTAAAGAATGGCATCATAAACAGTAATCTAGTAATTTATATCAAACGGTCCAATGTTCTTTAAAAAAACATTAATTATACGTTATTCTTGATAATTACTGCTCATTTTTTCTCAATTTTTTGAGTTCAAAAAGCTTTGGGTTTTTTTGGGACAACATGGAGATTAAAGTTGAGAATGATATCTTCCTCATTCTTTTCAATGCTTCTTATTGTCTTAATGCAGAGAAAGGTCTATAAAAACTTCTTTTAATGATTTGAATGATAGTTTATGGATTTATTTCCCTTTCAACAATTACCTCTATTTATTGTTGTCGATGGTCAAGATGGTTCAGGTAAGGATACCCAAGCTATAAATATAGCAAGATATTTTTTCAAAAAGGGGTCATTTTTGATTAATATTCGTAGCCATCCAGCACTAGATAACGTTTATGGTCGGAAAACAAAACAAGCATTAGAACAAGGAGGAAGGAGAGGACACCTCATCGCTGCAATTTTTTATACTATTGATGTTATAAGATCAGTAGTAAAATATTATCGCCATGAACCAAGAATTCTCATTTTTTCGAGATATTTACTTGGAGTATGTTATTTACCAAATTCCTTAATATTCGCTGGGTACAATCTATTTGAACGCGTTTTACCCACAAGTGGACTTTTTTTCTATTTGGAAGTTACTCCTGAGGTCGCAAAAGGACGCATTTCAGGTCGAGGAGGTAGGGAGGAAATGTTTGAAGAATTACCACGATTGCGGAAAATGCATAAAAAAATGCGTCGAATTACTAAAGTGAAAAACTGGATCATTATAGATGGGGATCTCGCCCCCGATGCAGTCTGGATACAAATAAAGAACGTATTAGACGAAAACTTTGGTTAAACGGAGAAGAACAAATTGAATGAAACTACCTCTGAAATCACAGATTCTAAATTCCTTCGACTTCCTCATGTTTTTCTAGGGCTTTCGTCGTTCCAGATGCTTGCAATGTTTCGTCGGGGTCTTTTTTATACATATTTGTCTATTTATTTGAGATATTTTTTGAATATGAGCGTAACAGAAACCACTCTTTTTGCAACATTACCAATGATCCTAAATGTATTATTCCAAATGCTAGTTTGGGGCGTAATCTCAGATAAATTACAGTTGAGAAGAACTTTAGTGGTGATTGGAGAACTTCTGGCTGGAATTGGTACTTTGATGGTATTTTTTATACATCGATTCGTTGATATTTCCCTTGCTGGGTGGATTATAATTCTTGGTTTGAGTGGAGTTGAAATCTTTTGGTCAATGTCAAATTCTGGATGGACATCATTACTCTCCGATTTATATCCATATGAACAAAGAAATGCCATTCAAGGTAAATTATCTAGCTTTGGAGGACTTGGGAGAATTGGAGGTGTATTACTTGGTGGATTACTTTATAATGGATTGGAGTTAAAATACGAAGGCTGGGGGTTTTATGAGGGTAGTTTATTTATTGTTGCTGGATTGGTGATGTTTATATCCATAATTCCTATGTTAATGCTTCCCGAGGGTGGAGTTAAGTTAAACCAAGAAGATTATGAACCACTTTCTTCAGAAGAAGTTTCTCAAATCAATACTCCATATAAGACATCTTTATCTACATTTCTCATTTTTATTACAGTAATGGTTTTTCTAAACTTTGGTAGAAATAGTATAGCAATTATACTTCCTCAATACCTGTATTTAGAATCAGGATTTGGAATATCCAGTGAACTCCTATCATATGTTACTAATACACAATCTATAGCTATTATATTGATGGGTTTAATGGTTGGTTATATTGGAAGAATGCTTGGGGTAGATAGGACACTGATAATAGGATCTATCCTTTCAATTCTTGCCTTAGTCCTTATCGTTTTTGCAAATAATTTGATAATTATTTTTCTTGGAAATTTTATAAGAGGATTAGCAGACGTTATTGTTTCTACAACGTCTTATGCGTTTGTATCCCGATTAATAGCTGCAAAACAGCGGGCACGGTTGTTTGGAGTTTATAATGCTACATTCTTTTTATCATGGGGATTATCTGGAACTCTTATTTCGGGGCCAATTACGGATTACCTTATATCTATTGGAACTTCAGAAGCCCTATCTTATCAAATGGCGTTTTTAGCTGCATCTTTCCTAATCTGTATCGGTTTGGGTCTTTTTCTTGGGCTTTTAATTAAACAAAGACAAAATCCCATTGATGAAAACTAATATACTGCGCCATATATTATCCCTATCTTCTCATGGTTTTTGTAAATTCATCGAAATGATAGCTTAGATATGCTAAGAATCATTCCTCAGTTGAATACTGATCAACTACAAGATTTATTTGTATTCACGCCTGGCCAGAGACTCCATTTTACCGTTCAATTTGAGTATGACAATGTTCCAGATCAATATCAAATTAAAGTTATTGATCAACAGCAAAATGCTCGTTTGGTTAGTTACGGAAAAGGTTCGAATGAAGTTGTAATAGATTGGTTAATACCAGAGAATTTACTTGAAAAGCATTTAGGTATCTGGGAATTACAAGTTACTATTGGATCGCATACTGAACGAATGTTCTTTTTAGTTCAACGTGTCAAAGAAAAACCTTTTGCGAATCAGAAGGAGGATGCGATAACCTTTTCTTCACCTTAAATAATTGTGATTTCGGTCTATAACCATGTCGATGATCTGTATCTGCCTTACAGAAGATCCTTTAGCTAAAGTCTTCTCTTACGTACCTGGACAGAGACTCAATATTAGTATAAATTTTCCAGAGGATTCTATTCCAGATTATTACCGTGTAAAAATATTGGATCATCGTAAAAATTCTCGGTTTAATAGATACGGGAAGGGGTCTTCTGAAATTTCTATTAATAATTGGCCAATCCCTCAAAACATTCGTGAGGAGCATTATGGTGTATGGCAAGTCTGGATTGATGATAAAAAAAATCAAATTCAACCATTTGGCACCTTTTTTTTTGTAGAACATACAAAGCGAGTAGAGTTACCATTATTAGCTAGTGGTGTTCCAATCATGATGATTGAATTACCTGTTGAAGTTAAAATTACTGAACCAATTCCAATCTCAGAACAAGCTGCTGTAGTCGAAGGGAGCCAACTATCCACAACAATTGAAGTTACAGAGAATATTCCTGTTACTAAAATCAAAGGTCTTGGCAAGACCTATGCTACAAGGTTGGCAAAATTATCAATTTACACTGTAACAGATTTTTGGAATCATACCGATCGGATCGAATTAGCGGAAATAATGCGAATAACTGATAAAAAACTTGCTTCTATGCTTCAAGAAGCTGAATTAATATTAGGTGAATCCACAGAGAAAGTTTATATAAAAGAGGAGGTAGAGGAAGGAGTTATTCCTGATGATATTTTATCAGTAAAAGGAATTGGGCCGAAATCAGCAGAAAGATTAGCTTCTATTGGTATATTAACTAAGTCTGATCTTTTGGACTTTGAAAATGTAGAAGAATTAAGACAAACTCTTAAAGTATCAACGGAAAAGCTTTCTGATATCTTAGCGTCTATTGGTAGAATTTTAAAACCAATAGAAGTGAAACCAATTTCAGATATGGATCCTTTATCCCAACCCATAACAATTATTCATGGAATAGGTGCTAAATCAGCAGAAAAACTTGCTAAAATTGGAATTTTCACCGTTAATGATTTAATAAATTCATCAGATATGGATTTGAAAGGTGTTATCACGCATAGTCAATATAGCAAGTTAAAAACAAATGCAACGATTTTATTAAGGAGAGAGGCTTCTCAAGAGCTCATTAGTACAAAGAAAATCTCTAAAAATGAGAAGGATCTCCGTCATATAAAAGGTATAGGGGTGAAAACAGCAGAAAGATTGAATAATGCTGGAATAAAATCAATAACGGATCTAGCAGGTATATCTGATATTGATGACATAGCCAAATTATCTGGACTAGCATTGTCAAAAATTAGGAATTGGATAAAAATAGCTAAAGAGGTGGATAAATTTGACTAAAATCTGTCATTCTTTCGTTTATAATACAATATATTCTTCTATTTTCCAGTTAAAGCATTTTGTCGGATTTAAAAAAGATTGACAATTCTTGGGAGCAAATCATTTTAATATGATAGCTTTTCAATATTACTACTTGATGTTTTCTTATTAAAGGAGAAAATAGATCAATTTCAAACAATTTAATGTATCAGTACTCTTTGATATTGCTCTATTACCCTTAATTTAAATATATGTAATATTAAAGTTAAAGATTTCATAAATAAGTCTTGGAGAGATAACCTTGTCAGAATTTGATAGATTAGAAAGTAGTGATAAATACACACGGATTCGTGCGGCTGATGCACTTGGAAATGTAAGAACTAAAGCAGCTTTACGGGCTTTACTTGATGCAGCTCGAAATGATCCTGATAAAGATGTTCGGAAAGCTGCTCTTGATTCCATTGAAAAATTAAGAGATCCAGAAGCTCTTAAAACTTTAGAGAAAATAGCATCTGACGATAAAGATCGTGGAACGAGGAGTAAAGCAAAGGATGTCATTAAAACGATTGAAACGAGTGGTCGTGAACTTCCAGAAAGTGAAGCATTCTCTGAGAGTGATGCTGACCGTTCTAGAAGAGATGCTCGCGCTCTTGAAGAGCATGAGGC
>RDOB01000016.1 GCA_011364965.1 Candidatus Heimdallarchaeota archaeon
ATTCTGGTCTTCCCACAGATCGGTTTAGGGTTGAGTGGAACATTAAAGACAAATATGTAGAAAAAGGAATTAAAAATAGATCTAATGGTTATAGTCGAGGAATTGATTACACACTTGAAAATAACGATATAAGATATGTTGAAATTCCTCTTAATATTCAGGAGATAAAAAATAATGATCTTGATGAGGCAATAGAATGGAGAATTAAAACAAGAAGATTATTTGATGATATTATTGAAAAAAATAACTTTTTTGGAATAGATTTTATTGTTGATCGAATTAACCGAAAAGGGATATATGTATTTAAAAAGACGTTGAAACCTACTTTCCGAAACTTTCAAATTGCTAAAGTCTAAATTCATTCCACCCCTGTTATTCATCCTGGGAGTATTGGGTACAATCCTACAAAAGTACAAAATCGGCCACAATAAAGCCCCCTTCGGGGGCAAATTAATTGTACCAATGGCTAAGCATTGGGTGGCTCCAATCTGGTAATTTGTTCCCAAATAGGGTATCGCGGCCATTCGTGCGAAAATACACGCTAAGGTTTAATGTCAGTTTAAACTAGATTTTAAATTATTAAATTCTATATAAATCTGTTTTCAGGTAAGAGGAATATTTTTAATTAAAAATATGTTGTCAAATTCTTTATTTTAATGATTAAAATAAATTTCAACGATTTTTAGTAAAATAAATATTTATAAAATAAAGAAGTGTTTAAAATAATTATGATGCCGCTTAGATGCAAATATACGCACGAACAACTCGTGAGCGTTGGTCATTTCACCAAAAAAGATATTGAAACAATTAAACAGTGCCGATCCCAGTATAATCATTTAGGATTTGCATATCAGCTTGCTTTTGTCCAATTAACAAATCGTTTTCCTAAAGAACAGCCCTTTGAGGTTTTGGACGATATACTCACTTTCGTCAGTGTCCAATTAAATATCCCATCCAAATTAATTCATACTTATGAGAAGCGCCAACAGACAATTGATGAACACAGGGAAAGGATTCGAAACTATCTCGGTTTGCAGCGGTTCGGAGAGAGCGTGTTGCCAAAGATTGAAAAATTTATATTTGAAGAGGCCTGTCGATTGGAGCAAACCACTGCAATTCAAGCTAAAACTAAACAATATCTGAAAGAACAAGGAATTTTAAATCCTTCCGAAGACACACTTAAAAGATTAATTGGGAAGCAGCGGGAAGAGGCAAAGAGATAATATTCAGGAAAATTTCGCAAGGACTATCCAACGAATTATTGGAAAAATTGGACACATTACTTGAAACCAGTGATAATCAGCAGTCAGACCTTAACTTTCTTAAAAAACCGCCGGGAAGACCATCCGCTTCGGCGATTCTCGACCTTATCAGAAAAATAGATCTCATCATATCCACTGATATTTTAAAGATAGACTTGTCTTGGCTCAATAACAATTTTCAGCGTTCACTTACACATTATGCGGAACACCAGACAACTAGTAAGTTGCTACGGTTGAATCCCGACCACCGCTATGCGATTCTGGTGTGTTTTCTAACACAGGTTCATCAAGATACTGTTGATCAAATGGTTGACATGTACGACAAGCTGATCAATAGGATATATAACCACGCTCAGATCGATATGGACAATAATCATAAGGCCCAACAGAAAAGAATCAGAGAATCCCTTTCCACATTCAAAGATGTAGCAGAACTTATTTTGGACGAAAGTGTGGATGATGCCTTTCTCCGAAAGGAACTTTTCCAGAGGATTGGAAAGGATAAGCTCACAAATCAAGTAGAGGAAGTTAACGTTTGGCTCACCGGAAAATACAGTCATGTTTTTAACATCGTGAAACAACGGTTCAGCTATATCCGCCAGTTTTCTCCAGCTTTCATAAAGCATATCAATCTTATTCCGGAGGGTAATGAAAATTCCACTTTGCTTAGATCGGTGGATATCCTTCGGGAGATGAACGACCAAAATAAGCGAAAGCTGCCAGAAGATATTCCACTCGATTTCATTAATAAAAAAATCCGGCCCTTTGTAGAGGTTAATGGAAATGTAAACAAAGCCGCTTGGGAATGTGCTTTATTGACAGCTATCCGCGATGAAATTAAAGCCGGTAATTTATCCGTAAAACAGAGCAAGCGTTTTGGACGGTTTGATGATTTTTTCATCTCGGAAAAGAAATGGAATGAACTACGGGAGACATTCTTTTTGAGAGCTGAGCTTCCAATAAGAGCAAACGAAGTCGAAGCTTTTTTAACACAACGGTTGAACCGTGCATTTGATCGTTTTTTAGAACTACTTCCTGAGAATTCATATGTGACTATGGATGAAAATACTTGGCATTTATCTGCTGATTCAATAGACAAACTCGATTCCGAATCTGAAAAACGCCTATCGCAGCTGAAGGACTGGCTATCCCAGCACATGAGGGAGGTCAAGTTACCGGACCTTTTGATAGAAGTTGACAATGAACTGAAGATTACTAAACATTTTATGTCAATCTCTCAACAAGAGAATCCGAGTGTTGGTGATATATGCGCAATTTTAGCAACCATCATGGCACATGGGTGTAATATTGGTCCTTATACCATGTCTCAAATAACTGATGGGGTCTCTTATAATAGGATCAAGCATATTACCGATTGGATGCTTACTGAAGAGGCCCAACGTGTGGCCTTAGCCCAAGTTGTAAATGCTATCAGCCGACTGGATATTACCCAGGCTTGGGGGGAAGGGAAAACCTCTAGTAGCGACGGTCAGCGGTTTGCATTCAAAAGAAAGGTCCTTCAGCAGACATACAGTACAAAATTTAATGATTTTGCATTAGAATTTTATTCCTTTGTAGCTGACAATTATGCTCCATTTTACAGTATACCTATCGAATGCACGGATCGGGATGCCCCTTACGTGTTGGACGGTCTGCTCTATAATGAGAGTGATCTTCTTTTAGAAGAGCATTATACGGACACCCACGGTTATACAGAAAACAATTTCGCAGCATTTGCAATGCTTGGCCGAAGCTTTTCTCCACGTATCCGCGGTTTGCATAAACAGCGAATCTATCGGATCGAGAAAAATAGAGATTATAAAGCGTTATCTCCTTTGGTGAATCGAAGTGATCGCACAATTCATATTAGCTGGATATGTGATCAATGGGATCGTCTGGGACATTTTTACGCATCCCTTGAATCCGGACATGTCACAGCTTCTACAGCATTAAAGCGACTAAATGGATATACAGGAAAAAATCATTTTTATCGAGCTAACCGCGAATTGGGACGTATCATCAAGACAGAATATATTTTGCAGTATATGTCGGATAAATCCTTACGCCAAAGGACAAGGAGGGGATTATTGAAAGGGGAACAGATTCATGCTTTGGCTAGAGATCTTAATTATGGAAAACGTGGAAGAATCAGTAGTCGAGACTTACAAGAACAAAGAAATTCATGCAGTTGTCTAAACTTGATTTTGGCTTGTATCATCTACTGGCAGGCAAAAGAAATTAATAAAGTGATTATAGAAAGCTATCCTGAGGATTCAAGTATAGATCTCTCTTTGATGGAACACATAAGCCCTATAGCTTGGGATAATGTGATTCTTTATGGTGAATATGTACTTAATCCAAATTTGGTGAAACCATAAAAAATATTAGCGGATATTTTCACACTAATGGTGAAAATATATATTATAGATTTTATGTTTAATAAAAATAAAAACTAAAACAGCACATTTTCAAGTGAGAGTAATCATTATAGCAGAAAACAGATTTTTCTTTAATTTAATAAATTAAAATCGTGTTTAAACTAATATTTAACCTTAGCGTGTATTTTCGCACGAATGGCCGTGATACCCTCAACAGAAAGACACACTTATCAAGAGTTTGAATTTGCCTTATTTGCATGAACCGATTGAAACGATTTTAGAAAGAAAGGAAAACGAACTGGAAGCAACCATAAAACAAGTGAATGATCGGATAATACAAGGCAAAAATCCAGATATTAAAATGAAGGTAAGTGGAGAAAATATTCATTGGCACTTGCCTTATAGAAACGATGACGAAAGATCATCCGTTATACGCACAATTGCCACAAATGAGTATTATTGACATCCTTATGTTTGTTCATCAGCAAACAAACTGCTTTTCTCCTTTTACTCATCTGCTTCGTCGCTACGGAAAGCAAAAAGTTGATTTACCGCGTATTATTGCATGTATGGTTGCCTTTGGCGAAAACATTGGACTTTACAAAATGGCAGCAATTTCTGATGTTTCTTTGCAGGATTTGATAACGACGAGCCATGATTTTATCCGACTTGAAACGCTCAAACCTGGTGATGATCT
>RDOB01000003.1:0-272929 GCA_011364965.1 Candidatus Heimdallarchaeota archaeon
AGCATCGCGATATGGACATAAGATGGTCTATAACTCTAAGAATAATATAGTAGTCTTATTTGGGGGGAATGGAATGGGATCAGGTCATGAAGAAGACACTTGGGTCTTTTTTTCAAATAATAACACATGGAAAAATCTGAATCCTTCGCAAAAACCTACAGAGAGATACTGGCATTCCATGGCATATGATAGTACTCTTGAACAGGTAGTCCTCTTCGGAGGCAGCAGTTTAAATATTGATAAAAATGATATCTGGGTCTACAGTTATTCTAATAACAGCTGGAGCCTCAACTATGTTCCCAATTCTCCCTCACCTCGCCATTTCGCAGCTTTGGCTTATGATTCTACCCATTGTAAAGTCATTCTTTATGGAGGCAACAATGAAGCCCATAATCCTATGAATGACACTTGGATATATGACTTTATTCTTAATCGTTGGGAAAAATTTAGTAATTCTTAGTTAGATAGATATTCCATGTATAAAATTGATAATAATGAAAGAGGTGATTCTCTTCCCTCCTGTTATCCTGTGCTTCCTCAAGTATATCCTTTTCTACAAAGTTGGAATTTAGAATTCTTGGTTTTTTTGTAAACTCCAAGTTTCCTCGCTACTCTTTTTGATTCTGAAGAAAACCTATGCGGAAGAATAATTTAATCTTCATTCTTTTCTGATAATTCAATGATTCGCTTTTCTAAGTGTTCTATTTCATTTTTCATATTTTTTATCAAATCTTGTAGGTATTCAGCCTCTTTTTCTGGTGCAAAAGGAGCTGGCCATGGATGAACATTATCTAGGTAGAAAGGAGGTGGATCTATGGGATAATAACCACGACCTCTGCCCCAGCCACCGCCTCCAGCCCATCCCCGTCCATAACCTCTTCCTCGACCCCATCCCATACCCATTCCTTTTGTATAACCAGGAGTTGAATAGCCAGCACAATACCCTAATCCCCGTCCAGTTCTTGATCCCCATCCTTGGGGGCCTGATCGATCTCCTCGCGGCATTTTTATCATCTAAATAGCTATCGCCCAAAACCCTATATAAAGTTTTTGGAACTTATAACACGTTTTCCTTGATTAAAAGTGAAAAATATCATATTCTAAGAGATAATTTCTTTCTTAATTTTGATATAAGCGATTAAAGGAGAGAATAACGCAATATAGATATGCTTTAATTTTACCTTTCTGGGCCAATGCACATATTGCTAAATGAAATAAAGATTGAGAATTGATTTGAATAATAATGCACAATGTTTATTATGCATTATAATTCATAATTATATAGTTTCATTCAATACCTTTAGGAGAGAAAAAATATTCCTCGAGGAAGAAATCCTAGAACAATTCGCTGTGATCCAACATTTAACTATTTTAAGCCCCGTGGTATCCCATTGTCCGATATTAAGGACGAAGTCATTATTACATTAGAAGAATTAGAAGCAATTCGCTTAACTGATCTTGAGGGAAAAACTCAGCAGGAAGCAGGTGAAAAAATGAATATTTCTCAGTCATCTGTATCAAGGCACCTTGACTCCGCTCATCATAAAATCGCAAAAGCTCTAGTATTAGGATTTGCCATCCAAATTGCTAATACATCTGATTTCTTCCACTGTGATCAATGTGGTCATACTTGGTATGTATCAGAAACGATCTCTATAACTAAGGAGTGTGAAAAATGCGGATCACATGACTTTCATGTTCATAGTTCTTCGAAAGGTCAAATGAGTGAAATCAAAACACAAATATTGGAGAAATGAATAATATGATAATCGGAATACCTTCGACAGGAAAAGCTTTGTCTTCTTCTTTTGCACAGAATTTTGGGCGATGTCCTTTTTTTATTATTTATGACACAGATACTCAGGAAATTAAAATGTCCTATGCCAATGATGCTCAAAGTGCTGCAGGTGGTGCAGGTATTCAAGCATCCCAGTCTTTAATAAATAACAAAGTGGAGGTTGTTATTGTACCTCAGGTTGGGCCAAACGCGTGGAATGTATTAAAAGGAGCAAATGTTAGGATTTTTTCTGGCATTAGAGGATCAGTGCAAGATAATATCATAGCTTTTGAAACTGGAGAATTGACTGAAACTAGCCATGCTGATAGTTCAGGTAGAGGACGCGGAGGAAGAGGGCAAGGAAGAGGAAGATTTTAGCCTAAATGCGGAGTGATTATGTTTGCGATTATGTATTCCATCTAATACAAAAGGGGGGCTCGAGGATCAAGTAGGATATCATTTTGGTCGTGTAGATAACTACACCATTTTTGATGATGACAAAAATGAGGTTGAAATAATTAAAAATACTTCTACTCATCGAGGAGGTACAAAGTTACCCGCAGAGCTTTTAAGAGAACATAAAGTAGATATAATGATCTGTGGCGGAATTGGAAGCCGTGCAATTCAATTATTTGAACAGTTTGGTGTTGAAATTTATGTTGATGCCCAAGGAACAGTGAAAGAAGCTATTGAACAATATAAAAACGACCAGTTGCGTATGGCTACTGATAAAGAGGCCTGTCAACAACATAAATATCGAGGAGAAGGGCAAGGATCAAATCACGAACACCACCATTAGGGGGCATTTGAAACGATCATTAGTGTCGCTTCGGGGAAGGGAGGAACAGGAAAAACTACTATTGCTGTGAATCTAGCCTTATATCTTTCATTATCCCTTTCGGTTGCACTATTCGATTTAGATGTAGAAGAACCAAACGATAATCACTTTCTTCAACTTGAATTATCCCATTTTCAGGATGTGACAATACTAAGGCCTGTTATTGACGAATCGATCTGTACACATTGCGGAATTTGTGCAGATTTATGTGAATTCAATGCACTAGCTGTTCTTCCCTCCAACGTAATGGTTTTTAATGAATTATGCCATGGTTGCGGTTTATGTACTCTGGCCTGCCCCGTTAAAGCGATTAAAGAAGAAAAACATGGATTAGGCGGAATTTACGTTTCCTCTGGGAGTAGTTTAAATCTAGCTTTTTATGAGGGAATATTAAATGTTGGGGAAGCAATTGCTACCCCAATAATCCACGAAATGAAAAAGATCGCATTTAAAGAAGAAAGAGAGATTATTATTCTCGATTTACCTCCTGGATCGGCATGTCCAGTAATTAAAGGCCTTTCTCAATCGGATTATGTTATATTAGTGACAGAACCAACCCCTGCAGGAGAACATGACCTTGAAATAGCTATAGAAGTAGTAAAAGAGCTTGGAATACCTTTTGGTATAGTAAACAATAGAGCAGATGTAGGAAATGACTGTATCTCTCAGCTAGCGGAGAAAAATGGATATACTATATTACTCGAAATACCTCATGATACTGAAATCTTGAAGCTATATTCTCAAGGACATGCACTTATAGGAAGAAATAAGCGTTTTGATGATATTTTTGCAAATCTCTGGCATGAAATCAGGAGGCGAAAAATTGAGTAATAATCTTGTAAAACAGATAACAGTACTCTCAGGCAAAGGAGGAACAGGAAAAACTACTTTTACAGCTGCTTTGGCTCAAATGTCAGCCTCTACATCAATACTAGCAGACTGTGATGTAGATGCGCCTAATCTTCACCTCTTATTAAATCCAGAAAATATCTCTTCTGAGGAATTTAGAAGTGGAAAAATTGCTATTAGAGACGCTGAAAAATGTATCAACTGTGGTAAATGTCTAGATGTGTGCAGATTCAATGCCATCTCCTCAACTTTCGATATTAATACATTAGATTGTGAGGGATGTGGAGCATGCGCTTGGATTTGTCCCACTAAAGCGATTACGATGGATTTACAATCATCTGGTACTATTTATGTAGCAAATACTCGTTTCAGTCCTTTCATTCATGCAAGATTAAATATCGGAGCAGAGAATTCAGGTAAATTAGTTAGTGCGGTAGTTAACAGAGCAAATGACAGAGCTATAGAACTAGGTAAAGGATTGGTAATTGTTGATGGAAGTCCAGGAATTGGTTGTCCAGTAATAGCAGCTTTAACGAATGCATATTTAGCAATCATAGTAGTTGAACCAACATCTACTGCTATCCACGATATGAAGAGAGTGATCGAATTAGTCCAATTTTTTAAATTAAAAGTAGCTGTTATTATAAATAAAGTCGATATCAGCGAGGAACAGCGTAAACGCATTGTAGATTACTGTATTGAAAGTGATATTCCAATAGTAGGAGAATTTCCCTATAATATGCATTTTTACAAGGCAATGGTTCAAAAAGAGACAATTTTGGAACATAAAAATTTAAATTTGTCAGAAACAATGGATAAAGTTTGGATAAAAATTAAGGAGATTTTAGATCGATCGGAGATTATGAGTACTTAATTTAGTGTAGGATTTGAAGAATCGAAGAAAAGTTAATAGGTTTTTCAAAAAAACTGATCGCCCCTAATTTTAAGACTTTTTCTCTTATACTAAAATCAGCACTTATAAAAATTACTTTAGCTAACGGATTTATCCGTAAAATCTCTTCTAGAACCTCCAGTCCATCTTTTCGGGGCATTCGTTGATCAAGAAGAATATAATCTATTTTATTTTCTAATTCTCGAAACAATTGAATAGCTTCATCTCCATTAAAGGCCTTAGCTATCACTTCATGCCCTTCTAAGGTAAGAAATGTCTCTATAATCTCTACAATATCTTTATCGTCATCAACAATTAATATTCGGGAAATTCTGATTCACCATTTTTATATATCGTTTAGAGCTTTCTAATCTCTCGAATTATATCTGATGCTTCAATACACCTTTTTTTAATAGTTTCAAGTTTTTTCATGGTACTTTCAGGAAGATTTTTTTCCATTAATAACAATGTTGTATTTCCATAGACTACCTGAGCCATATTACCTAAATCGTGGGAATACTTATCCTTAAGTTCGTTTTTATCTCTTCTTATGAGGCTATTCTCTAATTGAATAATGAAGACGACTATTATGATATGCGTTAAGATTGAAGGAGAATAATTAAGTATAATCAATATCTCATTATTTGATTCGAATAATCCATATCCCTCTCCGATAGAGGAAGAAAAAACCACCACCAAAAATGTAATCACTGTAACTAGAAGAACGAGATAATACCACCTTAAACTTTCTTTTAAACACTCTTTTGCTAAATCCTTTTTAATCAAGGGTATACCAAATATAACAACCATACTAGATATAAACAAAAAGAGATTTATTCCAATAGAAAGGTTGTAATCAACTATTGAGGCAATAATAGTAACAAATATAATCGAAATAGGATAGAAAAAGATGGTTTTTCTAGAGAATGAAAAAAATTCTGTTATCAATCCAATGAGGGAAAAGTAAAACCCTAAAACATCGAGTAACACATTCAAAATTAAGAATATGATTTTTAATTCGAACAGGATCATTGCATTAGCGATTATAGGAGAAATACTCGAAAGAATTAATAAAAACCATCCAAATGTCATGTAACCATAGCGAGGTTTTTTCAATTCAAGAAAAAAGCTGAGAGCAACTAAGAATCCAGCTAATCTTGCTAAAGAGAGCAAGATTAGACTATAAAAGACAAGTGAGTTCATACAAATTCACTTTTACATGGTTTAGACGCTGATTTCATTTATTTATTCTTAGGTGATGTATATACCGAATTCTCGTAATTGGTTGATTACTATTCATTCAATATTATAATTTAAAAACTATGTGAATAGTTGAATAATTTTTATAAAACCCTTCTTGAGGCGTGATATCACTTTTCGATGAGTAATAGAATTCTCAACTTGTGAAACTTTATAACTGATAATTGTGAGGTATATGCAGATTTGGTGAATTAAATGTCAAGCTCTGAAGGTAATTGTTTGGATCAAGCATGTCAAAATTGTACTCAAGCGGTCTGTACTCGTTTTACTGAATCATGTACTGAGCAGTGTGAAACATCATGCCAAGAAAATTGTCAGGAAGCTTGTAATCAAGCATGCCAAAATGCCTGTAATCAAGCATGCCAAAACGCTTGTGCTAATGCTACCTGTACTTGCGGTTCTTCCTCATCCCAAGTAATTTTTCCATTATTCAGCACTGTCATAATTCCTTTCCTCGGATTACTAATTTTAGGCTTTATTCAAGCCTTTGATCCAAGTGGACCTCTCTATTTAACTCTCTTTGGCTCTGGAGTCTTAGCTTTAAGTTTAACTGGATTTACAATTTATCCCCTTAGAACCTCAACAACGTGCGCAAATCGATTATCAGAATATAAAACGCAATTTGGTTTTATTGGCTTCAATCATTCCCATCATTCCCCTGATTTAATCAGTATGGGTCATGAATTCAAGTTTAAGGGAAAATACTTCTGTACAGGCTGTTATGGCATTTTGATGGGTATATGCATTTCAATAATTATAGCTATTATTTACATTACAGGTTATTTTTCCTCTGATTGGTTAAGCATCAGTTCCTTCGTAAGTGTTTCATGTTTCATACCAATAATTCTTCGTTACAAAAGCAATCATCATTTTGGATCATTATTCAGATTTCTTTCTAACAGCTTACTACCTCTTGGATGTTGCCTTGCCTTGTTATCTGCAGATCTAGCTTTTCATAGCTGGGGTTTCAATGTACTCATAGTGATTTTAATACTAATTGCTGCTTACTTTCGCAGTATTGTAGGAAGAAATGAGAATCAAAGATCTGTAAATGACCGTTAAATTCATCTTTTTCTCTTTAACAATAAACTCATTCCCCCAATCGGTAGGAATACTAAACCAAAAAAAGGTTCAGCTGGTAATGAAAGAGAACTTCGCAAAGATTCCGAATATGCCAATTGATAAGACTTGTATTCGGACTGCGCTTGTTCCTGTATCTCTTCAGAAAATAATGACTTTAGAAAATAACTATGACTACCCAATGATAATTCTGTAGTAAGATTTAGTAGCACTATCTCAGTATATTGATGCCAATAGGTTAAGTAAATAATCCGATTCTTTAAATCAAACACATTTGAGTAAAGAGTGTTTACAAAAGCTGTTTCAGCATGTGTTGCGTTCAATACATCAAAACATTGCTTAATGTCTAAGCTATGATTGTTAGTAAGCGCATTACTTAAAAGTTGAATGGCAGTATCGTATCTTTGGCAAGGCCAACTACCTTCCTGACTTCCCAAGTTAAAATTTGTTGATATTAAATAATTCCTAGCAGAATCTAATCTGGTAATGTTAAGTTCCTTGTTTATACCAGGATGGACAACAACCGCGTTTCCTGTTGAATCCGCAAAATGGACTTGATATCCCATCTCGGACCCCCAGTAAAGTTTTGGAATTGTTTCAATAACCTCACAAACATTTGAACAATACTTCATTATGTATAAAACCGCCCATTCATTTTGTTCTACTTGAGGATAACGGGGGGTGATCGGACATGATGGAATGGAATTTGTATCAAAGGCAAGTCCCATTTCATTCAAACCACCTTGTGGAATAAAATTATCGAAACCTAAGTAACACACTCCAATTTCTGAATTATTTGACGGTTGAAACCAGATATAGGTGTTAGGATTGGTAGAATCCTCGTTATTTCCAAAAAATATATTATTTTGATCTATTATAGTGAAGATGGTGCATGCTGAAGCACTATTCATCGATACCATGAAACTTAGAATGAGAATTACTCCTGTTTCTAGTAAAAAATTACGATTCAATATTTTCATCTCTGATTTTATGAAATGATAGAGCTGTTGCTTGTAGGAGGACACACTAATTTCCTTTGTTATAAGAACTAAGTTTAAGGCACGGAAAAATTTTATAGATGCTTAGAAAATATTCCTATTAACACTTAGTAGCTCTAATTGCAGTTAGGAAACGATAGTTGTAGTCTCTTTAGGTGGGAGTTCTGTTCGAATGATTTTCAGAACCAATCCTGCAGAAGTGGGATCGGGGCATCGTACAAACTCTGTTGTTACCCCATTTTTGTTGATAACCTTTTCAAAAGGAGTTCCTGAATAAGTCCAAGGAAGTGTTCCATCGCACTCTAATATTCGGATCATTGAATTCGCACTGTCTAAAAGCCAAGGACAAATCTTTGCTTTGTCAGCAGGATAAGCCAATTTTTCCCCTTTTTGATGATACGGGCATCCACTCTCAAAAATTTCTAATTCAATTGAATATTGTTTTCTTGTCATAATTTCGACACCAGTACTACTTTGGTTTTGCATTCAGCTGGAGACTTTATTATTACTTTCTATAATGGCAAACTGAATTCAGACTAGAGTAAAAAAGAATTTGGAGAAGAAGGATCTACTCCACTCTAGTTCTTTGATATCTATTTACGTTTTCTAACCAAAAAAAAGATTATACCTAAAGCTCCAATTAAACTAAAGAATATTAAAAAGGGTAATACTTGATATTCATAATAGATTTCAGCGCCTAATTGACTCACACGATTCCCTGCACTATCAATTACCTCTACTTTATATAATACATAAGTTCCAGATGATTGTCCAGGGATGATAGCAGTATAAAGATGATTTGATTGGCTTAATGTCATTGAGAAGGTCACCCAAGTAGTACCATTATCAATTGAATAAGAAAGATTTACATTTTCAACCCCACTGAGAGAATCACTTGCATTTACTGTAACTTTAACATCTAAACCTGGAAGTACCTCCCCTTTAGGTTGATGAGTTAGCTTATTAATTACGGGTTTAGATTCATCCACTTGAATTCCTGTGATTATATTATGTGGTAATTCTTCATTTCCTGCTTTATCTACGCTCCAGTATTCCAATTTATTATTTTTTCCTTCTGTTAAAATCCGGGGTTGTCCATCCTGTGAGGTGCTTTTTATTAAACCATCATTTATACGGTAGTAAATACGAGCGACACCACATAAATCATCAGACGCAGTTAGATTGATCATTGGATCTTGGGTATACCAGTCTGCTATATGATCAGTTTGCGTTACAGGGCTTTCTGTATCATAAGAAACTAGCATACTATCAACAACTACTCCATCGATAAGAAGTTGATTATTTTCAATCGTTAGCGTACCATTCGCAGGAGTCAAAACTGCAAGAATAGCTGTATCGGCAGGTATTGTTATATTAGTAAGCCCTGACACATCCTCTAATATATAATCATCGATGGTAGCATCATAGATATCTTTGGTTTCCAAACCAATGTTTATCTCTATTGTTTTCTCAGTATCATACGGATTAAAATATAAATAAGTAGGATAGGCTGCATCACGGAAATAATCGGTTTTTAGGCAATCTAGCTGCAATATTCTCTCCTCAGTAGTGGGAGATATTATTCCTCCGAAAATACCTACATGAGAACTACCATAAAGTCCTAAATTAGTAATACTTTCAGGATTTTGAGTCAAATACCTATCTTGATCAATATCACCAGTAGCTAAAGGGCTGATGCTTCCTCTTACTTTCCTCAATGCCTCATACGCAATCGAAGCATTTAGATCATAGATGAATGCCCAATCTTCACTATCCTGATGCAAGGCATCCAAGGCATTTGAGTAGAATAATCGAGCAGCATTAGCAGCATTCAACACATATTTTCCAATATCATGAGCAAATCGATCATCATATCTCACCAATGGCATTAAAGCCCCAACATTCTCAAAAGTGCCCATTGCGAAAGCATATCCTCCTCCATCTGTTGTAGAACCGTGTAACCCATAACAATCATATCCTCCCCAGTTCTCTGCTATTACTCCCCAACCTGGCCGAATATTGCTTGGTTCGAATGCCCAATTGATGAGCTTGTCCACATCATAATTCAAACCCAATTCTGCATTCATTCGTGCTGCAGTAGTGACTCCATAAGGAAAAAGAACCTCATAGTAAGGATTAAAGCTGATTTTTTGTAGATAATCCATACACCATTTCGCAGCGGTGAGATACTTTGTTTGTCCCCATTTCAGATACGCAATATATTCAATCCACCCGATTGCAGCAGCAGCATCAGGTTCGTACCACCTCCCATTATTAACGGGTTCCATTTCACTAAAATCAAATGCAGTATGCAGAAAATTTGGTATAACCCAAGGATCTATTTGACCACCCATAGCAACACATGCATCATATAATCTGTCAGCTACTATTTGCATTTCATCTTGAAATTCTCCTGTATTGGGATAGAAATCTGCTAATTGATAAAATAAGATATTGGGGAACAATTCATACCAAAAGCTTCCCCCAGTCAGTGTTCTTCGATTATTGAGGTATAAATATTCTCCTGAGTCAACATTAAACCATGGTTCACAGAATTCAGCCCAGTTATAGCCGTTTTGGTTGCTTTTGTTGATTCCAACTAGTGATGCACTGATAACAGCAGCAATACAATTAATTGCTTCATCAGCGGGAGGTCTACCGACATATGAGGGTATACTGAAGCTATCACGGTTGAAACCATTCGGTTGTAGAGTATTCCAACTAATTAGAGGAAGATGAGTACCAGTTTTATTAAAATCAAAGATAAACGCGTCATAATCCTTGGCAACCTGACTCCAATTTCGCATGGTATATGGAGTAGGGAGATTTGGCATCAATTGTACGCGACTAATTTGTCCTAGCAGAGTTAATTCCTGCTGAATTTGCTTTTTGGGAACTGTTTCAAAGACTTCAATTGGATTTTGGAAATCCATGGTAGCTCTAGATAAAAAAATACTGGAGAAAATTAGTAAAATCACAACTGGGATGAAATTTTGAATAGCAATTCGCATTTTCTAATCAATCCTTGGACAATGAATTCAGTAAAGGCATTACTCCAGCATTGGTATTTTGTTTTAATTTTTTGACCACTTAAATTCAGAGTTAATTACCTCAAAAATCTCCGAAATGTGAAGATAAATAAGAGAATGTCCTTCATTAGGAAAAAATGCTTATAGAAATTCTTTAATTTCGGACACAGCTCTTGTGTAAGATTTATTGGTATATTCTGATCTTTATCTCCCTGTTATAGATGAATGAGAATTTGGGAAGAAATATTTTTCGGTAAAAATCCCCAATTTCTTGTTAATAATTTGAACTTTTTCACTACTTAGTTCCAAAATTGTTTTTCCAAACTCCAAATCTATTTCCTACGATATTGTATTATTTTCGGAACTTTATATAAAGCCACTTCAAACTTGAATGAAATTTTATTATTAATTTGAAATTCGATTTGTATTTATTCTGATTATTTTTCTCCTTTTAATCGGTGTCAATGGCTTTTAGAGATTTTAAAGACTCAGATAAGGCAACTTTACAAGTTTTACTCTCGAACATTAACCTTTCAGCTCTTGAAACATGGAACACCCATTATCCAAGTGCGGTTATAAAGAAATGCTTGATTTATGAAAGTGAAACTAATGCAGGGCAGATTACAGCGATCGAGCTTGATGATCAAATCACAATTTACCTTTCATTTTTAAAAGTTGTAAAAGAAAAAGAGATTTTGGATCAGATAAAAATAGAAATAATGGAAATAATTTCAAGAAGTGATCCAAACAATAATATTATCATCAGTGTTTGGGGAAAGAACGAAAACATTCTTTCTCTTTTTGATGATAAAAATTTTCAGGTTATCTCATCTGCTATCCTTTTTCGGTATACAGGTCAATGGCCAATTGAATATCCAGATAATATGCTTAAAGAGTTAGATTTATGTATTAAACCATTTTCTGAAAATGCTTTTGACCAATACATCAATCTATTAGATGATGCATTTGAAGAACTCCTACTTCGTAATAACCGTCCATTAAGACCTCATAGCATTCATAGAAAACGAATTTTAGAGGGTTTCAAAGTTTCCAATGAGCTTAAGAACTTCTATACCCTCTGGAATCACAATGAGCTAATAGGATTATATATTCTAGAAAATAACCATATTGATATGTTGGCAATTCATCCAAGATTTCAAAATATGAAATATGGAACTCTCCTACTTAAGCATTCTTTAAATCTTTTAATAACAGATCGAAAGAACGGTGAAGTATATCTCTATATCCAAAAGATGAACACAAAGGCTCAAAAATTTTATCAAAACAGAGGATTTGAAGAAATCAGTGAATTTATGGATTTTCTATATCAGGAAAAAGAAGAAGAAGAAAGCTAAAAAAATCTCCAATTTAGAAATATTCAAAATTCTTAATTAATATCAAACTCTAAGGGAGTTATTATGGAAATAACAGCTACAAAATCATCACAAAATAGATTCTATATTATTACTACTGATTTGATACAAGGTATATTTCTATTTTTCTTTGTTATCGGACATACAGGATTATGGTGGGATTCCACATTGGATGTACGATGGCCGAATATTCCAATCCTAGGGTCACTTCTTGTAACTTTCGCTTTAGTGATTCCACCAGGTTTTCTTTTCCTATATGCTTTTAATACAGTAAACTCCCTTCTGCGTCGTGAAACAAAGGAGGAAAGACTCAAAAGCCGTATACGCGTCTTAAAGCGAGGAATATTATTCCTGGCTATTGCAGAAATTGCAGAAGCATCTTCAGCTCTAGTGGTTTCTCCTGAGCATTTATTTAACTTTTTATTGACATGGGAACTGTTTCACATGTTTGGGCTGGCTAGTTTTGTAATTATTATAATTTTTGAACTAGCATGGAGAATCGAGGAGAAGTTTGGATGGAATTATAAAAAAAATGCCATGATGCTTATGCTAGGAACGGCTATTATTACTTTATGTCTCTATCTCATTTTTCATGACTACTCCCTGAGTACAAGAATTAAAGGATTGTACGTGGAACTCACTTGGCAATCTATTCTAGAAAGAGCTGTTTTCGAACTCGGTCAAGCGCCAATTATTCCATTTCTCACTTTCCCGATGGTTGGGGGCCTTGTATCTACGTTTTTGGATCTTCCATATAACTCTAAAGAGATCATCCGCCAACGAATGGGATATATTACTGGAATTGGGATAGTAGCTATGATCGTAGGATTTCTTTTATTAAGGATAGAACCTTATGTAGGGCCTCCTGTATTTTATCCTGCGTCTTCTCCGTTAGTATTCTTTTCAATTGGTAGTAACATTTTAATGAGTATGCTAGGAATTTATTTTCTTGATCTTGACTCTTTATACGGCAGGAAGCAGCCAAATAAAATACTTCTCCCAATTGTTTTAGTAAGTAAGATAACTTTTACTGTTTACATTGTCCATAACTTTGCATATGTCATCCCCTCGGATCTTCCAATCATTCAAACACTCATTCCTAATCTCAATATAGTTATTCTTGCTGGTTTCCTATATGCGTGTTTTTTTATCGCGATTGCAGCAATTTGGCAGAAATGGCGATTTAAGTTTAGCTTAGAATGGTGGATCGTGACTTTACAGAACAAATCATGGCTATGGTGGCTCAAAAATTAAAATTAAAGTTAACAACCATCATTTCTTATGAATCTTGAAGGTACAAACATTATCTCCAGAAGCTTTACATGTTTCCTCGATCACATATAATCGGGGATTATCAAAGCATCCCTCAATAAATCCAGCGAAAAAATGGCACATCGGTTTGGTCGATTGTTTTCCTCTGCAAACAGGACAAATAGTAAAAGTATACAACTGATAAGTTGAATTGAATTTCGTAATAGAAATTTCGTTTAACAGGTTCAATACTTCCTTTTGGCTAAGGCCTATACGCTGCTTGTATTTAAAATTGGAAATTTCAATTCCAAGATAAATACCGAGAGAAAACATAATTTGATCTTTATTTTCAACCGTATATTTCTCATCTAGCAACCTGATCATGCGTATCGTATCATTTGGAAAGCCAGAGATCAGAGTTTCCCCTTCATTCACCAAATCTTCTATAATTTTTAGGGAGATCTCTCTCGGAAGAAAATTGAAT
Source organism: Candidatus Heimdallarchaeota archaeon (assembly GCA_011364965.1). Lineage (GTDB taxonomy): Archaea > Asgardarchaeota > Heimdallarchaeia > Hodarchaeales > Hodarchaeaceae > Hodarchaeum. Next base: position 13,832 of record RDOB01000003.1, read on the forward strand.
AGGTTAGTGTGTGATTCATATAATTTGATGAGGGTTTGGTAAATCTCCATAACTACTTTTTCAAACGCAGAGAATAAGCTACTTTCGACGAGGGAATTTGGATTGGCTTCAATTAGACTTAAATATGAATCTAAAAATGCCTGCTTAATTTGCTGATTTAAAAATCCTCCAAGTTGGTTCCCTCGAGAACCACTACTGTGAACAGCAAATATGAGGTCATTATAAAGGCTAAATTGAAGCATACCGTCCTCAATATTAATAGATTCCAGATCAGCCTGAGTAACTTCTTTAATAAACATATTAATTGCACTTGATATTCCAGCAAACAAGATTTGATTCATTCGTTCTTCTGAAACATCAAAAGTCATGCTAAAGATCGGTAAGCCTGTTTTCAGAAAAATATATGCCCCATTAATCACACTGGTTCACAGATCCATCAGTCTATCTTTCGTCTCCAAATAATCTATCAGAAAATTGATAGAAGTGATAAAAACTGATGATGAGAAGGAATATCGCCCCCAAAAACAAGAATAATCGACTTGGTTTCCAAAGAACATCATAAAACTCTTTTGGAGAGAACCAGAAAAACTCATCAAAAGCATCCATTGCCATTGAAATAATCCCAAGAAGGGAAAATCCCATAAGAGGCCGAAAAGTTTTTTTCCGTTCAATGACGGGATATTTCTTTGCAGCAAGAATTACTAAATATAATAAGGCAATGAAAGCGAAAACAGTCATAACATCCAGTAATGCCTTAATTATTGTTAATGGTTCATTGGGGGGATGATATGTAATAGCTTCGGGTATTAAATCAAGTGTAATCATAATCTCTTACTCCCAAGCACTAGCTCCATAATTAGCTATCTTCCAGATTCCTATACCGATTAAAATAATTCCGAGGACGAAGAAAGATCCATCAAACAAGTTTAACCAATCTGTAAATTCTGAAATATCCCATTTTAAAGTATCAAGGGCATCAAAAACAGCATGTAGTGAAATCCCGAGTAATCCGAAGCAAATTTCATTCCAACCGTGGACAGTTAATTTGGGAAAACGTATACGGACTCTATAACCAATAATAAGGGCAATAAACAGTCCTAATACAATTAAGACCTCAATGACTATAAGAAACAGATCTGCTGGATCTAAATAAACTAATACCATGTTTTCACCAAGGAGGAATCTTTTATTGAATAGATTCACTCTCTTTATTTAAAATCTTTAGAATGCTAGTTTGGTAAAAATTCTTTTGTTATATGCATTTTACCCAAGTAAAAGATTGAAATGTAATAATTGGAGATTATCTGACTTTAAGATAGTCCTTTATTATTGAATAACCTTAAAGGTGGAAATAGAGAATCTATTCAAGAATCTTTAGCTCGTTTTATTCAGGATATAAAGGTATAAATCCAGCACTTGTTGCTTGTTTAACTAATTGCAGTTGTTCTTCTTCATGAAGGATTTTAAATCTTTCAAGAGCATTAAAAATATTGGGCCATAAAGAAACGTCACAAGGTATTGAATAGGTAGTCACACCTGGCTGGGAGAGGGTGTAATATAGTAATGCATCAATCCATTCTTGCTTTGTCATTGGTTCATACCATGTTCCCAAATTTGGCTTTCCTACCCATCTGCGTTGAGATATCGCCTTAATCGCGGTTACACCTATATCAAGCTCTATAGCTTTTTGGAGAACAGGCCGAAAATCATTACTTGGGTCTATATGTGTTAAAGCTGCGATATAAACAGGTAGAAGAATCGTACTAAAGCCATCAAATTTCTCCAATGCTTCGAGTATGATACGCATATCATTATGACAAGTAATTCCAATATGATTGATAAGACCAGTTTCTTGTGCTTCTTTAAATGCTTCCAGGGCTCCCTCCTTTCCCAGAATTTGGTTCAGTTCCTCCAATGACGAAACAGCGTGAAATTGATAGGAATCAAAAAATTCCACTCCTAATCGTTTTAAAGACGCGTGTAACTCGATTTCAGCCCCCTTTTTAGTTCTTTCCATAGTTTTCTCTGCAAGGAAGATTTTATGCCTATTTTTTTTGGCCCAAGAGCTAAAACGCAGTTCAGCTTCTCCATATGTAGGAGCAATGTCAACAATATTTATCCCCAGCTCAAATGCTCTTTGTATAGCTTGATCAGCTATTTTTTGATAATTTTGAGGGCCTTTTTCATGCAACCAACCCAATCCACATCCCCCTAGCGTAAGAATTGAGGCATTAAAACCAGTTTTCCCAAATCGACGAGTTTCCATTAAAATTTCAACCTATAGAATGACTCAAATACTTCTACGAAATTCTGCTATAATAATATTCTCAAGTTTTCTTATTTCTCGAAAAAAATTAGAGATCGTGTCATTATCAATGTCTCCAAAACAACCTACAAAGCAGGTAGAACACTCTAAAGTCATGAATAATATTATAAAAACCCTTGATGGCATAACAAAAAATATAAAAGAACTGATTTCCGAAGAACTCACGAATGCAATCAAAGAAAGCATGTTTACTTCAATCAGGAATCAAATCAATTTGAACTATGACTCAAAACTTACCTGTGAACAATTCTCCGACCAATTTGCTCAATTAATATCACTCAGTTGCTTATATCTATATCAATCGACCAAAAAAAGAACTTATGAACAACATACCCTCATTGATACTCTTCAATCTAAAATAACCCTATTTTTAAAGACCTATAAGTATCTTAATGAAGATATGGTGTTACCTGCATCCATTAGAGGTGAGTTAGGAAAGTTAGTCAACAATGATTCTGTTAAAGACTTTAAAAATCTCCCAAATAAAGATTTCAATTTGCTAGTTGAACTATTTCTTTCAATATATGATCCTAATTTAAAATTCACAAAAGGATTGTTTTATACTCCAGTCTCAGTTGTGAATTTCATTATTTATTCCATTGATGAAATTTTAAAGGATATATTCGGACTTAAACAGGGATTACGATCAAAAAATATTCAAATTTTTGATCCAGCTTTAGGAAATGGTCTTTTTCTAGATAAATTATTCGCTTTCCTTCAGGAAAACCTTCCTACTCAAGAAAAACCTCAAGAATTTCCTTCAATCTGGGGATTCGAACTTCTCCTTGTCCCATTCTTTCTTGCAGATTTCCATTTAAGACTCTCAAACACAAAATTTAGTAACGTTTGGAACTTAATTCTAGGAAACACACTCACAAAAAAAGATAAATTAGAAGATATTTTAAAAAATCAACATACAGAAGAAAAGAAACCCGTAGCGGTTATCTTCGGAAACCCTCCATACTCAGGCCATTCTTCAAGTGAAACTCCCTGGATTTCAGACTTAATCCATGGCCGAGTTGAAAGGGAAAAGAGTTACTTTCATGTAAATGGAAATCCGCTAATGGAGAAGAATCCTAAGTGGTTAAATGATGATTATGTGAAATTCATTCGCCTAGGCCAGTGGATGATATCCAAAGCAGGTGTAGGTTTACTTGCTTTTATTACTAATCATAGTTTTCTTGATAATCCTACGTTTCGTGGGATGAGAGAATCACTACTTAGAGAGTTTTCTGAAATTTATATCATCGATCTCCATGGAAATACCAGACGGAAAGAAAAAGCACCAACAAGAATTAGGGATGAAAATATTTTTGATATCCAACAGGGAGTATGTATTACTTTTTTTATCAAAAGATTAGTATATTCTCATAAATGTAAAGTATATAGATTTGATCTATGGGGCACAAAGGAATATAAATTCAATTATTTTCAGAACACGAGCTTTTCCTCCATTGAATGGAAGGAAGTAACTCCTTTTGCTCCTTGGTATATGTTTTATAACCAACACTTAGATAGATGGCTAGAATATTCTCAATGGATGAAAATAACAGAGATTTTTTCTCTTTATTCAGTAGGCATTATGACTGGTCAAGATAAACTTACAATTCAAAAAACACCTGACAGAGTAAATCAAGCGGTCAATGATGTTTTAAATTGCGATAAGGAGGAAATTGAAAGAAAGTACAACATAAAACCTGTGAAAAGACAATGGACGCTTGATAAAGCTCGATCTGATTTAATAGTAACTTTAAAAGATAATGTAGACTTTCCGATGAGAAATATTGTGCCAATTCTCTATCGACCATTCGATATTCGTTATACTTTTTTTACAGGTCAGTCAAGAGGGTTCCATGAGCGCCCAAGGGGAAATATAATGCAACATATGATCAAAGGATCAAATTTAGGGTTGATAGTATCACGAAATTCCAAACCAGCCCCTTGGAGAGATGTCTTGGTAACTAAATGGATAATTGAACTTGGAGTGATAGCCACACGCCCAGGTAATAATGCGCCGTTATTTCCTCTCTATTTATATAATCAAGGAGAAAAGGAGTTAAATTTCACTCCAACTATGAAGCGATTTATCTTTCTGAATTACCAAATTGATGAAAACTTAATCTCTCCCATATTCTATTATATCTATGCACTCCTCCACTCGGGAGGATATCGGAAGAGATATGAAGAATTTTTAAAAATTGATTTTCCTCATATTCCTTTTCCATCATCAACTCATCTACTTAACTCTTTAATTAGACTTGGCAAAGAACTTACTGACTTACATTTAAGGGAAAAAAAGGAAGATGGAACCTCAGGTGTTTCATTTAGTAGCGATATTAGTACAGAGCCTCTTGAGGTTAAACGATTGCAATATCATGACAGAAAGTTGTATATTTCAAAAAACCATTATATCACTGGAATTCCTAAAAGAGTACTTGATTTTCATATAGGAACTTATCGTCTGTGTTATAAATGGTTAAAATCAACAAGAAAAACACAATTAACGCAAGATCAAATTATCCAGTTTAAACAACTGGTTAAAATCATCCAAGGGACAATTGTATGTATGGATAGAATTGATCAGGAGATTCAAAAATTTGGTGGATGGCCATGTGCATTTATCAGCAAATAATTTCTTCTGAAACTACTTTATAGGAAAACCCCCATGTGAAAGAATGATTTGATCAATTTCGTGGGATATTGATTGAGACGAAAGTATGATAAAAATGATATTTTTGAGTTTCATGATGAATTTCTTGTCTAAAGCATGATTGTTATTATCTCGTATCCACTTCTTTATTATCGGATACCCTCCAATATAATAATTCATAATTTGAGATGGCAAGCCTTGAATGTAAGAACTTTTGTTTAAAAAAAGAGTAGAATCATAAAAACTAGCCTTTTCAAGATTTCTGAGGCGAGATTGAGGCTTTATATTAAATTTTATACCATTCTCTCTCAAATATACTTCAGAAATCGTATCATCATTATCAACGTCAAATATGTGAAGATCCCGTAGTTTTGCTCCTTGGATGATCAATTTGCGAATTAATTTTGGGTTTGTTGAAATAGGAATTCGTGGAAAATCTGATTTTAAGAAATGGACATATCTTTCTTTAAAACTTGGAGAATGAAGAATGGCATAAATATAGCATATTATGGAGTTGGAACTCAGACTCTCTTCCAAACAAGCTTCCTGATCCTTGAATATCATACTCCATGCTTTTGAGAGATATTCAATGAAGTTAGAAGTGAAATTTGGATAATATCTTTGTGTATTCTTTCCTATACTGTCTAACCTGTATGTTGGGAAGATGTAAGCACTATTGGAAGTTTTTGAAGAAAGAAAGATCTGTTCAATAGGTAGATTTGTTAAAAATACATGATTAAATAATTCTCCCTTCGTAAGTCGTGTGGTTACTAATGAAGTATTCTCAGGAATAAGCTCAGTTGTCAGATTCCTCATGATATGGAAAACGGGTCTAGCAAGAAAGCCATTAGATAGCCCCGTATAGATTGTATAGCGTTTTACAAAAGGTCGATATTGAATGAGTTTAATATATTGTTTATAGAAATCCTTTAGCTCAGAGGATTTTGTCACACCAATTCTACGTAAATCAGCTTGAGCTTGGGCTATACTCCAGCTTTCTGTATCTCTCGGTAAGGAAAATTTTCTTCGGGCCTCTGATTCATCAAGATCTACAAACTCTGTGACAGTTTTCCAAAGGGATTCAACATTTTTATGTAATGTTAGTTTATCTCGTGCAGTAACAATCCCCACTCCATAATCTTGAAAAATATTGGTAATCTGCCAATATTCTTCATATTCTTCAATAAATTTTGTTATTTCTGGGCGAAATAGAAAGTTGGGAGATCTGGGAGATAAGTTACTCCATTGAATAGATGGTATTTGATTATTGTCTAAGAAATGATATTTCTCATCTCTAGTTCCCCATAGATCAAACTGAAATATCCCAGTATTCTCCGAGGTCTTCTTCTTAGTTTTAATTAGAAAAATGATACAAATCCCTTGTTTTATATTAAAAACATTTTCATCAGTAGAACCGTTAGGACTTTTTTCTCCTTTTAAGACATTCCCATGTAGATCGAGGATGTAAATATAATCGAATGAAACAAGAAGCTGCTCCCTCATACCCCGAAAACTGACATTTGTTAAGAACCCATGAGGGGTAACAAAACTTACTATTCCATATCCTGTTCTCTCAATTCTCCATTGAGCAAAACGGAGGAATTTAACATAATCATCAGAGAGATGAACCTTTCGTTCTCCAAGAGGTTTTCCTTCAGCCTCATAATAACTACTTCTTCGCGCACCTTCAGAAATTCTCCCTCTTAATAAATTTTCAATCCATTCACATTCTTTGTTAGCGGAATATTTGGAATAAGGAGGATTTCCAATTACAACATTAAAATTGGTATTGTATTTGATATTAGTAGCCAATTCTTCTGTCTCTGTCCGATGAGATTCGGGAGGTACGAACGTATTGACTAGTAGGCTTTTAATTACCCCATCCAAATCTACTGGCGAGAAATTGACCCCTAAAGCTTCTAATTTCAGCTGAATATTCATTCTACTAAGAATAAATGGTGTTGGTAATAATTCAAATCCATAAAACCTATCTTTGATTATCGACTCGAAATGAACATCCTTTAGTTCATCAAGAGATTTCTTAAATTCTAATTTTTCCTTTAAATATTCTAGAATTGCACAGATGAATGTGCCAGTACCCGCAGCAGGATCTAGGATCTTTACTGTCTCATTCAAGAGTCCTGCATCAATATTTAATAGCGATTCTAGAAAAAAATCTGTTCCACGGATTAAAAATGAAACTATAGAATCTGGAGTAAAGAATACTCCCCTATTATACCTTTTCTTAGGATTTAATTTAGCTAAAAAGTACTCATAAAAATGAAACAGAATATTATTTTGATTCAGATATTCCTTTGCAGATTGAAGAAAATGATCTAAATTAAGTGAATTTAAATGTAAGATTAGACGGTTCATTTCTGAAGTTTTAAATCCCTGAATAAGATAAATCTCATGATAGAGTTTTCTAAACACATTTCTTAACCTAAAATCTAACGATTGTAGGACTAAAGGTACTTCCTTCAACGATAAAGGAACATTGGATAAAAAACGTGCACAAAACAGACTATAGGTAACTATTGTTGCATAGCTTTCTACAAAGTCCACAAAATCTAAGGAAACTACATCTCTTTGAAAGTCATAATAAATGCTTTTAATTATGCGATTCGATTGATATTTTACCAATTGTGTTTCTAGTTCAATACATGAAGCAACCATGCTAGAAATTATGTTTGAGACGACCGTCAAGGTGAAGAAATCCTACTCAAGGAATTTAGTATACATTTTTAAAGAATTATGTTAAAAACAACTCCACTAATCGATTTTTGGGTATTTCATTTTTTTTCGCATATTACTCTTTAAAGACTATTTAGGCCTCAAGTATAGATTATGGACATTTTATCGTTTTCCTAATTGATATGGTAGCTCCTCTTCGCATGTCATTAATGTTTATAATAACTACAATACCTACGCTTATACTATAGGACATGAATAAAAATCGGGGAATTCTATATATTAGAAATTTAGCCAAAAAAGATTGAGTATCATTGATCAAGAAAAAGTTTAATTTAAAAAGACAGGTTAAGGGAGGAGAAGGGAGAAAATTACTCCCCTGATGATTGCATCTTCTGCATGAATTCCTTTCGCTCTTCAGGACTCAAATTTTGTATCAATTGATGTACTTTTTCGCGTTGTTCTGGAGACATTTCTTTAGGATTCATTCCTGCGTGCATCCCCGACATTGCATGACCAATTTCCATCCCGAGGGAAAGCTGGCGTATTTCAGTAACCTCTTTCTTTTTAGGAGCTAAGTGAACTTCAGTCAGCTCTTCTATTCCTTGATGTTGATAATATGTGTAATAAAGCTCAGCATAATCACCCTTCTTCGCTAATAACTCACTATGAGTTCCAAGTTCAACTAATTTCCCCTTTTTGAACACAGCTATTCGATCTACATCACGAATGGTTGTTAATCGATGAGCTATAACAAAAGTGGTTCTTCCTTTAAATAGAGCTTTTTGAGCCAATTGTACAAGACTTTCTGAATATGCATCAAGTCGAGATGTAGCCTCATCAAGAACAAGAATTTTAGGATCAGCTAACATTGTTCTAGCAATAGTTATCATCTGCCTTTGACCTGAACTAAGTCCCTTTCCACTTTCTAATAGCTTTGTATTGTAGCCATCTGGAAGAGCTTCAATAAAATCCTCAGCTCCAATCAATTTGCATAATTCAAAGATCTCTCCATTAGTGATCTCAGGATTCCCATACCGTATATTTTCAATAACAGTATCTGCGAAAAGATAAGGTTCTTGGGGAATCAAACCAACAGTGGCATGTAAGCTCTCTAGTGTTACTTTTCTGAGATCTTGGTTACCAATCAAAATCCTACCAGAAGTTGGGTCATAAAAACGCGCAATTAATGCAGCTAATGTTGTTTTTCCCGCGCCAGTATGACCGACTATTGCAATTTTCTCCCCAGCAGCCACTTTAAACGATACATGATCTAAAACAGGTGTTTCCTTGATATACTCGAATGTTAGATCCTCAAAAGTAACCGAAGTGTCATCTAAGGATAGAGGAGTAGCATTCTCTGAATTGAATACCTGAGGTTTCTGTTCAAGAACATCTGCAACACGATCCATTGCAGCGAGGCTGCTTTGAATTTGAGGATAATACATTGTTAAATGCATTATAGGTCCTAAAAACCTTTGAACAAGTATTGTTCCTAAATATATTGAACCAATAGATATGGCTGAGGCGGGAAGCCATCCACCCACTAATAAGGCCATACCAACAAGAATAGTAGAAATCATTGATACCGCAGGAAACATAAAATTAAAGAGAGCACCCATCTGTTTCATAAATTGGTATGTTTTCATATTTAAATCGTAAAGGATATTGGATGACCATTCCTCTCTATTAAACGACTTTGCTATTACAACTCCCGCCAAACTTTCAGCCATTTGACCTGAAACATCACCATAGGCTCGTCGTAATCGATACATGATTTTTCGGCCTAATTTTCCAAGGAAATTTGCCAGAATACCTGCGATAGGGATGGCTAATAAGGCTACACCTGTAATTATAACATCTGTTGCAAGTAAAATGAAGAATGTTCCCAAAGTAAGGAGAATTTGGGAACTTGCAGTGGTAACAACAGATATTCCGGTTGCTAATTCATTCGTATCAGAAGTGACTCTACTTGTTACATTTCCACTTTGCTCAGCTTTATGAAAGGTTATATCAGCTTTCACTAAACGCTTAAAAATATCTACACGCACATCATGCAACATATCTGCGGTAACCTTGGCGAGTATGTAAGTATTCAGAGCATTTAATAACCAAATAAGTAGTGATAAAATTAAAAAGATAATAAATAATAACAGGAGAAAATTAGTGTTAGGAGAAGTAGGAATAACAGCAGCGTCGAGACCTTCACTTATTATAATAGGTGAAACCATTGAACCAATTGTATAAATAAAGATCAATAATGCAGAAACGGCTAAAAATATTCTATAATGAGCAAGATAATTCCATAGCATCTTGATTAATGGTATAGCAGGACGATTTCTATGGCTTTTTTCTCCGAACATTCGTCCTGGCCCTCTTCGATGTGCCATTAGAATTGACCTCCTATAACTTCAGGTAGATTTTTAAAAATTATTTGATACTGGGGACAGGTTTTCAAAAGTTCGGTATGCGTACCGAAAGCACAAATCGTCCCCTTGTCAAATAAGACAATAAAATCAGATTCAATTAAGGTTCGCAATCGTTGGGTAACTACAATGGATGTTCTGTTCTCCATAAGCTTATCCAACGCTTGGCGTAGCAGAAGCTCAGTTTTCGAGTCAATTGCAGAGGCAGAATCATCTAATAATAGAATCTTTGGATCGGCAAGGATTGCACGAGCGATAGCGATTCGCTGACGCTGTCCACCTGATAATTTAGAACCCCGTTCACCTATTTTGGTATCAAAACCTTTAGGTAGTTTTTCAATAAATTTAGCTTGAGCTAGTTCTGCGGCCTTTCTTATTTCTTCATCGGACGCGTGGGGTTTCGCAAATGCAATATTCTCTTTTACAGAAGCAGAAAAAAGGAAAACTTCTTGCTCAACGCCAGCAACACCCTTTCTTACTTCTTTTGCGGGAATATCTGTGAGTTGGGTCTGGCCAACCAAGATTTTTCCATCAGTAGGATCGTATAAACGCAATAAAAGTTTTAAAAAAGTAGATTTTCCACTTCCTGGACCTCCAATTACTGCAACACGTGATCCAGCAGGAATAGTTAAGTTAATATCTTTTAACGCATATTTAGAGTTTGATCCATATTGAAATGACACATGATCAAATGTGATATCCTGTTTCCAATCAGGGGTGACACCTTCTTGAGAAAGATCAGGAATTGGATCTTTCCAACTCATTTTTTCCCATATTCGATCTGCATTTGCCTTGCCTGCGCGAATGTTCAAAATTGACATTGGTAGCATAAAGTTTACAAATTGCAATGACAATAGAATAGATACGGATGAAGCAAAAACAGCTATTGTCGAAGGATCTGTTCCTAAATTTATTAATCCCAAACCAAAGATAATACCTGTAATAACAATTAGGATGATAGCTGGCCAGAAGAAAGCGGATAATCTTCCTTCTTTAATCACCATTTCAGCATATCTTTTACTTCCCAAAATGAAACGCTTATTCTCTTTATCTTCTTGATTGAAACTTCTAACAACCTCAATTCCGCGGAAAATTTCTTGGGAATCGCGAGTTACAATACCCAATCGTGTAGCGAGCTCCTCACGAATAGGACCGATTATCGAAGCATACCGAATAACCATGATAAGGTAAATAGGAAACCCTATTAGAACAATTAGAAAATAATATTGGTTAAATGCATAGAATGAAACCATTGTTAACATCATGGTCATCATCGAATTCACTAGCATCCTTAAAGATGGATTAATCCCCATACGCATCTGTGAAATCTCATTCATCGCCATGGACAATAAAACTGAGCTATCAATCTCATCAAAAAATGTCATTGATTTATCTTGAATTGTATCAAAGAATTCTTGACGTGCATCACGTTCAAACTTAAATGCAGCTATTGTCCAAGAATAATTAACTACAAACGTGAAAATAAACCCTAGAATTGCTACAATGATAATCCCCAAAATAACCAAGATAAAGGAGTTTGAGAACCCTTCTAATGTTAAAATCTCGAAAGCTACTCCTATAAGAATACTAGGAGCTAAAGTTAGTCCTGAACTAATTATCGATAATATTAAACTAAGTGAAACTAATCCAGGACTGCGCCAGAAGAAACTCAAATACCATCGAGTAGCTGATTTATACCGTTCTACTGGAAGCGATGTCACTCTCATTTTTGGTTTGAAAGAAGCGTCTTCTACTGAATTCTGTGTCACATGCATGATTAAACCAATCCTAAATGGCAAATTCTTTGTTTAAAGAATATTATTAAGTTATGTTGAACATGATGAACATTAAAAAAGAATATATTTAAGCATTTTGATATGAATATTTCGAATAACGGAGATTTATAAACCAAATTGAAGAGAAGAGAAATATATTTAAAAGCTAAGAAGAACAAGTTGAACAAAATGTACGAATGGATGCACTAATGTTTATTCCACCTGATGAAGAAAATATGGGTGAGTATATCCTTAAACGCGTTACTCTCCGAGGAATTGATTCAGATCTATATGATCAAGCTGCTAGCATCGCAAAACGCTTAGGTTTTTCAATGGGAGAATTTTTTAGTTTTATATTTAGGTTTATTTCTCAAGGTGAACGCTTCCCTCCCTTCATACGTTTTTTGAATCCTTTTCACCATCTAAAGCATCAGCCAAAAACTGCTATTATTGAAAATCGTGATACTTTGGATATAACAAAAGAGGATTTAATTGCAGTAGGTAATACCCGCTTTGCTTTTTTCAATATTACAAATTTGTCATTTGGGCCAGATGTAGACAGTGAAACGCTGCTAAATCATGTTATACACATTGCTAGGTGTAAAAATGTTACATTTTTTAATGAAAACATACCTAAATTAATTAAATATGGTTTGGTACGACAAAAAGTTACATATGACCCAAACAGTGCTGAATTGAGAGATATAACAATAAGAAATGTATCGAGAAAAGATTACCACGATTTTCTAGGTGAAGTTAAAAAGGAGAATATTACTGTGGGGGAGAAATTAAATCCCTATCTTGCTAATATCATTCCTCGTTTTGAAATTCATTCAATTCTAGTTGATCTGAATGAACCAGAAGCTTTGGTTCTTTTAAATCTTGATGTATTAAATGTAACTAGAAAAGGACTTGAAGAATTAGGAAGGAGGAAGGTTCTTTTTTATGGGGTTAAAAAATTAACATTCGATTACGATATCCCTCCCGAACTTTTCCAGGATAAGGTGATTCAAATTCGGAATTGTAAAAATGTTACAAAACCAGCTAATCTTCCTCGTTTAATCTGGTATGCACTTTTAAAAAATTGAATATTAAAGAGGAATTATGCTGAATTAAGTTCTTTTATTTTTTAATGCTATTAATATTATTAATAGAAGTATGGATGAAAGCGTGAGTCCAGGAATGATCATTGGAGATTTTGAATCAGTTATGCCTTCTGTAGTTGAACCAGAAGAGCTTGAATTATTAAATTTAATCAGATATTTCAATCTAATTTGATTTCTGTATACATCAGTCATTTTTATTATTACAGTAATTCCATCACTGATTATTGCAGTAACAAAGGTTATTTTAAAAGATCAACTGATCTGAATTATTGATTAAGTATAAATTTTTACCAGTTCTAAAGATATATAACTTTGTGATACAAAAACAGAAGCAATTGAATTCTCATCAGTTTTTCTTAAAAAAATGAAACAAGCGTTTTTTAAACTCCTCTACAATGTTTTCTTTTTAGATTTCTGAAAAATGACAATTAATGGTATCATTAAAAGGAAGTATGTAAAATCAAACTTAATACTCTGTTCATGAAACATATTTTCCTTTATTTCAATAGTATAATACCCTACATAAGCATTACCAATTTTCAGAACGATTTTATCCCCAATCTCCAGATCATTTTCTAATGTGTAGAAGAAGGAAGGTTTAGAGGTTTCCTCAGCTAATATTTCCCCTATTGAAACGCTTTCTCCGTTATACAGAAGAGGGTTAAATGATTCATCCAAGACTTCTATCGAATCAATGGTGTCAATGAGTGGACTTAAATTCTTAATTTCTAATTTGATTGTGATATTATTGCCTATTGACATATTACCACTTACTGAGGTTACTTTAATATCTAAACGGGGAGTAAGTCCAAGCCAGTACGGAAATGTAGTCTGAATGTCCTCATATACTGACTGGATCGCAGGACCTTCATACGGTGCGAAGTATTCATAAATAACATCCCACTGTAATATTAATTCATTCCCTTCATCAATATAGAACACTGTACCGTACGTATCTGCAGAAGTATTGTGATAGATTTCAAATGTAAGGGGAACTAAGCATCCTTCGCGAGCATACATCCAGTCAGCCCAGTCTCCAGCTGTTGTATAACTAGGTAATGTTCGAGAACTACTGTAACCTTCCCCACTTAAATATCCTTTAGGAAGAAGTTCAATGAAATCTCGATAGATTTGATAATACAGAGAGGATTCGGCCCAATAACCCATGGAACTCCAAGGGAAATATGTAGCATTTATTCCAGAGTGTAAAGACATAGCAGTAGCAAAAGATTTGTTTGATAAAAAATCTCGATATGCAATGGTCTCAGGTTCAGAGAATGGAGCTAATCCAGGATATACCTCTGAAAGGGAATCACTTCCCCATCCGCTATCAAGAGTACTGTCATTCCATCGATAATCATAGTTTCTATTCAAATCTACTCCTCCCAGTTGATCTTCATTTACTAATCCATCCTCATCATTATCAATTCCCTCAAACCAATATTCAATAAACTCCCAATCGTTGTTTATCCATTCATAACGATCATATTCCGAGATTATCCCATCTCCATTGACATCTTCAATCGGATCCTCATCAAAAAAAGAATCATTATCATCATCAAATTTTTTCATATTTTTTCGGAGCCAGGGGTTCCCATCCACCGTTTCGTTCCCCACAACATAATACAATCCATCAGGATTAAGAGCAGGAATAAAATAAATATCTTGGTTATCAATAAAATTGGTTAATTCTGGATCAGTACCGTAATTATTCACTAAATCAAGAATAAAACGTAAGCTAACTTCTGTTGTTATCTGTTCTCTTGCATGATGTTCTGCAACAAATAATGCCCCTGCTTTGGGATTAGAATTTTCTTTATTCGTTATATGCATACAATAAATCTCTCGTCCCTCATAACTCTCTCCGAGTGAGAAAAGTCTAGTTATAGCTGGTGCTGTGTTCGCTACTTGTACAAGTTCTTCATAAACTTCTTCAGGAGTATGATAATGATCAGGATAGAGTAGAGAGACGGATTTCCAACTCCTCACCACCGATGGGGTTTTAATCACTTGAAATTCATATATTGGAGTTAAATTTTCAGTCTGCACCTGTGATATCATCAAAATTGATAATAAAAAAAGAAGAATAGCTACTAAAAGTCGATTTCTTGACATATATTAATACCTTGTATTTATAGAAATTAATGAAATTAAATATCCCTAGGATTACTGCAATTTGTTTTTATATAAGGCAAATAATCTATGAAATTCAACTGGGAGACCTGAATGATCTACTTTGTCAGCAATTGGGGTCATATCTACAGCATTATAGGTATTCCAGAATAACAGATTCCCAGACCTTTGATACATCTTGGTGTAAGCTAGCATACCAGCCATCGCTTTACCTGTATAAGTGGTTTCTAGTTTGATATTTTCTGATTGGCCAAGGAGATCTACAGCTTGGCTCCCCTCTGGCGTAACTCGTCCATAAGCTCCTCCATAGAAGGTTGTGGATAGTATAAACCGTGGTGAGTACTGAAAATTCTTCAGTTTACTATCTTGTTTCAATAGTTGTAGCGTCTGATTCACTAATTTCTTGACTTTTCCTTTGCTAGCAGCAAACCTATCTGTTACTTGGATTCCATGAATTTGAGACTTGAGTCCTGCCAACTGAACCCCTAGCTCTAATCCTGCCATAGTTCCCACGGTTCCAGCAGCAACAAAAATATGATCCGGTTCTTCTATTAAACCTTCTTTAACTTGATTTCTTAATTCAAACGCTGCATTTACGTAACCTAGTACCCCAAGAGGAGTTGAACCACCCGCAGGAAGCCAGTAAATATGGTGAAAGCGGATTGGGTCAAGAATATAGAAATACAATCCAACTCCAAGATAGTTCTTAACAAATTTTAGCTCTGCTCCAAAATGAAAATCCAACTTGAGATTATCTAACACATGTTTAGTAATAGGTTGATTAATTAAATATAAAATTGTTTTAAGTCCTTTCTCTCTCCCAAATATGGTGGTTGCAAGCCCATGATTTGTTCCCAACCCTCCTATTGTCGCTACGGTTGTTTTATCTTTTTCAATTGCATCTGCTAGAATGAATTCTAATTTTCTTACTTTATTTCCTCCATAAATCGTTGATGTCAGACTGTCTTGCTTAATCCACAAAAAATTCTTGCTTTGTACCTTCTGTTCAACATTTGCAAGAGATTTTATTGGAGTTGGTCCTTCAAGAAGATTTAACCATGGAATATGGCCTTCTAGATCTGGATACTCTTCAAATAACAATGGATTCGTCATAATACATCCCAGAACTTTCTTAAGACTTCAAAATTAACATTCGGGGTTATAGAAGTCAATTAAATTCAATCGATTCAAATCTATTTCGGCTGTGTTGTGTGGAAATCCTCAGAAAATGTACTCTAATTGATGCAAACAATTATAATTTGAACATACACAAGATATAGAAAATCAAGCTAGAGAGTTTTTCATTCTGTAAAGATACTCTTACATGCCATATGAAAGTTAGAATTCGTGAGGTTGGCTATAAAGAGCAAGCTCATTTTTAAATGGTCAATGTTACGATTTCTTATTGATGAATATAACGATTGATAAATATTTTGCCAGAGGGACGCAAACCAGTGACTATTCAAACTAGAGAAACAGTATTGAAGCGTATCAGATCATACTTACGTAAAAATCCCAAAGAATTAAAAGGAGTTCGCAGTTTAGAGAAACATCGGCTTAATGCTCTAATCCAGAGATTAAATGAATACTCCCCGATTGAAACATTACGCTGGAATGTGCCAGATCGGCAATTGTTTCGTGAAATAGCGCTAGCTGCAGGAATACAATTTGTTAGGCAATACCCTTTCTTGTATCATACTCCCAATTCATTACGTGCATGCTTTGGTATGCCTACGAGAAGTGATAGAAAAAAAGGCCGGTTTTCATCTATTTTCTATCGCAATGAGGCAGTAGAACGTCAATTAAGACCCAAATTTGAGGATTTAGACGATTTGGAGGTAAAATTACAAGAATACTCAAATTCAGCATATAAAGAGGATATTGTTTTATTAGTCAAGTACATAAACATTGCACGAAATAGACGGGTTATTGATGATCTACTGGAAACACCAGAGAGCGATCACTCTGAAGAGAGTATTGAAAAACTTAAAGATTTTTTAAAGGTTAATAATTTTATTAATATTAAAGAAGCGAAAGATATCTCGGAAGATCATCTCGAAGACCTTGATGGAGTAATTTTAGCACCTGACATGATT
Source organism: Candidatus Heimdallarchaeota archaeon (assembly GCA_011364965.1). Lineage (GTDB taxonomy): Archaea > Asgardarchaeota > Heimdallarchaeia > Hodarchaeales > Hodarchaeaceae > Hodarchaeum. Next base: position 31,035 of record RDOB01000003.1, read on the forward strand.
GCATACTGGCACAATATTGAATGTTGGATAGAACTAAAAGAATATAAAGAATTAAAATTTAACTCTAAAGTTGTATATCAAGTTTTTCGATATCTACTACAAAATCCTTTCGTTTTGTTATTAAGTATTTCTCCTCTTCCGAGCTTTTTAGAACTACTAGAAAATCCACACTGGAATGCACAATCTTTACGAAATTGGGGTTATAAACATCAAGATAGACTTAATGAAACAATTGAAAACTGGCATCATTCACGAAACACATACATGAATTTAGGTTTAGAATTAAATTTATCCCCACGATTTGAAGCATTGTATCTTGCTCTTACAAATGAGATCGTCACGCGTGAGATTGGATTAGCAGGAACGGAATTAAGGGGGATTGAAAAGTTCCTAAATATTCTCCCTAATTTTGGAGAAGAGGATATTACTATAAGCGAGTTTGATTCTTTTATAAATGCAAACCAGGCACCCGTGAAATATTGTTTGCTTCTTAAAATGGATTATGAAACAAAACAGGTTACTTGATATTTCCTATAATATATATTTCCCAGTAAAGGTCGGGAGAATAAAAAGTAAGCCAAAAATAATTACTAATAATGCTGTAATAATTTCAATGACTCTGAAACGCTCTGCAAACCTTTGAGCTACCACAGTCCGAGCCTCTGTAGTCACTAATACAAGTGCAAAATATGGTAAAAAGAGTCCACCTGAGAATAATAACAATCCAAAAAGAAAGGCAAATGAACCCCCGATTGTGGGGATGAGAGAAAGTAGGATAGTGAACACTGGAAAAGCACAAGGTAAAGCAACAAACGAATATCCTAACCCTATGATAAAGAGATCTAGGTAATTAAACTCCTCCCGATCAAATAAATTTGCTATACGCTCTGGTATCGGAATACGAGCAAAGGTTTTTTCCCCTAATATTGGAAAGAGGAGAAAAAGTCCCATTGTTACTAGAATTACTCCAAGAATAAATGTTAAGGGTTGATAGGTTTGAATAAGGAACAGTCCTAAATAACTCCAGATATAAGCACCAACAATCATTGCTGTAAGAAAGGACGCAAGTACACCCCCAGTGAGAGCAGATACCCACTTCAATATCATGGGGCGTGTAGCATATATTTCCTGCCCATTTTCGCCTTGGGTGCTCTTATTCATTATGCGAAAGACGGTAAGTGGCATTACTGGAAATAAGCATGGGGAAAGGGCAATATATAATCCAGCGAAAAAGAATAACGGTAAACCGATAGAGTTATCGATCTCTATTCCATAGAATTGCATAAGAAATCAACTTAAAACTGTTTGGAACGTAAATAAATCAAATGAGTGATTTTTCCTTTACCTTCAAATCATTTGGGATCAAAACTTACAAATTAACCGTCAGAAATCCATTGAGCTAAGGTCTCATAATAAACGACACCCTGATAATATTGTGTTAATTCTCCGTCTGAATTGATAAATGCCACTGTAGGTATACTTGTAGCAGAGAAAAGTTGTCCTCCTCTCTGTGTGATATCACGCCCTACAACCCAGTTCATGCCATTTGTATCCTTATAGGCTATAAGAGAAGGAATATTATCATTAAGGTCAACTGAAACTGATATGATTCTCACAGAGGGAAAAGAGGCCTTGATAGATTGCAATTCTGCGATTTGTGTTTTACATGGAGTGCACCATGTTGCGAATAAATCTAAGATAATTGGATTTCCTTCATAATCAGATAACCACACTTCACTTTCGTCTAGTAGCTGTATTTTAAAATCTAAGTCACTTAAATTTGAATTATCGATAGAAGTAGGTCCCAATAAAGGAATATTCCCTAATACAATAGCTGCAAATCCAATAACTGTGATAATTACTATCATACCGAAAATCTTAGCCAATGGAAAGGCTGAGTAAGACTTTGGGTTTGATTCGTGCCTTTTCTTTTGAAGAGAGTCAATTGATGCCAAGATATCTTCAATACCCTCATTTTTCCCTTCTCCTGCATCAGGGATTTCTTTTACTTGTATTCTTCTTGGACGACGAGACATACAGACACACCCTTAATTTGAAAAAAACGAGCTGAAAAAAATTTTTATCTTTGATTATACGAAATCCAGCATTTCTAATGAAAAAAATGAATGAATTTTAAGTTATTTTGTTCACTTTCTTTTGTTTTCGAATTCCTTGTGAATATTTTTCCAATACCTTGGCAATATGCTCATTTTAGGGAAGAATGCAGTGGAAAATGTAATATAAAAGAGGATTAATGTAGTATTACCGATTATTGCACATAATCGTAAAGAGAGGTAGATCAAATCTCCTCCATGGGATTCTGAATGTATTAAGACGATGGTGAATATTTAAAATAATAGTGTACCAAGTATAATCCCAATTGCTTTGAATTTAACCCCTTAAAAAGCTCCTTGCACAAGAAAAGATTTACTCCCGGTTATTTATAAGATTAAAAATGAATCTTTTCAAATTCATCTATAAAGGAAACTGAAAATAATATAAATATAGCTCGAATCAAAAAAAAGATTATACGTAGTAGTTCTGAAGGAAGGTTTAAACTTGGATTTAATATAACGATGAATTTTTTAATCCTCATCAATTTAAAGATATATTAAGATAGTTAACCAAAATACTCTAAGGATTGAATAAGCTTTCCTTCATGAAACTAACAAGAGGATCTGTATTATGAGTGCACTCATTTCCGAACCTAAGGCATTAAAAACTCCCAGTGAGAAAATTCAAAGACCATTCAAACACTTTATGAAAACTGAGCAGTTCAGTGGAATCTTATTAATAATTTGTACACTTCTAGCCTTAATCTTTGCAAATTCTCCCTTATCTGAAAATTATTTTCTTATTTGGGAAACCAATTTCTCTATATCACTAGGTGGCCTATCATTAAGCAAACCTATTCACTTATGGATCAACGATGGATTAATGGCAATTTTTTTCTTTGTTGTAGGGTTAGAGATAAAGCGTGAATTAATGGTAGGAGAACTAAATACTCTTAAAAAAGCAACACTCCCTGTTTCAGCTGCAATCGGAGGAATGCTCTTTCCTGCTTTTATATACTTGATTATTAATATCAATAATCCAGCAGGGATGCGTGGATGGGGGATTCCCATGGCTACTGATATAGCATTCGTAATAGGGGTGTTAGCAATCTTGGGTCCAAAAGTACCCCTTTCACTAAAAGTTTTTCTCACCAGTCTTGCTATTGTTGATGATATTGGAGCAGTGTTAGTCATCGCTTTATTCTATTCCAACAGTATTCGAGTAGAGTTTTTAATAGCTGCAGTGGTAGTATTAGCTATTTTAATTATCATTAATCGCTTAGATATCAATAATCCAATCCTTTTTGGAATATTAGGAATTTTAACATGGTATTGTATATTTAATAGCGGAGTACATGCAACTATAGCAGGAATCTTGGTCGCATTCACAATCCCTGCGCGGATTAAAGTTGATACAAAGGAATTTATTGAAAGGAGTGAGCTACTTATATCACGCTTTAAAGCTGCAGGAGAAAGAGACAAAGAGATATTACTTAATAGACAACAGTTGGCTGCATTAAAAACACTAGAACTAGCTTGTGTACAAGTAGAAACTCCTTTACAGCGTTTTGAGAGACTTCTTCATTCATGGGTAGCTTATCTAATCATGCCCCTTTTTGTTTTCGCAAATGCAGGCATAAAAATTGAGAATATCCAACTCGATGTTTTTTTTCACCCAGTAACGCTTGGGGTTATCCTTGGTCTTGCGATTGGAAAACAACTAGGAATATTCACTTTAAGTTATTTATCTGTGCATTTTCGATTAACGGAATTACCTTCGGGTGTAACTTGGAGACATATCTATGGTGGAGCATTGCTAGGCGGAATAGGGTTTACTATGTCACTATTCATCTCAAGTCTTGCACTTATTAATCCAATAAATATCATTGCAGCAAAAACTGGAATAATTCTAGGATCATTGATTTCTGGATCAATAGGGTACTATTTACTTGATAAGAATTTCAAGGATAAACAAAAAGCTTACTCTGCGCCATAAAATCCCCTTTCGGATTTTCTTTACCAATAGAGATCTTTCGCAGAAACATACTCTTGCGTATAATTTTCTACTACTTCACCATCAGATAAACGGATAACACGATCTCCTAGGGGACATATTGCTTCATTATGAGTCACTATTATGACAGTTCGGTTTTGTTCCTTACCCGTCATAGCTTCCATTATTTCAAGAATCTGACGACCTATTTTAAAGTCTAGATTCCCAGTGGGCTCATCAGCTAGAAGGATTTCGGGTTCTTTGGCTAATGCTCTTGCAATCGACACTCGTTGTTGCTCTCCACCAGATAACTGAGCAGGAAAATGATGAAGTCGATCTCCTAATCCTACTTTATCAAGATATTCGCTTGCTTTTTCTCGAATAATTTTGGACCTAAAAGACACAGAGCTCTCATCTCTAGGATTAGTTCTTACCCCCACAAGTTCTATTGCATACTCCACATTTTCTAATGCTGTTAGACGACTTATCAGGTTAAAAAATTGAAATACTACTCCAATCTTCTTTCTTCTATAAACTGTAAGCCATTTTGCTGATAAAGTAGATATAGGAATCTCACTAACTGTCACCTTCCCAGCTGTAGGAATATCGAGTCCCCCGATCATATTCATAAGTGTTGTTTTCCCCGCTCCTGAAGGTCCATAAATAATTACTAGTTCTCCCTTCTCAATATCTAGACTTACTCCATTTAAGGCTTTTGTAATAGTTTCTCCAAGACGATATTCCTTTTGAACATCTCTTAGTGTTATAAGTGCCATTCTTTTTAACCTCCTAGACTACTCGCTCCTTCGTTGCTTCTGCGAGATTTAGGTTAAGCGCTCTTCTAAGAGGGAAATACTCTGCAAATAACACACCTAATAAAGTAAGGAAGAAGCTAAAGAATCGAGTATTATCACTCATAAATATGATAATTCGGAAAAATTCCATATCTAAAACAACAGCCATAAAAAACCATAATAAAAACCATCCAAAGATTAAACCGAAAAAGGAACCAATTATTGTTATCACAGTATTTTCGATTGTAATATTTCGAATAATATGGCGATTGGGTGTTCCAATAGTGAGAAGTGTCGCTAATTCTCTTTCTTGTTCCTGAAGATTAATATATACCGTATTATATACCATAGCAACGGCAAGAAGAACAGCGAATAATGCAATGACATACATTACCCAATATAACGCCTCTAATAATCCTAATAAATCGGAACTTTGTTCTGCTTTTGTATAAATATTTCTAATATTATAGTTATATCGTGTGTATATTTCAGACCTTACATATTCTAAATTTGTGTCTGTTGGATCATCCAGTTGGATTAATATTGTGTTTGCAGGAGATCCTGGGAAATTGCTAACTTCTACTAATCGGTTCAACCCTATATAGGTAACTAATCCATTAAATTCGTCAACAAGACCTGAAACTCGAAAAGAGACATTAATCATTTCGAAATGCGCTCTCAGAGGCGCTGTGCTTACCAAACTTGTCAATCTTGGAATCTCAAGTTGGACTTCATCCCCTACTTTAACTCTTAATTTTTCTGCAATGGGTACAGTAAGAACAACACCTTCAGGGTCAAATTCACCTCTTGGTTTGGTATTAATAAATCTAAAAGTATGACCCAAATATCCATCTGACTCATTGATGCCAATTAGCTGTGTTGTTTTACTCACCGATGATTTTGCTGAAGTTAATGTAGCTCCAGATAAAAGATGATATGTAGAATTCGAGACACCATCGATATTATTCCTTATTGCTTGCGAAATAACTGAAGTATTAGTAGGCACTTCACTAAAATCAAGTTTCAAATCCCAATCTTCAACTATTGTATATTGTACTCTAAGGCCATAATCCATTGATTCCATCATGCCCCATGCCATACTGATAATAGAAACAGAGATTATAACAGCGAAAACAGATGAAAATGTTCTACGCTTGCTTCTAAAAAAGTTCCTCAATGGAAGACGAAATCCTGTCACACGAAAACGAATATGGAATTTATTGAGAAATTTCTCTGCAAAAGAAATTCTTCCAGCTATTATATGACGTGATGGATCAAAACGTAAACTTTCCGCGGGTAAAGCTTGAATAGCACTTTTAACTGGAAAGTAACCCCCAATAAATCCCGTGATCAGACCAAGGAAAATACCAACAATTACTAATTCCCATTCAAAAGTAACTACGGCAGGAAATTGGATCGAAATAACTTTAACATAAGTAGGACTGAAAACACCGGAAAGAGCAACACCAAATATGGTGCCAATCAATGTTCCCACAATCGAAACAACAATAGCAATTCCTAGGTATTGTTTAATTATGGCGTTTCTACTATAACCAAGTGCTTGCGATACACCGATATCTTTTCTTTCAGCAACAACCATTCGCCCTAAAAGAATATATAATCCTCCACAAGCCATACCTAGAAGAAGTATGGGAAGCATTATTCCCATTTCTCTCGCTTCTTCGATATCTAATTTTAGCAAGTAATAGGATACTTGATCATCAAAATCAATAGGTTCACCCATTTTAAGTCCTTTTTCATCTTCAAGGAATTTTTTCAAGTCACTCGCAACTTGTTCCCGCTGTGACTTGGATAATATGTCGTTTAATTTTACAGATATTTCGTTTACCTTGCCTTCTACATTTAAAACGCCTTGAGCAGTTCTTAAAGGCATGAATATTACTCCGAACCGTCGGGGACTAGGTAAGATATCAGCATAGGATCCCATGTTCATTAAGTATTCAGGTGAAGCAATTGTACCAAGTATTTGAAAAGAAATATAATTATCTCCAACTTCAATAAACTCATTGGGTTCAAGTTTCCAATATTCAGCAAGATGACCTTCAACCATACAAACATTCCGGTATTCACTTGTTTGAGAGAACCCATTGCCACTTAAAAGTCTATAACCATTTACAGAGGGCTGAGAACGAAATGTACCCGTCTTATCTGTCGTATTAAATGCAACAATCCTACCATTCTGTTGATTACCACGAACTCGAAAAGCTGTATCGTAAACTATTCTTACTTCGAAGTCCTCTACATCTGAACCAGCCTCTGTATTACTAAATTCATTCATTATCCTTGTTAGGTTGGAATAATCAATCCAAGCATCGCTTCCTGACCCAGAGGGATTTGCAGTCTGTAAAGTAAAGCTAGCCATTGCATGCTTTTTGAAAGCTCCAGTGTATGTACTATCCAAATGGACAAATGCAGAGATCATTACATGTGCAGCCATTACGCCTGTAGCAATTACAAGAGCAATCATTAAGAATCTTAATTTATGAGCCATAATAGCTCTGTATATGTTTTTAGTTGTTTTTGCCATTTACTTTCACCATGTAATTTCCATTGCATCTACTGGTTTTTGGGGAGTAATAGAGTCAATTGTTCCAGATCGAAGAGAAATAACTAAATCTGCGATTTCTGAGATCTTTCTATTATGCGTAACCAGTACTGTTAGTGTATCCGGCCTCGTACGTACTAATTTTTGGATAGTAGCTAATACTAATCTCCCCTCTTTCACTGAGAGTTCCCCAGTTGGTTCATCACAGAGAAGGAGTTTGGGTTCTTTTGCTAACGCACGAGCTGCTGCTACTCGCTGTTGTTCCCCCCCGGATAATTGTGATGGAAACATATCTTTTTTTTCATATAATCCAACTGCTTTCAGATATTCCTCCGCTTTTAATCGAGTTTCATTTCGTGATCGTTTTTGGGAAAGTTCCACAGCATATTCCACATTTTCTAATGCGGAATAGACGGGTAGGAGGTTAAAAAATTGGAAGATGAACCCCACATGTTTACGACGAAATCTGGAAAGTTTTCTTTTGCCAAATCTGGTAATTTCTTTACCTGCTATGCATATTTTTCCCTCACATTTATCAATACCACCTAATACATTTAATAAAGTGGTTTTACCAGACCCTGATGGGCCTAAACATACTACTAAGTTACCAGATTCTAGCTTCAGTGAGATATTTTTGAGTGCATAGATTTTAGAATGCCCCATTTGGTAAACTCGTTGTACATTTTCCAGTTCGACTAAACTCATGAGGTTCACCCAATATTTCTTATGTTTTCACAATCCTGAGACTCCAGGATCCACCTCTTTAACTACTTTGGTGCCAGCCTTCATGAAAAAGAATCTACGTAGATGCAATCGAAATTTGCGCCTTGTAGACTCATTTTCAGTTGTTACAACTTTCATTCCAAAAAACATTTTTCCTACTGTCTGTCCATCGGTTAAAGCAGACATTAAGAAATGATAGATCGGAAAAAAGATAATGAACCACACGATAATTAAGTAGTCAAGAAATGGTTCAAGTTCGGCAGCATTTGGCAAAATAGCAGTCCATAAGATATCCCATTCAAGCAGTGCACCAAATTGTATTAAAATTGCTAAGAAAATTCCAACAATTATGTCGATAATCAATGCTGCAAATCGTAGAACTATTGATACTTCTTTGTATGAAATTCTTTCTTTTGACATAAAATACATACCTCCATTTTATATTATCTTTCTAGATAGTAATTTTCCTTTTTTAGTTCCAATTAAAGACAATATAGCCAATGAGATTACAACAAAAGGAAATTCAAATGAGGATATCTGTCCTCCGCTTGGAACTACCTCTTTTGTTTTTGTTAATTCACCTGTATCTATCAAAACGAAATATGGAGCATATCCTTCATAAGTAGCCTCCCAAACAAACTCTACTTCATTAAAATAGGTTTCCATATCTTTCCAACTAGCTTGGTCTTCACTCCAATAAATCCAGTGGTATACAGGAAAATTTGAAGTAGATCCATTGATTGGGAGAGCTAAAGTCATAAAGATAATTGCATCTGGTTGTTGACAGCGAAATCTTACTGCATAAGATAAATTAATAACACTTTGGGGTAAGAACTCTTCGTGAACAATCGTGAAATTAAATGTTTGATCAATTTTTGAAGCTATAGTCAGATAAAACCATACTTCTCCCTGGTGATCTACAAAAGCAATTGAACGGGGAGTAAAAGCATTTAATTCCCAGTTCCAATTAAAAGAACTAGTATAGATTGAAAATAAATAAATGGATATGATAGTATTATTTGCTTCATCAATCAGAGTTAGATTTAATGAATAACTGCCATTTATTAATCCAAGATATTGTATTGTACGATTTATCCCCATATTAATAATATATTCTCTGGAATCGTTTGTTTCAATTAATAGGGATTTTAACCTCGTTTTCTCGTCAACACTTATTTGGAAGATCACTTTTCCTTTTAAAACGCTATTATTTTGAAACCCATATATTTGGAAGGAAGGGGGAGTATTATCAACAATGAATACAAAAAGAGTGGAAACTTTTACTTGACTTACACTTTGTACAGAGACATTGAGTACATGAAGTCCTTCATTCATGGGAGCGGCAATGGTAGTGCCTTCTGGAACCGTTAAAGGTTCGTTACTATCCCAATTATATGTGAATGTACCATTTCCAGATTTGATATCTAATTCAACCCCTTTATTGCCTTGTATTTTGCTATTATTCTCAAGTTTAATTAATTCAATTGCTGGATAAGTATCATCAGTTATGAAAGTTAAATGAATTGTATTGGTAATCGAAAGAGTATCAGTTGCAAAAATCATTAGATGGTGATCTGTTTCGCCAACAGGGAAAGTAGTAGTTATTAAGGAAGTAGAAGTTATGTTCTCTCCTTCATCCCAGCTATATTTAACTTCGTTAACTTTGAATGGAGAATCCAACTCTATTTGAATAGTAGTTCCATTTGGACGTATTGTATTGTTACCCGGAGTCAAACTAATCATACTAGGACCGATATAATCTTGAGGAAGGGAGGCAAATTCAGCAAGAGTTAGATTATACCAGAATGGGGTTACGTATGTAAAGTTTTGAGACAAAAATAACCCATCGGTTGAATATCTTGATATAATATCCCCAATATCAGGAACTGTAACGCTAATCTTCCATGCATCGAAACTTCCAATATTTTCTAGTTCAAAATTCTCATAGGAAACATAAAAGGTTGACTCCTCAATAATAAAAGAATATCCATCGTAGAAATCTGAAGGATTGATCCAAAAATCGAAAGTATTATATCTCATTCCCCACCACATGAAATACGGAGAAGCATGATAAAAATGTGAGACAGATGATCGATTCACAGAGGGATAAAAAGGAGATTCGTATTCAGGCGCAACAGGAGGCCCTGCATCATTAGGTATTGAATAATCACACCTTACATCCCAATGAGTCTTGTTAAGAGATAAAATCGTTGTATTGAATATATTTCCATTCTCCCATTTCAGATTATATGGATTCCATATGTATTCTTGAACTGTTAAATTTGTATGAGGAAGGAATACAGTATTACTTTCAACTTCTCCGATAGAGTATGTTAACCTGGATGAATCATATTCACCATCTATTGCTGAATTATAATTTGATTCTTCAGTGATAGAATATTGTAAATTAGTAAATGCTATTGATGCGATAAGTATTCCTATAATAAGGTTGAATTTTATCTCCGATTGTCGAATTAGACCCATTTGATCACCTTTAATAGCAGATTAGATGACATAGTGAATGTATCTTTTCCAACTAGGTTTGAAGTAAGAAAAATTAAGAGCTAAAAAAAGGCTTCGTGTACAGTGTGTTTTTTGTGCACATCTATTTTTATAGGGACTAGAATATGAAGACATCAACGATAACAATAAGATTACCTTTAGAGACAATAAAGGAAATCGAGCGTATGTCTAAAGTAACTAGACTTCGTCCATCTGTTCTTTGTGCATTCGTTCTCCAAGAGAAATTACATGAATGGGTTCAGGAATACTCAGAAGATCTTGCACGAGAATTAGGTGATTAACCATGGTAGACCTACTAATCCGATTTAGTGCGATATTTTCGTTGATTGCAATGGGTCTTGTTTCAGCATATGGGTCAGTTCATTTTTTGAGATTATGGCAGAAATTTAAAGAAGAAGCGCTTTTCCATCTGGGAATCTTAGGTTTTGGTTTAATTTTTTATCTTTTATTCGTCGCTGGATTAATATATTTAAATCCAAACAAAGATACTATCTTAATTCTTATAAAGAGGACGATTGGAATTATTTATTCGTTTCTATGTCTTGAGTTGAGTCTTTTCTATCTAACAGCCTTTGTTAATCGAAGAAGTATGTTCGAAAAATACATTCCATTTATTGTTGGTATTACATCGGGAATGGCTATAGCTTTGGTGGGAATGCAAGAAACTAATCCATGGTTTGAGATTATTCTGTTTGTAGAATATTTTTTACCGTTTATATTTTTAGTGGGACTTGTTATACGGATATCACGTGGAGCAGTGGAAATACTGGGAGATAAAAGAATTTCTCCACAGGATAGACGGTTCATTAAAGCATTGCTCATTACAGCTATAGTAATGTTTATTTCAGCCATTGGAGATCTTGTTTTCTTCGGAATTTTTATATTTATTACCATCAATATCTGGGATTTTGTCATTACCTTTAGCGCGGTGATAGGACCATTCGTAGCAATTCTTTTCCTTAGCTTAGTAAGAAGGGTATTTATAGATATAGAAGAAGCTGATGTTGTGCACCTGATGAATTTAATAAGTTAAATTATTAATAAAATCTTCAAGATATTGCATTCTTTCTTCAATCGGAGGATGGGATAAGAAAAAATATTTTTCCCACCAGGGGGGACAAAGATCAGCAAGATTTTGATCGGCCATTTTTATAAAAAGACTTTTAATGACATTAAAATCTGAAACAATGGTAGAGGCAAATTTATCTGTCGCTTTTTCCAGTTTACGTGAGTACCATAAACTAGGTACATTAAAAATAAACGAATTCAACAACCAGAAACTTAAACCAAGAATAGGTATGTTACTAACATCACTAATATCGGAGGAATATCCAAAAAAGCTCACGAGATATGGAAACATTAAATGAGAGAGAAAAAACAAAAGAAATGTAGTTAACAATGCGAGTAGAATATTTTTTCTTAAATCATGGTGCCTGTGATGCCCAAATTCATGAGCAAGGATCCATTTGATTTCATCTTTCGTATACTGAGAAAGCATGGTATCAGCAATTATGATACGTCTTGTTGGGCCTATCCCCATTAACCCAGCATTTCCAGTAGTTGCTACCTCCCCTAAATGCCAATTAAAGGCATTCGTTACTTTTACACCTGTCTGGTCTGCCATCTGAAGCAGCTCAGTGACAAATTCAGGGTGAGTTTTCTCCAAAGGATCAAATTTGTAGAATAAAGGAAGAATGAAAATTGGTACTAATACTGAAAAAAGGAGCGATAAAAGAAACAAGGCCATTGTAGCCCAGATCCACCAACTATCGGGATAGTATCTAAGTAAGAAATAGAAGCCTTGAAAAATGGGAAGGCCAATGAGAAAGGTTAAAAATTCACCTTTGAAATATCTTCTAATCCATTGAATGTTGGTTAATTTTGATAAACCATATTTTCTTGAGAGATTCGCATGAATATAGAAGGATAAGGGTAATTCCCAAAAACTAATAAGAATAAAACCTGTTATAAAAAACACACCAATTATTAGTATAGGTTCATTGGTAATATATTCAACGATTAGATCTCGATACCAGATTGTTAATCGGGAGAGTAAAAACACTAATGATAGAAGTAATGAAACGATCATTAGGATAAAATTATATTTTTTAGAAGTTCGAGTATACTCGATAGCTAATTTTCTTCGTTCAACGTTGAAATCAAAAACAAGATGAGGAATATCGTTAGCATCCTTAGAATTGGGGGCTAATGGCTGAGATAAGACTGTTTCACTATTATCTTCGATCACTAAAAACACCAAAACTTAATTTTTTAACAAAAATATCAACCCTTATTTCTTGATTGTGATACTATTACTGTGAATAATACTAAAATCTTAGCTCGGGATTGATCCATGTGTTCTAGAACTCTTCCATTTAATTCGAGGTTACCATAAGATGTCACTTCAACGTTTATTTACCAAATTCAGTAAATCACTTGAGGATAAAGACTCAAATGAGGATTATAAAAAAGAAGATATTACTTTACATGTTATGAGGGTATTAGCGAATCCTATAGTACAACTCTTAAATCCGTACGGATTTATTACTCCTAATCGTATAACATGGTTTGGATTTTTTTGTGTAATCTTTGGAGCTTTAGTCTTAATTATTTCAGGAGACAATTTAATACTCTTAGGGATTGTTGCGGTTTCTTACTGGCTTTCATCATATTTTGACACCGTGGATGGAATGTTAGCACGTAAACGAGGAATTGCTAGCAAAAATGGCGCCTGGTTGGATAGCATATTAGAAGAAGGAAAAGGATATTTCTTTTTCTTTGCCCTAGCTCTTCATATTCAAGACTCAAATGGATTATTCACATTAAATTTCGGAGCAACTCCTATTATAACTCTTAATGTATGGATGGTTTTATTTATTATGTATGGAGCAGAGAGATGGCTTGCTTTAATGGCACTATGGGGAAATATGATATTAGAAGAGCCACGTGTGGTCTCTATGGGACATATATATATTGTTGGTATCTTTTTACTCCTAAATATCTTAGATTGGTTCCTTGTTATCTATACTATTTTAGTGATAATCGGTGTGGTTTACACACTTGTCGAAAAAACTTTCTTTTTTACCCCATTCAAGAAAAGTGAGTAGAGATCGCCCAATTGAGGAATCACATTGTAAAAATGGACACCTTGGAGTATGCCGGGGCTTCAACTTCCTCACTTGGATCTAAACATAATTCCTGCAACTCAATGAACGTCTCAGATATAGCTTTTTTATAGAGTGATTCAGGAATCCCTCGCTGGTGCGAAAATACTCGTTCCCGTAAAAACCACACAAGATCAGTGATAGACAGTCTCCTTATACTTAAATGCTCAAATTCAGCATTCTTCCATCCCTGATTCTTTAAAAAGATCTTTACACCTTTTCTTATCAAATCCCATTTAAAATAGTATTTATAACCCATGTCTTCCAATTTCTGGTAAAAAATTCGAAATGGTAAAGTTTCTTGATAATCTACGAAAATCTCGCAATTAATATAACTTCCTTCAGCTTGTAAATATTCTAAAATCTTATTTAATAGGGTGTAAGGATTAGAAACCAGATGTAAGAGATGAGAGGTTATTATGGTATTAAATTTTATGGAAAAAGGAAGAAAAGAACCATCAGCGACTATTAGACTCAACGATTTATCGTTTAAAGCCTTTTTACAACAGTATTGAATCATTTTCTCTGAAATATCGATACCTATAAACGAAGAAGAGGTTATTTTTTGAAGAGGAATTGCTAAACGTCCCGTACCAACCCCTATCTCTAGGATTCGAGCCCTAGAATCCAGAGAGAGCTGACTTTCTATTGTTTCTATAGTGCTATACAATAAATCGACAGGAATAGCACGAGTGTAGTCATAGAAGGACACAGCCCAGTCAAATGAATTTATATTTTCGTTCTTCATAATTTTATTTCATATAGCTCATTTTATATCCCCTTAAGATGTTTTGTGCATACTTAGCTTTGTGTGCCTCAATTGAAAACATTATTAGAAGCATTTTAGATTTTCAAGAATTGCTAGTAGAAGCAAATTATTGAGTCTACACGGAAGTTTCGATATCGATGCAACTTTATAATTCACTCACACGAGTAAAAGAAGAACTCATCCCAATTGAGGATAAGAAAATCAGGTTTTATTCTTGCGGGCAAACAGTTTATGAAGATGCTCATATAGGAAATGCAAGAACATATTCTTACTGGGATGTTTTAGTTAGGTATCTTCGTTGGAGAGGTTACGATGTTTTTTGGGTTCAAAACTTTACAGATGTGGGTCATTTGACTGATGATGCCGATGCAGGTGAAGATAAAATAATCAAAACTGCGTTAGCGAAAGATATTCAACCAATGGTTCTTGTGGAGAAACAGATTCGCAAATTCTATGAAGATATGGACAAATTGAATATACAAAGAGCTGATCTCTACCCTCGAGCTACAGGAGAAATCCCAGAAATGATTGAATTTGTAAGGGATCTCTTAACAAAAGGATATGCTTATGAGGTTAATGGGTCAATTTACTTCGATATAACTAAATTTGAAAAATATGGTGAACTTAGTCCATCCGATTATTCTGAAGAAACAGCTGGAGTCCGTATAGCGGTTAATCCTGAGAAAAGAAACCCACGAGACTTCGCTCTATGGATAAAAGCGCCTGAGACTCATTTAATGAAATGGCCCTCCCCCTGGGGAATGGGTTATCCGGGTTGGCATCTCGAATGCTCAGTAATGAGTCAGAAATATCTAGGAACGACACTAGATATTCACGCAGGCGGGATTGATCATTTACATCTTCACCACCCAAACGAAATTGCGCAAAGTGAATCCCGAACAGGGGAAAAATTCGTTAATTATTGGATTCACGCGGCTTTTCTAACCGTGGATGGAGAAAGAATGGGAAAATCTAAAGGAAATTATATTTTAATTCGGGATCTCTATAAGGAATTTGATCCCACGCTTATTCGGTTATTCTTAGTGAATTCACACTACCGTAAAAGCGTAGATTTCAATAAAGATGCTATAAATCAGACTCAAATACTCTTAGATCGCTTTCGAACGACAGTTGCAGCATTAAATCAAGCTCCTGGAGGGAAAAAAAAGGATCTTCTTAAAAGTATAAATCAAGTGACATCTGATTTTATCACTGCGATGGATGATGACCTCAATACAGTAGGAGCGATACAAGCCATTATGCAATTTATCAAAACGGTTAATAATTCATTAGATAATACAAAAGAACTTCTTTTAGAAGCAAAAAATACTATAATCACACTTTTAGGGATATTAGGAGTAAATTTGGATATGAGTGAAACCCAAGGCCCTGTAGCTCTCCCAGCTCTTGTTAACCTGATAGTAAAATTACGCACTGATCTTCGAAACGTAAAACAATTTCAATTAGCAGATGAAATTCGCGCAAAACTTCTAAACTTGGGTATCCAACTAGAAGATAAACCCGAAGGTACAATCTGGAAATTTAAAAGCTAATAATGTATATAAAATTCAAAACTAAGAAGAGAGATATTTCTTCCTTATTTTGATTATAATCCAAGGACTGCATTTTTTTTAATTTTTATCAGTTAAACTAGGAAGGAATTCACATAATTGCACTAGAATTCTATATTTTCTCCTCATCAAACGAAAAGTTTTTCTAAATTGTTCAAATTACCATCAATTATTATAGACTAATCTAACTTGATTTCCAGATAATGAGGTATCAATCTGTGACAAATCAGAAATTAACTGTATTAACTTTGATCGTAATGATCTTTATAATTGTTTGCAATATATCAACTGCCCAAGCTGATTACGTGGTTATCGATTGGGGAGATGTAGTAAATATCAAAAGCACTCTTAATTATCGAAAACCAGGTGAACAAACCCCAGCTTTTTATAGTGAAACTCACATTGAATTATTTCTAGGTGATATTCCATCCCCATACTTAAACCTTACATATGATAGACTCTTAACCATGTTCCAAGCTTTTCGAGAACATTTAATTGGGATGAGAGAAGGACAAACGCGAAAATTTACAGTTAGTTATGTAGAAGCGGGGATTACTAACCAATCTGATGTTTTATATAATGCTGAACTTATCTATACAGTTTTATTTATCGAAATGCTCTATGACGCTCACTATGATCCGAAAGTTGATATCACATTTACTCATCCGTTGATTCTATTCCCATTATTAGGTTTGTTGTTTGGAACTGTGTATCTAGTTGCAAATGGATACCATAAACCTCTATTCGAGAAAATCAGGCATGTTGGTGTAGCAAAATGTATAAATTGTCAAAAACCCACTAATTTAATGTGTGCTAATCCAAGATGTAGAAAACTGATATGTAGTACCTGTTTTTCAAAACATGGATGTCCCATTTGTCACGGAACCAAGCTAATAGAACGTACAAAAAGGTTCTAAATTAGATTATAGAGTAGAACTTTTAATAAAAAAGGGTCTTATATTCCAATCTAAGGATTTTTAAAAAATTTAACATATAGAAATAAGATTTGATGAATTCTTTATTTTACCCCAATTCAATTTGGTATTCAAGTCAGTTATTGATCTTAAATGCCATTTAACGTTAAAAAAATACAAAATCTGAATGCACTCTTGATAAAGCTTAAAAATTAGAATGATATTACAGAGAAAGTGTAGGACGGGCTAAAGATATATTTTAGCTTCCTATTATTGAAAATAATTTAGAGGTATCATGCTATGAAAAAGAAAAACTTGCTTTTTGCTCTGGTTTTCGTAGCGTTCTTCCTTCCATTATATAGCAGTGCTGTACAATCAGTACCTGCTGCTGTTGAACCTCTTATTTCAGTGCATGCAATTGCCCCAACAAATAACCCACAACGAGCAATGTATGCCCAGTTAATGGAACAAGAGCTACCAAAAATCGGAATTGAAGTAGAATTGGATCTTATCAGCTGGCCTGCACTTCTCACCCGCGCTGCAACTAGTGAGGTTGGTGTTTATTCAGAAGGTGGATATGATATTGCACACTTTGGAATGTCATTAGGATCACCAGCAGGACATCCAGGTGATTCTATGCTTGGAGTATACCATAGTGGCGCAGTTCCGCCAAATGGATTTAACTGTATGTATTGGTCAGTAAATCCAGGACACAACAACCTTCGTGCTGCTGAATCAGATGCTTTGATTGAAGCTATCAACAGTGAGTTGAATCAGACCTTATCTCGAGAAATGCTGTTAGAATGGCAGGAGGTCTACTACGACGTTCTTCCAAACATTATGGTTTATAATCTATTAGAAGTTCATGCTGTTTCAAAAGGTATTAGTGGTTATGATCCTGTCAATCCCGCGTTATATTCAATTGAAGACATTCGAATGGATCCTGCTACTTATACTGGTACTATGGGAACAGTAGTGTTAGCTTCCTCTGCTCCTCCAACTAATTTCCTTCAAATGATCATAAATGATGTATATTCACAATATTGCGCTAATCCAGCAATGGATGCCCTAGTAGGTTTAACTCCTTCTAGAACCGTTGTTCTACCAACAGGCACAACTTATGAAGATTGGATGATGGCTAATTATGGCGTAGATCTTCCACTCCAAAACTATCCTCGTATTGCCCAAGACCTTGGATTTTACAGTGAGGATGGTCTTAACTTCACTGTTTCCCTAAGAGATGACGCTTATTGGCACGATGGTGAACAAGTAGACGCTTGGGATGTAGCGTTTACCTATCAAGCAGTTCTTACACCTGATGTAGGTTCAGATGAATATAGCAACTTAAGACTTGCCCTTGGAGATGATGATAAAGAAAATCTTCACGGTAATTATTCTTTCCAGGTTAAAGATCTTGATGATAATGGCCACTTTGAAACCATTAGCATCATCTTTGATATTACATATGCACCATTCCTTACTGACTACTTCGGTTATGCACTTCATCCAGAACATATTCTTGGAGATCCTGTAGATCATGGATTCCTAGTTGATGGCACTTTTGATCCTAATACAAAATGGCAAGTTGCCCCAGCTGAATGGAGTTCCCACTCATATAATACAGCTGATCCAAGTGATCCTGGTGGTCTAGAAGGACCTATTGGTTGCGGTTCATTAGTTTTCTACGACTTTGATCAAACCAGCAGAGTCTTAGAACTTCGCAAATTCGAGAACATTAAATGGGATCACGGTACTGGCACTTGGTTAGAAGGAGAGACAGCTTCTGGAGGTTTGTCTCACTACCTAGTTGCGGATGGTGAATTAGATGACATGGCAGATGTTGCTAAAGTTATCCCAGCTAGCTTAGATGCAGCCCTAGCTGAAATGAAGGCCGGAGATGTAAATATACTTGACCATCAATTCAGTATGGGAAATATCTTTGACGAGCTCCAAGCAGAACCAACTATTGTCACTGCTCAAACCCCAGCAACTGGTTGGCAATGCATTTATCCAAACCCAAAGCAACCTGATCTTGCTAAGAAAGGTGTCCGTCACGCAATTTCTCATGTAGTACCACGTGATGATATTGTAAACTATCTTTTTGATGGACTCGCATTCCATGGCTACACACCGGTACCTATCACTGGCTGGGGAGCTATGTCCACAACCGATTGGTTAGCAATGAAGAAAAACATTGAAGCATCAAACGGAACAAAACTCCTTACGGGTGAAACTACATTCTATGACTCCTACGATGTTGAACTGGCATTAGACTGGCTCGAGACCGAAGATTATGATGTTGGCCCATGGAGAGACGGTGGCGCTGGATTAACAGAACCAGGTGGTGCTATCCCCGGTTATGAATTCAGTGTTGCGCTTCTCGCAATATTGGGATCAATTTTCATTATTAAGAAACGAAGAAGATAAAACGGATTAACCCCGTTTCTTTCTTCCTCCCTTTTTTTTATTTTGTTTTGATTCTAGAGAAGTATTTTATCTCTTCTTTTGAAATATCTTCTTTTTTCATATTGAAGTATTGAAATATCCCTATTGAGGAACTCTAGAATTAGAATATGGTCGAAGATTTTAATGGATATTCATATGAATTCGAAAATCAATATGTTGAGATCAGGACAAATTTAAAGAATGAAAAAGCAGATCAATTTTTCTATATTATTGTACTAAAAGAAAGGTTCAAAAGGGGTAAGAAATCTATGAACAAAACGTGAAAAGGATATTATGGAAAACCATCTCTTCTATAATTGCCTTTTTCATTAAGATTCTATATATAGAATTGGAGGATAATTAAAAATGAATAAAAAGATTCTATTTGGAGTCGGCATTCTGACTCTTATCATTCTTTTACAAAGTATGCCTGCCTCCAGTGCTGTCACAGTCGAGTCTGTTAAATGGCACCCAGCAGTCAAAGAAGATGCCGTTTATTCTTGGTCGATTGACACAATCAACGCTTCTGGTGAAACCTCATGGGATTGGGGTTGGGCCAATAATGTCACTCTGAAACAGGGTGAAAAAATTACTCTAGAGTGGACCGCGGACCCCGATGAGGAAACTGCAATAGCAACCCTTGGACCAATTATCTACACAGGCATTGTAACAAAAGTTGGATCTCATACTATGAACTTCACCGCTGGTGAGACTACTTTCAATTTCCTTCAGGTACCTGTTTATATTCGAAATGATCCGACTGGTTTAAATGCTCTTGAAGCAGGTTTAAACTCTCTTGAACGATTATGGATTAATAGCTTTGGTTTACCAACTGGAGCATCATCCGCTGATCGTCGCTGGAGCATTGGGATGCATGGCGCAACTCTTCTAAACACAGGGGAAAATGGAACTAAAGGGGAAACCATTATAGGCGAAATTAGCGGTGGTACACCCGCACAACATTATGTGTTCGACATCGAATATGATTCAGTCACTGGATTTGTAACATCATTAAAATACCCCTCAGCAGGTAATCCTGATGATCCAACAATTCCAATTGCTAATAGCACATTTGGTATTGTCTCGGGTCTTGATGAACTTGTCATCACATTTGATGGTGAAATGAAAGATGTTTATGCGGAAGCAGAGTGGGGTAAGGCCAAAGCTGCTCCAGGTTTTGAAGCTCCTATAGCAATTATTACACTAGTTATGTTTGGAGCACTTATTCGAAAACGCAAGAAATAAGCATCTATCTGATTGAATGAAAATAAAATCCTTAGAAATTAAGGATTTTATTCCTCTATTTTTTTTTGGTTTAAGGTATAATATAAAATGTGTTCATTTATGGCTTCTAATGATAAATCATCATTATTGAAAGTAATTCTTTCTGATCTAGAATGTTTTAGGACACAGGAAAACAATTATGTATGGCACGGTTCAGAGGAACCTTTTTTTTTGGAGGATGAAAATGTAATTTTCTATACTACTGAAATTTTTGCAATGTATGAAGATAAAAAAATCATTAGCGCTAAATTGATTTGGACCACTGCTCGTGCGCTATTGTATGGAACTGAAGTGCGGGGGACTATTGTAGCTGATATGGTCTCAAGAGAGTATGAAACAATACGAGGATTGACGAAATCGGATAAACTGGAAGCCCCTAGTATTCTAGGATGGTCAATCCCTCATACCATTATTACTAAATTAGAGATTATTAAATTAGGGGAGCGATATTCAATTTACTTCTTTGAAAATGAAAATAGAAAGTTTGTCGTTAATGATTTACTTTCATCGGAAATGGAAGAAATAAGTAACTTTATGAAAAATAAACCTGTAGAAATAGTTTATGGTCAATTTAATTTGCCTTGGAGAGATATTTTCCTTTTCTTTTGCGGAGGGATTTTTATTTTTATTATTGGATTAATTCTGATAGCTCTTATATTTTAAGATTTAAAACAATACTGTTAGGAATGAGAACAGAATTAGAAAAGCTCCAGCTACAATATCTTCTCCTGCCTTTCCAAAACCATAAAAATAATCTCTTTGAGGAGAACTCAAGTATTCGTTTATATCCTGTCCCCGAACCTTTCGAATAACAATCGATTCTAGAAAATCTCTGAGCCCTCCCACCACGAGAAACAACCCCCCAATTAAGAATAATACTAATCCTAGTTCGCTAAACGAGAATTCTTTTTGATTCAACAGGATATTAATTACCAAAATAAAAAAAGACGCGAGTATCCCAAATCCTACTTTTTTAGCAATCTCAAATCGAGGATCACGTTTGAAAATAACTTCCAAAATAGAACACCAAGTGACCTTTGTAATTGTAAAAAAATACGTCGGGATTATTTCGGGTGTTTTAATCCAGCCATAGATGATTTCAGCTTTTCTGTGGAATATCTTTCAAATTTGGTTTCATCTTGAATGGGTCTTGATATAAGATTTAATTTGTATTCAGCGACTCTCATATTCTTTAAATTGATATGCTTTTGGATAATGCCTTCCTCTAAAAGAGTTCTCAGAGAGTATCGAATAGTTCGAGTGGAGTATCCTGTGAGATCCTTTAACTCATTAGTTGTGATAGTTTGGCCTTGTTTAAAAGCTTTAAGGATTGCAATAGTTGCAGGAGGCATAGATTTGAGTTTGGATTGTTTTACTTCAATTGGAAATTCAGATGCAAACTTCATTTTCTATTGATCTTCCTAATTCTTTTTGACTTATCTGTATATTAAAAGTCTTTCCAAGAATGTAAGAAACTAATAATGTGATTGCACGTATATGCCACAAACTAGATTTTCTTCTTGAATACTCTGGGATAGAGGAAATTTCTTTGTGCAAAACTAGGTTAATTCATATCTTTGCTCTAAAAAGGGATTTTCATCTGTTCCTGCATAATGATATAGAATGATCAAAGACAATAAATACAGTGAAGAAACTACTCCTAAACCAAAAAAGGATCCTATAATTAGAAAGGTTCCAATAATAGTAGTTATCCAAATGAAAATGATCACAATATTCTTCCTCATTTGAATTCGAATCCATGCTTTTTCTGGTTCTGTTAAAGTATCAGGGAAGAATTTTGCCAACATTAATGAAGCAGTATTATAAAGGAGAAATATTGAACCAATTAGAACTTCCACAATAATTGTGGCTATAATAAGAGTCATATATATCCCCTCTCTAAAATTAAAAAAGAATCCACTTATAAATAAAAAAATCACTCCGATTAAACCGTAGAAACTCAGAGGATATTGAGACTTAAATTGTGTTATTGACAGTTTTTTTCCAGAGATCAAAGATATCACCTACATGAGGATTCATGAGGAACTAATAAAATTTATGCAATGATGGAATATAATAATCCCCCAATAATTGAGGCCATTCCCAATAATACACTAATATATCCCAGCATAGGAATAATTTGATATCCAAGAAAGTTTAAGGTCTGTAGGGTAATAAAATCGGAATAACGATCACCTAATCCAGGTAGAAATATTGGATTTCCAATCACGGAAAGAATGAAGAAAACTAAAAACACATTCCCATATTCTAATAATCGTATATCTCTGATTTTGGTATTTTTGGTCTTTAATACCCGAATGATAATAATCCCTGAGAAAATAATTGAAAGCAATAAAAACGCTAAAGCTTCTATTCTCATTTGCAAAGGTCCAGCATCAATAACTATTGAACCATAGGGACGGTAAAGCCTATACCAAGGCAAAAAAATTGCTAAACTGAATATAAGTATCTGAAAACCGTTCCTAAGAAGACTGATTCTCCAGTTGAGTTTATCATAATCTGTACCGGTGATTGAGGGTATGTTCGTCCTTTCTGAAAGCCAATCCCAAAAAGAATTTTTATTTTCCATTAATATTCCACTGAATTAAAGGATTTGAGGATTTATTATGAATATTCATATTCGATAAACTGAATTATCTCACTAATTCCTGAACCAAATGTCTCATTTATATGTTTATATAAGGGCAAAAAAAATATCCACACCAGAAAGAACAATTTCTCAAGTCTGTTATAACGTAACATTCAAAATTGTGAAGTAAAGATTAAATGAAAGATGTAGAAAAATTGCAGGAATTATTGATCGTGATCTCAAGGTAATGAAGGTATTAAATAAACCTAATAGAAAAACTAGAACATATAATACAAAATTTCCTACAAGAAAATACTTTAAGTGATAAATTGGGCCAAACCATAATGAAACAAACAATAAACTTTGAAGTTGAGCCTCCTTATAAGAGGATGGATTCCTTTTTAATAAAAAGAATAGAATTTGAACTAGGAAGATTGACCGAAATTCAAGTTCTTCGATTAAACCTAAAAATAGAGGGAAAAAAAGACGTTCAGGCCAAGCATCAACAGGAAATAGAATTACTGTATTGATTTTATCAATGGAATATAAAAGAATAGCGAATAAAATAACAATGCTCCCAATAATCATAACTAGGATATAATACGGAGCAATTTTATTTAAAATGAAATATTGTTTGAAATAAGATCGATTACACCAAAAGAAAAGCATGACAGGAACTGCCCCGATCAATAATCCAAGCTCTGTACCTGCTTTATCTGCAAGCATATGTTCTTCTTGAGGATATAATAAGAAGAACACTTGACGAGTGATCCAATAATATACTTTAAAAGTTCTTAATATGATTAAGATAAGGATAATTTTTATTTTCAGAGGCCAAGAGTCAAAAAGCGGAGGAATTTCCGATTCATATTGAGCCAGCAAAAAATGTAACTCCAAAAGAGATTTTTATTTAAAATTGAAAAAAGAGGAGAATTAAGAAGCTTCTCCTCTACTAGAATAAATTTCCTTCGAGAACCAACACGCTACTTGATGTCCTGGAAAAACTTCGTCAAGAGTAGGTTCCTGATTGCATTTGTCCTTTGCATAATTGCAGCGATCTTTAAATCGACAACCAGGTTGAGGATTAATTGGCGTGGGGACATCTCCTCGTAAAATGATTCTTTCTTTCCTCGTTTTGGGATCAGGGATTGGGACAGCAGACATTAGGGCTTCAGTATAGGGATGTAGAGGGCGAAGAAATAGTTCATCAGTGTCAGCTATTTCCATCATCTTTCCTACATACATCACTGCAACACGATCTGAAACATGACGGATGACACTTAAATCGTGAGCTACTACGATATATGTTAAACCTAAGGTATTTTGAAGATCATCTAAAAGATTTAATATCTGTGCACGAATCGAGACATCCAAAGCTGACACAGGCTCATCTGCAACAATTATTTGTGGATTCACGGACAGAGCACGAGCAATCCCAATTCTCTGGCGTTGACCTCCGGAAAATTCATGAGGATATCGATAAATATGGAATGGGGCCAAACCAACGAGATCCATAAGCTCAAGTACTTTCTGTTCTTTTTCCTTTTGATTATAAGCTAGACCATACAGATCTAGTCCTTCACTAATGATGTCATATACGGTCATTCGGGGATTTAATGAGGAATATGGATCTTGAAATATTAATTGAATATATTTTCTAAATGCACGCATTTTTTTGTCTAATGGTTCGTTTTTGTCAATTCTTTGCCAAACCACTCCTCCAATGATTAGTATAGCTGATCCAAGTAAGGTAATTATTAGCGTTGGTATATCAGGAAAGTACGGACGTCCACCAATGATTATAACCAAGAACATTAAAACCCATTCGCTTAGAACCCCGAAGACGGCAATAATAACCCCAGTTTTAGTGGTTGGAAAATCTGGTGGTCTTTTGTTCAATAAATGATATAACGGGGAAGCTAAAAACATACCTGTTCCTATGAAAGTTGTTATAGTGAAAGTAAATATCCAGATAAATAGTAATGCTACGATGAAGGAAAGATTAGGCCAATTTCGCGTTAAACTAGCAAAGCTAATTAGCTCTAATTCCGAAGTAGCATCATTGAATATGTAAGCACCAGAGATAATAACGGAGCCCTCATCAACGAGGGAGTTTAAGAAGGTTCCATTAATACCTGGAATGAATCTTGCAGGAATGAGAAAAGTAAGAAATAAAAAAGCGAGTCCAGTTAAAATCATAAGAATACTATAAACAAAATTTGTCCGAACAAATTCCTTACCCATTCGGGTGACATCACGATCGTTGATAATGACACTTCCGGACGTAGGTTCTAGTAGATGAAGAAGCATTCGTCCGGTCGTAGTTTTCCCACAACCACTTTCACCCACGAGTCCAAATGTTTCTCCT
Organism: Candidatus Heimdallarchaeota archaeon; assembly: GCA_011364965.1. Classification (GTDB taxonomy): domain Archaea; phylum Asgardarchaeota; class Heimdallarchaeia; order Hodarchaeales; family Hodarchaeaceae; genus Hodarchaeum. The sequence continues at coordinate 56,793 of RDOB01000003.1, forward strand.
TTGAATACATCAAATGTAATATCATCAACGGCATGAACATTTCCAACAACTGATTGTCTAATTATTCCCTCTCTAATTGGGAAAAGTTTCACAAGGTTCTTAACACTAATGATAGGGGTTTTTGTTAAATTTGCCATTTTTTTCACCTTTTTACAATGTTGCTGCGTAGTGACAAAATGAAAAATGTGAAGGTTCGATTTCTACATAAGGAGGTACTTGAGTAGAGCACTTCTCTGTCGCATAAGGACATCGTGGATGAAAACGACATCCACTTGGTGGAGTTATAAGGTTGGGTACAGTACCTCTGATGACTCCAAGTCGCGAAATTTTCTTATCCATACGTGGAATAGAACTAAGCAACGCTCTGGTGTAAGGATGGTCAGGTTTGTCATAGATAGTATTAACATCTGTATATTCAACTATATTACCTGCATACATCACTGCTACATTATCAGCAATCTCTGCTATGACGCCAAGGTTATGTGTAATATAAAGAACAGCCATATTTAAATCTTCTTGAAGATCTTTAATTAAATCCAATACTTGTGCTTGAATAGTGACATCAAGAGCTGTTGTAGGTTCATCTGCTATAAGCATCTGTGGATTACAAGACAATGCCATTGCAATCATCACCCTTTGTCTCATTCCACCAGAAAATAGATGTGGATAGTCATTAATTCTACGTCTAGCTTCAGGGATACCGACCATTTGCATTAATTCTATCCCTTTTTCTAGAGCTTCATCTTCTGAGACATCTTGATGGAGTTTGATATTCTCAAGAATTTGATTTTTTACTGTAAAAACTGGATTTAATGAAGTCATTGGATCTTGGAAGATCATTGAAATCTCATTTCCTCTAATTTGCCTCATTCTTTCTTCTGAAAGTTCCAGCAAATCCTCTCCATTAAACATCACCTTACCTCCAACAATTTTCCCTGGTGGAGTAGGTACTAGTTTTAAAATCGACAAGGAAGTGATAGTTTTTCCGCATCCACTTTCCCCCACCAAGCCCAAGACTTCTCCACGATGTAGCTTGAAACTAACATCATCAACTGCCTTTACCACACCATCCTCGGTGAAGAATTGCGTTTTTAAATGTTCTAACTCTAATAATGGTTCTTCTGCAAATGTCATCAATGTTTATCTCCTATTAATTCTTCAGTCGTGGGTCTAACGCGTCTCTTAGCGCATCACCCATTAGATTAAATCCTAATACAACAACAAATATGGCTAACCCAGGGATGGTCGCAACCCATGGAGCAAATCGTAAGGTGTTACCCGTCATCCCCCATTGAATTGCTGTACCCCATGAAACCGCGAGAGGATCTCCAAAACCTAAGAATGATAATCCTGCTTCAATTAGGATGACTGTGGCAGTTCCTAGAGTCGTTTGAACGATTACTGGAGCAAGAGCATTGGGTAAGAGATGTTTGAACATAATTGTTACATTTGAAACTCCTAATGCTCTCGCAGCTTCAGTATATTCTAATTCTCGCAATGAAAGAAACTGTGCTCGGACAACTCGCGCTATCCCTGCCCAACCCAGCACACCTATAATTATCGCCATGAAATATAGACTTATTTGTTCCCATAATGTAATAGCAATCAATAATAAGAAGAAAAATGGAATGGCTAAGATAATATCTGTTAATCTCATAAGCACATTATCCCAAAATCCTCCATAATATCCCGCTATTGTACCAACGATTATTCCAATCAATGTAGTAATTCCTTGAGCTAAAAATGCAACGGTTAGGGAGGAAGTAGCGCCCCAAATGGTTGCTGCAAGAATGTCGCGCCCTAAAGCATCAGTCCCAAACACATGAAATTTGTTAGTGACATAAAAAACCGCTACATATGCCATCCAACCTTCATAAGTTGCAGTATCTTGATCATTCCACCCATCTAATGCATTCCAATTCTGATTCGTGGTTCTAAGAGGATCCATCTCTGCAGGTCCAGACCGTGTAACAACATATTGATTAATTCCAGGGAATTCTATATCCATAATTTCCGTATCCAAGACAACAGTGTAAGTTGATCCGGTTGTGATTTGGAGTCCTGCTACACTAAACCTAAAATCAATTAACCTTAGGCTAATACTGGGCCCAGTAGAGACCAAATAGCTTTGAACACTTGAAGATGCAAGATAATTTGCTGAATTCAAATCTGATTCTGCTTCATATAGATAAACCTTAAATTTGCCTCCCCATACTGATTCTGGAGAATCCACACGAACTGCTAAGAAAATAGATACGAAAGTTAACTTATTTTTAGAAGGATTTATTTGAAAGGCAATTTTTCCTCCAGTACGATAATCAATAAGAGCACTGCCATTAAATGAAGTTGGTAACCTGAGAGAACCATTTGCATTCAAATAGTCAGCTGGATCCAAAGAACTACTCCATAATTCTTCTTCAGTAGTTTCATCAACAATACTATCAATTTTACTAAGTTGTAAATAGTGAGGAAGGGCTGTTGTTGACATACCATTTATGAAATTAAGTTTATAATTAGCATAAAAAGCAGCAACGGTTTTTTCTAAAGTACTTGCTTCTTGACTTGCAGCTGTATCTTTAGCAGATTCATAGGAAAATGGAGGTGTGAATCGAGCTTGTACATTGGATTCTCTTGGCCCAAATGGAACCAATCTCCCCGGTCCTGCGAGGAAAGGGGCAAAAACTCCTACAAAAGTAACAAAGATTATGATAAAAAGCCCGAAAACTCCCATTCTATGCCGACGGAATCTTCGCCAAAAAATCATAATTCGTCCTGCACGTCTTCTTTTCTCCTTTTCTTTTTCAAAGGCCTCTAATCTCTCATCGTCAATAACGATTTTTCCTTCTTTACTCATAAGCTAAACCTCTGTTTCACTAATAACGAATTCTAGGATCCAAAAATGCGTATGTTATATCAGTAACAAGATTTGAGACAATAACCATGATAGCGATTAACATATTTACTCCCATCATAAAATTATAATCTCTCAAATTAATACGTGCTACTGCTTCTCGTCCCAATCCAGGCCAAGAGAATACTGTTTCTGTCAAAGCTGCTCCAGCCAGCAAAAAACCGATTGAAAGTCCAACAACTGTAACAACAGGCAATAAAGCATTCCTCAATGCGTGTTTATATATAACTAACCTTTCAGGAAGCCCTTTTGATCTTGCAGTCAGAATATAATCTTGTCTTAAAACTTCGAGCATGCTTGAACGTGTGAGGCGTAATACCAGAGCAGTTCCAGCTAATCCAAGGACTATTGTTGGCAAGATCATATGTGCTAGTTCATCAACTAGAAGTTCTATTGCTCCTTCATTCCCTGTCAAGGTATAACTTGTGGAACCAAGAGCTGGAAAGCGAATCCCGAAAAATATCTTATAATCAGAGAAAAGTAGAATGAACATAATTCCTGTCCAAAAAACAGGCATCGAAACACCAAATAAAGCCAAAGTTGTCCCTAAATTGTCTAATCTTGAGTAAGGTTTTCTTGCGGAAAATATTCCCAAAGGAATGCCAATCATTAGACTCATTAGCAACGATGCTAATTGTAATTTTATTGTTTCCCACGCAAGCGCTCCAATTATTGAATTAATGCTTGATCCTGTAAAGGATCGTCCCATATTCCCAAAAATGAACCCTGGTTCAAAATTAGAATCAGGAACTCCAAAATCAAGGACTCCTGTATCTTGAATAAACCTAAAAGGAATAAAAATAACAAAATTCGCAAATTCCTCAAAGAAATTCCCCCAATCCCCTACTTCGGAATTACGTCCTAAGAGCCAAAGGATATACTGTTCCATTGGTTCACGATCTAAACCTAGATTATGTCTGATATTTGCAGCCTCTTCTGGAGACATAGTCGGATTTGTAAGCCTGAGGACGTCCACGTAGTCCGCTGGCGCGTTAATCATTAAGGCAAATAGGATAATGGAAATTCCTAAGAATAATGGTATACTAAACAATAATCGTCTAATGACGTAATTTCTCAAACTCATTTTTTATTCCACTCATTTACTCTGATTTCTAAATTAAAATCTTGATTAATTTTTAAATCGATTTGTTTAGATTTACGAAGATAGAATATTAATGCTTTTATAAATAAGTACCTATCCCTGCAGGATTCTGCAAGTTCTTTATTCAATACCCTCAAACAATTATTAGCAAAGTAATTAACCATTGTAAATACTAATGAACCCATTAAATTGTTAACAGAGATTTTATAATCAAGCCTCAACAAATCAAGCAGATATAATTAAAAGGATAGCAATCTGGTTTAATCATTTACTATTTTGCATTTCTCTTTAGAGAAAATCCTGTTCTAATCTTGAACTATAACCATTGTAAGAGTGGATCGCACACCTTTAGCTTGGCGTATCTGATTTATCACCATATCTTTAAGAATCTTCATGGTATCCGCTGATACTTTAGCCACTAGATCATAAACGCCATATACAACATAGGCTTCATCAACTTTGATTTCTTCCTTTAAAAATCGCAGTACTTCGTCCTCTTCTCCAATTTCCGCATTCACCATGACAAAAGCTGTTGGTCGGCTCATTAACTTTTCACGTACCTTATTTCAGATTTCCTTTAGGAAAAATGATTTTCTATCATATTTTCCTTGATAGAGACCGAATGCAAATTTCTATATTAAAAATTCTTTGTGAATAGTAAAAAGAGAATTTTGATTTTTTATGAAATAAGTTGAGAAAGTTAATAAATAAATTATAAGAGTAAAGCTACCTATAATTTGAAAACAAAAGAATGTAAAGTCAATAAATGAGTAATAAGAATGTAATGATAGGTCGTATGCTTTATTAAAACACATCTAATTAAAAAAAGGTTACAACTAAATATAGTTTAGACTAAGTAACATTCCTCCAATATAGTAATCTTTTTCAGAAGAATTTACATTATTAAGCTAGAATTCTTTTTCTTAAATTTATCGTGATGTAATATGGAATTTAATTTAGATGAGACAATAGAACTTTTATCTCGGACTCCGAAGGTCGTACGTGATTTGTTGGGTGGACTCAGCAATAACTGGGTTGATTTTCGGAAACACAAAACAGCATTTTCCCCTTCTGAGGTCATCGGCCACCTCATTGCTGGAGAGCAAACTGATTGGATTCCTAGAATGAAAATCATGTTATCAATAGAAGGATCCAAAAATTTCCCCCCTTTTATTCGTGAAAGCTTCGATAAGCACCTAAGTCTTGAGGAACGATTGGATCAATTCGAAACTCTTCGCATGCAAAATCTCGAGACTTTAAAAAACTCTGTATCAACAAATGATCTCCAAAAAACTGGTTTTCATCCTGATTTTGGAGAAGTTACATTACAGCAGCATTTAGCTACTTGGGTTGTGCATGATTTGACACATATTTTCCAAATTACTGAATCCTTAGCTTTATGTTACAAAGATGCAGTAGGGCCTTGGATCAAATATTTAAGACTTCTTAATGTTTAATAACAATTCAAATTATTATATATAGCAGGATTGGAAAAAATTAAAGGGTGTTTTTCTTTTCTAAAAATATTAACCCGCCTCTAATCACATATATTAATACATAAAGGTCTATTTTCGATTTTTATTAATTTTAATGATTACTACAATCTTCTCAATATGAAAATTCTCATCGTACATAATTTCTATTCATACTATATCTATATAAATGATAAAAAAACCCATTTTCTCCATACATATTTTGGAGTTTTGCTACTTGAAATAGTGCAGAATCTACATTATCATTTTTTTTCTTTTTATTTGCTTTGGAGACGCGAGTATGGACACTATAAGAGAGAAGTTGCAGATAACTGAAAAGAATTTATTGGAAATAAATAAATTCTTGTTAAACAAAAATAATCCTCTAATTAATGATTTATTTGAGGTCATTGACAAGTATGGAGGCATTAACGAGATTAACCGAAAAGCTAAAGAAGCTAGGCAGCTGGAAGGATTAATCGATCGGTTAGAAAGAAAGCAACCTGATTATGTTAAGGATCTTAATTGGTTAATAAATAAACGTGATCAAGAAGCCTTTATAAGTATAGATGAATATAGAAAAAAGGTTTTAGAAGAAAAATATGCATCGACTACATTTGATGACTCATTCGCTGTCACATTAGAACTCTCTGCATGTCAATATTTCCCATTTCTCATCGTTGGAGCTCAGCAGGCTATTGAAAAAGCAGAACTGATGCCCGGTCGAATCATTCGTGTTCGTAGAATGAAAGAACAAGAGGAAGATGGGGATCTCCTAGCTATGGCGGCAGCAATGCAGATAATTGGAGCCTCTTATGTTGAAACACTTGATACAAAAGGAACGAGTCCTGGTCCTGATGGTGCTCCTGTAAATATTCATCTTGGAGGCCCAGAAACTATTACAGGATATTTTGGGGGAGTAGGGCAACCAAATACATTTGCCTTGAAATGGATCGATGAATTCTTATATTATTATACTAATTATGGAGTTAAACAAGTCCTGAATATTAACCCAGGGACAGTTCTTTTGGGTTACATGCTTTATAAACTTGGAATCGATAATGAATTCAAAATCTCGGTTTATATGGGTAACGATAATCCTTATAGCTGCTTATGGACCTTAATGACAGCAAAGCTCTTTTCTCGAGATGATGGAACAAGCCCTTTAATTGGATTTAATCTTTCAAACGCGGTAGATAACACCACACTAGAGCTTAGTGCTTATATTCGAAAGGAGTTTGGATTTGAAGACGTCGTTCGCTTAGAACATCATATCATTGAAACAATCAAATCAATTGTTCGGCAACCTTATGACCGGACAGAGGAATTAATAGAGCTTGCAAAACGCGTGAAGAATATTTCAGCTAAGCATGAGGGTGGACCTGTAGAAATCGATAGTAAACGTGAACACCCTACAGATATTCTAGATTATTTCAGAGCAAAAGATGAAATTATCAAAGCAGGTCATTGGGAATATTTGAAGATTAATTATTTAGATCGACATGCAGCTGTAAATGCAACCGCAAAAGCTCTTACCGAGAATGGTATTAGTGTCATTTCTGCTCAGAAATTACACCACCATTAACTCTCAAGTGATTATAATGGTTAATTATGAGGTTTTAAGAGAGACTGGTGCTGGAATTTTCAAAGTATTAGCAAAAGCCAAAGCTCTAGAAAGAGAAGGAAAGAAAATTCTACATTTCGAAATTGGCCAACCAGATCAAAACACACCTGAGCATATTAAGCAAGCAGCGAAGGATGCGCTTGATGCAAATTTCACAGGATATGTACCCTCAAGTGGTATACAAGAACTGAAGGAAGTTGTACAAGAAGAAGTCCAAAAAACACGGGGATTTACACCTTCTCTCAATCAGATCCTAATTCTACCAGGAGCTAATTCTGGGGTTTATTATACATTAAGAGCAGTAGTAGAAAATGAAGCGCACGAAATTATCTATCCCAATCCAGGATTCCCAACATATGGATCAGTGGTAAATTATCTAAATGCTGGTGACAAAGCAGTACGTATTAAGGAAGAAAATGAATTTCGCCTAAATCCATTTGACATAGAGGAAAACCTTTCTCCAAATACAAAAGCAATCATCCTAAATAGCCCCCAAAATCCCACTGGATCAGTTATGAAGAAAGTAGAAATTCAAAAGATCGCTGAACTCGCAGAAAGACATGATTTTTATATTTTATCAGATGAAATTTACTCCAAAATGACATATGAAGAAGAATTTTTCTCCTGTTCTGTTCAAGATGAATGTAAAGAAAGAACTATCCTCCTAGATGGATTTTCCAAATCTTATTCCATGACAGGATGGCGACTTGGGTGGTTAATAGCCCCAGAGGAAATAGTAGATCGAATGGATCTTCTTATATCCATAGGGGTATCCTGTACATCCTCATTTGTGCAGAAAGCTGGTGTGGCTGCATTAACAGGGCCACAAGACTCCATTCGAGAAAATATGATAGAATATCGAAAACGCAGAGACATGATTGTTAAGGGTTTGAATGAAGTGAATGGGTTTTCTTGTTTAACCCCGCAAGGAGCTTTTTATGTTTTCCCGAATATAACTAAGACAGGAATGAGCTCACAAGAATGTGCGGATTACCTTTTGAACCATGGGATAGCTTGTTTACCTGGAACAATATTTGGGAAAAACGGTGAAGGTTATCTACGATTCTCTTATGCAACATCAATTGATATAATAAAAGAAGGTATTGAGCAAATTAAGGCAATTTTCAATTAAAATTGTTGAAGGAATAATAATGAAAGATATTACGCGTATTTGTTTCGTGGGATGGGGAGTAGTTGGTCAAGGGTTAGCTGAAATTCTTCTTGAACAAGAAAAGGAATTAAAAGAAAAATATGGCTTTGAATATAAAGTCGTAGCAATAGCAGATAAGCTTAAGGGGTCTGTTTATGATGAAAAGGGACTAGACCTTACTAAACTTCTTAAATTAGTAAAAGAAACAGGAAAGATTGATACTTATCCAGGAGGTATAAAAGGATGGGATAGTATTCAAACAATCACAGAATCCAATGCTAATTTAATAGTAGAAGCAAGTTGGACCGATATAAATACTGGAGAGCCAGCTATAAGTCATGTTAAGAGTGCTATTGGGTGTCATAAACACGTGGTCATGACAAATAAGGGACCTATCGCTCTAGCAGTGAAAGAACTCTTAAAAATGGCAAAGAAAAATGGTGTACAACTCAGATTTGAAGGAACAGTACTCAGTGGCACCCCTGCGATAAATCTTGCTCTGAAGAATTTAGCAGGCTCGAAAATAACGAAATTCGCTGGAATAGTCAATGGAACTACCAATTATATTCTCACAGAGATGGAAAAAGGATTAAAATATCAAGATGCACTGAAACAAGCTCAAGAACTTGGGTACGCGGAAGCAGATCCGACTGCAGATGTTGAAGGTTACGATGCGCTTGGAAAGGTAATTATACTTGCCAACGTTGTTCTTGGAGCGAATCTAACAAAGAATCAAGTCCTGTGTCAAGGGATTACTAAGATTACTTCAAAAGATATCGAAGATGCAAAACAGGAAGGAAAAAGGTGGAAACTGATTGCAGGGGCAGAGCTTAAGGAAGATGGTTCGATTGTTGCCTCTGTTAAACCTTTAAAGATACCCCTCACTCACCCTCTGGCTTCCGTTGGAGGCCCAATTAACGCATTAACTTTTACCACAAAATATCTTGGAGATGTTACAATCATTGGCCCTGGTGCAGGAAGAGAGGCAACTGGATATGCATTACTGACTGATATCCTTGATATTCATCGGAATTTGACTAAATAATATTAATAAAAAAATTAAGACGAAGTGGCTTTATGGGTTACATGGGAAAATATCTTGACGTAAATTTAACCAATGGTAAGTTGAATGAGCTTCCTATTGATTTGAAGAAGGCAGAACAATTCATTGGAGGAAAGGGATTGGGTGCTAATATTCTATATGATTCTCTTGCAGCTAATGTTGATCCTTTAAGCTCAGAGAATATTATCTTATTCATGACTGGTCCCTTGACCGGTACATCGATTCAAACATCAGGAAGATGGTGTATAGTCACCAAATCCCCTCACACGGGAATCTTTCTAGATAGTCAGGTAGGAGGCAAGTTTGGCCATCGATTAAAGCAAGCTGGTTACGACTATATACTTGTACGTGGAAAATCCGCTGAACCTGTTTATCTTGAAGTATCTTCAGACGGATTTGAACTTCATTCTGCAATTAAACTATGGGGTAAAGGAAATTATGAAACAGAAGTAGATTTGAGAAAAATACATCCCAAAATGGAAGTTGCTTCAATAGGACCAGCTGGAGAAAATTTAGTAAGTTATGCTACAATAACGACAGATAAAACCCACATAGCAGGTAGAGGAGGAGCAGGAGCAGTTATGGGATCGAAAAATCTCAAAGCTATTGTAGCTGGGGGAACAGAAGCAATAAACGTGAGTAATCCTAACCAATTTGCTAGGTTAACACGAAAATTTGGTAAAAAGGTCCGAGCAAACCCTGGAGTTAAAAGAAGACATGAAATTGGTACTGTAATGTGGGTAAGGATGGCAAATGAGGCTGGTTTTCTTCCAACACATAATTTTCAATCTGGAGTTTTTAAGGGAGCAGAAAATATTTCAGGAGAACGGATGAGAGATGAATATGTTGTGGGACATACAGCTTGCTACCGTTGTGCTATCGCTTGTGGTAAAACCACACGATTTACAGAAGGAATGTATTCAGGGTTAGAAGTTGATGGACCAGAATATGAGACATCTGCATTAATGGGAGCAAGCTGCGGTATTGATGACCTTGGGGCTATAGCAAAAGCTAACGCAATTTGTGATGATCTCGGACTAGATACAATTACTGCAGGAGGAACCATTGCTTTTGCAATGGAATGCATGGAAAAGAATATTTTAAAACAGCGTGAACTTCCTGATCTTCATTTCGGAAATGCAGAAGCTCTGCATACCTTTTTACACAAGATTGCATACAGGGAGGGAATGGGAGACCTATTTGCTAAGGGATCGTTAATAGCTGCAAAATCATTGGGAAAGAATAGTTCTGATTTCGCGATACAAGTAAAAGGATTAGAACTTGCTGGAGTGGAACCACGAGGTTCTTTCGGAATGGCTTTGGCTTATAGCACCTCTGATCGGGGTGGATGTCATCAAAGATGTTGGACACCAGGAGCAGAACTTTCGGGTTCTCTCACAAGATTTTCTTTCAAAAGCGTTCCAAAGTTTGTAAAGGATTCTCAGGATGAACGAGCAGCGTGCTTTTCTCTTGTACTATGTGATTTCCTTCCTTTCGATCTACCAGAAATGGTAGAAATGCTAAATATGACAACTGGTTTTAGTTACACTTCTGAAACATACCTCCGAGCAGGTGAACGAATTTGGAATCAAACAAGACTATTTAATGTACGAGAAGGAATGACCGCAACTAACGATGTACTTCCAAACCGATTCTACATCGAGAAAGCTCCAGAAGGAGATCCTAAGGGTCAAATAATCGATAAAAAAGCATTTGAAAAAGCAAAACAGGAATATTACTCTTTCAGAAATTGGGATTCACAGGGAATCCCAACGCAAAAGAAATTAGAGGAATTGAATCTTCAGTTTTGAAACAATGTTATTTTTGGAACTATAAATCAAGTCATTTTATTCAGAATACCTTAAATGCAATATATAACTGAACTGAGAAAGACCGCGATCTCAATCCCCTAATAGACTGATTTGAAGACCAAAAGCTATTATCTGAGATTTAGTTTTATTTAGAGGTTTGTAAATTGTCTTTGAATGAAGAATATTTACAATTAATTCCATCATGGTATCATCCCTTCTTTAAGTATGTTCCAGAAAACGAATTAGAAAGTATTCACATGCAAATAGAATTTGATCGCTCTAACAGAACAACTACTATTCCTTTCTTTCAAGAGCTGTCTGAAGTCTGTTTAAAACTGTATAAAAACCGTAAAGTGCGAAGTAGATATTTTGCTTATTTATTAGGGCGATTGACTATTTCAGCGGGAAGAAATAAAGAACTAAAGGAACTTATGAAGGATTTTGATGGCATTCCTGAACTGAAATTATGGATGGGAGAAATTTTGGTAGGTGAAGGAGATTATGAAGGCGCACGACAAATCTACCAGCAATGTGAAAAAACTATCACAAGCGAAAATCCTTATCCTTACTTGGATTTAAAATTAAAGAAATCAAACATTGTAGTTGCTACTAATGAATATGAAAAAGGGATGGAAGAAAATGAGGAGTTAATGGATCTAATAGATTTCATTCAACGACAGCACGAAGGATTAGATACTATAATGTTTGAATTTACTGGTAAATGTGAACGAGTTCAAATTCTCCTAGAACTGGGACGCATTCCTGAAGCTCAGGATTTAGTGGAGGAATTACTTCATAGGGTTGAATCAATTGAGAATCAAGAGGTCCAAGGATATATTTACGTCGTATCGGGTCTCCTGAAACAGGTTTTAGGTAAGATTCCCGAATCTAAAGACCTTTTTTTAAAAGCTAAGGCGATCTACAATGCGATCGGAGAAGTTCCAAGCGTAACATTTGTTGATGGAGTATTAGGGGTATTTGCAATTATTGAGGGAAATCGTGCGAAAGGAGAAGAGATCTTAGAAGATGTAATTGATAGATTCCGTGAATTAAACTCATTGTTTGATGTAGTGCAATTTTCAATGATACTAGCTCAATCCTATTCAGGAGCAGATGAAAAAGATAAAGCTCATGCCTTAGTGAAAGAACTTGATAAGTATTTAGATCAAATGAAAGAGATTACACAAAGTACCTGCATTGATGTAGCGCGAATAGCAATTAACAATGAGGATACTAAACTAGCACAAAAGTATCTTGAAAAATTGCGTTCTTCATTAACGAAAAACCCCTCAGTATATAACCAAATAAGCTTGCATATTTTAGAATCATCTTCAGAATCTACTCAAGCAAATATGCACACTGGAATAGCGCAAACAGAGAAAGCTTTAGAAATTGCAGAAAGAAATGAAATTCTACCTCAAGTTTTAACCTGCAAAATACGACTTTCAAGTCTAAATCTCACAAAATGGATGTATGTAGAAAACGACCAGTTATTGCGTATATCGCAATCGAATTTGTATGACGCTCTCATGCTTATACCATCTGATAATCCGAATCGTGTTGAATTTCAGGTCATAGGAGCGATGATAGAACAACTTCTTGGAAACGAATTCGAAAATACACTCACTAAAATTGATGAAATAAGGCAAGAAGTCCAAAAAAGTGCTTGGGGAGAAGATATATTATCTAAAGTAGAGAAAAACAGACTTAAGATTCAAAAATTGAAGGATTTGTACGAAAAGGAAGAATTAGTGGAAGATGATATTAAAATATTGCTCTACAACACAATTCGTAGATTGTTAATAGGTTTAAGTGGAATTCATGTAGATCAAGTCAAAACTACAGAAATTCGGATGATTTTGATTGTAAACGAAGCGGGATTGCCCATTTTTGTCAAGAATTTTGGAACAGCAGGTGAAAATGAAGATCTACTGCTTTCAGGGTTTCTAACAGCATTGAATAGCTTTTCATCGGTTTTTTCCAGTACACCTGAAGGACATTTGAAGGTAATACGGCATGAAAATTATTCTATTATGGTAGAAATATATCTATCATATATGATTGCCATGGTATGCCTCGAAGACACCTATGAAGCGCATCAAAAACTTCATAGACTTGTTACATTACTCAGTAAAGACGAATTTATTAAATTCCGTGATTTATCCCAAACTACAGAGCGTTTACCTCAATTTGAGGAATCAATCTCAGCGAAAATTAATAACCTCTTCCCTGTTCCCCAGAAGAATCCAACAGAGTGAATATCTACAAAGTAATTTGAATCTCCCTAATAAGGAAATCTACAATATTCTGTAAATAAATCTCCCCCTTCTCAGCAGTTGCTGAACGAGGATCACCCAGAACACCAATATCAGTTAGAGAGATCAATCCATCCTTAAAAAGTTTATTTATCTCTTCTTTTCCTAATTCACCGAGAAAACCTTCTGTGAATCGGTCTTTTCGGACAAATTTACTTTCTGTGGCAAGAACCATAGAAGTCTCATTTTCTCCAGCATGAATCCCCGCCTCTTCTTTACTCAACCCAGTATCTATAGATGGTCTTATAAGCTCCGTTACGAATTTATCAAGATCTGTTATACCTAAAATTTTCACATTAGGGTATTTTGGAGCTAATTCTGCAATTGCATCAGCTGTTGGTTTAAAATTCCCGCCATGGAAAGGGATCAAAATAATTTTAGTAAATCTATGATTCACAAGACTAATAATATAGTCAGTAATTACTGCTTTTAACGTCGAAGATTTCAAAGAGATTGTACCAGGAAAATCAAGGTGATGATCGGAACAACCAATTCGAATGGTTGGAGCTTGCAAAGCATTTTCCAGCTTGAGAGCCACTCGATTAGTTATAGTCTCAGCTAATAGGGAATCAGTTTTTTCAGGTAAGTGTGGACCGTGTTGCTCTGATGATCCTAATCCAAAAACAACGGTCTTGTATCCAGATTGAATTTTTTTTCCAATATCTACCCAAGTTAAATCTTCTAAGCGAATAGAATCCATAAATAAGGAACCCCATTACCCTGATTGAAATCATTCTGATTTATTAGGGAAGAATTTGGACTGAACTTCGGTTAAAGCGGTAATTATTTCTTCAAGATCACTAGGTCCAATCTGTACCGACATCGCATCTCCCAATTTTGTCTTATATGAACGGCCATTAATCATTGAAAGATTAATATTTCTATATTGACCTTTTTGGGTTACAGAAATAACCATCTTTCCATCAAATCTCACATTAATCCATTTATCAAATAAAGTGTCTGTTTTTCCTGACAATTTACTCACCGAATCTTTGAATTTTGATTAGAGGCAACAAAGAACATTTATTTATCATTTTTTGCATTTTTAGTGAATAAATTTCTACAATAAAAAAAGAGGATAGAGGAACGAAAAATAATTTTTCCTGAACAAATCCGTGAGATGACTTATCATTGGAATGAATTTTTATTGAATTAATTCACTCCAGCTCTGGAATACCTTCGTTGCGCCAAATTTAAAAAAATCTTGAAAATCTCTTCTTCCATAACAAAACCCATATCGCTCAGGAATTGAAAATTCTTTATAACAGGGGAAATATCCAGGAAAGTCATCAACAACACGGATAATTGATATGGATTCAATTGTGTCGAATATTCGTGTTAATTGTTCTTTCCTTGTAACAGTTAAAGGAACTTTGAAGAGCTGATCCTCCTTCTCAATCATAAAGAGATTAGATTCCTTAATTGGAAAACCAAAGCTTTTCAATTCATTAATTGTTAAAGATCGAACTTTTTCAAGCCTTCCGGTAAGATAAATCAATTGATATGCGTTTTTCCAAAGTTGTAAGACTTTTGCTGCGGTAGGAATTGCTAAATTTAACTTCATCAGGTCAATACCTAAACTATTCCTACACAATAAGATATCCTGGAATTGTTGGGTCAGCTCATTCGCACGAGCTTTTTGATCATCGTTTGCATATTTAGCAAAAACTTGATTGAGATTTAAATTTTTCATATCATCCAGAGAGATTTCACAATCCAGAAGTAACTCACCTATGGCCTTTGTTCGAGGTATACTATCAATAAGCGTGTCATCTATATCAATCAAAATTGTCTTCATTGTTATTTTATCCTTATGCTTTAATTTTTCCTTTGAATTTTGTAAAATAGGTAAGATAGTCAGTATTCACCCTTTCATTACCTTTAATAGGTTTATATATAGTCATAAATGACCCCTGACTGAAAGTAGGATAATCGGAAGTATTCATTCAATTTAACCTAGCTTTATGATTGGGAAAACCAGTTTCTTTTGCACAATAATAGTGTCTACGAGCATCATTCAAATCAACTAATTGAATTACAAGGTTTGCTCGAATTAGATAATGAATTGCGTACCTAATCGTCCTATCTGAATATAGTGTCATATTCGCAATTTCCTCAATATTCATATAACTCGACTCTAGAAGAATCTCATAGACTTTTTTTGCTGAAGGAGGAAAATTTTCAAAAGAAGAGTAATTCTGAACAACGGTCATCAAGATACTTCCACTAAGTGATTTGAATTCGTTTTATGATTTTAATGAACCAATAGTAAACATTCACTTTTACAACGAATTTCATTATGTCACAAATTTTAGAACGTTATAAACCTTGCTTTACTCATTTTAGATTGAACTCAAATTAAAGATAAAAAATGCATCTAGTTTAATAGAAATATATAAAAAAATTGGAGAGAAGATTACATCTCGTCAAGCTTAGGGATAGCAACTAAAAAAAGCAAAAATTGTTCCTCCTTCTCAAAGTTTGTACTTTGATAACCCTCTTGATTCTCTCCCCTCTCTTTTGCTCTACTCCATAGCTCTTTCCTCAGTTCCATCAATTTATTTAACGTAAATATATAATCTTCTTTATTCATACCATATAATTTAATAAGAAAGGGAGTTTGAGAATTTTGCTGAAAATTAGAGAATTTTTCCTTATCTAAGGTTTCAAGAGATACGAGATCTTCTTGAATAAATGCATTGAAAAATCGGATAAAAGATGAAAATGTTAAAGGTTCTTTACTAACTGATTGGTTATAATTCTTATTAATAATTCTGGAAGTTTCGGGATCTTCAATAGCTATCTCTGAACGTCTCCATACTTTTTTATTTAAATTTCTAACACGTACTTCATCTGAAACTATAAATCCATCTTCCTCCAGAGCATTTAAATAATAATAGACAGTTGTTAAAGGAACTTTTATATTAGAAGCGATTTCTTTTGCGGAAATTTCGCCACCATGACGTGTGACCTGTGCTAACACATCTGCACTTAATTTATCTGACAATAATTCATGAATAGTCTTCATGTGTTTTTTCGACCTTCAAAATTATAAATACATTTAAATTATAAATAATGTTTCGATTCAAATATTGAGA
Organism: Candidatus Heimdallarchaeota archaeon; assembly: GCA_011364965.1. Classification (GTDB taxonomy): domain Archaea; phylum Asgardarchaeota; class Heimdallarchaeia; order Hodarchaeales; family Hodarchaeaceae; genus Hodarchaeum. The sequence goes on from RDOB01000003.1 coordinate 73,339, forward strand.
CATTTCAAAAAAGTAATCTTAGTGTAATTCCTGGAAAAGAAATTTTCTCTCTCCCATTAAGAGGAAAAGGGTCTTTGAAACGCTATAGAAGAGACAATAATGTCAAGAAAAGGAGTTAAGAAAAGAATGAAACATTTAGTACTCGGACATCATGGAGAAGTAGGTTCTGCCATCTACAAATTACTTAAAAATCATGCAGATTACATAGTTCATGGGATAGATATTGTAGAGACGACTTTTAAAAATAAAAACATAAAATTTGATACTATTCATGTATGCATTCCATTTTTACCCGAAGATGAATTCTATAGAACAGTAAAGGATGTACTTACATATGGAAAGAAAGAAGTTATCCTGATAATTCACTCAACCGTAAAACCAGGAACGACAAACAGCTTAAATGAATTCTGTAAAAATGTCGTTTATTCCCCAGTTCGGGGACGCCATGCAGAAGGATTAATTCATGGATTAAAAACTTATCAGAAGTTTTATATGTCTGAAAATAACGAAATTTTATCTATTGTTGAACAAATTTTTGACCGAATGAACATTCCTTCGAAAGCCATTTCTGGAAATCCGACATCATTGGAATATGCTAAGCTTTTTAATACGACATGGCATTATATGAACGTGGTATTCGCTGAAGAAGTTTATACGATGGCTGAAGAAAAAGAATTGGATTTGGAAGTCATTTCGTCATTTATAGATTCTACAATGGATCGAAAAATATATCCATATGCACAAGCGGTTGGAAATAAAAAGAATGATCATTGTTTGGATCCGAATGCACATTTATTGTCACAAGAAGGATCATCATTTGCAGCTTTTCTGATTTCTCGCAATTATGAATTTTATAAAAAATATGGAAACGAACAAAAACGAATCAAATGAAAATAACCACGTTTGGAGAAATTCAGGCAGTTTAAAACACTGTTAATTCCCCTCGCTTTTTTAGAGAAGACTCAATTCTCTGTAAAAAAATAAAGCCAATTAATAATGATAGGAAAGCTATTACACCTAATAATAGGATTTCTTCTGTAAAATCCAGAAATGAAATATTAGGAGTAAAACTTCCCCGAATAATACGTAATGCGTAATTTAATGGAAGGAAAGAGCCAATGAATTGTCCCCAAGGAGGTAACATTTCAACTGGGGCGATAGTGCCAGAAAAAATGAAGAAAATTGAAGTTAAAATATTTGCTGTATTAGTTCTGTCTCGCAAACTTAAAGTAATTCCATTTATTACTAATCCAACACCAAATAGCGAAATGATTAACAATGAAAATCCTATGATTGCTAAAGAAAGATTAAAGGAAGCTAGTTTACCTCCAAAAATAAGAGTTCCAAATGAAAAGATAATTAGAAAATCAATAGTTGCATTCAACATAGAAAAAAGAAGATGACCGAACATAAACGATCTTCTTGGAACTGGACTTAAAAAAAGAGGTTCAATAGTACCACCCATTCTTTCCCAAAAAAAAGTCCTTCCTAGTTGAAAAATGCAAGCATACATATAAACAAACACAGCTTGACTGATAATGATGAATGTTAGGTAATCCACAGAGGAATATACTGAAAAAGTGCTTTTCAATCTCTCAGATCCAAAAATAACCCGATATAAAATCCAAGCTGTTGCCATAGTTATGAAGGGAAGAAAAAAACGTAAAGCAAAACTAGTTAGAGAAAATACACGATAAAAGGAAATTAGATTATATTTTGCTGTACTAAAAATGATTCTTAAATGATATTTCATTAGACTTAATCTCCTAAAATAAAGTGAGGTTTGCTTTGTGCTTAACATGCCTCTCAACAAGAACGATAAATTTTGATGAAAGAAAGAAAAGGCAAATAGAAGAGAGTAATAGGATACTTAGTTCTAGGTAAATATCCATCAAAGTTAATGCTCCTAATAATGTTCCTCGTAAAATCAGAAAAATATAGGTTAATGGAATGGCAATTGAAATCGCTTTGAAAATTCTTGGGAGGTACTGAACAGGAAAGACTAAACCTGATAGAAATTGTAGGGGCTCTTGAATTGCAGTAGCCCACATATTTCCTAAACGACTGGCAATGAAAAACGCTTCAAAAAACATGCCCATTGTAAGAAGAACGAGGAATGAAACAAGAAGAGAGAAAAAAACAGCGAGTAAAGACCCTATTTTAAACTGTACCTGAAGGATTATTATACTAATCACTAATCCAAGACTAAACCAAAGGAAATTAACTGTAGCTGCCAAAGCAGTACCTGTAATAACTCCAACACGAGAGCCAGGGGAGAGAAATAAAGGTTCTAAAGTTCCTTCCCAACGTTCTCGCATGAAAAATACCCCACCAAAGAGAGAAGCATTAATAAAAAGTACCCAACAAAATTGGCCAGTCAATGTAAATCCTAAGAGGTCAACTTCCAAATTTGAAGCGTTTAAGAGTTGTAGATTAATAGTATCAAATTCAAATGGCAGATAAAGAAAATAAAATTGTAATCCCCAAGTAAATGGGAGGATTAAATTCCAGAATAAGACAAATGGACGAAAAAATTCAGTTCTCGTCCATCGGATCACTTGTGCTTTCACAACTCTAAAGTATCCCATTTTTTTCCCCTACTCTCCTATTATCTGAACAAAAACATCCTCTAGCGACGGAACAGAACGTTTAGCTTCATAGATTATTAATCCCGAATTTTGGATATCTTGAATTGCCTTAGAAATATCATCTTCCCTTCCAGCTTCAATTGTAATTTCCCATGTAGGTTTATCAACTTCGAATTTCTGAGCGCCAGGTTTGATAGATATATCTTTAAAATTCTCTAAAGATCTAAATGTATCTTTTTCAGGTTTGTTCGACCCTCCAACGGAAATAGATATTATAGGTCGGGGGTGGTACCTCTTTTTTAGCAATTTGGGGGTTTCAATAGTCAAAATTTCCCCGTGATGTATTATTGCAACACGATCACATAATTCATCAGCTTCATGAAGATAATGGGTTGTTAGAAGAACACTCATCCCATTGTGATTAACTCGATCTCGAATTAGTTTCCGAAGCTCACGAGCTACCTGTACATCTAATCCCAAAGTGGGCTCATCTAAAAAAAGTACCAGAGGATCATTCAGGAAAGCTTTTGCTATCTGCAAGCGTTGACGCATCCCTTTGGAATACCCCTCTACAGGAGAATTTGCTCGCTCTAAAAGGCCAACCTGTCCAAGAAGCTCGTCAATCTTTTCTTTTAACCCCTTTTGAGGAAGATTATAGAGATCAGCAAAATATTGCATATTCTCTTTAGCAGTAAGCCGAAAATAGAGCATTCGTTCAGCCCCAGCAACCATATTTATTAAGGGACGAATTCTTTGAGGTTCAGTGACGATATTATAGTCTAAAACCGAGGCAGTTCCTTTTGAGGGATAAAGTAAAGTACATAAAATCTTTGTTAGTGTGGTTTTTCCTGCTCCATTTGGACCTAATAAACCAAGCATTTCTCCTTTATATATATCGAAACTTACGTTTTTTAACGCCTTTATATTGGTATTTTGATTCTTAAAAAGCCATTTTCGATTTTTTACAGTAAAATCTCTGTGTAAAGCAAAGACTGATACGACTTTTTCCATGTTAATCGCTCTTCTGAAACTGTAACATAACGAATTATGTAACGATGCAATATTTATAAAATTATATATTGAGGTATTTGTATGAATTAAAGGATAAAATATAACTTTTAATCAGAAAAGTCAAATGTGTTCTCTACAACATTAGGGAGAAAGTGATAAACGGACTTTCCTAATTTTTTATTGAAATACTTTCTTATCTGTAGATATTTAGACCATCGTTGAAGAACAAATAACTTGATATCACTTTGGTCAGCCAAACAATAACGAAGAGCTACATCAAATAATCGTTTCTCCATTAAAACATACTTATCATGCTGAACAAGACAATCACACATTTGAATTAATCTATCATAGTCGTTATATTCGATTTCAGCGAGGAATGATTTAATAAAATTTAATTCCGAATTATCACAATCCCATTTCCCTACATTGGCATAGACATTTTGAGTTGGAAAACAATGAGTTATACAAACCCGAGCTAACTCCTCATAACCTAACCTCAGAAGAAAATGATAACCATCTATTGTATGTCGTTCCTGACTAGATCCAAACTTTTTTCCTATATCATGCACCAATCCCATAATATATGCTTGATAGGGATATAAATCTACTGTATTTTCTGCAATTACCTTGGCTGCATTCCCAACAAGATAACTATGTTTAACCCAAATCCCTGGATTTTCTTTAAACCCCTGACTCAACCAGTTTTCAACTGTTTCAATAGGAGGAAGCTTCATTTTTACCATCCTCAAAGGATTAACTTAATATATAAAATGTTTTTCAATTATTGTAACGTAACAAAACTTAAAACTTAATCTATATTTTTCAAAATTAGGTTCAAAAAGTCATAAGTGTTACAGTAGCAGATTAAAACGACTTTGATATAATATATATGCAAGAAACAACTTAATTTAGAGATAGGGTTGCGATCGTTTGAGTAAAATACCATTACTTTCGATATCAACAGGTCCCTTACCTCGAATGCTTAAAAGGAAGTATTATGACCTCGAAATTACATTAAAAATAATGAATGAGCTTATGCGAGAGGATATTGTAGATGGATTTGAATTTCAGTTATTAGCTGAATGGAATGCCACTCAACCACCCTTAGATGACCCAAATGGAACACGTCTAGGCGCGTGGAAATCGAGCTCGAAGTATTCTGTTAACCAAATCGCACTTCGGTTAGAAGAAATAGCACTGCCTATTTTTTCTATACATGCAAATCGAGATATTGGGAAATTGTTATGCTCAGCAGAAGAATCTGAAATTGAGAAAGGTAAATCATTTTGTCAACAATCAATGGAATTAGCAGAACAAATCGAAGCCAAATTATGCGTTTTTCACATTTGGGATCCGTTAAGCCAAAATTTTGATATAAAATTCCTCCAAGAAACTCTCCGCGATATCTCCAGACAATTTCCGGCATTGAGAGCTTCTGTTGAGAATATTCCAACAAGTATTCCAGGATGCACTCCTATTCACTTGTTACACGGATTTAAGTGGATTACATTAGATCTAAGATGGGCTGCAATGTACAATGAATTGTACCTCTTTAGAAATCTGTTACAGAAAATTATTAACGTACATTTACGAGGAGAAATATTGAATAAATTTTGGGTTCTTCCAGATGCTCCTTTTACCTTTGAAGAAGCTATAAATCTAATGTTAAATGACTGGCGTTATCTTGACATATATACTTTAGAACCTGATGGAGATTTAAAATTAAGTAATTGGCAGAATCTCAAAACTGCAATACAAGCTTTAAAAAAATAAGAAAATGAGGACTCAAAAATGGTAATTTTTTCATTTTGTGGTTTAAATTGTACTACATGTTCCGCGTATATTGCCAAAAGAACAAACGATCAAGAGCTTCGGATTAAAACTGCAGAAAAATGGTCGTTCTTATTGAAACTAAAACCGGAAGAAATTAATTGTGATGGTTGTCCTGAACTAGATGGAGTTTTGATTCCCTTTTGTAAAAAGGACTGTAAAGTGAGAGAATGTGTTATATCAAGAAATATTGATAGTTGCGCTTATTGTGTAGATTACCCATGTCATTTACTTGAAGATCTCTGGGAATGGTTACGAATCGAGAGTTTTGCCAGGAAAAATTTAAATTGGATCCGAGAAAATTCAAAATCATTAAAAAAACTATAAGTAAGCAATCTTTTTTTGTTTTTAATGTTCCCTTTAATCATCTGGTAAGATTCGATTAATTTCAATGAAATTATAAAGGAAAAAAATGAACTCTATTTAAAGTAGATGTGAACGTTCATATTTTTTCCCAAACTCGATAAAGCTTCTATGTTAATAGAATGATAAAATATTGACGTTTGTATTATTTCTAGAACTATTAATTGAGGAAACCGAATGACGGCCAAGGAAGCTCGCTGGTATCAGATGAATAACGATGAAAGAATTGTAGAGATCCGATTAAGACGTGCAAATAATGAATCCTTTGCAAAAATAGCTGAGGAACTTCTAGGAGACGAAAAAAATAAATCTACAATTTGGAGCTGGGCTAAACGTAATATGCAAGATGAAGACTTATATCCACGGATGCAAAGCCTTCCAAGTCAACCTTATAGTGAATTCAGCTCTGTAGAACAGTGGTATATGTATGATATCATGTCATCCCTCTTTCCTCGTCTTGATGCCATAACTCAACACATTCTGTTCGAAATCCAGAAAATATTAACCGAACAGCAAAAAAAATTCAGTCTTACTGCTAGCTTTTTAGATGACTTGGAAGAAAGGGTTATTAAAACGATTGAACAATATTCTGCAACTCTTGGTCCACGTATGTCTGTCCCAGTTCCTCCAGGGAAGGTTTCTGCATCCCCTCCCCCTCCAGTTCCAAGAGCTACTGGCGCACCTCCTCCACCTCCTGTTTCAGGTTCAGGAATACACTCACGTGTTGGAATTCCATCTGGATCTATGGCTGAACTTAGAACAGATTTCGAAGAAATGTCTATGGAGGAGATCACCGCTCTTCCCCCTGATTTTTTAGAAGCATTGACACCAACAGACAGGAATAGAGTACAGGAACGAGTTAAAGAACTTCGGATGCTTGAAAAGATGTCCGAAGAAGAACGTGAGGAGTATCTACGACTGAAACAAGAAGAAAAAGAAAGAGTAGAAGCCTCTGAAGGACTAGGAGGCTCTTTAACAGCGATGTTAGATGACCAAGACTCGCTTTTTGCTCGAATGCGACGAGCAGCAGATGATTCACAAGTTTCTGGGACTGGAACATTTGGAAAATTTTTAACAGAGTATATATATTTCTATTGTTTCTCCTGTGGCAAAATGAACCGATCTGAGGGGGATGAATTAGAGATGTGTGAATATTGCCGAGCAGGGCCGGAATTAATGGTTCTGGATGAAGAGAAAACGAATTATCGCTACTGGGAGTGCATCTCTGAGAAGAATCGCGAACCTGTGAATCCACAATATACTCGCGGACATCAAATAGTGGTTCGTTCGAGATGGAAAACTCCATTTGACCAAGAATTGGACGTTGGGGATTGTCCATCAGAAAAAGTACGGGAGATAACAAGTGCAGTAGCAATTAAATCTGACCCTGATAAACAATTCTCTCATTATATCATCCTTTTTCGGTTATATTCTCAATTAAACTTGCAAGGTGATCTTAAAACATATATTTCAGAATTAGGTGAAGCAATTCAGACACTACCTGATATAATTACAAAAGAACAAGCAAATATTCAAGCTCTATCCATCCTTGATAAAATTATATTCTTATTAGATTGGATTGAATCACGGAAATTTATAGAATCGCATCCAAACTCTAAGGAAATTATTAAACAAGTTAATAATTTGAGGCTAGATATTAAAGCTTTAAGTAATCCAGAATCTCCGCAAGAACTCAGAAAAGCTAGTGAAGTAGGACAGATTTCAAGTAAGGTTGATCAAATTCTAAACCGGCTTTCGAATATCTTCTTGCAACTTGAATCTGAGCTACTAGTTCCATCAAAGTGGAAATGCAGTTCCTGTGAGAATGAGTTTGAGGTTAAAGATCGACTTTCCATACCAGAGAAATGCGTTTCGTGTGGAAAAATAATAACAAAACTTTTGCCAGTTGATTAAAAGACTTTTTCTTAATTACTTCCCTCAGGTTTATTAATTAAAACCATTAATCATATAAAATGATCATTATGTCAATTCTAAATACAAGAATTTCCAAAGTAACTGTATACCCCGAAAAAGCCTTAATTATCCGGGAAGGTACAGTAAAAATCTCCTCTGGTAAATCAATTCTTGAAATTCCCTCCCTCCCTCTCAAACTAGATCCATCATCTATTCGGGTTAAAGGATCGAGTGTAACAGGGAGTATAATAGAAGGAATTGATATTCAAAAAATCTATCATAAAGAGGCAACTGAGCCCGACCAAAAGCTCCTAGATAAATTAGAAGAGTTGCACGATAAATTAGAAGAATTAGAACAGGAAATAAATTTCTTAGAGAACCGTTTAGGGAATAGCAAGGAACTTGAAATGAACTTTGCACAAGATTTTTCACGCTATTACTCCCGAGGAGAAATTTCACTTGAGAAATTTAATGAGTTACGAGAGCAGATTGCTAAAGAATATTTAGCTATCATCAAAAAGAAAAAAGAGTTAGAGCGTAAAAAAAAGGAAATTGAGAAAGAAACTGAGATTCTTAACAAAAAATTAGTTGATCGAAAGTTACCCACGCAACCTACAGATTATACAGTTTATATTCAGATTAATAATCCTGATGGAAAAAAAGATGATGAATTTGCGTTAGAATTATCTTACATTGCAACTGATGCTCAGTGGTGGCCATCTTACGACTTCAGAAGTGATCTTCTGAAAGGAGAGATTATTGTTGAATATTTTGGGATGGTTAAGCAAACAACGGGCGAAGAATGGGAAAATATTGAATTAACTCTCTCCACAGCCAGTCCGACCAGAATAACAACTATCCCGGAATTGTCTCCCTGGTATGTTGATGCATATCGACCACCGCCACATCCGCCTCGCATGGCCAAACTAGCGGTAAAAAAGGAAATGGATTATCTTGCTGCACGACTCCCAGCCCCTGCAGGCGCGATAATGGAAGAGCCACTTGAGGAAGAAAGAGAAGAGGCGAAAATTATCGAAGCGGTTCTGGAAGACGTTGGAGAAGCCCAAACATATAAAATCCCTAAAAATGAATCAATCACTTCTGAAAATCGTCCTCATCAAGTTTTGATAGCTCAAATTACGAACCCTCTCAAGGATGACTTCATATCATTCCCTACTATTGCATCTGAAGTGATCCATCGAGGAACAATGGTAAATGAATCTGAGTATATTTTCTTACCAGGACAAGTTCGATTATTTGATTCAAATGAATTTATCGGAACGACACACATTGAACAAATCGCTCCCGCAGAAAAATTTCGATTTGCACTTGGAACAACTGGAAAAATCAAAGTGAAACGAAAACTATCAAGCCAAGAAGTTTCAAAGAAAGGAATGATAGCAAAAACAAAACAAATACATAAGGAAGTAACAATTGAAATAACAAATAATCGGACAACAGATTCAACTCTTTTAGTCAAAGACACTCTTCCTCTTTCTCGACACGAAGATATTAAAGTTAAAATCCTTAACCTAACTCCTGTACCCAAAGAACAGACAGATATGAATATTTGCACATGGAAACTAGTTCTGAAGCCAAATGAAAAACTTACGATTGTTCAATCTTATGACATAGAACATCCTGTTGATTTATCTTTACAAGGAGCATAAAAAAATTATATCAAATCTAACGATTCTTTCTTCGTACAACAAGAATTACCAGAGTTAAAGATAGAAGTACCAAAGAAATAAAATCTGCTGTTTCCTTAGATGCAATAATTGTTGTTACGTAAGTAATCCAAGTCGTATAGGTCAACCAAGTGGTTAGATTTTCCTCTTGATCAGTTGTCGAAGAGATGGTGTTAGAAGTTTGTGTCTCAGAACTTATTCCTGATGTAGTGCATATTTCACTTAATTCACCAGCTAAAAAATCAATTTTAATATTATCTCCATCAGAAGAGACATTTATATACTTCGTAACAGGAATCTCAAAATATTTACCAGTAACTGTTAAAGTGATGCTTCCATTTACAGTTATTGGGATACTATAACCACCTGAAGGGCCAGTGATTGTAAAAAAGTCACCTTGGCTAGGTGTGATGATAACATCTTCCAATCCTTCACCGATATTATAGAAACCATTTGCATTGGTGTCATTGTATACTACTCCTAACAGATATGCAATGTTAGAGAGACCATATAGGAGATCACAATATCCCCCATTATAATTTCCAATCCCGAATTCATTTGAGTTTATTGGAATTCCTAAGATAAATTCACGATGTAATGGTTGGCCAAACGATTCCCATCCTGAGTCTTGCATGAGTGCTGAATATAGAAAATCAACGTTAGAAAAATATGAAGCTACACTTTCGCCACGTGGTAGACCAGTATAATTATTGGCTATCAACCTTTCAGTAAACGAGGTTCCGTCTACTGAATGTCCTAAAGTAGAGTAATTAAACATAACTTCGGAATATGCAGTAGCAGTCTGGCATAATATCTTATGCATTGCTAAAGGAGGTTGAGGAGTTAGATTCACTGGTACACCATCTTGTAAATCAATGCTAAGTCTAAGAGCCTCAGCTTCAGGATTTTCTCGAGCTCGATTGTGTAATTCTAACATATATTGCTCTGCTGATGAATATGTCCCATGATCATACAAAACTTGGGTTTGGATAAAATTCAGATCGTTTTTTGAAGGTACTATCATAATACATAAACCTAACACTAGAATTAGAACGATTAAATAATTAGATTTCTTTTCCATTGCTATTTGCCCTTCTAAAGAAATATTACGCGATTTTAAATTATTTAGGAATTTTAAAATAAAAACTTTTAGAAATTAAATAGTAAAAACTAGATAATTGAGGATAATATCGGTTAGGTTAAGAGAAGTATAATAGTTGGTATATACCTTTATAATTTATCCCTGATTATCCTAAGAATTCCACTTATCTTAAGAAATAGATTTTTTTAACGGTGTAGTTGTTTTATTATTAGTGCTTTTTTATTATTGGATTTCTAATGATTCTGATTTTCCTATCATACTAACCATCTTCATCTTTTTTGGAGTAATTATACCAGTAAGAGAGGTAATAAGAAAACGATGTTAAATAATACGAATTTGGACGAATAACTTCAAATCATTCATTTTACTTAGTTTACCCAATCGGATAGACATTAATTATCGATGATCATTCTGGACTAATTGTAAACACTGATTGAAATAGAGGAGTAGCATGTCAAAGATTAAATTAACGCCTAATGTTTCACCCTTTCCAATGCCTGTCGCTATTGTTGGAGCACTTGTCAAAAATCGTCCTAATTTCATGACTGTCGCGTGGTTCAATCGTTTACATGGCAAACCCCCGATCTGGGGTATAGCTTTTGGGAAAAAACAATACACCCTTGAAGGAATCAGAGAAAATAAAACTTTTAGCATTAATATTCCTAATGTAAACTTGGTAAAGAAAGTTGATCATTGTGGTATTGTATCTGGAAGAAAGGTTGACAAATCAAAGCTTTTTACGGTTTTTTATGGAGAGTTACAATCAGTTCCTATGGTTCAGGAATGCCCCCTAAGTCTGGAATGTCGGGTATACGATATTATTGAATTACCTGAAATAACACTTGTACTTGGCGAAGTCATCACTGCTTACACTGAAGAGCAATATATGAGTAAGGGGAAATTAGACTCAAGAAAAATTAATCCTTTCACATTTTCGCAACCTGATAATAAATATTGGGCGCTAGGTGATATGATTGCCGATGCTTTTGCCATTGGCAAGATATTTAAAGATTAAACCCTGTCTGATTTACCAGATTTCTATAATAAAAATCGGTATTAAATCACAGGGGTCAACTTACTGCTTCAGACCTTTTGGGTTTTACTATTAAGATTTTATTTCAGTAAACTATAGTATAGTGCTATATATCATCCCAAACTTTTTTTTCATGATTTTTTTGGAGAATGGACTTCTTTTGTATTACACGTTTGTTATTCACTTGAAAATTCTGGTTATTCGCTTCAAGGAATATATGGAAACTCACTCCTTGAATTCTCTTCTTTTGTTCAGGATGGACGGCACTTTGTATCCAATTATATTCTTTCTCACCCCTCATAACCGTTGGAAACGAAAATATTTCATTAACGACTCTGATCTTCAGTGGATCTGGAAGTGACGAGATTAGTGAGGGAGATGAGACCCTTCTGGGAGACTTTGGTTATGTGAATCTCATTATTACGGCAGCTTCAGTAACTGGTAAGGCAACAGTGACTGGATTTCAATCTGAGACAGGAATAATCTATGAATCTTAATATCTCTCCTCTCCTTTTTTTATGTATGAATCTAGTATTTCTCCAGTTATTATTTATTATTATTGTGTGAAGGTTTATGGTGTTGCTCGGTTTATTAACCTTGGATATAGACAGGCTTCTCGGATATGATCGAGATTCAACATCGCTTGAACAAATCTCTCTAATCCTAATCCAAATCCAGAATGTGTGACTGATCCATATTTTCTTTGGTCAATATACCAATAATATGGCTCAGGACTAAGATTCTCCTCTTTCATTCTTTCAAGAAGCACCTCAAGGTTATCCTCTCTCTGTGATGATCCAATGATTTCACCCACGCCAGGAAGCAACAAATCAGCTGCATTCATTACTTCAGGATTCGTTTCATTTACTTTCATATAGAATGGTTTCATCCCTGTAGGGAAATATGTAAGATATGTAGGTTTCCCAATTGTATCCACTAGAGTTCGTTCAGGTCCTTCAGTAATATCGTCTCCATATTCTAAAAACGCTCCATTTTCACCTTTGATTCCATATTCCTTTAGCAATTCGATTGCTCGTTCATAGGAAACTCGTTCAAACGGTTTAGTGGGCAATTGAAGATCGGGATTTAACTGAATTCTCAATGGATGATTATAAACAGAGGTGAAGACCTGGATAATCATATCTTCCATAAAATTGAGGAGATCTTCAAAATCAAACCATGGCATTTCTGCTTCAATATGAGTATATTCTGTTAAATGCCGTCTAGTCCTACTTTTTTCAGCTCTAAATGACGGGAGAATGCAAAAGACATTTCCTAAACTCGACAGGAGGGTTTCCAAATATAATTGACTCGATTGAGTAAGGTAAGCGTCCTGTTCAAAATATTTGAACCCAAATAGTGTTGATCCACCTTCAACTTGGGTTTGAACAATGGTCGAAGGAGTCACTTCAACAAAATCCCGCTCAAAGAAGAATTTGCGGAATCCGCGGGTTGTTAAATCTCGAAAACGCATAATATCGGACGCCCGTTCTCCTCGAAGCACCAAATGACGTTTATCTAAGTATACTTGAGGTCCAGAATCAGGTCGTATTTCCTGTTCTAATTCTGGTGAGGCAATATTGAGAGCTGGTTGAATTGATTTTATCTGAATTTCCAATCCTAAATAGGGGGCTCGCTTATCTTCTTTTACTAAACCTGTGGCAATTATTGCAGTTTCGCGGGTAAGCTGTTCTGCAATCACGAACTTGGCTTTACCGATTGATGGTTTAGCAACTGCCTGAACATATCCAGAATAATCCCTAATAATGAAAAAAATTAATTTTCCTTGCCGTCGAACTCTATGAAGCCAGCCACGTATTGTAACTAGTTCGCCTGCTTTCGTAGGGAGTTCTTTTATAGCCTTATACTCCATTTTATGATACCTCACCATGGTACAAACAACAGGAAGCCTTTCTTTTTCGTTTTTTTGAATGTTAGGAATTTCAAATTATAGGTCTTCTTTGAGTTATGTTCAAAGGAAGAATCTGAATTTGTATTCATCGAAATAGGTTAGGATAATAATCACTTTGCATTCCTTAATTTACCTTCAATTTGAGCTGTATTAAGAGCTCTTTGATAGGTTAGAAAAGTTTAGACATCTCAAACCGCACTTCGTGTCTTTCAATATCGGTATTCGTGTAGGATATCAAATTAAATCCCGATAACTCAAAACCAAATTTCAAGTAGAATTGAATTGCAGGGTAATTAGAGCTTTGACATTCTAGAATTATTCCCCGAACATTTAAAGCTCGGGCTTTATTTTCTGCAAACTCTAGCAATTTAGTTCCAATTCCTTTTCTTTGCCATCTCTTTTCAATGTAAATATCCCAGATTCTCAGAAGATTATTCCAAGAAATTTTTCCCATTACAACAAGACCTATTTCCTTTCCGTTTTCTCCAGAAGCTAAATAGTATTCCGCGTGCTCTTTATAAGTTTTGAACACCTTTTCTTTTTCATATTTTTCAAAAGGTTTACTAAAACTCTTTTTTTCTAGCTTAAAAATCCATCCTTCGTTTTTATCCTTTTTAATAACCTCAACATCATAATAATAAGAGGAGCTATATGCAAATGGAATTATTTTATTATCAGGATAGTCCTCCTCGAAAATTTGATTAATTTGCATAACTTAAAATTGAACATTAGACTTTATTAAGCAATTTATATTCCAGAAGATAAATTAGTAATTAATTAAGATATACTCTTCTTAGCAAAAATATTATATAAATCATATCTCTTACAAATAAACGCAAGGGAATGAAAAAACCATGGTTCATTATACAACGAAAGTTGTAATGCTGGGAGAAGGAGGTGTAGGAAAAACCTCCCTCATTCGTCGGTACGTTGAACAAACTTTCTCGCATAACTATATAACAACAGTTGGCTCAAATTTCCTATTGAAAAAAGTACAACTGGATAAAAACACACGGATGACTATGCAGCTTTGGGATATCTCAGGACAAGATTCATTTCGAACTATTCGTGCTCAATATTATCTACACTCCCATGGTGGGATATTGGTATTTGATTTGACCAGAAAAAGTACATTTACAGAATTAAATAAATGGCATACCGATTTCATTAAGAAAGCAGGTAAAGTTCCTTTATTAGTTTTTGGGAATAAAATGGATTTAATAAATCAGAGGGAAACATCCTCACAGGAGGGATCTGCTATTGCAAATGAATTTGACTCGTCGTATTTCGAAACTTCTGCCCTTAATGGCACTGGAGTTGAGGATGCTTTCCATAGTCTCGCTTGGAAAATCGTGGATGACCTAAATCGGAAACGAAGAACACTTACTTATCGGTAGGATAATTATATTTAAATTCAATCCAATTTCAATTCCAAAATTGTACATAGTATAACACTATCTATTTATAGAATATTATTAAATAATATCCTAACACATATTGCGATTATCGCGAATTCCCGTTTGAAAAAAGTAGGTAGAAAAAAATGGCAGAGAACGAAGCAAGTGAACCGATATTGATTTTCACGACGAAAGTGAGTCGATGTGCCAATGGTTATCATTTAAAAATTAGAAAGAAAGATGTTGAGCTCCTCAGTCTGGCAGGTAGCATGGTTAAAATCAAAGTTTATAGAGTTGAAGATGTTCCTGGAGAAGTATCTAAGGATCCATATGAAAATTTGATTGAATAGCATTTTATACAATTCACTTTTGAGAGTGAGTGCATTTTTACCCCAAGAAAAGCATTGGAGAATTATTCCATTCCATTATTACTCTGCAGCGAAAAATATGGCTATAGATGAGGCGATATTCCGATTATATGACACATTCCACCTAGATACTATTCGTTTTTATGGTTGGAAACCAAGTTCGGTGTCAATTGGAAAAAACCAACTTCTCTTAGAAGAAGTTGATCTTGAAAATCTAGCTAAACTGAGTTATCAATGTGTTAGGAGGATTTCGGGAGGAGGAGCTGTATTTCACGATGAACTGGGGGAATTAACCTATTCTATTGTAACAAGCTCGCGTTATTTAAAATCTAAAAATGTAGAGGGTAATTATTATGAACTTGCAAACCTAGTCTTTAAACCTCTTGAAACTATAGGACTTAGTATTGATTATGATCAAATTCATTGTCCCTCCGTATTTATCGGAGGTAAGAAAATCTCAGGAAATGCTCAAGTAAGGCAGGGAGATAAAATCCTTCAACATGGTACAATCTTAATTGATATTCGTCCAGAGATCATGTATTCAGTATTACGAGTTCGTTCAGGTAGAACTCAGTCAAGTATGATTGCGTCGGTGTATCAAAATGTAACATCGATTGGTGAAAAATTAAATCAGGTTTTTACACCCAGGTCTCTAGCAGATTTTCTTATAACAAATTTGAAAACTTTAAAATTTAGGATAGCTACATTAACAGAAGAGGAATTACAGCTAGCAGTAGAGCTTCAAGAAGAAAAGTATGCAACGGACGAATGGACCTCATTAAAATGAATTTACATAATTATTAACGTATTAGATTAAAGTTTTTTCTCTAATTGATTTTTAAAATCCTCTACCAGAGTACGAGCAAACTGAATTAACTCGGTTTGAACTTCTTCTCTAGCCTGTGGATCAAATACTTCGATGTTTAGAGTATGATTGTTTGTGCCAAGATAGTAATGTAACCAAGCATTATTTTTTGAAATTAGCTTAATTCCGATATATGTATCAATAGCAGAGTAATCTTCTGGAGGATTGTTTAAGGTCTTTGTAAAAAAGTGAAGCATCTCTTCTTCTCGAAGAGTCACCTCTGCGATCCTTTGAGGAAATATTTGATGATTTCTATAGAGTTCTGTTGATTTTATGTTTTGTTTCGCTAGTTGTGCTAATACTGTCAATGCGGCCACCATTCCATCTGAACCAGGGGAAAATAGTGGATAGACGAACAATCCAGTGTCATTAAATCCATAAATTGCCCGATTTTCAAGAACTGCTCTTGCTAAACTTCCAGGTTCTCCATGTTTTGAAAAAATTATATTTTTATTAAGACCATGATAAACAGAAGGATGTACTGTAACTCCTGCGACGACAGTTAAGTTAGGATCAGGATCATAGCGAGAATGTAAGCTAACAGAGGCAGTTTCCTCAGCAGTTCGAATACGTCCCTGACTGTCAATCATGACAGCATGTCTTGCTTCAGCGTCAAGTGCAATTCCTAAATCAGAATGAGTCGCCACAACTGTTTCTCTTAATCTCACTAATGATTCAGGATTTGGCAAAAATGCTGGATTTCGAGGCCGGTGAGCATTTAAAGTGATTAATGAACAACCAAATTCACTTAGAAGATCAGGCATTATTAATGCGGAAGGGCCACAAGCACAATCAATAACAACACGTAACCCTGCATTTATTAAAGGTTCTTTTGCATCTGCAAAATATCCTGCAAGTGCACTTTCATAAATCTTTATGGGGTCTGCTAAATTAATCCACCCAACTTCTTGGGACGAAACACGACGAAGTTGTTTCTGCTCAGCTATTTTAATTATTTCTTCTACCTTTGCAACGGGATACTCAATTCCATTTGAATCAAATAATTTGATTGAAACCATTCCAGCCAAATTATGGCTCCTAGTGGCCATTAATCCTGCATCAGCTCCAAATTTCCGAACAGAAAACTGTAGAACACTTGTTGGGACAGCATGCAGATCAATTAGTTCTATACCTGCTCCTAATAATCCACCAGAAAAAGAACGCTTCAGCATTCGAGAATCACGTCGATAATCTCTTCCTGCCATTACTACAGATTTTTTGTCTAATTGTGTCCCCATTGCACCCCCAAGAAGAGCAGCGAGTTCTGGTGTTAATTCAGTGTTCGAGAATCCCATAATCCTCCCCCATTTTTTGAATCTTTTTAAATATGACTCTTCATCACTCATTAACGTTCACATTATCCTAATTTGGCTCATCATAAATCTTTCTGCATCATAAACCATTAATTTTTTCCAAAATTTGATTAGTTTCTGTAATTAATTCCTTTTGAAACTTTAAATTAGGTCCGATGACGGTTCCAGTTGCTAATATAGAATTATCGGGAATGAGAACATTATTACATATAATTGTGTCATCAATTGACACGTTTTTTCCTATTTCAACATCATTCCATATAACAGAGCCATTTATGGATGTATTATCTCCGATGTTCACATTATCACCTATAACACTGAGACCTGATATAATAGCGGAATTACCAATAACTAAACTTTGGCCAATAGCTGCAGGAGGGTGAATCTGACTTGAAGAAGGAACTTGGGGCTTTCCTCCATTCCACCAAATACCATTCTCTTCCCAAGTAGCTTTGGGAAAATATGGAAACGACCATCTCCGCAGTACATCCCGATTAGTGTACAAATAAGTTTGTGGATTCCCTGCATCCATCCAATAATAATCTGTTCTCGCATATCCATATATTCCATATTCTCTTGCAAGATACGGAAATACGTGTTTGCCAAAATCCATTAGATCATTTAATCTATCGAGAATTTCTAATACTCTATGTCTAAATGCATAAATACCTGTATTAACCAGATTAGATTGAAGACGTATCGTTTCTTTTGAAGAAAAGGTCAAGGTTGCTAATCCTAATTCTTGAGGGTGCGGTTTTTCAAGAAAAAGTAGAATTTGGGAATTTTGATTCAGAATAATTACTCCAAACGCCCGGGGATGAGGAACATCTTTTAACGTTATACTTGCTATTCCTTTCTTTTCTTGGTGGAATGACATGAAATCCTTTAAGGAGATATTAGTTATTATATCCGCCATCGAAACAATAAAATTATCGGTATCTATATAATTTGCAGCTTTCCTAACAGCATCTGCTGTGTCTAGTGGATCAACATGAGGTATTACAATATCAAGCTCTTTAAAATGGTCAATTTGATCGAAATACTTCCTTATTTCTTCTTCCAAATATTTTGTAATAATAACAATTTTTCCCCTAATCCCTGCTCTCTCTAGAAGTTCCAAATTATAATCTATCATAGGTTTATTAGCAACAGGAACCAATGGCTTTGGACATTCTGTAGTTAAAGGACTCAGTCGAGAACCTACACCTCCAGCTAGTACGACTGCACTCCATTCTTCCATAACTACCGTAACACCTTTGTTAGAATAGCCTCTATGTAGAAATTCAGATTACTATACTTAACCATCTAGTCAATTAAGAATTTATCCCTTTAAGAAGGATTACTGCACGATCTGCAGATTGGATAAATTGAAAAAGATTAATAGTTTTAAGGCTTAATAAGAAAAAAATAATGTCTAAAGGTTATGAAAAGTCGAATAATTTGCAAGTTCTGAGTCTGTAATATACAGACAAATATCAAAACGAAATAATTTTAATAAGAAGATCTGCATATACGATAAAGAGATTTTTTATATAAGGAAAATCAAACAAGGACGTCTAAGAATGCCCGATTCAAATCAGAATGAAGACAGTGTACCTTCTCATGACGAAGAGGATATAGAGCCAACTTCCACATCTATTACCAATGTAGAAAACGTTCAAAAACGCGACAAAGACATTTTCGAGAAACAGATTGAAGTTTTAAAGATCGAATTTATGAATTACCAACGGAAAGCTGAGGCTGATAAGATAACTCTCGGATCACGCATTCAGATGCTTCAAGGTGAGCTAAGCGAAACAAAAAAGCTGTATCAAAGCGCTGAAGCAGCCTTGGAAAGCTACAAAAATATAATATCTACTCTAGAAGAAGAGATTGAAATCCTCAAATCAAATACTCAAAAAGCGGAGACTGAAAAAGTAGATTATCTAAGTCAAATTCGTAAGCTTCAGGATATAATTCAACAAACTGAATCAGATATTGAGGATATTGAAGCTGGACATATCGAAATTCAGAATCAACTACGATCAGAAATCCAACGTCTCGAAGAACGTACTGGACAGATGAGTGAAGATCTATCACGAGAAACAACGGGATCCTTAGCAAGAAATCAACACATCAGAACGATTTTAGAGGAAACAGAATTAGGAAAAATCACTCTATACATCGTCGATTATTTCGAAAATACCAAGAAAAGGACCTTAGCTCTTTCAACATTAGCATCTGAAGTCGGAATGACCCCAATTATTGTCCGATCACATATTAGAAATCTCCACGGACTTGGGATATGTGAATTTAACGAAGTAACAAGAGAAATCCGTTTAACAAAATAAATTTCAGTTACTTTTTCTTTTTGGAATCTAGTTGAATTGTAAATACTCCCTCATTTCCCGCGATCATTGGAGTTTTCTGTTTCGAATTTTGAGGCAATAATTGTCCAACATTTATGTCATAAACTCCGATAGACCGCTCTCGAACAGTAAGGAATTCCAAGTCCTCTTTTTGTGCATTCTTACGCAGACCAGACTGTGTCATGGGTTTCGTATAAGAAGAAACGATTCGAAATAAACGATGCCCGCATTGACATCCCCGAAAAACTTCCTGAGAAGTCTCGGGGCGCTTTCCACATTTTGCGCATTGATATTTAGCTAAATTTACTTCTTCATCTCCTAGATACGCCACAGGCAACCCTCGAAACTATACTAAGGCTACGGATAGGTTATCATAGAATGGTGGCGCAATTACAGTCATTTTAACATCTTTCCGAGAGAATAATCCAGAGGAACGAAGGGGTGTGGGATTCAATATCTTATATCCAATAAAACTTCTATGATCAATTCGAGTCATAGTTTCAGAAATGAGTACGGCCTCTTCTTCAGGATTCAGACCACCTTCAAAAACTACAATACGCTCTCGTTGTAGCTTCGAGATGATCAGATCACACTTTTGAGATGGATCCATTTTTCTGGTGGTTGTTTCCGTTATAAAATCGATTTTTAATTCCATTTGAGGGCCTCCTACATACTCGCAATACTTAATATGCATCCATAGAGTTCGTTCATTCCTGTGCCATCTTTGGCTGAAATTGGAATTATATCAGTCTGAAAAGCTTCTCTCACCAACACAGGATCAGCGTTAGGTAAATCTGATTTATTAGCTGCAATGATTAACGGTATCTTTCGTGCTTCCAAATTTCCAAGCACAGTCCAGTTGACTTGATCAAAAGGGGCTTCTGATGAATCCACAACTACGATAGCTGCATCCATATTATCCAGTGATTGAATCGCTTTAATAACACCTCGTGTAGCTTCTTTTGCTCGCTCAATACTTTGTTGCTTGCTTAAACCATGCGACTGAAACTCCCGATAATCAACTGTGGTTGCGATCCCTGGAGTATCAACGACTGTTAAGTCAAGACTTCCACTCTGGTCAGTAATAGTACAATGTTCCAATGCAACTACATCGCGTGTTTCATGAGGTATGGGACTCACAACACCTAAAGGAGTACCATTCCCACATTCAGAGGAGATCCGGTTTGCTAAGGTGGTTTTCCCAGCATTTGGGGCTCCAACAATTCCTATTGTCAAAGATGTCTTACGACTTCGCGCAAAAATTCTTGCTAAAATACCCAATCTATTTAGCCTCCAGTTACTTGTACTAAAGGTACATTTCGTAATTAACATAATTATAACTGCTGTTCTTGATATGAGATGATAGTATCGAGATATTATCAGGAGATTATGATAATACACTGGAATACGCAACATATATCCAATGAAAAAAGGAACAATCATCAAGATTCTCTTTGAAGTTGCCTCACAGGATAAAAATCCTGTTGGAATAAATTAATGAAATAAAATGTGTCTAAGTTTGCTTTGAAGTTTCCAAAATATAATCTAATGGATTTGGATAAATTAATTTATGGAGACTAGCAGATATAAACCTAATTGCTGCAATTCCTAATAGTAAAATAAATAAAACCGTATTAAATTCTGGTGTTTGATAATCAATATGCGAAAGCTGCAACCAAATATCCATAATTATTCCAGCTGATAATGATCCTATAAATGCGCTAAATCCTTCCGCTGTTAATAGTATTGAATAATAACGCCCTTTTGTATCCTCAGTCGAACAATCTAATGAATAAGTAGCTATACTTGTTTCCTCTGCACCAAAAGCTAATCCTCCTGGTATATTCCCCAAGATAAGAAACCAAACATTACCCGTTACTAAGCCTGCAGCATAACCAAGAGGAACCACCGTATAGCCAAGACGAGAGATCAATAAAATAATTTTTTTGTTGTACTTATCTGCGAGTGTTCCTCCAATATTCTGACCAATTCCGCGTGGTAAATTAAAGATTGCCCACATAAGGGAAACCATAAGCCAAGAATCTGCAACTTGAAGAGTTACAAAGGGAAATATGGGCCAAGCTGTTGACATAGCGAATTTAAAAAAGGTATCAATTGGAAGTAAACGTTTAAAAGGTTTATTTCGTTGAACAAGAGTCATCCAGCTGGTACGGATCTCCTCACTAATCACAGTATGATTTTTTGCATCATATTTCTCCACTAATGTTAAAGAGATTACAATAGTAATCGCAAAGATCCCCGCACCAAGAAGGAAAGGAATGAAGAAAGCGCCTCTGCTAGCTTCATACAAAGCTGCATTTCTAGGAAAAGGAAATGGACTTAGATCCATAATGATTCCCAGAGCTAGAATCAAGAAAATTGAAGTTGTAGTCCCAAGAGAATTAATTCGGCCTATAAAAGAAGCCCGTGTTCTCTCAAAAGCATAATCCCCTAGAAATGCATTCCATGCAGGAATAATAGAGAAACCAACAGTGGTCATAATTATCGAGATAAGAACCAATTCAAATGGGTTTCTTGAAAATGGTGCTAGAAATGTTGATATCATCAATGTAGATAAGCCAATGGTAATGACTAATTTTCGTCCTTTAAGATCAGCTAACCAGCCCCAAACTGATTGTAAAACGTTTGATCCCAAATTCCTAACTGAAGTAAGGATAGATTGTTCAAATGGAGAAGCTCCCAGAATAACTCCGAAATAGGATAAAAAAACAAACAAGGCAGATCGACCCCCCGCATAACCAATACTTGTGGCCCAAATGGATACCTTTTCTCTTCTCTCAGAGCTCTTACTTTGAGGATCTATTGGTTCAGAAAAATTCTCTAGCCTTATATCTGTATTTCTGTCTTCTTCCATAATCTAAACTCGCAAAAAAGTCGTGTAGTTCCCTAATTCAAGATCATTTTTATTGATGGATAATCTGGATAAAGAAAGAGGTATAGCTTAACTAAATTGAAGATTTTTTCTGTATTTATATTTCCTGCTCAACAAATTTTTACATTCTTACTCTTATAGGAAAGAAGAATCAATACAAAATTACTTTAAATTTCCTGTCCTGCAAATTGCTTTTCATATAGATTTGTAAAAATCCCTTTTTTGTTTAATAACTCGTCAAAAGTCCCCATTTCCTTAATTTTCCCCTCTTCAATAACCAAAATTTGATCAACTGATCGAACGGTGCTTAATCGATGGGCAATAATTATGGCAGTTCGGTTTTGTAAAATATTTTGAAGACTTTCTTGAATAACAAGTTCTGTATGAGCATCTACTGATGATGTCGCCTCGTCCAATAGTAGAATTGATGGATCCGCAATAAGTGCCCTTGCAAAGCAGAGGAGCTGTCGTTCTCCAAAAGATAATCGTGATCCTCTTTCTCCCACTTGTGCATCTAAACCTAGTCGGCAAACAAAATCAAAAGCTCCAACTCTTAGAAGTGCTTTCTCGATTTGTTCTTCACTCGCGTCTGGATTACCATAAAGAAGATTCTCCCGAACCGTTCCTGAGAAAAGAAAACTAGATTGGGGAATAATAGAAAGCCATTTTCGATAGCTTGGAATATTATAGTCACGAATATCAACTCCATCAACCAAAATCTCTCCTTGATTAAAGTCATAGAAACGACAAAGCAGATTTGTGATTGTTGTTTTTCCCGCTCCTGTATGGCCGACTATAGCGAATGTAGCTTTAGCTGGAATAGTTAAATCAAAGTTTTTCAGTACAGGAGCTTGATCTGGAACATATGAAAAAGTTAAGTCCTTGAATTCGATGATACCCTGCATTTCAGATATCATTTTATCGCTTCTTGGTATCACACTCGGTGTTCTATCTAAAATATCAAGAATTCTTTCTGTGGCTGCCATTGAAGAAAGTAAGTCATTGTAGAAATTAGACAACGTCATAATTGGTTGAGCGAGTCTACTCAAGTAAGATAGAAATGCGACTAATATGCCAACACTTAAAATTCCAGCTCCTATTGATATTCCTCCTACAGATAATACAACTGCTGTACCCAAAGCGAGTATTGTATCCATGACAGGAAACATAATAGCAAATAGCATAAGAGCTTTAATACGAGCTTCATAATTATCCAAATTTAGAACTTTGAATTCATTTGACATAAATTCCTCGGCAGCGAACGCTTTTGAAACCTCAATTCCTGAAATAGCTTCTTGGTAATATCCAGTCACCTTTGCTAAAGCCCTCCTCGTACGTTGCCACGCAGAGCGAGCCTTAATCCTGAAATAAACCACGAAAATTGCTAAAATAGGGAATATAATAAGAACAGTAAGAGCCAAAATGGGATTTAAGTAAAATAAAATGAAGAAGAGAGTTCCTAAAAACATGACATTAACAATCGCATCTATTATTCCTGTCGAAAGAAGATTCAATAACCGCTCAACATCATTCGTAACCCTAGAAATGATCCTACCTGCAGCCTCCTTATCGTAGAAATCCAAACTGAGCTCTTGTAACTTATAAAACGCATCAGTTCTTATCTGGGTGATAAGACGAATGCCAGTAATCGTTGTATAGTAACTAGAAATTACATTTAAAGAAAAAGAAACCACTGAAATCACTAAATATGCTAGCGAGATAAGCTCCAAGCCTTCCAAGTTCTTAGGCAAGATATATTCATCTATTGCTACAGCTAATATGATAGGTTGGAGAATGGAAAGAATAGTGGAAAAAAACATGGTAATTAGGGCAGTAATGAAGATTCTAAAATGAGGTTTTGTGTATCCCATTAACCGCGTGAATAATTCCCAATCAGAGTATTCACGAGCCAAATAATCCTTTTTATCTTCATCACTCATACTATATATCCCTCCTTGTCTTGTGCGATTCTTTCCAAAGCAAGCTTGATGTCAAGTATACCTGCTTCTTGTGTTTTCCAAAGAAGAGGATAAATTTTTCCTGTTTTTATGAGGGTATCATGATTTCCTTGCTCGATGATGTGTCCTTGGGACAGAATAATAATACGATCTACAATTTTTAGGGTACTCAGTCGTTGAGTAACGAAGATAACTGTAGATTTGATGTCCGAACGATCTAGATATTGCTTAAAAGCGCTTTGAAATTGACTTTCGGTCACTATATCTAAAGAACTTGTAGCATCATCTAGAATCATTAAAGGTGAGTCTTTCAAAAGCATTCTAGCAATCGCAACGCGTTGTTTTTGGCCTCCAGAAAGTGTTACTCCCCTTTCTCCAACAATAGTATTCACTCCCTCTGCTAAACTATCGATAAATTCCCTCAACTGAGCCACATTGACAACATCTTGAATAATAGCCTCATCTACCTCTGTTACACTAAAAGTGATATTTTCAGCAATGGTTCGTCCAAAAAGAAAGACATCTTGATGAACAAATCCAATTGCTTTTCTTAATGAATTGAGCTGCAGGTCTCGTACATCTACACCATCAATAGTAATTCTACCCTTGGAAACATCATAAAAACGAGGAATTAAATTAATTAAAGTAGTTTTTCCAGATCCTGTTGGCCCCAAAATAGCAACTTTTTCCCCAGGATTTATCTGGAGAGAAATATTAGATAAAACCTCTTTTTCATTATAACGAAATGACACATTTTCAAACCGGATTGTAAAAGGTCTGTTTTGATCTAGAATATGTGGATTTGAAGCTGTAGGAAGTTCTGTTTTCGATTCAAGAAGCTTAAACACTCGCTCACCTGCAGCAGAGACTCTCTGATACATAATAAGTGAAAAAGCTAGAAACCGTGTAGGCATTGCCAACATAGTGAAATAAGTAAAAAGTGTGATAAGAAATCCGGGAGAGATACTACCATCAATTACTAATGATCCGCCGGCATATATTAATATGGTAATTAAAAGACTTACAATCAATAGAATCATCGGTAAAAAGATTGATCGAATCTTGAATGCATAAGCTCGGAGATTCATGTAACCAAGGTTCTCTTGATCGAACTTACGTTTTTCTCTCTCTTCTGCATTGAATGCTTTCACTATCTGAGTTCCTGTAACATTTTCTTGAATCACAGTCGTAAGCTGTCCATATTGCTGTCGAATATCAAAATAAAGAGGGCCTAACTTTGTTGAAACAAAATAAGAGAGAATGAAGAGAGTTGGTGTAACTATGCCAATGAAAATGAATAAGCGGACATCAATTAGAAATAATACCAAATATATACCTATATACGTGAGACTTGCCTGAACAAGAATTCGTTCGCCCCAAACTAGGAATTCTGAGATTGGTTCCAAATCCGTTGTGGCTCTAGCCATAAGATCGCCAGTATGATGTTCATCAAAAAATGTTAAGCTTGCAGTCTCATATTTTTCGAACAAATTCTTTCGAATTTCATAAATAATTTGCTCTCCCTGTAAATATCCCATATATCGAGCAATAAAATAAGTTAAACCTCGGATTAAGCTTGCAACCACGATTAGGAGCACGCCAGAAAAAACCAACGCGGTTTTAAATAGATTTTCTTCAATAGAAAACAAGATTTCATCGATAGTGCCCCCAATAAATAAAGGAATAAGTAATTCGGCTATTTGAGCTATTGAAATAAAAAGAATAACACTTAATGCCAGCTGTTTTCTTTGCCCAATATATATAAGCAAGTGTTTTAGTACATGCACAAATGTTCCTCTTTATTGAGGTTGAAAAAATTCCTATACTCTCACATAGAGCGAGGAAAAGATATCTAGAGTAATTAAAACAACATTAATTCAAGAAATTTATCTATTCGCTTCAAAACAATGCTAGAGGGAATTCTTAAGACACAATTTCTATGCATTAACGATCATCCAAAAACCTTACTACGGAAAACAAACAGATTGTGCTTTGAACGGGAGAGAACTCAGCAAGATCGACCAAATTAAGTGGTTATATTCTGTAAGATAATTAAACAAAATAATATCAGGATGGTTTGCATAAAATTGGCCGTGAAGATTCCGTTATTAATACTCTTAGGACTATCCTCAATATTAGCCATGAGTGCTATTGTAACAATTGAAACGAATTACTCTACGAGATTAATTCAGGGCGAAGATTGTTCAACCTATCACAATGACCTTTTTATTAATCTTTATTCTAATTTAGAACGATTAGGGGTGGAAAAAGATAACGGAATCCTCAGTATAATCTTCTCTCCCGCAGCTCCCGAGCTGATCTTTACTGCGGATGTGATCTTGCAAAGAATACCTGAGGCAAGTCAATTAATTCAAGATAATATTACTTACAATTTCTCTCCTTTTGTTTATCCGGAAGAACGAATCGCAACATGGAACTTCACAAGACTAAACCAAGCTGATGGGGAATTTTCAGCGGATATCATATTATCAGTCAAGGTTCCTGATAATTATCGTATCCATCCAGGTTATGAAGCAACATATGCAATAGAATTAAGACACACCCTTGAACCGAGAGAACTATCAATTTATGAATATATTTTTAGCTTCCAATGGTTTGATATAAATCTCACAAATCAACTCCTTTCTTATTTATCATATTTATTCATTGCATTTGTTGCGATTCTTGGGATGCCGCGCTTGAATGCACTCATCGAGATATCTACAAATAAAAAGATCTCTAAAAAAACGCTGCAACAATATCATTACAAAGCAGGAAAATTTAGCGGGATTGTAATATCCCTGCACGTCATTTTGAGCATCATTTCTCCTATGTGGTTAAATATCCTAAAATTATGGATTTTGCCTACTGGATATGTTCCTACAAACATTGAGAAAGTTTTGACATTCCAAGACTCAAATTTCGGATTGGAATTAGGACGATGGGCTGGCTTGCTTTTACTTTATACATTTATTAGTGGTGTAAATTTCGGTTGGATCACCCGTAAAATTGGACGAAATTGGGCATTAAGTCTACAACAACTATCCTATCTTAGCTTGTTTATGATTGCGATACATGCATTAATTATTGGAACATTAGCACGAGATATTTCTCTATTTACGGTGTTTATTTGGAGTGTATTAATTATGGTTTTCAGTTTGCGACTTATTCTTTTTTGGTTTAACAGAGAATTAAAAAATCAACGCCAATTGACTGAGGTTCCCTCCAACTTCTAAGAAGTAATTTTGAGAAAAATTTTTATGATACACTTGAAGCTAATATTGGTTGTCAATGAAACAACTATTTTTTAAATCATTGGGTCTTCCTTTATTTATCTTATATGTCAATCTTGGATTTCTAGTGCTTGAAAGAGAATTAACCAACCGAATATGGGTATTAATCCCAATTCTCCTACTAAATGTAATCCTAAGTGCAGATATTGTCATTCGTCCAATTTCCAGACAAAAAGACAGGTTTAATAGGTTAATATTAGCGGGTTCTTTTCTAATGGTCCCAGTAGGCGTAGTTATTCCTTTTCTTGAATTTGTTCTCTTCTGGGAAGGTGTGTTCCCAATACCCCTTTCCATGAGCGTACTTATTATAGGGGGAGTATTAGAATTGGTAGGAGGGATTTTCTTAATAGGAAGTCGGATTCAATTGGGAAAGTACGGAGGGCCAAAAATTGTCTTGGAAGAAGACCATCGTTTAGTAACTGGGGGATTCTATAGATTTATCAGACACCCCATGTATACAGGTTTTTTATTGTTCTTTTTTGGATATTCAATAAGCTTTAGTAGTATCCTGATGACAGGGTTGATCACACTGGTATTATTTATACTTTTCAAGATTAGAATGGACATTGAGGAGGAAATTCTTCTGCAAAAATTCAATGATGATTATCGCGCTTATATAAAACGAACTCAGCGGCTTTTTCGCTTCATCTATTAGAAAATTGAAAACTTTGCATTCAAGAAACGAGTTGAATTCTCCTCCTAAATGGTGGAATTTCGTTCTTCTACATTTTTTTGTAAGTTTTTATGAGCTCTTGCCTTCATAAACCAAAAATCGCAGGAATATTCCCCTTTTTTCTTGCGATTGAATCCTTATCAAACCCCAGTCATTTAATTACCTAGAATTACCATCATAAAAGCATATATAGGGTAGGACACCTTCTGCATTTTGAAGAGTTAAACATTTTACTGTCACTGGATTGAGGTTGATGTCAATACAGCAACAAATTGCCGGTTGGGCTGATAAATTACGGGATATTTCTGCAACAGGGTCTAAATTTACGAAGAATGTTTATGATAAAGAAAATTATGAAAAAATTCAAAACATCGTTGGTGAAATGCTTACATTTGATCCTTTTAGGAAAAATACTGATATTAAATCCATCCCGCTCCCCTATCTTACCCGTCCAGGGCCTTTAATAGGGGGAGATGGAGCTATTATCAACTCCGAAGAAGAAATATTATTAATTCAAAGAGCAGATAATAGAATGTGGGCAATGCCAGGGGGATTATTAGAGGTTGGAGAAACTCCAGCTGAAGGGGTATTAAGAGAAATTTTTGAGGAAACAGGAATTACATGTCAAATTACAAAACTAATAGGAATTTATGATTCTAGACTCTGCGGAACTTCGTCTCCATTTCATATCTATCATCTCCTCTTCTTATGTACTCCATTAATGAGAAATCCAATTACCATCCCTAGTCATAAAAGAGAGATAATATCTTACAAATGGTTTAAGGAGGCTTTTTTACCAGAAAGTATTGACCCAGGCCACATAACACGAATCCCCGAGGCTTTTCGAACGTGGAAAGGAGAGAAAGAGGCCTATTTTGACTAATAACCACAAGGAAGGAGATTATAAAGATTTACTCAGAGGAATCATGTTTATGGGTAGGGAATATTCCACTTGAAAACGTAGATTGGGTCTTTGAAACAGAAGAGCTAGTTCAACTTCCACCAGAAATCGAATCCAAAAGAAAAATCCATTGGAATAATATACTCAAAGAATTTCCACATATATATGATGGTGATCTTCTCCTATTGAAATCCTTCGAGATCACAAAACGGCGCATCGATTTAAAACTTGAACCAACAAAATTCTCAAGAGTAATCATGCATGATAAAGGAAAAATACCGTTTAAATCCTCATTAGGGTGCTTGGGATTTCAATGTGTTGTATTAAATAAAAATCGGAACGCATTCCTGATAGGAGAACGAGCTCACACTTCGGATTATAAACCAGGATGGTTAACACTACCAGGAGGGATTTTTGAACTGGATGATACTAAAAAAACAGTCCATAAAGCATGCTTACGTGAACTAACAGAAGAGATTGCCATAAATGTGAAAATCGAATCTCTCAGACTACGAGCAATACTAAGAGAACAAAATAATTTAGGAACAATCTTACTTATCGAAGCTGAAACTGATTCAAATGTACCTAGAGAGAGAATAAAACGAACAAAAGTAGGAGGGAATGAAGAGTGGGAAAATAATGAATTAGAGTGGATTGATATAGCTGACCTCAACACACTATCCAAACCATTAATGGAAGGAATTACATTTCTAAAATTAAATCCAATCTACAAATAAAGAATTCTCTGAATTAATCGGCCTATTGGTTATTATAAAGTGAAGCATACGAAAAAACTGTAATTGTGCATTTATAACACACGATGAGAGGGGAGATTGAATGAGAATTAGAAAATGAGAGATTAGTTGATGATAATAGTCAGAACACCAGAGGATTTATATCATATTCAAGGAAAGATTCAGAGAGGTACATTCCAAGGACGCTGGCATTTTGCTTTTGATCAGTAATTTGATAAGAATTATGTTCACTTTGGTACATTACGTGTATTGAACGATGATACGCTATCCCCAGGTGCAATTTGGCCCCTACATCCCCATCGCCATAATGAAGTAGTAACCTATATTGTGGAGGGTGAATTTAAACATGCAGATGAATATGGAGGAGGAGGAATATTAGAACAGGGATGGGTTCAACATACGACCATAGGAAGGGGTATGTTTCACTCAGAAATAAATAATGACCCAGATAAACCGATGCGTTTCATCCAGCTATGGTTCTATCCCGAAAAACTCAATTTAGAACCATCAATCAGACAAAAACAAGTAGAAAAGCAAGAACGGACTAATAGGATTTTACCCTTAGTTTCAAATGAGCATACGAATGCCCTCAGAATCCGATCGAACGCACAGGTGCATTCATGTTTTTTAGAAAAGGGAAAAGTAGTAACCTATGAATTGAAAAGTACACGAGGGCTTTACTTATGCACCCTTAAGGGAGGAGCAATTCAGGTCAATGATCATGAAATCCCCGAATTCGGGGCTGCAAAGATTCAAGATGAGAATAAACTACAGATAACAACCCAGTTCGATGTTGAGCTCTTATTTATCGATGTAAGCTTGCAGGAAGAATATATTGGACAATATTAAAGATTATTATTTCCGTTCATTAGACTTCTTTATGTCCATTAGACCAATCAGTAACGATATCATTAGCTTCCTTGGCATATTCTATAACAGGGGGTTCAAACAATTCAAAAAAATCGCAATTACTACTTCGAGCAAATATAATCATTTTGGGATAATTACTTGGAAAGACCACACGCCGGCAGTTACGAATAGCTTTGACATATTTGATAAAAGTATGAAGCTCAACATCAACGAATTCAAGTAAATCAATATTCTCGAAGATGACATATCCCCCATACTCAAGAAGATCATTCTCAGTAACCTGAACGGTGGATTGATGACCGATACAAACACGTTTATGACGATTAATCCAGATTTGTTCCAAATCATGGGCACTCAGGCGGGGAAATTTCTTATCCTCACGACTAGTTGTAATTTCATTCATCAGGATGGATATTAATTCACCAATTGGTATTTCGAGTCGATGTGCAAGATTGACAAAATCATTATAAACAGATTCATCTAATTCACTAAGCAAGAGGGAAAATTCGTTGCCAATAGTTGATACATTCTTTAACCATTGGTCTTGTTGGAGTTTGAAGGTATCTAATTCATTAAGTAAAAAATCACGTTCGACCAAAAGGGCATCAAGAAGAGCGATAAGTTCAGATTCTTTCACAACATCAGAATGAATTTTCTCATGGATATCCTGAATCTGTAGAGAAAGTTTATTCCGCAATTGAGAAAGATTGAGTAGCTGAACGGTCACAAACTCACCCATCGTCAGTGATGATTTCATCAATCTGAAACATTTTGGAAAGGACAAATAATTTGGGCAGAGAGGCGGGAATATAGACACGACGACAATGAGAAATAGAACGGATATATTTCTCGAAAACCTCACGGGTAACATCATTAGCAATGACAAGTTTATCAATATGAGTAAAAGAAAATCGAGCATTGGATTCCTCAAGATCCCTTTTGGTAATAGTGAGTTCGTTATAATGCGCTATAGAGGCTTTTTGCATATGAAACCGTCCAAAAGAAGCACGAGCGGTTAGATCGGGGAAAGCATCATCAAAATCTGCTAACACATCCTCCATCATCTTATTAACAGCATCACCCAAGTTCAATTCGAGATCACGGACTTTACGGGAAAATTCATCGTAAGTATGAGAATTGACCCCACGAATGGTGACATTCTTAAGTTTAGAGTTAGAAAGCTTATAATCATCCTCAGTCTCGCCTTCAGGAGGAGGCAGAGGAGTATCATCATGGTCAGACATCACATTTCATACCTTTTTGGATTAGATTAACAAGCTATTGTTGCATGACATGTCATACTACGCATACTTAAAAAGCTTGCGTACATGGTAAAAACTTCATTAGTTACCACGAGCCCCTCCCCCTAATCCTCACGAAAAATGCACTAAGAGAAGAGAAAAACGTTGTATCGCCCGAGAGTTAGGGATGATGAGCGTAATGAGGCGGACTAGCAACCATGCAGGCCCATTCGTCATCAGGGATGTAGCCGTTGAGGTGACGTGGGTCGTTGTGAAAGTGTGCAAGTTGATGCTTGCGTTCCTCCATATCTATCCGAGAAGGAGCTGCGGAAGTTTCAAATATTATTTGTACATTGCGTGTTTCTTGCTCCTATTGTTCGAGAGAAATATTACTCCGAATGCAGTTAGGCAAATAATAGAGCTAATTCCAATTATATATTTTCTTTCATGCATAGATTTATCAAGTTTAATCCACTTTAATATTAGGGTCTTTAAACGTGATTGCGGAGAGAGTAGTGAACTTCTCGTAGCAATTTCATGTGAAGATACCTTTTGTATAACATACAAAAAAATGGATGGATGGATTTATGAAAAAATGGATAATTTATACTTTTATCACTGCTTCGATCGTCTCTCTATTATTTTTCCCCTCCTTTGAGGCGTATCAAGTAATAGCTGAAACTTCTGGCTATAAGTATCCAACAACTGTTACTGACGTTGGATGGACGGATCAAAATTACATTAAAGCCAATGATGGATTGTATGCAAAAGCTAAATCTCCTGGTTCTAGTAATTATATTGAGGGGTCGAATTTCGATTTTCAAAATAAATCAACTACTAAAATTACTGTTAAAATCGAGGTTAGACAATATGGATATATTTACCCCTCCCCCTCGATTAAAATTGGTGCTTATGACGATAGTGGATGGCATTGGAGTTCCTCTTTGACCATTAGCACTAGTTGGACTATAAAATCAGTTACTTTCAATGACTTTGAGATTAACGCTCAAGATGTAAAGGTTCGTGTATATATTTATAGTAATCCTGAAATGCTCTGGGTTCATATCGACTATGTTCAATGTGAAGTGACTTATTTCAATGGAAATGAAAATAATGTCTATCCAACTAATTCAGGGGGATATTTGTTTTCTAGCACAGAAAATATCAAAGCTGACGATGGTAGTTACTCTTATGGTATTGGAAGTGGTTCCTATGTCTATGGTACCAAATTTGAGCTCAATCAGAGAAGAGTGGATGTCTCTAGAATAAAAGCAGAGATTCAAGTTCGAACAGAGTATAGTGCAGAACCTATTTATTTTCAAATCGGTATAAAATTAGGGTATGGTGAAATCATTGACTGGTCATCTCCTTTATATTGCATGTCGACTATTTGGACTGATTATTTCTTCGAAAAAACTTACGATGATGCTCCTGTCGTTGATACTGAAGAGATTGAACTTCACATTAAGGTTACCTCTACTTTAACCTGGATGGATCTTTTTGTTGATTACATTAGAATGGATATTGACTATCTTCCAAACACTGATTCAAGAAAGATTGGAGTCTTCTTTTGGGCAGGTGATACGACTCCTGATAGTGTTATAGATGAATACATAGGAATTCTTCAAGACGAAGGTTACACAAAGTTTTTCTTGCTTAAGAACTCCTTAGATGTTGAAACAGATATGGATAATATAGATGATTACGAATCGAGTACAGATACAATTTTTGTATACATTCATGGTCATGGTCATTATTACGATGCTCCAATAGATGATTCTGCAACACGTTTTAGATCAGGAGGCAGTGAAGTCTATTCTAGCACTTTTCGAACATATATGGATTCTCTTGAAGCTGGACGAAAAGGTTTTTTAATCGAAACCTGTCATGGTGGTGGCTGGCCTAACGATTTTAAAGCCTCCCCGTATTTAGCGATGTCTTCCTCTGATAAATATCATGTTGCTTGGCCTTATGATCCTAATGCGGACCTTCCTGCTGAAGGAAGATTTTCCCATCTGTTTTGGGATTATGTCGCCTCTGGTCACAGTGCAACCCAAGCTTTTATGTATGCTACTTCGATTATAACTGAAGGTGTTGCATGGGGAGACCATCTTTTAGTGTGTACATCTATTTCGGGAGACCCTCTGTTAGATCATTATCAAAATCCTCAAAAAGTTGATTACTCATCATATACATTCTTTAACTAATTATCGCTGATTTTTTCTATTAATTTTTTCTTTTTTCTACTTTTTTTTCAATAATTTCATGAGAATGTACCTCTCTTGTCATGGACGACTTCATACATCGAGTAGAAGATACCAGATAGAGAATCACGATATTCTTGTGGTGTATCTAACCAATTTACCAATATATTTAGAAGTGGCGCAATCGGTTCCGTAGTTAAACCTCTAACAATTTTTTTAGCGGTAGAATATACCTTTATTTCAGAGCCTAAGGGAACAGACTCAAAAGTTCTACCTGAGTTGAGTAGAGTATAAATGATAACAAGTAATTTACGTGCTAATGCAACAAGTGCAACACGACCGGGTTTTCTAGCTACTAATCTTTGATACCAAGCTTTCAAGGGGTTATTAGTAACTCGAAGGGAAGCACGAGCAGCTTGGAATAGGATCCGACGAACATGAGTGTTTCCTCGTTTAGTAATACGTCCATGGGAAGTCTTTCCTCCTGAACTATAAATTCTAGGGCATAAACCCGCCCATGAAACAATAGACCGCTTAGAAGGGAATCTATCAACCCGCCCGATCTCAAAGAGAAGTTGAAGGGCACTCACACCAGATATTCCGGGAATTGAGTTCAAAATCTTCAAAGAAGCATGAATCGTTGGATCTTGAAGCTTTTTCGCGAGCTCTTGGTCAACTTTCGAGCAGGCCTGAGCTCGCTCGAGAAGCCCTCTTAAGGCAAGATCCAAAGCTATTTGCGCTTCAGGAGGTAATTGGGGTGTTAAAAAAGCTTTTAAGCTTCCTTCATTCCTTTCTATTGATTTTCTTATGCGTGTAGTGGGACAGCTTTTGACTAAATCTTTAAATGCCCCTCCTTGCGCTAAAATGGTAATAGTATAAAGAGCCAAATGAGTATTCATGCTAGAGCTAAATGTAGTGAGTTTTCGCTGATATTCGTCTAGTATTTTATGAATATTGTTTTTTTTCCTTGTTATTTCTTCTACGATGGTATTTCGGAGCCGACACAGCTCCCTTATTTCATTAGCTTTGCCTAACCCGATGTTTGAGGGGGATATGAAACCAGCTCGCAAACAACGTGCAATCCACATTGCATCTCTGGTATCGGTTTTAGGTCGGGTCTTTAATTTGATGGTAGCAGAATTAAAAACTGTAGGAGATATAGATTCTGGGCAAGACTTGTAAAAAGCTTTCCAATAGATACTAGTCGACTCCATTGCTACTTTAGTCGTTCCTAACCTAATACATTCCTTCCAGAATTGCTGATTCCCTTCAGGAGTATTTTCGAAGGATCCATGGAGGAATTTCTGTCCTGTAAGCGTTAGCCAGGCGACTTCAATCTGATGTTTGTGCACATCACAACCGCAAAATTCAAATATTTCAGCTATCATTGGTTTATTGCCTCACATTTAATGCTAGCGGATTCTTGGGGTGGAATCGATTTTTCTACACGTCCTCCTGTAATAGGGGTACAACAGTCAAAGCGATAGCCAAGAATGATCAGTTTCTTTTAGAAGCTCGAAGCTTAAGAAGAAAGACGATCAGTTTCGCTAGCATTGAGGCGTTTTTTTGGGTGAAGTTATAAAAATTTGCTTCCTCTCTCTTAACAAGACGCAACCAGGGTATAAGAAATTGTTATCAGTCGAAAAAAGTTGATCCCATCAACTTTTCAGGAAGTTTCTTTTTTTTTAAAACTCATTTTTACATATAAATGCTGATAATAATAACGCGCAATAAGGGGAACAGGTGACAAATGCTATCGGATCCAGTCAGCATCAGGGATGTCCTTACACATGATCTATTCCAAGCTATTTATTTTTTCTTTGATCACTAGTATATTTTGCATTCCAGTTTTGTTCAGGTAGTCGAAAGGGAATTTTCACATGAGTCATACCATGAGAATTAGGAATATATTTCTTCATAGATCAATTGAAATGCTAAATACCAGGATCATCTCCAATTTAGCTAAAGTTTCTTTTTATAGAGAATAAATGCAGTTATTAAAACGATAGCTAATATAATAACAAAAAAGGGATCGATAATAGTCGGAGAAGAAGAGTTTAACCACTCATCGATATCATCTACAATCAACATCCCTGTATTGCATTCTTGAGGATTCGTGTAACCCGTAAATAGTTGGAGCGCAAAGAAAGAACCACTAACTGCTGCTGCAGAATTGAATAATTGCAAATAAAAGCGGATAAGCAAAACAGCATAATTGTCTCCACACACATGTGATATGTACTGGTTTGTGAGACTATTACCTGGAGTTAGATTGAACTGACTTGGTCCTTCCCACATTCCTGAACCATGTTCTGCCCGCCATGAGACGTCTGTTGTAGAGTTTGGTTCTAGCGTAAACGTGATATTCCATATCTGTCCAATTCGTGGAATGCTGTCCAAAGTAAAAATATGAACCTCTATAGATCTGTTTGAGACGAAAAAGGTACCAGTTTTGTTTTCTTTTGAGTCGACCAAGTATTGAAACTGAATGAATCTATAATGAAAAGAGTCTTCTGGTAAAATAGATGCAGAGACAGGTATTAGGGGTATTCCAATGATAATGAAAACGATAAAAAGGAGTTTGGTCTGGATTCTCCATTTTTTACCTGGAAAGATCATTATTAATTTCTCTTGGATTTTGGTTAAATTGGTTGTATCTTATCATTACAAACCATTATGTTTATGTATATGCCAAAAATACAACAGTTATTCCAATAATCTATACATTTCCATAACAATGGGCTAAGGCTATGTTATTATAATTTTCACCACCATTCAAAACATGACTATCAGGAGTATCTGATTGAGTAGGGGGATTCCCACCACCATCAAGCACATTATAAAGATGATAGAATTCATGGAGAGTCACAAGAACTTCATATCTCCATGTCGAGTCAAAGTTAAAACTAGACCAGTTTTCTTTGTGAAGAACAAAACATAATCCCGTCCTCATTGATACCAACGATAGCGACGGGCCTAATGGGGTGGTTGAAGATAGATATGAATCCATTTGGTATTTAATTGAGAAATAAAAATGGAAAATAGGGAAATTTTAGTACTACTGCTCATAGATGAAATGTAGTGAACCTCGGGTTTCATTTATTTCGAATCCTATTTTCTTATAATATTCGATTGCAGGATTATCTAAACCTATTGTTGCACGCAATTTTTCAGCATTGTGCTTATCAAAGAATGATTTAGTTGCCTTCAGCATGGCTTTTCGAAGACTTATTCCATCAGGAAATTCCCTATCTAGAATCATTCCCCCTAAATTCCCATTTATTGGAGATTCTGGTTGTTCGGACATCGTTGCACGAACATATCCTGCAAGAGCTCCTTTCCAATAAATTAGGAATGAATTTTCAGAGGTTATTTCCCCCGATGCAAACCGTTCTTTTAGATTTTCCAGTGTAAATTCTTCTCCTACCATTGTTTCTGTCGAATGTCGGTAAGTCACCAGTGTTTCAAATTCTGCTTCGGTAAGTGGTTTGATTTCAAATTCATCAGGAAGCTCAAATACCAAGTCTGTTATTGCGAGAGTCATTTCATGTCCTTTCCGTTCATCAATGATTTTGGCAATTGTCTGCTCTTTAAAGTACTTATTAGCAACCTTAAAGTCAAAAGAATAGTGAGACTCAATCGTACCTGGATTCTTTTTTATATCATCCTTTGCAAATTCATAAATCGCTTTAAAAAGTCTATCCAGATTCTCTTTGGAACGATATTCCTTTAAGATTACTGGATAAAAGATTCCATGAAATCCTCCGTGGATCCGGCATTCAGTATATCCCACTATTTTGTCTTCTGGAGTTACAAGATATTTAACTTGGTCTGGATTAAAGTCGGGATCTTTGTGACGTTTACGCACCTTTTCAGCTGTAATTAGGACTGGTTCAGGTATCATCTCTGCAATTACATTGTTAAAAATCTCTGCTTGAGATTCTTCATCCCCTTTTTTATAACTACGAATTGTAAAATTCTTCGGGTTCATTTTTAGACGTCCATATTCTTTTTTGTTGAATTATCCAAAAATTCGGATACATGAAGTAATTATTCCAGTTTTATTTGAACTATTCAACTTATATTTTTATAATACGAGTTTACCTTGACTCATTCAAAAGGTATTTAATCTTTCCGATATTGGCATAACCTGTAGTTTTCATGCAATGATGAAGTTTTTCGGATTTTTTGTGAAAGGATCACCATGAATAACAAACGGAATATCTTATACAGCTTTTGGGAATCTCTCCCCCCTCTTAAAGTGATTCCTCAACCCGAAGAAGAAATTTACGCTCACGAGGCACGCTTAAGTATCATTAGAATCTTAAGAATGGGAATATTGGAAGAAGAAAATGGTCCAAAGAGACGTAGAGCGCTAAACGCTCGTGAAATCCTCAAGCTTTTTAAACAAAATCAAGCCATTACTCAAGAAACTGATAAAGAGAAAGATGTAACACCACGATTAGAAAAAACACAAGAAGAATTCAAACCTCTTAGTCTTCAAAGTTTATATTTTCATTTACAGAAATTAGAAGAGGCAGGATTGATTCAAACGGTAACAATCCTGAGGGAAGGAAGGCATAATACAGCTT
This sequence comes from Candidatus Heimdallarchaeota archaeon, assembly GCA_011364965.1. Lineage (GTDB taxonomy): Archaea > Asgardarchaeota > Heimdallarchaeia > Hodarchaeales > Hodarchaeaceae > Hodarchaeum. The sequence goes on from RDOB01000003.1 coordinate 112,454, forward strand.
ATTATGGCCGAACAGCAAGAATCTTCCTTCACACGGATCCCAAAAAAAATGAACTAAAAATAGCCCAAGCATTTTCTGCAATCATAAAATTTGTATCCGTTAACAATCCCACTTTTGATAAAAATCGTATAGAGGAATTACTGGAGAGACTTCTACTTTTTGAAGCTCAACGGAGGGAAAGGATATCGAAATGGCTTACAATGCATGAATCTACGGTTATTGATCATAATATTGACTTAACAAGCCTATTTAAATTCATGGAATTAATAGATAACATCAATCCCAACTATATCCAAATTTATAGAGATCTTCTTGAAGTCCTCAGCTTTAGCTCTTTACCCTAGATTCTTTTGGATCTTATCCTTCATCTGATATATTGCGAATATATAAGGCTTGGAGTCGGAGTGCCTGACCCACGTGCATAGCTGTGTGAGTAATATTAAGCCCAATCCAATCTATTATCGATATTGTTTTTTCAGGATTAAGGGGGAATACGATGTGTTTATTGAGATTTTCCTCGGCCATTTTCTGTAGAAGCTCTTTGAAGATTTGAAGTGTTCTTTCATAAAGTTCAATGTATTGAGAGGGGAGTCCCAGTTCTCTATTAATTTCAAGTTTGAGTTCTGAAATATTTTTTTCTGGACTAATAAGTTTTACACAGGATTTGTAAAAAGAATTAAGTCCATGCATATATACCTCAGCAGCAGTTGGTTCACCTTCAAATAATGGTTTTTCAAATGACTCGTGAAAGTTGTCCTTCCGAGTTAACAAAATATCTTTGACATAGGAAAATTGCTTTTCTAGAATTATTTGATAATCAATCATTATACTTTCCTTCATATAGGATTCTTATGGAAATAAATATTATTAGCATCTGATTATCCTCAGAACTATTTATTAAATAAGTAATTACATTGATTAAAGCATTTTTGCTACCAATCAGTAAGATACTTACTAAATGGAAACGAATTACATTGTCTAAGAAAATTCTTTAACTGCAAAAAAACTAAAAACTCAAATCAATCAGGAAAAGAAGGGACTCTCATTTTGGTCCAAATAAAAGAATGTCCAACAAAATTCGCTTTCAAGTTTTTTAAAAAATGGAGTATTGAAATAATCAGGGATATCTGGTTTGGAAAGGGAACATTTACAGAGATATTAATTGCTAATCCAGGTTTAAGTAGCAAAGTCTTAGCTCAAAGATTAAGAGAACTAGGGAACTATGGAATAATTGAGAAACGGATAATTAGTAAATCTCCAATGAGAGCTGAGTACAATTTGACCCAAAAAGGTGAGGCATTGAACAAAATCATGTTTGATTTAGCGATATTCAGTTATGATTATTACACAAACGAAATTTTTGAGGGTGAACCTCCCTCTCGCTCAGAAATGATTAGAACTACTTCTGAAATTTTTAAAATCGACCAAAATGCTTCTTCAGAGTGAAGCAAGCACACTGAAGAGAGGGGACAACTCAATCTGAAGTTACATTCTATTAAGATTCCATCCAGTAGATAATGTTCTAATTTTCCTACCAAGGTAGAAAAAAATTAAGAAAAATAAGAAAATTTTATTTGAATAGTCAAATTTTCTACTCCTCCTCATTTTTTTCTCCTCTTCTTCCACACATGTTTTTTTAAGAACTTATAATTACTCGAATTTTAAAACCAAGAATCGCAAAAATCCCCACAATTATAATGTGAAGAAAAGCTAGGGGTACGATTGAAAATATCAAGATACCAAATAGAATACTTAATGATTCAAAAATACCAAAAACATCACCAATTATAATATTGACTAATATAGTAAAAATTTCAATTATAATTAATGAAAGTAAAAGAAATCCAAATGCTAATAACGCAACAACTTGTCTAGTGACCTTTTCCCTACTGATAAATGACGATCCAAATGCAGTTAAGCAAATAACTGGAGTGAGTCCAATTATATAGAAAATATTAATAATTAGGCCCTCAAAACCTTCAAAAACTGGATAAAACACAATCAAAATACTATCGTATATATCCACTATCCTATAACCATCAGGAAGACTTAAAGATTGAAGTGGTATTAGTATAATTATAAGAAGAAGTGAAAAGAAGTAAAAAAGAATACCTAAATAAACAGCTTGTCTATTTTCTCGTAGAGCCTGTTCTAAGAGAGATTCGTCATTGGTTTGTTATGCAATATTCTCCATATAAATACAACCTACCTTTGTATGTAGATGTAGAGACGCTAAATCTTTTGTATCAAAAAACTTACATAGAATCTAATAATATCTTAATCTTCTATTTTAAATATATATAACCCAGCAAGAAATCTAAAAGTAATCTGAGGACGAATAATAATACAAGCTTGTTTGAGTAAATTCAGTGTATAGAATGAGATCTATAAACTTCAAATTAATGATTTTTAGATCGAAAAGGATGTATTAAATTGGAACTCTTGTATGAAATTAACGCACGCCTATGGTTGACCGAACTAAAAGACAAATATCAAGACTCATTGTTTTTAATTGATGTACCAGATGATGAATGGACAACTATTCGCAATAAAGGATTTGAATGGATTTGGCTGATGGGAGTATGGGAAACTGCCGAAGTGGACGATTTAGATAGGTATCCATTTCTAAAAAGTGTTTTCGATGAAGCCTTGCCCACTTGGCAAAAACCCGACACTGTAGGATCCCCTTATTCGATTATGAAGTATTCATTAAATCCATATTTAGGCAATAAAGGTGATCTAGCGGAACTTAAATCAAAATTGAATTCCTTTGGAATCAAACTAATTCTTGACTTTATACCAAATCACTTATCTTACCTGACAACTTACCTTCAAACAAATGTAGATTATTTCATTCACTCAAAAACCGAAATCAGGGAAAGACGGAAATTATTTTTTCATACTGGTACTAATTATATTGCAATGGGCAAAGATCCTCATTTCGATCCATGGACCGATACTTCTCAATTAAATATTTTTAATGAAAAGACAAGATTGTTTATGATTAACAATTTAAGACATATTGCTAAACATGCAGATGGAGTAAGATGTGATATGGCGATGCTTGTCTTAAATGATATTTTCAATAGTACATGGGGATGGTTATTAAAAAAACAAGGATTTCTCATTCCCCAACAAGAATTTTGGAGTATTGCAATCCAAGAGATAAAATCAGAATTCCCAGAATTCACTTTTATAGCTGAAGTATATTGGAATCTAGAATGTAAATTGCAGGACTTGGGTTTTGATTATACTTACGATAAAAGGCTGTATGATGAGTTAAAAAACTCAACAGGTGCTAATATTTACAATTATATTAACAGAAATTTTCCATTCCAAGAGAAAGCTATGCGATTTATTGAAAATCATGATGAAGAACGAGCAATTAAGGTATTTGGAAGTCAAAAATCACTTGCTGCTTTTGTGATAATTTCTACTTTACCTGGGATGACCCTAGTTCATCAGGGACAATCTATTGGTAAAACAGTCAAAGCTCCGTTAAGACTTTTAAGAATTAAAGATGAAAACATAGATCGTGATTTAAACGCAAAATACGAAATAATATTTCAGTTCTTGTCGAATATAGAATCAAACGTTTCAAAATTTTCATTTATAAAAATAACTCAAGCTTGGGCTTACAATGACTCCCATTATAATATAACTAGCTGGATTTGGAGAACCAAGCAAAAATTTTTCCTTATAGTAGTCAATTATTCTTCGATAATGTCACAAGCAAACCTAAAACTTCCGAAAGACATCTTGGTACAAAATAACCTAATCTTTTCTGATAAATACGGAGAAAAAGAATATATAAGAGATTGTAAGAGCTTAATTGAAGAAGGGTTATTTGTCGAATTAAAACCGTATAATTTCCATTTATTTGAGGTAAACCTGAAACCTTTATGATTAATCAAATCTGTTTTTGTCGATTTCAGGTAAGACGTTTCTTTTCATGAATTAATTTCAACGCTTGTTTCATTTCCTCAAGATATTTTCCATGAATTGGATAGAAATACAAACAAATTAGACCTATCATTAAAACAATTGCAGGATAAACTCCTATAAGAAATCTAAGACCTAAAAGAACATCCACCCCTGGATTTGGTGTGTATGTACTCCATTCTGTCCCTGAAAATACTAAGCCAATCATAAAGAAATTAATTACCCCTGACAACCTAATGATGAATGAGATTGTGCCATAATAGCCACCAGCTCTTCTACCACCATGACGAACTTCATCATCATCAATTATTTCAGCAATACATTGATCATAAAAGTAGATTGAGCCTCCCAGACCAAAACCGACGAAAGCCATGGTAATAAATCCTGAAATAAGATCGAATGAAAAGCAGAAAACTAATAGAGCAATTGCCCAACACCCAAATACAATAATGCCTGTTGTTCTTGCCCCCCGAATTTGTCGTAATTTGGTCCACAAAGGCAATGAAAAACCCCCAACTAAAAATCCAATAAGCAATAAAACACCAATGAGAATCGAATCAGTTTCAGCAATGCCTAATATGTACGTAGCAAACAATGGAATAACAGTTGGTAAAATCCCATTGCAGATCCATGTAGCTAAAGCTGCTACAACAAAAAACCGAAATGCTTTATTTTGAAAAGTGAATTTTAAAGATTTAAAATATGAAGGCATTGTTTTAGAATCTTTGAGGAACTCTGATCGCTCTCGTGCACCCCATTTGAGAAATATACTGTAAGAAATAACTATAACAAATGCTGCAATAAATCCCACTATTATATATTGACTCTGGGTATATGAATATGCATACTGATTTGTTATATCCTCAATGATGATAGTGGGGAGAATAAAAGCAAGAACGAGGGCAATAATCACGAAAATTCCCCTCATTTGGCCAACTTCACTCCGAGCTTTCGTTGTGATAAACAATTCAGCCCATAAGGCATTATAATTTAGATTGAAAGCTGTGTATACAGTATCAAAAAGAAATAAAATTAAGAGAAAATATATGAAATTTATTTCCTTGGAAGATATTTGCATAGGGGGAAGCCATAATAAGATCATAACAAGTGCTAGAGGTAATGTCGCTCCAACGAGCCAGGGATAACGTCTCCCCCAACGCGTATGGGTTTTATCAGATAAAAAGCCAATTAAAGGATCATTTATCGAATTCCATAAAGACCAAATTATAAAACCTCCACTTATCCACAAGATTGGAAGCTTTACTACTGTGAAATAAAATGTGAAAATCAAGAAAGTGAATGTTTGATATGCTACTCCATCACCAATTTCACCGAAGGAGAAAATTATTTTTGTTAGAAGGGGGATTTTTTCTTCAGTCATAAGGTATCGTTCCTCTTTTATCTATCTAGTGAATTCTTTCTCTTTGACAACTCCTTGGTTTATAAAACCTTTTAACTTACTTTAAAGCGACTTTGGAACTAATGATATTACAAATTATTTCTTTGACACTTTCCTATGTTGACAGTATAAGACTAAACCAAGAAAAATTGGTATTTGATAGAGTGGAGTGGAAGAGGAGCTTGAAGTATTGTTTGAAGAAATAGTTATTGTATCTGCTTTACTTGTTGTGTCTGTCTCAGGATCATATATTAAGGTATCAATTGTTAAATTAACTTGGCCCTCGTACTCATTAACAGTGACATTACAATAATGATAATCCGAAAAATATACATCTCCTTCTTGCCATTCCGATCGATCCCCATCTACAGCAAGATCTTCATTTACTCCTCCTGTGACAATATAAGTAGTTCCATTTCTTTGAGTCCGATAATAATAATGATCATGTCCAGAAAAAACCAAATCAACTTTATATTCCACAAATAAAGGTTCCAAAACCCTTCGGATTTCCTGTGCTGCAGTAACTCGACCTACTCGTAGGATAGAATAACTTGGACGATGATAGACCGTAATTACGAAATCAATAGTATTACTTTTGAGATCAGCCTTTATCCAATCTAATTGTTCTGATGTTATATCAAATACTCCATTGTCTCCTCCTTCCCAATATTCTTCTGTATTAATTACAATTACATGTACTTGATCATTATAATCAAATGAATAATACCTCTCATTACCAGGTAAATCTACATTTGCTTCGTAAACAGAGAAATCCTCATCAGCTGGTGCATAAATGCCATCTCCTAGCGCATAATTATATAACTCATGATTACCGATTGCATAATAAATGGAGGTATTTTTAGCAGTAAAATTCGCAATATCTTCAAAATATCGATCCCAATCATCTTGTTCTCCGCCTGATTTCACCATATCACCTGTGTGTATCAGAAATTCCATATTAGGATTATTTGCGGCAATATTATTAAACATTTGAGCTCTTATTGGACAGCTGGCATTATCAGTATTATATGCTTGGATTTCTTCAACCCAGTACCCAATTGCTTGTCGGGTATCTCCTAGCACGATAAATTGCCATGGATTAGCTATTTTTGGATTTGAAAGAGTTACATCCATAGGTTTTGTAATCATTCCAGAGATTCCAGCTATAATTAGAACCATCAATGCTATTTTAAGAAATTTATTGCTTTTCATAACTCTAATCTGACTAAATTTCAGTTTATTAAGATTTTCATTGGATTTCTCTCTGAATATTTGTGGAAGAAATGAAAAGATTATTTTTTATCTGAACTTTGATTCAATAAAAAGACTTAAGCGTGGGAAAGTTAAATGAGAAGTCTTCTTAATATTAATCTTTAACTGTCTACTTTTTTATTATGTTATAACTCAGAAAACCTGATCGATCAAAATTCACATTTATTACCTCAAATCCATTCTTTGTAATAAATTGTTCAACATAACTTAATCCTTCAGAGATTCCCTTGTCTTTTTTGCGAGTTTAATCTCCTCAACTCCAGCAGAAGGGTAATATTTAACTTTTTTATGTACAAAATAAATATTTATCATCTCTAATTTCATTTTACTCACCAAATTAATTAAATCTTCCAAAATTATACACCATTATAGACTTTTTGACACGTATTCTGAAATGCAAAAAGTTATATACTTAATACTATAACTCATATATAGATAACTTATAGTATAACTGAAGGGAACATTGTATGGAAGACGTGGAAAAATGGGCTGAGCAGTTTAAGAAAGGATTTTCAAATCCTTTTGTGTTATTATCCCTCTCGAAGACTCCCAATTATCCATATGGAATAACAAAAGCTGTAGCAGAGAAAACAAATGGTAAATTTACTATTGCTGGTTCTAATATATATCCAATTTTGAAAAAAATGGAGAAAATGCAACTAATTGTGGAAACACAAGACCAAGAATCAGACCGAAAATTCTATCGTTTGACAAGCAATGGAGAAGTCTTCTTGAGCTCATTGAAACATGTTATGAAGGATTTTATTGAAGTTATTCAAATTATGTTAAATGATTAGGTGAAAATGCATGAAAAAAATACATCAAGAATTAATTGATGAATATATTGAGAAAATAAATCGCTTATTGCCATATCCTAAGGAAACAAAGCAAGACGCGTTAGAAATTTTACGCTCAGATGTTTCAGCAGCATTAGCTGATGTACAGGACGGAGATCCTTCATCTACCTTTGGTAAGCCTATAGAAGTAGCTAAAGATATTCTGGAAGGGCAAGAATGGCACCATCAGCGCGCTGGATGGGGGATTCGATTTATTGCATGGGGTATTGATTTATTTCTGAAACTAGGTTTTGCATTTCTTATTTTAGCGATTGGATTCGGATTAATGCTAATAATAATGCCTTTTGATGAATTAATCCAAGAATTTGCTAAATGGGAAACTAGTGAATTTAATGAGATTATCGCCAGTCCTACAACATTTATTTCAATTTTGACAATAATTCCTGCCACTCTTATATTTATGGCTTATAATATTGTTTTAGAATATTTTTTCAGTGCAACTATTGGTAAAAAATTACTTGGTTTAAGAGCTGTAGATCACAGTGGAATTAAAATGGTAGGTAGACAAGTAATCATTCGTAATCTATCTAAAATTGTGTTTGGGGAATTTTTAATTCTTGATGTAGTTCTTGGGATGATTCTTGAAAAACAGACTCCAGAGAGAACTCAAAATCAGCGCGGATTAGATATCTTGGCAGAAACCATTGTCATTCGAGTTTAATTAATTAGGAGAAAATTATTATGAGTAAGACAATTCTAGTATATGCTACCCGATGGGGTGCTACAACAGAAACAGCACGAGAAATAATCAAAGTATTGAAGGAAAAATTCGGGATCGATGTGGATCTGGTTAATCTAAAAGATAAAAACAATGAAACGAATCGCAATCCTGATATCTCTTCTTATGATAACGTAATTCTAGGAGTTAGTTACGCTAAATTTAATTGGGCTAAAGAAGGAATGAATTTTTTGAAAAAAAATAAAGAGAAGTTGAAAAACAAGAAATTATTTGTATTTATTTCATCAGCTCGATGTGGAGGAGCTTGGCAATCAAGGAATTATGAAAAACATGAAGAACTACAGAAAAAGTTCATTGATAGAAAATTAGAGAAAGTTGGGGTGCAATTTACATCACGTAGGGGATTCGGAGGTTATTATATTAACCAACCGCCAGATAAAGCAGAAACTCGGGATTGGAACATGATTCGTGCTTGGGCAGAGGAAATAGGAGAAATCATTAACTCTGGGTAACTTCAATGTCAGGTCAAACATCCTCAACAACTAAAAACGCTAATATCATTCCTATAAAACTAGGAATCGTTAATTGCTATATTCTGAAAGGGAAAGAGGGATATATATTGATTGACACAGGATATGAAAGTAAACGAAAAATTCTCGAAAGGAAACTTGAGGAACTTGGGATTCCAGAGAAAAAGCTAAATCTCATTATTTTAACGCATCAAGATTTCGATCACACTGGAAATGCGGCATATCTACGTGATAAATTTAATACCAAAATAGCAATGCATAGGATTGATTCTGAAGCAGTTGAACGAGGAGATATGTTATGGAATCGAAAAATGCGGAGTATTTTTTCTCGTTTTATTCTGAAAATTATCTTTTTATTCTTCCGAATTGGAAAATTCCAGAGATTTTCCCCTGATATTTATCTGGAAGAAGGAAGTGATCTTTCCGCTTATGGAATAAATATTAAAGTGATTAACTTACCTGGACACTCAAAAGGATCAATTGGAATCTTAACAGCAAATAACGATCTTTTCTGCGGAGATTTATTCATGAATACTGGAAAGAAACCGGCAAAGTCATCTCTAATCGATATCAAGGAAGATTTGAATGCCAGTGTTGAAAAATTAAGAGAATTTCAAATAAACACAGTCTATCCTGGCCATGGTCCATCTTTTGAATTGGAAACGTTTTGGTTTAATCAATAATCTTAAGGAATAATTTTGCTATAAATTAGTTTCAGTTTAGAAACTACTATTCTCTTTTATTTATTACTTTATTAAAGGATTTTCCACGTTGATCACTTTGTGATTGTGATCGAAATTGCGGGAGATAATGATATGAAGAAAAATCCAATTATTCTACCACTAACATTGCTTCTGATATGCTGTACAACCGCTTTCTCTAGAGTGTCTACTGGAATGGCAGATAATACAGTGGATTTAGATGAGTACATACTTAGCAGTTTTTTAGGAGGAATAAGCGACGATCTTATCAGAGATATGGCTATTGACTCTGAAGGAAATATCCTAGTGACTGGTGATACAATGTCTGAGAATTTTCCTACTAGGGACGCATTTCAAGATACTTTTGCAGGAGGTATTCAAGACGTTCACACTGTCAGTGGAGATGCTTTTATAGCAAAATTTAACTCCATAGGTAACTTAATTTGGGCAAGTTATTTGGGAGGTTCCAGTAATGATGGAGGAATAGGTGTTCACGTAGATAGTGTCGATAATATCTATGTGGTAGGTGTAACAAATTCCTTGGATTTTCCTGTAACTGGATCTAATGCCTCTCATGGAGGTTCAGATAAGTTTGTCACTAAATTTGCCTCCAACGGTACCTTAATTTTTTCTATGTGCATTGGAACTTCTGAAGAAGAAAATTTAGAAGGTTCTATCATGTTTTCTGATCTTTTGACAATCACGGGGAGTACAACCTCTCCGAGCTTTCCTATTACGGAAACTGCTCTGCAACCAAGTTTTGAGGGACAAATAGATGGAACCATTGTCCAAGTTTTACCGAATGGATCCATTTATTATTCAAGTTTCTTTGGTGGATCTGGCGTGGATGTGATAGGAGAAATCTATGCTAGTGAGAGTGGTAAGTATATTATCAATGGTTATTCAGATAGCCCAGACTTACCATTTACGGAGAATGCATATTCGTCAGAAATATCGGGGCCAGGACGAGACTTCTTCATAGCTGTTCTTACAACTGATATGGAAATAGAATATTGTACATATTTTGGGGGATCTGGAGTAGATGATTGTTTTGGATGCACATTTGACACTGAAAATAGTATGATATTTTCTGGAAGAACATGGTCAGTAGATTTCCCGATAGCAAACGCGTGGCAATCAACTTATTCTGGAGTAGAAGGTGATGTTAATGGGGTGGACGCGTTTGTTACAAAGATTAACAGTACTGGACAAATTGTTTTCTCTAGTTACTTTGGAGGCCTTTCATGGGATACATTACATTTCGTAGATACTGATGATCAGAATAACATCTTTACCTGTGGTGATGCGCCGACGAATGATTTTCCAGTATTCTCTAACGCTATTCAAGAAGAAATAGTAGGTAATAGTGATATAGTCTTTTTAGTGTTAAACCCTGAAGGAAAACCATATTTTGGCACTTATTTTGGAGGTAGTAATCCAGAGCATGTTTGGAACATGGAAAGATTTTCAGATCATATTTATATCGTTGGTCATACAGCATCTGTGGATTTTCCAGTGACGAGTGGCGTTTTTCAGGAAAATAAGAATGGTTCTCAAGATGGATTTTTCCTTAGATTTGACCTTTCTAAGTATCTTGAAGATTACCCGCAGAAAACTAAATCTAGGATTGGTTTGGAATTTGGAGTAATTCTTAGTGCTATAATCCTGTTCACCCGTAGAAGAAAGAAAGCATAACTGCTTCCTTTTCCCTTTTTATTAAAGGATTTTGAAAATAAATTTAAACTAATTTTTCAGCTATTCTTCCACCTGTGAGTGATAAGGATGACTGCGATCAGGAAAGAAGGAAAAGTTAATGAAAATGCCACTTTGATTGATTTCAAGTACGAAGGGGCAGCAGCTGTAGGAGGGGTTTATTTCGTTGAGGCAGGGAAAACCTGTCTTATCGATAGTGGTTGTAAAGATGGAGCTAAATATATAATAAAATCATTGAAAACTATGAATAAATTTCCTCCCGACTACGTAATTCTTACTCATTCTCATTGGGATCACAGCCAAGGACTACCTATTATTAGGAGAGCTGCGGAAAAGCTGCAAAAATCGATAGAGGTATTTGCTTCAAAGAAAGCTATACCCTTATTAGAATCACAGACCTATAATGAAATATTAAAAAAAATAAAATTTGAAAATATAACTGATATTTCTCCTCTGAAAGAGGGGGATTCAATTGACTTAGAGGGGCTTAATCTCAAAGTTATTGATGTTCCAGGTCACAACCTCGACCATATTGCTCTTTACGATGAAAAGACGAGAAATATCTTTGTTGGGGACTCAATTGGTATTAAGATCGACGATCGTGCATTTCTTTCTCCCATAATGCCACCTAACTGGAATGAATCTGATTATCTAAATACAATTGATAAACTCAAGCAAATCAAATTTGAAAGTATAAGTTTAGCACATTATGGATATATTTTTGGAGAAGAAGCACAAAATATCCTACATGAATCCCAACAGATCTTTGAACTTGAAAATAAAGTTTATAAAATTGCAGAAAAGGAAGGAAAACTGGATGATATTAACTATCTAGTCGAACTCGCTGTTCGAGAGATGAATCCAATCATTCCTGATCTCAAACTTGAAAATTTTTTCATGCGTTCAATATTAAGCGTGATGAATTCAATTCGAGGAATTGTTCGCAAAAAACCAATTACTGTCGGCGATATAATGCTGAAACAAATCCTAGAGACTAAAGTTAAAGGTTATAAGATTTCAAAGGGAATCAGATGGTAATCATTATAGTTAAATCCACTGTAAACAAAATTTGAGAGACACAAAATGAGTTCAGAAGATCAATTTGAAAATATCTTCAAAGAATGTAAGGATGATCCGAAAGTAATTGGATTAGTTCTCGGGGGATCACGGGGAAAAAATATGCACACAGAGTATTCAGATTACGATTTCACTATCATTATCGTGCCAGAAGCGAAAGTAGAATATGAAAAAAGAGTTAATTCCTTAAAAAAAGATTTTGATGTCGCTGTCAGTACACTCGTAGAGTTTAAGAAATATGCACAATGGGGGAGCGAATTAATGTGGGATCGATACAACTTTACTCATGTTAAAGCTTCAATAGACAAAACTGGAGGAGAAATACAAGATATTATAGATCAAAAAGGTAAAGTACCTCCAGAATATTGTACAGAGTTCATTTCAGCGAGTTTAGATGAATATATCAATCAAGTTTATAGATCAATTAAGTGTTTACGTGATAAAAATGATATAGGGTATCGGCTAGAAGCAGCAACATCAATCAAACCGTTATTAAACTGCTTATTTGCTATCCACGATAACAGAATATGTCCTTATTTCAAGTATTTATATTGGGAATTAACTGAGTTTCCACTTGTGAAACTTCCATTAACTCCTAACGAATTGATTGAAAAAATCCTTTCTATTCTAGAATCAGGAGATTATAAAATTCAACAAGAGATTTTCAGGCTAGTTGAAAAAATCTTTCGAGCTGAAGGATATGGAAGGGTGTTTGATAGCTGGAAAGGGGATGATCAATGGATCATGAATTATATTCCCTAAAACTTCCACTTTGAAAAATACCAGCCCATTTTACTCATGATTTGAATAAAAGTTAAAGCTTGAAAAAAACTCGCTTCTCGACGAAGTTACAAGATAAGGAAGCATGAAATGATAGAAATAATACTAACCCACTAGTTCTTTATATCTAGTTCTATAATTTTCAACTATTTTGAAATGAAATTATGCAATTAAACTTACGAGGAAGTTTCTTAACTAACTATTCATGAAAGAGAGTAATTTCTCAGAAAAATCAGGTGGATACCAATGCCCTAAATTGGGGTATTCAATGAGCTGACATGAAATTCCATCGTTTCTCAACATTTGTACAAACTTTTGGATATTTTTGTGGGAGATTACTTGGTCCTTTTTCCCAGTAATTATCATTCCACTGACTTCAGAGGCATTATCATTTTCAATCAATGGTTTCCAATTGTCGAGATCATTCATCCATCTTCCTCCAGGAGCAACAGCCACAAATTTCTGTATGGGCAGTGTACCAGATACAACAAGCCATATAGCAAGTTCTGCACCTGAAGAAAGCCCTCCAACTAGAGAATGACCAAATTCAATAGAATAAGTTTCCTCTATCTTTTTAACATATGTCTTAAGCTGTTTCGTAGCAGATTCATGATCAGGCCAGTAAGCTGAATCTTTTCCTGACCAGTAAACATTAGTTGAACGAGGCATAGCAACAATAAATCCTTTATCAACGACAGGACACCAATAATGAATCTCTTCCTCGATCACACCACTATCAGCATGTAATGCAAGCATTAAGGAGTATGGAAAATTTTTTTCCTCTGGAATGATTTTTATTTCTTGTTCTTTCATTAGTTCAGGAGTAGAAATTTCTCGACTTCGTTTTAATTGTTCTTTAAATTCAGGAATACCCTGAAGGGAGTGCAATGAAGGGCTTTGAGTTAAAATATATTCCGAATACCAACCTCCTTCATCGATTATTTGCTTTAGGAGTTTAATTGCTAATTGGCTATCCCCCAAATTTGCAGCTGCGCAGATTCCAGAGTAAAAAAGTGCAGCTTTCCCATATGGGAATTTAACTCGGGGCGTTTGTAGATATTCGAGTATTTCTGTGTATTTCTTGGCATCAAAAAGACGAAACATTTCTCTCAAGAGTTCCCAATACTTCTCTAAGTTCAAAATATTCAACCCCTAATACATAAGTGGATTTTCAATTAATAAAAAGGGATAATCCAAAAGGAATGTGATAAATGCAATTCCAATATATGTTCCTTGTTGAAGTATCTTATAAGTCATCTTTCACTCTATATGGTTATTTGATACGGGAACCAAATAACTAGGAGATGATAAACATTGGATTCTAATACTTCAATAGAACTAAATTCTGGAGAAAAGGTTCCTCAAAAAACAACGTGGATAGATGTTATATTCATAATATTATTGGTTAATTTAGGATTAGTAATTCTCGTTTCAATTGTAGCAATTATTTTCAATTCTGAATTTTTAGAAAGTCTATTGCTAATTGGAGTAATTTCAGGAGCGGTATATATTGTTGTCATACTTCTAGTTCTACTATTGTCCATAGCCCCTCCTGCGCTCATTCGGCGAATATTTCATTGGGAGGAAGAGAAAGAAGCAAATTTGATAGTAAACCTGCTTTTTTTACTCAGCTTCCTTTTTGGAACTGGGACAGCGATAGGATTGTACATCTTGATTCTTCCATATTTTCCAGTAGTAGCTGACCCATTTAGCCTCACAGCAATCAATCCTGTATTTGCTATACTATATTCTATATGGTGGTTCTTTGGTTTTATCATTTCGATTTTAATTATTACTATTCTATATTTGCTCCTTGAAACTGGACGATATGCTTGAGGAATCTTCCCTGATAAAGTAAGAGTAAAATCTAACAGAAAAATTCTAATTTTGATCCTATTATTATATTAGAATAGGGATGATAATAAAGAAAACTTTAAATATATCCCAGTTCTAATATTAGAATAGGACTGAAAATGAGTGTTAAGGGAACAAAGTTAACTTTGAACGATATTACAGTGTTAGGACTCCTCAACGAAGAGAAAAGAGGCGTTACAGGACTGCAACTTGAAGAAGCAATAGAAAGACGAGGTATGAGGGTATGGACTAAAATTGGAAAGTCTAGTGTTTATCATGCATTAAAAAAATTGCAGAATTACAAGTATGCAGTCAATGAAATTATCATTAATCGAAAGGATGCAATCTCCCCGCCAATCAAGGAAAAATATTACAGAATTACTGAATATGGTCGGAAAGAACTAGAAAAAGCTGTTTACACTGTATTAGCGAATCATGAAAAAATGATAGATCCTTTTGATATCGCTTTTGCATTCTCAGGGGTTTTAACACAAGAAAAATTAATTGAAGCAATAACGCAACGAGTATCTGAAATTGAAACACGAAAAAAGAGGCTTGAGGAGAGTATCAAAAATTTTAGTAAGCCAAATGCCCATGGTTACACTTTGGATGGCACCAAAATTTTTGAAGATCTTGTTATTCAACATATAATTGCGCTTTTCACACGACCTCTCGCATTCGTAAACGCGGAAGAACAATGGTTACTATATTATCTTGAGAAGATTAGTCGGAGAAGATGATGAAAAATGGAAAATAATAATGAAATTAATGTTATAAAAGGTTTTAATCACAAAACAGGAGTACATTGCACTTCTAGTGCACTTAGGAATATATTTGAGTTTTATGGACTGAAATTGAGCGAAGAAATGATCTTTGGAATAGGAGGAGGTTTAGGATTAGGATATTTAAAATTCAAAAATCAAAACCCAATGATTGGTGGACGTCAAAATGATTTTGAAAAAAACTTAGCCAAGCTAATGAATACTCCTTTGAAGATTTACAGAACAAAAGACAAAGAAGAGGGTTGGAACCATCTACGATCGTATCTCGAAAATAATAAACCGATGGCAATTAATATTGATATGGCATACTTACCATACCATAAAGGAGACCTTCCAAGGGAGGATTATCATTTTGGCATGCATACAGTAGTTGTTTGTGGATATAATCCTAAAAAAAATACTGTTTCCCTCGCTGATACTGCTTATGAAGAAATTCAAGAGATAACAGTAGAGGAATTATCCGCAGGACGAAACGCATCATATAATAGATGGTTGGATCCTTATAACTTTATTTATGAATTTGACTTCAATCAGAAAAGACCAGATCTAGTAGAAATTATCCCCCAAGCCATAAGAAATAATGGGAATTCGCTACAAAAAAGTAGCAAATTAATGACTTTTATGGGAATTTATAGTGGTCCTAAAGGTCTAAATAAATTTGCAGAGGATCTTGGAACTTGGCCCAAATTATCAAAGAACATATTATTGGAACAATGTAAAGAAATTTCGGGTTATATCTCCCATTATGGCACAGGTGGAGGCTTCTTTAGATTTTTATACAGTCGATTCTTACTAGAGTGTGCAGAACTATTAGAGGATAACAGATTGAGTGATCTTAGTGATAATTACGATAGTTTGGGAAAAGAATGGGAAGATTTTTCAGATCATCTCGAGAAATTCCCTTTAAAAGGTGAAGAAGAGGAAGTTTTAGTATTACAAAAACTCTTAATGAACATAATTCACTTAGAAAGAGAGAACGCAAAAAAATTAGCTAATTATTGGCATCCATAGGAATCCAATTTTTAAAAGGGGTGAATAGTAATGGTAAAAATAGATTTTAAAAAGGAACTTAAGGAATATTATTCCGGAAAAGCTGGAAGAGTTGTAGTTGTGGATATTCCCAAATTTTATTTCCTGATGATCGATGGTAAAGGATACCCAGAAACATCACAAGAGTACCAAGACGCCATGGGAACAATCTATCCAATATCTTATACATTAAAGTTTATGATGAAGAAAAAAGGAAAGGATTATGTAGTTATGCCTTTAGAAGGTTTATGGTGGGCTGAAGACATGGATGTATTCACTTCTGAATTTATGGAGCAGAAGGAGGAGTGGTTATGGACTTCACTTGTGATGCAACCAGATTTTATCACACAGGAGCTTGTTGACAAAGCAATAATAGAGTTGCAAGAAAAGAACAAATCACTTCCTAGCTTGTCTAAATTGCGATTCCAAGCTTTTGAAGAAGGTAAATGTGTCCAAATTCTTCATCTTGGACCATTCTCGGAGGAAGGTTCTACTATTGAGCTTCTGCACAACTATATTGAAAAAATCGGAGGTACCTTTGATGGAAAAAAGCAGAAGCATCATGAAATCTATCTTAGTGATCCAAGAAGGACTCAACCTGAGAAATTAAAGACATTAATCAGACAACCTTTTATCTAAATCTTTTTTTCTATTTCAAACCCATTGAAAGGCGAATTCCTGAAGGATTTTGAGTTCGGCCCGTTTCAATCGTTCTTGCATTGCTACACGTTTAATACCTAGTTTTGGTGCAAGTTCAGTTAATTTAATTTGCTTGGGAATTCTATAATATCCTGATTTGAAAGCTAATTGAAATGCCTCGAGTTGTTTAACTGTTAGCAAAGATTGCTGAAATCCAAAGGGAATAGAAGATGTTGATTGAATCTTTACAGATGTGAATCGAACTTTCAATAACTTTAAAAGGTTTTTTAAGTATGTTCGATCGGGGGATAATATAGTATGATATTGAAGACCATTAGATATAGTGATTGGTAGAATTGACATATTTCCACTATTAAGAACGGTTTCATAGATAGAAGGATAATCCAATTGATGAATAGTTCGTGTCCAGTACAAAATTGGACTGGAATAGGTAATTTCAAACTTTATAATATCCTTAGATTTCTGAATTGCATCTATGTATGAACGAATTGATTCTTCATTTCCATTCAAAGCTTCTATATATCCATATCCTTCAGGTAACTGAATTGATACGATTGTGACCCGAACTGGATACTTTTTCGTAAGCTCACAAGAATAATAATCCTTAGAGTATATTACTAACTTGGTATGTATCATCTTATATACACCCGTCACTCGACATATTTAAATTATAAAACTTATCTTTTTCATCTTTCTATTGGACAAGATTTCCCATGGTCTCCCCATACTCGAAAGCTTATTTGCTAGCTCTTCTGGAAGCTCTTTTCGTCACTATTTTATGGAGTTCATCATGGGTGATAATCAAGTTTACTCTAGAAGAAATTTCTCCTTTAATTTTCGCATCGTTCAGGTATCTTCTTGCTTCTAGCATCTTAATGTTAATAGTTCTTTCCAACTCCGAATCTAGAAACGCGATTCGAACCCAGAATCGTCATTGGTGGAAATATATTTCACTTTATGGCATTATTTTCATTGCAGGTACACAAGGAACACAGTTTTTAGCTCTTGATTTGCTTCCAGCAATTACAGTCTCTTTTTTGCTCAATCTTACTCCTTTCGTAGTTATACTCATTTCTATTCCCACTATTCGGGAAGTTCCATCAAAATTCGACATTATATTCTTTTTCACAGTTTTTATTGGAATATTTTTCTATTTCTCTACAAAAAATATTCTCGTAACTGATTTTTTGGGTATATTCATCGCAATAGTAGGTGTTTTGACGAATGCTTTGTCATCGATTCTTGGACGAAAAATTAATCGTGATACCTCTTTACAACCAATTGTGATTACTGGAATTAGTATGACAATTGGTTCATTTTTCCTAGTAATTCTCGCTTTCCTAATTGAAGGTTTGACGTTTATGGAAACTATTTCTCCATTAGCCATAATTGCTATAATTTGGCTGGGAATTGTTAATACTGCTTTTGCTTTTACTCTTTGGAACAAGGCAATGAAGCATATAAGGGCAATGGACATTTCATTGATAAATAGTACAATGCTACCACAAATAGTGCTACTATCTATCGTTTTCCTAGAGGAACATCCAACTATGTTCGAATGGCTTGGACTAGGACTAATTGTATTTAGTGTAGCCTTCATTCAATGGAATCAAACAAGGAATAATAATAACAAGCGCTAAAATCACACGCCTTTCTCTCCAAAGGTAGGTGTTATTTCTCGACGCAATAAAAACAAAGCAAGAATTATACAAACTAATCCCAACACCTTGAAATAGGATGTAATTACTATTTCTCCTTCTATGGGTACTATGAGATCCTCAAAAAAGAGAAAGTATGCACCAAGGAATGCTACTGTTACTGAAAGGGAATTGGCTATAGGGGAAACTATTGAGAGTCGGCCTTTCTCAAATGCAAGCTGTTGAGCAATAATAGCAAATCCATATGTCAATAAAAACATAACTAGTGAATAAATAAAAATAATCAACGGAAAAAAATCAGCAGTATTAATATGGTTTATAGCAATTAGAAAGCTTTTAGTAAAAAATGTCCCAAATCCGTAAAATGTTCCTGAAAATAATGGGAAAACATATTCCTCATATCCCTCTCCAACTCGAGCTACAAACATTAAAAATGCCATTATAATAACAAGGATGATTGTCAAAGGGAAGATTGTAAATAAAAGTGGTACATCTACTTGATCATGTATTGAAATACTGGAAGGATTAATGGCTATAACATTAGGGGAGAACGCGATTAATAAAAGACCAACAATTAGAATGACAACCCCAATCCATTCTATCGCTTTCAACCTTTCTTGGAAGATAAAAAAAGCAAAAATAAAAGTAAATAGAAGATTTGTATTCACCAAAGGTTTAACAATAGAAATATCATAATTATTTAATGCGATTGTATAAATAAGGAAACCTGAAATTGCAGTAACACCACCCCACATCCAAATGGGTGTTTTTATTAAACGCCAAGTTTCAGGAAAAATATCTTTGAAAAAATTTTGAATCTTTATACCTCCCGCTTGAAAAATTCCTTTTTTTAAGAGAATAGCAGATCCTCCGCTAACTAGGCCATATAAAAACATAATAAGGAGAATATAAAAACTATCCAAAGGAAATTCAACCATAATAGTACCTTCAGTCAAAATTTTTATTCTTCTTCATTTGATTTAATTGGATTCTCCCCAAGAATGGCTTCACGTTTGAAAAGATATTCTGTTTCATCATTTGACAAATCAAAACTTTTTTTCCTTTTTTTCTTTTTTAGGGAGACTTCTTTCAAAAGTACTTGGTTCTTTTCTTCCGTGATAGGGATTATTTGACCATCAGCTATTCTCTTAGATGGTTGTTCTTCTGTATATTCCAAATATTTGATGGAAATGTAATGAGATTGATCGTACTCCCCGATTCCAGAACTTTCCTCAACAAAAATCCTTAAAGATCCAGGTTTTGCTAATTTAATGAGAGGTACATGTAATTCTAGGTATTCTCGATCAGTTGCACCAATATATTGCCCCCTAACCTTTCCAAAGTCATCAAGAAGTCGAACTCGATATCTAGTCAACTGTGTTTTTCGTTCTTCGAGATGTACACGGATATAAAATGGAATTGGAATAGAAATCTCGGTAAAAGTATCTCCTGCATCGTCAGCAACTTCAATTTTTGTCAAAAACATCTCACCTTGACAGAAGCAAGCTTATTCTAATAGTATTAATTCTTTGGTCTTAAAATCTTTCTCCCCTGAAAAATATTTCCTGAAATTAAAATAACCTATAAAACAACCAGGAGATCGTGGAAGTAAACTGCGTTCATTCAATATTTATAATACGAAAATAAAAAATTTAAAAGGTAAAAATAGTAAAAAAGGTCTCTAATTCCTTTTAAAACATAAATAATTGTATTATTATGGAGAAAATCTGGAGGGGATTGCAAACAATTGTTTACGCTCCCACTCACAGAATGAAATGGGATAATTCTTACGGAATGAAATGAAATAAAACGATTAACAATTGTTAATTTACGTTTTTAAACTTTATGGAATGTGATTTATTATGCTTATTTAGATATCATTTCTGGCCCGTTTAGAATAATATCGAATTTGGGGCCAGCTTGTATACCCCTCTCCCTCAAAAAGAGATAAACTTACCTCATTATCTTCTAGAATCAGTGCACAATAAATTTCAATTCCAAATCTACTAAAAAGCTCCCTTTCAGCTGCCTGTATCAATTTTTTCGCAATTCCTTGATGTTGATAGGCAGGATGAACAGCAAGTCTATTTATCCATCCCTTTCGACCGTCATGTGTTACTAATACTACTCCTCTTATTTCATTATCGATAATATCCCCCAGAAAGAAAACATTGGATTGCATAAGCTGATTTTTTACTGCTTCAGGTCGATCTCTTCCTTTTATTCTCGTGGGCAGACCTGATAGCTCCCAAAGACGCAAAACATCCTCATACTGTTCATAAGTTATCTCTTCGATCATTCAAAAGTCCTTCGAGCGTCATTCCACTTATTAGATAATATTTCAGCCTTTTCTTCATCAATTGGAGAATGAATGTCAGTTTTCTTGATGGAACTTCCGACTATAGCCCCAGAAATATATTCAAAAACTGTATTGAGATTATCAGAGGATAATCCACTTCCTAATATTGGATAAATTCCAGATTGTTTTACAAATTCCGATAATGCTGATTTTTCAACGAGTTTCCCTGTTTCTGATCCAGATACTATTATTGCATTTGCTTTTCCGCGATTCAAAGCATTTTTCGCTGCTTCAGCTAAGGAGAATTGGCCCAGAGGAGACGCGTGTTTCACGTGAACATCAGCCAAAATTAATACCTTTGATTTTAAACTCCGTACTTTTCTTTGCACACCATCTGCTACACCTTCAATTATGCCTTGATCAGTAACGTAAGCTCCTTCCCAAACATTACAGCGGATAAATGAGGATCCAGTAATATGAGCTATTGTTAATGCTTGTTCACATGCATTTCGAAGAATATTGATACCTAAAGGAAGTTTGATCTCTTTTTTTACATTTTCTACCACTAAAGTCATCATAAGGAGTATTTCATCTTCTATCCGATATTTAGAAAAGGGAAAGTCGTTAAAGTTTTCAATAAGAATCCCATCATATCCTGTTTTCATTAAAACTCCAGCATCACATAATACAGACTCAATCATTTCTTCTTTTACATCAGGATGCTCGATACATTTCCGAAGACAAGGAAGATGAACCATACCTATTAAAGGTTTATTTTTTAAATCCAAAACCGTTGAGGAGCTTTTCAAATTTATCTAACTCCGATTGAAAATCAATAGTTATATATCTAAGCTCAATGAATATGTGTTTCGATAATATTAATACAAAACATAAAAAGAATTCCGTAACTTCATACATTAAACTCAATCTAGTACAATATTTTTTGAAATATTGCTCTTCATAACCTTCCTGGGGATCCTGATCATGATTAAAATTTATCTATATGGACATCTTAAAAAAATATTTGACCCAAACGCATCATTAGCAGAGAATACAATTATCGAAATACCTTTTAAGAAAAATGAAACATTTGATGGTTTAATTATCAGAATAGGTTTAAATAATCACCAAATCGGAGACTGCTTTATTAATGGAAAATATGCTCAAAAAACAATAGAAATTTCTGATAATTCAAGAATAGGAATATTCCCAACAGGAATGCGTTTAATTGATGGCGGATTATATATCAAACTACTTAATTAAAATGTGTGAGATCTATTCTCAAAAAAACTTCAGCTAAGTAAACTATTAATGTACTTTAACAGCTCTTGTTAAATGCGTGATGACGGTTTTACCGGCAGATCCAATCGTTATTTCGATTGGAGATGATGAGATCTGGCAAACTGATAATTGGTCTGAGGAAACCGAATGACTCTTTGCATTTGTGGAAAAAATGGAGCTTTTAAAATACCAAGGAATCGACAAACTCTCTGTATAAAATGTTTTTCTGCAGAGTTGGAAAGATCGGTCGTTAATCGTCTTCCAAAGCATATCAGGGGACATATTGGTGCAGTTGCCCTCTCGGGGGGAAAAGATAGCATCACTCTTCTGAACATTTTAATAAGAAATCAAAAAAAACTTCGTATTCCTGAATTATTTACGATTACCATTGAGGAAGGAATTCCAGAAATCGATGAAAGGAGAGGTAAAATTCTAAAAAATCTTGAAACAAAATTTCCCAATGTTAAATTTCTTCGATTTTCTTACCAAGACTTATTTGGATATACGTTACCAGAGTTCCTCGCATCAGAGAATCAGCGAAAATATAAACATACGCCGTGTGCAATATGTGGGGTTTTAAGAAGGCATGCTTTGATTCGTGCAGCGAATTCTATCCGAGCTGATTTCATCGCACTAGGAAATACACTCAATGATGAAGCAGCTACTACATTAATTAATATTATTGGAGGAAATCCAGAAAAAAATTATAGATATTTAATTGAATATAAATCGATTGAGGATTTATATAATCCCAAGAGAATTAAACCTCTAGAAAAGTTAGAAGAAGCATCTATAATAGAATATGTTAATATTAATAATTTAGAAACTTTAGAAGTTACATGTCCTTATTCCAAATATTCTTTACGAAGTGAAGTAAATATCTTTCTGTCCACTCTGAAGCTCAAACATCCAGACTTACTTTTCAATATTACCGCTGCAGGAAAACGCAAAATTAATACAGAATCTCAAACAAAAATTCTCCAGCAATGTGAGAATTGTCCCTCACTTACACCAAAGCAACAATGTTCAGCCTGCCGGTTGATAGCCAAGTATTTTGGAGCAAAGGATAATTCTCTATAATTTTTGTCACTCCAAACAATACATGCAATCCAAAAGGTACAAATATCTTTCTCTTCATATAATGGATCATTATAAGGAAATTATTCTTCATTAATAGCAAAATAATTAAAAAAATTCTCTCTTCTTTTAGAAGAGGCAGTATATGATATATATAAGCTCCCTAGTTTTAGTTTTCACATTGAAAAATCTTCTTTTATCTCTCCCCAATTAGTTATGTGACGTTTTATGTCCGAAAAACTCTATCAAGAAATAAGGGGTCTTCTTCTAGATAAGAAAGACCAGCAAGCTAAGAAGCTGATCAAAAGATCTAGAGAATCCTCTGAAAATTATTCGGTGGAACAGAAGTATTGGTATTATTTAATTGAGAATTATTATGCAAGAAATCAAAAAGATTCTGAGCTTAGCTATTCTTTTTTATTAAAAGCTAGTCAAATAATGCCCAAAATTACATTGAATGAACATCAAAAAGGAAGTTTCCATGGACAGCTAGGAACTACTTTACAGCAACTAGAACGATACGAAGAAGCCCTAAGAGAATATGAGAAAGCACATTCCAGTGTCAAAAACGATTTTAAAAGACGAAATCATTATCGTAGATCGATGATCTATTGCTATTATAAAATTGGAGATTTAAAACGGTCGTTCGAGTTTATATACAATATATTGGCTTCTAATTTTGCAGAAACAACAATAAATGAATGGGATGCAAACCTTGCATTCTCATGGGATCTTATTAATTTTGCTTCAGACCTAAAGTGGTTTGATTTAATAATTAATGTTTTAAATACAATTAAATTATCTGAAACGGAAATTTTAGGTCGATCGCATCGTAATTTCTTATTTGCTCTTCTCCATCGACAGCAGATGAATCGTGAAGCTTTCAAAGAATATATGGAATTAAGTCTCACTTTATGCCCGAAACTACCATTAGAATTTATCCTTAATCTAAGATCGAATTTTATCATGTTGCTTGAAAACCCATTCGGAGAATTTGAGCGCACTAAAGAATTACTTCAACAAAACTTACAGGATGTAAAGAAACCCTCCCCCCTACAAATAGTTTATCTTAATCGTTTAGGTTCGTGTCTTCGTTTTATTGGGCAGTATGAAAAAGCACTTAAAGTTCTCGAAGAAGCCCTGAAAATCAATACAGAAAATTTTCAGTATAAATGGCAAGAATCATTTTCGCATAACACCATGGGAATGATTTTTACCTTAATGGGGAAGTCAGATCAAGCATTAAGTCATTATACGAAAAGTTTGGTGATCTGTGAAGAGATAGATGATTTTTATGGAATGGGATTCACATATGGGGCAATTGGATGGCTTGAATCTATAAAAGGAGATCTTGAAAAAGCTTTGGAATCATATAAATCTGCCTTTAATTCCTTTAATAAGATAGATTATTCTATACCTCCAGTGATCCTTCTAGCTTACTCAGAAATACTTTCACGTCAACTACCAAGAGATCCAAGTATTGAAGAAAATCTGGAAAAAGCTAGAAATCAAATTTGGCAAAAACAGCGTCGGTTGGACATTGCACGATATTATAATACTTTGGGAAATATCGCTCTAAACTACAAGCAGCTTGATATGGCCGAGAAAGAATTTTCACTTGCCTTGGAATACTCTGATTCTTTCGAAGTGGAAACTCAAACACTTTTAGGGATTATTAAAGTTAATTTGGAGCAGTTTATACAGTTAGATTCGGAAGAGCATCTCAAAAAAGCTGAATTATTTTTGAACGACCTGAAAACAGCCTCAAAAAATTCCTTGTTCATTTCTGGAGAAATGGATTTGATTCTAGGTATTATTAACATGTATTATCAGAATTTTGGACGAGCAGAGGAAATTTTCTCTCATGTGTTCCAACACGCAAGATCCTATGGCTTTAATTCACTCTTAAACAGAGTAGAAAAACAAAAAAAAGTATTAAACATTTTAAATACTCATAAACAAATAGAAACTATTTTAGAAGGTTCATATTCGAAAAATGACTTGAAATCTAGTTCAATCCGAGAAGCGATTGCCTATCTAAATGAATTAGGAAATCTGTTGGGGAGTCATATACGAAAAAATGGAGATAAAGAATCGTAACCGATTACCTAAGAATGACCCAATATAGGATGCGGAACGTAATGTTCTTCTAACCGTCTAATATCATCCTCTGAAAGCTTAATTTCTAATGCCTCTACTGCTTGGTCGATATATTCAACTTTCGTTGCTCCAAGTATCGGAGCAGTGACATAATCCTTGCTAAAAAGCCATGCTAGTGCTATTTGTGCAGGAAATACCCCCTTTTCATGCGCAATCTCAATAAGTCGGTTTAAAACTTGAAAATCCTCTTTCCTAAAATAACGGGATGTGAGATATTTATCTGAAGTACCACGAATAGAGGTTATTTCTTCCCCGCGTTTGTACTTACCTGATAAAAATCCCCGAGCTAGTGGTGACCATGGTATCATTGCGATATTCTGATCCTTGCATAATGGGATCATTTCTCGCTCCTCCTCACGATAAACCAGATTATAATGATTCTGCATTGAGCAAAAAGGTTCTATTCCTAACTGATCTGCTATCCAAAGACTTTTCATGAATTGCCATGCAAACATTGAACTAGCGCCTATATGACTGATTTTTCCCTCTTGGATCAAATAATTTAGTGTCTGGAGGACTTCTTGGTAAGAAGTATGGGGATCTAATCTATGGATCTGATATAAATCGATATTTTCCATATTCAGTCTTTCCAATGAACCTTTAATGGCTCTTCTGATATGGTATCGGGAAAGTCCACTTTTATTTGGCTTTCCAGCGGCTTCATACCCTTCAATAGGAAAAAAAACTTTTGAAGCAATCACAACCTCATCCCGATAAGGATTTAGTAATTTTCCCGTTATTTCTTCAGATTTTCCTTTTGAATAGACATCAGCGGTATCGAAAAAGTTAATACCTGCATCTAAAGCCTTTTTAACTATAGGTTCGGCATCAGGTAGCGGTAGAATCCATGATGAAAATGTAGGATCCCCATAGGACATCATTCCCAAACATATACGGGATACTTTAATACCAGTATTTCCTAAATTTACATATTTCATATATTAAGTCTAAATATTTCTACTAATTAAGTAATTATCTTAATATTGAGAAAGCTGGTCTACATATTAGCTAAACTGCTTTGATGGATCTATAGGAAATTCTTTTCAGCAAGCCTAAAAGACATACGTTAGAAATTTTTGAGGATGAAACTATTATGAATCTTGAAAAAATAAGATCAGATTTTCCGATAACCGATAAAGCAATATATCTGAATCATGCAGCTATAGGCCCCTCACCGATGCCAGTTATTGAGGAGAGTCAAAAATGGTTAATTAATTACAAGACTTATGGAGAATTATTTTTTCCCTCACTCGCTGATCAACTTGAAGAGCAGAATATTCATCGAAAAACGGTTGGAAGTTTTATTAACGCTAAAGTTCCAGAAGAAGAAATCGCTTTCACATATAACACTTCCTATGGGCTATCCGCTATCGCTGAGGGAATTCAGTGGGAGAATGGACAACAGATTATTCTAAATGATCTTGAATATACATCAAATTCATATACATACCAAGCCCTAGCTAAAAAATATAATTTAAGCATTGATATTATTAATAACAAACACGGTATTCTCCCTCTAGAAGATTATGAAGAAAAAATTCACGATAAAACACGTCTTATTGCAGTTTCTCACGTTCAATTTAGCAATGGTTTTCGCTCTGATCTCGGATCCCTCGCACGCCTTGCTCATGAAAATCAAGCTGAAATAATAGTAGATGCTATTCAATCTCTCGGTGCAATTCCTGTCGATGTTCAAGAAGATCAAGTTGATTATTTAGCAGCAGGAGGATACAAGTGGCTACTCGGACAGTTAGGTACAGGATTTCTATATGTAAAACGAGATCTAGCAGAAAATTTAAATCCAACCTTCATTGGTTCGATGTCAGATGCTTCTGCATTAAGCTTATCTCATCATGTTTATCAGCCTGCTACTGGAGCGAGACGTTTTCAGGCTTCTCTTGGACCCAATGCTAATTTACTAGCCAAATCAGTGGACTACATCTCCAAAATAGGAAAAATGAATATCTTTAAACACATTATGAAGCTTACAGATTTATTAATAGACTTGATATTCCAAGAACCAAATTTTAAGCTGAGGTCACCAGTGGATAATGCTAATCAGAGGAGTGGAATTATAAACTTCGTTTGCCCTAATGCTGAATTAGTAGTTTCAAAACTGCGAACTCTTCCTAAACCAATAGCAATTTCACTCCGAGAAGGAGGGCTAAGAATATCTCCGCACTGCTATAATACAGAGGAAGAAATAAAATTGGCTTTTGCTAGAATTAAAGAATTTTCAAGAGGAATTGGACAATGAAACATTTGTATCGCTCTTCATTAATTAACCATTTTCCGTTTTTGTCTCTTGTTTTAATGATTTTATTTCTTTTATTTATTGATTTATTTATCCTAAATAATGTTTTTTACGTGCTAACAGTAGTTCTATTAACCCTAGTTATTTTTCTCATTGAAATTTTTAGGAGATCGACATAAATGCCTCATGAAATTTTTTTACAGTAACTGCTCTATTTGGAACAATTTTATTAATGCTACATTCAAATCACACAAGAAAGTCATATGGCGTGTAATTCGAGTGCAACCCATTCATGCCATTCAAACAGGAGTAAGAATAGGAGCTGGAAGGGGATTCTCCCGATTCTTAACCTACTTGAGGTTACCTGGTTCAATTTTTCTTCAAATCCCATTTCGTAACTTAACATGGAATTTGAGAAGAACTCTCTTTACTTTTGGAGGGATCGCACTCGCCATCTGCGTCTTAGTGGGAGTAATTAGATTTGTTGATGGAGCAGATACATTATTAGCAGATGAACAGACCCTCATCAAAGGCACATCAGAGAACCGTATCGATGTCCTTCTCAATAATTTCTATAAAAAAGATCAGTGGACGGTTTTCCGCAAATCATGTCAAAATTTCACTCCATTAATGGGTTCCTTTCTCTTATTGAACTAATTGTTTTAATCGTTTTAATAGTTGTTATCTATGCAGCTCACAATGTTCATAAATTTTTTGATTATCCATCCTTACCCATAGATGATCCGACCTTTTCAGTTGCTAAATATCCTCCCCCAAAGATGGTGTGTTCTTCCTGCCAGTCCACTTTGCAACTGAATTCGATATATTGTATGACCTGCGGAGCTGAGGTGCCAACACAGGAATCGTTTCAAGATACCGATCCTCCAAAATTAGGAAAACTGTGAAGATGAATTCTCCACAATGGGGTATAATCCTAGCAGGATCAAGGCTGAATTGTGAAAATAAGTTCGCGATTATCACAAAAATATGAGTTGGAATATTTTGCCTCAATAGGTAGTAATCAGGATTGAGGATGAAAATAATCTCTATTATTTCATTACCTAGATGCTTGACTAGCTAGTCAGGTACTCCCCCTTGAGATTAATAGTCCTTACAAATCGAATCTCATAGGCAATGATGTAAAACTTTAAGTATATTCATTGACAATAGGGTATATTAAGGTGTGAGAGGAATATAAAGTGAGAGGGGTATAAAAGTGCAACCATGTGAAAAGTCTAATACACTTGAGATTTCTCAAAGGATTGAAAAACCAGTAACACTATCTGAAAATTATCCACGAGAACGCAGCAAGAGTCAGATGGTAAGTCGAGGGGTGTTTGTACTGCTTACTTGGTTTGTTATATACTTCTGTTTTGTAGATGCATATATAGTACTTAGAGGTTTCATCCCCTACAACCTGAATTCAATCCAAACATTAAGTACTTTATTAGGAGTTCCAATTCAGCTCATCTTAACTGATTTCGTCAATATTTTTTACATCCCCCTATTTCGTCCTGACTGGTTCCAGAGGTTTCAATCATGGGACAAATATCTTATGTATATCAACGGAGCTCTCTTTATTTTGCTGAATATTGGATTTACTGGTGTAATTGTACTGATTAATCGAAAAAAATCCCGTTCAACAATTAGCTTACCACGATTCTTTTTTTTAGCTTATATAGAAACCCTTTTTGTTTTCGTGATAATCAGTGGACCCAGTTATTTATGGGAAGTGCGTATTTGGACTTTGATTCATGGGAATATTGGAGATTTATTTCTTCTGTATCGAATGAATCCAGCACGGGGTTACTTGGGTTCTAACCTATGCTTCTTAATTGCGAGTTGCGTGAGTCTTTTATTTTTCCTAGCTGGTGAAAGAGTAACTCACGGAGGAACGATTTTTTTCCATTGGTGCTTAGCATACGCATTTCTATCTGGAGTACAAACCCTTTTCCTGAGGGATTTTATTTTTATTACAGTAACACAGGAAATCTTCGTTGCTTATTTCCTACACGTACTTGCAGCGGTATTACTAAGTTCGCTTGTCTACTATGCGTTCAATATCGGTTTTTTTTTATATTTGATATTTTTTCCTGAACAGATGTCATGGCGGGGAGATTGGTTTTTCTACCTGTTTAACGACGTTTTTTTCCTCCTGCAGAATCTTGGGTTCGCAGGTGTGATTTTTTTTCTCAATCGTTTACAACGTGATAAGCACCCCCCGATCAAGATAGTACCGTTCTACTATCTATCATTACTGAGTACAGGCTTCTTCCACAGTGTGATGATACTGAAATGGAAAGATTTGTGGACACAAATGCCTTCACATGTCTATGATTCCTATGCTATTGGATCAGTCGGATATCTTGTTGAGGGAATCATTGCACCCCTCAATTTGTGCTATTTTGCTGTGGCTTGCGTATGGATAGGACTCCTCCTAGCGTACACACGACGCGAAGGCTTCTTAAAACAAATTAGAGCCAATTTAGACACGAAGAGTTCAGAGGAGATTCCCAAGACTGGCAATTAAATTAATCCCCACCTATTCCAGTAACTATCAGGATTCTTCTAATTTTCCTTTCTATCTTCAGTTTCCTACTATTTCTATAATAAGTTATTATTTTGTTCCTTTTTGAGACAGCATTGGAAAATACAATTTCTTCACATATTCTTTGAGCATTCGCAAGTAGAAAAAAGAGGAATAGAAGTCCGAGCTGCTTCACACATGACAGTAATCCAGTTAAAGGGGATATTATTTGATTCAAAATCATAATATAAGGGAATCACTGTCTCCTCTAGGATCTCGTACAAGCTTATGGCGTCTGCCCAATTTTAAGCAGCTTGATTACTTTCCTCAATATTTTCGGGGTTGATGGCTCAGCCATTAACACCATTAAATCCTTCAACCCACCATCCATCAAGAATAGAGAGATTTGGGACAAAATTCATACTTGCTTTCATTCCAGACGTCCCTGAAGCCTCATTATAGCGTTTTGGAGTATTTAGCCATACATCTACTCCCTATAATAATGCTTTGGTCGTCTTCAGATCATAATTATCAAGAAAAGCAATTCTGTAACCTAATTTTGCAATTTTTGCATGATTATAGATTTCTTGAATTAATACTTACCCCGAATCATCCATTGGATGAGTTTTACCCGCAAAAATAAATTATACTGGTCTATATGGGTCTTCTATCATTTTTTGAAGTCGTTGAAAATCTGAAAAGAGTAAAGTTGCTCTCTTCTATGTAGCAAATCGTCTTGCAAATCCTATAGTTAAAGTATCTGGATCTAAAGTTAACCCATTTACCAAAGCTGTTTCTATATTCCAATAACAACTCTTCAAATTAGTACGAGCATTCTCCCGGATGACTTTGAACAGTCGGCCTGTTGCAGTTTTATGATACTCCCAGATTTGATAATCACTAGTAGTATGTCGATCGAGCATCTCCTCCCAAAACTCTGATTCATCGTGATGCTCCAACCAATTTTGGTTCACCATTCTATACATATGTTGGTAGATTTCGGTAATAAAACTCGGAGCATGCACCCCATTTTTTCGTTGTACATTGAGCTCATGCTGATCGGGGTCATGTAATGATTGATTTACCTGGTTTGAAGACTGCAACACTTGATACCTATACCTGTACGATTTATGGTTATACTGAATTTTATGCTGATCAACTTGGATTAGAAAACATAAAAAGTAGTGGACGATTCTTATCAAAGATATCTGATAGGGTTGATTATTCTACAAGATGGTGTTCAGACTGTGGTTCTTCAATCCCTCCTGAAGAAAAATTCTGTCCGAAATGTGGAAAGCAATTAAATTGGTGACTTTTTCTTTATTCCTTAGAAGGAACGTAAGCAAAACAGCTGTAATTGAAGATAGATCTTCCATTACTCGGAACCAAGCTCCTCTTAGAGAAGAAGAGGAATTAATTGAATCTCTTTCGTTTTCTAATTATTTTGGAAATCGTCTCACTTGTCCAGTTTTAGAATTTGTTTCAATAAATGTTTAATTTCCAACTAGAATAGAAAATCTAGAGCGATTTTTTTCGTTTAAACAGTATTAAGATGATGATTGCTGAAGATGAAATAATTAAAGGAGGCCAATCTGCTCTCGATGTTTTCACAGGAATAACAACAAGAACAGTATCACTAATACTGTTTCCAGACTGATCGTATACTTTGCAGATATACGTATAATTACCAGGTGTTAATTCTTCAATCATTACTGTAATACTACTTCCATTCCAATTTCCAGATTCCATTAGAGAATTATTTCTCGTCTCTTGATACGAAGCAGGATGCAAATCAAATGGATTCCATGTAATTCTCTTTTCTATAATCCCTTCAACATATATGATGTCGAATGGATGATTTATACTAGGAGGAGTAGTGTCAATAACAGTTACTAAAACAGAGTTGCTAGCGTGATTACCTGCATTATCATATAGTATACAGGTATACAGATAATCACCACATTGAAGACTATCGATACTAATCGTAATTGATTCTCCAAACCACGGTCCACTGACAATTAGAATCCCATCCCTGTCTACTCGGAAGCTCTCTGCATTAAGGTCAAAAGGATTCCAGTTAAGGCTATTATTAAGTATACCCTCTTCATAAATTATATCATCGGGATGATTGATAGTTGGAGGATTTTCATCTGAAATAATTACAACGACTGTATCTGTTATTGAATGTTCTGCTTCATCAAAAACTTCGATAATGAAACCATATAAATTAATCCTTTTTTTCGGTGTAGGATTTATTTTTGGGATTTTAAGAGAGAATTTAATTCAGGTTCTTATTGAATTGGCAATTCTACCGTCATTGTATACTTATTCTCTTCATTTTTTACGAATTTTGTATTCGCCAATAGTAATAGGAATTGGATGGATTTTTGCATTTTATAACGGTATGATAGTTGGAGAACGGTATTTGAAGTCTACTAATCCTGTAAAAACCAGTTTTTTGGCTGCTATTTTTGTTATGTTGGTCTCTTTTCCGATTGAAGTTACAGTAGTTGCAATGAATTGGTGGATTTGGTAAATCCTGGGAATGCCCTTATTCATGGAAATTCCTTTAATGACTCCATTTGGTTGGGGAACCGCAGCATTTATTTTCATTTTCTCTTTCAAGCTGATTGATCAAAGAATAGAGAGAAATCAAAACAAAATCTTAATATTTTTAGGTTTGATAATTCCTTTGATTGGAGTCCATTTCACCATAATTTTTGTTCTAAGAACAGCTTTTGTTGCCTTAGGTAACTTAGGAATACTACTCTGATTTTTCTGATGAATTAAAAGACTTCAACTTTTTCACTGGTACTCCGCCATATAAGCTATTAGCATCTAGTACCCAATTAGCAGGGACAGTAGATCCCATAGCGACAGTAGTATTATCTCCTATAATAACTCCTGGTAGAATTACACAATATGCTCCAATGGTGACGTTTTTCCCGATTCTCAGTCGCTTTCTATACATCTTTTGACTTCGTATGTGGTGACCAGATACGATTGCACCAGTACCAATTAAAGAATTTTCCCCTACATCAATAAGATCTGGATCCCAAAGAGTTGTTAAGATTGAAACTCCTTTCCTTCGTTTGAATCCAAATAATTGATAAATGAAATCTGGGATAGGAGAGTGAATGAATAACTTTCTTGTTAAAGTGAGTGCTATATCTAGTGATGTAGCTTGAACAGTCCAGAGTATTAAATTTACTCCAGTTATTTCCCCTTCTTTAGTTCCCATGGCAATACGGGAAAGTTTATGAGCTGATGCTAATAAAACTAAACTCAATAAATATGTCACTGGAATTGAAATGATTACAGAAGGCACTAATCCAAAAGCAAATGAATCAATTATTGTATAAACGAATAAAAACAAAATTAATAATGATAATGTCAAAAGCAATTGAATAGCAAAGAAAAGCATAATTTACACCATTTTTCACTTATCAGATCATTTCAGGGTTTGTAGAGGGGGCAAGATGACCAAATACTTCCTCTGCAATATTAATTGCACCATCAAATACAGATCGTGTACCATTCCACGTTTTTAATTCCTTTGAGTAGGTTTTACAAAATCTAGTCAGAAATTCAGTTAATGTTCTTTGAAGCTCAGGATCCTGTTTATTACTAAATAAGGCAGCTGAAACACCTGTGTTCTTCTCTTTATCAGTTAATATAAAATGATTTCCGTGACGTACAAGGTTAAGGTCTCCTTTCTCCTTCATAGTTTCATTCATAAATGAAGCAACCGCAGTTAAGGCACCAGATAATAAAGTGAGTTCCGTTGAGATATCTATCTTTTGAAAACTGTAATCGAAGATAGGTAATCCACCTTCTTCGATAACAAGTAACAATGTAAAGTCAAGAGGTTTGTAACTGTCAGATACCCAAAATAAGGGGAAAGCTGCTAAAATAGCTAAAATAGTGATTAAATAGGTAATTATCTCCACGTTCTCAATTTCTGGAGGTAAGATCCAATAACCGATAATATAACCGATTCCCAACCCTACAACAAGGGATATAAATCCCATGGCGTAATATCGTCCTAAACCATCACGAGGTGACAAGTCGGCCCATAAAGAGGAATCTAAAGTGGGATGTAAAAATGAAAATGATACACCAATGCTTAAAGCAGCTACTATAAAGCTATTCGGGGTTTTTTCTAAACCAAAAATCAATGAAGCAAAAACAATTCCGTAGATTGCTACAACAATTAAATTTTTCCGTCCGAATCTATCCGTAAAGTATCCAGCAGGTAAAATTGCAAGTAGGTCTCCTACTAAAACAATGAACCAAAAACTCTTATCGATAGGAAGATCAAATTCTCCAACGGATGGTATTTCTATAATCCACGAAATATTTAGCACTTCTGCTCCAAGTTGTGAAAAACTTGCAAGAACAATTCCCAACATTGTGTAGAGGAGGATATGTGTACTAAGATAAGCACGTACTGATCTTCTATTTATAATTTTATGAAATCGAGTAGGCCATTTATCATTTTTCCAACTTAACATATTACGAGTTAATAAATAAAAACATATTGTAAGCAAAATGCCAAATATGCCCACAATAGATAATATACTCACAAAACTGTGACTTAAATATTCTGTATCATTGAATCTAGATGAGTAACCTCCCCCAAAGAGAATTGCTACTATGCCTAGGATAATAAAAGAAAAGATAATGTACGAATATATTCTTCCGCGTTTCCACATATCAGAAAGACCAGCGAACAGAGTACCACTACTTGTTAATAGTAAACTAAAGAAAAATGCCAAACTAGCTAAACCTATTATTAAAAAAAGGCCTTCTTGCAAGACAAATACGAAAAATATTACACTCAAGGAACTACCTGACATTCCAATTAGAATAGATGTTCGTAAATATCTTGGTTCTTGATCCAATTTAACCCCCGTATAATAAATTACAAAAATCACTAATATAAGTATCAAGATCAAAAGTAATGCTCCTAATCCTGCAAATGGATTATTAGCAGAGCTTTCTATATAATTAATAATATCAAAAGAATAGATCAACACTAATAATGTGGCTAATAACCAAGTGAAAACACTAGGAATAATGACAATTAATTTGGTTCTTAATTTCATAACTTTGGCTTCCTTCTAATTGATTTTAATTTCTGTATGTACTCATTTTTTCCTTTTCTTTCAATCTTTTAGCTTCGATTATTTAATCCAATAACCATGAATTGTCAGATAAATTAACTCCTGAAAGATTTTGAAGGTAATAGAGGTCCAAATATTTCCTCTGCATACCCAATCCCTTTCTCAAACGCATTAGGCTGTCCAACCCACTTTTCAATTTCACTGTGATGAGATTTAGTAAATTTAACAAGAAATTGGTTCAAACTGCTTTGTAACTCAGCTGATGCTTTATTAGCAAAGATAGTGCCAATAATATCTCCTTTAGAAGTGCTAATACGTGTTTGTACAATTAAAACATGACCATGACGCACTAAATCTAACGTTGCATGCTGTTCGTCTATTTCTTCAAAAAAAGTATCTATAGCAGAAAGTGCCCCTGCAACAAGAGCTAAATCTTTCTGCGAGATCTGTTCTTTATGATGGAAATCGTAATCAAATAGCAACATTCCACTTCGCGTGACCAAGAGTAGATAGATATCCAAAGGGGGAAATGAATCGTTCATATAAAATAAAGGTAGGAGACTCAAGACTGCAAAGAAGAAAAGAATATAGCTTATATTACTAGAATCTGCTGTTATAAATGGATTGATGAATAATCCCAGCAATAATCCAGTTCCTATTCCTTGAAGAAGCATGACAAACCCTAGAGCATTATAACGGCCAAGTGAATCTAAAGGACTTAAATCACACCATACGGTACTATCAATTGTCGGATGCATTGTAGAAAAGCTCCCACCCAAAATAAAAGCTGATAAGTAAAACATGAAAGGATTATTACTTAGAGCTACAATTAATGCTGAAAGGACTATTCCGTAAACCCCGATGATAATCAAATTCTTCCTACCTATATGGTCAGCAATTAAACCATTAGGAAATACCAATAAAACATCTCCAAAGAAAACAAAAAGCCAAAAGAGCTTATCCTGATTAGCTTGAAATATGGAAAACCAGGGAGTATCAACTAAGAGGTTAGGAAATTTTATCTGACCTATTTCTGGAATTGTGATAAACGCAAAACCTAGCATCACATAAATAAAATAATGAGAAATTAAATAAGCTTTTGTAGGTCTTCGACTCAGAATTTTCTGTAACTTAGTTGGAAATTTATCATTAACCCACGGATCAATTGACCGACTGAATACATAAAAAACTAAAGCTACAAGAATAGACAATAATCCTGTTAATATCAAAGGAAAATGGAAATCTAAAAAGTTAAATTCGGCAAATAACATAATTGTAATTACTGCAAACATACTCATGAATAATGCTCCTGCGTATAGACGTCCGCGATTATGTGCCTCAGAAAATCCAGAAAAGAATG
Source organism: Candidatus Heimdallarchaeota archaeon (assembly GCA_011364965.1). Lineage (GTDB taxonomy): Archaea > Asgardarchaeota > Heimdallarchaeia > Hodarchaeales > Hodarchaeaceae > Hodarchaeum. Next base: position 149,471 of record RDOB01000003.1, read on the forward strand.
AAGCTGTAGCTGTTGTACCCACTCCCAGAAAGAATCCCATGGCTGGAAGAGCAATAAGCAGAATACCGAAATAAATTGTTCCTAGAATTACTAGAAACAGAGAAATTCCAATTGATACCAAGGAGATTACGATTAAGGATTTTAAATGTTCGGGATTCTTGTCAATAATCATCCCAGTTCCATATAAAGCACCTGTAGCTACTATAGCTGTAATAAGTAAGATAAAATAGGCTGGGTTAAAAGGAATGTCTCCAATAATCAATATCGGTGCTGTTTCAAGAAGATCAAGAGAGTAAACTAGCAAGAATATGGCTGTAATTAGCCACATCATACTAATCGGGATCATTATTGTAAGAGATCTTAAAAATTTCACGGATAAGATGCCTCAGGATTGCAGTTTGATTGAGGAAAAAAAGTCCAAAACTCTAATTAAAAAATGCTTCTGTTAAATTAATTAATAGGATTCTTCCCAGAAACGGAAAATGGTTAAAATGAACGATTTGGAATTATATAATTTAGTAAAAGAGCTTGCAGAAATACCAGGGCCGGTGGGTAGGGAATCTGAGGTTCAAAAATATCTTTCAATGGAATGGGAACAGAACGGGTTTGAGACCTCATATGATAAGGTTGGTAATTTATATGGAAAATCTTTTGGTTCTGGGAAACGTTGGGCTATCGTATCTCACGCGGATTCGATCGGATTTATTGTCCAGAAAATATTAAGAAATGGTTTCATTAAAGTTGCATTTAATACTGCGGCAACAAATCCGGATGCAAGATTTTTAGCGGGAACTCCAGTTAGATTTCTTACAAATGATAACAAAATGGTCATTGGATATTTTGGATTAAGAAGTGGGCACTTAGCAGGAGTTGAAGGCAAGAGGAAACCTATTTTATTTGAGGATATGTTTATAGATGTTGGAGTAGATTCAAAAGAGGAAGTAAATTCTCTTGGTATCGATATAGGATCAGCTGCGGTATTTTATTCTCCTGTTTTCAAATCTCAAAGTAATATTGTTGGACCTTCAATGGACAATCGGATAGGAGGTGCTATTCAATGTTTACTAGCAAAGGAAATTAATGCGCAAAATACCTCTTTGAACCTCCATTTAATTTCAACTGTTCAAGAGGAGATTGGTATGAAAGGTGCTGCAGCCGTGGCAAGAAATTATGAATACGATGGAGTAATTGTGCTTGATATAGGACTAACTGGGGATATACCAACTTCTAATAAAGATAATCTTGACACTCGGCTAAAAGGGGGGCCAATAATTGTATATAAGGACTTCTCTATTCATTATTCAGTTGAAATTATACAGGAAATTGAGGAGTTAGCAAAGACAAATAATATCCCTTTTCAAAGAGCAGTATTTAAAAACTTCAATACTGATGGAGTTCACTTCTTCATGAATGGTTATCCTACAGTAATGCTTGCTATTCCCTGTCGATATACACATACTAATTTCGAAACTATAAGATTTATAGATGTGAAAAACACGTTGAGTTTATTAAAACTTATTATTACAGTTTAAGCTTGCTTATTATAATTTAGAATACTTTTTAGCGTGAAAACTAATGTTTATAACACCAGTTACAATGATAAAAATGGGAGGAAGCTTGATTACTTATAAAAATGATGAACAACGCATTCAGAAATATTTAAAGGAAATAGACCAGTTCCTGTCAGGAAAAGGATCTATTGATAATCTCTATACGACTATATGTGAACTCATGAATTTTGAAGTACTCAATAAGATCTTTGAGATCCTAAAAAGGTATATAACGGCCAATCCTGATAGAAAAATAATTTTAATACATGGTGCAGGGTCAATTGGCCATTCGTTGGTCTTTTATCTAACTAAAGAGAAAAAAAATCTCGAATGCACTTTTCCAATTATAAAATTAGCTGTTGCAATTCAAAATCAAATAATTATTAGTTCTGCAATTAAAATGGGATTGAACACGATTTCAATGCCGTCTCATAATGTAATGATAGGAGGATTTTCATCGTCGATCTCTTCAACTTATGTTAATAGCCCAGATTTATCCGTTTTGGAAGAAATATTATGTAATTCTAATGCGATTCCAGTTTTTTATGGTGATGTTGGATTTTCAAAACGTGGATGGAAAGTACTTTCTGGAGATATATACTCAAGTTTGCTTATTAGACGATTTAAAGGATTAAGAATTACCAAAGCCATATTTCTCACTAGAGTTGAGGAGAAAACAACTGGAATCTATACTGAAGATCCAGTGAACAATACCGCGGAATTTATTTCACGAATAGAAGTTGAACAAACTTCAGTAAAGTGCTATAATGAACATAATAGACTTGTCCAATTTAAGAATTATGAGAAAAAAGATGGAAAATTTGATGTTACGGGAGCTATGCAGGGGAAACTTGAAAATTTAATCGATTTGGCAAATAATTTTACTAAATCATGGGTTATTGGAATAGATGAATTCTATGAAGCCTTAGAAGGCAAATCTGTTGGAACACGAATTTATAAGACCATTAAGGAAAATATATTAATAAAGTTTCTTGGAACGGGAGATGCATTTAATTCAGAAGGATTTAAGAGTGCCTCAACACTTATAGAAACAGAAGGAAGGTATATTCTTCTGGATTGTGGTCCTCATACTTTATCTGCAATGAAAAAAGCATTTCTTCCAACGAATAACATAGATCTAATCTTAATAACGCATTTTCATGGAGATCATACAGCTGGAGTTCCTTTTATTCTTCTTGAATCTATGATTCTCAGCAAAAGAAATCATCCTTTAACTATTTGTGGTCCACCTGGCGTTCAAAATGTTATAAAAGCACTATATGAGGCATTATATTCTGAATTATCAACAAAACCACATTCATTTGACATAATATTCTTAGAAATTACTCCTGGTAAGCCAGTTTTCTTTCCCAACCTCAAGATTCAAGCTATTAAAATGCTTCACACCCCAGAAGCTCTGGGATACATACTGGAGGGAAAGAATATGAAATTAGCTTATTCTGGTGATACAGGGTGGACTGAATCCTTACTAGAATTGGTTGAGGGTACTGATCTTGCCATAATTGAGTGTAATTTCATTGACCAAGAACATGAATATCATTTAAATTTCCATCAAGTGAAAAAATTGGCCAAACTCACAAAACGACTTTTCCTTACACACATGGGAGAGGGGGTACGCGATGATCTTGAAGAGTACTTAGTAAATACAAATATCTTCATTGCCCACGAAGGAAATATAGAAAGATTTTAAGCTTAAAAAGAAATGCAAATGATATGAATTCAGGTATTATCTGATTTAGGAGTTAGAAACCAGACGATATTCTTCCTCTCGCCATCTTTTCCTGCAACAACTTTGTAACTCACTTTACCCTCCATCCTCATTTGTGTCAGAGCCATAGGTATCCGATCAGCACAATCTTGATTATAGATTTTCACTTCGTTCATTATTTCTTCGGTTGTTCCTTCATTCATATCAGCAAGAATGGTTAAAATCCACTTTTCAGTACCTCTGTACTCTTCGGTAACCAACTAATAATCACCGTTAAATGTTATCTAAACTTTCTACTCACTTCTATTAAATATACCCATTTGATTTGATATTTATTACATCGAAGTTAATTGAAAACCAGAGTATCAATTAGAAATGAATAAATTCTATTGGAATTATCACCAAACTAATGAATATTGAATAAGCATGTTGTTGCTGAATTTTTTGTTGATCATAATCCCAATCTAAAAATCCTATTATTAACAAAAGTTATTATAGAACCCAGATCAAAAAATATTATCAACTGGAGATAGAAGCGTGTCCAAAGAAATTAAACATATATTGAAATTATTACTCCTTGGGGATGGAGCAGTAGGTAAAACATCCCTAATATTGCGCTATATTGAAAATAAATTTAAAGAAGAATATTCCATGTCTCTGGGAGTTGATTTCTTAACAAAAACCGTTAAATTTATTGATGAAAATAACACACAAAGAACTGTTTCCCTGCAAATCTGGGATATCGCAGGCCAGGCACGTCACGTTTCTTACTCGCATCTCTATTTAAAAGGGGCTCAAGGTGCATTTTATGTGTTCGACTTAACCCGTAAAGAAACATTAATGCAAATTCAATCAAGATGGCAATCTCAAGTAGCAAAAGTTTCTCCTCAATGCCTTTCAATTCTGATTGGTAACAAAGCAGATTTAAAGAAGGAACGGGATATTACTAAATCTGAAGTAAATCAAATAAAACAATCCATGTATGCAATCGATTTTATTGAAACCTCTGCAAAAACTGGACTAAATGTTGATCAGGCGTTTTCAACGATGGCAGCTGCTATCTTAAATCTCAAAATAAAAAAATACCTTTGAGGGCTTTGTTTGTCACTACAAGACTTTAAAACCATTAAAGCGTTTTTTGTTTTCCAAAAAGAGAGCGGGAATACTTTATTTACACGCTCATATGAAAAAGAAGATTCTCAGACTCCAGATCCACATCTAGTTGTTGCTTTTTTGACTGCGATGTTCTCATTCGCAAAATCTTCATCATTAAGTGATCTAAGAGTCGTAGATATGACTGACCTTCGTTTTTCCTTTATTGAACGTGAGGGTTTAGTCTTTTCAATTCTAGCATCTGCCTTAGTTAGTCCAATGGATTTACAGTTTAAACTTACTACAATTGCCAGTTTATTCCTAGCAGAATATGGAGATAAAATTAAAAAAATACAGCTAATAGATACAGAAATTTTCGAACCTTTTTCAGCTCAAGTTGACGAAATCTTTAAAGGCGAAACGAGAGAAATGCTAACCTCCTCAAAAAACGCTGCACTGTTCTATTTAAAGAAATTAATGCAACAAAACGATATTGGGGTAAGAGGGTGCATGATTGTTTCATTTACAGGTGATATTTTAATCGAACATAATATGGATCAAAAAAGAATGGCAGGAGCAATTCGATTATTGAATGTAAGCACATATATGAGAAATTTACGATATATGGTTGTTTCTTCTGAAGCTACTAATCTTGTTGCATATAAGATTAGCGAAGGGCTATTATTATATGTTGATGGCGATCCCTCAACAGGTTTGGAGAATCTAGTTGTAAGAGTAGCAGAAACTGTCAACCAGATTAAAGAAATTATCCCACATTGAAATCATGATGATTTGGATAGGATAGAATAGTTTGTTTTCACTAGAAATAGCAGAATTAAAGGATATTCCCGAAATTTCAGATATTATCATTAAAGCATACGAACCTATTGGAAAACTGCTTTCTCGTCCCCCAGGAGCCTTAAATAATTTAGACAAAAAGTTAACTGATTCAGTTTCCGAGAATGGATTATATAAAATTCTAATGGATGCATCCAAAATTATAGGTACGTTATCTATTAGTTACATTAACGCAAATACCATTAAACTATTTCATTTTGCAATAACACCTAGTAAACAAAATCTGGGAGTTGGTTCATGGGCGATTTATGAGTTATTAAATCATTTGGAACCTAGTGTGAGAAAGGTCGTTCTTGAAGTATATGCTAAAACCCCAAAAGCAAGAAGATTTTATGAAAAACACGGTTTCTCCATATATGGATCAAAAAAAATCAAAAATGAATTAATATACAAATTAAGTTATGTAGTTTAAATATATGAATTCCTCATGAAAATATTATTTAAATTCAGAATTACTATTGCGTTATTGAAAGCTTTCATTATTTTGGAATCAATCTTGAATTGAGGGTTCTTAATGAAATATGCTGATTTGATAACTAAACCTCCGTTTAATATATTTCCATATAAAAATGCTCCTTCTATAATTGATAAATTAGAATATCTTGGGGAAGAATCGTCTCCGTATGAAATTTCTCCTGGAACAGATTTGTGTATCAGTGATACATATTATTCATTAGGTTTTCTTACATATTTACACGCTTTTGGGAGAGTTGTAAAAAAGGATGATAAATGGTTACTTGACCCTCAAGGGAAGTCATTACCTGATAAACCTTATAGATTTACTTTAATATCTGATGCAGTAGAAATTTTAAACGTATTGCAAAATGGGCCATTAACAATAGAAGAGATTGCTGAAGCTGTAGAAAATATCTCAGAGGAGAAAATTGAGATTTATTTGAATATCCTCAACTTATTATCTCAAAAGGGAAGAGTTAATCAAGTTTCTAAAGGGTGGGACGCTACATTTCAGTTAATTGAGTGGGATTAATTCCCACTAATTTTATTCCAATCTGAGGAATTATAATGTATATTTTTAGACTTGGGATAAATTATACCTCTTAACGAATTAATAGATAAACAGTGAATTTAGATGGAAATAATAGAGCAAGAAGTAATTAAAGAAACGCAAAGAGAATTATCAGAACTAATTGGAGTATCTGGACGGGAATCGAAGATAGTTGAATATATTCAAGAGAAAATCAGAAATTTCGTAGATGAAATGTATATCGATCCATTGGGATCTTTGATAGCTATTCAAAAGGGAACTGAAGAGAAAAATCGGATTATGTTTGACGCCCATATTGATGAAATAGGATTAATGATAAATCATATTGAAGAAAATGGATTTCTTCGATTTTGTTTAATAGGAGGATGGGATACGCGAATTTTACTAGGAGCATCAGTCAAAATAGTTTCAGAAACAGGTGAAATCCTCCCAGGGATAATTGGTTCTACACCTCCACATTTATTATCAGAAAAAGAAAGGAATACTTTGGTTGAAGTAGACCAAATGTTCATTGATGTGGGTTTAAATAGCAAAAAGGAAATAGAAGAGAAGGGTATACAATTAGGTTCAGTAGGAACACTATATAACCCTTTTGTAGAGTTTCCTGGTGATTTGATTAGAGGAAAAGCATTTGACGATAGAACTGGCGTAAATATCCTTATTCAGATTATTAAAAAGTTCTCTGCTATTAAAATTAGTGATACTCTCCTTTTTAGTTTTACTAGTCAAGAAGAAATTGGAGGAAGAGGAGCCGCTACTGCTGCATATTCATTAAATCCAACAATGGCAATTGCAATTGAAAATACGACAGCAGGGGATGTTCCAGGGATTAAAGCTTCCCAATGCCCTGCATATATAGGAAAAGGTCCCGCAATTTCTGTAGCTGACCGATCATTAATAGCCAATCAAGGAATTAATGACCGCTTGAAACAAAATGCAGAATTTGAAAATATACCATACCAAATAAAAAAGCCAATCTTTGGTGGAACTAATGCAGGAAGAATTCATCAGACTCGTGGTGGAATTCCCTCTTCTGTTGTGTCTGTTCCATGCCGCTACATACATTCTTCAACTTCCCTACTCTCCTTAACAGATATTCATAATACTATAAGACTTATTTCAGCTTTTATTCTGAATCCAGCTAAAGTTTAAGCCCTGAAAAATAAATTTGAGGAAAAGACATAATAATAAAACCTTTTAGAGGAAATAGTCTAGATTCCTTATCCTATAAGGTGAGGTTAAAATGGCCGAAGAGCCTGTTTTAAGAGATCTTAGAAACCTTAAATCGACTGAGTTTCAAATTAAATGGAATGCAATCCACAATATCAGTAAATATCTTCAATCTGACCTGAAGCCTGATGATGTCCGCTATAGAATGATTATTAAATCTTTTCTTCCAATGACGAAAGATCCAGATGAAAAAATACGAGAGATTGTCCTATCAACGCTTCTTAAAGTATTAGAAGATAAAAAACAAACTGAAGCTCTAGTAGCTCAAAGTCTAGCTGATTCAAACCCTGGAATTCGATCTTTAGCTTTAGAATGGCTTCGAAGTCAAAATCACCCTAGCGTAACAAAATACACAATAGTCGCGTTATCTGACCCATCTGAGGTCGTACGCAAAACAGCAATTGAAACTGTGATTAAAAATCAATTTGAAGGAATAGAAACTCAACTTCTAAACATGCTCGGAACCGAATCGGGAGGATTAAGAAGACAAGTAATTTATGCGTTGGGAAAATTAAAAACGAGTCAAGCAATTGGGGCTTTGATAGATATTATGCAAAATCCCGAGTATGATGATTGGACTCGAAACCAAGCGAGTTCAGCTCTCGATCATATGGAAGGAGAAGGGATTATTGAGCCCTTTCTTAATAATTTAATAGATCCGAATCCCTATGTACGAGAAACAGCTGCAGCTTACCTTAACAAGCACAAAGACGATATATTACCTTTCATATTGAAAACGAGTCGTCTAGATTTGATAGGCTTATTACAATATGGAACAGATAATACAAAACAGGACTTCAGTTCTATAATATCAAGCTTGAAAAAACAAATGGAATTTGCATTTAAAGATCTGGAATCCCGCATTATAGCCAAAGAGCAAATTAAATTTGCAAAATTAGCGGATGAGTTTCAATTCTCCGAAATTGCGCTGAAAACATTGATTGAAAAGGTATTAAATCTCCAACTAATTGAACTTCCCAATAATGCTTATTTAACAGAAACTGGTCTTCTTAATCTATTAACAGAGGAATTTAATACCCATTTATCGCTATTTCTTCCTGAAATAATTAAAAAGAAACCTTTCAAAGAGGTTCCCTTAGTCAATTTAGAGGAAATCATAATAAAGATACCCAATCTTGTAAAATTAACCGAGAAATTCTTTATTCATCAAAATTTTTATACAGAACTTCAAGAAGCTTTCTCTAAAACAGGAATGTTAAATATTCAAAATATAATTGAAAAATTATCTGTAAAGAAAGAAATTATTGAAACGGAACTAATTCCAAATCTATATTCCGAAGAAGAAAGCTGGATTAATTCTAAAAATGAATTTATTACTCCAGAGTATTTAGATAAGAAGATTAAGGCAATCTTGGACGATAAAGGGATCCTTTCACTAAAGCGTTTGCTACATGATCTATCGAATCCGAAAATTTCAGAACAATACATGATTGATAGGATTAATTCTCGTTATTCAGGAACTTGGTTAAAAGATCTGAAAGTGTTCATCAGTGAAAAACAATTCTTATATATAAAAAAGAATTCCTCAAGGCTTGATGAAGCACTAGTTTCTCCATTAATTAAAACCATTGATATAAAATTTCCAGAATTCTTATCCAACTTGCAAAAAGTACTTGATGTTCATACGTACCAAACACGATCAGGAACTATAATCACAATGGAAAGTTTGCATCCCTCTTTACAACAAGAAATTTTGGGCAAAGGATACATAAACATTGATGATTTTATTAAACTCAATGACCTGCAAACACAAAAAGAATCGATTAAACCATCAATAATGGATTTTATTAATCAAGAATTCTCAGGACGAATAGATCCCTTAGGAAAATATTTCTTTACTGAAGACCTTATTATGAAAGTAAAGAATGAAATAGAAGCACAATCTCGTTTAAATTTCAATATACTTGCTTACAGAATGGAATTATCCAAAGATATCCTTCTAATACTAATACAACAAATCTTATTCGTCAGAGGATTTAGAAACAAAATAGGGGAGTATATTACAGATAAAGGAATTCAAAATGAACTTAATAGCATTTTGGAGAGTACTCAAGAATTTAAATTATCCGAATTCTATGATATATTAGAAATTACAGAGGACAGGGAAAAAGAGGATCTAGTAAGAGAAATTCTCTCTGAAGACACAAGATTATTCATTACGAAAGATCAACTCATGTTTATAACTAAGAAAAGGGCTATTAATAACCTCTTTCGCTATTTGAAGGACCCTATGCAACAAACTCGCGACATGATCCCTTGGAATGAACTTTCAAAAGCAATGAGACTAACAGAGGAAGAATTGAAAGCAATGCTCAATTCTCTAGTCCAGAATCAATTCCTGCCTGGAACCATCATTAAAAATGGTTATAAACCTTAATTAATTGGTTTTGGAGAATTATACTCAATGGAAAAACTTTTACATATTATAGTTGATCATAGAGAACCTAAGGGTTTGAAAAATCGATTAAGAAAATTAGGTATGAGTATTGAAGAAAAACAGCTAGAAATTGCTGATTTCATTATCTCAGATCAAGTTGCATGTGAAAGGAAGACAGGAATCGATTTGATTGCCTCAATAATGGACAATCGATTATTTGAACAGATAGATCGATTAATTGAGACATATGATCAACCGATATTGATACTTGAGGATTTTCCTTCGGCATTCGATCGAGTGGAATGGAAAAAACGTAAAAAACACGTATATGGAGCCCTCACGTATATTTTTTTGAGACGTCAAGTTCCAGTAGTTCCAACATCCAAGATCGCTGAAACAGCTATAGTTCTGAATCGAATAGCTTCATGGGTTCAAGAAGAACACGAGGATCCAGTGATTGCCAGAAAATCTCCCAGAAAAAAATCATTACACGATAATCAGTTATATTTTCTTCAAGGGTTGCATAAGACAGGTAAAAAGAAAGCAGACATTTTACTCAATCAATTTAAAACACCCGAGGGAGTAATTAGTGCAATACTCGATTCAGAGATTATTTACACTCGAACTGGAAATCCAAAAGGAGTAAAAGGAAGATTTGGTGATTTAAAAGGATTTGGACACAAATATATACTTGAAAATAGGAAGCTGCTTTCTGAACGTGAAAATAAATCTTGATTTTCGGTGAAATTTGTTAATACCATTTCTTCTCTTCAACAATTTCCTCATTAGAATAATCACTTAAGAGCTCAAATTCAATTAAATCACTTAATATACACGATTCAAACTGAAATTTACGACAAAAGGATATCCAAGGACAATCAGACTCGCAATAGGGGTGGGGAAGTGATTTAAAGTACTCTGATGATTTACGCAATTTGGAAATCAGAATTTCACGGATTGAAGATCCTTGGTAATCCAAATCCATGTGTAAAATAATTAAATCGGATCTTCTCACCTGAATCTCACCTTGATTACATTTTATGGAAAAAGCTCTTTATAAAGACTTCTATGGCTTTTAAATACCTTTCAGGAGAGGGAGATAACCGAAAATGACGAAAATGAGAATCTGAAGACAAAATAATAGATATCATACTATTCATAGCTATAGCTAAGATCTGGAAATGTAGTATCACGAACTTCGCTGTTATACTGTTGAACCGCTTTCAATATTTGTTCTTTCAAATTTAAATATCTTTTAACAAATTTTGCTTTGAAATCAAAGTACCCCAGCATATCATAAGTTACAAGAACTTGCCCATCACAATAAGGACCCGCGCCAATTCCGATTGTCGGAATCTGAATTGATTCTGTTATTTTCTTAGCAACTTTCCATGGAATACCTTCAAGTACTAAAGAAAAAATACCCGCAGATTCTAGCTCCACAGCTTCCTTAAGTAAATATTGAGCTGTCTCTTCTGTTCGAGCTTGTACTTTGAATCCTCCAAATCGATAATAAGATTGGGGAGTTAGACCAAGATGACCCATTACGGGGATTCCTGCATCAAGAATACCATGTATTGCAGCGACACGCTCACTTCCTCCTTCTAATTTAATAGCTTCGGCATTCCCTTCTTGGACAAGTCTAATGGCATTTCTAATTGCTTCTTCAACAGATATTTGGAATGTACCGAACGGCATATCTCCAATAACCATTGCTCTTTTGACACCTCTAGCAACTGCTTGTGTATGGCGAATAGAGTCTTCTAAAGTCACTTTCAACGTAGTAGCATGACCATGGACTACCATTCCCATAGTATCCCCCACAAGCAAAAGATCCGTACCTGCCTCATCTAAGATAGAGGCCATCACAAAATCGTATGCTGTAAGCATAGTAATTTTATCTTGTCTTTTTTTCATTTCAATAATTTCAGGCGCTGTAACTTTCTTCAAATGATCACCTCAAATTTCTAATGCACTCTCTTCGGAAGCTAGTTTTTTCAAACGAAAAACTATAAATTCTAGAGCTTCTCGTAAAAGCTTTTTATTTTCTAATGTCCCTCTAAGCATTTTTATTTGATCAGGAGAGGAGTTTTTCAGTTCCTTAGCTATCTCAATCATTTCAGTAATTGATCGCGTAATATTGTTGGTAATTGAAACGGTAGCAGTGAGAGATGTCCTAGAGAGAGGATTAAGATCAACAGTTACGATATTTTTCCCCAGATTCCTTAAAGCCATGGATCGATCCCCGTCCTCTAAGGGAACAAAAACACAATCGGATTGAGCAATTCCTCTTGAATCAACAATTCGACGTAAATGAGATAGTTCTGGTATTGTTTCTTGCATATCAGGATCTATTCCTAATACCTGATCCGCACCTGCGTCGTCAAGAACCTTTTTGATTGCTAATTCCCTTTCTTTTGTTCTATAAAAGAGATTAATCTCGAGAGGCGCCCCTAGCTCTTTACTCAACGCAACCAGTTCTTTGGGACATAATACAGCAACATTCCCATTTACAGATATTACTGGTTTTTTCGCTTCAAGTAATAATATTACTGCAAGAGTTTCTTGACGAATAGCAAAATTAGGAGTTCTCTCTCCCAGTAAATAATCAAAAGCTTCTCCACGTCCATGAGCAATTAATCCTGCTTCAGCAACAATATTTTTATGCATTCCTTCAATTATAACCTCTCTCGTTCTCAGGGATTCATATCTTGGATGATCCTTTGGAATTTCATGTAGAGTAATTAGTTACACCTCTTGATTGTATTTTCACATATTGTTTCGTAATTAATAGGAATTTTCTTTTTTAGAATAATTATATCTTTTAGATTCCGATAAAATATGAAGAATGCTTCTCCAAGCATAATTTGTCCTCCAAAAACATTTGCAGGAAGCACAGTTAATTGCTGCTTTAACCTTGGGGAAGCCAAGTTTGCTTCTTTAGTAAATTTAGCGCACAAGAAAATGAAATTTTCAAATGTTGGCTTTTTTTGCAATTCTGAAATGAGTTCAGTACCCGATTTGTTAATAGCAGCCCTTTTAGCAGAGTTTGTAAGAACTAAAGAGGTTTTTAAAGGTCCTAAATGTACAGTACCGATATTCCATTCGTTATACCCATTTAAAGATACAGTTTTCCCTATTCCAGGGGCACCCTCTTGAATTCGGAGCTCTGCACCTCCTTGGTACAGTCCAATAATATCTCCAAGTCCACCCCGTGCTAAAACTTCTGCTGTATGTGCAATTTGAAATAATTTCATATCTGGATACCCAAGATCTAGAAATTCATTCACTGCAAACGCTGTGCCGAGTGCACCAGCCGCAGAGGCGCCATACCCCGAGGATAAAGGAATTTCAAATTCATGAGAAATTTGGAAATTTTTTAGTTCAACATCTGTTCCTAGTAAATCTAATACTTTAGAGGTGACCAAAGCTTCTTTTCGAGAAATTTCTTGGTGATCATAATAAATTTCGATTCTCTCTCGTTTGCTTGGTTGAATTGTTGTTATTACGCCACGATTTATTGATAAACCAGCTCCCCGTGAACCCTTGAAAAGTGGATCAGGATGCATATCTCTGATTTCAAAAATTCCTGTTAAATGACCTGCAACCCAATAAGAGACCTTTTTAGACACAAAAAATTCCTTCACTTCAGTGGATATCTTTCAAGATGTCGGACTAGATCTGCGATTGCAGAGTTCACAGGAGCTTTCAATCCAAGTCTTTGACTTTCATCAGCAATATATCCATTTAAATAGTCAATCTCGGTTCTACGACCTCTTTCGATATCTTGAAGCATACTGCACTTGTTATCCTTGGTTTTTTCAATAACCTGTAATATGAAATCTTTAGTTGTTGAAAGATCTTCATCTGGGAGGTGATATTTTGCTACAGCAAGGCCTTCTTGAAGAATTGCATCAAAGATCTTTCCTATTGAGCTTTTTTCTAGAATTCTACCATTAGGTACATGCAATAAAGCACCCAAAGGACATATAGTAGCATTTGTAAGTAATTTATGCCAAATTTTTACTTCCATCGATTGCGTTCTTTTCGTGTCAAAACCAGATTTGCGCAACATACTCTGTATAAGCGATCCAAAACCATTCTCCTTACCTGCAATTATTCCAAACGTTGTTTTACCAAAAGCCACATGTTTAACGATTCCAGGATGGATTAATTCTGCAGCCTCAGTTGTTATTGCACGAAAGATAGAATTCTCGGGTAAACTCTGTTTGAATGCGTTTTCGTTCCCAATTCCATTTTGTATAATAAATATCGGAACTTCAGGAGAAATCTGACCCTTTAGTGTTTTTGCAACATTTTTATTATCATAAGCTTTAGTTGTGACTAAAACTGCCTCGGGAGAAATGACCTCAGGTTGAAAATCAGCTTTTGCAGGAAAATGTGATATAAATTCGTTTCCATTTTCAATGATACGTAATCCAAATTTATTAATTTCATCTATATGAGGAGTACGTCCAATTACAGATATATTATGACCTGTATAAGCCATCCGACCAGCAAATAATGATCCAATACTTCCAGCACCGTATATTGCAATACTCATATCATTTTCCTCCTTGAGAAGTCAGTTATGATTATTTCTGCAATTTTGATCCCAATCTGAGTTTTTGAATCACTAATAACTATTGGAGTAGAATTAGGTAGAAGTATGATAATATCATTTCTCTGGGCTTCAAATCCCTTCCCAAGTTCACCAACCCAATTAGCACATACCATTTGAACCTTATTCTTCTCCATAAAGGCTTTCGCCCTATTAATTAACTCATCTTCGGAAACTCCTACTTCTGCTTTGTAAGCAACAATATAGAGATCGTGATACCTTTCACGTATGGTTTTTATCATCTTTTTGGTAGGAGTAAGCTCGAGAACCAAATTTTCTTGTTGAGATTTAATCTTACCAGGTTTGTAAATCGGTTTATAATCAGAGACCGCTGCTACAGAAATTAAGGCATCATACGAAGTTGATGATAGTTCTTTTTCAACAGCTTCTAGCATATCACTAGTTGATTGGACTACTTGATAAGAAAAGCCTAATGTAGATAAATTCAAGGAATGGTTTGCCCCTATAATTAATTTAAGCTCTGCTCCAAATTTAATAAGGGCATTAGCAAGAGAATTCGCAGATAAACCTGAAGAGGGGTTGGAAATAAACCGAACATCATCCAAAAATTCACGTGTCGCTCCACCAGTTAGAAGGAATTTCTTCCCTTTCAATGGTTTTACGTCATCAATAAGGTTGAAAATCTGATCCATCAGAACAGAGATTGGGGGAAATTTGTATTTATTTTCAATCTCAGATCGCTTTTGGAAGTGAATACCTAAATTCTGCAATTTTTGGATATTCTGTTCCATGATGGGATTATCCAATAACACAGTATGGGCAGCAGGCACAATTAACATAGGAATTCCAGCTCCGTAGGCAGCTAAGGCTGCTAATGTAACAGGCCCATCTGCAATTCCGTGAGCTAGCTTAGCTATCGTATTAGCTGATGCAGGGCATATTAAAAATAGATCAATTTTATAATCAGGATGAAAAGTCCATTTTACATGTTCAGATAATCCAGTAATTTCAGTATACGGAGTTTTATCCATACACCAAGTTAAAGAATCGATAGCAACAAATCGAGTTGCTTCTTGAGATAACACAACAATAGGTTCACCCGAATACCGGATAATTTCTCGTATTAAATGTGGAACTTCTATTGCAGCAATGGATCCAGTTACACCAATCAAGATTCTTTTTCCTTCTAATTGGAGACCTTTGGAACCATAAATTTCGGATGTAACCATTATGATCGATCCCGATTTAGGGAATCCATAGATTCCTTTTAAGAATCAGGGTTTAACTCCATTCCTTTGTATAAGTTGAATATACAGTATTGTTTTGATAATACAAAGATGTAAAAAAACCTCAAAACACTTAAGCTTAGATATTTGTTTTCTCTAAATAGACAATTGAGCATAAATTCCTTGTTGTTTCATTCTATGCCAGAAAAATTGAATCTTGGTGGTCGTGAATGTCGTTAACTCAAATTTTTGGAGATCTGATTCTCAATAATCCTATAGAAGGTATTTTCTTCACAATTTTTGCATTTTTTGTGGGTATTTTGTCTTCAGTTTTGGGAGTTGGAGGTGGATTCATTACTACTCCCTCCTTAATACTTATGGGAGTTCAAGAAGCCTATGCAGTTGGTACAGTCCTTGTAATGATTATTTTTACTGCTTTATCCTCGTCTATAGCATATTATCGTAGTTCAAAATTGACTGAATATAGAACAGGACTTCTTGTAGCGATTACTACAGTAATTGGAGCCATAGCTGGTAGTACATTGAGCTCAATAATGGCAACTCAGAACCCAGCTCTCTTTAGAGTGGTTTTTGCTGTCTGTCTTATTCCCATTGCGATTAAGATGATTATTTTTCCTAAACAACGAAAAAAAGGGGGAGCTAGCATTGATGAAATAGAGCATGATGAAGTAATTTGGCTTGGTTTTGAGAAAAGAGAATTATATTGCACCATATTAGGATTAATTGGTGGATTCTCATCTGGATTACTCGGTATTGGAGGAGGGGTCTTAATGGTTCCAATATTGGTTCATGTGGGCAAATTAAGTATGCATAAAGCTGTTGCAACATCAATGTTCATAATGATCTTTACAAGTATTGCAGGAGCTGTTGTAAAACTTGGAATGGGTCAAGTTCATCCAGATCTAGCCTTTTTTCTAATTATAGGAATAATTATAGGAGCCCAAATTGGGCCTTATATAATCAAACGTATTCAAACCACGCGGCTGCAGCAAATTTTCGGATGCATGATGATTATTGCATTAATTTCTATTGCAATCGGAAGAGATCAAATCGTAAGGATTATTCAAGAAATTTTCTTATTAGTCTAATCTGATAAATGCATCAAACAAAAAAGTAAAAGCACTAGGTTATAAACCCCTCAAGTTATATATTGAATAGAATATCATATAATAATATGATACAAATGTTCAATTATGAATATAATATTTCTGAACCAGAACGATTTTAAGAGAGGGTATATTATTGAAAAAACATAGGATTTTAGTTGTTGACGATGAGGAGGATACAGTTGAACTAGCACGTATGGTTCTGGAATACGAAAATTATGAAGTTATTTCTGCTAGCAATGGAGAGGATGCATTAGAACTCCTCAAAGAAAACAGAAATAGACCGAATTTAATTTTATTAGATGTTCTCATGCCAAAAATTAGTGGACTAGAAGTTTGTAGATGGATAAAAGAGAACAATGAATTAAAAAATATACCAGTTCTACTATTTACTGCAAAGGTAGGTAAAAAAGATAGGCAAGCAGGTGAAGAAGCAGGGGCAAACGCATATATCAATAAACCATTTAGCGCAGAGGACTTACTAAATCTAATTAAAAAGCATCTAGATAAAGAAGAAAATTAACTCAATTCAAAACCTTAAATTTTCAATAAAAACTCTCATTGATGGAAATCGCTCCCCTAAAGTCACCAAAAAATTCCTTGTGCAATTAACCAAACGAAACGTTAAATTAATTCTCCTATCAATATAATCAATTGAGGAATGAATATCAATTCCATAGTTTCGTTGTTCTAGGAATCGGAAAGTGAAATGCCAGCGTTTTAATGACTGAAGATAGAATTGAAACTGCTCTTCATTCACTACAACTAATAAGTTAGAAGGAGAATTCTGTACAATTGAAATATACCTCTTTCCAGGTTTAATCAAGGAAATAAAATTGTCAAGACTAGTCATTTAATCTACTCCAATCTCAAGAGTACCAATTGATTGAATTGTGGCTGTAATTTTGTCTTCTCGTGCAAGAGGCCCGACACCGCTCGGAGTGCCTGTAGCAATGATATCTCCAGGCTCCAAAGTAGTGATTGTGCTACAATAGCTGATAATGTCAGGGATAGAAAAAATCATTTGACTTGTATTACCTTTTTGACGGATTTTACCATTGACCTTCAATTCTAAATCCAAATTTTGTGGATTTAAAATTTCATTTTTAAGCACAATAAATGGACCAAGAGGACAAAATGTATCAAATCCTTTAGATACAAACCATGGACGTCCTTCTTTCTTAGCAATTGCCTGAAAATCACGTGCTGTAATATCCAGAAGAATAGAATATCCAAAGATATAATCTATACTCCTCAATGGCTCTATATTTTTTCCTTTTTTGCCTATTACTACCGCTAATTCTATTTCATGATGGATTTCCTCAACCTCAGGAGGAAAATATATGTTTCTATTCGGACCCAATAAAGAAGACGGAGGTTTTAAAAACAAAGACGGAATTGGAGGAAGATTTCTTGGTTCAACTCCCATTTCCACCGCATGGTCTGGATAATTCTTGGCTAAGCAAATAATTTTTGAAGGGTTGTTAATTGGCAAATCTAAGGGAGGAATATTATCTAAAAGTTCATATTCTGAAGTTTCAATTAAGGAAAAATCGAGAATTATCTCTTTAAGACTACCTAGACTAATATATTTCTTTATAAGAGAGGCTTCTGAAGTGATTACACTATTTTTAGAAATTCCGATTTTCATAAAGGCTCCTCATGTTTATAATTTGGATGGATACGCTCTATAATCTGAATAATAGAATAATATTTATTTATTCTTAATGATTTGACGTTAAATCAACTTTGGAACGAGTTCAAAAACTTTCTTTTTAATTCCTCATTCGCCTTCTAGAGATTCGAGATCGGTATAAGCTAAAAAACTTACATACAATTGAAGCTTAATAATCAACAAGAGGAAATTATTGATTATTATGAGGTATGAATGTGAAATATCTAGTAACTGGTGGCGCAGGATTCGTCGGGAGCCATCTAATTGAATCATTACTTGCTGAAAATCATGAAGTGGTATGTTTAGACAATTTCAGCACAGGAAAAGAAACCAATATTGAGGGATTCAAAGAGAATATAACAATAATAAATGGAGATATAAGAGATCCAAATAAGGTTCGTGTAGCCCTGAAAGATGTTGAAGCTGTTTATCATCTCGCTGCTCAAATTTCTGTTGCTAGATCTGTGAGAGAACCAATATTTGATGCTTCAGTTAACATTGAAGGGATAATAAATCTTCTTGAATCGATATTAACATCAGATATTAATCGTTTAATTTTTGTAAGTACTGGGGGTGCAATTTATGGTGAACCTTTACAAATCCCAGCAACAGAAATAACTGAAGAAAAACCTATTTCACCTTATGGAATAAGTAAACTTACTAGTGAAATCTATTTACAATGGTACCATAAAATACATGGGATTTCCTATTCAATTATCAGACCAGCAAACATTTACGGTCCTAGACAAGATCCTCTTGGAGAGGCAGGAGTCATATCCATATTTCTGGGAAATATTTATTCAAATCAGCCTGTTACAATTTATGGTGACGGAACAGATACTCGTGATTATATTTTTGTCAAAGATATTGCTAATATTTGTATGAAAGCAATGGAATCTTCATATTGTAACACCTATAACGCAGGAACGGGAATAGAAACTAATTTATTAGATCTTGTTAAAGTCATTGAAGAAGCTACAGGTCAAAAAGCTGAAAAAGAATTTAAACCTCCCCGACCAGGTGATGTGAAACATATAGCGCTTGATTCTTCAAAAGCATTAGATGATTTCAAGTGGAAACCTCAAAATGATCTTCTCAGTGGAGTACGAACCACTTGGAAATGGTTCCTTTCAACGCAGAAGTCCTAAATCCCAGCAATTATCTTAACTTTTTCCTCTTGCTCTTTTATCCATTTCTCATCTACATTTGGAGACCCAAACCATTTCCAAAATGATCCCACAACTGGAGGATCAAGTTTGACATCCAATCTAGGATTTTGAGCTACTAAGAAAAATGCTTGCCATAATTCTCCAACAGCAGTTTGGTATAGACGCTTAATTATTTTATCATCTGCTTGAGCCTTTAATGCTTTGGAATATTGATTTAATCTTTTCTCTGATTCATTTATAGATACAAATGCCGTTAAAATCCACATTTCCCTCTCTGTTTTCACATTTTTTCTATAAAGATGTTCTGCTAATAATTCTAACTCTTTTCTTGCATTGATTAGCTTTTCGTAATTAAAAGAAGGAATTTGTATTAAATTGGCAAAAAATTGAAAGAGTTTTATATCTAATTGGTTTAATGAGTCCAATAGGAGAGAAGCAGGACCAATATCAAAATCATTTTTTTCCATTAAAGGAATACATATAGCCTCTTCGGCTGCTTTTATCAACCAGATGTAGGCGTCTGCTAACATATCCTCTTGAATTCGATTATTCATTCTACTAAGTAAAACCTGTGTTGTTTGACGTTTCAACTCAATCACTTCAGATTGCCACTTGATCTGAGGAGCTAGTTGAACCCATTCTTTTAAACGACCTCGAGGGTCGTAGATAATGTCAGAATTGCGTAAAAGTCTTATCACTGTCGCAATTTGCCAATAAGGTACGCTTTTCCTTCCCTCAAGAACATCTGTAAAAAATGATGGAGGAGCAAATGTTAATTTTATTTCATATTCATCACTTTCTGATAGATCAGTTACCCTAGTTTCTTTTAAATCCCTTACACCCTCTCTCACTGCCCAAAGGTTGACTGTTGATTCTAGTTCTTGAAACTCATCATGAATAAGCAGTCGCCCGATTTCTTGGTGTTGTGCCTCAATTCTCCCCAATAGAGTTGTTATGATGCGATCTAGAGCGATATTATCGATCAAAAAGATACCTCCTTTTTATTTTATTTCTATTGAACTTCTGATGATATCATTAAAATTATCTTTGTTTTTATAAAATATGAGCTTATAGAGAATTCGGAAAAAAGGGGGATAATGATTTTTAATAAATTATTATAGCTGTATTCTTGAAGAAAAAGTAGGACTCTACAATGATAAAATATCATTTAAATGTCTCTAAAATTGGAATAATTTTCCTAGTAATCTTAATTATTCCTAACATTACAGTTAACAGCAATCAAACTCCAACTAAACAATTATCAAATCAATTGAATTCAACACAAGAAACCACGAATATTAATGTTCTCGTTGTACTTATGGAAATTCCAAATGACCCCCATCATCCAAGTCATACGACTGATTATTATGAAACCCTATTTTTCTCAATGAGTGGTAGTTTGAGCGTTGCGGAATATTTTATGAATACATCTTATGGTGTTGTCCAATTATATGGTATTGTTCTTGGCTGGTATGAAGCAGAGAATGAACTCGAGTTTTATGGTGCAGGAAATCGGATTCCTCCAGGTGCTGACACTCAAACCCAGCTTTTAGCAGATGAGGCGAGATTAAATGCCCAGAATTCGAGTTTCGATCCAGTAAATTTCGATTTATTCATTGTTATTCATTCAGGGGATGGTCAAGAATATTCTGGAAATTCAGATGATATCTGGTCCCACGCTTCGAGCTTTTGGTACCAAGATAATGAAGGGTGGAAATTATTAGAATACACTATGAATCATGAATTTGTGGATTATGAAACTCCATCTCATGAATTAGGTCACGCGTTAAAATTCCCAGATCTTTATGACTTATATTACGAACACGATTTTGCTGGGCCTTATGCTATGATGGATGGAGGCCCTGGACATTTTTCTATTTGGAATAAATATTATAGTCATGTCTCAAGGGGAGATTCCCCTCAGCTCCTCGCGCAGGAACATAGATATCAGATTCAAAATTATAGTGATGATACTTTCATAACTATTAATCCGATAGCATTGGAGCAACCGAGTGGAATCATGTGGTTAGAAATTGGATGGGACTCAACTGGCTTCACAGATCCAAATTATGGAAGAGGATGGACAATAAGTGTACGAGAGGATCTTGATTATGATAGGTTTCTCCCTAAACACGGTGTTGTACTAGCTCGTATCCAAGTTGGGCCGAGAAGTACGTATCAAACACAAGTAACTGCTGATGTGTATCCTCCATGGGATGTCATCGATTCACATCCTGAAACGAGTGAAAATAAAGATGACGCAGCATTTTCTCTGACAGATGGAGACATAGTTTCTTATAAGTCTGGAAACGGATGGGCGATGCAAATTATTGAAAAGTACTCTAATTCATCCTATTTAATTCAGATTACAAATGAAACTAATATCCCTACTGTAAGAATAATCGATAATAATCAAACAATATCTGGAATATTTCCCCTAAAAGCAATCGTAAATAGCTTTATTAATAAGTCAATCGATTTTGCAGAGATTTCTATCGATAATGGAGGTTGGAAGCCAATGGAAAAAATCCATGATGAAGAAGGTAACTTTACGTTTAATTGGGACACAACTAATGAACGAGAAGGAAGTCACTTAATTCGTGTTAGAGCAGGTGACTCTTCTACTATTCCTTATATTGGACATTCTGAATTTATAGTAATTGAAGTTAATAATTCAAAAGGTACAATCCTTATTATTGATGATGATCTAGGAAGATCTGCTGAAGAACCAGTCTTAAATGCATTAGATCAGTTGGGGTATAATGGGGATTATGAAATAATTGAAACCACATCTTTCTCTGAAGCAGAAGTATCTGCAGAGGAACTGTCAAAATATGACATTATTTTTTGGATTGGTAATCCTTCCATATCACCTCTGAGCAATTCTCATATAAATACAGCAGAATTCAACGAAATAAGAAAATATACTCTTCAGGCAACGTTGGAAAATCCTGCTCAGATCATATTCATGTCCAGTTACAATATTTTTGACTTAAGTAATCAAAATGAAGTTAATAGTCAACAAGTTTCAGAGATTTTCAAAGCTACAAGTCCCCAAAACTTCCGAGCGCCTGTTACTTTGCTGCAAGGATCTCATTTTTTAGAGAACTTACCAAAGTTTACCTTAGGAGACACTTCCACTTTACGTTCCAATCGTAGTTGTGATGGAGAGGTTGTAGACTTACTTTCTGGTGCAATACCTATATTGAAGGATATTGATCCAGAATATAATGGATACGATACTAAAGGTTATATCGTTCAACAAGGATTTGTAAAGCTTGTAAATTACCTTTTCCAACCTGAGATGGTACCAAATGAAATTTTCGCGGATCTGATTGACAAAACATTAGATTTTCTAATCTCAGGGGAAAATATTGTCACTCAAACAACAACTACTAGAACTACAACTTCTATACTAGATTTAGGGGATCTTCTGTTGCCTGCAGGAATTGTTATTGCTATAGTTGGAGGAATTGGAACTGTGGTTTACATGAGAAGAGGAATCAGGAAAGAATCTAAGGTATCATCCTACTGGTTGAAATCTGAAAAAAACTAGCTGATTAATTCATTATACTATGTTTCTGAGGTATCAGATTTTACATTAAGGTAAATCCCTAATAGAATTAAAGATCCACCAACAATAGTAGAAGGAGGTAATGGTTCTACTAGGATTATAACACTTAGTAAACTTGCCCCAACAGACTCTCCTATAACTGATAATGAAACTGTTTGCGCAGATATTTTTTTCATTGCAAAAATGAGCATTGCGTGTCCAAGTAGGCTAGGGCCGATTGCCAATAGAAAAAACCAAATAAAATCTTCTAGAGGAAAATTAAAAAGATTTTCACTCAGTATTAAGGAATAAAACAATAAAAATATAGAACAAAATAAATTCACCATGAAAACATAAGGAATGTTAGGTACACTCCTAGAAGTTCGCATTAATCGACCAATAACAAAATAAAAAGCTATCATAAGAGCACCAATTAATGCAAGGATAACACCTTCGGGGAATAAAGTGGTCGAATCTTGACTAGAAACCGAACTGATGAAAAATACTCCAACAAACGCAAGAAATAGTCCAATTAGTTGATAAATTGTAATTTTCTCCTTATATAAGAAAAATTGTATTAACATTACCCATAATGGAGAGGAATTAACGACTATCACAGAAATAGCGACAGTTGTATATTGTAAACTCTGAATCCAAGATAAAAAATGAAGAGAAAGGAAAAATCCAGAAATAATAAAATATTTTAGGTAATCCCAACTGAGATATTCTATGATTTGACTTCGTGCTTTAGAGTAAAGAATTATTGGAATCAATAATATAATAGAAAGAGTTAAACGCCAAAAAGCTATCACAACTGCAGGAGAAGTGCAAAAACGAATTAAAATAGCCGCCCAAGAAACCGCAAAAATAGCAAGAAACAAGCTTAGGTGATAGGTTTTCTTAGAATCAGCCATAGGCATAGCAAATCACAAATAGTGTTTTTAAGTCCACGATTTTAACAATAACAGCATTGAAGAATTTTTAAATATTGTTAGGACAACCAAAAAAAATCCCTCTTAAATGGTTTTATCATTATTTCTCCATTAAATTCATTAGGATTACGTGACTATATGTTAAAAATCAATGATTCAAGGAAATTTGCCCCAAGAATAGGTGCGCACAAATCTATCGCGATATCATTAGATTTAGCAGTAGATCGTGCATTAGAAAGCACCTGTGAATGTTTGCAAATTTTCACACGACCTCCACGTCGATGGGAGGCTGGAGAAAGTAGTTTAACTTCGGAAATAAGAAATAATTTCCTAAAAAAGTGTGAAAAAGCAAATTTCTATGATACAGCTATTCATATGCCTTATCTCCCAAATTTAGCTTCCCCTGATGACACTTTATATCAAAAATCTATACAAGTACTCTCAGAAGAAATAGAAAAATCATTCTTACTTAAAGCTCCATTCGTTATAACACATTTAGGAAGTCCTAAAGAGAGAAACGAAGACTTTGCTTCAGAAAGAGTTGCAAAAGCATTAGATATCGCCTTATCCGATCTTAAATCCCCAACAATGGTATTATTGGAGAATTCCACCGCGCGAAGAAAAAATTGGGGGACTAAATTTAGTCATATTGAAAAAATATTATCCAAAGTAACTAATTCAGCCCATATTGGCGTTTGCTTCGATACAGCTCATGCATTTTCTGCTGGATATGATATTCGAACCACAGAGGGTTTACACGCGGTAATTGACACAATAAATGACAGCTTAGGTAAAGAGAAATTAAAATTAATCCATTTAAACGATTCAAAAGGAAAATTTGGATCTGGAGTTGACCATCACGAACATATTGGACAAGGCAATATTGGAATCGATTGTTTCAGGGAATTAATGCAGAATCCACGCTTCAAAAGGATTCCAATGATTATTGAAACGCCTAAAGAAGATGATCAGAGTGATATTAATAATATACAATTACTAAAAACATTGCGATCAAGTTGATTTATGATCTCATCCAAAGTTAAATGCTTAGTGAGAGGTAAATAAATGAAAATATCGATTAAGAATTTGCAAAATAGTTATAGATTTATGTACCCGAGACCTACAGTAATAGTAACATCTGGTACAATCAAAAAACCAAGTGGGCTAACAATTGCTTGGAGTATGCCTCTTTCAGTCGATCCTCCTCTTGTAGGAGTCTCAATCACGCGTAAACGTTATTCATACTCAGTTATAGAACAATATAAAGAGTATGTAATAAATATCCCAAATAGTTCTCAAGTAAAAGAAGCGCATTATATTGGAACGGTAAGTACAAGAGACACGCCACAAAAAATCAAAGATATTGGATTCACGCTCGAAAAATCTAAAATGGTAGAAGCCCCCCGAATAAAAGAATGTCAAATTAATCTTGAATGTAAATTAATTGAAATTAAAGCAACAGGTGATCATGATTTATTTATTGGCGAAGTAATTGATATAGCAATTGACCCTACAATCACTGACAATTGGGCTTTTAATTTGGCAAAATTCCAACCAATTTATTGGAGACAATCAAAAAGCTCCAAAGAAACATTTAAGTTAGATTTATCGCGTGAAGACTGAGGAAAAAAATCAATGAATGAATTGAGTATCTCAAACCAGCAGGTTTATTTTAAATCAGCTGAAAATATGGAAGAAATCCCCTCTGAATCGGTAACATTGGTATGTACATCTCCTCCCTACTGGAACGTAAGAGATTACGGAGGAAAACAGATTGGTTACGGCCAAAGTTATCAAGAGTATATAAATTCATTAAATAAAGTTTGGTTTGAATGTATTCGGATTTTACAGCCTAATGGTAAATTCGCAATTAATGTACAGCCATTACCACTGGAAAGTAGGAGATCAGGATACGGACGAAGAGTTATCCAAAATATCATTTGGGATATCGAAAAATTCATGCGAAAAAATCACTTCTACTTGTCTGGGATGCATTATTGGGATAAATCTGAATTCATTTCCAATGTTTCCTGGGGAAGTTATCCCAAAAGTACAAACATAGCGTCTAATACGAGCTTTGAACAAATCTTTGTGTGGGTGAAACCAGGTAAGACTCGCAATGTCCCTAAAGAAGATCTTGCGCAAAGCATTCTTCTAAAGGAGGAATGGAGACATTGGGCTGTAAGGTGTATTTGGGATGATATTTCTCCTGTCATCAAAATAAACTCAAGAGGAGAAAATAGGTTTGGTCATTCAGCTCCGTTTCCAGAGGATATACCTTATAGATTAATTAGAATGCACACAGCATTTAATGAGGTAGTAGTGGATCCATTTCTCGGTTCTGGAACAACATTAAAAGTCTGTCGACTAACAGGACGTAAAGGTATTGGTTATGAGATAAATGAAGAATATCGAGAATTAATAGAATCGAGAATAAAAGAAGATTGGGGTATTCCTAAAATACAGCCACAGTATAAAGTATGGGGATCCGAGGACTTCTATAAAGTTATTGTTGGAACAATGGAGACTGTAAAAATCAATCCCGACATTCATTTTGATGTACTAGTTTCAAAGCTCAAGCAACTCCTACCAGAGAAAATGACAATTTCATGGACCGAGCATCTGAAGAAGAAATTCCAAACTGAACACAAAGCAAAAAAGATGGAAAAAAATAAGTCCCTTGACAAATTTTTGAAAATAGATTAAAACACACACAACTATATAAAAGTTCAATAACTTTCTTGCCATTCTACAGCTAGAGAAAATAAGAATCCAGAAATTATATGGATCTGTTTTCAATCAAATCAAATCCCCTCATTGCTATTATTTTTTTCTTAATAAACGTATTTTTTTTATATTTTAAAAAATAAAATTTATTCTAGAATACAAGGAGTCAAGTGTTTATACTATAGAGAAATGACCCTTTTGCACATACAATGAAGTATCTGATATGGGTTCTAGACACTCAACATTTGACTCTTTGATCGAGAAATACCGAACCAAACGAAAATGTTTATAAAGAATGACAAAATAGAGAAAATTGCTGGTAAACTACCAGCGGAGAAAAAGGTGAATAATAAAATGGCAGGATTTGCATCCGCACGCGTTGAGAAGTTAATTCGCAACGCTGGTGCCCACCGTGTGTCAGCTGACGCTATTGATCGACTGAATGAAGTACTCACCGAGTATGGTACAAGCATTGCTAAGTACGCAGTCGAAATTGCGCGCCACTCTGGTCGAAAGACCATTAAAGAGTCTGACATTAAATTGGCGGCAACTAAATAAATAATCTGTACCTAGAATCAATCTGGTACGATCCTCTCCCTCCTTTTTTTTATTCTACATTGCTTAAACATTTGGTTGAGCACGTTCAGTTCGTAATTTCTCGGTTTGAAGCTGCTGAATTCGGTCTATTTCTGCTAAAAGTGTCCTAATACTTGTGGGTTTAGTAAAAAAACCGATTGCTCCCGATTCCAGAGCTTCTTTCTCTACCCGTTTTTCAGCACTTACAAATAATACTTTTGCGTTTGGGTCTTTCTTAAGAATTTCTCTCATAGCAACTAGACCGTCAAGAACAGGCATCCTATAGTCCAAAATGATTATATCAGGTTTAATTGGCAATTGTCCAAATTTCTCGATAGCTTCCTTCCCATTGGATGCACTATCTACTACTTCATGACCCTCCATCATAAGCAATTTAGTATATATGAGTAGTAGGTCTCTCTCGTCATCTACTAGGAGGATGCGGGCTATTGTCTTTACCTCTTTAGTTTATTCTTTGATTTAGTTGAAAAATTGTGATTACAAATAATCGGGAATGGATGATAGTGTAAGTGTTATTTAAATGTTTAATTATTGTGATTTACTTTATTCAAGCTTGTTTATTAAATCCATCTTTTTAAAAATTAATATTTCTTCATAACAAGCAGGATTTTACAAAAAATAGATTCCATTCCAGCTTTTAATTAAACCGTTAATTCAGGTTTGCTTAATTCTTCCCCCAAATAATTCATTAAAGGTACTAAACTGGCGTCCAATCTAGTAATAAATGTACTATGTGGTAAGGAAAGGAAATACCTAAATGAATGGTCGAATGGGATATCCTCAGTGTTCATTCGTTGGATGAAATCGAATTCAGCCTCATAAGCTGCTCTAAAAGAGGGAAATACAGATATATAGAAAATGTCATGAGCTGATTGTACTAAAAATGCAGGAGTAAGACTAACATCTATAATGGTAATGGCTTTTTCTAATGACGATTTTTCAGTTGACATGATTGTGATATGTGATAGAAAAGCAATTTTATAACCTAATTTTCCCAAATTTGGCAAGATTCGTGTTGTTAACATTCCAGTTTGAAGAAAAGTACGAAGCCAACGAGTTGTGGTTGTTTTAGGCTTCCCTAGCTGATTAGCTATTTTTCTTGGCGAGCTCCCAGGATTGTGAAGCAATGAAAGAAAGACTTCCCACCCTAGTTTAGTAATATTCAATTCTTGGTCAATGGGAAGAAATATCTGTTTTAAAGGAGAAGTTGGAGATGATTCATCAAGGTAATATTCTAAGCTTCGAGAAAAATCGAGAACTCTTGGAAATTTGGAAAGGAATACTGGAAAATTTAATTTATAGTGGGAACTGAATTGAATTTGTTCTTGATAGGCCAAATTATCGAATTTCATCATACTATTAGCCAAATCAGAATAATTTCGGTTAAAACTACTGATAAATGAGAGGTTACTCTCAACAAGGGAAAAAAAGACACTGGGAATTTCCCTTAAAAAGCTAAATGTCTCAGAAATTTCTCTGTCAGGACGCTTTGATTCCTTTTGACAACAACTTGATATCGTACGCAAATCAATATTGAATATTTCAGCACCCATAACACTTATATTTGGTAAATAATATTTACGGAAGTATTTTTGCTTCATTAATCGTTTCTTTATTGTAGCGAAGGTTGAATGTTTTATTCCAACAATAGATGCAATTTCAATATCAGGAGAAGATGGATATTGAATTATGCTAGTTAGTACCTTTTTCTCTCTTGTAGAAAGATCATTAGTTAATTTTAACGCATTACCTGGCATTTCTGAAACTTCCTAGGAAATTTGTTTTAACAAATATCCTTCTTGCTCCCTCAAATAATGAACCAAACTAGAAAATGACTCTTTATAATCTTTCAAGGAAATAATATTATCTAACGACATAACAATTTTATTTAGATCAGAAGGTAAATTAAATCTATTCATTTCACCAAAGAACCTACCCTCGACCTCTCGTAAATCATAATAATCGTGAAATATGGAGAAGAATATTATTTTGTCATAAGTTAAAAATAAATCAGTAGGGGAAAAATATTGTTGAATTAATGTCCTGATTTTCTCACGATCAACTTTCTCTAGACCTTGGATAGACACTGTCGCAATTAATTGAATATTAAAACCAAGAGTGGTCAAATCAGGTATATATCGTTGCTGATATAAATTGAGACTTTGGAATTTCTTAACCCACCTAGTAATCGTATTTCGAGGTTTCGAGAGTTGTTGGCATAAATCTACAATTGTTGCGTTTGGAAATCTTATTAGTGAATCAAATACCTGCCAACCCAAGGGAGAAATTTGGCTTATATCAACCTCTGTTCCATTAAATATAGGAACAGTAGGAGGATCAGGTACTTTTATTTCCCAAATGTTTGCTAGAGCTTCAGAGTATTGTAAAAACCTATAAAATCCTCCTGATGGAAATGATATTATATATCGAGTTAAATCCGTTGGAGAAAGCAATTTAAAATCTAAGTAATAATGAACGAATGAATGATGAACTATTGTGAAATCTGTATAGTTTCTATTGATCAATATTACTAATGCACGACTCGGAGATGGCTCAATACTAGTCTTTACTACATTATATAATTGTTGTAATCGCTCAAACGCATCAGATTCTGATATTGTCGCTAAAGCTTTTGAATTAAGCTTTGCAATTGTTAATGAAAATAATTCAGCACCTAATACCCGAAAATTTGGGACATTAATGGGATATAGGAGTGGAGAGGAGCCCTCAGGTTCTAAAATCTTCTTTTTAACTGTTGCAAAGGTTGATCGCTTCACACCTAGTTTTTCTGCAATAAAAGAATCCGAACTCATTGGATAAGACAATAATCCCACTATTACTTGCTTTTGATTTTGGGAAAGTTTAATTGAAACTGTCATAATCCGTAAATCCTAATTTTTCAACCTTAAACCGAGTTCCTCTTAAAGACCTTAATAAAATGATGTAACATATTTTTCTTATTTTTAGTATGAAATTCATGGTAAATGAAAATATTGGTAAAAAGGATCTAAAAAGGGAACTTCTTTACAAAAAATAAAAAGAGAGTAAAAACAGAATTAAAGTAAATCTAACGCCCCTTTGAGCTGAGCTTTCTCCTCTTCGGTAAGACCTGCCTCGCTAGGAGTTAACAAATCCGCTTCATCTGCTAACCTCATGGAAATTTGAAGGGATTTCTCAAGATAGTAGCTAGCTTTCTCCTCCATGCGTTTATGCTTATAGGCAGTCGATATTATGTATAAACTAGTTGCCATTCCCTTTTCATAACCAATATCTTCAGCTACCTCTAAAGCTTCCTCTGTAAAATCGAAAGCTTTTATGAAGTCTTTCCGTTCCATCGCTAAGACCCATGCTAAATTTAATAACGCTTCCGCAATACCTTTCTTGTAATTATGGGCTCTAGCAATAGCTAAAGATTCCGCAGTAATTTCTAAAAACTTATTAAAGGCATTATTCTTCCAATGGAATATTCCAAGTTGATTCTTAAGGTCTACTTCTGGTTGGATAAATGAGAGTTTTTCAGCATCTTTAAGTGATTTTTCTAGTAATTGTATCGCTTTTTTGAAAGCACCATCCTCAGCAATTGATACTGCCTTCTTTATTACTCCCCTGAATTTGGCTAAGGTCTCAGGATCAATTGTTTTAGCTTCTCCAGACATTTTGTTCACTTAGGTAGCTCTTGTGTGTTTTAAAGGATGGATGGATTAATTTGAAGAACACTTCTGATACGATATATTCGCTTATCTCTCTAATTTAAGCTCTTCGTTTTTATTTTTTTCTCAAAGAAAAGAAAGTCTACAAATGTTAGCTTAATTTTCCTTTATAGGAATTCCCCTATCGCAAAGAAAACCTTTAGAACGGAAAAAAAATATTTAGATATTGAGTAAATCTGCTGTAGCTGTTTTAATAATGAAATTAGAGGAAAATTATACACCAGGCCGATTCCTACAGCGTCCCAATCGATTTTTATCTATAGTCGAAATCACAGCTGGAGAAAACTCTACTGAACACGTTAAGGCGCATGTTCCTGATCCAGGACGATTAAAGGAATTATTGATTCCAAACGCAGAAATAATTTTAAGAAAAAGTGATAATGTATCTAGAAAAACCAATTATTCCCTTGTAGGAGTAAAAAAAGGAAAAATATGGGTAAATATTGATTCACAAATAGCTAATAAACTCTTTTTATCAGATTTTATGCAGATCCCCTCTTTTCTAGAATACAAAATCATAAAATCCGAATTTACTTTTGGTAGAAGCAGAATAGATTTCCTTTTAGAACATCGAAAAATCCAAAAAAGAGCTTTATTAGAAATAAAAAGCGCTACTTTAGTGGAGAATGGAGTAGCTCTTTTTCCAGACGCCCCAACGGTAAGAGGAGTCAAACATCTTAATGAATTGATATCATCATTAGATACTGGGTATGAAGCTTTTGTGGTGTTTGTAATTAAAAGAGAAGATGCTATGTCTTTTACTCCAAATGTAAAAACAGACCCCATATTTACAAAAACTCTTTTTAAAGCAATGAAAGCTGGAGTAAAGGTAATCACTGTCAAATGTTCTTATGACCCTATAATCAAGAGAGAACTTTCATTTAAAAACGAAATAGATTTTCTTTAAAATAATATGTAGTAGTCAAAATCCATTTAAATTTACGGAATAAAACTCTCATTGCCTTATTTTTAGATATCAATAAAAAGTAATTAGATCAATCTCATCCATGGATATCTAGAAGAATAACATTTTGACTTCGCAGTTTTTAGCTTATATTGTTGTATTTGAATTGTCAACCTGCGGGTAACATGATGAACTGGAGTCAAGTGATATTTCATATTGATCTTGATTCTTTCTTTGCTTCAGTTCACATAAAATATAACCCTTTTTTACAAGATTTACCAGTTATAATCGGCGCAGATCCCCGGAATGGAAACGGAAGGGGGGTTGTGTCAACTTGTTCATATGTAGCTCGAAAATATGGTATACACTCAGCCATGCCCATCTCGCAAGCTTTTCGTCTTTGTCCAGAGGGAATATATGTATGCTCTGGAAAGCAGATCTCCTTTCCAACATATAATGAGGAATCAATCAAAGTGATGGAAATTTTAGAATCATATGCAGATAAATTTCAACAGGCTGGAATAGATGAAGCTTACTTGGATGTGTCAGAATCGTGGAATAGATATGGTTCGTCTCCTATGGCACTTGCAAAGATTATTCAAGATAGGATTTTTCATAAATTATCTCTTTCAGTTTCAATTGGCATTTCAGAAACAAAAAGTATAGCAAAAATAGCTTCGGATCTCGAGAAACCAAAAGGAATTACTTCAGTGCATAATTCCGAATTAGAAGAGAAAATCTATCATTTATCAGTAAGAAAAATCGTCGGAGTAGGTAAAAAAACTGAAAAAAGTCTTCAGAAGCTCGGAATAATAAATATCGGTCAAATCGCATCATTGTCCAGAATTAAAATCTATTCTTTGTTGGGAGACTATGGATTATATTTACAGAAGGTAGTTAAAGGCTTAAATGTTCGTGAGGTTGGATATTCCTCTTCAGAGCGTAAATCGATTGGATCCGAACGTACATTTGGTAAGGATCAAAGTAATTGGCAATTAATTGAACAACGAGTTAATGAAACCATTCACAGGTTAATTGAAAATTTACATAAGAAAGAATTACTCTGTAGAACAATAACAATTAAAATTCGTTTTGAAGGATTTGATACCTATACCAGAAGCCATACTTATCGGAATTATATCAATAATGAAAATGTTATTCGAAACACGGCAATGTTATTACTCCAGGAATATGTTCATTCATCAAAAAAAGTTCGATTGATCGGAGTACGGTTTTCTAATCTGAAAAGTTGTGAAAAACAAATGATTTTAACTTCTTTTATAAATTAAGCCCGAAATTCCTATCTAGTACTCGGATAACATAAAAATCCAAATAAGAAGGTTAAAATTATCTGATCGATAAAGATAGGGTATAATGTCATTTAACCCTTCCAAGTATCAGATTAAGTAAATGAGGATGAATTCCCATGGTTTATCGATTAACCAAGATGAAAACGAGAACAAAGATATTATTTTTTATTATAATCTGGCTATTTTCTGCTTTTTGCGCAGTCCTAGGGTCAATGTTTATTGCCACTGCTATTATTCTGCCAAATACTCCTTATGAAATTACAAGAAATCCTGTTATTTCAGAAATTCGGCAACAGATGGGACCACTGATCTTTTTAGGATACTGGGATCAAGAAAATGGAATTTATTACCCAAACATAACTATTGCTGATGATGGAGAACGTGTTTACGCTCTGACTGATACTGGTCTAAGAATTGAAAATTTTAGATTTTGGTTTGTTGAAGAAGTCAGACAAAACGGATCGATAGTATATTTTATGGGAGATCCAGATGCTACCGATAACTGGGGAAAACTTGAATTCTACAGTTACTTGGGAGTGATTTGGGAAATTGAGGCAAAACCTGAGCATATAAATGTCAATTTTAGAACAAAAGAAATTGGATTAAAATATAGGCCAGGTGAGAATTACCCTATATATAAAAGAATAATTGATGCTCCAGTAGGATCAGAAATTCCCGAAAAACCAGAATTTATTGGAGATTATTTTATTGTTCAAACACGGGGAGTATTGCAATGGTTATCACGGATTATATCGGATATTTACAATAACCTCCTTGGCGAGTTTCTATTCATTGGTCGAACTCTTCTTACAACTGTAGCAATAGGGGGAGGTATAGGAATTCTTATGGCCTTTTTTCTTATTATTACTAAATTAGCGCATATATTTGGAGGACAGAGATGGACCTTTTATTTGTTGAAATCTCTTAACGGAAAATTAGGAAAACTAGTCCGATTTATCCCATTTTTCGACTTTAATGGGGAATTTTTTGTTGAAGAACGATTTGTCGACATTATTGATCTTTCAACAGTAAGATCAACCTTCAGGGAGCTTTTCAAACAACGATGGTATGATATGATATTTTTTCCAACTGCACTGGCCTCCATCCTAACGATTTTCTTTGTCCAAAATTATCCTGGAGAGGATAAAATTGAAGCGTTAGCTCTAAGTCCACTAATCTCTCCCATTGTATTAATTTTACTCCTAGTTTACTTCCCAGCCATTTGGGCATATAATGAAGGAGGATTTAAACGGTTAGAAATCTCTCCCCAAGGAGATATTATTGCTGTAAAACCTTTAGGGAAAATTCTGAGAGATGGATTGGGAATCGTGGTAGGATTTTCTGGTATTATTTCTCTTGGAGCCTTAGCTGTAGAAGTTACACAAGCAATAGCCAAATATCCAAAATCCACTGGTCAAATAGAAGTTGCAGGGTTCACTTTTGATATTTTTGGGTTAATTCTCCTAGGTTTTTGGACTATAGGATTATTTCTCCTTCTTTTGGGTTCCATTATTGTTGGATCTTCTTTATTAGCAGCTAATTACCTCCAGTCAGCTCATCTAGAAACAATTGAAAATATCCGAAAAAGATCTGAAAAGGAAGACCTAATTACCAATTGGGGTTCTGTTTCCTACCAATTTAAACCAAAAGCAGCAGAAACCATTTATATGAAAGGTGATGAACAAAATCAATGAAGCTTCTCATCAATTCTCCCTTTAACTTTCTCTACTGAAAGTCACATATACGACTCTCAAAACCTAGTCAATTTATAACTTTAAAGATTAGTGGAATATGGGATTAAAGAGTGATCAGAAAGGAAGACATTACAGCACTCCAGCAGGAATACGCAAATCTTGATTCACACGATTACTCAAGTATTTATGAGTATGTAACAAAAGTAATTAGGTATTTTTTGAACAGATCACGGTATGGCATCTTACTTGGATTGGTTGAACTCGGATATAATCAAGGAAATTTCGTTGGAGGTTTTCATTTAGTGGGTACAAATGAAATTTATCTCAATAAATCCGCTCTAAGAGTGATGCGTAATGAGACAACTTTCGAGCTCTACCAAGCATATTTATTCCATTTATTGCTTCACGAAAGTATCCATGCAATAGGAATTACAAACGAAGGAAAAACACGCGACCTAGTTCGCAAAATATCTCTCTCACTTTTTGGTTCACGGCATCCGGTAGGGAGATTAGCGATTTTTGGCTTAGGAGCATATTTTCCATATACTTTCAGAGATGAACGTTTTGATACAGATTCCCATGAAATCAGAAATCCCGAATATATATTGCTGCGACATCGAGAGAGCGAATTGACTTATATCTAAAGTTTTTTTTCTCTACTGAGAAATTTCACTGCAGCATTAGCTAGAATTGCTGTTCCGATATACAATACTGAATCATCTATATCAAAATCGGGTGCATGATGTGAAGTAGCGGGATTTAATTGAACCCCTAAGTAGTAAAAAGCACCTGGGATGGAATCTGAAAAAACTGAAAAATCCTCAGCTCCCATTCCTAATCCTCCTTCAATAATCTTTTCTGTAGGGAGAATTTCTATAGCAACCTCTCGAAGAAGAGTAACCAATTCGCTATGATTATTAATGGAAGGATAACCCTTAATAATTTTCAATCGATAATTTCCCCCGAAATTACGAGAAAGCTGAAATGCTCGTTCTAAATCCTTTTGCAGTATTGAACGGACAGATGGATTTAATGAACGGATGGTTCCGTCTAATTCAACTTTGGGAGGTATGATATTGGCTGCTGTTCCACCGTGAATTTTACCAAAAGATATCACTGCGGGTTCCAAGGGGTCAATTCGTCGACTAATTACTGCTTGAACTGCATTAATTACCTGAGCACTAATAAAGATAGGATCAATTCCTAAATGAGGATACGCGCCGTGACAACCTTTTCCTGTGATCTCACCCGAAAAAGTATCAACAGCAGCAGAAAAATATCCTGATTTTATTTGAAAGACTCCTGATTCTAACTCTGCATTGACATGTTGCCCGATAATAGCATCCACCCCATCCAGTACGCCATCCTTTAGCATTGCATCGGCACCTCCAACTCCATCTTTATCTTGACCTTCCTCAAAAGGTTGAAAAATAAATTTTATTGACCCTTCAGAGAGATTGACCCCTGCTAATAATTTCGCCACTCCTAGTAACATCGCCATATGAGCATCATGACCACATGCGTGCATTACACCTGGAACTTTTGAAGCATATTCAACAGTTTTTATATCATGAATAGGTAAGGCATCCATATCTGCGCGTAAAGCAATACAGGGGTTTCCCTCACCTAATATTCCTACAAGTCCGGTTCTTCCGATATTTCGTTGAACTTCAACCCCGAATTCCTCCAAGAGGCTTGAAATATACTCTGCTGTCTTATATTCATTAAATCCTAGTTCAGGATACTGATGAAAATGACGTCTCCACCCAATGATTGAAGATGAAAGCTCCTTACTCTGTTCTAAAATCGATACCATTTTAATCCCACTATATCATTTAATAAATAAACCCATCTGGTAGGACTTAAATCATTTAATCCTAGAACTACATATGGACATAAAAACAAATAGGTGAGAATTATATGAAGAAAATAGGTGGATTAGCGAAAGGAGTAGGCAAAGAAGCATTAAATACGGCATTAAATGCTGCAGTTAAAGAAATTATCAATGAAACAGGCGCAAAAGAAATTGCAAAAGAACGATTGCTTGAAGCAGGGAAAAAGATCATGGGTGATACAAATATCCCCACGAAGGAAAAAATGCAGAAAGAGTTACTAAAAACTCTCATTAAAAAAGAACTGGGACTATAATTCCAATAAAAAAATTAGTCAACTCATTTAGAGCAAGAGAGAGTAATATTCTTAAGCTACTGATCAAGGTTTATATGTTCCTTTTATTATTCTAATCGCAAGCTAGTTCTGTAAATAAGCAAAACCAAATATTGAAGAACAAAAAGAAGGAACTTAGATTTTTCCTTCTTTTACATCCTGAAGGAACTTTCTAGCAGAATAAATTTCATCCTTAGTCTTTGAAATTTGCTCTTTAATCTCGGGAAGGACGCTTTTCTCTCCAATCATACCTGAGACAGTACTATATAAATCATCAATTATAATACTATTTGCTACAATTACTTTACTAAGCTCATCAACCTGAATACGTTTTTCTCGATCTCTCAAGATACTTCCCAGTTCCTCTAAAAACGCAGTTTGGACACCAATCAGCCCGAGCTGTATGCTCTCCTCGACTCTTCTGGGAAGATCCACCTTTACTTTTTCTTGTTTATGCTGACGTATTTTATTTTCTAACCACGATTTTATCATTACGATCTCAGGGATACCTGAAAGATCTGGTAATTGTCTATCCTTAGGAAAACGCCATTCATGTTGAAGCTGACTAATTAAATCTGATGTTTTAGCTTTTATCATTCGCGATAGAGAGTATTCAACAGAGCTTATTATCAACCGATCCATGTTTAACACCAGTGCACGAAAAATGTCATTCAACTGGCCCCATTTGTTTTTGTTTTCAGGAAGAGTCAGCTCAAGTATACGAGTGGGAAAATACTCGATAATCTTGGAAATCAACCGAAATTCATCATCAATTTTAGATAATCGGCCCGAAGATGACACCTCGATTTGTTTCCAATATGGAGGATTAATTTTTATATCACGAATGAGGGTGAACAGATACCTTTGAGGATCATTAATTCTAGAAAGAGAAATTTGAGATTTAAAATTGATCTTATGTCCTCGGTTATGGATAATTTCTCTATATTCTTGGCGAGCTCGTTTCTCGATTCCCAAGGCGCCAACTAAGAGAATTCCATATTTCATATCATTAATATTAATTCGAAATTCTTTATCGAACTTTATATCAACAGGTAGCTTTCTATCCCAATCTAAACCGTCTTTACCACGGATAGAGATATCTTTGCCTTTGGAGTAAAATATAAGTTCATGGTTTCCAATTTGCTGGAACGTAATACCGTCAGAGGCCACAGGAGTAAATTTCACATAGTCATCGTTGAATTGCTGATATAATAAATGGAAAAGCTCACTCTTACCGAATCCTCGTGGCCCCAGAATCATTAATGGAAGTTTTATTTTACCCTGAAAGAGCTCAAAATACCCCAGCTCACCATGAATGGAAAATAAGGGAGTTGGAGTCAATTTACGCTCAAGGTGTATCACGAACAATCATTCCTATGAGCATAGGATTTTGAAAATTTAAAAGTTTTACATTATACTGAATGAAAAAAGGAAGGAGATGAGATCTTAGAATATATTCAAGATACTCCCTTAATTTTTTCTAACTTTGAAGCACAGGATTGGCTTTTGAAGATGTAATGTTCAACTGCAATGCAAGATATCCGAAAATCACCAGAATCATACAAAGACCACAAAAAGCTAATGTTGAATCCCGCGAGAAAGCGAAAATTTCGAATACAAATGTTAAAGCTATATACACAAGCGATCCAGTAAATGAGATAATAGAGCTAAATGTGGCTCTAACGTTTGAAGCTATTTTCTGCTGCAAATATGACTGCATTAGCGGCGTTCGAATGCCCCGAGTTACTTGAGTAGATAATGAAATAATAAAAACTCCGAAGAGATTTGGCATTGCTATCAAAGCCCACAAATAACTCATATCAATGACGAGGATAAAGAAAAAACTGTAAGCATAAGAAAATATCCCAATTTTGCTTCGAATTAGCATTGAGCTTGTTGCTGCTACAATATTAAAGCCAGAAAGAATAAAACCCATTTGCAAAGGCGTAATGAAAAAATCATCTACGAATCGATGTTGGACAGCCCAAAAACCAATTTTACCGAAAACTATACCTGTTAAGCTGAAAATTATGATTAACTTAAGCTCATTATTCCTAAATAAACCATTCAACGCATTTCCGATAGCAATTTTGGGAGACTTTGCTTTCATGCAAGGGGGTTCCCTATAACCAAAATATACTAGAATTGCTTGTAAAATATGACCTAAAAACGCGAAAAATATCGGCAAACGGATTAAGGTAAAAGTTGCTATGTAACCACCTAAAATAGCTCCAATAGCTGCTCCTACAAACGTTATTGTCATCCTCTGGGACATTATTTGGCCAAATAATCGATCTACATCTTTTTGTTTCTGGATTAATAATGAATCATAGATAAGAGCGGTATCGCTTCCAGTTGCAAACGCAAGTCCGATTCCAGCAACGATTTCTGCCATTGCAAATGCCAGGAACGTGTTTCCAAATGCATATAACAACATAGCTAAACCAAAGAATCCATGAAAGATAGTAAGTGATCCTTTTCGACTCCAATAATCGGCAATTGACCCGCTAGGTACTTCCAAAAGTAATAGGGGCAAAACAAATAGTCCTTGAAGGAAAATCATTTCATGGAAGTGCAAACCAGCTTCTTGCCAGAGTAAGACAATTACTGGTACCAATAAAACTGTGATATCTATCGCAGTTATTTGAAAGATATGAATATTTCTCTTAATATCACTTGATGTAAATTCAGCTCTTTCTTCAGTTAATTGATTCATCAGAGACATTCTGAACACAACTTATTACTCATAAAATAATAATTTTAATATTTATTTAGATTATCACCTTCTAACCACAAATAAAACTAAAAGCAGTGGCATAATCACCATTTAAAGGTGTCATATAAGATTTAAGGAAGATTTGGATGCTGAAGACGAGCAAAAACATTATGGTTGGAATGGCAACAAAATCTTCACAAAAAAATTAGGCGTACACGATACCGGGTGTGACGAGTGCCATAAAATTGACACAAGATGTCGCATTTAGACTCATCATCAATAATTCCAACCTATTTTTCTCCTTATTCATTTCCTCTTATAAATTTATATTTCGAGGTAATGATCATTTTAGAAAGAAAACCTCCCCTAGATAGATTAGTTTACAGATATGGAATTATTCCTGCCTTTATCTTCTTGAAGTTTTAATTCACGATCTAATTTTTTTCTCTCAGAGCGGATTTTCCACGCAGATGTTTCGGAGAATACAACAAGACCGACTAAAATAAGCATTTGGAGGATCAAATATGGATCATTTGTCCAGAGGTAGTTAATCACATACCCCAGAAGACATAGAAGAAATATTCGACTTAAATTCCGGCCTATCAATGCAATTACATCTTTAGAATTACGGGCTATGATTGAATACCAATCAAGGATGTTTACAAAAATCAGTTGTACAGTAAGCATACCTAACGCGTACCATGTCCAAATAGTAAATCCACCAATTGTAAGAATTCCAGTATATCCAACTTGATCCCAGAACATCTCATGAAGGAAAGTTCCTGCTACATTAAATTGAAACAGAGGCACAGAGTATGATCCCTCTAGATTATTTGTTGTGAGAATAATTATAAAAGCTAGAATGGCCTCGTAGAACGACAAAAATAGCATCTCAAATGTTAAAAAGATGGATTTAAGGAATAAAGATATCCCACGTCGAAATGCTGAAGGAGGTGCAGATTGTTGAACCACAATAGGTTTTTGAAGAATTTCAGGAGGAGGGTGCACTTCAATAGGGCGAGAATAAATTTTTGGAGGAGTCTTTGACATGGATTCTATATGAGGAGTAATCGATTCAGACTCCGCTTTATGACGAGGAATAGAACGCATGATTTCTACTGGAAAGTTGAACTTGTCAGGTAAAGCGGAATCCTCAGTAGTGCCAAGTGAAAGAAGAGTATAACCGAACAAGGAGCGTAACACATCTCCCCCGAATCTATTGGTGGCTATTTCAGCAATTATAAGCATAGTGATCAGAAGAATATATGCATAACTACGGCCGATTTGATCAGGGAGAAAAGCAGCAATTAACAAACCTTTCAGAGTTAATAATCTTATTAACCAAGTAATCAAGTCAGATTCGCTATTAAATAACGTAGGATCTAATGAATTATCTGCTTTATATCGATAATAGATAATTGATCCAATTGCAAAAGTCAATGCAATTAAAGAAAGAAAAATGAAAACACCAGCCTGAATCTGAGTATAATCTTCAAAAGAAAACGCGTTAAAGTAGTGATAATGGGAATAAAGGGGGGATAAAAATGAAGGTAAGTACATCCACGGGTATATAAAAGTTGAGAGGAAAGTAACCAATAACACGAATCCTAATAGTTTTTCGGGTTTAGTTAACTGCTGATAATATGATTTAAAGGAACGGATTTGGGGTTGGGGAGTTGTATCAGAAACCTGCAATAATTTTGCACCCAAATTGGCAAATAACGGAGCAAGCTTTTCTGTCCAAAATTGGGAATAAAATCGCCTTTCAATAAGGACAACAATTAACAGAAAGACGAGAGCGAAGAAAAGAGTATAATGGTGATAATAGTATAACGACATCTTTAGTATTATTGTAGTGATGGTCAAACGGGATATCCAAATCAATACCAAATCATCTATTCTACGATTTGCATTTTGTTTGAGAAATAATCTTTCTTTTATTCGGTCAACAATATATCCTTCCCATCCAAAGAGGAGTAGAAGTAAAATGATTGAACTAATTGCAAGATTATAAGCCCAATTACTGACTTGATCAAAATCTATGACGTAAATATCACTAGAATAGAGCCAGGTATAAAATTTATGCATTGAAAAAGGATCATATGTAATTAATGCTAGTAAAGCTAATCCCACAATCCATAGGAAAATCAATCGATAAGCAGTAAAAAGGGGTGATATTCGATATATGCTTATAAATTTGGATGCAGATTGGACTGTTCCCTCATCAGAATCCTCTTCCCTTTTTGAAGAAGAAAAAGCTTTTGAAACGGTCTTTCTGAGTGATGTTCCTATCTTCTGTTGGGATTTTGGAGAAAAACGTTCTAATGGTTCAGTAGAATCTAAATCATGATATTGCTCTCCAATTTCAGAAGGACTTCCGCATTCTTCAATCGCTTTTAAGACATCAGCATACTGAACCTTCTTCCCTCGACATAATTCCTCACTCCGCAAATATATAAAATCATTTATCTCATTGAGGAGCCCATCAATTTCATTGGGATGAAGTTGAGTATGTTTCCGTAAATATTCTTCCACACTATCAATATATGACCGAATAAAATTCTTCGCATCAATTTCGAAAGATTTCATTTATTAACAACCTTCATTTTTTCTTTTGATCGGTAATTTCTTGGTACCAATTATATACAAACGAATGATAATCAAAGTATGTATCAATCATCTCCTCGATCATATCTTCACCTTTCAAAGTAATAGTATAAATTCTCCGGGGTAAACCAGGAGAATCATTATCATCAGCAAGGATTGAAGAAATTAATCCATCCTTTTCCAACCGACTTAATAAGGGATAGATAGTCCCAGCTTTTAATTCAATACCAGTCTCTCGAATGAGTTTGATAAGACCATATCCATGAGCTTCTTCTGTACGTAAGCGAATTAACATCAGTATCATTAGCTGAAGAAGCCCACGTCGAAGATCACGTTCCCAACTTTTAGTGATAGCAGATCTAGGACGAGGGTTTGTCATAGTTCGATTTTTGTCTTCAGACATGGGATTCCTAGCCTATGTTGGAATTCGATTGGAATGTATGTGAGTTACGAGGAGATATTATATGTTTCAAACGCTGTTAGTGCACCTATATATCGGTATACATTATATAGTTGTGCTTTATAAATTGCACGATTCATCCATCTATAACGGATGTAATGCATATCATTTGACGAATGGTCAGCGATGGGACTAACATTGGACTAGGGATTAAAAGAGACGACCTTATAGGGAGGGAGGAACGCAAAATATTTCTGAATAATGCCATCCGCTTTCGCAAATTGGCTTATTTCGCCCGAATCTAGCGTGGGGCCAAAAAGCTGCACAAATTCTCTTGTAAATTCTTTCAATGCTGACTGAATTAATTTGGATGACCGATCTGCTATCAAAAATCCCACTACATTTTGACAAGCTTCGAAAATAAAGAGATAGTTATCAGTTTGAATGTATCTGATCCGCTCTGCGTCTGAGATGACATTTTGGACAAATTGAAGGTTAGCAGTCATCAGATGAGGAATAAGGGTATTACTATCAGGACCCAGTTTTTTCGCTTCGAAAAGAACATCAAAAATCGATAACCCTAGATTCATGTTCATAACAGACAAGCGGTAAACATTGAAAGGCACCATTCGCAAAACGCGCTCATCCCGGATAATTGAAACTAAAGCTAGCAAGACTCCGAGAGCAATTGTAAACATTTCTATCCCCCAGATAGCTAATGAGATTTTTGATGCTATTAAAAACGCAGGGCCTAATATTGGCAACAAACAACCGACAAAGAGTAACAATGAAGATTTCAAGAGCTCAGAACGAATGAATGGAATAAATTGAAGTATTTGATAACTTACGACCACCCCTGCTAGGAATAGATCTACTCCAAAAACTATCCGAGAAAAATCTGCTAAATATGGACCAATTACTGGATCCCACCAGACCGTATCTGGTATAAAAGCTAAGACAATTCCATTCCCTGCTCCTAAAGCTGCAAGAATTAAGATTGAATTTGATGGCTTTTCGAATCGCAATGCTTCTAAGAAGAAGATTAAGGTACAGACTATCAAGCATAGAAAGAGAATGGACGTACGAAAAATGAAATCCATTTGTACGGGATAATTTGTTCCAATTAAATATAAAATGGCATGAGAAAGGAAAAAAGGCACTAAAAAAATATGTATTAGTATCAGGTAGACTAATGGAAGGGATTTAATCTTTCTGTATACTCGTAATGCAAAAAAAAGGTCAATAAGAGTTAATCCTAATGAGACCAAGGCAATAGCTGTATATTGGAACTCATTAGGTGAAAGCATGTGAAAAACTATGAGTGCTTCTCTATTTAAGATTTCGATTTACATTATTGATGCAATTTAATTAAGATAAACCGTATAAAATAAGATTTCTTACCTTAAAAGGCCAATTTTTGGTCTGAAAAAATCAGAAGCTAGATTTCTAATGGCATCGATAGAATCCAAACCAGAATTAAAGCTATTATTATCAATTGAAGCATTTAAAGGGATAGATTCAATGATATTGGAAGTTGAGTTGTAGTTCTATTCCGTAATAATAATTCTCTTAAATAAAAAATTTTATTTGAATTACAAAGAATATACTTGAATTTTTAATTGTGAGGAAGTAAATAAATATGTCTTATTGTCCAAATTGCGGTACTGAAGTAGGAGGAGCAAAATTTTGTCCAAACTGTGGAGCTGCTCAAGGAAGTTTTGAAGGTTCAGGGCCAAGAGGCGCCACTAGAGAACCACAACATGTATATGTTTCTACTCGTCATCAATATGATGATGGGATTTGTTTACTACTTTGCTGTTGTTTGAGTCC
Organism: Candidatus Heimdallarchaeota archaeon; assembly: GCA_011364965.1. Taxonomy (GTDB): domain Archaea; phylum Asgardarchaeota; class Heimdallarchaeia; order Hodarchaeales; family Hodarchaeaceae; genus Hodarchaeum. Next base: position 194,259 of record RDOB01000003.1, read on the forward strand.
AGTAGCTGCTATTATCTACTACTTGCTAGCAGAACATCCCGATCAACGTTATGATTAATAATAATTAGTACATTTTATCATTTAGTACTGAAAATTATGGCAAATACAAAACTCAATAGACTTAAGGGGTTCATTCGCTATTCTCTAGCGCATCACCCAATTTGCTGGCAGTATAGAAATCATCTAATTAAATTTAAAGGATGGTACTTTTGCTTAGGATGCACAGGGTTCTATAGCGGCTTTCTCGCTGGTATAGTTCTGATCTTTGGAGGTTTATTTAGTAAGATTTCTTGGATAAATCTCATCTTCATCGCAATCATCTTTTGGATTCCCACTATACTCAGATTAGTAAATATTAAGTATTTCAACACCCCTAAAAGGTCACTAAGACTAATTTTTCGTTTTCTATTAGGAATAGGTATTGCTTTAGGTATTTATTCTATTTTTTTTGCTCCTACACCTCTCTTACAAATTATTCAGATATTAATTGGCCTTCTATTCTATGGTATTATCACTGTATATCGCGTAAGGAATGGCCCCCAAGAATGGAATCGCCTTTGTGAAACATGTACATTTACAAGGAACAAATCTTGCCCAGGTTTGAGTCCATTATTTATTTGGAGAACTTAAAATTACACAAATTAGTCAGCTTTCTGCTTTCGGTTCCCAATAACTCTAAAAATTTTGGAATTAATTTTGAAAGATGAACTCCTCCTAAAATTTAATCTAAGACTATAATGTATAAATGGAAAATTGTTCATTTTATCCCTACGATTATATGTCAATAAATCCACTTTGGTTTCATTTTCATCATAAATGCTTCTAATTCCTAAAAAAGAACGAAATATGGCTTTTCCGCCTTTTAGATAAACATTTAAATACTAATATTTTGTTTTCTAAGCAGGGAATATTTAGAAATCTATAATCAAGAGAAAAGACTTGATGTAAAATAATATAGACATCTGTCTTCAAAATATCTAAAAGTACCAAAAATAAGGAAAATATATCGTAAAAGAGCTTGAAATCGAAATGAGTAGGAATTCTCGTAAAAAATCCCCAAATAAGACAATTACTGAAATTGATTCGACTCTAAAAGAGCCGTTAGATATTGTTAGAGATGTAAAGACTGATACGAGACTGGTTAAACTCCAAAAGATGGTCGGACGTACGACTTTCACCGAATCCAGAAATCTAGCTACATTAATCCCCTGTGAACGATTATACTTAAAATTTGAAGGAAATAATCCAACTGGAACCCAAAAGGATCGTATAGCGGTAGCTCTTGCTAACAGCTGTGCTAAACTTCCATATGGAGGAATTACAACTGCTTCATGTGGCAATTTCGGAGCTGCAATCGCATATGCCTCGAATTATTATCGCATTCCCGAGATTCACATTTTTATCCCTCGAAATTATCATGTTCCCAAAAGTAGATTGAAGATTATCAATGATAGTAATGCAATTATCCACTTGGTAGATGGAACTTACGAAGAAGCGGTGATATTATCCTCTACCATGGCACGAGAGAACAATTGGTTTGATGCAAATCCAGGAATGAACGGTACATCGGAAATAAGTATTAACGCTTATGCTGAAATAGCTTTTGAGATAATTAGTGACTTACGTCGGGCACCTGATTATGTTCTATGTCCAGTTGGAAATGGTACCACTATTGCAGGCATTCATCTTGGATTCAAGAAACTTTTTGATTCTAAAAGAATTCCAAAACTCCCTAAAATGGTTGCATGTAGCACTAGACGTGGAAATCCAATAGTAAAATCGTATAAAATGAAAAGTCGAATTATAAAAGACCTGACACCACAAGACATTGTAGAGACCAAAATTAACGAACCTCTCACCAATTGGCATTCGTTTGATGGACAAGAGGCTTTAGATGCTTTATATGAATCCGGAGGTTTCGCTGAAACTGCTAGTGAAACAAAGATGCTTGAATTTACTCGTAGTCTTAGAATTGAAGAAGGATTGAATGTACATCCCGCTTCTGCTTGTACACTTGCGGTATTAGCTAAAACCACTAGTAATAATGTAATGCTGAAAGGTACATTTATATGCATCCTAACTTCAAGATATACTTGAAATCTCGAATCAAAGACAGTAATTCTTTCCTTTAACTGTCTAATAAACAAATAATTGGAAAGAATCTCTCAGTTTTTACTCTACTTCATTAACAAAGAAAATCAATTAAACCTAAATTCCTTTTTCTTTACAGTAATTTTTTCTATTCTCTCAAGATCCAGTTCAATCCCAAGTCCTACGCTATTTTGAGGAACATTAACCATCCCATTTATAGACTGAATTGGAGGATCAATAATATCTTGTAAAAATAATGTGTCGCTACCACTAGAATCACTAGGATAATTGTATTCATCTTGTGCCTCTAAAAATAAGTTAACCATTCCACCAATACCAGTTTCGAGCATACCTCCTCCCCAGCAACCAATTTGATTTTCAGAACAAAATTTGGCAATCTTTACTGCATCTGCTATCCCACCAACTCGGGTTACTTTAATATTAATACATTGACATGATTTTATATGATATGCCCGTTTTGTGTCAGCGAATGATGTGATCGATTCATCTAAGCATATTGGTGTCTTTAATTCCTTTTGTAATCTACTATGATTCACGAGATCATTAAAGGCAAGTGGTTGCTCTATCATCATCAAATTGAATTGGTCTAATTTTTTAAGGTGATTCATATCTTCTATAGTATATCCACCATTTGCGTCAACCATTAAAGGTAAATTATCACCATATTCTTTTCTTAATGCTTCTAGAGGTATAGTATCCCAGCTATATGGCTTAATTTTAATTTTAATTCTTTTATAACCAGCATTCATTGAATCCGTAACTTCTTCAAATAATTGATTTATATCGTTGTTATTTGGAATTCCCAAACTGATTCCCACAGGAACACTCGTTCTTTTACTTCCAATAAGCTTCCCCAAAGAACAATTTTGCTGTTCGGCCTTTAATACCCAATAAGCCATTCCAAATCCACCTTTAGTGATGGGATGGCCACGAATAGGATGAAAAATTTGTTGAAATTTAATAGGATCGGTTAATTCTCTGCTTTTTACCTTTTTTTTTAGTAAAGGTAACATAAAATCATTTAAAATATGCCATCCTGTCATAGTTGTTTCATAACAATAAGAAGGATCATATGTTAATGGTATTTCTCCCCATCCAGATAAGCCTTCCTCATCGATAAGCTCCACTAAAATAGATTCATTATGAGTTTGTACGCCAAAACTCATATAAAATGGTTCAATTAAAGGTAAACGTACCTCACGTAAAATGACCTTGTTTAACATCAATACCACAACTTACGAATAGTAAATAATTTTAAAAAGTTTTAGATTTCTTTCTAAATAGATAAACATAACTGGGCAGATTATTTTGGAAAACTATTTAGATTCTAAGAAATTTAAGGGCACAATTTTGGCGAAAAAAAATGATGAAATAGTTTTTGCTCGAGCAACAGGTTTTGCTAACTTATCTTTTCATGTTCCAAACAACATGGAAACTATATATGGTATTGCTTCTATTGGGAAGTTACTCACCGCTATAGGTATTTTATTTTTATTAAAAGAAAAAAATATGAGAACAACTGACGCCATATATCCATATTTAGAGATGCTTGATGCTGATATACCGAAACCATTAACTTTTCACCATTTACTGACACATACAAGTGGAGTCGAACGTTATTACACAATCGATCCATATTTCCACGACCAGACATCTGGGAACCAAGATCAATGGAAAACATTCTGGAAAAAACACCCTAATTTCTTATTACAAACACCAATTGATTATCTCCCTTACTTAAATGATGTAGATTTCTTTTATCCAATTGGTGAGACTTTTTACTATACCAATACATCTTATATTTTACTTGGTATTCTAATTCAAGTCCTAAGTGGGCAAACATATAGTGAATATGTAACACACCGAGTAATAAAGAGGCTTAAATTAGAAAGAACCTTGTTTTTGGCTTTTGATGAAGTATATGAAAATGTTGCAGAAGGATATACACCCTTTTATCATCAAGGGATTATTAAAGGGTGGAAAAAGAACATTTATCGATTACCTATTGTTGGTTCGGCAGATGGTGGGATTTTTAGTAATGTTTATGATTTAGATAAATTAATCAGTGAACTAAGAAATAAAAATGGCATACTATCTGATATTACCTATGATATTCTCCATCCCCACGTTCTAATGAAAAATGAGGAATCATGGAAATCCTTTTATGGTTATGGAATTACTATGATGTATCATGAAGGGGAGCTCTTTCGATATGGATTAGCAGGAGGGGATTTTGGAGTGGCTGCTGGAGCTTATTATTACCCTAAAGAGCAATTATCTATAATTATATTATCTAATTATAATACGAGTGATGATAATTGGATGTTTAACAAGGAATTTCATATGCAGTTCTTAGATCTTTAGAATCGACATTCCATTGTAATATCCCCTTTTTCATCTTCATTGATAACCTTAAATCCAAATTTCTCGTAATAGGTTTTCAGTAATATCCCACGTTCTGTAGATAATTCAGTATCCAATTTAATCCCCGTAAATCCATTCATTTTTGTCCAATTAATAAGATATTTCATAATCGAGGCACCAATCCCTTTTTTAGCAATGATTGTAGCGATTGTATCAAGGTAGAATAGATTAGAGTCACTATTAGGTTCTCTATAACCTAGCAGAACCGCAATAGGATCTCTTCCCTTTATAACAAAAAAAAATAATCTTTTTGAATATTGAAACCTAGTTTGAAGCTCTTCTTTTGTATAGCGTAAATCCTCTCTGAAATCAGCTCTCTCAATGTTAAAATACCAGTTCATAAATTTCTTTGTCAAACGATCGGGAAAAATTAGTTTCATTGGAGTTTGTAGCTTTTCCTGCAGCTCTATTTCTAAATTCTTCCAATAAGAAGGATTAATGTTTGTCATCTTGATCATTTAAATAAGATTATTTTAAAAAATTCATATAAAACCATATTAAATTGAAATCTGAATTTAAAGGATTATCAGATTTCTAGTTTGTATCTTTTACAAGCGGATTTTATTAATCGTAAAATTAAATCATTATAAGGATAACCACTTTTAATAGCCATATAAGGATAAAATGAGAAATCTTTATTTTCTAAGTCAAAATCCATTCCAGGCAATGGATTTATTTCAAGAGTATAAATCTGGTTATTTTTATCCATCCGAAAATCAATTCTAGCGAAATCTTTTATATCTAGAACTTTACAAATATTCAGAGATGTGTCAACAAGTTGCATAGATAACTTATCTGTAATATTCGCTGGACAAATGTAGTGATCTAGATCATCGTATGTAGTTTTAGCGCGCTGACCAAAAACTCCACCAACTTCTGAAGGTAATTGAGAAAAGTCAATTTCCAAAATAGAGAGAACCTCAAATTCTTCATTAATTCCCCCAATTACACCAACACTAAATTCTCTTCCTTGGATAAATTCTTCGACTAATATTGGTTGTCGATAAGTTGCAAACATCTCATTTAGTTTTGTTGTAAGTTGTTGATTATTGTGTACTACATTGTCTTCATTAATTCCTACCGAAGATCCCTCTTCATTTGGCTTTAGAATAACTGGATTAATCATTTTATAATTTTTAAGATCATCTAAAGTCTTAACGGTAAAGAAATGTGGAGTAGGAATCCCGTGATAAGAAAGTATTTTTTTTGTCCAGGCTTTGTTTAAACATACTGCCGTTGTTAATACATTTGATCCAATATATGGAATATTAAGCATTTCAAGCATTGCGGGGACATGAGATTCACGACTGTCTCCACGTAAACCCTCAGATCTATTAAACACCAGATCGGGTTTAGCTAGTTGTAGATTTGCTACAAAATCTTCATCAGCTTCTATAAAAGAATATTCATGACCATTTTTCTCAATCGCATTCCTTATCAATTCAATTGTATGTGGTGGATCATATTCAACTTGAAATTCAGACTCATCCAGTCGGGTATTCACACATAAAGCAATTTTCATTTTGTAACGCTCAATTTTATTATAGTTTTATAATTTATCTCTACATTTCAAATAAATTAATTTCTTCACGGAATATTGACATTAATTCATTTTTGTACTCTTTAGGAACCGAGATGCTATCATAGATCTTGATAAAAGTATTAAATAATTCATTTTCACGATCTTTCGCTTCTTGATATAATTTACTCTCTTTAAATTCCATAACCAAAGGTGAATTATTTCCCCTTTTAGCTGCTAGATAGAAATTAAAAAGCTGTTCATCGCGGCCTAGTCCTGTATTTGCATAGGTTAAGGAGGAACTACCTCCAAATAAAGTAAAAAGGTTCTTATTTTGCTTAGAAAGCATATTATGTGTCAATCCAATAGCTTTCGGATCCATACCTCCTGCAATAGAAAGAAGAAACATCTTTGCACAAACTGAACATTCATGACACCATCTATATTCTTTTCCTGCTTCTGTACTTGTAAAACAACTCATCTGATAATCAGCATATTGTGAATAACGTCTAATAAGTATTCGTTGAATAAAAATGTCCATCAGTGGTTCAATTAGACTACCTGTTCGAACTGTTCGGCCTGTAAATAATTGAGTGATTTGATCAATATGAGAAGTCCATACATGTGTTTGATCATAACAGGGATATATCCTCCATTTCCCCTCTTCATCAAAATATGTAGCTGCAGTTGATTGCTCATTCCCGAAAAGAATGTACTTACCTTTAAATGCATAAGCAAATGGGATCAAAGATAACGCATATTCAGTGTTTTGAAGACCCCAGCCAAATTCGGACTCAGGGAGACCAAGAAACGTGTAATTCCGTAATTTTCCTGTCTCATGTATTAAAATACTTAATTCTTTATTGAATTCCTTTTGAAATCTTTCTCCTAAAAGAGTTTTATGTTTTTGTTCATATTTGAGACTATCTTCAACGATATAAATCATCTTTGGATCTAATCCGAGTTCTTCTGCTAAAGCAAATGTTAGAAGTGAATCTTTCCCAAAACTCATAGATACCAAAGCTCTATAACCATCTTCAACAGGATAATGACCTGGATATAATATATCAGACTCCTTATAAATGAAATCTAATGTTAAGAATTTTCGTACCACTTCATCCGTATTCGTTCCATCTACCTCAGTATTAGAGGGGATGTCGAAAATAAAATTTTGGAAAAGATATGGTTCTAATATTGGACGAGATGTTGAAAATTTTATTCCTGAAACTCCTGGCAATACCATGGGTAAGTGCATTGTTGCAATTAGTGCAAGATTGTCCTTGAAGGCATTTTTTACAGATTTAGGAACAGAAGACCAAACATTTTGAGGGTATTGTGTTGAAAATTCATTATTATTAAAAAACAAGCTTAATCCAGTATCGTTAAGTTTTACATCAATTTCTATAATATTTTTCATCGCAGGATACCAAGTACTTGGTGAATCAATGAATAGGGATTAGTAGACAGAACTAAAATTATCCTTTATACCTCTTTGCCATCTCAATTATATGGCTTACCCTCCAATCTTCAAAATGAAACCCTTCACCCCCAGTAACTGTATCCGTGGAAGTTACATCTGGGAATCTTTCTTTAAGCTCCTCTTCTATATTTCTAATCATTTTTATGTTTGGAGCAAAGAAGCTTAAAATAACTACGGGCTTTTCCACAACTATCCATCCAACCCAAAAGTTCTCAGTGAAAGCTCGCATCGAATTTTGAAAAAATTCTATCTTATTCGATTCCAGTTTCAACGTGCAGAAGATTGTGAATATAATTAATTCTTCGGATGAACCAGGAGACAATATTGTCGAGAAATAAATGAGCTCTGTTCTAGAAAGACGATCCAGTCTTTTCTTCAATGTTCGAGTTGAAATTTGAGTTCGTTCTGAAAGGGTTTGTAATGGCATTCTACCATTATTTCTTAGTTCAGTAATTATTTTATAATCTGCAGGAGCGATTTCAGGTTTATCGCTTATTGGTTTTGATAATAACAAGAAAATTTCAACTTTCTCTACATATGAAATAGACTTTAGCCAATTCTCAAGCTCTATAACTTCTGAGCTTGATTTATATGTAAAAACAGCGATTAGTTTATTCCCGATCCCCACACCAACTGTGAAAACTAGCTCATGGTTACCAATAATATCCACTACTTCTTCTAAGCGTTCTGCCGCATTAGAAACGTTGATTCGCGCAAGTCCAGTTTCTTCGCCTAGAATTCCAAAGCTCAATTCACATGAATATCCTTTGATAACACCCTCTTTTTCCAATTTATTAACGCGCTTTTTTACAGCATTGAGACTCAATTTTACATTTTTGGCAACAGTAGAAAAAGGCATTCGGCTACTTGAATGAAGTAATTTTATAATTTCAAGATCCTTTGAGTCCATCTGAATTTCTATCCAAGGTTATGATGGGAATCAAAAGAACTTTTTCTGGTTTTTGAATCCTAGAGTGCAAAATTGGGAAGCTAAATTTCGTCCCATATGAGCTTTTCTTCACTTTAAAATGTCAAAACGTTTAAATTAGTAATTAATTGTTAATTAAATTAAAAATAATTCATGAGATGGAAACTATGAAACAAGAAAAAAGATTAATTCCCCAGAAAATCGCTTTGGAATTATGTGAGGAAGTTCGTATTAAAAACCAGAAACAAAATTGGCCTTTTGGCATCGGGAAAATGCAATGCCATTTCTGTTGGTATTTTGGGAGGAAAGCCTATAATGCAGGTAACCCAGAGAAATTATGCGCGTTCGGTGCAGATAATAATCGTGGGTGTTGGCAAATCAACAAATTGTTTGATACTAGGATGTATTCACAAAGCTAGAAGTTAAGATGGAATTCAAGGATTTGGAGCTAATAAAGCATATTGAAATATAAATTTCTTATATAAATTTCTTATACAAAGAGTTATTGACTGCGATTGACCAAAGTCCTAAAATTAAATAGTCCTCCCCATAGATTGGTGACAATTAAAGTGAATAATACTTATAATTTTGATCAAGTAATCGATCGTCGAAAAACAGATTCAATTAAATGGAATGATGAATTTCTAAAAGAATATTTCAAAGGAGAAAACCTTCTTCCATTATGGGTTGCAGATATGGACTTTCGGGCTCCTCAACCAGTAATTGATGCTCTTGTGGCACGAGCAAAACATGGAATTTTTGGGTATGGAACTGCAGGTTGGCCTGAGTATTTTGAAAGTGTAATTTCATGGTTTTCTAGACGATATAACTGGAACATCAAAAAGGATTGGTTTGTTCATGCCCCTGGAATTGTTCCAGCGTGTTATTATATAATTCAGCGATTCAGCCATCCGGGGGATAAGATTATCATTCAAAATCCTGTGTATTATCCCTTTGCATCTGGAATCATATCAAACGGGAGAATTGTTGCCTCTAACGACTTGAAACTGGAAAATGGTAGATATACAATGGATTTTGAAGACTTGGAGAAGAAAGTTAAAGATCCACTTACAAAAATGATAATTTTATGCAGTCCCCATAATCCTGTTGGGCGTGTGTGGATAAAAGAAGAATTAGAACGGTTGGGAGAAATTTGTTTTAGTAATGGAGTCTTAATAGTTTCAGATGAAATTCATTGTGATTTGACCTATCCCTCCATCAAACACACCATTTTTGCATCTATTTCGGAGGAACTCGCTCAAAATACCATCACATGCACTGCAGGGAGTAAAACCTTTAATCTTGCAGGTTTGCATCATTCAAATGTCATAATTTCGAACTCTAAATTAAGAGAAGAATTTAAAACTCAATTAAGAATAAATGGCTTGATGACACCAAACATTTTTGGAACACACGCCTTACAAGCTGCGTATAGTAAATGTGAAGATTGGTTAGACGCTCTGATGGTATATTTACAAAAGAATTTAGAATTTTTAAAGAAGTTTTTAAGGAAGAACTTCCCACAAGTGAAAATTATTGAACCTGAGGGTACATATTTAGTTTGGATGGACTTCAGAGAATTAAACCTATCAGGAAAAGATCTTCAATCCAAGTTAATTGAAGCCAAGGTTGCACTTGATCCAGGACACATTTTTGGATCTGGAGGAGAGGGATTCATGCGCATCAACATTGCTTGTCCCCAAAGTACTTTAGAGGAATCATTGAATCGAATAGTAAGGGCATTTATTTGATTAAAAGTGTTTATGCAAGTGGTAGGACAACTTCAACCTTTGTGCCTATTTTTAGAATTTTATCTCGATATTCAATCAGATAATATCCTTGAGAAAATTCAACAGCTAAATTGAGCATCACATATCCTAGCCCAGTCCTTATATCGAGATTTTGAAGTGGATCTTGTAAAATTTCCCTCATTTCTTCCTGAATGCCCAAACCATTATCAGAGAATGATATATGTACAAAATTAGGTGTTCTTTCTTCAAGCTCAATAACAAGTTCCTTTTTAATGGTAGCATTATATATTAATGCATTCAACCCTATTTCAACAAATGAACTTTGTAATATCGGATTATACCGCACCTTTATAGGTTTTGAGAGAGTATTTCTTAATATAATGTCTTTTTCCTCGTTCTCTTTAAGGATATAATCAATATTAATCTGTTTTACAACTTCTTTCATTAATGATTCAAGATCCATTAAATTCTCTTTGACTGAATCACTAGTTAAAAATCTTAATTCTCCTATTTGGTGTATAAGATGACTTATTTTCTCAATTTTTTTATAGGTTGTATTCAAAAACTGAGGGTCTTTCTTTGATTCCTGCAATTCTATGGCAAAAAAATGCCCCTGTAGTGCATTTCTAAGATCATGACCAATGATATTGAACAAAATGTCAGCTCTACGCTTCTCTGAGAGAAGTTGTTCTATTGGAGGGGAATAACGCAAAACTGCAACCCCAAAGATTCCAAACGCTGCAATAAACACGATAAGAATGAATACAATGAATATTAGCCCATTTGTTAATAAATATTGCCCGGCACTCTGTTCCCATATCTCTGCCAAGTCCTGAGCTATTTCTGCTATTTCAGCTTTCTCTACAACAATAGTTAGTATCATATTCGGATCTTTGATATGCTGGAAAACAATTAATTTTTCTTTGATTTCACCATTTGTTGTCAAGAGCATCGCTGTGAAGTTCCCCTGCGGATTTTCAATAATATAGTCCAATTTATCAAGAAGATCCGTGTTATTAATGCTGGAGAGGTTTTCAGCCTGTATTAGTTCATCATATCCGCGATGAATAGAGGTGATATTAGATTTAACGAGGATATTTAGTGATGGGTCAATTAAGATAGCATAACCACTATTTTTATACTCAATAGCAGAGATTCGTTCACTGATCGACTCAAATGATAGGTCAATGCCCAATACACCAAAAAAATCGGAATTATTGAAAAAAGGAATAGATAATGTAGCTACTAGCCGATTAGCTAAAGCATCTGTATATATAGACCAGAACGTTCCATTCTTTTCTTTCGCTCCAATATACCAAGGTCTTTGTCTTGAATCGAATTCTGAGCTTGGAGTAATCTCTGTGAGATTTACATAAGGAAAAAACCTGTTAACACCAACCTCTGTTCCTAAATACACCTGATAAACTGATGGGGAGTTCACAAAGGAAGAAAAATAAATTCCTATAGATGAAAAGACAGATAATGTTTGATTAACTGTATTATTAAGAGAAACGAAACTAGGAATGAATATGTCTCCGATTCCGACGTCCGAAGAGAGACCCCAAGCTCCTCCAGGGAATTGCTTTATTAAAGTCCATCGATCATCTTCTATAGGACTTAATAAGAGATTTTGCACAAAACATCGTAGATTAAGAATTTCACTGTTATAGCTGGCAAAATAAGTCTCTAGAATTCCTGTTTCAGCATATACACGGTATTTCAATTCCGATTGAGCAGCAGAGAATGCCTGATCTTTTGCGATCTCAGTAGCTTGATTCGAAGTTTGGTTGATTAAATGAAAACCAATTATTGTCGCAATAAGTAGAGGTATAATTGCCAATATTCCAAAGATGGCTATGATTCGTGGAGAGATCTTACGATAATTCATGTTTTACAGGTCTTCTTATTTTTTTTTTAATATTAGCTTAGCCATTGATTTTATCCCTTTTAATTATTCGCGATTTAAAGCAATAAACACCAAATAAAATCTATAGATTCAAAAAAAATTAATTATTCTTTTTTGTATATTTGAATTCCATTTATCAACTCTAAAAATGAGAATCCGTGAATCTGCAAAAGAGCTTTTAGAGATTTATTAAAGGACTTAATTGCTATTTTTCCATCAGCTCGACATACTCGAGCAATTTCGTTTAGCACCTGCTCCATTAGAGACCGATCTCTCAACATTCTTGGCAATCCAAAGAAAAATACAAGATCTATACTGTCCTCAGGAACTGGAATATCCTTTGCATTTGCTAAATATACCTCCACGTTCGAAATATTTGATTTTTGTAATTTCTCTTGAACTTTACTAATCGCTAATGGATGGATATCTATTGTGGTCACTTTCCCTGTTTTAGTTACAAGATTACTGGCTGGAATTGTAAAAAAACCTGGTCCACATCCAATTTCAAGAACATTTTGTCCTTTAGCTAATCCTGCATCAATCAGGGTCTTTTCAGGATTTGAAAACTTTCTACGAAGAGGATTGTCGTGAATAAAAGCCATTATTTGGAACGCCCAATTTGAACTTGTCTTCTCGAGCATTATTATAGCCCTCTTTACAGAAACTAAATTAATTTCAAGTAAACCATGATTTTCCTAAAAAGATAGTAAAGAATTAATCCTTCCCAAATCGAGTAAAAAGGATAATTCCTATAATTGTCACAATTAAACAAAAGATACTGACTACTAAGACATCTATGAGTATAGTTTCACTTAGTGCTGGCGCACCACGTAGGAAAAGGGATGTTAAAGCATCAGTAACATAAAAGCTGGGAACGAGTCGACCAAGATCCTCAGAGATAGGTACGAATGTTCCAAGAAACATTTGAGGAAGAATAAAAATGAAACTGACTCCTGTTGCAGCACCAGGACTATTAACTATGGTTGCAGTTATTAATCCAAAACCTATATTACATATAACCAGAAGTAGGACGAGTACAAAAGCTATGAAAAATCCTAAGAATTCAGTTTTTGGAGTAAAACCCATAATTCCCGCCATTATAAAGATAATACTGACTTGAACAATGGCAAGAAGAGTATTAGCAAATATAGTGCTAGTAATAATTTCAGATGGAGTTGTAGGCGTCACTTGAATCCGATTCAACAATCCAGTAGCTCTTTCTTCCGTGAAGCTCTCTGCTATGATCATTGTTGTGAATATCGCAGCAAATGCAAACATTCCAGGAGCCATAAAGTCAAATTGCGTAAAATGTTCAGCATCAACTTTTTCAGCAGTACCCAATTGAATAGGCTGAGGAGTATTTGAAAAATCTTCTCCATAAAGTGTTTGCATTATTATTTGCTGAATTAGAGGAGGAATAGCATTACTTACAATTAGAGATCCTTCATCCACATATAAATCAACTGTTGCATTATACCACGAACTAGGTGTTATTGGATCTGCCCAGAAGGAATCGCAGCTTTGACCGAAGTTCGTGGGGATAATAACTACCGCGTCGACTCGTCCTTGTTGAAGATCAGAAACTGCAGTACCAATATCGTCATAGCTTGAAATACTCATTACTTCGCTATCTGAGAGATTGGTTTTGAACCAATCTGACCAATCCGAATTATCAAGATCTACCACTCCAATACTATAGGTCGTTTCTCCAGTTCCAAATGATCCAAAAGCTAAACCAAATGCAAGAGTAAGAATCAGGGGAAATATTAATGTTAAAAATAAATATCCAGGAATTCGAATATTCTTCTTGAGTTCTTTCTTTGTTAATGCTGATAATGTCTGTATTTTCATATACTTTACACCTCTTCTCGAATTTTCCTTCCTGTAATCTTAATAAATACCTCTTCTAAATTCTCTACATTATGCTCAGCGAGAAGGGCTTTAGGAGTGTTTAATGCTATTAATTTTCCGTTATCAATTATCCCAACACGATCGCAGAGAGCCTCTGCTTCTTCAATATAATGCGTTGTGAGGATAACTGTTTTTCCTTGGGTTTTCAAGTCCCTTATAAACTGCCATACAGCACGACGAGATTGAGGATCCATGGCCACGGTTGGTTCATCTAGAAATGCAATATCTGGATCATTAATCAAAGCCATCACAAGACTAATTCTTCTAATCATTCCTCCACTATAGTCCCCTGCTTTTCGCTTAGCATCTTCTCCCAATCCTATTTTCTCGATAAGATCCTGTGCGCGGTTTTTAAGGATGTTTTTCGGCATATGATGTAAATTCCCAAATAATTCCACATTTTCTTGGCCTGTTAGATAGGTATAGTATGCAGGTTCCTGAGGACAGACACCAATTATCGATCTTAGGTGTCTTGCGTCTTTTAGAACATCATATCCCCCCACAACAGCTTTTCCAGAGGTAGGTTTTAACAAGCCAATAAGAATATTGATAGTAGTAGTTTTTCCAGCACCATTCGGCCCTAATAAACCGAAAAGTTCCCCCGCATTCACTGTAAAACTTAAATCATCAACTGCTGTAATACTTGAGAATTTTTTTACTAAATTTTGGACATTAATGCCATTTGATTTCATCTACTCACCCATAATTTCGTTTTTCTTTTCCTTCTAGCAAAATCGCTTTGAAAGAGTGCTCAAAATTTCTAACCCTTTGCTATCCATCAAGAAATTAATATGTTCTTTAAGAAGGAGCGAAAAAGAATTTAGTATTAATGGTAAGGATTGTGGTAAAAAAATTTTTAAAAAAGTTTTAGTACCGAAAAAAAATTAATAATTATATTTTTGTTAAATTGAGAGCAATAAATTCAAAAAACAGCCAAATGATCCTAGCTAAATGTTTTTTTCTAGATTTATTTATTAGAAGATAAAAGAGTAATAAGATCAAGATAATTTTTGCATTATCAATGAGAAGAATGGATGAGGGAGAACCGTTTAATCAACAAACTAGATTTTTATGAGAGCAAAATTAACAATTCTAAGTAATTTGGGTTCCTTTTCAGATTTTAAACTCAGGAAGATGAAAATCATGTCTGCCAATCCCCCGAATGAAATAAATCCAGATTTAAATCTCTCAGATTATAAAATTACTAATAAGGACGCTTCTGGCTTATTATTGCAATTTTAAGTATTTCAAGTCAAATTGCATGGATTGCAGAAAATGCATGGTTCAATGCCTTCGTTTTTGATGCTTTAATACCTGACCCTCAACCTGTTGCAATGATGGTTTTCTTTAATGCGATTACTGCAACTGTCACCATTTATATAATGGGAAGTCTCAGTGATGAAAAATATGAATAAATCTCTGTGAATCTTTTGGTAAGTCCAGCAAGAATACCGTGATATTCGTAGATTGGCACGTTCCAACTTATTCCTTCTTCTGCTTTTAGAATAGCGAGTTATAAAGTAAATATCACCCTGCATAGATGATTTTATAAACTCAGGATGAATACTATGATTATGCGCAAGCCATTAATTACTACATTCAAAAAAGAGTTGTCATTAGAACAACGTGAAGAATTACTCAGAGTATTGAAAGCCCGTTTTGAGGAAAACATGAACCGCCATAAAGGTCTTGAATGGGCAAAAGTACATGCTAAGCTGGAAGCAAATACTGAAAAACTGTGGTCACTCAATGAAATGGAAAGAACTGGCGGTGAACCAGATGTTGTTGGTTATGATAAAAAAACAAGCGAATACATTTTTTATGATTGTTCTGCGGAAAGTCCTAAAGGCCGAAGAAATGTTTGTTACGACCGTGAAGGGCAGGAAGCGAAGGAAAAGCGAGGGGTGCATCCAGAAGGTAACGTTATTGATATGGCAACGACCATGGGCATTGAGCTTTTAACGGAAGAGCAATATCGAGAGTTGCAGAAACTTGGAAATTTCGATACGAAGACGTCTAGCTGGGTGAAAACACCTTCTGATATTAGAAAACTCGGCGGTGCCATCTTTGCTGATCGCCGTTACGGCAATGTCTTCGTGTATCATAACAGTGCGCCTTCTTTCTACGGCGTTAGGGCGTTCCGTGGTTCGCTAAGGGTTTAAATTTTGTTATCTAATATTTTCAATCCCATTCTTAGTGTATTATTTTCATTGAATATCCTAGAGTAACTTACAATTAAAAAGTTCACAATAAACTCTATTTTCCAGAAAATCCGATTTATGGAAAATTTATCACTATTTTAAACAATTTATCATTTATTTTGGAAACTCACACTATCAATGATTACTAAATTCCAAAGAGAGGGAATTAATGCAGTATCTTAAACCACCCATTTCTTTAGGACCATCATTAAAAACATGTCCAAGATGACCTCCACAGGTTTTACATAATACTTCTTTTCTGATCATGCCATGGGAAGTGTCTTTTCGGGTGATGACAGTACCTTCCTCATTATTGGCAAAACTTGGCCATCCGCAGTTCGAATGGAATTTCTGATCTGATTTGAAAAGTACAGTGCCACAACCTCCACATTTATATTCCCCTTGCTCAAAATGATTCCAAAATTTGCCTGAAAAAGCCTGCTCTGTACCAGATTGTCGTAAAACAAAAAATTGCTCTGGTGCGAGTATTTTTTTCCATTCATCATCAGTTGTTGGGATTTTTTTATCTTTTTTCATTTCAATTTGATTATTCATGGTAAGTGTTTAAATCTCACTCTAAATTTCTCGTAGGATTATAATAAAGAATAGGGATTACGCATGGGAAGAGATCTGAGTTAATTGAATCACCACTTAGTAGATAAGGAGTATCAACGATATTATCGAAATCTAAATCTGGTTCGGTCCAATCGTTCCAATAATTAAATGAAATATTATTTTTCAATCCTAAATTGGTCCTATCTAGACCTTGGGATGTTCCAAGTGTCTCTGTTGGGTTGTTACTAATAAAATTATTTCGATAAATGGTATTATTGCTGCTTAGTTCTAAAAATAATCCTAATTGAACAGAATGAACAACCAAATTTTGGTATATTACACAATCATTCGTGTTTAGAAGAGTGATTCCGCCAATTATGCTTTGAGAGATTGTATTTGCTATAATGGTACAATTATTAGAGTGTGATTCCAGATAGATTCCAAAATTATTTCCTACAAATTGATTTTCAATTATCGTTACATTGTGTGAAAAGGAGAGGCCCAAGCCATAAATATCATTAGAAACGTTATTCTGCTTCACCAAGCTGTGAGGGGAATATCTCACGGTAATACCTTGGGTTCCAAAGCCCTCAATTCGATTAAACGTAATTTTGCTATAGGGTGAATCACTAATGGCGATAGAATGTGCATATTGATTCCTTATTATTGAATTGTTTGTAATAGTATAGTATGAAGATCGGCCTACCTCGATACCTGCATAAGCGCTTTCATATACAGCATTTAATTGGATAATTGTGCCTTTCGACTCTGTTGTGTAAATACCATAATGTCCACTATAATTTACTGTATTTGATTGGATTATACAATTATTAGATTTTAAATGAACAGAAATTGCATCTTGTCCTGTATGTACAACTGTATTTTTACTTAAATTGCAATTTGGAGAATTCTCTATCCAAATCCCCACTTTTCTAGTATTTGAAACAGAGTTATGAGTAATCAATCCCTCATTCACTTGACTAAAAAAAATCCCATTTTCACTAGCACCTTGTATAGAGTTTGCTTTGACTTCAACATTTGAAACATTCAATAGATATAAGCCATATGAACCATTAGTTAGAATATTTCCTTCAACACGAAAATAAACCCGTGTGTGCTGAATATCAATTAACTTTCCAGACGGTGCGGATAAATTCAAACCCATAATTATATATGGGGTTTCTTTTGAGCCACTACCAAGCCACTCTTCTTCCAGAGCAACTGATTTAAATTCATTATCCCCCCTTATTGAAATCTGGTCTTGAACTGTTGCATCGCTATCAGGCAAAGATATTAAAAAAATTATGAGTCCAACAGACATCGTCATTAGTAATATTATACCGATTCCAATTTGAATTTTTCTAAAAATCATGTTTACTCTTCTTCTATTTATAATTTGGATTTTAAAAAATAAATCCTTTGTATAGGAGATAAGAAAATAAACTCTAACTTATTTTTAAATTCCTTTCATGTCTTTGGATAAATATTTAACAATTTATGAAATTTAGAAAGGAATCTTTAATTAAAAAAGCTATGATGATTGTATATTGCTAGGAATGTTTTTATTTTAAATGAGGATTGCATAGAGAATCCATATTTCATGGATTAATGAATAAAGGTGAACAAGATGGATACTATTGGAGGAGACTCCTCCAATTCTTTACCACCGCCAAAATATGTCTTCAGCATGGCCAAGCAAATTAGAAATTTGGATTTTTTCACCATCATCGAGAACTACTTCTCCGTGATACAAACCATGCAGGATTGACGAATTCAAGTAAATAATCCCAAAATTCAATTTCTCACGGAAAGGGAGAATGGGAGACAACTCCATTTCAAATCGATTGTCATTTGAAGTAAATGTCCACGATTGAGTAGGATCGCGATTTTGATGGTGAAAAGTTACTTCATCGAGTTTATGGGCTTTACCATCGTAAAAAATTATGTTTTCGGTATGTGTTGATAAATCTCCAAATCCATAGCCAATATTAAATGCAACTGGAACCCCATCTAGTAATCCACAAGCAGAACCCCATAACCAGTGAGTTTTATAAGGCCAAATCCCTCGGCCCCAATCCATTAAGCCGAAAGAGGATTCGGGTTCAAATGAATATTCTTGGTTTCCTATTTGAAGAGTTCCTGTGGCTGGCATGAAATTAATTTTGTGATTATAATAAAATAGACGTGAATCTTGTTCATATCCAGTTACAACAACCGTATTATCCATCTGAGGCTTATCAGTGAGAGTAATATTCCCTTTTATGCCTTTCTTTCGGAAAGTAGGATCATCAATTGATAAAATTCTTTGATTACCTCTTTTTTCAATAGTAGCTTGAAATTTATTTGTGGGAAATTCTACAATACTATCATCAAGAGAACTACGAGGCAGTAATTTAGAAAGAGTAAAGAATTTGAATATACCTCTTCCATCTCGCTCTTTATGTTTGAAATCTAACCAAACATAACTCATCTGCGTAAGATATCCTATGTCTCCAATTGTGAGTTGGAATCCAAAATCCTTGTTTAAAATCGAATAGTGATCCCATTCTTTAATTCGAGTCCATTTTTTCCCAATGTTTTCTTTATTATACTTTAAGATAGGCTTTCTAGCCCATCCACGTTGTAATAGTGATCCATCTTCTTTAAAAAGGTTCGAACTTTCGATTATCTCATTTTGCAGTCCCATATATACTTCCTCAAAATTGGTGATTGTTTCTGATATTCAGTCCATATCTAATAGTTCAGATTTAATTTTAGAAAATGATCCTTTTATCTCTCTTTGCCAAGCTGGTAACTTTACCCTTTCATCAAAAAATGCTCGTTGGAAGACTCCTTCTATGAATCCGATTCTCTCTTCACCGTAACCCAATTGTAGCAAATAGTGTAAAAACTCTAGAAAAAATGGGTTAAATTTGACTGAGTGTGTTTTGGTCAAAAGGATCTACCTCAAAACAAAGATTTCTAGTTTCATCTAGAGGAGAAAATTAGAACTGATGAAAACGAAGAATATTAAAAAGGTGTTGAATAAGAACGCGAAGAATCAATTCTTCATATATTAGATAGGAGGATCATCATGAGTACCTACAACTTGGAGTTTAAATTTTTATAAAGGGGGAACTAGAAAAATAAACACTAGCCTAAATGCAGCTGTAAAACTAGCTACTCAAAAATTTGAATCTATTAGTTAAATTCCACCATTAAATAGATTTGAAACTCTGCCAGTAAAATATTTTCACAATTAATAGATTTTCTCATATCGTGTAAAGGATGTTTTCTTTATTAAATTTTTGAAGGTTTAATCTTTATCCTCATCAAGATTACTTCTAGACTTGGGATTGAATAATCTCATCCCTTTTTTAGGGTTAAATACACTAAGTAGATAGATAAATAACATCCAAATATTATATCTTAAGTAGTGTGATTGGACCATCATATTTAAGAATCCGTGTGAGAATTTCATCAAAATTAAAGGAATTAGGATCATTTTTATATATGAATTCATCATTAGATTTAAAAAAACAGCTCTCTGAAAAACACAAGGTTACTCCTGTTATATCATCAGAGATTTGTTCAGGAATGCAATATGCAGGTTGACTCATTAGCGATTATCACCTTTTTTTTAGTAATTTCTCTTCTTTCTTATAATTTTTGAACCGAGAGGTAGATTTCTAAGAATTATTGCAGTTATCAATAAAAATATGAAATCTAATGTGCTGAAAACCGTTCAAATGCTTTAGAATATAAGGAGGATGGAAAAGGAACAAATAATGTTTCTTTTTTTGCTTTATATATCAATAGTTTTGATTATTAGAAATTTTTAACTCTTAATATGTTACATTTGACTTCCTAATACTCATGTACGTCTAATTTCCTAAAGATTATAATCAATTTCCTCAATCACAATTCTGTAGAATATATAAATAGACTGAATAGAATGCCCTGATTTAGCCTATAAAAGCTTTGATACGTTTTTCGGTCCATAAGAGGAATTATTATGAGTGAAGTATTAATAAAAACTGATTTTTTGGGAAAAGATTATGTTACAGGTGAAGTTACCGTCAATGCTCTAAAAGAAGTCAATTTGAGTGTAGAGAAAGGAAAATTTGTTGTAATCATTGGACCTTCTGGATGTGGGAAAACAACCTTGTTAAACCTAATTGGTGGAATTGATAGACCTTCAGAAGGATCGATAACTGTCGGTGCTAAAGTGATAACCAATATGTCTGAAAAAGAGTTGACTGGATTTCGGAAAGAAGATATAGGTTTTATTTTTCAATTTTATAATTTAATTCCTGCACTAAATGCTCTGGAAAATGTTGAATTATCAGCTAGACTGAAATTTCCCAAGGATGCATATGAAAGATCTCTCGAAATGCTTAAAAGAGTAGGATTGGAAGAAAAAATCAATAAATACCCATCTCAACTTTCAGGTGGTGAGCAGCAACGAGTTGCTATTGCTCGTGCTTTAGCCAAAGAACCAAAAGTTGTATTAGCCGATGAACCAACTGGAAATCTTGATTCTAAAACAGGTAAGGCAATTATTAATTTAATGTTGGATATATGCAGAAATCAGAAAACAACATTCTTAATTGTAACCCACGATGTGTCAATTTCGGAACTCGCGGATCAGATAGTTCATTTACAGGATGGGCAAGTTATCAAAACTTCAGCTATCTTTTAGGATCCAAATAAGGTGGTTATATGACACGTACACGATTCTTATCACTAAAGAAAGTTTATCGAGATATTTTTCGGCACAAAAGTCGTACTTTTCCTATACTTCTATTAATAGTATTTGGAACTGCTTTTGGCATTGCATTCCTCCAAATGGGTGTAAATTTAAAATTAACAAATGATTCAATTAATGAATCAATGGAAATGGGAGATATCTGGTTTGGGACGCGTCCATTTGATAATAGTGTTTTCAATGCAACCTTAATTGATAAATGGAATCAAACAGGGTTTATTGAAGCTGTACAGGCACGGATATTTATTACTGGATATGTTTTGCTTCCTGATGATGTTAAAATTCCTGTTGATATCATTTCTCTACCCAATTCGACTAGAGCTGCTGTTAATGATATAATAATACCTGAAAACACCTATTTTACGAATTTTCCTGAAATAAAAGATGGAGCATATGTTTCTGAACCCTATCTTCCTCAATTCGGTTGGAAGCAAGATCAAACACTTCAAATTCAAACAACAAGTGATGGGAATTTGAAAAATTTCACTCTCACAATACTCGGAGGACAATTTAGTGCAGAATATCCATTCAGGAAAAGTGATTACTCTAAACTTAATTTAATCTCCGATCTTATTATTAAACTCAACATCTATGTTCGTGAGGATTATCTCCAACAAGAATTGTTTAATGGTCTTCCAGTTTATAACCAAATTGTTTTAAAGCTAAAAGACTCAAACAAGATCCAATCTATCGTTGAAGAAGTATCTGCATCCAGATTTTCAAAAGAATATATTTTCACAGTATCAGAGTTTCCACGATTTCTCAAAGATATGCCCACAATGATCGAGTTAATAGGTTCTGTGTTTGCTGGATTTATTCTTTTGTTAGCTTCCTTTTCAATATATTTAACGGTGAATCGATTTATAGAAGAAGAGAAACCTCAAATTGGAGTCTTAAAAGGACTGGGATATGGAAATGAATATGTTCTACGACAATATCTTCTTTACGGAGTTTTTTTCGCAATAATTGGTATAATTCCTGGAATTATTCTTGGATATATCTTAGACTTAGTAATTGTTCTAATGATCTCTGAAATCATGTTTTCCTGGCCTTTTACTGTCCAAATAGTTACGCTGGAGTTTATTTTAATAATGCTAATCTCAGTTTCCATTACAACAACACTCGCTTGTTTTCTATCAGCCCGTACTGCAGTTAAAATTTCTCCCCAAGCAGCAATAAGACCAAATATTTCACTTACTCTGAGCTCGAAATCTAAGATCGAGAGAATACTTGAATTGATTTCCCGAAAGCGACTACTTCCTGAAATAAAGTATTTCTTACGTGTTGTCTTTCAAAAACCCAAGAAAACTATTTTTTCACTTACAGCACTGAGTAGTGCAGTTGCTTTATTTGTCATGATGACCAGTTTCGTAGTTGCGATAAACAGCGGAACAGATGCAGTATTAGAAGCTGAATTATGGGATTTGAATTTTGAGCTCTCTCGTCCAGTAAGCTTCCAAAATGTTAAAAATAATTTAATGAGCAATGTAACCTTAACTGATTTTGATATTGAGCCAGCATTCACAGATTTTGCGAAAATTAAGGTAGAAAAAGACTTGGAAATTTGGACTAATATCATATTCTATGGTATTCGGACAAATACCTCTATGAAAGATTTTGAGAGGAATTTATTCTCTCAAAATAATTCACTGATTATATCACCCGATATAGCAAAAATATTCAATATTGAAGAAGGAGAATCCTATTCACTAATTGGACGCAATAATACAGAGGTTACAATAGTAGTACAGACAATACTGACTAAAAATTCCTTATCGGGCTTTTTTGTTCCTCTAGAGTTAGCCATGATTTTATCATTTGGAGATTTGAGCTTAGAACAAGCAAATATTTTATTAGTAGCCTCTGATAATCCAGCTGCTCTTTCAGAGGTGAAAGATATATTAGAGGAAGAGGATTACGTTCAGAACGTGATCACCGTAGATTCTTTAGTGGCATCTATTCGCTCATTCATTGATATAATGATCATTGGCTTTCTACTATTTGAATTCGGAGCTGCACTAATGGCTGCTATTATTATATTTGGGATTATGTCTATAGCCACAGCAGAGAGGAAGAATGATTTTGCTGTAATGAAAGCACTGGGTATTAATAACAAGCGTATATATCAAATATCATTTACTGAAACTTCAGTCTTAACTATTATAGCAGGAGTAGTTGGATTCATTTTAGGGATCTTATTAGCTATCACTCTTACTGAGTGGATTAAAAACATACTCTCAACGACAATGGCGCCTATTTCCACTTCAATAGTAGATTTCATCATAGCTCTCATTTTTGCTTCCGTTACGCTTTACTTAGGGCAATTCATGGCTCTTAGAATCGCCTTGAAACAAAGTATTTCAGAAGTTACGAAGGATAAACTCTTTGCTTAGAAAAAATCTTCTATGATATCCATAGACCTTTAAAAAAGATTTGAAATTTCAAATCCACCTCGAATTATTAATGTTTTATATTATTAGTTGGAGTAGCTAGGATATTATAATCGGAATAGATATATATTAACCCTTTAGGATTTTCCTGGATAAATTTATCCACAAAATTTCTTAAAGTTAGTTGAGGGTCGAAACCAGCCTTCAATGGTTGAACACGAAAAATATCTTTGAGTAAAGATGAATTCATTTCAGAATAAACGTATAGTTGACCTTTGGTCAGTTGCAGTACTCGGAATATGTCTACTGCGTTTTGTATCCCAATTTCAAACGTGGTTGAGCTACATTTTTCTTTAATAATCCATTGCATAGCTTCTAAATACGGCTTGTTTTGGACTTCTCGCATGGTATTAAGATAGTCTTGGGGCCCAACTCCCTCAACACATCCTGCAAGGAGAACAATGCATCCACCCTCTTTAACTGCATGACTAGCAGCATTAATGCCTTTTCCTGCTTGATAGAAATTGATTGATGGCTTTGATATTATTACAAGATCAGCTTTTTCCGAAATCTGCACATCACGTATTATGGACAAGGCTTCTAATGCATTATCATGAATGGCAATAGGATTTCCAGCCTTAATACTGATAAAATTTCCAGATTCCATGATAGAATCAATAACAAAAACAGAATGTCCTACTGATTCCAATTTCAATACAATATCTCTAATATCTTCTATGCAAATATTCTCCTTAATATTCCCCATTCGGCATTCAGATTTAAATCCAGTTGTCATATCAAATATTCGTGAGTGATTGACCCGAACAGTGTTTCTTGAGCTCACTCCAGGCACAAAGAGTTTTACACTTCCTGCTACTCCAGCAAAATAATGATATTCACTATCGCTTAGGGGAATGATAATACTACTATCTAATGCTCGTTTATCTATCTGAATAGGAGTTTCATGTGAAGAAAAACCCATTTGAATATGATTTATCATGTCATCACAGTTGTGAACCCAGATTTTATCCTTCCATCTATCAAATAATGCCCCCAATATATGAGATCGAATCCGAGTGTCTGTTGGAGGAGTATGAGTCCCAGTGGCTATTAGTAGCCATATATCTTGTTTATCTACTCCGTAACCTAAAAGAGCTTTCTCTAAATATGGGAGAAGAGCTCTTGTGTGTATATTTGGACGCGTGTTATCATCAATTAAAATCACAATGGGTTTCTTAGTTTTACGATATTTTAAATGAACAAGTTCTTTAAGATTAGGAGAATCTATGGCATTTTCTATTGCATGTTTAAATGCTAAAGGAAGATTATTTAAAGGAGCAACTCTGGGAATTTTCAGATATTTATAGTTGGCATTCCGAGGAATAAAATGTGAAATTTGTGTTGCCTCGTAATAAATTGGAGTATCTGCAAAATTTTTTATCATACTAAACCGACAACCGAATAAAATTCCTAAAAGTTTTAAGATTTATTTATACACGTCTCTAAGGCACTAAATTAGAAACAGCATTCTGAAATAAGTGGATCCATTATGAATTTAACGTGGGAAAAAGAATGGTACGAGCTTTTATTTGTGTGGAAATTACAGATAAAGAAGTTTTGACTGTAATAGGAAATATTATTACTCAATTAAAAAGAATTCAAGGTGTTAAACCAGTAAAACCAAATCAAATGCATTTAACTTTAAAATTCCTAGATGAGATCACAGAAAAGCAGATTCATCAAATCAAAGAAATTCTAAATTCATGGCAAGATGAGAAGTTTGAGCTTTCACTTGAAGGGATTGGATGTTTTCCAAGTCTAAAAAGAATAAGAGTGATCTGGATTGGAATTAAAGAGGGTAAAGACACTTTGATTCGATTTGCAACAAAAATTGATTCAGAATTGGGAAAAATCGGATTCCCAAGAGAAACACGGTCTTTTACTCCTCATTTAACTCTGGCACGTATCAAATATTTAAAGAATCATGACAAACAGGGATTAATTAGATTGATTCAAGAATTTGAACAGATAAACGCTGGAAAACAAATTATTCAGAAGATTATCTTGATGAAAAGCACCCTCACTCCGAGTGGGGCTATATACGAAGTTCTTCATTCAGTATCCTTAAGTTAAAATTATGAATATAGTCCACTCTCTGAAAAATGCTTGAAAGAGTATGAATCCCGTATTGGATCACTTAAAAATCTAATTTTTCCTATCTTTTTGCGCTACTGCTGAAATAGATTGACTGTATGCCAATTTCCTACAGTCATTACACAAATGTTTGCTTGGATCAGTAGGATTAGGATGAACCTCTACACTTGGGGATTCTATGCGGCCACAGCGGTCACATGAATAACGTTTCCCGATTTTCATAAATCTCAACCGTCTTACGATTTTATTTGTTTGGATGTAATAATTTTCATATACAACCGAAATTACATTATCAACCTGTATAAAGCAAAATAGTCTTTTAAAGAATTTCTAGAAAAACTTTTCGGTCTTTCCCCAATACCTATTTGAAGCACCATTTTGTAGAGCGATAAAAGCTAACCCAAGATCTCCATTAGGTACTAATCTTCTGTTGGATGAAATAATATGTCTGAAGCCACTTCTGATCTGAAATATGATCTTATCCGTAAAACAGTCAAACTAAGTGCATATTTCGGCTACAGATTAGAAGCTAAAGGTATACAAAATCTTATAGCTAATTTAGACATATTTCGAGGTGGCTCCATATTCGCTGGTAATCATGAAAGTGTTATTGACGCGTTTTTAATGGGATTGGTGGTTCCAAAGGAACTCAAGTCAAAGCGTATCTATTTCTTAGGAAAGAAAAGCGCTCTCTGGCGTAACAGATTTTGGGGGCAGCTTATGGATTATTTTGGTGTAATCCCAGTAGAAAAACGTGGAAATCAAGAAGCGGTCAAAAGAGGCATTGAAGTATTAACACGAAAACAGGCTTTAGGGATTTTCCCCGAGGGTCATATCCGATATTCACGTAAAACCTTAGAAGGAAAGGTGGGTGTAGCGAGATTTGCATTTGAAACTGAATCACCAGTTATTCCAGTAGGGATAATCGGTACAGATGGTGTACTACCATATGGAGGCAATTGGCCAAGTTTAGGAAAGAAAGTTTCACTCGCGGTTGGGGAGCCAATATTTTTGGCAGACTGGTATGACAAAAAGGATATGTACGATCCATATGCCTTACGAGCAGCAACTGATTTAGTAATGAATCACATTCGTAAGCTCTCATCTGGGTATGGAATTCGAGTTGAAGATGCGTATAAACTTCGGTGTATGGAAGGAGTCCATCAGATTGTAACTCCTAGAAGATTGGTCCCAATAGAATTTCAAAGAAAAAGAAAGACCCTCGCAGATTCTTTTGAAGACTGGCTAGGCAGTGTTCCTCAAACTCAACACGAAAAACAAATCAATAAATCAAAAGACAAATTTCCTGAGGTTCAATCTGCTTCAGGAAACACTACAAATGAATTCTTAGCTTGGTTGGATGATCAACTATAATTGTTGATTACATTACCAATTTTCTCCTTAAAAACGCATAATTTTCTTTTGGGTATTTATTTATGTTCAATCAGAAAAATAATTAGATAAATACCATCTAATATTGTACAGAATTGTAGTCTTTGGTTTAAAATTAAAAATTAGTCCACATTTTCGATTTTCTACATTATTATGTAAGATGAGTGAAATTGAAATATAAGTTTACTACATTACCCTCTTTAATTTTAATAAATCGGTAACACTACCTTTTATCTTCAATTTACCTGATGTGAAGGCTTCCATGGCCTTAATTTCTTTATTCACGACCCCAAGCCATGTTTCAGGATCTGTAATTATAAGTATGTCGTAATTAGCTGATTTATCAATTGGACCTTCCTGTAATTCACCTGCTTTTCCTTTAGATAGCTGAGTTGTCCAAGTTTTATTGAAATCTGCAAAGGAAAATCCAACTTTTTTATCCCAATTTTTGAAACGTTTCTGATTATCTTCTTTAGAAAGTTTTGAGAGAATTTTATTTATTCCTTCGATTACTTCACTTTCGGACATTTTTATTCCTTACCTCAAATCTATCGAGCGTTATATTTGGTTAGATTTTAGTTTTATATATACCTGTCCAGGATTAATTCTTAAGCTACCTAATAATTTATTTGCAATTTGCTTGTCTCAGAGAAAATTATACAGGAAATGTTAAGAATGCTGAAAAGAGAAGATATGGAACAATATATTGATAAGAATCTTCCTATAGCCTTAGAGAATCTATTTGAACTAATTAGAATCCCAACAGTAACAGCAAAGGGTGGGGAACATTCCTCTGAAGCATTGGAGGTATTATCTCGTATATTTATGCAGTTGGGCTTTCATACAACGATATTTAAAACAACAGGACAACCTATTTTTACTGCTTCATTAGATATCAGAAAAACAAAAACCCTGCTATTTTATGATCATTATGATGTACAACCTGCAGAACCACTGGATCTATGGGAAAGTCCACCGTTTCAACCCGAAATACGTGATGGAAAAATCTATGGACGAGGGGTGGCCGATAATAAAGGTGAAATAATAGTTAGAGCAGCTGCTGTTAAAATGGTGCAAGATCTGAGGGGAGAATTACCTGTGAATGTAAGATTTTTGATTGAAGGTGAGGAAGAGGTTTCTAGTCCAAATTTAGGAGAGTTTGTAAAGAAAAACCTGAACTTTATAAAAGAGAGTGATGCATGTATTTGGGAATTTGGTGGAAAAAATGCCACAGGACAAAAAGAAATATGGGCAGGTGTAAAGGGAATTTGTTATGTCCAGTTGAAGACATCAGGACCAAAAAAGGATCTTCATTCAGCACTAGGAGCAATAGTAGAAAATCCTGCAAACCACTTGATTGCAGCGCTTGCTTCATTACGTGATGATAAAACAGATGAAATTCTGATTAAAGATTATTATAAAACAATTCTACCTCCAACGAATTCTTTACTTACTGCAATAGAAAAAATAGCTGAAGAATTTGATACTGAAAAACAAAAGAAGGAATGGGGAGTCCAAACGTTCATTCAGGATCTTCAGGGTTTAGATTTACTTAAAAAATATTATTTAAGTCCGACATGCACAGTTTGTGGAATATGGGCTGGCTGGCAGGGAGAAGGAGGAAAAACAGTACTTCCGTCAACTGCCCACGCAAAATTAGATTTCCGTTTAGTCCCGGACCAAACTCCAGAGGACGTAATAACCAAACTAAAGGCGCATTTCGCTGAAAATTCTTTCAATATTGAGATTGAGTGGTATGAAGGCTATCCACCAGCTTACACACCATTGACGGATCCTTTTGTAAAAATAACAGAGAAAACCTTTATTGAAATTTATAAGCACAAACCTATGATTCATCCGTGGAATGCAGGATCAGGACCACTTTATCTTTTTGCAGATCATGTACCAGTGCTATCGATTGGAGTGGGGCACGCAGGGAGTAATTCTCATTCTCCCAATGAAAACGTAATTCTTGAAGATTTTAAACAAGGACAAATTGCAATAGCACGATTAATGGAGAATTTTAGTCGGGTCTGAACTATGAATTATACGTACCCCAAAATGATCCATACCTCAGATGGGATTATAAAAACGCAGAATGGAAAAATTGTGCTCATTAAACGTGGATATGAACCATTTAAAGATTATTGGGCTTTACCTGGTGGAATAGTTGAAGAAAGCGAATCGGTCGAGGAAGCACTAATCAGGGAGATGAAGGAAGAAGCTGGAGTTTTAGTTATTCCGAGGGAAATCCTAGGTGTTTTTTCTGCGCCCAATCGTGATCCACGAGGAAGAGTTATTTCTACGGTTTTTATTTGCGATTCTGAGAGTGACCAATTTCATGCTGGAGATGACGCAAAAGAGCTTCAGATTATTTCATTAGATCAAGTTCATACAAAGAAATTAGCATTCGATCATAAATTCATATTAGAATGCTATTATAGGTGGATTGAAATTAAAAGCACATTTTGGTCTTATAAATTTAATCCAACGGACTAAAAGCTTTAAGAGAGTTCAAAAATTCCCTCTTGGGAGTTTTTAGTCCCAAAGAATTTAGAAAATCTCTAATCAAGAGGAATTTATCTGTAGAATAAGAAATGGAAAGAAACGAAAAATATTATTATCGTTTCCTTCGATTTGCTATAGTGATGACTAGAAGAAAGAGGAATATATTCGTAAAATTAAATCCTGGAGACAAATTTAACGTAGGTTCAGGATTTGAACTAGTAGGTTCTGAACTCGTATCACTCGAGAAATTTCTATTAGTTAGTTTAATAAGGAAGTAGTCTAAATATTCATCTTCGTTTGTAGCGGCAAGTTGTCCAGAGGTTAACTCCAGTCGATATAAAGCTCCTCTATCTTTAGTCCAGCGAAATTCTAGGTAGGCATCATATCCGAGTCCCATTTCTGCATAATCTAGATCAATACCAATAGAGTCACCATAATCGACATATGGTTGATCCGCTGTGAATATTCTTGAATATGTTAGATTGTGAATTGGTATAAAGAATATGTACGTTCCAGTAGTTCTATAATAGATATTATTTACCCACACTTCAGCAGTTACAGTTTCCATACTCATATTTACAACTTTTAAAGTGAGATTATCACCACTATAGAATATTAGAGGTTCATATTCAAAGTCTTCAAAACCTGTCCTAAACCAGCTCCCAAGATCTAATCCAGTTGCATTCCCTGTATAAGTAATCTCATATTCAAATATATCTCCAGGGGATACTCCCCATATCTTTGTTGGGTCAGGAATTTTAGGTTCAGAGGATCCTGAGGGAGTGTATTGTCCTTCACGGATGAGTATATTATCAAATGCGACATGAGCGTTATAAACTCCAAACCCAATATTTCCTGCCATACGCGCAGGAATTGAAAACTTTCCGAGAATTATATTATTCCAATATATCTTGAAATTGGCATCAGTATCAACTATGATTGTTATATGACCCTCCATTGGAAAAGGAGAAATTTTTGTACCAAGCTCATGCTCGTCCTCGTCTACGCGAACAGAGTACCAAACATCACCCTCCTTATAAAATTCAATAAAACGTCGTCCATTTGGCTCAGATGTTAATTCAAACGAAAAAATTGAAACTCCTGAAAACCATTCATTAACCAAATAATCAAATTCAATTGTAACATTTTGTAAAGCAAAGGACACATCTGCAGTGCAAGCTGACCATATTTCCCCTTCCCAAAAACCGTTCAGCTTTCCATTTTCAACGTACCAATCGGGATTAATTTGAGTATACAAAGTCGAATTAACCGTGGTATCACTCCATTGATCATAATTGTCACTAAAGATAATATTTGGATCTAAGTTAAACCAACTATAAGGATAAACATATAATTCGTCAAATTTTACTTTAGAATAATCATATATGCCAAATCCGATTGTCCCTAGCCTTGGAGTCTCTACAGGGGTTTCAATCGCAACAGGAAAGTCATTAATTGAAAGATAAAGACAACCTTTGCTGGTAGTTATGTGAACATGATTCCATTGATTAAGAGGCATTGAATAATTAAGGTTTATCCATCCTAATCCTGTTTCGATAATATGATTTGCCCAGGGTTCAGAACCAATTTCAACACGAGTATCATTGATATAATCTAAGAAAAAATGAAATTGCTCAGATCCATATCCTCCTATTATATAAGCATCAAAAGTCACAGTGTACTCTATTTCATCAAAGAAGGGATTAGAGCAAATAAATTCATCCCATACACCGCTAGTTCCAATTCCTTCTAGGAAACTATCTTCAACAGTCCAATTACCATTAACTGAAGTCCAAATTCCATTTAAACCATTAAAACCCTCGTAAAAAAGTATATCACTAGCACTAGAATTGTGAATTGGAATTAAAAAACAAAATATTAAACTAAATAATAAAATCTTATGAATATGCTTTCTTGAATCCATTTTCATACCTCTCCAACCTACAGAGGTTGATTTCGCGTTTTCATAGATTCATTCCTATAAAAACTAGCTAGATTTGACTCTCCGCAGATAGGAATAATCTAATGAGAATTAAAAAAAATGGATAAATTAAAATTACATATTTTTGCTGATTACATATTTTCATTATAAATCAGTACAATACTCAAAGATGTAAAATAGTGTTTAGATAATAAATTGCTTATTATCGCGGGAAATATTCAATTGTGAGCGTCAAGGATAATCTTAGCTCAACAATGCACATGCTTAAATATCAGTTCATTTTTAAAAGTCTCGTATAAAAATGACAGACCAAACGGATCAACCAAGCAACAAATTGCTTCAAGATATACTTCTAGAGTTGAAGAAGATCAATACTCAATTAGAGACTATCCAACTTGAACTTCAGCATGAAACAGATAGAATAGAAGAGCAGTTTCCAAAATTGGATATACATTCTACTCCTCCTTCCAGTTTAAATATATTAAACATACAGGAACAGAGACCTGGTATTTTTAAGACATATAAGACGATTCAAAAAAAAGACAATTGGATCTCCGCGACTGATGTTAGTCAAGAAACAGGTAGAAGTAGGGGATTGGAATCTCGTTATCTTAACTATCTTGCCGAAAATGGTTTTATAACCAAGAAAAGAGTCAGATTATCTGATGAAGAAAAAGCTACAGCAGTAGTTTACAAGTATATTGAGGTGAATGAGTAGATGCAAACAGTTGCTTTTCATAGCTACCGAGGTGGGGTTGGAAAGACACTTCTCTCTGTGAATACTGCAGTTCAACTAGCAAAATTCGGTAAAAAAGTATGCTTAGTGGATTTTGATTTACGTGCTCCTTCACTCCAATCATACATTACTTCTGAATCAGTCTTTTCCCTTGACCAGAATGATTTTGTTTCATTCACGGAATTCTTAATTGGGAAAGGAAGTCCAGAGGAGGTAATAAATCCCACAAAATTAGAGAATTTCTATGTTGTGGTTTCAGATATCGAAATTCTACAGAATAAGTCCCAAACTCGTTCTAAGTTAACACAACATGGAGAAGGACGTATTTTAGCTAAATTATTTGAATTCATTCGGTACTGTAATTCGCAAGAATTCGAATTCTTGATAATTGATTGCATGCCTGGAGTTACATATCGTTCACTTGATGCTCTTGTGGTATCTGATAAAATTATGATAATAACTAGACCTGTAAAATCTGAAATCACTGGTTTGGGATTAGTTATATCAGAATGTTATTCGAAACTGGATGATACAAAATTCTATGCGATTATGAATCAAATTGAGACTATTCAAGATTTAAAAAATCAACCCAACCAGATGGATTTGAAAATTGCTCAAGATAATCTTAAAGGCATTGCTTCCACTTTAAAGAATAATAATTTGGAAATAGATATCTTACATTCCTTTCGTAGAGTACCGTTCGTTACAGAACGTATTTATGTATTGTTAGAGGACCCCCATCCATTCACTAAAGAAATTCAGGAATTTTGTCAGAAATTAATTTCATTATGATGTGAAAAGGGCGATGAGTAAACGAAAAGGGCAAGAAATTTTTGAAATTCCTTCAGAAGAGGATTTAGCAGAATATATCCATAAAGGAAAGAAAGTTATTCAGCATATAGAGGAAGGAAAAACTCCAATTTACTTTAAACCAAAAAGACAACATCCAAAAATTACTTTTACAATTATTTTCATTCTAGTACTCTCATCGAGTGTAATAATAATGGTTCCAGCCATGATTTCAATTTTCTCCTCGATCAATCCATCTACAAATCAGACAACTACTCAAACCACATATACTACTCAAACAACGATTCCTTCAGGAGAAGACCCAGTTACGCTTTCGCAATCTGTAAACCAATTAGAAACTTTCTTATATCAATTTATCCCTGAAAACTATTCAAATTTTGCACCATTCATGGAAAATAATTCCATTAATACATCCAAACGCATAACATTTCAGGAAATACTCGATTTTATCTGGTTATTAAGTCAAGATCGAGATTCAGAATGGAGAGATCTAGGGAGAAATTTATTATATACTGAGTACAGAATTTGGGAAAATACTTCAATTGAGACAGAATCGCTTGATTTAAAGGCACATTCTCTAAGAGCACTCTTATCTTACCCTCAAAAAGAAGTACCTTTAATTGGTACAGAAAAATCCTCTTATGAAAATAGATGCTCTTTATTATGGAATTCTATTAAAGAAGCTGTGGATATTACTTCCAATACAATTTCATTTCAAGAGAATGTTAGTATAAGGATTGCAGATGAACAAATAATATTTTTAGATATTTTATGTGCTGGTACTACCCATGGAGAATTGTTTAATTACAATGAATTGCAAGGGTATGCAAAAAATATTTTAGAGACCTTAGATGAGATTATAACAAATATAAATGGCATTCCAGAAGATTTTTTTTCGAATTTAACAGAATTCAATCCAATATATTCCTTTAAGGATCAGGGGCATTTATTCTTAGCTTTACATGCCTTAGATCATAGTTTTGATCTTGGTAGCTTAGCTCAAAGTCTTATTCAGAGGTTAGATTCCTTCATCTGGAATTATCTAACTCGAGTAGATTGGAGTTGTAATTCTTACTATAATAATACTTCCCATAAAGGTTCTAATGTATTAGCTTCATATGACCAAGGTTTAATGATAAGAAATCACATCTTGATGGACAGACTATCGAGTGCAAATTATACTGCAAATACTCTTCGACAAAAATTATCTATGTCAAATGGAGGATATATAATTTCAAACATAAAAAATTCCTCTGCGTATTTAATCGATCAAGTACAAATCCTAGTGGCATTTAAAGAGTTAATAGAATTGAAAAACGCGCATGAATCCACTACAGGACCATCTATGGCATCCTTCTGGGGATTACAACCGATTCTAATTATGATTATTGGATTATCCATTAAAAGGCTTAGGGAGCGAAAAAGAAAAAGGTAAAAATAGAAAAATTCATGCAGCTGCTTTTGCTTTCTCAATTTTTGCCTTTTCTCTTTTTAATTCGTTCGCTAACTTGTGCTCACGTGCTTGCATACCATAATGAATCCATAGAGCGAATGAACGATACCAAACGTGGGCAAATTTACCAAATGGAGCAAGAATTACGAGTTCAATTATGAAAATCATGTGTAGAACAAAAACCCAGTATCCAAGTTCTGCTGGAATGAAAGTTAGGTAGTATGAGGCCGTTAGAATGAATCCTGTTAATCCTATCATGAAAAGATTAAATAGAAAAATCCAATCGCATGTAAGAGAATGCTCATTATATCGAAGACTTTTCCGATATCGACTCAAGCCTGCTAAAGTCACTCCTACCATTAATGCGATCCCACTTATAATCCCTATAATACGGATAGGATATGTTACTGGCACATATCCATTAGGAATAGACCCCAAAAAATTATCTCGTAACATATTTAGGATTGTTGCTACACCCAAGCCGAAAAAACCCCACAAAATCAATAAATGCATGATCCAACGATAAATTATAAACTCTCTACGCTTTCGTTTATTTAATGCTTCAAGAGTACATTGCAGTTGTCGATATTGACCAAATATTTCTTTAATAATCACAGCAATTGCTTGTTTTACCATTATAATTGGAGAGAAAATTAAGTGGAACACGGTGTTTAACTTTTTATCATTTTTACGAGTATTTCGGGCAATTTCAAAACCTTGAATAAAATTAGAATCATATTCTTTAGATATTAATCGATACATGTTTATTATTGATAATCCGATAATTGCTATCAAAATTAGAGCTATCCCAATTCCGATGATCTCGATTACTATTTTGGGCACTAAATTGAAAATTATTATTGGTCTTTCACTAGAAATGTTAGTTGGATTTCCAAAGACACCAAATAGAAAGAGAGATATTAAAAATATAATTCCCATCGCTGCTATTCCAAACAAAGGATTTGAATTGAGGAGTTTAGCAATACCAGTCACTTCATACTGACTCATAGCCCAACGTCGAGTAGCCATCATAAATTCACCAGGTTCTGCGTTACGAGGACATGTTTCAGTACAATCATTACAGTACGAGCATAACCACATTAAGCGATTTCCAAGAAGCTTATTTTTTAATCCCACCTGTGCATATCTTATTAATGTGCGAGGAATACCTTTTTCAGTTCCTTCCTCGGATATAGGACAAATAGCAGTACAATTTCCACAATTAAAACACGCGTCGACAGAAAAGTCTTTTGTTGAATATGTTTTTATCTCTTTCAACGTTTCTGGATTAATTAATGTCACTATTTTTATACCTCTTTATCCTTCATCCATTTTCTTCTTTTTAGGTTCCTTGGGGATTAAAACCCACTTGGGATACTGTCCATCTTTTAGATTAGACTCTGTAGCAGTACCATATTTCCGCATACTAGTCAAATGCCAGTGAATTATGTTAGAGGCAATTTTTGTTTCCTTAGCGATCATAGGAACTGTTTTAGCTTTGTTAGGATCTAAATCACTCCCTTCCAAGACTGCTCTGATAGCTTTCTTAATTTTATTACTTTCTTTGACACGATCATTTAAAGCTTCAGGGACGGGTCCTCGTCGTTGACGTATTAGGTCTTGGGGTTTTATATTATTTTGTTTGTTCATAACTTCACATCCTCTACAAAAGCTTTTATCATCTCTTTAATAGCCCCTAATTTATACCCCCGTACATCAATAGCACCAGGTGTGGGGCATACAGCTACACATGCGCCACAGCCTTTGCAAAGTGCAGCATTAACTTGCGCGTGTTTAATAGTTACTCCATTAATAATAGTATCCACCATCTGAATCGCACCCATATACTCACATTCATTTACACATAAACCGGTACCATTGCAAATTTCAGGATCCACCAATGCCACAAAAGGTTCTAATTCCGTGAAATTTTTGGCTAGAATTATTGCACCTTTAGAAGCAGCTGCGCTAGCAGCAGCTGATGTTTCTGTAATATCCATTGGAGCTTGAGAAGTGCCAGCTAGCATAATACCAGGACTAGCCATTTCTATTGGTCTTAATTTTGGGTGAACTTCCAGTAAAAATCTATCAGATCCAATAGGAACTTTCATTTGGTTGATTAACGTTTTTTGATTACTTGGTACCATTCCAACCGCTAAAATCACAAGATCAGCAGGAACTTCTAGTTCTTGACAAAATGTTAGCTGATCTTTTACTTTTATATGAACTCTTCTGTCTCTTAGAGAGTTTGACGGTTTTACAACTTCAGGTAAAGATGTAGAGTTATACTTTAGGAAAATTACTCCATTTTTTGAAGCTTTTTCATAATAATCCTCTTCAGTAAATCGCGCATAAGTTCGGATATCTCGATAGATGTTGTAAACATTAGTTTCAGGAAAACGCTCCTTTATTTCATTAGCAGCCTGTAAACTCGCAGAACAGCAAACACGCGAGCAATATTCATTTAACATACCATCACAATTTTGACCAGGTTTAAAATTTCCATCAGCTTGACGACTTCCAACACAGTGTATGATAGCAACAGAATGAATCTCTCTACCATGCCACTCAAATTTTTTCTCGAAAATACCTCCTGGAGACATCATTCTAACAAACTGGGGGAGAGTGATTACATTAGGATGGACTTCCCACCCAAATTCGCCATTGTAGGGAATGTAATGATCAAAACCAGTTGCTAGGATGACAACCCCCGCCGTTAAATGTATTAAATCGCTTTCTGATATTTCTAGTTGTATTCTTTCTGTATTTTCTAGTGCCTCTTTACATTTTCCACAGCGAGTACAATAGTTCCAATCGATTGAGTCTATTTGTGGATAATTACCTGGTTTAGCACTTCCAATCGCTTTCCGTGGAATTCCACGAAAGTCATATTCGTTGGGAATTATCTCTGGACAGGCATTAGCTGCAATACGTAATTCTCGTGGATCTAATTTTCCAATAATTCCTCGGGAACCAATCTCCTTCAAAGACACATTGAAATTTCCAATATAACCTGTGAATTCGACAACTTCTGTATTTAAACGTAGAGTTATTAGTGAGTTAGATATTATTTCTTGAATCAAACTATTTAATAAATCTGCAGCCACTTCTCCTGTTGGGTATATTGTATCAAGAGAGGCCATTCTACCGCCTAAGTAAGGTGATTTCTCCACTAATTCGACTGGAATTCCTGAGGCAGCTAATTCTTTCGCAGCTCGTAACCCCCCTACTCCACCACCTAGTACAAGGGCTTTTTTCCGAGTAGTGATTTTAATGCTCTCAAGGGGATCGAGTTGCATTGCTTTTGCGACTCCACCACGAATTAAAGACACAGCTTTCCGAGTTGCTTCATCTGGTTGATGAGAATGCACCCAAGAGTCTTGCTCTCGTATATTTACCTGTTCATAAAGAAATTCATTGAGTCCTCCCCGACGAGTGGCACCTCGGAACGTCATTTCATGTAAACTTGGGCTACAGGAAGCTACCACTACACGATTAACCTTTCCAGCCTTAATATCTTCTTCAATTAATTCTTGACCTGCATTGGAACACATGAACATGTTACGGCGGCTAACAACTACGTTAGGATATTTTTCTAATTCCTGACGTACTTTCTCTACATCAACAATGTCGGAAATATTGCCACCACAGTGACAAATGTATACGCCAACTTTAGTTTCTTCTTTTTCACTCATGTTCACTCCTCCGAATTAGAAGTCTCTACATTATCTATCTTAGGTATGCTCCCCAACGATAAAATGCTAGCAGATTCCTTTTGTCGTGCCTTAAGATAATTTGAAGTTTTAATTGCAGCTGCAGATCCTTCTACTATTGTATCCACAATATCTTTTGGCCCTAATGCAGTTCCAGCTGCTATTATTCCTTCCATACTTGTAATTACTGGATCGAGTTTTAATTTAGGACTTTGAATGAAACCATCCTTATCTTGTTTAACAGGGAAATTACCTGTCGGACAACTCCCTTGTGTTAATCCTAAGCTCAAAACTACTAATTCATACTCGACTTCAATTTTACCCCCCGAGTCTCCAATGTTCTCGATGGAGAGGATTAAATTATGCGTTTTGGGATTCTCACGTATTTCTCCAACTTTTCCTTTGACAAATTCGACTCCCATGGCTTTAGCATTCTGGTAAAATTGTTCATATCCCTTACCAAATGCACGAATATCCATATAATAACAAGTAACTCCCACTATGGGTAATGAACCCATTATAAGCATCGCTTGTTTGATTGTATACATACAACAAATGCGACTACAATAAGTACGATCCACAGACGCGTCTCTCGACCCAGCACAATGCACATAAGCAATGTTCATAGGAATTTGATTGTCTGAGGGCCTTCTAACGCCTAGATATGGACCATTGGGAGCTAGCAGCCTTTCAGCTGCTAAAGAGGATATTACATTCAGATACTTTCCACCACCCCATTCAGCTTTCTCTCCAAGAGGTGTGAGTTCATATCCAGTAGCAAGGATAACGGACTCAGCTTCTATTTCTACATTTTGATCTTGTTGTAAATAATCGATTGCATCTGCAGGACAGACTCGATGACAAGTTCCACACGCTATACAGTTTTCTAAATCGAGTAACGCAATTTGAGGAATTGCTGTTTGAAAAGGAATGTAAATTGCTTTTCGAGCTCCTAAAGCCATTTCAAATTCAGAAGGAACTTCAACAGGACATGCAAATTCGCATTGACGACAGCCAATGCATTTATTTTCATTGACCAATCTAGCTTTTTTAATTAGATTTACTTGAAAAGAACCCGATTCATTTTCATGGTAATTTGTGACTTCGCAATAAGTCCAAACAGTAATATTTTCATGATGAGCAGCGGAACTCATCTTTGGTGTAGTAATACAGGACGCGCAATCTAAAGTCGGAAAAACTTTTGATAATTGAATCATTTTCCCTCCAATACTTGGTTCTTTGTCGACTAGTAGAATCTTATATCCTTGGTCTGCCAAATCTAGAGCTGCTTGTATGCCTGCGATACCTGCTCCTATTACAATTGAATCATAAGTTTCCATTTATAATTACTCCATTAAGAGTACTTAATTCTCCGTCTCAGCAGACGTTAATGGTGGACTTCTAAAAACCTCTTTCGCTGGTTCCAAAGTTCGCAAAAATGTATCCATTGTAGAGATTTCTTTAACGACATGCTTTGCACAGACAGTGCAAATTGCGGTTAGCTTCAAACGTTGCGGTTCTAGTCCACATTCATCTTTCATACGTTTCATAACTTTATTTATTCGGCGAGATAAACGATGAAAAGCTCCTGAATAAGGACACTCTTCCCCACATGACATAACTAAGATACCATCGATTCCGTAACGAAAACTGTCTAGATAAAAATCCTCAGGAAAAATAACAGGGGAAGGAACGCGGATTACATATGAATTAGGAGGGTAATTCAAATGCTGTTGCCCCGCATTATCGACTCCAGGATACGAACACGCAATTGTTGTTATCACAAGGATTTTCGGAGTGTATTCTGTTCTAACAACCGTGTTAACTGCGGTAGAAGACATTCTAATAGCCCTATTTTTTACGTATGATATAATAACGGTCATAACCGTCGTCTTCGACATACCCGAGGAATTCATGTTTTGCAAACTTAGCCCATGCAGGAATATCATTTCGTGTTCCAGGGTCAGAAGACCAAACCTCTAAAACTTCGTCAATAGCTACTTTTCCGATGGCTTTCTTAGTTTCCAATAATGGGCCGGGGCAAGCAGAGCCTCGTGCGTCAACTACATGATCAGATTCTTCAGGAACATCATTTCCAAGATTAGTTTGTTCAGTCATTTAAATCACCAATTCTAATTCAGTACATAGCATTAAGAAACACTCTAATAGAGATAAAATGTATATATACATTGATTCAAATAAACCATGTGCATGGATGACTTTTAAAGAAAAATTTCTTATGAATTATGCTTAACCATTGTTAATAGCAATTAATAATAGAGTTTTTTTTAGTCAGCTCATTAATTAAGCAACGTTAACTAGATGCTGTTTAAAAAGAGGCTAAAATTAATGTTCTGAGATTTTAATATTGGGGGAAAATCTTAAATTTGCGAATATATTTTCAACGATAGCGATTTCAAAT
This sequence comes from Candidatus Heimdallarchaeota archaeon, assembly GCA_011364965.1. Taxonomy (GTDB): domain Archaea; phylum Asgardarchaeota; class Heimdallarchaeia; order Hodarchaeales; family Hodarchaeaceae; genus Hodarchaeum. The sequence goes on from RDOB01000003.1 coordinate 235,313, forward strand.
CCAAATAGGCTGGTTCTAATATGATTCTAACCTTTGAAGTGCTCGTTGGCTTTTTAACTTCTGCTTTTATACTAATTGCTTTTTCTATCGCCCTGTTACGATATTTAAAATTAGGTTATCGTCCTCTCTTGTTTCTCGCCCTTCAATGGCTCGGAATTGCACTGTGGGGATTATTTACTGCTATCTCCACCTTTATTTTAGAGAATGGAGACACTCCTAATATTCTCTTTTTTCCTCCTCTTCAGCTTGACTGGACTCTTGCTGATCTCCTCGGTTTTATAGGATATTTTATCACAATTCCCACTTTATTTCTCTTAATCTTCTTCTTGGATTCGATCACTCGAACATCTATAGAACCGGTTAAAATGCTTATCGGAGGGATGATTGCTGCAACTCTGATCATCACCGGATTAGTACCGGGTCAAGGTGCAAAAAATGTTACGATTTATACCTATTATGCGCAAGCTATATACTATATGTTTTGGATTCTCCTGTGGTTGTATTATACTTTCAAAATATTCCTAAGCAGTCCGCAGAACTTGAAAAGATATTCTGCTATTGTATTAATAGGAAGTATCATTATTTTTCTAGATGCTTTTTTGACAGTAACTCGTTTAAATCCACCTGAATCAAATTTAAGCATGTTTTTGATGGGATCAGGAGCTTTAATGATCGTAATTCCATACAGCTTTCAAACAAAGTTATTATATATTTTACCATTCAAAGCTACGCGTTTAATAGTAATTAATGACAATGGAATACCACTGTTCTCTCATAGTTGGGTGAAAGGAACTGATCCTTCAGGAGAAGTGTTATTTAGTGGAATGATGAGTGGAATCAGCGCCATTCTGAACGAATCATTGAAGAAAGGCTTAGTACGGGAAATAGCATTAGACGAGTCAAAGTTACTTATCGAAACGGATAAGAGATATTCAATAATTTTCGTTCTCCAATGTACCAGAACATCAACTTCATTATCAGATGCCCTTCATTTATTCTCAGAACAATTCATCTTAAATTTCAAGGAGTATTTATCAGGTTCCTTCATCAACACAGAGAAATTTAATGCATCAAAACTTGTTGATGAGTGTTTTCCGTTTCTACCGGATTATAACTAGAGAAAAAGGAAGGTATGATAGGTAATTTACTTCCTAAATACTTTTTTGATTTCTTTTAGAGGTACATCAAACACTTCATTATGGGGGGGGAGGGGTTCAGAATAAAAAAACTCTGGCAATCTATCATGAGCTTTGGTAAATCCTACTCTTTTATTAAACTCAAGTTTCTTCTTTAATATCTTCATTCCATAAGATACTGGATCTAATTCTTCTAGTTCTAACATCGCTTTCCCATTGTCAATCATTCCTTCCATTGCAGATGGTATATCTAGGAGTGCATATACAGTAAAGAAGCAATATCCTATAGAATCAAGAAAAGCAGTAAAGGCCTGATACTGGGAGCATTTGTATCGTAATAAAACCAGGAGCAGCAATAAATTTATTATTAGGTCCCAAAGGTTCACACAAAAGGATCTACTTCATCTACAATTATTGTAGATGTTAATCCTCTTCCCCCTAAGTGTATATATTCTTCGGGTAATTCTTCCCAATTTACAGTTAGTTTTGTCATATTTACCCTTACGATCTGATTCAAGTCATAATACCTCTATAAAATGAGCTATGGTTCATGAGCTGTGAGTATCCAAATATCTTCAGTAATTTAAACAACATATTATCTATTGGAGAGGAAAAAGAGTAGATCTCAAGGTTCAATTATTAATTCTTCTAATTTTGTGATTACTTGTACATAAATCTCGTCGATATCAGGAAAATCAAATTTCGCGTTTTCTCTTTTAATTAGGATAAACGGAATATAACTCCGCAATGACGCGTATAAATCTGATGGAGAATCACCGATATAAATAACGTCGTCTTTAGATAAATTTAACTTCTTCAAAGTGATTTCCAACCCACTAGGGTGCGGTTTCGGCTCAATCATCTCTTCTAATCCAGTTAAACATTCAAAATAGTCAGTCAAATTAAATGTTGCCAATATTTTTGAGGCTACATATGATTTGTTATTAGTTACGACAGCTAACCTAAATCCATATTTTTTTAATAAGATCAGTACCCTATGAACGTTTGGGAAAAGGGATACATTTAAAGTAATTTTATCAACAAAATAATTATCTATTAGTTTTGTTAACCGATCTTTTTCCCTAGCATTGAATTCTAAGGAAGGGAATAAGCAAAGTAATTGACCTTCAGTTGAGAATGCAACGATTTTTTCAATAATAGATGGAGCGGGGATTTCATATTTTTCCCTTCTAAGAATCTCTTGGAGTGCAATTATCCACCCTTTTGTACTATCTACGAAAACTCCATCCAAGTCGAAAATAATTGCTTTCAGTGATTTTCTATGCTGCAAAGGACCTTTCATTGGAAATCAAGAATAGGAATGATAATAGGAATTAACGAACTTGCTGTACTGCTTCCATGAATTCCCTAACACGTTTAATATCGACGTTTTTCCAAGTATCACCATTGAATTTCAAGCTCGTACCGACAATAACTCCATCTGCTACCTCGAGCTGTTTTATAATATTATCTTTTCTCGCGCCTGTGTTCACAATTACTGCCGCGCCTAATGAATTTGCTTTTACGGTTTTTAGCTCATCAAGTTTAGCTTCCATGCCAGTCATGGGTCCTGAAACACAAAGTGCATCGGCAATACCAACAAATACCGCTCCTTTGGCAATCAATGCTAATGAGCGTTGATCCAAAGGATGAGCGAATTCTGCATTCACAATACCAAAGATTTTGATATCATTTGCTCCGATAGCCTTCCTATATCGTAACGTTTCAGCACCTGGAGCGTTCAAGAACCCCATATCCCCTGCAAATGCCCCAGTAAATACTCCCCTTACAAATTTTGCTCCAGTGGCTTTAGCTACTGCTAATGCTGAAATAGGATCCCACATTATGTCAATACCGTATGGGATTGATATTTCAGATTTTAATTCCCCAATTACTGCAGCCATGGATGCAACAACTACTTGGTTTACTCCAGTTGCATAAGGACGATCCCCTTCATTGCAGAAGAGAAGGCCGTCAATCCCTCCTTCTTGCAAAGCTAATAAGTCTTGTTTGGCACTGGAAAATATTTTTCCCATTCCTTCTTCTTCGTTGAACTCAGGTGTATAGGGAAGAGGAGGAAAATGAACCATCCCAATCACAGGTTTTTTTACATTAAAAATTTCATCTAAACATGTCATTTCTAAACCCTTCATATCATAATACTATTTTCTATCTTAATTTAAATGATGTTAGATTTCTCATAACTTTAAAGAAAAAAAATAAAATATTCTCCAACAGAAATAACGCAAAGTTCCAAACATTTAGAACTCTCTGTTCTTTTTCAAAGGAGAGGTTTTTTATAGAATAAAAACTGCTATACTCATATAAATTCAGATCTGAAGTCTTTTAAGAAATCAAAAATCAAATTCATCACCTAGAAGTATGAAATACCCAGGGAATTATAATGCAAGAAACTGAATTTAAAACTAAATATATATCTGTTAAAACTCTTAATGCAGGGGAATATTACGATGTAACTGATGAACTTAGCACATTCGTAAAGGAAAGTGGCATACAGAAAGGTATACTTATAGCTTATAGTTTGCATACTACAACTGGATTGGTTGTAAATGAAGGTTCTGATCCTGGGGTAGGAAAAGATGTTTCTCAAGTTTTATGGGAACTTATACCTGAAACAAGACAATGGAATCACACAGAAGAAAGCCCTCTGGATTCAGCTGCGCATGTGAAAGCTCAAATGATAGGAAATTCAATAATTCTAGGAATTGATCAGTCAAGGTTAATACTTGGAACTTGGCAAAGAGTATATTTCATCGAATATATTGAAGCCAGAGAGAGAAAAGTCTTTGTAATAATCTTTGGAAAATGAGAAAAGAGAGTTTCTCTCCAAAAATATTTGATACGAACAATATCAGAATAACCTCTAACAAACTTTACCCATATTTGATATCTAAGTTTTAATAAATAGCTGAATATTCTACTTCTTATTGTTAAATCTGGGAAAATCATGTCAGAATACGTGCGCTTGTGAATTAACTAATCAATTTTCCTAAATATATTTGAAAAAAAAGAAGGAAAAACCAAATGGACATTTTTGTACTGAAATCTAAAGCTAAGAATAAGCGTGAAATAGTACATGAATTATTTTCATTACTCTTTGAAAGTGGATATGTAAAGGAAACCTATGAAGAGGCAATTCATAAGCGCGAACTTGAATTTCCAACAGCTTTAGAGCTTCAGGGATCATTTAACGTTGCAATTCCGCATGCAGAGACGGAATACGTTAACAAACCAGCTATCGCATTTGGAATCCTAGAGAATTCGATAGAATGGGAAAGCATGGAAGACCCCGATGTATTAATCCCCGTACATCTAGTGTTTTTGCTAGCAATTAAAGTTCCTGAACTTGTTGTACCCAATCTTAAGGCTTTGTCAGATAAGATTTTCAGTAAACCAGATATTGTTGCTGAATTAAGGAATTCAAACGATTTTGACCGAACAAGAAAAACTCTTGTAGGTTTATTAACTTAAAAACCATCAAAGAAAAAAGATTGGAGTCATAATCATGCCTAAGGTTCAATTCACTGCGATTTTAAAAAACCGAGTAGGGTTACACGCGCGACCTGCCGCGCTTTTCGTTAGAACCTCCAAAAAGTATCAATGTGAAATTTTTGTAGAAAAAGAGGGCAACAGGGTTGACGCAAAAAAAATCCTGGGGGTTCTAGGGCTAGGAGCAAATAAAGACGACAAAATAACAGTCTATCTCGATGGACAAGATGCATTAGATGCCAAAGAAGTTCTACTCGAGATGATCGAAAACAAATTTGGCGAAGAATGAGTTGTAAGAGAATGAAAATAGTAGTTGGTATTCCTGCTTCTGAAGGGATAGCGATAGGTAAAGCACTTGTATATGAGCGGGAATCCAATAATGAAATCGATACTTTACAACTTAGCTCTTTAACTCCAAATGATGCAATAAAACGATTTCAGGAAGCAATATCTATTTCAATCAGTCGGTTAGGAAAATTAGCTCGAAAAACTGAAGTTGAAATTGGTCCAAATGAAGCTGCAATATTTGATGCACAAATTCTAATATGTGAAGATGATGATTTTCAGCAAAGTGTGATTAAAAAAATCAATCAAGGAATTCCGATTGACAAAGCAATATGGATTGTTGTCGATTTCTATATTTCAAAATTCGCGGAGATGGACAACGATTATTTTAAAGAACGTGCACTTGATATTCAAGATGTAGGAAATCAAATCATAAAAGCACTAACAGGTAGTAACCCCAACGCGTTAATGGAATTAACGGAAAAGAAAATCATTGTATCACGAGTTTTGACACCATCTGATACAGTAGAATTGCCAAAAAAATATGTTTTAGGATTTCTAACAGAATTTGGAGGACCTACCTCTCATGTTGCAATTATTGCACGAGCTCTTAATGTACCCGCTGTTATCGGTATCCCAGAGCTTACACACCAGATTTCTCAAGGAGATTTATTAATCATAGATGGAACAAATGGTCACGTAATAATTAATCCTGATACTAAAACCCTTGGAAAATATGCAGTTCAACAAAAAAAGATGGTTCAAAACCAGCAGGAGCTTCAAAAATTTGCTAAAATTCAAGCCAAAACTCAAGATGGAAAATTAATAAAGATTCAAGCGAATATTGGTTCAGTAGATGAGGTATATCGTGCAATGGATCATGGTGCTGATGGTATAGGGCTATTAAGAACGGAATTTCTGTATCTAGAAAAAAAAGACTTACCGACGGAAAACGAATTATTTGATACCTTTAAAGAAATATTAAGCGCGATGCGTGAGAAAGCAGTAATCCTTCGAACCCTTGATATCGGGGGAGATAAAGATATCCCTAGTTTAGTTTTGCCAAAGGAAGAAAATCCTTTTCTAGGATTACGGGGAAGTAGGTTTATTTCAGATGCTCAGTTGAGACGAATAATAATAACTCAAGTGAGAGCTGCATTAAGAGCGTCATCATTTGGAAATTTAAAGATCATGTTTCCAATGGTTAGTACTCTGAAGGAAGTTTTAGATTTAAATACTCTCGTGAATGAATGTCGATCAGATTTACTTGCTAATGGATATAACATTGCCACGTCTGTAGAAATAGGGATAATGGTTGAAGTTCCTTCCATTGCATTATGCGCAGAAGCAGTAGCGCCATATGTAGACTTCTTCAGTATAGGTACAAATGATCTTACTCAATATGTCCTTGCTGCTGATCGTACCAATGAAACCATTGCATACCTTTACGATCATTTTCATCCATCTGTTTTTCGGTTAATCCAAATTGTAGTTAATGCTGCTCACAAATATGGAAAATGGGTTGGAATATGTGGAGAATTGGCAAGTGAATCATTAGCTACTCCAATATTATTGGGTTTAGGTATTGATGAACTTTCTATGAATATTAATTCGATTCCGAAAATAAAAAGGCAAGTCACACGTCAATCTATGAATAAATCCAAAGAAATTTTGAAAACAGTATTAGATTTACCAACTTCAAAAGATGTGAGGAAATTTTTATCACAAAACTCTATTAATGACATATAATATTCTCAGTTTTTATACAGCTTCTCTTTCTTTTTTCCTCTCAAGGGCAGCTTTCTCTTTATAGTAAGTTCTCCAAGAAAGAGCCTCAAGTTCTTCCGCGACTTGGGATGTCTCCCATAATTTTTCGAATTTGTCTAAAGCCCGCGCTCTTTCATTTTTTCCTGTTAATTTAACTAAATTGACTGGACTGGAAAGATCGATTTCTTCTAATATGTGATCTGTAACCCAAACATCATTATCATCCAAAATAATAAAAGTTTGTTTGATTAATCCTGCTTCTGCTTTTCTAACTAAGATATCAACCCCGATACGCCTCCAATCTGCACATCTTTTTAAATAACTCTTAAAATCACCTGCTATTTGACTTGCAATAATTTTAATGGCTGGTTTGCCTCCCTGAAAACCTCTCAAACCATCATAAAAGCCTAGTCGCCCTATAGAGGTCATAATGGATACTTTCGTGGCAGGAGTCATCAATGTATGAGGAGTTGAATACATTAATTGATAACCAGAACTTCTCCTTCCCATTAGACGTAAACCTCGGTAGTCATCATGGATTAGTTGAAATGGATACTCTTTTGGATTAAATTCGCCATTAAGTGCTAAAGGTAATAATTGTTGAATCAAATCGTCAGCTACATCCTTAAAATTCTTTAATTGCCCTTTATTCTCGTCAATATATTCATGATTCATGTTGCGATGAAAATACATTATCGAGCCAGCAATTATAATGAAAATTAATATTGGAAAGATGAAGAATGGATTTGCTAGCAATTCATCAGCCCAATCAAACATATTCCAGAATGAAGAAAGAAGGATAAAAACAAAGAAAATGAAGACTGCAATTGCTAAAGACTGAGTTGGAGAGATGATTCTATCTAGAAGGGGAAAATGACCGGGTGGATTAAGGTTATCGACTGTTTTTAAGGTTTGTTTGACCTCAATTGGAAAATAATTTTCTCCACTGGTAGCTAACGCATTTATTTCCTTCTCTGTAGGAAAATGTTTCCGCCATTTATCTAATAAATAGATGAATTTAATAATATCTTCGTGTGATTTTGATTCAAATGTCATAATTGGCACATCAAGGACTTTAATAAGAGAAGAATTCTATCCAAGGTCAAAGGCCTGTCTTAGCTATTAGGATGGATTATTGTACGTATACTTTTTAATTCAGCGATTTCTTGAAATCCAACTTCCAGTTCTTCTAAAGGTCGAACCTTTGTTATAAGTTTACTCACATCGATCCGTTTATTTGCAATCAGGTGTCCAGCTTTGTAATAATCGCTAAGAGACCCATAACCAAAGGATCCTGTGAGTATAATTTCTTTATAATGTAAATCTCGCGGATCTATTTCTATTTTTACTCCCTTAGGAAAGCCTGCAAAGGAAATAAACCTCCCATGAGGAGCTAACATTTTTATCCCTTGCTCAGCTGCTTTTGCATTGCCAGTAGTATCAAAGACAACATCTACTCCGTCTTCAGTGATATCAAAAATGAACTTAAGTGGATCAGATTCTTGAACATTGAGGACATCAGAAGCTCCAAGCTTTTTTGCTATTTCAAGACGTTCATCTATCATCCCAGTAACTGTTATCCTATTAACCCCATAAACGTTGGCAAGTTGGATATGCAGTAATCCAATTCTCCCTTCACCTAAAATCACAATATTATCCGTAATTTTCACTTTTCCCTGCTCAAAACTTCGTATTACACATGCAAAGGGTTCAATGAAGGTTGCTTCATCATAACCTATTGATTCCTCTAATGGTATTAAATTCCAAGTCGGGACTCTAACAAATTGAGCAAAAGCACCATTGATCGGTTCGATTTCCTCCGTACCGTAACCAATGACAGATAATTGTGTACATAAATTAAATTTCGACTGCACACAATATTTGCATTGAAAACAAGGCATATCAGGGTTAGCACTAACTCTATCGCCTATTTTGTACCCCTTAACTTTTTCACCTAGGGAAACAATTGACCCAGAAAATTCATGTCCAAGAATGATGGGAAAAGAACAAGAAGACACTCCAGTATATTTCTTAACATCAGTAGCACAAATTCCAACAGATTCTACTTTAATTAATACTTCATTATAAGAAGGACGAGGTGTATCCACTCTTTCAATTCTTACATCTTTAGGTCCATAAATTAGACCTGCTTTCATTTGATCAGGGATCATCCAAATCACATTCAGACTCATTTAGAATTCTCGAGGACTTTCATCCATAAAATTGTTCTTGCTGTAGTTTCTAATGATTCCAGAGCATAGAAAGTTTTCATAAGACTCTTTCCTGCGACTAGAACACCATGTTTTTCAAGCAAGCAGGCTATTGCGGGTTGATTCGGAGGAGGGTACAAACCTTTCTCAACTGATTTAAGGGTTTTTGCGGCAATCTCTGCTAAATCCTGAGTTCCAGGAACGCGATAAGGAGCGACTGGCACAAATCCGACTTCTTCTTCAGCAAAGGTTGTAGCTGCTTCGATTGCCATTCCCATGGTTGCAAAAACCATTGTATTAGGTGAATGCGCATGAATAACTGCATTAACGTCTTTTATGTCCCTATAAACTGTCAAATGCATTGGTGTTTCACTTGATGGACGATTTCCACGGGGTCCTTCAATAATCTCGCCCTTTTTGTTGATAATAATGAAATCTTTTCCCCGAATGTCACCAAAACAATAATCTGCAGGTTTTATTAAAAAAGTATCATTATCAAGTTTTACGCTAATATTTCCACCTGTACTATAGGTGAGTCCTTTTTCATAAATCTGTCGACAAACTCTAGCCATGTCCTGTTTAAGAGTTAATTGCTTTTTTGTCATGGAAATACCACCTATGGGGATTCTTTTGAATATATTGATTATCCGAAAAGATTCAGTGTAATAATATGAAAGTAATCTAACAGAAGTAACAGAACTAATCCTCAATTACCTAATATTTATCCAGTTTGATCAAAGAATAGATTAAACAAGCTATAAATCAATTTTATAAGGAAATACTGAGTTAAACTCATTCTCCCTGTAGAACATTCAATATATCTTGTTCTAATTGCTCTTTATTCATACCAGAAAGAAATGGAATCGCATTAAGAATCGGAACGCCATTGATTGTCCTTTTTCCATCCTCTGTTGTTTCCCCAGAGACCTTGGTGCTAGATACTATAAGATCATATTTTTGAAAATTGGTTTTGGACTTTACCTCAAACGATTTACATTGATTTACATCAGCTGGGATTTTGTTCGCTTTACATAATTCTTTAACTTTTGTTGCGACAACAGTAGCAGTTGCGATTGCAGTTCCACAAGCGACCAATATTTTCTTAACCATATAGATCATTCCTCTTTATCGACTCTTTCATTCACGCATTCTTTGGAATAAATTAGTCCTTTTAATAACTATCAATGAAATATTCTGATCCAGTTTAGACAAATATATTATTTTACTATAAAAAATATCCGTAACAAAAATTTGAATAGTTCTGCAGACTTCTCTAAACTTGGCTAGAAGAATTAAAAAAAAAGAGGGGAGGGGGAGCGTTTTTACGCTTGGATCAATTTTCAGGTGTGGATCTTTTCCTCAGAAATTCGTGTAGGTTCGTCTTTAAGCTTGAGCCAAAGAAGGATGTAACCAATCCACCATAAAATATCTATGGCAAACCAAACGATATACCCACTTGAAGTAAAGACGTCAGTCCAAGCAGACATCTGGAAGAGTGGGAATATAAGAAGAATCAGCATCCAATGAACACTGTTGCTACCCGCATCTAACGAAGTGATTGTTAAACCAGTTTCGCCAAAGTAGAAACCAGTTAGGTCGAAACCAGCAATTCCTCCGGCTGCGGTCATCAATGGGGCCATGATACCTGCAGTATACAAAATAACTATCAATTGTATAGTGCCTGAAATGACTCCACGAACGATATTTCCTTTGGATGGCATGACAGCAAGAACCGAGTAGAAAACCATACCAGCTAAATCGGCATAGGGCAAAACTATGATTCCGAATGGTGCTGGAAGCAGACTAAAGATGACAGCCAACAAAATCGATATTGGAATCATAAGAAGAGCAACAGCAATAACAGCTGGATACCCAACAATGATGGCCATATCCATTCCAATAATAAACTCACGGCCAGGATATTTTTGAGTGATATAGTCTCGAATACCCTCGGAGAGAGGAATCAATCCTTCCATCAAAACAGCAACCATCTTAGGGATCAAATACATAACAGCTGCGGAAGTCATTGCTACATTAGCAATTATGACTAAGGTATCCCAGAAAGTTGCGAAATCCAATAATCCGGGAAAATAACCTAAAAACCCAATGAGACCTCCAATGACAAGTCCAATGAAGATAGGTTCACCAATGAGACCCAATCTCTCTTGAACTGTTTCTGGATCAGCTTTTACGTCTCCAAGTCCAGGAATCTTTTTGATAACTTTATCAATTCCAAAGGCGTATGGAGCCATCATAGCATTCCCGTGTGGTAACGAAATTCCTGGAAGATTAAAGTTCTCAGGATCAGCCATACATGGAGCAATCCAATCTGAGATTTTATATGCCATTATACAATGTATAATCGCAAAAACCATTGCCAAGAAGTAAGCCATTAGCTCACCCATGTGAGGTTGGACTACCACATATGTTAAGGCTGCTGTAAAACCAAAAGCCCAGTAGTTCCACAAGTCTACATCTAGAGTCTTGGTACCTAAGGGAATTGCTTTTCCAGCAATATTTAGAGTTCTATTCCCTAGTGCTAACATGATAAGGTTCACAAGGAAACATACGATGATAACTCCAAAAGCTGTCGGCATAGCCCACGTAATACTGCTCGCTAAACCCCAACCAGCATCAATAGCTGTTAAGGTAACACCTGTTTGTTCCACGAACGCTGCAGTGGCTGGACCAATCGCACCCATGAAAACATCAAATGCGAAAGTGAAAATCCCAATGAAACCAATTCCAATAAGAATTCCACTACGGAGTGACTTTGAAAATCCCTGTCTAAAGATAAGACCAAGGATTAAGATAATAATTGGCATGAAAATAACTGGACCAGCAGCAAAAAGGAAATTGATCGGGCCACTAATCAGATTGTTCAGAGCATCAAACAATTCTGCTTGCATTACTACCAAATTAATTCACCGTAAACGGTTTTTTTGTGCGTTATTAGAATTTGAGAAAAATTCATCCTCAAATTGCAGATCAATGATTGATGAACCGATCTTATATAAATCTATCTATATCAAAATGCTTTTAGAAGCGTTAGAACTGTCTAATACCCTCTTCACTCACATAGAAAATAACGATTTATACACAGAAGATTTTAATTACTATGTATTGATAATTATGAAGTAAGCTAACTAAAATTATAGCTTACACTAGAAATTTCCAGCCTTTTTAAGTTTCACTCTGATTATCCAAAACCACCTTCTCGCATTATTTGAATAGACGAACTTGAAGCAATCCGTGATGCCCCAGCTTTAATCATAGCAACTGCATCTTCAAAATGTCGAATCCCTCCTGCAGCTTTTACTTTTATTCTATCACCTACTGTTTGATGAAGCAACATTATGTCATGGACTGTTGCTCCAGCAGGAGCATATCCTGTACTAGTTTTAACGAAAGCTGCTCCAGCATCAGCAACAGCTATTGCTGCTTTCCTCTTCATTTCATCAGTTAAGTAAGCAGTTTCTATAATGACTTTCACTCCAACATTTTGTGAAACTTTGATTACCGCTTCAATGTCTTTCTGAACGACATCCCACTTACTTTCCTTAATAGCGCCAAGATTTGCAACCATATCAATTTCCGTTGCCCCATTAGTTATACATTTCTCTGCCTCCCATGCTTTCCACTCTGAAGAAATAGCACCAAAGGGAAAAGCAATACAGGGGTTAACATGAATTTCGGTTCCTTTTAACAACGATGTTGCAAGCTTTATGTGGACAGGATTCACTGAAAGCGCTGCAAAATTCCATTCTTTCGCCTCACCGGCCATTCGAATTACATCTGATTCCCCAAAAAAAGGTTTAAGGGCTGAATGATCCATATATTTAGCAAATTCTTTTTTTGTAAATTTCATTTATCCTCATCTATTTAATTAATTTTATACCATTTGAGAACCTTTTCAACAGCATGGATTATAGAATCTAAATCGTTCCGATTTAAACTAGGACTACAACCAGTTAACCAAATAGCACGATCTGAATAATTAGCTGCTTCAGGACACATTTTGCTATAATCTACAAGACTTAATCCTGTATAGTAATGACAATCCCATGGACACTTCGTGGTTCCATAAATCTGATGATTCTGATAGAATGGCTGTAAATTATCTGGCAAAACTGGTGCATCACATAAAATACCTTCAGATCGAATGGCCTTCACGATTTCATCTCGCGAAGCGCAGAATTGTTTCAATTCCAGTAAAAGGGTGTATTTCCACCACACTCCTTTGCCATAATTAGGTTCTTTTGGAATTTGAAGTCCATCTATTTCTAAAGATTCCAACTGTTTCGAAAGAAAAGCAGCATTTTCACGCCGTATAGAAATATTATTTTCAATTCGTTTTACTTGTCCTACTCCCAACGCTCCCATTAGTTCTGTCATTCTATAATTATATCCTAATCCATCAAAATAATCTCCTTTACCAGGAACTTTCGCAAAATTACCGTAGTGTTTTGCTTTGTCCGCTAAGAATTGATCATCAGAAACAAGAAATCCTCCTTCGCCTGTGGTAATGATTTTATTCCAAACTGTTGAGAAACTACCAAAAATACCAAGAGTACCAACCTTGCAATTTTTATAAGATGCCCCCAAGGCCTCAGCGGCATCCTCGACAATTGGAATGTTATATTGCTCCCCAATTTCGAGAATAGGATCCAAATCAGCGGGAAGTCCCCATGTATGAACAACAGATATTGCTTTAGTTCGGGAAGTTATTTTTTTCCGAACATCTTCTGGATTAATGAACCCAAACTCAGGATCAACATCAGCATAGATTGGAATGGCATTTTGATATAAACTTGGGGTACCACTAGAGATCCATCCGAGTGGAGAACAGATAACTTCATCTCCAGGACCAATATCCAGCGCAATTAAGGAAAGATGCATAGTACTCGTTCCATTATTAGCTAATACTATGTATTTACTCCCAAGATAATCCTTAATCATTTCTCCAAACTTATTTGCCCATATACCATGAGTTTGGACAAGCTTTCGAGATTTAAGCACTTCCAGGACATTTTTTGATTCTTCTTCTCCTAGATTTACCTCAAATAATGGTAAGGGATCTTTTCTTACAGGCACTCCTCCATGGAGAGCTAATTTTTCCAATTTTTCATCAAATCCTTAAAATTAAAAATTAAAACTCAAATAACATCAGTCAATATTAGTAATTATCGTAACAAAATTACTAAACTTTTTGTTTTTGAAGTGATATTATTGTTAATGAGAACCAAAATCAATCTCTGCTCTCATTTTTTCCAAATAAAGACAAATTTAAACTTCACCATCAAATGAAACTAAGATAAATCATCTAGATAACTTTTGGAATTATATTCATCAAGTGCTTCGTATCCACGAGCAACTATTTCTGTTAAATAGCACACTTGGTCTGCCTGTTCTAGTAAGCTTGACAATAGCCTTGCTAGAAACCATGTAGGTTCATCAGAAGACTCTTCAGAAATAATAGCCAACATAGGTTGAACTTGGTATTTCTTATTCTTCACTTCTTCGTGTGTGGAAAGAGCTTTAGAAATATCTTTGTTGAGGAAAGCTTTAATTGCATCATCAAGGAGTTCTATGAGTTTATCAGAAATTTCACGAACCATCGATTCAGTTTCAGGGGTAAGAAATGAAGCTTGAAATTTCCCAATTCGCTCTGCTAGTTCACGACAGGAGCGACCAAGGACTTCACCTTGATACACAACAATCTGGTAATTTAAACATTCGAAAGGATATAGGTTCAATTCCTCTAAGGGGTCTTCGAGTGATTGTTGTAACAGACGAACAGTAAAATAATATACACGGTCTACCTCAGAGTATCTTTTAATGATTCGGTCTTTAATTTCTTCATCTTGAGTAAAAATAGCTGATATAGCATCATCCAACATAGAAAATGAAAGAGCATAGATTTTTCTAAGAAGAGTTTGAAGATCTAAGACTGATGTAGCTATAAATTGAATTTCTAGTTGATTAGGGGCCTCACGTATTATTTCAAGACCGATTTGATGCCGAATCTCTTCACGAATTTTATCTGGATCTAAAATTTTTTTCTTTCCTTCTGTAGGAACCACAATCATTGTATCAAAACCTGTAACATAGCGTGCAAGAATCTCTAGCTCTATTTTTTCATTTTCAGAAATAGTTGTACTTTTTCTAGGTTGAATCCTAGGATTACGAGGATAGAGTAAAAGGTATGTTTCATTTTCAATTCGAATTCCAATTTCATCTTTAGCTTCCAAGCCATTCCGCTCAATCCATTCACGAGGAAGACTTACAAGATATGTACGAGCTCCAGTGAGCTGTAAACTACGGGTGATATCTTTTGGCATCGAAATAACAACCTAATAAGCTAGATATACATTCAACATCTGACTTAATCAAAGTTAATATATAATTCCATCTAGTTTTTAAGTCGAGTAATAAACGGGTAAAGAGAACTTAAATGTAGATCCTTTATCTAGTCCATCACTTCTTACTGTAATTATCCCTTGGTGACTCTCAACGATTTTTTTACATAAATAAAGCCCAATTCCAGTCCCTTTTGAGGAATATTTGGTAGGAATCGTTATAAACTGATCAAATATTTTCTCAAGATTGTTCTTAGCAATCCCAGCTCCGTTATCTTTCACATTGATAACAATTTTCTTTTTCTTAAGAGTAACGCTTAATTCAATTTTCCTAGTATCCTTTGGGGTATTATTAACTGCATTATCTACTAAATTGGCCAACACCTGACTAATTCGATCCTTATCCATTTCCACAAGTATTTTTCCATGATGATCACATGAATGAAATATGAAAGATGACCCCAATAGGATTTGAAAGCTCAAAACTTCCCCTTGCAAGAAATCACAAAAATCTACAACCTCTTTATTTAGTTCAAATACTCCACGTTCAAATTTATAAATATCAGAGATACCTTTGGTTAGGATTTCAAGCTTCTTGATATTCCTGCCAATAATATCGACAAATTGGTTTTCCTTCAATTCAGGATGAATTAGTTGAATAGCATCAATGGCTCCTTTTATACTACTGATTGGATTTTTCAGTTCATGAGTAGCTATTTCAATAAATCTTTGACGCTGCTGCTCAAGTTCAACTCTCATAATTTCAACTTTCTTCCGGTCAGTAATATCCAAAGCAGTTGTTAAAAATACTTCTTCATTTTTAAAATGAACAATCTTCTCAGTATTAGTTAAAATACTGTATTCAGACCCATCTGGTTGAATCCTTTGTAGTTCTACGTTTTTAACCCTTCCTGAAATTCTTAATTCCTTCATAAGCTGTTCTCTTTGATTTGGGTCAGCATAAGTATTCAGTAGATTAACTTCATTAGTATCAAGATCAGTTAATCCCATTATTTCTAGCATTTTTTGATTGCAGGTCAATATTTTTCCTTCTTCATTAGAAGTACCAATTCCAATTGGAGCTGACTCAAAAAGAAGTCTATAGAGATCCTCCGCTTCTTTTCGGTCTGTTATATCTAAAGTTAAATTCAAAATATACGGTTTATTATTTAATTTAGCCAATTCGATATTTGTTAAAGTATAACAGGTAGTACCGTCCTTTCTCTTCCGTTGAATCTCCAAATTCACGACTCTACCTTTCTCCAATAATTCTCGTAAGCTTTTCTCTCTATCCCGCACATCCAAGAACGTATCTCTCATATCAACTTGTTTTAACTCAACAGGTGTATACCCTAAAATTTCTGCAATTTTTTTATTATAAAAAATAACATTACCCTCGAAATCAGAGATACCAATTCCGATAGGAGCCTGTTCAGTAATAAATTTGTACAGTGCGCCTGTTTCTATGAGAGACCGAACCTCATCACTATCATACATATGATATTTTACACTGTATAGGAATTTAAATATACGTAAATATCTCGAATTTTCGAACCCTGTGGACATAAGATAATGATCTACATTTTCATGATAATTGACTTCATTTTTTGCCTCATCATGATCAGTATTTATATCATTAAATACCAAGGCCTAGCAATAGAGATCTATCAACCTGGTGCAGCTTGGACACGTGCATTAATTTATTTTGCCTTTTGTAATCTATTCTCTGCGCTTACTGGAACACTAAAGAGTCTTTTAAGCCAACCATTTGTCACTAATGAACAATTAGAAGACCCTATATGGATTATATTATGTGGAATTTGTTTTATTTATATTTTCTTCCATATTGGATCATGTGGGCTCGAATGACATTCACATTCACCGTAAATATTACATCGGTTCTGAGATAATATTTGGTCTACTATGGGGAATCAGTGAGGGGCAAATTCTCCTATCTTTCTATCATATATGGAGCTTGACTTCAATGCCTAAATTAATGGTCTTTTTATGTTCCTATGTATGTATGGGAACGTGGTAATATTTTATTCAAGATTATTTCTGGGATGTGAAAGTTAGTCCAGAACATGATACCCCAAAATCAATTATGCTAAAAACGCTTATTTCTCATATTCCGAATATAGCAATTTGTTTCCTTTTTTTAGTTTTTTATAATAATTACTTAATATTTGTAGCTACTCAGACATTTGCATTGATTGCTTCGTCCATCTTTCAGAAATTTCCCGCACCGTGGGCTAAAGAGGAATTTCATGTTCCAATGGTTAAACTTGGGCTATTTGGTTTTCAAAGAGGAGCTGGTTACCAAGAAAAAGTTAGAATGTATTAAATTAGGTAAAATTCCACAGTACATCATCTAAATGAAACTTTTTGCGACTATATTCTAAATCGTGCTTAGAGAATCCCTCCTCGACGGAGGAAAAGCAGATTAAAGTCTTTGTTCGAGCAACACCTTCCATTTCAGTAATCTTAAGCAAGTTCAGTTCTAAAGAATCAAGGTTCCGAGTTTTCATTTTGAAAATCACATCATCTTCACCAGCAATATGATGAAACTCCAAAATCTCAAGTTCGTCCATACGGGTGAGGATTTCCTGATAAGTGAACTCCCACACACGACGAGTACGATCAAGACGGATTAAAACAAAAGCTGTAATCTGTTTGCCAAGAAGTTTCTCATTAAGATGAATAGAATATCGAAAAACATTATTAGCTTCGAGTTCTTTCAAACGCTTTTGAAGAGTAGAGCGAGGGGTTTTTAAATGCTCAGCTAGCTCGGATTGGGTCATTGAGGGGAATTTATGTAGTAATTCGAGCATCTTTCGATCACGAGAAGTTAATTGAAAGGAATCATCAACAACCAAGATTCTTCAACAACTTTTTACTAATTATTAAGCCGTGGCGTGTGGCCACATATAAACCCTTTTCATGGCAAATTGCCATTAAAAAAATTTTTTTTGCGTCTTAACTCATTTCAAGCATAAATCTATCAATTTTTCTAAGTATGCTTTGGCCTTTGGCCCTCTCAATCTATATATAGTTTCCCACTCGTGAGGGTCTTGGAGCTAGGAATAAATGAATACAACAAATATAAGTTCGAATATTACCGACTCGTCTGATTCGTTCCCTTTTGCCGATTGGGTGAATTTTATTAGAGAAAGTGAGATCCGACGTCTTTTACGCTTCTCTCCTCAATACTATTTTGCGGGAGGTAAGCCAGGGGTCATTCCTGTTAGTACATTTCATCAAATTATTCGAAATATTATATTAGAAGAAGAGAAAGCTTTTCAAAAAAATGATCTCTCTTTTTTGAATAATTACAACTATGGTAGGTCAGAAGGTAATCCTGTATTGCGTCAGGTATTATGTACTCGTTTGAAAAAACGTGATGGCTTAAGAAACATTGAAATTTCTGATGTTGTTTTAACAAATGGTTCTCAACAGGCACTCTATGCAATTTGTGACACCATAATTCGGCCTGGAGACATCATTTTAGCAGCCCGACCCACCTACTTGGGATTTCTTCAACCTGCAGAGAAAATGGGAGGAAAAATCGTTACAATTCCATCAGATAATCAAGGTTTAATCCCAGATTTCATACCATCGGTTTTTCAGAAATGTTTAAGCCAATTAAGTCATACCCCTAAATTCCTCTATATAGTTCCTTATTCTGACAATCCGAAGGGAACAACGCTCCCAGAGTCTCGTAAAAAAACTCTAGTTGACTATGCTTTTGAATATGACTTTCTTCTTGTAGAAGATATGGCATATAAAGAAATTCAATTTGAAAATCCATCAATCTCACCGATGAAGAAATGGGATCCAGAGAATGAGAGAATTATTTATCTTTCCACATCCACCAAGGAAGCTGCTGCATTTCGTATTGGATATAATGTCTTCCCCACTTTTCTCAAGAATGAAATCATCAAAGCGAAGGGAATTTATGATTTATGTTCCTCAGAATGGGTACAAGCGATTTTAACTGAATATTATTCAAAACATATTGACAAAGCTCTCCCTCAAATAAAAAAGGAGTATAAATTGCGTCGTAATGCTATGTTGAAAGTGATTACAGAGTGGAAATTGGGAAATTATACGCATCCAACTGGGGGATTTTTCATATGGTTTGAATCAGATGATAAAACATTTAATAGCTCTGAATTTCTTGACTATAGCTTGAAACATGATGTTTCCTTTGTCCCTGGAGGCAGTTTCTTTGCGCAAGCAGGTTTGGAATATACCAGTGATAATCTGATAAAGGAATCTATACCAAAATTGAATACAATGCGCTTGGGCTATTCACTTCTTCCTCCAGATCAAATTGAGAGGGGTATGAGTCATTTAGGAGAGCTATTGAATAAGTATCTTAACTCATAGCCTTCTATTTTTTTTGTTTTATCTTACTAGATTTATACGTTATCTAAAACTATCATAAATTATTTAAGGATTTAGTTTAATCCTTCTGCAAATTTCGCTATGTTCGAGATAAAGGAAGTTTAATACATGTGCAACTATTGTTATGAACACACACGAAAAATCTGGTACCTACAAAAAGAATCATTTGATATGCGATCTGGAAGGTTTATGAAAATCCTTCCTGGTCGTATTCGTGAATTATGGTATGATTTTTATGCCCCAAGACTCCAGAATTTAGTCGATAGTACTACTGGAGATATTGGAGCCAACCCTGACCGAAAACCATACACTGGTTTGACAAAAGCCTTTTATAATTACTTTGCTAAAAACTATTTGGGCGGACAGGTCGTTACTTCCCTCGACGACATGATGCGGGTTCTAGATCTAGCAGAAGACATTTATGTTTCGTATTGTTCCTGTAAAAAGACTGCAGGAGGAGGCGAAGATTATCGCTGCCTTTTTTTGAATCACAATGCGCGATTTCAACGCAAAAAAGAGATTAAAGGGAAAGCACCCGAACATGGCCGATTTATAGATATTGAGGAAGCTAGGGAGATGGTGGTTGATCATCGCAAAACAGGTCATTATGGAACAGTCCTCTGGGGTTTAAGACCAAAAGTGGATTGCATCTGTAATTGTGATCATTATTGTGCAGGGTTATATACTCCTGAAATACGATGGGGATTATTGCCCTCTTTCACAACTAGTATTGTTGTAAATGCCGATAAATGCGACCCTGATTGTACTATATGCCAAGGAATCTGTTATGCGAAAGCTATTGAAAAAGAGAAGGGGCAACAAGTCATTGCGGTAAACCAAGAGAAATGTATCGGTTGTAATCTTTGCATAGAAAAATGTCCTTATGGAGTTTTTGATCAACAGCCTAGAAAGGTCTACTATGATGCTACAATCGGAAAAAAAGTTGAAACTTGATCATTCTTAAACCAAAAAATGGATATTATAACCTAAGGGAAATGATGGGTTATTTTGTAACCGTAACAATTAGCATTTCCCGCTATAACCAGAACATAGTATCTTAAGGCTTTTTCAGATGGAAGTAGGTTAGTAACTATAAAAGAATTTTTTAGATGGACAAGATAAGAATAAAAGTAGCATGGAAATTGTAGGGATATCCTCTTCAAAATATGGAATGGAGTGAAGAGAATGGCGAAAGATATAAAACTAAAGTGCTATGTGTGTGGAAAACCTGCAGATTATGTATGTAAAAATTGTGGTAAAAAAGCAATCTGTGAAGATGAAGAAGACGAATATTGTCCAAAATGTGGATCAGAAAACGGATTCTGGGATGAAATTTAACAGATTGTAGAGAATAACTTATTAGAATTCTGAAAAATTTATTATTATTGCTATATGAACGTGCTTCCCTTCCATTAACGATCAATTCCTTAATGATTATCGAATGGATGGATGCACTTCTTTATTTTTTCCTCTAGTAATGATTTAGACTAGAAAAACTAATTTATTCGAAATTTCAACACTTTTCTTATTATAAACCTCTCTAATTTCTCCTTGGATTCAGAAGATGTTCTTTCATCATTTTACTAAAATTTGACATGAAAATCTATTACTTATGATGATTATTTTAGTTGAATTATTACTTCGTTCATGATTTATAAGGTCCTTTTTTAACCTTCACTATAGTTATTAAAGATATATTTAAGTAGTTACCAAATTTCTTCCTCAAGCAAGAATTTCCTTGTCTAAAGAATTATTTGAATGCTTTTGGATAATTCCTCCCCATTTCATTCAATAGGTGTTATAAATGTGGCCTGCTGAAGTTTTTTATTTGACAATGGTCTTAACTGTTGGATTTGGGTTTACAGCCCTCTTTACTAGTATGTTTGAGATGATGCGGACTGGTTTTATATTAACAGTTCACATTATCTTTCAAATGCTTGCATTCCTTACGATATTTATTACTTGGTTTTTCTATATTTTTGGTATAACTAACTTCCTTTCCATTGGAGTTTCGTTAACCTTAATCCTCGCAATAATGTCCTTATTAATTTGGTTAAGCAACATGTTTCGCGGATTAATGCTCTTTCGCTGTATGCAAGGTGCAAGTTCTCACACTCATGTCTTTTCTCATCAGGTATTATTTGTCGTTCTAGGTTTTGCCCTGATGGCAGCTTTATAGGAGGTAAAAAAATGCCAAGCATGTTAATTGTTGCAAGTCATGGCCCCGAAGTCGCTGAACGTAGCTTTATGCCTTTCATCGTAGGTGCTACCGCACAAGCGATGGATGTTGAAACAGCCGTCTTTTTCATTATGGATGGCGTTGTCTTAATGCAAAAAGGAATGGCAAAACGCGTGAGAGCTCCTGGTTATCCTCCACTTGAAAAAACTATCCAAGAATTTTTGGAAGCAGGTGGAAAAATCTATATTTGCAGCAACAGCCAATCTTTTCGTCGAATTGATCCGAAAAGAGGATTTATTGAAGGAGTCGAAATCGCTGGGGCTGCAAAATTAATCGAACTCATTCATGAGTATGATAAAACAGTATATATTTAGAGGCAGAAATTTGGGAATTTGCGATACTCTTATTATTCCCATTTTTTCACATTCTACCATTAAACTACTTAGAGACGAACCAATATGCACAATCCAGAAGATGTGAAATCCCTCTTTGCTAAGAAAGGAGATCGGTTAATTGATGAAACCGATTTTAACATCATTTGTCTTCTAGAACGGGAAGGAGAGAAAACTTTAAAGGCTATAGCTGATCATCCATCGGTAAATCTAACTCCAGCCTCTGTTTCAAGCCGCTTACGAAAGCTTGAAGACAATGGAATCTTTGTGAAATATGTCCCCTTAACTAGAATTGAAAAGATAGGTTTTGCACGAAATCTTATTCTTCTTATTCAAACTGAACCTGGTGCAAATTTTGATTCGATCCAAACTAAGCTTAATGCTATTGAAGGGGTGAAATCTCTGTATAAATTGATCGGGGAGTATGATTTGTTTGTTCATCTTTGCTGTATGGGGGATCAGGGCCTGGAACGCACTCTTAATGAAATCAATCAAATCCCTGGACTTGCTCGCGTCTCCAAAACAATGGTGCAAGAACGCTTGAAGGAGAATTTTCATAATTTGGTAGAAGAAAAAACCTCTGAATAGTTTTCATTTTTATGAATAATATTAGTTAGATAAGTTTTTCTTCTGTAACGAGTTGAACTGTAGTAGATCCTGTTCCTGATATACCATGTACTTCCTTTACTAATTCTTTTACATTTTCTGCTTCATCACGGATAATCAATGTTTCTATACACTCATTGTGATTCAAATGATGATGAAATGAGTAAGAAATATGAAAAGAATGCTGGATATGTAAAAATTGTTGGACTGTTTCTATGCTGCGATGATCATAAATTACAGAAATGATTGCAGTTATTATTTTTGTATTGGGAATATTCTCTAGCATTTCTAACTTCTGAAAAAGGTTCTGTAGTGCATCTCGTATCATTTGAGACTTAGTTTGATAATTTAGTTCCTCCTGTTTTCTTCCTACTAACGCTTTAAATTCAGGATCACAAGAAAAAGTGATTGTTTCACGGATTGTTTTTTCGGTCATAGATATCTACCTTAGTTTTTACTAAATGCATTGGAGTAAAACTCATCGAATGAATTGAAATCCCCTTTTAGTATTCCATTATCAAGGTATAAAATACGATCTGCACTTTTCATCATCTCAAAGTCATGAGTAATCACAATGACAGTTCGATTTTCTTTAAAGGAGCGGATGAGTTTTATCATCCTTGGTTTCGACCAAGGGTCAATTCCTATAGTTGGTTCATCAAGAATAATTATCTCAGGACTCATTGCAAGTATCCCTGCAAATGCAACCTTTTTTTTCTCCCCAAAAGACAAATTAAAAGTGATTCTATCCTTCAATTCTGTAATTTGTACCTCTTCCAAAGCTTTATCCACTCTCTCCTTGATTTGTTCTTTTGTAAGTTTCATATTTCGGGGACCAAACGCAACATCCTCACTAACACGGGGATAAAAGATCTGTTCATCAGGATTTTGAAACACTACTCCGATTATTTTTTGGATAGTTTTTTTTGTTCTCTGGGAAACTGAAAACTCTTTTATGACTACTTCTCCACTTTGAGGTAATATTAAACCATTCAAGTGTTTGATAAGTGTTGTTTTTCCAGAACCATTTGGACCAGCGATTACAGTCAAATTATTTTGTTCTACATTGAAAGATATGTTTTTTAATACCACAGGTGACTTTTTTGAGTATCGAAAAGAGAGATTTTTTACCTTTAATATAATCGAATTAGCAGACGATTGAATGGATGGTTTTCCTATTGAACTCATCATTCCAACTCCGATTTTTCCATTATTTAATTATTAGTGTCGTTGAAATTAATATCAGGGTAAGTAACATTAACAAACATCCATGAAGTGTCCACGGTTGTTCAGGATGTGACATTTTTGAGCTACTAGAGAACCCTCTAGCAGCTAAAGTAGCAGATACATATTCTGCTCTTCTAAATGAACGTGCAAGTACAGAGCCAATTATATTTCCAAGTATTTTTAGAGAAGAAAATGACATCTTCGTTGGTGTACCATAAAGACGATTTGAACGTGCCTCAAGGATTCGGCGAAATTCTTCCTCCATTAGGAAAAGAAATCTATACGTTAAAAATGTGAGATTTGTCAATAAATCAGGCATACGTAAGTCATCAAGTCCATATATGATTTCAAAGAAGGATTCCTCTGAATGAATCATCATCAGGACGAATGATACAATTAGAAGACTACGAAATCCAGAGAAAACTGCGAAACTTAAATTATTATGAGTAGTACTAAAGAAAAAAGTTCGATATAAAATTGGAGCAGAGCTAAAGGAAAAAAAAGATATAAGAGTCAAAGATAGGATGATTGGTAATGAGAGGAGTAAATATTTAATGAAAGAAGGTTTAGGGCGTAATAAGATCGTGTATACTAGAAAAATAAATGAGAAACATAATAATTGATAAAAATTCACTAAAAAGGAACAGATAAGCACAATCATAAAAATAGACAATATCTTACTTCTTACATCTATTTTTTGGTCGATCTTCTCCCCATTGATTTTATAATGGGGATGTGTACGCGTACTATGCATTTAATCCTACCTGAGGAATTTAATATCTCTTTCAAGATTGAATTTCTGCTTTTCTACGCTTTGCTATAATTAAGGGAAGTGAAAAAATACCTATGACTAGTAGAACGCCTACTAATCCTGAAATGATTGTAGAAAGAGAGCTGTTCCCAATAAAGTGGTATAAAAGAGAATCCTCATTGCCATAATCGGTGAAAAAACCCAAATCAAACGATTGACCTTCAGGAGTAATATCTCCAACAGCTTTTTCTAAACCATCGGGATTGGGATCAGCAAATGGACTTAATAAGAGAAATAGACCAATTATTACCGCTACACCAATAATTAGTTTAGATGTTAATTGCATTTCATGTCCTACCTTTCTCTGAAAATTCAAAAGTTGGATTCTCGATTTCCAAGAACACATTCATGTCGATGGAATAAAAATAGTAGACAATAGCCATAGTTATGACTCCCTCACCTATTCCAATGAGAATATGATAAAATAAAATCGTTGGCAAGGCTATAGTAAATGATACATTTGTAGTCGAATTTAGAATAGGGATTCCGATTTCAATGGCTGCACAGATCGAGGCGATCACAACTGAGAAGAAAGCACCTAAAAAGACTCCAGTAAAGAATTGAATCCTGTTTTGGTCTGGCGTACGATTCCGAATCACTAATCGGAGAATTATATATCCGGTGAATACGCTAATAATTGCTAGATTATATATATTTGCTCCTAATGCAATAATTCCTCCATCACCGAATGCTAATGCTTGAATTAGGAGTACAACCGTAATTACTAAAACAGCTCCCCATGGTCCGACAATTCCAGCAGCTAGGACACCACCCAAGAGATGCCCAGATGTACCACCTACTATCGGAAAGTTTAGCATTTGAGCAGCAAAAATCGTTCCACCTAATACCGCCATATATGCTAAACGGGTTTCATCAATGTCACGCATTTTATATAAACTAATACTGATAATTATTATCGAAACTAACCAAGTAATAATAAGGAATGCAGGATCTATCCATCCATCAGGAATGTGCAAACTAATACCTCTTAGAATAAGATTGAAAATTGTTGTTACAAATACATATATTCTGTGAGACAGCTTATTCTTATATGTTTTCACATTGGCTTTGCATCCTTTTGCAATAAGAATTGTTATTATATCTTGAATCTACTCTTGAGAGCGAAGTAGATTCGACTCTTAATGGAGATACATTATGTGCTAGAAAGAAGTATTTCATTTTATTAATGGCTATATGCTATAAATAATAAAATCTTGTATTAACCAACTCAAATTCTGTGATTATGACCATAATCGACCAATGCTTTCATTGCTCGGACAGTCATATCAGGAAATTTAAATATCGCAATATTATTTCGTTGCAAGTATTCTAATGCTTCGTCCGCGGTATCTAAACAGCTGATAACAACAGGGATTTGATTCTCATGAATCCAATCAACAAAATTAGCTAGCGATTCCTCTAGCAGGTAATCCATAGCCTCAATTGGAAATTTATCAGCAAATTTATTTTTTCCAAATTCTAAGGTTCGTTTCATCATACTTGAGCCAAAAAGACCATAGAAAATAAGTGCATCAACCTCATCAGATTCCCAAACCAATTTTGGCACATCTTGATAAAATAAATTAAACTGAAGGTCAAATGTTAAATCAATTGGATTATTTGATGAAGCAACAGCAGGAATGATTGGTTTAAGTTTATTTTGCAATTCTGGAGAAAACTGCGGAACCAGTAATCCATGTTTTTCACAGCTATCAGCTAGAGCGACTGCAGGCCCTCCTGAATTGGTTATCAATCCAATCCGATTACTTTTTGGTATATAAGCCATAGAAAAGGCATGAATATATTCATATAACTCTTCCATGTTTTGGGCTTGTATTGCTTTAGATTGCTTGATGATTGTTTTGTAAACAGAAGGATTTCCCCCCAAGGAAGCGGTGTGAGACATTCCTGCTCTTGCTCCTGCTTTAGTTCCTCCAACATAATTGATAACTACAGGTTTCTCTTTAGTAAGCTCATTTAATGCTTTAACGAATCTAGCTCCATCTCTCTTGACTCCCTCAATATAACATCCCACTACTTTTGTTTGAGGATCATCCTTGAAATAAGTGAAACATTCAGCTATATCTATATCTACCTCATTACCCACAGATATAGCTTTACCCAACCGGATACCTCTTCGCTCAGCCCATATCAATATCTGTGAAATCCAAGAGCCTGATTGGCTTACCATTGAAATATTCGCATTTCCTGATGTTACTTCGAATGGAAACCATGTACAATTTAGAATTCCTTGTTCACAATGATGATTAATGACTCCAATACAATTAGGGCCAATAATTCGCATTTTATACCGTTTAGCGAGTTCCAATAAAGCTTCTTGATCCTCTTGTTTACCTACTTCACTAAATCCTGCAGAGACAATGATAAGATAAGGTATTCCCATCTTTCCTGCCCTTTCGACATAATCTTTAACCAATCTAGTAGGTAAGACTATAATCAATAAATCAGGTATTTCAGGAAGATCTTCTAAACTTTGGTATGCAGGTAGATCAAGAACTAATTTCTCTTTAGGATGAATGGGATAGACCTTACCCTTATAACGGCTTAATAAGACGTATAATTGACCCGTTCCCATAGTTAGAATATTGTTGGATGCACCTAAGAAAGCAACTGATCTTGGATTTAATAATTCGTTTAGAAAATGTGTCATAATTCTCTCTTCATGAACTCCCCTTCTCCCTGTTAAATATCTTGAGTAGAGAAAATTTAGATACAATGTGAGATTTGAATTGGTAGGAAAAATATAATAATACGCTTACATACCTTTTATGAGAAAAATCAAAAGATTACATTCTCTCATTGGCTTGTTTCTTGACAGAGCTAGAAAAATCCTCTATGAATTCGATTTATTCAAATAGTACCCTAAAAATCCAAAGAATGAGGATCAGATGACCAAGAATAATTTAATCAGGTGCGAGTGGGCCGGAAATGACCCCTTAATGATTTCATATCATGATAAGGAATGGGGAGTTCCCGTCCACGATGATAGAGAGTTATTTGAATTTCTAATATTAGAAGGAGCCCAAGCAGGACTCAGTTGGGCAACAATTTTGGCTCGTAGGGAAGGATATCGCCGAGTTTTTGCTAATTTTGATGTACAAAAAGTAGCTAACTTCTCTGAAACAGATTTTGAGCGCATTACTCAGGATCCTGGAGTAATTCGTAATAAATTAAAGGTTAAAAGTGCTATAAACAACTCTAAGAGATTCATCGACATTCAGAAAGAATTTGGATCTTTTAATAATTACCTTTGGAGTTTTACTGATCATAAAGCCATTCATAATTCCTTCAATTCAGTAAGTGAGTTACCAACGCAAACTGAATTGTCAATTCTAATTAGTAAAGATATGAAGAAACGTAAATTTACCTTTGTTGGCCCAACAATTTGCTATGCTTATATACAATCCATTGGAATAGTAAACGATCATATAATACATTGTTTTCGCTACACTGAGATTAAGAACCTTTGATCACCTTACGATTGTTTAAGATTTCTATTCCATTGGTAATTAAGCGATATTAATATAAATAATTCTTAATATCCATCTTTTATTGGCTAAAAAAGCTTCATAAGGTGGTTCTCCTTTCTCTATCCTCATTTTATAGACCATATTGGTGAATGATCTTGTTAAAAGTCAGCGAAAAAATTTCATATGCAATTCTTCGGTTTGGTACAAGCGTAACGATGGATTTAGCGGATTTATTTACTGGATTTGTATACTATTTGTTTTTTGGACTTTCAGAAGATCCCTTTCTTGCTTTTCTCGGGGTAGCAATAGGAAAATTAGTCATTGGGATTACCTGTTATCTTTCAGGTTATCTTTCTGATCGAACCCAAACTCGAATAGGAAGACGAAAGCCATTTGTTGTAATTGGGATGCCTATTTTAGCAATTGCCTTTTTCTTACTTTATAATCCACATTTAATATTACCTGCAAATAGTACTGAGATCATGATATTCGGATATTTGCTTTTTTTCAATTCCGTTTATCAAGCAGCTTATGGATTTCTAATTATTCCTTATCAAGCTGTTCTTCCAGAGATCACACAGAACGATGAAGAACGACTAGTAGTAAGTGGATATCAAAACACTTTTAACATATTTGCTTTCATTCTAGGAGCTGGAACCTCCTTTTTGTTACCAGTAATTCTAGGTACAAATGAAAACTATTCACTCGCTGATCTTTTTTCACCAAATGACGTACTTCCATTCTTGACTGATGGGCAAGTAATGACACTGGTAGTGCTAATATTTGCTTTAATTCCAATACTAACTTCCATCCCGTTTTTATTCAAAGTCAGAGAAAAGAAAGAAATATTAATCACTCAGCCTACGTTTAAAGAAGAACTTAATGTAGCTTTGATGAACCGAAACTTCTTAGCTTGGACTATTTCAAGATCTGTACTTCAAATTTCAGTAGCAGGCCTTATCGGAATTATGTTAGCTTGGATTGAAGAAGTTTTGGGACTTGGAGACACTGGGTATATATTATTTGGTGGTACTCTTCTAATATTCATTTTAATTGGATTCGGAGCATGGGTACGAATTGGAAATAATCCTAAATTTGGGAAAACAAAGAGTTTTATCTATTCTATGTCTAGTCTTGCAATAATTATGTTAGGATTTGCGATAGTAGGGCAAATTGAATTACAAATTCCTATCCTCTTTCAAGCATTGATTATTGCTATATTAGGGGCATTAGCGATATCTTGCTTCTATTTACTCCCCTATGCTATAACTGGGGATATGGCTCAAGAAGACGAACTCAGGACAGGCCAAGGGCGTGCAGGATTATACTATGGTTTTGAGCTCATAGTAATGAACATAGCCCAAGTAATTGGATATTTGATGGTTGGAATATTATTGAGTCTTCCGAAAATTACAAATGCTATTGGAAATACCTTTTCGGTGGGATATCTTTACTTTGGCCCCCTTAGTTCTGTTATTATTATTATATCGGTATTAATTTTTTGGAGATACGTCAATGCTGACCCTCTTCGAAAGAAATAAGAAAAAAATTTTCATGGAAATATAAGGGAAGTCCATCAGCATATATTAATGACTTTTCCTTAAATTAGAAGTGAAATTACTGCATAATGGATTAACTATCGATAATATCGTCTAATTCAGTGTCAAAGAGACGAATGGTGCCATCATAATTTAAAAAAGCGAGGATATTAATAATATCAGGAATCTCTCCCGTAGCTTCAGGATGAGCTATATTATTCTGCACTTCGGTCATCAGAAATCCATCATTACTGTGAAATTTCTTTATTTATAAGCTTATCTTATTTCGTACTCCTGTGGTGGTACCCAAAATTTAGATTGAAATTATCAATTAGGGGAAGATTTTAGTCGGATTGAAAACGAGGATCGGATTGAAAACCTAGAAATTCAAACCTACCTTATTTTAAAGCGTAAAAAAAAGGCCTAAACTTGATATCTAAACCAACTATAGTTTAGTTATAATATTCAGCTGAATTACTCAAAAATAAATGTAAAATTTGTGGCCTAAATGCATAAGGTAGAAATTTTCAATATATAAGCTTTAGTTTCCTTAAAATAAACACAAATAAATTTAAAGACAAGTAAAAGAGAGTCAATTGTGCTATTAAAAAGGAAGAAAAACTGAATGAAAGAGAGGGCTGATTTCAAGTACAAAGTAATTCTTGTTGGCGACGTCCGGGTGGGAAAAACCACATTAGTAAATCGTTTTGTGAACAAAACTTTTAATGCTGAATATTTAGCCACAATTGGGGTTCAAATTTACACCAAATGGATAAAGCAAGACCAAAAAACCATATTATTGCAAATATGGGACATAGCAGGTCAAACAGCATTTAGACAATTTCGCAAACGTTTCTTTGCCGATTCACGAGGTGCATTCTTAGTATTTGATTTAACAGTGCCCGAAAGCTTAACTAACTTACATATTTCATGGTTAAAAGATATTGAAGAGATTACAGGTACAATTCCTTGTGTTCTTATTGGAAATAAATTGGATCTAGTTGACGCACGAAAAATCCGAGACAATGAAATCGAGGCATTCCTATCTCATCACTCTAATATTGGCACAAACTTAATAACATCAGCGTTAACTGGATTTAATGTTGAAGTAGCATTTCAAGAGTTAGTCAGTTTAATTGAACCAGAACTAAAAAAAGATTGAACATTATTGAACCAAAAAATCAGATTCATCAATAAATCCAATTAAACGCCAAGAAAATTTCACACAATACTCCTAGCTAGTAACTGATGTACATGAAATGCATAAAAACTTCAAGGAAATTGCAGATGTTCTATATAACATAAATACTATTGAGTTCAACCCAATCAACTTATGCAATAAAAATAATAGAGATTCTAAGCATATTAATTGAATTAGTATATATAATCTGACCCTAGCAGTCCAAGTCTGACATTCTTGTTCCTCTAAAATTAGGTATATATTAGGGTATATTTTCAATAATAAATGACTAAAGCATAATTTAGGAGATACAAATTGCCATATTGTACTAATTGTGGGGCTTCTGTTCAGGAAGGGTCTATATTTTGTGAAATGTGTGGATTTAA
This sequence comes from Candidatus Heimdallarchaeota archaeon, assembly GCA_011364965.1. Taxonomy (GTDB): domain Archaea; phylum Asgardarchaeota; class Heimdallarchaeia; order Hodarchaeales; family Hodarchaeaceae; genus Hodarchaeum. The sequence continues at coordinate 266,797 of RDOB01000003.1, forward strand.
ACAAATCTTAGATGGAAAAAATGTGAGCTCAAATTTGAACACGTCTCCATCGTACTCTAAAACTCCAATTTTTGTTTCTGATCGTAAACATAGAGTTAGGAGAACATCTACTGTTCCTAGAAGTCACTATCGTAGAAAATCCATGAAGCCAGTTTTTGCTGCTTTTCTATTTATAACAATCATGTTAGTAGCTTTTGGAGGAGTATTCGGGATTATCTATTTTTTTTCCACTCATAATCCTACATATGAATATTTGGGAGAATTACCATCTGCAATGATTGAGAAGGATAAGATTGGTGATTATGTATTCATTCAGCTAGAAAATTCTGTAGGTTCAATAAGCCTAACAACAGATTCCTCCCTTGATTCAGCATTTCAGGGTCACATTCAGGTTTGGGGTTTAGGAGATGCGACGCTAAGTAATGCAAATCGGTTTGAAACTAGTACTATTGATAATTATACCACAATTACTTTTTCTAGCTCTTGGTACGACAGTGCGACTAATCCTTATACATATGAGCTTGAACTCCTCATTTCTGAAGCGTTAAACCTTGAATTATCCATAGTAACATCAACAGGTGATCTCTATATTGATCTCTGGAATGAAACTTTAGAAATGTTTAAGATCAGTACAAGTACAGGGTCTCAATATATTTCAATGGACAATATAATAATTGGAGGAGGAGCAAATCCAAGTCTTTTATGCTCTGTTGGGGAAATTAACCTCGATCTTACTAATATTAGTTATTTATTACCTTCTAACACTTGGACTATTGACTCATCAACTGGAGCAGTAAATGTTGAAATCGTGCAAACCAACCTTGATATTAATATATCTACTACTCGTACTTTTGATATCGATACGTCCTTAGGAGATATTACTGTTGATATTTTCCTTTCAGAAGATTATTCTTGCAGAGCGGTTGTTGATACGTCTTTAGGGTCTGTAAATCTCCCAGGAAATGGTGAGGAGTACACAAGTGCCAATTATGGATCTGTAATTTGGGTTTTTCAATTTAATCTAGATACGTCGATTGGAGACATTTATTTTCACCATGAATCTTAATATTTAAGGATGATTAATTCCCAATTTCGATATGAGACTTTGATGTTGTACCGAGTCTTCTACGGAGTTAATCACATTGGGAGTCAAATTTAATAGAAAGAAGAAAGAATATGGAGATTTTCAGACCCCTAATGAATTAACAAACAAAATTCTAGCCTATCTGAAACAACTGGGTGTCAATGCTACAACTATAATTGAACCAACCTGTGGTCTTGGAGCTTTTCTGAAAGCAGCTGCACATTACTATCAAAAAGCAGATATAATTGGTATAGATATAAACTCTGAATACATAAGCAGACTTAAAAACGAATTTCAACAACATAAGAGATATAAAAATATCAGATTGTTTCAAGAGGATTTTTTTGAAGTTAAATGGGAAAAAATCCTGACACAACTAGACCGTCCAGTATTATTCCTAGGAAATCTACCTTGGATCACTTCCTCAGAACTTAGTACACTTCTTGGAGTTAATTTGCCTGAGAAATATAATATTCACAGGTATAAGGGAATCAATGCAATTACAGGAAAAAGCAATTTTGATATTTCTGAATTCATGATCATTACTTTACTTAATGCGGTTAATAAATCTGAAGCTACTCTAGCATTCCTCTGTAAATCTTCTGTTGTCCGCAAAGTCCTTCAATTTGCAGCAGCGAAAGATTTGGAAATTGAGAAGATTCAATTCCATCTTATCGATTCAAAAAAGTATTTTGATATCTCTGTTAGTGCAGGTTTGTTAATCTGTGTTTTAAAGCCAGGTTTACACGATTATTCATGTCGTATATATAATGGATTCAGTTTCAAAGGTTTTATTCAAGAATTAGGAATCATAGAAGGGAATTTAATAGCAAATATGTTCAACTACCAAAAATGGAATCATTTACAGGGGGATGATACAACTAACTGGCGATCAGGGATAAAACACGACTGCAGTAAAGTTATGGAACTAATTCAGATCAATGGTAAATATGAAAATGGATATGGAGACATTATCGAATTAGAGTCAGATTATCTATTTCCCCTGTTGAAGAGCTCGGATATAGCTAATGAGCGAACAACCAACATTGAAAGATGGTTGATTGTTCCACAACAAACAGTAGGAGAACAAACATCTAGTATACAAGCAATTGCGCCTCAAACTTGGAAATATCTCCTAAAACATGCTGAAAAGCTAGATAATCGAAGCAGTCGAGTGTATAATAACCAACCTCGTTTCTCTATATTCGGAGTTGGAGATTATACTTTTTCACAATGGAAAATAGCTATTTCAGGGTTTTATAAGACAATGAAATTTCAGCTGATTGGACCTTATCAAAATAAGCCAGTCGTTTTTGACGACACTTGTTATTTTACACCAGTAAACTCAAAAATAGAAGGAAAAGTCTTAATTACATACTTAAACCATCCAATCGTAACTGAATTTTATAATTCTTTTATTTTTTGGGATTCTAAGCGTCCAATTACCAAGGAAATCCTGAAAAAACTCGATATTCCTAAATTAGTGTCTATAATTGACCCCAATGAAATTCTTGAGTTAATTCAAAAACAATTTCCACAGCTTGCAGTTGATAAGTTGAAATTAATTATTCAGAAATTATCTGATTGAATTAGGATTAAAATCTGTTTATTTTATGAATATATTTTTAAACCTGAAATAAATTACTTTATATAGTAATTAGAAGTAGTGGGGAATCGTTCGGAGATATTCTACGCTTTTAATCAATCTATAATCTGACATTTGCAGTTACTGACAAATATCAAAGATTTAACACACACTTATTACAGTGGAATCAACATGTCAAATATAACATTTAAACAACTAGGGGTAATAGACCCCATCCTTCAGGTATGTAATGAAGAAAATTTTATACATCCAACAGAAATTCAAGAAAAATCCATCCCGTTAGTGGTTGATGGAAAAGATGTAATTGGCCAAGCTGCCACAGGAAGTGGGAAAACGCTTGCATTTGCATCGGGTATAATTCAGAATACAAGAAGAGGGAAAGGAATTCAAGCTTTAGTGATTACTCCAACACGAGAATTGACTCAACAGGTCGCTGAAATGATTAGTGCGTTATCAAAATACAAACCTCTTACAGTTGCGACTATATATGGAGGAGTATCGATTAATCCGCAAATAATAGAATTAAAAGGAGCTGATGTAGTAATAGGCACACCAGGTCGTTTACTTGATCACATCGGACGTAATAGCATAAATCTTAAAAAAATTAAAATGCTAGTATTAGATGAATGTGATCGATTACTCGATATGGGTTTTATCAATGATGTAGAGAGAATCATTGAGCATCTTCCAGAAGATCGACAAACACTTCTTTATTCTGCTACAATCTCATTTGATATTAGTCTTCTAGCTCAAAAATACATGATCGATCCAATAGATGTAGAAGCAGAAGCTTTAGTAGATCCAGAAAAATTAATACAATATTACTATGGTCCAATTGATGATTCTTTAAAATTCTCAGTTTTAGCACACCTCTTAAATGATAAAACACAAAGAGGTCTTTCATTAATCTTTTGCAATACTCGAAGATATGCAAATTTTGTATCAGAGAATTTAAACAAAAATGGGGTTAAAGCAAGAGCAATGCATGGGGGATTCTCTCAGTACGAACGCGAAAAGCGTTTAAAAGGATTTCAAAATCAGAAAATAGGTGTATTAGTTGCTACAGATGTTGCTGCAAGAGGATTGGATATTCCTGGAGTAACTCGTGTGTATAATTACGATCTCCCTGATTCACGGAAACAATACATTCATAGGATTGGTAGAACAGCACGAGCAGGAAAAGAAGGAGAAGCTATCACTCTCGTTGCTCAGCGGGATAATGAAAAATTCTTCCAGTTATTCAGAGACCAACGACACAACATTCAGAAACAAAAAATACCTCAAGTGAAAAGAATTCAGACAACAAAGATAAATAGACTCCCAGACACCAATCGGAGACATCTAGGGGGTAATAATCGACACTCTCAGTCTGATTGGAATCGAATAAGAGAATCAAGTAAACCTAGATCACTTGATTCTCGTTACTCAATTTAAGCTGAAGAAATACTCTTGACACCATTCAACTTTTTTATATCATTCAATTACTGATTATAGCATAGAAAAAAAATATCCAGGATTTTCTTTATTACACAAGTGTAATTTTAATAAGGATCCCAGTTCTTGATTTTGGGATAGTCTCGTTTCTCGCCAAGGTCATAAGTCTCAAAGAGTTTCCCCCAAGGAGTCTCTAAGAACTTATTTATTTTCCTTTTACCAATGGTAGGATACCATAGATAGTCATGATAGACCTCAGAGGTAGCAATAAAGATACGGAAGAGGGGAGTATGAAAGAGTAATTTGTTTAAGGGTTTAATGGGACGATAACGATAGGTGGTATTACGAATACGTTGATCCCAACGAATAATAGGACTACGCTTAGATTTGAACCCAAAATTCATAGCTTTAGCCTCAGAAGCATCCATACCAAGAATTTCAATTTGATCGACATCCCCCATACCAAGACCCCGGTCATGAGCAAGCTTGATGTAAGGAATAGAAAGAGGATCAAAACCCATAATCTTAGCGGAAAGGGCATCAATGGCAACTTGATCAAAACTAGAGAGTAAAATATTACCGATATAAGGATCCATGGTACGAGGGCCCGCCCCAGTACCACACACCGCCCCATCCATGACTGCAAAGGTAGAAGGATGAATCTCCTGCTGGATGGCGAGTAAATCAACCAGCACCTCATGAATAACACGATGAGAATGATGACGATACTTGGGAATTAAGCCCCCAAAGGCGTTTTTCATTGCACCAGTGGTCGTAGTATGACCATGGGTTTTCATGGTAGGAAGATGAATAACATGGCTATGGAGAAAAAGCTCGGGAATAAGAATCGGATCAAAAAGATCAGCTAAAGCCAACAATTCGGTTTTAGGCTGATAGGAAATCCAGGGAACATTAGGCAAAGCAATGAAGTCGATACCCTCGTCATTAAGCAATTTGGCCCAGCGATTTAACTCAAAACCCCTATGGACGTTTGTTACGACGGTTTGGTTCTCAGTTGGAACTATATTTACATAACCATCAGTTTTTAACTTTTTAATAACTCCATCCAGTCCCCACGGAGGAGTAGAACAAGCAGGAAAGAATTTAGTCCAAGATAAATTAATTTTCAAGATAATATTGTCATTTTGTGAAACTACATCTTTATAATTAAATAAATCAAATAATTTGGCATAATTTATTATTACTGATTCTGGACTGGTTGGTAGTACCGCTACTTTTCCATAGCGTGATTTATGATTATACTTTCCCGATTCGGTCATTTGTTATACCTTCATCTTAGATTAAAAAATCTAATTGCTAGTGGTTTATCAGTTACAACACATCTATTCGTTGAATTAAAATTCTCTGATCTGATTCAAAATTTTATTTCTAAGGAAATAAAATTCAAAATCATGGATCAAATAAATAGATTAGCTGAGATGATTGATGAAAACATTATTAAGGATTATCAAACAATAGCAGCGTTAATATTCGTCGTAGGTAAATCTTTACGCTTTATGGAACGAATTGTTAATACTGAATCCCATTCTTTAAAGGAAATATTTGGGAATAATTTGAAATTCCTTGGAAAAGAATATGAAACAGTGACACGAAAGCATGGATTTATAAAAACCTCATTGACTCAAAACATAGTAATTAATGAACGAAGGAATACTAAAGGTAATTATTCACGCTTAAGACAGGCACTTATTCAAGTCAGAAATTATGGAGGCAATATAGGTTCCCTAATAGATCAATTAGAACAGAAAAGAGAATCAAATTACTAGGAATGAAATTCTAGAAGGAGTAATTAATCCATGAAAAAAAAGGATCTCACTAATGTCAGAAAATTTGTCCTAATTGGAATCATAATGGGTCTTCTTATCCTCTCTACAAGTATACAATTCACAGTGGCTGCAACCACTGTTAAAAATACCATTATCTGGGAATATTATTTTACTGATATGAATAATCCTTATGACATGGCTGTTAGAACTATCAGTCTTAAT
>RDOB01000003.1:272938-631821 GCA_011364965.1 Candidatus Heimdallarchaeota archaeon
AATACCATTATCTGGGAATATTATTTTACTGATATGAATAATCCTTATGACATGGCTGTTAGAACTATCAGTCTTAATCAAGAAACAAAAAGAGTATTTGTCGCACTGAAGTATCAGAATGGAACAGCTTTGTATTGTCTGAACATAGAAGCCGGCGAAATAATTTGGCGTTTAGACCCTTTAATTACTTATAATGAGTCCAAATACCTAATTTACATAGATCCCATTGTAACTTCCGTTGGTAATACTTTAAATGCTCTCTATATAGGAGGTGAAGGGATTAATGCAGATAATCTCTCTTCTCAGGAGATTCCAGATTGGATTAATACGTTTTCTGACGTTAGCTTCGGTTTTGTTTGTAAGATAGAGATTAACACCGGAAAAATCCTTTGGTTTAACGCTAATTGTTCTAAAGCTGCCTCAAAAATTGAGATTGGACATTTCGCCAGTTCTAATAAATTGGAACTTGCCGCAATAACTCCTGAGGGTATAATTCTTATTGATGAAGAGACTGGAACAAAATTATGGGACTATAATCTATCAAGACAAGTTTTTTCTTATTTCTCCTATCTGTTTACAGTGGAATCAGACTCTCAGAATTATTCTGATCTACTTGTCTGTTTTTCCGATACTAATCCACGAGCAATCAAGTTGTCAGGGAACAATGGGACACTTTTATGGCTTTATGATGATTCAGCGCAACCTAACTCATATTATGGCACAAAAGATGCCATTGTAGGTGAGATTTCTGCTGATGGAGTTGTCGATTTAATATTATGTAATGGTAATAAGGTTATGGCGATAGATGGAGCCAATGGTTCTTTATTATGGGATCGTGTTAGCAGTGTATCGGATATAGCATTAGGTGACTTGTATTCAAATGGATCAAAAGTAATTGTGGGAAAATTCGTTGAAAAACTATTTTTTATTGATGGAATGACGGGTACATCTATCAAAAAAATAGTTATAGAGGAAGGCTACATTAGTGGGTATGTATTTCTTGAAGATTTAAATACTGATGGGAAATTAGAGATCATAGTTTCCTCTTTTGGGAGTGTTATTGCCATTCTGGACGCTTCGGGGCGAATGCATCACTATATCAAAGGCAAAGGAGTCCTCACGGATATACTAATAGTGGATGTCTTAGGGTCAGCTGATAAAGAAATTATTGCTGGAACTGTCACTTTAGGGTGGGTTGGAGTACTGGGACATGGTCTTTCTTCTGGAATAGAGCTTTTTTTCCCATTACTGGTGGGTTGTGGCAGTCTTGGCCTGCTGGGTCTACTTGGCGGGTATTTTTGGTGGTATAAGCGTAAAAAATTCACTTAAGGCACTGGTGATGAAAATGAAAAGAGTCTATATCAGTAAAGGAGATTCTTGACTAGTTTATTCTGTAGAAACACCTAATTGTGAATCATTAACATCCACAATAAATTAACATCCATAAAAATTTTAGTGTTGCTAAAACAAAATTACCATTGTAAGAAAGTATTCACCTCTATGTTGAGTACTATAAACTCATCATAGAGAATTTTATATATCTCCTTGCAGAGTAGGGATGAAGTATCCCCACATCAGGACAAAGATACGATTACAATTCTCAACTTGAGTGGATACGCACCTGTATTGAAGAGCACAACCTACAGAGATACTAGATTATGTGTTAGAAGTCTCGAGTGATGGAAAAATTAAAAAGATATATTGCAGCAGATAGGATTTCCAATAAAGGGATGAAATAAAACGCGGATATAGTACTTTATGTAGCAGATCTCGTAACGTATTCCAAGAATGAAGAGACCTTTTTCTCATTTGTTGAGGAACTCAAAGGGGAGATTTCAAGGTGGCGATCCGAATTAAGTGTATTATTGATTGTCTCTCCCCTTATTGATCTTGAAACAACCAAGGACTTCGAAATAGTTGGAATAATACGGGAAGAGGGGGATATTACGAGTTATACAAAAAAAGTTCCTGTCCTACCTCCATTGGGGATGATAACGCGTATAATGCGTTAGTAGAACCATATAAAGAGCGGAGTGACCTTCAAAGAGTGTTCCATCCAACTTTCCGCATCCTATTAAAATTTCTTTACGGATAAACCAACCTACTTTATTCCTAATTGTATTAATTAATCTCGTTTACCAACTCACCTAGTCAATCAGAAATTGATGTATTTTATTAGTTTTTCATTAATCAAAACGACTTTCCGTGTCAATCCGTTAGGTGTTTTGCTCATTTTTATACAACTTTAATGTCCTTGAATTAATTTTGCGGAATTCAAAGGGAGCTGGTTGGTCTTATGAGTTTTAAAGGAAAGGAGTAATATCAATTAAATGGGTTTTTTCAATCTGAGGAAATCAATTTGAACGAAATTTAAACTTCGAATGTGATTCTGAAAAGCTTAAACCATTTATTACAATGGATGTACCCTGAGGAGAGCTACATTTGAAAAATCAACCCGAATATGCGCAGTACTTCACCGCGACTGCGGTAGAGAGATTACAATCTTACATCGAATCCTTAACACTCGAATGTAAGAAGTTTAATATAGCTCAGACGATTCAAGCCCAGATAATTTATGATTTTTCTAATTATCTTGTAAATATCGGATCAGATTATCGGGATCCTCTAACAGAAGCGAATCTTGGTGCTGTTTTAAAGGATATAGGAGAACCACTTGAAGTCTTATATTCTCACAATTTATTGATAAAATGCCACAACTGCTCTGTTTTTAATTCACTATTCGAGTCAAAATGCATCAATTGCGATACTGCAACTACAGAATCCCAACCTCTGGATATTATAACAATATTCCTCAATGGAACACCATTAAAAGGTATATATTATACAATTCTTTCCAATAAGCTACTTCAGCTCGTCACAGCTGTCTTATTATCACTAATTTTTGTTGCAGGTATGGTTGAAGCTTCTTTCTGGACAGGATTCTTATTTGGGGGATATTTTCTCTTATTAAGTATGAGACACCCCGATAACCGGACAAAGCTTGACTCAATTTGGGGATTTTTTCGTTTACAACTTCTTAAAGCTTTTGTTCTCCTCATTTTCTCTCTTTCGCTCTTCACTGACATTTTGATTCCGGAATATCCACGAATAAAGTTCTTTGACAGTCCTCTTCTGTTCCTTGGATTACTATTAATGTTTACTCTTTCTTTTTGGATTTTTCTTCCTGAACAATTCAATTCACAGTACTTTTGTTTCCTCTATAAACAGCAACAATTGAGTTCCACGTTTGACAGACATCTTTATCTTGAAGTTGGATTTTTCATTGTGATTTGTGTTATATACCTCCTTTCAGGGATAATTAAATCTTTTCTACCTAATTTCCTCGCTAATCTAGAGGTTCTTCAACCGACTTCTTTCATTGTCGCTTTATCAAGTCTCCTTTTCATAGATAGCATGGTTCACTTTATACTTCTTCGCACTTATATTTTCAAACAAAGAGATACCTCAAAAATAGCTTTGGTATTAAAGAGGCGAATTAATTTTTCAACGAAAAAAAATACAAAATTCTTTAAAAGAGGAATTTGATAAAAATTTCAAGAAATAGTAACATTTTTTTCCTTTTCCTCAAACTCATTAGAAACCAATTTTAATGTTGAATTCGCTCTCAGTTTTCCGATTTCTCTTCCAGTGCTAGTAATTGATGCCTCTCTTGACCCTATTGGAAGAAAACTTATCTCTCATTTGAAAAAAATCCTTTCATAAATCAAGCGGTAATATATCATTTTGCTTCGTGATGAGCTTTTAGCATTACTAGTGAACAACTATCCAGTAATAAAGACTGGAATAAGTCCTAATATACCCCCTGAAGATAAAAAAAAGGGAAAAAAGGTTCCCTTATTGTTCCAACTTCTTTTTAGAAGCTGCTAGCACTTCATCTTCAGGATATCTGCTGAAGATAACAACCCCTAAGATAAGTAGCAAAGCAGAGAAGGGACCAATCATTAAAAGCCCTAATACTCCGTTGAAAGGTTCTGTTACATTGTATGTCGCTCCTAGATTCCCGAGAATAAAACCCATTAATTGAACAGCGATTCCTCCTGCAAATCGGGTGAGTAATCCTTGTGAGGCAAAATGCATGGCCTCCCTTCGATTCCCTGTCACCATTTCATCGTAATCAGTAATATCAGAAATAATTGAATCAGGGAGTATCAATAGTGGAGCTGCTGGGATTCCTAGTAGCAATACAATTAGAACTACTTGAATAAACTCAAAACCGGGAATCAAACCCACAGTAAGTAATCCAGAAGTAATTACCGCCGCAATAATCATGGAATATATCGTAGCTTTCTTTTTACCAATCTTGTTAATCCAATTCATAGCTGGTACTACAGCAACAATTCCAGTTATTACGAATAGGGCAGGGATATATGAGGAAATTCCATTTTCTGTATCCCCTTTAAATACAACATGAAGACCAAAGTCTGGTAAAGCCCCTATTAGCATTGATTGAAACATGGTGGCAAAAATTGTAAATCCAAGGTAAGGTATAAAAGGTTTATTCTTGAACGTGACTTTTAATGCCTCAATAATTCCAAAAGTAGGTAATTCGATTTTTTGTTCGGGTTCCTTGACTCTGAAGGCCGCAATGTAGAAGAATATTATAAAGAGGGTTGCCAGGATAATTGATATCATCTGAGCTTTATTTGCTACTAATGCGCCTATTATTGCTCCTAAAATGTATCCCACAAGATAAAAAGCAGTTCTATAAGTAGAAATACTTGTACGTTCTTCAGGTGTAGGACAAATTTCTGGTATCATGGCAAGATAAACGCAAACTGTAGCTGCGTAAGCTCCATTATATATTCCTGCAAAAATTGTTAACCAGATTATTGGAAAATATAAATCAGTTGCAGGGGAAGGAACAAAGAAGACTGCGACAAAACTTAAAGCAATTATTGGTGTTCCCAAGATTAACCATGGTTTTCGTCTACCAAATCGCGAAGAACTGAATTTATCGGACAACCAACCAGCAACAGGGTTCATAATTGCCTGGATCCACCACCCAATCGCCAGAGCAGTTCCTAGTAAAGTCAAAATGATAGCTTGGGTTTCTGTAGTAAGCAAATCCTGATAAACGACGTTTTTATAAAAGTAGAACGTGAAAACAGTAAAAACTGCACCAACTAATGAATTGCCGAAAGTTGCAAGAGAATATGCTATTTTATGACCGCGCGTTGCGGAAAATATTTGATTTTGAGCCATTTTACTAACTCCATCGAAGATGAGGACAAAAGAAACATAGTATGAGTTCATAAGATTTTTGAATGTATTAAGGAGTATTATTCCATTAAAATTCTTTATTTCATAATAAGTGGATGCCAAGTGATAATAAGAGTCGTATTTGCCACAATTACGAGTTGAGATAACGTACAGAGTAAGCAAATAAACTCAATTACAAAAATTTCTAAATATAGTAAATAAAATAATGATAAAACGCCAAAAAAGCTTATAAATACGAGTATATTATATAAATTTTTTAGTATCCGTTCATTAATTGTGAGAAACCGTTCTGAAGGAAGATTAATTTTAAAAGGGACTGGTAAAAAGGCGATTAGTGATACTAGAAAGATTATGGTAAACATCAATCCTAATCCTAACAATGCAAAGGGAATATTTATACCTAAAATCATAATATGATCATAACGCCTGAAGAGGAGGGATTTTACGATATTGGTGGTAGCACATCCACATCCTCCTTGTATATGATCCAATAATTGGTATGTCAGAGCGATAATTGAAAGAAAAGATAATGCTATTATAACCAAATAACGGGACTTAGAAATACGTACCAATAGTCTTTCTGATGTAAATTTCGAACGATATGTATATGCTCCTAATCCAGAAACGCCAAACAATATAAGATTAAACGTACCCGCTATTAGTAATAGATCTAATTTTAGAATTTCAACCCCTGGTGATGAATTTCCTGGATCAGTTGGAACATAACCTATATCAGTTAGAATTGTGTTAAAGGTTGATTCAATCATATCTAAATGGACAGCATCCAAAACCTCTACCTGCTCTCCCCAAGAGAATATTACCCAAGGTAGATTCCCATAGTCATTTACATTGATTTCTAATCCAGTAATCACATTCCAGTAGACCTCAGGTTGTGTTGCAGCGTCTATTACTGTAAAATCGATTGTTTCATTATCCCGATATCTTTCATAAAAAGGTTGTATTTCTAATTCGTAAGTGGTTGCACAGATGGAACATTCAGAATATTTTATAATTATACAGTCAACAAGCGGAGAAGAATCCCCTAAAATAGATATTGGGGTTACTTGATTAAATATTATACTGCAAAAGAGAAAAAATATTAGTAAATTCCTATTTCGATTCATTAATGTCCCATTGGGTGATTAATTTAGCTTTTCTAAAAGCTTTTCAATAATTGGTGTGAAGTATTCAAAGTGCTCAGAGAGCCCAGTATCTTCTTTTTCTCTTATAGAAGGATCTAAAGGAATTTGACCAATTAATTCAGTATTAAATTCAGTAGCCATCTTAATACCGCCTCCTTGCCCAAAAATATGATGAACTGATTGGCAATTTGGGCAAATAAAACTTGACATATTTTCAATTATTCCTAGAACAGGACGATCCATTTTACGGGACATCACAAGAGACTTTCCTGTATCTAATAAACTTACTTCTTGAGGTGTAGTTACAATTACAACCCCAGACATATCAGGTATCATTTGCATGATAGAAATTGCCTCATCTCCAGTTCCTGGAGGCATATCGAAGATTAAGACTTCTAAATTACCCCAAATAAAATCAGTAAGGAATTGTCGTAGAGCTTTGATCTTTAAAGGCCCTCTCCAGACAACTGGCGTTGATTTACTTTCTAGAAAAAAGGCCATCGATACTACTTTGAGCCCTTTGGGACCTTCTACGGGTAAAAAGCTTGTCTCACTGACAGGTTCTACTCGCTTTCCGTCAATTCCTAAAATTTTTGGAATGTTCGGTCCAGAAAAATCCAAATCTGCTATTCCGACCTTTCCAGGAAATTTTTGGGTAAAAGCGAGCGCCAAGTTAGCTGCTACTGTACTCTTACCTACTCCTCCTTTTCCGGAGAGAACAACAATTTTATATTTAATATGCTTCATTACTGAGGCAATTTCATCGTTTTGTACCTGAAGCTTTGCTTCCATGGGTAATTCCTTCAATTTTAAATGAAAAAGTCCTTTAAACAAATAGATTATTCAAGTGAACACTCTGTTTATTGCATTTGTTTGTGGTTAGTAAAGAACTGGTTTTATTAAAGTAAATTCCCTTCTTTCTGTAAAAAGAGATATAAAGAATTAAATAACTTAAAAAACATTAAATTCATGAATCTATAAAAAGTTTCCTGTTAAATGACCTGCGAGGCTCTCTTAATGAACACAACATTATATTCATTAGCCCAGAAAACATTAAAATTAGTAGAGGATACATTCAAAGACATAGAAATGGAGATTAGTGACTTAACATTAGGCCTTTTTTATTCAGGATTAAAGACCAAAGCAAATGTAATGGGGATCGGTTATACATTATTGGACGAACCTATTAGTAAAAAGAAATTAGTTATTTCATTGAAGAACGATTTACTTTCACAAAAGACTCTCAAAGAGTTAGCACATTTCTCGGAAGTAGATTTAGGTATTTTTAGAACTATAAAGCTTATTGCAATAAACGCGCTTTCACAATCGATTTTAGATCTTTCAAATGCAGGTCGTAAAGATATTCTTGAGTACTGTGATTTCCAGAAAGACGAAAAAGTTGGAATGGTGGGAAATATCCATCCTATTTCTAAAACGTTAAGGGAAATAGTAGATGAAATTTACATCCTAGATAAATTTGACCCTCCTAAGTCAGAAACTCACGTTTATTCACTTGAAAAGCTTTCAGATTTGCCAAAAGTTGATCATTTATTCATTTCTGGTTCTGCTTTAGTTTTTGATGACTTCGATGAGATTTTAACACAATTAAAAGGGATCTCGGGTGAAAGAGTTTTAGTGGGACCTTCAGCTCAAATTCTTCCTGAGATTGCCTTTGAATTAGGATTTTCTCTTATTGGGAGTTCAAGAGTTATTTATCCAGATCATATAACGCACGTAATAAAACAGGGTGGAACTTATAAAAATTTCAAGAAATTTACACAAAAGTATACCTTTATGAATTAATGAAGATTATAAAGCTGTTCTTGCAACTCCATAATTTGTTTCTGTAATTCTTTAATTATCTCATCATAGGGTTTCAATAAACATAAATCTATATTTTCTATTTCTTCGGCATTTTTCCAATCTAGGTCAGGTTTGACTAAATTTGAAAAACCCCGAGGAATTACAGCAAGTCCATCTCTTATTAATTCATAAATAATTTGTAATATTATCTTTTTTTCTTCTAAGGTCTGTATACCTAAAACTTTCATAATGTATCTTAAATTTGGGGTAGATGTCTCTTTGAATGAAAGTAGTAATAATGCACGATCTGCCAACCTCTCCATTTCAAAATTACGATCTTCAGAACCTAATATTTTCTTATCCCTAGCATTCTCTTGAAAATTCTCTTTATATAGAGTTTTCGGTTCTTCAATTTCTTTAAATTTTTTATTTCCTCTAGGTAAAGGATCATTTAACATTCTGGTTAAACCTCTTTATGTTAATTCGGATATTATGTTAACCTTCAGGATCCATCTTTCACTTGAAGTAACTCAACATCTCAAAATCAATAAAGCTATTACTTATCTCTAAATGACAAAATTTCCCAAAAATTGTCAACTTCGAATATCCTTCTAATATATGGGTGGGTGTTACTGATGTTTTTCTCAAGACGAAACCTATGATGCAATGTAAGATTGGTGCTTTAGGTTATTCGATGTTAAATTAAGATGACGTATTATGCCAATAAGAGAACAATTTTTGGGTTTAAGCGCACCATTAGATGGGCTCTATCAGCTCATTCATTTATCAGCAAATTTATTTTCCTCTTTCGAGGTACAAAAGGATCTATGCTTCATTAGTTTAAAAACCCCTAAAGAGGTCGAAGTATCAGAAACCGAGAAATTTCAATTACTTACTTATTTTCTTGATTTAATACAATATTTTTCCCAAGAAAGAGTAAATTTAATCCAAGACCCCATGAATAATCAACGATTGGCCCTATCAGGAGGTTTATAGTGATGTATATTGAATATGTTACAATAAAGGATGAATTAACATCCTCTGGGAAAAAAAATCTTGATGTACTAAATGGAAGATTGATCGATAATATTTCGAATGATGATAAAAGGATTAGTGACAGAAAAAATGAACAAATTACTCGTTTGACAGATCGTGCTCTTCTACTACTTTCATTTAAAGATATATCAACTCAAAATTTGAAACACCTCTGGAATGTTCTTGATATCAAAACCATTGATCAAAAACAAAACATTTTGAGAGAAATTTACAAGTTAATAAGAGAAGGAACAGTTTATGTGCCTAGGGGATTTATACAGCTTATAGATACAAATATTCAGATAAAAATTGGCAATCAGGATAATGTAGAGGATATAGACTTATGTCTATTACGTCCATACGATAAATTAATTCGGGAGATTCAAAAAGAAATAGCAGAATTACGAACAATAGAGGAAACTCAAGTTAACAGTTACTAAAGTAATGTTCTAACATTTTTTACCAATTTATTAGGATTTATTTAACTTGTTAAGGAATTCAATTACCTCAAATGAAGTAAAAGGAAAATCTAATTTAGAAACAGAAGAGTTACGTATTCTAAAACTGATAATAACAGATGAAAAAGAATTAACGGAACATCAGTTAATAGCAAAATGGAAAATTTTGAAACATATGCAATCAGAGCTAGAATTACCTTCGGATGTTTCGATATTTGAGTTATTAGCGCTGTTTAAAAAATTCGAGGAAATACGAAATACATTCGGTTTAGAAACAATCAACTTCAAACAACTCAATGAGATTCTAATAAATATTGTTACTGTTAAAGATATGCTTGACTTTCCTTCGGAAACATCAATTTCAGAAATTGTTTCAAATCTGATATTTAGAGATATAGCAAACCTAGGACTGGGAGAGAATTCATTACTTGAGAAATTGCTCCTCCTTTATCGGTGCAAAACGATTCAATGAACAAACAGCCGTTTTATACGAAAAATATGTGTGAAATCGGAATTTATAATTGGAATATGTCGGATAATTCAACGGACTCACTGTGAATTAGCGAAAGAATAGTTTTTGTTTCCTATTCGGAAAGTTAAATAAAAGACTGATAGAGGTTATTCAATCACCACTAGATACCTAATAAAATATTATTTATAAGCACTAGAATTGTAATTTAAGTAAAGGAAAATAAGTGTTCAAATAATATTCAAATAAATACCACCTTTTCAAGCGAAGTGAAGGTAATTAAAGATCAAAAACTTGATGCCATCGGAAAAATCGAAGAAGAACAAATGGAAAGATTAGCAAATCGTGCACTTATTCTTCTATCTTTTAAAGATACAAATACACAAAATCTAAGGTTTGTATTGAATTTATTAGGAATAAGATCAATTAAAGATAAAAAAGCTATCTTGGAAGAAATTTTTCGGTTAATTAGAGAAGGTATAGTATATGTACCAAAAGGCCTCCCTCAATTATTAGATAAAGGGTCTAATTTCAATATTGACAACGCTAATGATCCAGAAAACATAGATTTATGCTTACTCTGTCCATATGATAAATTAATTGAAGAAATCCAAAAAGAAATAGCTATTATTAAGAAGAAATCTTGATATTTACCGCAAGCTCTTCCCTATGGGTTTATGTTATATTTTTCTCGTGTCTTAAGATCAATTCTTTTTAAATTCTTATAGAAGCTTTAAAAGCACATTAGGAGAATTATTCACAATAAATCTCACTATATGAACAGAAGGTTATTATTATGGTTTTTCCTATATCAATTTACTCTAAAGATGATTGGCTTAATTTAGTGCCAAAATTTTTGATAACTTTGGCAATCGATGCAACAGAAGTTGAGGATGAATCCTTTCAAAGGTATATTGCCTCTACTCTTGAAGAATACTTTGCTAAAGACTCTATTAGGTTCATAGAAGCGATCAAAAGGATTTTAACTCAAGGATCAGATGAAGGCAGATATGTTATAATAAAAAGCCTCATCTTCGCACGGAGTATTTGGGGGGATTTGGCCATAGCAGAGACATTCCAAATACTGTTAACAGAATTAGCACTATCCCCAGATCGTATATATGCAAAGAATGCTGCATTTCTTTCAAGTAAACTAGAAGATATAAGAATTTCTAAACATAAAGATTTTAAACCTACAGTTCCTCTGGAAGAAGTAAAAGAGGTTTTGGATGTAGAAGAAGAGTTCTTTGGAAGCTTTGAAGCATCTCAGGCGAGAGCTGTAGAAGAACCGATACCATCTCCTACACCGAGTTCACAAGCTCCACTACAACCTAAATCCGCACCAGGAGCTCCTCCAATGCCATCAAAGCCAGCGACAGCACCTATAAAAGAAACAAAAGTAGAAAGAGAATTTGAAAGCAAGAAGCGAAAAAAATCAATAGAAAAAATGGAAGATGTGAAAGAAATTTCTGAAGGAACTGTTCATACACATGTCCATTACTATTCACGAATGAATCCAAGAAAGACTTATCCTTTTACTGTCACGCTTTCAACTCTTGCTAAAGTACTTGCTCAAGATAAGGTTCACTTCCTTTCAGGAGAAGAAGAAAAGGAAACGCGTGGGGAATTCAAAGTTACAGAAACAACAAAACAATTGATTGTAGAACCTCTAATTTCAGGGTGCCTTGCCCAACCTACTTTTCAATGGATAGACCCTAGCCCTAAAAACCTTCCCAAAGAGCTCACATTCTTCATAACACCATTAGTTGAGGCAGGATTTCGTTCGACACCCCTGAGGGGGGAATTGCTGATTAAAGATGATTTTGGCAACATACTGCTAAAACTAAAACTTCATGATCTTTCGGTCGTTAGCAATAGAATAAGTCAGGTATTAGCTTTAGTTGGAACAGTGGGAGGAGGAACAATGCCAGCATTGGATTTTCTGTTTGGCATAGATCTGCAACTTCTCTTAATTCAACAGCTCCGAGAACAACTCCCTAATTTGGTTTCCAACATTGACCTTACATTGCTCTTAAGGGGAGCTCAATTATCACTCTTTGTTGGAGCGATAGGATTAGGTATCCTTTGGTGGTGGCGAAAAGGACGAGCTAAATTGGCTCCAGAGCGTTCTACTCAATGGAAGATTCCTAGTTAATAGAAAAATTTGCCGAAAAATCTTACATCTAAAGTTAAGAAAATAAAAGGGACTCTTCATGCAAGGTTGTATTATTAAATCATTTCCAAATTTACGTACGTGTACATTAGGTATCGTTAATTATCATGGATCAGCACATGATACTGTTCCAGGGTCAACCCAAGTCCTATTACAAACATTAACAAGGGGATCGAAAAATTACAGTGAGCAAGAAATTGCCAATATAATAGATGGAACTGGAGGAAGCTTATTTTCCGCAACAGAGAAAACTTTCTCCTTCTTAGGAGCACGAATTCAACCTAAATTTGTATTAAAATCACTAGACCTTCTTATTGATATCCTAACCTCCCCAAATCTCGATCCTGAGAACATCGAAATTGAGAAACAAAATTTAATTCAAGTTTATGACCAAATAAATGCTCATCCCCTCAGGAAGATGCTTCTAATGGAAGCGGATAAAGCAATATTCGGCCCAGATCACCCATTTGGGAGAATGGTTATAGGCAATCCAGAATCTTTAGGAAAGATAGATGCCCAGATTATGAAAGAAACCCATAGCAAACTAATAGTAGAACCTTGGGGATTAGCTGTCGGAAATTTTCCGAGAGAATTCCGAGACGAATTAATTAAAGCATTCGAAGAAAATTTTTTATGTTTAGAAAAGAAAAAAACTGAAAAATTAAAGATTCCTTCCCCCAAACTTACAAAAAACCATATAATAACATCCCCAATAAACCCAAACGGAAATGTATATCTTTGTTTAAATCTTACAACAGATGTAACCAAAAAAAGCATTAGTTTGGCGCGATTTTCAAGTTCTGTTCTTGGAGAGTCTTTTGGATCTAGGATGTTTTCCGAATTACGAGAAAAGAGAGGATTGGGGTATCTAGTGGGATCTTCTTTAAACTTGGTTGACAAATTCTTAACAATTCGATGTTATCTAGAAACTTCTCCAAATAGAGTCATTGAAGCACTCGAGGCACTACTCAAAATTATTTTTGATCTTGGTTTAAATAAAATTCCCATTAAGGAATTTCGTACAACAAGAGATTTCATACTAGGAAATCTGGACTTGAGTTTTGATAACTCCCAAATGATTATGTCTAGAATTCTAAATCGTCAGATTTATGGTTTGTCTCCAAATCTGGACGAAAGCTATCGAGAAATTAAGGATGTAACTCCAAAAGGTATCCTAGATTGGTGGAAAACTTTTCGAGACAACGGTAATTTAAGCTGCGCAGTAGTGGGAAATTTCGATGAAAATGAGTTAATTGGAAAATGGGAATCTTTACTTAATGATCTCTAGGAATGTATTTGAAGTGATTGATGAGCTTACCCTTTTTAAATTGGAAAATAATCTCAAAATTCAACTGGTCCCAATCCCAGAAGGAAGAACTGCATTATTTGCGATGGGGTTTTATGCTGGAGCTCTTTATGAAAAAGGATTCGGACAAGGATCAACTGATGGAATAAGTCATCTTGTAGAACATATGTTTTTTAAAGGAACTCCAAAATTGACTACAAAACAAGTAAATGAAGAATTTAGTAAGTTAGGTGCTGATTTAAATGCATATACAAGTTATGATCATACAGTATATTATGCTAAAGTTCCTTCAAGGCATCTGGAACGAGCCTCTGAATTATGGAAAGACCTATTGACAAATAAAATGATTGATACTTCTGAATTCAATGCAGAAAAACAAGTAGTTTTACAAGAAATTCAATTATATGACGATATGCCTGATTACAAAGCTAGTACAAAAGCAAGAGAAGAGCATTTTAAAGGAACTCCTCTTGAACATTCTATTCTTGGAACAATAGATTCGGTTAAATCAATAACGAAAGATATGTTACAGGAATATTCAACCAATTATTACACATTTGACAACGCTATATTAACCATTGTAGGAGGTTTTGATCTTGAAAAACAGGAAAGAAATCTAAGGGCTCTCTTTAGCGATTCAATTAATTCTCCTCGCAATTCTCCACTTTTTCATCCTCCGATCACCTTAAGAACACCTAAAAATAGCAAAATCACCTACTTCAATGAATCTAAACAATTACCATTAACTTATGTAACTTTAAATTGGGATATGCCAGGAACGAATAATCCATTATTTTTTCCACTACTCGTATTAAATACCTTCATAGGTAACTCACGAACGTCCTTGCTTTATCGGGAAGTTATTAGTAAGGGACTAACGAGTACATGTCGATATGGCTTTGAACCGTTTTTTGATGTCTCCTCAAGCAGTATAATGTTTGTTAGCTCACCTGAAAAAACTAAAATGATTTTTGAAAGAATTTTAGATTTATTAATACAGGTTTACGAAATGAGAGTTACCTCAGATCTAGTAAAAAGAATTCAAAACGAAATCTGGGGAGATTATCAAACAGAAATCGAGGATCCAGCTAACTATGGGATCGATCTCACTCAAAAATACTTTAAACTACGTAAATCCTTTCCTGCGAATGTTTTTCTTACTCAACTAAACTCAATATCTACCGATGATGTTCAAAAGGCGAAAGACCAAGCGTTAGAGGAATTAAACCTTACTGTATATGCTACTGGGAATATCCCTAAAGATTGGGAACCAAGCTTTCCAGCTACGGCACCTTGGTAGGTATCTGATTAAGAGGATTATACAATGACATTTGTAACTGGTTTGACAATCCATAAATTAGGAACAATCTCTCCATCAAGTTTTGTTAAGGTTGCTTCAGCAATAAACCTAAATCACATCGAATTTGACCCTACAGTATTTGACGACATAAAAGAAGTCCTAAAAGTAATAAAAGCAAAACAAACCACTCTACACGCCCCTTATGTCGAGGATTATGGTGTTGATCTATCCTCCAAACAAGAGGTTGTTGAAAGATTTGTTAAAGATATAAATTCCAATAAAATGCATTTAAATATCATTGGAGTTGTGATTCATCCTCCAATGGACGCTGGGGGATCACTTGACCTCTTTTATGATAGAATTGAACAACTTCCTCTTCCATTACTCGAAAATATGCCTTATCAATCATGGGATGAATTCTTATTTTTTGTAGAGGAAACAAAAGCTCATGTAAATTGTAAGTTAGGGATATGTTTTGATATCCCTCATTCGTTCATTCAGAATGGACTAGAATTCCTTAATCTACCTGAATATTGCTTAGATCATTTGAAATCCCCAAAGGGATATATTCACTTATCAGGTGGATCAAGATATGAGGATACTCACTTCCCCCTTATAACAGAAGGAGAATTACCTTTAGATAAAATTAAAACGTTTCTAAGAGATATCAAATTTCAAGGAACCATCACTTTGGAACTAGCTCCTCGTAATTTGAAAGATATTAATAAGATATTTCGTTCATTATCAATTATATATAGTATTGCGGGAAATAAGAGAAAAAAATTGCAATTAATAGTAAAAAGACCATTTATTATGCGGAAAATCAGGACTCTTCCCAGATATTCAGATTCAGAATCATTTAGGAGAGAATGATTGTGTTAAATGTGGAATGGTGGAAATCAGCAATTTTTTACCAAATATATCCACGATCATACGCTGATTCATCCAATAATGGTATTGGAGATTTGCAGGGAATAATGGGAAAACTCCCTTACATTAAAGATTTAGGGATAAACGCGATCTGGATTTCTCCATTTTTTAAGTCTCCAAAACAAGATTTTTCCTATGATATTTCGGATTATTATAAAATTGATCCTGAATATGGAACAATGAGTGATTTTGAAGATTTGATTGAAAAAGCTCATTCTTTGGATATCAAAGTCATTTTAGATTTAGTTCTTAATCATACATCTGATCAACACAAATGGTTCCAAGAATCAAGAAATAATATTAATAATCCAAAACGTAACTGGTACGTCTGGAGAGAGGGTAGAGGGCGCAATCGAAGATCCCCTCCGAACAATTGGAAAAGCATTTTGGGTGATTCAGCATGGAAATGGGATGAAATAACAGAACAATTTTACCTACACCAATTTCTTCCTTTTCAACCAGATCTTAACTGGCGAAATCCTGAAGTCCAAGAGGAAATGTTTAACATATTCAAATACTGGTTGAATAAAGGAGCAGATGGATATAGATTAGACATAATTCATACACTTTTTGAGGATAAGGATTTCCGTGACAATCCAAGATCATTGAGGCTTTTCCCCTCTGATGAAAGTAATAGTAGTTTCTTCCAATCGCGAATCCACACTCAATTTCTACCTGAAACAGCAGAAATATGTAAGCGAATGAGGATTATAGCCGATTCTTATTCTCCTCCCAAAGTATTAATGGGTGAAGCCACAGGTAATGCTTCAATTTATCGTTCACTTTTAGGTGAAGACAACGATGGAATCCATTTAATATTTCACTTTAAATTGAATAATGTGAAGTTCTCAGCAACCACCATCAAGCAAACGATTGAAGAAATGGAACATTTGTTACCACCTCCCGCTTGGCCTTGCCTAGCTTTTTCAAATCATGATATTAAAAGGATGATTTCTCGACTTGGAAACCACCAATATAAAGCCCGTTTGATGAGTTTATTATTATTAACTGTTAGAGCTACCCCAATCATATATTATGGAGAGGAAATTGGATTAAAACAAGTAAAAATTAACAATAAATATATTCAAGATCCAATTGCGTCCATGAAGTTCTTTGGTTTACCCTTTGGTAAATTTTTTGCTAGAGATGGATGCCGTACTCCCATGCGTTGGGATTCAAGTGTCAATGCAGGATTTAGCTCGGACACAGCAGTTTCATGGTTGCCAATTGGTCCAGAAATCGATTTTTTAAATGTAAAATCTCAGGAAAAAGATCCCAATTCGATGCTTTCTTTTTTCAAAGAACTAATTAGAATTCGGAAGGCAAATGTGGCTTTTACTCTAGGCGAACTGAAAATTCTTCCAACTAATAATAAGAAAAGCTTCTGTTTTCAAAGAGTTCATAATCAAAACATTCTAAAAGTATTTATGAATTTTTCAGCTAAAACACTTGAATTAGAAAAAGACAAGGAAAATTTTGAAATAATATTCTCGAGCATTGATCTAAAGGAGCTATTTAGAGAAGAATCAAAACGGAATAGTTTGAAACCTTATGAAGGTATTATACTCAAAAAAATAATTAATGCTTACTCCTCCTCAAGGTCAAAATAGCCTCCAAATTTCGCATGGATTGCACATGTACCTTCAGTACCGACCATACAGGGGCCAACTGGAGTCTCTAATGTACACTTCCTTTTAAAAAGTGGACATTCTTCAGGATATATCTTGCCTAATATCACATCAGCACAACGGCACCCTTTAGGGATATCATCACCGATGGATTCTGGAATTTCTTCAATACAACGAATATTAGATCCCTTAAATTGCTCTGCAAGTTCATACCCTGAGTCAGCAACTAACCCTATTCCTCTCCATTGAGCATCAATAGTCTCAAATGCATTTGACATTGCTTTTAAGGCAATTTTATTTCCTTCACGTGTTACAACACGAGTATAAAGATTCTCAGTTTTAGCAATATTTTTTTTCATTTGTTCTAATATTGAAACAATCCCCAACATGACATCTACAGGTTCAAAACCTGCCACAACTATTGGAACATTGTATTTTGTGCTAATAGGCTCATATATTCCAGATCCAGTAATGGTGGACACATGTCCAGGAGCAATAAATCCATCCAGTGAAAAATCAGGTTGTTTCATCAATAAGTGCATAGCAGGGGGAACAAGACGAAATGAGCTAAGGATAGAGAGATTAGAAGGAATATTCTGATTGAGAAGTTCAATTGCTACCATTGGAGATGTTGTTTCAAACCCAATCGCGAAGAAGACAATTTTCGATTTAGGATTTTTTTTGGCTAATTTAATAGCGTCTAAAAAACTGTAAACAATTCTCACATCTCCACCCTCAGCTTTTGCGGAATTTAATGATCCGCTATTACTTGGTACCCGAGTCATATCTCCAAATGTTGTCAAAATGTAACCATTCTTTGAAAGCCAAATACATTCTTCAATATCCTTATTTGGACACACACATACTGGACAGCCAGGGCCAGCGATAACTTCTATATTTTTCGGTAATAAAGACCGAAGCCCCCAATGTGATATCGTGTATTCGTGAGTGCCACATACATGGCAAATTTTTATTTTTTCATCAGTCAAACCGCTTACCAAGCTTTTTATTTTAATCTGAAGCTTTTTTATGACAATTGGATCTTGAAATGACTGACTCAACAGACAAACTCCTAGTAGATAAAGAGGAAGGGGCAATCTAATCTATATTACTTAAATTTAAAAAATTCTTCTTCCTCTAAAGAAGAAATAAAGATATGAAAGAAGATAATTATGCTTCTTTCAAGTGCTTGAGGAATTTAGTCTTAATATCTTTCAGTTTATAAACTGAATTTGGAACTTCAACCTCAAAATCTTTATCAGTCTCACTCAACAGAATTATTTCATCATAATCCTCATTTGCAATTACATTTTTCAAACTTTTAGAGAACCCTGTTAGAAAAACAGAATCTAGATCATCTTTTGGACACAAAGCAACAAGAAATCTTTTTTCAGGTGAAGACAATGAAACAAATACCCCATTGTTTCGATGGAGAACACAGGAACTAAACTTTGTTTCTTTTTTCACAATGGTTTTGATTTCTTTGCTGATTTCATTTAAATAAAGCTGATTAGACTCAAGATTCTTTAGAATCGGGGACTTTCGTTCCTCTATGACACTAGCAAGCCATTTAATTGCTTCTCTGGGATTACCATGAGAAAAGGCATAAGCTGATTCAACATCAGCCGTCCCCAATGGCCATAAGGCATTCTCTTTGGACAAGATGATCTCAAATTTTTGGTGAAATTCTTTCAGCATCTGTTTACTATAATCCTCGATATCAACCTTTGAAAAACGTTTCAAAACGACAGGTGGTTCAATACGACTTTGAACAGCCGTACTTGATAAATCTAGAATTTTATCCCACAATGTTGCAAGACAAGCTAAGCAGAGAAGGAAGTTACAAGCCTCATTATGCATTTTTTTGAGGGTTTCAAGAAATTGCAATTCAGCTTCAGGGCCCAAAGCAATGAATAACGACTCTAATTCATCTACAAAAAAAATAACTGGTTTATCTACGATTTTAAGCATGATTTTTAAGGCAGCAAATGCAAGCTCCTCATCATCAAGAATTGTTCTTTTGAAATTTGCTGTTTCCTCATCCAAATCGAAACCTGTAAGCCATTTAAGTGCAATTTTGGACTGTTTCGGGTCTTTTAATGCAAAAAATGCTTCTACTACAATATTTCCAAGCCCACTATAATCTATTGCAGCATGTTCAATTTTTCCTTTGTATTTTTGCATAAGAGAATCTGCAATAAATTCTAATAAGGGAGCACCCCCTGCTTTAACCGTCTCAAAATAGAAATGGGAATAAACGCGATTAGGATTGGTTGGTACAGGAATGTAAACTACATAAGCATCAGGAACAGATTCTCTCAACACCCAATAGAAGTGAGTTTTTCCATATCCTGCTTCAGCAATTATTGGCAGAATAGCAGATTCTCTCTTCTTCTTTCGTATGATTTCTAGAAATTTTTTTACATGCTGCAACGCTTCGTGATTTGGCTTGTTAAGATTGAATAGCTCGGGAATGTCAGATCGTGCAGTAAAATTATAGAATGGGTTTTCTATAACCAATGAAGATACATGAGTCATTTTTTACGCCTCAAACATCATAAAATAAAATACTCCTGTTCCTGAATCCGATTCAATCCCGCCATTACCTGCAAATGATTTGGACAAGGCAGTTTGAAGTGTTATAATTCCACGATCATGAAATTCCAAAATTTTTTCATCAAAAACTTGATCAGGTATTCTTTCTGATTGAAATCTCTTTCTAATATCTGGTATTTTAACTAGAGGTTTCATAGGAGTCGCTAGATCCTGATATGTCTCTTTTAAAATAGTTAAAAATTCTTTATCATCCATGGAAGTATTGGGATTCCTTTCTCTATCTAAATAACCTTTGCCATCCTCAGTTAAGAGATATATACATTTAGTACCTTTTTTCAAGTTCACAAATCCTTTATCATGGAATTCCTGAAAAATTTCTTTCTCCTCATGAGTTCTAACATAGTATCCTGAATTCCCAAGGAAATTTAGAATATGGAGGTAAGAGTCGTGCATAGGATGAAGGTATTAATGGTTAAAGAAATAGGTAACTAACACGAGGATAATATCTTGGTTATATTTGTGATCTTAACCCATATAACTAATCCGTGAAGAAAGTTAATTTAGAGACAATAATCTAATATTTTCGGAACAATTTTCTCAATTTCAGATAAAAGAAGTATAATCCGAGTACAGAATCCACTTTATACGAAGATTCTTTATATTAAAACCCACTTGGAAGTGAAGTATGTGATATTAGACGATATAAACAGAATTAATGGGTTAGATTCACAAAATATGTTGCAAATGGTATATAATTGGCCAGAATTAATAGAAGAAGTAATTAAACAACCTTTTGAGATGGAAGTCGATGAACCAATAACTAACATTGTCATATGTGGAATGGGAGGATCTGCTGTTTCTGGAGATTATCTTAGAACTTTATTAGAAGAGACGCTTCCTATTCCTATTACGATCCAACGGAATTATGATTTGCCAGCATTTGCCAAAGAATCGACTTTGGTAATATTAATCTCGTATTCAGGTGATACAGAAGAAACCATTTCATGTTTAATTGATGTAATTAAACAGAAGACTAAAGTTGTAGGAATTAGCTCAGGTGGAACATTGGAAAACTATTTCAAAGAGCATAAGTTGCCATTCTTTCACATTCAAGAAGGCTATCAACCAAGAGCTTCGTTTCCACTCCTTTTCTTCCCTCTCCTTTTGATTCTGAATTCTATAAATCTCTATCACCTTAATAAAGGAACTCTTGACAATTTATTAAGTTTACTACGCCAAATCCGAGATGAAATAGACAGAAAGGTTCCAACTGAAAACAATAGAGCAAAACAGATCGCTCAAGAATTATTCAATACAATTCCGGTTATCTGGTCTCCTTATCTATGTACTGCAAACCGTATGAAGTGCCAGTTGAATGAAAATTCTAAAACTTTAGCTATTGCTGAAGAGTTGCCAGAATTAAACCATAATCATATTGTGGGTTTTGAAAACTGGTCTCAAGAGAATCCTTTCTACATTCTTGTAAATCGATTTTCATCCGAACATCCTAATGTTTCCCAAAGATTTGTAATCACAAAGGAGATTATAGAGAAAAAAGTTCCCTTTATAGAAATTCATGCCCGTGGTGAGACCCTTTTAGAACAACTTCTTTCCTGTACCTATATTGGTGATTATATCTCAATATATGTAGCTATATTGAATCAACAAGATCCAAATACCGTTGATAGTATCAATTACTTGAAAAAAGAAATGGAAAAAAGGACACAAACCCAATCAGCTATAGTGAATGCACTAAAGAAACTTTAAAGAAAAGAACGACTATATTTTCGCCCACTTCTCTGATTTTCTAAATCAGAACTTAGATTAGTAGAATGAAAAACCCTTCCAATATGATACATTTACATGCATTAACATCGAATAACGTTCCTTGATTGTAAGGTGAGGAATATGAGTAATTATGATATTATAATAGTTGGAGCGGGCACAGCGGGGTCAGTGTTAGCTGCTGGATTGGCAACTCAAGGTATTAAAGCTGCTTTATTTGATAGATTAGAAAAAGAGAAAATTGGCATAAAAGTTTGCGGAGATGCTACGAGTATTGACCATTTTGAAAGAATTAGATCTATCGTTAAGATCGATCCTCCACATGGAGAGGAAATTCAACAGAAAGTTGAAGGAGCTTGGATATACTCACCTGATAGAAAAGTTAAATTTGAATTAGTAGAAGAAGGTTCTACTGGGGTGATTATTGATCGTTTTAAACTTGGAATGAGAATTCTAGACAATGCTATTGATTATGGAGCAGAACTTTACGACTCTAGCATGGTTAAAGACCCAATTATTAAAGATGATCAAGTCAAAGGAATAAAATATCGTGGGAAGGACAATAATCTTCATGAAATATCCGCAAAGGTTGTTGTAGATGCTAGTGGAGTTGGCGCGGTGCTAAGAAAAAAGTTAGATAAAAATAAGACACATATGGATCATGAGCTAGCTCCAAAAGACGTATGTAATTGCTACCGGGAAATAAGGGATGTTAAAGAAGAAATCGAATCACCTGGTTTTATTAGATTAATGTTTGATCAAGATATAGCAGCTGGAGGTTATATATGGGAATTTCCCCGAGGATCGAACTCAATGAATGTAGGGCTTGGAGTCATGCGAATGAATAAATTGAATCCCCATCGCCAATTCGATCTATTTTTAAAACAGCAGGAAAAATTGTATAGGGATTCAAAGCTCATTCATGGAGGAGCTTGGAGGGTACCGCTACGTAGACCGCAGGATAATCTCGTATGGAACGGTTTCATGCTCATTGGGGATTCAGGAACACAAGTAAAACCCACTGATGGCGGAGGAATTGGAATATCTGTAACTGCCGCTGCAATGGCAACTAAAACAATAACATCAGCTTTAGAATTTGATGATGTAAGTATGAAAGGTTTATGGCCTTATAGTGTAGAATTTATGACAACAATTGCCCCAGTGACCGCACCATTGGCAATACTTAAGGATTACTTCATTACTCTCCCAAGCGCTACAATTAATGAAGTATTTCATAAAAGAGTTGTTGAAGGAGAGGAATTACTTTATGGGAATGCAAAGGGGCAAATTGACAGTGGATTAATCAAAAATCTTCAGCGCGCTTATAGAGGTCGTAGAATATTAGGTACGCTTCTTGGTTTCCGTTCTGCTATTAATAAGAGTAATAAAGCTCGTAATTTATATTATGATTATCCTAAAACTCCTGACGCATTCCCTGCATGGAGAAATGAAATCTTAAATACGTATGGAGAATTATAAAAAATAAATTCCTCTTTTCTTTTTATTTCATAAACACGTCATCAACTAGCTTTAAAGGAGGAGGACATACTTGCATATTTCCAATTGCGGTTGAATAAACATAACCTGAAAAATTACCTAACACTCTCCGAGAGTTTTTATAAATTTCAGCATCTTCATAAGCAGTGGATGAAACAAGAAGCTCGAAAAGTGCTGTACCCTTTCCATTTAAAGATTTCAGGTTCAATCCTATCTCAATATTATCGTCATGTACTTGGAAGATGAAATATTCATTTCCAATATATTTCTGAGGAAGGATATCATCAAAGAATTCTTTGGGGACATTTAGAAGCTTAATAAATTTTATATTCTGAATATCTTCCTCGTAGATTAAAATTGGGGGATTAGTACTAAAATATTGAGTTTTCATTATGTCTAGAGTAATAGCTAGAAGCTGAGAAATAATAGCATTTGAATAAGGTATTAAAAAATCACTTATCGCTTCAAATCCTTCATTATAGCGTTTTTCTTGTAGAAACTTAAGAATTTTTATCTTTTGTTCTTTTGCTGGCATCTCTAGTAATTTAATGAGACGAGAAGGCAATCTCTCATAAAAATAATGAGCAATAATATTTTCCATTGCAAATTCAATTCCCCCTAGTTCAACAAATACCTCAAGTGCTTTCTGATCTTTTTTCAGTGAAGATTCTTTAAAAGCGACCTCAAGTTGCAAACGCTTCTTCATTATTGACTCCATATCTGAATAGGGGGATAAAATCCAATCTTCACCTGCTTTAACATATTTAAATATTGGAGGTGTCTGTCGTAATGAAGAGATAATACTCTTCTCAAAATTTTGGAATTCTTTTCTAATTTCTTTTTCTAATCTTCCCCATTCTTTATCGAGAGAGTCTTTTAATGACTCAAATTCCTTAGAATTGATTTTTTTCTGACCAATTACCCTAGATTGTATTTTCTCGAGATCTTTTAAGATCTTGTCCTTTATTTTTGAAAATTGAGTTCTCTCGGAGAATGTTTCAAGGGTAAAATTAGAATCATTATTTGAAGCTTTAATTTGACAAGAATCAATTATTGAAATTATTGGATCGTAACCGTCTCGTTTTAAATTATTTAAATAATTTTCACTCATTCGAGTAAGATAATCAGATGGCTTTTGATAAAAAAAATGAATAATATCCTCAATGTCAATTTCTATTGCTGTTGGTAATATTCCATTAAGAGAAACGTTTTTCCATTTATAATCTACGAGTGCTTTTAAGAAAATAACAAATGGATTGATTAGCTTTAGATTTTCAGCCAGCTTTCGAATCTGGGAATCTAAATCGCGAAAGAGTCTTCCAGCACGTCCTTCATTTTCTATAAGCAAGTAAGTAAACAATGACGTAGTAGTACTAATTAAAGCTCCCTCTAAAGCATTTTTCACAAGCACTGCTGATTCAGGATTGCCTGATAAATCATATTCCGCTCTTTCAATACCAAAAGTCGGCAATGGACGATCTCCCTCGAGTAAAGTTGCTAGTTCCTGCTTTAATTGACTCCCACTCATTTTTTTAATCGCATCAGGACTCGTATCAAGTAAAAAGCTTGTAAAAGCTAAAAAAAAGGGTCTTTTTCGAAACTCATATTGAGTAACAGCATTGTGAAGAAGAATACGAAGTTCTTCAGATTCTATGATTTTATTTACTTCTTTATCAGGAAAAGCAATATCCAAAAGCTGTTTTACAATCACTAATCCCTGTTCCCCGAATGGTTCAGCATCATATCCTTGAATGAATTCTTTCAACAATTTTCCTGCTGTTACACTTTTTATTGAAACCATTCGAGGTTCACTGCTCCTGTTGGGGCCATTGAAATTCCACTTTCTGAAGATAATCCTTTAGAAGAGCACTGGGTCCCCTTCCACGAATTTCTTCAGCCATTAATTCCTTTATTTTCACTCTTAAGCGTAGAATGATTTGATCAATGTTCTTCGCGGTGATTAATGGAGATACAGAATGACTTAGTGCATGTAGCTCTAATGATTTCCAGACTGCTAAATCGATCGCATTCTCTATTTTTTCAGGAAAAGTAAGATCCTCTAAATTAAGATCAAGCTGTTGGAATACAGATTCGTCTATTTTCGTCAAAGCTTTCTCAAGTATATTTGTTTCCTGAAAAGGACACTCTTTCATCTGTTTTCTCCAAGTAAAGATCGATTGATAACCTAACTTCACTTGATATTTGTCAGGAAGAGCTCCTACGAGTAATACTTCTTGGAATGCTGGATTAAAAGCATAATCAGATAGATATCTTGAACCTAAGGCACCTGCTAGTACCCTCATCTGTTGATTGATATGCTGTGGAAATCCAGTTTTACTCCAAACAAAGAAGCCAACCAAAGCATCTTGACCGACGTTCTGAATATAAATTCGCCCCTCTTTGGCCTGAATGTCGTCTAATTGCCCCATACCTGTTTCCGCTTCAGTTAGTGAATTTATAGCAGTAAGGATCCCACCAAAAAGAAGTGATTTCTCGCTGGAGAAACCTAGTGAAACCGCAGGAATACCATGATTCACAATGAAGAACGCGATTTGAGGGCATTTAGGTTTTTTCGTAGCCAAAGATTATTCCTCGGTAAATTTTCCAGAGTTCAAATAAAGGACGTCAAATAGGGGGAGAACGAATGAACTATTAAGTTTCTTTGTGTTACAGCTTTTTATTTTTATGAATAAATTGGAATTCTTATAACCTTGCTTTTATAAGAAGATTTCTAAAATTTGCTTTACTATAACAAGTCATGAGTATTTTGTTGTTACAAATGCAAATCAAGTTCTTTCCGAAAAAGATTGGCCATCTCGTCAATTATCCACTTTTTGGTTTAATTTTTTCAGTTTTAGCCAACTTATTATTACAGATGGTCGTATCGCTCCTTTATTTCAACCCAGTTGATTTTGTATTACAATTTGAAGCCGCAAAAGCGATCTCACGAGGAGCGGTACTCTATAGGGATATTGATTCGATAATAATTGATAATACAATTCTTCCCCGTCCTCAATATCCGCCATTGTACTTATACACATTATCAATGCTAATAACCTTAATCCCTATTGAAAACTTTCCGTGGCAAATGGTAAAAATATTTTTAGTTATCATTAATATTATAACTGGGCTTTTAGTATATCAAATCATCTTAAATATTTTCAAAAATCATTCAAAAAAATATCTCATTGCTTTACTTGGTCTTAACTGGTTCTTACTTAATCCATCTACGTTAGGTATCGTTTTTGGCGGTTATCATGACAATTTCATGATGATGTTTGTTTTAGGAGGATTTTTATTCTTTTTAAAACAAAAATTCAAATTTACAGGTGTTATGTTTGGTTTGGCATTACTTGTGAAACCAATTGCAATAATATATATGTTGCCTTTGTTCATGTGGGGAATCAAAGAAAATTTTAGACAAATCGTTGAGATATGGGGATTTTCAGCCGTAATTTTCTTAT
The DNA here is from genome assembly GCA_011364965.1 of Candidatus Heimdallarchaeota archaeon. Classification (GTDB taxonomy): domain Archaea; phylum Asgardarchaeota; class Heimdallarchaeia; order Hodarchaeales; family Hodarchaeaceae; genus Hodarchaeum. Next base: position 299,726 of record RDOB01000003.1, read on the forward strand.
TGGGAGCATTACCATTTTTATTGATATCACCTGTGGAATTTCTAACAGATGTTTTCCTTATCCATACAATAAGACCAGACCCAAGTATGTCCATTTATGCATATTTACCATTAAATATCTCAACAGGACCAGTATCTTTTCTAATTCAAGGTTTTTTGATAAGTATACTCATTCTTTATACCAAAATAAGTTTTACTGCTTTCAATAAAGAAGAATCTTTAAAACTGGTTCTTCCACTTTTTACTCTCTTTTTAATAACAAATCGGATTCTTTATCCTCATTATATTCCATTAATTTTCCCCTTTTTTACATTCAACCTACTTTTTTTGATATTTCAATCGACTCATCCACGACGTCCTAGATTTGTTTCTGGATTAATTCTAGGACTTGGATTAGTTTACGCAGGATATATATCTTGGTCGATAATTTGGGCTATTGATACATATGCTAGTTTCTATTCAAACCCATATTTTCTATATAGTGCTCTTCTCTGTATTTTAGGACTTCTTATTATCTTTTTATGCTCATTAGGTGTAATAATTATCGAGAAAAAAGAGTTAGAGGTGATCATATGAAAAAATACGATCTATACGGATGGGGTCAAGCCATACCTTCTTCTTTTGCTACAATCAGTATTTCTATTTTTCTTCTGCTCATATACATACTTGGAATTTTAATCCCTCCCCATTCAATATTAATAACCTCTTTTGACATTTTAAAGGTATTTGGGTTTTCTGAAGAAGTTTTAACAGGAGAAATATATCGTTTAATTACATCGATATTAATACACGGCAATATTGTACATTTGTTGACAAATATCTTATTTTTAATAATATTTGGTCTGCGACTTGAAGAATTAAAGGGACCTTGGATTGTTTATTTTATCTTTATTATTAGTGGTTTAATAGGTAATCTTGGATCCTTGCTATGGCTTTTCTTCGGTATCAATTTTTTGTCATTTGGATCCTCTGGGTCAATTTTTGGCCTATTTGGAGCACTTATATTTATTTTGAGAGGAAAATCTAAAGGAGAACAAAGAAAAATGCTATTTCTGAGTATATTTTTCTTCTCTTTGACAATAGGACATAATACAAATATTATATCACATGTTTTTGGGTTAGTAAGCGGTTATTGCACAATGATGGGAATAAAAGAAAAACGACGTCCATAAGAATATACCTAATCAAGTTCTGCTAGGAAATCACAGCAGGGGTATCCATTGGCTTGACATTTAGTCTCACGAACACTCACTTCGTCTTCAACCAGAAGATCTAATCGTCCTCCGATAAATCCAGCCATGAAATCATCAAGTGTGGTTATTCTGGGGGGTTTCTCAACACCTGGAAATAGAGCAGATAGATCAACAGTTGAAAGGTCGATACCTGAGGTTGCAGCACTTTCCCAAACTTTAAAAATTGCAGATTCATCATCAATTATCTCTACAGTTACTTCTCCATGAATTCGCGTTTGTTGTCTACCAGGAGCGCTGAAATAGTACCCTAATACTTCACAGGCTTGAGAAAATTCCATAGGAAAGGTATATCCCAAGTTGCGTCTATGGATAATCCGACTAATTGAGCCTACATCCTCTAACATTTGCCCATAATTTTGTCCTGCATAGGCGAGTAGAGTGGAATTAAATGGATCAGAGAATTTAACTGAGGTAAGAATGTGTTGCAAAGTGGAGATATGAATATAGTCTCCCATACCGGGCCGCATGATTCGTCTGAATAGGATAGAATCAAACATGTTTCTAGAAATAGTGGCCAAAGAAAGCTCAAATCTTAATCGATCGTTTTGAGAGAAGAATTCCTCGGTTTTAATATTTGAAGCGCTATAGTGATCCGAGGTTTCTCCTAGACGAATATCAAATTCACAATAATCATCTCCAAGTCCACAACATTTAGTTTCTACGACAGAAGCTATTTCTCCTAGTGTGACCTCCAGTAATCCCGATATCTCGCCAGCGAGAAAACCACATACATCCTGACCTATTTCCTCGTTGCGTACAGCATGCGCAGAACCATGAACTTGTAGTGTAGCATGATAATCCGATAGTTGAGTAAAATCGAGATCTGTTGCAACATTCGAAGCCATAGGGTTTGGACCATAAAGAACCTTGAATCCCTTCAACATCTCTCGAAAACGTTCTTTCATTCTATGAGTAGACATAATCTTAGGATTATAACGATGAATCCAAGATTGAGCAGCCCCAAATTTACCTGCTAACTCTCCAGAACGAAATAAGTGGCTTTTTGCTCTTGGATTAATTGCCAATAAAGAAGTTACAATAGACTGTAAATGACCAATATGGACATAATCTCCGACTGATGGCCTCGTAACATCCTCCAGTTCTTCTACATCTAATAATTTCTCGGAAACAGTTATTATAGAAAGTTTACGCCAACGATCACGGTCTGCTTCGCTTGCTTTTACACCTGCTTCAATAAGTTTATTGAATAGGAAGTTAAAGAGGTCATATTGATCTGCAGAAAACATGGAAGAGGTATCAGTATCCATAGAAGTGAAACCTGAAAACATAGAGGCAGCTTGAGTTGCAGAGAGGGCCACTTCATTATTATACAAAACATGTGGAACATTTCTGACACTGTACTTCCCTGCGATTTCAGGATGCTCGGAAGTATCAATTATAGTAATCGTAGCGCCACCTTGACTGGTGTCTACGATTCGTTTTAGGTGTTTTTCCACAGGTTTGCACAAAGCACATTTAGGCCCCTTAAAAAGAATTATGTTCACCGCTTCGGTCATATTTCGTCCCATAATTTAACTTCAATGCCAGATTTCGCTAATCGACACAAGAAGATTTTAGATTTTTGAGATGAAGATTATTCTCCATCTTTGAACTCTTATAAGATATATTTGTCTATAAATCTAATTAAGATTTCGTAATTTCCCTAGATTGTTTCTCCTTGCTTTCTCTCTTCTCGGTTTAAATGATGTTAGTATTTCAAGGATAGAAAAAATTGGCGACTACTTAGTTGATCGTCTTAAAAAACCTCTTAGATCACTCATTTTGTTTAAGGGGCTGTAATCCTCACTTCATTACGGAAGATTAGATGAGAAATATCAATGAAGACAATAGCTCATTGCCAAGCTGTTCCTTGATAAGATCTAAAAATCCCGAGACTTTCAATAGATAATTATGAAATTTGCAAGTCTTGCTACTATTTGTAGAAAAATTAATTCTTAATGTCAGAAAATTAACTTACTAAAAAATTTATGTACTGTTAGGGGGAGTACCGACAGGTTTCGGGGAGTTTCATGTTGAAATAGATGAAAGAAGGTACCATTATGTAATATGGGATCCGCATTGACTTTGATAGAATCATTTCTTTGCTTATATCCATCATTTGCCTCAATAATTAAGTTGATTTCTCCATTCGAAATCCTAGTTGTATTTAAGTAATATATAATATATCCAATAGAATAAGAAATCACGGTTAACCCAGAATCTTGAGAATAAGTGTATAATGAATAAGCAATTTCCTCTCCACGCTCTGTATTTGCTTCAGTCCAATAAAGTCTAACTATTCCTGATAAATTATATCCATTGTCAGGATATAGTCATCTAATATCAGGTGCATGACATCCAGTGGACGATTGGGGTAGATTTATTACTGGAATTACATTTAAAGAAAGTAAAAAAGAAATAAGTACAAGAGAAGAAAATTCTTTATTTGATATTTCATCTAAAAGTAAGAAGACACTATAATAATAATGTACTTTCTTGTAAGAATATCGAAAAAAGAATTGCCTTAATCCTAAATACTAAAATCAATCTTTTAGATTGAACCACACTAAATAGATTATAATGTTTATATTAAAAACCACTTAGATGGCTGTCGAACATGGAAATTGAAAAATTTTCTGAATCATTTCTTGAAATTAAAAACCCCACAGTATTAGAGGTTTACCAAGGGTATTTAATCTCCGGTAAGCTGAGAAAAAAACCCAGGATAGTATGGATTAATAAGCAGAATGTTGATGGATTAACAGAAATAGCAAAAATAGTAGCAATTGAAACAGCTTTTCATGGAATCCTTTCTTTCATACCAGGAGGATCATTTGCTTATCGATTACTTAAAGATCAAATTGGATATCCTCCTCGCTATAATGTAATTATGGAACCAGATTTTTATAGAGTGAAATATACTGTTATAACTCTTGATGGTAAAGGGGAACCAAAAGGAGTCGTAGATGGCTTACTGCAAGGAGTTGATTCTGTTGCTAAATTAGCTTTTGATACGGGCTCGAAAGCAGGTGGAATTTTGAAAGATTTGTTCAAAGGAGATAAAATTCTCAAGCAAAAGGAAGAGATACCTTCCAAGGAGGAAGAGATTCTCGGATTTACTTATATTAGATTTGAAGACATAGTTACGCTCACACGGAATAGTATTATAAGGAAAAAACTTTCTGAAACTCCTTCAAAGTCAATGAAGCTTATAAAGAAAACAACAGCTGACTTATTGCCTCCAGTTGTCTTGAACTTCAAAACAACTGAAAATGAAAAAGCTATTACATTCCTAATGGCATTAAAGAAGTTGGGATTTCAAGTTGATTACTCGGAGTCACTCCTTGAGGAAATTCGATAAGTCAATTCTCCATCTGATAAATCACATCCAAGTGCGTTCCATCTCGATATTCAACTAAGCTTACTATTTTCTCTGTTAGATTGGCATTAGCTGGTGCAACAAGACTCTCCGCTTCATCCTTCAACTGTTCAATTGATCTAACTGCAATCCCTCCCTCTTTAAGTCGCTTAATCAGTTTTTCACGCTTAGGGGTCAATTGATGATTGATTGCAACTCCAGATTCCGTGATGATTATGTCTACGCTATCTCCTGGAGTAGATACAGTAGTTACAGAAGATCGAATTGTAGGAACTTTACGTGCCAACGGAGTAAGAATCATGCTGATCTTTGCACGTGCAGCGTCCTGATGACCTCCAATACCTGAGTTTAATAGACCATTACTGAACGTATTACAATTTGTGTTGAAATTTACATCTACCTCTGTGGCACCAAGGGCGCTAAAATCAGTATTATTTGCAATACAGCCCTTATTAAATGGATTATAAGCATGGTCGATTGACATCTCAATATGGCGGGGATTGTCTCTCAAAGAGTTAACAGCAGCAAGGTCAAAAGATTGTGCATCATAAATTACATTAAATAAATCAGCTTCAAGTAATTCAACTGAATTTTTAGCAATTCCGCCAAAAATATAACCCCCTTTGAGATTCTTATCCTCCATTAATTCTTTAAGAAAAATAGCGGAGGCGATCGAGGTTCCACCAGCTCCAGCTTGCCAATTAAATCCATTAACAAGAAATCCAGATAACCACATGACATCAACAGCGGTCTGAGCAATTTTAAGACGATCTTCATCGATCTGGCGACCAAGACTCCCTGTTGCGATTTTATTAGGATCGCCGATATTGTCAACCTCGAGAATTGCATCAACTCTAGAAGAAGGAATACTTACACGAGAGAGCGGAGACTCAGAAATAGTATCCGTGACTCCAATAACTGTCTTCGCATATAGCGAGTCAGTTTCTAGAGGATACCCAAGACTTCCAAAATTGTGTTTCCCATCTATACCATTCAAATTTCCTAAATAATCAGCAGTAGACGCTCCAATAAATGCAATGTCGATATTTAGACTTCCATCTTGCACAGCACGGGCGCGACCTCCGTGCGACCTCAAAACTGTAGGAATTTCGATTTCACCTTTACTAACAGCGTGACCAATTGGGCCATTCATGCTAGATTCGATCTTTCCGATCACACCAGATTCAATATGTTCAATCAAGGGTGCATGAGCTGGAAATAATGCAGTAGATGCAAGGTTGATGTTTTTAATATTATAAGATGCCATGCAATTGATAATCGGTAAAATGATATTATCGCCTTCCCTAAGTGAGTGATGAAATGAGATTGTTATCCCATTTTTTGGAGAGAGGATTGTAAAGAGTTCATCAATTGAGTCATAGAATCTACGAGTCTTTCTAGTGACAAAATTTTTCTGATAGGGAGCACAGATCTTCTTTCCTATTATCTTACTGTTATGGATTCCTTTATATGGCCGAATTTTTGTTCCAAAGACAGAACTAGGAAATTTGCGGCCTAAAATATTTTTTGCCACGCTTGCAACACCCTTTTCTAGTCTGAGAAGACACGAGTAATGCAAACGAAAAATACTTTGATAGTCTACAAAACCTTATTTTTAATTTTGTTTTATTTACAATTTCAAACAATAAAGAATTTTAAGATATTTTAAGGTAAAGTGTTAAGAATGGCTGATCCTTGGGAAACGAAAATTACCGAAGTAAAACCAAATAAATTATCTATACGGGGTTATAAATTAGACGATTTAATAGGAAATGTTAGCTATACTATGGGGATTTTTTTATTATTAAGAGGAAGATTACCTTCAGAGTCTGAACAAAAAGTCTTTAATGCTATTCTAGTAGCAACGATGGATCATGGCGTCACAGCTCCGAGTGCAGTTGCAGCTCGAACAGTAGCATCTTGTGGTGTACCAATCACAACTGCACTAGCTGCAGGAATTCTTGCAGTTGGTGATTATCATGGAGGAGCTGGAGAGCAGTGTATGAGATATCTTCAAACAATATTATTAAACAAACCTGAGAATCAGAGCTTACCAGAACTCGCAGAAAGGGCTGTAAAAAGCAGTAGGGAAAGAAAAGAAAGGATCCCTGGATATGGTCACCGTTATCATACAGATGATCCTAGAACAAAAAAATTACTCGAAATTGCAAAAGAATCAAACATAATAGAAAATTATACCACCCTTGCTCTCCTTATAGAGAATGAACTCCAAAAACAATCTGGAAGAATTTTACCTCTAAATGTGGATGGAGCAATTGGCGCGTTATTAGGAGACATGGGGTTTCCTCCCGAGGTTGGCAAAGCGATATTTGCCATTTCGCGTATCACTGGATTAACAGCACATGTTCTCGAAGAACTAAAAGAGCGCCCAGTTAGAACAATCATTCCAGAACAAGCGAAATATACTGGACCTCAAAATAAGAAAATTTGATATAATTTATTCGGGTGATTTTTTGCCATCGAATTATGACAGTATAATTATAGGTTCAGGAATTTCAGGGGCTACTCTCGCAAGACAATTAGTACAAAATGGACAGAAAGTTCTACTTCTTGAAAAAGGAGGTTACCACAAATTGTTAGGCAATCATCTAGCGATTATAAGGATAGCAGACCGAAAAGGATTTCGCTATACAAAGGAACACCTACTTGTAGCCTCAGGAATCACAATAGGAGGATCATCAGTTATCTCTGCTGGTACTGCATACCGTCCGCCTCCAGGATTTTTTAAAAAATGGAGAATAGACTTGGAAAATGAATTAAATGAAGCAGAGGAAGAATCAGGAGCAAGAGTCTTACCAGATGAATTAATTGGAAAAGGATCTCTACATCTAATGGAAGCAGGTAACCGTCTAGGACAGAAATGGGAACGATTACCAAAATTTATTCATCCAGAGAAATGTAAATCTGGTTGTCCTTCTTGTATGTTGGGATGTAAAAATGGAGCGAAATTCACTGCAAGACCAATAATCGAAGAAGCAAAATCTAGTGGCTTAGAAATTCAGAAAAGGAGGATAGATCGCGTAATAATAAGAAACGGAGAGGTTAGAGGGGTAAAACCTTCATTAGGACATGAAATTCACGCAAATCGAGTTATAATTTCAGCGGGAGGGATTCATTCTCCGATCATACTTCAACGATCTGGTTTCGAGCAAGCAGGAAAAAATTTTTTTATGGATCCAATGGTTGTTACCTACGGTATAAGCCCAAAAAAAGAATACCGAACAATAAAAGATAATCCGATGTCTGTGGGATCTTATAAATTTCACAAAACTGATGGAATTTTACTTAGCCCGATTGTGGATCCATGGGGTCTATTTCTATTAACCTATGGCTATCAAAAAACACCTTGGGACATCTTGAAAATTCGTCATTATTTCCGATTAATGGGAATTATGGCTAAAACAAAAGATAGTAAATCAGGAGAAATAAAATCTGGCCGCTTGGGAGTTTCAATTTCCAAGAAACTTTCAGAAGAAGACAAGAAAAGATTGGAAATAGGTTTTAACCTATCAAAAGAAGTATTGATAGAAGCAGGGGCAAATCCATGCAAAATATTTAGAACTTCAATTAGAGGAGCTCATCCAGGTGGTTCTAATAGCATTGGTGACGTCGTTAATTCAGATCTAGAAACTGAAATCCCTAATTTATTTGTATGCGATGCAAGTGTCTTACCCCACTCTATGGCAAGTCCACTTGTAATTACTTTGATGGCGTTTGCTAAAAGATTAGGAAAACACATAATAAACAGTAGTTAAATCTTCATTTTACCTTTAATTAACTCATCATTTTTAAATTGTTTGTTTCTGGTTCAGAATGAATTTCTTTCGCTGTTTTTAAAGCTCGCTTAAGTAAAAGAGGGCCAACTATCTCAGCTATTAAAACACTGACCGCTATGATATCCAACAATAGTATTGCTGTATTTGTGGCAGAAACGCTGATCTCGATGAACCTACTATAAGCAAATGCTGCTAAACCTAAAGCTACTCCAGCTTGGGTTAAAATCGCATATGGGAGGTTTATTCTAACTTTTCTAGGCATTTTTGCTGATGAAGCTGTTGTATATGTTCCAATATATTTTCCAATAGCCCTTGAAACAAAATAAACAAAAATTGTCAGGAAAGTGGGAGTGATTAACAAGCTAAGATCCATCTCATATCCAACCAATATGAAAAATAACGCAATGAAAGGCGCAGAGAGACGCTCAACCCCTCTGACACATACTTTGTTTTCACATCTGGCCATTGTGCTTAATGTTAATCCAAAGACAATACAACTTAGAACAACGGAAAGGTGGAGTAAACCAGATAACGCAATACAGATTAAAATAGTTGGAAATACATATTCAGCCGATTAATAAGCCTGAATCCCCTCTATATGAAGGAGTTTCATCAATATTGCCAATAAAACCCCCAAGATTATTGAACCCAATACTTCGATAATTATTGGCATTAATATAGAAATTAAAGACAATCTAACTCCAAGAAAAATAGATTCAGAATAGCTCAAGGCAATATTGAAGAAAAGGATGGCAATAATGTCATCAAAAGCGATGATAAAGAGAATCGTCTGTGATAATGATCCATAAGCATTATACTCCTTTATCACTTCAGAGGTGGAAGCTGGAGCTGTGGCCATAGCAATTGCTCCCAATAATATTGAAAGTATAAAATTTTGAGAAAATATGAAAACAAATATTGTTACCACAGCAAAAGCGCCAAATACTTCCCCTAAAAGAATAATAGGTAAACCCCATGAAGTTTCACGTAATTTTCGTACATCTAAATGGGCTCCAATGCTGTAACCGATGTATCCAAGCGATATGGTTGTGATAACATAATGAATCGTCTGATCAGGGGGAGTAGGAAAGCTAAAAGTGAAGAGGTTTGCAGTAAAAGCAGAGAGGAATTGTAAAGCCATTCCACCGACTATCAGACCAAGAACCTAAGGAATCCCCCGTTTTCCAAGTCCTTTAGCAACAACTAAGGATACGATGATGATTACACCAATCTCTAATATGAAAATTAAAACATCTTCATTTGTTGTATTGGTTAACATATTTAAATCAACTTTTGAAACTTAATTCATGCCTTCTCGGTTTATCTTTGGCTTTACATCCTCTGAAAAGAGCTATTGACGATTTTTTTTATTTTTAATCCAAATGAGATCAAAGAATTCTAAGATGATGTATTCCTCGCCGATATATACTTTTAAAAAAGATTCAGCTCTATAACCTAGGTAAATAACTTTTAGGTTTTAGCTATTGATAGGTAGATTATATGAGACAAAAGCAAATAAAAAGGTATGTATGCAGGTTCGTAATAGCTTTATTTATTTTAGCTACTATTTTTCCAGTGTATCTTCAGTGTAATTTGGATCTCTCGCTAGCAATACCAACTGAATCTTCAACTCTTCCAATCAACTCTACAGATATATTAATTGAACTAAAGAAAAATTCTACGGGAATCGGTCTCCATTCATCCTTGAAATTTACTTTTAATTTAACAAATACCCTACAGCAATCCATATACAATTTAAAAGCTTATTCTAATCAAACATCTTCTGATATTACATTAGATCAACCATTATATGAAGAATTTGTCCTTGAACCTGGTGCAAAGAAAACTTTTGATGTTATTGCTAAAATCACAAATAATATTTCCTCTACTTCAGCGGTAGATCTAGTGATCATCATTGATGCTAGTGGGAGTATGGGGGAGGAAATTAATTCTGTGAAGAACAAATTAAACGATCTTATAATGATTTTGTCAACTGAAATTCCCGATCTCAGGATCGGAGCCATAGTTTATGGCTGGAGAGAGTACTCAGAATATCCTGCCTCCCATTTGTCAAACTATCTCCCTTTTACTTCGAATTTTGAAGACATTAAGGACTTTATCAATAGTTTATACGCCAGTGGAACTTATGAACCTTGGGGTGACGCGCTATGGCTAGCAAATTCATGGAACTGGCGTGAGGCTGCTAATAAACTAATTATTATGGTAGGCGATGAAGATTGTGACCCAGGAAATCTAATAGGAAGAGACAGTATAGGTGATTCTTGGTATAATGGATCAGATCTAGTAGAAATTGTACTTGAATTGGAGGGTAAAGGTGTAATTATCAACACTATTGTAGCAGATAATCCTGATATGCATGTAGCTAATCAATTTGAATGGATTGCAGAACTAACTAGCGGCCAGTCGGTATATCTCCCAGATATGGAAGAAATTGGTGTTGACATCCCGAATTTAATAACAGAATGGACTTTAGAGTTAAGTCGGGAATATTCACACTCCTACAATCTTACTGTAACGTGGGAAAATAGTAATGGCACAATTTATCGAAATACAGCGATTGATACCTTCTGGCTTGATTTAACCCCTCCATCAGTGACTGTTTCAGAAACAATCATTAAGATTGGGTTGAATATGTATGCAGTGGAATTTATTGCTCAAGTTGTGGATATCACGTCAGTAAATTATGTTAATTTATATTATAAAGGAGAAGGATCCTGGGAGCTCACTCCCATGACTTTGTTGCCTAATAGTTCTAATTATTGGGCTCGAATTGAAAATCTTGAAGGTAGATATAATTTAACTTATTTTGTTGAGGCAGCTGATGGGTTGGGAAATTCAGGAACGACGCCAGATAAATGGATAATAGTCGAAGAGGCTCCTGCACTCTTGGGAAAGGAGTATTCTCTTTGGATGGATCCTGAGGAACAATCTCTAACTCAATTTGAGAATAATGGTACACTTAATGAATTTTATCTTATTCTAAGTACCGAGGGAAACCTAAATATGGTATATGTAATACTAATCGATTTATCTACAAACTCATCTATTCCCCTCACACAAAATTACGTTGTAAATGCTAGCTCTTCGCTTAATAGACAATTTTTCCCTCTAAATCTCACTACAGGCTTATATGCACTAAATATTACGCTTTCCAATGATAGTGAAGCATTTCTTTTTTCTTACGTTTGGTTGAAAAAAATTGATGTCACTAAAGACAGAGTAAGTGGTACCATGACCGAGGATATTCGAGTTCACGCCTATCAATGGCCCAATGCGATTGAAGGGTGGTTTTTTAGCATTGTCTATGAAGTAAATGATCCACTTGTAGTTTATGCTGAAATATATAGAACCAATTTAAGTTGGGTTGGAAGGTTCACAGGTGGATCTGCACAGCAAATTCCTGTAAATGGAACCTATCTCATATTTATTTGGGCAACATTAAGGATTGGTACATATGAAATTATTCATTCAAAAAATCCATATGTAACTGATGATCCCTATAGAACAACTCATACTGCGCAAACGCCTCTTCCAGGCTTCCCAGTCATAATTACTTTATCTATGATTAGCTTTCTTGTTATTGGTAGAAGGAAACGGTAATATCTTATTTTTTCCGATTCTTAGTTTCATTATCGAATAATTCATTAACTCTGTTTATCTTATGAGTTATTTTGGATGGTTCTAGTTTCTTAGTAAAAGTTTCAAGGAGCTTAGACTGTTCAGGAAGAGAATAACCGCATAAAGGGCAACGAGTTTCATGGGTTATTTCATCAACTGAGATAAAATCCAGTTCACATGCAGAACATGAAAAGGGAAAAACCATTAGAGACGATGAGCAATTAGGGCAAGTTGATCTTCCCACACTTCGAAGATCAACATAATCATCAAGACATACATATCTTTTACACTTAGTACATTGTAGATAATGAGTATTGGCAACCTCACTCATACAGATTTGGCAAGAAACAATAGGATGAGGTTTTAATAGGAGCATTTGGGATCTCATAATCAAAAAACGAGTTATATTACCGTAAATGCTCGATTTCCTCTTGATAACATTCGGAACCTCTAAAGACGGAACCCCAAGAAGGGTAGTTAAATAATCAATTGGAAGAGCTTTACCTTGACTGAAGTCTCTAAACCAGCTTTCCATTTTCTGTTGTTGTTTAAATGACCACAATTCTTGTTTAATCTTAGGAGTAACGCGAATCCCTGCGAAAACTCCTGAAATTAAAATGAGAACACCAAATATAATTAGAATGCTTGAAGTGAGAGGATTGGAAAGACTGCTTCTCGGGTTCGTACCGAAAAAATATTCTAGATTATCGTTCCATCCATCCAAGTCTGAATCTGCAAATTGAGGGTTGGATCCAAATTTATATTCCTGTAAATTCGTTAATCCGTCTTTATCTGGATCCTCAGAGGCATCATTAATATTGGGAGTAAGAGAATTTTCATATTCATAGAGATTGGGCATCCCATCATTATCTAGATCTGTATACGCATCATCATCGGTTCCAGCTAGAAGTCCATATAGATATTCATAAAGATTCGGCATACCATCTCTATCAGAGTCCTCATCAGCATCATTCTCTGCTACGCTCAAATTATTATTATATTCATATAAATTGGGGATCATATCGCCATCTAAATCTAGTGCTGCATCATTTACTATTCCATTCAGTCCATAGATAAATTCGTATCCGTCTCGCATCAAATCGTCATCCGTATCATAATCTGTTGGATCTGTTCCATAGCTATACTCAAGATAATTAGATAAATCATCTAAATCTAAATCAGATAAGCGATCAATATTAGATCCAGGATCTAGACCAAATTGTAACTCCCAAACAGTTGGCATATCGTCAGAATCAAGATCAGACAGATTCCAGATACAAATAGTCGAGTCATCAGAACTTGAAGCAAGAATGCTTCCAGTACGGTCGAAATCCATATCCAAGATGGATAAGGAATGAGCAGACATATGACCAATTGTATTATTAGTATGAGTCCAGAAGCTAATTTGATGATCAAGTAATCCCACACATTGCGTAAATCCATCAGAACTTATTGCAATGGAACGTATCCAAGTATTATAAACATTATTTTGTACAAGGTTGTACGTTGAGCTATCCCAGTATTTTACTGTTTGATCATGAGAACCTGAAATAATATAATTCCCATCAGAAGAGAATTCTACGTCAATTACATTTCCTATATGTTCTGCTAATGTACTAATACTAGTAAAACTAGTTATATTCCAAATCTTTAAAGAATCATCATAAGAACCAGAAACCAAATATTCTCCATCTGGACTGAACTTAAGAGTCTTAATTCTGTCAGTATGACCAACTAAGCTTGTAATAGAAGACCATGTAGTAGTATTCCAAAGAATAATTGTTTTATCATCAGATCCTGAAGCTAAAATATTTCCCTCGGGACTGAACCTAAGACTCCAAATTGGGCCAGTATGTCCTGTTAAGTTCTGAATCGGTTCCCCAGATGTAATATTCCAGATCAAAATTGTTTGATCATATGATCCAGATGCTAATAATTCTCCTGAAGGATGAAAAGCGATGGAGTAAACAGCTTGAGTGTGATCCTGAAGAGAGTTTATTAATACCCCTGTACTTATATTCCATAACATAATATTCGAATCTACAGAAGCTGATGCTAATATTGAATCAGTGGGAGAAAATTCAACATCCCATACCTCTGATGTATGATCAGTGAAGTTATAAATCAGTTTATCAACAGGATTTAAATCAGATGTGTCATGATAGCTCATTTTGAAATGATTATTATTTAATAATGAAGGAGAACTTCCTATATTGATACTTATTACAAAACCTGCTGACAGAGCAGCAAATACCAAGGATGAGAACATTAATGAGAAATAAATAATCCTTGCAATTATTACTGACGTTTTCATCTATAGTCGTTATTAATAGATCATTAGCATCTAAAAAGATTTTTATGTACGAGGATAATTTACATTCTATTAGTAGAAAAGATGTATTATGAAATAATATGTTTATTTCTTTTCTAAGGCTCGTAACATAAATTGAGTAATTCTATTTACCAGTTTTACTGGATCTTGAAGCGTTCCATCTGTAATCTCTTGATTTTCTAAAAGCTGATTTACACACATTTCAAAAAGAACAGAATTTGGTTCAGCATTAAACAAAGTTTTCATTTCCTTTATTAGAGAATTATTAGGATTTATTTCCAAGATTTTCTTATTTGGAGTAAAATTTTGATCCATATAACGCATCGCACGAGAAAACGCTCCCATGCCAGTTGGATTTACTAAACGGCAAGGACTTTCAGTCAAAAGATCCGTATACTGGATATCTATGATTCTATCCCCTAGAATCTCACTCATCTTCTTTAAAAAATCATCTTTTTCCTCTTTCTTCTCTTCTTCGGATTTATCTTCCTTTTTTTCATCCTCGGGAGGGGGGAGCTCTGGTTCGGCCTGATCTATGGCCTTGAACTTCTTTCCTTCGAATTCAACGACATTCATCATGACAAAACTATCAATAGGTTCATCAAAAAGAATCACATCTTGTTGATTTTTCTTGTACGGTTCGAGATGCGGACTATTCTGTAAAATTTTTATATTTTCTCCTAAAAGATAAAAAATTTCTTCTTGTTGTTCTGAAAGATTTTCCAAATAACTTTTTAGTGTTATAAGCTTACTCTCGGATTTATAGGTTTTTACTCGAAGAAGATTCAGTAGCTTTTTTCTCCGTTTTTCATCTGCCGTTATTCCTTCTTTTATAAAAACCCCGAACTCATTCCACCATTCAAGATATTTCTCTTCATGTTCATCAATCATCTTTTCCAATTCATCGAGAATCTTACTCACAATGACTTTAGAAATTCGACGGATAGTCTGATCAACCTGGATCACTTCTCGAGAAACATTTAGTGGAAGGTCTTCACTATCAACCACACCAAACACAAACCGGAGATATTCGGGGAGAAGATCCTTCGCTTTTTCTTGAACCAAAATCTTTTTACTATAAAGGCGAAGACCGTAATCTTGATATAATGATGTCATCATTGCACGATTGGAGTGTTTGGGAAGAAAAATTAATGCTCGGAATTGAATTGGAGCATCTACACTAAGATGGATACGGTGAAAGGGTTCCGTATAATCAAAGCTAACTTGCCGATAAAATTCATTATATTCTTCATCACTCACTTCTTCTTCAGCCTGATGCCAAATAGGTACCTGTCGATTAATGATTTCATCATCATCTCCTATTCGGATGGGAAAACCCACGAAATCACTATATTTTTTGATGATGTTTTCTAATTTGTATTTATTGAGGAAATCTGATTTCATATCTTCCTTGAGATAAAGGACGACATCTGTCCCTCGAGTTGTTTTATCATAATTCTTAACTTGAAATTCTCCTGTTCCAGTAGAACGCCATTCAACCCCTTGGCCTTCCTGAGAATAGGTTCGTGATCGCACTACAACTTCCTTTGCTACAATAAAAGAACTATAGAATCCTACTCCAAACATTCCAATGAAATTGGAAACATCAGATGTTTCATTTAAATCTTTAAGAAATTCTAATGTTCCACTTTGTGCAATAGTTCCCAAATTTGTTACTATTTCCTTATAAGTCATTCCGTAACCTGTATCAGAGACAGTAATAGTTCCTTCGTCCTCATCAAAGAGTATACGAATTGATAATTCAGCTTCAGGATCCAATATTGTTCTAGATTCATCAAATTGAACCACACGGAGTTTATGCAGTGCATCAGCGGCATTAGAAATTAATTCTCTTAAGAAAATTTCACGATTTTTATATAAGCGGTTTATCAGAATATCAAGTAATTTTTGTATTTCAGCTTGAAATTCAAAAGTTTCAATAAAATTTGAATTGTCATTTTGGCTATCTTTTGTCATTATATCGTCACTTCTACAATACTACTACTTGAATTTACAATTCAATCTTGAACAACGAATTCACTAAATAGATGAAAAAAATTTAGATCCATCTTTTCTAATAGAACCTTTAAATAGACAAGAAGCATCCGAGTAACCTGTTCTATAATCGTTCTCATGATCATCTTGGAACGAAAGAAATTATTAGAATAGATTAAGACTTGATCGGAGTGAAAATGAAGATGGCAAAATGGGAATGTCTCATCTGTGGATATATCTATGATGAAGAAGTCGAGGGTACACGCTTTGAGGATTTACCAGACGACTGGAGCTGTCCAGAGTGCGGTGCGCCGAAAGAAGACTTTGAAAGGTTATAAATTCAAAGGTTCGACTCTTCAATCCTTTTTTTCTATCTTTAGTGGTTTAACCAAAATGGAGTTATTGAAAAAATTTCATATTAGGAGTAAATGAGGTTTATCATTGGTAGCTGTTGAAATAAAACCTTGCGTATATTGGGCAGGAGTAAATGACCGATCTACAGAGTTATTTGAGGGATTATGGCCAATTCAAGATGTGGGAGTCTCATATAATAGTTACATTATTGCTGATGAAAAAGTTGCTTTAATAGACTTGGTTAAAGGAATAAAAACCGATGATTTTCTGACTCAGATTGAAGAAATCGTAGAGCTTACTAATATTGATTACGTGATTATTAACCACATGGAACCAGATCACACTGGAATCATTAAGATCTTTTTAAAAATGGTTCCAAATATTACTTTTGTGGGAACTGAAAAAACGAAACAAATGTTGGAAGATTACTACCAGATCAGTACAAATTTTATGGCGGTAAAAACTGGAGACCGTCTGAATTTAGGCAATCATACCCTTGTTTTTTATGAGACGCCTTTTGTGCACTGGCCTGAAACAATGGTTACATGGGAAGAGCAAAGTAAAATTTTATTCTCCTGTGACGCGTTTGGTGGGTTCGGAGCTTTACGAGGATCTATATTTGATGATGAATACGACGATCTAGGCTTTTATATTGAAGAAGCGCTACGTTATTACGCTAATATCGTAGCTAAATTTAGCCGATTTGTCTTAAAGGCAATTGATGCATTGAGGAACCTTGAAATCGAAATTATTGCCCCTTCGCATGGATTAATATGGCGGAATCCCAAAAAAATCATAGATCTATACCAAAAATGGGCAAGATATGCATCAGAACCTGCAGAGAAAGGAATTACATTGATATATGGCTCTATGTATGGTAATACAGAAAAAATGATGAACGCCATTATTCAAGGGGCATCTAAATCAGGTTTACCAATTCAGGTATTTGATGTTGCTCGAACAGATGTTAGCTATATCCTACCGTTTCTTTGGAAGTACCAAGGTGTAATCATTGGTGCTCCCACCTATGAAACAAAATTATTTCCCCCCATGACTTATGTTCTTACAATGGCGGAATATAAAAGAATTTTCAATAAGAAAGTTGCACGTTTTGGTAGTTATGGTTGGTCTGGTGGAGCTCAACGTGATGTGGAAACCCAACTTGAAAAATTAAAATGGGAATTAACAGAGGTCTTTGAATTCCAAGGTGGTCCAACAACCACAGATTTAGCAAAGGGAGAAGAATTCGGGAAGCGATTTGCTAAACTTCTGAAGGACGTAAGCTAGGCTCTTTTCCCTATTTTTATTTTTAAAAGAAGGTCTATTTTCGGGAATTACATATAATACCTATTATTCACACGTTATATAACACTAAAAAATATTTATTTCCGAAAGAAATTACTTAAAAAGAGACGATTAAAATGGTAGAATATAGAAAAGTTGGAAAAACAGGATTAAAAATTAGTGAGATATCTTTAGGAGCATGGCTCACCTATGGAGGATCACTGGAAAAAGAGGGAAGTAAAAAATGCGTAACTAAAGCGATCGAGTTAGGGATCAATTTCATTGATATTGCGGATGTTTATGCAAGGGGACAGGCAGAAATAGTTATCGGACAAATAATTCGAGACGAAAATTACGCTCGCTCAGATCTAGTAATCAGTAGTAAAGTGTTCTGGCCCATGAGTGAAAATATTAATGACAGAGGACTTTCACGAAAGCATATTATGGAGTCAATTGAAAAAACGCTCTCACGATTAGAAACAGCTGATTATTTGGATATCTATTTTTGTCATCGTTTTGATCGATATACTCCTTTAGAGGAGACAATTCGAGCGATGTCTGATTTAATTGATCAAGGACTAGTGCATTACTGGGGTACTTCGGTCTGGCCAGCAGTACAACTTGAAAGAGCGGTATGGATGGCTAAAGAAATGGGTTGCCATCCTCCAATGGTTGAGCAACCCCGCTATAACATGCTTGACCGTTTTATTGAATTGGATGTTATGGAAACTTGCCAAAGAAATGGAATTGGCATTGTTTGTTGGTCACCACTTGCTCAAGGACTGTTAACTGGAAAATATAATGATGGAATCCCAGAAGCAAGCAGAGGGGCTACATCAAAATGGTTGGAACGAGAACTAACTGAAAATAACATTAAGAAAATCAAAGCACTCGCCAATTTAGCTAGTTCAATAGACCTTTCGTTAAACCAATTGGCATTAGCTTGGATTTTGCGTAGAGAGGAAATGAGTTGCGCGATCACTGGGGCAACCAAACCTGAACATGTGGAATCAAATGTTCAGGCATCAGGAATAAGACTCAGTTCAGAAACCTTGGATCATATAGACGAGATTTTGCAGAATAAACCTGAAACTCATCCTATTTATCGGCCTCCTTATTGAGGTCTACTTTCTTATTTTTTATAATAGAATATAATGAAAAAAAGAGAGGAGAAAAAGGTGAAAGGGAGAAGCGGGTGAAAAAAAGGGAGAGGATTAGTTGACTGTCCAAACAGCCGTAGCTGCTAGGCATCTCTGGTATCCACGATTTTTGTCGGCATATTCTAATAGGCGAACGACTCAGAGTCAGAGTCTTGGGAAGCGTGAGTCATGATAGATCCATTATAGTTTAATACTTCAAGCACAATCGAAAGGGTTAATTTTTTATGAATGAAGGCTAATTCCTGGTCTTCTGTGTCTAGCGAATAAGTTTTCAACGAAATCCTCACGGATTGCTTTTAGCAGAAAATATTTTTTATATCTCCATCATACTCGCGTATTACGTTGATCTTTGATTTTTTATTTCTGTCTATGGATTTCTATTTTGAATACTTATAGGAATGTATCAACGTTAAAATTACTCGTGCTATCATTAAAATTTATTTCATAACAGGATTAACGTTTAGAGAGATTTTATGAATTTCTATTAGCATTAAGAGCTATATTGAGGACAACAAACTAACAGATTCCTGTTTATTATAATTAGGATCAACACGAGTGGGTAAACGGATGAATAATGGGCCTGTATAATTCAAAAAAGCTATTATTTTATCTAATTCTACTTTAAAATAGGTATATTCGTCCAAATTACACATTTCTTTTTACCTCAAAATTGATACCTTATGGGATTTATATATTCAAAATTCAACCTTTTCTCAATGTTCTACTACTTTCATCTTTGGTGATCTCTCTATTTAAAGAAATACACGACAGAACATTCTAAAAGTAATCAAGAGGCAATTAAAGAGGAAAGAGCTTTATTATAGATTAATACGCAAAGATTATCCGACAATAAATAAGAGAATTAAAAAAAAAGGGTTTTTGGTGAAAATATTCCACAATAACCCCAGTCACAACCAAACACTTCCTAGTAGAATATAAGAATTATGAAAAGGTTCTATCAAAGATAGGTTCATATTTGGATAGCATATATCTTCCGACGATCATACGTTGTATTTGTGAAGTACCTTCATAAATTTGGTAGAGTTTAGCATCCCTAAACAATTTTTCGATGAGATAGGTTGTAATATATCCATAACCAGCGAATATCTGAAGAGCATCTGAAGCGGTTTTCATCCCATAATCTGAGGCAAATGCTTTCGCAATTGAAGCAGAAATCGTATTGTCTCTATCTTGATCAGCTTCCCATGCAGATTTCCATGTTAATAACCGACTGGCCTCATAATGCATTTTCATTTCAGCTATCATGAACTGTATGGCCTGAAAGTTAGCTAATTTATCCTCGAATGCTTCACGACGTTTAGCATAAGCTATTGCATACTCCATTGCCGCACGTTGCATCCCTGTTGCGAATGCGCCTATTGTTGGCCGAGTATGAGAGAATGTGCGCATTGCAATGGGAAAACCCTTTCCTGGTTCTCCCAAAATGTGATCCTTTGGAACATGAACATTTTCTAAAGTGACACGAACCGTATTTGAAGCTTTATGACCCATTTTAGGAATTGGTTTACCAATGCGTACTCCATCTAAATCCATGGGTACAACTACTCCAGTAATTCCTTTATGTCGTTTTGTTCCCTCCATTCGGACAAAAGTGCTCATAAACGAAGCTACACCACCGTTAGTAATCCACATTTTTCTTCCATTTAAGATAATATCTTCTCCTTCTAATGTAGCCGTTGTTGCGATTCCCGCGACATCACTACCCATCCCAGGTTCGCTAGTTGCAAACGCAATAAACTTCAATTCTTCCATTAGCGGTCTCAAAAATCTATTTTTCTGTTCAGATGTTCCAGCGATGATTATAGGTTCCGCGCCAAGACTATTGTCAAATAATGACGTAGTAATCCCAGGATCACCTGCAGCAGTTTCCTCCACAATTAAACAGTTATCTAGGATTCCAAGTTCAGGCCCTCCGACCTCTTTGGGGAATACTGTGTTCATCAATCCCGCTTCTAGAGCTTTTTGATATATTTCTAATGGAAATTCTCCTGTTTGGTCATATTTCCTACTTACAGGGATAATTTCGTTTATTGTAAATTCTCGTGCTTTTTTCTGAAGCTCTTTTTGTTCACTAGTGAGAGAAAAATCGATCATTCTATCTACTTCCATTTGATTCCATTTAACGATTACATGAATATTCTCTTTAACTTCGTGTCAATCTTGATTTTCAGTTACTTTTAAACGTATTTTTCCGAAAAAAAATTTCCATTCATAAAATCACTCGATGCTACTTTAAGTTAATAGTAGAACACCCTTTAGGGAATTCTTCCTCAATTCTTCAAAAGAGCGTATCTGAATAAATATCATCCAAAATCACATGCCAAAAGAGAGAAAATAAAAAGGAATTTTCCTTTTTTTCGGAAATTATTTAACAATAGGCAAAACGTAGGGAAAATACAATATTTTGACGTAATTTAGGGAGAATATTAGTGAGAAAACTACCCCGCGGCTTATTAATAGCTTTCGAAGGCATAGATGGTTCTGGTAAGACCACACAGATCAAGGAGGTCGCTGATCGTCTCCAGAAGATGGGTTTCATTGTAACTGTCACGCATGAACCTAATCACAATTCCCCCTATTCACAATTCATCAAAGAAAAGGTTAAGAAACATCGAGATAAAACCACACCTGAACAGGAGTTAGAATGGTATACACTTGATCGGAAATGGGATTTGGAAGTGAATATCACACCAGCTTTAAGAAAAAATCATTTAGTTCTTGTAGATCGTTATTATTTAAGTTCTGCGGCGTATCAGGGAGCATTAAATGAATTTTCACCTGAATATATACTAGAACGGAATGCTTTTGCTCATCGACCAGATTTATGGTTAATTTTAGATGTTCCTGTCCCAATTGGACAATCTAGAATACGAGTTCGAGATAAGAAAAAGAATGAGGATCAACTTGAAATACCGACTTTTCAAGAAAAAGTTCGAGATAACTATGATAAACTCGCTAAAATGGACATTGGAGGAGAAGTGATAAGGATTGACGCGAGTATTAACGAGGATAAATTAACTCAAGAATTAATCTCGATTATTCTAAAATTCATTGATAAAATTGTTGCAGATATTTAGAATTAATTTACTGCTAATTCATTTTCTAACAAGCTCTTTTGCGCTATTTAAATAAGCCAACAGATGATTGATTGTCATTTCTCTGAAATTCTCGATCTGTTCTTTCCCTTCAGCAGTTTCATAGATAATGGAAGCCTGCTGTTGAATCTTTATATCTCGAATAATAGAGTTCAAATCCATCTTTAATTTATCATCTTTTTCGAAACCCAAGTTTCGTATTCTCACTAAAATCGCTAAAGCATCCGTAAACTGTAAATCATATACAAGAATTAATGCACGGATAAACAAGCTTTGAACTATTACACGATTGGCGGTAGGAGAACTGTGTTCAATTCGTTTGAGAAACGTCATTGCTGTGTGCACTTGGCCTTCTTCTAAATATGCTTTAGCGAGTTGGAAATTGCGAAAATCATGCAATTCCATAAAATTTTGTAATTGGTTTTCAATACGGTTCAAAGCAATCCTGATTTCAGAGTCCAATACCATTAAATCACAACTAATAAAATCCCTAATCTATTATCATAAAAACATTTGTATGCAAATAAACCCGATTTCGTATAAAAAATAAAAGGAAAACTAATTTCCCTTTGTGAAGCCTAAATGTACTTAAATCTTAACCTTATTTCGTCCTTTTGATTATATGGTACCCAAATTTGGTTTTGATTGGCATCTGGGTCATTTCTCCCTTCTTTAACGCAAACGCTGCAGTCTCAAACTCCTTTACCATTGCTCCTCGTCCAAACTCTCCCAAATTCCCCCCCTTTTTTTTACTAGGACATGTAGAATGCTTGCGAGCCATCTCAGCAAATATTGCCCCACTATTAATTTCTTCTATGATTTGTTCTGCTAATGATTTCTTCTCTACAAGAATATGACTTGCTTTGATTTTATCAGACATAAATACCACCTTAAATTATTATACTATTCGGGATATTCTGGTAATGGGCCATAATTCGATATAATTTTCAATATTTCTCCATCAGTTAAAATAGAGTCTCTCATTTTGGCATCATTTAATATCATTTCCACGAGTTCTCTATTATAAGAAACTGCATGATTTACTAACCACCAAATGACGTTACTTCTCCCACTGTTGGGACCTATTTCAATTTGTTGTGACCTTCCGACCCATTCTGCTGGAATAGCGGAATATACCCTATCTTCTAACCAAGTATTTCCGATCTTTTTTGCTTTGATTAATGCAGACGCATGAATACCCGATTGCGTTCGGAATGCGTCTTTTCCTATAACTGGAGTTTGAGGGGGGATGGGTACACCTGTAATGCGGGAAGCAGTTTGAGAATATTCATCTAAAGCATAGAGCTTGTTATCTATCCAATCTAAAAGGCGACAGTTAACAAGAAGGAGTTCCATTGAAAGATTACCAGAACGCTCACCGATCCCAAGTGCAGTTGCGTGTACTCGTGAGGCTCCTGCATCAATAGCCGCAATAGCATTTGCCAACGCAAATCCACGATCACGATGTCCGTGCCAATCAATCCCAATATTTTTTTCTCCAAGATCAGTGATTAACCGTTTAGCAAATTGGATAATATTACGCGTTCCATCTGGGGTTGCGTGGCCAACTGTATCACATAAAGCTATTCGATTTGCTCCTGACGTGATAGCTGCACTAATTAACTTTTCTAGTGTCTCGGGAGTCGCACGAACGGTATCTTCAGTTACGAAAAGGACTGGAAGAGAATTATCCACTGCTTTACTTATTGTTTGATCTATCTGTTGAATTAGTTTTTCAATCTTCCACCCTTCAACCAACACTCGGATTGGACTTGAGCCAATGAAAGCACAAATTTCCAATGGTACCTCAGTTCGTCCAATAATGTCCAAATAGATTTCAACATCAGTTGGTATCATTCTTACGGGGCAATTTGGACGTATTTTTAAGTTTTTATCCCGTATAGCAGTGGATAAGCTTTCAACATCCTGCTTAAACTTCTCAGATGCAAACGCCATCCCCAGATTTACCGAATGGATCCCCAACTTTTCCATAAAAAGAATAAGTTCAACTTTCTCACTTAAATTTGGATCACGAACACTAGCTGCTTGAAGACCATCTCGTAACGTTTCATCCAGAAATTCAAGCTTAGCAGGCCGATCGATGTGAGATACCCCTTGTAAATTCCAATCGTAAATTAATTCGCTTAAATTTTTCTGCGTATGAATCACTTCTTAATAACAATCCATTAGAGATTAATTGCTACAATTTATCCTACTAAATTTGTCCAATCGAATCCTTGTTCAATTATCCATGTGCTATTAACATAGAAGTGCATTTTGTACCAACTAGTTAACCCGACAATTTCATCCACGCAAACTAGGTGTTCATGCGATGTAAACCATTTGTAAGCATCAGGATACTTAATAGCATAAGCAGGAACATCCCAATGGCTAGAATCATTGATTATCACCCAAAATTTGATGTTTGGTCTATATCGATAATAGTTCTCCATTCCTGTCGTACTATTAGTTGAAAAAGGTTGATCACCAGTACCAACCACCTCGTATCCCAAATAGTACCGCATAGCAAATTGTGCTCCAGCCTCAGGGATCACCCAAGTAGAATAATTATAATTCCCACCATGTGTATTGACATATATTGATATCTCTTGGAAATGCAAATCAAAGACTTGATTAGTATGAGCTAGGGCTGACACATTTATTAACATAGAAGATAGAACTAAAGTCAATATAATAAGCGCTTGGGGCTTCACATGGGATCTTAACCAATATAATCCTAATATGAGAAGAATGATACCAATAACTGTCACAACAGGAGCCCCGTGTTCAAAAGTGACTAATATCCACTGATAATCTAGAGTGATGATTGTTTCCAACAAATCATGGAAAATAGTTGAATAAAGTTTGTATGGGTTATTAAGCCACGATGCAATAAAGAAATAATAAGCCAATCCTGTTGATATGATTCCTGGGAATGTTTTTGAAAATTTAAAAGCTATAACCGTGAAGGGAATAATTAAGATCACTGCAACAAAAAAGTAATTCCCAATGATATAATCTACTTCATTTATGAACGAATGTAAATCTATAGCGCCTGTTTGGAGTTGAGTGATTAATGAGAGGAGTAGCGGGAGTGGTGTTATTATATATTGATAGGATACATGGAAATAAAACATCAATCCTGCTAGAAAACGTTCAATAGCATCATTAACAGTCAATCGTAGAGTTTCGTTTGAATAAATGAACTCTAATCCCTTAGCACTAACTGCTAAATATGGAATAGCTAGAGGAATGTAATAATAGTTTAATTGGAATTGAGCTGGGAAAAAAACAAATGGAATAGTAATCAACCAAGCTAGGAAAAGAGAACCTAACGCAGGATTTTTCTTATCCGAAAAATAAAACGCATAAATTCCAATGAGGAAAAAAGGAAGAAATATGATTAATGTAAAGTCATTTACTGCACTCCCGATACTACTAGCTAGATCATATTTTGTAGCATGAGTATATCGCCAAGAGATATAATATTCAAAGAATAAAAAGGTGTATGTAACAGGATTCGGCCGCTGTTCATCCAAAGCAAGCTCGCCAGGAACACGAATACTCCAAGGAAATAACCCATTTGCTATATTTGTATCGAGATATTGTACCCAAGCTACAAAAGGATAAAAACTTGTAATCAATAATAGAACCATTATTGTAAGAAAAATGAGATTGGATCGAAATCTAGTAGTTTCCTCAGGTGATCTATAAAAATCATTTAGAGACAATCGTGTTGAAAGGAAATTTTTGATTCGTGGATAGTATGAGACTAAAGGTAATAAGAAACACGAAACTAAAATCCCAAATAAGGTGATTGAAGCTGAATCACGTTCAAAAAATAACCCAAATAGTAATATTCCTGCAAACCAAATACCAAACCATAACCCTAAAATTCCAAGAGGAACAATATCCAAAAAGGAAAACACAACACGGAGAAAAGCATCATTCTTTGTAAGAAGGTCAAAAAGACACCCTGAAATAATAAAAACAGTCATTAAAGCACAAATAGCTCCAAATAGAACAGATAGTAGCTCGAGTAAGATTAATGCAATAGCTTGATTGGATAATGGCCCTTCAGAGGCTATAAGAATCATTCCTTGTTCAGTAGCGGTTTGCGCAATAGATAGAATTGAAGCTGCAAGCCTTCCATAGAATATTTTTAACACGAAACTTCCTAAAAAACTGCTTATACCTCCAGCTAAAATACCAACTAGAATACTTTCTCGATTCAAATCCTTCTTTGAATCAGCTGTAAATTTCAAAAAAATTGAGTAAAATCCATAACTAATTACCAGTGATAATATAAAGCTTGATAATGCTAAACCAGAAATTATAAAAGAGATAATAAAGGAAAAAATTAAGGTAATAAGAGCATTGGGGTTAGAAATGTCATTTTTTAATGTAATGAAAGGACGAAGGTCTCTTATTATATCAGAGAGTTCATTTAATCGAATATGAGATTCAATATAACGGAAGAACAAGTAAATAGCGATAGCGGGAAATGTTAACACTCCTTGCCAAGCTTTGGTTAAAATATTCAAAGTATTAATAAGAACAGTCAAAGAAAGTAGGAAATACCCTTTTTTTCGATTATCTTCCATAAAAACAGCATCGATAGCTCGAATTCCTATAAGCATCACCAGTGCCGACATAAATGCAACAAAAGGATCAATATAAGCAGTTCGACTATAAAAAGTCAGAAAGTGAACTAAGGCAACAAGTAAACCACCTACGATTGCTGCACTTTTGTTCTCCCTCTGATGACTAAAAAGTAAATAAGTTATTATTGCTAGACCTGTTCCACCTAATATTACAATTCCCTTTGCTGCAAAAGTTGTACGTCCAAAAATATCCATTAATATTGCCCCTCCCCAGAACGCGACAGGAGGTTTATCAAAGAACTGAAGTGTCACATTATTTCCAATGTAATATAAAGGTAGTAATGGACTATAATTTCCCTCAGTTAGACGAACCGCTATAGCAGTAAACCATCCCTCATCCCACATATCTGTACTTGAAATATAACCAATTTTAACCCAGAAAGCGAGGAATCCTATTAGGATAAGGAATTTACTACTAGAAAAAATGTGGTTTATCCAATCTAAACTTTTTTTCGACAAGCTAAAAAGGCGCTCTTCGGGAGGACTTATATCGGGGAATATCCTGGGTTTAATTGAACCTAGATAAATTTTTTGGATTATACTCTCCTTATTAAGTCCTTTTAATATCAAGCTGATTAAAAATGCGATCTCAAGGAAAATTAAAACTCCAAAGCCAATATTAATTAATGTTAAAATTAGATCGTTCATAGAAACGTTTAATAAGTTTAAAATCTCTACAATCAGTTGAATTAGAGGATTAGAGGTAAATTTTGGCGTATTCAAACTGAAAACAATTGCATCATAAAAAACTAACAGTTGAGATAAGAGAAAACCCATCAAAAAAATTGTTCCAAGTAGATACCAGGCATTTTCTTCTAAAAATCCACTGATTTTCTTTCGTTGAGGATTATTTTTTAGCAGTTGTATTATAGTGCCCTGCCACTGCATTTTCTGGTTCTCGCGCATTTTCTCTGGTTTAATATTCACTCATTTTCACCGATAGTATCTTGTTTAGCATATTTTAGGCGTCAGTATATTTCGTTCCAAGCTGTAAAATACTAGCTTTTGTATTCTTTTAGGTTTGACTTATTGATCGTTTGAAACCCCATGACATTTAAGTCACTTGTGAATTCTCAAATAAATACACGATGGTCACAAGCTGATAAATTAAGCTTCTGACTATTAAGAATCAATGATTTTTACATATAATTTAACGGTGAAATATTTGCCTTTTTGGATTTACATGCTTTTAGTTGGACCAAAAACTCAAGGATACAATCGAAGAATATACACAGGTTATACCAAATATTTAAGTTCACGGATACTTCAACATTCAGGCATCAGCTCAATTAAAGGAGCAAAAATGACACGAAAGCAACCAATAGAATTTGTTTATGCAGAGAGTTA
The DNA here is from genome assembly GCA_011364965.1 of Candidatus Heimdallarchaeota archaeon. GTDB lineage: Archaea > Asgardarchaeota > Heimdallarchaeia > Hodarchaeales > Hodarchaeaceae > Hodarchaeum. Next base: position 328,045 of record RDOB01000003.1, read on the forward strand.
CCCTACCCAAAAAAAGGCAATGCAAAGAGAAAAACAATTAAAACATATACACCCATATAATAAAAAAGACTACAAACTTAAATTAATAATGCAATTCCAAGAAAACAATGATGAGTTTATTAGAAGTATTAATGACAAATTAATTGAGTATTTTAAATTTCAAAAAGATTTTATTCAAGATTTGAAAAATTTAGAGAGTATTCTCTCTGTCCATCTAGATAATGTTTAGATTTAATTACGAAGGATTTATTTTATTCGTGTCATCCTGACAATAAAGTAATCTTTAAGTAAATTTGGTTTTACAGAAAATTAGATTGAAGTAGCTCTTGGATGTGATCTTTGTACGTGACGTTTGAAATTCTGATTGGAGTTTTTATCCTATTAATACTTAGTACTGTAATTCTAATCAGATATTTGGAACTTATCCCAACACTGCTCTTTAGGTTGATAGAGGCCTCTCAAGTAAAACATGGTTATACTTACAGAAATCCAGAAGAGTTCGGATTAAAAGCAGAACTTTTAGAAACCAAAGTGCAAGACCTTGAGATTCTAATATGGCACCTACCAAGTCCAGATAACCTCGACTCTGCAGTGATAATGGTTCCCAACTGGTATCATCCAGCAGACCATGAAAATAATCTTATAACTGCTGGGATAATCCAAACTGCAGGTTACAATGTATTCCTACCGGTTTTTCATTGGAGTATTGAAGGACAGGTTTATCAGAAGCACAAATACTCACCGAAAACTTACCGAATTATTATTGAAGCACTTTATGATTACGTCTCTGAAATGGAGAATATAGATATTCGTAAGATAGGAATTTGGAGTAATGAGTCTGGAGCATATCAAGCCTGTCAATTAACCAAGAATTATCCAATTAAAGCAATTATTTTGGAGGATGGGCCTGTCAGTTTAACAGAAATATTATACAATTTGCTTTGTGAGCGCGGTGCTTACCTCCCAAAAGTTTTCATTAGATTTGCATTATTTCCTTTTGTTTGGCGTAGTAGATGGCAACCAAAAAATTGTATCAAGAATATTAGAACTTGTCCTAGTTTTCTTATGATTAACCGCGAAAACTGTAATAGTAACGCGCTTAAGAAATTCAATAATTTGTATAAACCTAAACAATTATGGTTTGAACACGCTTTTCTACCAAAAGGAGGGATTAAACAAAATTGGTTTCAAGAATATTCAATACAAATACATACTTTCTACGATAAATGGATCCATGAATTACAAAAACCAGAGTTAGATTACGAATTATCGAAAAAGAAGGTGAAAGGAAAATATCAATGCCAGATTCGGATATCTGCTATCCCTCCTCAGATGGATACAATTCCTCTGCAAATTCTTTTAGGATCAAAAAAGGGAAAACTTCATGAAGTTCGTCTGTGGTTTACTGGAGCTGTAATTCGATTTAATCAGGAACTAGACTTCAATCCTATATATATCTCAATTCTTCGATTTAATAATGTATCAAAATTAGATACAACCAATATTCAATGGGTCAAAAAGGACGCTCATGAGTCCCTGCTTAGTACAATCTCGAATTTAAATTTAATTTCGGTTAACTGGATAAAACCTTATTTGGATCGATATTTCTTTCTAAAATGCGTTTTACAGAGCGAAAAAGGAGAAAAGGATTCCGCAATTGTAAGTTCAAATTCTATAAAATCACGTTTTTGGAAGAAGCGCATTAATAAAGATTCTGATACACGCAGGATTTTCATAAAAGATGATAATGTCGTGGAAGTCACGACAGGGTTACCATTTGCTGAATTTTAAATGTATAAACCTCAAATTCATAATTCATAGGTAGACGATCAACTCTAATTTTGGATATTTAAGAGTAACATGGTATCCTAATTAGAACAAAGATGTTGTTAGGGAATTTCATTCGGGATCCAGAATGGATTAATTATGAAACTTTATTTTTCTTACTTACATTAGGAAAATATGACTCAATTTTTACTTTTAATTCTGACAATATTTTTATCCAAGAGTTCAGTATTTTCATAGAGAACATTAAAAGCAAGCTTGATCATATTGAAGAGATAATTAAGCAGGAAATAAGCAAATTTATTCAAAAAACTCACCAATACTCTACTGCTAGTGAAACGATGCATATTGAATTTTTACATTATGTTTCTTTACTTGATGGAAGTTTCTTAGGACTGGGATTAAGAATGTCTACTGATGACAAATTAATGCGTTTATCTTTTGGTTATACTCCTGAGAGTAGACTTGAAAGAGCCATGTTTTTGTTATCTAGAGGAATTTTACAATCAAATTATCATTCTATCTCTCAAATTGAATATTCACTACCTATCAAGGTGTAATCATGCAAATAATTACGCCATCTTTACTTAGATCGTACCTGGAGTGCCCACGATTTTATTATTTATCGCATATCATGAAATTTAGTTTGGCTCCAAACAAAGAACACTTGGAAGACTCTCAGCTTGCTTTTCAAGTGAATGAACTGCTCATCCGAAATTTATCCTTCATAATGGGCATGAATTTTAACAATCCCAATCATTTATTTGACACTGAGATCATGGAGAATCTAACTCAAAAAATTTGTCAAGCTTTTAGGTTTTTTATCAAGCACTTAACTCATAATCAGAATTTTAGTGAGCGAATTCAATATGCATTTAATAAAATGATCCAAGCCTCTGATAAATTATATCAAGGGAGACCATCTGTATTAATTTTCTCTTCTGTTAACTCAGTAGCAATTTTTATACATACTTATAGGAATGAGTACCCTCAGTCCAGAAATTTTGGATTCACTCAAGCTTTGATGTATGCTTATATTTTAAAATCTCACAATTATAACCCAGTTGAGTTTATTTATGTAAATTACAAGACTGGTAATTTAATTCATAAAGAAATCCAAGAAAAACACTTTAGAGAATTAGAAAAGACAACTGAAAGATTTATTCGAAATCTAGAGGAAGAGAAATTCTTACCAATTTATCATTCGCCATGTCTATATTGTGAATTTCAAATACTTTGCGAACAAGGAGAGATATTTTATGGATTTGTTTGATATTATATACATGGGATTTGTTGATTTCTTAAGTTGGTACTCCCAAGAAGCCCTGAACGGGGTAAATCTCATCGAGTTCTTTTCTAAGCAGTTTATGATCTATATTCTACTTCAAATTGTTATGTACTTTTTACCTTTTATCAGAAAGTTCTTGAATGTGATTTGTTTACCTTTCCGCTGGATTCATGTCTATTTGCACGTGTATGAAGCAAAATTAATAATAGAAGAACTCCAAAAACAAAGAGAAAGTGGTGAAGAGGATGATTCAGGATTTGATCTAGATTCAGGGCAAATTCGTTCGAGTTTAATTTCTGGCCTTGACGTCTCTGATGAAAATCCAGGTTTATTAATGGCTTTTAATCAATTAAAACATGCTCAACGTGTTGCCCTTGCGCCGAATAAGTTCGCGATCTTTATGCTAATCAGTTATATCATCCTTGCTCCCCTCGCTTTTGCCACAGGTGAGGTCTTTACTACCCAAATCGGGTCTTTAGTACATTTATACTTTTTTTTGGGAATTTTTGGAATCATGATGCCGTCGATGAATGACTGGTACTTTATATTTCATTCATTTCTAATCTCCTCTTTAAACATTAGACCTATTTGGATCTACTTTTCTCTAATTGTTTATATATGCTTTACAATTGAATTATTTTGGCGAACAGGTAATTTATTCATCGCTATCTTTGTAAGTACGTTTATATTTCTCTTCTACTTGTTTGGAATAGTAATATCTCATTATTTAGCAGTATCGGGGAAGCTTGGCTCTAAACTTAAGGATACGAAAATATTTTTCATCCCATATACCTCTCAGAAAAATTTTTCTACTGAAGAAACTGATATCGAATTTTTAGCGTTAGAGGATCTCGAAATATAAACCAAATAAACTGAGAGATTAATCAAATAATCTAAAGGAATCCTGTCCAAGAGATTGCTCAAAAAATCTAAGATTGAGTATATGAGAGGAGTTAGTTTTCGAGATTATAAATTCAATTGGCACAAAAGGAGTAATTAAATGCTTACCTGATTGATTCAAGGGAATAAAAGATGCAGTATCACTTTCAGATGAAATAAAGTTATTTGTCATCATAATCGGGATATGCTTTGATCTCGCTAAAGATTTGAGACTCAATAAGAAATCGAAAATTTTTCCTTCCCAAATTTTATTCTTTTTATAAAAATACTCAAAAGCATCAACTGGAGCACCAAAAATAGAGTCTATAATGATAAAGTCGAATTTTGTATTTAATTCGTTAAAAAAGATCATCAGTTCCAGTAGGGACTTAGGATTGAATAAAGAAATTTGAGCTAGTAAGGATTGGTTTGAAATGGATTTTTCCAGGACATTTTTTCTTAGGTGACCTTCAAGATTACAATAGAGAACATGAGATTCAGGGAAGTGTTTAAAGAACAGCTTTACACTTCTCAGACAAAAATTTGTTTTCCCAACGCCAGAATCTCCGATCACGCCATGGAGGAAACCTGGCAATAACCCGCCAATCGTATCATCAATAATGGAGATGTTTAAAGGTATTGAATTTTGTTTATTCCATAAATTAATGATATCAGAGACTGAAGTTACTTTTAATGAACTCAAATGAAATTATCCCCCACTCTAATATTTTTACACATCATTTCTGAAAATAGTTTTTCATCAGTTATGATAAATATGTTCATGCCTTTAGCTAATTCAGTTATCCCTACATGTTCTTCAGGTAGAATTCTATGGAATTTGGGAATATGAATGATAAGTGTTTGAAATCCTTGATCTTTTAATAAAAATAATTCAGACACATTGAAAATTTTGCTGAATGTATATAAATCGGGGATCTCTAGAAAGTATAGTTTTGATAATATTTCAGGTAAATCCTTTAAACACGTTAAAATATAGTATATTGGGATTTCTTGAAACTCAATCCATAATATAGGAGAACGAATAAGTGGTAATAACTCTGAGGATAGAATTTTCATTATTGCGTCATTATATCCCCCGATAATAGAGATTAGCTCATTAGTGGCATAAACTGGTGTCATAAAACTTAATCTCCTATGATCTCTGGTTGATCAATTAATTTGTCACCTTTAGCAGCTAATGATTCTTGATATACAAGATAGAATGGAATTCCAAGGAGAAAGATGAACATAATTGGAAACATAATCCACTCAGGGATAGGATGATTGCCTAAAATAACTAGGGGGTGGGAAGTAGGTAATAATCTATTAAATACAGAAAATTCTATCGTAATTAGGATTTCACCTTGGTCAATGTTATAGCTAGGATTTACTATTACATCAAGTTCTAGAACCCCTTCAGCAGGAATACCACCAGAAAAACTTAGGTTGGCTATATTTCCATTGGAAACAAAATGATTTTCGTTATATATTCTAATATAATCTATATTACTCCCCTTAACCGCAATTCGAGCTATTCCATCAATAGAGATATCATTTTGAGGTTTAATAAATACTAAGGTGCTAATCAAGAGCGGTTTCCCAAACAAACCAAAAGAGACCTTATGAATAAGGTAATGACGAGAAATCGATAAAGGAGATAGTTCAAAAGTCTCTTTTAACTGAGTAGAATTTAATCCAATTATCTCAGATTGAAGAATAGTAAAATCAACATCGGGTTGTCTCCATGAAATACTATGCTCTAAAATTATGCTAATATTAAGTAAAAATGAATCTGAGATTAGAGATGAATTTAACTTTATTATAAGTGATTGAGGGATATCAAACTGATAATTTAGTGCTTTTATCAACCCAATTTCCTGGTAAGTAGCAAAAACAGTTCTTTGGGTCGCACCATTCATTTCAGTAGAGATAATGACGCTTTCTATGGACTCACCATGATTCTGAACAGTCAAATTCAATAATAAATGATTCCACTTCTGATTCATAATACAATATCTTGAAAATGTGGATTTAATTTCTGTTAAGCGAGTATTTAGTCCAATGTTAACGTACTCGCATTTTAAATCTTTATTAATCAAAGAAGGTGGTAATGAATTGGTTTTGCTGATAACAAGATCATTAGTGTATAGAAATAGAAGTAAACTAACTATAATAAGGTGGTTTATTGATTGACGCATATAAATCCTCCGATAATAGTTATTAATGGATTAAAATGATTTATTACTAAGTTAGCAAAATTTATAGAAAATAAAAACCCACTGATTCTCACTATACAGGTATTGGCCTTGGAGTTATCGAATGATACATTTGCAAATCGTAAAACACGTACTTTATTCGATTTTGGCCATGTATAATGTTTCACAGGATGATTAGAATAAATTGCTGTCCTACCAAGAGGAATCCCATCGGAATTGAAAGCATCCAAAATTAAATGAGAAGTCCAGCTTAATATGAGCCCAGTTACTAGAGAATACCAAAGAGAATCGGAAAGATAATCAGCCAATGTGATTAATGGAAAAAAATAAGAGAAAGTCCATGGAGAATGAGTTAAAGGATGACGATATCTTCTAGCAAACCGATGTTTAGCTAATTGAACCCCCTGATATTGTGCTGATGTGTTTGGAATGATATCTAGGATATTCGGGAGTATACTCGCTCCAGCAATAAATAATGAGCTGATAAATATAAACCATGAAAGAATCGGGTCCTTCAGGGCTAATAAATCATAAAGATTAATAATCCCAAGAGCAAAACAGTAATGAGTCTGATTTTTCACTCCTACGACCTCCGTTTCTTATTAATTCTATTTCCAATTGCCACTAAGCTAGCAAATATGCTTCCTCCTAATCCTAGCTCTGCTAGTAAATTTGGATGATCAATTGACTCAGGTACCGAACTACTACTAGTAGAGATCGGGGAAGAATCTAAAGATGTACTTTCACTTTGATCAATGGTTACAGTTAATGCAGGCAGACTATATGTTTGCTGTTGACCTATATCATCAAATGCAACAATTTGTAGATCATAAGTTCCTTCTTCTAACCAAAATTCAAAGGTATAGTGGGTAATATTATGAAATAAGGGATTAAGGGCAAGATCAGATATATAGAGAGTCACAGAAAAAATCTGAAAATCATCCTTGATTGGTATTTCAATTCTATAAAGAGCGCGTCCTGAAGCTATTTTTATGAGGGAAATAGTATGACTCCCGAAAATTGGAGGACTGTCTGTTGAGTTAAATACTAGGAATGTAGCGCTTGTAGCACCATAAATGTCGGTTGCATTTATAATAATAGTCCATACCGAATGATCAAGATTAGTAACTAAAAAACGCCAATTTTGAAAACTACCACTAATACTTTCATATAAAAGATCACCTTGAACTTCTTGTTGCAAGGAACCATTGGAAATCGCGAGTACAACTGAATCTATTGAAGCATTCTGCTTTTCGACCCGTATTTCTAGTACAAAGTTGTCTCGGGTTGTAGAGAAAGATTCGACGGATATTATTGGAGTATACCACTTGGATTGGTAATTTATGCAGGTAGAAGGTGTTTGATCCCAAGGATACCAAACAGAAAAATTAAAACTGTAATTTTGTGGATTAATTGGTAAAATAGTGACCCACCGGTTCCAAAATGCTTCATAAGATAGATCAACGGACGATGTCAGAAATGCTAGTTTGACATATTCAATTGGTAATGAGTTATCATCTACTTTCACCCAAATTTCATAGTGATCATTTGCCCAATTCACATAGACTTCCTCAATTTTTGGGGGAGGAGGGAACCAGTTTAGTACAAATATCTCGAAGTCATATTCATCAAAAATTGTCTTGGCAATTAAACGCGCATTCCAAATTCCTGGTGAAGATAAAGAGAAATCTAAGGCATAAAATTTGTTAAAAGCATCCCATTCTAAGTCTTCCGTTCTCGAACCGTTAATCTCTAGCCAGAGTCTTTCAAAATTAGGATTGGGTAAAATTTGAGTTGTAAGATAAAAATTTCCTGCATTATCCAAAGATTGCATATTTGATTCAATTAGTAAATCAACTTTAGCTACAATCGCAAATTCGAGTGTTGCATGTTCTACATTTCCTGCTTCGTCATAAGCATAAACTGATAATAGATATTCTCCTATTGACAAATTTAAGAAAAAAGGAGTTAAATACGTTTGGTTAAACATGTGAACACCAGTAATGCTATAAAGGATAGTACTACCATCGGAATAAATATTAAGTAAGATTCCATCATGAAAAATTGAATGATATGGCGATTCTATGATTAAATTTGGAGGAATAGTATCTACACTAAAAAATGCCCTTTTTATAATGAAATTTCCAGCTAAATCGCTGCAAATTATTGTCAAGTTATGATGACCTTCATTAATATCATATAGATATTGATCTGAAACGGGATTAGGTAGCTCATTACCATCAAAAAATGCTCGTATTATGTCAGCATCAGTAAAAAATGTTATTTTTATGTCATTAGATGTGTAAGAGCTGTTCTGAGGATTGTTAAGATATAAAGAAGGAGCAGTAGTATCAACCTGAAATTCTGAAATAGCTGAACTAATTATTCCATATTCATTTTCGGCGAAAGCATTACATATGTAATTTCCTTGAGGTAAACTCCTATAAATAGGAGCTGTCCATGTTATATTTGAAACATCGACAGGTATTATGTGATACCAAAAATTTATAGCATCTCCCATTAACATTACCTCCACAATAGAACCATATGTAATGTTCATGGGAGAAACAATCCTCAGATCCACTGGAATAGAGGTTATTTGAACTAAATCCTCCTCGCTTTTGGATTCTAGATAATAATTCGTATCATCCAATGGAGTATGAACCATTATGCTGTATACCCCGGGTGTAGTCATCGCTAAGGTAAAATAATAGTGACCAGCTCCATCGGTCGAATCTGCTTCTATTTCAGTTCCATTCACTTGTAAATATATATCAAGACCTTCAATGGGACCTGATACTTCTCCTATCACAGTTCCATCTATATTTATGCTTACATTAACCTGAACTGAACTAGGAACAGAAAGTGTAATAATAACATCCTCATAAGCTTGAATGGCCAAATTTATTTGTTTGAAATAAACGTACAAATCTTCCGAGACAATGCGAAAGGATTTAGATCCTCTAGTTGTAAAAATGTACTCATAGAGATGAATCCCACCTTCTCTCCAATCTTGCCATAACTGATCAGCAATCCATATTTGATATCTTTCACTTGAATTTATAGCAAATGCATAGATTTCATTTACGTTAGCAGTACTATTACCAATAAAATCAATAATTGGAATCACAAACATTGTAGAAAAATCATATTTAGTAGTATTTGGGCCTATCGCTCTTATACTGAAATCTCCCTTATAATATGGAGTACTCCAGTTATATAATCCCTGTCCTGATCCATTTAGTAATACAGAGGTTATATAATTCCAACTTGCACTCCCAAATGGTTGCCAATGAAGATCTATTATGTCATTTAATCCACCTTCTAAGGTTATCAATGTGAAACTTCTTGCTATAACTTCAGAGGGTATCATAATAGACAGGGGTGGCCTAACTGAGATACTTATAATTGGAGAATTAATAGCTGGTTTATAAAAGGAACTTAGATCTCCCTGAAACGATATTTCTATTAAATGAACGCCAATCTGAGTTGAGTGAGAGATATAGTAATCAAGATGAAAAAAACCCGATGAATCAGTAGAACAAATTCCGAGATCTATTCCAATTGTGTTATCTGTAATCATAATTGACTGATACTGGACAGGATGTCCTTCTTCGTCAGCTAATTCTCCGTAGAAACGCACAGTTTGTCCTTTGATGAGAGTTGAAGCGTTTTGACCTACTATTGGGAAGGTGGGTGAAGAAAAAATTGTTAATTCAAAGGACTCAAGGTGTTCATCATAGTAATTAGAGTCATGAAATCGAATCTGGAAATTCATCACACCTAAGGGGTGGCTGGATTTTATGTGGTACTCGAAAAAAATGCCTGGTGTGTAGATTTTATTTTCAATTACAGTTGAATTAATGGCATATTCAAAGGATACTTCTCCACTGCTGACTGGATTCCCTTCAGAGAGAACAATTACTTCTATGACCGTATTACAATTACGATCAAGAGGTCCGCTTTCATAGGTAATATCAATCTCAGTTAATCCTTTGATAAGGATATCAATTGATGAAAGTGTATCAATGATCCCACTTGGGGAACCGAATGACCTAAAACCATAACGATGTGTTCCAATGGATGAATTGTATAGAATTGAATATTCAAAAAAGAGAAATCCATCTTGGTTAGTACTTTTATTACTAATGGATCTATTTCCATCAGTTAAATCTATCAGTTCTAGAGTACATAACACTGGATGAGTCCAAACATCCTCTTCAGTACAATAAACCTCAAATCGAATAGTTTCATTATTTTTAAATTCGGTTGCATTGACTGTAGAAGTAATTCGTGCCTTATCAGTGATCATCAAAAACTGTGTTGAATTCGCATAAATATCTGATGTCGATATGGCTTTTAGTTCTGTAATAATTACAAGAGGACCAACAGGAATAGATGAATTTGGTGAAAACGTAGATGAGGTATTCCTTTTAGTTAATATCTCCTGATAGAATACTATCTTCTCACTACCAATAAAATAGTAACTCTCCAATTGCATTCCTATCGGAGAATCACCTAATATCGTATTTTGAAGGATTAAAGTATCCTGACATCGTTCAAGTTGAAGGGAACTTGAAGTCTGAACCAACCATACTCCTAGACTCATTACCGTAACATTGTGTAAAGAAGACTGAGATGGCTTTATATCACCAATAGATGTACCAGTATATTCAACAAGAAAATAATTTAATCCAACTGGAGTGAAAATGGGAACCTGATAATTGAATGTAAAAGGCCAGATTATTTGGGCACCACCTGAAAAATAATTTGGCAATGGCCCAATTGTGTGAATAGTGGGGATTCCCGTTAAATTCAAAGCTTTTATATAGATATATCCTCCTCCCATCCACCCAAAATCGATAGTGAGTTCACCTGAAAATTCTAATGTAGCTTTCTTGAAAACAACACTCGAGTTCGTCCCTAGTGTAATCCATGAATCGCGAACTACTCCAGTGAAAAAGTTATCAAAGAATACAATACAAAATCCTGTTGAAGGGGAATAATTCAGGAATCCTTCATAATTAATTTGAAATATATGCTTTCCAAGAAGGAGCGGATCGGAAACAACCCATTCAATTTGTGCAAATCCGTTTATGATATTACCAATCATTACCTCAGAAGTATTTGTGTCTGTTATGGTGAAAGATCCTGCTGGAACTGGATCATAACCAGTATATACCCAAATCGAAAAAAGAATTTTGTCTCCAGCTTGTTTAGTGCCTGAGTCAGCATGAATACTTGATATTGTATCTATAGAAACGGCTGAAACATTAATATTTGACATAGCAGTAAAAATTAACAGAAAAACGAAAAATAGTAACACTGCTCGAATTCGAATCAGAGAATTATACAAGAAACCCTGCAATCATAAAACCCTCTTTGCTTTAACTAAAGTTCAATTATGATAGCAAATGATCCTTATATACTCGACAGCGTGAAGTTGGTTTAGGAGGGAAATCTTGTTGATTTTGGATATTTAAAGCATACAAGCAATCAAATACTGATTATCGAAATGCATGACATTTCTTCTCTAAAACGTAAGAAGTTGAAATAAATGGCAAAAGCACAAGATAAAAAAGAAGAAATGGTTGTAGAAAAAGAAATTCAACCAAAAAAAGATAAAAATCTAAGTTCAGAGAAATCTTTCCTTGAATCGATTTCTGGAATCGGACCAACTACCAAGAAAAGACTTGAAGAAGCAGGATATGGTAGTAAAGAAGCAATTGCTTTAGCAACACGAGCTCAATTAACAGAAATCTCAGGAATCGCGGAAAAAACGGCAAGTATCCTAATAAGTGAAGCTAGAGCGAGATTTGACCTCGGTTTAAAGAAGGGAACTGAGTTTGAAACAGCAGCAAGATCCAGGCAAAAATTAACTACTAGTTCGAAAGTTTTTGATGAATTATTGGCTGGTGGTTTTGAAACAGGGAGCATTACAGAGATCGCAGGGGAAAATGGTTGTGGAAAAACCCAAATTGCCCATCAAATGGCTGTAAATTGCATTAAGTATTTTGATCGCGATGTTATCTGGATCGATACCGAAGGAACTTTTAGATTTAATCGTATTGTCCAAGTAGCTCAAGCAATGGATCTCGATCCTGATTCAGTATTATCTCGGATCACAGTAGGAAGAGCATACAACAGTGAACATCAGATGGCATTAACTGAAGAAGCTATTACGACTGTTCCCAATGTAGGTTTAATAATCGTTGACTCTCTAATGGCACATTTTCGATCAGAATTTGCAGGGCGAGCTACACTCGCAGAACGACAGCAATTGATAGGGAAACACTTATCTTTCATTGCAAAACAAACCGAGATGTTAAACTGTGTAGGACTGGTAACCAACCAAGTTTCAGCTAAACCAGATGCTTTATTCTTCGGAGATCCAAATAAACCGGTTGGAGGAAACGTTGTGGGACACACAGTAACTACTCGTTTAATGATTAGGAAAGGCAAAGACATCAAGAGGACAGCTACTTTAACGAAGAATCCTGAACTTCCTGATGGCAAAATCGAATTTGCAATAACTAGCGAAGGAGTAAGAGATTTCAAAAAATAGTACAAGTGCAAAACCAAAAATTTTGATGGGATTTTGAAGAACTACGCAGGCTATTAAGAGTCTTAAAAGATATTACACGCCAAAAAATGGTTATAGTAGAAAACTAAAGGAGAAGGATCAATAATAGATAGCAATCTTCCACCTGCTCTTCAACTCTTTCCTCATGCAGAGCTGAGAGCTTATCAATCAAATTTTCTAAGATTCGTTGAGAAGAATCCCAAATCAATTATTCATGCTCCTGTTGGTTTTGGAAAAACGATAATGGCATTAATTTCTGCTTTACCTTTAGTCAAGAATGAAAATTATCAGCTATTCATTTTTGTAAGAACAAAAGCTCAAGTATTTCGCGTTTTTTTAAATGAAATTGTAAAAATCGCTAATAGCCGAAAATATGGATATCTAACAGCAGTTCCTTTAATTCTAAAAGCTGACTTATGCATTAAAAGAAAAGAAATTCCTCAATTTTATCGAGGGGTTTGTGGCAAGATAAGGTGCCCTCATTTAGAAAAAACATTGTCTATTCCTGAAGAAGATTTCCCAGCAATAGTAGAACAAGTTCCGATTACAGCTCATGGGGATTCTATAGAGGTAGAAACCTATATAGAGGCTTTTAAAGAATTCGGATGTCCTTATTATGTGATCAAACGCTGTTTACCCTACGCAAATATTATTGTAACAACACAAACATACCTAAGAAGCAGAAATCTTCAGGATATGTTTTCTCAGATTCTTTGTAACAGTTCGTTTACCAAAAAATTTGCTATCATCGATGAAGGACACAATTTTGGTGCAGATATCGAAGCTGAACTACAATTATCAGATCTTATACGCTCGCGCTCAGTAATTCCTCTTAAAGTTCTTGATAGACTAGAAGAATTAATAGTAACTAGGACAGGACGAGTAGAAAGGCCTAAAAATTTATCTGTCGCTAGTATTGATGCATTTATTGACCATGATCGCAAAGTATCTATTCAAGACAAAATTAATCTTTGGAAAATTAAAGACTTTATTCTTTCAAAGGGAGATATTTGGGTTTCAGAACAGGATAAATTAATTCAAATTAATCCTTTTCCTCATCAAACATTTGACTTCATAAATCAATATTTCAACAGAATAATTTTAATGTCTGGAACCTTCATTCCAATGTCCTCTTATCTTGCGTTATATTCCATAAATTATCCTACTTTACAAATCCCCTCAGATTTTCAGTTCAGTTTGAATGGCATTCTTTATAACCGAACTTTCACTTCAAGATTCAAAGAAAGAACTGAAAATACCTATAAATCAATGGCAAATGTCATTGAACGACTTCATAAAACGAATCCATTTCATACAATTGTTTTTGCGACTTCCCATGAATTTAAGCAGAAAATTTTGTATCATATGTCTCTTCCGAACGTATATGTTGAAAATCCAGGTATTAGACCGTATTTTATTGATGAATTAAAAGAAAGAACTCATGAATGTATATTTGGAGTTATGGGAGGATCATTAGCAGAGGGGATAGAAATACTTGATTTGAATAAACGGAGCTTACTTACCCTCATCATTATCGCGGGTCTTCCTTTTCCTCAACCTGATGCTACTAATCTTATTCTCACCAAATTATATTCTGCACGATGGGGTGTAAGAATGGCAAAACATCTAGGAAAATTACCCGTCACTAGAAATATTTCTCAATCAATTGGTAGAGGCATTCGCTCTGAATCAGATTTCGCTGCAAGCTTGATTTTGGATTATAGGGCAATGAAGCTCAGACAGTTCTTACCTAAAACGCGGATATTTCGGGATATTAATTCTTTGTACAACGCGTATGACTTATTTTATGCAAAAATGAAGAGAATTTTCCGACTTTAATCTGGTGATTCTGATAAATCTAAGGAAATATCAGAGATTATCGATGGAATTTCATTGATAGAATTTAAAATAATCACGGACACTCCTAACTTACTAGTTAGATGAAAAAAATGTCTCCGGAATTTCAAACTAGCTGATGCTATACTATTAGGAAAAATTAAGCAATAAACCTTGGTATGATCCTCAAGAAGATAATTAAAGGTGGTTTTTAGATCAAAGTCAAATAAATCTCCAAGAGTATCCTCTGAGACTATTAGAAAAAAGATAGAGGATCCTAATCTTATTCCTGGAAACTTCATTGAGTTATCAAAGTTAATTTTAAAGTCCTTTTCCGGAAATAGGGATGGAAAATCATTTTCAAAAAAGGTTGGAGAGAAATGAAGATAGATTATACTATCCGAGGTCTGATTAAGGGGTTCAGAAGTACCAATATTACTCGGAAGAGGGATTAAAGTCTCATTTATTTTTTCAATTTCATTAGCTTTAAGATAATCCCTTTTTCCAATATTCTTTAGGTAAAAAAATCTAGATTCTTCATTGGTTTGTTTTGATAATAAAAAAACTCTAGGAATAGGTCGTTTTACTTTATTTAATTTGTCTACATTTTCCGCATTGACATCATAAGCAATTATCACTTCAGCATAATCCTCAATAATATCATTTATGGTATTAGAAATACATACATGGGAATTTCTCAATTTAAAATGTTGAAGTCTTTTATCCAATTCTAATCTAGGAATTGAACTTATCGGTTGTTTAAAATGGATGACAGAATAGCAATTTTCGATTAATAAGTCTTTCAGAAATACACTATTTTCAAAATTATGAGTAACAAGAGATACTCCTGATCGAAAATTAGAGAGTAATTTTAATAGAAACTGCGATTTGGGGTGGTTTAAATCCTCATAAAGTTCTATATACTGAAAAATTTTTTTTATTTTGGGATCTGATAAAAAAATCTCAATTGCACGTCGGCCAATAAATTCTCCCTTATCTTTTCTACGAATATCCAGTTCATTGAGATAATTTAATGCAGCTCGAAATCCTTGTGACACAATTATTTTTTGTAGGGTAAAAATTCTTTGGAGATTTCCTGTCTGGATAAGAAGCTCCCCAGATCTAGATTCAGTTTTTAAACTCTCATGAATGGCAACAATTTCTCTAAAAGTACATTTATTGGTTAATATAAATCCTTTATTTTGTAATTGTTTAATTTCAAATGATTTAATCTGATTTAATATGTCTAAAATAAATATATATTGCTCTGGTAACGGTAAAGAATAACGTAGAACATTTTCTCTGTTTGAAGAATTAATATTCTCTAATTCAACAACTTCCTGCAAAAGTAAATTTTCACATAGAGCTCGTATTTTCTCTGAGGAATATATATTTGAAAACGCGCATAAACGTATTTCTCCCATTTTTTGAGTTATGTAACGAAGCGAACGGGAACTTGCTCCCATCTCTGCATTCAATATTAAGAGAAGAGAAAATTTCTTATTAGGAATCATTTTTTCTTTTAGATCATTTTTGACTGTTTTTGGTGTAGCTAATATAATCGGATACCGTTCATAATCATTCAACCGAGCTTGTGGGAGAATTGATCCATTCAATATAGTGATACGACTATCTAAGATTTTGGATAGTGAGACTTGAATTTCTTTCTGAATGTTCCGGCGAGATATAATTAAAACCTTAGAGGTCAATGGTTCAAGTGTCTGGTTCATATGAAAGAGACTGAGGATTGCAATAGCTCTAGCTAACTTTTCTTCTGAAGAATAAAGAAAAAGAATATTCTTATCCCTAGATTTCGGCAAAATCAGCTGTTCTTCAACGGAGGGATCGAATTTTAATCTTTTCACCATAGAGTTGTGGTCAGATAGACTCAAGATTCAGCAGCTCTTGAATCGAAGGTCGTGTCTTGGAAATTATAAGAATAAAATCTAGAATCGTATTCAGTGTCTTTTTCTTCTGAAGTATCGTCATCATCCCCAAAGTTTTCTATCCAATTACGGTGTGCTGAACAAGTGATTATTTGGGAATTCTTTACTACAAGATTAAAGGGAATACGACGGTTTAATAAGAGAGAACATACCCCTCCAAAGGTACTTCCATATTCACAAATTTGACACAACGGACTGTTTAGGAATACATCATCCAAAAAAGGTAAGGGTGTTTCTGCCTTTCTTATTTTATGCATTTTCAATCATCTCTAAAAGAAAGTCCATCACTAATTATTACAAATGGAGTTTATATATCAGAAATTAAGCATGTTGAGGACTCGCTTTTATGAATATAAAAGAAGATGAACAATATTATCATTGAAGTAAATTGTTATCAGAAAAACAAATACTCGATAATCTCGATCACATTCTTGTTGAAAAATTGAAGTTCCAAACATATTTAGAATTGCAATTGAATGATTTGCATATCGAAATTCAAAATCTTACGCACACAAACCAAAAACAAATCAGAATTGATCTTGCAGGTATTAATCAGTTAGATGCATCAATTCATTTTTTTGAAGCAGAAACTCAACTACAAATCAGTCATCCATCAATTTACCGATCATTTTGTGATTACTGTTATCTTGTATGCCCAGATAAGCAATTTGACATTTTAGACTCTGTGACAAAAGAACAGCAAATATCTTGGGCTGAAAAAATAGGAATAGGTATAATTACTTTCTCCAATAATAATGAAATGCGTGTCCGAATACAAGCTAAAAGACAGGAGATGCATTCTCTTATCAGAAAGGAAGTCCTGAGAATGATGAATGATCGGTACAAAATTAGGTTTTCTACAATTCCATTGTGGGAGCGAACTAGATAAAACTAAGGTAGCTAAAGGATTTTTATGCATCAAAGAAGGAAAGTTAGTGTCTGTTCGGACACAGAGAAGAATAAAACGGAAATATATAACCATATAGATGAATTAATAAGCAATTGTAAATGGGAAGAAGCAGAAAACAATCTTATGTATCTATATCGTGCAATGCCCAATAATATAAACAATATTCGACTCAAATTTGCCGTATTATATTCTAAAAAGCAAGATTTTACAAAATCGATCCTTTTCTTGCAGGAATTAATACCTACGCATGATTTTCATGTTTATACGCTTTTTATTCAAAGTTTAGTTAAACTTGGTGAGAAAAATCAAGCTATCTTGGAATTAGCCCGAGCACCACTATCAGAACAGGAAAAACAGGGTATACAATTTAATTATCTTCAAGAAAATAGAGTTAGTAAGTGTAATAGTCTTGAATTCAATTTTATGTGTTCAAAATGTAATAAATTTCTATACTTGGTTGAGCAAAAGGTAAAGTGTTTATTCTGCTCTTAATCATCAGATGAATTAGATTTTAAAAGTTTATATTTCTCCGATAGCGGTTTACAAGTCTCTAATTGAGTATTTATTCTTGAAAGGATTGTCTCATTGAATTTGTGTAGTCCTTCTGCATTTTGTGGGATATTCAAACTTGAAAAATCAATTTTAACTGACTCAGGGACTGAATCTTTAGGAAGGATTTTATTAGACATAATATCATCAGGAAGTTCATTAAACTCATCTTCAGACTTATTTTGTTCCTTATTTAATGAGAGAATTTCTCCTTCTTCGGAATTAAGAAATTCAGCAAATTTTCTATCATTTAAGCCTTTTAGTTGTAATGCTTCCTCAGGAGAAATATCTGGAATTTCTTCTGCAGGTGAAGAAAGAGGTTCTTCATTAGATTCAGGTTTAGCTAATAAATCTCTTATAATTTCAGTTTCATTAACTGTAGAATCCGTGGAAAAGGCTGTACTATTAGGAAAATAGGCATAATTTTTTGTAACTTCATTTTCACCAATATCAGAGCGAATAGGATAGTTTGATATCTCATCATATACTACAGCGTCAAGATTGTTTAAAGTAAGCTCTTTTGCCGAAGAAGGTTCTGTTTTAGGTTTTATTTTTCGTCCAGATAGTAGACTAAGCTTTTCAGTTTGGGAAGGCACAAATATGTTTGAATAGGTATAATTTGATGTTTCTGTAATGTCAGAAAATGCATTAGGATTTACAACAGGAGTTAATAACAATCCTGGTACTACTTTCTGAACAGCATTCTTGAAATCAAATCCCCTTTCATGGATATCAAAGAAAAAATCATTTAAATGCATTTCTTTAAGAGTAGGAAAGTTCAAATTAGGAAAAGTGATTGTTAAATTGAATAATGTATTTTTAGAATCTTCAATTATTCTGAATTCAAATTCCTGAAAGTTTTTTAATACTGAAAGCCTAAAATTTGGAGGTTTAGCCTCAACCTGATATTCCAACATTACTGTGGTTTTATTTTCATGTTTCGAATATATTATTACAGCTTCCGGGATATTTGGCGTAGTAAAAATTTCTTCAGAAGGATTCAAGGATGCATAATGCAATTGATTTATCTGATTTTTTCTATCAAACCCGTCTAGGAATAAACCAACGAGATATCCCATTCCTCCGAATAAAAAAAGATAAATCGTGCTTTGATCTACCGATAGATAAAATAAATAACCTAATAGGAAGCCTATGATAGTTGTTAAAAAACTCCGATTACCTAGAGTCATTTTATTCTCCACAAACAATTTCGATTCTTTCTATTCTTATATTCCCCCTTTTGTTTATATATTCAAAATTTCTAAAACTTTGATAGAATACACTAACTTTGGAAAAAAACCTCAGTGATATGTATGGGAAAATAAATTATAACTTTCGTCAAGTGACACTGCTTCTCCTTTCATTATCTTCTTCAAGATGTGTTTGGCACCCAATTTATCTAATTTTGTATTATTATGACTACAGAAAGGAAGGAATGTGCATTTAGGACAACCTGAAGGCTGCAAGCAATCACAAAGTAATAAATTGTATGCTCGTTTTAGCATCTTTTTAAGATGATAGCGAAGCATAGCACAAACTCCTGATCCATTAGGTTGATCATATAGGAGAATATAACTTTGAGGCATTAAAGCAAGTCCATTTATCTCATTCAAATTCCCTCCAATGAAAGGAAGACTTGCATGGAGAAGAACATGAACAAGAGTATGAATAGAGGCAATTTGGTTCTGAACGTCTGTGTCCAATTGATGTTTTTCGCTTTCAGGTATTCTAAATATTAATCCTTTTGATTTTGCAGAATAGTAAATTGGCTCCCGTAATTTATGAGCTGAAGATCCATTAGGAGTATTAAGTATAAATCCATGGACAGCTTGACGAATTTTAACTGATATATCGGCCACTTCAATATTATAAACACAATATCTATCCTCAATGTTTAGAATTTCAGGTTTTACCGAACATAAAGGGTAGGTTTGACCCCATTTTATGTGGGGTTTTGTTAAGATTGCAGTTCCTTGGAATCCGTTAAAATTAAAACTAGCAACACGATAGCGAATGCCACCTGCATAATAAAAAGCCCCGGGATATAATTCCAACATAGCCATTGGTAGGGATCGTTTACCAATGATAGATCCTCCTCTAACTTTAATGTGTATTTCATGGTTTTTTCCTCTAATAGAATATTGACGTGCGTGTTCTTGTCCTTTTAACGTCGGATAAAAGGGAGAATTATCTGATTGCTGTAATAATTTTTTCTCATACAATTGCTGAATA
Source organism: Candidatus Heimdallarchaeota archaeon (assembly GCA_011364965.1). Classification (GTDB taxonomy): domain Archaea; phylum Asgardarchaeota; class Heimdallarchaeia; order Hodarchaeales; family Hodarchaeaceae; genus Hodarchaeum. Next base: position 348,269 of record RDOB01000003.1, read on the forward strand.
GTACTAATATGATCTGGAAACTCAGTACTCTCGAGAGGTCTATCTAAAGAGGCGCATAATAATTGATATTTGATTACAACAGGATTTCCAGGATCAAGGTAAATATCTTCAATATCATTATAGTATTGATCAGGATGCTTATAATAATAATGTGAAATTGGATCCTCAGCATTCAGGAGTACAATTGCAAGGGCTTCCTGACCTTTCCTTCCAGCGCGCCCAATGCGTTGCATAGCCCGATTCACACTCACAGGAGGGGTGATTACAATATCCAAATCCCCTTGATCTATTCCTAATTCATAAGTAGGTGTGGCAACAAGTATATTGAGTTTTCCTTCCCTGAAATCAGTTTCAACCTCTTGACGAATCCTTTGATCCAATCCTGCTCTATGGATTCCGATGTTATTTGCTTTACCTCCAAGTTTCTGATATAGTAATTCTGCAGCACGATGAGAATCTTGAAAAATAAGCATTTTTCCTCTTCCCTTAATCGCATTTACCAAACTATTAGTGCTATCTAATGTTGATATCCCAGCAAAAGGAGCAAGCATAAGGAAGTGCGTACGTCCCCTACGTCCCTTTTTGCACTCAATAATTTTGACCTCCCTGTTTAAAAGACGTTCTACAAATTTCTGGGGATTAGCAACAGTAGCGGAGGCGCCGATATACTGAAGTTTTTGACCAACAATGCGTTCAAGTCTTCTTAATATGAAGTGCATATTAGAACCGAATGTACCTGAATAGGAATGGATCTCGTCTAATATCACAATTTTCAGGTTTGACAAAAGATCCTGAAACTTCTGAGAATTTTTTCCAAGCCCTAAGTGATAGTGCAGAATGTCAGGATTCGTTATGAGGATTTCGGGAGGATCAGAAAAGATCTTTTGACGCCAATAATGTGTTGTATCACCATCAAATACCTTTATAGAGAGACCAACAGTAGAGACAACCTCCTCCAACTTACGTTTTTGATCTTTAGCAAGGGCTTTCATTGGGTAGATTATCACAATTTGTACGCCACAGTCTTTAAATCCTTGAATTTTCAATAATGAAGGAATTAAAAATGCTTCAGTCTTTCCAGTACCAGTTGGAGCTACAATGCATACATCTTGGGAATTACGAATTGCGTTAAAAGCTGAATATTGGTATTTATAGAGTTTATTAATCCCCCTCGATTTTAAAAGTGCTATTAACTTGGAATTTTCAAGGCATTCTACAATTGGTCCATATTCTCCGCTCTGTTCCTCAAATATCCGATAATCTACAATTTGATGTTGAGCATAAGAAATAACACGTTGTAATCCCAATGGGAGATCTATTGATTTTACATTGAAAAATTCCTCAAATTCAGGAAGGTTCATAATCGGACGGGGTGCAGTTTTCTTCATTTCCAGTCCATCAATAAGCCCGTATTCCTGATTCTTGGGAATTTCTTTCAACGTACCAGAATTAATCAACCTTAATTTTGTTGCTTTTTGCAAACCTGAACTATTTCCACCAGCTAAAGCATAATATTTTTGTAAACAGAATTCAGCTTTTAAATTATCTTTTATTGAAAAATAAAGAGAAGATAAGTTCTTCCAAGTATCACGATTAGAATTATCAATAGTTAGAATACGTCCATAAGTATTCTTGGCCTCGTCAATCCTTTTCAGCTTGATAAATTGATTTGCTATCTCTGTAAGAAGACTTATCGGGGGACTTGGGTGAGTACGGAGTGCTAGGTCACATAATTCTCTAAGAAATTCTTCTTTATCCCGATTTAGTTTATAATCTTCTAAAAGCTCACGATAACGATCCCAATAAGTTAGTTCTAGTTGATTAGTCATTTGTTATTCGAACAATATTACTTAGCTTGGTTAAATACTCGAAAATTTGATTTCGAGTATATAAATGACCAAAGTAATCATAGTCGATTCTCACAAATCCAACTAGAAAAATGATAATGGACGAATGATAATATGACAATTTCGACTATCGAGACTACTGAACAAGGAGAGAAAATAAAAAAACTACAATTTGAACCTCAAGTTTTGGTTCAGTTAACAAACGAAGAGCTATTTAGCATGAATCAAGAAGTGGTTGAACAAATTCAATTGAAAGGAATTCAAATAAGGTTTGAAACTTTATATCCCAAGGTACAAGCTTTGAAGAGACTCGCTGAGGAACAGGGAATTCAAAATATAAATTCGTTGAATGACGTTATCCCCCTACTGTTTCAGCATACAGTGTACAAATCTTACCCTTTAGCATTAATAGAAAAGCATCAATTCAGCAAACTTACTCAATGGATGAATAAATTTACAACACATGACATAAGTAAGGTGAATGTAACGGAATGCAAAAGCATAGATGATTGGCTTGAACAAATAGAAAAGCAAACAGATTTAAAAATCGTTCATTCAACTGGAACCTCTGGAAAGCTGTCTTTCTTACCCCGAAGCGCATCAGAAATGCAGAATTTTAAAAATGCACTTTATTTATTCATTCATGCGCTAACTGGGGTCAATCCACATGAAAAAACAATACCAGTCTTTTTTCCTGGATTTCGTGATGGGAGACAATTAGCTCAAAGAGTGCTATCAACTTTTGGCCCAGAACTAGCAGGTTCACCAAATGAATTTCACACTGCCATACCAGATTTTATGTCCGCAGATTTTATGGCTCTAGCAGGAAGAATGCAAGTAGCCAAAGCAAAGGGTGAGCTGGGAAAAATGCAAATGATTAAAGCATTGGCCTGGAAACGGGGAGAAATCTTAAAGTTGAAACGTAACCGGCCAAAAATGATGCAAGCATTCTTTGATAATATGATTGAGAGATATAAAGGAAGGCAGGTCTTCCTAATGGGGCCACTTAGTACTTTAATTTCTGCAGCATTAGAAGGAGAAAAGCAAGGTTATTCACAAGTATTCGCACCAAATTCCGCAATTGTAACAGGGGGTGGATTAAAGGGAATGGATGTTCCTAACGACTGGTATGAACGAATATGTCGATTCTATGGAGTTAAAACTATTAGAGATGGGTATGGAATGACAGAAACGACTGGATATTGCCCTTCTTGTGAATACGAAAGATATCACATATATCCTTTCCACGTTCCTTACGTCTTAGATCCTGACACAGGGAAAACATTACCTCGAAAGGGAATTCAAACAGGTCGATTTGCATTTTATGATCTCCTTTCAGAATCTTACTGGGGAGGAATCATCACAGGAGACGAAGTAACCATCCATTGGAATGATGAATGTGAATGCGGACGTAAAGGGCCATGGATTGAAAAGAGAATTCAAAGATTTAGCGAAAAGCAAGGGGACGATAAAATCAGCTGTGCTGGTGCCCAAGAAGCTTATGACAATTTCCTCGACTTCCTTCTTGAAGTAGAGGAATGATTTCTTCTTTTCTGGATGGTTAAAAATGGAAATACTCTTAGAAAAACCTAAGGAATCATTGAAGGATCGAGTATTTGAAATCCCTTTAATAGCAAAAGGAAAACTAATAACAGATTATTCTGTGACCTATAAAGGTCGCCATGGAGCGGAGTTTATAACTTCTGATCCAAAAAGATTCTTACAAAAAATCGTAATGAAAAATCCATCAGAACTTAATGTTCTGTATTCTCTTAGTTTAGACGAAATTCTAGAATATCTCGATGATTTGGGAAAAAGATTGGTTATCGAGGAGAATGAATACTTACAAGATGCATTTGAACTCGGATGCTATGCCTCGGGACTCACCCCCTCAGTCCTATATACGACCTATAAATCTTTACCATTATTTTTTGAGAAAAGCGCCATTTGGGAAATGTTAGAGCAACGAATTGGAGTAAAGTACCTTGAAAATTGGGAACCAGCAAGATTAAATGACGGAAGAACTATTTATTTGAGAGCTTTTGGATCACGTAGTGTCCATATTATTGCAGGGAATGTTCCCATTGTTGCAGCAGGCACAATAATACGAGGTTGCAGTACCCGTTGTAATACTATTATAAAATTACCATCAAACGATCCGCTAACTGCAACAGCACTAGCACGGACAATGATTGATATGGATCCCACCCACCCTATTACTAAGAATATTTCTGTTCTTTATTATAAGGGAGGGGATATTGAGTTCGAGGAATCTTTTTACCGCCCAGAATATATTGAAAAAATCATAGCTTGGGGGGGATATTCTTCTGTTCAATATATAACTAGATATATGCAACCAGGAATAGACTTAATTACATTAGATCCAAAGTTAAGCACTTCTATTATTGGAGTGGAAGCTTTTTCCAGTGAAAAGGTAATGAGAACAGTCGCTCAACGGGCTGCAATTGATATTGGATCATACAATGGAGAAGCTTGTATTAATTCCAAAGTGATCTACGTGCAATCAGGTACTGATCCAGATGGAATACAAAAGTTAAATCAATTAGGCGCATATATATATTATTCTCTTACAGCATTACCACCTCATATCAGTACAGCACCTAAAAAATTTGATTTAGAACTCAAATCAGCTATTGATGGACTCAGAACGGATGATGAATGGTATAAGGTCTATGGTGGAGAAAATAATGAAGGAGCGGTCATTGTATCTCAATTAAATGAGCCTGTTGATTTTTCATACAAACTCTGCAATAGAGTTGTCAATCTTGTCCCTATTGATACAATGGAAGAAGCAATACGATCTGTGAATTCATATACCCAAACTGTTGGAATTTATCCTGAATCCCTTAAGAAGAATATTCGGGACGATTTAATTCTCCATGGGGTTCAAAGAATTGTATCATTAGGATTTGCACCAAGAGGAAGTCTTGCTACACCTCAAGATGCTATTGAACCTCTACGTCGAATGTGTAAATGGGTTATTGACGAATCATCAGTCTAAAAAGATATCAGAAAATATTAATTAATATTCCAGAGGAACAGAGATTTTGACAAAGAAAGATTGCCAGAATAAAGTACAAGATTCAATTTTAACCGAGAAGGAAGACTTATTGTTCTTCTGTATTCTTTTTAGAATATATTTGTATCAATGCCCCGAACACTGTCCATACTTTCTAGAAGGGAATCCAATTTCAATGAAAGTAATTTATACAAATGATTATGAAATGGAATGCCCGTACTTTCAATATATTGGTAAAAATCCTGCCATAAAAAGCGATTCGGGATTTTTTTACTGTACATACACAGGAACAAATCCAATATGTAATAATTGCCCATTCGCTCAGGAAAAAGCAGTAAAACACAAATTGAATCAAGAATCCTCATGATCTAGAATCGATTCTTTCTTCATATTAACGATATACTGATTTTCTGCAATCTTGCAACAAAGGAAGTGCTTAATAGTACTCTGTTTTCCAATTACGATTACACATAGGATGAATTTGCGTGACTCCTAAGCAATATAATCACACAATAGGGAAAAAAATCGAGACTCTGTTGCACGATATGCAATCTGTGAGTTCTTATCACCGCGCAGAGGCGATCAAACAGATTGGGAATTTGCAATTGAGTATCCAAGATATCCCACTAGAAGTCCACAAGAAACTCGAACTAGCTCTCCGTGATCCTGAACCAGAAGTACGAAGCGAAGCAATAATGGCTCTTGCTTTTCTAGAACAAGAACTCGCTCTTCCCCTTTTGGAGCCATTATTCGATGATCAAAGTGATTTGGTTAAAGGAAGACTTTTAGCAGCTTTAAGTTATATCGGTGTTACTCCGAATCCATCATTAACTGAAAAATTAATCGCTTACCTTAACTATCCTAACGAAGAAATTAGAGACCGATGTGCAAGAGCTTTAGGACGGTTAAAAATAAAAAATTCTAAATTAGAATTGCTTAATTTGGTTAAAAATGACCCCTCAGAAATGGTTCGTGCTGGCGCAGTTGCAGCTTTGGGAATGATACAAATAAAAGACAATTTTCTCTCAACGGAGCTAGAAAAGTTGTTAGAAGAAGAAAATTCTAGACTTGTAAAACTTTCTATCAAAGAAACATTAGCTCTGTTAAAATAAAATTTAGGTAATTAAAAAGAATGTTCAGATTTGCTATTGAAGCTATTCTATTTGGCTTTCGAGGAGGAAGTGATAAGCTTCCTCGAAAGCCTCCTCTCCCCTCGTTTTAAATTTTTTTAAAATTCTTGATTATCAACCCATTGTTCAGGAGAAAACCATCCATGACTTCGTTTTTCTTCTATTAATTCATCTCGAAAATCTGAGAAATAGTACGTTGTCCCTCCCATGATAATTTCAATACTTTTAAAACCAGGGTTTTCAGATAACCACACCTGAATTTTTTCAACCTCGGTATAAGAAGAACAAAGAAAGGTTAGTAGTAAAATAGGGGCATCAGTAACCTTCCAAACGCTCCAAAACGACTCAGTAAATGTTTCATGTAATTCACGGCTTAATTCCCTTAGGTAAGGATCAGTAATCAGAGTAAGTTCCATACGAAAAACAGTCCAAGACTCTTTATGGGATCGTGCAGGATTTAGATGAATTGTTTCATCTATAAGCTCATTTTGACGTAAAAAATCAAGGCGATGAGCCAAAGTTTCAATGGAAATTTGCGTTCTTTTTGCCAACTCAGGTAATGGGAGACGCCCTTGTTCACGAAGATGCGATAAGAGTAACCAATCTACCTTTTCCAATGCGAGAACATCAGATTTCGGCTCTTTGGTTATTTCGCCAGGCATGTATACCACTTTGTATGCTTTCAACTCATTAAAAGAAGGATGTATACCCTTAAAGTATTCTAGCACCTCCTCAATATCAAGATCTTGTACATAATGAATGAAAGCAAAACCCTCAATATTTTGTCCTACAGAAATATATTCAACTGCAGGATTAATACCAAGAAGAGTAATACGATCTAGATCTATAATTTCTTGGGAACGAAAGAAAATAAAAGCTTGCTTTACATCGAATAACGCAGGAGTTAGGATCACTGTAAATTTTAATATGATATGTTCATCAACAAGCCTTTTTACTCGAGATGTCACTTCCTCGGGAGGAATATTATAATACTGAGCTAAATCTGAAAAGGAAATTCGGCAGCTTTGTTTCAATTCGAATAGAAGATTTTTATCAAGCTTGTCCATTCAATAAACTCCCAAGGGGGATTTTCGGAATCTACTTTATTACAACAAGAGTTACAAGTACAAAATCACACAAAAAATCTATATGAGGTTTTAGTCATAAATTTGTTTATTGATTTCCAAGGTCATCCTAATTATTATTTAAAAGCAATTTTTTGCTAAATATCATATAATTAGAAGAGAAGGATTTTTTAATCCAAAGATCAAATCTATTCATACGATATCGATCTAGATATTTTAGAACACGAAAGACTTAAGTTATGCTATCAAGTTAAGATAATGTGGTTTTAGAGACAAAAGAAAGAGAAGAATGCGTCCCTAAACTATATGAAAATAATAAAATGAAAATCTAAAATGAAATTAGGGGGATATCTTGAAGCAAAGCGAATCTTACGATATAATTCTACATTTCAAAGACTTTTATTAAAGAAATTATTCATTTAAATGTTTATTGAGCGAGAATGAAAGCTATTTATAGTCGGAGTTACTCAGGTAAGAACTCGGACTTATATATACAAGAGGTTGTAAAAAGATGGAAAGTACCTATAAAATCATTGAGTTAGTTGGATCTTCTCCAACAAGCTGGGAGGATGCTATACAAAGAGCTATTACTGAAGCTTCAAAATCACTACGAGATCTAAGAATCGCAACGGTAGATGAATTGGATTGTAAAATCGAGAACGGTAAAATAGTATCATATCGTGCACGTTTCCGATTGAGTTTTAAATACGAAACAGATTAAATAATATTTGGTTAGGAGACATTAGAGTTAAATATTCTCCTTATTCCCTTTTTTGATAGATTATTGTTCCACACGAAGCACAATACCGTTCATGTAAATCAAGCTCACTATCTAATTACACTTTGGATCTCATTCTTAAAAATCTGGCGAAAGAAGAATCATTCCTCCTAAGTTTTTTGATGCCTTCTCATCCGCATTTCATAGGGATTTCTCTTTAATTCGCTTAGTTGTATATAGATCTTTATCATAACAACCTTTCTAGGTGTATTTATGAAACAAATTACTAGGATGCTAATATTAATGTTGTTTCTATCTGGTGTATTTACAATTTCATCAAATATGATGCAAATGCCTTTAAAATTTAAAACAACATCAGAAATAGAAACACAGTCCATTGCTACAGTTGAACTTGAGGAAGGAAGGACAAACGCTCTTCAATAGCTTTATGCTAGACTGTTTGAATGCTGACTTCGATGATTCAACCTATAAAGATGCATATGAATTGTGGTTGAATGAAATTGCATTCATGATGCGCCTAGCAATCGATTCACCTACAGTTATTTCTTATGTGAAAGGTTCTAAGGGAAATAATATTAGCTGGACTCCAACAAGTTGGTACCCTGATGAATATTCAGTTGATATAAATGGTACGATCGCTACTACAAGTCCATGGGATGGCGGTGCTATTCTGTTTGGCGCAGATGGTCTAGCAACAGGAATTTATTTAATTACTTTCACGGTCTCTGATGGTTTAGGATTAACTGCCTCAGATACTGTTCAGGTTAACGTCACAGCTAATCCAAACATTTTCGCTTTTCTAGAAGATATCAATTCCGAGCTCCTTCTCTTAATAGGTGGAGAGCTTATTGGCTTGCTTCTAATAGTAATTATCTTCCGAAGAATACGAGGTGAATCATCTAAACCAACCAAGAAGAAAATGTAGCCGTGAAATAAGGAAAAATGAACCTGTTATTCAAAATAGGTTCAATTTCGTTTTTTTGTTTTAGATTTCCCATGAAAATCTGAGAGAGAAGATTGGGTTCAAATTAGCAAGAATTATCAAAGGTTTCTGCAAGATTGGTACCTTTTGTCTCATGAAGTATAAAATAGACGACTGGGATTATTAATAGAAGTAAGAGACCTAAAACTAAGAAACAATAACCTAAACCAATGATAGGGATAAGTAATCCAGTGAATGCACTTCCAGTTGTGATTCCAAAGGCATAGAAAAGACTTCTATATCCATTTCCTGTCCCGCGAAAATTTGTGGGATAATGTTCTAAGCAAATCAATCTCCCTATGACATTCAAGGACCAGAAAGCTCCTGACAACAACATCGCTCCTATTAAAACTCCAATTTCAGAACTACTAAGAACCAATATCACTCCTATAGGAAAAATACAGACTAACAAAGAAATTGTTGATTTCCTTCCTAGCAAGTCAGCAATGACTCCACAAAGAGCATAACTAATAATAGACGCAATTCCCATAAGAAAAATAACAAAAGAGACAAAATCCAGAGGAAATCCACGGTCACTCATTAGATATGTCTCTCCCAACGTGAGAAAAGTATAATTCATTCCAGTTAGAAAACTCATTCCAATGATTGCTAGAGAAATTTTGTGGTAAGGAGCCTGGAAAGGAGAAAGTAGTTGGGAAATCCAGGGAGAAGAAGAGGGAAGCTTCAAATCATCCTGTTTAGCTAATTTGAATATACGATAACTTCGAGTCTCTCTGAGAAATAAAGCTAGGAAGGATAGAGGGATTGCCAATGCAGCGAACCACGTCATCGCTCGCCAAGTATACGCGGGAACTAGTAAAGATCTTAAGATAGGTATGAGAAGGGTCACAGATGCTCCAGCAACTAAAATAAGATTAACAATAATGGCACGATATTTCTCTGGAGCTTCTTCAGAAATAGTAATAACCCAGATATCAGAACTAAACCAGACAAAAAGGAAAAAGAGAAAAGCAGAATACTCAACAAGATTAGAACTCAACCCTAGCAGCAATGACATTAATCCCATACCAAATAAAACAATGAAAAGCATAGGTTTACGTCCAATACGATCTGCAATAGCTTGATTAAGAAATACGAAATACATTCCTACTGATGATAGAGCGACTGCAAAAGCATAATCAGCTGCGGAAGCCTGAAATTCACTAATGACGAAAGAACCTATAGTGGACCAAAAAAGCGTGGTATAAGTGTCAAAAATCTCGTTAAAGATGAGAAAAAGTATTAAAAATGCCAAATACCAAGACCAAGCAGATTTAAACTGATTAGTTGACAATAAAGTCCTCCTAAAACTCCTGCAATATAATTCAGAAGTTAGTATGAAAAAAACTATCATTCTTGATATTCTTTTAGCTAACTAATGTAACTTTCAGGAAGTAAAAAGATACAAATCCTTTGATTAGAAAAATCCTCCTTTTTCAATGGCCGGGACAAACGTGTGGAATTTTGCTTTTAGGGGAAATAAATGAAACAATAATGATTTTTTCACGGCGATTGATATACTGAATTATTACATCATCATCAACCTGTGATTTATTGAATGAAAACTGCTTGGTCATAGTTATTCACCTACCACGGTAACTCGTTACCCTGCCAATCTAAGAATTTTCCCGAATCCTTTAATTCCAATGATTCAATAATGGATATCATACCTTGAACAGAATCACGGGCTTCAAGAGGAGCATTCTCACAGTATAACATCGTTGTTTTTACCCATCCTGGATGAAAAGAAACCACAATGATTTTGTCTTCTTTTAGCTCAAAAGAAAGCATCTTAGTAAACATGTTAAGAGCAGCTTTACTCGAACTGTAACCATAACCAGTACTACCATTTCCTCGCTTTTTAGTAATACTCCCACTATTTGATGAAATATTCACAACAATAGGATTTGTACTCTTTGCTAGTAATGGAAAAAACTTCTCTGTGATTAAAAGAGGAGCCACAGCATTAACCAAAAGACTTCTACACAGATCAACTTGATTAAGCTCACCAAAGCGATACCGAAATTTTTCATTCCCTGAAGCAATACCTGCATTATTAATCAGAATATCGAGGTGATTTATTTTCTCAATTAACTTTTCAAATATCTTCTGACGGGACTCCTCCTCACTTACATCCAGATTTTGAATGATTAATCGATTATCATATTGGTCTTTCAGCTGCTGTAATTCTGGTGATGTGAAAGGGGTTCGACTAGCTGTAACAACAAAAAATCCCATCCTCAAGAATTGTTTTGTGAATTCGAACCCAATTCCCCGAGTTCCACCTGTAATAAGCACATTTTTTTGGGGATTATTTTTAGAATTCAAGGTCTATTCCACTAAATTCAGAGTAACGGACGTTTCTATCCAAGATTGAACGGTTCATAAATTACTCTTCAAATATAAATGGAATTGTTTATACCAATAAATAATTTTTGTTTGAGGTGAAAAGGAGCTCAATAACTATGAAAGATGTTACTAAAGCAAAATTCGAATAATTATTCCGAAATATCTTTTAGATTATCTCGCTAGGAACTCAAGGATAGTGAGAAACTTCATACGGAGCGTTACCTATCCTTACCTTTGGAAATAATTCGATGCTTGTTTCAAGATTAAAAGGAGTCACTGAGGTCGAAACACTTGGTCAGGAGGTGTAGTTTCATTAATGATATTACTGGTGAGATTCCAAGATTCAATCATTCCTCCCCAAGACGGTTTAATCTCCGCTCTATGACGGAGATATACTTGAATCCAGTCATATGGAGGAATCATAACATGCCAAGATAATTCAAGTTCCCAAAATTCACTTTTGAATAAATAATGCTCCACAATAAGTAATCCAGCATCATTGCAGGATATATCCCAAGGAGTAGTAACATTAATGTTGAATTGGGGTTTGGATTGTTCAAAATACTCAAGAAATGGGGTTAATCTCTCGTAAGCTGGTTCATGTTCAGAGTCTCCCCAATCCCAAACTTCAAGAACAGCATTATCAGATGTTTCGCCAATGGTAACCTCCAGCAGAATATTCTGCCCAATATGAGTAGAGTTGGGAAAAAGAAAAATCTCAAGGACAGATGGTGTTATATTTGCCCAGAGTTGATATTCCGTTACAATCGAAACATTGGTTGAGATGATAATTTCAGAGATAGATTGAGGGATTATACTGGAAATATTGACAATAAACCACGCAAAATTATTAGGACATGAATTCACCTTTTTTGTAACAATTTCTATGCTAATTGTTGTGTTTGTGGAATTCTGAAGCAATACAAATGCAAAAAACAAAGTAAAGAATAGGATTAAACCAATGGAAAATGTCGCAATCCATATAGTAGTTCTAGACAATGGGTATTATCCCTCTAAAGGAATTATATTGATTATAGATAGATAGCTACTGAGATTAAAGAGTAAGTTTTGATGCAATTTGATATATTTCCTAAAAAGTGGATTTAGAGGGAACATAAGTCCTGAATGACTCAATTGTAGTAAAATTATAAACCAAGTAAAGATTGATGTTTCCCAAATTTAATAAACTTGTCTGTGTCCAATTCATGAGATTTGATAGATCAGGTTAGCTAATACTGAGGTTGGCATAATTGACTTTGAATAAAAAAATACTAATATTATTGCTAGCTAGTATTATATTGTCTGGAATTTCTCGATATTTTTACAATACTGAATTCAATAAAAATTTATTTGAACAAAAAATAACAAAGAATCCATATCAAGATGCAGGGAGACCTCAAATTCCCGTAGAACCCTCATTGAGCCCCAATCTAAATTCTTATCTACCAAAGTTCGCAATAGAGACTACAAGAGAGATGCAGGAGAATGAGGATGATTTTTATGCGGGATTATTAACTAATTTGACTGTTAATACAGAAGGAAATCTGTTATTAGACAAATGGGACATAGATAATTGGAAGGATATCACCACTTCGGGTCCGTCTAAAAGATGGGGCCATGCTATGGCATACGACTCTAAATTCAATAAAATAGTCTTATTTGGAGGCAGGAATGACGATTGGGAGTTTTTATATGATACATGGGTTTATGATCTGGAAACAAACACTTGGGCTGAAATTTACATTCCAGAAATGTACCCAGATCCACGCATACATCATACGATGGTTTATTCTCCTGCAGCTGACCTGATTCTGTTACATGGAGGATTGAGTCAATGGGAGGAAGCTCTTGAAGATATGTGGACTTTTGATCTTAAAACTAATGAATGGGCATTTTTAGACTTTGGGCCTAGACGGTGCGGTCATACGCTGGTTTATGATCCATTTGAGGAGAATATTATTCTCTTTGGAGGGTATGATCCCTATTATCGAACATACTTTCGGGATACATGGTTATTAGACTGGCGAGGAGGGCATCCAGCAGACTGGTATAATATCACATCAAGCTTAGATACTCTCAGTCCACGCGCATTTTATTCCATGTCATGTGTATATTCAAATGAGGATCTTAAGGATAGATCTCTTATTTTATTTGGAGGTGAAAATGATGGAAACGGTTTTGATGATACCTGGATTTATGATTTTAACCATTGGACTCAGATTTCTCCATCAACATCCCCAAGTGAAAGACTGGGACATACTATGATCTATGATAATGTGACACCTCAGGTAGTTATATTTGGGGGGTATTCCACTGAAACTTATGAAATGTGTTCTGATACGTGGATTTTCAATCTTACTACCTCCTCATGGACCCAAAAAAGTCCATCTGAACACCCAGAGGGAAGATATTATCATAGCATGGTTCACATCCCAAAAGCGAACTTAAGTTTAATATTTGGAGGGTATGACCCATCAGAATACCCCGATATTCATTTCAGTGATACATGGATCTACCTAACTAATAATTATTATGAATCAGGATCATTTCTCTCTCAGATAACAAATTTTGACCATATTTATAACATTCAGGGAAATATGAGTTGGAACATTCCCAATGCTCCAGCAAATACTTCTCTAGAAATACAAATTGGATTTTCTAATACCACTAATGACGATAACTTTCGATTTTGGTCCATTAATGAACCCGAAGATACATTTACGGGCCTTGCTCAATATATTCGCTTTCAAGCACAATTCAAAGCGAATTTGATCCAGAATTCAACTCCTTGGCTAGAATGGGTGAATATTTCATGTACCCTTTTCAGACCAGTGCCATTTGTAGAAATAACGAATCCATTAGATGATAATCAAGTAACGGGAGCGATTTTTGTCTCTGCAAAAAGCGAATCTCCAAATGGCATTGCAAACATTTCTTTCCTTATCGATGAGGTTTTACAGGTTACTCTGCTTTCAGAACCCTACAGATTTCTTTGGAATAGCGAAACAACAGTCAATAAGGTCATAACTATAACTGCAGTTGCAATTACTACCTTGGGCCAAACAAACTCTCATTCTGTCCAAGTAGAGGTGCACAATCAAGTTAATACATATCCCAGTTCGCCCCAAAATCTTTCAGCGATCACAGGACAAAATAATATTTCATTAATGTGGGATCCACCGCTTGATACAGGAGGTACAGAAATAGTACAGTATAATATCTATCGAGGAACTACATCTACTGAATATCTCTTCTTAGGTTTAACTACCCTTATAACTTTCACTGATATAATGGTCAGCACTGGAATTACGTATCATTATGCTGTCACCGCGGAGAATAGCGTGGGTGAGAGTGGATTTTCAACACCAGTAAGTATTGCTATCACAGATGTCTCTGCTACCGTTCCAGACACTCCGAGTGATTTAAGCGCTAGTACAGGGTATAATTATGTCGAATTAAATTGGAATGTACCAGAGAAAAATGGAGGAAGCCCTCTCATAGGTTATCGAGTTTACCGGGGAATCCAGAGTGGGGATTATAATGTAATCTTTCTCTCTACAACACCGAATTATAATGACACACTTGTCAAAGCAGGTTCAACGTACTATTACGTGATAACAGCTGAGAACGATGTAGGAGAGAGCTTAGTTTCGGAAGAAATTATAATCACAACTTCAGATCCACCTTCCACTCTCACTATTCCTAATCCTCCAAGCAGTTTAACAACCAATGCAGGCGAAAATTATGTGGAAATAAGCTGGAATGCTCCAGAAAATGATGGAGGGAGTCCAATCACCAGCTATCGCGTATATCGAGGAACACAGACAGGTGAGTATTCCCTAATTTTTATTACTACGCGGACAACGTATAATGACACCCTAATCCTTGGCGAAACGACATATTATTATGTAATAACTGCTGTAAATGCTCTTGGGGAGAGTTACTATTCACAGGAAGAAGAGGCAACTCCCACAGGAGTCTCTATTCCCAAGTCGGGGGCATTCCCAGATATTTTAAGTATAATAGCTATTCTAGTGGTAGGGGTGGTCCTCATACGGAAGAAGAGACAAAAATCCTGAAAACGAAAATGATAATGATCAAAGTCTTTAGGGTAAATGTATAAAGAATGTGGACCACGGATTATTAGGTGCTAAGAAGGGAGCTAGAATCGCATAAATCAGGACAACAGTAATTGGAATACTGATATTGTCTACTTCACTCGGTGACAACGCCTCAGTAATAGTTCCAGCGACAATCGCTATTAGTGAAGGCCAAAGAATTAAAGCAAAATCATAGCCAAAAGCAATAAAGAATAAAAAACAACTGATCACCGAAAAAATAAGCATAGATATGGATCCTGGAATCGATTTCTGTGCAAATATAGTATATTTCATTCTATTGATTTTTCGTCCAAATAAATCAGCAACACCATCGCCAAATGCTAACGTAGATACTACAAGAATTGATATAGGACTACTGCTAGCCTCTAAGGGATAAGATGAAAAACAGAAGAGGGTGACAAACATCCCTGCAATCGCATAGTAGAATGTTCCTCGCAATAATTCTTTGGGATCCTCAGAACGAGACATAGATTGAACAAAAGACTCCCCTTTAAACTTTCCAGTGCCAATGAAATAGAATAGTATTATAAAAGTCAGAGGAACAGTAGCTGCAAGATAAGGGCTAAACCATTCTCCAGTGTAGAAAAAGAAACTAATTATTAGTGTGGGACCAGCTAAAAGATGTATAAGTTTTCTAGTTACGTATTGACTAGTAATACCCTTTCTTCTAAGGGTAAAATTCACGATTATAAATACAAAAATGATTATTAATGTTATTAAGAGAACCAAAATATCTTGGAGAAGAGGGAATTCTGCAGGGAAGAACTTCATCTAGAACCACCCAAGTGCAAACGTTAATCTCCTGATTTAGTACTTCAACCTATAAAAAGATTTAGCACAGGAAGGTGACTTCTTTCACATTAGACATTTCTAGAATATTTAAAGTTCCATAAGGAAGGAAAACTCCATATTCTATTTCAGATCAATCTTTTCCATAAGAATCAATAAACAGAATGATCTTTTTCAATAACTTCGAGGTTCTGTAGTCATTGGGTTTAAAAAGAGGTCAATCAAACAATACATGATAAAATTGTCAACTTACTATTTTGAAAGTAAGACTGAACATCTAATCACTAAGAAATTCTATTTGGGACTAGGGATTATCATAGGAATATTGGGTTTAATATTAGGGATCATGGGACAACAACCAATTGAAATAATCTTCGGAATTATCATTCCGTGCATAGTTCTTTTATTTGTAACCGTAAGCTATGGTTTGGAACTACTGATAAGAAAAATGGACGAAAAATTTAATTATAAACTAGAGTTCGATCGATCAGAACTTCGAATATATAGAAAGAAAGGCCCGATAGAAAGCTATGTCTATGGAGATCTACGTTATCGCGCAGAACCTGAAATTATTGATGAAGAAGGGAGATTAAAAAACTTACACATAACTGATGAGGAATTTAACGAAGTTTGTGAAACAATTGTAATTATGGATTCTAAGGATAATGAGGTAATAAGCTGCAACCTCGGGTGTATTGAGAAATATGATATGTTACTTGAAGATGTAGCATCAAAAATTACTCCGTGGACTCCAGAAACCAAACTTATTGAAGAAACAAAGGTCTTTTCTTATAGCAAGATACCAATTATTTGTACTATACTCTCTATTGTTTTCTATTTCATTTCATTAGGGATTCTAGTGGAACTTATAGAGGCGGATTTTCTTTTTTTGGGTTCTTTAACAGGTGCATTAATCTATTTCATGTTTGACACGATGCTGTTTAGTCTGTATACATTAATTTGTTATATGACTGCAAAACCAGGAAGTATTTTCCCGATCACATTAACAAGAGAGGGACTTTTATTTAGTCAATCCTCTGCAATTCTACCTTGGGATCACCTAGATATCTATTATTATGGATTAAAACGACCTAATCTACGAATCCAGTGTCAAAACAAATCAATAACGTTCAATCCTATGTGGGTTAAGAATTATTCGGAATTTAGAAAAGCTACAAAACCCCATCTTAGATATACAGGATTTTTAAAGAAGAAAAAAACGAAAAATGGCGTTACAAGACGAATTTTAATAAAAAACTTGATAGCTCATGCTATTAAAGAATATCAGCTTTTTCTTCTAATAAGTGCTCTATTGTTGGTTACAACATCAAATGTTCTTATTTTTACACCCATTGTAAATTCCATGCATATAGATTATTCAAATCAGCTAATATTTCAGAACTCTGACACTACTCTAGAGAGTTTTAGTCTATCAAGTCCAATAGCAAAATCATATAAATGGGAGCTTGCTTTTACCTTGGTAGGGAATATAGCTGCTTATGAGATATTCTGGAATTTTCAAACAGAATACGATCTATACAGTAATTTAACCAGTGGAATAATTGACTATAGAATGGTTCTGAAGCTAAATAGAAATACTAACGCGGTCGTGAATAGGACTGCTTACAGTACCATTGAGTTCACCAATAGCTCCTATCTGCATGCAGGGTGGAGTAACTATAAGGGTGAGTTAGATCCCAATTATTTTCAGGAAGGAGACAATATTGCGGAATTCACTGTAATTATTTACTCAAATTATCTCCTTACGGTTACTGAAACAGGACGATTTAACTGGAATACAAGTGGATTCACCTTAACATTCAACGCAGTAAATACAGGAGATGGGATTCCAGAAGCCGCGAAACTCTTTCCAGGCTTTAACGCGTATATAACTGAAGCTTTTATTTTATTAGCGTTACTTCCTTTTGCTTCAGTTATTGATATGCGATTTAAAAAGATAAGAATTACATAAATCTTAGGTTTTGGAGTCAAGACATAACATCATGCAAAATACACTAGTAATCCATTAATAACCATAAAAATCTATCACGGTTATAATAGAAATTATTGGGTTATTTTTAATAGAAAGAGATCTAAAATGGAATGTTTCAGATCTAGATCACAAAGGTGGGGAATTTTTTGTTTATCAGAATGGAACTATAATCATTGAGGATTATTACAGTACAGGAGAAACTATTGATGTAAGATGTACAAACCTCAATGTGGGAGTTTGGAATATCACGATTGTAGTGAAAGATGCTGATGGATTTAACGCTACCCATTCCGTGATACTTATAACCACAACTCAATCAGAGTACGAAGAGACTGATCCGACTGATCCCCTTTCAGAACCAGAACTTTCAACCAAATCACCACCACCGCACAATACTCAGGGTTTTGACCTGATAGCAGTCATAGCAACAATAATAGCAACAGGGTGTACGCGAAAAAGTGAATCCAAATAGAGGGGAAACGATTCTCTGGTAGATAAGGATATCTCAGGGAAACCTTATTAGTATCACTGGAGTTCTAGTCATTAAGAATGATGAGGTTTCAAAATTCAAAATACATTGAGATTACACATACTATCCATCTAAAAATCCCTAAGGGTATAACTCAAGTAAATACTTATTTTTCAATCCCTAGTGAACATTTAAATCAAAAAAATATTCTCATAAAAGAAATTTACCCTTCTCCTCTTGCATATTTGAATATAGAAGACAATAACGTTGCATATTTTGAGTGTAAATCTTCCAACCGAATTAAAATCAAATATCAATTTATTACTTCGGAATTCATACTTGAAAAAAATAATTCAATGACAGATCTTTCGCCAAATGAATATAAAAGATTTACATGTAGTCAAAAACTCATCCAACTGAATAATGAGATTAAAACCCTCGCTCACGATATTGTTAAAATAGAAAAGGAGCCATTAAAACAAGCTAAGTTATTGTTTGTCTGGATTATTAAGAATATTAAATATGAAAAGCCATCCATTAATTTTGGGAATCTCATAGCTTTACATCAAAAGAAGGGGGATTGCGGAAATATGAGCTTCCTCTTTGTTTCTCTCTGTCGGGCTCTGAATATTCCAGCAAGAGTCATATTTGGGTGGTGGACGATAAGCTCGGGAAAAACAGGACCACATGCTTGGGCAGAATGTTTCATAAAAAATTATGGGTGGATTCCTGTTGATTGTGCCACTTCACGGTTAATTAAACAAGCTAAACGTAGATTGAATCTTTTTTCAGGTATTGATTTCTATGATATCACACCAGATCCAAGCTATTACTTTGGCAACATCGATAATAAGAGGGTTATTTATTCTATTGGATCAGAGCTAGAGGTACCTCATTCATATCCGGAATTTGAGATTAAAAAATTTTCGAAATTAAAACTAAATCTGAATGGATCTCCGTATATTTGGGGAAAATTATCACCAGAACAACAAATTCTTTGGCTTCAACCTTTTTTTATTGATTTTAAAAGAGAACAGGAAAGTCCCAATCATTATCCTTCTTACAAGAGTAAATTAGTGATCAGTACTCCCATTAAAGCCAGATTAAATTATTATTCTCATATGATATCAGGAATCTTAATTTTCCCTTCAATTCTTGCATTTATCATACTAGAGAATCCGATTCTACTACTGCTAACAAGCTTAGTTCATATTCTATCCGCAGTATTCCTCTGGAAAGGAGCTACAAGGATTTTTTATATCTGTATTCTATTCCTTCTTCTTAGCTTCATCTTCTTAACCCTAATTTAAACCTCATTAATTGGAACCCTAACAGATGAGAATAAAAAATGCAAATTAAGAAAATGAAGAGCTATTAATACTAAAATTTTTAGTGAAATTGATTGTAAATGAGAGTTAGAAAACTTTAAAAGGAGCATGTTTGTAGAAAAACTGAAAATGACAAAAATGCCACTATTCACGGTTTTCTAATAGCTCTCGTAGACTTTATACAAAAGGGGATACAATGCCAAAGCGGAATATAACAGAACGGTTTATGGATAATTTACTCCTCCTATATGTAGCATCAGAGTATCGAGAGGGAAGTTTTGTGGGATATAGATAAGCTTATACAAAAACAACCAAGTTCCAAAATTCTTTACATTATTCTGGAGGGCCTCGTTCAATTATTTTTTGAATTTCCTTCAAAGAACACCTTTCTGACCAGAAAGCCTCTAATAGCCAAGTACAACCAATATCCATGAAGTCATGGATATAAGCATCTTCCTCTTTGTCTCCAACTGTCAGTATGCTTTTTACAACATCAAATGAGTCCAATGAGCCCCTATACTTTCTAATATAACTCATGATTTCTTGATAATCTTGAGGATATAATGAGGGATCAGATCCAGTTTTCAATGGAAAAATTCCATCATATTTAGCAGCTCGTTGAAATGGTTTTTTATTTGGCCATGTACCTCCGACCCAGATCTTTATATTGCCTTCTGGTTTAAATTTAATTGGTTCTTTTATCTTATAATGTTTTCCATCAAAGGTAAAGGGTTTTCCAGACCACAATCCTTTTAGAATCTCTAAAGATTCATCAAGCATCTCTCCTCTAATCTTAGGATCCTCCTCTTCCCCTATAGCTTTTAGTTCTGCTGTACCTCCTAGCCCCACGCCAAGAATAAATCTTCCGTTAGAAAGTCTATCTATTGTAATTGTCTCTCGTGCTATTATCATTGGTCTTCTTCTTGCCAAAGGCGTCACTGTTGTACCAATGGCGATATTATTAGTTTGAGTTGCTATAGCAGACAATATAATCCATGGATCCAATACATCCTCATCGTTTGTCCACGGTAGGAACACATGATCCCATAAGAAGAACCCATCCCAGCCATTTTCTTCTCCGCTTTTAGCTAAATGGATATAATCTTGAGGATTACTTGTAATTCCATGATTAGCAATATAGATGCCGAATTTTACTTTCTTACTCAAGTATAACGCCAAAAATAATACAAATTGGGTCTTTAAAAACATAATAATTGAGGTAAAACTATTTCTTAGGAGGAGGGATATTTCATGACCCCTTCCTTCAATTCTCGTGGTATATACAGGGCTAATAATTATGGAGCTGCAATGCCATGAAACTACCAATCACCAATAATATGAACGGATAATTATACCAGAGATCAAGTTAGTACTGTTACAGTGTTCGATACTGTCGATGAAAGAGGTAAAGAGACAACTGACGATTTAGGATGGAAACGAAATGCCAGCTATATGAATTTGATAGAGAATAGTTAAATGACCAATATTCAGGAACAGAATAAGATCAAAAAAATTTATTGTTTCGATAAGCATTTTGATACGCTCCAAGTGGAGTGATGTGGAGCATTTCCACCCCCTTTGTTCCCCTGTGATCACTATATTATTTGGTTCTGCGTGTCGTGAGCTGAGCTATTTCTTGATATATGAAAGTGTAAGAAAGTTACACCTCTTATCCGTTGACGACCTCAACACAAAGATATCTGCTCCTTTCTGGCTGTAACAAGTATTGGTCCTTTTATCCAATGTAATAATGAATTCTACGTTTCTGTGAACGTTCTGAAGCCTTCAGAGGGAACTTCACATCCTTTGCATCAGGAGAAATATATTTAAACTATGTGTTGACAGATATTCATCAACACATTGACACATTCTATAACCGCAATTTACGCATGATTCCTCTCCTTGTTGATGTGTATACCTGTATGGTGTCTAAAATGGCAATAGCTGACCAAACCAAACCACTTGATGAGTCTTTCACTCCTAACTTGTCTCATCTTCCCAAATCGGCTCAAGAAGTCTATTCACTTCTTCGTATTAATGGGGCGCTGAAACCAGGGGAAATTGGTAATTATACCAGATTATCTAATCGAACTATTCGCTATGCTTTGAAAATCTTGGTGGATGACCTCTTAATCAAGCGCGTACCAGATTTACATGACTTACGTTCGCATTATTATTCACTTAATTAGCTTACTCAGTGCTTGGTACAATAGATAAAGGCTTCGGTGAGACAATGTGGTGTAAGTAATTATTTGTGGGTTAGAATTACCTTCACCGACTTCTTTCGCGGGTTCCTCTAGAATTATCCCGAAGCCTTTTTATTTGATGATCATCAACAGCATTATTGACAACAAAATTTTATATTGGTAAAGGTATTTCATTTGACAATCAGGCCAAATAATTCCGATACGGATGAATCGTTTGCCAATTCTTCACGGTCTAAGCCTGATAACACTCTTCAGTATATGATTAATCTTCAAAAAGATTTGAAGACTGCTGCTGATAGTTTACGCTTGGAACTCCTTGGAATTCACAAAGAAATTGAAGAAATAAAAGCTACTGTAAGTGTACTCAAGGATTCGATTGAATATTTATGTGATCGAAAAGCTCTAGAAAAGCCAGGCGATGATACCGTTGGCGCTATTACTTCCGGTCTTGATCTTCTACAAAAAGCCCCTCAGCATCTTCGTCGCACTTTACAAGTCATGGTTCAGCTAAATAGTGCGACTGCAAGTCAAGTTGCTCGTCGAACTGGCAAAAGTCGCTCACTTGAAAGTGATTATCTGAACCAACTGGAACGTTTGGGAATTTTGAGTCGAAAAGATGATACAGGAAAACATGTTATCTTCGTTCATGAAAGAACTCGTTCTGAAGAAGCTGATGAGGAAAATGAGGAAAATGAAAGGAATAATGATGAAGATAGTACGAGGGAAAAAATTCAACAAATGCAACAAACTGCACGTGATGCACGACAATAAACTTATTTATATAAACTAATTTAATTGTTTTTAGAACTTTTAATATAGAGGTGTTTTTATATGAAAATAATTAGTTTCCACAGTTATAAAGGTGGGACTGGCAAGACGCATCTTTCTGCTAACCTAGCAACCATTTTAGCACGCAAAGGGTTTAAAACAGCGATTCTTGACTTAGATTTTCGGGGACCCAACCTTCAGACTTTATGTGGAATTGAATCTGAAGTTACTATCAATGATTTGCTATTTGATCCCGATTTAACTGGTCAAGATATTTTAGTCTCTTTTGAAGATCAATATAAAATTCCGTTATTTGCCGCTTTCGCATCTACTGACTTTCGCAAGATGGGAGACATTGTTAGAGCTGATAAAAAGCAACGTCAGCGGTCCTTGAAGCGTATCTTACGATTACGTGACGAACTAAGTGAAAATGGGTTTGATTATACCATTATTGATACTAGTCCAGGTGTCCAAATGGAATCTATTGATGGTCTAGTTATCTCCGATGCTACCTGTTTAGTCCTTAAAGCTGATGATTTTGATATTAGTGGAACTAAGAGTATGGTTACTCAACTCTACTCGCTACTTGATAGTAAAAACTATGTTGTACTCAATCGAGTTGTCGCTGAAACTTGTCCTCCTGAAGAGGGGGTCTGGAGTAGTGCTGATCTCAAACTTGTAGAAAAATTTGAGAAAACTATTAAGGATGAAATGCGTATGGACGTCATTACCTCCATTCCATGTTTCTGTGAAGTTGCTCGGGAAGGGTCACGCAATATTTTTAGTTTGAAGCATCCCGAACACCCTTTCAGTCAATATATCGAAAAATTAGGGAATGCATTACTCAAAGGATTGTAAACAAAGATAAAAAAGAATGGGTGAGGGAATTTCATTCCCTTTTTAATTGCGTTAGACAAACCGGCCGTTGGATAATTGGTGACTAGCATCAGCATAGCGTTTTAGATCTTCATTGTGTGTTACCACAAGAATTGACGTGTCTCTTTTTGTAAAGCTCTTTAACAATCGCATTATAGAGGCGGCATTATCCGTATCGAGATTACCTGTAGGTTCATCTGCAAAGATGATTCGGGGTTTACCCACTAATGCGCGTGCTATGCCTATTCGTTGTTGTTCTCCTCCGCTTAGCTCATCAGGATAGTTATCTACCTTATCCCATAAACCAACTTGTTTAAGCAAGGAAATTGCCCGCATTCGGATCTCTTTTGATTTGATCTTCCGTGGATAGAGTGGACACTCGATATTTTCTAATGCAGTTTGTGTTCGGATCAGCTCCCAGTTCTGGAAGATAAATCCGACATTTTCCTGTCTAAATTTCGATAAACGTTCTTCTTCCCAATCTGCAATATTTTCATCCTCATAGATTACTTTTCCTTCTGTTGGCATATCTAAACCTGATAGGACATTTAGCAAAGTGGATTTTCCAGATCCCGATGGTCCTGTCACTAATACCATTTTTGCTCTGGGTATTTGTAAATCTATCGCGTTTAGTGCCATTACTACTTCCTGTTTTCCTCGGATGTATTCCTTTGAAAGATTTCTTGCTTCAATTAAAATATCACTCATTTGTACCACCTCACTTTTGCCTACCGATCTTTAAAGATCTCTATCGGTCTAACTGATAACGTTCTAAACGTGATTATGAAAAATCCAGGTACACAAGACAACACTACTGCTATGAATGACCAGAATGCAGTTGGGGAAAACGCTATGAGATAAAAGTATGCTGAATCTCGAGACGCAGGATTCCATACATACAATTGAATAGCTAATAATCCTATCAAAAATCCTGAAATAGATACTACGAGGATTTCCGCCAGTACTACGATTCTTACATCCCATTTACCGTATCCCATCGCTTTCAAAACAGCTACTTCTCGTCTTCGGAAACGTGTAATTAAGTATGAATACAAAGTACTCACCATAAAGGTTCCAAAGATACCAAAAAGAAGAGAGAGAAATGTCATGTTCCGACTATCGTCTTTATTCTCTTTACGTGTATAAATTGGCTCATTATAATCAGTTGAATCTAAGCTGTTTAGCTGAGAAGCTAATGCGTCAACATTGTCGTATGCTGCTCCTGAAAAAATATCCCCACTTGCAATCACTGAAATTGAGTAAATATAGATTTCAAATGTTCTATAATCCAGATGATCACCATCTACTACTATTGAGAATGCATCTTCCGTCAATATTATCCATTCCAGATCATCACTTTTAACTGTAGATGGATCTGGCTTTCGGAATATACCTGAAATTCTTAGATCGAATGTTGCATCCTCTGAGACGCCTAATTTCAAGGTAGTTCCCACCACTGGCTTAGTATATATACTCAAACCATCTTGAGTATCACTCAACGCTAGTAAGACCTCTTCTGATACCAATACTTCGCGGTCAGAGGATGGATAATGTCCCGCGATTAGATTATCAGGTTTAATTTCACTAAAACCCCACTGATATTGAGGATTAACGCTGAATATACGCAAGTCAGGGCCAAAGTTAACATATTTATAAAATATCACAGCTTCGGAACCCGGAAGTCGTTCCCCATCGGTAATATCCAAATCTGTCTGGGCGTCTTCAAGGGATACCCGGTCTGTTAAGCTAAATGGATCTCTAACCTTAACTACTACTCCCCTATGATCCAGCATTCCTTCACGTGAGAAACTATCAAAGAAACTGAGCATAACAATGGTAGCTCCACTTAGGATACTGAATACTAGGACGAAAGTAAAGAATCGGCGACGGGATCGGGTGCTAAACACCATAGATTTTACTATCAATTTATATAATCCCATTTTCGTTGACTCCAATAAGTTTAATTTTGTGCTTGATCATATTTTTAGTTTATAAAATGAATTAGTTAAGTCTATGCAATTAGAAACTTAAATTACATTTTGTTTCTTTTTATTCTTTCTTTACTACTGTGTACTTCCTGAATCAATACGGTTTCTTAAAAGAATCCTTTTACAACGAAGGTGAATTTCTAGAACTATAAGCCTTCATAAGTTACTTCCATTAGTGTATTTATTACGTGAATTTTAATCCTATCTCTTGAAGAAATACTACTACTTGGTTTGGTTTAATTTTTTTTTAATCCTAATTGGATTCTTTTGGTCCATTTCTTAAAATTTAAAAGTAGCTTATACTCATGGAATACGCTTATAATTATTAGAGTCAAATTTACAAGAAATGCACTAAAAATAAGCGATAAATGCTGCTCCTGATATTCTAGTACTAATTCTGATGAAGTCACATTTTTTACTTGGATGAATCCAATTTCATCTTCTCGTTCCAGATTCCATGTCTTATTACCTCTGATCTTCCAACTAGGATGATGAGCGACCTTTATAAGAAGATCAACTGATGTATTTGTGCTAGATATTAATATGCGAATCTGAGTGGGACTTTCATATGTTAATTGTGCATTTCCAGTAGGAAAGACATCAACCAAAGATATATTCCGAGAAGTTTCCCATAATAGTTTACTTTGGTCTGGATCAAGTGTTACTAGTTGCCAGTGTGATTCTATGAATAATGAGTAATCCCCTTTTCCTGTAAACATCCATTTTACTCCATATTTTTCAGGAAAGTGAATGATATCGTTGATCGTGTCTGGATCAGGTCGATATTTCGACGAACTCGGGGGAGGATCCCTAAACCAACTTAAACGACATCCAGGAGGATTCCATCCATCAAAATACGGTTTATTGGTTAATATAGGAAGATATGCCATATGATCTCCCTGATAACCTTTGGGACAGACATAGTAAAATCCTTCCCGACTTTTCAGGTCTTCAGCAAGTGGTTCTAAATCCAACCAATGATCATCATCGAATTGCAAGTAACCAAAATTAATAATCCCATTATGAGCTTCAGCAAGCGGTAACAAAATGATGATAGTCATTATGAACACTGTTCCTTTATGTTCAATTCCTCTAACGCATAGAACTATGAGTAATAGCTGTGAAACTAATATGAATCGGAGTACGTCCATTCCTCTAAATGCTAGGGGAAGAAGTTCATTTGTTTCTTTATAAAAGAGAAAGAACCCAGTGATAATTATGAATAAGGTTGCTATAAACAAACTAATTTCTTTGGATTGAATTTTTTTTACCCAAATAGAACAAGCAAATAATCCAAGGAACATAAATACATAAAGGCTTATATAATTATAGATAAAATCCCGAAGAACTCGTAAAACCCAGTATAAACCTCCAGGTCCATCTGTAAAGCTAACCAAAGACCCTGAGCTAAGCATTATGAGATTAATTGGTTCTTGAAAAAATTGAGGCATTAAAAGAAAAACCCACAGAAACGGTATTACCCAGATTCCTACCTTTTTTGTATAGAAATAAACTTCTGTTTTAGCAAGTACTTTTCTTCTTTCATTAATTGTCTCTCCTTGATAAATTAAATACATTCTTTTAAGTAATTGTGCGGTCTCAGTGGCTCCTACTATCACGATTAGGAATCCAAATATCATATAATGTGTAATACTTAACAAGCATGCTAAACTGATAGTACTAAAGCTCCTCCCTGCATAATAGCAACAGAGACATAGACCTAGGAGTGCTAATCCTAATTGAGTTGGTGCACGAGAATAAAACATAAAATTTATGTTTAATGAGGGTAATGTCATAATGAATAATGCGGCAAAAAACCCACTTGGCACAGATCTATTCAAGAGGATTAATATGAAATATACACTCATAGATATAATCAGATGGCACATTATTAGTAAGCTTACGTACGCTAAATCTATAGGAATTACCAAACTCATTAACCATAGGATGAATGTTGTTCCTGGGGCGTATTGATCTAAGAATGCAGTTCCAGTATACCATAATGGATTCCATTCACCAGCTAGTCCAAATTCTTTTAGAAACGCTATCCGAAATAGGTGAGCACTAAAATCTATGCCTGCAGGTCTAGAAGTTAAAAATGGGAGATAAATCCAACTCCATATTATTGTTATTAATGAAAGCGCTAGGATATGGGGATAGATTCCTATTTTCAAGCGCAGAAATTGCTTTTCTCTCTTTGAAATACTTTTCTCTCTTATTTCAAGCATGGATTCCCCCTCATGTTAATTGAATCGTATTTTTCTTCGTTATGATCCGAATGTATTGAA
The DNA here is from genome assembly GCA_011364965.1 of Candidatus Heimdallarchaeota archaeon. Taxonomy (GTDB): domain Archaea; phylum Asgardarchaeota; class Heimdallarchaeia; order Hodarchaeales; family Hodarchaeaceae; genus Hodarchaeum. The sequence continues at coordinate 376,268 of RDOB01000003.1, forward strand.
TAAATGATATCCCGAGACTTATTAACATTCCAATTAACAATACTAACAAAATTATTTCTTCTTCTGGGTAAGTTTGTAAGATTGAGGTATCTGGAACTGTTGAAAGTGTCTTGTATAAGATTCGGATCAGAAGAAAGATGAATGTAACAAATCCTCCTCCAAGGATTAAAACTGACTGAAATATTGTCATTTCTTTCCGGGAAGGTGAATAATTGACTAGATTTTTAGGGATTAAAGATTTATTTGCCAAATAACGATAGATTGGGATACTAAGTGCATAAAACGCTATAATTAACGCAATTAACAGAAAAACGGTAACTTTTTGTTCAGAAAAGGTCAAATTAAGCATAAAACCTACTATTAAAAGAATCAACAGGATAAAGGAACTCAATGAAAGAATTGTGTCCTCTAAATCGGGGTGTTGAGATTTTTCTTTGTCTTCAACTACAATTTTTTGACTTCTCTCGATTTGCTGTTTATAAGGAGTGAATGCGAGTTCGAGAGTTAATAGGAAAATAACATAATAGAATATTTGAGTAACTATTGAAAAAAGATTTAAGGATTGTAACATTAATGGAAGCAATATAACCCCCGATAATAGGTAAATAATTGATAAAAATGATGCGAATCGTAAATATAGCTGAATAAGGGGCGAATTGTCAAAATGAGAAAGAATTTTCTCTTTTTTAACCTCTCTCATGGGATTCCAGACAATAAGAGTTACACTAACAAAGAAGATTACACGGAACATCCATTCTGCTAAAGAAAAATGTGGTCTGAGGAAAAAAAAGTTCAAAAGTGCATTTATGACAAAAATTATTATCTTATTTAGATACTCAAGAAGAAAAAATCCCACATAGGTGTGAGAATGCAAATATGATTGAACACCTACAATTATTTCAGAAAAGGGCAAATTTAATAATACACTGATATCTAAAAGAAACCATACCGTCAAACAACTTGCAAGAAACCCTTCAAGTCCGATTGCGCTTAAAAGCAATATACGTGGGGGAATTTTGATTTTTTTAAACCTCTCATTTACCGCTTTTCCTGAATTCAATGGATTCCAGTATGGATTCAGTAAAAATGCAAGTGCTAATGCAGCAAAAAAAGCAGTGGGTTCCCCTCGACTCAAACTAGAGGCTGATGGCCATGTTAAAAAAACTTGAAAGCTAGCAATTAAAAGGTTGAATTTAAAACCTCCAGAGTAATGCCCTTGAAGAAATTCAATAGAAATTCTTGCTGGAAAATCAAAATTTAAAGAAAACCAGCTTAATAGGGTAGACACATGCCCCGGGATCCCCCAGATCGGATCAACCATTCCCTCTCCTCCTAAAGGATATACTCCCACCCATCCTCCCGCAACATTGATTATGATAGAAAAGAAACTTAAAATAATAGCAAGGAATTTTAATACTTTTGAAAATATCTTTTGACCTAAGGGGATTTGGTCTTCTCTCAAGTCAAAGATGTAAGCAATTGGAATTAATAACAAGGGAGAAATTGACACAATATGACGAGGACCATATGCCAAACCTCCTGTAGGTAAGAAATATTTGCTATATAACAATATAAAAACTAATGGAACCGTTAGACAGAGTATAGCAAGAACTGGTTTCTTATTAAGCAAAATTATAAGCCCAATAACAGTTAAAAGTAGGATTGGCATAAAATTTAACAAACCATGATGTCTAGAGAACACCAGGACCTCTAATCCTTCTAATATTGGATTGGCAAAATGTTGTTTATCCCAGAAATACTTTGCATAAGAATATGGGGTTTTAAATGGATCATTAAAACAGGAAAAATTGTAATACAAGATCAAAAGTCCGTTAAGGAGGATTGGAAAAAGGAATATAACAATGCGAGGAATAAAAATACGAAAATAAGCTTTCCAATGAAAAATGAGTTCACGAAGGTTCCAAGGAAACGGAATGAGTAAATAAGCAAGTAAGAAGGGCTGAACTACAACTAGAACATAATCACAGGTCATCATAAGCCCACTATATAATCCTGCCCATGCTAATGCCGATATTTCCATAGTATCACGGAATTTAGTAAGAAAATAGACCGCAAGTAAAAGAAAACTTGCTGTAAATCCATGGGAGAACAATGTGCCTATATATACATAAAATAGGCTACCAAAAGCAAATGTGAGAGTGGTCCAGTTAGCTGATTTATGACCTATACCCAGCAATCGAAGAAGATCATAGAATTTGATTGAGGTAAATGCACCCCAAATTAATGCTACTATAATAATGAGAAACTTAATTAAGTCATCAATAGCAAAATGATTTGCAGGATCCATTCCAAAGAAGTTAAGAGCGATAAATTCTCCAATCCAATATATGGGAACTGTTAAGAGTGAAATACCTGGTGGTTTATCTGAAAAAATACTTCCATTATATTCTGCATAGTCAAGATAACTATATCTTTCAAGATCTTCTTGACGAATGGTAAATTCTCCATATTTAGCAATAGCTTTAGTCAACATAAAACGTGATCCCGGATTTGTATTCGTTACATCCAAGGTTGCACCTGCAATATATATCAGGAAAATAAAGAGAAAGAGCCGAACACGAAAAGATTTTCCCAAAGTTTCGATGAAATTAAAGAGGTTAGATATTGAACCCATTAGATCCTTCTGATTGTTCGTTGTAGTCATTTATATTGCCCCGATGATAAATCCACATTTAGAATCTAAATAGTATGCTTTAGTGGTGATTTCAGACCGTTTTGCAGAAAATTTCTCTAAGACAATAATTTAGAATTAGTTCATCGTAAATACGATAAAAAATTTGTGATAGGTGGAGAGAAAAACAGCAACCTTTCATTCTTTTCGAGACTTAGAATTATATTCAGTGTTATACTTTTAATGCAAATCTAGGAACCATTCGAGCAACGATTTCACCTAAACCCAGATCAATGGTTTGTACAAGAACGTTACGTCCACGATAAAGAAATTGTAATTCACTTGGTGTCTCGAAAACCATCGTTCCAATTCCTGTCCCAAGATCGACCGAAAAATACCTTCTTTTTTGAACTGTCTCGAATATTTCGGGGATTGCCACGATATGAGGAAAAGTATATCCACCTCCATGAGGAAGAATGTTTGCATTGCTTATGCGATTATGAAGATTGTATTTATCCATTCTTTCTTTAAAATTCAGAGTCATTTGAGCATCATCATTAAAATTTGATATCCCTTTGAGTATGTAGCATGGAATATCTGCTCTTAAGGTAAGAGGATAGAGTTTTTCTTCATTATTGGTGAAAACGTATGTTCCTAAAGCGACTTCATTCAGATGAGTCAAACCCTGATGAGGAGTATTTGATATTACTTCATAGTCATTCCCAAAAAGGAGTTTTCCTGCCAGTTCTCGTTTCTTTTCTCCAATTCGCTCAGCCCATTTGTAAAAGTCGTAGTATTTCTTTGCATCCTCTCCAATAAGATAATGAATCTCCCCAAAAGGAGTTTCCAATGTTTGACACATTTCTCGTAAGTTAGAACTAGCATGGTAATATAATCCTAGTTCTTTTGGGTTCGAATCACCTTTTAGCTCTGAAGGAGAACTATGAGTAATGAAGGAATATTGAGGGAGATTTGCAGATTCGCTCATAGCCGGATTAGGAAATACTTCAAAAACATTAATAAAATGGTTCCCACTACCAAAGTTCCATCTAATCGGAACACCTTCGATTTCCACGTCATATTGAGCATCATTCATATCATGAATCCGTTGAATTAGCTCCATTGGATCTGGTTCACCAGTTAATGATCCAACAAGCATTCCACAGGCATTAGGCATTGTATCAACGAACATCAATGGAATATCCCCATCTCCCCAAGTAACTTTTCCACCATAACCAATACCATTTTTCCACCGCTCAATATTTCGAGTAATAGTACAATCTGGAGCTGCAATAAAAGTAGAATTTGGTTCTAGGCCTAGTGAATCTTGTACAAGATGCATCTTTGCTAAACCATAAAGAAAATTCAAGCGGCAGAGCTTTGATGCGCTATCTTCTAACGCGGTTGAAAAGATGAGATCTTTGGAACGATCTAATAATTTTCCTCGACTTTTCTTTTTAAGTTCTTCCATTAATTTCACCAAAATGTCGTAAAATGCTTTACTACCGAATAAAAAACTCAAAAATAGGAGCGAGTCTGGAATAATTGATTTTCTATCGGTACATAATCGTTTAAAAAGTCACGCTTTTCTTGAGGAAATCCACTTAGATATTTTTGGGAGTAATCCAATTATGAAAGATGAAGAGAATGGCCCAAGAAAAAAGCTCCTTAGGGAGGATGGCTACTGGGGAGTATATCAGGAGGAAGATAATGCCCCTGAAGAACGTTGGGATCCTTTTCAGACATTAACCGATAAATATGGCACTAAAATTGGACATTGCACATATATTAGTAAGTTGAGAGCAAATAGACCAATCGAATACTCAGAAATACCTCTAAAGCTCGTAAGATCAAATTTAAATGACGAGAAAGATTCTTTTTGTCAAATAGTGGAAGGTAAATTACCAGCAATCGTTTTAACCAAGGATTTAAGTCAAAAAAGGGATCCATTTGTCTTGGACGCAAAATTTGAGAACCTAGCTCAAACAAATGCGTTTACAATTATTAATCTGTTTCCGCCAATGGCTAGATACGTTCAAAATAATCATTTTTTGCGTACTGAAAAAAAAAAATCTAAACCCCCAAAAGGCATATCTTTGGTTCATGTACTTACTAAACACTATGTAAGTATCGAAACTGTTCCCTTGGATGAATTGATCCTATATTTTAATAACATCATTCTATCGCTTGAAATCTGCCAAAAATCACTCCGATCACAAGGAATTAACAATATAGGACTCATGCAATTCTTTAATATTGGGCCTGCTTCTGGCGCAAGTATTTTACATCTCCATGGACAGAGTATGTTATTCATAGATAAAAAAGGACATGGGTGGAAGAATCAAGGTTTTTTAGTAGTTTATGAGGAGCATAAGTCCCTTTATCAAAACCGAAATTATTGCTTAGGGTGTGAGTACGCCAAAAAGGTTACTATTGATCCTTTAAACCAAGAAATTAACCTTAAAGAAAGAATTTTTTGGGAAGATGACTTTTGGCTATGTCTAGTAGCTTATGCACCTGAAAATGATGGACAGCTTAGATTAATGCCCAAAAGGCATCTATCGACCTTGTTAGAGCTGAATTCAAATGAAATTGCTTCTTTATCCAAAGCTTTACTTGCCTCAAACTATGCATTAACTCAGTTTATTAACAATTATGGGAAGAAACTTCATTTGTCTCTCGATCGCAATATCATTTTCAGACAGCAGCATTTTGGATATACTTCGAAACCACATTTACTCATTGATATCCTACCAGTCCAAAGAGTAGGCGGAGGTGAAAAATTAGACAATTTTAAATTATCTCATATCTTTCCCGAGGAAATTGCCTGTTCTCTTACCCAATATCTTCAGGAATTTATTATATGATTCTTTTTTCTTTATCCTTTCCTGAAAAATATACCCATATAGAATACATGGGTAGGTTTATAACCTTCCAGATCATCTATGATATTACATTAGAAAGATATTTTGATAAGGAATTTGCCATGCTTAAACTAAATGATGATCAGCATAAGATATTAAACATCCTAAAGAATCCATCGAGTTATGTTGTACGCAATGAAGAGAATGGAATCCGTGGTTTACCTTATAAAGAGATTATGAAAGCTTCTCGCCTTTCAGTAGAAAAAACCCTCCTTAGCTTAGGTTGGTTAGAAGGAAATGGATTGGTAACTCACGAGTGTGCTGTTCAACGACAAATTGTGGATTATTTAGGGCATAATAGTGTTGAAATTGCTGGTCAAAAGATCGTTAGAATGTTTTATCTTACTCAAAAAGGAAAAAAGCTCCATTCATAAGGATAAAATATCGTTATTCGTTTCTTACTTATCCATATAAAACCAAGAGAGGAATCTCCCTAACCCATTTCTCTTACCCATATGAATATTATAAGTATATGAACTTGTTTTTTACATTTTGGATAGGATATTTTATATTTTAATAAAATCGTTGTTAAAGCTGAGTTATTAGACAAAGAGGTATATTTAATGACCACAGAAAAAGCTGATTTAAACCTAGATCAGCGTAAAGTGATTCTTGCGCTTGATGAGCCAGCAGAATTTTATCGTGGATATCATTCAGTTGCAGGGATCCGAGGTGCTCCATATAAAAAAATTATGGAGAAAACAGGTTTAACTTTAGAGAAGACGCTTCTTTCGATTGGTTGGCTGGAAGCTAGAGGTTTAATTGCACATGATGTGGCAGTTGTAAGAAAAACATTAGACTATCTTGGCCAAACCAACATAGAGATTGCTGGTCAATCGGTTGTCCGTATGTTTTACTTGACAGAAGAAGGCAAGAAGACACTAAAAGAGTTTAAAGAGGAAGGTGGCTAATTGGCGAAATCTAAAGCAAATATTGGAGTGGTTGGCTACGGAATTATTGGTAAACGAGTGGCAGATGCCATAGCCAGCCAACCAGACATGCGATTAGTTGGAATAGCGGATATTATTTCTGATGTCCGCTTGAGAATTGCAAAAGAACGAAACTATCCAATATATTGCAGCTTACCAGATTTTGAGCCTAAAATGAGGGCAGCAGGATTTGAAGTTGTCGGATTTCTAGATGATATGCTAAAGGAAATAGAAATTGTTATAGATTGCACGCCAAGTGGGGTTCCAGCTCAGAATTTTCCACTGTACGATAAATATAATGTTAAAACCATTGTTCAAGGTGGAGAAAAACATTCACTTACTGAGAGGAGCTTTAGCACATTTGGTAATTATTATACCCATCTAGGTGTAAAGAAAACACGAGTTGTATCTTGTAATACGACAGCATTAACAAGAATAATATCTACTTTAGCTCATGAATATGGGGTTTCGGATGTATTTGTCGCTCTAGCACGAAGGGCTGGAGACCCTGCGAGAACGAATCGAGGACCAATTAATGCAATTACTCCTGTTTTAGGAGTTTCTCATCACGGTCCCGATTTAGTCACAATTATGCCTCAATTGGATGATCGCATTCATTCATTGGCAATAGCAGGAAGCTGGACACTGTCTCACGTTCATATGGTGAAGGTTACCCTTGAAAGCTCTCCTTCAAAAGATGAAGTTGTTTCCTTGTACAAAAAAACGCCAAGAATATTAATTGAACCTGGAAAGCATGGATTATTTGATTCTGCACAACTCGTCGAATATTTCCGCGATTTGGGTCGGCCACGATATGATCGTCCTGAAGTTTTTATCTGGGAGGAAACTATGTCTCTTGATTCTCGTGGCAATTTGTACATGATCTATGATGTACATATGGAGTCGATCCCAATTCCTGAGAATGTTGATGCTGTAAGATCGATGCTTGAAATGGAATCTGATGCAATGAAATGTGTTGAAATGACAGATAAAGCCATGAAGATCCAGAATGGTTCATATTCAGGAACATTATACGGAAGTGCCCCGCCAAAAGAAAGATCACTTGCCAGTACAGAACACGAATAGATATTCTAGCTGCTTTTTCTGCTTCTATCTTTTTCTTTAATAAATTACTTTAAGAATCAAGACTCCTTAATCTACATTCAAGGCCTTAGACCAACCTAACATTTTTCTTTGGAAAAGGTCAGCTTTTTATTTTCAGCAATCCTATTATAAAAATAATTTATTCGTTTTCGGTTAAATTTGATTAAATGAGGAAAAAATATGAAGAATATTCCTGAAATCGAAGAAATAATAGAAGAGCTACTGATGGATCAAAATATAGAACAATGTATTGTATCTACCATTGATGGGTCTCCAATCTTTGGAAAATCGAAAAAAAAAGATATTTCTGACGAAATCTATGTTCTCCCAGCTGCAGTTTCATCAGCTCTTGCTATCTCCCAAGGATTTTTGGACTCTACTCTGAAAGATCAAGTCCATGAATATATCGTATTCCAAGAACGATCTATTTTAATTGCCTCTCGTGCCAGCGATACAATACTTATCACTACAATTTGTATTCCCAAATCCTCCTTTGAAAAACGGCCCGAAATTGACGCATTGGTAAAACGAATTCAAGAAATAGCAGCAAAAATTAATGCTATTGTGAAAACTCTTGACATTGAAGACAGTATCATTGAAAAAATTCAACGAGCTATCCCTGAAGCAAAAGCAATCATGCTTCTTTCAAGTGCAGGAATTCCCATCACTGAATTATTATCTAATCTTAATGTAGACACTGCACAACTTGCAGCAGTTTCATCTGCTTTAAGTCTCCCCACTCGTGTCCTAGGAGGAGAATCAAAGAGCATAGCGGTCACAGGAGAAAAGAATTTGATATTACTCTATTCTTTAGATCAGGAAAGAATTCTTATGGTTGCTTTGAAACCAAAACATAGTGTAGAATCCTATCTGACCATAATTTCACGCACAGTTTCGCATTAATTGTTAAAATATCAATTCTTGGATCCTTAAACCAATGAATTAATATTAATGTGAAATTTACTATAAACAAAATTTTCAGAATAAATATTATAAAGTTAGTAAAATGTGATAAAACAATACTCAAACGAGAACATTATCTTTCCTTGGATTGGATTTTCATGTTCTTAATTTTTAATTGCTTATGTTAATTTAAAAAAGTGAAGGAATGTAAGATGGATCTCAAACAAGCCTTAAAGGAAGCTAAGACACTTATAGTCGAAAAAAAAGTTAATAAGGCCGGAGAACTATTAGAAGATGCTTTGAATTTACTCCAAACACAGCCTCCTGAAGATATTTCTCAAGAAGAACGACTTTTGCTAGAAGGAGAAATTCAAGAAAGTCTCGGGGATGTTAAAATTCTTCAGCAAAAAGATCAGGAAGCATTAAGTCATCTCCTAATGGCGATGACTCAACTTCAAACATATTCAGAAATGGGCCAAGCTTCAGCTGATGATATTCTCTTCCGAGTATACAGGAAATTATCTGGTTGTTTTGATCGATTAGGACAACAATTCGAAAGTGAAAAATATTTAAGAAAAGCAGGTGAAATCAAGGCAAATATTCTTAAAGTAGAACTTTATAAACGCCTACGAGGATCTGGATATAAAATTACAGAAAATGTACGTGCTGTGGAAACCGAAGCATCTCCAGTTGACATCATGGCAGAAAAAGGGGGATTATTCAAGAAGTCTAGACTTGCAATTTGGTTTGCAATGGATGAATCTGAAGTAGATACAATATCCTATCTAACAAAAGGGTATGCAAATTATGCGAAAAAACGGTATATTTTACTGCTTATGGGAACTCCAACGATTCCATCTCTTCAAGGTGCAAGGATTATTAATTCAATTGATGAAGTGAAATTCTAGTTTCGATCTGTCTCCTCAATTTTTTTAACCGAAAGGAGAAAAAAATTAGGATTTGAAACAAAAAAAGGGAGAAATAGAAAGAAATAGACTACTTTGATTGCTGAGCTTCAACATAATCTAGATAAACATTCCCGAGCATATCAAAAGCAGCGGAAACATTCAATCCTGTTTTGGCGGAAGTAGGCATATATTTAACTGGAAAACCCGAATCCTCTGATTTTCTAGTTAGATTATCAGCAAATTCTTCTGCTTGGGCATCAGTAATATGGTTGGGGAATTGCTCACGCAAATCTACCTTGTTCCCAAGAAGAACAACTGGAATCATACCCTTACCATTATTCTTCCAGATTTCTTCAAGCCAATTCTCCAAATTGGTAAAAGTATCGGGACGAGTAACGTCGAAAAGCAGCAAAGCCCCCAAACACCCGTAGTAATAAACTGAGCGGACAGTTCCAAATCGTGGTTGACCCGCTAGATCCCAGATTTGAAACTTAATACTCTTTTCACGGATGGTGGCCTCTTTAAGAGCAAAATCTGCTCCAATAGTCATCATATAATTGCTACTAAAGCCTTTGCCAAGATAACGCTCTCGCAGGGCGGTTTTTCCAACAGCACCGTCTCCAGCGAGTACTATTTTCATCAAGAAACTCATTTCTCAACCTCTTACTGATTCACTTACTGATTCTGGACAGAAAATTCCTTTTTTTATGATTTTGATGTATGAAAGCTAATTAAGTGTTGTTGTTTTGTTTTGGTTTTAAAATGTTCTCTTTACCAATTCACTTTAAATATTTCTTTCTGTCAGGGAAAGAGTACACAAACTATAGATTACGATTCTCTCATTAGTTCTTCCTAATAAATGTAGCTCTTCTTAATATTATGAACTAGCTTTTCACAAATCGATCATCTAATTTTTGGTTTGTATTAAAGATCGCTTTAGAAATTACCATACAAGAATATAAATTCCAATTTTTACATTATAAAGTATTTAATCATGTTAAGTAACTGTATGTTGATAATTATATCCTTTTATATTGATAGAGGGAATTCTCTTCCCATAATTCAATTTGAATTCTACGCCACCTTGTTAATATTCTCCCTTGTCGGCGAGCTATTTCTGCACCCATCCAGATCCACTTCGGGGTAAGAAGAATGATTCTCTCTACGCTCATAAATTCTAGCGGAGGCAAACTGAGCAATTCATTTAAAATAGAGTTAACAATTTGTTCATCAACACGATTTTCTTGACATACAAACCAAACGAGGCCTCCTGTTTCCTTATCTATTCCAATAAGGTCAACTGTTCCCGCGATTGTATCGGATATAATACTTGATAATTGTTCGCATCCAAATACTTCTGCTTTTGTAAGTGTACGCACAATTAAATCCACACGACGATTTTCAGACCTTGTTATCAAGGAATTATGTATTGATCGAATAATTCCAGGTTTTTTCGCAAAGATATCCCAAAGCAGCTCTTTTTTCTCCAGTCTTTTTTCCCCTGGTAATATCTGAAGGTCTGAGTGGAACATTAAATCGATTATATGAGGTACATCTAACTCCTCATATGTGATTAAATCAGTTACAAAATCCCGCGAAAGCATAACTATTCCTGTTGAATAAAACCAGGTTCGTTTTATCTGTTCAACAGGCCGTTTACTGACTTTTGTACGACTTAAGCGCAAACTAAAAGCCAAACCCATCTGTTGAGCCCTCTCAACAGTCATCTCAGTTATTGTACTATTACAAGCAGGACAGGTAAATTCAGAACGGTCTCTTCCAAGTACATCTTTGCAAAAATACTTTTGTTGACAACTCCTACAATAATAAACAAGATCTTTTCCTTGAGATTTGATATCTTTTTCTCGTTGATGCTTGCATAGACGACAAGGGCCGTCACAAACAATTTTAGTCTCATATTCTGAACTGGACATGAGAGTTCACACCTCAAATGAATGATTTGCTTTTTATTGTTTTGCTTTCAATAATATAAATTTCAAAAAAAATTGGGGTGCTTATAAGGAAAGAGGGAGAGTCAGAATGCTGAAAGTGAAGAGTTATGAGTTCAACAAAAAAAACGACAATTCAACAATCAATTCACGATTATCTCAGTTTAACCGACAGATCTTGGGTAGTGGAGTTCGAGGTATTTGATTTTGGGGCATCCTTAACTTCCTGTCTCGAACTCCCTCCACTGATCTATGCTATGAACCCTAAAGCTCACTTTTGGGCTTTCATGCACGTTTTTTTGCAAACTTGTGAAATCAGCTTTATTGAACGTAGAAGTTTATCTGAAAATCATGTTGAGATGGCTTTAGTAGGATTATGGAATTTTAATCTTGTAGCTATCCCATTGTGGATTCTACATAAAAGACTACTTGGTTTTGAAGTAGTCCAAAGTCGAGAATTTGAAATCATTGATTCAATACCACTTAAATGGTCAAGAACTATTCATCAGCTCGACTTTGAGCCGATTCAGCCAATGGAACACCTTGAATACATTTTTGAAAATGATATTTATATCAACAATAGACTCTATTTACGAGTTGATAATAAGAGAATATTTATTTCAGAGGAAATTGATGAACAAGAATTCTTCGAACGTATTGCTAAAACAGACATTCCTGAACTTGATGACTTCTATGAGCGACAATAAGTGATTTGAAAGTCAAGAAATTCTCTTTCGTTTATATTTGACCAAATTTCTTTTGTGTCTACAATTTGGGAATGTGGAGAACCTATATTTCGAGCCCAATTAGCTAGTTTTTTCAAATCGACCTCTAAACCCTCAGCAACAATTTTTACAGCTCCATTTGGCAAATTGCATACATAGCCGGTTATTTCATGAAGCGTTCTAACGAAATCACGAGTATAAACACGAAAAAATACACCTTGAACCCGACCCGTAACGATAATTGTAACCCGTTTCATTTCCTAAAACCAAACACCAACTCTTTATTAAATAAAGGAAAAAAACAAGTTCAATCTGCACGATCTCCCGTTATAAACTCCTCGAAGCGTTTCACGGCATCCTGTTCACCAACGTGAACTGGAGGATATTTAAAACCGTAAGCAGAAACGGATAACAATGGACCATCAATACCTCGATTCAATGCAAGTTTAGTTGCGCGAATAACGTTTACAAGGGTACCAGCAGCGTTTGGACCGTCAGTGGTTTTGACTGTAATGTCAATTTTAAACGGGGTATTCAGAAAATAATTTCCATAAATCCAAAAGTACCCAGTTCGTTCATTTCCCAAAAAATCTAAATAGTCTGTTGTTCCTGACGCAATATCGTTGTCTGTTAAATATGGAAGAGTTCTTTTAATACTATCAGTTTTTATTTGGCGTTTTTCCATTCTTCGCTCCGTATAAAGGGTGTTCATTCCTTCACTTCCTCCTGAAACGTCTAATTGATAAGTATTTTTGATATGCGCACCGAAAGAGTTTAGAATTTCAAGTATTCCTTTATGAAGTCTTGTTCCTCCTAATTGCGATTGCAAATCATCCCCTACGACTGGTAGATTGGCTTTCTTAAATTTTCGAACCCATTTATCATCTGAGCAGATTCTTGTAGGGGCTGCTTCTATAAAAGCTAAATCGGCCTTGATTGCAGCATCCGCATACACATAAGTAGCCTCTTTCGCTCCTGAAGGAAGAAGAGAAATCACCATATCTGCATCTACTTCTTTAAATTCTTTTACTAGATCAACTTCAGGATTTGAACTAATTTGAACTGTTTCAGCAAGAAGTGGGGAAATTCCATCTTTCACTGGGCCTTTCTTAACTTTTATGCCCAGAGGTTTATTATATTCAATTATTCGGGGTGCGATATTTGGTTCTGCAAAGATCGCTTCAGCTAGATCTTTTCCGACCTTTCCTTCGACAACATCAAAACAGCTGACTATTTCAATGTCATTGATTCTTAAACCACCTATTGTTTCATAATTAACGCCAGATGCTCCATCTGTAGCGTGTACAGAATAGTATCTGAGTGCTTGAACAAGTGATGATGCTGCATTTCCCACACCTACTAAAATTACTCGCGCTTTGGCCACTGTTTTAACAACCCTACATTTCTGAGGTGATTTATCACATCGGATGCAATTTGGGATGTACATAAGAACTTTGTTACCCAGATTATTATGCGGATAAAAATATTGGAATGTGTTTAAAAAATGTAATTAGGTAAGAATTATTAGATAGCTTATTACATGTTTATTATAGATCTGTTACTCTGAGGACGGATAAAACTTTGGTTAAACTCTTTAGAAAGAAAAGTCAAGAAGAAAAAAAGGATTTGAAATTTGAGGCATCGCTAAAATTAAAATCTCTTTCCCTAGAAGAATATACCCATGTTGCGTATGCCTTTCAGGTTTCTCTTTTGCGTTTCGAACGGATGCTAAAAGAAAGTCTTCTTGAAGGATATATTACATCTACAACTCTTGAGAAAATATCTCAAGAATTTAATTTTCTAGCAATTCGAAATTTAGAGATTCCCCAGGTGGAATCTTTAGCAACGATTTTTGGGGTAGAAGCAAAACCTGACGCAAAAACTCCAAAGTTAATGCCAAAAGAAACTCAATCCACGTCCATTCCAGAACCAGTTGAAGTGATTGAACCTGAAGTCCCCTCAGAACATCCCATTCCCTCATTGAAACCTCAGCCAACGCCTGTATCTCAACCTCTAAAAAAACCATCATTTACATTTTCCGTACCCGAACCGGTATTAGAACCCACAGTTCAATCAACCACTCCTTCTTTAGAAAAACCATCTCCCAAACCTGCAAAACCTGTAGCTCCTCCAATACCCAAAATCTCGTTTCCTACAATAGCGACATCATCCGATCCCCTTGGTCAGGTTCGTGCGCGGCGTGAGGAGGATCGAGCAACTGGAATTGCTATCCTTCGTAAACAAATGCTTACGGAACTTAAAAAAATTCGAACTGTTGTTTCTGAAGATCAACAATAACGAAAAAATTTGTAGATCTTTAAGATTGATTGGAATTTATCTCAATTTGTTAATTCCTTCTCTTGATTTACAAAGAAGGCTGTTAGAGGAATTGTAAAAGCCCGATTAATCACTAATTTTTCAGACAGAGAGATGCCAAATCGATTGCTTGCTCCTAAAATTTCACGAATATAATGGATACGGTCAATTTGATGGTTTTGGTTTTTAAAGTATTCAGGATGAAAAGCTCGTTGGTACTGAGGTTGATTCTTTGAACCTGAAGCAATAATATATGGAAAACCATCCCAATTCGTCCATTCAGTATCGGGTTCTAGATTATTTTCCTGACAATAATGGAGAAAAGCACCAACAGCTGGAGTTTTAGATTTGTATTTCTGCGGAGAACGTCGAAGTGGGCCACGGATAGTCAATAAGGTGATTAATTCATCTATTGGAGCTTTCAAAATCCTAAAACAGACATCAAGGATAAAATTCTCCGCCTTTTCAATTCTTTTTGGGGAAAAATCAGTTAAAAGCCTTTCCAAAAGGGACCGTTGCGTTTTTCGCGCTAAGGGAGACCAATCAGATCGAACAGCTTCAAAACCCCTAATTATAACTGTGTTTGTAAGTAAAGAGAGATATGAATATGCTTTCTTTCGCCCTCTCTTAAGAATTATTCTAAGTGCGATATCTTCCAGTTGTAATTCAAGATATTCTGGGAGTTTCTTGGAAAGGAAATCTTGATAATCAGAGATATTCTTCAAAAGCTTATTCAATGCTTGATCACGTACATCTGGATTTATTGTGTTTAAAAAATCTGTAGGTTGGTGATTTATAATAAATTCTACAAAGATTGAATCAGTATCGCCATACTGAAGTTTAACATCATAAGGATGCTTCTCAGAGAATTCTGCGGTCCAATATCGAAGTTTTTTACTCAAAAGTTCTCTAGCTATACCAGTGATACTATTAGAAAGCAAATGATGATAAAATCGTCCACGAGGATAGTTTGAAGCTCCAAGTAAGGAATTAGCCATTAATTTCAGTGAATGTTGTTTTTTCTGAAGAATTTTAAGATCATTTTCATCTTTATTCTCTTTATTATCCTTTATTCTATTTAATATTTGGTACCGCTCATTTAATACTCTTGTCATTAACTCCGTCAGGGCACCAAGGCTATCAGAACGGAATCTTTGATCAGGGGGGAGGTCAGCCGAGTCAGGAATTAAGGTTTCCCCAGATATGTTATGTGTCCGTACTATATTAGGATATAGAGAACGAAAATCTAGAATGGCCACAAAAAGGGCCTCATCGACTATAGGATCTATAACCCACCCACCTAAATGTGGATATTTCCGCTTTAGTTCATTACGTTTCTTAATTTCCTCTTGGGTGGGTTTTGAAGGAATTAAAATCCCTCTATTAACCAAAATTCGCATTAGTTCGTATTCACCGATATTACGACTAGTACTAAGAATACCTTCGGGTAAAGGGTATCCTGATAATCGGCATAATTCGAGATTATCTGAAACACCCAGTTCTGTTGCCAATCGGAATGTTAAAAGAGAATCCTGTAAAGAATATTCTCTAAAGGTAATTCGATCATTAATATTTCCTGAAATTCCGCTCCTAAATAGCTCTCCAAGAGATTTCTCAAGTGGAATTTTTTTCTCTCCTAGCACTTGCTCTGCTATTGAATCAAGGTTTTTTTTCCCACTAATATGATGAATACCCCAAGTTCGTGGCATAAGGTCAACCACTGCCACCCCTTTAAGTCTATAACTCTCAACTGGAATATTTGATTTAATAATTTTATTTTGAAGCCCTCTAAAAATAGCTAATTCTCCCAAGGTTCTTCCATATCGCAATAAACGCGCCTCTAAATATGGAATATCGAAAAAAGTACCGTTGAACGAAATTATTATGTCTGGCCAAATATTTCTCACTTTATTTATGAAATCTGTCAATAAAAACTTTTCTGCTTCATCAGTATCTTCATCTAGAATAAGAACCTCGGATTTAGGGGTCTTGGTTGAAATTTTACCCCACGCAAAAGAAATAGCAGAGATTCTACGCAGTTTTGCTTTAAGCATTTCTTGAATAGTTTCTCCATGTTCATTGACTTCAATATCAAAGGCCAAAACTAGTGGCTGATATATTTCAGTTGAATTCTGAACTAAGGAAATCCTTTCATGTGGGCATTTGAGTTTCAAGCTATTATCATCTTCAAACAGAATATCTCCCTCTACCATTACTGAAGTTAATGCTCGAAGTCCTTTATCTAATAGAAAACGTCTAGTAAACGGAATATCAGCCTCATGAACAGGCATATTTTCTTTTATAAACAAATTTTTAATGCTAGGAACTTGATAGGGAACTCTACCAATTAATTTCACTAAGTTTTTTGGTATATCACCAAAATACTCTCGTTTCTTACATTCTTCTTCTGAGATCAACCATTCCTTTATTACTGGGTTATCTCGATTAATCACTTCATTTACTTGTTTAAAAGTTCCTTCAACATAGAAATATGGTAAAAAATCGTTAACTTGCACTTCCACCCTCCTTGACTCGTTTCGCCCCCACAAGCGCAAAGAAGGACTCATAATCCCTTCTTCATCATACAACATTTCATAATCTGCGTCCAGAAGGACAAATATGCGCCGCCTATTCATTATTCTCACATGAACAGCGTTAAAACACGATTAAATCCACAAATAGTGTGGTATTACTCCATGGTTTCAATCTTTGATATTCCTTTCAAATATCTCTTTGCCAAATCAGCATACAAATCTGCAGAATAGCTAATCATTAGTTTATGCTTCTCACTAACTTCTCGAATTGCTTTAGCTGGTACTCCTAGTATAAGAGAATTGGGTTTAAATTCTTTATTCTCTGGAATCAGAGCTCCTGCACCCACTATTGACCATTCATTGACTATAGATTTATCAGCAGTCACCGCACCCATTCCAATAATGATGTTATTATGTATAAGAGAACCATGTATTATCGCACCGTGACCTACTGTCACATTATTGCCAATTTCACAAGTTTCGTCGACTCTCACATGAATAACGCTATTTTCTTGGATGGAAGTACGATTACCGATCCGAATAGTTCCATAATCCCCACGAATCTTTGCTCCTGGACCGATATAACACTCATCCCCAATTATTACGTCTCCTATTACTTCTGCAGAGTCAGCTACATATGTATCTTTTCCAATAATTGGGTTACGATCCTCAAACTGATATAACACCATAAAATCACCTAATGTGAAATATTGATTTGAGGGATTTTAGTCTTTTCTGAAACCAAAATTAGATCCTGTTTTGTATTATCTTGATTTTTTGGTTAAAAAAGTAAGAATTGACATAATAAATGTATTTAATTTATGTTATTCGAAAAAAAAAGGAAGAGGGATTCCTCTCTATGAGAGGAATATTACTTAAGCTTTTGATAGAGTGGAATATTTTCCACGAGACACTGCATCCAAAAAACGCACGATAAGGAAGATCTCTACAATTCCTACGCCCAATCCAAAGAAGAGAAGAACAATTAGTACGAATCCTATCTGGAATGATACATCAGAGAAAGGATTGGACGCAAGTACAAACAACCCACCTAAGAATGTCCAAATACCTAATCCCAAGGAATAAAACAAAATTTTTCGGTGGAAAGCGACAGTATACATCCCTAAACGAGTATCACCAAGTACTATTGCCCCTAGTCGTCGATTAAATCCAAGATAAATATTATTAGCTTTATCGTAAACTCTTCTAGGAGCAAAAATCAAGAATTTTGTAACACCAGCAATAAAACTAACTACACCAGCAACAATTCCTGTTTCAGACACAAGAATCCATACAACTGCAAGGGCAATTCCCACTAAACCAATCCCTATGAAGAGCAATACAGGATCAGATGAAAAGATTGCAAGAATAATCTCGAAAATTCCTCGTATTATATCAACAATACCGAATCGATATATTTTATCCTCACCAGTACCAGTATCTAAACCGATTATCCAAAGAATTATCTCTAGAAAGAGAGTTAACCACCACCCTAAGGACTCTATCAACGTATCCAAACTTAAAGATTCGAGAAATCTCTCAACAGCATCACTACCTATGAAACCAATGAATATAGCAATTATTAAACCCATGAAAACCCCAACTAAAATGAAAAATGTAGGAATGCTTTCCATAAACAAGCGTTGGTCATCTGATAAGGTATTATCTACCGATTCTTTAGATCGAGCAAACCGGAATGATCGACCAAACATCCGAAGAATCCATACATAAGGATAAAAGATTACTTTGAAAACAAACGCAATTAAATGGCCAATAGCCGCAAATATAGCAAAAACATCTGATTTTCCAAACCCATCGCTCAGATCAAAGACATATTTCTTTTCGCTCAATTGAAGCACCTTTTTTGAATTTTAGAGAATTACTCACTTTGTTCTTTTAAGAATTTTTAAAGATTCCATTATTTAGATAACATCAGAGATTTCTCAATTGAAATATAGTATCTTTCATTTAATAGTTGTAAAAAATCTTGTCTCAATTAGTTCTAGTTGGATATGAGTTTTGATTGAAAATAAAAATAACAATTTAATGCTTTTAATATGATCATAAATGGAAGTTAATTATTTCTCAGATGTTAATGAATTTTATAACAGTGTTTTCCCCTTTCTAATCACTCATGAAGCGGAGAATAATTTGCTATTTGGTATCCTCAACGCTCTCAAGCAAGATATTCATACTTACAGTCCCGAGGTATCGCCTAGATTAATCATAATCTCAGAAAATGCGAAAATTGAATTAGTTTCACTTAGAACGCCCCCATACAATCAAGTAATCTCTTATACTGACAATCTAGAGACCGTTTCCATTCTTGTAGACACATTAGTACACAAAGATTCCGATATACCTGGAATTTTTGGATTTAAAGAAGGTGCGACTGAATTCGTTAAATTATGGCAAGAGAGAAGAACTACGGACGTTTCTCTTGAAATGCATGAGAGATTTCATAGATTGATCAGGGTTAATCCTAGTGCTATTGGTTCTCACTCATTAGAGATAGCAACTCAACAGGAATATAAGCTCATATCAGAATGGAATAATGAATTTCTAAAGGAAGCTCTTCCCAATTCATCAGCAAGTGAGATTGCCAGTAACCAAACACGATTGAAGCAGCTTATTCAACAACAGTCGATCTTTTTATTAAAAGCTGGAAATCAAATTCTATCAATGGCAAGGAAATCAGGAGAAACGCCGAATGGTCAGATCATAAGTGGAGTTTATACTCCATCTGATAAAAGAAAACGAGGTTATGGTACGGAAGTGGTAGCAAAATTAAGTCAATTAGCTCTCAATGAGGGAAAGAAATTTTGCTTTTTATCGACAGACCTTGCTAATCCCACATCCAATAAAATCTATTATAATATTGGCTACAGACCTGTAATAGATATAGATGTATGGAGATTTCATAACATCTAATAAAAAATGGATAGAGCCTGCAAGATTTTCTTTTAGATTAGCGGAGATTTTCATTATTTGAATTGCTTTATGAACCAATCTCTAAACTAGAAAATTCGTTGGTTTAAAGCTAAATAGATTATTTTTAGGATGGATTACTGGGGTCATTATATGAATATACCTCTGCTCAGTTTAGTTGGAGGGGTAATATATGTAATAGAAGTACTAATCAATGTATACTTGGTTATTTTAATCTTTAAACGATGGAAAAAAAGTAAAATCCCTGTAATTGCTGTTTTGGGAGGATTTTATGTCTTATTTTTACTTTTCATTGGAATAGAAATTTTGTTTCTTATAAGCAATTTCTTTAATGTAATAGAATTTTATTCACAAGAGAGAAACATTATTGGAACACTTTTCCCGTTTTTTGGAGGTATGTCAGGTGGTTTTTTCTTGTTATTTATTGACTATTTCGAAAACGAGAATATTTCACCAATCCATAGCTGTGTTTACGGAATCTTTATTGGTGCATTTGTCCTGAATGCTGTTTATTTATTTCTTTTTCCAGATTTCTTTACGAATCAAGCTCAAAGTGCTGATTTAACTGGTTTAGGAGGAATAATTCCTATCGTTATGAGCTTACTTCAATTTCTTTATTCAACGAATTTTCCTGCTCCTTATTTTGTATTTTATGTTCTCATTGTTACATTATTCACTCTTCAAAGGATAAAATCACTTGTAGATGATCCACAACGTAAAAAACAAATTTCGTATCTGCAAATGACAATCTTATTTTATTATTGTAACACTGGGTTGATAATCATAGTAGTTTATCAATTACGGGGATTATTAGATCCTTCTTCTTATGTTCTTCTCCGTTATTTTGTCCCCCACTTAAGTACTATCATTGGGAGTTATTTTATCTATAAAGCTTATGTAACGGCTCCAATCGGCCTTTTACAGTTCCAAAGAATGGAAAAGATAATGGTAATCAGCCGTACAGGATTGCTTTTATATTCCCACGACTTTGAAAACCTAAAACCTGAAAAACCTGAACGTGACGTCCTTCTCTCTGGAGGTATTTTTGCAATCCTTACGTTGTTTTCAGAAATGATCGAATCAGAAAACATTCGTATGATTACTTTCCAAAATAAACAAATCATGCTAGCCCAAAGAAAGCAATTTGTAACATTTTTAGTTGTTGATCGAATTTCAAGCTATTTATGGAGTGCTTTAGAGTCTTTCACTAATATGTTCAACTTAACTTATGATCTTGAGGAACAAAATTATACAATTGTCCCTAAAAATGTATTTGATGACGCAGATAAGCTTTTGAAGATCGCATTTGGATTTTAGTGTTCTGAGACCGCTTTTCCAATCTTGGATTCAATAACGCGAAGAGAGGGGTATTCGGAAACATCTGATATTGATAAAGCCTGCACTTCAACAATCCAGCGATTTTTATGACAAGTAAAGGTGATATTTTGATTAGAACTTTCTCTCAGGAAGTCAATATTGAATGATTCCTCTGTTTCACTTATGGATTTGAACTTATAATTGTCTTTTTGGAGATGTGAAGCTGCTAAATATTTTACATATCGACTATGTACAAAATGAAGTAGATATTCCATTTCTTGTTTTCTTTTGGGTGATAATGAAGGATTTACTGGTTTATTTTCGAGTAACAGCGTATACCCTCGTGTCGAGTATTTAATAGACAATTTCGGGTTGTTAATCTCCTTTAGGGCCAATACTAAACTATTCTCTTCAGAGAATAGCCCAGCTCGTTCAGTACGCGGTTCTAATTGTATTTTATAACCCATTTGATATCAGGAGTAGATAATTACCTGAATGATAAAAGGATTGGGTTAAGAGTTAAATTAGTCATATTTTCAAAGGATCTCTGCTATTTTTTAAACAAAGAGTTATCAAGTCATCAATCCTAGCTATTCCCACGCACATCACAGTATCTGCACCACCCCAATAAATTTTAACACTTCCGTCTGCCTCTGGTACAGCAGCACAGGAAAAAACAACATTATGGACATAGCCAGTAATTTCCCAAGGGTCTTCAGGTTGCAGAATCCATTGATCACCTACACCCAAGATTTTAGCAGGATCTTCTAAATCGTGAAGTGCCACACCTAGTCGATAAATACTCCCATCCATGGTTGGAAAAACACCATGATATATACTAAGCCATCCTTTCTCTGTACGAAACGGAACAGCACCTGGACCAATCTTCATTTCATCCCAATGATAAGGAACGGGTTTCATTACCACGCGAGAATGTCCCCAATATTGAAGATCAGGAGAATAGCTTATCCAAATTGACCAAGGACTAATATCTGAATGTGGTCTATCGAGACGAACATATTGGTTCTTTATTTTTTCTGGAAATATTACGGTATTTCTATAATCTGCTTGTGTTATAAGAGCAACACGCTCAATATGAATAAAATCAGTAGTTTGTGCCAATCCAATGCGTACTCCATTCCGAGAATATGCACTATAGGTTATATAGAATTTACCGTCTAAAGGAGTTATTCTTGGATCTTCAACTCCAAACTCTTCATATTCAGCAAAGATTCCATCGGAAGAAGGAATCAAAAAGGGTTTGTCTCTTGGGTGAAATTTAAAGCCATCGCTACTTTCGGCAATACCGATAATAGACCTACCAGTTCGAAGATGAGAGCGAAATAGCATTATATATCGATTTTCAAACTTAACCACTCCCGCATTATGCACAGTTTCAACTTGATACGGAATATCGTATTTTGTGAGAATAGGATTCCCTTTATAGCGTTCGATATAATCTTTTCTCATCTCTAATCCTCAATAAAACTATGGAAGCAATGTAAAATTGTATGCTGTTATTTATTCCTAGACTGAAATAATTTTCTCATAAGATAAAATAACTGAAATTTCTCTAGACATTAGAAGAGTAAGAATTAAAAGAAATTAAATGCCAATGATTAAAAGGGAAGAAGAAGATACATTTCACATGCCAATAGTTAAAGTCCAGCAAACATTCTTATCATTTGCTCATAACTACAAACTCTTCAACCATCCAAATGGATCTGAAATGGGAATTGCTAGAGGAAAAGTCTTTAAAATCCGACCCAGTTATATTGTATCTCGTTCAGATGGATCTAAGTGGTTTAAAATTCAGCGGAATTTATTCAAAACAAAGTACACTATAAAAGACGCTCAAGGTAAATATCTAGGACATTATCAAACTCCTTTTTCCATTTTATTCAAGAAAACGCTCAAATTAATCAAAAATAAGGTGGAATACCCCGCGAAAGGAAGTTTTTGGGCATTGGATTTCGAAGTTCATTCCTCAAATGGTCAAAGGCTACTTAAAGTAAGTAAAAAACTCCTACAAATCAGAGATAGCTTTCTCGTGGAATATGCAGACGGATTTGACCAAAGACTTGCGATTTCAGCAGCAATCGTAGCTGATGACCGTTATCATCCAGCTAAGTAATCCGAACGAGTTGTATTTTTTTATTTCCTTCTCTCTCCAAATGAAATTTAATGAGTTTTAGGGATAGTTAAAGACGACGAGAGATACGAGAACCGAAATAATACCCAATAACCAGCTCGAGTAACTGATTCATAAGAATAATCCATTCAGATGAAAATGTGAGAGCAAAAACTGGTATAACAACATCCATAGAACATACGAGTATTACAACGGTTAAGATCACCGCTGCTTGTAAATGACCCATGAGCGCTTTAAAATCAAAGCTAGAAGGTGTTGGTTTCTTAATTCGAGCGGAAATAAAAAGTGTAACTTCCTTAACTAGCACACCTAAAGAAAACCCAATAATTGTAATCAATACTGTAAGGAGAAAAGAAGGTATTTCATTTCTTCCTAATAATGTTAGAACAATTGCAACGCCAGTAATCAGAGCTAGACTTACGCGAACCGTTGCAGTAGGAAGAAACAGGGGGGAATGAGATTTTATAAGTTCTTGGGAACGGGGGGCAAGAGGTTGAACTGTTGCTCGCGAAGAATAATAGAAAGCAACTGCAACAATAAAAACGTTTCTTAAAGAGTTTGGAATCTGATCAGGAAAGAATAATGCCAAGAATAGTGTTGTTAAAGCAATTGATATAGTTAAAATTGCCCGAACACTACCTAGAGGTAAATTTAAAGGAGTGAATTCCTTTGGTTTTTCAGAAGAAGTTGTTTGCATATTTAAGTTGCGGAATAATTCAATCTTTTATACTTATTATCTCTTCTAATTCCGCAGTTTTCAAACTAATATGTGATTTAATGGAAAAAATAATGATTTACTATGAGAGAACTAATTAATTCTGAATGGCTCTATTCAGCTAAATAGAGACTAAATATCTCTTGAACAGCCTGTTTTAAAGAAAAATTCAGTACCTCTTCGCTTACTAGAGGTTTAAAGCGATTATAAAGAACCTGGGAAACACCATCAATGATTTTGAGTGAAACAGCTGGATCATGGAAATCATAACAAGCAAAACACGAAAGCATATTATTATTGGCAAAAATATAGATAGACTCATAAACTTCACTTAAAACAAACTTTGAATTAAGCTCGGTATGTTTAGCAATCGCATATGAAAAGGCTAATACAAGGTTATTCTGTTTAGAGGTTAGAACAATACGATTCTTGGCTTTAAGACATCGAAAACTTTCATCAACCAACAATACATTTGTATTCACTACATGTACCTTCCAAATAGAGCATTTGATTGCTTCAATATAAACTTATTTATATAGGGATATTATTATTATATATTAAAATTATATGAAATATATATAACATGAAAGATATATTTATGAGTACAAACTTAATAAATTACTTTTTGGAGAGACATTAATAATACTTTATCATAGAAGATTTGGATCCGACCAAAACCTGTGTTGGTTTTTCTATTTGTCTTGTACGTAAACTGGCCGGATTCGCCGATTATGCTCCTTTTATAATTCCTCTAAAGAATGTATCCGCACTTCTTCCATAACGGTATGTTTTTAAACCAATACTCGGTGGATTGAATTAGAATTGAAAAATGGAATTCGGAAAATGCCACATTTATCATTTCGGCAACTTTGACCGAAACGATTCATGTTCATCTATTTAAATGAACGATCCGAAAACCTATTTTCTCGACCTCTATGAACGTTTAATAAATCAAAACGTCTAAATCATACTAAAAAGTGATAAAAATGTCTGTTGCAGAAGGAATAACTGGAAAGCCCCTCGTAATTGACAACGGAACAGGGTTAAGCAAAAATGGCTATGCAGGAGAAGATCAGCCTAGATCTGTCTTCCCTACATTGATTGGTTATCCAAAATATCAATCTATTATGTCTGATGTCGACCACTATGTCCGTGAATATTATGTGGGTGAAGAAGCGATGAACCTACGGGGTGTACTGAAGCTTATCTACCCTATTTTACACGGTATTGTTACAGATTGGGATGCTATGGAAAAAATTTGGCATTATACATTCCACAATGATCTTCGTGTCAATCCAAGTGAACATCCAATCCTCCTTACCGAAGCTCCTTTGAACCCTAGCACCAACAGGGAAAAAATGGCTGAAATTCTTTTTGAGACTTTCAATGTGCCAGCTATGTATGTATCTATGCAAGCTGTTCTCTCTCTCTATGCTTCTGGTCGTACAACTGGTCTCGTTATTGATGCAGGTGACGGTGTAATTCACATTGTACCTATTTACGAAGGTTTCGCCATTACTCATGCGATTAGTCGTATTGATATTGCTGGTCGGGATATTACTGAATATCTCCGACGTTTGCTACGAACCCGAGGAAAAGCTTTGACTTCTTCCGCTGAAAAAGAAATAGTACGAGACATCAAGGAACGATTATGTTATGTTGCTTTAGATCCTGAAAAAGAATTGAAATTAGCAGAAAAAGTCTCTGGTATGGAGAAGCAATATACACTCCCTGATGGAGAAACTTTAACCATTGGCCCTGAAAGATTCCTTGCTCCTGAAGCATTTTTCAATCCCAGTGCCATCGGAAAAGAAGAAACTCCTTTGGATGAAGCTATTTACAACTCAGTACAGCTTTGTGATATTGACTTACGAAAAGAACTATATCAAAACATTGTCCTCTCTGGCGGCTCTACGATGTTCCCAGGTCTGAAAGAACGACTCCACAAAGAACTCACAGAATTAGTTCCAGAGAACATTGAAATCCGAATTGTTGCTCCTCCAGAGCGCCGATATTCGGTTTGGATTGGTGGTTCAATTCTCTCCTCATTGAAAACCTTCCAAAGATTATGGGTTTCCCGTAAAGAATATCAAGAACAAGGTCCTGGCGTTATCAAACGCGCTATCTAAATTCCCCCCTCTCTTTTTTTCTTTTCTTTTTTTTAAATTAAACCTCTAGTAATTTTGTTTCTTTTTATGATCAATTTCTGATGATTGTTAAGAAAAATATTTCCTTCATTTTTTTTCCTCATTAAAACTGATAACTCAATAATATTGTTTATTATTCATTCGAGGTTTCACTTCTTTATTATCACCAAATTCTAACTTTTTTCTTTCCATTAATTCTTTATGTTAGAAAATTCTTTCTTCCCCCTAACCAAATAAGTGACAGATAACTAAGGATTTTATGAAAATGCATTCTATTACAGCAAGATTTCTTCAATTTAGAAAAAAACAACAAATATTTGCTCTTAGTCTTCTAATAACAACCTCGCTCCTAATTGTCTCCGTATCAGGGAATCTAGAGATCGATCAATCTAAAACTTTGTCTACCAAACTGGGAATACAAATACCTAATGATAAAACTCCTCGACTTAATCTCGAGACAAATGAATATTCTTTAGGTGAAGAAGAGACTTTCGATGTCAGTTATCCTGATCTTCGAACACTCACTGCAAGATGTGTTTATATCAGTGAGAAGGGGTATTTCTTTTTGGAAAATGCAATTGCTGATACTGCAAACTTCACTCAAGCTGGGGAAATGGTAGATAATCATATGATACCACTCTTAACAGAAAATTTTGCGGCTCCAACTGATATTGATAATAATGGAAAAATTGTTCTATTATTCGCAAACCTTCCTGGAGTTGGAGGGTATTTTTCCCCATCAACTTATCTTAGCTATGGTGAAATCGTGTATATGAATTCTGGTTCTGGTTCCATTCCTTATCCCACGCTGGTCCATGAATTACAGCATTTAGTAAGTAGAGGATATGATTATGAAGAAAAAATCTGGTTCAATGAAGGATGTTCGGTATTTAGTGAATATTTATATGATCTTTCGCTAGGATCTGGAGAGGATTATGGTGTATTTTCTCCTAGAGATGTATCATTATTGTATTGGAATTATGAAAACGCCTCTCAAGTAACTGATTATGCGGCCGCAGGTTCATTCATATCTTACCTGTATGATCAATATGGAGGAGCTAATTTATCAGCGATATACCAAGCTTCTGATAATGGAGTTAAACTTCATAGTTCAAATGCGATTATGCATGTATTGAACTCTTATTACCCTGATTTAACCTTTGAGAGACTCTACTTAGACTGGATTATTGCCAGCCTAATAGACAGAGAATATGTGGGAGATAATCGAGCTTATTATTTTGAATTATTCGATTCCTACCCAAATGCATATAGATATCCCGAATTGAGTGGAACACGAATTCATTATCCATACGAAGCTACACCTGAGATCTACCCATGGGCAAGTAGTTTATATCTCTTCCGTAACTTTGAAAACCCAGGAGAAGTGAATATCACTATCGAAATCCCTGAGAATTCTCAGTCTCATAAATTCGGGGTCAATATCTTGAAAAAAATTGTTAAGGATGAAAAAGTATCTTATAATATCAATACGTTCATATTTTCCCCAGAAAATATCTCTCAGGGATATCATGAATCTTTTAACGCCACAGCGGAATCTTGTGAACGTTTCTTTCTCTCTATCAGTCATATAGATGGTGGTGAAGGGGGATATTACTGGGATATTCCTTCCGAAGAACTAGATGTAGAATTCTCAATCATGGTAACTAGTAATCTTCCGAATATCTCCTCTGAGACTACAAATACTACCTCTACCCCTGTTTCCTTTGATCTCTCCTTATTTTTTCTAATTATTGGAGGATTTATTTTCATAATTCGCAGAAGGAAGTAAATTCCTTCCTTTTTTCCCATTTTCCCTCAAACATGAATTAACTGAGCCAAGGCTTTATTTTGTGTTATTATTAGTTCTTCATTGAGCTCTTGTTCGAGAATAAAACTCATTTTCTCTAATGCGCGCTGAATCCGTGTATGATTTCCAGCTTCCAATACCCGATCAAGTAATTGGAGCATCATGTGAATTCTAGTGTTAAGGATATATTGCTCTTCTTCAGGTAAGGAGGTAAGATGATACGAATCTAAAAAATCAGAAAGATTCTGACGTATTTTCTCTCCTAATCTTAATACATTTAGTTTTCGCTCTAAAATCAGATCGATCTCAGATGCAACTTGCCGTAATACAGCTTCCTTATCAGGTACTGGAAATCCTTGATAAGGTTCAAAATACTCTTGAAAGACTCCTTGTATCTGTCTGAGATCAATCCATGCCATTTCCATCAATACCTGGGGTATCAAAATAGAAATCAAGTTTATTCCAAAACTTTTCTCTTGTTGTACATCAGCTTCATATAATACGGTGCATACAGCAACAGATTCAAATTCAGGAAACGGTAGAGTTGCGTACATTCTCGAATAGGAATAATTTTCGGGTCGATTAGAAAAAACAGACATACCTCGGAGAGATACACTAAACAATATTTCATCTGAAAGGTCTTTTTTGGGAGTCCAAGCACTAGGAATGGATCCTTTGAGAACATCAAACTCTGACCAAATTGCACCTAATAACACTTTATATTTACTCAATATGGATCTTTCCTTGGGATCTCTAACCAATAATAACCTTTTTCAAACCTCATAGAGATGGGAATTAAAGAATTTCGGATAGTTTTATGCTTACCATTTTGGTCTCAGAGTATTTTCTTCTTTTAATAAAGTGGTTTAATCTACATTTTCAGCATTCAATTGGTCACTTATAAGTTCTTCAACTAATTTGCAGATCCTGAGCACTTTAGGATTAGCTAACTTATAATACACAATATTTTTTCTGTCTCCACCACGACGGGTAGCTACTACTCCTTTATCTCTTAGAACCTTAAGATGCTGCGAAATAAATGGTTGAGGCTTTTCAGTAATATTTTCGATGTCAGATACGCTCTTTTCGCCTTCCTGCAATAATTTCAGGATTTTTAAACGAAATGGGTGTGTTAAGGATTGACACAGATCTGCTTGCTTCTCTAAGGCGTTTTCAGTTATACTAGTTGAATTATTCTCTCGTTTAATCTCCATAACATCACTATGCTAAATATTCCAATAAAGATATATATATCTTTTGAATATTCAAGAATCGCAATATTTATAAATTAAAAATTTGGAAGGTAAAACAACAATATTTGGAGGATTTATCATGTCTGAAGGCCAGGTTAGAATCGAAGAAAAAATTCTAAATGAAATTAAACAGATGTTTGGTGAACTGACATCGAATGTAACGCTTCACATGTTTACAAATAAGAACCATTGTCTTTTATGCAATGAAACTCTTAGTTTAGCTGAACAGGTCGCAAACCAATCTGATAAGATTAATCTAGAGCATTGTGAATGTAGTCTTGATAATGAAAAAGCTAAGAAATGGAAAATTGAAAGACATCCCGCTATTGTTGTAGAAGGTCTTGGAAAAGGAGTTATACGGTTTTATGGGATTCCTTCTGGTTATGAATTTGGTAGTCTTATTGAAAGTATAATTATGGCAGGAACTGATAGACCATCCGATCTTGACCCCGAAATTATAGCTGAAATACAAGAAATTGAAAAATCCGTGCATCTACAAGTGTTTGTCACTCCAACATGTCCTTATTGCCCGCGAGCAGTGCTTAATGCCTTCAAATTTGCCATGTTGAATGAAAATATTACTGCGGATATGGTTGAAGCAACTGAATTTCAAGAATTATCTATGAAGTATCAGATCCAAGGGGTTCCCAAAACTGTAATAAATGACAAATGGAATGTAGTGGGAGCTGTACCAGAAAGTATGTTACTTTCAAAGGTGAAAGAAGCAATAACTTAGCTTGCTTCAATTCACCTACCTCTTTTAACCCCCGAAGTGAAAAATATGCACCGAATCACAAGAGAATTCTTTGAAACTGGTGAAAATTTTGACGATTTCATCAAATCTGGGACGGAGGAAGAACAAAACCGTTTTCAACTCTATTATCAAAAAAGTGAAAAAAAATTCTCTATAGAGGAATTTCGAGTAGATCTTGAATATCCAATAAATTTGCTTTTATTGGGAACTCCTTGGTGTTGGGATTCTCAAACAAATGTTCCAATTATTTTACGAATTGCAGAAAACAGTCCAAATATCAATATTAAAATATTCAATAAAGACGCATACCCTTTCTTAGCTGAAACCATTAATGGAGGAGAAAAAGTACCACAATTACTTGTATTTTCTCAAGATTTTTATTATATTGACAGATGGGTTGAACGATCAACACGAACTTATGAATT
Source organism: Candidatus Heimdallarchaeota archaeon (assembly GCA_011364965.1). Taxonomy (GTDB): domain Archaea; phylum Asgardarchaeota; class Heimdallarchaeia; order Hodarchaeales; family Hodarchaeaceae; genus Hodarchaeum. The sequence goes on from RDOB01000003.1 coordinate 406,711, forward strand.
GTATGCTAAAACCCGCAAAGAGTTGGGTTGGGATCCAGAAAAGAAACAAGAATTTGCGAAGGAGTATCGAAAGAGGTACCTGAGAATTCAAGAAGAATTAGAATCATCAGTTATTAAGGAAATTCATACATTGCTGAAAAGAGCAGATGCTATTCAGGCATCAACTGCACGCCTAGCAAAATAAACCATTATTTTAATTTTAAATTGATTTTTTTTCCAATTAGTATGGGGAGAGAATATTTTTCTTTTCAAAAATAATCTATTTCAATCCTCAGTCGAAAAGTTTAGAATGCCTTGTTTTACATACAAACTCTATAGATCTAAATCCATAGAAAATTCATCTAATGTCTTTTAAGAGGATTAATATGCGTAAAAGAGTAATAGAATGGAATATTCCTATAACAGATATATCAAAAGCTTCTATCCATGAGAAAAGCGTACGACATGGACATCCAAGCACTCTTCACTTGTGGTGGGCAAGACGACCATTAGCTGCCTCCAGAACTACGACTTTTGCTGCTCTTCTAGATTTACCATATGAAATTCAAGAGCAAAATAAAACTCTAAAGCTGATAAGTGAATTAGCTCCATGGAATGTACTGAGAGATAATGATCATTCAATAATAAACATAGGGCAGAAAATCCTCAAAAAGCAATGGAAGAACGATCCTCCTAAAGTACTCGATCCCTTTTCAGGAGGGGGGTCAATTCCCTTGGAAGCTCTTCGCCTAGGTTGTGTAACTTATGCGAATGATTTAAATCCAGTTGCTGTTCTAATAGGAAAAGCTACACTTGAATGGCCTCAACAGCTAGCTGACCCAAACTTAGTTACTTTTGTAGAAGAACAAGCTAAACATATCGAAGAAAAAGTAAGACAAAGAATCGGACATTTTTACCCGTGTGATTGTGATGGATTAATCCCCATCGGGTATCTTTGGGCACGTGTAATTCAATGTACCAATAATTCTTGCCTGTTTGAAATTCCTCTTATTAAACATTTTTGGTTGGCACGAAAGAAATCTAGAAAAATTGCATATAAGCCTATATTAGATAAAGAGTCTCAAAGAGTAAAATTTGTTATACAAGCCGATGATGAGATAGATTTTAATCCCTCTGAAGGTACAGTTATCCGAGCAAATGTTCGATGTTTGGCGTGTGGAATAGTAATCCGAGCTCAAAAAGTTCGGGCCATTGCTCAAGAAGGTGGTTTGTCTCATCGATTGATAGTAGTAATTTTACGCTCCAAAGAGAAAACGGGAAAAATTTATCGCATCGCAACTAAAGAGGATATGGAATGGATTAATGAAGCAAAAATGAATATCCAGTTAATGGAGAAATCTCAATCCGATCTAAATCTTTTCCTCCCAAATGAAAATTTACCACCTAAGGGAACTCTTGGATTCGGAGTTCAACAATATGGAATGACAAAATGGATCGATTTATTTAATCCAAGACAACTTTTTTCTCATGTAATTTTCGCAGAGGAAATAAAAAAGCAATTTCCCATAATCCAAGAACAAGTTAACACTAAATTTCCAGAAAATCCTGAAATGGCCTTTAAAGCTATCTGTGCTTATTTAACTTTAATCTTTGGCCGACTAGTAGATAAAAACGCAAGTTTAGTAGTATATAATGTCTATGGAGAAAAAATTGAGCATGTTTTTGGACGCACGGCATTACCAATGGCTTGGGATTATGTGGAACTAAATGTTTTTTCAGGAGCTAATGGAGACTGGTCGAAGCAAACAGAATGGGTACTAAAATTTTTGGATGCACATATTTGGAAAGCTAAAACTTCCTCAAGAGTGATCTTAGCTTCAGTAACAAGTTTACCTTATGCTAATAATTTTTTTGACGCCATTCTTACAGATCCTCCCTATTACGACAACATTCCGTACTCGGATTTATCAGATTATTTTTATATATGGTTTAAGCGTATATTGGGAGATGTGTTCCCGACTCTTTTTGCAACACCTTTAACACCCAAATTAAGTGAGCTTGTAGCAAACAAGGGACGTCAAAAAAACCCGAAAATCCATTTTGAAGATAAAATGCGGATTGCTTTTCAAGAAATGAATCGTACGTTGAAACACGAGGGAATTATGGTAATTGTATATGCTCATAAATCAGTATCAGGCTGGGTCTCATTATTGTCTTCAGTAATTCAAGCTGGATTTGTTATCACAGCATCATGGCCAATCCATACTGAAATGAGGACACGGCTTCGTGCAAGAACCTCAGCTGCTTTAGCTTCCTCGATCTATTTGGTATGTAGAAAAATACCTCAAAAGGAAAGAGGATATATCTCAGAATTAACAGAAGATCTGGAGACGAAAATTTGGACGTTTCTCCAAAGAACTTGGGAAGAGGGAATTAGAGGAGGAGATTTCTTTATTGCAGCAATAGGATCTGCAATGAGTCTTTTAAGCAGATATAAAGAATTGAGACGCTACTCGGGAGAATTAGTTACATTAGAAGATCAATTGAAAATTATTAGAAGAATCTCAACAAACTTCCTTTTAAATAATTTAATTGGAAAAGGGGCCAGTGTTACTTTAGATAACCTAGCACAATTCTATCTCGCTTTTCGATGGACTTACCAAGATAGATTAGCAGATTTTGGTGAAGCGCAGGTATTAGGTCAAGCTTGCGGAATAAATTTGGACAAGCTGGCAATTAAAGACGATTTAGTCAGAAAGAAAGGATCAAAGTTATCTTTAGCTGACCCTACTTGTAGAAAGCAGGTTGAATCCAGAAAAAATGACTATGTCAATGTCATGCATTTATTAGTCAATGCATGGGAGAAGAATGATATGGAAACGTTAAAGGAGGCACTTCAGTTAAATAAAAAAATTATTTCACCTACTTTTTGGCAGTTTTGCCAAGCAGTCGCTGAATGCTTACCGAAAACGAACCAAGAAAAGCATTATTTAGAAGGTCTTTTAGCTTCTCAATATAGTAAGCCATTCTAATGGAAATAAGTAATACTATTTATTCCGTAGTTTTAGCAATTCTTTATTTATATTGGTTAAGATTTTTTCAATTACTTTCTGACTTTTGATCAGAGTAGCAATATTTGCTTCCATAGCTTTAACAGAGGCTTCAATTTCTATCAATCGATCAGTATTGAAACCTTCAGTTGGAAGGGGCCTAGCGGGTACAGTGGTTTTGGAAGATGATTTAGAAGTGTCAATCACCAAATCCCTGTAACTAGTGTCTTGTTGGCGACTGGTTGGAGTTCTTGGGGTTGCTATTGGAGTAGCGGGACGCGGCGAGGAGGTAGGGGAGGCAAACCGCGGTCTTCCAGAGGTTAATGGAGGGGGAGGTTTGTCAAAAGTTCCTTGGATCTCAACAGGGACTATAGGTTTGAATTCCTCTTCAGTACGATCTTCAAACGTCTCCTGACTACCACAATGGGGACAGGGGAATGACATAATGTAATTACGACATTTTTTACAAACAGGACTTATCGAATTCACATCCTGTAAACTATAGCCTTTGTTAACGAGGTTTATGTCTCTTCAATCGAAGAATATGATTATTGGGGAAAATCAATTAATAAAGATTGTTCTCAAAAGAAAGAAAAAGAGAACTCCCATAAAGGGAGTTATTGGGTAGCTGTTGTTATTCGACAATCCTTTACACGTATAGTAGGAATCCAAGTAGGGGAAGTAACTTCCCACCACTTAACTTGAACCAGATCGTTACACATGGCATCGATGGCAGCAAATTGTCGTAAAAGGTTATCTGAGATCCTAAAGTTTTTGATGGGAGCACTAAGTTCTCCATTTTTAACCACGAATGCAGCATCCCGCGGGATAGTACTATATTCTGTGGAAATTTGGCTCGTATAACGAGTATACCAATTGCAAAGTATAAAAATACATTTACGAGAGTTTGTCTCTAATATTTCATCAAAAGATTGATCTCCATTATTAAATACCACATTTGAAGAATAAGGAGCTAAAAATTTGCTACCAATACCAAAATCCACTAATTCGCTATTGCCGGTAGATTCTGCTTGTGACATAATAGCAGAAGAGGTATTATTGATATAATTTTTCAAAACACCATTCGTAAAGATCGGAGTAACTTTACGGGGAGTTCCCTCAAAATCAAAAGGTGCACTTCTTAAACCATTAGCTAATAGACCATTATCAGAAACAGACAAAAAATCTGGGCCTAATTGTTCTCCCATTTTATCTCCTAGGGCACTCATCCCCATCATTATCATCAAAGGATTAGCCATTGTCGGAATCGTACCAAGGAGATTTGCAGCTACTGCAGGAGCCATTATTACGTCATAAATTCCTGCATGCGCTTGCTTAGCTCCTTTATGAAGTTTAGAATATCTACCAGCTCTTTCCCCAGCTTTCTGGAGAGCTTCCATGGAATCAGAAACCATTCTACCGCAAGCGAGGCCTTGACCTGAAGCATCAAGCTCATCTTGAAATGCCCTGGTAGTCATTTCGTATGAACTATGTGAATATTTTCCTTGGGGACCAGCAGAACTTTTCAAAAGCATATGATTTTGACCAAAAAAAAATGAACCAGCAACACGAACAGCTCCAGCATCCAGAGCGCTTTGAATACATGCATTTACATAGTCTGGAGCTTTCTCTTGATAACCTGATATTTTGTTATCGTAGAGCTTTTCAATTGTAGAATAGCTATTTAGAGAAGATTCACAACCTAAATAAAAGGGACTTGGAGCAAGCTTTTTTGTAAAAGCCACTTGATCTAATATTCTTTCTCTTACAGTTTCTTCATTGCTGGGAGAAAATTCACTAGTGGAGACTTGATTGCTGTTAACTACAATAAGCACATCTAGAGTTTCACTTCGCCATTCCTTATTTATATCAATCTTATTCTGTGAAAAACGAATTTGGTTAATTATTTTATCAGTTCCACGAGCAATTATCAAATCCACTCCCATTTTTTGTCCAGTTTCAATGGCTAATTCAACATATGCTTCTACATTGTCTTTCATTCATATCACCTCATCCTAACCTAATATCACGCATCCGAATACATCCACCTCCCGCATACACTGGTACTCCCTGGCTAGGGTCAGATTTACCACAAATACCTGGAAAATCGAAAACTAGCTCATTCGATACTCCATCAATTGAAGAAAAAAGACCAACGGATGTTAATTCCATTACTGGACGACGTATCATTGTATGAGTGACTTCTCCATTGATTATTTCATAACATTCAAATCCTACGTACTTACTCTGATATCTTCTATCATCAATATTCCATTCTGTGAAAGAAAGCATATAGATTCCATGTTTAATGTCTTCAATGAGTTCTTCAAGAGTAAAATCTCCAGGTTGCATATATGTATTAGCCATGCGAATAATTGGTTCTTTATTATAATTCTCAGATCTTGCTGCGCCATTAGAACCCAAGTTAAACTTTTTACCAAACTCACGATTGAGTAGTGGTTCATTAACAACGCCTTCTTTAATCAAAATGCGATTGCGAGCTTTAACTCCTTCATCATCCCATAAATAATAGCCTCCTGTTCCCGGAATTGTAGGATCTTCACAGATCGTTACATGTTCTGTTCCAATCTTGGATTCACCGAGTTTCAGGTCTCTCCAAAAGGACTCGCCAGCTTGAGCTCCTTCACGACCCATAATACGATCTCCTTCTGACGGATGTCCAGAATTCTCATGACAGATTATTCCAACAACCTCTGGACTTACAACGAAATCCACTACCCCTGTTAAACGTTTATCTGACTGCTTCGATACCTTTTCTAACTGCTTACACTGTTTTTCATATTGATCGAGCCATACTCTAGTTCCTTCCCACCCCGTGCTACGCGTTAGATCAATGAATCGTTGTTCGGAATCCAAAATTCCTTTTGAGGTTGCTATACAATAGTATTTAAGCATTGACAGTTCCGCATCAATCTTAGTGCCTTCTGAGGTTACGATGTATTTCGAAGCACTCTGTGCTTCAAATATAGTTGCCCGAGTACTGATATTGTATCCTTCTGCAACTTTATCCATTTCTTGAAGCAGATTCAGCATTGTATCAGTGTCAATATTTGTTAATTTCTCCTTCACTGGAACCCTCCATTTAGCTACATTCGATATAGGTTCTCCAAAATCAATTTTTTCTGCGGGATTCGAAGCTTTTGCCATCTTAATTCCCGATAGGATTGCATTTTCGACTGCTTTTTTACTCAAATTATCAACCGAAACAAAAGCCAATCCACCTTCTATTAATATGCGGAATCCGATTCCCTGCCAAGGTAACTCGGATCCTGACATTGGTGTACCATTTTGAAGGAAAAAAATTGTTCTATGGCCGTCAATCAACCTTGCTTCTGCATATGTTGCATCATTCTCTTGCGATACTCTTATTCCATATTCTGCTAAGTCTTTCCCATAGGTCATATATCTTCATCTCGGAATGGTTTTATTGCACTCATCTTTTTTGTCAGCAGTAATGTAAAACATGTATTGCCCAGACTTAATTTAATCTTTGTTGTTTTTTAAAAAATAGGTATCTATTTTATATCTAATTTCAATTTTATTAATCTAAGGGGTTAATTTTTCTTCATATGACCAGTTTTCTTAAAGAGTCTGTATTGAATATTTATGTCGGATGTTTTTCCTGAATAATAACAAATCTGAGTAAATTATCAATTGAGAATTTATAGAATAGCTTTATATCAATAGAAATTATTACCAGAGCGGCCAACTAGGAATTCTTCGGGATTGAGGTCAATAGATGAATTCATGGAAATGGACTGAATTTAACAATCAGTTTATATTTTTCCAGCCCATCATTCCTGTAGACACGTTCAATTGTATATCAGACCTTCCTGAACAGCACAGAGTTTCAATACTTGATGAATACGTAAACCTTTGTCAATTTAACAGTATTTATAAAACTAATTTGTCATCAAGATTGTTTACTCTCTCTAATCAGAATTCTAAATCTCATTTAGATTATCAGCCATTTGGGTTCTATAATAGATACGATAGAAATGTTAGAACTCTACAAAACTCACAAAACAGATATCCCCAACAAACTAAATCTTCTAATAATCAAAGTGAATCTCTTGAGAGTACAGTTCTTAAATCCTTTTTTCAAGAAACGTTTGATGTAGATATAATGACGAAATCCTCCATCGAATCTGATTCCTCAACCCAAGTATATATCAAATTATTTCCATTAGATATTCTCGAAAATCTTGAAGATAAAGATACATGTGCCTTTCTTTTATCCTTTTCAGATCTTCAAATTGAAAGTTTTGACTTAATCTTTACTTATTTCCAAAAAAACTTCGGAATTCAGTTTATCCTCAAACCTCCTCATAGTATAACCTTTGTGGAATCTCCAGAAAATCGAATACTATTAATAGGAAAAAGAAAGTATGAAGGTTCAGCTAAAATAATTACTCTAAAGAAGACATTTATTATTAGTGATTCACCTAAAATTGCTGATTTATTTGAATCCCTGGACATAGATCAGATATCAAAGGATTGTTCGATAATAACTGTCTCTCAATCAGAGATAACATTTCCAACATGGGGAGTGTTCTTCTATTCCCAAGAACTTCTTAGTTTTTGGTTCAAAATACAGAAAAACTCTAATCCCCTCTCCAATGAAACCAATATCTTTGATGGTAAGTTTGCAGCTCCAACTAATCCATGCGGCCTTCCATACAAAGATTGGACATTAGAAAGCGAGACTAGTGAATATATAGAAATCAGACATAGGCGAAAACCGTCAATCAAAATTAAACTACCCGCAGAAAAAATATTCAAATCAATGAATTCTTATCAAGCATTGCAGGAGTATCCATCGATTATTCCTCCAGGCAATAAAAAATTCTTTAAAAACTGGAATGAATTAAATAATCCAGCTATTATTGAAGAAGGATTCGCTCATACAATAATTGTACCTATGGTTGATTTACGCAAAACAAAATCATTAACCTTTTTTACTGAACAACCTCTTCATGTGGGCTTTGGATTTAAAGGAATAAAAGCGTCGAGAACCAAAAGTTTTTGGATATTTTCTTTCCTGTCCTCTACTTTTGGCCTTTTTTCAATTCTATATACTGCAAAATGGATTACACAATTGCTTTTTGAACTTCCAGTCCAGAATTTGGAATTTATACGCATACCTAACATGAAAAGGGCAACAAAAAAACAAAAAAATTTAATTAGAGACATTGTGGAAAAAATTGGAGCTATTCCAGTCTTTAAACGGAATTCATTATTGGAAGAAATCGATAAAGCTCAAAAAGATGATAAAAATCTGCTTTTTCAACTCGATTGTGTGTTTGCAGACATCTTTGGATTTCCAAGGAATGAAATTAGAGTAATTTATGAATTATTTAAAAAAGAGTACATAAAATAATCAATTCTCTCTAATTCAGATATTATATCCGTTAATTTCAAGAAAATGGTTTTTAGAAGTAGAAAAATAGCATTTTTTCTAATAATGAGTTATGACCAATCCCAAGCGACGCCAACGTTTGAAAATCAACGAATGTGATTATGTAGTTGACAACAGCTTTCATAGAGAGGTCTCTAGGTAAATCTAGCATATTGCGAACTGTAACTAATTCGATATATAGCTCATTTAGTTGGCTATAATTGCTTGTTTTCAAATCAAAAATTTCTCTGATGTCTTCTAAGGTTTGGTAGAGTCCAATTAAACTCTTTATATCTACGTGGCGGGGTAAATTGAGTTCTAATTTCAAATGTTGCAACAATCGTAACGTTGCAATGAGTTCATTCTCAGAAACATCTTTAGATACGGTCTCTAAATACCTACGTATCGTGTTCAATTGATGTTCTTCAATTTGTCCCGATATCAATTTTTTCATTTCCTTCATACTACTATTTTTCTTTCTGCAGATCCGATATTTCTTTTTCAATATCCTCTATTATCTGTTCGTAAGGTTGGAGTAAACGAAGATCAATATTTCCCACCTCATCAGCATAATCTTTATTATACCGTGTTGCCTCTTCAATTAACTTAGGCAAGTCTCGTGGCACAAATAGAATTTCTTCTCTAATCAAACGATATATTTCTTGCAATACACGTTTCTTTTCTTCCACAGTTCTAATTCCGAGAGCATTCATTACATAACGAAGATTCTGTGTTGGAGTATCTTTAAATGAAAGTAAGAGCAAGGCCCGATCAGCCAGTTGTTCTGCTCTTTCTTCACTTTTTGTTAATGACTTTGGTTGCTTTTTGAAACGGGACACTATGAATTCCTTCTTTTGGGGAGAGGGCTTTAGATGCAATTCACCAGTTTTCACTGTATAATATTGTAAGTACACGACTATAGTCCTCCACAAAGTACATAACGATTAGGATCATTTGCGTCGGGTAGAAGATTCAATTTTTCATTGCTGAAGTATTCGAGTAGGTCAAGGAAATAAATTAAAAGCTCTTTAAGCTCTAATTCCGAATAATTCTCAAGATCTTTCATTTTAATTAAACCAAGCTTATTTATAACCTCCATATTATCAAATAAGTTGGAGGAAATATACACCAGTTGATATAAGCGGTCTAAAGCCTTCTTACTAGTGAATTGTTCCGTTAATTGCATCTTTGCTACTTCCAAGTCTTACAGGTAGAATTACTCACAAACTTAGATATACTAGAAAGATTTCCAAAAAGGACATTTTTTCGAAAATGATGTCATTTCAGAATGAGTGGTTTGAAATATTACACCCATTTGATGAAGATCTAGTTCTCTAATTTGACTTGGGAGATCCTAATTGTTATAATAAGGGATAAAAGTAAGAAAAAAGCGTAAGAGAATTTACACCAGCATAATCGAGAATTCTCTTTTAATCCACTCTTCTAGGGGAGGATGTCCAGACATACGACCGTCAAGATGCAGATTTTGACGTTTAGCGGAGTCAAGGGCATTCATTGCTTTAGCACACACTTCACAAACTGCAAAAATAAGATTTTTTGCTTTCAGCTGTTCCCATTTTTCATAATTTTTGTTTTCATATTCTACGATTAGTTTAGTGGCCTCGCTTTCAAGTATAATTCCTACTTCATATCCCTTTTCAACCAGATCAAAAACATTGAGTAAAATATGAGTAAACACTCCTTTATTATAATTAAATACCACGAAAAGTTGTTTCCTCATCAGATCACCTTTTTTATTTCGTTCCTGTTGTGAAATTAACTCCTTCAATTAACATTGCAGGAGCAAAGGTCGGGATAGTCACCTCAAGCCACCATTTAATTTGCCTTGTTTTATTTTGAATTGCGGAGATGTTTTTTACTAGATTTGGAAAAGTATCGGTTATTCTTAATTCTCTAATCGGCCTTTGAATCTCCCCATTTTCTATTAGAAACATCCCATCTCGTGGAATTGTGCTGAATATTCCTTCAGCTGCATTTGTTGTACGAGTGTACCAATTGCTGGTTACCAAAATTGTTGGTTTTTTGGATTCACGAATAAGTTCCTCAAAAGTAAATATTCCAGGTTCAATAAGGATATTGGTATTTGAGGGAATTATCAAACCAGCATTAGATGTAGTTGTGGTTCCAAGCTTTTTAGCAGTGGATGTATTATGTATTAAACCTTTTAATACTCCATTTTCAAATAAAGTCGTTTGTTGACTGGGAACACCTTCAATATCAGCAAAGCGAGAGCGAATACCATTTGGTACAGTCGCGTCGTCATAAGCAGTAAATTTCTCAGATGCAACTTTATCTCCAATTTTATCCTTAAGCCAAGATCTTCCTATATCGATACTAAAAGGATTAGCACCTCTGATAGTTGCTCCAACGATATCAGCCACAACTGTAGGAGATAAGAGAGCATCGTATTTGCCAGGTTCCCCTTTTCTCCCTCCTTTTGACTGAAAAGCTATTTCTCCTGCTGTTTGACCTGCTTGTTGAGTATTTAATGAGTTCAACATCCTACCAACGCTTAATCCCTGTCCTGATTCAGTTGGTTCTAAAAAGGATCTGATTAGAAACTCAAAACTCGAATTTAAAGTTTTAAATTCAACATCGTTGTTAGTTTTAATCTTTGATCTGCTATAACCCCAAACCAAAATTCCTGCACTATGTTTCGCACCATGATCGATAGCTGCATTAAGCCCCTCCTCAACCTGATCAACAGCTTTCTCGTGAAAATTCACAATATCAGGATCATATAATCCACTAAGTTTCTTATATTGAAAGGGACCTTTTGCTATACCTCCATAATCGTCTTTTGGAGGAATTGCTTTACCAAAGGTAATTAATTCATCTAAAGATTTGTAAACAGCTTCCATACTTGATATGTCAGAGATATCTGTAGTAGCAATCTTCTTATCTTTGACGTAAAAAAATCCTGCTTGAACATTAGCCCATCGTTTACTAACTATAATATCATTCTTACTAAACCGCAATTGAAATCGGATTTCATCTGAACCATAGACAATTATATCATCAGGGTTGGTTTTCTCAAGGTATTGCATACTTTTATCTATAATTTCATCAAGAGTAAGAGTATTTGTCTGTTCCGAGTCCATCTATCTCACCACTATGCTCCTTATTCGAGTTCCTTCGGGACCGCCATGCCAAACTGGAGCCCCTTGCATTGGATCCCCTTTTCCGCACATAGCAGCGTCGAATTCTAAAATTTTTGTCGCTCCATCAATAGCACTGAATAATCCTGGAGTTGTTGTTTCTAATACGGGTCTTCTTATTAAGGTCGATGATAATTCTCCATCCTTGATTAAATATGCCTCTCGGCCGACATATCGACTTTGGAATCTCCGATCATCTATGTTCCATTCTGAGAAGTTCTTCATATATATTCCTAGTTTTATGTCTTCAAAGATTTCATCAAATCCGAAATCACCATTTGAGATATATGTATTCGCCATCCTCGGAATAGGTTCCCTGTTATATGCTGAATTTCGTGCAGCTCCAGTTGAAGATGTACCTAAAAATCCTGCTGATTCTCGATTATGAAGCATTTCGGTAAATATACCCTTTTTTATTAGGTATCTAGGCCTCGCTTTTACTCCCTCAGAATCGAACTTGTAGAATCCGTAAGAACCAGAGATAGTAGGGTCATCAATAATCGTTACATATTCTGAACCTATTTGTTCACCGAGTTTGTCAACATTTAAGTAAGATTCTCCCGCTTGAGCTGCTTCTCGTCCCAAGATGCGATCAGCCTCAGAGGGGTGACCACAATTCTCGTGGGCAATTAATCCGCACACATTCGGTCCAACGACAAAATCTAGTTCTCCTTTAGGACATTCTTGGGCTTTAGCGGCCACTTTAGAAAGAATTTCTGCTTCTGTTGAAAGAAAATTTGTTAAATCCCATTTATCAATCCATTCATATCCACCAGTTGCCCCTTTTGAATAGCTTGCCTGTTCCATGGCTCCTCGATTTGGATCAACAGCTGTTAATATTCCAAAAAAGTTTAAACTTGGGATTTCTGACTCTATCTTCGACCCATCCGAAGTAATTAAGTATATTGCTCTAATGGTATCCATTAGCATAACAATTCGGAAGGGAATTGGTAAATTACTAATACTTTTATCAATAGTGAAGAGTAAGTCCATTTTTTCCTCAGGGGAGGTATCTGCAGGAGACTTAAGAGCACCAACTTTATATTTCCCTTCTGATGCCTTCTCCTCAGAGAAGATAATTGGTTGCTTCCTTAAGCGAGCACTTGCTCTTGTAAGTTTTAATACCTGTTTTACGGCATTCTCTACATAATCCTGTGTATAGACATTAAATGATGTAAATCCCATTGCTCCCTCAACTAGTACACGGACTCCAATCCCACTGGTTCGGTCAAAAGCACCAAGTTCAGGTGTTCCATTTTTTAATATGAATTGATTATTCATGTACTGCTCATATCTAGCCTCAATATAATCTACACCTTGGCTTAATGCTAGCTCTATAACCTTATCGCAGGTATCCTTTCCATTTAATACCATAATTTACAAATCCCTATTAATTCTGTTCTTTAAAATAAAAATCTGCATTTGAATAAATAAATCTAATGCTATTTTAGAAGACTTTTTATGTTAAAACCTCGATGTTAACAAGCTAATCCCTTCCTATGATCAATACTAGTTCATTGATTTTAATATATAAAAATACTCTCGAAAAACACAGTCTAAAATAGGGAAGTGATAATGAATTGGATAAGGAAATTATTGCAAGTTTTTATGTTGACTATAGTGCATCCGAGGCATGTAATTATAGCGAACTCGCAGCTCTAATAGACGAAGTTGGACCTAGTGATATCCCTTTTTCAATCTATTTTGAAGTCTCAGAAATAATATCTAATTTTGACTATCGTGAATATGATGCGGAGGCCTTCAGGAAATATTTTCTCTCGCGACATCTTATCGTGCCACCTTCATATGATGAACAACTACATATGCATCAGAGAGATTATCCTATTGTTAAGATTATTCGATGGATAAGATATCCTTGTGACTTCTCTTTTAATGAAATTCACAAATTTTTCTTAAAAGCCCTTAGATCTGAGTTTTTTTCAAACCCTTCTATAGTTGGAGTTAATCCGAGAGACTATCTAAATGAGAAAGGAAAGCGTCCAAATATCTGGAAATATCCATCTCTTGTAGGCAAATCATTTTATATTACAGGAGAGATTGAGCTTGTTGATCCTGCATCTAACAAACCCTATACCCCAGAGGCATTCGAGACTTTGATTTGCAAGAAGGGAGGAAAAGTAGTGAAACAGATCAATCCGGACTTGGATTATATAATTGTTGGTGGATCACACTCACCTAGCTACACTGGAAAATATAAAGGCCAGAGATGGTTCAGGACGGAAAGTCCACGGTCTATCCCTATCATTTCTGATATAACCTTATTTAATTTTATTACAAACGAATATACCTGTACCCTGTAAACTATTAGTCATTATATTTAATGCGAGATTAACTATATAGCTCATATTTTATATTCCTATTTTATCGTTTGTTACCTTTTTTTCCAAACAACCCAATTTTACTGTATTTAATTTTCATGATAGATATTCCCATAGAATATTAGATTCACAAATTCCAAAATTTAACAGGAACTATTCTGCTTCGTGCTTTTCCTAATTTATTATGAATTAAAAACCTGATGATAACATAGAAACACTATCTGAAGGCAATAGGAACCCCAACGTGCAAGAACTATTCAGTGCCAGCTCCAGCGAGTTTCTTTTAGTTCCTTAGCAGTAATTAGAGGTTCTTTCCCATACTTTTTTTCCAGATAAGACATTTGATCATCGGAATCTTTTGGTTTTTTTGCAGTTTTTATTTGAGTTGACATACAATAATGATATGATTTTTTCCTTTTAAAAGCAAAAGAGAGAGTAGTTTGAAAATGAAAAACAACTATTTTTAAGGTCAATACCGACTTAATTCAATTTCTGTACCTAGAATCCTTTTCAGTTGATGATGAGATGGATTTATTTAAAATTAAACTCTAAAATAGTGTGGTTAATATTATAAAGAGTTCTTCAAGTCAAAGACAGATTGTATTGATTATAATTGGGGATTAGGTAATTGTCTGAAAAACAAAAAAAACTCTCATATCTTAGCCAAGAATGGTTAGATGAAGTTATAGTGCAAATAAAAGCAAATTTAAGCGCAGAGGATATGAAAAATGTCTCTTCATCGATGAAAAATGTTTATAAAAATTGTCCTGATAAAAAGATCCATTATTTATATTTTAAATTTGAGAAAGGATTGCTAACCGAAGCTTTAGTTGGAACAGATAAAGATGAAGTTGTTTCCCGCTCATCAGAGTTTCAAATTCACGGTGATTATGAAACGTTTGCCCTTATTTCCCAAGCGAAATTGGGAGCGAGATCAGCGCTCATGCGAAATCAAATAAAATTAAAAGGAAATATGGTGAAGGCTTTAAGACTTGCAAGTGTAGTTGATCGGTTGAATAAAATTATTGCTACCGTACCAACTGAATTTTAAAGGGAATCATTATGATGGACGAGTATTCAATAGACCACCAAAGACGATTAAAGAGAATTCAACAAAAAATGGAAGAATGGAATCTAGCTGTATATTTAGGATCACGGTTACGAACTTTGAGTTATGTTGGAGATGTATTTTGTCCCTGGAGGTCATTTATCATCATTCCTCAAGAAGGGGAACCAATAATCTATACTTTTATAATCGACGCAGAACGAGTTCGTGATGAAAGCTGGCTTGACGATGTGAGAGGTTTTGGTCCTCTTGGTGGTGGTCATCAACTAGATGTTTTAACTGATGCTATTACAGATTGTTTAACAGGTGGTAAAGCGAAGATTGGAGTGGAGCTTGGATTGAGTAATTATTTACCAGAAGGGTATCTAACTACTGAAGAGTATAATTATTTGACAAAAAAATTACCTTATGCAGAATTCATTAATAGCATAGACATTATTGATGAAATCTCTATGTTCAAAGAGTCAGGAGAAATCAATCGATTTCGGAAAGCATCTGAAATTGTGGATCTAGGCCACAAAGCAGTTTTAGAAGGACTAGAAATCGGAATGACTGAAACAGAGATTGCAGGATTAGCCGATTACGCCATGAGGAAAGCGGGAAGTGAATGGGCATGGTCTTTTACTGGAGGAAATGAGATCGCGTCTGGTTATCGAACTTCTTACCCGATGGGGGCGTGTACTCCAGCAACACGGCGCCCAATATACGCAGGGGAACCCCTGATGGTTGATTTACACGCGATGTACAAACTAGCCCTTGGAGATCATGCACATAACTATCTCATTTCACCTGTATCCAGAACACAAAAAATGCATGCAAAATATTTTCTTGAAACCATTACACGAGTCTTGGACCTCTATGCTCCTGGAATGACACCCGCAGAGATCGCAGATAACATTATGGATTGGGCTGATTTACGAGGATTTGCACAATATCTAGTTCCAGGGTTCGAACATGGAATTGGACTTATGGGAGATGAATGGCGGATTGGAATGAATGATGGACCCTTACCTTACTGGACAAACCCAGATCATATCTATAAAGAGAATATGATGTTGATTTGTGCCATGCAGTATATGGCCCCAGAAGATCATGTTGGATTTCGATATGAAGGTCCGATAGTAATCACGAAAAAAGGGTGTGAAGTTCTACCAAAGACACCGTTAGAAGTGACAGTTTTAAGTTAAACCTTCTTAGCTTGATTATTCCTCCTCTAGATCGATTATAATACCATTCTCTGTATCATAAACAAACCCTTCGACTTTAACATCAGCTGCAATAATCAAAGGATGCCTTCGAAGTTTCAGTACTGATTCTATTACTTGATTCTCTACATCATTAAAACCCAAAAATGCTTGTTCAACAGAGGAAGATCCAAGTAGCTTCAAAGTCTCAACTGGAGTAATATCAGCACTATTAGCCATCTTTTCTAGCATAGAATTCATTCGAGAGGTACTCATGGCTCCACCACAATGTGTATGACCCACTATAGCAATATTTTTCACACCTAATTCATATACTGCAATCAATGTAGATCGAAGTGAATCGGGGGTTACTAAAGCACCTGCATTTCGAATAATAGTTACTTGGCCTGGTTCTGTTACTCCAAAAACCTCGTCAACAATTCGACAATCCATGCAGGTAATGACTAGTAATCGTAATTTAGGAGCCCCTGTTAGTTCCTTATATGGAAAATAGTATTTTAGATCTGACCATCGACTAAACTGTTTTTTAAGCTCATTTTTTTCCATTTTTACACCTCAAATTGAGTTTATAAGTAGAAATATTTGATAGTCTTTTTTTCAATCGATTTCCTCGTCACAACATTTAGATTTATCCCTTTTTTTAGTCAATAGTAATGATTCACAGGGTACTGGGTTTTACTATACTCCCTTGCCGTTTCTTTCCGTCTATTCGAATATAAAAAGAATTATTTGATCGAATATGTCGGACAAATTCTGTTTCATCTATCATCAAATTAGGTTGTTTCAACCAATCCCAGTCGATTAAATCTTCTTCCGAATTAAATTTTGTATATAAGTAACCAATATTTGCAGTAGTTATATTCTGGAAAAAATGACTTCCTTGAGAATGCTCGATTTGAAAATCTGGTAAACCTGCTTCAATGATTACTTTTGCACTTGAAATGTTGTTCCACTTCACTGGAATCCCGAGAAATCTATCAAATGTTCCCCAGCGACCAAATCCCAATAGTACATAAGGAGCATTTTGATCACTTAATTTCTTGTTGAACGCATCTAGTTGATCTACAATTTCGGGAGTGCGTAATTTATCAAAATTATCTGGTTTCACATACACTATATCCTTAATATCCTTGATCACCATGTTTCCAGAGGCTTGTGAAGAATAAACAACCAATTTATCCCTCTCAAGTTCCTTTGATTCCTCTAAGGTGTTATCATCCATTTCAGTAAATGGTCGAATTTGGAGGAGGTAAAAAGTGGTTGGTTTGGATGGATCCTGTTGAAAATTACCTGCGAATTCTATTTCAACACTACAGCCCATTGCTTGTTCCCCTAAAGCTAGTATTTTATTAATTAATGGGGCCAAAGGAACTTTATTGTATTTAAGTTGCTTATTGAAAGTAATAACTGGAGTCCCTTCCCCAGTATATCCAGGTTTCAAAGTTTTATCATTATAATCATATGTATCTGCAATCTCAAAAAGAACTTCTTCTTCTACATCAAAAACACTTTCTTTTACTAAAAATGAGTATTCTCCTTCATAAATATCAGCAGCAGTTGAACTAAGGTCGATGGCAAAAAAAGACTTCTGAGTATTATCTAATAATTGATCTACTGAATGGTAATTTAATTCAGGATATTTTGGACAAAATCGTAGAGAAAGTCCACCATCAACAATTGTTTTTCCTAAACCTATAGCTAGAAACGCAACACGATCTGATGGTTCGAGATAGGAAATAGGATAATAGTTATATGATGTTCCAACACCTGAGAAACTTGGATAGGATAAATTGTTTTTTCGTTTCTTTCCTACTACTTGTTGAATGACAACGGCCATTTTAGATTCTTCAATTGACCCTCCTATTGCCTCTGCATAAGATTTAGCCCGTTTCAGAAATGAAGAAGCATATACTAATTTAATTGCACAACAAAGGAGATTCAACCTGATTTCCATATTTTGATTATTAGGAAGCATATATGTTTCAAAAACACCTGCGAATGGTTGATATTGTGAATCTTCAAGTAAACTAGAAGATCGAATGGACAGAGGCCCAGTAAGAGTTTTGAGGATAAATGAGAGATCTTCTTTTAGACCCTGGCGAAGATGAGCATTCTTAAAAGCGGTTTTAATAGCATCATCTGATGCATCGGATAATGCTATGTCGTAAAGCTCTTCATTATCTTCCATGAAACCATCAAATTCATCAGTACCAATAACAATGGTTTTTGGAATCCTGATTGAAAATTCTGTAGCTAAATCGTCAGCAAGTAAAAATGCGTTTAGTAAGAACTGCAAAAATGCAATTCCTCTCCCTTTTCCACCTAAAGAACCTGGACGTAATCGAGTGAATCTAATGGAAGGATGAAAAGTATCACGAGAAAAATCATGTACAACTCCGCCTGTTTTTTCGATTAATATCTCATTAATGGCATTTAAAAGAAATTTTCGCAATTCTTCCGAGCTATCAAACTCAGATACTTTAACTGGTTTTAACTTTTGAGCTATAGAAAACTCAGCTCTGTTCATTAGCCAACCTGAAAAATGATCGTGAGATCCATGATAAACAAGACTCTCTCCGGGAACTTCTGAGATGGCCTCATATAATTCATGAATATTTCGAGCTCTTCCAACTATGGTACCGTCTTCTAGCCTAAATTTAAAAACTCCAAAACCAAGGTAACGTAGCATAAATGTACGAAGGTTCTTGAGAAGCCTACGAGATTTTTTATTAATAAAAAATGCGTTTAGAACTTTCGCTTTTGCCTCATTTCTAGGTTCACTGGATTGGAGAGCACATGGAAGAGTTGGATTGGACTTTTTAACATCTTGAATAAACTTAATACCCGCTTCTTGATCTAATTTTCCTTCTATTGTAAATCTGACGTCAGATATTACCCCAATAACGTAATTTTTATATTTCTGATATAGACACATAGCTTCTTCATAATTTTCTGCCAAAAGAATCTTGGGTCTGACTCTCATCTGCAATAAATTATGATAATCATTAATCCCATCTGTGATTAACCTATGAGTCTGTTTCACCAATTCACTATAGAGAACAGGTAAAAATAACGAATAAAATCGAATTGAATCCTCAACCACAATAATAACACGAACTAAACCAACATTGGTATCATGATCAACATTGAAACTATCTTCCAAGTGCTTTATGATGGCAACAAAAACTGTCGAATCCCCATTCCAAACAAAAATTCTATCAATTCCTTGCTGTTTTGATTTATCTGGTAACGATAACACATTTGGTGTGTTCGTTAATAAAAGAACAACAGGAATATCCTGTATCTTTTTTATATTTTGACCAAAAGAAAATGGATCAATATCACCACCTAGTCGTTTCATTGTAATAACAAGATCAAATGAATGGGTTTTCAATGCTTCTAAGGCATCTCTTGGTGTAGATACTCGTGTGATAACTGGCATCGTTCTAAGATTCAGATTATGAAATTCTTCAAATATTTGATCAGATAATCTCCCATCCTCTTCTAAGATAAAGTTATCGTAATAACTGGAAACAAGTAGTACCTTGTTTATCCTTCGTTTCATTAATTCACTGAATATTTGATATTTTGGTTTATAATCCAGATTGAATTCGGGTTTGATATACTCGTTGGGGAATTTATTTGTGACCATTCGTTCTCAATTCTAGATGTTTGAAAGATTTAAAAAGAATATTCCTTTCTGCTTCTCATATTTTAAGGAGTACTTATTGCTAATAATGAAATTTATTTCATTTGAAAAAAATCTGGCAATAATTGTAAAATAATGTGCTCCTAAAGGACAATAACTTGCTTTCAAGGAAAATCTGCTCTATTTATCTCAGAAACAAGTCCTTCAAATAACATAAATACAAGCAGAAAATAGCCTTTTCACGACGGGTTTTGTTATTTATTACTAAATAATGGTAAAACCCATTTGTAGAACTGGTCTATC
This sequence comes from Candidatus Heimdallarchaeota archaeon, assembly GCA_011364965.1. Taxonomy (GTDB): domain Archaea; phylum Asgardarchaeota; class Heimdallarchaeia; order Hodarchaeales; family Hodarchaeaceae; genus Hodarchaeum. The sequence goes on from RDOB01000003.1 coordinate 426,861, forward strand.
TAAAAATGGTATGAACAGTAGTAATAAAGGTCGATTTACAGATGACAGATGTTGATAAAATATACCAAAAAGTCGTCGAAAAGAATCCAGGTGAAAAAGAGTTTCACCAGGCTGTTTATGAAGTATTAGAGTCATTGGAACCAGCAATCAGCAAACATCCTGAATTCTCTAAATATAAGATTTTAGAGCGAATTGTTGAACCAGATAGAGTTATTATGTTTAGAGTTCCATGGATGGCCGATAATGGAGAGATCCATGTGAATCGGGGTTTCCGAGTACAATTCAATAATGCAATTGGACCATATAAGGGAGGATTACGTTTCCATCCTAGTGTTTACTTAGGAATTATTAAATTCTTAGGTTTTGAACAAATCTTTAAGAATTCCTTGACAGGATTGCCTATGGGTGGCGGAAAGGGAGGTTCAGATTTTGATCCGAAAGGAAAATCCGACAATGAAGTCATGCGGTTCTGTCAGTCGTTTATGGACGAACTATTCCGTCATATTGGACAATTTACTGACGTTCCCGCAGGAGATATTGGTGTTGGTGGTCGTGAAATTGGCTATTTATATGGTCAATACCGAAAAATTCGCAATAACTTCACTGGAGTCTTAACTGGAAAAGGTTTGGATTGGGGCGGTTCACTGGTCCGACCTGAAGCTACAGGTTATGGCGCTACTTATTTTGCGCAAGAAATGTTAAAAGTCCGCAATGTAGACTTTAAGGGTAAAGTCATTACGGTTTCTGGGTCTGGAAATGTTGCTCAGTATACTACTGAAAAAGTCAATCAACTTGGTGGCAAAGTAGTGACCCTTTCTGACAGCAGTGGCTTTATTTATGACCCCGATGGCGTTTCTGGAGAAAAATATGACTTCTTCCTTGAGTTAAAACAAGTTCGACGAGGACGTATAAAAGAATATGCAGATAAATTTAATGCCGACTATTATCCAGGAAAACGTCCTTGGGAAATCAAATGTGATGTTGCATTTCCTTGTGCGACTCAGAATGAAATTGACGCCAATGATGCCCAGATTCTCGTAGATAACGGTATTTTAGCCGTTTCTGAAGGTGCAAATATGCCAACAACTCCTGAAGGTGTTGAAATCTTCCTTGAAGCAGGTATTTCATTCGGCCCAGGTAAAGCTGCAAACGCAGGTGGAGTAGCGACTTCTGGTTTAGAAATGTCTCAAAATAGTCTCAGATTGGCATGGACTAGGGAAGAAGTAGACCAAAGACTTCATGAAATTATGAAAAATATCCATAAAAATGCATATGAAACTGCAGAAAAATACGGTGCCAAGGGAAACTATGTTATTGGTGCCAACATTGCAGGTTTTATGAAAGTTGCTCGAGCCATGATCGCACAAGGTTTAATTTAGTTAGATTAACTTAATTGGAAGAAATTTTCTTCCAAATCTTTTTCTTTCCAAATTTTTGACTTTTTACGTTTTAGATCTAAAATAATTCTATAGGAAAAAGAAGTTGAAATTCATTTCCTCTGTTATATATGGGCCGTATTTTTAATTGCCCTCCATAATGTTGCATTATTACAGAAGCTAACGCTAAACCACTGAAATGCCCCTGATATTCCCATTCATCCGTGATTTTACCCGATAAGCTCTTACTGAGCTCATCCGAAATCGTATCAGAGTAATCGTCTCGCATCACAACTGAGAAATAAACTGATTGTTGTCTTCCTTCAACGATTATTGGAGAATAGAGGGAAACATCCTTTCCACGAGTCCCTAAAATAAATGTTAATAACTCGTAGAAAACACGCTCTATGTTTTCATCGCAATAGATATCTTTTGAGATCTGTTCTCGCTTTAATTTAATGGGAATCTCGTAAGAGAGATCAGCAGTCAACCTAAAAATTGTTGCTTCAAGTATAGAAAGTAAATTAACTGATATATCGTCCTTGGTAAATGGAGTTTGAAGGATTGCAAAAATTTTATTCACATTGTCAATGGTTTTCGAAGAACGACTAGCAATTTCAATGATCGTATTCACATTTGTCAAATTAAGTTTTTTATGGGCTTCATATTCAAGAGAAATTAAATCTAAATTATTGATTATTTTTTGAAGATCATTATTAAGAAAATGAGACAACATAGCGTGATACCGTTCCTCCTCCTTCTTTACCTGTCTTAACGCTTTCTCTGCCATCTTTCGATAAGTTATATCACGTATAATTGTTAATGTAGCAGGTTTGTGTTCATGAATAATTATTCCTGCATTGATCTCTATGTCAACTGGATTCCCATCCTTTCGAACTACTTTGGCCTCATAAATTTGCGGGATAGCTTCTCCTGCTGCTCGAAGTTTATAATATGATTCCACTAGCGCTTTAGAAGCTGGATGAAGATATTTACTAAATAATGATCCCTCCAGTTCTTCAATTGAATATCCTGTGATTTGTGCTAAACGGGGATTGACATATTTAAGCACTTGATCTTGTACAATCGTTATTCCATCATTTGCTCTTTCAACTAAATTCCTATAAAGCTCTTCCGATTCTAAGAGTAACCTCTCGGTTTTTTTACGTTTAGTGATGTCGCGAGTGATAGAAATAAATGCAGTAGGGTCATTATTTTCATTCAATATTAACTTAGCATTCATTTCAGCAGGATAAATAGAACCATCTTTTCTCAGGAGCATATATTCTTCACTTATTGGTTTTCCTTCAGAAAATGCCCGCTGAGCATTCTCCATAGCCTTTGTTCGATCCTCAGGAGCAATTAAATCCAAAGCATTCATACCTATGATTTCAGAGGAATTTTCAGCCCCAAATAATTCTAAAGCTTGTTGATTGACTTCAATCACATTGAGTTTAAGATCAGTCATTGTTATAGCGTCTGGTGATAAATCAACTAAGGTTCGATATCGCTCCTCACTCTTCTCTAGAGCTTCTAAAGCCTCACGCTCCCTAGTAATGTCAGAAAGCATTCCAAATGACCCTACTAATTCACGATCTTGATTAAATAATGCAGCTCCTGCAACTCGTGTTACAAGAATAGAACCATCTTTGCGCTTCCATTTCAACTCATATATTGAAGAAGGCACTCCTTGAATATATCTTTGAATTCTAACATCCTCAAAAAATTCTAGTGAATCAGGATGAAGAAATTCTATAACCTTTTTACCAATTAATTCCTCTTGAGAATAACCAATCATTTCTTCCAAGGCTGGGTTAATAAATGTAGTTATATCTTCTTTATCTGTAACCCACACACCTACAACATTATTGGTTATAATGGTTCGAAATCGTTCTTCACTTTCAAGGAGTTCTCTTTCTACTTTTTTACGATTCGTTATATCACGAACAGTAACAAGATCCGCGGGTCGGCCCTGATAGTTAATAACACTTGCATTAATCTCAACTTCAAGTGGAGTCCCCTTCGAAGTCTTAATTTTCGTTTCATAAATATTTGGGACATTTTCTCCGGCCATTCGCTTTTCATAACGGGTCTTAAAAAACTCTAACGAATCTGGATGAATATAATTGATGAAAGGAGTGTGAATAATATCCTCTCGATTCACTTGAGCCAATTCAGCTGAAGCTTCATTTAGATACTTCGTAATTCCATCTTGTATTATTAAAATTCCATCAGAGGCATTTTCTACCAAAGTACGATATTTTTCTTCTGATTCTTTTAGTTCTTCATTAATAATGAATAATTTGGTTGTTGTTTGCTTTTGTTTTTCATGAAGCAGAGCATTCTGGAGCGCAAGCGATAACCGTTTTGCTAAAATAACAAAGATTTGTTGAAGTTCCTCAGAAAACGCATCAATCAGATTGGATCCAATATTCAGACAACCAACTGAAATATCTTGGTATATCATTGGAATAACAAATGTTGTTCTTAAATTGGATCTTCTTAACTCCAATCCGATTTTTGTTGGTGATTCTGATTTTGTTAAATCGGGGTTATAGAAAGGTCGTTTTTCAACGAATGCTTGTTTTAAATAGGAATCGGATGATGATATGAACCTTCCTTCTCCTAATTCAATACTATCATCCATGGTAGATGCAAAGACTATGAAACCATCTTTTGATTCGTCGTAAATAGCAATAGAAACTCGTTGAACCTCAAAATGAGAACGAATGTATTCTATCGCTGCATTTATGACCTTTTTTTCATCTAATAGAGAAATTTCTTCTTCAAAATCCGCTATATGTCGAAAAATGAAGTCCTTTGGTTTAAAGTCATCAATATTGCTATTTAACCTTTTTTTATGGTAATTTGACTTATCTTTTTTGGTAAAAAAGGATTTGAAGCCCATAATGACACATCTATCAATATATTTTACTAATTAGATAGCTTAATTGTTTTCATTAGTTTGTTGTTGAAGAGAATAAATAACTGCTATTTTTTAAATTGGATCATTCAATTTGGTAATTGAAATCTCTATGATTTAAATAGGTCTCATTGAATTGTATCACAACAAAAATCGAAATAGAAGTGAATATTTTCCCTAAAAAAAGCACATAATTAGAGAATTAATGGTATAATCTTAATATTGCATTTTAGATAATAGGAAGTTTCAGAGAAATGGCAATTATTTTAGTTTTAGGTGGTTGTGGCGTTGTTGGCAGTATGGCTGTGAAAACACTTGGCACTTTTGCAGATGTTTCCAAGATAATTATCGGAGACAAAAATCACCAGAAAGCAAATGAAATTATTACCGAATTGGGTTCAAATAAAATCATTTTCAAGCAGATAGATGTAGAAAACATCCAAGACCTCAAGAAAGAATTGGAACAGGTAGATGTTGTTCTAAACTGTATTGGGCCATTTTACCTTTATGGACCATTAGTTCTTCGTGTAGCTATTGAAATGAAAAAGAACTATATTGATGTAAATGATGATGTTGATGCCACAAGAGAAGTTCTGAGCATGGATAAATTGGCAAAAGAAGCAAAAATAACAGCTTTGATAGGAATGGGCAGTTCACCAGGAGTAACAAACCTACTTGCAAAATTTGCTGCCAAGCAACTGCTTGATACTGTTAAATCGGTAGATATATATCATGCACATGGTGGTGAACCATTCGAAGGTGCTGCAGTTATTTATCATCGCATTCATTCAATGAGTATTGAGATTCCGGTATTTATAAATGGAAGTTTTCAAAATGTAAATTTCTTTGGGAAGAATGGTGAAGCGTTGGAGGAAGAGATCTTGTTTCATAAAATAGGTACATATCGCGTACATCCTTACCCTCATCCAGAGACCATTACATTACCCAAATATCTTGAAATCATCGATCGTGTTACAAATAAGGGAACAGTTTTACCTCCAGAGTATTTTTATCTTATAAGAGACCTTGTTAAACTAGGATTAAATGATAATACCCTGATAAATGTGAAGGGAAATCTTATTTCGTCCCTAGATTTTATTATTCCTTATATTATTCACCAGAGGGAAAGAATTTTGAAAGAAATAAATTTTGGGCCTCAACAAGGATGTATAAAAATTGTTGTAGAAGGAATAAAGGATCAAAAGCCTCAGAAATGTATTTTCTCTTTAACTTCAGAAGGAAAAGCAATGGGAGAGGGAACTGGATTACCAGCAGCTTTTGGAACTATTTTAATGATTCGAAATCAGGTACGAGGTAAAGGAGTACTTCCACCAGAAGCATGTGTAAATCCATTGGAGTTCTTAGAAGTTATGCGAGAACATCTTGATTTGGACTCAACAACAGGAGGGGGATCTCCTCTTTTAATTGAAATAATTGATTCAGAAGGCAATATTAATACCTTAGATCTTTGATAAAACGATAAGTAAACAGATGAATAAGAACATGAATGAAGAAAAATATATCCTAGCAATTGATCACGGAACTTCTGGAATAAAAGCTGCCTTAGTATCAGTCTATGGAGAAATTATTGACTTTGTATTTAAATCGACTCCAATTTATCTAAAGGAGAAAGGAGGAGCGGAACAAAATCCAGATGAGTGGTGGGAAGCATTGATAAAAACATCGCAATATTTAATTGACAAACAGCTTATACCTATAGATAATATTGTAGGGGTTTGTTGTTCGAGTCAATGGTCTGGAACAGTTCCAGTAGACAAAAATGGAGACTATTTAAAAAATGCAATAATATGGATGGACTCACGTGGAGCACCTTATGTCAAGAAAAGGTTGCGTGGATTAATAAAAGTTTCAGGATATCCAGTTCAAGATATTATAAGGTTTGTCAGAAAATCAGGAGGAGCTCCATCGCTTTCAGGTAAAGATCCTATTGCTCACATTTTATATCTTCAATATGAAGAACCAGACATTTATCAACATACACAAGTATTTCTTGAACCCAAAGATTACTTGAATTTTAAATTAACAGGTAAAATTGCAGCATCTTTCGATTCAATTATGTTGCATTGGGTCACAAATATTCAAGACATTAATAATATTCACTATGACAAATCGTTAATAAGAAGACTCGGGGTTTCTAAGGATAAGTTCCCTAAATTAATGCAAGCAACAGATGTTTTGGGTACGGTTAGAAGTGAAGTTGCTGATATATTAGGAATTAACAACAACGTAAAAGTCGTGATGGGGTCTCCCGATCTCCAATCAGCTATAATAGGATCAGGAGCAGTTCAAGATTATCAAGGACATATTTATATTGGTACAAGTTCTTGGATTATAACTCATGTTCCTTTTAAGAAGACCGATATTTTTCATAATATAGCTACTTTACCCTCTGCAATTCCTGGAAGATATTTCACAGCAAATGAGCAGGAAAGTGCTGGACAATGCTTGAATTTCCTGCGGGATAACATATTTTATTCAGATGATGAGGAATATTTTGGCAAGCAAGAAGTCTATCAAATGTTTGATCGATTAGCGGAACAGGTCGCCCCAGGAAGTGAAAATTTAATTTTTGCTCCATGGCTTTATGGGGAACGGACTCCCATAGATGACCATTATGTTCGCGGAATTATATTTAATTTATCTTTAAACTCGAAAAAAGAACAAATTGTACGAGCAGCCTTTGAAGGTGTTGCATATAACTCACGATGGGTATTGAAATACCTTGAAGCTTTTACAAAAAGAAAATTAGATCCTCTAAACATCATTGGTGGAGGAGCGCAATCAGATATTTGGGTACAAATTTATGCTGATGTATTAAACAAACGAATTAAAAGAATAAAGGATCCTTTACAAGCAAATGCAAGGGGCGCAGCATTTATCGCCTCAGTTGGATTAGGATATATAAATTTCAATCAAATTCCCAGATTAACACAATATTCGGGAGAATTTTCTCCAATCAGAGAAAATGTTAAAATTTATAATCAGCTTTTCAAGGAGTTTTTAAACCTCTATAAACATAATAAAAAGGCATTTCAAAAGTTAAATCATTAATCATCGGGAGTATTAATCTAAATGTTTTTGAAGTATAAATTGGAGATCTAATATGATAGATGGCCCAAAAATCACAATAATTGGCGCGGGAAGTGCAAGTTTTGGCTTAGAGAATTTAACTGGAATATTGAATAACAGAAAATTTCAGAATTCGGCCGAATTAGTATTAGTTGATATTAATGAACCAAATCTCCTCAAAATATTTCATTTGGCAAAACTAATCAACCGAGAATGGAAATCTAACATAAAAATCTCCATGTGCACAAATAGGAAGGAAGCACTTCCCGATAGTGATTTCGTTATTCTTTCCGTGGCTCAAGATCGGGAAGATACTTGGTTCAAAGATTATAAAATTGGTATTAAGCATAATATTTGGCATTATGCAGAAAATGGAGGACCAGGAAGTTTTGGACATACAGCGCGAGGTTTAGCGTTCATTATACCTATTTTAACTGATATTCATGACCTAATCCCTGACGCGTGGCTTATTAACTTTACTAATCCCCTTCCACGGATTGGGTATGCTGCTCAAAAGGCTGGAGTAAAATTTATCGGTCTATGTCATCAAATTTGGCATGGTTATGGAATACTGGGACGATATCTAGCTAAAGACTTAGAAATCACATCTGATTTGGACTTAGAGTATAAATGGACAGATGAAAACCAAGGAAAATTTGCTAATTTCACTAGCAAAGCCATTCAGGAATATAATATCAAAGCTGCAGGACTAAATCATTTTACATGGATGCTGGAAATAAAGAAGAAGTCAACAGGAGAAGAAATGTATCCTCGAATAAAGAATGAGGCAAAGAATATTAATCGAAATTTTGAACCCCTAACCCAAAAAATGTTTGAGATTTTTGGTTTTCTTCCCGTACCAGGTGATTGTCATTTAGCTGAATACTTACCTTATACTTATAAGAAAGAGAATTGGAGTCAATATAACATTCAACTTTATGACTTTAATCGGGGTAAAAAGCAACGAATGGCTATGTGGACGAAAATTAACAACATAATTAGTAATAAACAAGTTTTAGATCTCACCCCTAATTATTTAGAAAGAGGGGATGAAGTTATAGCCGCTATTGCATATGATGACAACACTTCTGAACAAGCTGTCAATATAATAAATCATGGAGTAATAAGCAATCTACCTAGAGATGCAATTATAGAACTTCCAGCTTCCCTCAATAAAAACGGTCCCAAAGGAATCAAAATTGGCAAACTACCTGAAGGAATTGCTGCGTTGTGTGTAAAGGAAATATCTATCGCAAAATTGATCACTGATGCCTCAATAGAAGGAGACAGATTAAAAGCACTACAAGCGTTTTCATTAATGCTTGATGACCTTCAATTAGCTGAAAATCTTCTTAATGACTACTTAAGTGAACATAAAAAATATCTACCTCAATTTTTTAAGGCATAATAGCTTTAGGCGGTGTTTATCATAAAAATAAAATTAATTATTTTTGATCTCGATGATACGTTAGTTAATAGTAAGTTGGATTATTCAGGAATTCGAAAGAAGATAGCAAAACTTTACAGTGAACCTCCCTCCCCTTCAGAAGTTCAGAAAACACCAATTTTACGGTTATTGGAGAAATTAACATTTATTCATCCAGATAGAGCTGACCAAGGAAAAAAAATTCTTTCCGAGGAAGAGAAAAAGGCTGCAATAGAAGCTGAGGTAATAACTGGTGCAGAAGAAGTACCTAAATTATTGAAAAAGTACGATATTTTAGCAGTAATTTATACAAATAATTCTCAGGAGTCTGTGTCTCATTATTTGAATCAGGATCGATTCGCATTTTTGAAGGATATCCCCATATATACTCGTGAGCAATTTGAGAACGTAAAACCTCATCCAGAAGGTATTCTTAAGATTCTTGAATTGTATCAACAACAGAATATAACACCTGATAATTCAGTTTACATAGGAGATTCTTATCTTGACGCATTAGCTGCACATAATGCGAAAATTAAATTTATTTGGTTTAAATCGAGAGATCAATATGAAAATCCCATCCCAACAATACCCTATGCCACATTGACACATTGGAAGGATTTTGAAGATTTTTTACAAAACCACATTTAATCTGTATTATATTCTAATCCCTCGAGAAAGCACATATAGACGAATATCTCAATAAAAAGCTGTTCGAGGATTAGAGATTTTTAGATCAGTTTTTATGTGCAAATATATTAAGCAATCTTAAAAATAAAAAAATTCTGATGATATTATGATTTTTATCGGATAGAAATCTATATTTCTCACTCTAGAACTAAAAAAAAAATGAGCTAGGTGCTATGTATATATGAGAAAATTCGCATTCCAAGAACTTGCTTATGCAATTGTAGTTGCTACTTCCTATGGGGCACTGATGGGAATGTTGTTTAATGCGTATTCAGATGTCATCTTCTTCCTCCTGTGGGTACTTTTAATTTGCGCACACCTAGCAGGTATTTATCTTATTGCCTATCTTGAAGAAAAGAATGAAAAAAAGAGAAATCCTAATGATTAACGCACTAGGAAGATCTTGAATGGATAAAGAAGAATTAAATCTCTCTCATTCCCTATTTGAGGATTCATTAATTAATATTATTCCTTTCTTCGGCCCAAAGATCATCAATCGATTCCCTATTATACAATATGGGAGCTCAATTCCAATTTATGGATCTCTAATGATTCTTTTTTTTATCACAACAGGATTCTCAGTTCAAAAGGGAATATTGCTTGGAAGCACAACAATTGGCATCATTCTTTGGTCATTTTCCTTCAATCGAATCACAGATCAGTATAGAAATCTGAAATGTCCTAAAAACCTAAAAAACGGGATTAGAGTATACAAAAGATTCTATAACGTCCTCATTTCTAAGTATTCTCTAGCTTGTACGATTCTTTTCTCTTTAATAGGAATTTTGTATATTATTTCGTCAAATGTAATAAAAAATTTTCTTTTAGCTTTCAATCTTTCATCTGAGAGTCCATTTCAGCAAAAAGGAATGTTTATGTTTCTTTGTTTTGTTTTATTATTTGCTATTAGTATTCGAGTTGTATCTTCAGGATTTGCTATATTAGCTATATTTTATAGAAACTACTTATTTTCTGACTATATCCATAAAAAAAATAAAGGAAATCTGCATTTACTACCATATATAGCTATTACAACTGCCTTTGATAGAACAATTTTCCAGTCTTTCTTTATATTTCTATTCTGGCTGCCTATCCCCCTTCTGCTAGAAGATTCGATTCTGATTTCTCTATTCATTATCATATTCATCGTTGCGATATTCTCATTGTTAATCAATTCCATTTGGCTACGAAGAATTCGAGCTACTTCTATATCAAAGACTGTTTCCCAAGCTTTAAGACAGGAGTACCATGGGTTCTTCGCTTCTGTATCTTTGGCAAATAAACCACATATCACCCCGATTCTGTTTGGTTTTGATGGAGTAAATCTGTATTTCAACACTTCTATTGTATCCAAAAAGATAAAAAATCTTCAACATCAAAATCGAGTAAGTTTAATACTAAAAACTGAGGATGGGTTCCATAAAATAATTTATTATGGAAAATCTCATGTTTATGGTCATAATACTTTCTGGACTATCTTATATTTCATGATGTTTTGGCCAGAATTATTTTTTGCATACAAGATTTTGCAAAGGAAGTACCGAGAAGTATTAGAATATTATCAGAATAAAAATCTTCCGTTACGTTGGTCACCGAAACCTTTCATTGCACGAACGATGATCAAAATAATCCCTGAAAAAATAGTAATCCTACCCTTTGAGTTATAAGATTTACTAAGGAGGAGAAATACTCAAATCTATTTTTTTGTTCGGATTGTCTTGAAATATGGACCTCTCCACATAACTATTTTAGTAACTTTTCCCTCAAATAATTGGACCATCTCTTTCAACTTCTCGTTAATATTTATTTTATCGATCAAATCTTGATTAAAGGGAAGAGCAGTGAGTCTTCCTTCAAACATTAGACCAGAATTTTTTGTAGGATCCTCTAAATGAATTTCATCTATTGTAAAAGTGTAATAAGAGTTATTAGATAAATTTTTAATGATTTTGGAAGTGTTTTTAATAATAAAGAGCAATGAGGACTCAGAAAGGGGAATAAAGGGAACGAAATCGATAATGGGAATATTATATACCGAAATAGTAGAAATTGCGCCGACAGAGTTATTATCAAGAATTCTCTTAAGAGCAAACGGGATTTTAGAAAACATATGATTTCTTAACGTAATAAACGTAATGAGTTTAAAATAGTTAATAAAGCAACTCCCATATCTCCAAAAACAGCTACCCACATACTAGCAAGGCCAATAGCTCCGAGAAAAATAAAAACCCCTTTTAATACTAGTGCAAAAATAATATTCTGTTTCGCTATTTTACTGGTTTTTTTTGCGATTTTTATAGATTGAGGAAGTTTAGAGGGATTATTATCCATAATCACCAAATCTGCGGCCTCAATTGTCGCATCGGAACCGAATGCCATCGCTATTCCTATATCCGCTCGTGCTATTACGGGAGCATCATTTATACCATCCCCAACAAATGCAACATACTTATTTCCTGTTTGGACTTGTATGTATTTCTCTAGAATTTCTAATTTATTCAAAGGCATTAAACTAGCATAAACACGATCAATTCCAACCTGATTTGCAACTCTCTGTGCAATTCGTTTTGTATCTCCTGTTAATAAAGCGATATCAGTAATATTTAAAGACTTTAACTCTTTAATGGTTTGTTGAGCAGTTGCTTTAACTTGATCATCAATTATGATATGGCCAATATATTTGCTATTTAGTACAACATAAACTGCTGTTTCATGCTGTATACACTCAGTATGTAAACAATCAATTTCGTGGATCATTTTATCATTGCCTACAACGATAAAATTATCATCAGTGGTTTTCATAGAAATCCCCAAAGCTGGTAATTCTTCGTATTCAGCAATTAATGAGGAATCGATTGCTTTTCCATATGCTTCACGAATCGAAATCGCAATGGGATGATTCGATTGGCTTTCAGCTAAGGCTGCATAATACAATATATCATTAGGAGAATAGCTAAGTGTAGGAACTATGGTAACAACCTTAAACTTACCAATTGTAAGAGTTCCAGTCTTATCGAATAACACTGTAGATATATTTGTTAATTTATCAAGAGTATTAGCTCCTTTAAGTAAGATACCATCTTTTGAGCTTTTCCCAATGCCAGAAAAATAAACCAAGGGAATAGAGACAACAAGGGCACATGGACAAGAAATAACCAGCACAACAAGCGCGCGATAGATCCACTCATTAAGCGACCCTCCAAATATCAGGGGGGGAATGATAGCCAGAAATAGAGCTGAAAATAGAACAAATGGAGTATAATATCGCGCAAATCGTGTAATGAATAATTCTGTTTTGGATTTTTTTTCCGTTGCATTTTCCACCGCATTAAGTATTCTTGATACAGTTGAATCATAATAATGAGATGTTACTTTAATATGAAGGCTACCAGAGGGAATAGACCCAGAGAGAATTTCCATCCCTGCCTCAACATCAATAGGATGGCTTTCCCCAGTTAAAAAGGACATATCAAGAGTTGTTTGACCCTGAAGGATTTCTCCATCTAGTGGTACACGTTCTCCAGGTTTAACAAGTATCGTATCTCCAAGACTAATTTCAGAGATTGGGACATTTACAATTTCAGATCCATTTTCTTTATGTGCAACATCAGGCCTAATGTCAATAAGCGAACTTATGGCATGTCGGGAATGGTTCACCGCACGAGTTTGAAGGTATTCCCCAATCGTATAAAATACCATTACTGCTACTGCTTCAGGAATTTCATTGATAAAAATTGCCCCTAAAGTGGCAATAGACATCAAAAAATATTCATTCGTAAAATCAGCTCGCTTAAGCTGTAAAAATGCTTTATAAAGAACTTTCCAGCCACTTATGATATACGCGAGAAATAAAAAAATGTTTCCTAGATGGAAAAAGGGGATTATAGGATCCGTTGTCGCAAACACTCCGAAAAATAGGAGTATTAATGCTAACCCGATTTGATATAAAGGAGATTTTGTGGGATATTTTCCTTCCATTGAATTTATCTTATAAGGAATAACCTTAATATCAGGTTCAATTGATGAAACAATCCCTTTAATGGTTTTTAAGTCATCAGATGCTATAGAAAGTGATTGAGTAACCAAGTTTACTTTCACATCAGAAAAATTATAATTTTTCAATGCCTCTTCGATTTTTAAAGCGCAATCAGCGCAGTTTAGATTTTCAAGATTATATCTGTTTAGAGGAGACATCTCAAAATATCCTAATAGATTAAATAATATTAAGATTGTTCATTGGAATCCTTTAAAATAAGTTGAATTTTAAATCATTAAATTTCATGTTTATTCATTCTTGATTTGATCAGAATAGCTGAAATTGGCATTTTGACCTTGAATTCGTCCCTAGATCAAAGGTATTTTTATATAATTCAATTTTATTATCAGAAAAAAATCGAATTGGATCCGAATCTCTAAATTCCTGAAATTGATTGATTATATAAATTTTGAAGATCAGATAACAATTGTTAATAATAATATAAATAGTTCCCTCTATTAGAATCAAAATGCCAAGTGGTTAAAAATATTCGAGGATGAGACTGTAACCATGGATGAATATCTATTATGTGAAGTATGTTCTGAAAAGAAGCCTATACCGCAGCATTGCGGGAAAGTTATGCATTTAGAAATGTATCAAGGAAAGGAAATGTTGATTTGCTGGATGGGATCTACATGTGGAGTACAGGAACTCCCATATCATCACAATCAACCAATGAAAATTAAACACAGTTAATAAATAATAATTTTTGGGCTAAAATAGAACGGATTACATATTATTCTTTATAGAGAGTGTTTTGCATGGCATATGAAATTATTGGAGACATTATTTTCAGTTTCGTCACAGCCCTACGAGAGGTTCTTGAAGCTGCCCTAATTATCGGAATTGTTTCTAGCTATATCTCGAAAGTAAAACGAAAAGATTTACTTAAAGAAATCTGGTTAGGAGTAATTACAGCAACTGTATTCAGTATAGCAATGGCTTGGTTTTTTCTCAATATGTTCAGCGGCCTTGAGGAATACCAAAAGCTCTTTGAGTCTATAATAATGTTTATTGCGGCTGGTGTTTTAACTTGGATGGTTTTTTGGATGTCACGTCAATCCAAATCGATTAAATCAGAAATGGAAGAGAAAATTGACCAAATCATAACTACCCAACAAAAAACTGGCTTATTCTTACTGGTTTTCTTTTCTGTCGTAAGGGAAGGGGCGGAATTAGTCCTTTTTCTATTCGCAAATTACACTGGAAACATAGAGGAAGCTGGGATTTACATTGCTTTAGGAACAACAATTCTTGGGTTTACTCTTGGACTTATTTTGGCCGTTATAATGGCATATATAATTTTCAAGACAACTTATATGTTAGATTTGAAAAAATTCTTCCAAATTACAAGTTTTATATTAATTATTTTTGCTGCAGGACTATTAGCTCATGGTATTCATGAATTTTACGAATTTCTTGAAATCACGAATACAGACTTCGCAAGGTCTTTCATCTGGACTGAATTATGGAATATAAATGATGGTATATTAGGAAATATATTTCAATTTGTGTTCGGATGGAGCTATGATCCACAATATCCTCTCAGATTTGAAAAAAGTGTTATTGGAGGCATTTTTGCAGGATTGTTTGGATGGAACGATAACCCGGCACTTCTAGAAGTATTAGGTTACATCTCATATTATTTAGCAATTTTAATAATACTTATGAAGGGAAATTTACGAAATCCCTCAACCAAAACGAATGAAGATAGTACTTTGCTACAGTAACCTAAAAAATATATCTAACGAAGTAAACCCCCAAGAACTGTGATTTCTATCCCACGGTTCTCCAATTCATTCAATAATGGATTTATCCCAATAGAATCAGATACTAGATGCCCTGTTATCAATAATTGCCCTTTTTGAATACTTAATATTTGAAATAAATCTGCCGGGGTAATATGGATGTATATAACAGTATCTAGTCCATACTTATAATATAAATTGGCAATTGTAAATCCTCCATTTGTAAACGCGCCGTGGCTAAAAATCCAGTTCCCAAGTTGATCAGAAGAAGAACCTTTAGCAATTTCAATTCTTGTTTGAGCCTTTGAAAACTCAGGAATAGAGGATTCTAAATGAATTATTACATCATCAAGGGTAGGATAAGAAGCTTTTTTGCATAATTCCTCTATTGCTTGCGTGATTATTTGTCTACCAAGTTCATCAGAGGGACAATGGATATTAAGGAATGGCATCTTAATTAATCGAGCGAAAGCAGGTATCGAATCATAATTCCTTGCATGGGCTCCAAATTTAAATCCTATAAGCTTTTCTTCAATTACGGCACGAGCTTCTTCTCCTGGTATGTTCTTGCTCTTTAATTGCTTCAAGTGTTGCCAAAATACTTTATAATGGTTTACCAAACCCACAGGATGATGAGCAACCACGGCATCATAATTGTTCTCTTTTGCATATTGAAGTTCCGCGACTCCGATATCAATTCCGTATAAAATTCGCTTAATGTCTGAACCTGAAACATAAATTGCAGAGTCAGCTGGGATTTCGGTCATTTCAACAAGATCCAATGAAATTTTCATGATATCCTCTGTATTCATTTTTAAATCACTTTACTGATTAATCTCACCTATTCAATTAGAATTACCATATCTTTGGAAACAATCTATATCTAACATTCTTCAAATAATCGGAATAATCAAGTAATTCCTCATTCAATGTTTTCTCTTCAAACTCAATTCTGATCATAAGAAGGATCATTGTCAATATTCCAGGAATCAGAGCAAGCGAGGTTCCTAAGCTGAAGGGTAAACTAAGCATAATTAAGGTAACTGCTAGATAATGAGGATGTCTTATAAAGGAATATGGTCCAGTCTCACATACTTTTTGATTTTCAGACACGATAACAATTTTCGATAGATAAGCATTTTCACGCAAAACTAAGAAAAATAATACAAAAGCAAAGCAAAGAACTATTAAATCCCCAGTCTTTATAAGAAAAGGAACATTAGGTTGATTAATCCTGTAATCGAGACCCGCGACAACCAAAGTCGCAAAAATTGTTGCAAATAATGATAAATACAATATTTTATCCCACTTTTGGACAGATAATTGGGTAGCAACTCTTGATTGTAATACAGGACTGTTTCTAAACCAAAAAATCTGAAAACCAAAACCAAAGGACGCAATTAGTAAACAAATCCAAGCGTCAAACCATAAAAAAGTACCCACAGGAATAAAAAGTAATAAAGCATAGATTATCATAAGAAAAACGAACTTAACAAAAATATTCGTCAGAGAAATTTTAGACATCATATGCACATTGAATTAAAGTTTCTCCTTTAGAAATGAATTTACATTGAAAAACATTTCGAGAACTTGATTTGTTTCTTTCTTTTTTTTATGTGATAGGGTGGACAGCAGTATTATGAAAAGACAAGAAGGCTATATTATGCAATCGAAGAAATCGATGAGTATTGGAGAAAATCAGTAAAAATAGAATCTATCCGAGACCTTTATCAAATAGAAAAATTAAGGGGGAATTGGAAACAAGCTTAGCTACAAAATAACTCCATTGAAGCAAAACTCATATTGGTCCTTTATGTTGTTCCAATTGACGGATTCTTATTAGTTAGAGCTAAGAGTATAATAATATCGTCTCATATCACTCATATCAGGAGTTCTACGAACAATTTCACGTATTAAAAGCATTCTAAGAGCATCATGAATTGTTCTGCGACAATAACCAGTTCTATCTCTAATTTCCTCAACTAGCATCCAATCCCCATCTTGTAAAACTTCATATACCTTATGCGCAGAAGGGGGAAGCACAGCTACCCTTTTTTCTTCAATCGATTCAGCAATTAACACTTTTATTAACTCCTTTCAACTTTATTGATCAACGTTTTTATTTAAGTATAATCATTACGCAACGTTATAAAAACTTTTCGTTGGAATGAGTTCGTGTACAGAAATAGAAAAAATCCTTAAAACAGGGTAAAAACGAGTAAAAAAATATACAAAGGGAACTTCAAAGATAAATGAAAAATTAGTAAAAACTAGTAAAATAGATATTTTGATTCCCCAATCTTGTCCAAATATTCACAACTACCTGTGCTAACAACCTCTTTAATGATCGAAAGAACACGTTTACTAACAGGTAAGGCATCAATTTCTGCGGAGGATATCTCTTGTAAGTCTTTTGGAAAGCAATCAATGAGATATGCAGCTTTTTCAAAATCTCCTGTTCGCACCCAAACTGGAGGGTGGAATTTTTTGAGAAATGCAATCCGAAATAAAATTGTAGAAATTCGAAGATTTCCTTTAATCCTGCCTTCGGGAATATAGCGAGGCATCCGAGTGGGAATCCCATATTGCTTTCCTAAATCAAACCCTAAAGCAATTGGATTCTTTAGATTATATTCTTTTGCTATCTGATGATCGAAATTCCCCCATTTATTATTATTTCCATATAAACGAGAGTATTGAGTAAGTAGAGTAGGATAATTTTCCTTAAGCTGACTGAGAAATTCTCTTTTATTCCGACCAGGTTTTAATGTCAATCCTCCTACCAACACATATTCTGCATGGGCTTTCTTTGCCTTTCTGAATAACTCATGCATATTTTCCTCAGTATCACCAATCCAGGGTAATACAGGTAGAAAAAGAACGCCTGCGTGAATACCTTGATTTCTTAGCATTCGAATTGCTGTCAAACGTTCTTGAGTAGTACTAGCTCTGGGTTCGAAGTTTTTTTGATCTTCTTCGTCAGTTAAAGTGATACTAAAACCTACGTTTGCATAATTAGACGAATTTATCTTCTTGAGAAGTTCTAAATCTCTAAGAACGGATTTATTTTTAGTAAGTAAAAACACGGGGAAACTATAGTCGTGTACAACCTGAAGCAATTGTTGAGTTATCTTTAATTTCCTTTCTGCAGGTTGATACACATCACAAACACCGCCACCAATTCCAATGATAAACTTTCCTAGTGATTTGGGAACAATAAAACCTTTAGCAGGTAAATAATCTACTAATGTAGATTTCGAGAATTTTAGTTTTCTAAAAAACTGTTCAAGAACTTGAGGGGCATTTATTTTCCCTTTAATGCGTGTACCAAAGTCTTCATGCATATAGTAGCCTTCTGCCTTACCATCGCAATAGGTACAGTCATGATAGCATCCTAAATAAGGATTGATGGACGCTTCACACCACCACCATGAATCTACTGATCCTCGTCTAATTGGGGTTTTTGCTTTAATTCTCTCTATAATCAAGTTTCATTCAAACCTGAACTGCTTTATTGGATTTGGAATGGTACCAAGACCAATAAATTTGAATAATTGCCCATATAATAAAACTAAAAATTATCAGCTTTTGAATAAATGGTTGAAAATCACCAAAGATTCCCAAGACAAACAAGCCAACTAGGAAAAATATTATGAATCCAGTTATTGCTAAAACATTTGAGTAATGGTGACTAATGTACATCGTTAGAGAATAAACTAGAATAGCAATGGAAGAAAGAATGAAAAACCCCTGTGCTGCTAAACCATGGAGTATGGGCTGAGTATCGATAGGAAACAAAGCAACTGCAATTTGAAAAGGAACCGATAAAAGACCAAAACCAGAAGCAAATCCATTTAATAGACGTTGTAATGGAGATGTTAGATATGAAAGAAAAAGAATAGGTAATCCAACCCAGAATGGAATTAAAGTTACGGAAGCAATAATCATACTCAAAGTAAATAGGATAGAAGATATTGGATTATTTTCACCATTGAGGGCAATTACACGCCCCAGCTCGCTAAAATAATTTCTAAAATAATCATATCCCCCAGGATAAATTAAAGCAGATACAGTGGACAAGATTAAAAATTGGATTGTACAAAAAATTAATGAGCTTAACACAAAAAAAAATATGTAATTTAGTGTTTTTGACTCAAAATTATGATTGATTAAAGCAACAATTTTTGAAGTATTTATCAGAACCATTGCCTCTATTATAATCATTATATCTACATATTTATCAAGTTATCGAAAATTAGTCTTTAATTAAATTCTATTCTCCTGATTAGAGGACATGGTTAAGTTGAAAATTCGAGAATATAAACCGACCGACTTTCATGGCCTTTTGGAAATCAGCAAACATATTTGGGAGGGACATGATTATTTACCTAAGAAAATAAACGATTTCTATATTGATCCTCATTCTAGTCCAATGGTAGTAATTGAAGAAGGGAAAATTGTCTCAATAGCTAATCTAAGGTTTCTTAATAGGGAGATTGCTTGGTTGGAAGCTATAAGGACGCATCCAGAGTTTCGAGGAAAAGGTTATGCAACTTCATTAACCAAAGCGATGATTAAAAAGGCCAGAGCTGAGGGGGCAACAGAAGTATGGTTAATGACTAATACAGAAAATAAAGCAACAGCTATACTCCTTGAAAAACTTGGCTTTTCTGAATCTGGAAGAGTTGCAATGTGGCCAAATTGGGATATTATGACAGAGAGTTTAAAAAAGAACAGCATTCAGAATAAGCATTTTGATAAATTAGCAACCAGCCAAACGAAAAAAGAAGCAAGAGCTTCTGAAGATGGAAATTCCTATCGGACCTTGATTGAATCATTTCCTGTCACAAATAAAACTCTTGAATTGAGTAAAAAATGGAAAAAGATTACCCAAAAGTCTCATATGAAAGAAATTCTCTCCAAAATTGTTAAACTGGGTGGAATGAATATAATTTATGGAGAATTCCATATTTATCCCCAGGATATGTTTGATCTTGATAAGAAAATCCAAAATAAAGAAATTCTTTACCTAGAAGAACCCCCTGCTCTTTTATTATTCGAAAAAAGTGAAGAAATCGAGTTAGGGTATGGAATCGGACTGAATACATGTTCCTCCTATGCTCTCGAATCTGCTCTTTATTTTTTACTTGAAAATTATCCAAAATTAATATACTGGCTATTTTTCCCAGAATCATTGCAACATCTTTATATTAAACCTGGATTCCATCTTCAGAGATTTATGTGTAAGAAACTCAACTCCTGAGATTTTTTATCATTATAAACATTGGATAGAATTAGAATTGGTAGCTGGATAGAATTTTATTAATTACCATATAGAATAGTTTGTAAAACAAAATCTCTCTTCTTTTCTACAATTCTAACAAGTAGTTCTTTATGTAATAGGGATTCTTAATTTCATATTTCCCAACTATTTTATAGCAGTAAAACTATGATACAACTAAAGGTTATTGGATAATAAATCGCAGAGTTAGCTTTAATTTGTTAGAGTATTAGTACATATGTGGGATTGAAAGGATATGTTCCTATCTGAACTAAGTCTCCATTTAAAACGATTATCACCAGAAGCAAAACTCCAGATAACTGAATATGCTAAAACTTCTCATTGGGAAATCAAAGATTATGAACAGCTAGCTGAAGATCTGAATAAATTTATTCGTACAACTAATTCTACAGACTCAGAATTATATTACCTCCTAGCGAAATTCCTCTTTTTTTCTGGTTCCCTCTCAGAATTAAATGATTTATATCTGCTTGTTGCAGCCATTCAATCCACTCCAGGTTTAGAAATTTTTTATGCGCTAGGATTAGCTTTTCAAGGATTCTCCTCTGAAGCTCTGGATATTTTGAATGAGATAAAACTAGAAGCGATAACTGACGACCCTCAACTTTGGATGGAAACAAAAGGTATAATCCTTTATGTCTATTCTATAAAACGCGATTATAGAAAGGTAGAGAATTTATTTAACGAAATCATTAGTTACTCTGAAGATCTTCCTCCAGAATTTAATCATATAAAGGCACATTCCCTACCTTGGGCATATCTTCGACAAGCTTACTCAATCAGAGCAAAAGGGGAAATAACTGACGCACTGGAATTGATTGCGAAATGTAATCAAGATCTGAAAGCTTTTCCTCATAAATTCTTCCAAACAATGGTTTATACCTTAATGGGACATTGTTTACATAATTCAGGCAATGTTAAGCAAGCACTAGGTTTCTATGATCAAGGTATTGATATTGGTTTTGAATGTCGTAGTAAATTACTTTTATCCATATTATATAACCGAATTGGTATGGCAATGAGTAATCGAAAGCAAATGAAATCATCTAAAGAATTTTTTGAAAAAGCACTTAAGACAGCTCAAGATGCAGGAGCAAAGTGGCTTACAATTGGCCCATTAGTCAATCTTGTAAGGTGGAAACTTGCGGAGGGACAAGTTAATGAGGCCATAAATGATTATCACAGCTTTGTAGACATAGCAGAGGCGGTAGGCGATGAACAAGAATTATGTTATGCATTAATAGGCCTTGCAGAGCTTTACGAACAAATTGACGATATTCCAAAATCTAAATTTTATTTATCGAAAGGTATAAAGCTAGGAATGAAGCTTGGGATATTTGAATTGGTTTCCTATCCCGAAAAGAATGATGAACCAAATTAAGCCGCTTTCCGCAAGGCAAAAAACCGTCTCTTCCGCATATCTGAGAGATCAGCTCTATAATTCACAAGATTCGCTTTTATGAGCTGGGATAAAGCAACACTTACTGTTCGCCGGCTTAAGTTAGTAATCAATCTGATATCCTGAATCGTCATTAACTTATCTGTTTGTAAATGTTCATATACCTTCTGAACCGAAGGAGGGAATGTATCAACAGGAATTATATCCATCTTAGTCCTCTCATTTATTATTTATTTAAACTAAAGCTGATAGATATTTATTATATGATTTGTGGTACAAAGCTTTAGCTTTAGATAGGAAAAGAGGAATCTAGTACAGTTTTTTGACAATGATTTTTATGAAACATTGAAAAAAGGACGAAAATTATAAGCAAACACTCAATGATTCATACTTGCGCTCTTTTTTTAATTTCTGCAAGAAAACTGTAGAGAGGAATACCAGAAAGAGAATATAATTTTCTTCTCATATCGGTGAGACAGTGTGTTTTTATAAGCAAACCTCTCTTCTCCATTAAGTTCAGCGCATTTTGAACTGTTCTACGACTATAATTTGATTTGAGAGTCATCTCGTCAATTGTTAAATTTTCTTCCGTATTCAAAATATCATAAATTCTGTAAACTGCAGGGGGTAACCCCAGTAAGACTTCAGTTTCCGATTCGGTCATGATTACTCTATGATATTAATAATAACCAAATAATAGTAAGTATTCTCGTTGTTGAAAACACCCCTCTTAGTGTATTTTGTAACACTTTTTGCAAAGTTATACCTAGCTTTAAATAAATAGAAAGTAAATTTAGTTTTTCGACTCTTTTGACAAATCCTAGTATGATAAACTATAATCAATCAGTTTCATACTTCATTAGACTTCATAAAGAAAGGGATTCCGGGATTATGGATAACTAAAGAAGTGTAAAAAATTCTTCTTTCACTTGTTTATCATAAAAAGAGAAAAAAAACGGTAAACGTGCAAAATTCTTGTTATATTTTATAGGATTTCCAGATAAATCAGAGCAAACTCCACCAGCTTCCTCAAGAATCACAGAAGGTATTCCATAGTCATGCGGACTAGCAAGATGACACATTTGGATTTTAGCATTACCTTCTGCGACAGCAATCATTTTATGATGGGCACTTAAACAATCTAGTGACTCTAATTCCATTTTCTGCAATATAGGTATAAGATTTTCACACCTTTTCTGACAATAAAAGGATAAAGGAACTTTTTTTCGTTGAAATGGAATGTTTTGACCAGAGCTATCCATTACTTCAATTCCTTTCCTCCTTTCAGCATAATAAAGGCGATTGAATGCTGGAAAATAAATTGCGCTTGCAAAGAACTCCAGATTTCTAGAAAATGCAGCTCCAATCGAAAAATCATCTCTTCCCTGAATATAAGCAAAAGTTCCATCAAGGGGATCTAAGTGAAAACATAAATCCCTTTTGTTCAAGGAAAACCGATTAACGCGCTCTGTGTCCTCCTCAACATTAATACCTATTTTTGGATACTGTGAGGTTAATATTTCAAGAGCAACTTCTTGAACTAAGTCATCTAAAAATGTGTGTGCTGTAGAAGTTTTATCCACTGAATCTTGAGGTAAATCAGACTTTTTAGGTAGATTATCAACTGATCCTCTAAACGCTTTAAGGATTAAACCTCCTGTTAGTACTATAGCTTTTAAAATGGGGTAAAAATCTTCATCAAACTGTAAAATCTGGTTTTTCAAAGCAAAAACCCATTTTAGAATATTCAGATAGGTGGTAATCCATCTAATAACTCAGGATGAAGGGAATAATACTCTTCACGCAATAAATCCATGATTAAAGTATCAAAGATTTTGCCATGAATAAAAATCGACTCACGAACGCGAGCAGACACCCGAAAACCAGATTTTTCAGCAAGCCTGATCGCTCTGGGATTTCCACTTTGTGTCCAAATTCTAGCAACTAGCAGACCTAATTCCTCAAAAAGGAATTTAAGTAACACTTCCTGTGCATCAAATGATGCTCCAGTTCCCCAAAATTTCTTTCTTACCACTAAACCGATAGTTGTAGAAAATCGGGATTCGTATTCCGAATAACTAATCGTACCCACAAGCTCATCCGATTCTTTATGGATGATTGTAAATCGAGCATCTTTTCGATCAAATGAAAACTCTTTTTCTTCAAATCGTTTCTGATACATTGGTAAAGTATAATCGGGAGGAAGGGCCTTATTCCAAGCTTGAGTAGCCATGTCGTTACGTAATTTTACGAAAGTTTCAATATCTGATATACGTTCTTCTCGTAAATAGATGGTTTTCCCTTCAAGAACCATTAGGATAATCCTCCTGTATAATTTTTCTTCCATTCGTGCTTAAGGATATTATATATACAGTAATCGAAAAATTTTCCTTCAAATATCCCCGCACGCCTCAGTTGGCCGCAATCTTTGAAGAAATGTTTTTCAAGAAATTTACATCCTAGAATATTCCATTCAGGAACCCAACACGAAATTGAATGTGCGGAGGAGTAATTAAAAACAAAAGCAAGTAATAATTTTAGAACTGTTGATCCATAACCCCGTTTCCGATGATTAGGAGAGATAATGATGTTCATTCCGGGACTAAACGCATCCCATCCCCAGTCATATTCAACATGTCCAATTATTTCTCCTGTTTCATTTAGAATGATAGCTAAATGTAGTTCATTTTTCGTTTCAGCCCATTTGGATATTATCTGTCCTATTTGCTTTTCAGATAAGGGTAAGAGATCAGGAATATCCCACGGAAGTCCACGAGTACCAATAAAATCGTAATTATTCAAATAAACCTTCACTTTTGGAAGTTCATGTTCCTCAAAAGGCCTTAGATGAATTTTATCCGTTTTAAATATAGTTTTTAAGTGCATTTGGACTCCAGCCATTATAACGACAATTTTTCTTGAGGGCTTAAGTAAGTAGAGGTGTTAATTATAATGTTCTAGGTTGCTTTTAGAAAAACTCGTCTTTTGAAAATGGTCAAAAAAAAGAAATAATGAAGATAATAACTTCGTTTTACTTGGTATTTTTAGGATGATTCCACGATTCTTTTCGAGAAAGACGAGTATAGAGAATAATTAAAGCAAAAATAAGTCCACCTACTAATAATAAGTCAGAAGAAATTAGATTTTGCGGCCACTGGCTTGAGAAAAAAGCAAATCCGGTATCAATTTCTTGTATAACTAAGGGGTTACGACAAGACCAAAAAAAAGTATTCTGCCTTAACGGCAGCCAAACTAAGGTAGAAATTGCACAAACTTTGAACGCAAGAGAACTAGCGGTTTCCCGTGTCAGTGCCCATTGTTCTTTTTCGTATATAACAGTAGAAAAAATCACACCAGAAAGAAATATAATTGCAAACATGACGAAAGGATAAGAGGAATAATCATAATAGAGTATATCATATGGGGGCACGATGTAGGGAATAAGTAATTTAATAACTCCAATTCGTATTAAATTAATAGAGATAATTGACGGAAAAAGCTCACGAATTGAATACTGTTTCAGAAGAAACCATAAATATACAATTTCAATGCTAGATAGAATAAAAAAATCTATTATACTAATTTCAGGGTAAAAAGGAGGTAAAATCATATGACATCACAATTACACAATAAATAATACTTTCTCATAAGATAAATTGAGTATTAATCTAAACAAAAAAGGGTAAGAAAATACACTTCTATATAAGATAATCAATCTTCATGTGTTTAAATGAACCATCTTTTTACTTAAATCCCAAAGCTCTTCTTGTAGATTTGTATCATAGGTTATTTTTGACGATAAAGATTCTTTTTTCTTAACAAAATATTTTCCACTTACACCCTCGATTTCCGGTGAACTAGCGAGATATACTGAGCTCTCGGCTCCTTTTTCTGGAGGTAATGAAATAATTCGACTAATTGGAGAAAATAAAGTCCCAATGATGCGTCCATAGGTATTCTTAATCATATTAGTACGTACAAATCCTGGATGAAGTGCATTTGCCGTCACAGTAGTATATCCCTCTGATTTAAGGCGTCTTGCTAACGCGTAAGTAAACATTAGATTGGCAACCTTTGTTTCACCATACCTATCCAGAGCTTTATACTTCCTTTTCTCCACATTAAGATCATCTAAATTAATACCTGATCGATGGTGTGCACCAGAATTTACATTAATGATTCGAGAGGGGGAATTTGCAATTAATGTTTCTAAGAGAAGATTGGATAATAAGAAGGGAGCTAAATGGTTGACAGCGAGAGTCATTTCAATTCCATCCACACTCAAGGTTAATTTAGGCTTCATTATGCCCGCGTTATTAATTAAAATGTGTAGCTCGTTATAATTCGACTTAAAATCTTCAAATAATTTTCTAATAGAGTTCTGCGATGAAAGATCAGCAACCAGTATATCAATATGGGGATTATTTGACATTTTTTTAATTTCTGCTTGTGTAGCCAAACCTTTCGACTTATTTCTGCAAATAAGAATGATTTTTGACCCCATTTTAGCCAGTTCTAAAGCAGTTATCTTACCTATACCGCTATTAGCGCCAGTGACTAAACAAACCTTCTCTTCCATTTTCCATTTTGTTGATACTCGCATTCTCATCATCTTAAGATTTATTCAGGCTTCAGAAGTCCTGATAAGAATTATCCTATCACACTTAATTGAGACAATTACTTTAGAAGTTAAATTATAGACGTTCTTATATACATTTAGACAGTAAAATTTGAATGTTATCGCAAATGAACATCATGGGATTTCTTATGAATAAAAAATTAGGTGAGATAGAACCATTTTCTAAAAAAAGATTGGATCCACTTGAAATTTTGATAATATACGGGCCAGGAATATTTATTATCTTGCTTGCTTGGTTTTATTTTGAGTTCCTCGGCTATCCTCTTGTCACAACAGCAAAAGAAACCCTAACTTCAGTAGCTCCTGCTATTTATATGCTACCAGCTTTCTTCCCTTTTGGAATACTTATTGGAGAGGAAATTTGGTATTTTTTTCAATTTAAAGATTTTAATCGCGTTATTATTAAATCTGGGGGATTATTAATTCTTGCTTTTATGTCAGGAGTACGTCTTATTTTTCAAATACCAATCAGTGGACATTCTCTTATCTTAAGCTATTTTATTTTACAAGAAGTAATCACAAATCAAGCTAAATACATCTTTAGATTAATGATTGGAATCATAGTCTTATGTATAACCCTATATTATAAGATAATGCTATGGAAAGATCCTATCACTTTATTTTTAGGACTCATTGGAGGAGTTTTAATATGGGGGATCATTAAATTTCTAAACAATAGGATTAATACTAAAATTAATCTTTAAAATTCATTATACAGGCAAATTTTAATTAATTTCACAATTCTAAACATTTAAGGAGCTCTTGTAAAAAATAAAACACGAATATTTCTACTTTTATGATTATTCGTTTCAATTTTACTTATAATAGAGATTCTGGGATAAGCTATTTTATAAACTCGCTAAAATAATTATAATTTAGCTTTTTGATCAAGGGACGCATTTATCATGGATAAAAGCAAAGTTGCATTTTGGGGATTAGTTATTATCATAATAGGAATAACAGGAGGATTAATTTTGCCTGTGCTTCCTTCCTTGGCAAAAATGAGTTCTAACGATCTGGAAATTAAATATTCTCTAGTAATAAATCGTATAACTGGGAAAGAGCTATATTCTGATTTATATGATACATTTGAATCTCATTATTGGCCTTTGATAGCCCCTACTGATATAACAGTATCAAATTATGCAGCCCCTTTCACTTTTAATTCAACAAACGGTATAAACACCACTGATAATTTATATTATGGTAATGCTTATCGCGGAAAGAAATTAATTGGAGAAAATCGGAAAACATTCCTTATACTCAGTCAATCTGTCTTTGAATCAGAGGAAACGCTCAATGAGAGTATATATTCGTTATATGAGAATTTCTCTTGGTCTTATAGTGTCTATGTAGAGCACACTGACGATGAACATGGGGTGGATCGGCTAATCCTTTCTTTTCGCTCAATTATTGATCCAGTAGATAGCCAAGTTTGGTCAGGATGGTTTATTTGGACATACAACTCAGAGAGAATAGCTGAACGCTTTGATCTGATAGTTTGGAGGATTGACGCGACTCTTGTAAATAGCTACGACCCCCTTACAAACCCAGATAAATCCAACTTGACAGCATACTATGAGTTTACTTACGAAGTACCTGGCATTATTAATGAATCACTGGCTTTTGTATTTATTTTCATGGGTGGAGTATGTTCGATTTTGATCGCTCCCTTCATTCTAATCGGATTTATTGTAAGAAGGCCCATTAAACAATATGTTACAACAGAGAGGATTCCTCAAACCAATTTGATACCTCTGATCGAAGGAAGGAGAGGAAATGTAAAATTGATAACTGGAATAGTCATCTTAACGACTTTTTTAGGATTCCAGTTTATCTTCCCATCAAACACCGCCACCCTTCTTGTCTCGGTATTATTAAGTGGGTTTTTATGGTTTGGACCTTATCTTGTTCTAAGATCAATCATCGAATTGAGAAATAAGGCCTCAGTTAGAATTTTACCAATTGGTTTAATAATTATTATTTCAATTGTTATTGGATACATTAACCTTCAAAATCTTCAAGCAGGAATTGGATTATATATTAATCCTAATATGTTTGAAAGTGTGATATTTGTTTCTTCATTATTTTATGGAACAACATTTGGTGCATTAACAGCTTTTCTGTTAATCTATGAAGCATTTTACATAAGCAATTGGAATTATGATCCAAATGATAGATCTTTCATAATTGAACGCAATCATCCATTTTCTAAGGCAAAAGAAAGTATAAATATTGATAATTTAGCTGAAATCACGATTAATATCGAAAACAGACGTTCTAGATATAGTACATACAAAGTAGCGATACTGAGATTAGTAGGAAAACCTGAATATAAATCGAAACAACAGTCATGGCAATTGACCAATTCAACCTCGTATCAACAGTTATTTAATACAATTGAAACATTAAAGAATTATAAGTTGATATCTGATTATTCATTAGAAACTACTACTAAGCAAACAGAATATTTAGACTCTCAAATTGCAGACAAAGAACGATGGATGAAGTTGGAAGAAAAATATCCCGAGTTAAAGAAACAAAGGCCGAACTTAATCATTTTAGAAGAACAGATGAAGACTTTTGGAATAAACATTGAACATAAGGTAGGAGGAGACATTTCTTTATTTATTGCTGGATATAAACACCATAATCAGAAATCTCTTGTTATAAATTTCGTGTTATTTGCTGCAATAACTGTCATTCTTTTAATTTCCCCTATTCTCCCTATTCGTCTAGCTCTTCAAAGGGCATTTATAAATGCAATGGAACCCATAATATTCTTTGGAATCACTATGTTTGTGTTGGGATGTTTTTCATTATATAAATGTACTGAGATCTTACAACAAATAATGAGAACCAGAAGCCAGACTTCTGTTTTTATAGAACTCACATCAGACTCACTTAGTTTACATTTTAATAGCTTAGATGAAAGAAAAGCGGAAAAATATCAATTATTTTTGCTCTGTGACCTTGATGTACGACGAAATCATTTCTCAGGAGTTAAAATCAGTCTGAGTAAAGAATACAGCTTTTTACCATTATTGTATTTTAATGACCGAGAATTTGCCAAAATTATATCTGATTATATTTCGTATTATGCATATCAGTCCTTCATAACCACCAAAAGCAATGAGATCTAATATGTGATATAATTACTTATGCAATTATGAAATTTTGATAGTAATGAACTGTAATTGAATGTTGTTAAAAAAATTAGGGGAGAAAGGAGAAGCAAAGCAGATTTTCTACCTTCGCTCCTCACAAATGAACGGATTCATTCCCATCAGATTCCCGGTGGTCCGGTGAGGCTCCGTGTTTGAAGAAGAAAGTCATTAGTTGTGGAAACTGTCTGAGAATGAGTAGAAAGAATACAAACGCAACAAGTAATACCATAGGATGAGTAAAATTAAATTCAAGAGCTGAATCATTCCAACGAACATACCATTGATTGCGGTTGCAGCTCTGTAATATGTTGAATGCAGCTCCTGATGGAAGATAAGTCACAACCCATGCATGATTATTGTTAAGCACCACATAACTGAGATGACCACGATAAAGGAGTAAAGAGCAAGCCACAAAAGCACGGCCATCGCAATCATCGCCATAAGTAAGAGCTTGTTCAATAGTCGGAAAATGTTCAAAGGAAGGATGAGCAGGATTCTTTATATCTTTGAGATAAGGAACGCGATTAACAATAAATCGTTCAAGGGCATTGAATTCAGCTTTTACAAATTCATCCCAGGGAACGCCACGTTTGGTTAATGAAGCTTGAAAAGGAGCAAAATCTGATTCAAAATCTTCATTTAATTCACCAATTAAAGGATTATATGGCTGAACAGTCATAGTAGGATTCAATTTATAAAAAAATTGGGTAGGCCATTCAGAAACATCAGAACAACCACCAGATAGCACCAAACAAACAGTTAAACACATAAACACTTTAAACAACACAAATTTTCTCTTCAAACATGAACCTTCTCCCCCCGAGTATCTTTCCCCCCGAATCGTTCATATACATAATTAGTAAAACATACATATAAAAATGTTTTGTTTACCAAAAGAGTATATTTAAATAAAGAAACAATACCTATTAAGAAGCTAAGATTTCACATTCAATTCCCTAAAAATATAGAAAAACTATGAAAAACTTTGTTTACAACAAATTATCAATAGGGGGTTCAGGGACGGGTCTTAGCAACATCTAGTTCTTCTTCTTAATACAGAACTTTTTTAAGATTAATTTACTTTTTTTGTAAATAATGTCTACTTCCCTGAAACCCCTCTGTCAGATCGCCACAGTTGGCCGCAATCCTGAATGGATCAAAATTGGTCTTTTTCGTTATCCAACAAAAAAATTAGTACTTATTACGACCAAGGATTACTATTCAAAGGCTGAGGAGGTCAAAGATATTGCTATAGGGATTGATGTCGAAATTAAGGTGATAGAAAAACCTCGTGACTCCAACTATATTGTATTATTCCTTAAAGATCTTATTAATCACTACCACAAAAAATATGACATTCGTCTCAATGTTACATCAGGCCTTGTTAGCTGGCAATTACTTTTTTATAATACGGCTACTATTCTGCAAGATAAGCTCAAAAGCTTTTATATCATTGATAAGGAAGAGAAAGAACCTCTAGAATTACTGCTTTATAGTCCTTTAACCAAAACTCAGAAGAAAATTCTAATGATTATCCCTCTAGAACAGACTGATTTACAAACTATTACCAATCGCTATCAAATTGTTCAAAAAAAGGCAGGTAAAGAAGAAGATCAAGGTACCAAAGGCTTACTATCTCGCTATATTAAACAACTTATAAATGAAGGGTTAGTCGAGTTTTATGGAACTGGTAAGAATAAGAAATTTGGTCTTTCCAAAAAAGGCCAGTTACTTCAATTATTACTAAAAGAATGAAGTTAAAAATATAATTTCCATTAGTGCAACAATCTGTTTTGATTTTAATCCAAAGAAAAGCTCCGCTCTAATATTTTCAGAGAAAGCGTAATTGCTTAGCAATTGATATATTTTCGTAGGTTCCTTGGAGAAAATTTGAAGCTCATTTTGGATGTCAACCTTCTCAGGATCCAAAATACGTAAGTATACTCCCTTTCGTAAGTTATTCAATTCATTTTTCCGTAGATATCGTTCCATTATCGGTATAAGTATGTTTAGGTTTTCCTCTATTTCTAGACCCTTTTCAACCAACTCAGGGAGTCTTGAATCTATATATTGTTTGATATCAATGGGAATATTTAATCTAGGAAGCAATTTTTTACATATCGAAAGTTGATTTGAAGATTTATCAGACAAATTCCGATCTTGATTCCGTAAAGTGATTAAAATATTATCTCGGGGAGTTACATCTGGGATGTTGACTTTTAATGTTTTTTGAGTAGAATCATATTTTGATTGTCCAATTATCTCTTCATTATTCAGAAAAATAGATATTTTTGGAATCTCGTTAAAATTTCTAAATACTAAACGGTAATTCCTTTGGTTGGGCATAAATTTATCTAGAATTACTTTGTTACCACTTGGGAGAGGAGTGATGGAAAATTCTAACTGCGTTATTTGCCACTTAAGAGTCATCTCAGTGATTAAAAATTGATTATTGATGAAAGCGTTTGTTTCTCCATCATCTTCAAATAAGTAAAAGGAATTTGAGTCTCCAGGAAAAATAATTATCTCAAGTGAAGAAGGAGATTTCACACAATTGAGATCTTTCTTCTCATCAATTACAGCTAAAGGAACAATCGCTCCTGCTTTAGCAAACACAGGAATTTCCTCAAGTCCATAATAGAGAGCATATGTTTTTCCTCCCTCAAGAAAATCCCCTGTGAAAAAATTATACCATTTACCTTGTGGAAGCCAGATTTCTACCCTAGCTAATCCTACTTCACTATCTATTGGGGCAGTTATAGGACAACACAATAGTTCAGACCCAAAAAAATACTGATTAGGTTGCTGATATGCTATACATTCATCTGGATAAAGATAATACAAAGGTTGGATTAGAGGGACAGATTGAGTATGAGTTTTCCACGCGAAGGAATATAAATAAGGGATCAATGCATGTCGCAATTTCATGGCCTGTTTAACAATAATAAATACCTCATCACCGTATTTCCATGGCAATCTTTCAATATAGACGTGCTTTGTGGCGTGTAATCGAAATATTGGACTGAATACTCCCAATTGAACCCATCGAGTAAATAACTCAGCTGACATAATACCCCCCATATGCCCTCCAATGTCGTTACTCCACCAAGGATAACACACGTTACTAGCTGTGGCATTAAAATAGGGTTGAAAAGCAAGACTCTCCCATGTGATGTAAGTATCGCCAGAAAATCCAATTTGGTACCTATGGTTTCCCAAACCTCCGTATCGTGAGAATATAAATGGTCTTGAGTCCTTCCCTCTTGCTAAATTATAAAAATGTAAATGATTTAACCACCAAAGGGGATCTAGACCCTCAATGGCTGTTTTGGATCCTTGTTGCCAGTCTAGCCACCAGAAATCAATACCTTCCTCTTCATAAGGATGGAGGATAAGATCAAAGTATGCAGAAATAAAATTAATATCAGTGCAATCAAATGGAATTAAATCTTTTTTTTCAGCATCTAAACCTAAACGCAGAGCAATGTCGGGGTAAACAGCTTCATGAGCTGCTATTCCCTGGGCAGGATGGAGATTTAAAGCAACTTTTAATTGTTTGGAATGTAATTTCTTTAGCAATGTACGATAATCAGGGAAAAGATCTTTGTTCCAAGTAAAACCTGTCCATCCTGAATGAAATTCAACACCTTCCCAATTCTCTGTTGTATGTCTTCTGAGATATTCCCGAATATTTACGATGTGCCAATCCATATCAATGATACACACAGATAGAGGAATTTTTTTTTCTTGGAATTTCATCATTAACTGGATTATATCCTTTTGTGAATAGGCCCAATAACGACTCCACCAGTTTCCCAAAGCCCAGCGGGGAATCAAGGGGATGTTTCCAGCTAATTTGGTATATTCTTTTAAGCAAGAGGAATAGTCTCGTCCATAACCAAAAAAGTAAAGGTCTTTATAATCCTCTAATTTTTTACGGGGTTCTAATACTGATTTACTGTTAAAGATCAGGGTATTTGTATCATCAATAAGACACCATCCCGATTTAGACAATAAACCATCATTTAATTCCGTTGCACCATCTACTTGATCGAGTGTTCTTGCTGTTCCCTTCAAATTATCATGATCATCATCTCCGTAATGCCAAATAATGGGAGTGTTTATCAATTCAATGGATAATGACCATCCAGTAAATTTTCCAGCATCGTAAATATAGCGAAGGTGAAGATAATCAGTAACAATTTCTAAAAGAGAATTTTCTTTAATTACTTCGAAAATAGGCGTTTCTTGATTCCTATACCAAAATATTTGACTTGGACGATCCTCAAATTCATTCCTTGAACTAAATTCCATTCTGATGACTCTTGAAGTGAGTACTGTAAATCTTGTATTTTGAGAAAAGACCATTGACTTAGGATTGGCTTGAGCATCAAATTTTAGCCCATTAGTGAAGGAGAAAGAGCACATACCAAGAAGATAGTTCAAGTTTTGAAATAGTTTGTGATTTTTTTAGAAAATTCAATATATTATTTACGAATTTTTGATATTTGTTACTTCTTTTTTTAAGAATATTAAAAAAGGAAAGAAGGGATGAATATTAAGGTTTTCTCCTAAGCTCGCTTCATGATCGCTTTCTTTTCCTGATTATCATGGAGATAACGCTTATTATTATACTACCAAACAAAAATCCAGCCGCTGGTTCTGTCTGATCATCCCAGACGGTAGTTGTGGTCGTTGATGTATATGGGGGGGGAAGTTGAGAATAAGGAATACACCCAGATAAATTAAGTAAAGCACCAAGATAGATTTCCTCATCTGATTGAGCTGAGGGTGAACCAATTACGATATTTTGTAAATCACTTAAACCCTGATTGTTATCCGAGTCATTTGCCACGATGTAATACTGTACCTGGGAATTATCCAGCAAAGAACTAATATTATATTCATAATGATCTTGGTCAAAGACCATTGGAGCGTTTTCCCAGTATAGATTGTCTTTTGTATAAAAAATATTAACGGTGACAGGAGACGACGCTCCTGAAAGACTAGCAGTGATCTCTAAGTCATCATCCGCGATTGGTGTGACTGGGATATGAGAGTTGCTGACTGAAATTGCTCCTGTTAGCTTATATGGGGTAGGGAATTCAAATGAATCAACGAGTATTCCCTCATCTAATCTTTGAGACAAATTTCCTAATCCGTATGCATCAATCCTTATATTATCCCAATCTACATGTAGAATCGAATATCCAAAACCATATGCTGCAAAAGCTGGTTTATCTCGATATAAAACTGGTTCTCCCGTTTCAGTATCTATTTGTCTGGAACTTGGGATATATAATGATGCTCCAGCTCCTGCGACTAATGCTTGAGTAATATTTCTTTCTCCTATTAGGATTCGGTCATATAAATGATCATGGCTCGTTAAAAACGCAGTTATAGAATTGTTTTCTAATATTTCCCAAAAATCAGTAGCAGTTTCAGGCTCACCAATTAGTTCTGCAAAACCTAAAAGCCCTCTTGCAGGTTCGTATCGGGAGACATATGGGTAATGACTAATTACAAATTTATAGACTGCATTTGATTTCGCCAAGTCATTTTTTAACCATTCGATCTGTTCACCTAGAATTTGATAATTATTTTCTAAAGAATCAAGAATTGTAAAATGACAAAAACCATAGTCAAAGGAATAATAACGTTCATTTCCCCAATGAGCAAAAACATCCTCAAAAGTAATATCAGCAACATTTTGGGGATCATCATGGTTACCAATGGCAGCGTATATTGGAATCTCATGCTGAGCGCCATCCCGTACTTTTCGAAACGCATCCCATTGTGCTTCACGGCGTTCGGGTTTTGCTCCACCATCTGCTTCAATGAGATCTCCTCCTTCAATTATAAAATTAGGTTGATATTTCATCATTTCATCAATAATCGTATAGTAAGTTTCTGTTACTTCTATTGCTTGTTGGGGGCCGCGATTATCACCATAAAATCCAAATGAAAAAGCTTGAGGTGAACCATCTGTTGGAGCAGTCCGAAAGGTATAATTTCCAGAGTTAAGCAACAAGCTATAGGTATATGAGGTATTAGGGATAAGATTGTTTAATAAAATCTCATGAATAGTGAAGTTATATGGGAAATTGGGATTTTTCATCTTATACTGGATCACAGCTGATGTTTCATCTACCATGTTGACATTCGGACCCCAAATGGGACAAACTAAATCGCTAATTTGAGCAACAGCAGGAAAAAAGATATAAGAAATAGTTAAAGTGAAGAAAAATGCAATAGAGTAACTTTTTTTCATAATAATGACACCTAGGATTTTTTATGGACTGATAATCATGATAAAAATTCTTTGAAAATGATCAGTGTTTTCTATTTTTTAACTTTATTTGTAGGATATCAAAATCCGAAGATAAAGGACTTTCTGATTTTAAATGACGAGAGAAGTATAATCTGATCGGTTCAAAGAGCGATCCACTTATCACGGGGTCATTTACACGAGTGAGGAATAGTGCAGAAATTAAAATCATTAGTGATCGGCCTATAAAACTAATAGTGATATTCTGACTTAACTGTATTGCGAAGCCCCCCAGAAGAGGACCTATAAATACAATTACTCCAATTAGAGTATTATATATAGCTATTAGCTCCACGCGATACTTGGGATGGACAATATCTAGAATAAAAATTGACATGGTAATATTAAATAATCCTTCACCTACTCCAATGATAATCCATGCAAATAAAAAACAAATAAATGCAGAGATCGAAAAATAAAATGGTATTACAATCAAGCTACTTGCTAAAGCTATTAGAACTAAACTAATGAAAATTATCAATCGTCTCCCCAGTTTTTCAATTATTTGAAAACAACTTACGGTAAAAGATGTAAGAATCTGTATTGAAATTGTTAAGCTCGTCAAAAGAGAAGCAGTGAAATAAGAAAATCCATAATATTGAATTTCAAGTATAATATAATAAGGAGCAGCAAAAGAGACAGCAAAGTAAAAAATCAACGCAAATAATAGTAGTCTCTTGAAATTAGGATAGGCAATGAGATATTTTGAAAAATTTACTGAACCAGAGATTTTTCTGGAGCTAGTTTCTTCTAAAGATATATTCGATGATATGATTGAAAGAGAAGGAACTGAATAATAAAAGAACATTGAAGCTATTCCTCCCAAAAGTGCAGCCCAGCAAAATAATGCAAAAAAGGCAATTTCAGCTGACAAATTACTATAGTCAGTAATAATACTGAAAAACAAGCCTCCTAGTAAGGTTCCACTCATTGATCCTATTATCCCGATACGATAGAATTTATTCAACCTTTGGGGACGGTCTTGTTGTGGAATATGATCAGCTAATAAGGAACTATGATTGGGAATTGTTGATGCTTGAAAAAATGATTGGATTATACGAATTATGAAAAGAAATATTAATCGTCCCTGTTGAATGAAAAAAAGGATTGTATAGGGAAGATAAAGTATCGCATGGATTAATCTCCCTAAAACAACAAAAATCTTACTTTTGTGAAAATGAGCTGCTACACGAGCCCAAAATAACTGTGAAATATTAACTAGAGACATAATTCCAACTAAAAAACCCGTTTGAGTTATTGAAGCTCCCATTGATGATATAAAAATTGGAAAAAATCCTTCTATAGATGAGGTATAACTAGAAGAAAGAAATTGATAAATAGACCAACCAGTAAATTTAGGTGATTTTTTAGAAGATCCAAGGGATTTAGTTGTTATTTTTATCACCTTAGAGTATTCAAAAACAATGCGCGTTTTTAATTAATTTAATCCTGAAAGAAAAAAACCCACTAAGAAGGCAATAATAGCTGCACTGCCACCAACAATAAGCATTTCTAATCCTGATTTATACCAGATTTTGCCAGTGACTCGTACTTTCAAAGCTCCCAAAATAAATAGTGTTATTCCAGTTAAGAAACTAGCTATCCCAAAAGAAAAAGAACTCATTCCAGGTAAAAATAAAGTAGAAATGTAAGCTGCTAATGGTATAAACCCGAAAATAGCAAATGAAATAAAAGTAATAAGCCCATTTTTCATTGGAGATTCATCTGTTTTTACTATACCAAGTTCTTCGACCATCATAATATCAATAAAAGCTTGTTTATTCGAGCTTAGGATTTCAACGACTATTACAGCATCCTCATAAGAAATCCCCTTCTCTGTGTAAATTTCAATCATTTCCTTTTTCTCTCCCTCAAGAAAATTCTCCACTTCCCATTCTTCCCTATTTCGTTCCTCTTCTTGATATTCTAATTCCGATCGAGTACTAAGATAGTCTCCAATCCCCATGGAAAGCCCATCAGCTAAAAGATTAGCGAATCCAAGTATAATTACTATAAAAATATTCAAAGCTGCTCCAGTTACGCCGCAAACAACTGCAAAAGTTGTTATTATTCCATCCAGTCCTCCATAAATTATACTTTTGATATATTTTCCCTGTTCAGTTTTGTGTTCTTCTGCAGGGCATTTCATATCATGTGCTGCGATAGATTTTTGAACATCTCCAAGTTTATAGGCTGTTTTAGCTTTGTGTAAATCCCGTTGTGGACACATATCATCCATCACCTTATTTTTTAAGTTCTGAACTCCAGCATATATTTATTTTTGATGAAGAAAGATAGGATCCCCATTTGACTGTTCACACTAGTGAACAGAATATCTTTATTGAAAAGGCAAAAAAAGGGAAATGTGAGTATATCTTTCAATTTTTGCACCCCTAAATGGAAGAAAATTAAAAATGGATTCCCAATTCATAGATTTCTGGAATGAAGGCCTAAATTCTACTGAAGTTATCAAAAAAAAGGCGATTTATGGCGAGAATCGGTTACCAGAGAAAAAAGGCCGAAGTACTTTTATGATTTATATTTCTCAATTTAAAAACCCGTTGATATACATTATTTCTCTTGCAGCAATAATATCCCTTCTCTTGGAACAATATGAAGATACATTTATCATTATATGTGTTATTCTTCTGGATACTGTTATTGGATTTTTCCAAGAATATAAGGCAGAGCAAACAATGGTTGCCTTGCGGAATTTACTCAAACCAATAGCTAAAGTGATTAGAGATGGAAAAATTCTAGAAATTTCGACAACTGAACTTGTACCCGAGGATATTGTAATAATCAATCAAGGAGATAAATTTCCTTCGGATGGGATACTAATAGAATCGCTCAATCTCTCCGTGAATGAAGCCATCCTTACTGGGGAGAGTGAAGCAATAGTTAAAGCGACTAAAGATTTAGTTTATATGGGTACAACTGCTTTGTCTGGACGGGGGGTAATGAAAGTAGTGAATATAGGCACCAAAACTGAACTTGGAAAGATTGCGACATCACTTTCCGATATTGGGGAAGAGGAAACACCCTTACAGCTAAAGTTAGAAAATTTTGGAAAATCTCTTACTTATATCGTAATATTGATCAGCTTGAGCATTTTTGCCATAGGAGTAATATTAAAGTTTAACATTTTTGAAATGATTAGAATGTCGGTTGTTTTGGCTATTGCTGCAATTCCAGAAGGACTGATTATTGCTGTTACTATGATTCTAGCAATTGGAATGAGAAAAATTCTGCAGAAAAACGGGCTTGTCAAAAAATTATTAGCAGTTGAAACCCTTGGGTCTGTCTCTACCATTTGTACGGATAAAACTGGTACATTAACGGAAGGAAATATGCAAGTTGTCCGCTCTGATTTTAAATCAGAGAAAATGGCTGCATATGCAATGGCTTTATGTAATAATTTAGAAGATT
This sequence comes from Candidatus Heimdallarchaeota archaeon, assembly GCA_011364965.1. Lineage (GTDB taxonomy): Archaea > Asgardarchaeota > Heimdallarchaeia > Hodarchaeales > Hodarchaeaceae > Hodarchaeum. The sequence goes on from RDOB01000003.1 coordinate 466,414, forward strand.
CGTTAGAAATTCAGCTTTGGAATTATGTTCAAACGTTAGGAGAAGATTCAGAGCGATTAACACGTAATTTCAAAAGAATTCATGAAATTCCATTCTCAAGTGATTATAAATTTATGTTAACGACAAATCAAATAGATGGAGAAGAGGTAAGTTTAATCAAGGGAGCTCCAGATATTGTCTTAGAGTTCTGTACAATAGAAAAAGGCGAGAAGACGCAAATTTACACACAATTAGAAGAATGGGCAGGTTCTGGTTTAAAACTTCTTGGATTAGCGTACAAAAAAGATGGTAATATAAAAGAGGTGGAAGGATTTACATGGATTGGACTTATTGGTTTTGAAGACCCCATTCGGCCTTCAGTTAAGGAAGCTATAGCTCTATGTCAGCGTGCAGGGATAAAAGTCAAGATTATAACTGGAGATTACCAACGAACTGCAATTAAGGTCGCATCAAATCTTGGATTATCTGTTGGACAAGATAAAGTCATTAGTGGAGAGGAAGTAGAAAAATTATCTGATACAGAATTATTAGAAATTGTTGAAGCTATTATCATATTTTATCGAGTTACTCCTCAACATAAATTAAGAATTGTAACAGCTCTTCAAAAATGTGGGGAAATTACTGCAATGATAGGCGATGGAGTAAACGACGCGCCTGCCTTAAAAAAAGCGAATATTGGAGTTTCCGTGGGAGGTGCAACAGATGTGGCTCAAGAAACAGCAAGCTTAATTCTTCTTGACCATAATTTCAAAACACTAGTTGATTCAGTAGAAGAGGGAAGAATTGTTTTTGACAATATAAAGAAAGTTGTCTCATTTGTGCTATCAAACTCGTTTGCTGAAATCTTTACGATTTTTGGATCATTCATTTTAGGATGGCCGACGCCTTTAACAATCGCTCAAATTCTTTGGATTCATTTGATATGTGATGGACCTTCAGATGTAGCTCTCGGATTTGAAAGAGGAGAAAAAGGGATAATGGATGAACCACCTAGAAGAATAGATGAGAATATTCTGGACGCGAAGGGAAAGGTTCTTATTGCATCTATCAGTACAGTTTCAGCATTATTATGCCTAAGTATTTATGGTTATTTCCATCTTGTAGTAGGGAACCAAATATTAGGAAGTACATTAGTATTTGCAATATTAGGAATTCAATCGCTAATCTACATCTTCTCTTTTCGCAGTCTCAGACTTCCAATATTTAAATCTGGTAATTTTCTCTCTAATAAACCATTGGTCTTTTCAGTAGTATTAGGAATAAGTCAGATTCTTATTGGCCTTTATTTCCCCTTTTTCAGTGATATCCTAAATGTTACACCTCTCTATGTAAATGATTGGATAATTGTAATTTCAGTTTCTTTTTTAATGATCTTTATTGTTGAAATGGTTAAATATTTTGATCATCGAAGAAATCTCACCTCACCCTACCAAAATATCATCACAAATATTCGAAAAGTGGAGGAAAAACTACCTGAAATTCATAATCTACATAATATCACGCTTGATATAATGGAAGATAAGACCCTAATTCAATTCCATTTCAATATTCCGGCTGAAACAACACTCGAGATTGCCCATGAAGTGGCAAGAGGGATCGAAAATTTGATCGTAGAAGAAATCCCACAATCAATTCGAAAAAGTATAGAGATTATTAGCCACATTGAGCCAGTTTCTGAAGAACCTCGAAAAATCCATTCACATCCCACACCTACTCCATCTCGATCAATCAGAGAAATAATTCAAGCATCAATAAAAGAAATCCCGGAAATTAAAAATTGGGGACGTGAAACTGTACTTCAAGATAATGGTAATACTTCAATATCAATAGTAATTTATCTAGATGGAAATTTGAACATAAACCAAGTGCATGATTATACGGAAAAATTGGAAACGATCCTTAGAAGGAATATCCCCTCTTTAAAACGCTGCATTATTCACTCAGAGCCATTGAAAGAATTCTCAGGAGGAATGAGAACATCTATATCTTAAGAGGAAGTATTCTTCAAAAATTCTCATACAATTTTAAAAACAACTTAATAAGAATATATCTTCAGGATAGATGAATGTATCTTTACAGGGAAATAACCTCTCCATACTTTCCCCGCGTAAATGTAAGCATTTTTGGGTATTCCTGTTGTTTCCAAGACTCATCGATCAGGAGTGCTACCACACGTGCTAGGAAAAGATCATGTGTTCCTAAAGGGATTATCTGTTCAATTTTACATTCCATATTGACAGGGCAAGCCTCAATCGCCGGAACTGCCACTTTATGACTTTTTCTTTTTATAAAGTGACATTCATCCCATTTATTAACTTCTTTCCCTGACTTCGTTCCACAGAACTTCACTTGCTTAAGCATATCGATAGTTGGAAAATTTACTACACATTCTTTTGAATTTTTTAGTATTAAATTTGAATATCTGTTAGGACGGATACTTAATGAGAGAATAGGCGGATCGGAACAGGATGTTCCAACCCATGCAAGTGTTATAATGGACTCACGGGTTTCATCCTGCACCGACACTAAAACAACAGGATTTGGGTAAAATGCTGAATTTGGGTTTTCTTCTATCTTCATTTATTCACCTCAAAACCACAGCTTATGGGTTATATGTATCTTCTACTTTTTTTTGCGAAAGTTAGAATTATCTCAAGTTGGCAGATCCAACTAAAAAATGTTATGAATAAAGATGGTTGAAATAGATCCAAGGATATATTGCAACCAATATTATAATTTATTTTATCCCTAGATAGCTGAATTGAGGAAAATTCTTTGAATAATAAAATAGGAAGACAAAAACTATTTGTACATTTTTAGTAGATTATATTTATGAGGATTAACTTCCTTAATCATCTCTGCAGCAGCATTTGTATTGAGTTTAATTAATTCATCCATTTTTGTCTCTAATTCGCTTGGTTCTTTAGTTTTAGTCGCGATAGAATAAAAATTAGACCATATTTGATCTTCAACTAGAGGGAGAGCTTTTTTTGCATTGATCTTGAAAATTGGGGCAAAGGTATCTTTAAATTCTTGTTTCCCTTTAGAATTTCCCACAGCAAAATGAAGGACTTTCCAAATGTGTTCTTTAGCTTTTCCTGTATCAATTTGGACGATAGAGCCTAATTCCTCCTTTAATGCTTCCTCATTCTCACTAGATGTCGCTAGTTTGTGAATAGACGTCCAAAAATGTCCTTCATGAAGTTTAATAACTTCCCTTTCGCGAATTTCAAAAATTGATTGATATTTATCTCGAAATTCCTGTGCATTTCCTGTTTCCCCGATTGTATCACAAACAAGCATCCAAAAATGTTCTTTTATTTTATCTTGATATTTTCCCATGTAAGTGTCACCATTGGTTATTTAATTATTAATAATGGTTGATATTTGATTATTAATTTAGCTATATTGCTTTTATTAAAAAAATATTATCCCTTATTTCTTATAGATTAAGTAGTTTAGCTTCTCAAGTCATTCTAGATTTGCTTCAAGAGCTTTGAATATGTGTGCTTTTTTCCTCTGCCGTATTCATCGAATTTTCGATAAAAATTCTGTTCTTTTTCATATTCACCATGGTACCATAACATGAACAGTCAACGTATAGTATAGTATAATAAACGAATCTTTATGAAAAAAGCTACCTACTCAAAATTCTGCATAAGGAATGTAAGCCGATCTATACCTGCTTGGATTAGATCGGGTCGATCATGATCAAGACCAAATAGGATATAAGGAAGAAATGTAGTTTTAAACAAAAATTTCATTCGATCACGGATATTTGGATCAATATATTCCGTGTAGGTAGATAATATTGACTGAAGAAATATCTCGCCTTCATTAAAAAATAAGAGATCAACAGCAGGATCATAAAGTCTGGTATCTTCAAAATCAATAATACCTGTGACTGTATATGTTTGTGGATCGATTAATATGTTTGTAGTATCAAAATCACAGTGACAGAGGGCGGGAAGAAACTCAATCTCTGACTCTAAAGTAAAAAAGTCTTTAAATTGATGTATGCTCCATTCTTGTTGTAATTGAGAGAGAAATGGAAAAACACGAGTCCGAAGAACTTTATATTGATGTCGGTGTTGTTGCATATATTGAGAGACAGAAAAGGAAGAACTAGAGGTAGCCCAATCAAAAGCATTAGAGAAACTGGAATAGTATCGAGTAAGAGAAATATCATGGAGTTCAGATAAAAATTTACCAATTTGCTGGCCTATAAACACTGATTGGTCTGTTGACAGTTGGGAAAATAGTTTGGAAAGGGAGACCCCAGGAATTTTCTGATAACCTATGTATGGCAAATTGGGATCAGAAGAGATAAATTCAGGATTTGGGATTGTAGAAGTTAAGAATTCTTTTAGAAAAATGAGGGTCTCAACCTCCCTTTTGATAATCTGAACTCCTGATTCATTTCGTAAAGAACGATCAGGAAACCGAAAAATAAGATTCTGAGAGTCATGAGTAACTTCATATACATTATATGTCCCATGATATAAGAAATGAACCTCGGATTCACTCACTTTTGGAAAATGTGTCTTCAAACACGAAAGAACAGCGTCAATTGGAATATCAGAAGGATTATTTTCTTCAAAGAACATATTAAAACACTAAACCTGGGAAATCATAATGGAATTGAGAATGGAATCCAGAAGGACTGTTTGCTAATAAACCTATTTTCTTCGACGAGCTACTTTTACCCCTATTCCTAATATAATCCCGCAAATCAATACTCCACACAAAAGCGTTAATGTCCACGTAAATGCATGCTCAAAAGCGAAACGTAATATCGCCCAAGGTAAAGTTATAAATGCAGCAAATAAATCAATAATAAGAATACGTAAGCCCCATTTTTGCCACCACCATACACGGTCTAATAAAAGGGTTTTTCCTTCCAATACCTTCATATGGGCAAGACCAGCTTGAATATAACATGCATAAGAGAACATAGCCATCAGAAATAAAACAATAAAAATAGTTAACATGTATGAGAAGTGAGTAGGCCAGTAAAGTTCCACAAAATTCGTTGGTAAAGCCTCTTGTATAGCTTTTGCAATTCCAAACTGATCTCCAATGAGTTCTTCAAGGAAAGCGTACTGATCAGATTCTCTTCGTTCAACATTAACAGAAACCAAAAATATAGCTGCTGTGAGGAAAAATCCAGCAAGAATGGCCGCTGCTGTTGAGAAGTGGCCTAGTAAATCCAAAGCTGATTCCTTTACTAGTAACGTTTGATCATAATCACGTTTTAATTGATCTTCAGAGGACAATTCTTCACGCTCCAAAAATTGGGATAAAAATGTGTTGTATCATTCTTAAGTGTTTACATGAAATAATGTGGTATAATCTGCTAAATTATATTTGGAGCTCCCAACTATATCGAATTCGCTAAGTAATATTTGAATTTGCCTAGAAGGTATATTATATATTATTGGTGACTCATGCATTTATGTTATGGAATCAGAAATAAACCAAATTCAAGAAACCATTGGAAAATACGTTTCAGGTGTTACTAAAGGTCATCATAACGAAGTAATGCAAGCATGGCATATTAATGGAAGGCGAATGATAGTTGACAGGGAACAAGGACAAATTATCTTTGAAAACAGCCCCGCCAGTGCGGAATATGCTGATCTAATCCCCTCCTCAGAAGTAAAACAGAGTGCACAAATTGAAACTATTGAACACACAAGTACAACGGCATATGTTAAGTTAAAATGGACGATTACAAGTCCTCATTGGAAAGGGAAATGTATTGATTATTTACTGTTAGTTAAACCGAAAGATACATGGATTATTGTCTCGAAAGTATCCCATAAAGAATGATAGGGGAATTCGAGATTATTTTTTCTTATTGTGGGCTTTCTTGGTTAATCTTTTTTGTTCACGGAGATAATACAATCCTCCCAATAGAAAAAGAATACTGATTGAAAAGATAACTGCTGTACTCAAGTTAAAGTCTAGCGAAACAAAATCACTTGCATCATTAATAACATTTCCGTTAAAAATTCTTTGAATAGTTACTAATTTGGTATTATACCCTGAAATCCAGTCAGTTGAACTAACCAAATCAGCTTGTAAGAGAAAGCCTGTTACTGGATCGAAGTAGAACGAATATTGAGATTGATTAGTAATTGATGAATAAACCACGGTATTGACTGAAATATTCCGTTCTACACCATTTACATGCCAAGGAATATAATTCTGGGAGATATTTGCATAAGGAGTAAATCCAGAAAATGGATATGAAGAATTTAAGTCATTATTTACTAGTTCAATCCAATCATGGTTAGCTGTATTATTAGGGAAAAAAAATGATCCAAAGAGAAAGAAAGTAGATTGTGAGGAGAGATCTTCCTCTTCATCCCATGAAATTATAAGTTTAGCTTTAGAATTAATACCTAATGAAGTAGAAATAGGAGCTTCAAACTCCATTCCAAAAATAGCATACCAAATAAAACTCATATTCCCAAATTCGGGAAAATTTATTGCTTGAGTAACAGAATGAGGCCATGAGGATACCCCTTCAGGCTTTGTGTTGAATTTATAATAAACAGGCAAATCACGTCCAGGAAGAGGATAGTCGACATTAGGCGAAGGAATTACAGGATAGGTTCGTGGAATAATTGTAGTTATCCCAATACAAATCAAAATGAAAAGTACTTTAGTCAAATTTTTCGAAACAGATATTGTTAGAGGGCTAGGAAAATTACGAGTTTTTAGAGTCTTTATCAGAGATCCTATCAAAACCAAAGATAAAATGAAGGAAAGAAATAACAAAAAAATATGAATTACTATTGACTGAATAAAAAAATCCAGATACTCGGCAGGAGAGGGAATATATGTATAATACCAATCAGGAGAGTAACTTCTCGAAGTTTTATTAACACTTCGGTTAACAATATCAGTTAGACGGTAACCATGACTTGTTATAACAGCAATTGCAGAGAATATAAACGAAATAAAAATTGCTGTGGGGACTGAAAGTTTGATAGATCGTGAATAACCTAAATAAAGAAATATTCCGATTACGATGAGTCCACTGAGAATGACTTGAACATATTGTGAAACCGAGGTGACGCTCATTCCTGTTACGGAAGGATTCTGAGTAATATACGAAGGGACATCACCATGTTGACTAAGATAAAAATAATTTTGGTTGGAGGGATAAACGGTAACTTGATAAATCCCAGGGAAAAGAAAGAATAATGTCTGGATGACCCCAACAGAGATGAAAATGAATAAAACACATAATATTGAAGTGAAAATGGGATTTTCGTGGAGTTTGAACCATTGATTCTTATCGTGTGTAAAAGTTGCGATTTTTAAAAGGAGATTATCTAGTCCTTTTGAAACTTTTATCAGTAAGGATTCAACGGGATAGAGGAACTTTAACTCTGTTGGTAATTCCTTTACATTCATGGATGGAATAATGTCCTTGGAATGATATTCTTGAATCACTCGCTCAACAATTTTTTTCACAGGCTCACAATTGGATAAAACAGTAACCTCAGCATCCTCAGAGGATAATCCTGGTTCCTGTACGAGTATTTCATCATACATAGAATAAAGTTGATCTTCGAGATTATCAAGAAATTCATCTACAAATACTTGAGAGACTTTTTTATTGAGAAGCTTCTTTTTAATTTGAGAAATATACTTTTCAATTAATTTAGTCATTTAAATCCCCTTTCTAGTTTGAATTTGGCGTAAAACTGCATTTACAAACGTTTCTAACTCCTGCCATTTCATTAACCAACTAAATATCTCCTTTTCACCCTTAGAAGTTAAGGTATAGAAACGTTTCTTTCTATTAGAAGATTTATCTACCCATGTCTCTAAAAAGCCTGAATTAGACATCTTACTTAGCAAAGGGTAAAGAGTTCCCTCAGGAATGGCCTTATCAATTAGATTTTCGACAAATTTCTTCATTTCATAGCCATATGATTGATTATTATGAAAACGAACAGCCTCCAAAAGTAAATATGGAACAAGATTAGCAAAGATATCTCTTTCAAGACGTTCATCTAATGACATGGGAATCACAGAAGGAATTTTTCATAGAAATCCGATGTATCGACTATCTATGTATCGATGCGCGAGAGTATAAAAATCTACTGATGATTGCATTTCTTTTCTATGGCTTTATAAAAGTGAACGAAACTTATAGGCTTTAGGGAATAGGTAAACTGAGTATTTAAAGTTCATTTTTGGATTTGGGATTTCTTTCCAATTTTCCTACTCAAATATCTTTTTCAGGGCTAATTTATCAATTAATTGTACGAAAAATTGATTATCAATGTTCAAATCTGATAGTTCTTTAAGAAATAATTTATAAGTAGAATGACTCGGATCAAATAGCCCATAAACGCGTCGAGTAAGCTTCTTTGAGCAATAGGATGATAAATCGACCGTATTTAGTCCAGAATGAAGATTTTTAACAGCTTTTTTTATCCCTCGAATTAATTGGTCTTGATTGACCGCTTTCATCATACTGGTCACCTTTTCATTTCGTGTAATAGCCCATCCTGGATATCGAGGATATTTTGAAGGTCTTTTTTGCCTATCAGAATCTCCAGTGAAGGATACTTCAGATTTATAGAACCCAGGTTGAAATAAACCGAAATCAATTTCACGCAAAGTTTTCCCTCTGCGATTAGAAATCACAAGGTAATTCCCACTATGTCGATCCCATGCACCACAGACCGTGTCAAAAACCAGCATTTTACCCAAGTTTTCTGCGTCATTTAAAGTCAGTTCCTTAATATCCTCTTTGGATGCAATATAGAAATCCGTGGTTCCTGGGGCCAAAGGTTCGATTAAAAGATCAGAATCTGGGGCAAGTAGTTGAAAAAGAGCTGAATAGTTGTTGTACAACAACACAGCATAATGAGGTAAACCTAAACCGATTAATTTACCAATCTGAAGCACCTGTAGCTCCATATTGGGATTATCCATTCGATCTTTTCGAGATAATGCCTTAACAAATAATCCGTGTCCTTTTGGAGATGAAAAAAAGAAAAATGTTGGATTAGCACTACCTCCTTTATTATCACGAAAAAATAATAATTTTTTAGGTTTACTGGAGGGAATTATTGAACTAAATTGTTTAAATAATAAAATAACCATGGAATAGTATTCTAGCGATTTTTGTCGTCTACTCAAAACTAGATAAGAATCTATATAACCATGAACCAGTTTGTATTTTCGAAGAATTGTCAAATCATTTATGGAAACATGATTAATTTTAAGGAAAAGCGCGTAATAAGAAGAAAAGGTGCTCCAGTGAAGTGCAAACTTTAAATGCTCTTTAGTTTTGGGACCAGATACTTCCTCAAACGCAGAATGGAGATTTTTTCGAAACAACCGTTTATTATTAAACGGCTGGTCATTCTCAAGCTCGATATCGAATGATATATAGCGGGGTATAGCAATTGTTTCAGATTTAGTAAAAACACCTTTAATTTTGATTTTCGATAAAAAAGCTCGAGTAGATCTTTCTGGATTTTTTCCTTTTTCGATAATTCTATTCGAGGTATTCACAGGAAAAAAATCTCCATTTATTAAAAGATCTAATTATTTAAGAAAAGACAAGATATCCAAATAAATCTTTCTTATCAATCTCGAAATAGATGATAGAATATTCATTCTCTTAAATAAGGAAAATAATCATTATTAGGAGGAAGAGGATTAAAAACCATCCAAAGAGAGTGAGGAAATCGTTCTAAATCGAGTTAATCTAGAATAAAATTAATAGAAAAAATATTATAAGCTGAAATTTCCAGTAAACCAACCCTATATACTAACTCAATTTTTAGTTATTCCTCTGAAAGTCAATTGAACAAATTAAGTCATTTTCGCTTAGTTCTCCATTCATATTTAGGGAGTATTCGGTTTCATGACAATTCGTAATTTACGACACACTTAATTATTCAACATTGACGGAACTATGAAATCATTTCGAAATTAAAAAAAAATAAAATTATATGAACCCAAAAATTAAAGAAAAACTAGGGAGTTTATTCCTGTAACTTTTTCGGATGAAATTCAGAAGTTTTGTAAAGGAAGCTCAATTGTAACTGTTGTTCCTTTATCCAAACCTTCGCTAAAAATACTAATTTCACCACCATGGGCCTCGATAATAGTTTTGCAAAGATATAAACCAATCCCGGTACCCCTGACTGAATACTTCGTGGGAAAGGAAACAAATGGATCAAATAGGCGTGAAATATGTTCATCTAAGATACCTGCTCCGTTATCACGGATATTTACCCGAATGTTCTGATTATGAATCTGACATTCTACAACAACTCGACGATTATCTTTATCACTATGATGAACTGCATTTTCCATTAAATTGTTCAACACTTGAGACATCCTATCGACATCTATTTCTACTAAAGCAGGTCTATCAAAATCCTTTACTACTAGTTGTAGTTGTTTTCCTAATAAGGTTTGATATGGTTCCATCTGTTTTGTTATAAAACTCTTAAATTCTACAACAGAGGTATTTAAAATAAAGATTCCCCTCTCAATCTTAGTAATTTCGCTAACACCAGTAATTAAAGTCTCTAATCTATTAATATTCTTCTCAAGAACATCAAAAAGATGCTCACGTCTTCTTGGGGGTATTTCATCATATCGAGACTTGAAAATTTCATAATAACCTTTGATAATCGTCAGGGGTGTCCGTAGTTCGTGACTAGTCAACGCTATAAAGTCTGCACGACGATTCTCTAAATCATTTCTAGCTTCCTCGGCCAATTTTGCACTAGTGATGTCTGATATAATCCCTACGGTTCCAATAAACTCATTGTTCTCATCTAAGAGTATTGAACCGGCAACCCGGGTTATAATTTGAGTTCCATCTTTTCTAATAAATCCTAGTTCATATGGAGTAACATCTTCCATATTATGACGCATTTCATTAGCTCGATAAAGGATTGGCCTATATTCTTCAGTTATAAATTCATCAACTTTGTGTCCAACCATCTCAGTTTCAGAATAACCAAGCATATGAATTATAGCAGGATTGACAAAGGTTGTAACTGAATTTTTATCACTAACCCAAATACCCTCAGTTAAAGTTACAAATAATCTTCTAAATCGTTCTTCAGATTCTTCAAGTTTTCTTTGAGAGATGATTTTTTCAGTAATATCTCGAAAAGCTGCTACAACTCGGTTTTTTTCGGCCTGAAATGCATGTATTTCGAAAAATCCTTTGAAATAATCATCCTCATAATATAACTGATCAACACTCCATTTAGATCCGTACTTGGCAACCGCACGACTCATTCGAGGAATTTGTGTTGAAACAAGGTTTGGGATAGCCTGTTCAATTGTCATGCCGACTAAAGTATTACAATCAAATCCTAGAATCTCATTTGCGGTCTGGTTTCCTCCTATAAATAACAATTCATCGTTTTCTTTTAGCTCACAAAGAAACATGCCAAAGGGACTATAGTTAAAAATATTCCTAAATCTCTCTTCTGATCTTTTTAACTCTTCCTCAGCTTTTTTGCTCTCAGTAATATCTCTAAATGACACAGCCATTTGATTTGGTTGGGTTTGGAACGCTGTAACCGCATAAATCCCTTTTATCCCATGAGAATCATATTTAAAACTATCGATAACCCATTTAGTTCCTGTTTTAGCTACTTTACGATACATAGAGGGAACTTCTGTTTCAATTAAACCTGGAAACGCTTCTTCGATGGTTTTACCAATAAATTCTTGAGACTGTATACCCAAAATTTGATCAGTCATTTGATTTGCATTTTGGAAAATTAATGAATTATCTGCTTCCAACTCATATAAAATCATAGCATTAGGATTGGACTCGAATATATTTCTAAAACGTTGTTCAGAGATCTTCAAATCCCTCTCTGCTTGTTTACGAAGAGTAATATCTTCACCAGAACTTAATGTACCTATGATCTCACCAAATTCGTTTCTAATAACGGTATTATGCCATGCAATGCATCTCAGCTTGCCTGATTTCGTCTTAACAATATTTTCAACATATTCAACAGCTGTGAACTCCCCTTTCATCAATTTATGAAAAACATCTTGTATTTGGCTGATGTTATCATCTGGGAGAAAATTTTCAAACCAATTCATCCCTATGATCTCATCTTCTAAATATTCTAAGACTTCACAACCTTTGTTGTTAATCAAGGAAATATTCATATTTTTATCAATAGCTATCAATATTACTCCAGCAATATCAAGATATGTTTGAGCTCGATCTCTTTCTATCCTCAAGCGTTGTTCTAGTAATTTCCTATCTGTTATATTCAACGCAGTAAACGTAACACCTTTAGAAGGATCTGTAGGATCTATAGGAGTGGATCTTAAATCTATTTCTATGATTGTGCCATCTTTTCTTCTGAAAAAAGTATCAATAACTCCAGTTCCATATTTGGCAATATCCGCATATTTTTCTCTCCCTATTCTTTGATATTCTTCATCTGAAGGATATAAAATCCTTGCATTTTTTCCAATTAATTCCTCTTCTTTATACCGCAGCATTTGCATTAACGTTTTACTTAAATATGTTAGATTTCGGTTTTCATCAACTAAACCTATCCCTATTGGTGCCACTCTTAGGATGCTCTCATATTTTGCTTGACTTTCTTGTAATAACTGTTGAGTTTGCTTTAGATCTGAAATATCGACAATAGAAAGAATTACAAAGGACCAATCATCTTTGAATTCGCTAGGCATGGTGGCACGATAAAAAATGCTGATTTCTTTTCCATCTAATGTCTTAGTTTTGCCTTCTGCTTCAAAAAAATCTTCCCCGGCAAAAAAAGCTGCAATTCCTTTTTCAAAATCACCCAAAAAATCTTCCAGTGCAAGAATTAGGTATTTATTGAGTAATTCTTCTTTGGAAAGAGCATTGAATAGTTTAAGACTGGATTCATTTATATCTAGCACTTTAATCAATTTAAGGAGATCAGAGATAGATGAAAATCTTGGATGAATCTGATCACTAAATTGGATACCCTCAATAACAATTTTCAATTCTGATAGATCGATTAGCCAAGTGGAAATTGGGGCATTATCAAATAACTTTTTAAATTTAATTTCACTTTCTTTTATTGATTCCTCAGTTTCTTTTAGCTTCGTAATATCGACATGATTTATTAATACTCGAGAAAGAGTCTCCTCGTGGCCAGGAACAACAATTACCTTGGTTAGAAGATATCGCCTTTTCCCATCGATTTTAGAGATGTGGGGAAATTCAATTACTGTCTTACCTGTAAGAAGCTGTAGATAATTATTTGCTGCAATTAAATTCTCTTGATTTTGTCTTATGTCCCAAGTTTTATATCTAAGTTCTCGGAATTCCTTCAAGTCATTAACATTGTAAAGTTCCAAGGTAGCACTGTTCAAATCCGTGTCCTTGACTAATTTAGCAACTTCTATAGCCTTTTGAGGATTATTCTTGAAAAAAACAGCTATATCTTCGACTCCTCGCTCCTTTAACTGGTTTATATATGCTAAAGCCTCAGAAAAGTCTAATTCTCGCATAGGAATAGGCGTAGTTTCAAATAAATTACGATATCTTGATTCACTTCGTTCAAGTAACTCTATTGCTCTCTTTTTTTCAGTAATGTCGATAAATGCTAACATATTGGCTGGTTTTGCATTATATTGAATAGATCGGGAATAAATATCAAGCCATATAACAGCTTCAGCTTTTGTGATCATTCTAATTTGGTAATTGGTAACTGCACCAAACTGACCTAAATGGATCTTTTTTAAGCCAAAATCACGATCATCGGGATGGATGGAAGATTCAAACTTATTGTTAATGATTTTATCGAGCGAATAACCAAAAGTGTCAGCAACGGTCTGATTTGCGTAAATTATCCTTTCATCTTGTATGATACAGATTCCTAAAACTGATTGTTCGGATAATATCCGAAATTTCTCCTCGCTTTCTTTTAGCTGCTTTTCAAATTCAGAGGCTTGAGTAATATCAAATATAGTTGCAACAATTGACTTAATTTGCTTTTGTTCATCAAATATTGGGGTTGCATTGATAGAAAGTAGTCTTCTTTCACCTGTAGCTAATTCGATTGCATGTTTCACATCCCTTACAGGTTTTTTGCTTTCTAGTACCTTAGCAACGGGTAATTCTTCTTCAGGAAAAACTCCCCCGTTAATACTAGTTATTATCCATAGAGGATCGTTATATGTTCTCTCAGTAATCTGGTTTTTTGTAAGACCAAGTACTGTTTCGGCATATTTATTAGCAAAACTAATTTTTCCATCTGGATTGATGGTCACGATGCCAATAGGACTCATTTCCATAACATTTTCTAGAAATGATGTCTGTTGCTGGAGCTTAAGCTCCGTTTTCTTCATCTCGGTGATGTCTCTGGTTATACTACCTATCATAAAGCCTTTTTCTGATTTTATTGGAAATGGGATCTGTTGAAGGTGCTTTATCTCCTCATCTTTTGTTTTAATTTTAATCTCCAAGATAGTGTTTAACCATTCAGCATTTCCTTCTCTCAATGCCATAACGACTGACTGCTTGAGAGAATCCTTCCTCTGAGCAAATAAAATTGGATCAACAGATAATTTTGAATTTAGATCCCAATAATAATGGCCTAAAGAATCCTTTTTAGAATAACCAGTAATTCTCTCTTGACCTCTATTCCATTCAATTATTTTCCCATCTGTGTCTATTAAAGCTATTCCATCATATGATTGATTTATTATTGACATCAGTCTATTTTTAGTTTCAACGAGTTCTAATTCAGCTGTTTTTAATTCCGTAATATCTCTGGTAATACTGCCAATAAGACGGTCTTTACTGGTTTTAATGAAAAATGGAGTTTGTTCAATATATTTAATTTCTCCACTTCGTAAATAAATTGTTGAGGTAAAAGATTTACTCAACCACGGTGCTCTTTCTATACTAAAAGCTTGTAAAATGCGTTCTTTTGACTTTTCTAGATGCTCCCTACTTCTTAAGTTTGGGTCTCTGATTTGATGTTGAATATCCCAAAATTTTTCACCTAAAACTTCTTCACGATTGTATTCAAAAATCTGCTCACTTGCGTGATTCCACTCATTAATGTTACCCGTAGTATCAATTAAGACAAGCCCGTCGCTTAATTGCTCAATGATAGAACGATATTTCTCTTCACGATCGATCAGCTCTTGTTCGAACCTTTTTTGGTTTGTAATATCCCTAATTATACTGCCAATCATGAAACTATTCTCAGTTGGGATTAGGAATGGTGAATCTTGAAGAATCTGAAATTCTCCATTTAAAGCTTTTATTGTGTATTCATGAACTGAATCAAACCAACTTCCTTTCCCTTCTCTCAAAAGTTCTTTTGTCATTCGTTCCATTACGAGCTCTATCTGGGATATTGAGCTCGTTTCAGGAACTAATGCAGCCTGAACAGTCCAAGAATATTTATATATGGCATCTTTTTGTAAGATCCCAGTTATTCGTTCCATTGCTGGATTCCATTCCCTGATTCTACCTTCTTGATCAATAAGAATAATCCCATCAGATGATTGATTTACAATGGAAGATAATCGGTTCTTGACCTCTCTGAGCTCCTGCTCGGCTTTTCTTCTTTCTGTGATATCTAAAACCGACACAATAACCTTTGAGAGAGATTCCTCATAACCAGGGACTACTGAAAGCTTAATAGAAGAAATTATTGATTTTCCAGTAAGCATTATCCCTGTAAACTCGGCTTCATATTCTGTTTTTCCCTCACTTAAATTTAATATCTCCTCTTTAAATGAATGGTATGCAGACTCATCAAATATTTGATTTAGTCCTTTAAGTAATTTTTCTTTATTATCTGCACCATAGAGATCCAAGCTGATGTTATTAACATCAATAACTTTAACAAGAGAGGCTAAATTCCGAAGTTCTTCAGGATTATTGTCTAAGAATGAACTTATGTTAGATGTTTTTCCTTTAAGCTCATCTAAATATTCTTTGGCTGCAGAAAAATCTTCCTCCCAAATGGAAATAGGGGCGTTCTCAAATAAAGTTTGATAGCGTGTCTCCGTTTCATGAACATTTTGATTCGTGGTTTCTTCAATAATAATCGCAAACTGACTATCAATACTTATAAGTTGAAGCGATAACCAGATTTGTGATTCTCCTTTCTGAAATTTAAATTCTTTCTTAAATTCGGTTAAATCGACCGAAGAAATGTCTTGATCTGGAAATATTAGTGCAAGGGGATGTTTATTTACTAAATCATTGCTTGTAAATCCTAGAATCTCAAGAAATTTTTGATTAAAATAAGAAACTAAGCCTAGGATAGGATCATATAATAAAATGCCAATATTAAGGGAATCAACGAGTCTTTTAAGGTTTGTTAATCTTTTCTCTAAAAGAGAACATTTTTCTTGCAGTTGTTGGATCTGTTGTTCCATTAAAGATAATTCCTTTGAAATGTAATTACAATAACCAGCATTTGTATAAGAACCTACTCAAATGGCCTCTTAATAACTTCAAAAATCAAAATAAAAACAATAAGAGAAACCTAGGAAAAACCTAACAGGATTATGAGAACATCTCAAGAAGTCTAAATTCATGTAAAAAATTGCATAAACCCACCAAAAAAAATGCAGATCTCAAATGAAACCTATATCATTATTTCGGAGATAAACTGGATCTTTCAGAATGTTTATTTAGTTTTTACCACCATTTTTACTTTTTTATCTGACAAGCCAATGTGAGCTACTGCTCCTGATTGGAATTCCAAATAATCTTCTTCGATACCATCACTAAAGATAACCCCTCGCTCAGGCATCTGAGACTCAATCCTTAGGGTCTCATTGGTATTAATGCGACCATATATTATATTACTACCGGAAATTTTACTAGACCAAGGCTCCCGAACACAAAAGTGTAGAAAATTCGCATCCCAACGTGAAGTAAACTCCCATTCATTTAATGGATCCATTTGAGCAGATCTAAACCCATTAACTATTCCTATTGCTCCTGTAACTATAGATTTATACCAACCAGTAGATCCTAGCCCAGTTGAGACTATAACACCGCTAGAACTATGTTGTTCCTCCAAATCTCGGAATTTTATCACGTATCTGGCTGATTGATGTGACTGATGACCAATGAAAATATCATTCACTCCTATTAGAACCTGACCCGTATTCAACTTTGCCTCAGCTAACGAAATATGCGTGAAGGAGGCATTACCACTATTTAGACGATTTAATTGTTGCTCAAACTCAGAAGCATCGAAAGGGAGTAGAATTCCTTCAATACGTGAAATGTCAGGATTTATAGCGATGATTGGCTGTTGATCTAAGTATTTGGCTGTATTGACTACCAAGCCGTCTCTTCCGAGCACTACGATAAGATCATTTCTATTAAAAAGAAAATTTGGTAGAAAAGCCTTTTCAATTACCTGAAATTTCTGATTTCTCGGAATGGCTTGTTTAAGTTGTCGAAGAGAATAATAATAAACATCATTGCTATTTTGGTACTCTGTAAAGCTTATTCCTTGATGTTCTAAGTAAAAACGTGCCTGCTCTTTCGTATTGAAACGCTCAATTAGCAGATCCAGCCATGTCTTTTGTGTAACTATAACAATTTTTCCATATTCGTCCATTAACTCACATCTGATTGATTTATATTAATTATTAAGTAAAGAAGCTAATATTTCAGATGTTATGGTTAGAGATCCAATTCGTGAGGCGTTCTTAGATAATTCATTCAACGCTAAAGCCAGCACGAGCCGAGGATCTAATTCAGTGTAGACTTTGAGTTCTAATGCTTTAGCTTTAGCCAAATATTCGGCTTCTTCAATCGAATTTTTACCCCTTAAATCAATCAATGTCTGTTTCTTTTCTTCCAAGGTAATTTGAGTATTTAGCTCGTTTTCACGGATTTTTTGCTCTTGTTCAACAGCTGCAGCCCTACGTGTGTAAATTGCTTCGTCTGCTTGTCGTTGTAAGCTTTCCCGAAAATCTGCTTCAAGAGCTTTAGAAATTTCAGGGGTGGGCATTATGGCATTGAAAGTGATAGACAAGATTTCAATTCCCATTTCTTGTAAAAGTGATGATTCAGACGTACTCTGTAAAACAGTATCAGCTAAAACTGTATTAAGTGCTAGGACTTCTTCCAAATCTAGCATTTTAATCTGCTTCCGAGTAATCATTTGAATAACATTCTTAATCCTCAACTCAAGTCTTTCGGGGTCTTCAGAGATGTACTGTCCGTCGTTAGGATAGATTTCAAAGTCTAATAACGACGCCATTCGGAGATGATCTTTAATCCTGTATGTTAAATGCCCTTGGACGCTAACCATCTGAAAATTCTTTGTAGTCTCTGTAAATATGAAGTTTGAGTCTATAGTTGTAGCAGGAATTGAAAAAATCGAACTATTGTGTGTAAAATAGTAGAAAGATATGCCAAATCCCTTTTTCTTTACTTTTCCAGACACATATTTAATAATATACTTAGATGGATCTCCTTTAAAAAATTTCAACATCTATAATACACCATTTATCATTTTGTTGCTCTTTTAGAGGATCTTCTGTGTATAATAAAATATAGAACCTTAATATAGGTTCAGATGACGATAAAAATTACTAAGAGGGAACAAAACAAAGGTAAAGATTACTAAGATATTACAAAAATCAACTTCCATTAAAAATTTGTGTATTCGCTAGGATTCCCCTTTTTCGGTCAAGTTATAATAATAAAGGTATTCTCGCATGTCTGTATAATTTTCTCGTCTTTTAACAAATCCTTTGCTTATTAATAGGTTAAGTGCATTTCTAATCGTTTTCTGATTGCGGATATGAGTGGTATTGATCAGTTCATTAATACTAACTGGTTTATCATTGTTTTTTAGCACATGAAGGAGAAATTTAGCTGTTGAGGTCAAAGATTGAGTATCCTCAAATGATAATTTATCTTTAAGTTTATTTTGCAAACGAATACTATTTCTAAGAGAAAACTTGATGAAAGCGATTTCAAATGGAGCTCGGGTTAGAGAAAAATAAGTATCATTGGTTTTAAATTGGTAGTTATCCACATTTATTACCAAAGGAAGTATTGCTTCAGTAATTTCAATCGCGATCTCTGAATTCTGAGGTATAATTTGATGGGAGGTCGTAATATTTCGCGACGCGATAGAGATAATCTGGAATACAGACGAGTGAGGGTTAATTATTGCACCTCCTAAATTAAAACTCATAGCAGTAGATCCTGTAGGAGTACATACGAGAATTGCATTTGCAGAATCTGAACCATCATTATAGAGTGACTCTTCATCTACTCGAATATCATATCGAAGCCGTTTATTGATAGCTGAAGAGGTGACATGAATGTCATTCAACGCGTAGAATCTTTTTTCACTGGTTTCCAATTTGATTAGAGAACGCAAATCAAGGCCAAAATCATTCACAATGTATTGGTCTAACGCCCAAGAAAGATCATTCATGGTGACCTGGGCAAAGAAAGAATTATCTCCAGGAAGTTCAATACAAAGAAGTGGTGGAATATTTTCGATTTCTCGAACAATATTAAGCACATCATTATCATGAATAACAAGAAAAAGATCAAAATCTGAATTGGTGTTTAATTCTTTAAAACCTATTGGAATGAACATAAAATTAGGATTATCTAAGCGAATTTTGTCAACAATTTTAATTATAAGAGAAATTTCATAATCAGAGATCATTTCTGATTTTATAAGAGCAATTTTCAAGCAATCATCACTGTTAAGGTAATTTGGAATTCTTATTTTGAAGTGGAGGCATTATTTAATTAATACATTCATTCACAAAAATTCAGTATGATATTAATA
The DNA here is from genome assembly GCA_011364965.1 of Candidatus Heimdallarchaeota archaeon. GTDB lineage: Archaea > Asgardarchaeota > Heimdallarchaeia > Hodarchaeales > Hodarchaeaceae > Hodarchaeum. Next base: position 486,255 of record RDOB01000003.1, read on the forward strand.
TCATCGTTTATCTTCGCATAAAGTATATAAACTCTCTTCAGAGAAGAGTTTATGGGAATAGAATAGATCTGGTTTCAAAATCGAATAACTCCGTTTTTTTCTCCTTAGCATGCTATTCTATATATCAAAATCTGTGTGTTACATATGAATTCAAGTACAATAACTTCTATTGAAGATTTAAAACCGTACGACAACGATATCGTTGTAAATTTCCAAGTAATTGAACAACTTTCTGTCAAAGAGATTAGAAAAGGACACGATGCTGTGCACAAAGTAGCTACTTTTAAAATTGCTGATGCAACTGGTTCGATCCGTTTAACAGTTTGGAACGAAGCTATTGATAAAATTGATATTGGTCAGACCTATGAATTAAATAAGGGCAATGTCAATGTTTTTCAAGACCACGCTCAACTCTCCGCAGGAAAAAATGGACAAATAAAACCTTGTGATGTTAAATTCCATATACTAAATCAAGAAAATAATATTAGTGAACAGAAAGTAGTAAAAGAAAAGAGACAATCATCTAGAAGATCACCGAAGTTTCAAAAGAAAAGATACAACGAAGAAGAAGATACTTTTTCAGCTGAAGTCAACAAGAAGTATTTATGGGCAGAAAAGCGATAATATCCGAGTAGAATCAGAGATAGATGGGGATTATTATCGCTCCATCCTCTGAGGCTTAAACGCTTGATCGAATCAATAATCTTCCTTTTTTATCATTTAGTTATAATATATGTGTTAAATACCTCAATTATAGACTTTCCAGTAGATAAAAGGCAGATTAACCACGTTCTTCCTATTGTTAAGTTATTTCTCTAAAAAAACTTTTATAAAGGAGAAGTCATATGGAGGTAATTTTATTCTCACGTTGGACCATAAGGAAGAAAGGCGGAAATTAGATGACTATAGGATTGGGAAAAAAAATATCAAACAAAACTCTATTATATGTATTCTATGGATATATAATCTTCTCTCTTGGGGTATTAGCTATTAATGTTCTTCGTAATTTTGACTCGCTAATAGAACCACTGTTTACCCGTCCCCCTGATTTATTCTTAGTGACTTATAGCTTATCAATCCTTTTAGGATCGTTTTGCACTTATAGATTAATCCTCTTCTATAAGGAATCACTATCCAGTCAATATCTCGTACTAGCTGTGTTTACCTTCGGAATGTCTGTCACAATGTTTCTCTGGCAGATGTGGCTTGAGTTTTTTTCACTCGTTAATCTTGATATTTCTCTAGCGTGGACGAGCTATATCGAACCAGAAATTATGATTGGTCAGGCAAATTATTTTATTGGAATGATCGCCATGCTGATCTATGCAATTAGACTACGGGTTTGGAATGATTATCATATTCTTGTGAAAATTTTCTTTATCTGGCTTCTCTATGAAAATATTGTCATGGGATTCCTTTACTGGCCAGTTGGGCGAACTCTCCTGTGGTTAGATATCCTCCCGTTTGGTTATTGGGAGAACCCCCAATTTCTTTTAAATTTGATCTCTCCATATTATATCGTTACTACAGCCATTTTACCAGAATTAATATCTTTTTATGCTGCTTTATTTAATCCTATCGGTTTTGGTGTCCCATTGTTCTTTGTTTATGCATATCTTAGTGCTAAACCAGAAATAAGTACCTCGAAAATCTTTTGGTCTCGTGTTTTCTGGATTTTATTCGGCCTGTCCAATATTATCCTGGAATTAATTAGTATCTTCGATTTAGCTTCATTTTTTGGTATACAAACAGCCAGTGTATGGTATGGATTGTTGTCAGTTAAACAGACCATAATTTTATCAGGTTTAGCAATTCTATTTGTTCTTGCGCCTGAAGCTCTGCTTATTACACGGGCGCAAATCTTTCAAGCAAAAGCATTGTATCGAAAAGTAGAACGCGGAGAACTAGGACCCCCAGTTCAATCAAATGTTTTAGATTATAAATCCCGTTTCCGGACGTACATCGATTCATTCCCCGCTGAACTTAAAGCTGCCCTTAAAAAAGAGCAAACAGAATCCTGATTTCAGTGATTTACAGAATTTAGCAAAAAATAGGCGCGGGGAGAAGTAATTCTCTAAAAACCTTCTTTCAACTTAGGATCTCACTTCTGAATTTAAATATTGCAGTGATCATCCAAATAAATAGCGAACAAAGACAACGTTAACAATAAGACTTTCAACAATAATTTCCACTATTCCAGATGGTGCGTTAAAAATGACACAGAATACACACCTCAATAAAAGAGGCAATTGGCAAGACCTTAGCGGTATTAGAATTGTTGTAGCGGCATTTGGCCTTCTATGTGGACTAACGGGAATAATTGCGGGATGGTTTGAAATCCAGCAAGGGAATATTACCCCTGATGGATTAGTAATTAGCACAATTGGTTCAAATTATACTATAGCGGATGATCTTACTTATTTTGCCATCACGATCATTCCTAATATGATGATACCTGGAATATTAGCTATATAGCTGACTCAGAAAGTATTATTCAATTTGTTGAATAAGCGGTTTGTTTGTATAAAAGCAGTCTATTTTTTGTCTGTTTTGAGATTGTCTCGGATTTTAAAGGTTGATTATTATAAGTTTATCACATATAATGAGACCTCTAGTAAAATTTAAGTATGATAAAAGTATGAGGCATTTTTAGAAATGAGGTATTTTTAAGTTGACAAATCGTCGTATCGATCTAGATCAATATGATAAAGCCATAATCATTATATGGGCGATTTTAATCGCGTTATTGTTAGGAGCCATTGAAGCACAGGCTTTTGCATATTATTTAGACTATGAACTGCATAATTTTCCGTTTTATTGGTTAATATATACATTATTCATCTTTTTAATGTTATCAATCATTCCATTCCTCACACGAGAAAAGACAGATTGGTTATTGACGATTGGTGGTGCGTTCTTAATTCAATTTTTTCAAGATATCGGACATTGGTTAACAAAAATGCTTATTCAAGGTACCTGGACACTTGGTGACCCCCTTTGGACTCCCCTTTGGGATCTTTTCCATATTAGTTTTCCAATCCCCCTGTTCTGGATTATTGATTGGATTATTTTTGGGATATTCTTTATTATCTGGTGGATGTTAGACAGATACCTCCCAGTAGCAAACTAATCAATATGTTGCGAAGGTTCCTCCGAACTGAAAGCGAGTTTTCAAATCCTCTCGAAGATTAAGTAAGAATCACCGTTACGACAGCGACGCTAGTCGTATCTTGAGTATCAGTAAGACGTTCATTAAGAAGGTTCAATCTAAATCCTTTACCTCTATTACGCTCAACAACCTATAAACAAGAATTTCGTGAATTACTTCAAGCTTTCTAAACTCTCATAAGGTTGCAAAAGGAATTAAGTTTTAACTACTACTTTTATTAAATACAAAAAAGGAAGAATGAGAAAGACACCAAACAACTTCAATTGAAGGAAAAATAATGAATGAAACCATCAAAACGATCCATAGATTAAGATCAATACATAAGTTTTCTAATAAAGAAATTTCTAACTCAGATTTGAAAATTATTCTTGAAGCAGCAGTATGTGCAGCCAATGCGTCAGCAAGACAGAGTTATTCGATTATTGTAGTTGAGGATAGAACTATTTTAGAAACTTCTCATTTTTATGGAGCAAACAAAGCGTTGGTATTTTGTGTTGATTATAACCGTATTGCAGACATAGCTAAATATTTGAATCATCCTATTGAATCTGGAAATATCATAAGATTCATCACAGGAAGTACAGATACAATTCTCGCAGCACAAACAGCCGCAATTGCGGCACAATCACTTAATATTGATTCTCTTTTCACTAATAGCCTTCATAGAGCTAATATAACAGAAATTTATAAACTGTTAAACCTTCCAGATAAATACTGCTTTCCTTTAATAACTCTGTGTTTAGGGTATTCAGAAACAGAACCAACGAGGAAAAAAGGTCGATTGCGGAATTCGGGAATCATACATCACGGTAAGTACCAAAAGTTAACAACTGAAGAATTAAAAAAACTTGTAAATGACTATGATAATGAGGAAAAGCAGTTAGGTTTGATTTCATCAGAAAAATGGTCCGAAATGGGATTTAAGCATTATCTAGATTGGTTTTACACCAAATGGCCAACCCTTGCCATGAACAAATCGAAAGTGGAAGAATTTCATAAGATCTTAAGGAAAGTGGGATTCTTAACTTCAATTCCAATCTAGATGAAGTAAGTAAAATTAAATAAAATAAACGTTTATTCTATTATACACACTTTACAGGGGAATGAAAATCAAAGGATTTTTTGAAGACCATAATAACTTGCTGAATAACAAAGGAAGATTGTTATTGGGAAAACCACAGCAAGCTTAATAACTGGAAAGAGAGAGATAGGAGCAAATAGAAGGGATAAGAAGATAAGAATAGGGGGATGAATAAGGTACATATGAAAGGATGTTGAAGAAAAACGTTGTAGGAGAAGGTTTTGAGTATTAAATTTTTTATGAAAGATCGGAATTAAAACGAAAATCATACTTAAACAAATAACATTGTCAACCACCGCAAAGATTAGAGCAGGAACGGAAATTCCCCCCATAAAAACATTCAAATTCGAATCAATGCCTAGAACTAGAAAAATATAAACGAAGAATGCTAAAAAACTTACAACTATAGTAATAGACCAAGCTTTGAAATATTTAGTTTCTCGAAACATAATTTCAAACCAGTTGTATCGAGCAGCCAAAGCTCCAACAGTAAACATCATTAGATATTGGATCATGAAAGGGAGGGGTACTCCTAATGGAAATTCATCAATAGCAAATTCGATACGAACCATAAAAGTAGCAATACCCAAAATGATTCCTAAGAATAATAAATAACCATATCTTGGGATAGAAAATTCCTTGGGTATGTATTGTTGAACAGAATCAAGGTGTCTCCAAAAAGTATAACCCGCGGTAAATATTAATAGCACAAATAGAAACCACATAGGACCCGCAGATGTCAGAAAGTTGACAAAACTCTCCAATGATCGGAATTGAACGAGGTAGTAGTCGATTAAAGACCCAGTAAGTACTGGTTGGGAATTCCATGGTTCAATTCCTAAGGTAGCTAGATAATACTTTAAAAGGGGGTCAATAAGTACACTATACAGTAGAAAAGGAATACCAAGACGAGTGAGTCGCTCTTTCCAAAATAACTTAACTCCTTTATTATCATAACTTCTAGGAGTAAAATAACCACCTAGAAGAAAAAAAAGACCCAGCAGGGAACTCTGAAACAATCCTCCAATAGATGTCAATAATGCAAAAATGATATAACTAAAAGGGTCAACAAGATTAGACTCCACATAATACCACCATCCCGAACCTTCGTATGTAACCCGAGCGTGTTGGAATATTACGAGAATAGCAAAAAAAAGCTTCATGTTATCAAGAAAAATGAGTCGTGGTTTCTTAGATTCCGTATTCATTTAGCTTATTCACCTGTAACCTAAACATGATAACAATATTCAATAAATATACAATTTTTAATAAATCCTAGGGATTAAGCGTTTTGTACGTTTAATGTAGCTTTTATATTCTTCTCCTAAATTAGTTAGTAATAATTTTTCTTCTAAATCAATTCTACTCATAGTAAGAGGAAGCATGAAAAGAACAACGAAACAGGATGAGAGAAGACCTCCAAAAGCAAAAGTATATCCAAACAAAAATAGAATATAACCTAAATAGAGAGGATGGCGAATATATCGATAAATTCCGTTGGTAATTAATTGGTGATGGTCTTTTATCACGATCCTAGGTGTACCATACGGTCCAAGGAGGATCCTACTCCAAATCATTAGAATTCCTCCGCACAACAACACTAGATTACCGAAGATAGCCATTGCTAAAGCAATTGGATATTGAATGAATTGCCGAAGGAAAATTTGGTATTCAGCATAGGGAATATACAAGAGAAAAGGGATAAAAAAGAATAATAGGAAAATCACCAAAGTGCTTTTTTTGAATTGATCCTTTTCTTCTCCAACCCAGAGAGGTCGAAATAATATGTCTCCAGCAAGAAAAACACATAGTAATAGCATAGTAACCAAATTTAAAATTGTTGCTTCATCGTATAACTCTGGCCAAAGAATTATAATCAAGTTTATATAAATCAATAAAATTGGAATGCCAATAAATTTCCTTTTTACAATATTCTGTTTCCACAATATTAATGTACTCCTCTATCTTGCTTACTTTGGATTGATCTCGATTTACATATAAATCCTAAAAAGATTATTCTTATCTGAATTTGATCTTAACCATGAAATTACTAGGAGGCTCAGAAGTAAATTTTTCCATAATTCTCGTCCCAACGCGGTTAAATTTCCATAAATACCATACGAGATGCTACATCTTGCCAATTATACCTCTTATAACGAAGAATTTCCTCTTAAATTATAAATATAAACCTGAAGAATGAAGGTAGTTGAATATTATGGATGAATTAGGAGAATATAAAATCCAGGATTTCCCGAGAAATCGGCTAAGCATAACTGATTATTTAGATGTAGCACAAAAACGACATATAATCACTGGTCTCCTAGAATTGGATATAACAAAAGCACGTGAAAGACTAAAAACCTATAAGAATAAGACTGGAAATGCAATTTCATTTACAGGTTGGATTTGTTGGTGTATAGGCCAAGTTATAGAAAATAATAAAGAAATTCATGCCGCTAGAAAAGGAAGAAGTAAATTAGTATTTTTTGAAGACGTCGATATCACAATTCAAGTTGAAAGATCTGTGAAAGGAAAAAAAATTCCATTACCTTATGTCCTACGAAAGGTTAACCAGAAATCGGTTTTGGAAATAACAAAAGAAATCCGGACTGTACAAAAACAAACTTTTGACAATCAAAATGTTCAGGTGCTAGGAAACCGAAGTAATCTTCGATATTTAGCTAGAATTGGAGTCTATTTGCCAAAATTTATACGCGCTCGCTTTTGGAAACGAGTCATCTGGAATCCATTTTCTTTGAAAAGGCTATCTGGCCTTGTATCGGTTACAGCTGTGGGAATGTTTGGAACTAATCTAGGATGGGCAATTCCGCTTAGTGGTTTTCCTATATCAATAGCCATTGGAGGAATAGGAAAGAAACCTGGGGTCGTGAATGATACAATCCAAATCAGAGAATATTTGGCTGTAACTTTACAATTTGATCATGATATCATTGATGGAGCACCTGCGACAAGATTTGGTGCTGCTTTGATTGAATATCTTGAATCAGCAAGGGGTTTGGAAAACATCTTAATCGACGGATAATTACTAATGGTCTAGAGAATAATAATGATCTTAAGAGAAAGATCTTTTCGATGATCTCTTGAAAAATTGCTATAATAATCCTGAAGGTTTCCTAAAGGAATTTTGAAAAAATTCCTGCAATTCCCCCTACCACAATCATAGATATTAAAAGAACCAATAAAATCTTTTGATCAAAGCGTTAATCAGGGGATTTTTTTGGTAAAAACTAAAAAAACAACTAATCTAACGATTTATGATATTGGTGGTAAATTAGGAAGTACAGGAGGACATTTCGGAGGCATTGCAGCAACAGAACTCATGATATCTAAGCTGGGTATTTCAAGCTCTAATGCTGTAAAAATTTTAGAAATTGGATGTGGCACAGGGGGAACATCTTGCCTTATTGCTGAACAATATGGAGGAGAGGTTACTGGAATCGATATATCAGAGGATATGATTGAAGGAGCTAGAAAACGCGCCGTTAAAAAAGGATTGAAAAACGTTACATTCAAAGTAGCGAATGCTCACAAGCTTCCATTTGAGAATGAATCCTTTGACATCGTTATTGCAGAATCAGCTACCGCTCTTATCCCAGATCCGTCAAAAGCACTATCTGAATATTATCGAGTAACAAAACCCAATGGTCAAGTAGGAAATATTGACCTATTTATTATTCCTGGAGCGCCTGAAAAAGTATTTGAATTAATAAATGAGGTTATTATAGGGGCAGTAGGTAGAGCGATCAAGATACCAACAGCTGATCAATACTACAAATTGTTTGAAGAAGCAGGCTATACCAATCTCTCAATCGAGAAAAATCAGGAATCAGTTCTTGAATATACATCTTTTAAATATATGAAGAAAGAATATGGTATCCTTGGCCTAACGAAAATCACCCTGAAAATGTGTTATTATATGATATTTAATGGTGCTTTTCGAAGATTACTATTTAAGATCAGAAAATTTCAAAGGGTTGTTTTTGAAAAAGATGAAAACGGTAAGTGTCGTTATGTAGGCTATATAGTTTTGGTTGGTCAGAAACCAGGGTAAGAACGGCAGGGAATCCATTAGGATATTCTAGATTTTTCAATAATTTCCGTAAGTTAGAAACATAACTTATTATTCCAATTCAACCTTCAATGCAACTTTGAAATATTTTAAGAAGAATCTTGAATTGAGAATTCACAATAATTTTTTAAAACAAAGGCGGCCCTGAAGGTCAACCATTTTGAGGGAGTGTTTTTCTTTTCTATTTCTACTAACATTGGATTCCTATGCGCGGATTGATTTATCCAAAATCCAAGGGGATCCATGGAATTAATTATGTGCTCAACTGCTTCTTTGAATTCCTTATGATAAGGGATTTTGCCTTTCGCTAGCCAATATAGGGTTTCTAGAGCATCAGAAGTATATGATTGAGGAAATCCAAATTTCATCCAACTCTTTTTTAATTCACTTTTTTCTAATTTCTCAGGTTGGGACAAAAATCGTGCTCTAATTTTCCGTATTTCCTTAGCAGTTTTTCCTTTAATCATATTATGGTAATCTTTAGACCCCAAAGGTACATATCTAAAAATCTTGTTTTCTATCATTCTTTCAACAATAATCTCTACGGCCTTTTCAACTTCTGAAGATCTGTTATGATTATCTAAGATTGAATATAAAGCTAAAACCTTTGTAAGAGCCATTTGGCAATCAGGTAACAGCGTATATAATGGATCGGGAGAACAGAATGCACCATGGTCCTCTAGGATTTGATTAGTGAGAAAATCAATTCCTTTCTGGGTATTTTCATTATTAATCTCAAAATGATTAAGCGCTCGAATTAGATTTGCTGTCAAACACATTAAAAGGAAGTTGGAACCAATTTTGTGAGTGAATCCTCCTTCAGGTAATTGATAGGAAAGGATTTTTAGACATGCTTTTTGGATTAATTCCTCTGGATTCGCATTTAATTCGCATAAGAAGATTAATTGCCAATAATCGCCAGTATATTTCTTATAAGGGTTTTTAGAGCTACTCCAAGCTCCATTAGGTTTTATTAAAGAAATTAATTTCTCAATTGGCGGATACTGATTTACTTCCTTAATCTCAAGCACTGTAAGAGGTTCATTTTTTATGAATTTTTTTGTCATATTCCTCACAGGGGGATTATTGGCTTCTAATAACCAATTAAGAGTTTTAGCTGGCAACTGAAAGAATCTCACTTGATTACCTCAATTTTTAACTGGTTTTGTGAAATAAAATCAATAAGAGTCGTTCCTCAATAATTTAACATATAGAATAGATGAGCTGATTTATAGCCTTTATGAAATAGCCATTCCCCTGATTATCCATTAAAAATGCTACAACATCCATAGTGACTCCAACATCCCATTGGGGATCAGCACGTGCTATTCTAGCTAAATAATTACCATCAACAAATACTTCCTGATCAGTGAAATTAGTTTCCCAAATTTCAGCTCCATTGATGACAAAATCTATATTTGATTCTAAATCTGAAAGAAATGGATTCTGATCAGTGAAACGAACTTCAATCCGAGTAAAAGACCAGAACTTCTTGCTGGATCAAGCATAAAATCACGCTAAAGATAGGTTTCTAGCGTGAATGTTCTGTTCTTGTATCCCAGTTCGACTGGTGCACTTAATAATGTTGCTTTATCAAGAGTTGAAAGCTGAGGAATTTCAAGAAAGGGAAGAAAAATAGATTCAAGTCCCATGCTAATGAAAAAAACGACGAATAAAGAAGTCTTGGATATCATAATGATATTCAAGTGGAAAATGGAGTAATATTTGGTATACGGGAGGTTCAAACGGAACTAAGTTGTTTAATTCTACAAATCCAATAACACCTATATTGATGAATCATTACATGGAAACAGATGCTTCTTATATTACTAATTTGGCAATATTAGACGAATTCTTATACGCATCAGATTTTTATTTGGGATTTAGAATATTTAAAATCTCAGATTTGAATATTCTCTCAGAAATTGGCCGTGATGAAGCAGGAGGATCCCCCTTGGGATTTCAAGTGGTGGATGAATTTGCATTTGTCGCTAGCCAGATTAGGGGTATACAAATAATAGAAGTTCAATTTGAAGGTAGTCAAATTCAAGACACAAAGACAACGAACCAAATTGAAGGTACTAAACCAAGTGACAACAGAACACAGATTGAAGCAGAAATCGCACTTTTGAGCGTTTTAGTTCTAAGTTTATATACAAGAGGAAGAGAGAAGAAGAGATTATAAGAAATAACTTTCAGGGGAACTGTAAAGTTCTACCTGTGAATCTTGAACCTATTTCTGTCTTCAGGATTGATCCCAACTTGCATAGAATTCGATTCGACTTGAAAAGCAAAGGCCATTCGAGGAGTATTGAAATCGATACCAAATTCCTGTTCATTTAACATAATAACACCTCCCAAACCTGAAATCTGTTCAAGGTCTTGAATTGCCTTGAATGCAGCACTTGATAAAGATTCTTCTCTTTTCGCGTATTCTACTGCTTTTTTTGTCAATAAAACCTTGATAATATCCTCTCCATAGCCCGTTGCGACCGCTCCGATATGAGCATCAATATATGCTCCAGCTCCCCAAATTGGTGTATCCCCAACTCTTCCCACTCGCTTATAAGGAGTACCCCCTGTGGAAACGCCCGCAGCAATTTTTCCAGTAAGATCAATACACAAAGCTCCCACAGTTCCCATGCCATTTGGTTTTCGATGAAATGTATCTTTAGGATGAAAATCCTTCTTCCCTTTAATCTGATAATATCGCTCTAATTCACGACCTATTAAAAGTGATTCAGGAGATACTTCTTTGAAACCATGTTCTAAAGCAAATAAGTTAGCTCCCCTCCCCACTAAGATATGATGGTTAGTTTTTTCCATAACTAACCTGGCAAGCTGAATCGGATTAGCAATGTTGGTAACTGCACAGACAGAGCCAAAATGAAAATCCTCAGTTGCAATAATTGCATCCATTTCTACTTCACCGATTTGGTTGACAAATGATCCACGCCCCGCGTCAAACGTAGGATTATGTTCCATTAGACTAATTGCTGCTTCAACTGCATCTAAAGAAGATTTACCTTCCCTTAAGCTTTTAGAAGCTGTATCACACGCTTCTTGAACGCCTTGAAGGTGATCTAGGACAGCATCATCAGGAATATCCCACGCTCCGCCATGAATAATGACACCATACTTCAAATGATAGACCTCGGTTACGAAGATAAGATGAACTGGATTAATAAATAATTTGAACTCGTTTCAAAGTATTAAGCGAATTAATGCTACTTACTCAATACATTCAGCGACTTCTTTAAGGCCTGAGCTCCCTGTAATAGTGCATCATAAGATTCTAAGGTCACAAAACGCAGGTGATTTCTTGCGGGGGAAAAACCATAAGCTGAACCAGGGGTCACATAAATATGGTGAGTTTTCAACAAATATTTCGCAAGTATTTCATCATCAATATCATAAATAATTCTAGGGAACACGTATGTCCCTCCTTGAGCTGGAACCACTGAAATACCATCGATTGACTCGAGATGTTCTGTTAGAAATATCTGTTTTTTGTGTATGCTCTGGGTAAAATCTAATGTTGCCTCTTTCGATTCTCGTAATGCTAGTTTGGCGATTTCTTGGGCAATAGAAGTAACTCCAAGACGACCTTTACACAAGTGTTCCAATTGGAACCATATTTCAGGGTATTTTTCCAACGGATCATGCCATCCAAGATAACCCAAACGAAATCCTGGTAAACGATATACCTTACTAAAACCATTTAGATAAATCACAGGATTATCATAAGCAAACTCTAGAGGGGACACAAATTTACCAAATGTCAAAGAATCGTATATTTCATCTGTGATAATAATCAGATTATGTTGGCCTGCGATATTAATTAGTTCTTTAAGTGTCTTTTCTGAATATACTGCACCAGTAGGACTATTTGGAGTGATAATTACTATAGCTTTTGTATCAGGATGCTTTTCAAGTGAAGTTACTAATTGATCCATGTCAGGATTCCAATTTAACTGTTCATCACAGTCATAAAACCAGATCTTTGAGAATCTTCGAGCTTGAACAATTAAGGGTATATATGAAGGATCAGGAATGGCCAAGCTACCAGGATTCTTATAGAAAAGAGCATCGAATGTTAAAGGAAAACCTTCGGATACACCATAAGTCATAACTAATCTATTTGGAGGTATTTCAACATTAGAGATTCCCTGAATCCGTTGACTTAGTGCATGCCTTAATTCATCGTCTCCATTCCAGCTAGGATACCCTGAAAAATTGGAAATTTGCAATTGATTAATTTGTTTTTGGATAGCTGCCTCTAATACATACCCATAGACGGGAGGGTCACAATTTGATAGGTGTAAAAAATTTGGAATCGATTGAGCAATTTTGTTTAGATCTGAAATAATACCCATGTAACTGAATCTTGAGAGGTCCTCATTTTTCATATTTAATTGATAAGTTGAATTCAGATTAAGCGCCTCCTAAATATGATTTCTGGATATATATTTATTTTTAGAATTTTCGTCTCAGTCAATTAATCCGATTACATCAAATTCCCTGATTTATGCTATTCTTTGAGTAAAAAATGAATCACTTTTTCTTCTATTTTCTCTATGGTATTAAAATCAATATTTTTTTCGATATATTCTACCAATAGGCTAAGTTTTCCAGCACAGGTTACCGCTCCTACAACTAAATTAACCATTACTAAAGGAAACATACCACCAGGATTCATGATCAAACGATCTAACTCTAATGTTCCATATTTTCGTGGAAAATCTAAGCGCGTGAGATTTGTCAGTGCTATTCCTAAAAAGGTCTTATCTAACGAACTCATTTTTTCTCTTTTAAGAATAGATGACACCATATCATCTTGGTTGCTGAATGTAGAGAATTTCTTATACCGTGGAGAGTTTGATGGGACAAATTTCCCTAATAGCTTATAACAAAGCGATTCTATAATACCTGGCTCAAGGTAACTCCATGTTTCTAGCTCATTGAATAGATTCTTGTTATTATAAAGAGAATTCACCTTTTGATGAAGTTTTCGAGCATTATCCCAGAAATTCATTTTATTATTATACTTTAACTTCACCTTAACCCCGCCAGCAAAATAACCCATAGCTTCCCCTGCTGGCTTTAGAATGCGATCTCTCACACTAGCAGCAATTACTACATATGGATTAACAGTATTGCCTTCAAGATTATATTGAGCACCTAAAAATGCGGCAATTAAGGCTGAATTTACTGTTACGCGTTCCTTTCTACAACGCTCAACCAAAACGGAAGTTTGAGCTTCAGTTAGTTCTATAGAGAGAATTTGATGTTTATAGGTGTTCCAATATGCTTCACTCAGAATCATATAATCTTCCTGATCAAAGAATATAGGGGATTTTAACCAGTTTTTATTAAATCGGTTAATAAAATATTTACTAATAGGATTAACAGAAACTTCTTTCGGTATAGTATCCTTATCAATTGGGATTGGGTCAGGTAATACCTCTACTTCTCGTGTAGGATCTCCCAGATGAGTTATTAGATCTCTTGCAAGATAAGCTAGCGACATCCCATCACATATAATATGATGGCATAAAATAATTAATTCAGATACTTCTGGAGAATAGATTAATATAAAACGAATAGCAGGACGCTCTTCAAAGTCAAAAGGAATTTTGCAGACATCATGAACTTTCTTCCTCCAATGTGCATCCGATTCGCGTCTTACGATTTCTATTGGAATTTCTTTAACTCCTTCTGATGTAAACCATAGGTTATGATCATTATCCTCACAAATTCGAACCCTGAGGTTCAGGTGTCTCTGTTGGACTTTATTAATAGCTTCTCTGAACAAATTCTCGGAAATTACGCCTTTAATTCTAGCAACCATTGTGACAATAGCAAAAGGGGATCGATTAAACACACGTTCTAGAGGAGTTATTCTACGTTCGTATTTCTTAACTTTTAAAGTATCCTTCATTGGTTTTAAGACCTCTTTAAAGGTTGCATATGAAATGATAAAATAATCTGTAAAATTTGAAAGTCAATTTATATAAAGGAAAATAATATATAAATATTTTCATAAAAAACCAAAAATTCAGAAAAACATTTAAACTTTTCATTTAAAGTATAATAATGAGATTTGCCACAATCAGAAATTAAACACAAGAATATGTAAAAATCAATTAGAATTTTGGAATCAATCAACACCACAGAAAATCTAAGGTTCAAGGATAAATACTATTCAAATCCAATTGAAGATTTCACAAATGGGGAAATAATTAGAAAATGAAACCTGATCCTATTAAAAAGAATTTTATTAAATTAATGGATGAAATCCATACAGGATTATTATTTCCAAAGAATTATTTTGGTTGTATGATGGCTGTATTCATTGAGCAAGAACCTACAACTCAAGATCGCATTAAAGAGTTAACAGGATATTCTAAAACAACAATTTCTCAAATGCTAAAACTAATACAGGTAAATTTCCCTCTAAAACAAATTAAAAAGATTGGAACAAGGAAAAAGTTCTATAAAATTGATATCAGTACCGAAGATTTTATGATTGTTTTTCTTACAATGATTATTGATACATATAAGGATAAAATAGATTTTCTCATTCCATTGATAAAAGAAATAGACCCCTACACACACAACCACCCAAGATTTAACAATTTAAAGCAATTTTTAGAAGCATATTACAGATTTTCAACTCTTTTCATCAATCTTCTGGTTGATACAGCTGATGAATTTGGAGATATGATTAAAACAGGAAAAATTAAATCAACAGATCTCTCCAATATAGATATTCTAAATTCCCAAGAAGCTTTGAACTACATTCAAAATCTTTTAAATCCCCCAATACCACCTCAACACTTTTCGGAAAGGCCAATTATGGATAAAAAATTAGCTGAATTATATTCACAGTTCAAAAATAAATTCTTTCAGAAATTCCGAGAAAATTTAACAATAGCTAGGTCTCAAACGGAAGTCGCGAGAGTAATAATTGGAACAGAGATGCTCTTAGAGAAACGGCCTATTTCACAAGAAGAGATTAGAAAAGCTACTAATTTCCAAAGAAGTACCATATCCAATGCTTTGAAAATATTGTTAGAAAGGAAAATGATACTACTAATTAAACAGCCCCACATTAGAAAAAAGTACTATTTAATGGTTCAATCATGGGACACTAGGACTATTAATAGATTTAAAATCAATATTAATTATGCTAATGAAATGAAAGAAAAAATTAGAAGTCTAATTGAAAATATTGAACCTGAAGATACAAATAGTGAGAAAGAAGTATTGAAGGAATTCCTAGAGCAGATTCATTATTCCTACGACCAGTTTGAACAATATTTCAAGCTTCTTGAAGTAAAATATCTTAATAGTAGAGTTAAAGAATACATGGAGATGAATAAACTTAATTCTTCAAAGTAGATTTTTAGAACTTAGCATTACTTATAAGGAAAATGTAATCAAACTGAAATCAACACCCTTGTGTTAAAATCTATAAATAGAAGGGATTTTTCTAATAACCTTCTTTAAACACGAAATTAGAGTTCAGAAGTAGATACTTTGCTGTTAGAGGATATTACCTTGACTGCCTCGAAAAGTACTCGAAACGTTGGATTTCCAATAAGATATATTATATAAATTGATATTCTAAAAGTATAGGCGATATTAAGATCATTTTATTGTAAACTTGCAATAGAAACGAGAAAACCTGATTTGAAGTTAAATTGTGAACTTTAATGAATTCAACAAACCAAAGCGATGATATAACAAATTACAAAATTCAACTAGAAACAATTTCATCTTTCAGCACACCAATAGAATGCTATGCATTAACGATCGGAAAAATCACCAAAGATATTCCTCAACTAGTATTGAGCTGTTATAAAGATAATTTGCTTGTAATGAACCCAGATGGGAATCTAGCGACGGAATTAGAATGGTCAACAAATTTTACATGTGTAACAATTGGTAAACTAGCGAGTTCAAAGAATATCATCTCTGGAAGTCTCGATGGCACCGTTAGAGTTATGAATTCGCGGGGAGCTCTCATCTGGACGAAAGATCTAGGTCTGAACGCTCCAATCAAAAATATAACAATAGGAAATATGAATGGGACTGAAAGTTCACAATTGCTAGTTGCAACTGGGGAAATCAACGTTGCTATACTGCTAGATAAATCTGGAGAAATACTTTGGAAAAAACAAATGGAAAATCGTATTGTTGGGTCAGATATTGGAGTTATTCTCCCAAATGGAAACCCAATGGCTTTAATTTTCGAAGCAAATGGCACTTTAAATTTAATTAATCTTGAGGGTGAAATTGTAGAGAGGTATAATTTCAATAATAAAGTTGCAAATGGTTTACTAATGTCCTATGGGAATTTGAAATTTATAATTACTACCGAAAAGGAAAATATTTCATTCTGGAAAATAACAGATAAACTTAACCTACTCTTTTCTACTAAATGGAAGGGAAGGATTAGGAAAATCTATGCAAGCAAAATTTTTGATTCGGAAAATGATTGTTTAGCAATTATGACCAAGAATGGAGAAATTTCTATTTCAAGAGTCATAGTAACTCGTTATGACGAAGATAGGAAGGCTTTTAATGCAATTCAATACTTTGATCCTGGCGTAAGTCTAGAAAAATTACGATCAATCATATTAGACCTATTAAAGAGTTTTGGAGTGGCCGGTATCCCGATTAATAGAATTCATCAGTCCTATATTGAGAGAACGAAAAGTTTAGTAAGTTATCAGGAGTTCTACAAAGATCTACTTGCCATACAATCCAGTGGAAAACTTGGCGGACGTATTGACACTTCAGGAACCCCAGATACTGAATCTGATGATATATTGATAATTAATACTGATAAGTTCTTTTGTATGGCCTGCAATGGTCAATATTCAGTGTTATCTCGTCACTCTCAATGCGACCAATGCTTAAGATTCCTCTGTGAAGAATGCTACTCCGCTCGTGAGGCTGTTGGGTTTATCGAATGTCCTTATTGTCAAGCTTCAGCTTCTCACTTTCGTAAAATCACTTAAGGTTTAAATGGGGAATTGGTCTCTAATTATTTAGAGACCTACCCTTAATTTAATCTTCCCAGAATGAATCATCTAACTTTGAAGATTCTTTCTTGGCATCTTCCTGAAGAACATTCAACATACTCTTAAAGGCACGTGTTAAATCTCCCACTTCATCATCCTTATTTTCAAGTTCACTGTCGATTTGTAAATCTAAATCGGATAAGAGATCTTCCCGTATTGTATCGGTCGCCATTTTAGAAGCTATTGTAGTTAAGTGGTTGATAGGTTCAATAATCCTAGCAGACAACCATGTACCAATACTGAGTGAAAGAAAGGCAGCAAAACCTATAGTTATAATTACTTGAATTATAGTAGTCAAGGTTGCAGCCTGAATTCGGCTTTGAAGAGGAGAAACTGAAGCTAGAGCTTCTTCCTCTGGTACAATTATCAAACAAATGTAATCCCCTTTTCCAACTGAATTGAAGGCGAGATAAAATGTTTTCCCATTTCGAGTGTATTCTATGACTCCCGAGGAATCTCCAGAGGTTATTACGGTAATTTGATATTCTGTAATTGCTGGTTGACCGTTAATATTGACTTCAACCTCATCAAGAGTTGGTAAATCATCGTTAGGATTTACCGCGGTCCATTCTGGATGCGCGATAACCGTTCCAGATTGTTGAATTAACACAGCATATCCTGTATCTAGTATCTGAATGTTAATGATCTTTTCCTTGATACTTTCAATTGTGATATCTGCAAAGATACATCCCAACAAGACACTAGTAGATGGATGGTATATGGCCTTTCCTATAGTAATTAGTAATGCTCCATCTATAGGATCGAAATAAGGTGCAGTAAAGACGATATCTCCATTTCCTTGTCTTACTTCTGAATACCAATCCTCTTGAGTAGCGTAAAAAGGGTCTGATACTCGTTCCTGATCAGTTCCTCCTACCACACTCCCAGGATAATTTATAAAGAGATCAGATGTCTCAAAAGCGATGTATAGCCAACGGATTTCTGGAGCATTCAAATGGATGCTCTGAAAGATGTAATCCATATGAGCCATTCGTTGGATTGTATCATTTAAACTGGGATCAGCCTCAAGGAGAGTAAGATAGTTGGAAGAATCAGATCCTGGAAAATAATAACTAGCGTAACTCCAAGAAAGATACACATCATAAAGTGAGTCCAAATAGGTGTCATTAGGATAGAGTTCTAATCCTCGATCATATTCAAAGAAATAGTCGTAAAATACGGTTCTGTTTGTGTACCGAGAATCCAGGTGGAATAGATTCTCACATTCTTCAGCCATAGCGTTAACATAAGCCTCTGCACTACTTAATTTTTGGTTTACAATGAGAGAATTTTGGATTGCTGTTTGTTCAATATTCTCTTGAATTTGGGTACTCAATGCATCAGTGCTCATAGAGGTTGTTGTTTGGCCTACAAATCCTACAAATAAGGTACTGATTGAACCAATCAATATTAAAGAAACGAGACTGAAAATAACAAAACTAATGATTATATTTTGTTTTATACTTCTTGCCATCTTAATTCCTCCTATACATCCAATACATCAAACCCTTCGACATCGACTTCTCCCATAACTTCTCTTATTTCTTTGAAAGCATTATCTATTGCCGTACTAATAGAAATACTAGGATCAGAAACGTCTATATACCGGCCACGAGGGGTCATGTCGCAGAGCTCACGAAGTTTAGGTGCTAGTGCCTTCACTTCTGATCCCACACCTACAATGACTATATTAATAGTCAAAAGATTCTCGTCAATAAAATCAGGTATTGATTGTGCCATTATTCTAGTGAAGATATCAGGTATAAGACTAGACCGTCTTTTTCGCTCAAGTGAAAATCTATGACTTTTATTATCTTCGCCATCAGTTAATGCTATGAGCCACTTCTGTTCGTTGCCTTTTTCGTTATTTAAAAAGATTAACGCGTCTCCCAACGCATCATAAAATGCAGTCATACCATCAGGATATTTTAAACTTGAAATTGTTTTGAGAATTGTGCTTTCTCGGTTACGTACATCCCCTAGTGGCAACAATGTTTTAGATTCTGAGGAAAAAATAACAAGGCCAACTTTATCTTGAGGATTAATTTGATCTTGGAACAATTTTCTGGTTCCTTTTACAACAGATCTAATCTTAGAACCATCCATCGAACCAGAATAATCTAAAACAAATAAAGCCATTTTTGGCATAATCAACTTTTTCCTAATATTCGCTGCAGAAACTTTTGCTCGGTGACTCTCTGTAGAACGATCTAATTCATCATACGTTGAGGCCATACGATCAAGGCATTTTAAAGCAATATTTACATCATCCACTGATTTAGCTAAGTCAAATGATTTTTGAAGAAGTTTTAATCCTTCTTCGTGTTTGGCCTGTACAATATGGAAAATTGCATATTTCAAATAACTGTGAGCAAGTCCACGTGTTTCATTATTCTTTTCCGCAAGATGAATAGCCTCTTTATATTCCCTCTCTGCTTTATCAAAGTCCCCTAAACGTTCATGGATTATCCCAAGGTTACCAATTCGAGTGATTAAACCTTTAGTATTATTGATTTCCTCATCATAAGCTTTTGCTCTTTCCAAAAGCTGCAAACTCATTTGATAAGCTTCACGGTCGAGATACAATAGGCCAAGATTATTAAGGCGAGAAGCTAAGCCTTTCTTGTCTCCTTGTTTCTCACCAATATCAATAGCTTCCTGATAATGTTCCCGAGCCCTGTTAAAATCATTCCAAGCTCGATAGATGTTGCCAAGGTTATTTTTCGCTATGGCTATTCCTCGTTCGTTTTTCGTGGTTGTAAAGAGGGTGAGGGCTTTTTGGTAGTTTTGGTATGCGCGTTTAAGATCACCTCTATAATAGTCTGTATTTCCAAAACGTAGAGATGTTAATAGATTATCAAATGCTGAATGCAATGTTGCTACTTCCTTCCCCATACTTCGTGGATTCCCACGTAAATCTCTTGATAAATCGCCTTCTGCTATAAAATTTACCATGCTAGTAAGTTCTTTAACAGGTTGTACAATTTTATTTGACATATATGAACCTGCTACAACGACTCCTATGATTACTACCGATAAAGCTAAGATAAATACCATCGTTTGTTGAATAGCTAGATTATTAATCGTATTTCTAATAGCTATGGCTGATGCAATTATATCTTGTTCTGGTACGACAATACCCAAAGAATATCCAGTTGTATTAATTGGAATGTAGGAAATATACCATGTTTTGCCCATCTTAGCGTAAGGTTCCGTCACAATTTGACCAGAAATCATTTTTGGTAAAATATTGGATTCAAAGGAAGTTTTTTCGGTAACTGATTGGCCAAATTCCAACTCTCCGAGAGTTGGGACTTCTTCAGCTTCGGGATCGGCTTCAGGGTGGGAAATAACATTTCCCTGTGAATCAATCATAAAAGCATACCCATTATCCAGAACTTCCACTCCTAAAATAGCATCATTAATAACATCAATTGTAATATCTGCACTCACAACTCCAATCAAAGATCCGTTGGAAAAGTGGGAAGGCCGGCCTATTGACATCAATAATCCTGCAGGATCCCAATAAGGGGAAGTAAATGCTGTAGAATCATCATCCAAGCTTGCTGCGTTCGTATACCATTCTTCTGCATGAGGATCGTAATCAAATCCCGTTGTTTCATAAAAATCTATACACCATGACATACTATCATAAGGATAGTTCTTAAATAAGTGCCCATCTCCTTCAAAACCGGCATAAAGCCATACATAATTGCGATTTGCTTTGTGCAAAGATCTAAACATATTATCCATATTTGATGCGCTGTTTAGTATTTCCTGCATTTGAGAACTAAGATCGAAGGGATCATTCCCTCTCATATGCTCCTTGGGGAGATAATAACAGCTAACATCAAATGAGATGTAAGATTCATAATCCGAATCATAAGCTAGTCCAGGAACGTTATATCCTGTTTCTGCAAATTCTAAAGCAGAATCCCAATAATAAGAATGACCAGGAGTGATATTCACTTCCCCATTAAAGAGCGATTCAGTATATCGATCCAGCATTTTGATTTCTGATTCATACTGTTTGAATGTTTCATCAATGAAAAGAGCTTCATCTGATGCAATACGCTCAAGATTTGCAATGGAATCAGCTCTAAGGGCATCACTTGAATCTTGAGAATTTTCCTGTGATAATAATAAAATCTGAGTACCGCTAAGTAATGCCAGAAAAATTACGGGAACAACTAATAATGTCATAAATACAACTAAAATTTTTCTCTGAAGGTTCAAATTTGTATCAACCTCTCGTAGACCAAAAACTATTGGTGAAATTCAGCTCAAACCAGAAGTAGTTTATCTTTTAAATGCTCCTAATGACGAACCTGTAGAGAACTTCTACAATGTTACAGCTTATATATTATGCAAATATAAGGTAAGAAAAAGAAGAGGCAATCCCTTCAATGAAATCTACCGAATGGACTATTAATGACTCTCAGAACGTCTATGGAATAGGAAAAACTTTTCGGGAGTTTAATTTCCTAGAAATTAATTCCCAGGGAGAATTATGCTTGAGAATTAAAGACGAAATAATTTCATTCAAAGAAATTCTATCCCGTCTTCATAAACAAATCACATGGACGGATATTGATCAATGTCCTTCATTAACCCTACGGATACCACAGCTGGTTGAATATCAAATTGCCAAACTAAACCAATCTTTTTCAAAAGCACTCAATGAGTATAATTATAAAGGAGAGTTCACTGCTGTTTATCCTATTAAAGTAAATCAGCAGAAACATGCCATTAATTCGGTATTAAAAAGCAAATTTATAAAATATGGACTTGAAGTGGGAACAAAAGCTGAATTTCTTATAACCCTAAGAGCCCTTAAAGACCATACTGATAGATATTTAGTTTGCAATGGGGTAAAGGATTTAGAATATTTAGGATTAGCTATTAAAAAGCTTCAGGAAGGGTGGAATGTCCTCATATCGGTTGAAACCTTTAGAGAATTGAAAACTCTTCTCAATTTAACTACAGATCCATCAATCTTGAAATTGAGCTTGCGATTAAAACCCTATTTTTCTGTGAGTGGACACTGGGCGCACTCATCAGGAAGGGACTCGAAATTTGGATTGTCTATCGGTGAATTAACAGAAGTTTTAACTTACCTAGAGGAAACTAATAATAAAAATATCGTTGTGGCTCTTCATGCTCATATTGGGTCTCAGATTACATCTCTTGAAGACTTCAAATTTTTAGCCCAATATCTCACTATATTGTATAAGGAATTTAGAAATAAAGGGTTACATAATCTTCACATATTAGACTTTGGTGGAGGGCTTTCAATAGATTATGAAGGAAGAATTACCGACAAAAATCCAGACACCTTTGATACTTATGCGAAGCATATAGTTGAAGGGATTGTAACAACAATAGATGATTTTGATCACCCTGATATCATGATTGAAACAGGTAGGGCTATTACTGCTCTTTCATCCATTGTACTTGCTCAAATTCTTGAAATAAAAGATATTTTCCCAGAAGGAAAGATTAAGGATGAGGAAAAGGCTTTTGTTGAAGAATGGAAAAAGAGAATTCAAAAAATTACTACAGTAGATGAATTCCGAACCACGTGGTTTGAGTTATTAGGTTATGATGCTAAAAAGAATTCATCTTTAAGAACTACTTCCGAGTTATTTCATCATGAAATCCTAGTGAGCAAAATTCGTAGGCTATTTCGAAAAGAATTGGGAAAGGAGTTCTATCTGAAGACCCTACAACAATTCATAAGCGACCCAAGCCTTAATCTGCTTTTTACTCAAGCAGAGAAATATGCTCTTTGTAATTTCTCTGTCTTTAATAGCGCTTGTGATCATATTCTAGTTAAGCAATATTTTCCTATTTTTCCAATAGAATTTCTTGATAAACAACCAGAAACTATAGTTAGAATTGTAGATATTACTTGTGACTCTGATGGCGAGATATCCCAATTTATCACCAAAAGAACAGATACTCACCCTAAATTTACCCTTGATCATTACCCGCTCCAAATTCCAGTCCCTGTAACACTGAAAGGAATCCCCGTTCCCAATTGTGATGGTTTGAATGAATCTTATTTTGCAATTGGACTTTTAGGAGCTTATCAGGATATTATAGAATTCGATCATAATCTTCTAGGTGATCTTCCAGACGCATTAATTCAGTTAGATGGAGATGATTGGAAAATTGAATGGTCTTCAGACCCTGAAAGTCCACAAAAATTAATTACAAAAATGGGATACAAAGGAGATGAAATTTTCCCAAATATGGGAAAAATGTCTTATGCAAAGGACTCGTGGAACAGAAAGGAGAATAATACTGATTAATCATCATGTGAACTCCTTATTGTCTCATTTCCTACTAGTTCGACAGTAGTTCAAGCTTCTTCGATAAAAATGGACAGAAAAGAACTTAATACATCAAAATAGGTCCATGGAAAAAACATTTAAGAAAACTATATCTCATTAGCGGAAGTTATCCAAGATTTCATATCAAATCTGTTTTCTGTTTTTCTTCATCAGATCATATCAATAATCTTTGTATGTAATTAATTAGGCATTATATATCCCTCTAGCAGTTCCTGAACTTCCTCAATGGAATATCTACGATCAAGTTCACCACACGATTAATGTGGAAGCTATAATTTTAAGTAATCGGGTTTGTTTCGATATAAACAAAAGGAAGACCATCCGCAAAAATGCTCCGTTTCCAATCTACCTCTTGTTTTATGGTTTCTAGCTCTATCTAGAGCAATTTATATTGCCATCGTGCATGAAATTCTAAATCTTTTTTGTAGCTTTGATGAAAAACCACTTTTTATGGTTATCTGCAATTTTAAGGTGAAATTTGGTTTCATTAAGTATCTGTTTTACTACCATTAAATTACGATTCCTTTGTTTTGTACCATAACCAGTATTTATCTTCTTTCCACTAGGTAAGGTAATTTGTAGCCTTAAAATAAATAAATCATTCTGATTTGATATTGTTGCATCCCAAATCCAAAATTCCCCATTATTTTTTAAAACGCGATATGTTTCCTTGCACATTGCTCTAAATGTCTCCAAGGACATATACATTCCACTAAAGAATAATGTAGCATTGTCAAAATACTCATTAGTATAAGGAAGATCGGTTGCATCAGCTAGAATCCAATTAGCATTCAGAGCATGTGGTTTTGCCTCATCAATTTCGCTTTGAAGTTTATCTATGGCTGTAATTCGTTCTTTTCCAATTTGAGCTATGACCCCTTCTCCACCTCCTCCAATATCAATAACTGAACCATCAGGTATTGATTCAATAATAATTTTTGTCATTGGAGTAAAAAGCATTTGAATAAATGGTTTTAATCTTCTCATTCTTTTTCACTTTGCCTTAGAGAGAGTTTAATCAAAAATAAATAATCCAGAAAAGTAAATTTCTGATGACCATCATGCAAGAGAATCCAAAACTGATTGTGGTAAATAAAAAGCAAACTTGCAGTTCTCATCTCCGTTAAGAACTGATGACAATAACTGCACTTTAACAGGTTGATCTAATACGGCTTCCCAATAGTTTTTGAAGTAACCTGCGCTACAATTACAGAAAATTGGAGGAATTTGTTGATCTTCCATCAAAAAAGCTTCACGTATCCAAGGACAATGACAGTAATAATATCGTTTCTTTTGTTCATTGGGCTCATTAAGATACTGTTTAATCATATAAGGGGTTTTTTTTATCAAAACCTGGTTTCCTTCGCGTATTCCTGTTTCAATTGATTGATCATTTTTAACAAAATCGATAACTTGTTGATCAACTTCTTGTGTATAAAAAAGAGTCCCCTCTTCATGATGTTTCTCGAGAGTCTTTACATAGTTTTGATGTTTGAGTCGTAAAAATTCATCAATATCCTTACTTTTAAGGAATTCTTCCCGTGGTTTTTTATAAGCCTCTCTATACTTATCACGTAATCCATCTGCAAGGAATTCAACGCATTTTTTTCTGTCAACTTGAGCAAGGAATCGTTCTATCAATTTTTTGGTGATTTCAGGCTTCTTTTGCGGATTTGTACCAAGAGGGGGAAATGCGATGTCTTTAAAGATAATATTTCTTATTTCATCCCCAAATTCTTTAGTTAAACGTTCCGAAAAGTTGACCAATACCTCCTTGCCATCAATAATTTCAATTGAAGCAATCAATAATTGATGATTCTTAATATAATGACCAAAACGCACAAGAGCAAGGTAATTATCAAATGAGTTCTTATTTTTTTCAATTAAATGAGTTGAGTAATTATAAACATCCTCATATGTTGCATAAATGATTGATTTATCCTTTTCAGATAGAAATTGATTAAAATCGTTAATAGTATCCACAGTATCAGTAATCTTTTCCAAGTCTATTTTTCTTTCCATCAAGAAGTCTGTAAATCCATCTACATCCATGTAATCACCCAAGATTTGAAAAATTACTAATCTAAATGACAATTAATGACAATAATTGGCATAATTTATTAGCACTATTGTGTTGGCAATTTTCTCTTTCATTATATTTTTTTTGAAAATTAATTTGAATCTAATGCGTTGGATGGAAGAACTAATAATCTAAACCAGAAGAATTATTAAGGTTTCCTTTTAACTCACTAATTGACAAATTTATCAACACAAAGTTCAAAAAAAGTATTCTTTCAATTATCCAAACTCCAATCAAAAGAAAGATTAAGAATGATTTTTCGAATTTGGTGACTTTTTCTAATAGATCTTAGGTACGAGACGAAATTTGACTCGGTTCATGTATTCCTTATATCCTGGGAGGTGATTTACTAGCATATTTTCTTCTATTCGGATTCTATAAAGAAGCAAGAGAATAAATAATAAAGATCCTAATAAACCGACCAACGATCCCAATGCAAGCGGAATGCAGATACAGAAAATTACTACTGTAAAATACATTGGATGTCTTATATAGCGATATGGACCAGTAGTTATCAGTTCATGGTCTTTGTGAATAACCAATCCTTTGGAAGCATATCTATTAACCTTATTAACATAGGTCATGGCAATTAACCCAAATATCAAGCCCATAAATCCAAGGATCTCAATATACCAAGGAAGGGGAGAGATCCTTAAAGCGTGATCAATACCAGGAAAAATCATGAGAAACACAAACACTGGTACAGCGAGAATCATGAAAGTTTTATCAGGGAAAATTTTGGTATCTGGATCATCGGTAGTATATTTGCTTCGTTTCATTAATATCGCTGGATCTTTGATTAGAGAATAGAGTAAATATAAGAATATATATACGAAAAAAATGATGATAAACAACCAACCTTCTAACCAAGAAAAATCATTAGCTGGAAGGAGGATAAGCGCTCCAAAGATAATAAACGTTATTGGAGTGTAGAAAATCATGATTAATAAGATTTTAAGGCGGTCATTCATATATTTCCCTCGAAAGACAGATTTAAATTAGTTCTACAAGAAGATTCACATAGTTAGGAAAAAATTACTAATATCTAGTTTTTAAGCAATTTTATTAACGCAAATTTCAATAATTGGTGCTTATTTAGTGGTATTAGAAAATTCGTGCTCAATTGCTTTTACAAATGCATTAAATTTGCTTTTCTCTTCCATAAATTCACCAGATAAACTTTCATTAATATTAGGATTCAAATAATTATTTATTCCTAAAATGGATATATTCAACATCACATATCAAAACGATTGCGCTAATCAAAAGGATTTTATAACAACAGACACTAGATTATATGAACCTTTTTTAAGCTAACAAACAATGACTAATGGAGATCGCCAATTTGATATCAAAAAGCATATTATTTCCCCTCATTACATTATTTACCATAATCATTGGATTAACAATTGCTTATTTCATATCACAAGAATCAATTGCTGTGAATTTAGCGGAGATTGATACTGAATTTTCACTTCACATCGGGGAGTCAGCTATCATAAAAGATCAGGGGATCAAAATTAAATTTATTGATGTATTAGAAGATTCTAGATGTCCGAGTGATGTACAATGTATATGGGAGGGAACAGTCTCCTTAATGATAAATATAAAATATAACGAACAGGATCTAGGGAATTTTGTTCTAAATTCAACTAATTTACATAAAGCATCCTTCATGGAGTATTATGTTCAATTCAAGGAGCTAAATCCATATCCGGTTTCAACCCAGATTATTCCAAAGACAGCGTATCAAGCCACTTTTAGAGTTGCTCAATATGGACTTGATTGAGATTTTTGATATTACATGTGATATATGACATACTTGTAGAGGCAAATTAATAGCGAATTTTCAAGCTATTTTACAAATAGTGATCGCAATCTTCATCATATTCTGTTTTTGCCCTGGAATTGCAATCTTATTAGCTATCAACTTTTCTTTTATAATTATTGTAACTTATGAACACTAATATTTCAAATTTAATTGATTTAAATAAATAAAATGGATATATTGAAGTTTGTGAAAGAATTATCCCTGCTTTCAACCTTTACTCAAGCTATTGCTTTAAAGAGGCTTCCAAGAAACATGAGTTTGTCATAAGATTGAAATAAACATCTAAAGAAGGATTATTTTATCATACCAAGTTTCTTTCCTTCTTTATAACATAATTCCTGAATTTAAAAGCATTTTCGAAAAGTCCCTAAGGGGGATAAATGTTCAATTTCAAGTAGAGGCCTTAATACCAAAATCAATTCTGGAGGGAATTAGGATCCCATAGATTTTCTTGGTCAATTTATGGAATTGAATTTGTAATTGCTTATCTTGATCACCATGACTAGCAATATAATCCCAAGCATCTCGGGTAAGGCCATAATGCTGCAATCTGTCATTTATTATTTGTTCAAATGAATAAATTCCGTCTTGATATGAAATCGCCTTACTTAGTATCAAATCGAATTCAATAGCTAATTGTAAGTAAATCTTTTGCTCAGTTGAGGTTAGTTTGGATGAGGCAAGGGATTTGGGAAAAATAAAATCCAATGGTAAATGATAACTAAGCTTGATTGTGTTCAAGTCTTCTTCAGTTTCTTTATCTTCTATCATAACTTTCATTTCCTTGTGTTTTGTCTAGTAAAGGAGATTTTCTCTGGATATTTCAATGAAATAGATAGAAAAATAGTTTGAGTTACACACATGTGTAAATAAGTCATCTCCATAAAAATTCAATTCACGAAAAAATGACCTAAATTACTCTTTAATGGACAGAAAGCATATATCTGGTTTTTTTTAATATTTAAGTAAAGAAACGTCTATTTGCTCACAATGGGAATATATACTTACTTTTTATCTTCTAAAAAGTATTTCAGAATTGTCAAAATCTGAATTAGGTTTAATCCTGATCCTGTTTCTACATCATAGAAATTATTGAGCTTTTGAAAAGCAAAATTTTAGAAAAAAAATTAATTTTCATCTATTAAATTAAAAATAACATTGATGGACTAATTTACTTGATTTAAGAGAAGATTTAGTGTTCCATTCCTTTATTAGATAAACTAATACCGTGAACCAATTTCCCAAAGGATTACCAAGAACTTCTGAAGGTAAATTACTAGTATCTATATTTAGATTTTAATAAAGAACATATTTCACAGTATTTTACCAACGTATAGATTACCAAAATCTGAGTATTTAAAAGGTGAAAAACATCCTGATTAAGTGGAAAATTTCCGAGGAATGATGATGCCAAATATTGAAATTAGAGGATTTAATCCAGATCGATTAGAAGAATTAGCAAAAGAGCAAACACAAATATATAATGAAGCAACCTCTAAATTACCTGAATATGCACCAGCTAAGGTTGAAGATACCATTACGAGGTTCAAAAGGGAAACTTTTGATCAAAGTCGAATGTTCTATGCATATGAAGGAGAGAAATTGTTGGGATATTCGGGTTTGACTGGACGAAACGAGCAGGAAAACCGACGAGGAGTGGGATATCCTTGGTTAAGAGAAGGAACTCCAGATATTGTTAGAGATCAATTATATGAGGCAATGGAAACAAAATGTAGACAAGAGGGAACAGCTTTACTAAGAGTTTATGGTTCTCCGCGTTACCCTGAACAATTGAACTTCTTTAAATCGAAAAAATTCAAAATAGAAGTCGAATTCTTAGTACATCATAAAGATTTAAAGACCAATGAGTTTAAAATTCCAAATAAATACATTTTCCGGGAGTTAAAGAAAGAGGATTTACCTGTATTAGAAAAAGTATCGCAAAATGACCCTAAAATGAAATCCCCATTTATTGCGTCTGATTTTGAGCAGTACATGAATTCAACAGATTATGATGCAGAAAGTATAGTTATTGCAGAAAAAAATGGATCTGTAGTTGGATTCTATGGGATGTTTATCCCCCCAGATCCAGATAATGAAAAAGTATATTTTGGGGGAGTAGCAATTCATGGAGATTATCAAGAAATAGAACCATACCTCCTCATGGAACTAGAAAACAGAGCAATCAAACGAGGAAAAAAGAAATTTGAGATAACATTCTTTCCTGATTCTCCCCGCTTACCATTTGCAAAAGAACGAGGTTACATCTTAACAGAACATAGTTACCAACTAGATAAAAGACTTGATTAATCAATCACCTCTGTGAAAACTTGAATCGATTTATATTTTCAAATTCATGGTGTTTCAACCAATTTCATTCGATTCTGGGCATTTAAAAAGTAACAGCTGAGTACCCAACAAGTAGAATTCCAGTGAAACGTAAAATGCACATCCAATTAGAAGCTTTCAAAATACCCAATCAGAATGCGATCACAAGAATATTATATACAAAATAAAGCAGAATAACGATTGAACTTGAAAGAGTACGAATGGTGCTTATTTAACTAATATATTGAGATGTAAAATCATAATTCCCCTATAACAAACCTCCGAGTATACCAGTACCACTATAAAGTAGTGAAGAGAAGATATCACAGATGAAGAAGAATTTTCTTGGTTACCGTGGAGTTTCAACCATTTTAAACCCCATCAGTAAATAATATTGGATTGCTTTCCTTAGTCGCGGTAAGGATCTCTTATACCAATTGAACGGTACATTGCTGTACGTAGAGCGAAGTCTCTTGGATCTATAAGAGCCATACCCATCCCGTTGGGGACATAAGCATATCCAATCTTGGCTTGTGGGTTAGCAAATCCAAATGAACCTCCTGTTCCGGGCATCCCAAATGAGCTGGGAGCTCCAAAGGGATTCTTCGGAGAGGGTCTCATGAAACCAAGCGAGAATGGTGTCTCCTGTTTAAAGGCCAAGTCTCGGAATCCTTGTTGTGGTGCCACTGGTAGCGCCATCAGTTGTTGTAATGTTTCCTCTCGTATTCCAAGCTCCTTTCCACCTGTCGCAAAGACACTGTATGCATGAGCAATCGCACGAGCTGTTCCCACTCCTCCTCCTGAAGGAACCTCGAAACTTCTGGTGTATATGCACTCTTTGTCTAATGAAATGTCAGTTCCTAACAATGATCTGCGGAATACTGAGCGTGGATTCATCGATGCCAGAATCAACGATAATGGCATTCCTCGCATTGATAAAAGGCTGATTTTGGCTTGTCGGAGGGTAGCTAGCCTGTTATCTGGAATTTCTTCTGGAAGACTGATGTAGAAGTCAAGGCCAAGCGGAGTTGCAATTTCATCCTGAAAGTACTGCCCTATACTGCGACCTTTGGGATCAACTCGGCGCAAAAGCTCGCTTTGGTAGTATCCAAGGGTAATAGCATGGTAACCTTGCCTTGTTCCTGGTTCCCAAGCCGGTTTTTGTTGCGCCAGGATTACTGCTAAGCGATTAAGGTTTGCTATAAGATCCTTATTATTTTGTCCCTCGAATTCAAAAAGACCAGCTTGATGTGCCAGTAATTGCCTGATAGTGATTTTTTCCTTGCCTTGTTGAGCAAATTCAGGCCAATACCTTGAGATAGGCTCGTCATAGTCAAAAAATCCCTGTGAATTAGCAAGTGCCATAGCTAGACCAGCTAATCCCTTTGTAGTCGACCAAACGATCACCATTGTGTCTTCTTCCCAAGGTTCTCTTGTAGTTTCATTCCTGATGCCACCCCATAGGTCTACTACTTTTTCTCCCTGATAATAAATGCAACAGGCAGCCCCAAGCTCATTACGCCTCTCGAAGTTTTCAGCGAAGGCTTCGCGCACAGCTTCAAATCCGGGTTTAACAAAACCTGATACCGCACTTTTTTTGCCCACTTCGATTCACCGTGTTGTTTATAAAGAAAATGATTAACAAAAATTTATTAAATATTTATATATAGTGTGGAGATACATAAAAGGTACAAAGTGCTTAGGCATTTCAGTTCTCACGCTTGGAAATGAGGTTTTTTGTTTATGACTACAGGAAAGCAAGACTCAGAGGTGAAACCTGAAGATTCAGGAGGTAATATTCCTTTCAGGGAAATAACCCGCAGATCCACTGGGCCCATAGACCTTCTTAACAACATTGCACCGAAAAATCGAATCTACGGACTGGTTGAAATCGATGTCACCAAAGCACGTAAGTTTATCTCGGAGAATGAAGCGAAAACTGGGGAGAAACTGTCCTTCACAGCTTGGGTGATAAAGTGCATTGCTCAAGCCATAAGCGAACATAGAGAAATCCAAGCCTTCAAGAAAGGGAAGATGAAGCTCATTGTTTTCGATGATGTCGACGTTGGCATGATTATCGAACGACAGGTAAAATCAGAAAGGTTCCCAACCCAATATATCGTTAGAAAGGCAAATGAAAAGAGTTTCAGGCAGATTCATGATGAAATTCGCCGAGCTCAGAAACCAAACACTAGTGAATCTATCGTTACTGGTGAAGGAATTCCTAATTCAGTTAGTATCTTTCTTCGCCTGCCAGGCCCTTTAAAAAAGCCTTTTTGGTGGAAAATTAGGTCGGATCCTTTTCTGAGGAAGCGTCTCATGGGTACTGTTGGCGTCACAGCACTAGGCATGTTCGGGAAGGGGGGTGGATGGGCCATTCCAATCGGTTTGCACTCTGTGGTCTTCGCATTGGGAGGAATCAGCAGAAAACCAAGAGATCTGGCTAATCCAGTTGATATTGTTGAATACCTCTGCACAACTGTTATGTTCGATGAGGAAGTGTCATTTGGAGCCCCCGCAACCCGGTTCCTTGCTAAACTTTCAGAACTCATGCAGACGGGGTTTGGTCTCGAATGATTGATAGTGTGGGGATATTTGAGATTGAGGTATTCATCCAATAGAATAGTACCCTCATATTCCATCCTCAACGATTCATTCACAAGAGTGTAATACCAATTCAATGATTTAGCAGAAGTACTAAAAGAAAAAGATAGATTAGACATTTTATAGCGGAGATGATGCAGTGAAAATTCTTGTAGCATTTGATTCAAAATATGGAAACACAAAAACTGTAGCAGAAACTATTGTAGATGGTATGGAAGCAATTGGGGACATTAATGTTACACTCATCAATATGAAAAAAGTTGATTTCAAGAAGCTAGATGAATATGATGCAATCGTAATGGGTTGTCCTACTCATTTTGGGAAGGCAACTAGAACAGCTATGAAATTCATTGAGAGACTTGGAAAAACTAGTGAAACAGGAAAGCCAATAGCCACCTTTGATACGTACTTTAAAACTGATTTCGAAAAAGCAGTAAAGAAGATGGAGAAAAAAATAAGAGAGGAAATATCTGGATCTCAACTGTTACTTCCAAGCTTATCTATAGAAGTTGAGGATATGAAGGGACCCATCTTGGAGAAAGAATTACCTAAATGTAGAGAATTCGGAAAACGGATTGTTTCTCAACTTAAATCTGAATTTTAGATGGAATCTTTGATAATTCAAAATTGAAAATGACTCGACAAAGGAAATAAACTGGCTTTGTTGCACAATTCAGAGCTTTTTCTATAATTCCATTTTGCTATGGGCAGAATTTAACTTCTCGTTGAGAAGCAAGCCAGAGATCAACTCCAAGTTCCCTCATCTTTTTCATATTATCAATAGTCTTCGCGTGGTTTAGAGCTTGTTTTCCAAATTCAATTAACTTTTCGCAAACAAAATCCTTACATTCAAAGCAGTAGGTTAATCCTTGGTTAATAGCACAAGATCGAAACGGACAATCAGAAGTCCAGCACCTATCGGCTATACCTCTACACTTTTCACAAGATACAGAAATGATGCTTGCATCAATATTTTCCTTGAAGAATTTAAGTAATCTATCATGCAGTTCAGGTTCACCATGTGACGCACGATAAATATCACAAACAGCACAATTTAGTCCGCAAAAACTGAGATCCCATTCTTTTTTTATATCGTTTTTCAATGTAATTCTCCGTAGTTTGAAAATACTATGGACATGAGTTTAACGATTTTTATAATAAAAATATTATTTAATCATAAATTCTAGCTGCTTTTCGAAATAAAGTTGGTTATCTATTAATTTACCTAAAAAAGGTTATCAAATAGATTTATTGTTATTCAAAAGCTTTCAAATTTCCGATGATTATTTTTAATGAAAGTCTTAAAAAAGAACTAATACACTACAATTGGAACTTAATTTATACATTATATATTTTTGTGCTTCAGGTACGTCCTAAACAGAATGAACGACATTATTCTACCCGTTCAGCAGATCCTACTAAGTATTAGTAAAATAATAAATTGCTATTATTTTAGTTTTAATGAAGAATCTCCCATAATCGCAAAAGGAGATCATGAAGCCACGATCACTTTAACTTTACCTTAAAGGTTAATTAGGTTACTATTTAGGTTCATCAGAGCTAGGAAGAGATACTTTCCAAAACGAAAATAGTGTCTTTCCATTTAAATATGTCTTCTCTTCATTGAATTGGCTCAATCCGTAGCAAAATCAAGAAATTTGATCCTAGAGTATTTGGAAAATGAACGATAACCATTGAGGAATGAAATTGAATAATAAAATGAAATTATTAACAGTAACCACAATTAGTATTCTGCTATTAAGCATAAGCATTGTTAGTTGTGGATCTATCCTTGATTCAGGTCAAAATTTGCAACTGCAAGTTAATATTGCAGATTTTACGTATTCTACCTATCTAGGAGGAGATAATTCGGTTCTTTCAGAAGTTAATATTGAAGATCAGATCAGAGATGTGACCATTGATTCGCAAGAAAACATTATTGTCACGGGAAACACTTTATGTGCCAATTTTCCTATTAGAAATGCTTTTCAGGATACTTTTGCTGGTGGCGGGAATGATATTCATGGTGTTGGCGGGGATGCCTTCTTGACGAAGTTTGATAAAGAGGGACAGCTTGTGTGGTCTACATTTTTAGGTGGAAGTGGCTTAGATGGAGGGAAATTTGTTAAAGTAATAGAAAACGATAAGATAATTGTACTAGGGATTACTAAATCAAGTGATTTTCCTACCACTGATGGCGCTTATCAGAAAAACTACTGTAATAACTATGATATGTTTATAACAATGTTTTCTTCAAATGGATCAATGATCTATTCAAGTTTTCTAGGTGAGAGTGGAAACGAAGATATATCTGATTTTGAACTTGACTCAGCTGGCAATCTAATTATCTCAGGTCTTACTACATCTATTAATTATCCAGTGACGGCAAATGCAGCTCAACCAACTATTGGGGGTGAAACAGACGGTTTTCTCATGCGTTTATCTCCAAATTGCTCTTCGATCCTATACTCAACTTATTTAGGGGGGATTAATAATGACACGATTAACGAAATTAGTTTAGATGGCCAAAGTAATATTGTTGTTACAGGATACACTCTGAGCTCAAATTTTCCAGTTACACCCAATGCTTTTCAAAGTTCCATGAATAGCACCCTTAGTGACACCTTTATGGCAATATATAACTCTTCTGGCCAGAAAACCTATGCTACTTACTTTGGAGGTTCAGAATCGGATTATAGCTCAGGAATTGCAATTGATTCAGGAGGAAATATCATTGTGGGGGGTAGAACCTATTCTACCGATTTTCCTACAATAAATGCCTGGCATGCAAATTATAGTAGTATTATGGTTGATGGATTTGTCACAAAATTCAGTGCAGATGGCCAAGAACTAATTTTTTCGGGTAATTATGGAGCATCTAGTTGGGATATAATCCATGGTGTATCAATTGATTCTAATGACAATATTATTGTAAGTGGATATGCAGACATTGATCCAAATGGTTTTCCTATTTTAAATGCATTTCAAGAAGACATCTACGGCCGGTGTGATATTGTCATAATGATGCTTTCTCCAGCAGGTCAACCATTATTTGGAACTTATTTAGGAGGTAATGAAATAGATCATCCGTGGAATCAATATCTTACTAGTAATAATCTCTATATTGTGGGATTCACGAAATCCGCTAATTTCTTTACAACTAGCAATGGTTACCAGCAAACGCTCAGAGGAAATCATGATGGATTCCTCTTTAGGTTCGATATAGAAGGATATTTAAATGCATTAACAGAATTGGATCCTAGTGCTAGTTTTGATCCATTTTTTCTAGTTATTGTTGGTTTATTCTCCATTTTGGGAATTGGAGTAATTTTTTATAGAATTTTACGCCGTACGAGTTAGTTAAAATCAGTAAAAATCTACGATTTGATAATCAACCCCTCCTGTTCTAAAAGGGAAGCAGCAGAGTATATAAGGTTTCTTTTTGGTGAAACATTAAACAACCTACAAACACTACATATAACTAAAATATGGATTTGCATACTCCAATATCAAAAAATTAGTATTTATGGAACAACTCCAAATCCTAAAACTACGCCATTAAATTCAGTAACTGAAACATCCTTAAGTCCCACTGTGGTTAGGTCATGAAAAATCTCATCTTTTGATATATTTGCTATTAACGGGTTTGAAGCAACCAATTCAATAAATGAATCAATAATGAAATGATTAACTTTTGGGGGGATGGAAAATGAGGCAACTATTACTAATCCTGCTGATTTAGTAACCCGAACAGCTTCTTTAAGAAGCTCTGTGGAACTCAAATTAAAAAATTCCTTTCTTTTTTGGTAGGATGTTAAATAACAGGCATCAAAGTCCTTATCTGGCTCTCTAACTTTTCCACTGAGAATCTTTGTTTGATGTATTTCAGATGAATACGGTAGAACATATTTCTGAAAAGAATCATTCGCTGCAACAACATGGATGTGTTTTGCATAACGTTCAATAATCGGATACGCATGTACGTCCAAAGAAGCTTCCTGGCTAATAACAAGGATAGAATCAACCTCTTGAGTCACTCCAAGCTGATTAATAATAAAAGAAGCAATTTCAGGGAAAAATGAACGAAAATTAAAACCAGTAAAAGAAAATAAGGAGCCAATCTGTTTAAAAGCATTATCTGATTTTGGAGTCAGATGAACAAGTGATATATTTCCCATAGAGTCAGCAGAGAATTCAAGGAATCCCTTTCTTTCAAGCTTGTTTAAGCTGTTGTAAAAACTAGAAGCTGAGATTCTTTTCTGGGGAGAAAGGTATGAATTTATACTTTGTAGAACAGTATAACGTACAGTTCCTTCAGGAAAGGCCGATATCATGAGTAATATAAAAACTTGAGATATAGATAAATCAATCACATCATCAAAGCCTGTAAAAGTATCAATTGATGAACTATTATTAGAATTTCCCGTGTTTTGGTTTCGTTTGTCTGAGAACAAATAATTTCTTCTCCATAATTGAATCAGTTGAATCACGATTCATTTACTTATAGTCTAATAATGTATGGTCAATAGTTTATCTTTTTTATAGATTTCCAATTCTGGAAAATATAATTTTAAATTAAATTTTATTTATTTTAGAATTCCTTTATTTAAATTCCAAATTTAGAATCATTAATTCCATAATTGGAAAACCTTTTTAAGGATTTATTATCTTCTCTCAAAATCGCTGATAGCAATTCATGAATCATGATCTTGATCATTTATAATGAAATCAGTCTTTTAAAACACAAGATGTGATGAATTATGATAAAAACAATATTTAAAAAATTTATTCGGAAAAAAGCATGGGGAACTCACAAAAAAGCCATAACTCAGGTATTAATACCGAGATGCAGACGGGATGGAGTACCAGAGTACGGTCGTTTCACTTACAAAGATATAGAACGGATAATATTCCAAACAGAATCGAATATTAGAGAGTTAATGTCTTATTTCAAAAACCTTGATAATATTGGTAATTATATGATGCAATATGCTGGATTAATATATTTAGCTATATATAGAGCTCTAAAAGATGAGAACATAGATTCTACTTATGCTATGAATCTAATTGGGGATATTCAATGGCAATATCGTATGAATAGTAATGGTTTATTTCCTATACTTGATCCGTTAAGACTGAAATTAGCCAAATTTAGAGCAAAAAGCCCAATAGATTTTCTGGGAAAACGTCTTGAAGACGCGTTGAAATACCCATATACCGAACCAGGCTATAAAGCAAAACTTTACAAAGATAAGGATGTATATTGTATGAATCTCTATTCATGTACGGTTTTTGATTTCTATAAACAATTCGGACAGGAAGAGATAACCTTGTTCAGAAGAACTTGGTGTACCTATGATTTTGCAGTTGCAGAATATCTTGTTGAGGGTGGAAAATATGAAAGAGAACATACACTCTCCGATGGGGATGAGGTATGTGATATGAAATTTTTTATTGGAAAGTAAATCCATTTTCGCTCCAATTAAGTAAATAGTATGTCTAAAAGCTCTAAAATCAAAGGAAAATATAATTAATTATAGATTCAGTAATTCACCTGACTCAAGTGTCAACTGTTTTTCTATTCTTTTCGGCCTCAGCATAAAAGAATGGATCAGAAGCTGTGTGAGGATCAAGCGCTGACTTAATGCGGGACAACCAAATGTGGTAATTCCCACATGCAGGACCGAACTTTTGATTTGCTTCTACACCAAATGCTGCAATGGGAACACCCAAAGCTTTATCAATTGTATCGGAAATTCCTCTTTCTACCAATTCACGTGTTGCTATTGATGATTCAGGATTTCCAGGATTATACAAAATGATTCCTTCAAGATAACCTAAATGACCGCTTTCAAATGTTCCCCCTGAGCCCAAATCACCTCCATCATCAAGAATTAACCCTTGTTTAATATAGGGCTGCTTAATTTTAGCTACATACTCTGCTTGAGCATGAGCTAGATCCCAAGTATCGAATGCACCAAGCATAGTTGCCATGCCCTGAGATGGACGAAACGCAGCTTGAGTATTGTTTGCATTGCGGAATAACAACCAGAAAAGTGTTGATTGCTTTTCACGTCTAAGTTTCTGCCAAAGCGGGAAATGTGGAATCCAATCCTGTAAGGGGCGAAATATGCGTAAGGGAAACAGTGGATCGGGAATAGGTTTGGTTAATAACCCCGTAAGTTTTAAAAACCATGGACGAAGAGGTAAGTTCATTGGAACGACAACTCCACCTGTTTCACGCCGAATTTGCTTTAACGCCTTCATTTTCCAGGCAAATTCCCCGTCTGAAGCCGAGAAAATGGCTGTACTGATAATATTGTTAGCAATTTTTTGGAAGATTCCACTCTCTAATGCAGTTTTTAATTCCTCATTCGTATCTGTCAATCCTAAGGCAGTAAAAAACATCGCTGTACGGAATTCACCAAAATTGAGTTCCGCTTCACCCATTTTGTAACCAGCATCTTTTTCAGCTTCTCGTGATGGGAATGCAATTGCATTCATGGCGCAGCGTGGTGGTACTTTCTTTAAAACGTATTTAGGAGATTTTCCTTCTACCTCCCACTCTCGCGGGCCATCCCACTTATACAGCTTGATGGCACAGCGTGTAAACACACCTAATCCTCCTAATGTTCCCTGAAATCCACGAACAATTCCACGCATTGATGGTCCAGGTCCATCAGCTGAAAACCAACCACATCCTGCTCCTGCACTCCCAAGGATGATAACTTCTCCCGTTGGCAAGACCCACTCCAATCCTAGCAGATTTCGACCAGAGAAACTTGTAGCTGCGCCTGAAACTCCGTAACCCCAAGAAGCTGCGTGTGATGCTAGTAAAGAATGATTTGCACCTGAGGAAACAATATGACACGTTAATCCGTCCTTTATAATATTTGTCTGCAAGTCAGTAGCTCGGACATATGGTTCTATGACTGCAATTTGGTTCTGGATATCAATCTCGATAGTTTGATTCATACGTTTTAAATCGAGAATAATTACGTTTTCATTCGATGCAGCCGCGGCAGCGTGAAACCCAGTTGAGATTGGTTTTGCCATGAAGCGGCTGTTAGAGCAAAATTTCATGATTTCCTGAACTTCAGAAGTAGTTTTGGGCATAACCACAGCTGCTGGACGTGGAAGCCACAAGGATCCATCCTTATTAATAGTTTCGGGATTCATATAGTAAGCATAAGTATCAAGAACGCAAGGAGCAGTAGATACCCATTTTTTTCCAACAATTTCCTCTAGTTCTGAAATATCTCTCTCTTTGTGTATAGATACGGGTGTTTTTCGCCTTTCTGGTATATTAAACCACTTTCCTCGCTGTAATACATTTTTTGGATCGAAAATGGCCTTGATGGTTTCAACTAGTCGTGTATTGCTGGGATTTTGGTCCCAGACTAATTCTGAAGCAGAACCATAAGGTCTACTAAAGAATGCGCCAGCTGCCATTAACTGCCTCGTAGCATTTTTTTCGAGTTTCTGCAGCTGCTTTACATGTTGGGAGGAGGTTGGATCATAAGGAATGAGTAATTCAATATGACATGCGTGGTTCTGAACCATTGGTTGAATATAAATGCCAATTTCTGAATTACTGATAC
Organism: Candidatus Heimdallarchaeota archaeon; assembly: GCA_011364965.1. Taxonomy (GTDB): domain Archaea; phylum Asgardarchaeota; class Heimdallarchaeia; order Hodarchaeales; family Hodarchaeaceae; genus Hodarchaeum. The sequence continues at coordinate 526,487 of RDOB01000003.1, forward strand.
CTAGCTCACTTGCTAGTTCCGCAAAGACTGTTAAAAACCCAGGTACACGATTTAGTGTCGATTGGAAGATAATAGACAGGCAACCACCACGCAAAGTGTCACGCCAATCCTTAACACCACAAGTTTGAGTAGCTTTTTCAAATAACTTTACTGCAGAGAGATCTCCAATGCAAGGTTCGAGCTGTAAGTTATTCGGATAAGCAATTTGTTCAATATCGTGTTTATGGTAAACTAGCCGTTCTTGAGGTAACCTCTCGAATCCAGCTATACTTTGAAGACATATAAACTCAGGTAGAGAACTCCTAAAGTCATTGAATTCTTGGATGCTCTCAGCTGACATTAAAAGTGAGGCAGCTGTACGATTCAGAATAAATGATTGCTCTCCGAGTAACCCTCGTTGCACAGCATAAACATAATCAAATAAATCTGTTAATTGTTCAGCTCCAACTAAATAATGTTCCTGTATAGTGGGGAGGATCTCAGTTCGAAGTGTTATCCAGGTAACAATGCCAAAGGTACCTTGAGATCCCATTACTACACGATGAAAATCGGTTTGTGATGGACCTGACGGATATTTCTGAGCACCTCCAGAATGGCGTTGCTGTTCGATACTTCCAGGCCCTCCTGCAGCTCCTGTTCGAAATCGTTCCCCACTACCAAAAAAGAACTCAGTACTCCCGACAGGATCCCCACTATCCCATTGTTTATTTGCCCAAGTGCTCGGTTCTCTGTCCATTACTGCAGCTAGTACGCTTTTTCCATCTCGAGGTGCTAGAGGCATAGGAATGGTCATTCCATGGGACAGCAGTGTATTCTTAAGTTGTTTATAGGTTACTCCAGGCTCCACACGACAAACACGGTTACGGCGATCGATTAAATCTATCTTTTTCCAGTGAGACAAATCCACCTGAATATGGCGTTCTTGATTTATGATTCCTCCTTTGCGGTGTTTACCTGTGGAGGATGTAACAGTCAAGTTAAGATCACGTTCGTTAGCAAAGTGGATAATATTACCTAGCTCATCAATATTCTCAGGTCGTACAATACAGATAGGAGAATAGCCCAGCTCTTGTAATCCGTACATGGTTGTACAGCATAAATCCTCTGGATTTGCGTTCAAGGTACCAGCAGGCATTATTTTTCTCAATTGTGTAATGAAATCAGATTGTTTCATTGTATTATTCCAGTCCTACGGCTTCATATACTAGATCTACTAGATCTACTACTGGTAGAGTTACTTCTTCCTGCCAGCGACTTAGGTTGTGTCTACAGTGCTGACAACAAGTAACTAACATTTCTGCATTCACATCACGAGCTTCATCGAGGCGATGGATGGCTGCCGATCGGGATACATTAGGGTGGGCATCTGGAACTCCCCCTCCTCCACCACAGCAGTATGAATGCTCTCGGATTCGGTACATCTCAACAAATTTTATTCCAGGAATCTTTCGTAAGACTTTCCTAGGTGCATCAAAAACACCATTCACCCCATAGTTTATTGATTTTGGCGGTTTAAAGTAACGCATTACTCCGTGAGTTTGGAGTTCTTCTCCATCCCATTTCTGAATTGGTTCACTTTGTCGTCCCAAATAACATGGATCATGATAAGTTATTTGTTGTTGGATGGGATAAGTTAATTGCAGCTTCCTTTTTTGGAGGAGTGTTAGGAGAAACTCGCTGACATGTAAAACCTTCGCTTTAATTAAAAAGCCGTAACGGGGATATTTGGAGCGAAACATGCCCAAATCTTCCCCGCACAAGGTGATTATGATCTCCACTGCAGTTTTATTAAGTTGATCGGTTACCTCTTGAGCTTGTTTGATAAATTCCTCTCTATGCCCTGTCCAATAGGCTTCAATCCCACTATCTGGTTCATTCCCCTCCAAAATACCGAAATCAACTTGAGAATGCTGAAGTAATAGAGCTAATTTTCGTGCGGAAGAAGCATGATGCAAATTATAGTTCGCATCGCTTCCCACATAGAGTAACACCTTGGATCTTTCTTTAGGGAGAATTTTAAGATTTAACCCCATCGCCCAATGAGAAATTGGGATTTTTTCTGGTCTTTGTTCAAGATCTAGACCAGATTCAACTATATGTTCTTTTAGTGCCATGATGACTTCCTGTCGTTCAGCAGTCATTATAAATTTGCAAGAGACATCACATGCCCCACAGGTAGTACACGCGGAAAGGATTTGGGCTAGATCATTATCAACTTCGATCCGACCATCAAGTAATGCCAATGCCATGACTTGGATCCCCCCTCCTGAATAAGCATGAAAATGATACTCATCAACTGGAGGACAAGCACTAATAAATTTTGTAGTTTTCTGAATAGTAGGCATAGGTACGAGTTTACATAAACTACAGCGCACACATTTTTTCATATCCTCTCGTAGGGTTTCCAATCGTTCCAAACTCATATTAGTTCCTCTTATAACGGTTTGAATATAACAATTTCATGTAAAGTAGCTCCAGTTTCTTTTACGATTTTCCCAGCTCGAGTCACATCTAGCTCAAAATCAGATACAAGTCTGAAATATCCTGGTTGTATTCTCATAAGATATTTTGCTAGTAAACGAAAAACTGGATTAAAATTAAGTAACATATCTTGAGCTTCTAGAATCTTTTTGACCTTGAGAACTACTTTCATCGCATCAGCTGCATGGATAGTGATTTGTTCTGGAAACCGATGTTTTGCTTTTGTGTTGTAAGAAAACTCAGCTTGGAGAAAATCAAACTCCCCAGTACTGAGAATTACATCCTGTCCCTCAGCAAGCATCAGTACCTTAACTTGATGATTAGCTACCTTTTCATTACATTGAATAAAGGCATAGGAAACTGTAAAATTCTCGGAATATATTCGCCCCCACATCCAGTAATTAATAATGCTCTGAAAAGGAAAATTTAACCAGTTATGGTCATGGTAACCTATTCCTGTAACTTCAATTGTATTATTTCCCTCTGTAATCGTCCCTTCTACTTTTGCACGTGCAAAAGGAACAACCCAACCAAAATATCCCATATTTCCAAAATGACTAAGCCCCGAACCTGGTTTCCAGCCATTGACTTCAGCTTTATAAATGATATGACATGCAAGACCTTTCTCGTTAACATAGATTTCATAAACTGGTAATTCATTAGTTCCTTTTTCCACTCGGAGTTTATTCTTCCCTATCGTGACTTCAGGTTTATCCTGAGAAGCACTGAAATCCGATTTACTATAAGTTACGACTTTTTGAATTCGTTTTCCATCAGGTTTGATCAGAGTGATTTCAACACCGATTTTGCCTTGTAGCAGACCAGGATTGGGATATTTTGCATAGAAAAACACCACAAGAGTGTATCCGTTGTCTAGATGAGCATCAAAATACCACCATTCATACATACCCCTTTTATTCATATCTATATGCAAACTATCCTCTGATAACGGTAGAACTTTAATCCGTGTGTCATATTTTCCAGGGCCTGTCCAGCCTTCATTAACTTCAGTGTTTTTCGTCACTTTTAGCACCTGAATTTCTTTTCAAAGTCTTAGAACGCGTGGAAAATGATTCTTGATTTAATTCATTATATAGTTGTTGTGATTACATTCTAGCTTATATCTATAAAATACAATAATACTTTTCTAAGTCCCTTTTCAGGATTAATACGTGATTTTCGGTTTCAATTATCTGCATTATTAGTGATTAACCGCACTATAAGGAGTAACATTTGAGTAGATAAGAAACGAGCACCAAAATCTGCATTATGATGAAAATCTTCTCGTTGGTGGTTCAAATGATGAGTAATTCGTCAATATTCCTCGTAAATTCTCTTTAATAAAAAAGTTGAAACGGGAGGATTAGCTGGAAATGACTCATTTGTTGGGTGTTTTAACTCTCTTGGGAATTATAATTCTGAAATGCAAATCTTCAAGATTGATAGCTAATGATAATTTTATACCCAATACTTTTATCTGTCGTGGATTGAAATGCTTGAAGAGCTCTTAAAAAAACTTGACTTAAACTATACGTTGAAATTACTGAAAAATATAATCCAAATAAATTCTACTGTCGGAAATGAGGGAGAATTGGTAGAATTTCTCAAAAATGAATTGGAATCCTTAGGTTTGAAATGCACACTCGACGAAGTAGAACCAAATAGGCCAAATATTTATTCAAAGTTAATTGGTATAAATCCAGGAAAGAAAATTAACTATAACGGTCATACTGACACAATTCCTGTTGTTGATGGATGGGAAACAGATCCGTTTGAACCTATCATAAACAACGGAAAATTATATGGCTTAGGCGCTTGCGATATGAAAGCAGGTATTGCTTGTGCAATAAATATGTTACGAGCTTTCGTTGAATCAGATTATACATTCAATGGGGAACTTTCTTTTTCTGGAGTAATTGATGAAGAAGCTTTTGGAAAAGGAGCAAAAGCAATGCTTTCCCATTCTGAATTTAAAAATGTAGATGCAATAGTATTAGGTGAACCATATCCTGGGGATGAAATACAACCCATTCCTCTAGGCATTACTGGAAAAATATTGTATGATATCACAGTCAAAGGAAAAGCAGCACATGCATTTAGGCCATATTTAGGAATTAATGCAATTGAGGAGTTAGGAAAAATCATAACAAACCTTGATAAACTAAATTTCAAGAACCACCCCGATTTCGGTAAAGGGAATTACTCCACGTTGAAGATTGAGGGTGGATATGAAATTTATTCAGTTGTAGTACCTGCGTTTGCGCGTATGGAAGTAAATCGATTATTAGTCCCTGGCGAGACTGCTCAGTCTGCTATAGATGATATGAATAATTTAATAGAATCCATAAATCTTTCCTCTCAAGTAACAGTTGAAATTAAACCTCCTCTTTATCAAGCATATATTAGTGATAGAAATGATCTTATTTTCCGAGTGTTTGACAAGGTTTATCGTAGTGTTATGGGGAAAGCCCCATTCTATGAGTATACTTCTGGCATTACTGATGCTAATATCTTTGCTGGAGAAGGAAATATTCCATGTCTTCACTTAGGGCCGCACCAAGAGACAGCTCACCAAAAAAACGAATATATTTCGTTAGATTGCTTGGAACCATTATCCAAAATGTATGCTTTAATTGCCATGAATTTTCTTGAATAATTCGCTTTTTCTCTTATTAAATAAAATATGTATTCTGGTTAGTTAGAAGAAAACAAATCAAAATAATAAATAATCTATAGCGAGGGGAGATAACAAATCAACCTATATAGAGGAAGGTCAGGAAACATAAAAAGAGAAATCCTCATGATGGAAAAAAGGTGTTAAAAATGAACTATCTAGCTGGTTTAATGATATGTGAAATGGAATCAGAACAAAAAGCTCAAAAAAATGCAGAAAAAATGAAAAATTGTCCAAAATTACTAAGTTGTGGGATAACTGATACCACATATTATGGGTTTTATATTAGTCAAGCTGGAACAGAATGGTGGTTTGAAATCCCGGTAGAAAAACCAGATTTATTGGGAGCGAAAAAAATCCGCATCGAAATGATTCAAAAGCTCATAATACCAGATGATTTTAGTTTCAAAAACAAAAATGAACTTATAGATAATGAAACTACTCCTTGTGGATCAAACTGCTCAAAATGCCAAGCTAAAGATCAGTACTATTGTACGGGGTGTCCTGCATTATATTAAGTGATTTACTTGTTTATTATCATTAAATGATGATTATTACACATTCGTTATACAATTCAAATGACTAAAGCCTTACTTGATCCTCATTTCACATACAAAACTCTAATCATTAGTGAGACCTATTATATCATCCCATTAATTTCAAAAAGTCTCGTACTATTATTTGGAACGAATTTTTCAGTAAATTCCTCCTCTTGATCCATCTATAAGGATATCCAATTTTAAAAGGGTGATTTCCATAGGAAACATAGAAAGATGAATATAGAAGAAAGAAAAAATCAAGGTGCTGATATAGAATCATTTGATAATGTGACACTTACTAATAAAACTATAACACAAATATGTAAAGATGATCTCACGAATGAACCATTAAGAAAGTACTATCGGTTTAGATATTCAAAGCAGTTTTATGGGGGAATAGTAACAGGAGATATCGTTGGATGTAATTTACGCTGCGCGTATTGTTGGTCCCAAAAAACAGCATGGTATCCACAAAAAGGATCATGGCAGAGCGTAGATCAAGTAGTAAAAATATTATTAAATCTCGCTAACAACAATCATTGCGAAAAGATTAGACTAAGCGGAGGGGAACCCACTCTTTGTCGAAAACATTTGATAACCATCATTCAACAACTACCTGATCACTTTTCTTTCATTTTAGAAACAAATGGAATTCTGTTAACAAACAAAGAGTACATTCAGGAATTGGAAACTTTAACTAATCCCCCTTATGTGAGAATTAGCTTAAAAGCAGGACAAACACTTTATTCCAGAATCACAGGGGCTTCACTTGAAGCATATAGAGCACAACTTCAAACAATTAAAATTCTAAAACACTCATCTTTACAGTTTAATGTGGCCATTATAGCTGAATTTTTCACTTCTGAAGAAATACGGAAAATTGAACGATTGATAGCACCTAAAAGACTAGAAAGAGAGCAATTGATTGTCTATCCTTTTGTTAGAGAAACTCTGAGAAAGAGGGGATTAGAATCTTTAGGAATTTGAAGAGCTGAAGCTAAGCTGTATGGTAATCATTATCCAAGATGTTCAATACGAAGGATTACACTGGAGATTTAATTGATTCATGGAATATAACCAAAGTATATCCGACTCCATTTGGGAAGAAAGTTGTGAATAACTTCATCTCTTTGGAATTTAAAAATCAGACTCTCTTCTTGCGTTTGGTTTGAATTTTATCCCATACAAAACCCAATGCAATGTTTAGATTTCGAAGTACATGAATCATTAATGATATCTTCAAATAAATGATTCTAAGCCTTCGTATAATCCATGATTGGTTTTTTATAATAGCTATCTCATAAATTAAGTAAGTATCAGAGTTTTCGCTTCTCGCACAGATTCTTCCCAATGGATTAGAAATAGTAATGTGACCATTCCAAAATTGTTTTCCCTCTACTCCATAACGATTAGCACTGACAATCCAAGCGTTATAATTTTTAGCATTATAACCGACACCGAAAGCCTTGGGATCTTTTTCGTCAGCAAGGCTGTGAAGTATTAAATCAAGTTGTTTTCTCTTTAGCTCCTTTGAAACACGATGATTTTGGATATCATAGCAGATTATAATGCCAGTTTTAATGCTTTTGATGTTAAGTATCGTGACAAGGGTAGATCCAGGAACAAAGGTTGATGACTTCAAATAATTTTTACGATGAACGGCAAGAATGTCCCCAGTTCTATCAATAAACACCTGAGAATTATAGATTCTCCCATTCTCAGATTCGGTCATACCACACAAATCATTACCCCATATTTTCTGGCTAACTCTGCTACAAAATTCGTCTCCTTTCCTGGGATGGATTTGGAAATTCTTTGATGGTACCCCTTGTTATCTTCAGGATAATTATACCAACCCAAGATTGCCTCACCAAATAAAATTAATTCAACATCGGGTTCAACTGTTAGAATTTGTTTAATGTAATGTTTAATTGTTTGAAGATTTTTTTCTGGAGAAGGATCACATTTCATAGCAACAGTAGCAACTTTTAATGAAACATCAGCATTCTTTAAATTGTACAGAAAACGATCTAAAATAGACATCTTGTTAGCAGCCAGAAAAAAGAGGTTTTATAATCACTAATTTCTATAGAGGTTTATGGAATCATCCCACTTAGTATATGATATAAAAATTTATTTCGATGCAAACGAAAAAAATTGAAAATGGCTGATGGCGTTGGCTAGGTTAAGGTAAGTACAAACTAGGGTAAATATTGTCTTCTTAAACCGATGATCTCTTTACATTTACAATTGTTATAAATAAACTTGGATATCCTGCTATAAAATTCAATCGACTAGAGATACAATTTCCATTTAATCTGATCCTAATGAATAAATATCTCCTGAAATGAGAAGATTGCATAAAATCCAGATATTATTTGTGGGAACACTAGAGAAGAGACTAAGAATAGCTTTTTCTAGAAGGCACGGATGTGTATGATTGAGTTTATTACTTACGTCTGGTTATACGACGCTTAATTAAAGGAAAATACAACATTCATATCCTAAAAACTGCTAAGCATGGCGTATTCTTTTCAAACATAAAAAAATTCCATTTAGGATGTAAAATTTGCTCATAGAGTTGAAATGCTTAATTACCACAATGAAATCGTTTATAATGATAGGGAGAAAATTTGGATTTAATCATGAACGAGACTGATCCCCCGTCATACCTCCAGAATTTGAGAAAAGTTTTCCAGTCACGAAATTATGTGGTAATTCTTCTTACAAACTATACGGGATCACTTTTTCTTGCAGCATGGATATATCTAAATTTATTTTTTAGAGACGTCGGAATAAGCTATCTAGAATTAGGAATAGCAAACGGATGGTCAATGCTTATTGGTTTATTTTTCACTATGATTGGGGGATATTGGGCAGATAAATACATTCATCACAGACGTTATATGGCCACTTTTAATAAATTCTTTATCGCTATAGCGATGTTATTAATGCCTTTTGTCGACACATTCACTAGCTTAGTATTTGTATGGACTGTTTTCTCATTTGCACAATTCTGTCAAGCATCCATTGATCCTATCCTATTTGAATCTTTACCAAAGGAACAGATGGGAACTGGTACGAGTCTTTTTACATTAACAGGAGTTTTTGGAGTCCTAGGCCTTGTTCTAGTAGGATTTTTGATTACTGATGGGTTTGTTGAAGGTCTTCGGACATTTTTTTTCATGGCGGGGATTGCGAGTATGGTAGATTTCTTCATTCGATTACGCTTTTTGGAGCAAATAAAGATAGATAATCTAGGGAAAATGAATAAAAAAAATGGACTGGCTCAAGATTTAATAATGCAGTATTCTACTGGACTGAAAGTAATGTTAGCAGCGATTCCGCTTTTATTCGTAGTATTTCTTTTAGATGTAGCCAGTGATATTAATTATCAATTCGCTCAAAATTTTTTTCTTAATGAAGAGGTAGGAATGAACTATAACACACTAAATTATACGATGATAGGGTCAACAATCTTGGGGATTTTAGGTGGATTAGCTGCAGGAGGGCTTCTAGATCGAACAACCAACGACGCTAAAATCATGTTTTTAGCATACTTTTTTTTACCATTTTCTATATTTCTACTATTCAATTCTCCTATATTACCTACTTGGATTAATTTTCAATCTAGTGAACTTTTATTGGCACTCATTTCTAGTACAGCTTTTATTGCGGTGGTAATCAAAGCAGGTAATGATGTTATATGGAGGACAATAGCATGGGGAGCTGTTGGAAGAAAATTACCTCGAGAACATACAGGAAAGGTAATGGCAATATTGGGAATGGCTATACAAACACTAGGAGTAATACTAAGCCCAATAGCTGGATTCATTTATGAACAGGAAGGAGGAGGACGGTTATTGATTATCGCAATGGGAATAAACACTATTATTCTTTTTCTGTTACTGATTAGCTGGATAAGGAGTCGAAGTGAGTCGTACAAGCAAAAACAAGCTGCTTTACCAGTCGTGGGAGAAATTTAAATGGAACTAGAGCTGAGAATGCTGAATTCAATAAATAAAAAAAGAACTCAAAATTAATTCAGAATCGGGTACTGCACCAAAAAAAGGCAAATGTAACATCCTACCCAATACAATAGGATCCTTGTATTCATCATAAATATTTTTACAGAATTTTAGTATATCTGTTATAACCAGATAATTTATAGTAATTTTAAAAGCATTAGATATATCATCAGTTTTAAAATATCCACTGACTTCTATAAAGTATTTCACAAAGGTTTTCCTTCTGTTTCTATTCTAACGGTTGAGAGAGTTTATGAACAATCCACCAGCGCTTATCGATTTTCATTAGATTAAAGTAATCTAAATACCCAAATCTTTGATTCTTGATGGTTAACTTGACTTGAGCATTATTCTTGAAAATGTCGACATAATGAAACTCAGTAATCCACTTAAGACTGGAATCAACAGTATTAGGATCATACCAGCTGTAATATTCCGTTTTATCAACGATTTTGAGATTATTATTCTCATCAAACATGAAAAATTTCCATTCAGGATGGAGGATTTTTTCATAGAGGTCAGGGTCAGCTACAACGTGGCCTTCATGGTAGAAATTCATAATAGCTTTTTTAATTGACGCAATTTCATTAGCACTTGAAGAATCAGCTTTCACTTTTAATACACCTTGAGTAAAGTGATTTCCAAAAATAATCCTTTGAGTTGTATTAAAATGATACTGTTTCGGTAAACATTATCGTTTCCTAAATTTAAAGAGAAAAGAGCGACATAAGGATTTTCACTCAAGATTAATACACACTTCCTAAAGTTTAAAAAAAAGTCTATTCTCCTTCTCTATTCATTTTTCAAATAATTATTTATTGATAATAAAGGAATTGGGGAAAAAAAATGACGGATTATTTATTTAGAATTATTATGATTAGTTATATAGCAGTTCTAGGGATTTTTTTATATTTTTTTGCTCAAAGTCCTGCTGAATTAGATAAAACGGATAACCCTCGGCAAGCGTTAACAATAATCTTTCTTTTGTTTGTCTGTCAATTTTTATACTTTGCATTAAGTATCTGGGTTTTAACCCCTATCTTCGAAAACTTAGGAATCGACTATTATTATATTTCGACTATATTTTCCACAATATTTTTTCTAATCCTCCCCATTATTATCCTGACTTCCAAATCTCATGATAATTTCTCTTTAAAAGAGATAGGCTTCTCAGTCCGTCATCTAAACAAAAATCAAATATACGTTATCCTAATTGCATTTGCAGGTTATTTTGTTTATGGAATCTTGCGGGTTCTCTTGTTAGCACCATCGGAATCATTTTGGTGGGTAATAATAGTCTTAATGTTGTATTCCAACGCATTTGTAGAGGAGGTTTTTGGTAGAGGTTTCATTCAGTTGAAATTAGAAAGAGTATACGGGATCAATCGTGCCCTCATTTTACAGACGCTCTTGTTTGTTCTAATCCATATTCCAAGTAATCTATACCGATATATCCAGTATCCTGATTTATTGAACCTAATTATTAATTTCTTATTTCAAGCGATCCATGGAGTCGTTTATGGATTGCTTTATTGGAAGACTCGAAGTATTTATCCATCAGTGATTGTCCATTATCTTACGAATTGGATGGGGCCAATCTATTTCCTGATCGTTAATAGTTGATTATCAAGAATAAATGTTGAGTAAAATGCCAAGTTATGAAAAAATTGACATAAATTTACTTGTTGATTCTTACAACAGGTAACATCTTCTGAAATAGTTAAACTCCGGACGAAAAAATAAAGACTAATCCCTGAATAGACAAAATTTTTTTCCCAGCACACCTATAGTAAAGAAGTGTCTTTGAGTTCCTGATTATAATCCTAAAACTGATCTTATTATTTCTATAACCTTTGCCCAAAAGAATATAGACATATTAATTCCCAATGGAATGCTTACAGCGATAATGAGGGGGAAAAAAGTCGTGGTTTGAAATGTTGGGAAAAAGTAAATACAATTAATAGATACCAACCAATAGAGGATGTTAATAATGATACATATAATATATATAATATGCTATAACCAAAAATAACCAAAATTCTGATTTGATTATTAATAAATAATGAGTTTATAACTAGTTATTGAGAGTATTATTGCTCTAAAATGGTGATAAATCTTGAAAATAATTAGATTAAATCACTCAAGAAGTCTGGTAATCCCTTTGATACCTATCTTACTTGTTCTTATTACTAATCTAAGTGGATGTTTACAGAATCCGAGTAACTTTAATCCAGAATATGCAATATTCTATGATCCATTAGATAAAACTCAAGAACAGATACGAGTAATAAATATGAATTCCTCAAGTAATACCTTTTATCATCAAGACCAAATTCAAATCCTCGTAGGATTGAAGGATACCAGAGGGAATCTAGGAGTTAATTATACTCTCATAGTTGAAGTTGTATATCTTATTGGCTATTATAGAGATGTCAAGAATTTAACAGAAAAACTCGGGATCCAGTTGATAACAAACAAATCTGGGATTGCACAATCTATATTTACTTACAATCAATATACCTGGCCAAGAGGAGTGAATACACAAGGATATTTTGAAGTTTCAAGTCCAGAGATAGCAAATACCACAGCACACTCCACTACAAGACTGTTTACTTTTAAATATACAGAAATAAATCGAAATTCGACAATGGAAGGAGGAATAGATGTAATCTTAAATTTTGAGTCCAGAAATCTAATTGAGGAGGCGCAATCGGCAGATAATGAAACGAATGATTTTATGGATATGATATATCAGGGTGTATTTGTAGGAAGTGAGGTGATCATCAATAAATCAACAATCGAAACTTACTCATCATTAACGGGAGCGCCAGAGAGAATATTCATTTATAGAGCATGGACATATTATTTCGATACTTATAATCTTTCCTGCGTACAAATTGTATCCTTGGGAATAGAAAAACTTAGAATAAGGTTTTTTGATATCGATATAGATGGATATGATGACTATAACTGGATTTCCACGTCTCCACAATTACCAGAGAATATTCCTAATGGATGGCTTATAATTCAATATATGTCTAGTAGTTATCGAACGAACACGCTAAATGGGTATGGATTTGTCTGGAATCAAGTCGCAATTATAAATGGAGAGCTGCAACTTCAATGGTTAATCTCAAGAAGGTATGCATGGGAAAGCTAAACTGTTTAGAAAATCTTAATCGTATTTTAGGAGTTCTTGTTTCCAATTTACCCTAGTTAATAATCATTTATCTTAATAATGCTCCAAGCTATCTCACAGGCTTCGGTAATATGATTCTTGTCCATTTTAATCACACCCTCAAAACGAAAGTTAAGTAAAGTAATGATTGGATAGAAAGTGAAAGAAGTGAAAAGTGGAAGCGGAAGATCTTTTATAATATGTTCTTTTATGCAATCAAATCAATGTAAACAAAATTGATAATAATGACCTAGAATTAATTTTATCAGCATCTTCTCTCACAATGTAACCATTTTCAAAGTTTCCTGTTATTAAGACCTAGTGAGCTGCAGTAGTACTATCTTTGAAGCTCCATTTTAAGGTCAGGGGGGAGAGATGGTAGGTAAGATCGAAACTGGGTTTTGTAATCATGTATAGGTGTCTGTTCTGCCTCTAGAGAACCTAGTTCTCCTCTTTGGATTCTTTGGTATAGATTTTTGACTCTAAAGATCTGAGCTCGTGTGATTAGTAATACTTCGGGAGCTCTTGCAAGTAATAAGACCAAACCAGCTAATATTATAGCTTATCTGACTGAAAATAATTGATGCCATTCAAAATCTTTAGCTAGGGCAAGTAAATTTGTTACATCAAAAAGATAAACGATTTCTAAGACTATACTGGAAAAACCAAAGACAATCCAGAAGATCCTTGAAATTTTTATCTTTTTTGTTTTGGCTTCTGGTTTTGTTACAATATAATTATAAACAAGGAATAGAGGGATAGCATAGCTTAAAACTTTATATGGCTCATAAAATCCAGAAAAAGTTTCAGGTAATAAAATCAATAAATGATATGCTGGGGAAATTAAATTAAATAAAAATTGCGGATCAAACCAATATTCAAAGGGAAGTAGATCCAACCAGAGTAAGGTTCTACCAACAGGCCACTTCAAAAAACCCTGACAAATTATCTCATATAACATCCAGATGATCAAAATCTTTAAAAGTATATGATATTCCCTCCAAGGTCTTAATTTGATAGTATAGATAATAAGGGCAATCATTCCAAGATAGAAATTTACATGAGCTATCATAATTTCTGGTTCAAGAAAATCAGTCCAACCAAGACTATAGTTAATTCCGATAGGAGAAAAATATTCTCCCCATAATTGCCAAAAAAATATAGCATAGTAGCTGTGCCAAAAATATAAACAATCAGGAGAAGATATTGAATGGAATAAGTAAATCGATAATAAAGTATTAATCTATATATACAAAATCCCCCTAAAACTATTGTAAGTATATATGTAATCATATATATATCAGGAGTCCTGAAAAATAAAGGATTGACAAGAGATTCGAAATTTCGGAGAATATTGGAGAATAAAGCACCAAAAGAGACAAAACCATATATATAGAACCCATAAAGCAAAGCTTGTTCAAATTTATCCATAGAGAGGACCCCTTTTCACCCACCTGCGTATTTTTGTTAGTGGTAAAATCAGGGAAATGATATTGTTATACCAGTCGTTATTTAAAAAAATATTTCTTGTATTCGTTTCTCCTGTAAAAATTTCGCTTTGAAGAATATTGATGAAATTTCTATCATGATTTCTTTAATTCGATATTGAATGGTAAAAATATGGGTGTACGGGTTTTATAGTCTATCTAGTTTAGACCTAGTACGATTAGATAAAGATTCAAGGTTGAGAAATATCGCTAAACTCATAAAAGAGGTTTCGGATGGAACTAGTAATGCAAGATGTCTGGGAAAAAATTCAATCGATTCGTCAGAGTCGGAAAGATCCTGAGAAGTTAAATTTGTTACTCAATGAATGGGAAAGAGAGTTTGGTGCTGAATATAATCAGATAGCAGAGGAGCTAGTAGCAGAACATACCCGTGCTGCTTTTTCGAAATTTTCTTCCGAAAAAGGGCTTTCATCCTTAAATGATTTGATCAGGATTCTTTGGGAACAATGGACTGATGGAGAATTTACTATTGAGAGAACTGAAACAACAGTCCAAATTTATTGCACAAAATGTCCAATAGCAGATACTTACAGGTCGATTCACCAAGAACAGTATGGCTTGATATTTCATTGTAACGAAGATCCTTTTATCGTCGAAGGGTATAATCCAAAAATAAAATTCAAGCGCACAAAAACGCTAATGAATGGGGATGAGTATTGTGACCACTTTTACTCTCTAGATTTGACAAAAAAGGATAAGTAAACAGACCATATCAACCTTAACAGAGCTATGGTGAACACATTTTGGTAGGGGATTCTTCATAACAGGTAATTCTAAATCTGGTTCCCCGTGGATTAATCTTTTTCATTTAACTTTGTTAGTAGAATGGCACCAATTGGAATTGAGAGTAATTTCGGGAGTTAGAAGCAGTAGAACTACGAAAAAACATGATACATATACAATCTGAGAATATATTTTATTTTTGTTTAACATATCATGTATCATATTAATTTCTCGAACACAAACAGAGAAAAGCATAAGGTAAACGAACTAAAAGCAATTAGCTGATTAATAATTGACAGCAAAAAGACTGATAGTAATCTGCATATTAAAAAATCTTTAGTATAAGAAAACTGCTCTGTTGATCGCTTATATGTCCTTGTTTATAATAATTAAGGGACAAGATAAATTGTTAAGGAAAGGAATATCCGCGACCTCAATTAGGGAATATAAATAGGAAAATGCTGTTATTGGAAGAAAAAATTAGAAGGATGAAGCTGGATTGGAATAACTTCATAGTTTTCTATAACGGATTAATGCAACACCGAAAGTTCCAGATACAAGAACCATTGCAACAAGAATTCCTCCTAAGAGATGAACTGGAAATTCTTTTAGCGGATAATTCGTTAAACTAGGGATTACACTCGAGTACTTAGGATCATGTATGATTCCATAACCATCCCAGTTAATGTAACATACAGAGTAATAATAAGTCCCTCCAATAAATGAATCATCAAATCCAAAGTCATCTGCAACACCTGCTTGATGATAAATATCCCTACCAAAAGCCCACATAGGTACAATTGCAATACCTACCTCGTATTCATTGTTATCCTTAATCCAAGTATAGATATTTTCAATTTCTACAGCAACGGGGGTAAACTCAAATTTCTCACTCTCAGAGCTAATTTTAAATTCAAAAGTTTGATCCCAATCACTAGAATTGTATACAGCTTCATCCGAGGACATAATCTCACCAGATTCTGCATTAGCCAATGTTAAGTCATAGGATTGAGGATTATACGAGAATACAGACGACCAGTAGTTAATAGCTAGACTTAATTCCTGAAATTCAGGAGAAATCTCCCCTGTGTCACTATCTAGAAAATCGCCAACGATTTGATCTACTTTTAACAGAGCTAAATTATCAAC
Organism: Candidatus Heimdallarchaeota archaeon; assembly: GCA_011364965.1. Lineage (GTDB taxonomy): Archaea > Asgardarchaeota > Heimdallarchaeia > Hodarchaeales > Hodarchaeaceae > Hodarchaeum. Next base: position 542,767 of record RDOB01000003.1, read on the forward strand.
AACACTGAAACGAAACTTGAACTCAATCTCAGGTATTAAGACCTCAATGATCACTGGTTCATATTCTACAGGTGATTCATTCAGAGGATCAATAGACTCAATCATCCAAATATTATTAGACCAAAGCTCCGCATAAATATTAGTGAGTTTAATCGCCCAAACAATCTGATTACTATCAACATATGGCAATACAACTTCTGATAGTGTAGAATTAACCAACCAGACCTCAAATACTAGTTCAGAAATGTCTGCCCTATACACTCCAGCAGGATCAGTTGACAACGCCGTCTCTGCTAGCTCTCCTAGAGCATAATAACTATCGTAGGAAATATCAATAATTCCATTCTTATTTGAGTCATTAAAGATTGAAAAACCCTCAAAGAAATGCTGGATCTCAAACGGGAAGTAGGTGTCTCCACCAGTTAATCTCAACAAACTTATTTGATAAACTGAGAAGCCAAACATTGAATAACAACCACGATCTTCATAAATAAAACTCTCATTGTACCATGAAGCCCATTCATATTCAGGTGCAAGAATAACATCCACTGAATTTACGGGTTCATCAAACTCATTAAACCAAGTATAATTCTCCTGAATATAGTACTCATAACCCCATTCAAAGGAATAAATTCTCGTAGAATAGTATACTTCATCACCTGTGTAACTAATAGGATCTACTTCCCAGATGGAACTTGTAGAAGAGAGATTAGTAATGAGAGATTGATCAGGATCGACAATAGTCTCCACAACAAACTCGGTTGAATTCCAAGATCCAGTCCAGTCCCAACGTGAATCAATATGAATATTATAAGCGCTTCCGTTAACATCATAGACTATTATCTGGTAGGGATCCCGGATCGGGCCAGTAGTGGGGTCAGGTTCACTAGGATCGACAGAAATCGTAGCTGTACTTGCATTTTCATATTTCTCTATCCAATTTTCTTCATAGGTTTCACTTAAGTTGTACCAGGAATAACGGACAAAGATACCAGGAAGCATCTCTTCAAAATTGCTGTTAGAAATCGATAAATGAGAAGGATCTGTGAAATTTAACAAAAATCCATTACAAGTTGTTGTGGAAGCAAAAATAAATAACAGAATAAAACTCCCAACTGTCGATATTGACAAAATTTTTCTTCGTTCCATAGCTTTTTCACCACAGAATAGGAAGTAGTTCCTTATCCTCTTATCATACTTATTCTTAATATAACTACGCATCAAACTGCTTATTTTGTGTTCAGAACAATTTCTGATCATTTAAAGCGTGGGAGGTTAAATATGTTTTACTCTCCAAAGAACGTTTTGCATCGTTCATTAAACACTCAGACTTACATTTTATGCCAGTGCATAACACATCAAAGTTTAATTCTCTTAATTAAGACTTCGGATCATTAATCAAAAAAACCACGTTTGTTTTACCTTTTTTCTGACGTTTAACTATACCTTTCTGTTCCAGTGAAGATAAATTTGAACTGATAGTTGATTTACTTAACGAACACCCCTCCACCAACTCATGTTGAGCTATTTCAGAAGAAAATTGTCGTAAATAATTAATAATTCTCCACTCTATGGCTGATAAGGTCACAATAGTAATTCTATCAACAGGCATATTGGATATGCCCCCTGCAAGACTGTTGTTGGAAATTAAAATGGAATTAGAATTTTTCGCAAAATCTGAAACAGATGAAAGGTGAGTAGTGGATGGTTCGGTTAAGATTTGCACTTGATCCTTTTTCTCTAATTCTAATTTAAGTGATTTGATAATTAGAAGAAAATTTAGAATTAAAGTAGCAATAGCTGTTAAAAGCAGAATTGTAGCGATCATAAAAAGGAGAAACCATTCAGAAATGAATGCAAGATACCATAGAACAACACTGAGAAGGAAGAGAATACCACTGATAACTACTAAAAGAAAATCAACAATCGAGGTATTAACACTAATATGTTTGGGCATGTATTCACCGAGTTACGGTTAAATTTAATATTAAATAATGATCATTTAAACTATCTTTCTGAAATTTAAGTTCATTGAAAAGAAAAATTAATATGAAAGCAAAGCAATCTTCTTCCATCGAGTAGCTGCCAAACAACAACAGATCAAACAACCGCTTTTAGCAACATGATGATATTATTAGTAACCGTAATTGGATTAACACTCCTTCGGAAAAAGATCTGAACCACCTGCTCCATAAGCTGATGTATCACCAATAATTAAATACCCTCCATCCGCTGTTTGAAAAATTGAGTTCCTTGATTTATAAGAATTGCCTTCAAAGGTTTTATTACACTCAAGATTGCTATTTAAATCATTTTTCAACAGTAGTACATCCTAGATTGGACTTATTGTAGAATATACCCCTGAAATAGCAAATCCACCATCATTTGACCTTACAATATCATAACCTTGATCAACTCCTTTCCCTCCAAAAGTATATCCTATGACTTTAAATTCCACCCTCTTGATAATAATTTACGTCTATAACCGTATTTACTAAAGAATTTGAACTTAGAATTATAATTAATGCCCATATACACTAAACTTACTTTTCAAACTTATCAAGAAAAAAAATTTATTTTTAAAGCTCATTTGAAATCAGATTGAAAAAATCAAACGAAGTTGATACATTTTGAAACCACTTGTTATTGATTTTCACGCAGATACGTTATTCAAACGGCATTACGCGCAAACATTGAAGCTTCTCACAGCAAAAATTCCAATTTTTCATGTAACCAAGGATAAACTTCTTGCAGGAGGAGTCGATGTTCAAACTATGGCCCTTTTTACTCCGTCAACAGTCATAAATCTCAGTATCGAGTTAACCCTCCAGTTGATATCGTATGCATACGAAATGAGGGATAAAGAAGGATATATTCTTATAAAAACAAAAACTGATTTTACCAAAGTGATACCTAGAGAAGTACCTGGAATCATTCTCAGTATCGAAGGAGCCAAACTATTGGAAAACAATCTTGATCTTTTACCAGTATTTTATGAATTGGGAGTCCGAGCTATTGGATTGGTATGGTCAAGAAAGAATTATTTCGGACAAGGCGTCCCCGCAGAAAATGAGGGGATATCTGAAGAGGGAAAAGATCTCATATCACGAATGGAGGATCTGGGGATGATTGTCGATGTCTCTCACTTGAATGAAAAGGGTTTCGCAGATGTTGTGAAATATACCAATAATCCATTCATTGCATCGCATTCAAATAGTCAAACTCTATGTTCTTCAAAAAGGAACTTAACTGATAGTCAATTAATGGAATTAAAAAGTGTAGATGGGATTATTGGCATCAATTTCTGTCCTGCATTTCTCAACAATGACGCAACAAAAGCTTCAATCACAGATATATTCAAACACATAGATTATATTAGCAATCTGATAGGAGTAGATCATATAGGGTTGGGTTCAGATTTTGACGGAATTACTCAGGTTCCAAAGGGAATGGAGGATGTTAGTAAGATTAAAGAAATACCCACTTTACTATTGGAGAGCTCCTATAGTAAGAAGGATGTTGAGAAGATAATGGGAGGAAATTTCTCTCGGATCATTTCTAAAGTATGGAAAAAATAGTTAATCGCATTATTTTGTGAAGGATAAATTGAGAACGAGAGGGGTAGAGGGTTCTCATTACCAGCTAATGAAGCAACTTCATTAGAAGCTGAAATATGCTATAAAAAATGGTTGTTTGCGGTAAAGAGTGAATTTTACAAAAATGAACAGGAAAGAAGTATAAAAAAAGAACATTATTATGCAATTCGAGATGGAAGAGATTTGTCTCGAATCCATCGATGTGCACGAAATACTTCTTTTCCATATTTTTCAGCCAAGTTATCAAGGAATACCGTCAAATCATCTAAATCCATTTGCTCTACTAATTCAAATGGTCCCCATGGATTATGATAAAAATGTTTCATTCCTATATTAATATCAGCTACAGTAGCAATACCCTCTTCTAGAACTTTAACTGCTTCATTAATTTGTACCCGCATTAAGTCGATTGGATCAAAATCTGCGGGATCTGACAGGTCAATAAACGGCCTCCTACCTCCGGAACGCCATTTATGAATTCCTTCCCCAGTTTTTCTACCTAGTTTATTTTCCTTCACTAACCTTGATATTGTGTCCGTTGGGGTATAATCTGGGGAAAGATGTTCCGCAAAATATTGTGAGCTATCATATACAATATCTAGGCCCATATAATCAAGAAGCTCATAAGGCCCCATTACCATATTCATGTTCAAAGCTGCAGCATCAACCTTTGATGGGGAATATTCACCTCTATCAAGAAATAGTTGAATTAAAAGCAGTGATGGAGCCATGATGCGATTACATATGAAACCAGGACTATCTTTAGCAATAATGCAAGTTTTGCCCACCCTATGAGTAAAATCGATCACGAACTTAATTGTACTTTTCGCTGTTTTCTCTCCTCTAACGACTTCAATTACTTCAGCTAGAACAGGAGGAGGTGGAAAATGTAATCCAACAACTTTCTCAGGTCGTTGAGTTGCATGAGCAATTTCACTTATCCTGATTGTTGAAGTATTTGATGCTAATATTGTATGATCAGGAGAAAACTTATCTAACTTGCTAAAGATCTCCTTTTTAAGCTCTAACTGCTCAGGGACTGCTTCAATACAAAGATCTGCATTTTTAACGGCTTCTCTCAGATTTGTGGTTGTCTCAAGATTCGTAAGCAGCTGCTTATATCTTCTTTCAGTTAGTTTGGCCTTTTGTACAAATTTTTTCAGGGACCAATCTATCAATGATACTCCTTCTGCAAGAATATCCCTGTTTAAATCAACAAGAGAAACATAGTAATCAGATAAAAGAGCAACTTCTGCAATACCATGACCCATGTGGCCTGCTCCCAGAACTACAACCTTATTACAGGTTTTAGCTTTGATATTAGAATTTACGTTCATATTGATCACATTTCTAAAGGGATTAATCTTTATTTAACTTCACTTGCTTGGATACACGGTGAAGTATCTAATATCAGGTGAAATATCTAATATTGAATGTCATTCCTCAAGTTTAATCCGAGCTAAAAAACTTCACTTTTATAATTAGACTTGGCGATTATAATTCAGATAGGACGAAAATAATTAGATTAATTATCGAGGAAAAGATTTTCTGAATTAAATTTTATTTTAGAAAGCAATTAATTTCTTTTACTAATGAAATACCTCTGGTCACACACTTCATCACCATCAGATAGCGTGTGTTCTCTCTGATATTTACCACCTTCAACAAGATGTTCAGCGACGGAATAATCATAAGTACACCAACTTCTTCTGAAAAAAGTCATCTCTTCTTGCCCAAATTGCGTATAAAAATCATGAACAGCACATGAATAGATATCCATATGATAAACGTCTCCCTCTTTATACAATTTTATTTTATAGCCTGGTTCACTGTATGGAAATTTCAAGGCATCTTCAAGGCGCTTTCCCAGAAAATCAGTCGGATTTTTCGCCCTAAATCTAGCTAATTTTAGTCTTAATGGGTCAAGTATTGGTATCACGCCCTTCATGTTCACACGAAGTTGCCATATCAAGTCTGCAACCAAGTTCGTGGCGTAAGCGGGATCTATTTTTTCTTTTACCATAGCTCTGTATAAAGCTAAGTGTATCAATCCACCATATTCATTCATGTAATTACCAAGATTATCGTAGTCTTTGAAATAAGGCATTAATTCTTTAATATTCGATTTTGTTTGAAATATTATCCGTTCTATATCTTTGTATGTAAAACGACCTTGTTCAGGTACTCCATCCTGCCTGCATCTTGGAGTCAATATCTGGACTATTGCTTTTTTGTGAACTCCCCATGCCTTTCTACGGATTATTTTTTTGCCTAGTGGTTTGAAAATGGGTATTCTCATTTCATGTTCCTCTTAGCATATTGGTTACCTACCTGTTAAAAAGTATGTTCAAGTAAGCAATTTTACGAACTGTTCACATATGTGATTTAAAAAATGTTCTCAGAGGTAAACTTTTGAGAAATGTGGAACCATGGTTTGCAGATGAAAAGGATTTTACAGAAAAGGAGAGAAGTTTTAAAATGAAAAGAATGGACTGCAAAAGGTTCAGGCACAATCGATACCGTTATTTAATAACTCATCCTCAACATCGAGCAGAGGAACTTTAATTGTATCATTTCCTTGTGCAAACCCTGGTTTCATTGTTACATCTAGTAAATGTCCTCTTACTGATTCGAAGTGTTATTGGTCCGATAATAATTCTATAAAGGATTATTATGAGTTTTTTACATTTTTATATAGCCATTGCACATCTGCTATATAAGAGAAAAAGGAATAAGGAAAAGAAAAAGAGGATTTTAAGGAAAAACGAAGTTGAATTAAAAATCTAGAATAGAAAACTAAAGCATTGAGTTCGGTAGAGATTTTTATGATAAAAATTATTGAATCTGAGGATAAAAACATACTGTTGGATGAACGTGTAGCTTTAACTCATCAATATTGGAAAAGATATGGCTTAGTACCTTCAAATATATCTTTAAATGGGATTAAAGATAGGTTAATCAATTCCAGTGAAAATTTTCCTCCTAAAAAAATCTGGGTAGCCAAGGAAGAGGAAGAGGTACTAGGATGGTTATCAATTTCTCAGGAGGATAAACAAACCTTAGAATTAGGGAGATGGGAACCTGTTGTCAAAAACATTGCACAAGAAAATGTCGCAACTGGTTTACTAAAAAAATGTGTGGAATATGCATCAAACATACAAAATATACTTTCCTGTAGCTATTCCTGTGATAAAAACAGCAACAAAGTTTTCTTAAGATATTATCAGAACCTCTTCATAAGATGGGGTTTTAAGGTGACAGATGAAATCTCATTTATGGTCTTAGATAAATGGATTTCTGGTGTAAACAAAAATTTTTCATCTGATTACAAAATTGTTAATATAAATGACATCGAAACTTCCAAAATCTCCGAATTATCGTATAATATTTTTAAAAATGGAAAAGATAGACACATGAGACTTTCTAAGGAGAAAATGGACTTAGAAATAGAGAAAAAGCTCTCAGAGAATGTAATTGCAGACCTATCAGTTGCAATTAAAAAAAATGAGGAAGTTGTTGGTTTTTCTATTGTAAAAGATCGGGGATTTGATTACCATATTGATTTGATTGGAATAAAAGGACAATTTCAAGGCTTAGGCTTAGGAACTTATTTAATCAATCTTGCTGTAGAAAAATTGTCAACCAAGGACAGAAGGATAACACTTGGGGCTGATAAATTAAATAGAGAAGCAAAGAAGTTCTATAGAAAATTAGGATTTGCAGAAAGACACATAATTGTTACTTTAGAAAGAAATACTTCTTTGGTATGAACTAATCTTTCATTTAACCTTTAAACGAGAACAACGAGCGATTCCGTAGGATTTAGGACTCATTTCACAAAAGATATCCTAGTTTGAATCACTTAAAAAGTATTTTCTTTAAGAAATCAACTGGGGAAGCATACTAAAGGATATGAATTATATGATTCATACATAAATCAGTTTTCATTCATAATTTATTATCTATTTATAAATGCAAGATTATGCCGGTATTTAAATTTTTTAAAAGAATATTTCCATTTTGATATTCTTCTTATTTCAAGAAGGGAAGAGCATTTCGTAGTACTTTGAAGAAATCCTGAGAGAAACTCTTGACTCAAAATAAGATGATCAAGATTTTGAGGATTCCGTAATTCGAATTACAGCAAGAGATATTTGAAGAAAGGAAAGTAAACGACCTTTATAAACCAAGTAGCGATCTTCCCAAGCAGGATTGAATTTTTGCTTAAAAAATTGTAATCCTTTAAAAGAAAAAATATTTTCTAAATAAGCGATTAATTCTCGAAGGATTTTTCTAGTTAAATTTGAATCTTCTTCTTCGGATAGGCCTGCGAATGGTGCTAATCCCATGCTAAATTGTTTATATCCCTTTTCTTTCAGTTGTAAAATGTAAGACGCAAAAAGGAAATCCATAGCTCCATTGGGTATTACTTTCCTATGACGCATCAAATCTATTGTAACAGCATTCTTTTGATATGAACGAATTTGATTAAGAAATGCAATAATTCTTCCTTGTGGATTTTCAAGAGTAATTACTGGTGTTTCCTGTAAGTAGCTTTCCTTAAATCTTCCAAGAGTAAAGGAACGTTCACGACGTCCTGATAAAAGCCATTCATCTGAAATTGATTTAATTTCTTGCATTATTTCAGGAGGATGTGGAGGAGTGTGAATAGTTACTTTATATCCTGCCTTTGTTAACTTCTTCATTGTGCGACTAAATTTATATTCTTTAATTACGACACTAGAAAAATCATTAATATCTAATGAAGCTTCTTCTCCGATCTTAAAGACATTAAAACCTAGCTTCCTATAAAGAGGGATAAAATTAGGTAATGAATGATGAAAGGCTAATTGCCAGCCATTTTTAGTACAGTATTGTAGAAAATCTTTTATCAATACTTCGAGTTCTTCAAAAGGCCCTGATGGATCACCCAAACTTAGAGCAACCCCGTATTTTACCCGATAAGCAATAAATGACTTTCTTGATTTTGAAAAATAGTAAGTTTTATCGGGCCATAATTTAAAGAAATCTATGCTAGAATTACCATATTTATCCAAAATTGCATCAGCTTCTTGTTGTTCAATTGGTAAGAGTTGGTATTGGTAAAAAATAGGTCTAAAAAGACTGATTATTGAAAGAAAAATAGTGATTGCAGTTAGGATATGTAGGGAGCTAAGAAACCAATGCCCTAATAAGGTTATAGCGAGTGTGTCTTCATGCTCTAGGAAAAAGATTATTTTTAAATTTGCTATAAAAGCTGTTGAAAGAGTATAGGTTGAATTTAAGTCTGATTTTTGTAACAAAAGAAAACCAATAGTTCCATAAGTCACTAGCACAACTAGCATTACCGAGCAAAGGATAAATCCATCTTTTATTCGGCTAATTTCACTTCTAACATGAAATTTACCTCGCAATAGGATTAAGAAGCTAATTTCAGCTATTGAGAATAAAATTAAGTATGAGGACTGTAATTGAACAATATCAATAATACATGAGAGCATTAGAAGAGCAAGCGTAAGAACCCAAGCAATAAACTTTCTGTTTAATAGTTCAAAAGTAAGATAAATTAAAAACGTACCTAAAAATATCCTTAGAGTGCTATTGACAAATCCAAGGTCTATTAAAAGAAAATCAGAAAGAAATAATGATTCATACGGAAATTTAATCAGAAGTGCAAAATAAAGATTTAATACTCCAAGAATAAATATTAAGGCACATAAAGTCCAAACTAGGATATTAGCTTTTAAATAATCATTAGAAAGAATAATTCGCAGCAAATGAACTGGATTAATCTTATGAATTGAAGAAATAGACTTAGTCCATGAATGAACGTCTTCTGGTTCTTCAGGAATCTGCATTAAATTTCACCATTTTTCTGGTTATAGCTCATTTCCTTTTACTAGAATATGAAATGGTAAAAAAGTTCTTATTTCAGCTAAAGTCTTACCATCATAAATGTTACTGGAATCTGTATTTTTTATGATATTTTTATTATTCCACCTTTTTTGAAAAAGACTATATATGACTAAACAAGAGCATGCATTTTTGTTTAGCCAAAAATAGATGATTCTAATAGTAATATTATGTAAAGCTCCTACAAAGCTTTTCTTGAGTTAAACGTTGGTTAAATTCAAAGATAACTTAATGAAGACTAAATAATATTATGAAATATTAGAGAATAGAAGTAAATTTATACCGAAAGGCAGTTTTTACAAAAAAGGACTAAAAATAAACATCATGAAGTATTAGAGGAGATAGATATGGTATGACACCTAAGGATAAAAAAATTATAGTACCAGACCTACCTAGTTTTACAGATAGAATAGATTGGTTGTTTAAGCAGGATAAAAATATAAATTTCGTTGTTTTAACCAATATACCGCTCAAATTTAAGGAAAAAGAGCTGCCAGTAGTAAGAGGACTTGTACGCTTCAGCGAAGTTCAAGGAGACGATGGTGGTATACATCCTATTTCGATACCATGTGATTCGGTCGAAGAATTATTAATGTTTCTAAAAACCGAGAATAAAGATTTTAAATTGAAACCCGTAAAGGAAGTTCACTCCTCAGAGACACAAGAGGTTTTTGTTTCAGGCAGAGTTCAATTAAAATTATCTAATGCACATTATCAGGTTTTGTATGCAATCGATGAAGCAAGAGAAGAAGAACACAGAGCGATGTTAAGGACCTTTAGAGGATAAGAGGATAGGTAACTGGTCAAAAATGTGAGTTACTAAAATTCGATTAAAATTACACATGGGAAATACAGAGAAGCATATTGGAAAAAACTTCCATAACATATACTGTGTTCTATTTTAATTACCTAGCTAGGACTCTTTTTATAAAAATACGTAAAAATTATTGTTAACTGTTGGTTATACGATATATACACAACTTAAAATTGTTACCAAAACTTCGTTTAATCGGAATAAATAGTTGGTTCGATTATGAAAAGCATATCTTAAGGTATATACCAAATTCACTTCTATTTAGTATTTTTCTATTCAATGGTTAGTAATAAATCAACTAATTCGTTTGAACGATTGATATGATAATCACAGGACGACTCCTCACATTTAGAGTCATTTAAAACATGAACAGTTAAAAAACCCACTTTTTTAGCAAAAGATAGATGCATAGAAGAGTCATCAACTACAATTCCATCGCTCGGAGAAATATTCATATCGTTGATAATTTCTTGATAATATTTTTTGCTCCATTTCGCGGTATTAACGAGATCAGGATCGTACAAGTGAGTAAAACAGTCAATAACTCCCATCCCAGTTAAATAACCTCGCAAAGTCCAAGAAGTCTCACCTGATGCAGTACATAGAGTGTATCCTCTACTCTTCAGCTCAAAAATTAGGTCAATAATTCCTAGATATACGGATTTAATACGAGGTGTTATCCATTTCTCTGCCTCTTGACATAACTGAAATCGCTCAGATTGAGGAGGTGGATTAATTTCAACCACCCTTGAACATATCAGTTAACCACCTATCCATCATAGTTCCTAAAAAAGGATTAAAATCAATCAACGGGTTCTCCCTTATTGATCGTTCATACTTCTCCATAAATCTAGTTAATGCGTATCTATTGGCAGATTTCCATCCCTCAATTGACCCCCCGAACCTAGGGAGAAAATATTGCGCTATTAGTTCTTGCCATTGAGGTTCCCGTACCAAATTATTATTCATTACTCCTCCATCGTCTAAAAAAATAACCTTTACCATTGATTGGCTCACCCACACACATTTTTTTGTAGAGGAGTTTGGTAAATCGAATAAATCATCATTTTTATAATAATTTAAGTAAATTCTAATATTGGTAATCGAAAAAGCTAAAATTCCTATTATTCTTCATTTATTTTGTTTAATGAAAGAAGTGACAATGTTATTGGAAAAGCCCAATAAATACACAATTTCTTAAAAAGGATGGAATCGTATTTTATAAAATTATTCTTTATCAGAAGCTAATCCTTTTGAACAATGTTAGGTGAAATAATTGATTATAGTTGAAGGTTTTCTAGACATAGGTTTCATTATTATTGGATTAAGCTTTGGTGTATTTCTAGGGAGTTTCGTAAAGCATTTTATTGACCTTAGGAATTTAATATACAGACTATTTGATGAATATAAACAAGATGAGCTATCAGAAAATTTAACTAAACTTGATAAGAGTCTTATGAGGAGCGCTTACAGAATCTTTTTCTCTGGTTTTTTCTTTATTATTGGATTACTTATAATTTTTCTCGAACTGGTAAATAATTAGTAGGATAATGAAGAAATTGGATATATTTAGACCAGTGTGTTTATCCAATCACTAATTCGAAATTTAAATTTCTTGTGCCAAGTAAAATCCCACCAATCTTATTTTTCAAACTTTCCATGAATAAAATATTCTAATTTCTTCACTGTTGGAATTACCCATACCAATTTCATCCACCCTCTTTTCGCGTCTGGATCGTCTGAAAGATACCATTCTGATAATACCTTAAAATTGATCCCCCATTCCTCTATCAGCGTTCCAGAATTTAGTGCGCTCTTTATTTTCACATTCTCATCTTTAAACATTATTTTTCTCTCAGCCATTTTTTTGGCTCTCTCGCTAAACACGTCAAAAAATATTTCTGCATGCGGAAAAACCTGTCCTATATTTTTTAATAATTCCTGCATCTCTGGTCTCTCTAAATATACCATAACTCCTTCTGCAATGAAAAAAACAGGTGCCTGATTTTCTGTACTGAGACGCAGAATTTCTTTAATCCAAGAATAATCCAAAATTGATTGTCCAATCAATACATTCCGCGTTGATGTTGGAATGATTAACTTTCTGAATTCCAATACTTCGGGAAAATCCAAATCGACAAAGTAACATTGATTATTATCGATTCGCCCAAAACGGTAATCTATTCCGGATCCTAAACTCACAATTATTCCATTGGGATGTTGTTCTAAAAATTGCCTACACATTTCGTCAAACTTTCTCACCCGTATTCCCATTAATATCGGATCAAAGCTTCGTACTGTTTTTTTTACGATGTTCCAATCAAAATCAATCTGGTTATATAGATCATAAGAGAATTTATCTTTTAATATTGAATTTTTTGCTCGATAATCAAGTGCTTTGCAATACAGTGGCACTAACGCCGTTTTTGAAACTGCGGGGAATTCCGAGATTTGAATTTTTCGTTCCATAAATGCAGAGGAGTTGACTCGTCTTATAAGGTTTTTTTATATATACACTAAATGTTGATATTACACACGAACCTCCTAATATTTTGAAGACATTGCCAAAAATTATTTTCTAAATTTCTATTGGGAAGCTTCCCTGGATCACTACAGAAACTTGTGAACGTTAATACTCATTATGTCCTAGTTAAAAATTACTTAACTTAATAGTATTCCATGCCATTTCACAGGCTTGAGTAATATAATTCTCATCCATGTTAATCACCCCATTAAAGTGATAGTTTAACAAAGTGATGATGGGAACAAAAGCAAAGGAAGTTAGAAGGGGAAGAGGGAGATCCTTGATATGATGTTCTTCTATACCTCGTTGAAATAGGTTATTGATATAATTATACAATTCAAAATCTTCAGGTTTGATATTTTCCATCATTGAGGTCTGTTCAAATTTCTCACGGTAAATGAGATAATCAAGGTGGTTAAGATTATATGAAAAGGCATTAATCCAGATAGATTTGAATATATGTTCAATGTCCATTTCTTCACGAATGCCTTCTAATGCGCCTCTACTCATATCTGTTCTGATTTTTGTGTATAACTTGGTGAAAAGGTCTTCCTTGTTTTTGAAATGGATATAAATTGTAGCTGGAGAGATATTAGCTTGTTTAGCTATCTTAGAGATTGAAATACCTGTAAATCCTAGCTCTTTCACCAATTCAAGTGAAGTATTGATAATAGCATTGTATTTGGTTTGATCCTTGGGCCTCATTTGATGCAAAAAACTCCTTGAAGTTGAATTCACGATGATTAATCCACAATAGAAACATATATAAGTGAACGTTCATTCACTTAAAAATGAATCTATTTAGTGAATGAATGTTCATTCACTTAAGATGGTGAGAAAAATGAACTGGAATAAATCTGAAAAAATCAATAATGAGAATTTAAACGACGTAAGAAAACGATTAATGAAACGTATGATACAAATCAGCCTACCAATAATATTGATCACAGCTACTCTCGTGATACTCGTATTGGAACTATCAGGATATCCTGGTACATTGGATGACACTCAGCTAGGATTTAGTGCTGAAATAATTAGAACACATTTTGCCATGATGACTTCTGAAGGTATGACACTCTTCATTCTAGGAAATCTCTTAGATTATGTATTCATAATCTCTTATGGTTGTTTTTTCTATAGTAGTGCCAGATATCTTTCGTGGAACTATCAAAAGGGAAGTATATCTCAAAAAATGGGCAAGTTGATCGCCTGGATTGGAGTTTTAAGTGCCCTCAGTGATAGTATAGAAAATATATTCCTCCTTTCGATGACTGCTAATCCAGTAGGATTTCCAAACTGGTTGGCTATAGCACATTCGACATTTGCACTTCTCAAATTCATTCTTATGTATCTAACTATAGGTGGATTAGTCTTCTCCTTAGTGTTAAACAAAATTCCTTTGACCTCTAAGCGAATAAATAATAAAATTCCGACTGATTTCGTAAAATAAGCAGTATTGGGTAAGAATGATGAATGAAACTACTATAGGTTCGATTAAAACCATTACATTTCGAGGGGTTAATTGTTACCTTATAAAAACCAATGAGGATTATATCTTAGTCGATAGTGGGTATTCTAATCAGCGTATTAATATTGAAAATGCCCTAGAAAGCGCTGATGTTCAACTCGGGAACCTCAAGTTAATCTTGTTGACTCACGGGGATTTTGACCATTCAGGTAATTGTGCATATCTCCGAGAGAAATATCAAAGTAAAATAGCTATGAATAAAGATGATTTAGGAATGGTTGAACAAGGGGATCTGTTCTATTCCAGAGAAAGTCGGAATATAATCATTAGAGCACTTGTTAAAATCATGCTGCCATTATTAAGGATGAGTTTGAAGAAAAATGATCGATTTACCCCAGATATTTATCTCGAGGAAGGGGATGATCTTTCTGAATATGGATTTAACGCAAAAGTTGTTCATCTCCCTGGACACTCCAAGGGGTCTATTGGATTTCATACAGCAGAGGGAAATCTCTTCATTGGCGACATACTCGAAAACAATGAAAAACAAGGACCAGCAAGGGGCTCTCTGATCGATAATTCCGTAGATTTTGATGCAAGTATCGCTAAACTGAGAACAATATCATTAAAAATTGTATATCCTGGACATGGCAATCCATTCCCGATGGAAAACTACCTAAAAAACTACTGATAATGTGAAAAATTTGGAAAAAAAGGAGAAATAGGGGAATCTTTGGATCCTGCTGTTTCTTCCAAGCTCATCTACAGACATTTAGGATATAAAGGGATCCATCTTAGAAATAAATGTAGAGAGATTGGAAAGACGATTGCTACTCAACTTGAATAGACCCAATAAAAAATACGTGTATTAGGAGAAGTATTATACATTGGCCGTTGAAGAAAGTTCTGTAATCCTACAAGTTATAAAGAGGATTATATGTACTCTGCATGATTAGAATACAAATGAAGTGATGAAGCTGGCTAATGGCGCTGTAATGGTATTACTATTACCTTCTGTTTTCATTTCTTTTATCCTAATAATCATATTGATCTATTATAGTACAGCAAAAGAAAAGGAGTTTACAGAATCAGCAAAACTGCTAATCGAAAATCATTTCCCTCAATTAAGTACAACCATAATTTCAGAGGGGGGATTTTTCTCAAATCCTGAAATCCAAGCTTCCCCAAGTAATACGACTCATCCTATACGTGACCTAGACCTAAAATACAAGGTTTATGGGAGTGGAAAACACCAACACCAGGATCTACTTCTTTCAGCGGTCATTTCAGCTGAAAAAAGCGTAAATAACGAATTCTCAGCTATTATTAAGAAAGAGGGAGTCATAGGCCGAATTTTTGGCGGGGAGAATGTACAACTAGGACATCAAATTTTAGATGATCGGTTACTTATCCG
This sequence comes from Candidatus Heimdallarchaeota archaeon, assembly GCA_011364965.1. Classification (GTDB taxonomy): domain Archaea; phylum Asgardarchaeota; class Heimdallarchaeia; order Hodarchaeales; family Hodarchaeaceae; genus Hodarchaeum. Next base: position 558,496 of record RDOB01000003.1, read on the forward strand.
GGGTTCTAATCCAGGTTTAGTTCAGTCATATTTAATTAAAGATAATTTCCAGATCGCATCGAAAATTGCTAATATTTCTGATTTGAAAGAGTGTAAATTGGAACATTGTCAAGACACTATTAATGTTGTTATTCGATCAGACCACACTGATATTCGATATGTAAGCGCACTTCTAAACCTTATTTCTGCTATCGCAAATATAGATGCATTATACCCTAAATCCCAAGAAAAGCGTGTCTTTGGAACAATAACTCGAAAAGCGACTGCAAAAATCCCGCATAGAAGGCAACGATTCAAGAATGTTCCAGCAAGCGACTCGTATGAAGGGTTATTAAATGCACCTTCACCAATTTCCATGAAAGAGAATAATCAATCCAATGCGATATCAGCTGACGGTCTATTTGAGCAAATCAAAGAAAGCCTCTTTGATATAAGCTATATTGCATCTAAGCATAAAATCTCAGATACCTCAGCAGAACTTATTTTCAATATCGGATTTTTTCAGAAGATAAATTTTACATGGGATACGCAAACAATTCAGGTATCAGGAACCAAGAAAGAATCATTGATCCCTTTCTGGATTGAAATGACAGTCCAGTCAATAAAAAAGGAAGAAATGAGGTTTTATGATCCCTTTGAGGATATTGAAGTAAGAACAGACCCCAAAGAATTAGCAGATACGGTTAAAAAAAGGTTTGAGCTAGCTCAAATTCTGAATAAAATGACGGGGGATTTTCCCACAACTATAGAAATTACTTCTGATCAACATACCATTAGGTTTTCAATAATGGCTCCTACTCATCCAGATAATATTGATCCCCTTTGTGAGTTGAGTCAGAGCATTGGTTGGTTTCTTGAATTCTCTTTTCTCTAATGGAGGATAAGATTATTTCCTAGAGGATGATCCAACTAGGGACAACGAACTTTCAAGAAATAACAGTTAAAAAAGAAACATCCAATAATACCAATATTATGGTAAATCTACGAGACTTAGGTTGGTCATGTGGCAGGTATGTACCAGGTGAAGCTAATGCTATAACTGATGTCCCCGGGGTTTCTGTTGGTCATAAAACTCTCATTAAAGGAAATGGCGAACTAGTTCCTGGAAAAGGACCTATTCGTACAGGTGTAACCATGATTCTTCCTCATGGCAGAAACATTTTCAGAGAAAAAGTACCTGCAGGGATTTTTGTTGCTAATGGTTTTGGAAAAACCACTGGTATTGCCCAAATCCTGGAAACAAGATATCTCGAAACTCCAATAGCCTTGACTAACACATTAAATGTAGGCTTGGTTTTTGATGCTTTAGTTAGCTATGCGATAAGAAATAGTCCAGAAATTGGAATAAAAACAGGATCAGTAAATCCCGTTGTTACAGAGTGCTTTGATGGGTATTTAAATGATATTCAAGGCCGACATGTAAAAGAAGCGCACGTTGTAGAGGCAATAACCCAAGCTAAACCCGGTAGAGTACCACAGGGAAATGTAGGGGCAGGAACAGGTATGCAAGTTTTCGGATTAAAGAGTGGGATAGGTACTGCTTCGAGGATAGTACTAGGGGAAAAAATTGACAATGATAAGCCCTATTATATAGGTGCACTTGTATTACCGAATTTTGGCGAATTTAAAGATTTTAACTTCTATGGAATCGAAATGGCATCAATTCTTGATCGTGAAAAGTATTTCCCTAAGATGGACGATAAGTGGCTAAACACAGCGGGAGGTGGATCAATCATTGTTGTAATTGCCACAAATTTGCCTCTCAATGGACATCAGCTAAGTCGATTAGCTTACAGGGGAGCATTTGGCGTTGCAAGAACTGGATCAATATTAAGTCATACAAGTGGAGATTTTGTGATAGCATTCTCAACACAAAATACCCTAGTTCACGGTACCAAAGACCCTCTCCTCAAAGAAATATTAATTAATGATACCAGCCCATTAGTTTCAGATATCTTCAGAGCTACGATTGATTCAGTTCAAGAAGCAATTTATAATGCTATTTTAGCTGCTGAAACCTTAGTAGGACGAGATAATCACATTCGCGTTTCTTTAGACCTCGAGGATCTTCCTAAATCGCCAGAGAGTTAAATATAAGAATCTTTCTAAGTTTTCTATAACGGTTAATGCTGCACCGAAAGTTCTAAGTACAAGAACTATTGTACCAACAATACATCCTAATAGAAGAACTGATTCTTTCAGGTGGCCGCTTTAAATTCTTTATATAAGAAGGGGGCCTTTCAGTATCCCATAACTTTCATGAATCTTTTGGTAGGTATGATTGCATTCTGCTGGAAATCATTCAGATTCTTCAGAAGAAGGTGGGAACCTGACCCTCCAAGAACATGATACCTCTCTAAAGTTAAGATTTGGCCAATATATACGATGAAATTATTCATAACTGCTGTAACATCCAGAGAAATGTCAGAACTGGTGTTTCTTTCATTTAAATATGTAAAATATCAAAATTGAACTTGTTTAATAACGATCAGAGTCGATATTCCCACTTGAGTTTAACTATCCTTGAATTAAGCTGCAAGTTTTTCAGAACTTTATCTCTATTTTCATAATATTCAGGAGAAACTAAACTAATCATCCGCTTCAAGCATTATAATAATTTCAGAAATATTACGTCGCTCAAATAAAGGAAAAGTTATAAGAGACCTAATTTCTTCAAACTTTTCGCTTCAATAAGAAAAATCCAGAAAGTGAAATATTATGGAAAAAAGAACAGCTATTCTGATGTTTGTACTTTTCTTTTCTTTACTAAGCTTTGAATTAATCCTTTCGAATGACCACTCTTTTACTGGTATTAATGATAAATCAATAAAAAAATCGTTAACAGAGAGTTTTTTGATGGATGGTGTGATGCAGTTTAATGTAACTGGGTATACTGATGTAAACGTAAACGGAATTAAATCTGATTCTCAAGGAAACCTTATTATTGGGGCAAGTTTGTATAATGGATCTTACTATGATATTGGAGTTATTCGCTTTCAAGCTGATGGGTCGCCAGACTTAACATTTGGTGGGGGAGATGGAGTTTATATCTACCCTGATCAAGGGTACAATGAATATGTAGGTAGTTTTGATGTTGATTCGGAAGGAAATATCTTTATTGGAGGGCACTACTATAGTACAACAAGTACCGATGATCGACATTCACTTTTACTTAAGATTAATAGTTCTGGAATGCTTGAGGAAGCTATTGAACCATTAGGTTATAACTTTCCACTAATAGGATCTGGATGCACAGTTTCTGATAATGGGAATGTCTATTTTGCTAGTTGGGGACGCCAAACGCGGAGTATTTACGATCCCCGGGTTCACTGCTTCCAGGCCGATACTCTTGAACTTAACACCACATTCAATAGTGATGGAATAGCAGATTGGACTGGAACTTGGGCTTGGACTACATATTCTTATGGCCCATTTTTGGATAGTGATGGAAATCTGTATATATGGGGATATGATTATCAAGGGAATAATGATGACTCCTCGGCATTTATTCTTCGCTATTTAGAAGATGGATCCCTTGATACAACATTCGGTGGTGAAGGAGATGATGTTAGTCCAGGAGTTTGGGAATATCCAGCTACTAAGTTCGATATAGCAGGTAGCCAATCAACAAGAGCATATAACTTATATGCTGATACCATTCATAACTATATCTATGTTCGTGTCCGTAATTATACAGGGAACATCTTTACGATGCGATTATATTATAATGGTGTAATTGATTCCAGTTTTGCAAATAATGGGGTTTGGGATCCAGTAATCAATGGTGTTGATGGAACAGAAATAGTCAAAGGCATTGATACAGATGGTAATATTATATTTACGGGAAATATTGGTAATAACGCGACTCTTCTTAAGTTGGACGAATCTGGTGATGCTTTAAGTGAATTTGGGAATAACGGTATCTTTTGGTATAATTCTAGTGAAGGATCTTCGTTTGGGGATATTCTGCTTCTTCCTGATAATTCAATGATTGTAGTGGGCAAAATTGGGACTAATGGAGTAATATTACATATTGATTCATTAGGAAACTTAGTAGTGGAAGAAGAAACTACAGACACCACATCTTCCACTTCTGAAACTACTAGTATGACCGATACTACTGAAACTACTAGTATGACTTCCACAGGAAGTACTACTGAACCAACAACTCCAAAAACTGAGTCGTCAACTTCTTTCGAATTTTCATTAAGCTTTATCTTCGCTATTATCCTGCTATATAGTTTTAGACAGAAACGACGATGAAGGTTATTCTCCTTCCTCTTTTTTTTTATTCTTCTATAAAAAAACTAGGTTTAGTTAATGCTGAAGGTAATCAAGAGGTCTTGAAATCTCAAACCAGGACTCTAGAACTTGGAAAAATCCCTCTATTTGGTGTAAAGTTCCTGCAAATTGCCAGGGAAAGATTACATGATTCGTGAGATTTCTAATTTGTTATCAAAAAGGGAACTGAAGATTTTATAAATATTATGGGGTATACAACTCAGGAGGTGTTTAAGATTGGTTGATCAATTGAAATATTATTTAAATATAGGAAACGCTGGGATGCTTGAGGTTTTGGAGAGCGGTGAGGAAAGATACATACAGATAACCAAATCTTAAATTAAATTAATGAAATCCTATAACCATGAAGCAAAAGGAGCTCTTATCGATATATGGACGATGATTTGACGGAGGATGTTGAATAGTGAAATGTACTTTGTGCAATGAACAAATTAAAAATTATACCCCAGAATTTAATCAATTGGAGATTAATGAGTCATATAGTGTTTATATCTGTCAATCATGTGTCGAAAAATTTGTGAAATGGCAACAAAGAAAGTTTGCGAAATTATTTCCTACAAAACGTGCGAAAAAGCTGTTAAAAGTATAAAACAATCCAATTTTTATTAATTATACAAATCTACCAATCGCAGAAGGAACAGCAATACACAAACGAAGTGGGAGAGCGAAAGAAAATAAATTAGGCGGTGATTATCAAATTAAATGAAAATACCTATATAATAAGATATGGTTCAAATAAATACAAATCAAACAACCAGCAAAAAATGAAGTGAATAATGAATGAAAAAATCTATTTGTATTCTCATTTTCGGTATTTTGGCAAGTTTTGGACTTTTATTACATTCTCCTACCACTATTAAAGCTACATTGCCATTAGAACATAATACAGGTTGGCAATGGGAAATTAATACTAATGATACGCTTATTTACAAAATTGTAGATAATGTATTAGGAGCTCGTTATGAAGCCTATAATATTACTGGTGAACCTTGGGTTGCTTCTGGGGTCTTAGATGTTATAAATATAACTAAATTAATATTTAATCCTATAACTGGAACTGTTGAAAACTCAGAAGAGTTATTCCAATGTGTCGCAAGTCTGAGTCCAGGATTTTGGCAGCTTTCGTTTTACGATGCTGGAGTGAATACTGGTGGTTTTACTATGGCTTTCCCACTAATCCCTGTGAACACAAGCGGTTTGATAAATCAAACCCAGTTAGATGATTGGGGTGCAGCTATGACAAACGATCTTGGAGGAACTACTTATGCGAGAGCTTTACAGTTACAAGAATATACTGTGGTAGGTGATAACGAACTTCAACTTTACAATTCGACTTATGGCTACTATGTCAATATGACTTATAATGACAATGGAATCCTTGAAACCGCGTGTGTAAAGATTGAATTAGAAATGGGTGGACCATTTATTCTAGAACAAACTATAACAAAAGAAATTGGGGACATAATTAGTCTATTAAACCCAATAGATGAAACATCTCTTGCTGTAGAGGTTGGAGATAGTCTAATTTATCAATTTTATATGAATGGAGTTCCCCAAGCGTTTCAAAGTTACAATATCACATATGTTGGGAAAATCACAGTTGACTATCAAGGTCAAGATAAATTATTTTGGGGAGCTAATGCGACCCGATACAATTACGATACGCCCAGCGATACTTGGATATTGGATACAGAATGGCCTGAACAAACGATTGGCGGCGGAGATGATAATTATCTCCTTCTACGGATGGAGGGGCCAACAAATCTAGTCCATCCTGAAGGAACAAATGGATCAATTCTAGAAATGAATTTAGCGCCGATATATGGATCAGTGTATGGCGGATATTTGGATATATGCGAAAAGGGTGACTGGTGGGTAAAATTCTCTAATACAACTACTGATCAATGGATACGAATAGAACTTGAACCAGAAACGGGTCTTTTACTGAATGTGACATTCACTCAAGGAGCTGATATAATAACAGAATATCTGATTGATGAAGATGATTTTCCACCCTCATCCTCGACGACAACTACAACAACAACCACAACTACGACTACCTCTACAACTACAACCTCTCAAATGTCCAGTACAACTGAAACAACACCAGCTGTAACCTCCTTCCCAGGAGTAACAAGTATTTTTCTAGCTATTGGAACTCTCATATTAGTGTTCAGAAGACAAAAGAAATAGTTATTTTTTCTTTTTTCTTTTTTTTTGTATTCGATCTAATCAATATCCTCTTCATCACTCAATTCTTTTATCAAATGATCAAAATCAATTGGTCTAGGGTAAATTTTTTCCATTTCCAATTGAATTTTTGATAAATAGACATAATTCAGTTTGATCATGGATTAAAAAAGTGATCTCGTATGACTTGGGGGTAGATTTTGGCTTCCTTTCTTACCAATACAATTTGTTTGTTATGAACTAGTAGAATACTTTGAAAAAGGACTTTCGTTTACCGATTGTTCTATTTTAGTCATAGCAAAGCCTTTTGAGAGTAATGTATACATTGCTACATTTGATGGTCATTTTAAATGACTTATTTCCGTTATTGAATGATTTTTATACGAAGGGATGGGAGATACCTGGGATATCATTAATTATAGTACGAACCGAAAAGATTCTTACATTAGCAAGTCATGTTATTGTAATCTCTAAGGTCTCCACTTCTCTCCACAGATTAAGGAACTTCAGCATTTTTTTTAGGATTGGATTGACACTAATAAATGCTTACAGTATAAAAAATTAATGTAAAAATCTTAACTTTAAAAATTCTGGCTTCGATATTTCTCAAAAGTTTTATCACATTTCAAACCTTTCAAGTTGGAGGATCAAGGAGCTTTCATTAGAATATTCAGGGTAAATTTTCTTCCTTATTATCTGCTTTTTTGATTGCTTCCTCCATTCTTTTAAAAAATAACTGATCTGTTAAACATTTCAATCTTACTAGTGGATACTCTGTTATGATTTCAAAATAGAATTCTTTTCCCGTGATTTCCCTCAAAAGCATTAAATAATCTTCTAAATGTCGTGGATCAACCTTTGGTTTGAAGGTAAATACAATGGATTCTTCTTTATATTCAAACGCTTCAAAAACATTAATACTGAGAAAAGAGAGAAAAAAAGGGATGTAAATATGCCATGTTGCATTTTTACTGGAATTCATGGTCTTCTTACGCATTTTTCTCCCTTTTCAACGTATCTACCAAAGGACTTAATGTCCTGGGGGTGGAGGTGGGGGAAGTTCAGGATCTGCTAGTCCAGCCTGTATTCCGACAAAAATAAGTATCAGCCATACAAAAAACGGCAAATATCTTATTAACATTGTTTTTTTGGGGATTATTTGATTTATTTTTTCCTTTATTGACATAAGTCAACCCTCACCCTAAATAGAAATTGAACTGTTGATTAAATGCACAGGAATCTTTTTTTTACAGTTTTTGATAGAACCTGCAGGAATAAAAATCACTTCGCAAGTAAACGAGATCTGACGTTTTAAGTAAAGTTTTATTAAGTTTAAGTAACTGGCTTGATTGAGATTAATGATCAACTCAGTGAAATCAGTAAATGAGGGAAAAATTGATTATACAACTGAAGTTGAGAGTCAGTTCATACAAGATTTCATTGTTTACTGGGAAGCAGTACGTAGTGCCATTTCTCATTATAAAAAGCTGGTAAGCAATCAAAAGGTCTCATTAGATCTTGTCAAAATCATTAGAAAAACCTGTGAAGATTTATTTTTATCGTGTACTCAACCTTTTTTCGAGAAATGGTGTAAAGTGTTCCCTTTCATTCAAAAGGATTCTGGATTCCTTTCCCTCTATTGGTCTTATGAGATTTCATTTAATAACTTTTCTTATCTCCTTCCCCATAAATTGGTTGTCTTTGAGCTATTTAAATGTGATAATGCGTGCATTCAAAATCTAAAACGCATTAAAAAACTCGAAGATCTACTTTTCTATTTAACTCGAACGTTCTGCGATTTGAACCTGAATTTAAACTCTAATGATAAAAAAATTCTCAATTATTTTACGTCTAAGGACTTTGTCTGCTCTTATAAAAGGTTTCCTACGCAAAAAAGGATTTCCGATGCCTTACGTATAAGCGAGGCAACCTATAATCGACGGGAGTCGATTTTAGCTGAAACTTATGTTTTTAGTGCCATTTACCGTTTGAATATTAGCGCTCTAGGGTTTGAGACCTTATTTGTTTGTTCTCCCTTTGTGGTTGATAATGCCTTTCTAACTCCGTCATCGTTAGCTTCAGTCCCCTATCGCGTGACCGATACCATTGGGGCTCAAAAGATCATTCAATATCAAGTTACGGATTATAATCTTTTCCAAAAGATCACAAGTTTGTATCAAGACAAAAATTCCCATATGACTAGACTTACAAATGGATATATCGGATGGAATCTACACTCTTTTCACCATAATTCTTCTAAACGGTGGAAAGTGCTTCCTCCTATCCTATCTACTTACAATTGGGATGATGGCGTTATTAGCGAGGAAAAAGGATTCCATTACAATTTAATTCCCCAATCTTTAGCTCCTCATTTAACTGAGGTGGAGAGAGAGATACTAGCCCATTTTTCTAAATATGGTACCCGCTATGATGTTAATTTGGCTAAAAAATTTGGGAAAACAGAAAAATATATCCGTAGATCGTGGAGTAGACTTCTATCTGAAAAATTAGTTCACCGTTTTCCTCTCTTTTCGAATATTGGATTAGACGCTAAACCCTGGATAACTCTTTTTGGCAGAAAGAATGGTGATTATAATAAGCAAAACAGTCTAATCCTCCGTATAGTTGAGCATCTAAAACTCCTACCCTTCACTTTTATTTTTTATAAGTTAGCAGAGAGTTCAAAGGGTGATCCTCCTCTTCTTGCTGGTTTAATCTATATTCCAAGTTTTTGGATGACTGAATTCAATATTAAATGGAATAAATTAGCTGAATTTGGCTTTCTACCCGAAATTGAATATTCCTACAATCGGTATATTCGTTGGAATATTGATATCACGAAGGTTTCATTCGGAGCTGTTTAAAGCGCTGTTGAACAGCGATCTGTATAGATAATATTTGAAAAGCCATTGAAATGTTCTCCCCTGTCCGTGCACTCGTTTCAATTAGATGGATTCCGAAACCATAGTTTTCTCGACTTTTTTTATCATATTTTCTAGTTAAATATTCAGCATATTGTCTTGGTACGAGGTTCAATCCACTTTCTTTAAGATCTATCTTATTTGCAACTAATATTAAGGGGATTGGTCCTTTCATATTATGTTCCCATAGTTCTCCTATCCAGTTCTCTAAGTTCTTAAAGGAGTCTCTATTGGTAATATCATAGATGAGCAATGCGCCATTGGTACCCTTATAAAATGTCTGTCGTACCTCAGAAAAATGTGGTTGCCCTGCTAAATCCCATATCTGATATTTAATTTCCCTAGATCCCAAGTTTACCACATATGTTGAAAAATCTGCTCCTATTGTTGCTGAATAAACGGGATTAAATCCGTGACCAATGAACCGTCGTCTTATCGAGGTTTTTCCCACAGCTCCATTTCCGATAAGGACTATTTTCCATAATGTCCTAGAGTCCTTTGGAAAAAGGAATTCGACATCCAAATCAGTTTCAAAATCTGATGGTAAATTAGTAGTAACCCCGTTCAATAGTTCTCTTAAATTATCGCGGAATTCAAATTCATTTTCATTCTTGTTGAACGTACTTTATCCTCCTTTAGAATTACCGTCTTGTGGATTCGTCTTCAGCTCTGGAAGAACAATAGAGAAAGTGGATCCTTTTTTATATTCACTCTCAACATAGATTGCTCCTTTATGGAGATACACTAATTCACGAGCTAGTGCTAATCCAATTCCTGTTCCTTGAATGTGTGAAACATCATCTGATCTATAAAACCTCGTAAAAATGTGTGGAATATCCTTTTTTGAGATTCCCATCCCCTGATCAGTAATTTCAATTAATGTTTCCTTATTCTCTTCTCCAGAAGAATATTTTCCCTTATAAGACTCGGTGACCTTAATAGTTATATTAGAGTTATTCGAAGAATACTTAATGGCATTATCAAGTATGATTCGGAATATTTGTTCAATCCGATGAACATCTCCCATTAATTCTACCTGTTCTGAGCCTAAGACTTGAACGTTAAGTTTTTTCTCATAAATTCGCGGTTCTAATTGAGCTATGACTGAATAAATAGTCCCCAAGATATGGTACTTTTCCCATTTCAATTTTAAGCCTTTCCCAGCGTCGAAACGGGATAATATTAGTAGGTCATCCACCTGCTGATTTAATATTGCTGCACTTCTCCCCATAGAATTAATTATCTCGATTTTTTCCTCCTCTGTAAGCTTCGTTCCATACCTTTGAAGGTTTATTACTGATAAATTCAACGCAGAGATAGGAGTTCTAAGTTCATGGGAAACAACAGATACAAACTTCTTTCGGAGATTTTCAAACTCGATAAATGGAGTAATATCCCTAAATTCAATAATAGAAACAAGAGAATTCTGGTTTATGGAAGAATTTAACGCGACTGTAAATTCTAGAAAGAGATTTGATGTTACTTCAACTACAACCTTTTGGTTAATGTCGTAAGTTAAGAAAAGTGTTCTAATGGTGTCAAAAAAGGGGTGACCTGTACTAAGTACGAAATTCAATTCACATACTCTTATTTCTGATAAGATTCTTTTGATTAGTCTTTCTGCTGCTGTATTGATGATAATAGCCTTTCCATCTTGATCTAATACAATTACTCCATCTTTTATATTATTAAGTATCAATTCAATCTGTTTTTTTTCTCGATTGACAATTTCGCTTTGTGATCTAAGATGATCAATTATTTCTTCTAAGTAATCGTGGCTTAAACCAATCTTATCTTCAAAATCTGTTGAGAATGAAATTTGCTTCAATAGAAGAAATATGGAATTTAAATTAATGTACTTTGTTTTGAAATAGAACGAGATAATCTCTCCATTGTTTCTCAAGCAGCGTAATACACCCGTATTATGCATTTTTTCTGAATAAATTGGATATTTGTAAATATAGTCTAAGTCTAGGTTATAGATATATGCTGAAATATCTTTTCCAATCATCTCTTGTTCTGAATATTTTAATATATCTGTTAGATATATATTAACATATTGTATTTTATGCTCCTTGAGATAAATAATCCCCATATCTAAATTATTTAAGATTTCTTGAAATCCTTCTGAATTCACCGTTTGATTCATGTATAGTTCCCCCTAAAACCGGATTTCCCAGGTTGTGTGCCGTTCTTCTTTATTGATAATTTTAGGTGATTCAATATGAAAGGTCTTTAGGATTCCTTCCAAAAAACCAGTGAGTAAAACATCAGTTAATTCACTGGGGATACCCTCATTTTTCCAATCTTGAACAGTTAATTCAATTGATTGGCTCCTACGATTCATTATAAATGATTTTGATGTTAATTTTAGAGGTTTCGCGTTCCAGTCACCCTTCAGATAATTTAACCAAGATTTTTGTAATAATATAGCATATCCTGTTCCTAAAATACGTACTCCCTGTTGGATTGATGGGAGCATATTTGTAAAATCCTCCTGACTTGTTCCTAAAGTTGGTAGAATAGTAAATTGGGGGAGAATTACCTGTTCAAAATAATCCAATAACTCATCATTTAATAATTTCTGAAGCATTACATCTGGGAGCGAAAAATAAATAGTTTGTAATAGAGCTATATTACTACTTTGGTCATTTACGCTTGTAAGGAAAAAAGTTGCGATTTTTAAATAATCTTTAAAGTGCTTTAACACTATTTGTATATTTTTATTTAATTCAATTCGTTTTTCCGGATCATACTTGTGTAAAAAAATGGAAAGATTTACATTAGACTCATTTTCATTGCGTACCAATGACCATAGCTTATCTAAGTAGTCTAGGGCTGGTAAGAAGGAAACAGGATCCTGTATATCTACAACATAAATTAAGGTTGAGGTTTTTCCCCAATAAGTCATGTCTTTTAGATATTGACGTCGATAAAGTTCTTGTCCTCCAAAATCCAATATTAAGATATTCTCTTTTAGGAATTCTTCGAAATCTATGTGCTGAACAACTCCTATGGTTGGCTTAATTGTATGCAAACGATCTTTCGATTCCTTTTTAAAGAATAATTGAATCATAGACGTTTTTCCGGCTCTAGATAATCCTAGAAGAGCTATTCTTATGACAGGTTTTTTCATGGATTGAGAAAGCTGAAATTCTTGATTTTTTCGAGTTAATGGACTCAGAATTGGTAAAATTAGTTTTTCAAACATTTCAGATTCTGGAAAATAGCCTTTGTCTTGGTCTTTCAACAATTGAAATGTTTCTTTAGCAATTAAATCGAAGTATCTCTCTACTTCTTCGGTTTGTATTTTTTCTTTTAGAAATAAATATAATCCGAAGGTTCTATATGTCCTTACATAGATAATTAAGTCAGAAAACCTAATTTCTTGAATTGCACTTTGAATTACTGCCTCTGAAAAATTTTGTATCGCAACCATAAATCCAGAGATCAGCTGAGGATCCTGTAAAGTATATTTTGAGCTTTCTTCAGAATAACTCCATACTTCTATCCCTGCATCCGTAGAGATAGCAAATCTTACAAACATCATACTTCCTTTCTATTGTGATTCAATGGTTAGAATATCTGATATTTTCTCCCAATATGAGGATATATTCCAATTCTTTCCAGTTTTTATCAGACCAGAGATGGTCTCAAGTATTTCTTTCACCCTTAAAGACATTAAATAATTAATTTTTGTTGCTAGAGTAACCAACATAAATTGTCTTTCTCCTCCTCTTACAGAATCATCAGGAATCGAATCAAAATAGAGATATCCATCTTTTTCAATATTATAGATTCTTAATAAAACACTCTGAGATTCATAATATTTTGAATGTCCATAGATTGAGACTGTTGTTTGGAACAGTTGAACACCTATTTCCTCGAGGTCAAAATCATCAACTGTATTAGGATAGTAATTCTGAATTTTCGGGCCAAAATTTTCATCCCATAATACATAAAATAAAATTACATCATTTTTTTGCTGAATTTTATAATCATTCTTAATTTCAAGAGATTCTAAAACTGAATTTCTGATTCTCTCACTCATTTTTCTGTATTTTAATCCTTTAGCTATTTTTCCTTTTATTGTTGCAAGTAGATCTTCCTCCTCAAATGGTTTTATTATATAGTCATCTATCCCGAGAGTTTTAGCAAATCGAACGTCAGCAGGTGAACTTTTTGCAGTCAAGAAAATGAAAGGGATAAGGTTCCAATCTGGATTGTTAGAAACTTCTTGAAGAAAGTCATAACCATTCATCTCTGGCATCATGATATCGCTAAGGATTAAATCAGGGGGATTTGAGAGATTATCTAATATTTCTAAAGCTTCTTTTCCATTTGAGCCTGTATAAACTTTATATCCATTGCATGTCAGAAAAATCCTCATATTTAACATGATTTCTTGATTATCTTCAACAACAAGGATTGTATTTGACAAAATTTAACCTTCTTTCCACTGTGAATTGATTATTGTAGAATGTTAAGGTCAAAATCCTCTACAACTGTTATTTATAGCTAATTCCTCATTAAGAGAGAGGGAATTTTTTTCAAACAAGATTCTAAAAAAAATGAAACACTTAAGCTCCTAATGTGAAATGGATTTTGGAAACACAATTATTATGGTAACTCATTATCCTGTTGTTGTCAAAATTGGGGCAGTAGTTCTCGAAGTGCAGGATGACCCGAACATTGAAAATCCTCGTTTGGAACTTTTTGCTGCTTTTTGTAAACATTTCATTGGAACTCTAATATTAGTTTTCAGAAGACAAAAGAAGTAGTTATTTTTTCTTTTTTCATTATATGTTCAATTTATGTTGGTTATAGGTAATACCCAGTAAACTAAAAATAACTCTAATATAGAACCTTCAATCCTAAACTACCTCAATAATTTCAAGAATTCTTTAAATAATCAAACTTTCTTAATTGATAGAGTTAATCCATTATCTGTTAAAAAGATTAGGCCCCTTGGTTGGATTAGAAAAAATCCATCTATTCTTGTTAAATTATTTTGAAACATCAGAAATTACGTCAAAAATGTAAAGATTGGATCTTGAACTAGGAAAAATACTTTTCATAAAATATAAAGCACAATTATAATTAATAAACTACAGAAAAATGATTGGTGGAGAGCTGTCATGTCAAAGAATTTAAAAATACCACGAGATAAAGAAAACGATTATACCAGAGATATGGCAAGAAAACGCTGTGACTTCATAAAAGAAGCAACTGGCGTAGAAATGAAACATGTAAATTCTTACTCGTTTGAACCTGACATACTACGGGGAAATATTGAAAACTTTATAGGAGTTGCTCAGGTACCCATAGGACTCGCAGGTCCCCTGCTGGTGAATGGAGAATATGCCAAGGGTGAATTCTATGTACCCCTAGCAACAAGCGAGGGTACCCTCGTAGCAAGTTATAATCGTGGAATGAAAATTATAAGAGAGTGTAGTGGTGTAAAAACAACAATTCAGGAAGAGGCAATGCAGCGAGCGCCGGCTTTCATATTCGATGATGCACGCCAAGCACGCGATTTCGGTATCTGGCTTAAGGAACATTTTGATGAAATTAAGGCTCAAGCAGAATCCACCACAAGGATTGGCAAGCTGATAGCTATTGAGCAGTATCATGCTGGGAGATTTGTGTTTACCCGTTTTGATTACACCACAGGCGACGCAGCTGGACAAAACATGACAGGAAAGGCAACTTTCTTTGCGTGTGAATGGATCAGGCAAGTTCATCCTAATGTAAACAGATATATGATAGATGGAAATTTGTCCACCGATAAAAAGCATTCACAGATAAATGTTTTGCGAACAAGAGGGAAAAGAGTTACTGCAGAAATAATTATCCCTGAAAAAATAGTTCGCGAACGAATGAACCAATCCCCTCAAAGACTCCAGTACTATCATCAGGTAAGCGGCATAGGCACCATGATGTCAGGAGCAGCAAATAATGGTAGTCATTCGGCCAATGGAATAACAGCACTATTTATTGCCTGCGGACAAGATGTAGCAAATGTTTCCGAGGGAGCAGCTGCGATAACCTATAGCGAGAGGACAATAGAAGGTAATTATTACTTCTCAGTCACAATACCTGCGATGATCGTGGCTACCTACGGAGGAGGAACTGGACTGGCAACCCAACAAGAGTGCCTGAAAATGCTGGGGTGTGCTGGGACGGGTAATGTGAAGAAATTCGCTGAGATTGTTGCAGGTACTGTACTTGCAGGAGAACTTTCTCTTATGAGTGCAATGCGGGTAAACATAAATGGAACTAGCGACTGGATTGAAAGTCACGATAAACTAGGTCGAAATAGATAAATTTCGAATCAATTAAAAAAGCAGGGGAAATCCTCGAGTTTCTTTGAAATTAAACATAATTAAAAAACAAGAAAGAGAGAGATAATGAACGAAAATAACAAATCGAAGAAAGGATATATCATTCCTGAAGAAGACTACAAAAAGCAAATGGAATATATCAATATAATGGACCCGTATCCCCCAGACCTTTTTTACAAACTTTTTCTTGAATACAACAAAAAAGCAAGGACAGAAGTAGGTATCAACTTTGGGAGTATAATTGAGGACGCTGCAGTAAAGTATCCCAACAGGATCGCAGTTAAGTGGGACGATAAGGACATACCTGTAACCGCGATGCAGATGATAGTACCCCATATCAAATATAAGGAATTCAATGAAAATATAAACCGCTATGCAAACTATTTTCTTAAAATAGGTCTCAAAAAGGGAGATATAATCTGTTTACTGGTTGGTAACAGGGTTGATTCCCTTATACTGCATGCAGCAGCAGCAAAAGTCGGGGCAATATCATCGATGATGAATACTGGTTGGCGATCTAATACACTTTCATACGCCATAAATCTGAACCCCTGTAAGGCCATCATAATTGGCGAAGAGTTGATCAACCTTTTCAACCAAACAAAAGCAGAAATCAATAAAACTGAGGATCAAAAATTATATTTTCTCCCTGATTCGGGTAAAATACAGACACCTCCTAATATTATTGATATGAAAGAAGAAATTAAAAACATGTCTATTGATAATCCTCCTACAACCAGAACTATCAGCATCTTCGATCCTTGTCACCTGGTATTTACCTCAGGTACCACTGGAGGCAAGCCTAAAGCAGCGTTTACTATGCATAAAACCATGATTGAGAATGCGTATGCCTTCGAAATGATTCTTGACTTGCAAAAGAATGACACCATCTACGCTCCACTTCCGTTTTTTCACAATACTTTTCTTACAGCAACATGGCCCCCAGCAATGAAAGCAGGTAGTGCAATTGCTATTCGAAGAAAATTCAGTGCCAGCAGGTTCTGGGATGATACTCGTAAATTCAGGGCTACAAAGTTTTGCTATGTGGGTGAGCTTTGCCGCTATCTCATGAATCAAGCTGAAAAACCTGATGACGGATTAAATCCGGTGAATGGGATTTACGGGAACGGCTTGCGACCCGAAGTATGGAAGGCCTTTAAGAAGCGCTTTAACATCATATCGGTCAATGAGTTTTACGGATCAGCTGAACTACCCAGCGGGTTTGTTAACCAATATAACTTCGATTGTACCATCGGACGAAGCGTGAAAAAGAACGCGGTGGTAGCTTATGACATCGATAGAAATGAACCAATCAGAGATAAGGATGGATTCATACAAAAAGTCGATTTTGGTAAGGTAGGTCTATGCATCTTTGAAGTAACAGAAAAGGAACCGCTCCTAGGATACACAAATAAAGACGATACCGAAAAAAAGCTCCTTCACGATGTGTTCCAGAAGGGAGACACTTGGTTTAATACAGGTGATCTGATGAGAAACATCGGATACGGACACAGACAGTTTGTAGATAGACTCGGTGACACATTCCGCTGGCACGGCGAGAATGTATCAACTACCGAAGTAGAAGCAGTTCTCGATTCCTCAAAACAGATCTACATATCAGCAACATATGGTGTGAAAATACCGAATACTGAAGGACGCGCGGGAATGGCAGCCGTGGTAATTTTGGATAAAACACTCGAGGAATTTGATTTCAAGAAACTTTCAGAACTACTGAAAAATAAACTGCCCGATTTTGCGATACCAAAGTTTCTAAGGTTTAAAGCAAATCTAAAACAAACTCCAACAATGAAGATCAAAAAAAATAAGCTGAAAAAAGAAGAATATGACATTACAATCATTAAAGATCCTGTATACGTGCTTTTGCCAGGTGAAGAGACTTACCAGCCGCTAACCGCCGAGATCCTGAAGAATATGAAAAAAGGAACCTATAAATTTTAAATTGATGCTAGTATGTGGCTTACACACAATGATTTCTTAGCAATAAAATCAACTATCTTATTTCCAGTACATAATATACCACAATCAATCATGATTTCATAATAATCTGAAGTTCTATTATTTGTGTTAACTACTTACATTACCTTTGTGTCATTAGATTTTTTTTTCTTTATATATTTTCTATACTGAAATGATGCAGCATAAATGAAGAAAATTTAATCAAGTTACCTGCCTTCCTCCCTAAACAATCACAGAAAGAAAGGCAATACAAAAACGAAATGGGATATATGTATTATTAAAAATCTAATACAAACTGAAAATTCCAATTCTTAATACATCTAGATAGGTTTTAAACCTTTATTTAATTTATCAAGAGGCCAATTTTGTGTTGATCCAGTTGTTTCAAGTTCTGGGACCCACTCCATTGAAACCAAATATGCAGATAATTAATAAATGTGGTATTATGTGGTTCATCCTCTATATAGGGAAAAATAATAATAACTTAGATAACGGTATGTAATGAGCGAATCAAATATATTGCATTCTACCTAAAGGCGCAAACCTCCACGCTTAAAATACCGCAAAGCTTTCACAACCGAGAGTCAATAGCAGGAAGAGTATGGAATAAAAATCTTTTAGTTCAAAGAGAGAGAGAAAATCTATTTGGATTTAAAAAGATCGTCTAATTCAGTTATGGCGTCTTTAAAGGTATAATTCTCGAATACACTCCGTCCTTGAAGGATTGTAGTAATCATATCCTTTTGTTGCTCAGTCATATCTTTCGTTAGTTCAGCTAAAAGGTGATTTCCATCAATAGGGGTTAGCGGATTTGTTTGCATCCTTGAACCTCGCAATGAAAAACAAATGCCTGATGAAATTGAATATCAACCGAACACTCCACTGATCCTTATAAGGTTTTCTTCAAACACATGAACAATTGGTGTGGAAAAAGGTACACAATTTAAGCAAGGGATTAGGCGAGGTACAGTTCAACATTGAGACGTTGACCTTTTTAGTTGCAAATACTACCACAAGTTTTCGAACAAAGGAGCTTAGCTTTCTTCCTCTTTCGATGAAATTGATAACTATAAGCCATTAAGAAAAAGTCTGGTCTAGTTATCAATAATCCTCGCAAATTATAGAGAAACTAGGGAATCCAGATATAATTCATCGTCTTTTCCACTCTCGTGTTAAGTGTGTGATTCCAACGAAGAGAATAAGTATCCTCCGCATAGATATATGGATACATTCCCCACCCTGCTACGTGTTCGGGTAATTGAGGCTCAATTCCGTTACGGTAACTTGGACACCTAATTTTAGCGGTTTGGTTACTACAGCCATATAAGCAATAATACTTTATCCTTCAAGCATTGCTTGATTCAACGATTTCAGGCTACTTGAAAAAGGACTCTTGCTTATGATATCCAAAATAAAATCATAACTCTCTCCTCTCTTGGTGAAGCCCTCCCGAGTATAATCAAAACCTGATCAGCTCCAACGGATTTTAAAATATCTAATTTTGTAGTACGATCTACAGCTGTTACTTCTGCACCAAAGTATTTGCAAGCTGGATAACAAAAGAACCTATTGTACCAGTAGCCCCATTAATCAGTATTTTCCGCTTTTCACGAAGATTTCCTTGTCTAAGGAAATTTAAAGCCTCGATTCCTCCAACAGGAATGGTTGTAGCTTCTTCATAACTAATACTAGTTGGTTTTAAAGCTAGTACTCCATTATTAGGATCTTCAGAGATAGAAATAAACTCAGCATATGTTTCCATACCCTAAAAATCAGTAGAGGCAAAAACCTGATCCCCAACTTGGAATCGTTTCACTTCTTTACCAATAGCTTCTATTTCCCCAGCAAAATCCATACCAAGAATAGTGATTCTCGTCGGTTTTCTAAATCCTATATATACACGCATTATAAGCTTGTACCAGAAAGTTAATTTGAGACTGCGCTGTTCACAGTCTCCAGTAGACACAGATGTAGCATGAATTCTCACTAAAACCTCATCATCTTGAGGAGGTGGCTTCGGTACCTCCTGAACTAGAAGTACCTTTGGAGAACCATAATCCGTCCATATTACAGCCCTCATTTTGTTTTCACTCAATTCTAACGCCAATTCTTAAGTAGCTCTAAACCACGGTAATAACCACATTACCTCTTTTGCGATAAGAATCAACGTACCGATAAGCTTCCACTATCTCATCTAACGAGTAGGTTCGATCTATGACAGCTTTAAACTTCCCTGCTTCACAAAGCTCCTTGAGCTCAGCAAGAAGACCCAGTACTTGATCTTTCTTGATCTTATCAGAAGATTTATCCACATTGAGGTAAATGCCATTTTTTTTCAATGCTTTCTTATATTCACCTTTATACCTGTCGACCGCATCAAAAATAATGTCGTAAATTTCACCTAAATTGACAAAATCGGTGGTTTTATAGTCCACAATTACGTCAGCTCCTAATGATTTAACAAAATCGTGATTCGCACCACTACATACGGCAGTTACTTCTGCACCTAACGTTTTGGCTAATAGGAGGGCAGATGATCCGACACTACCAGAAGCTCCGTAAATAAGCATTTTTTGACCTGGTTTGATATTAGCCATTTTAATGATCCCCAAAGTCGTAATCCCGCCAGAAGGGATTACTGCTGCCTCCTTAAAACTCAAATTAGCAGGTTTTGAGGTAATAACTCCATTTTCTTTCATTGTTTTGTATTCAGCGTGCGCCCCAAATTTCTCCCAAACCGTGGAAGCCCAAACTTCATCACCAACCTTGAATTTCCTTACATCTTTTCCAACAGCTTCGATTATTCCTGATAACTCCATTCCTAGAACTCCATTCCCAACGCGTCTAAATCCTAGAAATAATCGAGCCAAAATAGACATGAAAAAAGGACCTGGAATATCTAGCCCCCGCATTCGGGAATCTCCTCGGTGTAATGAGGTAGCATGAATTTTAATCAAAACTTCAGTATCCTTAGGAATAGGTTTGTCAAATTCTCTTAGTTCTACTACCTCAGGAGGACCATATTTGGTGCAGTAAGCCACTTTCATTTTTTTACCTTCCATTTCTTCAACCTTCCTAATTGAGGTCTTTTAATACCCGTATATAAGCGCATGGGATATCCTAACATCAGGGTCATCTTCAAACTGCGCATTTCACAGTCACCAGCCATTACCGAAACTGCTTTTACTTTTATTAGAACTTCATTTGCCATAGGCGTGGGTTTCTTTACTTCTTGAAACTGAAGGCCATCGGGTGATCCGTATTTCGTCCAGACTGTTGCCTTCATTGCCTCTCCTTCAGTCACTGTGTTCACCATTCATGTGTTAACAACAAAATAGAATTTGTTTTAATATATTAAGCTTTGAAAACCACTTTCTTTTTTTATCTACATATTTACCAGCTAATTGCAGAAATGGAAAAAATAATCGAAAATTATCTTTCTTTGTTTAGAAAGTATATCTTATTCAATTCCAAGTTTCTATTTGACTTCCTCAAATGATTCCTGTTTGAGGTTTAAAGCAAACTCTTTAGCACGTTTAAAATCTTCTGCATTCGGTCGTCCTCTATTGAGACCACCAAAAAACTTTATGAAACTATTCGTGTTAAAACCAGGGCAACTAAACTCGCCAATAATCTTGTACCCGTGGGATTGTAATTTTTCCTTGAGCGGAATATGGCATTTGGAAGTATAATTTCTGAATTCTTCTGCAAACCGACCTGGAGACCCACTAGTAGAAAAAATAAATGCTTTTTTAGTAGTAACTTGAGGAAGGGTGTCCACAAGATTGAAGATAGCTTTGTGATGAGTATCAGAATATATACCCGAACCAAAACCGATCAAATCAAAATTCTTTAGCTCTTCTGGGTTAACTTCTCGTGGAGTTTTGATTTCAGCATTCAGAACATCTGCAATGACTTTTGCGATCTTTACTGTATTTTGATGATGAATTGACTTCACAATAACTAATATTTTCATTTATATGTCTCCAAAGCAAATATATCAGCAGAGCTTCAGTACAAAAAGATATATTCGTCTTTTATCAACTTAAAAGCCCATATTTGATCATTTCTATAAAAAATTTTTATCTTTCTTTTTCACCGAAGACAAACTCTGATGCTACTAATCATGATGAATATAAACATTAATTCTCTCAATGTCATGAAGTCTGAAAATTGAAAATATGAAATGATTGAACCAATCAATTCCAAATATGCTTGCGAATAATTCTTTTCACTTACGAAGTCTAACACTGTTTGTCAGAAGCCAGGATTACTAATAGTCTTTATCAACCAATTCCCCCTCTAGTTGGAAGACTGGCATTTACACATTTGGTATCTTGAACGTATTTCTTCTATTATATTTCTCTTTCAGCAGTCCATCAGTTATTACTCGCTGGACTGGTAGTAGTTATTTCTTGATAGTTCTGGTATTAGGGATTGTATTTACTTTAATTGGCCTTGTTATTCTCATTAAACCTAATTTAGTGGATCAAATGCATCTTTGGTTTTTCTGGGGAATTAATATTGTATTTTTAGCCTCTTTAGTCTACACAATCCTTTTGAATCAAGTATTTTTCCCTAGCTCACCCACTAGCTATCCATTTACTGCACCCTCAACAGCCATCATTCAGGACATTACTCTATTAATTTTTTTATTAACCAGTCCAATTCTGATTATCGATTTTATTTACTTTTCAAGGCAATTAATTGTGGAAACCCCTTCATTTAGACAAATAAGTGGAAGCTTCACGATAGCTGCATTTTTTTTCCTATTAATGATCTTTGCGCACATATTTACAACTGTTTACGACTATATTCCTGAAATTGGACCCCTTTTCAGAGACCAATTCTGGTTTGTCCATTTGGTAGTAGCCATAGGGATTATGGTCCCAATTCTCCAATTAAAAAGTAAAATGGATCTTAACCTCAAACCTATCTCAAAACCTCTACCAAAGCTCTCTATAACCATCATTCTCTTATTAATCCTCACTTTGGGGTTAGTAATTACTTCACCATATCCACCACTTCCAGAGGATAAATCTTCTCTAAAAATCATAACATATAATATTCGACAAGGATATAGTCTATCGGGAGTAAAAAACTTAGATGGTCAATTAGCAATTCTAAAAGAAGTAGACGCAGATATCATTGGCTTGCAAGAATCAGATTCAGCCCGGATATCAGGGGGAAATTGTGATCCAGTTCGATATTTCGCTAATCACCTTCATATGCACTCCTATTACGGGCCAAAATCAGTCACAGGGACATTTGGGATTGCCCTCCTTTCAAAAAACCCCATCAAAACTGCAAGAACTTTTTTCATGTACAGTATTGGCGAGCAAACCGCTTGTATCCATGCGTAAATTAAAGTTAGCACAAAAGGTTTTAATGTCTTTGTAACGCATCTTGGAAACGGAAGGCCTATTATTCAACAAGAAAATGTCTTAAAAGAAGTTAGTGGTAAGAATAATGTCATATTAATGGGTGATTTTAACTTTAGACCATACTCTACTCAATATAATCTAACGACCGCTATTCTTAATGATTCATGGACTTTGAAATGGCCATCATGGATTGATGATCAAAATTATAACGGTAGTCGCGAGATAGATCATATCTTTGTATCATTTGGAACAATAATTATTAACACACGGATTATTGAAAGCAGTGCATCAGATCATCCAGCAGTTTGGGCCGAAATAACGATCTGAACTCCTTACTTTAGGATCTTTCTTTTTCTCCCAAGATAAGCTCTGAAAATACCTACCACGACGAACATAGACAGGAGTTCTCTCAACGTCAAGAAGTCTGTAGATTCTATATCGATTGTAGAAGTACTGCTTGTAGCAGTACTGGTTGTATTCGAGGAAACTTGGGTGTTTCTTAATATCCAGGAGTTATTAGATGGATGATAAATCCACAGATCGCCGAGGGTGGCTACACTATTTTCAGTACTCAGATAACCACCAAATAAAATTCCTTTATGGTTTATCGAGTCATAAACAAATGTTGCACATGTTCTTGGGGATGGAGATACACTCAAACTTAAAATCTCCCATGTATTGGTATTATAATCATAAAGCCAGGTTTCGCTTAACAGGTTTCCGCCAAATCCTCCAAAAAGGATTCCTTTGTCATTGATGGGATCATAGATCATAGAATGCAAATAGCGGGAACCAGGAGGGGAGGTTGGGTTTAACTCATTCCATGAATTGGTAGTATAGTCATATTCCCAAGTATCATCCCTATATCCTTCAGCGCTATTTCCTCCAAACAGAATAATTTTCTGATTAGTAGAATCATACACCATAGTATGCCCATATCGGGCTTCAGGTTTTATAGAGGGATTAAGTTCGGTCCAGATATTTGTAACTGGATCATAAGCCCAGAATTCATCATTAATTTTCTCATTTAATCCCCCAAAGAGAATTACTTTTTGATTGACTGGGTCAAAAACCATAGCATGATTATATAATGAAGGGGGAGAAGTTCCAGTTGATTTTAGAGTCCAAGTATTACTGGGAAATTTAAAGACCCAGGTTTCCGTAGGGCCCCCTCCAAATAGAATTGTTTGGTTTGCAGTAGAATCATATACCATAGCATGCGAATCTCTGGCTGAAGGGTGAGTGGTTGGAGCTAGATCCGTCCAGAGGTTGTCGTTATAATTATAAGCCCAAGTATCATCTAAATGTTGGAATCCTGATGTTAACGTATCCCAACTACCACCAAATAAAATAGTTTGTTGATTGGTAGAATCAAAGACCATTGCATGCATTGTTCTGTCACGAGGAGAAGTACCTTGGACGATTTCAGCGGTAGTATCACTTAAATCAGCTCTAACAGTATAAAATACAAGATTTATAACAATTAAAAGAATAAAGACCTCTCCAAAGTTTTTGGGCTTCGCTCTCAAAAGATAGACCTCATGAATTACTTTCTGACCAGTTTTTCAAGAATCCTTGCCTACTAATCTAAAAACAAATCCATCCTATCCGATAAAATCTACTATAATAACTTAGGACAGTATTTTCTAAATAGAAATTAATTAGGGCTCAAACATGGGAAATTAGAATTGGATGAATGAGTTTCCCCTTGCCAAAAATTAGGATTATTCTTTGAGGATTATAACACAGGGAAGAAAAGAAAGATGAATGGCTAAATAAATTCAAATATACTTAGGTAAACTATTTATATATTATAGTATATTTATTAATTGATGATTTACGATAAACCAATTTTTGAGATTTTGCACTTTCTATCAAAAGAAAAAATGACTACATTCACAAATCTTCAATCAACCATTGTTTCAAATCCAAGAACATTATCCAAGAAATTAAAAATCCTTGTTGAAAAAGACCTCCTTATAAAAGAAGGGAATATTTACAAAATTACTGAAAAAGGTTTGGTTTTCTTCGAATTATATCAAAATGCTATATTTCTCCTTCATGGATTTAAAGCTGAATTAAGTAGTCTAAATGTCCCAATCTTGATAAAATTGGCACTTCAGGAGTACATTAAAATACTGATTAATGAATTAAAAAACAAATTGGGGTGTATTATTCTTTTTGGGTCATATGCAACTGGAACATGGGATGAAACCAGTGATATCGATTTGGCATTATTTTTGGAAGACATTAGCGATTTATCCCTGTTGTTTGAACAGCTGACAAAATGCCGTCGAAAATTCAGAGCATCACTTAATTATCAGGTGCTAATCCAAAAAGATTATTCCTTTAGAATCCAGCATATTCCGTTCAGCATAAAAGAGACCAAAACATTTCATAATCTTTATCCTGATCTAATTACAACAGGGGTAAAACTCTACGATCCAAATGGATATTATGAAGAATTTAAAGAGCAGATCATTGAAAGGATTAAACAAGAAAAATTAATGAAAATTTGTAACATCGATGGTACTGAATATTGGAAAAAACTTACCGAGGTGAGGTAGTATCTCAACAAAAAAAGGAAAACTGGCATTCTTACGCGCACAGAGATGGTTGCAAGGGGCTGAAAGAGCGTTAGAAGACAAACGATGGGATGATGTAATATATAGTTCGCAAATGGCGGTTGAGCATGCCATAAAAGCAATTCTACTGGAGCAGGGGTTGATTTTCAAACGCGTTCATGATGTGAGTGACGAGTTCTTATCGTTAAAAACGCAAAAATCACTTCCTAAGGAAATTGTATTACATATTGATGAACTGTCTGATGTATTAATCTATCTTACCGATCAACGAGCATTTGCAGGATATGGATTTGAAGAAGAAGTCGAGGTGTCTTTTTTCAAAGAGTTAGCCCCAAAAGCTCTTGAAAAGGCCAAATGGGCTGTAACTATCATCGATCCTTTGTTTATCTAGGGAATTTGGCTATGCTTATAATAGAGTGCTTTCCAAACGTTGTTCCGATTATTAAGCCATAAAGAATTGAGAATATTACCGTACTCTTGCGAGAATCGGCAAAATAAAACTCAAAACTACACTAATTATAGACAGCTAAGAAGAACGAATTTCATGTGACTCATTTTGCCATATTTTATGATCCTACCTTTCACAATATAAAGGAGTAATGAAGTTTGGCAATTGTCACTATCATTTGATAAATAAGAGGATTAAAGCATTATAAACTGACAATTTGTAAAAGTTCGTCTGAACCTAGATGAAATCATTCAATAACTGAAAGAAGACCTTGAAAATGCCTATCAAAGGTAGCAATATAGACATTGCTCTCGAAAAGTTTCGCCATGACTAAAATCGAACAATCAGTAAATGAGAGTCCATTTTCAAAGTATCTGAGAAATAATTCCCAAGTAGCGAGAAATTCTGGTTCGCTAAGATGAAGGAGTTTAATTCTAGGTGAATTCAAAATATAATTCCCAATGTCTTCTACGAGATTCTTATTGTGAGTTCTTACCAATGTCAATGTAACTGTTTCATCAAATACGAAATTTGAAACAATAATGGAACCAAATCTCCCAGATAAACATTCTTTCATAAGGGCTGTCGCTTTAGAATGATTAATATCATCAGAATTACGTATAGCTAGAATGAAACCAGTATCTAAAAATACAACCACAATAACACCTCATTGGTAAAGATGTTGATCAACAGTAGTTGATGTGTCTTCAATTCCCCACTTCATTGGTTTGGATAATAATTTCCAAGCAATATCATCTTCTAATTCTAGGAGAGGAGAACCAACTTCATCTTCAAATTTTTTAGCTTCTTGCCGGATTAAGTTACCTAAAATCTCCTTTTTAGTCAGTTTGATTCCCATTAAAATATAACGTGCTCTTAATCTTTCTAAAAGTTCTTCATCATCTTTTCCTAAACGAACAGTTGTCAATATTCCCACTTAGCTCGCAAATCTACGTGAATTCATTAATAATAGCTATTTATGCCGTTCTTCTGTGATATACTACAAGTATATAAATATACTTGTCTACAAAAAATAAAATAACTAGAAAAAAAATATAGGTAATAAATACTATTTAGTATATACGATTTTTAGTGTTATTGGCTTGGATCACGCTGGAAAAACTTCGATTCTACATGACTTAAAGACTGGACGTTAGACCTCTCAAACAACTCCCATTATTGGAATGAACTCTGAAACAATTACTATTGGTAAGGCCTGGTTTAGAGCTTGGGATCTGGGAGGCAACTACAATTTCGGAGAGCACTCTGGAAACCTTACACCAAAAATTCAGTAAGCTTGATCTTTGTAATCGATGTGAGTGAACCCAAACGCTATCCAGAAGGTCGAACTTATCGACAGAAGATATTATCCTTCACACATCTTGAAACCTTTCCATTAGGAAAAATAAAGGGTAATAACTATTGTAGGAGAAAAAGTTGGAGAAAATTGAATATGCAAGACAAATGGTTTAATAATGAAAAGGTATCTAAACTCTCCTGAAAATTCATTTTCTTAAACATAAATGGAATACCTAAAATATGGATAAGATCATAATAGAATTAATTCTAGAGACATAATGAAGGGAAAAGCAGTGCAAAATGATGTTCTCTTCTCAATTTTTGACCCACAAAAAGGACCTATCATACTCTATTCTACGATAAGCTCCCAAGAAATAGCTAAAAAAATAGTTATGAAATCTTACGTGGCTATTGGAGCTATGGAAGGGAAAATTGATCTCGAATCAAAATATGCATTACTACCCCTTCCTAGCTTCGATAAAATTGCCTTTTACTATATGTTCAAAATCCAGAGTCAAGATGATAGGTCACAAAAATTGTACGCTACTATCACCTTTGCACAAAATAGCTCTGCAACAATGAGTTTCTATAGATCACTACCTGAAATACAGAAAAAGGTGTTAGATTCAGTAACTCATCTCCAGGATTGCTTTATATATACAAAAGATGCAATAACATTAGATAATAAAGCTAAAAATATCTTGGAATCTCTCTTAACGATGGAAGCACCAGGTACGGGAACTTTTACTCATTCCATCCCCGCTGAAACAATTATATTCGATGATCCAAACTCGGGAAGCTTAAATTTTCTATTAGAATACTTCCAAGATGGATTAGAAAAGGTTATTTTCTCTCTTCTAATGGAAGAGCCAATTCTCATTCTTGGAACCGTAAGGGACATTGTAGATAAAGTAGTGAAATCCATGGAACTACTAGTACCTCACAGAGTCCTAAAAAAAGAATATTTATTATCGTTCGTTGATCCGAAAAATAAAGATCTCCTGATCTGTTCTCCGCAAGTGAATTTTTTAAAGAATTACAAAAACATTACGATAGTAGATGTACAATCAAGTAAAATTACTAAAAAATCTAGAGACTTACCTTCTATAGGAAATCTAATTCAAACTCTTAAAATAGCTCCCATTGAAACCCAAAAAACTGTGATTCATAACTATATTGACAATCTACTCGCAAAAACAGCACAACTTTTAGAGCTTTGCGAGAAAGAACAGATCAGTCAAGAAGAAATTCAAGCTTATCGAAGTGAATTGCAGGGGGATGAATTGTATGTTGTTATTTCAATGGTCAAAAGATATGCCCCGCAGTTTGAGATCAAATTATTTCATTTCGCACGATCACTTTTCTAGTGGTCATTGAAATTTGTACCGTTATTTGAATTAATAATTCCCTTTCTAAAGATAAAGAATAATCAGATTTTCTCCTGTTCTATTTAATTCAGCATAAAAAGGCACTTAAAAATATTTATGTCCATTAATTTTCTTAATACTGATGAAAAGCATGATGCAAATCAACGCTAAATATAAAATAATAACAAAAATATCCTCTAAAATAATTGTTTGTTCGTAGAGTATTCTTATTCGGTCAATCCAGTAAAATGGGGTCAATGTAGAAAGAAATTGAATTTGATCAATTGTATATGCTATCATAAAAACCAAAAGAATTCCAAAATACGTCATTCCTGAAACTGCAACTGCTTTTCCAGGATTTTTTATGAAAGTGCAAAGCAGAACATTAAAATAGGTCATTGTAATAACAATCAAAAATGTAAGGAATATTCCAACTCCTATAATTGGAATATAATCAATACCATACCCAGATGCAATGATACCGATGATATAACCAAGATAATTTAATAGGAATATCATAAATATTTCTAAAGTTATTGCAGCCAACCTTTGTTTCAAGATTTCCGAGTTTGGAATTGATTGTGCAAATAGTAAATCTAAAGTATTTGATTTTTGATCTCTAATAATTATTTTTGAACCCAAAAATGCTGCCACTATTCCGGAATAAAGGAAAAACTCTCCGAATCCTTCAGTAGCAATATATCCAATGAATGAGATTGCTACACCATGATTACGTAAAATTGCACTCATCAAGACATCCATTGAACCGTAAGTTTTTGAAAGACCAATCCATGCTATGTCACCTGGATACATAAAAGGTGTAACAAGACCTGAAACTGTTAGTAATAAAGCAAATATGTAAATAAAGGGTTTATCAGATTGAATTTGTTCAACAAAACTTGGAAATCGATGTTGAAATCTACCAATAAAAAAGAAAAGCAAAGGAATTCCTTTTTCTTTAGCCTTTTTTTCTTCAAATTTATGTGAATAGTGAGGAATAAGGTCTTTCCTATCATTAATTACTAATATTATTCCAAATAGTAAGATAGAGAAAATAATAAGGTAAACAGCCTTATCCCAAACAACTTGTTCAATGGAAGGTTTGAGAATGGTTGCAGCACTGTCATAATAGTAAAATACCTGAAAATATTTTAAAAATTCTAGCTCTTCTGAAAATAAAACAAGAAGGCTAATTATGAATGACCCGACAATTATTATACCAACGTACCGTTTAGCACGACCAGAATCTAGGAATAAAACAGCAAAAAAGATACTGAGTAGACTTATAAAGACAAGAAGGGTAAATAATTGAATACATGATGCAAATAATATCTCAACGGAAATATTTTGTCCAATTACAAGTGATGAAAGATAAATAACAATAAACAAATAAAATATTGATCCAAAAGAGATTGCTAAAACAGCTAATATTTTTTCAAGTAAAACCTTTCTCCTAGCAATTGGATTTGACATCAACAAATCCAGGGTATTGTCATCATTATCCTTGGAAAAAACATTTGTACCCATAAGGACAGGTAATGCTGTGTAAAAAATCCCAACATAACTAAATAGTAACAAAGCTAGCCAGAATCGATATTCCCCTCCCTCTCCGTACGCTATTCCATATATGGCCTCCCAGTCACCCATATCCTCTAGACCAGTGATTTGTTCAACAGCTGCTGCATCTCCAGGATAAACCATAATAATTAATGTTATAAATATAGAGGAGAAGAGTAAAAAGGCAAATATTAAACCTTTTTCTTGTTTTATATTATCCAGAAAAACTTTCATTTAATTCACCCCAGAATTTCTCTTAAGATCATAAAAATGCATAAAATAGTCTTCGAGAGACGGTTCAGGTGCATAAAATTTTTCTATTGGATACTTTGAAATTTTGTCAAGAAAACTGTTAAAATCTCCCTTTATTATCAGAATTAATTCATTTTTTTCGTGTGATAATACTGTTATATCAGAATCTTGAAGTAAAGAAGGATCAACATCTGATTTAAAATCAATATGAACCTTCTGGACTACCTGTTGATCAAGTTTTGCTACATCCATAGTTGAAATGATTTCACCATCACGAATTATTGACACTATATTAGCAATTTTTTGGATTTCTCCAAGATAATGGCTAGAGATAAAGAAAGTTTTTCCTTTTTTTACTTCTTCAGCTATTAAATCATATAAAACCTGTTGCATTAGAGGATCCAATCCACTTGAAGGTTCATCAAAAATATAAAACTCAGGATCGTGCATAAACGCTTGTACTATGGCAACTTTTTGCCTATTACCCCTACTTAACATTTTAGTGTTTTTAGTAACATCCAAATCAAATAATTCTATCATTTCTTCCATTCGCGATGAGGGTTGAGTTGGTCTTAGAGAAGCAAAATAATCAAGCATTTGTTTGACAGTCAAATGGCCATATAAAGCTACATCACCAGGAATATAACCAATTTTTTCATGAATCTGAACATTCGATCGATTAACAGGAATTCCAAATAGTTTCACCTCCCCACTGGATGGTTTGAGAATGCTAAGTATTATTCTAATAGTTGTAGTTTTTCCAGCGCCATTAGGCCCAAGAAAGCCATAAACTGTTCCTGTTTTAACAGCAATATTTACATTCTGTACAGCAAGGAATTTTCCATAATATTTAGTGAGATTTTTGATTTCAAGCACCATTTGTTCAGTCATTTGAACCAACTTCTAACCATGCATCAATATTTAGTGTGATTATGAATCGTCAGATTAATGATTTGACAATATATAAAGCTATATATAATTCACACTTGAAAACATCTGATAGATAACTCAATTTTTTTTTATGATAATAGACATCTAATTAAAACAAGAATGATGATTATAGAGGTACTTCCAATAATAGGATCGAGGAGTGGTGTTAGTTTGGAATTACTCCTGAAGAATAATAATTCGGAAAATATCGATCAAACCATTCAAGTAGAGTTTTATATGATTCCTGCTCTTCAGGATAATGTATTAGCTGGAAATGGCTTGTTTGAAGTATATTACGGTATATACTGAATTGTAAGGGGTTAAAAGAGAATTTTTGACATTTTAAGAATAGTTCTACCATAAGTAAAGCATTAATACTTTTTTTACTGAAATTTCTCTTCTTAAATTCCAGATTTTGCTTTCCAATACTTCTTAGCTTCAGCTATTAAAATGTCATACACCCTAACAAATACAGGAGCAAAAAGAAATAGTGATAGGATAGTAATAGAGAAATAGGGGACAAAATTATAAAGAAGGGTACCATCAAAACTCTGGTTAGCAACTACCATCAAACTAACGAGGTATAACATAGTCATGAGAAAATACCCAATCAGAGTAAAAAGCATCATCTTTCCAAGATTTTTTCCGTTGGCAAACCCTTCATTTTTAGCATAGCGGGGAATACCTACAATAAATCCAAGCATTCCGAAGGATAAACCTACCATACCCATTGCGACAATTTGTTGGGTGAATAGAATTTCACTTCCTAGATGGCCAATGAAACCTACCAATAGACCAGCTAGAGGGCCATAAAATGAAGCTACTAGAATTATAACTACGAGGCCGAGATATAAGCCTCCCGTAATCGGTATAACAGTAATACCTAAATCCAATCCGAAAAAAGTATAAGATGGAAGAGTTACTGGAGAAACGAATATATAAATTATAGAACCTAAAATAATTCCGCTTAAGGTCCATTTAGCTTCATTAGCTGATTCTAGTCGCAGAAAACTAAGTAAGGAGTTCCTAAAATTCGAATGTTCTACCATTCTTATTCACCTCAAAGTATCACAAAAGAATACGTTCCTGGAGAGAGCGTTAAAATCATTTGACCTCCATTTTGAGCCCAATCCTCGTATACACCAGATTTTAGATAAACACCCTGAACATCAGGAAATTGATCAAAAGTTATCGCTGTTTGTTCATTAACTTCAACTGAGAGAATAAATGCTTCTTTAGTTTCATCATAATATGCCTGATATATGAATAATCCTTCTGTTGTACTCTCAGCGGAGATATACGGAAATGAGGTATAAAATGAATCACTTTTCACATCCATAAGATCTGATAATGTTGAATCAGCATGACCCCATGCCCAAGCAAATTGCAATATTGGATCCATAAACGGCCCTATCTCACCTAAAGCACTTGTGTCAAATCTATATCTGTATCCATCCCATTCTCCTGGGTATGGCCCATAAAACCAATTTTCTAATTTTCGAAAGAGGTTAGAATCCCCCATTTCTCGAGCACCTAAATAAGAAAATAAGTTCCCAATCAAATCCATCTCAGTAAATGAACTAGGATTATGATACGAATGTGGTGCATATGCCTGATCGTTAGGAGAATAATGGATAAAATTTGTCTTCCAGTTTCTATAATAGGTTTCTGCAATATCTGTTTTTC
The DNA here is from genome assembly GCA_011364965.1 of Candidatus Heimdallarchaeota archaeon. GTDB lineage: Archaea > Asgardarchaeota > Heimdallarchaeia > Hodarchaeales > Hodarchaeaceae > Hodarchaeum. The sequence goes on from RDOB01000003.1 coordinate 591,738, forward strand.
CAAACCCTTGATAAAAAGCAATTGCCCAAGAAGATCCATAGTTAGCCACGCCTGGTACGCCTTCAGATGCAAGAACTGGTTCTAATGCGGGGCCAGGAATTTCTCCTAAGACTTCAAATTGATGTAGTGCGGTATAGGGTTCTGAAATATAATAACCGTCAATTTGTATTCCATTGTCGTCTGTCATATATTCCTGCCACCAATCAATACCAGGTTCAATTGATTGCGCGTAATTAGAATTGTGGAGTTTATCATAGAGAGTTATAGCGTAAAAAGGAATACTATTACATTGAACAAAGACAATATATGGTTCACACGGGATCAAACCTGTTCTCCATAATCCAAGAGGACGACCTTGATTATCAATAGAACTTTTATTATCCCAGGTTGTAGTAGCTGTAAGAGAGTTATTCCAATCATCTATAAACCATTTAATTTCATCATTGTAAGTAGATTCGCGAAAAACATTATAGTAGAGAAGCTCCATAAGCGTATAATGTCCAGTCCACATGATATTAGTCGGTCCGCGAAAATCGTTACCTAGGGATTCGTATCGCTCATCAGCAAATCCAGGTAATATCCATTCAAATTCTTCCATAGCAGAAGAATTCATCATTAAGATTAACTTTTGAAATAGGTTTTTATAATAATCTGTTCTGTAATTAGGAGTGCTATCAACAATTTGAGCCATTCCATAAGTAGTAAAAGCAATAAAATATTGCGTAAGGACATCTGGGAGGATACTCAAGTCATTGATACTATTATTTGAAAAATCATCCACCGAGTATAATTCTCGTAAAGAGTTCCATAGACCAATAACTCTCCGATCTAGATATGGGTACTCACTTAAATCGAAAGTTCCTTCATCGGGAACAATTATTATCCCAAAATTTGGAGTAGAAGGATTCGTAGGATTAAGGACAATAGTTAAACCCGAAATAATAATTCCGAGAATCAATAATGATGTAAAAAGCTTTGATCGAACAAAAAAATTTCTAATGGATGCACTCATACTTAGGATTCACCTTTCAGATAAAACTTCTAATATAACGATTTGGCAAATTTAAATTCAGTTTCAGATTTTAGGCAAACTTGGGCTTTTTTGTGTCTATTTATCAATTTTTCTAGACTAATGACTCCTACCCCTGGATGGACAGTAAGGTGGAAAGGAGTAATTATATAAACCACGAATTTATAAAAATGAAATTAACAGAAAGAATAGACCTTTTAATGTTCTAGTCAAAAATGATTAATACAAAAAAACCGAAGGAAAGCATCTGATCCATTAGGATCTGTTTTTTAATCTCCAGTGCTCTGTTCCTATAAAAACTACATCCATTCATCAGATCCTCATGAACAATAACCGAATGATTGATTTTGTTAATACAAATACAGGGATAAGTATTAGCGCAGAAAATTATATTCTTATCACTCAAGATAGAGGTTCTAGCTGGATCATTAATAAATCAAGTTTTATTATTATGCAAGTGAAAAACCATGATTCTAGCACTGAAAGCAATTCATGATTAGGAACAATAAATTTAATACATTCACTAGGATATAGTCACATAAGCTTAGAATGACAGAATTTCTATAAGAATCCCAAAATAGCACAGAACCTTAAAAACTAGAAGAGTTCTTGAATGAAATAATTCTATTTATAGATTGGTATAAATGTCTCAAATAACAGGATTTAACTTATTAAAGGAGAAAGTTCCAGAATTTAGGAACCCTTTGAAAATGGGTTTCATTATCACTCTCTCAATACTAGTATTTTGCTCTATTCTGATTTTGTTCTGGTTGTTTGACAGTTTAGGGTGGTATGGGACTATAATAAGTCAATTAATCCTAGTAATTATCACTATTATCTTTTTTTACGGGTTTGCAGTAAAAGCAAAGACTTATCGAGAGAAATATGAGGTGTTAGCATATCGATACTTCTTTTTCCATTATGTAATTCCAGTGCTTATCACTGGAAATGCCTGCATATTCCATACTCTGTTAATAGAAGGCCCTTTTTTACTACATTCTTGGATTGCTCTTATTGCAGGGATATTTTTCATTCTAATGCGGTTTTTAATAGAGTGGCATCTACGTAAAGCAGGTTTTGATGAAATAGGTCATGGATTAGGAATCTATATGATATTCCCAGAGGAGGGATCATCTGTCACTTCAGATATCTATTCGTACATTCGACATCCAATGTATACTGGAGACATGTGTCTCGCTATAGGATTAGCTCTATTAAAAAATAATCTGTTGGCTATCATTATTGCATTAATGTCTTTTATTCCTTTCATTGTTGGGGCAATGATGGAGGATAGGGAGTTAATTAGAAGACTCGGAGAACTGCATCGTCAGTATATCAATGAAACTCCATCTTTTTTTCCGTATCCTAGAAATATCAGGAAATTAATTTGCTTTTTATTTTCCATTACAAACTCTCAGAGATAATGTTAATATTCAATAAAAATTAAAGAACAGTTCGGAAAATACGTGGGCCACAAATATCCTTTTGATCAAATCGTTTCAAGAATGCAAGAATTGATGAATAAATTAGAAAAAAAACAGGAACCAGGCCAATGAGTAAGGCACATGTGAAAAAACAGGGGGGTTCTCCAGTTTAAGGACTGAAGTTGGTCCATATTTTCTATAGACAATTGTATTCATTTTTTCGTGATTTATTTGATCAACACCTATAATTTTTCATTCAATACTAATTACTACTCGACCTTTAGCATGTCCAGTTTCATAATGTTTATGCGCTTCGGCTGTTTGACTGAGAGGATAAATAGTATCGATTACTGGCTTGATTTTACCAGCTTCAACCCATTCTCTAAGTGTTTCCATGTTATCGGAACCTTCATTAGCAGTACCACTGAGTAATTTCTTCTTTCTAAAACCATTGGTCATCATATACCAAATTGTTTTTGGACTATTTACAGGGTTATTGGAAATAAAGACACCATCGTCAGTTAGAATATTCTTGCACCTAGAGGGAGTATTTGCACCAATAGCATCAAAAATGATAGGGAATTTCTGATCAATTTTGGTATAGTCTGTATCGCGATAATTGATTGCATGATCAGCGCCAATCTCTTTTACCATTTCTATATTGGTGGGACCACAAACAGCTGTAATTTCAGCTCCATAAACATTTTTAGCTATTTGGATACCAAAAGTACCAACTCCTCCACTCGCCCCGATTATGAGAACTTTCTGACCTTTTTGGGGTTGTCTTAAATCTCTAAACGCTAATAAAGCTGGTGTGGCTCCTCCAACTACAGCAGCTGCCTCTTGAAAGGTTAAATTGCTAGGTTTTTTAGCTATAATAGACGAGGGAACAGTTAAATATTGAGCTAATGCTCCAAAATTTTCAGAATAGCCATACACTGCATCACCAACCTTCCAATCAGAAACTTTTTTTCCAACGGAAACAATTTCACCCGAAAAACCTGATCCAGGGACTTTAGATTTAGGTTTTGTTAGACCAAAATAGGCTAGTCTTAACATGGGACCCATAAGCTGTCTAAGCCCCCAAAACAATGCTTTTGGAGCTTTACCACTTCTAGCCATAATATCACCAGTATTTATTGATGACCCATAATTTCGTATTAAAACCTCATCATCTTTGGGTTCAGGAATATCTATTTCTTGTAATTCAAGAACTTGATCTGCGGAGCCATACTTTTCACATATTATTGCTTTCATTTTCTTTTTTTCAGCATTTAGATTATTCATTTGTTTCACCAATTATGTATCGATTATTTAGTTTTTCTTACAAGAAACCGAAATCCATCAGATCCAAGATCCTCTGAAAGCAAAAGCTCATTTCCAGAAACATGAATCCAAGCAGGGATATCATGCTGACTTCCTTGATCAGTCGTAAGAATTTCCATTACTTGACCGATTTCTAAATTCTTTATTGATTTCCTAGAATTCAAGATAGGTTCGGGACATTTTAACCCTCTTGCATCTTCGGTATGATGTATTTCGCCACTAAATCGCACATCTAAAAACTCATACTTATGAACTTCAGATTCATCATATTCAAGAGTGGTTTCAGAATCCTTTAGTGTCATTGTTGGATATCCGCTTTCAGTCCATTTATCCATTCCCCCTTTCAAGCTTTTAACATCTGCAAAGCCTCCTTCTACCAATATGTCTACAGCTACAAGGCTTAAACCCCCTCCTGGACAGACAGTAACTATTGCTTTTTCTTTAAAAGGTTCCAGAACTTCAAAATTCTCTTTAAGCTTCATTACTGGGATTAATATGGCATTTGGAATATGCCCATCAGCATATTCTTTGGGGGTTCGAACATCAATAATAAGAGGAGGAGAATCAGAGTTATAACATTCAAATAACTCAGTTACAGAAATTTCTGACCATTCTGATCTCCCATAAAAAAACATCATCTTGAATGTTTTTCTCCAATATCGAAACATATTTTTTACATAATATCCCATTACTGACATATTCTTTCCATATTTTTCTTCCATGTTCTTTTTCAATCTTTCAGAATTATGAATACTGTTTGTCATGTGTATCACCGTTTGTGCTCACTATTTTGGCATTACCTGATAATAATGGCGACTCATCTCGGAGAGATCATGAATTTTTTTTTGAAAATATCAGAAGTAATTTCTTTTCTTGATCCATAGTTTAATTCGGGAAATATTGCTGTTAGTACCATCATAATAATAGTGGAGATTACTCATTATCTTTTTAAAAGATTGGGTTCTATAGAGGGATTTGAAAAAAGTAATATTTTTCAATTAGCTCAATTTGAAACATTGGAGTTCACTTCACGAGACTTGGATGAATCACTAGCCCCTATAAGACGAGTATCGTACTTGGGATTGGGAGGACGTGACGTAACAATATTAATCTGTAGGAAAAAAGCTGGGATTACACATTTGGTGACTCATGACCAAGTTTTTTAAACGAATAAAAGACATAGAAGTAATTGATCCAGTAGTTATTTAGATTTTTTCCATAACCTCTACTATTAGGTGCAATAATCCTGTTATCTTAGAGAAATTTGTAGTAGAGAGAAGTAAGCGCGAATTTTTTCAGATAGTATGGTTTTTTCAGGCATTAGATTTAGTAGTAACAATCTATTCCTTAAAGGGAATGAAATCTTCAAGCATAGTCAATATCTGCCCTCGCTCAGGATCTTCGAACTCTGAATTAACAAGGTCTAGAACATCTTGGATTGTGATCATTTCACTAGAGTATGACAATCTTAAATCGTTGAAATCTGCATCAAGGATAAGAATCTTGTCTTTACCTTCAGTGTTGTTCCAAACAGGCCAATGTGGTAAATTACTATTATTAGGATTCCCAGTTCTCGCAAAATTTGCCAGATATTTCATGCATAAAGCTTTCAATTTTTCACGACCGATCCTGTTATTCTCTATGTGAGTCTTTCCTATCAAGAGGGCAAAATCTGATCCAGTTGTGCCCAAGAAAAAGGGTATCTCAGCGCCATGGTGAGCTCCTAGCTCCTGCCCTTTATTTTTCGGGAGAACACTGAGCTCTTGATCATCAGGGCTTCCCCAATCAAACCTGTATACATAAACAGGCACGCTACTATTTGAGGTCATATCGTGAGCTGGTTGATTAACGCCATTGGCACACCATAACATGGAATGATAATGCCAAACCTTGGAGCTCAGAGGAAGATCTTTGATGAAATAGCTAAAGAGGTTCATTTCATCCTTTGTGCAGCCAATTAATACTGGAACCTTGTTTGTCCATTCCCCAGATGAAAAAATCTTATACCCAGCTGCAGGGATAACTGTCCCATCAGCAATAATAGAACGCCATTGTGCCATTCCCAAAACAATAGTAGGAATATTCTTTATAATAGTAAAGGCGGATTTCGAACGTAGATATGTATTAATCTCGTTATCGTGCATTTCACTGATGTGCTTTATAGCCTCCTCTTCATTCGCAACTTTTCGATCTTTGATAAGTAAGGCGACCAGAAGGCGTTCAGTCTGAGCTTTGGCTTCCTCATTAGTGCATACTGATGTTAGACCACTTTCAACAATAGCACGATGGAAGAGGCTCTGTGCAGAGGGAGATATCAAGAGTGAAAGTACATTGAACGCTCCCCCGGACTCACCCGCAATTGTAACATTATTTGGGTTACCTCCAAAAGCTTTGATGTTATCCCTAACCCATTGTAAGGATTTAATCAGATCTAGGGTCCCATAATTCCCACTTTGGTCTTCGGGAGAACCAGAACCAGTCACAGCAGGATGTTGGAACCAACCCATAGCACCGAGTCTATAGTTGACAGAGATGTAAAGTAAGTTCGATTGTTCAGCAACGGTATTACCAAAGTAGCTTGGCGTATTTGAAGACCCAATGGAATTACCTCCCCCATGAATGTACAAATACACAGGTAGGTCAGTTTCCGAGCTCTTAGGACGCCATATATTGAGGTAAAGACAATCTTCTGAACCTGTTGAACCCATGATAGGCATAACTTGTGCAGCAGAATTCCCGAATTTCGTGGATTTGCGAGTTCCTAGCCAGGGGATAGGATCAAGTGGGGCTTTCCATCTTAAGTCTCCTACTGGAGGGGTACCATAGGGAATTCCTTTCCAAGACCAGGTACCTTTGTCTGAAAATCCAAGAACCACTCCATATTTCGTATGAACAGCAGCTTCATTAGTCCAATTGCCTAGCTCATAAGTACTGTTAGAAGGTTTTGGCGCGAAATGACGTTTTAGTGGTTGAGAAATAGCTCTATCCAGAGAATTCTTTAATCTGAAGAATGGCGAAAGGAGTGAAGCATATTTCATTATTTGAGGCACGGTGACTCACCATGAATAGTTCAAACTCTTCCCTATTTTTGTGTGTCTATTAAGTATTAATAATATTAATAAAGAGCACTCCCAAATCATATTTCTTTGGTTACTATTTTCGTTGGCAATACCTACGAACCTCCGTATATCAAAAAAATGAACTTCAAATACCCAATTTATGAGATCCACTTAAGTAATGTTTCACTATCCTGTTTCAATTCCCAAAATCGTATATATAGATGACTAATTGATATTATTTTACCCATTTTTTTCGCTTTGGTATTGAAATCTGAATGTTTAAGCAAACGTTGAATGAAGGTTGCTACTTCTGTTTGACCTACAGTTAAATAAACGATACAATACTTAGAGTGACAAAGATCTTTTTGATATAATCCTCCATCACGGGTGAAAAAGGTTACTTCTCCGTTTTTATGCAAGAATGGGATGATTTCTGGATCTTTCATCCCTTTCCTACCAACTTCATAACTAATCTGGTGTACATGTATTTTCTAACTTTGTAATAATAATCTCTGACTATCAATGATATTTTCATCAAGAAAGATCAAATCTCTGAAGACTCCGGAGCGAGCTTTGGATTGTAAGAAATAAATAGTTCACGTGCTAATCGTATAGCCTCTGCAATTGCTTCTTTAGACAAAGAACCACGCCATTCATTAACAATAGCTTCCCAATCCATTCCATTTGCCACTTGTTCTAGAACATCAGCCACTAAAATACGTGTGCCTCGAAAAGTTGGCTCTCCATGGCAAATTTCAGGATCTTTGACGATAAATCTACCTAAGTATATTTCCGAGTATGTAAACCTCATCAGAGGGTAAAATAATGTTTGCTTATTCCTAAATTTTCTGTTAATTGTATTCAATCAGTATTTAAAGTGATATTCTTTAATTATTTTTCCTTTTTGCCATTTTACTCCAATCTCAATATGACATTAAATGTTCCTAAAATATTATTTTTTGGGAAGATATCGTTGGTATTACACATAAACCTCTTTATATTCCTAAAAACTTATTTTTTGGTTAGAATTGCCTTTATAAAATGATATTTCTACAAAATAACATTCTGATATTTAAGAGAAAAATAACGGTTTTCAAGAGGTAAATTCAGATTTGGAGAAGAAAGAAAATTTATGTAAGAAACATTTTTACAATTATTTTCGTATCAAAATGCTTTTAGATATCATTAAAACCAAGCTAGATAAGAAAAAAACGATTATTGAGAAATATTGGGCTTTAACATGTCTCTTAATTTTACTTGTTGATGATGAAATTTTCTCTCATAGGCCACAATTTCACCTTCGATGGCATCTTTAGGACACCATTCAAAACAAGCGATACAATTTTCACAGTGATGCAGCCAGATGGGCGTAGTATTTACCACTTCAATGTTCCTCACTGGACACACACGAGCACAAATTCCACATCCATTGCATTTCTCATTAACTTTGAAGCTCTTATCTGCTAGATGAATGAGCTCAGTAAAGGGAAGATTAGGGACTTCTGAAAGTTGCTTATAGCGTACAGAATACATAAATCTCATAAAGAGGTTATAAGGTGCCATAATTGTTTTCCATAACCTACCTGGAGTTTCAAACCAGCCTTCTTCAAAGTTAGACACATAGTTTGTTATGATTTCAAGTTTCCTTTTCCATTTAGCTACTTTTAGTTGTAGTTGAGGTGAATCCTTGTTTCCTGGGTCAAAATTCCTTAAGTCTTGATGTAAAAAGACTCGTCTCATTTTTTCTAATGGAGAGGGGGGTATGCTCAGCTGTACAGTAAATCCAGCAGCAAGGTCTCCTCCCTGATTCCTAATCATCTCTCTTAAATTTTCAATTGTTGATCCAGGTCCCCCCTTATGCGTACAAACAGCGAATACATATTTAGTACTGAGATTCTCCAATTTATCCAGAAATTGTTTAACTATCAGTGGAATACCACTGACTGCAGCAAAATAAACGGGGAATATGATCCCAATAACATCTGCTTCGGATTTTATGGACACCCTATCCATCACGGATGGGATTGAAATCAGCTTTCCATTGAGTTCTAATGCAAGATCCTGGGCGACAACCAAAGAATTTCCAGTGCCTGAAAAATAATATATCTCTTTATTCATTGGCTATTTCACCTTATTATTCAAAAAGAGATCAACCTGGTTGTATGTACTACAAGAAATAAAAAACCGACACCTGTAAAACCCCATTTGACAAATCTGATAACTTTCCATTCTAGGTCTTTTTTAGCGTCCATAGGTTTAGATTTATTCTTAATACTAAGAATAGCACCTAATGCTAATAATATTACCATAATAATTCCTAAAATCCATCCAGTAATCCAATCCGATTGATTCACAGGTGTTGAGGTAAATCCATGAACAAGTGACAGTATCAATGCGAATTTGCAACCATTAATGTGTAAATGATAGAGTAGTACTTTCCTTTTCTCATAGAATCCATGACAAGGCTGATTATTCCATTTTTTATCAATAATTTTTAAAATAATAAAGATCGAACCTATCAGTAGCAGTATCTTGGCAGATGATGCTGATAGGTCACTGATTATTACATTTACATTTGCTATCAATTTTTTTAACTCCATTCTGTTGGATTTTTACTTTCTTCACTTTAACATATTGTCCGATAATGGACAATATGTCTAATACTGGACATAATGGGTAATTATTTAAAGGTTTTCGTTTACTATTCTAATCATGAAGAAAACAGCTAAAAATAAGTCGAACGCGTTCCAACCAGAAAAAATAACGAAAGTGGATAGAAGAATAAAGAAAAATCTTAACGCCATTTATAAATCAGCTAGTCAGCTATTTACAGAAAAACCATTTGCTGATATCACCATGGAAGAGATAGCTGAACGAGCTAATATTAGTCGGTCTACCTTATACAATCATTTCAAAAGCAAACACGAAATTTACTTTCAAATGGGATATGACCGCTTTAAATCTGTTAATGATGATTTGATTAAACTGAAGACCGCCCCAACGACTGGTTTTGAAACGATTATGACCCTCTGTGCAGAATTGTTTAAGAATATCAATAAGAATCCCATGTATACGAGAATAGTTTCTTTGTTCCTAGTAAACAAGAATCTCCTAACCGTTGACAAAATATTGGACAACGAATTACCTCCTCAAGAAGCTCAGAACATGTTCGAATTACCTGACATCGAAATCATGGCCAAGTATTTGGAACAACTCCGTAGATATGAAGTCCTTTGGGCTGAACTTATCGCTAAAGGGATTTCTGATGGATCGATTATCACAAACTTAACACCAATTCAGCTAGCGCATTACTTATTCCTTATAATTAATGGAACCTTTGACCAGATGATCTTAAAGCAATATGTTCTACAAAAGTTTGAATTGACGAATGAGATGATCTTTGACAAGACAATGAACATCATAAAACGAATACTTCACGAATAGCAGTTTCAAAAGGTATACGGTTTAAGACCCCTAGATTCTTAATGCGTTGGTAATACGACATCCAAACAACTAAGAGCGAAAAAACCATAAATTTCTATATGAAGAACTCAACAAACGTCTAAGCGATTTTATTAACTAAAAATATGATAAAGAGTTGCTCTTCCTCTGAATCTATACAGAAAACGAAGTTCCAGACATTTTGTGGTGATTTTGTCTGCTTTTAAGAGATAATGAGGCTAGTTACAATTCATGTATTTCAAACAACTTTTTGGTTAAACTAAGTAGATAATCGGAGAATTCTTCTTCATTCTTAGCGGGGAAATTTCGGTAGAACACAAAATGATGGATAGCTAGATCAATTATAGTGGAATTAGCTATTATCTCTTTTTTGGTCATTTTTCTGGGAATTATACCCAAATCGAATAAATTTTCAAAAACAGGGATGACACTAATTACTTCTTGAGCAATCGCTCGCGAATCTTGAAAAACAGTTTGATCACTTAGCATGGCGATTTCCATTGCCTTAGTAAGTTCTATATTTTCCTTATGTGAAGTAACAAATGCTTCAAGTAAATGTTTGAGCTCCAGTTCCCAATTTGATTTAGTAATCATTGGCAAAACTTTTTGGAGATCTACATTAAAATCAGCTAAAATAGATTTAAGAATGTCTGATTTTCCTCTAGGAAAATATTTGTATAATAAACCTATACTAACTCCAGCATCCTTAGCTATGCCATGATTAGTAACTTGTAGGTAACCTTTCTGTTCAATTAATTTTCGAGTAGCTTTTTTCAATCTAGAAATTTTTTGAGGCTTATTTCTAGTTATTATTGTTGGTTTTTTCTCAGATTCTTTTTTATTCATTTTTTTTACCTTTGAAGCCGGGAATATCAAGTATTTTTTTAACTGCTTTAGTGACACATCATCACTAACTTAATAAATATTTAGGAAAATTATTAGTGACGGATCGTCACTAAATCATCTAATTATTAAATCAATACAAGAAAAAAACGGAGATAAAAAAATGTCTATTAAAAAGAATATAATTACGAAACTTCCAGATTCTTGGCAAGATAGGATTTTGGCTCGTGTAATAGCTAGTAACGAATGGAAACGTATTCCAACATTTCAAATGCTGTTCGAATCATTTGTTTTAATGGGTGGCGCACGTGATGATATCACTACAGTCTTTACGAATGCAAATGATCTTAATACTGACTTTTATAAAGTTGCACGTGAACAAGCTAAAGAAAGAGAACAAATAGCCGCTAAAGAAGTTAATCCTTCAAATAAACGAATAGAATATCAAAAAGCTTTACTCTTATATTTTCTTGCAGATTGGGTGATTTCTGAGGAATCATTATTTAGAGAGAATTATAGCGATTTATTACGCGTTTCTGAAATAATTGATTCATTAGGAACAATTCCTACAAAAAAAGTGTATTTAGAATGGGAGGAAGGACATATAGCTTGCAGATTACGAATACCAATAAATCAAAATAATGGACAATTTCCTCTAATGGTCCTTGTACAAGGGAATGACACAGTTAAGGAAACTTTATTATTTGTTGAGGATAAGTTAATAGATCAAAATATCGCTGTTTTGAATGTGGACCAACCTGGATGGGGGGAAAGTTTAATGTCAGGGAATCATTATGTTATTTCTATGATATATGATGCTGATAAGATAACAAATGAGATATTCAAGTTTTTAGCAACCGTGGAAAGGATTGATATAAATAGAGTAGGAGTGTTTGGATTTAGTGGAGGTGGTACGATGGCTACTATTTTAGCAGCAGCAGATCAAAGATTCAAAATCATGGTTTCATATGGTGGAGCAATATATGATTTAGGAAAAGCAATCAAAGGTTTACCAGCAATGCAAAAACGACAACTGCTTAAACATTATGGGACGTCAAAAAATCAATTAAAAAAACTTATTCCAGCATTTAATTACGATCGAATCTTACCGCAAATTCAATGCGATTGCTTATTGATTCATGGAGAAAAGGATACCTTAGCTCCAGTAGAGACCATACATAAAGCAGCAGAATTAATCTCGGGTCCTGTTGAAAAGCGTATTGTCCCTGGTGGTAATCATATGTGCTCAGATACAATGATGGAAATACAGATACCTTTTATGATCTCATGGATAAAAAAGAAAATATAATAAATTAATCCCGAACCATTTAAGGAATCTTCATACACGTATTGGGATTGGATTCACACCTCTATCAACAAATTGGTATTTTGGAGTATCTTTCAGCACGCCAATAGTAATAATAAGGATTAGTTGGTAATATTTCTAAGATAAGAAGGTACTAAAAAGACTGCACACACCAACCGTTTCAGATGTATATATTCAACAGTTTCGTTCGATAAACTCAATGTAAACTTTTTTCTTTAATAAATCCTGTTAAGGTCGAGATTAGAGAGAGACTCATGCCGAGAAGGACTATCAGTAATGTTTCAAAGTAAAATTTCAAAACATCTTGAAAAATAATATTGAGAACGACAACTATAGAAAGTTCCATCAAGAAAAAGAACACTAATAAACATGATCCAGCGATAATTTGTGCTACATACAAAATGAGATTTTTGAGATATGTACTTTTCCCAATATTGGAAGCAGATCGAACTGAAGCAAAAAAGGAGGCCTTGTCATTTAGTAAAAAGAACGGTACTCGCTCTGTGTATGCGCCAACGAAAATGACGAAAAGGAAATAGCTAACAAATAATAACGGAGTTACGTTTACAATAACAAGTACTATTCCCACACTTAAAGGAATTCCCGGCCACAGAACTCCCCATTTGATAAATTTCATCTTGGATTGATGAGAAAAATGTAAGGGTTGCTGAGAAGCGATCCTAGAGCCAAGTAGATTAAAATAACTAAACCAAGGCCAGGTGATGATGAAAGAAGCAAGGGGCAATAAGAAAAAAGGGACAAATTCATTGCCAGGACCCTCAAGAGTGAAATCCCAATTAGAACCATAAATAATAAGGGAAATAGTCATTATCCAGATGAAATAATAGATGTAATTCTGGAGCAGCGCTCTAGGGAAGTGTATTTTTGTTGTGATCTGAATCATTTCTTTCACCATTCCATTAGGGAAGTATATTTACCCTTCTGATCTAGCTTCAGTTTCACAATCAGCCCCCTCTCTAAACTCAAGTTAGGATTTTTTTACCTCCAAGACAACTGCTTCAATATCCGAGGCCTTTATTGTTCTTCGTCCCTTTTGTTGGGCGTAAGTAACAGCTTTTTTAGCAATATTTGTAGCTACTCGTACAATATCAGCCTCAGGATCTTCTGGTCTTCCAAAACTTATTCCTGTTTCTGATTCCTTTTTTATAATTACAGAAGGGAATTCCTTAAAGTTAAAATCTCGTTTCAAGATCTTTCCTAAAGTATCAGTGGCAATCCTTGAAAATCGAGCTGCCCCACTATGACGAAGGATCCATTCACAGAATAGTCGTTCTTCATAACTTATATCTTTATTTTGATTTTCCATTTTTATCGCATCAAACATTCCTAAATAATACCTGAAATATGCTTGCAGTTAAACTGAATACCACCGTCAAATAATATAAATTTATTTTCAACTCATCTTTGATTTTGTAGAAATTTCTGAGGAATATCGCCATAATACTAGATGGAATTTTGAAGCAGTATTTTTGCAATGTAAGCTTCAGATCTGACCAACTCTGGTTCACATTGTTTTACGTGTAGAAAACATAGTGGTTGGTATTTGTATTCTCCTTTTTGTTATGATTGCGCAACACGAAGGTAAGCGGAGTCGAGAATATTTCGAGAGGTTATGGAGGGGAGGATTTTTTATTTTTTCCAGCTATAACCCGCTAATCATTTTTAATTTTTTTAATTTTGGTTAATTAATATAATTATTCTCTTTTTCGATTACCCTATTCTCTTGTGATATCATAAGTGTTGCTTTGTTAAATAAAAAACTCAACAAACGTCTAGGCGATTTTATTAACTAAAAATGTGATAAAGAGTTTCCCTGTCCCTGAATCTATAGAGAAAACGAAGCTCATTTTTTATAAAACTCGTTAATTCCAGAAGAGGAAGTTTATATAGAATAGATTTTCTGCTAGAAACCAATATTGTATAAGCTATACTTTCATTTTGCAGAAGAAATGTTACCAGAATTAAAACAGAGATATTTATTATAAATAGACATGAAATTTAAAGAGGAGACTTAACAAAGAGTAAATTTTAGTTAATTTAATATTATGGAAATTTGATCTCTCGCAGTTTCGCTTTATCACGATACAACTCTTGAGCCTTAATTTCAGTAAGTTCGCTCTCTTCTAATAATCCTAATTTCAGTTCACAATGATATTTAAGTAAATCATCCTATATTTTTGCACTGAGCTTAGTTCTGTTATCTAAAACATCCTTAATCATAGAATAAGATTGTTCATATTTATTAATCTGAAAATAGCGCCGAGCCATTAAAGATTTAATTGTGAGTTTCTCTTTCAATGATAAATATCCCATTTCAAGTAATACTGCCAATTTCGAGAGCGCAGAATCATATTCTCGATTATTAAAAAACGTCATAGCTTCCTGATATTGAAGCTGAGTTTCTACATCTCTAGCCTTGGAACGACTATCCCTAAAAGGATCAGTTTGGTTATTACCAACCATTGTTTTTTTAAACAGCAGTTTCCCAAGATGATTTTTCAGTTCCAGTTCCATTTTTTGCTGTTCAGCTGGACTTATGTAGTCGAGTGATGAAGAGGGGTTCAACCAGAATAATCCACGATAAAAGGAGTATTTTACAAATTTCCGTCCGATCAGGTCGAAAAATGGTTTATCGGTAACAACTAAAATTATACCATAGAGGAATACAAGAATCATTATTAGAAAAGTGTCCTCGGAAACTGATGTTATTGGACCAAGATATCCCAAAAAGCCCAAGAGGGGAAGAAGAATCATGATCATTCCAAAAAAAGTATTGAAATAAGTACCACACACTACAGCAAGTCCCATTAGTCTCAAGTCCTATAGCAAAAATGAGATTTGAAAATTTGACCTTAATAAATCATTTAAAGAGTTACCTCTATTTATACTTTTAAGAAAAATAGAGATGAAAGATAGATTTTATGTAAAGTCAACCGTTCTAAATATCACTAGTCAGCAATCATTAAAGGATGTAAATATATTTATAACTCATTTTTAGCATCCTCTAAAACTATTCTATTCTATCTAATTTTCACTCAATATTCTTTGAGCATTCATCACAGGTAAATATCGTATAAGGGGCATTACTTTTTATTGTCTCATGAAAATCCTGGAGCTCTTTTCCGCATTTATCACATTGGGGGATGCCTCTAATTTTAAATTTTACAACTCTACTTGGGCAATAATAAGTGGTTTCATACTTTTTGGCCTTTCCGAGTTGTCTCATGTCGCCATCAACTCTCATAGCATAGATTAATGGATACATCCCAAGAAAAGCTTCGCCACAAACCCCAGGTAGTGGCGTTTTATATTCTGCAACGAAATGTTCACCTACCCTATGATTAACTCTACACGCTGAATCGACTGCTAAAACTTCTATTTCAAACTTCATTGGTTCAATCCATTTATTTTCAGACACAGTTTTCACCCTGATTTCATCATTTGTCATTTTAGATATATGTACAACTGTTTAATAACATTTTTACAAGGAGTTGTACTTGGTTAAAAGATCATAGAGCAGATTATTGAGTTATTTAATTGCAGCAAGGATAGAATTGAAGAGATCATGTATTACTAAATTACTGGAAATTTCAGCAGTGAAAACAACCACCAGGTCATTCTCTGGAGCTACAAAAATACTCTGACCATATAAACCCCTTGCGTAGTATACACCAATCTGGGGAAAAGTCCCCCACTGATACCCGTATCACATTTTTTCTCTTCTTTTAATTCCTGTTATTGCTCAAATCATAAAAAAACTTAAAAGATATCTATCCTGAATATTTCTATTTTTTTTTAGTACACTCTATCTATCTATTAACATTATTTATTATCAATAGACTTATAAATAATATGGGTTAAAGGGTGGGAATGGGTAATAAAATGGGTGTCATTGAAATTGATGATCGAGGAAGAATCACTATTCCCAAAGAAGAACGAGAAAGATTAGGTTTAACTCCAGGACAAAAGGCAATTATTCGAGAAAAAGATGGTGCTCTTATTATTAAACGATTTATCAGTCCTGAAAAATTTATATCAGAATTGAAAGCTTGTATTACTGTTGAAGCTCACAAAATAGATCCATTAGAACTCAAAACAATATGGGGGCCTCATCTATAAATGTATATGGTTGACAGTAATATTTGGGCTTATTATTTTGATGTAAATCTTCCTGAACATAAATCTGTTGTCTCTTTTCTTGATCCACAAATTAATTCGGGAAATATCGCAGTAAGTACAATTATAATAGTGGAGGTCGCTCATTATCTTTTTAAAAGACTAGGTTCTATAGAGGGATTTGAAAAAAGCAATATTTTTCAATTAGGTCAATTTGAAACATTGGAGTTTACTTCACGTGACTTGGATGAGTTATTAGCCATTATGAAACGAGTTTCACATTTTGGATTAGGTGGACGTGATGTGACAATACTAGTTTGCATGAAAAAAGCCGGGATTACACAGTTGGTGACTCATGACCAAGCTTTTAGTCGAATAAAAGATATAGAAGTAATCGATCCAGTAGTTCTCTAGACATCTTAGATTAATGTAAGGATTAAGTTATATTAAGCATCTATATATCAAGATTTAGAAATATCATTGCATTATACGTTGGTATGACACACGAACCTCCGTATAATGCATGGAAAAAGAGTCATAGCAGATATTCAAGTTTGAGTTTTTTATCAGGGCCGTTTAATAAAGCAATAAAGAGCTCTAAGAACTGTCTTCCAATTAATGGTTCTGTACAATGGGGAGTTGTATCTACCTCTACAATAGTTTCAGTTAACAATTCTTTTATTTCAAGTAAAGAGTGAGCTGTCCTCAAAGTAATTTTTTCCCCTGTTATAGTTTCGACAATGGGAATTTCATCTTCTACGACTTCAAAAGTGCTTAATTCTAGTTCCTCATAAATTTTTTCTGGAATTACCAGAAATCCATCATAACCTGTATCTATTAATACACTTATACTCTTTTGTTTTGATCCGAGAAGATTTTTGACAATTAAATTTGGAATTTTAGGTGCTAAAATGTCACTAAATACTGTTTTTTCATAGTTATATTCCACATTCATTATTGCACTCTCCTACCAAATCCGAATGTTCTTTTCTTCACTTCTTTACCTACCTGAAAGACAAAACAATGATCTCCCTCGAGATTAAGGGTTTTAATTTTAGTTAATATCGGATCCAAGGTGTCACCTGAGATTAAAAATTCCCCACGACCGATTAAAACCCACTTCCCATCGTATTCTTTAAGCAAGGTCTCTTTCAATTTTCTGTAAGTTAGTAGATTAAGCTGTCGCTGTTTATCTTTTGCACTAAATGGCTTATTCTTTTCCATCCAATCCTTCATCGCTTTAGTGATCGCTTCACCTAATTTAAGCCCTTCTTGAGCCGCTTTGGCCTTAAAACTGGTATAGGTGTCTGTATCCACGTCTCTTATCAATACATTTGGCAATCAAAAAACTCCTTGACAATTATTAACATTCGTTATTAATAATATATAATGTTAACATATATATCTTTTGTTATCATCTAAGTAGGTAGTCGTATTTCGTTGGTTATGACTGATTTTTATATAAAACATACATACGTCTCAAAATAGTAATGTAAAAAATTAATGAGTAATATCTTGAACTAAATAAACTGAAGGTAAATTCCTAATAAAACAAAGAAGGTTTGTTAAGAATGGATGATAAACTATGGTATCCGATCGAGTGAAAATCTTACTACTAATGATTTTTTACATGCCTGTTGTATTCATCATTTTTGCCGCGATAATATTCATTCCCGCGAATGATTGGCTTTGGCTCGAAGGATGGCTGTTTATAGGTGTGTTTATTTGTTATGCATTCCTGTATACTCTTTATGCACTGATTAAAAACCCTGAAATGTTCATGAAGCGAGCTAAATATACCACCGATGATCCCGATCATAAAGCGTTCTCGGATAAAAAATTACTAGTGGGAGGCCTAGTTTTGCTGGCTTTTATGGTGATTTTTCCTGCGTTAGAACACGCAGCTGGCAATCCACCCCTTCCATGGATGATCGAGCTAGTAGGTTTTCTCGGGCTGATCATTGGACTGGTTGGGATGACTTACGTCAATATTGTCAATCGATATGCATCCAAGGGCCTAGTCATTCACAAAGATCATGAGCTGATAACCGCTGGCCCATACCAGTACGTGCGGCATCCCCTCTATGCCTTGGTTATACCTTTCATTCTAGGCACACCACTTCTGCTGGGATCATTCATAGGATTCCTCGCATCCTGGTCGTTCATCCCGCTACTGATCTATCGGATCAGGATAGAGGAACAGATGTTGATCGATCACTTACCAGGCTACATCGAATATATGCAACAAGTCCCGTACCGACTGATACCGAAAATGTACTAGTTTTATAAGGTTTACTCTGTCGTTTAAAAGACTGAGAATTTTGCCCATTAATCTTCTTGACCCGTCGTCTTATAACGAACTTGTATCGTTGGTATTACATACGAACCTCCGTATGTTCGATGAAAAAATGTATATTTTCAAAGAAATTTCTTAATATATCTCAAAACATAATCTAAAGTAGGTTCTTGGGATTCTACCACCCTTGAATCGATATGTAGATGATGAGGAAAGGTTTTTATCTCGAAATGATGAGGAGCATTGTCCCATCGTACAATAAGATCATTCAAAATAAAATTATAACGATATTTATCCTTTTGGAGAGAATCCTTCGTAAACACAACAAATTCAAACCCATCGAATCTGGAATCTCCTTGAAAAGTCGCATTAATCCATATCTTTAGTGTACCTGCATCCTGATCGATTTTATAAGAAAAAGAGTAATCCGCAAATATATCTAAACCTTTCAAATGGTCTTCAAGCTTGTTTAGATATTCAATTATCAAGCTTGACTTTCTCCAACAGTATTAAACGCTTCTTGATTCTATCGCGAGTCTCTAAATCAGCAAACCATTCAAAAAAGATTTGATCGTCTCCTAGTTCACCATTGTTCCACTTTTTTTGAAAATCTTCAGAAGAGAAATGGAATTTTTTTTCAAAGGTTAATAAATGTTGATTTAGTGATACAATTTTCTCTTTTAAGCGATTCACTTCTTTCTGTAACGTTTCTTTTACAATAGCCGAACTCTCATCAGGGATAGAGATTGTCATATTAGCTCATCCATAATACAAAATTGGTCTGATAATTATTTAGACCTTAGATTTAAAAATCTTTTATTCTTTTTATTCTTAGAATATTCCCATAAATTTTTTTTAGGAAGATATCGTTGGTTATGACTGATTTTTATATAAAACGTATATACATTAATAATTTATTTAACATTAAGAAATTATATGAAACTATGTAGGTAACAAATTGGAGTTGAAGGAAGGTTACTTGATCGTCTTCTAATGATAGTTAGCTAATCAATTTATAATGAAAACAAATGTCATTAATGGCTGGTTTAGATTATAAAAATATATACCACGGTATATACGCGATTAGAGATAATTCCTACATAGGTCTACAATTACTCGAACTTACTCGAAGGTTCTATCACTACTTTCATCTTCTCCTTCGTCTTTTCAAACAGAAAAATCCCGCAATTCTGGCAAAGATCGCTAATGTGGCAAACTCCGCAGCTTAAAAGATAACTTGCTTTTATTCTGTACATTAGCTATTTGGATATTCCATTTTCAATAGAATTATAAGAATAACTTCTCATTTCCGCTTACAACGATTTAGAGAGAAAAAATACAATGATTTCACTCATTTTTCATTCCAACAAATTTTCGGAATTTATAGTAGTTACAATTATCTGCTTGTCGATATTACAACCTACTAAACCTACAACAACAGGTAATTTTAGCACCGATATGCATTCAAATTTCTGTACCATCTTTAGTGTATCCCTTGATAACAAGATATTCTTTGGAAATAATGAGGACTATCGGTTTCAACCTGAAACATCATTTATCTCGTTTATACCTCCCCAAACAATCCCCAATTTTCGAAATCTACCTAGTTTTAATGCCACTCTAACCATCTATGGAAACGTTGTTGTAGGATCTATCATACAACAAAACGATCAGGTTCTTTTTTCGCCACAAGGAGGTATGAATGATCAGGGCCTTTGTTTTGACGCCAATTCTATACCAAAACAAACTTTAAATGATAAAAATGGGGATTGGAATCCAATGAATGCTCACAGTGACATTCTGTGGTATTGTCAAACTGTAGAGGATGTCATTGCTTGGTATAAATCACATCCAGTAATGTATTCGCCATGGAATGGTCAATGGAATTATGTTGATGCATCAGGAGCAGGAGTAGTTGTTACAGCTACTAACGGTGAACTGGTATTTATAGAAAAGAACGCAAGTTATCTGATTTCCACTAATTTTAATCTGGCTGAACCAAGCAGTCATTATTTCGACTATCCATGTTGGAGATATGATAAAGCTACAGAATTACTTGCAGAAATCGATAATGAATCAGATCTCACTGTCCAAGCGTGTCGTGATGTGCTTGATGCTACACACTTCGAACCTGATCTATTCAATGATTTGCACACAATGTACAGTACAATTTACGATCCAATACAGAAGAAGATCTATCTCTATTTTCTTCATAACTTCGATGAAGTTGTTGTTTTTGATCTTGAGGAAGAATACAACAAGGTTAATGAAATTGATAACAACCATTCGTTTCACTTAACACTAAATGATAATTCATATCTAATGAAGAGTTTCTTTAACAAGACTAAGCTGAACGTTTTAACACTCAATAAACAGACTACTTTCATTATAATATTTGGCACCTCTTCCATCTTAATATTTGCTGTGGTTATATATCGAAAAAAGAAAAAATAAGAATAGCATTTAAGTGAAAAGATTAAAATTATTCGCTTTTCCCTCTTAATTCAATAGCCTCTGAACTTCGTAAAAGAGTTATTTAGTTAAGAAAATTATATACTAAGGTATATACCAGCAAAAAACACTCACCAAATCGATATCCATTATTAATTATTTCTTTAATGCAATTATTTTTACTCTTTGTCTATTTTGTCGGAATTTTTAGTGTGTTATTTCATACCGTAAGTAGTTGCGAAAGGCAAATAATTTATTTACTCGACCTTTCAAATTGGGATTAGCAAAGTAAGATTCAACATCCTCAGGGATTTGCCCTATTGCATAAAGATAGCAACCAATAGTGCCTTCTGCCTTTCCTTGAAGTCGTAACCATTGTCCAAATTCATCAAAATAAGCAGGATTAGGTGTTATACTCATTTGAATATCTCCTCACCACTTTGATCTTTACCTTCAAGCAAAGCATGTATATCGAATTGGCTAGCACCCTGTCTCTTGAGTAATCCTTCAGATAATCGTTTAATCTTTTCGATTTCCTCATTCTTTTTTATTGCATCCGACTCTAAACTTTCTGCTAGTGCATTAATCCTTGATTTTAATTCTGCTTCTTCATTTGACATACCTCTTAAGGAAGTGTCAATAGTTGGATCTAAAATAGGAGAATCATGCATAGCAGCATTTAAACAAGCTCTTATTAAGCCAGCAAGAGTTCCGAACCCATGAGTTTCTGCTAATTCGTTATAAGCAGTACGTTCATCTGGTGTCAGTTTCATCGTAAAGAGTTTACGAGATTTATTAGATTTTTTATTCGTTGAACTAGACATTTCTATTCAAGAAAAGTATATACCAGAGTATATAAAAGTGTTATCTAAAGGCTGGTTTTGATTACAAAAGTATATACTAATCAATAACAGGTATTTATTTGATCAACCATATTACGAAAGAGATTTATGGAGAATTTAGCTTCTATTCAAAATCATATGGATAGTTAGTCAACACCAGAGATTTGTTCTTACCAACTACAACGGTATCTTCTATTCTGACACCCCAAGTATTGGTATAAATCCCACAATTTCCAATCGCTACAGGAATGTTTTTTACGAGAGGTGGAGGTGCTTTTTCTCCGTGAAAGAAAGCATGACCAGGCGGTAAAGGAGCTTCTTCAAAGTTAATTCCAATACCATGAATAGGTGGGCCAAAGATGTTATCTCCATACCCAGCATCTTGTATTACACCATGAAGTGTTTTTTCAAGATCGACCATTCCGATTCCCGTAGTAGCTTTTGCTATAGTGCTTTGTAATGATTCTAGGTATACTTCATGCGCCTTGACTTGTTGAGACGATGGTTTTCCCACACATGACATCCGACAAATGTCTGATGAATAGTTGTTTACTATAGGGTGAAGATCAATCATGATTATGTCACCAGATTTGACCTTTCGATTGGTTGGTATTCCATGAGCTATGCGTGTTCTGATTCCACTTGCCACATAAGACCGCCAAAACCCTTCAGCACCAGCTTGACGCATAGCATACTCCCCTTCTCCAGCAATTTGACTTTCAGTTATACCTGTTTTTATTGATGACAGAGCAGCTTCCATTCCAACTGCAGCAATTTTTGCTGCTTCTTGCATCAGTTCAATCTCAATTGGTTCCTTGATCATCCGCATTTGGGAGAGAATATCCGTACAATCTTTAATTGCAACCTCTTCTGGTTTAGCATGTGGATGAGTCATCATTCCCATCATGGATTTTGTTAGAAAAGTATATTCCAAACCGACAACGCCTTTCTGGATGTCAAATTGTTTAAAGAAATCAGCTATCGAATGAAGCATCCCTACTTCATCTTCAAAAGTTGTTATATAATTAAATCGAGCAAGATCAGTTACATCTTCCTTATCTGTTTGGGGTACTCCTATTGCTACTTCTCCATCGCTTGTAATTAGTGTATATGCACATAATCGGCCATCTCCCGTTAGATAAAACATATTCGAGGGTTTAGTTAGTAAAATTACATCCATACCTTCATTCTTCATTTTTTGGGTGCATTTCATCACCCTCAGATCAAAGGTTTTTTTGTCGAGTTTTACGTTCATTCTCATTTATTCTCCTTTTAATATTCCTACCTCTTTATGTTTCGTAACTATTTCTTCAGTTAATTGGTCCAATCTACGAAAATCTGCTTCTCGTGGTTTACCTTTCACAATTACAGGATTCAATAACTCTACTTTCAATTTCGGGATCAGATTAACAATTTGATCAACCACACTGCCTTTCCACCCAAAGGAGCCAATTACAGTCGCATATTTAGCTTTTGGTCTAATTAAATTCGCTAGATGTGCTGCATAGACAACAGCAGGATGTGGGCCTGTTAATACTGTAGGAGAACCGATTATAATTGTAGCAGTATCAACTAAACTCATTGCGAGTTCCCCAATATCAGTTGCTGTCAAAGGGAAGACTTTGACTACTATTCCTTTCTGAATTAGTTGGTCCGTAAGATAAGTAACCATCTTTTCTGTACTTTGGTACATAGAAACGTATGGAATTACTACTTCGTTCTTAACCTCATCAGAGATCCAAACACGATAAGCATCAATTATGAAGTCTGGGTTGTCGTATATTAAGCCATGACTAGTAGCAATCATATTTAGTTCCAAATTACCAATAAAATCAATGTATCTCTTGATCATTGTTCGAAAAGGCATCATGATTTCAGCATAGTAACGCTTTGCGGCATAATAGACTTTGGAATCATTTGATGCAAAAATTTCACTTGAAGCAATATGATTTCCCAAAAAATCACAGGTAAAGAGTATTTTTTCACTCTCAAGATAAGTAAACATTGTTTCAGGCCAGTGAACCCAAGGAGCTATAATGAAAGACAAAGTACGGTCACCTAGATCCAATGTACTTTCTTCTGTAACAAATTTAAAATTCTCTTCATCCATAAGAAGTAAATCTACCAAAATTGACTTGCATTTTTCAGTACAGACGACTTTTGCCTCTGGATATAGTTCTAAAACCTTTGGGATAGCTCCGGAATGATCAGGTTCTGCATGGTTTGCTATTATATAATCAAGTTTTTCTAGGGATAAAGACTTTAGATCTTTTAGAAATGGATCTATTTTTCTTATATCAGAGGAATCAATCAATACGTTATGGGTAGTTCCCTTAATCACATAAGCATTGTAACTAGTACCATCTGGTAGAGGAATCAATTCATCAAACAATCTTCTTTCCCAGTCTCTTGTATTGATAATCCAAATATCTTTCGCAATTTCACTTAGCATCTTCATTTTCTCCTAGATCCTCATATAATGAAATAATCGGGAAAATTACTCGTTCTATCTTAAGTTTCATTACTTGAATTAGTTGGTCAAGAATAGCTTTACCTTGTTTAGTAACCTTGTATTTTCTCTTTGTTCTACCACTTTCATGCAAAGTTGACCTTACTAGTGTTTCTGATTCCATTTTTCTTAATTCTGAATAGATTGTACCTGATTTAGGGATAATAGTATTATCAGTGTGTCTTTTAACATAAGACATCATTTCATAACCAGTAGAGTTTGGAAAATGAGTTATAATGACTAAAAGGATGATTCTGATTAAAGGTAATGATTCTAAAAGATTTATGTCGTCATTTTTAGTGCTTAGGGTTCTTTCCATTATATCTAGATCCATAATAGGTAGCTCATCTAGATATATATAAAATTCTTTCTACCTACAATAGAATCCAGTTCTGAACTCAGCTAAAGATTGAATTAAATAAGAAAAGTATGTACTTCATCAATTCATCTATATAAGTTCAGTCAATCAAGAAGATTCTATATCAGAGACTCCATACCAGTCTATTTACATTGGTTATACGACAGCTAAACAACTGAGAGTAAGAAGAGGGGAGCCTCAAGGAAAAACAAGCCAATCTATGCCCCTCCCTTCCCCCTAAACAAGCCAAGAGGAGAAAAATGCATACGGAGAAAAAATACAGGTTAATATAATGAGGTAATGACCACCTGAATATAATGACAACGCATCTGGTTACCACGCAACAAGATTTGATAAACCGTCCGAACAGAAGGAGGAAAAGGCAAAACCCTCCCTGACTCTGAATATGGACAAGAGATTATTGTTTAATAGGATGAATAAACTATTAGACAATTCAAAGACTACAGAGGATCCCAACAGATATACATGAAGAATTTTCATTAACTCAAACTAGGTAGCAGGACTTTATCTGAGATTAATATGAAAATTATTAATATATCAAATCTTTCTATTCGAACCAATTCATAATCTGATTTATTTTCGATTTCTGACACTCTTTACAATGAGAAGAATAAAAAAAGAGAGCAGACACTCGCTTTACCTTAATCCCTAGTCGACGCGTTTTGTAGACCAAGATCTCGCAGAAAACTCCTCGCATCCAGTTGGACAACTTCCGTGAAAGCTTGTGTTTATGTTTCGGAGGTTCATTTTCGCAGACTTCGTTATTTTGATTAAAGTTTAACAGTCCGTTAAACGTTCACATTCTTGAATGTCTCTTTCTTCTTGAATTTTATCCTTTTATATTCAAATTTAGATCGAATAAAAACTCCTATTGTCGCAGAAACAATAACTAATACTATTGTGATTAACATTTCTGTAAGTAAATTCAATGGTATCAAATAGCTCAATTTTATAGAAGTTGTTCCCAAAGATTGAATCAATACTTGATCTTCAGCGGTTAGTCCAGCTGTTGGAAGTGTCAAAGGAAGAAAAAAAGCTAAGATCAATGCAAAGAATGTTCCCCAAAACAAAATTAGCATATTTATCAAAAATCCTTTTTTAAATCCCCCTAAAAATCCAACAAAAAAAGAAATAATCAAGAGAATAATAATAGGGGCCAAAGACATAATTGAAAAAGGAGAAGTAAAAAGATTCAAACTAGAAACTAAAAGAAATGCAGAAATAGCCCATAATTTAAATATGGGCCCAAATTTGTCATAAGAATACAAACCATTGAGATTATAACGGGAAAATAGCTCTTGCAATGTAAGGAATGGATCTGTTAATTGTAAGATTGATAAAATAAATATACTGCCCACAATTACCATATAAGCCCCAAAACTAAAAGATAATAATCTTAAAACTAATTTTGTATTCATTTCAATTAACAACTCCTTTTTTAGAAATGTTTATCCCTTTTAAGAATTTTATAAATAGCTGGGATAACAATTGCAATAAGAGAGAAAAAACTCCATCCAGGCGTATTAAAATTATTGATTAATTCTTCTAAATCACTCGCATAATCTACAACTTGTTGACCATCTGAACCCCAAAATTCTGGTATTTCGACCCAATAATCAATAACATAATAGGGATCACCAAGAAGAAGTTTATTGAAACCCTTAAGAGACTTGAAAGCATTTTCTATCTTCCTAACATCAGGAGGAGTTTGTAAAAGCGATTTATTTTCACGTGGATCCCAAATCTGATTATCTGGATCATAATTAAATGGGGAGAACTCGTCAGTAGGATCGAACCCAAATAATTCAGTTAATAATTCTTTTGCTTCTTCTATCAAAGAACTATCATAGATATATTTCTTATAAACACAGAGAGCAAATTTATATCTAAAATTAGCATAGTCATTAGCATTTTTTATATCTCCTACGGTCCCACTAAACATAGTTTCATGACCCCAACCAATACTGAACCCACCATGACCACCAATAGAACCCATCCATCCACCTGTCAAACCAACAAATTCTACGCCTATCCTTCCTTGAAAGTTTAATTCAAACTCAAAATCATGAGAAGCTTCTTTGCTAAAATCAATTTCTACTGTATTTGAACCTTGTCCTTTCCCAACCTGCATCGCATCCGTTTCAGACCTTTTAGGAGCAATTTTTTTCATTTCTTCATTAGAGGGGTAAGAAGGAATATACCCTATTGTATGATTATAGGTTTCAGATCCGATATCTTTAGCTAATAAAGAATTATGCGAATTATAATATTCCCGATCCCACTTATATGTCTCTGGTGTATTAGGAATATGAATTGAATAATTTAGGCCAACTGCACGAACATCGGGGCAGTCTATTATCTCATATATATATCTATCATATGAACAAGAAGAAAAAATAACATAATCAGATGAATAATCTCCTGAATAGCTAGAAATACGAGTTGTGGTAGAAACAAGAGTATAAGTATAGGTAAATTCAAATATTAATGCACCTTCCACTTCAAACGAACCAATTTTAACATTTATAACAGCACCACAAGAAATGTCAATATCCAAACCAATATATCCACCGAAACTCGTTTGGCCACCATAAAACTCAGAAGAGCTAGAACTAACACCTTGTCCGTAATTAGTATTAGATTCGTCATAATTTTGAGAAATATCAGCTTGGGTAGGAGGAGCAGCCATCACAGCAAAAACTTGTTCATTTGTTGAATAAACCTTATGGTCTATATATTTTAGGGAAAAACAATCGGCATTATAATCTCCAAAACTGATTTTAGGAACTCTTGCAACTGTACTCATATCACCAAATGGTATTGATGGTTGAACGATATCAAACAAGACCGAGAAAAATGCTTCTATAAATGGCGAATCAACATTCATGTAGCTAAAAGAGGAACCATTCAATTCCCACGTAGTCCATAAAGATATACTACCGTCCATTAGATTTGCAGTTTTTGTTTTAAATAACGCTAAGAAAACCTCCTCACTCCCATCGCGATCGACATCTCCACAGACTAGATCTATAGGTATATTATTAATTAGATTTGAAAAGTCTAAACCATATGCATTATGATAGAACGATATCAAAGATTCCATTATAAGTGAATCTGGAACACTCCAGTTATCAATAAGACTAAAATTTGTTAGGATATCATCCCATACATGAATCCAACAGGAACCATTAACAAGAATAATTTCATCTAAACCATCAGCATCTATATCCCCTGTTTTTAACCTAGTTACGAGGCCACAGAAATTATCCTCAGAGCTCTCTATACTTTTTAAGTGAGGATAATTCCGAGGACTAAAGCCATCATCATATATCTCTACTTGACCAAAAGTATTGTTACTAAGTAAAAAAATAATTTCAGTTTGTGAATCTTTATCGATATTTCCAGTTGCTATACAGAAATTAATATCTACTATCTGGTCTTCCCAAATAAATTCATGAATTTTTGCAAATTTGTTGAATCTATCATCAAAAATCCATGCCCTTGCTCGTCCTAAAGGATCCATACCAGCTATTATAATCTCATCGTTTTCATCTCCATCTACATTGCCAGTGGTTATGGATTTGGATGCAATATGATAATCATAATTACTACTAGAGGGACGGGATAACATGTCAATCCTTGAATATTCTTCATCGCTCAATGTATCTAGAGGAATCAGATCATTTAAGAATGAATGGGGAAGTTTATCATTGCTAGGAATAATTTTATACCATTGCCAAGATCCTAATGCTTCACTCAAAGCAATATCATAAGAGGAAGAAGCAACCTGAGGGCTTCTAACAAATTTCCCTCTAGAATCCTTAAAACTTATAAAATTGTTATAGTACACATTACCAGTTTGATTTGGGTTATTATCATTTACTAATACGAATTTATTCTTTTCTTCAATATCGGAAGGATCGGATTTTAAGATTAATTCCAATAAATCACTCTGCTCATTTACGCTCCAATAACAATTTTCGTGATCTCTAAGTACAACTTCATCACCATATTGTAAAGGCCCAGTCCAATTTAGAGCATAAGCATTTAGAATAGTGAATTCTGCTTCATTAGGAGCAAAATCAGTTGTTATTTGAGTACAATGCATAGAATCCACCCCCGAAGTTACATAACTATTCACTTCTTGAAATGATTTTAATATAATTTTATCTCCATATAAAATTAATCCATTCGATGAGTTAGAATTCACTAAGTCTTCAAATATCCATATATAAGGTTGAGACTGGTTAGTTCCTAAAATGAGAAATTCATCAATATTATCACCATCAATATCACCTGAGGTCACTGTTGGATTAATCTCGCAATCAAACATTACTGAATTAGCATTAGTTGTCATTATCTGGAAATATCCGTTCCCCCACATCTCCTGAATCTGAATTGATAATTTTTGTGATACTCGGCTAACAGAAATTATATCTTCACGAAAATTTCCATCAAAGTCACCAGTTGCGACTTCAACTACAATATCTGGACCCCCTTCAGCAATATAATCATTAAGAGCAGCTCCAAATTGAGGAGATTCACTCATATTCTCATTATACCTCCGATAGATAGCCCCAATGTTTTGTCTAAGATAGGGAGAATAATCTGACTCTACCAATTGATTAATAGTAAATCCAAAATCCTCGCTTCCTAACAGGGCAACATGATCTTTACTCAACGGATGAGAGAAATCCGATCTCATCTTATTTGAGAGGGAGTTCACGTCTTTGTGTAGTGAATCCATCTTTCCACGAATAATATCTTCTCCATTTGCATAATGATCAATTATAGTATACTCGATAGGATATTCATTCATCTTTCTCGAGCTAAATGGAGCTTCAACATATTTTAGTTTATTAAATAGTTGATCAGAAAGGTTTATGGATCCGAATACTCCCCAAAAGATAAAAATATGAATGATAAAAAAAAATTTAACAAATAGAAGAAAATTAGACCTTTTTCTCATTAGGAATTCCCCTGTAAATATCTACAAATAACAGATTTTCTAATATCCCAATTTATAGCAAGAATTAACCTCATTATCGGGATTTAACTTCATATAAAAAGATTAAGTCTTAAAATGTACTTAAAATGTAGTAGTTGGTTTGATTTGTCTTAAAAAAGAAGAAGATTACATTATTTCTAAGGTAATGCTACAAAAAGACATATAAAAATGTTTGGTCTATAAATTGTGAATAAAAATCTAAATTAACAAAAGAAATCAGATTTTTACTGACAAAAGTAATAGAGATGATTTTGCATTTTTTTTTCATGGTTGAATTCAATTTAATTGACTCCGTAGTACACTACATCGTTGGTTAAGTTTTGAAACGTATTTACTATGGTTTATTCCTGTTATATACTTCGTACGATAATTGGATCAGGAATAATAGGTCTTATTTGTAGTATTTCAAAGCTATTTCCTCTTTTCCAGGTTCAAAATTATCCCAGAACTCCTTGGCGGGGTGACGCAAATCATAGTCAACTCGTGTATCGTGTAGAACTCGTGAACAATAAGGATCTCCTTGTGCAATGGTATGCTCCATTGTTAAAATTAAGCTCTCATCACGCATTTTTGCACCTTCGTAATCGCCATAACAACAGACAAGGTATTTAAGTTCAGAATCTGGCAATTCTTCCAAGGCGTCAACCCAAGAACAATTGTTATTGCGATAGGCATATTTTCCTTCATTGAGTAATGCATGGAATATAACCCATTCTGATGGTTTGTCTCCGGGTTTTATACGATTTTCCAATAGAGTTTCAAGGTCAACAAAATCACTCTCATAATTTTTTCGTCGTTCTTTCTGGAAACACGTGATATATTTCTTGTAGAGCTTAATCGCCTCTTCTCGTCCTATAGTTTCGATCAAGGCCACAAGATTGTAGTATCTAGGAAGGAGGAATGAATGTAAATAATCTTTATTTATGACATTGATTTTTTCATTGCTCCACTCGATTTTCTCTGGTACTTGAAGATTGTGTAAATAGAAAGTAAGACTTAATTGAGCTAATTCAGGATTTCTTCGCAGGTAATCGAACTCGTCGATTAGTTCATCGAAACTGATTCCTAATTTCTTGATTAAATTTTCCTGCACTAATTTTTGGTATTGATTCTGTAAATTTAACACATACTTCGTTACCACACTGGGCTTTTGATCATCTATAAATCCAAGTATAAAATTTAGTCTTTTCAAAACCTCTCGTTTAGCATTAGCATAAACTTGTATTTCTACTTCAAATTCAAGAGCGTTTGACATTGCTTCACCAGTTCTTGAGACTTTCATTGTTTTTTAAACCTCAATTTATTCATAATTATAATTAAACCTGATAAAGATATAGCAGAGTATTAAGTTTCTATTCTTTCCAGTTTGAAACAAACTGGTCTTTTCCCATCTGTACAGCTAGTGTACATTATATTTGGTTCTGTCCAACTATGTTCTCCACCGAAAGCTAGGACTAGAAGGTCTTTGTATAAATCATGCCACGCCCAACCACAGAAATTTTGAGGTTTTTTCAACCCTTCCACCAGAAATTCTTGTCCTTCTTCAAAGATGGAACATATCGTTACGATTTGACCTGAACAGGGAGCGAAAAGATCATGTCCGACGACATCTTTGGGGCTAAACTTTTTTATCACAGAAATTTTTATTTTATCCATTACTGTAACTACCTCCTTTTTTTCCGCTTAATGTGCAATCCATTCTTTTTTATAATTTAACTCTTTAATGACTCTAAATGCTCCATAATACCATTCTACACAATTTGTATAATTATGTGACTGTTTACGTTTCAATTTTTTCAATAGTGAAAACCACGGGTCTCATACCATCCGTACAGCACACATAAACCTTTTGTTCTCTCCAATCTTTCCCCGCACCTAACGCTAATGTAGAAACGTCCTTATAGATGTCATACCATGCCCATTCACAAAAGTCTTTGGGTTTCTTCATCTCTTCTACTAGGAATTCTTGTCCATCTTCAAACAAAGAACAGACCGATATGACTTTCCCGGAAGGACTCGTCATCTCCTGTCCAAATACTTCTTCAGGCTTAAAACGCCTAACAACTGAAACCTTGAGTTTTGTCACCTGTAGTACCATCTTTAAATTCGATTCTTTAACAATAAATATTGATTTAGTGAAATTTCTCTAGTTCAAAACTCTTTATCTGTATAATAAACTTTTAGCTTCAGGCAAAAGAGCGTAGGTTGACTAAACGAAAATTTTGTTGCCATTGTCGATTCATTCTGAGCTATGATAGTTGATCAAAAAACAACGACTCTCCATTTAGTCATATCCACAATGACCCTTAATTGGATTGATGAAACTATTAATTATCAACTTTCCTAACAACCCCATTGCTCCCCACAACTTTACATATAACGAATTGATAAAGATTTATAATCAAACATCGTTGGTTATACGACATCCATCTAAACAATATTATTATTCATTATATACATATTAATATTATTTCCATTCCTTCCCGTTCACGACTATTGAAGGGAGCAAAAAACTTCTATAGTAAAATGATGAGGAGAAACCAAATGACAGCAGAAAAAAACTTTCGAGGAACCTATCTTCCAGAGAAAGAATTTAGCTTGCTAAGAAACATAGAATTAAAAATTGAGAGACCGATATTTAGAAGAAAGAATAAGCGATCAGAACTAGATATATCACATGATACAAGAACTTATTTTGACATAGATTGGACAAAGGTAACAGCACTGAGTATATTTAACACGAAAATGTCATTTCTACCTGAAGAAATATTTGAACTTCTTAACCTAGAAGAACTGGAATTGAGTTGTAACCATATCACATCGTTACCAGAAGCAATCGCCAAGTTGACAAACCTCCAAAAACTGGATTTGAGTTATAATCAGCTCACATCGTTACCAGAAGCAATAGCTAAGTTGACAAACCTCCAAAAACTGAATTTGAGTGGTAATCAGCTCATATCGTTCCCAGAGCCAATAGTCAAGTTGACAAACCTAAAAACTCTATATTTGGGTGGTAATCAGCTCACATCGTTCCCAGAAGCAATAACAAAATTGACAGAATTAAAAACTCTATATTTGGGTGGTAATCAGCTCACATCGTTCCCAGAACCAATAACCAAATTGACAAACCTACAAGAATTGAATTTGGATTCTACTCCATTAATATCGTTCCCAGACACAATAACAAAGTTAACAAATCTAAAATCTCTACTTTTGGGTGATAATCAGCTCACATCGTTCCCAGACACAATAACCAAATTAAAAAACCTACAAGAATTGGATTTGAGATGTAACCAGCTCACATCATTACCAAATACAATAGCCAAATTGAAAGACCTACAAAAACTGGATTTGAGTTATAATCAGCTCACATCGTTCCCAGAACCAATAACCAAATTAGTAAACCTAAAAACTCTCAATTTAACTAGTAACCAGCTAACAACATTACCAAAAACAATAACTAAATTGAAAAACCTAGAAAAACTTATTTTGAATCAAAACCAGCTCAAATCGTTACCAAAGTCAATAGACAAACTAAATCACTTAGAAGAACTTATTTTGTATAATAATTATGGTTGTAATTTAAAAAACCAATCAGAGAGAGTAAAAAAGATATTGAAAATTTGATAATCAGTTTTATTTAACAATATTCTAGCCCTATCCTCAATTATTTACTTCTCCTTTTTCAATAAATCCTTAATATAAACGCTAGAATTCCAACTTTTCTATTCACTTACCTATTGTGTAATTGTCTTTATATCAATAATTATTATGAATCATTTTCGTTGGTATTACACCCGAACCTCCGTATATTCCATTTCTTTTAGATTACAAATTTTCTGAATGAAGATAAAAAGGAATCTAATTAAGGGGTTACTTAATCGATATCTTTTTTGGCCCATTCCACCAAATCATCACTAAGATACAGATCAGTTTGTAATTTTTCCAAATATTCTTGATAGCTGTCTCTTGTTTGAATTATTTTTTGAGTGTAAAGAAGTTTTAATAAACCTAGGGTTCCGATAACTAAGATACCCCTCTTTTTTGCTATTTTCCTTAGTGCCAAGTCATCTGTTGCTATCATTGAGTTCTTTTCAATGGCAAGTGATATTAATGATATGTCAGTTGTACTAATACTCAAAGATTCTGCCTTAGTTTTATGGGATGGAACCTCTATATTTATCCAAGAAGGAATCTTAGTTTTTATCCATTTTTTTGAAAACTCTTCAATAACATCGGGTGTGGTGGCATAAGTCAGATTTAGCTGGTGGAGTTGTTCTAACAATTCAAGATATGTGAAACTGCTTAAGACACTCGTGTCTAAAATAAGCATCAAATCACTTCAAAAGGTTCTTAGCGGCTTGAAATTCTTCTTCAGCTTCTTTTGATGAAGTTGGACCTCCTGATCTAATTAAACGACGTTTACGAAATTCATCTAAGAACTTGTCCACCTTCAAACCTGCAAGTTCAGCAGATTTTGATAGACTAATTTTTCCTTGTTGATAAAGTTCAAAAAGAATAAGTAAATGATTTTGGTGTTCCAGATCCTCTTTGGATAATCCTGATAACTCAAGTAATTGGCGTGAAACCTTAATCGATATTTCTTCAGTCATTATACTCGACCTTATAGAAACATAGCTTGATTTTAATTAATATTATCTATTAAATTAAGTTTCCTATTCCTGATCTGAATGAATTTTTATTCCCATAAAAAATTTTTTTAGGAAGATATCGTTGGTAGTACATACGCACCTCCGTACAAAAAATTATTTGCAAAATTGAATCTATCTTGTCTTTTTCAACTAAATTTTCTCTGAAGGTTCAATGAAAATAAAAATAAGGGTAATTTCCTATTATAATTAGATTCATAGAGGAATGGAATTTTGACCTTAGGCTTCAAAGACTTGATGAATGAACTTAATCAACTTAAGACCAATAAGAAAAACTTAAAGGGGATGTTGAGCTCTTAAAGGTAAATTTTCAATCTTTTGGATATTCTAAGGAAGATACATTGGTTATAAATGAGGAACTTCAGGAAATTCAACAAAGTAAAGATCTAGTTAATGCTGGTATCTTTGAAGAATTTGAAGAGCTGAAATAGCTTGACGTACAAGATATTATTATACCGTTAAAACGCAAATAATGGAATTTAAAAAGCAATTCCTATATTTAATGAAGGAAGACAATATTATACATCATCATTCACTCTCAACTCATAAATTATTGAACCTATAAGTATCATACTAACAATTATTCCAAAATTGAGAGGTAAGAAGAACCAAATTGGAATTAAGATAATCATTTGGAAAAAAAGAACCTTAATACTAAACATAAGGTTGGTTTTTCTCAATATATAGACAGTAGCACTTATTAATATAAATAAGCTAATGGGAATCTCATACAACCAAAGAAAATTGGGTGAATGGAAAATAAAAATGATTCTAGGACTAATTGTAAGAATAATTGTAACCAAAGCGGTAAAATATGGGCTTTCCTGATTCTTTACAAGATGAACTAGAACGGAATAATCATTATAAACGGGATATTCTTTCAATGTATCATATAAAACCAGAAGAATGAGGATGAACAAACTCATGATGATTAGTGAACCAAGTAATACTGAATACCCCCAAAGCAGACTTAATGTATTAGATCCATATTGATAAGGATTGTGGTAATCCTTTATAAGGAAAGTAATGAAAAATAGGGAGAATATGAAAGAAAACGCGCTTACAAGTATAATCAGAAACAATCGCTTTATTGAATCAATAGATCTATATAAATAACCAGTAAACAACAAAAAGCAAAGAACAAGCGTCAGAGGAAACCTGTAAAAAACCCAGAAGTTCATGAGTGGATTAAAGACTGTATAGAGAAAGAATGAAACCTCATTGAATATAAAAAGATCTGTAACAGAATCAATAATCCTCAGAAAAATATAAGGGAGTTCTCTAAAAGGCATATCGTCGGGGATAAGTCTAATGACATTATAACCTTCTTTTGAGACGAAATACATAATTGCTGGAATAGTCCACAATGCAAAGTATGTCATCAAGACTCCCAATAGAGTTGACATGATCTTTCTGTTATAGGCCGCAAAAACCTTTTTTAATTTTCGTACTACCGTAAATCCATCTTTTAATTCTATTAATTTATATTTTCCTATCAAGGATTTAGCAATTTCCTCTGGAGATTCCAAATTGGTAATGAATTGAAGTTTTAATTCTTTCTCTGGTATATCTGAATACTCCAACTTGAAATCACTCCATTCCTCAAATAAGTTTGTACGCAAGTCTTCCAAAAGCCTTAAATCACCCTTTAGCTTTATAATCTCAACCTTAACTTGGTTTAAATAAGCTTCAATGCTTTCCATTCTAATATCCTCCTACGACGATTTTTCCAGATTTTTAAATGCCACACGGCTTGTATCTATGAGATTATCCCAAAAATCAGACATTTCTGATAGGATTTGTCTTCCCTTGTTAGTTATTGAGTAATAACGACGTTTATCTTCCATTTTGGAATCAACAAGAAAATATTTCTCTTCAAAATTTCTTAATATCGTGTAAAGTGTGCTGTAGTTAACTTCAATGTCTCTATTCGTTATTTCAGAAAGTTTTTTCTTAATTTTATAACCCCAAGTCATTTCATCATGGTTAATGATTGTTAAAATCAAAATCGCGGTTAAAGAACCTTTAGCATCTTTCTCAAGACGAGTCAAATATGATGAAGATACATCTACACTTGAAGGAGTCATATACTATTTCACACTTCTATATATCAAACAATGACTATATCATACTTCGACTTATTTATACTTTTTCATCTCTCAATAACCCAATCTTCAATCAATACCTGTTCACACAAAAAGGGATTTTATCTACAAGAGATAGAGTATGTCTTGTCTTGCATGGACTAACATGAATTAAGATAAACAAAACGATTTATTGACAATAAAGAATATGCAAGATTCTTCAAATCTTTAAAAGACAGTTCTTAACATATGCTATTTGGTTGTGCGAAAGTTTGACATTACACGTTGGTTATCCGACATAAAGACAACAGAGAGCGAAGAGAGGGCAAGGGGAAACAGGAAAAAAAATCTAGAAGCATAAATGTTAGAAATTCACGAAAACCAGTACATAAAGGAGCACTCCAATAACTCAGCGACCTCCCATCCCCCCACCAGATGCAAAACGAGCGGAGACCCTCAAGAGGAACGGAAAAGAATAAAATCAACCATTAAGCAGTGACTACTTGGTACTAGTGGCAACGCATATCATTGAGATCATTCATTTTAGCAACCAATCCCTCCCGCTCAAGATAACGTAAGGTTTCCTGGACAATACTATGACAATAGGGGCGCCTAGTAGATATCTTAGTGATACACATCTGGGTACCACGTAATAAGATTTGATAAACAGGACAGGCAGAAGGAGGAAAAGGCAAAACCCTCCTGCAATTGGATGAATCTTCACGAACAGCATTTAATTCGTTAATTTAGTCAAAAAAGGTACATCATACCCCAACTCAATTTCCTTAAGAAGTCGATTTAGCGCTTGATTCATCATTTTAAGGTCTAGAGTAGAATAGGAACCAGAAAAAAAATCCCAATATATTTGATTATCCAGAATCAAAAATGAAAAGGCTTAATATAAAAGAAAAATTTCTATTTAAACAGAATAAGCACTCTGAGAAGTCGATTGAAGGTTCAAAAATGCCTTTAGAATGGAAAGAACAAATATCTTCAAACATCAATATTTGTCATGGGAAGGTTTGTATCAAAGGGACCCGAGTCATGGTTTCTGTTATTCTTGATTGCGTAGCAGAAGGAATGGGGGAAGAAGAAATACTCAAAGAGTATCCATCACTCAAGAAAGGGGATGTGAATATCGCGCTAATGTATGGAGCTTCTTTAGCCAGAGGAGAAATCATTCCCTTAACAATGGAAAGTTGAGGGGTATCAATGAAGTTCAAAATAGATGAGACTTCTCCGTTCTCAGTCAAAACACTTTTAGAGTCAACGGGAAATCATGAAGTTGACAGTTTATATCACGAAGGGAAAATAGGTATTGAAGATAAAGATTTACTTCAGTCATGTTTAAAAGAAGAACGAATTCTAATCACTTTAGACAATGACTTTAGTAATGACATTCTACATCCAAGAGGAACGGTCTACGGAATAATTCTATTAAGACCAGAAACTCAGGGGAAAAGAGCTTTTTTAGACTTGTTTGAGGAGTTTCTAAATAAATTTAAACTTGAGGATGTTGTAAATAAAGTAGTGATTGTAGAAGCTCATCAAATTATGGTACGATGGG
The DNA here is from genome assembly GCA_011364965.1 of Candidatus Heimdallarchaeota archaeon. Taxonomy (GTDB): domain Archaea; phylum Asgardarchaeota; class Heimdallarchaeia; order Hodarchaeales; family Hodarchaeaceae; genus Hodarchaeum. The sequence goes on from RDOB01000003.1 coordinate 630,152, forward strand.
ACTGCATCTGAGTTAGATAATTAATCAGGTATTAGAGAGTAAGGGGAGACAGGGAAAAAGATCTAGATGCACAAATGCTAGAAATTCAGGAAAAACAATCTATAATGGAACTACCCAATAATCCAGCCACTTCCCACCCTCTAGCACAGACAAAACGAGCGGAGACACTCAAGAGGAATGGAGAAGAAAAAATCAATACATTAAGCAGTAACGACCTGGTAGTAGTGGCGAAGCATATCATTGAGATCATTGGATTTTCCACTAAGCCCTCGCGCTCAAGAAAACGTAAAGCTTCCTGGGTAAATTATCAGCCATTCTACCAGAGAACTTCTATTTCCTTGCTTTTAATTATCTCTTCATCTTTTGTAATTAAGTTAACCACTCCTTCCTGGAGACATGTTGAAACAATCATACGATCATGTAGTCCCTTTATATTACTATCCAAAAAGTGTTTCCATCCATCTTTTGTTAAATCAACAATACTGAAAATTGGACTTTGGTAGATTACATCCAAGATATAATTAACTTTTTCTCTAGGAATTAGTATCCCAAAGATATTTCTTTCTTTTAGAATTGTATATATTGACTCTCCGATAACAATAGAAGGAACGATCATTCTAGCTTCATTAGATTCTGCCTTACTGAAAATTAAATCTCCATCTTTTCCTAATTTATTTACAAAATAAGATAATAAAGCAACTGAATCAACACCATAAATTTCGTCATCAATCGTCATCAAGAGACCATTCCTTTCTAATACTTGTAATTTCTTTTTGTATTTCATCTGGTGTTACTTCAGCCTTTAATATACCCCGTAAACTTCTAACGTTCTCTACTACTGGTTTTATAAGAACTCCGTCTTCAGACTTAACAAAGAATACCTTTTTTCCAGGTTTTAAATTCAATTCATCCCGTAATTTTCTCGGTATAGTTATTTGACCTTTTTTTGTAATGATGCTTTCGTCTGACAAAAAATCCACCTGTATGAATAAAAGTATTACATATATAAAAAATTTTTGATAATAGGTCTTTTCTTCCAACGAACAACTGGTAGGGAACCTGTTGTATATACTCTATATAACCCAGTACAATACACAAATCATTACTAAGATACAGATCAGTTTGACCAAAAAGAAGGAGTAAGTGATTTTGATGCTCAAGATCCTCGGGAGATAACCCTGATAACTCAAACAACTAGCGGGAAATTTAAATTGAGATTTCTTCGGTCATGATACTCTACTTGACAGCAATGTTGGATGATTTTCATAAGCATTATCCAGTACATTAAGTTTCTTATTTCTTTTCTTTTTGAAGAGGATCCTTATACAGAACCAATTACTCTGCGACCTCCCCTCCCCCCAGCAGATGCAAAACGAGTGGAGGTACTCGAACTGAACAGAAAAGAGAAAAAATAACCATTAAGCAGTGACGACCTGATAGTAGTGGCGAGGCATATCATAAAGATCATTGGACTTCTCCGCAAATCCCTCGCGCTCAAGAAAACGAAAGTAGTGAATTTTCTTAAGAAAAAAAAATTCAAATAGAAAATTATAGGAAGTCATCTGAGGAAATTTTGGTTGAATTTTAGCTCTTTATCTTGAATTAAGATGAAAGAAATTCAACTAAGAAAACTGTAAGTTTAGATAGAAAATCTTGAGGTCCAGCAGGGG
>RDOB01000004.1:0-180359 GCA_011364965.1 Candidatus Heimdallarchaeota archaeon
CATTTTTACAGCATATAGTGAAAAATTAAGTCTTACAACTCTCTTCCAAGATGCATTTACCTTGGTATCAGCCTTCAAAGCTCAAGATCAGGATTTATTAGATAACCTAGGACAAAATGATCAGAAGCTGATCCTCCTAGACAATGCATTCTCTATCTTTCGCCTTCTTCCCAAGATATTGTCCTTCGATAGTGATTCTTTACTTCACAGTCCCAAGATCATTGCTATTATGGATAGTACGGAATTTGAGATTTACCGTCGTTTTTGTATAATTCAGGGTGATCGCAGCTACCGATGTTTACATCGATTTCCACGATTTTCTGACGCTGAGATCGAAAAATTACTCCTAAAGCGCGTTCTTATTTGTAATGATCAAGAGGAATTAGCATCCCACACTAAAATGCTTATTAGAAACATCGCTCCAATTGCTTCTGGTAATCCTGGATTAGCAATTCGCATTTTGAGTGAAGTTCTTACTTTTACCCAAACCTTAGAAGAAATTCAATTCTCCTTTGGGCTAGATCCAACGTTGATTAATGACTTTCCTCCTAGCAAAGCTGCTATTTTACGGGAAATTTTGATTCGTGAAGTCCAAAAAACCGCTCAATTAGTAAAAGATCAAGATTATCTTATTCATAAAGAGCTTACAACCCTTATGAACAAAACTAAGAGTACTATTAGTCACCATTTAGGAGATCTTCTTAATCGTAATTTAATTTATGAGCAACCAACAACACGAGATCGTAGGGTGCGAGCATATCGACCTAATTCTGCGATCTTCGGTATATTAGAACAACTTGCTTTTGAAACATCTTCATTTGATGATATATTTATTTCAACAGAAGGAATAAAACGTGAATAATAATTCAGACCCAATTGCGTTAGAACAATTGACTATTGAATATTGTCGCCACCGCGGATTAAACTATGAACGTCCGAGGAGGTATGGAGAGAATAAAGTAAATTATTTAATTCCCAATGGCTCGGAAAACGAGAGTATTGGTGTTTTAATTAAAGATTGGAAGCGTGCTGTCGGTGTTGATATCATTATTCGAGCTGAACAGGTCATGAAAGCTAGTCGATATATCAACAAGATGTTGATCATTTCCAACGTGTTTTCTGACCCTGCGCGATCATTAGCTGAGAAAATTGGTATTTTTCTGTTGACTCGAAACGATTTATTAAAGATCCTGTCTTCAGATCTTAGTCAGGCACTGACTGAGAAACAAGAAAATCGGGAGAATGTTTTACTATACTAGCTTTATTTATTAAATTTATTTATCTAGTTTGTAAGTGAGAAAAGTTAGACTTGGAATTTCCTTCTGTATACGTCTAAAGTGATAAAAATAATAACTATTCCGGGGAGTGAACGTTTCCAATAGATAGGGAGAGTTATCAGTCATTCCTAAGATCCTTTCAATCGTCCACTTTTCAAAATTGTCTCCCAATAAATAACATAATTCCTTTTGCTTCTGAAATATGAATGGAAGCATGAGCTGGCCTGCCAGGGGACTTGGAACGTAATTTTGCAAGAACCCTAGATCTTTTTTTAATACAATTGACTTTTCTTCATTAACAAGGTTAATAACAGGATTTATTTGAAGATCCCTCAATGAAAGTTTACTTTTAGGCAAATTATTTAAGATTTTTTGTTTTTCTGCCTTCCATAATCCATCTAGGATTTTTTGGGACACAATACTAACCTTCAATGTTTATATGCAGTTCCTGTTGAAAAATGATTCATATTCTAAAGTTATTATCCTTCGGAGCTGAGCTATGGTTCTGTTGGGTATTTTCGTAATTCAGGTTAACAGGATAGAATAAGGAATGTTAGATCTCTCTTTGTCAGAAACTCACATCATGCTACAACAAAGCATTCAAGAATTTGTAGATACAGAAATTAGGCCCATTGTAAAAGATTATGATATTAATCAAACCTTTATTCCTCCCTTGAAAAAGATGGCGAAACTGGGGATCTTTGGAGTATGTATTCCTGAAAAATATGGCGGATCTGGTCATGATTACCTCGCACTTGCGCTTGTGTGTGAAGAACTCGAGAGAGGGGACAGCTCATTACGAGTTGCAGTTTCTGTTCATACAGGGTTGGTCTCCTTGGCTATTTTACAATGGGGAACTGAAGCCCAAAAAATACAATTTCTCTCTCCTCTTGCTCGAGGAAAGAAAATTGCCACATTTGGATTAACTGAGGCAACTAGTGGTTCAGATGTTGCGGGGTTACAAACAACAGCTTTAAAATCGGGAAACCATTATATATTAAATGGATCGAAGATGTGGATCTCTTTAGCTGATACTGCTGATGTTTTTCTTATTATTGCTAGGCTAGATCAAGAAAAAAGGGGAACTAGCAATTTAGCAGCTTTTATTGTGGAAAAGGATTTTAGTGGCGTTTCAACTTCTCAAATAAAAAATAAACTCGGAGTGAGAGGTATGGATACTGGAGAGGTTTATTTGAAAAACGTTCGAGTTCCTTCAACACACTTACTTGGGAAAGAGGGGGAAGGATTTAAAATAGCAATGTCAGCTCTTGATAATGGTCGCTTTACTGTTGCTGCAGGAGCAGTTGGACTGATTAAAGCTTCATTAGAGGAGTCAAAGCGCTATGCTCTCAGCCGTCAGGCCTTTGATCAGGAGATTGGAAGATTCCAATTGATCCAAGAACATCTTGCATATATACAAGCGGGATATGATGCTTCCCAATTATTAGTCTGGAAAGTAGCTTGGATGAAAAATCAAGGAATTCGTAATACAAGGGAAACTTCCATGGCAAAATGGATTGCTACACATTATGCTCTTGACGCAGCGGATCGTGCAATTCAAATTCATGGTGCGTATGGATATACAGCTGATTTTCCTCTAGAAAGACATTGGAGAAACGCGCGAGGAGCACAAATATATGAAGGAACAAATGAGGTTCAAAAATTAATTCAAGCGTCCTATATCTTAGGATATCGACAGGATAGACCTCTCAGATGTGAGCTCCCTTCTTATTCAGCGAATTGAATGAATTTGAGTTTAGGATTATCTTCTCCGTCGAAATTTCACTTCTTTCTCTTCAGATAGTTCTTCGGATGATCTCATGGAATCTGTCAGTTCTCGTAGTTCTTTTAATTGATCTTTTTCCTTCGTGATTCTTTCTTGTCTGCTGAAACTGCTGGAACGCTCTCCAGTCATAGCAGAGCGCATAGATCGGCTGGATCGATAACTCCAATATCCAAATCCTCCCAATAAGACTAGAGCACCTCCCCCAAGGATGACTAGCGTATCAACACCTCCAATCAGGGGTTTGGAGCTCGTTGTGGATGTTGTGGAAGTAGTAGTGGTGGTATTGGCTGACGCATCATAGACTATTTCAGTAACTGTAATCCGGAAATATAAATCAGCGCCATAAAGCTCGTGTGTAGGATCATTGGCATAACCATCAGCTGCGTTGATCTTGAAGGCCTTTGGTTGATTCACTGTTGCCCCAACAATACCTTCCTTGAATTTTTCTAAGAATCCCGCGTTAGCATCTGGAACTACTTCTAATACGTATGAAGGAACTGCATATCCTGGCCCTAAATATACATTGGATATTGGTCCCTGTTCTTTCAAATTGGAATAAGCTGAATCGAGGTATAACTCATAATATACATTAACAACGTCACCCCAATTCGCAGTACTAGCTGCAGTGGCATAGATGCTCACATTCAAATAGAAACTAAGAAGGATTGTGATAAAAACAACTTTTCGGGAAAACACTCTTAATTACCTTGTGTATTCTGATGATGAAGCATATATTACTTGACCTTTAATTTCTTCCATATTCACTAAGATAACATAAATGTATAAGAGGATGAAGAGGTAAATCTCACTAAACACTCATGTCGTACACAAAATAATGATGGCTTTTTAAGAAAGTATAATAAGTTTGCATTGAGGATTTTGAAATAATCTAAGGATGAAAGGAATGACCAAGCGAAAACGAAAGAGAAAAACGCTCGAATTGCAACTACCTCTCGAAGAAGGGGTAACATACCTTTTTGAGGATGAAACTATTGCTAAAGCGTATGAAATATTCGTCAATTTCCTTTCAGAAGGGGGGACTGGACTCTGTATTACACGTACTTACCCTCCACGTGTTTTAAAGCAATATAACTTGGGAAATATACCAATAATATGGTTAACTAAGCAGAAATCTGATGAAAATTTAGATCCAGTGCAATTGAGTCTGATTTCACATACAATTCAACAATTTATCTCGAAAGAGGAGGGTAGTATGGTAATTCTAGATGGTGTGGAATATTTGATAACTCAAAATGAGTTTAAGCCTGTTCTTCGGTTTATTCAACACATTCGAGATGAAGTATTCACACAGAAAGCTAATCTACTTATTCCGCTTTCTCCAAATGCACTAGCTACAGCTGAAGTGAAATTATTAGAACGAGATCTAGAGTTATATCATGATGATTCTCACGAGAAGGGTTGAGACCCGCTATGTCCACAAAGATTGAGCTCATTAAAACTGGTATTGAAGGATTAGACGCCATTTTAGGCGGAGGATTTCCTTTAGGATGGGTTATCGTAGTTGCTGGGGGGCCTGGAAGCGGAAAAACTACTCTTGCCACTGAATTCGTTGTTCAGGGATGTTTGAAGGGAGAACCTGGAATTTTGGTTACTATGAATGAACCTCGTAACCATGTTTTAACTACAATGAAAAATTTCGGTTGGGATCTGTTATTTCTTGAACGTGAAGAACTTTTAACTATTCTAGATTATTCTGCAACGAATGTTTTATATTCAATTCATAAACAGGGGATGAAAGATGGAGGACCGAGTTTAAATTTCATGATAGACCAATTGCAGGACAAAATTGATAGCACAGGGGCGATCCGTTTGATGATAGATCCCTTGAATGCTTTCTCCTTTTTGTTTCATGATAAATTTTCAATGAGAAGAGAACTCCATAAGCTATTTGGTATGCTCGCAGGACGCAAAACTGTTTCTCTGACTACTTTAGAATTGGGATCGAGTGATGCTCCATTTACAGTAGAAGAATTTCTTGCTTATGGAGTAGTTAGGATTTACAATAAAAAAATCGGAAGACATCGTGAAAGATCTATTGAAGTGATTAAATTAAGAGGACTTAATCAGGAAAGATCTACCTATCCTTTTGAAATTGGTGCAAATGGATGCCGTGTGTATGAAAGTACTGAAACTTTCGATTTCTAGAAAGAAATGCTAGTCTAAAAATGCTAGTTCATCGAATGAGAAAATGAAATTTTTAGTTTCACTTCATAAAATTGTAAACAGATTTGTCCATTTTGTAGATTAATTTCGATTTCTCCTTGATTGATCCAGATCCAAATTAATTCAGCTGTAGCAATGGGGAAGATGTTAACAGAAATTGGAATTTCAACCAATTCATGATAGTCTACCTGTGTTGTGACATTGGAACTACCATTTCCAACTACCTGAAGTTCATCGCCACCCAGTTTGTGTGAAAAATCAAAAGAGATTGCCCAAGGTTCTCCCATTGTAGGTGTAATATTATAACCCCACAGTGGTTCTCCTTGAAGCCCAATGTCTATATCAAAGGCAATTGTACTCCCTTCTATTGCGAGATTTCGTATTCCTAAAATTTCAAGACTCGGTTCAAATCCGTTTTTCATATTAGGACCGTCATCTAAAGAAATTGTGATCAAATTTTGTCCGATGGCAAGTGTAACTGAAAAATCTGTAACCTCAAGTGTTGGTATTCCATCATTTAAGACCTGTTCGAATAACCAAGATAGTTCGGACTCCCCACTTTCGAATTGTATATCTATTGAAGACTTTTGTGTTGCTATTATTAAATTAGTCATATTTACTGTTCCTAGAATACCAAAATTAGGCGTAAAAACGTCAAAACTTATTTTGGTGAGATTAAAATCAATTAAATGAGGATTAAAAGTTTCAATAGTGATTTCCAGTATATTTCCTGGATAAACTGGATGCATATCTATTATTTTCAATGAAGGGAAGAAAGATACTTCTATTTTGTCAGATTCTATCTCAAACGATGAAGAAAATCCAAATAAAAAAATAAGTTCTCCTTTCAATGAAAAATTATCTCCTTCTGCCAATCTTGTTATTAAATTTTGAATATCTGATGTTATAAACTGAAAAGAGATGTTAACTACTTTTTGATTGGATTTTATATTAGTTATTGACTCTGTTGTGCCCTCAGCAATTATTTTCTCCATTCCTTGAGTGTGATCAATAATTTTACATTTGATTTGTCTGATTTGTATATCGAAGAAAGATGGAGTAGATAATTCTAGGGATATATCAGCTTTAATAGAATTATTTTCCAATTCTGTTATTTGAAATTCTGTTAATTCGAAATTAGGAAATGATGCGAGAGAAGTAAGATAATTGATGAGAATTAAGCCTGCAAACGAAAATAGGAAAATTAAGGTAATTATTACAACAGAGAATCCCCTGTGAGTAAAGAGGAATATTTGAATTAATTTTAATTTGCCTTTTATCGAAGTAGGAATCATTGTTTTACGATCCAAATTCTCTAAGTAATTTCAAGTTCATTGAATTTGTTCCGATACCAATTATATACAAAATATTTTTTAATTGTTATAGCATTATTCTCATTTAGTTTTCACGGTTTAAAATTGTTATCTAATAAACTATTCCAAAAGAGGTGAAAATATGGATAATGAATCATCATCAGAATTAGTTCTGCGATCGGATCCAGATAAGACTATTTGTGAATGTACGACTGAAATATCTCCTGATTGGATCGTAGTAGGATTTCCTGGACATGGATTAGTAGGTAATATTGCAGCAAAACACATAATTAAAGAACTTAATTTAAAATGGATTGGCTCTATACGTTCTCCATTGATTCCGCCTGTTTCAGTATTTATTGACGGAGTACTAGCATACCCTTACCGAATTTATGGATGTAAAGAAAGGAGAATTGTTGTTTTAATTGGAGAGGCTCCCTGTCCACCGCAAGCATATTACTATATGGCACATGCTACACTTTCTTGGGCAAAATCTATAGGAACGAAACAGGTCGTGTGCCTTGATGGTTTTATGGCAGATCCTCGGGAAGGAAAAACAGATGGGGTCTTTTTAGTTGCAGAACCCGAGCTTTATGAAGGGGATAATGAATTAACTCGTTTAGGATTTCCTAAACCGCATACTGGATTCATTTCTGGACTTTCTGGAGCAATTATGAATGAAGCATTACTTACTTCGATTCAAGGTTATTCGCTGCTTGTACCTCTAACCAACCCCTATCCAGATCCAGGAGGAGCTGCCTTACTTATAGAGGCATTAAATAAAATAAAAGGGCTTGAAATTGACACAACGCCTCTACTAGAAGACGCAGAAAGAATCCAAAAATCTTTACTTGAACTAGCAGAAAAGAATCAAGCAATTTCCCAAGGAGAGGTATTAACTCCAAGTAAAGGATTATATGTCTAAACTATAGTAGTAATTCTTACTTCGAGACTCTCCAATCAAGTAAAAGATCCCAGTTATCAAAGAAAGGCATTAGAGCTTTTGAAATCTTATTAGTATATTTTGCTTTGACCCCTTTTTTGATAAGTTCCATATCTTCGATAGGGAGGGAGAGAATCCATTTATCTTCCTTAATTTCCATTTTGTGTTTTTTTGTAAGACTCAGGAATTCAGTTGATGAAATGACAAAATGGTGTTTTTGCATACTTCCTTCTTCATCTGGAAGTCTTATAGCTAATATGATGAAGCTTTCATTACTCATGAAAAATGAGATCTCTAATTCCCATGTAACATCTACTTCAGTTTTATGGGGACTGCAAACCTTAATGTCTGCATACCGTACTAAATCCCCGTTCTCAGACCGTATTACCATATCCACTTTTCCTGAACTTGCATACGGACTGAATGACTCAACACCCATTTGATACAAAATAATCTGAGTATCTAATTCGTCAAGACCCTCTAATGAGAATTCTTCTCCTGGTTCCATTAATTTTTGACCCCGAGCTGACCCTAAGTGAAATTATTTACTCTGTTCTTTATCAGGTATGGATGTTCATGAGCTAGATAATTTATCCTTATGTCAAAAATTATCATGATTTGTCTAATAAAAAGGTTTTGAAATTTATTTCAAGAAGAGTAAATTCCGCTTTATTTATCTAACCATTCAAATCTAGCAATTTGGGGAGAACCTAATGTAAAATTTTCACCCTAACCATTTTGCCAATCAATTCTAGCTCTACCATTTATTATCTTGGTATATGACGGGGAGAGATCCTTTCATGACAAATAGGACAATGTCCGAACACTTTCAACCATTCTAAAAGATGATTACTATGGAAGGCATTCTCACAATGAGGACATGTTATACGGGGTTCTGAAGACTGAATGTTATGTCTACATATAACGCAATGGCTTATTTCTGTTCTTGATATGGTTTGTACCCGAGAACTGGTTCGAATTATTTGGTTAACTGCTAAAATTGAATCCCCGTTTGTTTTTTGAAATAAACTCCCACTTATTTCTCCTTGATCTAATGCATGATTTAATATCTGGTTTATTAATTGAGAATCTATCGTTTTGTCTTTAAAGTACTTCATTACCTTATAGACAAGGTAATCTGACTCAATTTGATTCCTAGGACGATTAATAATCTTATCAATCGAGTTGTATAAAATTCTTTTTGTATCAATCAGAAAGAGGATCTTTTCTCGTTTTACTTCTATCGTATCCAAGGTATTAGAAGCAAATTTTTGTATCGCATGCAGAATTGATTGTATCTCTTCTGTATTCATTGGAGCTGAATTTATATAGAGTTCAGTTGAACAGTCATCCATCAACGTTTTTATTTCAGAATGTAGTTCTTCTAGTTGCAATAATACTTCCTTGAAAACACTTAATGGTTGCATAGGTTCAACTAATTCCACTAAAACAGCTGTTTTTTGAACTTTAAGTCTTCTTTCTCCTAATTCTTCAATATAACGAGAAACTTCAATAAAAAAGGGCTTTCTAAAATGCTTATTAATTAGATAAACGCCAGTTATTATTGCTAAACAGCTTCCGAGTATAAAGATTTGATCAATATTAGTGATTACACCTGAATTGAATCCAGTAAGAAGAATAAACCCACTGGATACTAAAACAATTAGAATGATGACATTTCCTGTGGTTTTATTCCGTGCGAGTCGAGAAAGTTTGGTGATGTTTGAAGCCATACCTACACCTTTAATAACACAGGAGCAAATGAAATAGATCACTATATTTCTAACTGGAAACTTAATAAGCTCGTCTAGAAAGTCTTTCCGAATGAAATTTAGGAAATAGCGGGAAAGCTAAAATTCTTGAAAATGAGGAGTTTTAACCAGTGAATTGCGATAATTGCGATCTATTGTTGAATTGGACAAAACTACTGTATGATTTATGTTTAAGTTTTGTTTAACTTCCGTATTATCCCCGATAATTGAATTTTTTATAGTCGAAGAAGCATCAATTTCAACATTAGAGCCAATGATATTACGATTTTTGGCCAATTTCTTTGTTCTTGAAAGAAATTGCATATTATGCCACCATAGATCAAACGGAGTACTTATGTGACAAACCCTCTTTGTTATGACACCTCCAACTCTATGGCCTTGTGTTATCGTTTGATTTATTGCGGTCGCCATCTCATATTCATCCCGTTTACTTTTTTCTATTCCCTTTAAAATGTCAAAGATTCCAGATTTAAAGGCATAAAAAGCTGAGGAATTATACTTACTTAATACCTGTTCTGGAGTTTCAGGTTTCTCTCTTATTTGCCAAACCCGTCCATTTTGATATTCCACTGTTGACGAATAGCGCATCTGTTCAAAATTCATATACTCTAATGATAGTGTTATAGCGTTTATGTCTTTTTGATGGATTTTTGCCAATTTTTTGATGAATTTGGAAGAAAAAAGAGAATCCCCTGCAATTACAAGAAAATCCTCAGTTGAAAGCTGTTTTTCAATTTGTAAGACAGCATGTGCTGTTCCAAGTGGTTTTTCTTGAACTATGAAGTTAATCCCAAAATCAGGGAAATTGCGTTGTATGTAAGTGGGGATCTGATTCTCCTGCTTTGAAATGATTATTCCAATAATATCTATTCCTGCGTTAATCAGCCGTAGAAGTGAATGTTCAAGTAATGGTTTATTAAGAATAGGCAAAAGGGGTTTTGGAATGCTTTCAGAAAATGGTAAGAGCCTAGTACCCTTCCCGGCAGCTAGAATAAAAGCAGATATTGACATAAATCCGTCATGTATACTGCTCTAATTGAGTTGAAAATCGTTTTTGAATTCAAAAGCTTAAAAATATCATTCAGATATATACCTTGATTAGAGGTTTTTTAATAATCTCATTAATCTTATCTCCAACAAGATAATCTTTATCGGTTATTTACTCATAAATCGATCCTTGGAAAGTAATTGAGAATGGTTCGACTGAAAGCAGTACATATCATCACTGAAGAAGGGTTTACTATCTATAATCAATCTTTTGGAGCCACAGAACAGGATCAGGATATGGTAGGTTCTTTGATTATGGCTCTAACCTCATTTGGAAAGGAGGCTATGGGAGAATCATTATCCTCGTTAGCTTTTGGAAAAGAGGAGGAGGGCAAAGGGGGAGCAGATATGATATTGGAATCAGGAGATAGAATTATTTCTATCGCGATTGTTGTTCTTGATAAAGATCATAAAGAAAGAGAGGAATATAAAATTCGTAATGACTTGCGAAGATTCACAAAAGAAGTGGAAAGAATCTATGCAGACGATTTGAATGACCCCATTTTTCAAAAAAGTGCATTTTCGGGAGTAGGAACGCTTATCTTTTCCATATTCTTCCGCGACATGATGTCACGTATTTATAACCAAGATTTTGCGAGCCTAAGTGAATATATTCGGTTCCCAACTACTTTACTTTTTGAAATTACACCTCGTGGCCCAAAACTCTATGGTTTCTATCGTGAGTTTCCAGCATTTAAAGAGGCAATGCTAGGGATCCCCATTGAAGAATTTGACAAAATAATTGAAAACATGCAAGACAGAAATAGTATGGTTTCCTTCAAGGACTGCTTAGAAAGTTTTGGTATAGAAAAAGGTGGTCAAATACTGGAAGTTTTCAAATTTCTTACAAAACGAGGTATGTTTGAGGCATATAATTTTGAACGAATCGACTCGTAAGGATTTCTCTATTTTTCGGATGCTTTCATTGCATTAATTATAAGAGCGGTCATTTTTTTCACTTCCTTCCGAGTTTCGGACAATTCTGACTTTATTTCGCTCTCTATGACAGCGTTCATTTCTTGTTTCATTGCTTCAGGAAGATTTGCAACACGATTTATTAGCTGATCGGTTTTTAGTGTTAACTGTTTAATTGCAGTCTCTTGGGACACTAAACGTTCTGTTACAGATGTTTTTAATTCGTTCACGGATGCTTCGAGATAAATAGCAATTCTATCTCTTAAAGATGCTAATTCAACCTGAATTATAGCATTTACACGATCGCGCAGGTCTGCAACCGTTGCTAGTTGATCAGTCTGATTTTGAATCAAAGCATTTAGACTATCTTCTATTCTTTTGACTTGTTCAAGAATAGACACAAAATTATTCACAGTTGCCTCATATTGCCCTTTAGTAGTAGATGCAGCCTCTTTTACAATTTCCGTTATCTCATTCGATAAATTACGCATACTAACGACAACGTCTTCTACATAACTTACCTTTATAAACTTCAAATCGTTTCGGGTTTCTTCAGTGGTCTTTTCAAAGGTTCTTTGGATCGCATTTAATGCTTCTGTAAGATTAGAGATCATTGTTGGGAGGTTTTTAATTGAATTTTGCAAAGAAGTATCAATTTTTGAATCTTCTAGAATTGAAGTTATCACAAGCATTTGTCTCTGTAGTTCATGGGCACTTGCTTGGAATTCTTCTGTCAAATTACTTGATCCAAACCTATCAATGCTCTCCTTAAGCTTCAATGTCATTCGTAAGATTTCATTGACATTATCTTCTAGACCCATATTTTACCCTCGCATAGGATTTTAATTCGTTTAATACTAAGATTAAAGATTAGATATGATATTTCATTTTTTGCTTTGAAATTCGATTCTATTCTTTATCCTTTTGGGATATTATTTGAGACTTCTTAAAAATGTTTTAAATCGGTTATTGTTCAATATTGAATCATTTAGTCGATGAATCAAAATTACTGTTTCCGAATTGATCAACTGCTTGAAATCATTTCCGATACTCTCATTGAGATCATTATACGTTTCTTTGGCTATTATATATGATATATTTGGAATTCTTGATTCTAAATCCCCCGCTCCTAGATTGTAATTCTGGAGGATACCTTCCGATATCCGAAATGAATCACTTAAAGAATAACTACCCTCCGCGTATTTTGAAATGCTCTCAAAGTATCTTTTTACCACATTCATTATATCTAACTCATCATCGGGAGTTAGTAATGAGGCTTCATCATTAGGATACATCTTTTTTAAATTCTGGAGAAGTCTAGCGGAAGGAGCCTCTCTAAGTAATTTGGCGATTAGAGCTTGAATTCGCAAAACTGGAATTTGAATTACCTCATTACTATTGATTAAAGCTTGAATCGATCCTGATTCATACTTCAACAATTCCTGACAAGCGGTAAAATAATACTTGGGAATTGCTAGATGAGATAAATTCGAATATCCAGTAAAAAGGGTAGTAATGTGTTCAAGAATCCCCCATCGATCTGTAAAATCAATGTTTCTCGAAAATAATCCTATTTTTTCAGTTTCTTCTTCTAATATTCTCCTAGGTGACCTTAAAATGCTTTTATCTATTATTTTTCCCTCTAAAATAGTAATTAGCAAATTATTTAATTTTTCTACTTGGTCATGTAATTGAGGAGTTGATTTTGGATTTTCTAACAGTTTTTCAGTAATAGATTTTATATTATTTAATTCTTCTATTGTTTGGTTAGATAATATTTTTGAATTTTCAAGATCAAGAACCAATGATGATAGTAGATGAAGTATTGAAACATTGAAACCCAAAATTATATTCATTTTCTCTCCAAGATTTCCTCTGCTAGTCCAGAAATCAATTTCACCTAACTTAGAGGATTCGTTTCCTGTTTGATTTTTTATCTGGGAATGTTCATCATCCAAAATGGTCTAACCTCTTATTTTTGTTCTGGTTTCATATAATATCCGAATAATTTTTCCAAATCTTGAACTGCGTTCTGTAATTCCGCTTGTGTAGTCCCTTTTGAACGCTTAAACCAATGTTGTTTTAGTTCTGAATCACCACTATGTAGCTCTATCAAAGACTTTGCCTCCTCAAGTAAATTATATAACTCAGGCACTTTGGGTAATCCGAATAATAATAAAAGTGATGATTTTATCTTATCATCATCAAAAGCACAATAAGTTGGAGATATGCTAGCACCTTTTGCTAAGAAAGGAGTTAATGCCTTTTTTAGAAGTGGGTCGAATTCCACCCTTGCAATATCTTTGGGTCCACTGAGAACAGAGAAAACAGAGGATGCTCCTGGATTAGTACCCATATATGTTAAGCTACAATTCGCGGCAGTATATTCTACGGCAGTAGAGAGCTGAGAACCGACTCCACCGATTTCTGGAAAAATAGATAAATCATCATACATTGCAGGTACAACAACACTATCCAATTTCAACGCAAAATCACCAATATCAGTAGTGGGTAAAACCTCCTTTCCAATTTCTGGAACACCAGGAGAAAGCATTTCTGCAATGCAATCCAAAGCTAAAGGATTAATTAATTCAACAAATTCTTCTTCCATCTTTACAGGGAGGTCTGTTGATACTTGTCCTAAAACATTAGGGGTTGATGTCCTTCTTACCTCTGCACTTACATCTGCTAAGTCTAAACCAGTTTTACTCAGCAGATCGACTGATTCTCCTCGCTGCATACTCAAGACACGATTAAGCATTGTACGATTTGATAGGAGAAGAATTAAATCTGGTCCCATATTTCCCTCTTCAAGTTGAAGACGAAGAAGACGAGATAATGCCCAGATACTATTAACTGCCTCCGATGATTGATTGTCGAACGGAAGAACCCCAAAAACATAGATGAAAATTTTTCGTTTTTCCTCTTTTGCAAATCGCTCACGAAGTAACCTAATTAAAGCAGGGGTTCCCCCACATCCAGTACCTCCACCAAAGGAAGTAAAAATGCAAAAACCGCTAATCCCCTCATATCCTAATCCTTGTAATTGGTTTAGTATAATATCTTGAGAATTCATTACTGCATCATAACCAGCAGAAAATTTTCCTCCGACACCTATTTCAGCGTCTGAATAGAGTAAAGTTCGTTTTTTAGATATAGAATATTTTTTTCGTGCTTTAAGAAGATCCCCGCGATCAGTATTCATTACCAAGTATTCTCGGATTCTGGGGGGAAGTTCTCCTTTTTTTGATTTTGCTAAATAACTTCCTACAAGATTTGAACCGCATTCACCAATTCCAATTGCAAAAATTTCAGATTCTGGAGCTTCAACTGTCATTTAAAATCCTCCTAAACATCCAGCTTTGTATTACTTTTTATTTCGATTAATAATTTCATAACAAGAGACAAGTATGCCTGAATCACCTCATTATGAGGATAAGTTTCTTTAATTTTCTTTGATATTTCTTTATATTGACGAATGTTCTCTTCTGCATTATCAGTAGGGGTATAACGCGGACGAAACATTCGGATAGCTCTATGCCAGCGATTTAACTGGATAGATACATCTTTCCATTTCTCCCTTTGGGTATCAATTTCTGGTAATAAATCTAATATAAATCGTAAATTATGAGAATCCATCAAATCTTCTCTCAATTCGATTAAGGTGGACAACGGGAAAATTTTACTAGATGCTTCTTCTATGTACCGTTTAAATACTTCTTGAATGCTCGTATAATATTCTAATTGCCCTAAAGATCCTTGAAGAGTAGTATTTCGATCTTTTTCTATAGTTTTCATCAATTGAATAATCGTACTGCGAACGTGAGCAACTTCTAATATTGCAGTTGTCAGATGTCCTATATGGTTTGTCGTGGCTGTTGTTTGAAATCTGTTCAAATAAGATAAATCGACTCGTTCATCGCGTCTAAGATCTTGTTGATAATTCAAAAAAACATACTCTATGCTTTCTTGTATCTCTGCTATATATTGCTCTCCCATCTTACGGATCTCATTACATGCATTTGGATCTGTCTGGAGGTTGTCAATTTCCACAAAAACTTCCGTAATTTCCTTGATCTCTACATCTTCTTGATTCTTTACAATTATTTGTGAAAATCTCTCAATATAGCCTCCAACATGAGAAATTATGTTGATTCCCACTTCTTTTAAATCATTGACATTTTTCAATACTTTGCGAGATTCTTGGACAGCCTGAGCTAATAATTCTGATACTATTTCTGTATCATAGAGGAAAATCAATTGTCGTAAGTTATTTGCTATTCGCTCATGAGAAATCTCATCTATCTGAAAATTAAGGATTTTTTGCTCCGCAGCATAAACCCTAGGATCTAAGGGTATTATTTCATTTATTCTGGGTAAACTTACACGTAACCAACTATATAGATTTTGGTGAAGGCCAGCTAAACAATCTTTTGCCATTTGCAAACTTTCTAAGCTATAACTCTCAAAAACATTGACTAATCGTGTAATATCCTTATGAGTTTTGATCTCTTTTCTTTTATCTTCCATAAGTTTGACTAAATCATTAAAAAAGTGTCCATATTGAAGTGGTAATTTAGAATAATCTTGTATGTGAGAGGAAAGCTCACGTTCCATCTGTTCAGCGATGGTAGAAATTCTTCGATCTATATAGGCTTGTAATTGCCAATATTCGGTCAAAGCTTCTGAATAATCAAGATTACTTAATTCTTTTTCGGCGGGGTACTTCACACTACCTGTTTGAGATTGAAGAAGCCTGCTGAGCCTTTTATCAACTCTTTCAAGGTTTTCAATATGCTTTTTTATTTCAACCAAAATTTCATTTTTATTTTCTTCAATTGCTTCTAGGAACGTTATGTATTCTTTAATCACAGCTTCCACATTTCCAGTTTCTGCGTGTTTATCGATAAGAGAAATGAACTGGTTTCTCTTTTCTCTTAAATCAAACTCAGTTTCGATTGGTAACAGCGGAAACGGAATATTTTTTAGATTATCTCTTACCCGGGAAATTATTTTAAATTTCCAAACGGGTATCTTTTCATATTCATCTAATAGGCTTTGAATACTGTCATCTGCTGCAATGTTTAGATCTTCACGAATAGTCTTCAAATCCTCTAGGTCTAATGGGGGAACATGTGCCTTAAGTTTGGGAGGGATTGTTTCTAAGTTAGTGAATTGATTAAAAATTGGGTGGATTTCTTGGTCAATCGAGGTCCATATTTCAATTTTAATGTCAGCATTAAGACGATTAAGCACCTCAATTTCCTTAACAAGCTCACGAATTTCTTTATCCTCAACCTCTTTACGATTCTTTTGCTCTTGTATGCGTTTGGTTAGTTCTTCTGAGAGGATTCCTCGTAAACTTTCACGTGAATCATATAAATTGAACAGGTTTTGACGCATTGCCATTTGGGCTGGTTTTGAGAAATATGCAATTAACCGAGTCTCCCAATCTTTAATTTCTCGCACTTTATTAACTAATTCACTTGGTGAAAGCGTTTCAAAGTCACGGACTGTGGGGACTTGAGGACCATCGCTTACATTAATTACTTCTTGTATGTAGGGATTCTCTAACAATCTGAAGAAATAATTTTGGCATTCCTCACTTAATTGCGATTTTATATCGTAGTATTGTTTAATTATATGTACCCAATCTTGAAGGTCAGTTATTTTTTCAGCATCTTTCTCAATCTGCCGAATTAAATCAACAAAACCTTCAGGAAGGGGTATTTTCATTGCATTTATGGTTTTGCCTGCGTTGATTAGCTCAGCAGGGGTAATAATTTTTTTTACTGCTATTATTTGTTGTTGATGCCAAGAACGTACCTTTTCTATATCTTGGATTATACTAGGAATTGAAGAGGAAGAAACATCAATTTCAGGAGCAGGTTTTAAATTCGATTCAGAAGATTCTTTACCTATTATTTGCATGATTCTACCAATTTGATCATCCGTTTCAGTTTTCAAAGCGATCTCATAGGTTCTTAATGCGTTTATAAGCTCATTTGCGTGATTATTTAGCGTTTTTTCAATCTCTAATAGATTTTCTACCGATTTTGCATTATCTGCTTCAGATTGAATATCTTTAATTTGCTGTTTCAATGCTTGGGGCTTATCTCCTAAATCTAGCCCTATTGAAGAGATGGTATCTAAATGCTGTAATATTTCAGATGACAGTTGAACAATAGCAACTTGAATTTTACCCTTTGTTCCTTTGCGACGCTGTTTCAAGTAAGCATTCTCTGCTTCAAGCTGATCGTATAGATTGAGAAGATCGGAAATTGATAAGACATGAATACTTGTTTTAGTAGTCTGACTTGTAATACGAATTTTCTCTTCGTCAAAATCGACGAATTTCTCGTATAATTCGATAACTTCGCGATTAAAAGCTAATACAGATAAATTTTTTCCTCTCAAAACTTCTGAAATCTCGTTGTAGGTTTTTAGTACACTAGCACTGAATTTTACGATCTGAGAGGGATCGAAACTTGGGATTTGCAATTTTTTAATGGTTTCTGTTTCTTGAGGTATGAATTTCGCTATTTCCTTGATGTTATTTGCCAAGTCAAAGTAAATTTTACGATACCCAACAAGTAGAGTATTAAGTAGGCTTTCATTTAATTGATTATACTTCTCCATATATTGCTGATAATTTCTTTTCAATCCTCTTTTCTTGAGAAAACCAGCTGAAGGAATATCATTTTGAAGCTTTTCTATTTCTCCCATTAATCTTTGGGCTTCGTTTAAGGATGGGACAACTTGTACCGTGGGATCTAATGATCGAAGCTCTGTTGCCAAATCTCTTATTTTAAGGAGTACTTCTTTAGAAACAAGAAGTCCTTCAGTTTCTGAAGACATGTAAATTCATCCAATGTATGTAAAATGAGAATTCTCTCTTATACGTTCATTTCAATAATAAATCGTTTAAGCTACAATAATATTTCTAAATTATATTTTTAATTATTAAAAGCGTTTTAAATGAAATCAAATTTGAGAACGAAATTTTGCCCAAAAATCATATATTCAATTCTTCAGAGAAGAAAATGGTGTTTGTTAAATGGTTTCAGCTTTATTAATTTCAATTGGTAATGAGCTATTATCAGGAAAAACAATTAATACTAATGCAACGTTTTTAGCAAAAAAATTGACTCAAATCGGCTTTATAGTAAAAAAAATTGTAACCATCCCAGATAAAGAAGATATTGTTGTCGCAGAAATTCGAAATGCCCTTGAAAATGAAAATTATGGAATATTAATTCTTACTGGTGGATTGGGTCCTACTTGGGATGACTCCACTGCTAAATTCCTCGGAACCGCCTTAAAAGTGGAGGTTCAGATCAATAACAAGGCACTAGAAATTGTAACTCGTCGTTACCAAGAATTATATCGAGAGAAACTTGTTGATACTGCTGATATTACACCGGCTAGGGAAAAAATGGCCTATATACCGCTAGGAGGGAAACCCATTGATAATAAAATAGGAACAGCACCAGGGATTTATTATTACCATCAAATATCTAATACTAAGATTTTTTGTCTTCCAGGTGTCCCTCGGGAAATGGAAAGTATGTTTTTCTCTATCGAAGACAATTTATTAACACTCGTGAGGACAGAAAAAACAGGATACTTCGAAATGGAATATTTAACTCATTTTAAGGATGAGTCTCTGCTGGCGCCTTATATTGACGAGGTTCTCCAAAAATTCAATGTCTGGATAAAATCTTTACCAGAAACATATCAAGAATACAAGAGTATTAAAGTTATTATTTCTAAGACTGCAAATTCTAATAAAGAGGCAAAAAAGGAAGTTTTAGCAGCAAAACAATTATTAGAAGAATTATTATTGCATTCAAAAGGAAATTAATTCAGATCAATCAGCTACAAAGACTTCTCTACATTGCATATTTCTACTCCTTAGGTGATAATATATCTAAATATTTAAGGAAGAAAAAAATCAATTCTTCCTTGATAATCAACTTAAATAAGAAAAATGATGTCTTATGTCTGATGAATCTATTAAACCCCTCTTCTTAAAAGTGGCCGAAGCAAACCAAGGTGACGTTGGAAGAGGACTAGTCCGTATTGATTACCAGATAATGCGAGAACACAATCTCGAGACTGGGGATATCGTCGAAATATCTACTGATAGAGCAGGTGGAAGAAAAACTGGGGCATTAGTAATCCCTGGGAGAAGAGAAGATCGGGGAAAAAGGATTATTCGAATGGATGGCCTAATTAGAGGTAATGTTGGAACATCTTTAGGGGAAACTGTGAAAATAAGACCAATAAAGAAAAAAAAGGCGAAGAGGATTACGATAGCTCCAGCAGAAGAACGAATAAGGTTACTGGTCCGCTCTGACATAATTCGTGAACGTTTACAGAATCATCCTATATCACGTGGGGATCTATTAGTTATTACGGGTCAGATCCGTAAAGTTCCACCTTCTGGTGGCCCAAGTGGAACTGGTATGGATGACTTCATTTCTCGGTTTTTTGGAGCATCAAGTCCTGTAAGTTTGGGTGAAATCAAAGTCGTAGTTGTATCAACAGAACCAGAGGGAATTGTTACAGTTGGGGAAACTACAGAAGTCAACATCATCGAAGAAGCACCAAAAGATTTGCGCATGATGCCTCGTGTGACTTATGAGGACATTGGAGGACTTTCAGAGGAAATTAAAAGGGTAAGGGAAATGATCGAATTACCCATGAAACATCCAGAGTTATTTGAGCGTCTTGGCATTGAACCTCCAAAAGGAGTGCTTCTTCATGGACCTCCAGGAACAGGAAAAACATTACTTGCCAAAGCAGTCGCAAATGAATCAGGGGTGAATTTTGTTTCAATTGCTGGACCTGAAATTATGTCCAAATTTTATGGTGAAAGTGAACAAAGAATCCGTGAGATCTTCCAGCAATCAGAAAAAGAAGCACCTAGTATTATATTTATTGATGAGCTGGATTCAATAGCAGCCAAACGGGAAGAGGTAACTGGAGAAGTTGAGCGACGGGTGGTTGCGCAATTACTTGCATTAATGGATGGATTGAAAAGCCGAGGAAAAGTAATTGTAATTGGTGCAACAAACCGTCCAAACGCACTTGACCCTGCTCTGAGACGCCCTGGGAGATTTGATCGTGAAATTGAGATTGGAGTTCCTGATAGAAATGGACGCTACGAAGTGCTCTTAGTGCATACACGGGGAATGCCTCTTGCTGACGATGTAGATTTAGAACAAATTGCAGCGATAACACATGGATTTGTTGGCGCAGACATAGCAGCATTAGCAAAAGAAGCAGCAATGCATACACTACGCAAAATTCTTCCTAAAATTGACTTTGATAAACCTTTGTCTCCAGAAATTTTGCTTAAATTAGTAGTTTCAGAGGAGAATTTTGAAGAAGCACTAAAAGTCACTGAACCGTCAGCTATGAGAGAGGTATTATTGGAAATTCCCAACGTGAGATGGGAGGATGTCGGGGGTCTTGATGATGTTAAACAAAAACTTATAGAAGCAGTCGAATGGCCAATAGCCAATCCAGAAATCTTTAAACGCCATGGAATTCGACCCCCTCATGGTATCCTATTGTATGGCCCGCCAGGGACAGGAAAAACATTATTAGCGAAAGCTGTAGCTACAGAGAGCCAAGCAAATTTTATTGCAATCAGGGGCCCTGAATTGCTTTCCAAATGGGTGGGAGAAAGTGAAAAAGCAATAAGAGAAGTGTTCCGAAAAGCCAAACAAGCTGCTCCATCCATCATCTTTCTAGATGAACTTGATGCTATAGCTCCACGAAGAGGAGCATTTACTGGAGGAAGTCATGTGATGGAAAGTGTTGTTAATCAAATTTTGTCCTTAATAGATGGATTGGAAAACTTAAGAGATGTAGTCATTTTAGCAGCAAGTAACAGACCTGATATGATTGATCCAGCTTTACTACGGCCAGGCCGATTTGATAGAGTCCTTTTAGTTAAACCACCTGACACAGAATCAAGAGAAAAGATACTAAAAATCCATACAAAAGGAATGAAATTAGCAAAAAATGTAGATCTTCCCCAGCTGGCTAAAGATTTAGAATGGTACGTTGGTGCTGATATTGAAGCCATCTGTCGTGAAGCAGTTATGACAGCACTTCGTGAAGATATCAACACTGATTTTATTACTATCGATCATTTCAAAGAAGCTTCTAAGGCTATTCACCCGAGTACTAGTGAGGATATAATCAAAAAATTTGAGGAAATGGAAAGACAATTACTTGGAAAATCAGAAATTGGGCGAAAGGATTTACTAGGGTTAAAAGATTACCTCTAAGGCGATTTATAGATATCTAGAGGCCATTGCTTTTGCATTAATTTTAATAAAATTCGAGAGTCAAATTGATCCATTTCTATCGGACTGGTAGAAGTTTTCATCAGTCTCTCCGCTATTAATTTTGCACGAACCACTGAATCTGAATATCCTATAATAAGTCCTATTACTAATGGATGATTCTTCACAACAACTAATTGTAAATCAGAGGCGGTTAACACTTCCATCCCTGTTGATTCTTTGTTCAACTCGCTCATTGTTTCATTAATGCCCTTATTCAGCTGATCAAGTACAGTTGTAGAGATATTTGTGAATTTAGTTGTGTAGATTTGATTCGTTTCAAGATCTATCAGTATTACAACCCGAACTTTGCATTTAAAACGAGATTCTTCTCCAGCTATGACATCTGCTAACCAATCAAATGCATCATAAAAATTTTCACCAGTTTTAGCTGAAATCCTAAACAATCCGACTGGTCTTGCCGATCTTGCAGCTCTGGGGAGATCTAAGTCCTTAACGATCAAATCAAATGACCGTGAACCAGGGAGATCAATTTTATTGGCAATGAAAAGAACGGGAACCTTATCATTCTGCTGTATTGAGTTCCAAAATGCTTCTGATGCTTCTGATATTCTTATATCAGCACTATCAAGCACAAATACTATTGCTGATGCCTTTTTTATTGAGTCATGCCAGAGAAGATTACGATAGATTTGTTGTCCACCCAAATCAACTAAATTAAATTCAATTTGTCTATAACGAACGGTACGGTAATTCACTCCTAGAGTTCGTGTGGTAGGAATAAATTCAGAACGAAGTAAACGATTAACAATTGTGGTTTTCCCAGCACCATCAAGACCAATAATTGCGATCTCGTATTTCTCGGATTCTTTTGCATGGAATATCCGCCGGAGGATGCTTGACACAGTTATCACCGAGTACCTGCAGTCTAAATTATATTCAAAAAATGATGAATGAGAAAATTACTGCAAAGATGGGACTTTTAATCTATTCAAGTAATTCATTGTCTTTGCTGATAAATCTTTACTAATATTAATTTTCTAATCTAGGCAAAATTTCAATTTTCAAACAATTTGAGTCCTCCACCATAGTTTTTTGAAAAAAAATATTGCAATTGGAGACAGTTTTGAAAACATCTATCAATTTTTTCTTTATAATACCAAATAAGATTTGAACTCCAAAATAAATACTTTTTAAGATCACACTGTGAACTTTGAATTTTTCTTAAGCAAAAAAAAGGGATAATTTCTATAAACTCAGATTAACACATATGAAGAAATTTAATATCATTATGAGCAAGCTCAAAAAACTAAATCTTGGAGGCTATCCGTCTTGAATATAAGTTTTCCCGAAACGACAGAATATCATGACCTTAAAAATACAATGAATGAAATTAAAAATTTAAAAATACAAGGAGCGACAAATGTAGCGATATTTGGGGTCAGAGCGTTTGCTAAACACGCAACAACTGTTCCATTAAAAGATAAAGAATTACAAGCCCATTTAGAAACTGTTGTTGATGAATTAAGTAGTTTGAGAGTTACAGAGCCAGCACTTAGAAATGGATTAAGATATATTTTAACGGGGATTAGACTAGATGGAAAAGACAACGCGGAAATGCATGGCGAAAAATACATCAATCTAATAAATGAAGCAAAGCATAAAATATTTCGGATTGGAGCGGAGAGAATTCGAGATGGGTCTGTCATGTTTACCCATTGCCATTCCTCAATTACAGTTGGTATATTCTTAGAAGCTGCAAAACAGGGAAAAGAATTCGAGGTTATTAACACAGAGACACGCCCTCTGTTTCAGGGTCGGAAAACGGCTAAAACATTACTTGAAAATAATATTAAGGTTATTCACATTGTTGACTCGGCGATGAGATGGGCAATGAATCGATTTAATCCCCATATGATCTTGCTAGGCGCCGATGCTATTACAGTAGAGGGAGTAGCTCTCAATAAAATCGGTTCCCGTTTATGTGCTCTTGCGTCGGAAGAAGAGCATATTCCTCTCTATATATGTACGTCGTTGTTAAAATATGATCAAGCGACTAGTATAGGACGACTAAGTGAAATCGAAATGCGAGATCCATTTGAAATATGGGGTGAAGATGCCCCTGTTGGTATAAAAGTACTGAATCCGGCCTTTGAAACCATTGATAGAGGAAATATTTCAGCTTACATAACAGAGGCAGGATTGATCCCTCCACAAAGCATTCACATAACTTTTGAGCAATTATATGGAAAGAAAATAAAAGATTATCATCATTGGTAAATGTTTTCTCTAATTAGCGGATATCAGGGCCATCACCTAAATAATAAGTATCATCTTGAATGAAGCCTGCCTTCTCGAGTTCATCGCTTACAGATTTGAGAATAAGCTCTTCTTCTGACTCGTCATCCTCATAAGGCCATAACGTAAAGCCCACAATTATCTCGCAGCTATATGTTTCTTCATCATAGCTATCTAATTCTATTTTAAAAACTCGAGCGGTACCAACATATTCTTGATCTAAAGCTTTGGCTACCTCAATTAGATTAGCATCAACCTCTTCAAATGATAATTCATCTCCCTCCCGAAATATTCCATTAAAATCGTAATACCGCGTTATTGCTGAAGTTAAAGATTCAGGACTAGCCAAGTGAAAACACTTCCTAATTATTACTCTTTTTGTTTTGTTATTATTTATTTCTATAGAAGAATTCATTTAAGGTTTTTTGATTTAAGATTGGAGATTTTCGTCTGTAATATTGCATGGGAATTGTTAAATTAGGACTAATGAAATCTAGTGCCGCGTTTAAATCCGTAAATGATCTAATGGGTTGCTTGAGAGCTTGTCGTACATTTTCTCTCACCTGCCAAACTCCCAACGGGATTGCATATCCTTTTCCCACCTCACGAATTGCCAGAACTGCAGCTTTTCTTTTTAATTTGAATAACCTTTCAAGAACAGCTAATCTAGCAGCATAATATCCACCAACAGTATTTGAAGCATAAGTTTTTCTACCAAATGCACCTTCATAATCAGATGAAATAGATGGAGTCTCTCCAGTCAAGTTCCAAGCGCTTTCTTGTTTCCAAGCTTCGTGATAATCAAAAAACCAATTTCTTTCTGGAAGGAATAATATCCAAAAATCATTATCTAGATATGAATTGTAATAAATCGTGTAATCTTGAACCTCAGGAAAGTCTTTAATAATATTTCGGATATTATTTCCAATAGTATCATCCACAGCAGTTATACTCCATCGTGTAGGGACAAATTTTCGCCGTTTATTCGTTCCAAGTAACCCTGCTGAAAAAATTCTTGAGATCTGAGTCACAGATGATTTATCTGAATAAAGACTGTTGATTGCAGATGTTGCATGAAGATCTGTATCTGACACGATCCGTTCTATTTTGAAATTAATCTTTGGTGATGAAGCTAATTCTATTGAATCAATATTTACTCTTGCTCCCATTGGTTGAGTAAATTGGTTGAAACTAAGATTAAGTTGTGGTTTTTTGGAAAATTTTACTTCCAGATCAACTGGTGATGATGCTTGAACCTGTTCTCGAGTAATTTCTAGTAATTTGGGAATTTTAGGGTCACTGATCCACTTGATATTAACTGGATCTCCCATAAAACGAAAAAGCTTTGCTCTAAGAGAAACAATTTCTTGAAGAGTCATTCCCGTTTTCCATAAGTCAGGTTCATCAATAATGGTAATATTATCCCAATCAATAGCCCCCATTGGCCCTATTCTAACGTCAGGATATCCATATCGGCCTACAAATAGACTTGGAGGACTTGGACCAAAATAACTACTTTTTAACTTCGGTAAAAGTTTCCTAACTGGTATTAAAGCCTTAGTTCTGATTAGAATGGGGCAGTAAGTTAAACCACAAAGATATTTTCCTCCTTTACACCGCAAACAAAGCTTCTCATCAGTAGGAGCTTTAACCATTTTTCCACCTTTCGATCATGTAAAATTCTTCATTTTAGGAATTCAGTTAGCGCTTTATTAGAGCGCGAAGAATTAATCACTTTAACATCTTTATAGTTTCCTCTCTGGCCAATTTCCAATGAACCATACTCACCATCATACCCATATGGCTTGAAGGTAAAGTTACCAGCTTTTACCTCTAATATTGCGCTAAGAATTGGCTCGGAGATTACCCCTTCCAATTTACTCCTTATTTCAGCTGAAGAAATTTGCCATAAGTGACTCTCTGGACCTAAAATTTCAACAATTTTTTGATAATGACTAATTATTGATTTAGATGTCTTTGTTTTGATAATCAATATATGTGAAAGAATATCAATTAATGGAACCATATGAATGAAATGTTGCTTAGGTTTA
Organism: Candidatus Heimdallarchaeota archaeon; assembly: GCA_011364965.1. Classification (GTDB taxonomy): domain Archaea; phylum Asgardarchaeota; class Heimdallarchaeia; order Hodarchaeales; family Hodarchaeaceae; genus Hodarchaeum. Next base: position 25,909 of record RDOB01000004.1, read on the forward strand.
ACATCAATCAGATTTCTATGGGCGCCTTGGGCTCGACCAATTTCAACGCATCTCTGAAAAACTCCTATAGTTAGAGATTTATGGCAAATAGGGCACCGATCGTTATCTGGAACATGTTGAGGGGAGAAAAAACAATATTCGTTCTCGTGATGCAGACCAGGTTTCTTTCTACCTCCTCGATGTCCTGTTAGGAAGAATCGTCCCTCTTCTGGGGGAAATTCAGCTGTAAATACAATTTTACCTTTTCTCAATGAGTCTAAAATGCTCGAATATGTTCTATCATGACAAGAAATAACGGTAAATTCCCGTCCCATTCTATGCAACGAACTTGAATGAGCATCAGAGTTCGATATTAATATTTTATCATCGAGTTCAGGGATTAGCCCCAAGAAAACAGGATCAGCTGACAATCCTGTCTCAAAAATTTTTAACCGAGGACTAGCAGTTCCAAAAAATTTATCTAGTTTATTTATTCGGATGTTTGAACCAAAAACTCCTTGTGGGGTCATTATATGGGCAGGAATCGCGTCAATTAGTGAATCGATGTCTAATATCGAATTTATTCGCTTACCAACCTCTCCAGGATCACCGCATTTGATAAATGGACGTGCCATTTTCTTTTGCTTTACTTCCCACTTCTCCAATAGATCATTTAAGCTATCAATTGTGCTAAAATCTGGAAAAAGAAAAACAACATGAACAATTTTGGATCTTTTCCCAATTGGGGCAGTAAAAATTAATTCTGTTTGTAACATAAAAGCGGGAGTGGATGATCCTTGAAATATATAAATCCCTGATTTCTCTTCAGTTAATTCTGATTTGAGAATTTCAGTCCATTGAGTAAATTGAGAATCTCCAGTTCCGATAACATCAATGCCTTTTAATGGCATTGTCTCTGTGATCTTTGTTAAATGCTCTAATGCTTTTTTACGATTGCTAGAAATCGTTTCAGGGCTAATCTTGAGAGATTGAGTTCCACCAGCAAATACTGAATGTGAATGTAGATCCAATGCCAATTCCAATTTTAAAATTCCCTCATGATGAAATTAGTGTTCTTCGATCCTTTCAGTGGATTTGTTTGACCGAAATTCAAGCATTTGTTCACTAACCAATTTTAATAATCCAACTCCTTTAGTTGACTCTCCAACCATAAATAAGAATGTATCCTCTTTCGAATTAACCCCCCATTTCAGAACTATAGAATTAGAACCATGCTGTGACAAAACTAATTGTACTAAATCAGAACGAAAGAGACGTGAGCTGGTTTGATTCATTAACATGAATATCTGACATATAAAAGAATGTTTCCGAAAAACATGTGGAGAGGAACCCCTTAATGTATCAACTCTCTTTCCTCTTGCTCTTAGAATAGAGACATCAGTAACTATAGGATGAAATGCATGAAATAACTGAAAACTATTAGAGATAAATTGATTCTCAAGGAATTTCTGGCTAAAATCAGAGAAAGTAGGAGAGGGACTGGGAAAATAATCTGTATATGAAAAAGGTGTTTGCATCTTTAAATCCCATACAATCTCTCGAAAACTCCTAAAAAGACTTCCTAAGCGCCCTTTACTAGAGCTAAAAGCGATAATAAAAATATTCTCAATGGAAATCAAATAAAATTGCTGTTTGTTAAATGTTCTTCCGTGGATTTCAATTGGTAGAACATCGAAAAATGCTCCGAACGACTTTAATTCATCTTGATAATGTTGAAGAACGTTGGGAATGTCTTCTACTAAGGATATAATTTCAGGTGACAGAACGATGTTATGAACTGCACGAATAGTTCCATCTGAAATTAGCACGGTTTCTTGATCTGTACATATTTCACTGATTCGATTCTGAATAGTATTGTCTATTTTGGTCAATAATATTTTTTTTATATTATTAAAGAGAGTTTCAAGAGAGAAATTATCGTAATAATTAGTATTTTGATATTTTATTTCCGTTATAGCATCTTGCAGAATATTGCTAAAAGCTAAGGAATGCTGTAAGAGTTTATCTTGATGAGATCTCGGTATAAAAAGCATAAAACTTTCTATTCTGTTTTTTCCTCTCACGCTAGGATCTTCAATCGCAAATGAATGAATTAAAACCCTCCCTTGAATTCCCGTGACGTTTATTGGGATAATAGCAGTATCAGGTTCTCCTGTGGGTTCACCAACTCCTATTGCCATAGTAAATAAGGTTGTTGTTATCCCTTGGAGGATAATCTTCGGAATGTCTAATCCATGTTCCATAGAAGATTTTAGTACTGGGCCTTGCTCGTCATGAAAACTAATGTGAGCTAAAAAGAATTGTACAGGAATTGAATCTCCATTTTGATGCAACTTCATATTATTATGCCTACAATATACTTCATCGATTTTTTTTCAAGTATTTTTTGTTTTTTAAATCAAAAATTCTGCTATGGAGGTATGTCAAGGTTTATCATCTTTCTTTTCCTTTTTTTTAATCAGAGATTCGACATCCTCCCATAATTTCTCTTGTTTAGTTTTCTTTTTTTGTTTCAGTTCATCTTCAATACCGAGGATATCTAGTGCCCATTGCCTCTCTTGTTCCCTCATTAATTTCTTTTTCTTTTGACGGTGTTCAGCAGCACCAATCCAAGTCTTTAAGGCGGCTTCTTGAATTCCACATTTAGTACATACATATAATTTTGCGTCTGGTCTCCAATAAAGTGTCCCCTGTTTACAGTTAGGACAAGGAATACGGGAGTCCCTGATCGTAGGATTGGACATTGTATTAATCATCCATAAGTAAGAGATGATCTAAATCTTGTTGATTTATCTCGAGTTCAGACAGTTGTGTTTTAGATTTATCGATTTTAGGCCACTGCTGGAGAAGCTGAAGGATTGTATCAACAGCTGGTCCAATAATTAATTTTAACAATTCAAGATCTACATAAGGATCAGTTAAAACCCCTAAAAATGCGATTTTTCCAATAGTTCTCAAAAAAATTTTATAATTTTGGCTTTCTGACGTAAAGGAGACCCATGGAGAACTCCCAATCTCCTGACCGATTGTAGTCATATTTGATTGAATTCCAGCTATTAGAGAACATAGAATAAGACTACTTTCCTTTCCTAATGTTCCCTCTAAGTTGACTTCTTCAATTATTAACCCATCAGCATCAACACAGAAACAGGAATACATTCCGTCCAATGAATTTACGATGTCTTTGAGAACCTGCCTTAAAGTGATGGAATGTCTTGCTGTATCATCTGAGAAGGACAACCACATACACCAATGAATGATTTGTTTCTGAAAATAATTTATATTCCACTATAGCTAGGGGGAACCAAGTGGGTCAAGATAAATTCGTAATTTATAAGTAATACATCTATTCTAGAATATTAGCATTACTATTAGTTTTCAAATCAGCAGAATTTCCAGTATTGGAAAATTACCCCCTAGTGATTTCGCCAAAAATAGAGTACCTGATTTTTCTTAATCATTTGAGAAATTCGATTTAGGTGACTGAGATAATTTATTTTCAATTTTAGTAAGAAGTAAGTCTTTCTGGTAAAGGAAATCTGGCCAAATATGTTAGCTTTAGATAATGTAATTTATAAATAAATTCCCTTAGAGGCTCATGGAGCAGTAGGCCGGCTGAGTTAGCGGCTCAGCTACAACGTAACGCTAGATGACGGGCTTAATTCCAGAATTGAGGCATCGAAACCTAGAGAGGTTTCTTGGTTAGCTGTAATGATGTACCTCCCTTCATGGTGGCTTCTTGCTGAGATTCTTCTGGAGAGAAGAATAAGAATGGAAGGTCAAAATGGGCTAGGCTGGGATCAGCTAGCTAACAAAGCAAGACAATTTGGCTATCTGCCAGAAACAGAGCAACCCTAAGGCCGTGAGGTTACGCTTGAAGGTTCAGGGTATTGAACACTGCCAAGTTCGGCCGATCTGGTGTGAACTTGTCGACACTCTGGTCTGCTCCTCTTTAATTATAAAGAATAAGTTAGTTTTAATTTGCTTTTCCCGTTCGTTTACACTTCAGAGAATAGGTTATTGAAATGAACCAATTCAGCATCTTTAGTCACTTTGTAAAAAAACTAAAGCCTAGCTGTTTTTCTGAACTTTCTTAAGAGAGAGACCGAATATCTCAAAATAGAGTGTTTAGCAGAATTTCCCAAGATTCTTCGGAGATTATAACTAATAAAGTAAAGTTCCTTTGAAGATAATGATAAGAAGTTTGAAGTTTATTCCTAAATATTTCAAGAGGTATAGAGAATCGAAAACTGAAGACGAGGTTCCGAAAGATTGGAAGAATCACCTCATTTCACTTTATTTGATTCGGAATAATGATGGAATCTGTCTATTTTCACATCATTTCCAACTTGCTGCAATATCCCAGATCGAAAACCAGCTAATAGGTATGGGATTTTCCGCAATATCCAAAATGATGCGTGAAGTCGTGGATAAATCAGCTCAACTCTCTTTAATTGATTTGGGAGAAAAAAAAGTCTTAATCGAGCATCAACCAAAAATATTGGCAGTATTGATTACCACTTTTGACCTGAAACATATTCGTAACAAACTTAGAGAATTTGCAATATATTTTGAGCGAATGTTTGAGTTACAACAAAGAATAAGTTTAGTAACACACGTTTGCCCAGAAGATTATGCTCTCGCGTCTGAATTAGTTTCATTTATTTTTAATGACCATCCCTCCCGTGTGTTGGAGATTGTTCCCCTAATCTTTAAGTCAATTCGTATGGATAAAGGGGGAGGAAGTCAATTTTCTTTCAATAAAAAGAAGGAAAATTGGTTTAACTCAAATGCCAAGGTAGCTGAAATCCACGAGAAAGGAATGTAAAGTCATAGATATCTCTCCTTCAAGAATGATAAGAAAATAGATATCCATAATATTTCCTTTAATTCTAAAAACCGCAATCTAGCCCTCTTAATAAGGTAGCAGGCGGAATTAACAGATATTACAGTATTTTGGGCCTTTTGTACTTCTTAATGCATAGAGGAAAAGGTTTTTATACTACCAACAACACAAACAACATGGGCAACACCAACTTAATTTGGTGAGGAAAGACGTGTTAGAACTCCAGCATAAAGAAAATGAAGAATTAAATGAACTAAATAAGATATCCATCTCTTTGGAGGAGCTATCCATTCCTCAAAGTGCAAAAAAGGTTTATGAAATATTAATTAGTGAAGGACCTCTTACTTCAGGCGATCTTGAAGATCGATGTACTTATTCTGACCGAACAATTAGAAATGCACTAAAACATTTAATGAAAATAGGATTAGTTCGAAAAGTGGCGAACTTTAGTGACATGAGGACATCCCTCTTTCATGCTCACTTTGGAACCGTCGCTTAACCCTTTTCAATTTAATACAACGGATATTGTCTTTCTTCTTCTCCTAACATTCTTAATCAATATTATATAACCCTATCTCATTCTTCTATATCTCTATTCTTTGCTTCTGTTATTTATGGAGCTCAGTTATAGGTTTTTTTTTCATAGAAACACAGAAAAAAGGACTATAATCAAGAATTACGCAAAAATTAGGACATTTGGGAAATTTTTACAAAAAATAAATGGCTTAAGGAGAGAAAAATTGTTTAGCTCGTCTGATTTTCAAGAATCCAAGGAATTCCTAGCTGTTCAACTAGAACTTCCCAGAAAAATGTAAGAGGGAATCCAATTACGTTATAATAGTCGCCTATAATCTCTTCCACCAAAATAGCTCCAAGACCTTGAATTGCATAGCTACCTGCTTTGTTCCACCATTCCCCTTTTTCCAAATAAAAATTAATTTCATTTGTTGTGAGATTCCTAAATTTTACTAAAGTTGACACGATTTTCTGTTTAATCTGCATAGTAGGATAATTAATGATTGTAAAACCTGTTAGAACAGTATGAATGTTTCCTGAAAGTGAATAAAGCATATTAGATGCATCTTGTCTGTTTTTTGGTTTCCCTATAATGGTTTGAAATGGATCCATGACCACAGTGTCGCAACCAATGACTATGAACGCATCATACCTTTTTGAAGCTACTTCTACAACTCTTTCAGCTTTTTTCTCTGATAAGTTTAACACAAATTGTCGTGGATCTAATTCAGATATTATTTCATCAATCTCACTAGGAATAATGATGAAAGGAATGTTTAATTGACTTAATACTGCAGCTCGTGCAGGAGATTTTGAAGCTAAGATAAGGATTGGATTGGAAACCATTGTTATTCAGCTCAAATAAATCGAATACTAACCCTAGAAATTAACTATTTAGTCTTCACATTGCTTGAACGCAAAAGGTCTTAAAGGGGCTAGTGTTTCTCGGGCAAATTAGGAATAATTTACTTTTTACTCAAAAGGATCAGATTAAAAGAATGCCTACTAGTAATTTAAATCGACATTTAGGCAAAATCTCTTCTCGTATGACTCAAATTCAACCTTCGGGTTTACGAGAGTTATTTGATCTAGAACATAAAATTGCCAAATCCTCCTCCAATACAATTCTTTCTTTTGGATTAGGAAATCTCAATATCCCCACACTTTCAGAAATAATTGAAGAAATGAAAATTGTATTAGATAATCCAGTCTCTCATAGATATTCTTCAAATGCAGGAATTCTAGCTTTGCGTGAAGCCTTATCGGAAAGATATTTTTCCAAATATCAGCTTGAATATACCACAGAACAGATACTTGTAACTGGAGGTTCTTTAGAGGCGCTATTTGATGTATTTATTGCCCTCTTAGATCCTGGAGATGAAGTTCTAATTCAAGATCCAACCTTTAACCCCTATTACTCTAATCAGATAACTATTGCGGGAGGAAGAGTAAAACCTATTAAATTAAATGAGAAATTTCAGCTTGACCCGGAAAGTATCATTGAATCCCTAACTCCGAAAACTAAAGCAATATTACTCAATTTTCCTAGTAATCCTACTGGTAGCGTAATGACTCGTTCTCAGATAAAAGATGTTGTTGAAACCGCGGCTGATAATAAAATTGTGGTTATATCGGATGAAGCATATGAGGATATTGTTTATGATAAGCATAAACATACATGTGCGGCTGAAATCGATTATGAAAATGTAATTGTTATTTCTTCGTTCTCTAAAACGTTTTCAATGACTGGATTTAGATTAGGGTATGTTTTAGGTATCCAAGAACTAATCAAACCGATCTCATTGGTACATCAACAAAATACAGCCTGTGCAAATACCCCAAGTCAAATGGCAGCAATTAAAGCTCTGCATCTTCATCCATCGATCCGTGATCCGATGATGCTTGAATTAAATAAACGGAGAAAGGAAACAATTAAAGTTTTTACCTCAATTGAGGGAATTTCACTCCAAAATGATCCTTTAGGGGCCTTTTATATTTTCCCGAATGTTTCTGATACTGGAATGAATGGAGATGAATTTTCCAAATTTTTACTTGAAAAATGCCAAGTTGTTGTAGTTCCTGGAAGTGGATTTGGAAATACAACAAAAGATTTTGTACGAGTATCATATGGCTTTTTAAATCCAGAGGAGATCCAAGAAGCAGGTTCTCGAATCAAATCATTAATATAAAGTGTTACAAATGACTAAACTAGATAGAAGACTCCCTCCACCTCCTTTCAAAATCAAAGTAGTGGAACCTATTAAAATTATTCCTCAAAAAGAACGCAAATTGAGCTTAGAAGCTGCAGGATACAATATATTCAATGTAGCATCGGAAAATGTCTATATCGATTTATTAACAGACTCAGGTACCTCTGCGATGTCTGATTTCCAATGGGCAGGACTTCTTCAGGGAGACGAAGCATATGCTCAATGTAAGAACTTTTTCCATCTTGAAAAAGTCATTAAGGAAATAACAGGCTATAAATATGTAATTCCGACTCATCAGGGTCGTAGCGCTGAAAATTTGATATGTTTTGCTTATAATCTCAATAATGCCAAAATGGCGGTATCTAATCAATTTTTCGACACAACAAAAGCTAATATTGAAACCACAGGAGCGAAAACATTAGATCTTGTTATCCATGAAGCTTATGATACATCTTTAGTATTGGATTTCAAAGGAAATTTGGATACTAATGCATTGAAAAACACAATTGAAAAATATGAAAATATTGCCCTTATTGTATTAACTATTACCAATAACACAGGGGGAGGACAACCTGTTTCAATGAAAAATATAGCAGAAGTATCTAAAATAGCTAAATCTAATAATATACCATTTATTTTGGATGCTGCAAGATTTGCGGAAAATGCATATTTCATTAAACTTCGTGAGAAAGGATATGGAGAAAAAACCCCAAGAGCTATTGCGCGCGAGATGTTTTCCTATGCTGATGGTTGTATGGTAAGCGCAAAAAAAGATGGATTGGTTAATATTGGAGGATTCATCGCACTTAACGATGAGAACATGTTTAACAAAATTAAAGAACGTATGGTCATAATTGAAGGTTTCCCAACGTATGGAGGACTGGCAGGAAGGGATTTAGAGGCTATGGCTCGAGGATTAGAGGAAGTTCTATCAGAAGATTACCTAGAATACAGATATAATCAACTACAATATCTAGGTAACTCTCTCGCTGAGTTTGGAATCCCAGTTCTACAGCCGATCGGGGGACATTCCGTTAATTTGGACGCACTGAAATTTTTACCTCATATCCCTCAATCGCAATTTCCAGCATGGGCTCTTGTAAATACTCTTTATGAGAGATATGGAATAAGAGCTGTTGAGCTAGGATCAGTGATGTTTGCTAGGAAGGAAAACAATATTTGGATTTATCCTAAACTTGAACTTGTTAGATTGGCAATTCCTCGTCGAGTATACTCACAGGAACATCTAAATTATGTAATTGACTCTATCGTTGATTTATACCAGCATGGATCAGAAATTTCGGGTTATGAAATCACATATGATCCTGGGGTACTTAGGCATTTTAATGCACGATTTAAACCTATTGTAAAATAGAAAGAGGTTTCAAGGAGAGGAAACTCTCCAAAAACCGTATAACAACGAGAACTCCAATCTCCCATGCATTCTCGTGGCAATTTGGTATTTAGGCAATTAGACGACGTGATAGGTAGTCAGATAGTTTTTTACTACGTGGAATTTTAGTGACAAAAGCATCCATACCGCATTCTCCACATTTTAATCGAAGAGTGCTATGGTTAACGATGGTTGTAATACTATGAGTTTGACACCAAGGGCACACGAGTTCCATTTCTGCCTGATGATGTAAATCAACATTTTCTTCAATTTCGATGGTCATTTATTAACCTCCTGTCTTTTTCAAGGATGGAAAACTTCCCATTTCTGGCTTGTTTTCCGATACAGCATGGCTGTATCACACCGAGACACTCTCGGGAAACCCTTTCCTGCACGGAAACGCCACCAACTAGAAGCTAGTAGCGGGATTAGAATCTTACTTTTATCACTATAAAAACATTCTGATAAGTAATATTGTAAGAATTTACAAAATGTATATTATTTGAAGAATTATGAAATGTATTTGTCGGACGGGTTTTAAAAAAACCTTGATCAAGTTGTATTCTAGTTGAAATAAAATATTATCAGGCTTATACATATAATATTAATTCTATTCAAAACACATAACACAACACTTTATAGGAATGAATGTGGATTCAGTGAGTTCAGATGAAAATATAAATCAAATTGGATGCAAATTTGCATTGGTAGGACCTGAATTAAAATTACAAAAAAATGTTATTCTAGAATTAAATGAAAATGGAACTATTTTAAAAATTACTCCTAATGCGAACATAAAAAGAAGATCTGCTAATGTCAGCTTTCCACACCACTTAATTATACCTAAGCTAATAAATTCGCATATTCATCTGGGGGATAGTGCATTAAAAGACCAAGCATTTAATTTATCTTTAGATGAAGCGGTAGGGAAAACAGGACTTAAATATCAAGTAAATTCCTACTCAAAATCTGAAAGGATTGCTGCAATGAAAAATTCAATTAAAGAAATGATTTATTCAGGAACTTCAACCTGCTTAGATTTTCGAGAAGGAGGAATTGAGGGAATTAAAGAATTAATTGTAGCAAAGGAAAACTTACCTATTAATATTCAATGTTTTGGTAGATTTAACAATTCTAAAATCTTAATTGATGAAATTAGTTTATATAATGGTCTTGGCTTGTCAACTCCGATCGATTATACACTTAAGGAAATGGAGAAATTAAAACTAATTTCTCAAGAGAACAATCTTGCTATAGCTACCCATATTGGAGAAAATGAAATGGTGATTAGCGAAGCTACGAATCAATTTGGGGATTCAGATCTTAACATCGCTCTAAATTATTTAGATCCCAAAATTTTGGTTCATTTAATCGTTACTAGTGAAGCAGACAGAAAAAAAATCCCTAAATCTAAGTTCTTGGTATTCTGTCCAAGAGCAAATGCGTATTTTGGTCTAGGGTTTCCTCCAGTTGATTATTTCGTTCAAGCAGGATATAAAATTGGATTAGGAACCGATAACGTCATGATTACATCTCCAAATATAATTGAAGAATTAAAATGGACATTATTGAGATTAAGGGAGAAAAAGTTATTTCTGGATCCTATTGAAGCATTAAAAATGATAACAATTAATCCAGCTTTTAATTTAAATATCAATTCAGGTTGCTTGTATCCAAATTTCAGCGGAGATGCTTTGATAGTCAACTTAAAGACAGCAAGGACAAATTTTAGTGAAGATCCTATTAAAAATCTTCTATTTAGAGCCCAATTCCCTTCAGATATCGATATGAATCTCTTTCATGGGAAACAAATTGGAAATGAAGAAATTGCTTGTAAATAAACCCTGGGTAATACTTTCTGCAGCCATTAGTCTAGATGGAAAAATTTCCACCTTGTATGAAAATTCAGAGCTTTCAAATCTTGAGGATTGGAGTCGAGTCCATAAACTTAGAGCTAATTCAGACGCAATTATGGTGGGAAGTGGAACTATACGAACAGATAATTCCAAACTTACTGTGAAAGATGAATTAATCGGAAGAAAACCTAAAAACCATCCTATCCGCATTGTTGTTAGTTCTAGGGGAGATCTTCCCTTTGATGCCCGTATATTTACAAATATTCCAGAAAATCCTTTAACGATATTAGCTACAACTAAACTTTGCCCTACTAATGTTAAAAAGAAGTTTGAGAATCTGGGTGTTGAGGTTCTCATTTGTGGAGATGGACCTTTAACTGATTTGCCTCTGTTATTAGAAAAACTCTACATTGACTACAATATTAGAAATTTGATGGTAGAAGGGGGAAGTAAGTTGAATGGGAGTTTATTGGAGCAAAAATTAATAGATGAAGTTCAACTCGCAATAGCTCCAGTCATTTGTGGAGAAGGTATTCCTCTTTTTTCTTTAAAACAGCCTATCGAAAATTTCTCAGAATCCCCCACGTTCTCCTTTCAAAATTTAAAGTCTATTGGAGATATGATTTGGATCAGGATTCTCATAGATTATAAAAAAAGGGAAGTGTAATCCTTCCCATTGGTTTTCAAATGATAAAATTGATCCCCTATATAAATGAAGAAGCTGCAAAAAGAGAAATAAATGTCAAAATATATGGGATAATTGCATAAATTAGTGCAATGAATATAGCATGAGATCCTTGATTATCAATGGCTTTAGCAGCAAAATATATTAGAATAACACCTAACAGATGAAAGATTATTCCCAAAACGAAAAATATAATTCCTGTCTCCCCAGAAGTTCCAATTGTATCGATTGCAATTAAGTCAGCACTACTATTGACAGTTAGAGTCATTGGTTCAATAAAAAAAGCATAATATGCTAGATTGAATATCTCTTCTATTATTGAAGGGAGATAGGTCCAACCTATGATTGTTGCCGCAGTTTTAAAATTTCTTTGATATGACGGGATTGAGGATGAAATAATTGCAAATAGTCCCCAAAGAATTAAGGAATTAATAATCCATTCAAATAAAAAATTCAATGGAGCCGTGAAAGCCCCTAGTAGTAAAGAAAATTGCATTATATCAGCAAGTGTACTAGGATCAAGAGGTCCAGATGGATCCATCCCCATACTTTCAAAGAAAGCGGATGAAAAAGTTATGTTCATTTTACTAAAGAGAATATATGATGCAAAACCACCAATTAACCCTACTATAACAATCAAAATGATTGGTTGTCCTAGATTTGGCCTTTTTGCGATTTCTGCCATTTCTTTTTGAGGTGCTGTGATTACTCCACGGAAATGTTGGAGAAACGGAAGGGGTGGTTCTCTTCTATCCCCATATTGATAAGGAAAACTTCTTCCTGAATCATATGGAATCGTTGAAATTCTGCTAGAATCAGAATATGAAGAGGACGGAGTTTTGATTACACCTTGTGAGTCGATTTGGGGAACTTTTTCCCCACAATAAGCGCAGAATGTAGCATTCTGGAGAATTTCCTTACCACAATTTCCACAATATCTTGGTGATTGAAAGTGAGAATTCAATATTCTAAACATCCTTTAAAATTATGCTTTGAAGTATAGTTGAATATTTTCTTCTGTGAAATAAAAGTGTTGTTTTTACAGAAAGCATAATGTTAATTTCAAAAGAAAACAAAAAAATAATTCAATTAAGAGATTATTGTTTTTAAAAGAAAAGAAAGCATAATAGAAAGAGGTATAGGATATTTAATGGAAAAAAGCTTATGATCGATCCTTTAGCACAACAATTGTAAAACTTGCTGCCTCATCAGGGGTAATTATCAATTCTGATTGGGGCATTTCTATATAAACGCTTTGAAGCTTCCCGTGATTTAAAGCATCAGACACACTTCTGACTTTTTTCACCAAAGATGCAACATGGGCTGATACTCGTTCAGCATCGGATTGTGGTAGGTTACTTTGTAGTGGCAATCCATCTTCATCACATACAAGGATTCCTTTCACTCCACGTCGGGCTGCAAGTCGTTTAATCGTATTTTGAAGAACTGAAGGTATTACATATTCATCATTGGACATTTTATCACCTATTTTAATGTTGAGGGACCACCTTCCCTCTTGACAAGAGCAACAATTATTATTTCAGAGTCAAAATCAGGAATGATTTCGACATCACCAACTTCTAATTCTAATCTGATACTGCGAGCCACTTCCTTAGAAATCTCTTTAGATATATATTTCACCTTACCCACTAATGAGGCCACATTCGCTGCTACATTTTCTGTATCCTCTGATGGTAAACTTGATTGAAGTGGTAATCCATCTGTATCACATAGAACTGCTCCATATACTCCCTTGTGTTTTCCTACTGATTCTATTACTTTTTCCAGTGCTTGTTGGGATAAATATCCTGCTCCTTGTTGTGACATTTTTCTTCAGAATCCGTATTATTTAAGGATACTTTTAACCTTTTGCTTTCTAATCCTATTTTATTAGATTCTTATTTCTCTGTGCTTCAAGTAAGCTATAATGTAGATCAAAAGAAATAGAGAATGGATAAACTTTTATGACATATAATTTAGTATAATTCTAATAAAAAATTTAATTTCATCGGTTTCCCACTGAATTAATAGACCTAACGTCAAGAAATGGAAATCATTCGATATTTCAGTATGAATACTAAAAATTCAGAGAAAAATATAGGGCTTTCAAACAAAGTTCCGTCACAGATAGCTTTAAATGTCAAAGACTTGTAGGGTCATATGATAAAATACTTGTGTGTGACATTTATGTCTGATAACAAGAAAAAGGTAAATCAAGAGCCAGAGGATAAATTGAATCTGATTTTAGACGCAATGAACACTCTAGCTGAACGTATTTCTAGTTTAGATAATAGAATTTCGAAGATAGAAGAAAAAATTGCCTCTACAGAAATTATAAATGAGGTGAATTTTGAAGGAAACGATAACGACCAAAGACAAAGTAAATTTAATTTTAATGAACTAGACAAACATTTACGGGATACTTATGACATTTTATCTAACTCTAACAAACCCATGACCGCTTCAGATGTCGCGGAGAGAAGAGGATTGAGTCGAAGTACGATCAGTTATCACTTGAACCAATTAGTTACTTATGGATTAGCAAGTAAGGATCAAGGAAGAGCACCAGATTCTAAAAAAGTATTTTTCCAACCGAAAGATCCTGAATAACATCAATAATCAGAAAAAAAGAGAAAATGGGGGAAAAAAAGAGGATATTATTGAGAAGTGTATGATAGAATGTCTTCCCCAAGATAAGCAAAAGCCTTCTTTACTCCTTCTCCAGTTTTAGCTGATGTTTCTATGAATTTTATGCCGAGTTTTGCGGCCAATTTGCTACCTTCTTCCGTAGAAACCGTTTCAGCTCCTTCCTCACGAAGGTCTATTTTATTCGCTAGAAGAACTACTGGTACTTTTGTTTCACGGCCAGAATTTGCCCAGAGGTCATTTAGCCATTTCTCTGCATTCTCAAAAGTTTGGCGACGAGTAACATCATATACAAGTACACCACCAAATATCTTTGTATAGTAGGCTTTTACGACTTCTTTAAAGACAGGTTGACCTGCTAAGTCCCAAATTTGCCACCGAATTTGAGTACTCCCAATCTCGGTATCATATAGGGCAAAATCAGCTCCCATTGTACTCAAATAGTCAGTATCAAAACCTTCACCAAGATATCGTTTTCGTAAAGAAGTTTTCCCGACAGCTCCATCACCAGCTAATACTATTTTCCATAATCGTCGATCGTCTGAAATTTTTCTCACCTTTCCTAATTAGGTAATTTTAATGATATCAAGGTATCTCGTACCCATTGTGTGAATGTAATATCGTTACTTACAATCCGATCTACTTGAATTTTGTAATCAGAGGCTGCAATTTCGGTAGGAATGATTATAAATGAATCCTTATTTGCAACAGGTTGCAAACGAATCATAGGTTTCTCAACTTTGGATGCATCATCAGCAGCAGCTAATTCCAACTCAAGTAAAAATAGAAAATCCTTTGTTTTTATATCATCGAATCCATATTTAACCATATTGTCTTCAGGTTTTAAATCTAGTAACACCCGACTCCATTCGCTAATCCAATATTCATCTGTAAACCAGTGTTCTAGGTATTCCTTTCTTCGAGCTCGTAATTCGCTCAAAACAACCATATAACGGATCATCCCTTCCCGAACTCTTTTCATTAAGTTCAATCCTGGTTTATCATACAGTTCATTTAACTTAGCTCGCTCTTTACTTAGGAGGACCATAATTTTTACAATTTCCTCAAGTTCCCGATCACTAGCGATGGGAACGTACTTTGATACTTTTTCTAACCAAGAAATCGTATTTACAACTTCCTGTTCTGAAACTTCCTTACCACGAATTGCAGCAAGGGTCTTTTGAATCAGACCTTTATTTTTGATTATTTCAATATGCTCTTTCTTCTGAGCCATCTTACGATTTTTTATCATTTCCTCAACTTTAATCGTAGCATACTGGTCGTGTTGTCGTTCCAATTTCGATTTCACCTTCTCTTATATCAAGGTAACGAAAAATAATAAAAAATACCTTCGTTTAGAATCATTCGGAGTCATTTAACTGCTTAGAATTCGTGAATGTTATCACATAAATAAATGTTGATACTGCCAAATTTGTAGTTTTGTATTTAAAAGATTTTTAACGCGGAGAGTAATGCTTACTAATTCATTCTTCTTCTTTTTTAATGTTAAATTACTCTGAATATGTATCAACTCGTTTTACATATCCTAATTTGCGTAATTGCTCCAATGATTGTTGTTCAATTTCATGATCTCTCTTAGTTATTTTAGCAGCTGTTTCGGGAGATAGAATATTTGAGGTAAACAAAGCCCTAACAGTGGGTCTTAATTCCTCTGGAAGAGAAAGCATCCCTAATGTGTCAAACGCTTGGATTTGGATGTATTTAGGTGGTTCTGTACAATCACAAATCTTCTTACCAATTTTCTCTTCTAGACTTCGACGTTTAGCACGTGGATTAATACCCACTTCCCGAAGAAAATCATGTCTTGCATTATGAGGTGTTGTAAATTCAAAAAAGAGAAGCTCTTGGACCTCAGGGTTTTGGTAATTTTTCCTCACAAAGTCTTTGAATAATTCTTCAGGATCTCCCCGTAATAAGTCTTTTTCTCCTCCATAAGAGAGAATCTTACTTCGTAAAGAATCAGAAACAGTAGTTATATCGAAAATAAAACTTTCAAAGATCTCCTCTACTAATTTATTAGCCCCTTTAAACCCTCCTAATCTTCCTGTATTTCCAAAATCATTTATTGCATCATTGTATTCAAGTTCAAATTTCTTGATAAAATTAAACAACATATCTGTCAATGACTCATTCATTGTAGGGCTATATAAAATTCCCACAACTTTTTTACCTTTTCTCTGAATAATTTTAATGTTGCCATTATCAATATAGCGCAAATCTCCTCTTCTGCCAGCAGTTTCGGAAACCATAAGAGCAATACTTGCCATTGCGGCTGTAATCAAAGCTGGATTTTTCATTTCGTCTTCAGATTTGCCAAAAAAATAATAGTACATTGTAGAACCTGAACTTATTCCAGTAATAAACAAAGCAATTGGTGGAGCTTCAGATTCATCAACTTGTTCAATAAAAGTTCCTTTCTCAGCACTCTGATAATACTTATTGCTCAAATCATCAAAAATGTCATTAAATCTGGATTCAGGATTTTCTATGACGAAAACACCTTTGTCTGGGAATTCATTTAATTCATTAGACCAAGGAATAGAATAGAATACAGGATGTCGTAACTTTGTCTCTAAACTTTCGATATATTGATCATATTGGTTAAAAACAATTGGAGGCCTAATCATATTAAGTATTAAAAGGCTGGGCTTTGTTAAGAAGGTGAAGAAGTTTTTAATTGTAGATTTTGTGAGATTAAGGGTAGGATATTTTTCTGTTGATATAGTCCAAACTATATCACTATTTAAGATAGCACTCATTGAAATTGATTTATCCTCGAGGCTAGAAGGAAGAATAAAAACTAGGAGGTTGATCGTGTCTTTAAAAAATAGACTATTAGTCCTATACCTTATCTTCTCATGTAGATCAGTATCTGGGATAGCACAGCCTGAAGATGGCAAAACACGTAAAAAAGAGTCTTCATTTGCATCTTCAAAGATAACTAATGCCTCTTCTA
Organism: Candidatus Heimdallarchaeota archaeon; assembly: GCA_011364965.1. Lineage (GTDB taxonomy): Archaea > Asgardarchaeota > Heimdallarchaeia > Hodarchaeales > Hodarchaeaceae > Hodarchaeum. The sequence goes on from RDOB01000004.1 coordinate 43,038, forward strand.
CAAGTATATCATCAGAGATCTCACGAATGAAATCAGAACTAGTAAAATGAGACTTTCCATAAGATAATAAGCTATATCGTAGTTTTTCCGTAATGGAAAAATCTACTATCAAAATTCGTGACCCTGGATTCGAACGTGCATAAGATGTGAAAACATTCAGCGCAATAGTCTTTTTTCCACATCCTGAAGTTCTTGAATAGATACTAATAATTTTGGGGGGAACCAATTCCTTAACAGCTCAGATTGTGCTAGTTCAAACTAGTAATAGTGGTGATATCTCTAAAAAATGCATTAATTTCGATATTCTTTGAAGCTTGTATATGTATATGCTATTCGTACTTTTTCTACTTTTCGATAGCGGTCAATATTTATAGAATCCTTCTCCTGATTTTCGACCCAATTTTCCTGCACGAACCATTTTTCTTAATAGAGGACAAGCTTGGAATTTAGGCCCAAATTCGTCTCTTAAGTAGTCCAAAATATGTAGAGCCGTATCTAAACCTATCAAATCTCCAAGAGTCAGTGGACCCATAGGATGTGCAAGTCCTAGCTTGATTGATTTATCAATCTCCTCTACAGATCCTAATCCATCTTGCAACATAAACACCGCCTCATTAAGTATAATAACTGCAAGTCGTGTTGTAGCAAAACCGGGTAGATCATTAATTACAACAGTTTCCTTCTGGATAATTTTGCAGTATTCAATTGAAGTGTTTAAAGTATCTTCAGAAGTGACTTCTCCCTTGATAACCTCAACCAGTTTCATCATTGGAACTGGATTAAAGAAATGTAATCCAATGAACTTTGTTTGACGTTCAGCTGAAACAGAGGATGCTAAATCGGTTATACTGATAGCAGATGTATTAGATGCAATTATACAATCTTTCTTACAAATAATGTCTAATTTAGCGAAAGTTTCCTTCTTTAATGAAATTATTTCAGGAATGGCCTCTATTATTAGATCACAATCCTTAAAATCCTTCAAATCCAAGGATGCTTTAATTTTACCCATGATCTTAGGAACATCAGTCTCAAGTAATTTTTCCTTTTTAACCATCCTACTGAGAGACTTTTCCATCTCGGTTAGTCCCCTGTCGATGAATTTTTGTTCTATATCATATAATAGAACATTATATCCAGCAATTGCACTAACCTGGGCAATTCCATTGCCCATAATCCCTGCACCAAGAATTCCTATAGTTTGCATTTTTATTCCCTTTTTTTCTTTAATAATACAGTCATGAAAATTAATTTCCAGTGGAAGTATAAGAATTTTGACCAATTTTGGCAATCATTATTAACTGCGGAAAATAACCAACTCTAATTTCGGTAGCTAGCAGAAATTAAGTAAATCATGATGGTTTATTATATATCTATTAATTGGATTTTTACTGGCTATTTCCTTCTCATTAATATAACTAGAGGTGGGAAGCTATTCAAAAGAATAAGAATAGCGGGAACCAAAATGAAAAAAGAGTATAAATCCAGAAATTCATTAAGCACTTCTAATTCATCATATCCTCTTTTAATCACTGCAGATGGATCTTTTAGGAACAGAATGAAGATTGATGAGTTCTCTTCTACAGGAAATTCATCTGATAAATTGACAGAACAGTTTACACCAAGATTATTGTACTCTCTTTGATTCGATTTCCAGAAAAAGACACGAATTGTTGTAATGATATAATTGTAAGTTTCTGGTTCTCCTATTAGATGAATTTGCGTACTTTCTATGAATATTTGACTTGGAATAGTATTATAAGAAATTCCCCCGTCGGAAATCAACGGTTCATCAATATATTCCTCAGAAGAAACATTATAAAAGCTAAAAGACAATTCTATCTCTCGGTTTGGTAGTGGTTGTTTCTCGATCTTTAAAATGACCATATAGGTCATATCAACATCGAATCGGAACTCTCCGAGATACTGAGGAGAATTATTATATAGCGATATCGAGTTTTCTGATATTAAAAATTCATTGTCATTTAGAGCTTGCGAATATGAGCGATTTATTTCCATTGATCTCAAGTTTATGGCAAATGGAGTGATTAAAAATAGTAGAAGAAAAAATATACTTAAAACAGTTGGTATAGCATAATATTTCCTAGAAAAATATCTTATTCTGTCAGTCCTAATGAATAGCAAGATAGTCATTATTAATCCCAATAAACCCACAATTATACCCCCAAGAACAGCTAACAATGTAGGTAACAAAATAAACGCTAATCCAATTCTTGCATCGCTTCTAAACCAAGGATTGCTTATATTCATTCTATATGTTGAAGAAGTTACAAGTATAACACTGAATAATGAAAAACCTAAAACAAGAACTAGAAATAAAATGAAACTGAAACGTAAAGAATCAGATTTAATACTTATGGAGTTTAAATGTTTTTCAGAACTTGCTAGACTAGTTTTGGTCTTATCTAAGTCTGGAGGAGTACCTTCAGGAATTGGAGAGGCTCCTCTCCTTATTAAGGTATCAAGTACAATATAAAATATAATTATTGGGATGAAAAGGGCAATAGTCCAAGGAAAAACGGGATTTAATATTCCAGGTTCTAATAACATCGGAATGAAGAAAGATTCCGTTTTTAAAAAGAAGAAGAAGAGAAGGAGAATATAAATAAGATAAATATAAAGAAATGATGTTATATATTTGGATTTTAATCTTTCTTGACGAAATTTTTCTAATCTATCAATTAAATTGTCTAGTGGGAATAAAATAAAAAGGGAATAAATACTTGCTAGTATGATCAAAATGATTGGATGAATAACAATATGAAAAGGAGGGGAATTCTCAATCACCAAATCTATTTGGGATAAAAAAGTAGCCAATATTAAGGAAAAAAAATATATTGGATAAACGTACTTAAGATGAGGAAATTTCGAACACAGGTCATAAATTTTTTCTTTTAACAACATGAAATTCACCTTTTAAAACAGATTTGATGAAATTTTATTTAATTGAGGATTCCTAGTTTATGAACTTTTATTCTATTGAGGAAAAAAAGGATTTCTAGAGTAATTTAGCATTATATTAATAGAATTATCTCACAAGAGAATAAATAAATCACCAACATCTATCCGACATTCTCATAACTAGATAAAAGTATTAACAGATTCATTCCCATATAAGAATCTCACAATCGATTCAAATCCATATAAAATATTCTTTTGCATTAGCAAAAGTAGATTGGAATAAATAATCTGAAACGAATATTCCATTAAAAAGGAAAAAATGCTTAGTGGTGAACCGAACATTGACCCAAGATATGCAAGATGAAGAACCGAAATATCATCTTTCTTTAGATGAAGTGGGCGTAACTGACTTTTACACACAAATTTCAGTGACTAGAGGGACCAAGATATATCGATATACGTTGAAAATTACTGTAGTTATTAATTTGCCATCTTCGCGAAAAGGAGCGCATTTATCACGATTTGTTGAAGCAATCGCAGACATATTAAGTAGCGAAGAGCAATCATATTATTCCCTCGAAGAAATGTCAATTCATATATTGAAAACCTTGAATGAACGCCATCCGTTCGAAAAAGGGTCAATTACATTAGATTTCATTTTCTTTGCCTCGAGATTGACTCCTGCATCCAAGAAAAAGACAAAGGAGAGCTATATTGCAAAATTAATAACCACTTGGGAGCTCGGCAATACCCTCCATGAATTACAGCTAGGAACATATGGAAATACTGTTTGTCCACACGCACTTTCATTAAATAAAACTGGAAACACCCACATTCAACGAGCCTATGGAGAGGTTAGAGTTAAAGGACGAACTGAAGATATTCCAGATATGGAAGAACTCTCTAGGGTCTTAGATCAAAGTTTTTCAGCTCCAACATATAGCTTGTTGAAATCCGAAGATGAACTGTGGATTGTTAATCAAATGCATAAAAATCCGCTATTTGTTGAAGATGTGACGAGAAATATCTTAGAATTTACCAAAGAGAAATTCTCGCATCACGATCTTGAGATACAAGCAAAAACTGTTTCACAAGAATCTATTCACAAACATAATGTTGTCTCAAAAGGGAGTATTCGAATAAATAAAAAAAATTAAGCCTCCTCTATATTATTGAAGCTGATTTAATCGTTATCTCCGAAAATTCTGTCTCTAAATTTCCTCGCGGCGGCAAAAATACCTACACTACCAGCGGACATAGCTTTTTTGCCCGCAGTTATAACTAGATCTGTTTTAGTTATCTCGCCAGTTTTTAATCTTTCTAAATAATCTACAAGATTATCATATGGAGGTAAAAAGTCAAATCTATAAATTTCGGATTCCCAATATCCACCACCTCTCTGTATGGTATAGAAGGCCATAACAACTAACAAGATTATTACCATAAATATGAGTGTGATGTCATGATAAGCTTCAGAGAAATCCAACCCCCCGAAAAGAGTTTCATAAACGGAAGCATATCCACTTAAAATCTGTAATTGGATTAGATGAAAACCTAGGGCTAATCCTAGGTATATTAAAACAACCCCTTCTCCCCCTACAAACCCAATAAATCGACCAATTCGAAAGGGATCTTCCTTTGCTTGTTTATCACTTTTTATAGTAGGATCATGAACTACACCTTTCATTTTAATGCGACGAGATATGTTTTGGGCACTATATAGCAAAGAAAAAGTTACTAAAATGAAATCAAAACTCGTAATGATATTTTCAGATCCACTAACCGATGTAAAGAAAATCATTATCTGATTTGGGAGAGTCATGATAAAGAAAAATCCAATACTGGTATTGAATACATCATCTGTAAATATCCACCCGCGAACACACAAAATAACTATTATTCCGACTGCTGTACCAAATATTCCAACTAAGGAATAACTGAAATGGTTTTGAGTAAATCCAAGATAGGTAATAATTAGATTCCAAATTATTGAAAGAAACGCGATAAGTGCCATAATACCTGAAAATATTGATTTTTGATCTGAACGCGGTTTCCCAAGAAAAAGGATGCTTCCTGTTATTTTATTAGAAAACATGCCTTTAGAAAAGGCGAATGAAGCTAAGGGAACAAGAAGGGCCCAGCTGAAAAATGTAAATAAGGGAAAAAGCTGAATCAATAGATCAGAGAAGATTGCAAGAGCCTCAATTCCTTGAGATAACAGGTAGAATGCCTGTACAACAATTACAAGTATCAAGAGAAGAAGGAAACGGAGAATTAAGTTCAATTTCTTTGAAACTAGGCCAGAAAGTATCAATCCTATAGCAATGCTGATTTGAAGCACAAAAATAAAACGAAGCAACTCTGGGGTAACCAAAGATGAATTCTGGCCTTGTATTACTACTAATCCAGTGGAGAACAATGATGTTAGAAATAAAATTACAGAGAATAAGATCATTCTACGAGATAGTAGAATTCTAATCCCACCAAACATAACAGATTTCAAATAATCATAGAAAGCTCGTTCTACATAACTCAAATCTATCGCTCCAAATATTTTTTCAGATCATTTAGATTAACCTAGCTATATTAATAGAAATTTTAAATTCTTCGTATAGAGGAATTAAAAAATTTCAAATGGTGAGAAAAAATGAATTTAGAAGAAATATCCAAGCACATTGACGAATTTATTCAGGAACAAGGGGGTTACTGGGATATTCCATGGTTACTCTCTGCTATAACTGAAGAGGTTGGAGAACTATCCCGTGCGCTTCAAATTTTCTCAAAAATTAGAAAAACTGCTCCTAGAGAGCCAAAAAATGATAAAAATCTTATTGAAGAAGAAGTGGGAGACATATTATTCGCTTTAACTTGTTTAACAAATTTTTTAAAAATCGATTTGGAAATCGCAGTTTTAAAAACGCTTAACAAGTATAGAAATCGATAAATTACCCATAAATGGAGAATTCTACCCAGAGATTTCAAAAGCTCTTGAATGAAGAGAAAAGAAAGGGCTTTCGATACCGCTAGCTGACGCTTTTTATTAGTAAAATTTTATTATTAAATCAGTCAAAAAAACCGTATAAATATGTGGGGAATTGTTTGAAATTAGTTGAAACCCTCCTAAAACGGTTAGAACAATAAAAAAAATATATTAGAGTAAAAGGTTTTTAAAATGGCAAGTGTATTAAAACTAATTGCGGGCTTTTTTATATTAATAATTGGATTCCCGATCTTTATTGGAGGTAGTGCGGTTCTCTTGGTCGTTCCAATCTTTACTGATAATGATGGTTACTTCATGACTAGAAGCATGAATATCCAGCAAGATGGAGTAGCTGCAGTAAGAATGGATATTCCTCTTGAAGATATTCAAGTTGGGATTCGCATTGATCCTTCAAAATTTGTGACGATAAAAGTGAATGTTCAGGATAACAATTCTACTCCAGTATTTTTTGGTATAACAACAAGTACATACGCAAGTGAATATCTTAGTTCCATTTCTTATATTCGTATCACGAACTTTAACTACTTTGATGGCTGGGAATTTGGTGATGAAGATCCAAGTTTCTCATACACAATAGATTGGCAAGTAATTCAAAATATAACAACATGGGCTAATCCCTTAACTGATCCAGTAACAACACCAACATGGATCGTAGGTGGGGAATTAGGAGATTCATTTATTTGGGAACCTAGTGTTTCAGATCTTGAACAAGGAACACTTTCTTTGATCATTATTGGAGAAGTAGGTACTACTACAGTAGATAGCTGGGTGAGTATAACTTTCAGTCTAGGAGCAAAAGTACCAATCATTAATGCAATTGGTTGGTTCCTTCTTGTTTTCGGAGGATTAATCACCATTTTTGGTATTATTGTCGTTTGGAGTGGATTAAGAACAACTCACCGCCGATCAGAACGTGTACGATATTATCAAGGAGCTCCAACAAGGCGAGTTGAACCAGTGCAAAGAGCTCCAGCTACTTATCAATTGCAGTGCTCTAATTGCGGATCCTTAAACGAAGCGGATTCTTCTTTCTGTTCACAATGCGGAGAGGTACTGTTATCTGAAGATATGAAAACTGTAGGTGCTGTAACGGAGAAAAAGGCTCTAGAAATGGTTGAACCATCATCTGATCGTCTTATTATTGCAGATTGGTGGTCTCGTTTTTGGGCATTCCTTATTGATTACTTCATTGTAAGTACTGTGTCTAGCACTATCAGTTCTTTATTTGTTTTTGCTTTTGGCAATTGGACCTGGTATTCTTCTGGAATTTGGAATCCAATCCCCTGGGTTTTCAATTTTGGACCATTTTCAATTTTCTTCTTCCTGTACTTCTTATTAATGGAATATTATTATGGTCAAACCCTTGGAAAAATGGTTCTAAATTTGGAAACTGTTTCGCAAACAACTGGTCAAAGACCTACAATTCAGGAATTCGCTATTTCGGCAGCAGGAAAAGCATTCTTCTTGCCTTTTGACTGCATAATTGGGGTATTAGCTAAGCCTAAAGACCAAATTCCAGATTTGAATCAAAGATTTTCACAACAGTTAGCAAAAACGGTTGTTATTAGACAACAAAAGGAAAAAGATGAGAAAGTACAATTTATATCTTCTAAATTCTAATCTCTCTTTTTCTCTCTTTTTTTTAAATTTAATAACCCTAATACTTCTAAGAGTCACTTATTAAGGCTTCCCGTGATTCTTGCAATACTCTATGATAATCATCGAAGGTTAATAAAGATTTTGCTTCTTCATATGTTACCCAACGATAATTAACATGTTCTTTCGAAAGATTGATGTCTTTTGAGTGGAACTGAACTAAGAAAAAAACAACCTTTTTCACAATTGTCTTGGAACCTCTCTTGGGAAAATAAATAGAATCACTTATCAACCGTTTTAGGAGAGTGAAGTTTTTTTGCCCTGTTTCTTCTTGAATTTCTCGAATAGCTGTCTGTTCATATGTTTCTCCCTCTACTTGTCTTCCTTTAGGGAAAGCCCAGTACTGAAAAGGACCATTGTGAAGTACGAGTAAAAATAAGGGATTAGCTCGATTTTTTTCGAAATAAATGGGAACACCGCCACAAGAAACCTCGTCAAATTCTTTTTTTGGTTTCATTCCGCGTTTTATTCGAACCACTTTCGATTTCCTCAATTTTTTATAGGTAAATTTTCTTCTCCAGCATATAATGTATATTAGCTCATTTTTATTTATATGCTATCAAAAAGATTTCAGAAATCAAAATAAAAAGTATTGGATAGGATATTCCGAACCTTTTCCATGGAATTCATCTTTGAGATTTTATTTCCTCTAATCCAAAAACTTATCTAAATATCACAATGAGGAGGTTTTACTGTAGTGAAAAGGAAGGTGAAAGTGTTTTGGGAGAAAATGACATAATTGGACAATTTCGAGTAGTTTTAAAGCAGGAATATCCCTCCAGTAATATCAGAAACACACATGGAACTCTGAAACTTGAGAAAAAAGCTATTCACTTTATTCCACATACCAATGAAGAAAGTTATGAAAGAATATATGAAATGAATGATCTTAACTCTGCGAATGTTAATATTAATCGTGAATGGATGCGTAAAAAGAAAACAGTGGAGTTGAAATTTATAAAGAAGCAAGTATCAGTTACAATAGATATTGAACCCATAGATGTTTCTCCAGAATTCCTTTTACAAGAGATAATTCGATATCGTGATGAAATAAGAAGGAATTCACCAGCTGGAATTTTTGGGTCTTTGATAGAAAAAATTGGAATCGAAGGACAGAAAATAGTCAAAGAAGTTGGCGCTGTCATTCAATCTTCGACTCAAGATTTAAGTCATGCAATTGATCAATCAATTCAATTCATTAGAGAAGCCACTAGAGCATCAAATATACTTGAATCAATTGAAATTAAGGGGGATGATAAAACAATAAATTTAGACACTTCTGACATTGATGAGATTTTAAAAAGGTCTCTTGCTTCTGATAAAATAGAAGCCATGATTGCAGGATTAATAGCAAAAGGATTACTTTCTGCTAAAGATCAAAAGTTCGATGAAGCATTAGAAGCGCTTAAAATTGCCCAAGAAGCTGCTAAAAAGGAGAATATGACCGAATATTCAGATGTCGCTAAAGAAAATATTAACCAAATAGAGGCAGCAGAATCTCGCTTTGATGGTTTAGATCCAAACTTAGGAGAAAAAGCAGCAAAATATGCCAAAGAAGCAAGAGATATTGTTGCAGAATGGGAAAAATCTAAAAAGGAAGGAGAAGAAAATTCCACACCATAATTTGGATAGAGTACTTTTTTTTTTACTTCTTTTTTCTTCTTCAATAAATTTGCTACATCTACCTTCTCATGCTGAATTTGATTGTGTGGGAGCATCAGTTCAAAAATTTAATTTTAAATTCAATGCTTCAAATGCCTATGAAACTATAAAAAAGCAAGTCAATTATGGAGCAAGATATCCAGGGTCTCTTGGAATAGAAAAAACCAGGAAATTAATAGCCAATGAGCTTCAGTCGAGCATTAATTGGGATATCAATTTTCAAAACTTTACTAAAAAGTGGAACGAGGAGGATGTAAAATTAGTGAATATTATCTGCCAACCTCCAAATTTTGATGTATCAACACCTAATTTTCTGTTAATGGCGCATTATGACACTCGTTTATGGGCAACAAGTGATCCTGATCCAGAGAGAAGAAGAGACTCTGTTCCTGGTGCTAATGATGGGGCATCTGGAGTGGGAATATTATTAGAACTCGGCAAAGTTTTAGTTGAATATGGTATCACAAATTTTCGTCTAATTTTTTTTGATGCTGAGGATCAGGGTGGGATATTAGGGTGGGATTGGCTTGTAGGATCACGTTATTATGTATCATCTAAGGACTCTGAACTTCAAGATATTTCATGGGCAATCCTTCTTGACATGGTAGGGGCTATAAATGCAACTTTCAAAAGGGAAAGAAATTCCGATATGTACGCGAAGGTTCTTCTAGATCAAATCTGGGATGAGGCAGCAAATCTTAATTATAGTAATTATTTCATTAATGAATCATGGAAAACTATACTAGATGATCATGTACCTTTTTTACAAGCTGGTATTCCTGCAATTGATATAATCGATGATTTTTCTTCTCGTTACAACCCTTGGCATACAACTTATGATAATCTTACTTATATCGATGTTGATACATTAGAAGCAGTTGGCTACACTTTAGAGAGTGCGCTACAAAAGTTGGTACAATCAACAGATTGGATGAATGGTCTCACGAGGTTCAATTATGTTTCCAAATTTACTATAACAGTTGTACTTGGGAGTATTATAATGATATCACTAATTGTTCGATCTTCTGGGAAAGATGCAAGGAAGATTGGTAAAAGTAATAAGATCAATAACTCCTAAAACCGATACTTTTCTCCAAAATTTAGTTCAATTAAAAATTCATTTTGTAAGGACAAACAAAGTATTTATTTTATCACCTCAAGTGAGTTAAAATGAAACTAGTGGAAAAAATATAAAATCATTTGCATATCAAACCTATATTATTCAGCCATAACTCTCTTAATAGAAAAATAAATTCACCTAGATAAACTAAGGAAATTGTAATTGGATAGATGACGATTATGAATTCAATAAAAGAATTAGGGTCAAAATTAACTTTTCGTCCATTAACAGTTGACGATGTAAGTACAATTATCGACATCGATGAAAAAATCGTACGTAGAAAAAGATCAGAGGATTTTAGAACCCAATTAACTGAGCAGATAGAAAAACATGGTGATGAAAGCTTTGGTGCTATCTCTCCATCGGGTCAATTAATTGGATATTTACTTGCAGAGACAAAAGTTTACATTTATGGATCTGATGATATCAGTGCATGGATTATTCTACTGGGAATAAATCCTGATTTTCAGGACCAAGGCGTAGGGACAGCATTAGCTAAACAAGCTATTACTCACTTCTCACAAAAGGGGATTAGTACCATTAGAACTATCACAGCATGGGATTGGGGTGATCTAGTTGAATTCTTCAGTTCGGTCGGTTTCAAACTCTCTGATTATTTAACATTGGAATTGAATATTGGACAAAAAACCCGTTAGGAGCAGATAAAATGACTGAACAATATTCAAGATCAAAATTTGAAGTTTACGGGGAAGAGATGCTCGAGAAAGAAGTTAAGAAAAGTGGGAACAGTGGTAGAGTATATTTACCTCCTTCGTGGATAGGTAAGAGAGTAAAGATAATAAGAATGGACTAAAATCAAATACCTCTTCTGTTATTGCGAACTATCTTCAGATTGCTGCTCTAGTGCTTTCCTTGCTTCTTCATCCTTCTTCTTACCTAAAAGAAGTTGGGCATTATCCCTCAATTCGGAAACCATGACCCCCGACTCTTTATAAAGACTGTTTATTTGGTCTAATTCAAAAAAGAGATCATTTTCAAGCCATTTATGTTTTCGATACTTATAAAGGGAAATGTTGGCAATACGATTTTCGATTTCAGGGAGTTCGAGCATCATAGATGAAATTTCTTCAGACCTCATATTACGAAGTTTGGAAAAGGATTCTTCAACAAAAACCTTACAACTTGCCAATTCAGCCTTAATATTTTCGAGTTCTCCTTTATAATTATCAATAATTGGTAATTTTATTTCCATCACTTTTTTAGTTATCTCAGGATTGTCAACATTGAATAAAAAGTTGTCATAGTATTTTATAGCGATCTGAGGATCCCCTGCTGCTGCTTTTTCAATTTCAGAGATCACCACGCTTGAAGAGTATTGTTTTAACGCCCAGATTGCTTTTGCTTGAACTTCAACAACCATATCCTTTGAGGCTTCCAATAGCGGGATAACGGATTCATAGTGTTTGATCTTCCCCATAGCCTCTGCGGCGTTTGCTCTGGTATCCTTATCTTTGTTTTTCAACATTTTTAGTAGGATCCCACTAGCTTTGGAATCTTGTAATTCCCCAAGGCTCCAGCACATTGCTCTTCTTGCATATTCATCTTTTTCGATCTCCAGAGTAGAAATCAAAGGTTCAATGGCATCTTTGATTTTAATTTTACCTAAAGCAGTCGCAGCATTCTCTCTTATTTCGCTACTTCCTTGGTCCTTTAAAGCTGCTATCAAACCAGGACCAGCAGAAACCGCGATAGACCCCATTTCACCAAACTGCTTTGCTACCATTGCGCGAAAATCAGGGTCTTTATCTTCCTTCAAAAACTTGAGTAATGAATTTATAGAGTTAGGACTTGCTATTTCGCCAAGAGCTTCCAAGGCGCCAAATCTGACAGTCCAATAGTCAACTTCAGGATTCAAAGCAGCCAATATTCTTGGAAGAGCCATTTGTGGTACTTTTTTACCCAAACTTACCAATTGATGCACCGCAGACGCACGAATAAGTAGTTGGTGACTTTCTAATGCTCTAATCATCACATCACATAGCGCATCATCAGGTAATTCTTGATCATCAGGAATATCCATGATTTTCCGAATAGCAGGATCTATTGGTTCTTTATCTTCTGACATATACATCCCATATTTCAGGAAAAGGTTTTTCTTCAATATTTTTCTTAGAAACTCATCCAATACGAACTTCTACAATTTGCTGTTTTGTCCTTAATTTTGAGGAGAGAAATCGTCCTTCTGTAGAGGAAACTTCAAGCATTAATGGATTATTTGACCATGAACACTTTATTGAAGCTCCTTCAAATGAATGATCTGTAAATTCGGGATTTCCACGAATAATCACCGGTTCTTGAAATTTATAACCATCCTCTCCTTCAATTATTCTCAAAGAAAATACAGATAAAGCTATTCCTCGTTTCATCATGCTAGAAACGTTTTCTTCAATCTCAATGGCCTGATTTTCTGCATTCCATGAAATTCGTGCACGAATCCGTCTTGGTTCAGGTTGCTCAATATTGATGAAACGCATTCCAGTTATGAAAAATCCTGTTCTATTTCTGCCGTCCTCATCTTTCAGTCCTTTTACATTTAAATGACTCTCAAGGCCAATAATTGGGAATAATTCAATTTTCTTTATCTCATCTATCCGGGTCATATTCATCACATAAATTAATAATTCAAAGTTTTCATGTAATTTTCTACAAGATCTAGAGCTTTTTCCATCGTTTCAATATCAGGTAACAAAACAGAGCGGAAATGACCATTACCTAGTTCTCCAAATCCACTTCCGAACACAAATAATACGCCTGTCGATTTTAACAAATCGATTACAAATTCCCTATCACCGATATCTTTTTTTATTAGTGGAAAGGCATAGAATGCTCCTTTAGGAGGAATAACAGACAAATCATCCATTTCATTTATCCTTTTAGAGAAATAGGCTGATCTTTCCCTTAGTTTTTTAATCACAGGAGTTAAGTAATCACTTTCTTTATTCAGGATTTTACTTACAGCTACCTGAATAGGGGAGCTCGCGCATAATCGAATCCGCGATTGCTTCGCAAGAGCTTCCCAAAATGCATCATATTTTCCAGTATTATCTCTAAGTATTGCCCACCCTAACCTCCATCCTGGTGATATCAATGTCTTTGAGATACCATTAAGCTCTAGTACGGGAACATCAGTAAGGGAAGTAGTAGATTTGAAACTTCCCTTGTCAAAAGTTAATAGATCATATATCTCATCGGAAATGATAAGAAGGTTATATTCTCCCGCAATATCTGTAATTTTCTTAACTGTGTTTGGGGAGTAAACTGCACCTGTTGGATTGTTGGGATTAATGATTACAATAGCTTGTGTTTTGGGTGTGATTTTTCTACGAATATCCTCTACATCTGGTTGCCAATTTTCGTTTTCTATAGTCCTATATTGAATAGGGGTAATATCATTGAAAGTAAAATAAGAAAGATAAGAGGGATATAATGGTGAAGGGACTAGAATTTCCGTACCTGGAGCAAGGGCTGATCCAATGAAGGATATCGCTTCAGATACTCCTGTAGTAACTAAAACCTGATTTAGATCCAAATCTGTCCCCCAAAGTCGTTTCTGGCGATTAATAATTTCCTGTCGAAGTTGAGAATCGCCGGCAGAATCACTATAATAGTTGGCTTTATCGTGAGTTATTGCCTCTATTAGAGCCTCTTTCAGAAAATCGGGGGTATCAAAGTCAAATTTATTGGGATCACCAATATTGAAATAGTAGAGCTTTTTTCCTTGTTTTTCTACTTCTTTGGCAGTAATTACAATATCTCTAATTGCATATTTAATACGTTGAACGTTGGGGGACAATTCCACTTTAATTTACCTTCTTATCTTGCCAACAAGTTGTGAAAAGCTAGTCTGATTTATTATTTTACCTCAATGAAAGCTGAGGAAGGATTAACAACACCTTTTAATCATCTTTTACTTAAACTTTTGCGTTTTGATCTAAACATAGGCAGCAAACTATCATGCTTCAATTGATGATAATTCTCAGAAATGAAATCATTGACATTATGACCCCCTCCTATCCTCAATATTGTAATTTAAGATAAATGGATTTGTGCATATAACAAAAAATCTTCAAATCCCAGATTAATATGCAAAACTTTTTGAAAAACTGAAAATACTTAATATCAATCCAAAATAAATTGAATAGATTCATATTGAACTTGAATCGTTTTTTTAATTGAAAAAATAGCATTTGGTACAAGTAAAAGAAGGCAGGATTTCATGAGTACAGATGTTGAATCACTTTCCGTTCTTATAGGTTCGATTGTTGATCTAGGAGCAAAAATTTGTGTATTAAGTGACATCTCAGGATTACCAATAGTAACTAGGTCTAAAATTGACGTTGAAGACGTTGAAATAGCACTCAGTGCTCTCAGTAGCATCGTAATTTCAACAGGAGACACAATCGCACGAGAATTAGATGGAAACTTTGCGAATATGACCGTCCGTACAACTGGAGGTCTTCTTCTTTCAATTGTTATTGATTCCATCCCAAAAGTAGTGTTAACTGCAATAGTTGATGAAAATCTGGAAACCACCATTATTCACGAGATGAAACGAGTTCAACCTATTATTTCAAATGCTATTGAAGGGATTGCTGTAGAGATAAGAGAAAGAGAAAAATTCCAGGGGACAGATGACCGAAAAATCAATGCATTCTTTGATTCATTTGCTCATAAAATCAAACAAGCAGTCACAGCGAATGACATAGTCAGTATCATTAGAGCAGCAAAGGATGATCTATTCACACTGGTTAATTCAGGAACTATCTCTTATGAAATGAACCAGTTCGCATTAAAACTAGAGAAATTAACAAGAAATAAAACGGTTTCTCCAGAAGCACTATTAAAGATAAAAGAGGGTATTCTAACATCAATTACGGATTGGAAAAAAAGATTAACGACACAATAATTACCTTAAAAGTCAGAGAGCTACTATTATAGAGACTAGAAAAAAAATTTTTTCATATGTATAAAAATGAGTTGCTAATTCTATATGGATCTTTAACTAGTGAATAATCTTCAGATTAGCATTAGACCTATAATAGCATAAGTCAGGAGTACTTCAACATGAAAGTTGACTAACATTAATGAGTTGGTATCCGCGCAAAATGAAAAACAAAATTGATAATGTTCCAAGCAGGTTTTTAACTTCTTCAATCCATATTTATGACACAATCAATTATGAGATGCTACTCACACGCTCAACAAACAGGAAAGTAAAACCGCTGGAATAACTCTATTTTTAGAAAAAACGGTTTTTTTTGTATCATAATCTTTATATAATAAGATGATATTTATTTGAATGAAGAAAGGAAAGGTTCCTGTTTGTTAATCTTGCTTTTATGCTCATAGCAAACCGCCATTCCTTTCACCCTTTTCTCCAAGATGATTCTTCTTTTTCCTAGTCTGTTTATATGATTCCACATTTGTTTATGGATTTTCCGCCATTTTTGGCCACCGCCATTTTTATGATGGAAGAAAATAATATGGAACTTTATCATCTCTACTCTTTATAGATTGATGGTTAGTCATTCCCACCACTAGGATAATCCGATTTACCAACAAACCAAAACCTTTTTTGTCGGCTTCTTTAATGACTTTTCTGATTTAATTAGCCTTTTTATAATTTGAAAACTCGACAAAAATAATCATTGTCAGTGTATTTCAATCTTCCATGATTTATACGTTTTTATTGCACCCAAGCTGATAAGTTCCTTTTATTGGAATCGTTGCTAAAATATGTTTCACCTGATCGAGCTTTGATAGAAAATTTTGCGTTAAAAGTAGTTAATTGACGTTGATAAAGATCCTAAATCCTGAAAGGTAATATTTACGAATCCTGTTCAGCTTTCTCTTAATGACATAAGTGATAAGTAATTACTGTAAATCTAATTTTTCCAATGACGGTAAGGAGGGAAAAAACAAAGTTATTGGGCCTCAAGTCCTTGCATAAAGGTCATGATCTCTCCAGCAGACTTTGGATCTTCGTGTTGAATTCCGCAATTGGAACAAACCAGATAATTAATAACTTTAACTTTGTCCCAGTATTTGATTTGATACTGACCCTGCATTAATTTTCCCCCACAATCGCATGCTCCTTGTGAAGATTCTGAAAAATCTCTTGATACTTCCCTTACTTGACCGACTACTTTTCTTAAATAGATATTTGGATTACCAATTTTATGAACAGCTTCGGTATCAAATCTTACCTCTAGAAATGTTATTTCACTTAATCCGGTATATCGACCGAGAAAATCATTCATTAAAAGAGAGGGAGTTAATATTCCATTTGTGGCAAAAATGAAGTGGAATTCAGGGATTTTCTCTGTTAACTTCTGTAAACTAGAATTTAATGCCATATCTCCACTGAAATGAGCAACAAGTTCTTCATATTGCATACATTTGATGAATGTTTTACGACTTTCTGGGTCTAATGTCAATATATCCGCGATTTCTCCGTTAATAAGCTCTAATAAAGGATTAATGTCATTTCTTGATGAAAGGGGAGTACTTGTTCTTGATAACGAATGATGAGCTATTCTATGGCCATTTACTTTCAAATAATCTATTGTTGCAGTTAGATAGAAAAGACGGTGTCGATCTACTGCAGTTGGTCTTGAATCATACATAATTATACCCTAACAGAATTCTCATATAAGAATCGAATCTTGGCTTTTTCAATATTTGTTTATTAACAATATTAATATTTAGAATTAATCTAAAATTCTTATTCTCAAATCCTTTTTTATTTGGGTAATATTGATGATCCTATCAGATACTTCGGAGAGGGGTTTGCTGGTTGGGAGAGAGACTGGACCTATCGCAGAAGTTATAAAAAGAAATTATCCAAAAATAAAATTAGGCTCAGTAGATATTCTAGGAAATCTCGAAACACGGAAATACTCAGATTGGAGTTTTTCTGTTGAAAGACAAATCTCTAACCAACCCCTTCATCGAAAAAAACACCGATCATTATTGGATCTAATAGAGGGACTAACAGCTATTATTATGGAGGAACATGATTTCGATTTCTTTCTCCCTCTAACATTAATGCAAAAAAATCCAGATTTGATTGTAAGATTAACAAAGAAAATGAAAACAGAATTTATTCGCAGAGATTTACTTGAAATCAGCTCTTCTGGCTATTCTTTCCTAAAAAATATATTGAAAGTTATGCCTGAGTTACTGGAATATCCTGAAAGCTTGCTTAACGCTAAGTCTCAGATTAATCAGCAAGTTGTAATTACTCCTCATCAAATGGACATTAAGAATAGTATTTTTATCAATGATAACCCACCTTCCAATTCCTTTATTCTACCATATGTCCCAGTCTATTGTATGGCGTTTATTCGGACGAATGAAATACTAAATTATATCGGAATGCAGAGAGTGGTTCCTCCTTTGAATAAAGAACTTTCTGTTAATGCCTTTGAAAAAAATGGACTAATTCCAGCAAATTCAGTTTCTGAGTCTAATATTGCCAGAACTAAGGAGGTTTTCCAGAAATTAATTAATGTATTGAATCTATTTGGAATAATTACTATATATTTTGGATTGCTAGACTCATTAATAGTTCCTTATAAATGCAATTTGTTACCTGATGAAAATTTTGATCTCTGGAATGTCAAATCAAGCCATACACTTTGCAGATTCCTATTAACTAAAAATAAAGAAAAGATTTTGCCAGTACAATCTAATTATTATGCTTTTAAGTTGCCTATATACCTAGCTCAGTCTATAAAAGTCCCGAAAATTATGAGCTCAATCGCTACGCAAAGAAATATCCCTGGTACTATTTCTATGCCAAAATACCCTCTATGTTCAATTTTTGGATATGCAAACACATTAAATGAAACTAAACAGATTCTGAGAGAAAAAAAACAATTGATTTTAAAAAATTTAAACTTTAATATGATCTAGTAATTAATTTCTTGCCGTTTTTTCTGTAATAGTTTAAATTTTGAGAGAGATTCCTCTTCTTCCCAACTTTTTTCCTTAATTTCCAGCATAGAGGGGGTATATAATCCTAGCTGTATCGCTCTTACCAGATCTCTCTCAGTTTGTTCTATTTTTTCAATAAAACGAGTGTAAATGCGAGAAACGTTATTTTCATGAGAAATACCGTATTTTTGAGCTAACTCAGCATTTTTTTGATGTTCTAAAGCTTTTCCTTTCGCTATTTCCCATTCGATTTGTTTTATAGGAGCCATTATTGTACCTCAAAAAAGAGTAATTGGAACAAAAATCCTGAATTAAACTTGAATACGCCTTCTTTATATTACATTTATCTTTTCATTTATATTTTCTAGTGTTTCTGCAAAAGGATGAGATATTCCAACTTCTTCCTAATCAAAATAACAAGGGAAATTTTCTTTATTTTCTCAACAATGGTGAGTCTAGAATGATATTTCAGAATGGATCAAGAAACTGAACTTGAATCAACTTATTCTTTAGTAGAAAAGGCTAAAGGTGGTAGTGAGAATATCCCAAGTTTTAATAACCTTGGTTTTTTAAGGCTACACAGGGATATATGTGGTTGGCACTGATTCTATAGAAAATATAGCTCGCGAAAGTTTTCGCAAATGCCCCCCTGAATTAGCTTTCCGTTTTTATGGGAGTAATGGCAAAATTATAGCCTCAACATCAAATTTATCTGAATTAATCTCAACTCTTCCCGAAATCCCTGCTACGATAGCCCAATTCCATGTCTATCGAGAAACTACGCAAGGTATCTTTGATGAACCAGCAGAACTAGACGGACCTGTTGTACGTTCGGATCTTGCGCTTTGGATCAATTATGTGCTGGGAGATATAGAGCTCTCCCGTTGTGTATATGAACTAGGTAAGGAATTTGCCAATAATCCCGAAGAATTAAAGCAGAAAGTCATCGAAGTTTTGAAAGAACGCGAACAAGAGCTAATCAGACTTATTAAAGCATAATGTGGACAATAGTGGAATGGAATTCCATTCCTTATCCATTTTGAATAATTTTCAATAATTTTAATATTTAGCGATAATTAGCTATTATTAAACTGTAATTCCTTTTAATTCATTTAAGAGTCCGTGATATCATGTTTATTAAAAAATACCTTCAACGAGACCCAAAGATTCAATTTACAAAGGCGCGTGAAGCATTCGATAGGGGCCAGTATGAAAAAGCGTCTAAAATGTATGAAAATGTTTATTTAAAATTAGAAACGCTTGAAATGAGAATCATTTCTTTAGAAAATGCCGCAATTGCTGCAGAATTTGCAGAAAGATATGAACATTCACAATGGCTATACCTTCAATTAATACTCTACAAGCTTGTAAATGGATATAAGACGACTAAGGAAATTCTAGGGGACTTAGATAAGGCAATTCAACTCACCAGATTCATACAAAAATCAGGGATTTCCGTAAATAAATTGAATTACATGAAATTCTTAATTTTTCTATCAGAGAAGCAGTTTGATAAGGTTTCTAATTTCTATGAACAAATCAAATCTAATCCCGCAGATAAATATTCTAAAGCCATAGATGAAGCTTGGAATCTGATTTATTCTTATGAAACTTTCGAAGAGCAAGACCATCTTCCCCAATTAGACTTACCAGTAGAATTTGAGAGTATTTTTAGAGAAGCTGAAAAAGTAATGCAAAGATGTTCTCTTTGTGAAATCCACTTGTCTGTAGATGAAAATCAAACTTTAGAAAAAGGAAGCAAATTTGAATTAGCATGCAAATTGACTGCTCATGCTCAAATCTCAATTCACGATATCAAATTAAAAACTGGAACACGAGGGCGCACGATTAGCAATACTCTACCTGATCTCCCATTGAAAATGAGTACTGGAGAGAATTATTCAATTATCTATATTTTAATCCCCAATCTTCCAGGCTCTTGGGAACTAGGTCCTTTGTCAGTAACTTATAATGTTCTTTCCGAGGAAGGCGAATACCCAACAGGATCTAAACCAATAGGTATTGATGTGAAAGAAGCTTCCCCCGAATTCAAAATTATCATGGAACCAGAAACTATAGAAGAAGATTTAGATTATATCATTAGGATTACCGCAGAAAATATCGGAAAGACCGTCCTCCAAGATGTGAAAATTGTAATAGATACTCCTGAAACGGTTAAAATTACAGAAGGTACCAATGAAAAGTACTTAAGCACATTAGTTGAAGGAGAGAAATTTTCTTATGAAATTAGAATTCAATTTGCTCTTGATAAAACCCATTTCGAGGGTAACATTATAAGAGTAAATGGCTACATTGGGGAAAATATTAGACTAGCTAAGACTTCCTTAAAAATTGGAGGAAAAAATTAAAAATAATAAAAATTGCACTACGTAGTTAAAATTTGTCATGAAAAAATAGGCTTATAATTTATTGGAATCGTCGGAGAGCCATCATTTCGCCTTTAAGACGGTTAGCATTTGCAGAATATAATGTTTGTCTCATATCCTTGAGACACGGGCGTCTCTCAACAAAATCATCATCCAATAGCCTTTTCAAAGCGTATCTAACAGAACGGGTGGAACAAGAAACGCGTGTGACTATTTCCTTCGAACTCAGAGGTCCTTCTTCCACAATAACGTTGAATACCTTTTTACATGACTCTGGTAATTCTATTTCTTCTAAAATTGTCTCAGTCATGCCCTAGTTTCTCCAAGCAAATTTACATTTATTCCTCTTTTTAATAGTCTTGGGTATATGCAAATATTAAAGAAAAAAATTAAGAAAAATGAAATTAATTACAACTATGTAGGTCTAAGACCTAATCGAGTAATAAATGTTGAATAGAAAGCAAAACAATCAACTGATTCTTTTTCGTCTAATGTTACTGAAGAATGGACAATTCGATTTCTAAGATTTCTGAAATGAGTTATTTTTTTATCACTGGGAAGATCAAAACCTCGTTTACGTAATTCATGCACTTGAAGTTGAAATATAGGTTTTAATTGGCCAGAACTTGAAACAATTTGTTGATAGCGCGTAGAGAGCAAATTTTTGACTGCAGCGTCTGCTTTAATGACAAACAATTCAAAATTATCTTCTTTGAAAGCATGTTTAGCTTGATTCCATAAAACACGAACATAATTGATATTCTTCTCTGCCTGTTCAGGTTCAAGAATTGAACTAGGGACTTCATTGTCTACTTTTTCTTGATAGTCGTGGACAACAAAGTTGATTCGATCTATCACCTGACTATAACTTAAATAAGAAGAGAGATTTATAAAAATCACTGGAATAAGAAGTAGGATTGTAGGAGCAGCAAGTATAAAAAAAGCTGTTGCCACATTTGGTAAATAATAAGGAAGTAGGAAATCTGAAAATAATATTAAACTTATTAAATTCACAAAATTAAGTATTAATAATCCTAAAAAGGGGAATAACACCCATTCTATTCGTCTTAATATTCGTTTTGAGACTATAAGGGTTTCATTTTCAGATGATTCAATAAAATTCAGCAAAGCATAAGTACGGAACGGTACACTAGGGATTCTTACAAGGATTGATTCACTAGGAACTTCTTTGATGCTAAAGACGCCACGGAAGCTATATTTAATAAATTTAAAAGTTTCTTTCAATGATAATGAAAATTCCCATTGGCTTACAGGCCCATGTATTCGATAGAGTTTCCCCTGAGTATCCAGATATACTAAATATAAAGGAAAGGCTATAATGGTAATAAATGTTATAATTGAACCTAGAACATTCCAGGCAAAAAGTGGTGGGATATGATAGTCGAAATGAACAAAAAATTGACCTACACTGGAAGATTCAGGAGATATCACCAAATAATACAATCCCGAGTCAACTGCGTCTAATAATATCTCAAAATTTTTATCTATTGTTTGTAAAGCCTCGTAGCCAGTATATAATGGATTTGAATTCTGTTTTCCTTCATCGAAGATTTCTACTGTGGCAAATTCCAGTATTTTTGCATCAGTAGTATTTGGACCAAATACATGAATAAATACATCTGATCTGCTAGTGTTTACATAAAACCAAAAAAAATACACTCTTCGAGGAGTAAAACCCTGAACTTGTCTAATTGATAGAGTATGATTATAAGGCAATTCAATTGCAGTTTCAAAACTATAACCAAATCCTTCAGACGTTATAGAGATATTATATATCCCAATTGGTGATGTGTCTGCTGGTTTATGTCGAATTTTAATAAAATATTGATCAGAAACACTTGGATTCCAAGAATAATTAAAAGATCCGCTAATCTCGGTTTCGGTTAGAACTGGATTTTGAGGATAAAGTTCACGGTAAATCGTGATTTTTGCTTCAAATAGTACCGCAGGGGTTATTTCTCTCAATGAGAGTGTACTATTCTGATTTTCGTCTAAACTTACTTTCCAGTAGTGGGTTTCATGATCAATTGAAAAATTTGCTTGAAATTGCGATTCATCGATGGCTAGTGCAGAGACTTCATTGAAACCACTCGAAGGGATCGTTGCTAGAATTGAATAGGAATAATTCTCTGATTTATCAGGACGAATGTCATCAAGTTGTATTCTCCAATCACCAACAATAGATACTTGCCACATCCCAAGATATTTGCTAGGGTGTATAATTTGTACATCTTCATTGTCTAATTTAATATTAGAAGGATTATATAGAGATACATTAATTCCAGATCTTGGAATGATGGAAAAATAAACTAATTGACCTCTATTGAGATCTTGAAGAATCCAATTGTGAGTGTGGGATTCATTTGTGAACTCATTAGATTGAGAAATTGAATCTGTTAAAAAAAAGGTATTATTATCATCTTGGATCGTTTTAGGCATTATAAGTAATGAAGAGGGAGGTTCTAGAAAATTCTGACTTGAACTAAAATCATTAGTTTCAAATAAAAAGCTTGAAATTATAAGACAAAGAAAGAGTGATAATAAGAACGCTTTTAGTGGTTTCATAATTTTTCCTTCGCTTACATGATCCGCTAGAAAAAAACCTTGAACCTTTTTTTAAATCTGAAATTATCTATAACCAATTTTATATATTTATATAATAAATTTACCTAATTAATTGATAGCTTTTGGAGGGATTTTCCCGTTTGAATAATTTTATTAGCCCCGTCCAAGGTTTATATAAGTGAGGAAAAAGGTTGAACCAAAATATTCGAGTTTTTAAAAAGAGACTTCAGATTGCAGAAAAGAAATGGAATGCAGTTCAAGCTCAATCAATCAAAGCCATAAATACAATACTTGGGACTTTATCTAGATTAAATCTAATCCAACAAAGAGGTGCTTTTTCGGAGGATCTACTCGCAAAATTTCCTGATGTTCCTGAAAGAATATCCTTTCACCTGGCAGAATTGATAAATAAGAGCATTCATGATTTGAATATATACTTAAGTCAATTAAACGAAATTGTTAATGAAATGCGCAAAATAGAAGAGCAATTTCGGCAAGACTATTTATTAATAATCAAAACACAATATTCGGAGGGTAATCAATCCTGGTCACATGATCTGGAAACTCTTGAACAAGCAGAGAGGACTTTTCAAGAAATTGTTGATATGTATGATCGCGAATTATCACTCAGGAAAGAAATACTTAGCACAACTCAAAATAGCTCCTTATTTCAACCGAATTCACTAATAATCTATCTAACATTGTGGGCAGGAGAGATATATATTGAACATAACCGAATTCATGAATTAATTGAAGAATTCATGCAAGCAGAAAAGGTTTGTGAGAGAGTTCTCCAGTCTCAAGATTCGATGAGTCCTTAATTATGAAAAGTTCTTCTGGAATTAAATTAGCTTGCATGAAAGTCGGTAGTATTTAATATAGAGTCTATTGTACCATTTTGTTGAGCTTGAACGAGTAAAGCTTGAATTTTATCATTGATTGAATATTCTGGTTCTCCCTTTTCTAATAATCCCTTGACAAGCTTCATTGAAAGGGCTAAATCTGTTTTTGCAAGATTTTCATTTCCAGCTTTACATATTGCTACTCCTCTTACAGAGGTATTTGCAGGACCCATGACGGATGTGAAAACACATCTTTTGTCGCCAGCTGTTAGATGGTCAGGAGTGTGTCCGATCAAATCAGAACTCATTGACTGAATTGCGGAAAATAGTCCAGTATATAGACAAACTTCTTGTCCCGCAGGTCTATGACTTGCAAATAGAGGTAAACCTCCATCATCAAAGATATAAACCTCTGATTCCGAAAAAATTTTACCAAGAATACGAAAACGTTCATCTTCTTCAGTAGCATCGAAAAGATCTCTTTTTCTCTCATTTATTGGGGAAATATAGTCGTCTCCATAGTTTGCTGACTGATTTAAGAAATTTAATGATGCAGATTTTGGGAAAACGTCATCTATAGAGTTAAGGTCTGTTATTATCAACAAAGAGGTGAAACTAGAAATTTGGGGGTTAACAATATTATTTAGGTATATTTCAAACTCATCTCCAAACGACTTGGCAACTTTTTTGGATATCAAATTTAAATCATGTAGATTAAGAGGAGAAGAAGAGCTGATAGAAATAAAAATTGCTTCAAGAGATTCAAGTTCCTCTGGCATAGAAGTAACCAATTTTTCTCCAATTTGATTAATTGAAGCCTCTAATGCACTCTCAGCGTCTTTAGCGGCAGAAATTCCATAATATAAGCTTTTGGATGCTCCAAACAAACACATCAAATCAGGAAATGAAACACCGGGATTTAAAGAAGGAGTCAAGCTGGATAACACACAATCTATGAATATTAGATAATTCCATTTACCATTTTCATCAGAAAAGTCAAAATTAAAGTAATTGGGACCAAAAAGCTTTCGTTTCTGAGGGTTTGGATTTTTGGATACATCAATAAACAGAGGAATCGAACCAGAAAACTTTATAGAGCCAGAAATTCCCCCAAGAGCTCTTAATGTTCCTTCGTCGGAAGAATTAAAAATAAAGATTAGAAAATAGGAATTTAAAAGACTTTGGATCTGAGATAATGTTGTAACTGAATCAAAAGTCACGACTTGATCACATATTGTATCTCCAATTGCTGTTGGAGTTAATAACAAGAGAGGAAGCCGAGATTCATCTCGGGCCGATAGATAATCATGTACGATTTTCATCTCGTTTGATAGATTATCACCAATAAATACAATTTTACCACGTGGCCTGATGTATTCAAGAAAAGGATTATTTTCAGCGATTAAACTTGTATTCATCTCTCATTAATCCAGCTATATCACTTATAAATCCAGATAAATGGATGGTTGTGTAAACCAAGTATACATAAATAGAATTCCCTTAATGACTCTTCAATTCCCGTATTATTGTCATGATACTCGTGAAATACTTTCAGAAATCTACGGGGGGTAATAGCTAGAATAATTCCTGAAACCTAGAAGAAACTAAAAATTAACATATTGCTGTAGTAATAAACAACATGATCATTTTAAGCTAATTCTTTTTTTGAAATTTAATTAGAGATACGAAAATTAATAGAAGTATTTTGAATGCACCTAAATAAAAAGCGAACCTCATTGAATCTCATGGTTAATCTGAATCAATTGATCATTGAGTAATATTCGCGCTTAGAGAGTTATTTTATGGATTTTGAAGTCATTAAGACGGAAGGTTGGGGAAAATTAGGTAAATTGAATAATGATGTCGAGATACTTACTCCCAATATTATTGATACATCTTTGTTTAAAGGAAGTAAAAATAAAGGATTATCTTTTGAATGTATAAGCTATCCTTCTTTACAAAATCAGGGTAAGGATATTAATTCTATAAAATCCTTTTATGATTTATTTCCTAAAGATTTCAATGAGAACCATAAATTCAATTTTGATTTTCACATTATACCTTGGGATTTACCAACTATTTATCTTGGAAATATTAAATCCTATTTAGAGAAAATTAGAGCATTAGAAATTAAAGAGAATGCAGAAGAACCAAATAAATTTTTCGTTGTGAACATTCCATACAGAAAATCAAAAGAGAATATCTTTGAATTATTAAAGCAATCAAAACTTATCAAAGGAGTAATTCTCGGAGATATTTCATCCTTCTTGACAAATCCCATCAATTTACTACATTATATCAAATGGGTTAACCCTTGGGCTCAGAATGATAAAATATTTCTAGCTTCGGGTGTACCAAAAAGCTTTATCCCTTTATTATCCTATTTGGGAATAGATATCTTTGATACAATGTATCTAGAAATGCAATCAATCACAAATTTTCCTAATTTAGAGTTATTACTTGAATTAAAACAATCCAAAGAATCTATTCTTGAAACAATACATCATACTCAAGAAGCATTAAGATTGGGCAAATTACGGGATTTAGTAAGGATTTATGCTAATTCCTTTCCTCCATTAAAAACAATTCTAAGATTGATTGACAAAGAATTAAACCTAGAGTTAGGGAATGCCTTATATACATCTAGTACGCTTTATTGTACAGATGAAACAGATTTTACAAGGCCTGAAGTGACACGATTTCGAAAGAGAATAAAAGAACGATATTTCCCTCCGGATTATTTAGCTGGAATAATTTTCCTTCCTTGTTCTGCTAAAAAACCCTACTCTCAATCAAGATCTCATCAGATGTTCCAAGCCAGTATTCGAAAACGGATAAAAAGAAAACGCCATCTTATTCATGAAGTTATAATTACGAGCCCTCTTGGCATTGTTCCTCGTGAATTGGAGTATACATTTCCCGCGGCCCACTACGATATTCCTGTAACAGGTGATTGGAGTGAGATTGAAAGAAATTTGTTAAAAGAGGATATAACAAACTTTTTGGGAAAAATCAACCCAAATCTGCCAATAGTAGGATATGTTGAGGGACCTGAGAAGGAAGTATTGGATTCTATCTCTAAAAAGGTAAATAGACCAATGTATCTTGTTTCAGAAGATTACAAATCATTAACTTCGAAAGGTGCTTTATCGGAGTTTTCTACCTTATTAGCTGATGCATTCGAAAATATATCCCTAATAAAAGTCGAAGATCAGACAATACGCTTCCTTAAGGCGATTGCAGACTTCCAATTTGGTAAAGGAGTAGGAAAACAGCTTTTCTCAGGAAATATCAACATATTTGGAAGAAAGGAATTAGGGTTACGGGTTAAGAGAAACGAAGAGCATCTGGTTACATTCAACCCAGTTAACGGATTTCTAACACTTTCATTACAAGCAGCGAACTTAATATTAGACAAAACTCCCAATATAGTGGTTTTTGATGGAGAAAAAATAATTGGATCAACAATATTCTCAAAAGGAATTATAGAAGCTAATTCAGAGATACGATCTGGAGATGAAGTCATTGTATTAAATTCTAATAGACAGATTATTGGTGTGGGGACATCTTACCTTGCTGGAGACTTATTAGTGAGAATGAAGAAAGGAAAGGGAATTTCCATAAGAAAAAAGGTGAAATGATTGGTTAATCTTTTGGTTGCTTCAGAAATAGCTAGAATACGTAGAGAGTATCTTGAACTTTTGGATCCTGATTCAACAGGAAAAATTTGGCATCGAATTGACGAAATGGAAGACAATATTGTAATTACGATGGTGATCCCATCTAGGGGATGTAGCTGGGCTTTGTCGGAAGCAGGAGGGTGTTCTGTGTGTGGGTATGTAAATGATTCATCTAGAGACAAAGAAATTCCTAAACAGAAAATATTGAGAGTATTGAATGAAGTTTTACATCAAATTCCGCAAAAAAAATATGTAGAACTTAAAATTTTTAACTCAGGAAGTTTTTTTGACAATAAAGATTTACCAAAAGAATTTAGAGAGGAATTATTGAAAGTTATAACCGTTTCGGAAAAAATTTCTAAATTAACCGTTGAATGCAGACCTGAATTTGTTATACAAAACCTAAATGATATAAAAGCTGCTTGTAAATTAATAAAACAAATCAAAATGGAAATTGGACTTGGATTAGAGAGCTCAAATAATTCGATTTTGGTGAATTGTTGGAATAAAGGAACAACTCTTGAAGAGTACACTGAAAGCGTTAAAATCCTTCAATCTCTGAACATTAGGATAAAAACATATGTTTTTGTTAAACCTCCCTTTTTAAGCGAAGCAGAAGCAATAGAGGATACATTAACTACGATTCAGCAGGCAATTGCCTCAGGAACTGATGTGGTTTCGGTAAATCCTTGTGTAGTGCAAAATGGAACTCTAGTGAGTTTTCTCTATAAAAATGATAAATATCAGCCTCCATGGTTATGGAGTGTTCTAGAAGTTATCAAAAAAACTCGTGAGAATTTTCCGGAATTGGAATTGATTTGCGATCCTACAGCTGGAGGTAAACCTCGAGGAGCTCACAACTGTGGAAAATGCGATAAAGAAGTACTCAATAGAATAAAAAAAATAGTTCAAGGAGAAAAAATGACGGAATTTGACATAAATATCTGTTCTTGTTATAAAACATGGAAATTCTTAGTCGAATCACCAGTAGAGATGATTAGGATTAGAAATCTTTCAAAATTGCGTAAACTCAATCCATTAATGGAGTGAATTATACTTAATTTTTCCTATGTTTTACGAATCGCTTGAATTGCTTTATATAATTCTCCATTTTTCCCAAAAATCTCTGATTCCTCATGTTTTTCTTTTAATTCCTCTAAATATTTCTTTGATAATTTATCAATTTTTTTAGGAAATCGAACATAGAATCCAACATGCATGTCTCCACGCCTATTACTATTTGGGATTGGAAAACCCTTATTTCGAAGAGTATGTATATACCCAGATTCAGTACCAGGTTTAATGGAAATGGTTTCATTTCCATCAATCGTCGGAACTATTAATTTTGTCCCCAATATAGCGTCAGTATAACTAATTGGGTATTCTAATAGAATATCTGAACCATTTCTTTGAAAGAATGGATGAGAGGCAACATTAATGGCAAGAAGTAAATCACCTGATGGACCACCTAGTTCTCCAGGGCGTCCTTCTCCTCGAAGTACTACATGCATACCTGAATCGACTCCTGCGGGAATATCAGCTTCTACAGTACGAAATTGCTTCACCTTTCCCAATCCATCACACACTTCACATGCTGCTCCCCGGGGTAATGATTTTCCTTCACCATTACAGCGGGGGCAAGTCGTTATATTAACAATTTGACCGAAAGCAGACCTTTGCACCTGACGAAGTTCCCCCGTTCCCTGACAGTAACCACATTCGTCTAATGATTTACCGGGTTTTACTCGTGAACCGTGACAAGTAGGACACTGAGCCCAATTAGGAACTTTTATCTTCTTTTTTAAACCATGAACCGCTTCATCGAAAGAAAGATCAAGATTTAATCTTACATCTTGACCTCGCCTTGCTCGTGGACGAGAAGAACGGGAACGAGACCCTCTTCCTCCAAAAGCGCTGAATAAATCTTCAAAAATTCCAAGGCCACTAAAAAGATCATCAAGCCCCATACCAGAGAAATCATGAAATGAAGCTCCATTCAGACCAGAATGGCCAAACTGATCATATCTAGCACGTTTTTCGCTATCAGATAAAACTTCGAATGCTTCTGCTATCTCTTTGAATTTTTCTTCCGCATTTGGATCATCAGGTTTCATATCTGGGTGATATTTCCGTGCTAGGCTACGAAAGGCCTTTTTTATCTCTTTTAAATCAGCAGATTTTGAGATACCCAGAACTTCATAGTAATCGCGTTTCTTTTGGCTCAGAATAATCACCCAGATTTGGATCGATCAGGAATCTAATCATCATCTACAATTTCGTAGTCGACATCCACAACTTCGGACTCCTCAGTTCCAGGTGTTCCTGCTTGAAAACCTGGACCTCCAGGTGCGCCTTGGAAACCTCCTGTCGGACCAGATTGTTGAGCTTGAGAAGCGTATAGTTTCTGAGCAAGCTCATGAGTGATTTTCTCAAGTTCCTCAGTCTTCTTATTTATCTCATCAACAGAACCAGTTGATAATATACCCTTTAGGGATTTAATCAAATTCTCTGCTTTTGATTTAGTTCCTGCATCAACTTGATTTCCAAGATCTTTGATCATTTTCTCTGTTTGATAAATCAAGGAATCTGCTTTATTACGAGCCTCAGCTTCAGCAAGCCGTTTTGAATCTTCATTTTCGTATTGTTTTGCTTCATCGACCATTCTCTGGAAATCTTTCGCTGATAACCCACTATCACTTTTAATTGTTATTTTCTGCTCATTTCCTGTACCTAAATCTTTTGCAGAGACATTAACTATACCATTTGCATCAATATCAAATGTAACTTCAATCTGAGGAACCCCACGAGGAGCAGGAGGGATTCCCACTAGTTGAAAACGTCCCAAGGTGATATTACCAGCAGCCATTTTTCTTTCACCTTGTAAAACATGTATTTCGACTGAGGGTTGGTTATCTGCTGCAGTAGAAAATATCTGGCTCTTTTTAGTTGGAATTGTAGTATTTCTTTCAATTAACCTAGTAAAAACTTGTCCCAATGTTTCAATACCCAAGGAAAGAGGGGTTACATCAAGTAATAGAACATCCTTTACTTCCCCCATTAAAATTGCTGCTTGAACTGCAGCTCCAAGAGCAACACATTCATCGGGATTAATTTCCTTTGTCGGTTCTTTTCCGAAGTAGCTTCTAAGAGCTGATTGTACTGCAGGAATACGAGTTGACCCTCCAACAAGTAATATTTTATCAATATCTGATGGTTGTAGCTTAGCATCGGCCATTGCTTGACGCGTTGGACCCATAGCTGCCTCAATTAGGTCAGCAATCATTATTTCAAACTTTGATCTTGTCAATGTAAGATTCAAATGCTTCGGACCAGTTTGATCTGCGAAAATATAGGGCAAATTAATTTCAGCAGATGTTTTTTGAGAGAGTTCAATTTTTGCTTGTTCAGCTGCATCTTTCAAACGTTGCATAGCACTAGGATCTTTTGATAAATCTAACCCTGAACTTTTCTTGAATTCTTCAATCATCCAGTCCATGATTCTTTGATCAATATCATCGCCTCCTAACCGATTATTTCCAGAAGTTGCTTTCACTTCGAAAACACCCTCAGATAGCTCTAGAATTGAAACATCAAAGGTACCTCCACCGAGATCAAACACTAAAATCGTATCTTCTTCTTCTTTATCCAATCCATATGCCAAGGATGCACTAGTGGGTTCATTAATAATTCGTAATACATCCAATCCAGCAATTCGACCTGCATCTTTCGTTGCTTGCCTTTGAGCATCTGAAAAATAAGCAGGAACTGTCACCACTGCTTGTTTTATTGGTTCACCTAGATACGCCTCAGCATCCCTTTTAAGCTTCTGAAGTATCATTGCGCTGATTTCAGGGGGTTTGTACACTTTTCCATCGATAGTGACGGTGTAATTTGTACCCATCTCTCTTTTTATTGATCGAATAGTCCTCTCAGGGTTAGAGATAGCTTGGCGTTTTGCTAAAATCCCAACTACTCTTTCTCCTTCCTTTGTGATAGTAACAACGGAAGGAGTGATTCTTTGTCCTTCTGCATTAGGAATAATTACTGGTTTTCCACCTTCCATCATTGCGATGGCAGAAAATGTTGTTCCTAGATCTATACCAATTGCTCTAGCCATAATAATCACCTTATTCTTTTTTCGCTATAACCACTTTTGTTGGTCTTAGTAATTCATCATTTAACATGTATCCAGCCTGAACTTCTTCAATAATTATATCTTCATCTACATTATCGTCTTTTTTTGTATATACAGCTTCATGGTAGTTGGGATCAAATGGTTTCCCCACTGCATTGATTCTTGTAACTCCTTCATTTTTTAATATAGAATCAAAGTGGGTAAAAACCGCTTTAAATCCATCAACCAATATTTTTTCCTCTGTGGTAGATACAGAGAAAAGAGTAGCATTCGCTCTTTCAAAACTATCTGCCAAATCTATAAGTTTTAGTAAAAGCTTACGATTCCCTTGTTTCGTTAATCTAGAGAATTCATTTCTATTCCGTTTTTCCAAATTTTCATAATCGGCCAAAGCACGCAAATATCTATCATATAATTTAGTATATTCAGTCTCTTTTTCCTCTAGTTTTTCATAAAGCTGTTTTATTTCTTTTAAAGCTTCATTTTCCGAAGATAATGTTGTTTTAGAAGCTATTTCATCTTTACCTTTAGATTTGGATGTTTGATCTATTTTCTCAGCTTCTTCGATTTGATAATCGATATCAACGACTTCTGGTTCGCTATTACTTTTTTCACGTTTCTGAGCCATTAGAATCATCTCATTTGGTATTTGCGTTCATCGCTGCCTCAAGTTTAGTCATCAGATTTTTTCCTTGTTCAGGTAATAGATTTCTATCTTGGAGTCGTTTTAAGGATTCTAAGAGATCTGTACGTCTGGTTTTAATTTCTTTCTCTATCAAATCGACAGTGATAGGTGAAGAGCTTGAATAAATAGTATATGCAAGCTCTCGATCCTTTCGATGCGCATCCCCGTCCAATTTCATGGAAATAGTTTCATTCAGTTCTCCAGTAATAGACAATTTCCGACTCAAAAGCATAGTTTCTATTGATTCTAGATGAGTAAGAACTTCATCAAGTTGTTGTATTTTTTGAGCAAAATCCACATCCTTATCTTCAAGAGCTTTCCCTATACTTAAGGCAAGATCTTGAATTAACAATTCTACAGGATTTTTAGGATTTTTAACGTTAGTTTCCTGATCATCAAGGTTAATTTCAAAAACATCGAAACTAAATGCATGCTGACTTAAGGTTACCCGAACAGAAATATTTTTTGATATACTGTAGAGTTTTCTTGCTGGACCTTTAGGACCTGCTTTCCAGTCGTAAGTGATCCATCCTTTCTCTAGTAAACATTGGAGATGCCTCTGAAGAGATTGTTGAGATAACTCGATCTCTTGTGAAAGCTGAAAGAGATATTTTGGCTCTTGAGCAATAGATCGTAGCAGTGTACGTCGAGTATCATTACTCATTAGCTCAAAAAACTCATTTTCATTCACGAGAAGGCACTTCTCCCTTGTAAATTAGATTAGGTATCTATTTGAGGAAAAAAAAGACATCAGTTTTATAGCTTACTAGTAATTAAGCTGAGTACTCAGCTTAAATGTTAATTAATACATTCATGCTGGAAATTATACGAAAAAAAAACTATTCCTCTTCGTCTAAGATCATCTCAGAACCCAAAAAGTCAGGATTTTGAGTCATCATGATCCGCATTTCTTCGATTGATAATGTTTTCTTTTTCTTTTGACTTAATTTCTCTTTGATAATTGCGCTCTGTTCTTCTATCATTTCAGCAGTGGCACGGTCTCGCTGAATCTGTACTTTTTCTTTTTGAATTCGACTCTGTTCCTTAAAAATGCCTGATTTTTCGCGAAGGGATTTGTTAATCCCTCTGAATTCTTCTCTTAATTGGCGAATTTCCTCTGCTTTTTCAATGAACTCCTTGTGTCGTCTATCTGCCTCATCCTTGGCATGTTTTCCTGTTTCGTATAATTCAGTCAAATCTTGATGGAACTTTTGAGATTTTTCAACTAATTCGGAGAAATCCTTCCAGGAATGATCAAGGAAACCCCGTAAATTATTAATTTCGCGGTTAAGTTCGCGTCGAGATTTCAATTTTTCCTCTGAAACAGAGATTTCTCCTAATTGATTCATCAAGGAATTCACTTGTTCAGTTATTTGTCTTTCTTCTGCAATTCCCATTGTCGGAGTGGTTTGAAGCTTCCAATCGAGATTTTCTATTCGCTTTCGTATTTGGTGGGACTGACGAATTTCCTTTTCATCAATTTCAAGAGATTTAATTTCTTCATTTAAAGATTGGGCTTTTTGAATTGCTTCTTTCATCTCTTCCAAAACACTACGTCGAACCATTTTTAATTCTTGAATTGCACGGTTATTTTTGTCTCGTGCTTCTTTTAATTCTCTAACCTGCACGAAATTTTCTGAAGCAACTTTATTCAATTCATCCCTTTCTGAACGACACTGGTTCCGTTCTTTCTCAAGTCGACGGAGTTGGACAAGCAACTCAGATTTGCGGTTCCGAAGTTGAACTATTTCATCTTTTAATGTCCTAAGATCATGAACCTCAAAGGCCTTCGCCATATATTACACCTTTAGGAATTAAACCCTCATCACTCTATATAGGTATGAGAGGAGTGTTAAAAAAACCCATCTAATTGCGTACTAAGAAAAAAAGCCTCAATTTATATTTTCTTTGATAATTATTATTCGTAGGAAGATGCAATATTTCTAGATGCAGTCAAGAAAATTCTTGAAAGCTTAGTCTAGGTGGTATAATTAGGACAAAAATGAAAATAAACAGATCAGCAGTCATCTTTGACCTTGATGGGACGTTAATTGACTCCATGAGAAATTTCTATTTAATGGTTCAAGAAGGTTTAGAAAAAAGAGGAATAAATACCAAAGAAAAACTAACATCTGACCTCGGTACAGAATTAATTAAAGATTCAGAGGCAAATCAAGCAAAAAGACCAGGTATAACTTTAATTCCAAGGCTATTTTGGAAAGTAGGACGTAAAACAGGCCTTTCTTGGATCAAAACCATCTTATTTACTTTTGAATGTGTTCGAAAAGCACGCAAAGTGTACTATGAGGCTCCTCTTTTTCCAGATACAATCGAATCATTGAAGAAGTTGAAAGAAGCAGGATATGAGCTAGGGATTTATACTATGGCCTCTCGAAAGCAAACAAATGTGACAATGGAAAAATATAATTTATTTGAGTACTTTGATTCTTCAGCGATTATCTCCAGAGACGATGTTTCTTACATAAAACCTCATCCTGAGGGAGTCATTCTTGCACTTAAAGGATGTTCTGTTGATCCTGAAAATGGAATCTATATAGGGGACCTACCTGCAGACATTGCATCAGGGGAAAGAGCAGGTACAAAAACTATTGCACTAACCACTGGTTTAGTGGATTATAAAACATTTACCCAAGTAAGTAATCCTTCCATTATTCTCAATTCTCTTCAAGAGGCATCAGAATGGATCCTAAATGAGGGATGATTCATTTTACATTAATAGAATATACTTCAGACCACCGAAGAATAATTATTTCTGTACGGGTTTTTTCAAAAATGATTCATTTGCCTTCAAAAAATGCTCATTTCATTTTAGAGGCAGAATATGACTAAGAGGTATGAAAAATGACTAATTCTTCCTTGGAAAAAGTATTTGCTCACATGAGTAAACTAGGAAAGACCGTTGAAGAAAAAATGATCCAATTTTTACTAAAAGATATTCATCCAAATTTTGCGGAGTTAATTACATGGCAAACAAAAACAGGTGGAAAGAGACTACGACCAGCATTAACAATTCTTTTTGCCCAAGCTTGTGGATCAGATGAAAATGATCCAGAAACATTAGCTGCTGCTGCAGGAATAGAACTTATACATACTTACTCCCTCATATTGGATGATATTATTGACCGAGGAGATATTAGAAGGGGGAAATCAACCACAAGAGCAAAGTATGGAGATGAGTTTGCAATTTTAAGCGCAATTATCCATCGAGAAGCTGTATATGAGGCAGCTAGAGCAACAGGTAAATATCTGGGGGATACCTTAGGGATTTATACAAATGCAATAAGACGGTTAACTGAAGGAGAACGTCTTGATATTCTCTTCGAACAGAAAGGAGAAAGAGAGAACGAATACTTTTTAACTCATCGATTTAAAGAAGTGGGTCTTAAAGATTATCGTAGAATGATTGCAGGTAAAACAGCCTCATTAATTGCAGCAGCATGCAAATTAGGAGCATTAGTGGGCGGTGCATCTTTGGAAGAGCAGGCCTGTGCTGAAAAATATGGTTGGTCAGCAGGAATCGCGTTTCAACTGGCTGATGATTATCTAGATATTTTTGCTGTCTCGGAGGAGTTTGGTAAAGAAGTTTATAAAGACATCATAGAACGAAAGTTAGGAAACTTTGTGATAGTAGAAGCTCTTAGACTTTTGGTACCTTCAGAAGCAAAAAAATTATCTGGATATATTACTGATGAAAATTTGAGCGATGAAGAAAGAATTGAGAAGTGCATTCCGTTAATAGATAAATCCAAAGCGAAAGAAGAGGTTATGAAAGAAGCAGAAAAATGGGCACAAAAAGCTATTATGACACTAGAAACAGTAGAATTTAAAAACGAAGATATAAAAGATATGCTAGTAAGCATAGCTCAGTTCTCAGTCAGGCGTGCTTTCTAATGGGCAACCAAATTCCTCCCCTTTTCAATTCCTTAAACTATCGCTCGCGCATTTCTTCTAGCGCTTTTAATTCCTCAAGACCTGATGGAAGTACTTCTTCTAATTCTTTAATTTTAGCTTTTAAAAATTCTATAGTTTGCTGATTCTCTTTTTGAGCTAGTTCTTTTCCGCACGTTGTGCAAATGAAACCCAATTCAAACGCATCTGAAAAAGTTACTGGAGTATGACCTTCATCACAGACATACAGCAGATTCCGTTGCTCATAATCAAGTCTCTGACGAAGTTTCTTAAGTGAAAGCTTCCTGCGACTTATAATTAGATCCCGAATTCGTTCCCAGATAGGTGACCAATAGTAAACAAAGTACCCAGTTTCTTTATCTCTAACCCGACGATATCTTGCCAAGGATCGTTCATTTAATTGATATAAAGACTTTCTGACCATTTTTAACGCGATTCTTGAAGATTCTTTTTCTTCAGCTTCATTTTCCTGAGGTTCTCCGAGATCAGCATTAAGAATATTGACAATTTCTTCATCAATAATTTCTTTGTGGTCTAGTAGAGTATTGAGTACCCTTACAGTGATTTCATCTGTTAATTTCAAAATTATATCGTCAATTTGAGGAAAACTCATGCTACATACCCAAAACTATCAAAAGTATCAGAATTACACAATTCTACATTAGTTTTTCTATACAAGAGGGTGAATTTGAGGTTAAAGTTAGAAATTTTCGAGCTCTTTTAACGCGGCCATGATCGATTGGGATTCTGGCTTTTTTATTTTTACTGCAGAGGGCTCTGATAGCTTATCCATTAGTGTAGATAGGGTGCCAGAGGTTTCTTTCATTCTAACTCTGATTAAACCAAGTTGGGCGTCACCTTCTGCAACCACAACTAGTACTCCTCTCTCTCCGCTTTGAGCTGTTAAAATTTTCCCATCTGTAAACTCAGCAAGCATCAATCCGAGTTCCCCTAATGTTAGCGCACTTCCTTGTTCTGCTGCTCCACAGAAAACGGCGGATGCTATGGCTCCTATGCTTTCAAGATCAAACGCACCCATAGTTTCAGAAACTAATAACCTAGAAGCTCGGGCGATAGTTAAACCGGTTCGATCTCCTAATAAAGTAACTTTGATCGAGGTATCACTCTTCAAAAGTTTTGTCAGTTCTTTGTGAATTGCGTCTCTTTGTTGCATCGAATAAACACCCAAATCCGCATTACTTAGTATTCGCTCTGCTACTTAAATGATTTTACCTTGTAATAGTTTAAGTAGTTTTTCAAATAGGGTCTCAACCTTATCCTCATTTTGAATTTTTTGTTTAGAAATTATTCCTCCAAAATTCTACTGTTAATCTATAAGGAATGATGATATAGATGCCAAGGAAGTACTTTAAACTTTCCCTTTTCAGACGGATTAATTCTATAAATCGTTTTCCATTATTAATCTTTAATAATTAAAGTACAATAATTACAATTACCAGTGCGATGACTGATCCTGCAAGTAATGCTAGCAATGTCCGATTTTGTGTTAACTTTCTTGAAATTTTGATTAGAGTTGCTTGAACATTCTTTAATTTATCATCTACTGCCGTGATTTTCGTATCAATTTTATCAATTTTAACTCCCTGTTCATCTAACCTTTGTGTTAATGTGGCTAGATTCTGGGAAATTTGTTGGATTTGATTATTCATCTGATCCATAGAGGTTAGGAATGAATTTTCTAGGATTTGTAATCTTTCTTCAAGTGTACCTACATTTTGAGAGGTGATAGCTTCCCCTGGATAAGCAATTTCATAGATCCGATTACCGAGATGAGTTTCTGGAGGACTAGCTTTTAGATCCATAGTTTCGATTGAACTTCCGATTCCACTCAACGTTTCTCTTAGATGACGCATTTTTTGTTTCGTAGTCAGAATTTCTTTTATTTTCTCATTTTGACGCTTAATTTGCACAGGTTGTAAGAATTTTGGCAAAGAAGAAGCAATTTTGGTAGAGAGGGATCTCTGTTTAATAACTTGGTCTGAATATCCAGAATGCATGTCATCAGCCATATCTTCCATTGTTTCCAATATTGTATCCAAATCCCCAATGAAATCCATGATCATTTCCTTTTCAGTTGGCTCAGATGGCTTTTTTAACCATTTTTCCAAACGCTTAGTTATCACAGACATATTTCTTACCCGATCTTATGATTCAGTTTGCTGTATTCTATCTGTCCATCTGCATTTTTTAAGATATGCTAAACTGCCCTCTTTTCTATTTTTAGCTGTTATTTCCATTAAATGAATTAATACCAAAATTTTGATATTTAAAGAAAATGAAAGATAGGAAAAATATAATTTTTTATAGGAATGACTCTACATGGCCATATTTCAGTGTAAAAAACCAAAAAAATCACTTTTCATGCTTTTATTGGCATTTTTTCTTATCATACCACCAGTATTTGGTATTATAACATTAAACAAGGAAATTCAGATCGAAACTCCATCTCAACAAGATGTTGAAACCCTAGTTCAAGAGTTTCACCTTACCCAGAAACCTAAGGAGCAACTTTTTCTGATTTATTTTGATGAGGATAAAGATTTCTACAATTTTCTCGATAATCAGAATGTGAATCTTATTTTTAGAGGGCTAAAAGGAGTCGTTATAAAAAGTACTCATAATAATGTTAACCAATTAATAGGAAAGTATAAATATCTTTCTGAATCTAATTTTCATTTAATTGAAGGATCCGATCATAAATATGTAGTTCACGAAACACCTCAAAATAAATATAATCTAGTTGATGACCAACTATCCCTTTCAATTCAAACTTTGGCCTCAGCAGCGAAAATAGGTGCAAATAAAATGTGGCAGCAAGGGTACAAAGGCCAAGGAGTTAAAATATGTATAATAGACGAAGGAATCAACGCGAGTCATTCAGATTTCAGCTTTCCCAACGGAACTAATCGAGTTGTAGCCCGAGAAGGATTTGTTAATACAACATATGGAAATTCTGAAGATCTGAATCCTAGGGAGGGATCTCATGGAACTAGCGTAGCAGGCACAGCGGGTGGAGGAGGAATTCTGATTCCAAATAATCAAGGTATAGCAAATGAATCACTTTTCCTCGATGCAGATGTAGATGAATCTCCTGATACAAATAGTTTAGATTTCACTATCCTTGGCCATATTGCCGCAATTAATTGGGCAATTGAAAATGGAGCTGATATCATAAATCGTAGCTATGGTTCAAGTAATGGAGAAGATACCTATTGGATATATCGCTTAGTTCCTGACTATAAAGCATTAATGGCAACAATCAGACAAGGAACAAAACAGGGAGTTGTTTTTGTACACTCAGCAGGTAATGAAGGAGGATCAGGATACACCATATCCCCTGACAATATCATTGAAGAGATAACTGTTGCTGCAACTGATCCCTCGATGACACATCGAGCGGATTTTAGTAGCACAGGGCCAGTTTGGCGGACAAATGCTATAAGTCCAGATGTAACTGCTCCAGGGGATGATATAGCTGCCCCAGATGTTAGAGGAGGGTATAGTGTTGTGCAAGGTACATCATTTTCTGCCCCACATGTCGCAGGAGCTAGTGCACTTTTAATAAACGCTGCAAGAATGAATAATCTTGAAATTAACCCAGGTTCAGTTAAAAGTATTTTAATAGCTACAGCAGAAGACATAGATGAAAGTATCTTTGCTCAAGGAACAGGACAAATAAATGTTTCAGCAGCATTCGATTATTTATTATCAGCTCAAAGAATAGGTGTGCATCCAATTGTAGGTGCAACTAATCCTAGAAACCTAAATGATTTGAACTTACCTCAAATTCTATTAGGTACTGAATATTTAACCCATTTTACTTTTACATCTTCAGAAATGAAAAATGCGTCAATTTCATTGACTGGAAACATCTCATCACTAATTTCCTTTGAAGAGCAATTATGGATTGATACACTCTATCAAGGAATGAAACTGGAGAAAATTAACCTTGCAGGGGAAAATTTATCTGAACAGTATTCTCATGATATTATTTTACGAATTCAAGTACCGGAAAATACCCCTCTTGGTTTTTACTACGGAGATATTATTTTCAAGGTAAATGACACCAATATCTTAACTAAACCAATATCTTTTAATGTAAATCCTAGTATAATGAGAGTTTTATTGCATACAGGAGATTCCGCTAGTTTTCGGTACAATTCATTGGGGGATTTTAGAGAACTTGTTTCTGGATTGAGTTCTGAAGGTATTGTAATTAACGAGAACAATTCAATCATTTCAGATGAACTTCTATCAGACTATGATGTTGTGTGGCTCGCAGCAGAAAATCGGACTTATTCTGTGTATAATTACAACAATTACTCCGATACAATCACCACTCTTACGCGTGATCAGCTTTTTACAGAAGAAGAAAGACTAGCTATAGTCTCTTTTGTGGAAAATGGCGGTGGAGTGATAATGACTCCATACACGACCACTCTCGGAGTTGAAGAGATAATAAACAGCTGGGGAATAAGCTCGAAATTAGATGCAGATATAAGTGGAAATCCAGGAACTTTAATTCATGCTAATGAGATTGGAAAGGATTTCGGTCATTTTGATATTTCAGGATCATATTTTTCAGTTACGGAATTAGCCCTTCCATTAGCTTATCATAATCAACGAAAAAACATAGTTTTAGCTTCCTATGATGCTCCATTTGGAGGAAGAGCTATCATCGCCTCAGGTAGCGACTTTA
This sequence comes from Candidatus Heimdallarchaeota archaeon, assembly GCA_011364965.1. Lineage (GTDB taxonomy): Archaea > Asgardarchaeota > Heimdallarchaeia > Hodarchaeales > Hodarchaeaceae > Hodarchaeum. Next base: position 84,323 of record RDOB01000004.1, read on the forward strand.
TAACTAATTGGGGGTATCAAAATGAGTTAACCGATCAACCTGATTTTGATATTCAGAATGACATGCTAGTAGAAGATATTTTAACTTGGCTTTTATCTGAGGATCAACTAACTGGGTTGTTTAAACAGAATGGTGATGTATTATCATTTTCCCTGCACATTTCAAACAATTTTGTTCCCGATAACAGTGGAGGTTTAACAGGATCAGTTCAGAGAATCGGAAGTGTCAATCAAGAAGACGTAACATCTGAAATGCCATCAACTGGTACTAATGGCTGGTATAATTTCACCTATACCATTTCTGAGGGATTTTTCTTCTTTAATTTTAGCTGGAATGATGTTTTCATAGCTTTTGAGATAATAAATGATGAAACAGCTCCAATCATAGGAATCAGTGGTGTGGAAAATAATACCGTATTCAAAGTTCCAACTGATGTAATTTTCTGGTTTGATGACGCAGGATCAGGAATCAATCAATATAGTGCTGCAATGACTATTAATGGAAGTAAGGCCAACTTCAATACCCCTAAGAAGAATTCTACTGGAACTGGTTATTACATTGAGAAAACTTTTTATCCCGATGATATGGAAAAAGGGATTTATGTTGTTGAACTAAAAATTTCGGATCTGGCAGAGAATACAGCATCAATTATCTTCGTCTTCAGAATAGGCCGTACAGGAACTCCTGAAGAACCTGCAGATAATGGTACATCTGGTTTTGAGTGGAGTTTGGTTATTAGCTTGTTTATTCTTGGACAGGTTTTCAGAAAAAAATGGAAATAATAAGAGGAAGAATGCATTTTTTATATTCTTCTTCCCCTTTCAGCTACTAGTTTTCCTTGTTTGTAAACTTTTTCCGCTAAATTAACTCCATAATTATACGCAAAAAACCTATGATTTGGTGCATCAAAAATTACAAAATCGGCCTTTTTACCTACTTCTAATGAACCAATTTCATTTTCTCGGTCAATTGAATGCGCAGCGTTAATAGTAGCTGCAACTAATGCTTCTGCAGCAGTCATTTTCATTCTTAAAACAGCTAAGGTCATCATCATTTGCATTGATTCACAAAGGTTTGCTGCACTTACATCTGTAGCCAATGCAACTGGTAAGCCTCTATCTATTATACCTCTTGCATCTGCGTATTTCCCAACATAACAAAAGGGAGATGTTGGAAGAAATATAATAACTGTACCTTGATCCTTTAGAGCTTCTACCTCTTCAATTGGGGTAAAAATCAAATGATCAGCAGAAACGACACCTCCTAGTTCTGCTACCAATTTCGCACCTCCACTATGTACCAACCAATCACAGTGATTCCGAAGCTTCAAGTTATGCTTTCTGCCTGCCTCAAGAATACGTCGTGTTTGCTCAACATTAAAGTATCCCTTTTCACAAAAGACATCAGCATATTCTGCTAGTTTTCTTTGTGCAATTTCTGGGATCCATCGATCTACAATGTCATCAGTTAATTCATCAACCCTAGATTCATGGTCAGGAGGTATCCCTTGAGCACAAAATGTAGAGATTAAATCCATTGGATGATGCTCATTTAAGGCTTTGATAATTTCTAGCTGTCTTATCTCCCCTTCATATGTCATCTCATAGCCACTTTTGGCTTCGATTGTGGTTGTTCCGTGAATTAGCATTCTATCAAGGATTTTCGTTGTTATTTTCATTTGATCTTTGGTAGATGTTTCTGCTGTTTTTTTTAACGTTAATGGCATTCCTCCACCTTGAGATTTGATTTCTAAATAAGCTACTCCTTTGACAGCCATTTTTTCCAATTCAACTTCACGAGTCCCAGCAAAAATTAAATGTACATGAGGATCAATTAACCCTGGGGTAACAAGTTTATCTTTCGCATCTATTATTTCATATTCACCTTCGAGTCGTTTTAATACCTCCTCAGTAGTTCCGACTGTTGCAATACGTCCATTCGATACTGCAAATGCACCATTTTTTATTACCTCTAAATTATCCATATCCTTTCCAGTTTTAGGTTTTGTACTGGATCCTCGAAGAGTAACTAATTCATTAGCATTTATTAAAACTAAATCAACTTTAAGTCCCATTTTCATCACAATTTTTACACATCTATATACCGTTTTCGCTCCCAATCATGAACATGAACACTAAATTCATGCCATTCCTTCTGTTTTAATTGCAGGTATTTCTGTATAAATTCGCTCCCCAGTCCCTCTGTAATGAACTGATCCTTTGAGAGCTCTTTAAGTGCTTCACCCAAATTTTCAGGAAGCACTGCAATTCCCCGTGCTTTTCTCTCAACTATATTCATATGGTAAATATTATCTTCAACTGGATCAGGTGGGGTAAGTGTATTTTCTATTCCATCACGTCCAGCAGCTAAAAGCGCGGCGTATGCAATATAGAAATTACATGATCCATCTGTGGGTCTATATTCAAGACGAGCTGCTTTTTTATTTCCTGGAGGAATTCTAATTAGAGTAGATCTATTATAATGGGCCCATGAAATGTATACAGGAGCCTCCCAACCAGGAACAAGGCGCTTGTAAGAATTAACAGAGGGATTGGTAATTCCAGCTAAGGCTTTTGCATGCGAAAGAACCCCAGCCATAAAATTAAAACCAATTTCACTTAAAATACCTGAATTATCAAGACTAGAGAAAAGATTTTGGCCTTTATTTTCATCTACTAAATTGATATGAGTATGTAATCCAGCTCCATATTCTCCATGGAAAGGTTTTGGCATGAAAGATGCAATCAAGCCTTTTCTGGCACTCATCAATTTTATGATAAATTTAATTAAATAAATCGTATCAGCCATACTAATTACGTCTGAACATGGAATATTGAACTCACTCTTTCCATGAGGTACTTCATGATGATGTTTCTCAACAATAACCCCAATTTTTCGAAGTTCTTCAGTAATCTCAAGTCTTAATTCAGCTGCTTTATCTGTTGGAGGAGATGCAAGGTAACCACCCTGATCTATTAAACGAACCTGATCAGCATTTTCTGGTGTAAATATAAAAAATTCAATTTCACTGGAAGCAATTCCCATAACATCAGCTCCTAAAACATTTTGAATATCTTTAATAGCCTTTTTCAGCACAAATCTCGGATCCAAGATAAAGGGTTCATTTGAATCAGGTTTGTAAATGTCACATACAATTCTTGCTACCTTTTGAGGAAATAATTTTACTGGAAGAGGAGAAAAACTCCTCAGGTCTGGCATAAGCTTTACATCACTCTTACTTACATCTACCACACCAAGTGATGATCCATCGGTATGTATTCCTTCTTCTACAGCTTTTTTAAGCTCAGAAACCGGAATCCATAGTGTATGTAACGTTCCAGGTATGCTGGTAAACTGAAGTGCGACTTCTGTGATTTTTTGCCTGTCAATAATTTCTAATACTGATTTTAGTTCCATCTATCTTGTTTCCTGCTATTTCATTTATTAATTAATATCCATTTTTTCATTCAGCCAAAAAGATTGAGTTAAAATCTACTATTCAGAACGAAAGGAGTATAAATCGATTTCTAATTTCCGCAATTTTCAAAAAAAAGGATAAAAAGCGGCCTTTAACAATTTATTTGTTAATATTTATTTTATCAGAGATCGAGAGAAATACCAACATGGATCCCAAAATACTCAAAAATGCTCTCATAAACGATGGAAAGGCCATTGAGTCGTATATAGTTGAAATCCGAAGAAATATTCATAGCTATCCAGAAACTGCGTTTGAAGAATACAAAACTGCGGAATATATTGAATTCAAACTTCAAGAAATTGGGTATCAGACCGTAAGAATCGCAAAAACTGGAGTTATTGCCATCCTAGAGGGATTGAGTGATGGTTTGACTGTTGCACTTCGCGCAGATATTGATGCTCTTAATGTGACAGAAGAAACTAATCTTCCTTATTCTAGTCAAATATCTGGTAAAATGCACGCATGTGGTCATGATGCACATGTTGCAATGCTTCTTGGAGCGGCTAAATTGATTTATGAATATAAAAAGGAATTAAGAGGTACATTAAAATTCATATTTCAACCGGCAGAAGAAGGTGGAGGTGGAGCAAAAAGAATAGTAGAGGAAGGATGGCTAGATGATGTTGATATCGTTTTTGGATTTCATATATGGAGCAATCTACCTGCAGGAATAATAGGAACTCGTAAAGGTGCAACGTTTGCATCTTCTGATAGATTTTCAATATTAATTAAAGGAAAAGGAGGATATGTTTCAATATTTGATCAAACTCAGGATCCAACTTTATTAATACCAGAGATCTACAATGCACTACAAAAAATAATATCCAGAGAAATAAATCCATTTACTAATTGTGTCCTCTCAGTACCATATATTAAAGGCAGTGATGCTCATAATATCATACCTTCAACTGCTAAATTGCGTGGAACATTAAGAACACACGATGAAAATGTAAGAATATATATCAAACAGAGAATTGAAGAGATTGTAGAAAACTATTGTAGAGCTTGGCATTGTACTGGTGAAACTGTTTTTGATCCAAATGCATATCCTTCAGTGGTTAATAATGAGGAGGTGGTTGAAAAAGTTATTGATAGCTTGAAGGAATTGGATGAAGTTAAAGTGATGGAACAAACTATGATAGCAGAGGACTTTTCTTTTTACTTAACTAAAGCGAGAGGGGTATTCCTCACTTTAGGAACGTATAATGAGGAAAAAGGAATAATATTTCCTCATCATCACTCTAAATTTCAAGTAGATGAAGCAATTCTATGGAAAGGCGCCGTTGCATATGCCATTCTAGGGTTTTATTCTATATTATCTCCATAAATTCCAGCTAGTTCCCTTTTCTGAATCATTTGAACGCATGAAACTATATCAGGTGTCAATTCGCGGTCGTGTACCAAGCGTGGTACCTTCTTACGAATTTGTTCATAAATCCCTTTAGATGAAGGTGAAAGAAACTCAACAGCTTCTGATAAATCAATTGCTTGGCAAACACAAAGTAACTCAATAGCCAAAATATACTCTAAATTTCTAATAATTTTTTCAGTTTGAGTAGCTGCAATTGTTCCCATACTTACATGATCCTCTTGATTTGCTGATACGGGAATTGAATCAACAGAAGCAGGTACTGCAAGAGTTTTATTTTCAGAGACAAGAGCAGCAGCAGTATATTGAGCAATCATAAATCCCGAGTTCAATCCACTATGAGGGGTTAAGAAAGCTGGTAAATTGCTTAGAGTGGGATTTAATAATCTTTCAACTCGTCGTTCTGATATATTTCCCACCTCAGCCATCGCAATACCAAGAAAATCCATTGCCAAGGCAACAGGTTGCCCATGGAAGTTCCCACCGCTATAAATCTCATCTACTGAAAAAATGAGTGGATTATCGGTAGAAGCATTCATTTCTATCTGAATAATTCTTTTAACATAATTAATAGTATCTAAACTTGCTCCGTGGACAATGGGACTACAGCGTAAAGAATAGCTATCCTGACGACCGATATTTTTTCTAATCCTTTTACTCCCTTCAAGACTAGCGCGCATTTCTTTAGCTACTGCAATTTGGCCCGCATGTGGTCTTGCATCATGAATTAGAGAATTTAAACAGTCAATATTAGCTTGGTGAACTTCCATACTTAAAATAGCAGCTAGATTGGCAATATGTAACAAGTATCTCGCATCAAAGACAGTTAACGCTCCAATAGAGGTCATTGCTTGAGTTCCATTTAGCAAAGCAAGTCCATCCTTAGAACCAAGACTTAAAGGTGATAAATTAGCTAATTTCAGTACTTCAGAGCCAGAATATTGTAATCCCTTGTACAAGGCATGTCCTCTCCCAATAAGCACTAAAGCGAGATGTGCTAAAGGGGCAAGATCTCCACTTGCACCTAAACTCCCTTTTGAGGGAACAATGGGTGTAATTCCACAATTTAGCATTTTTATTAATAGCTCAACCACTTGGGGATTAACTCCTGAATTACCTCTCGCAAATTTATTAATCTCAAGCAGCATCATCCCTCTAACCACCTCAATAGGGAAATTGTCTCCCACTCCTGAAGCATGACTTTTTACTAGATTTTCCTGTAACTTTTTAGAATCATCAGGAGATATAATTACATCCTGTAAATATCCAAAGCCAGTAGTTACCCCATATATTCTTCTCTTTTCAGCAAGTATAGTCTTAATGATTTCATAGGAATGATTGATATTTTGAATGGCTGTTTTACTTAAATCAATTTTATTTTTTGCTCGTACGACAGAAATGAAGTCTTTAATTCCTAAATGTTCCCCATCTAACTCTATAAACGGACTTAACATAGCATAACATCTCGAATTTTATTCTTTAGTAGAATTCGAAGTAATTACCTATCTGATCTGAGTTTCTATTAAGCGTATTAATCGAATTTTAATAAATTATTCATAAAAAAAGCCATAGAGCTTTATTTTCAAAAACAATTTTTTGTAATAACTCAATTATTTATTCATTATTTAATAAGATGGGATGTTAAACTTAGATTTCCTTGATGATTAAAAATAGCAGATATAGTAAATCATATTATCTTTAGCTTTTTTTCCCATTTAGCGAATTTAGATGGTGGTTTAAAATATTTCCATGATCCCTTTTTCATCCTTAATAGGATTAGAAGAATGTAAACTTGCACTAGTATTATCTATCATCGATCCTCGCATAGGAGGAGTTCTTATTTCAGGGCCCAAAGGAACAGGTAAGAGCTCATTAGTTCGATCACTCTATTCTATCCTTCCTGATGTTAATTATGTGGAAAATTGTCAATTTCATTGTAATCCCTACAATAGTGCCCTATTATGTTCTGAATGTTTAGAAAAGAGACAAAAAGGAGACTTAAACATAAAATCCAAACAGATATCTGTTATCACTCTACCATTAGGTGCAACCGAAGATCGTGTCATTGGATCTCTGGATATCGAAAAGATTATAGGGGCAGGTATAGAGGCTCTTTCGCCAGGTATCCTAGCATTGGCAAATCAAGAAATTCTTTATATTGACGAAATTAACCTGCTCCCTGATCACCTCGTTGATACTATTTTGGATTGCGCAGCTTCAGGATGGAATATAGTAGAACGAGAGAATATCTCGGTTAGACATCCGAGCCAATTTATATTAATTGGGACAATGAATCCGGAGGAAGGAGATCTTAGACCTCAATTACTTGATAGATTAAGTTTATTCGCCCAAGCTGGAAATATTCACGACCTTAATGATCGGATTAAGATAATAGAATTAAACCTACAGCAAGAAAATAAGGAATTACTCTTTTCTCGCTTCAAAGATACAGATGAGAAAATAAAGTCGAGAATTAAGAATGCAAGGCTTATATTGGAGGATGTTATACTGACTAAAAATCACAAAACTGTTATTGCAAATCTTTGCATGGCATTGAAAGTTGATGGTTTCCGAGGAGATATCGTATTAGCTCGAGCAAGTCGTGCAAAAGCCGCATATGACGCAAGAAAGGAGGTTTCCTTCAATGATATCCTTGATTGTGCGTTTCTAGCCCTTTTACACAGGACACGAGAAGGAGGAATGAGAGAACCCCCCTCAAGAATAGAAATAAGTAAGCTATTTTCAGAAATAATAGAAGCTCTGAAGAAATAAGATTTAATTCAGGCTGATTTGGTAGATAACTTAATATCTCCTGACAAGATACCACCAGCTGCTCCTGATGCTATTCCCATAGCTATTCCAGGTATAAGACCGATTACAGCGTAATTAATTAAAAATGAGATTTCTAAGAAAAAAACCTCGGGATTTTCACCAAAATACAATATTCTAATCAATGCGCCTATAATCGGAAAAAATGCTGAGCCTATAATTGCTGCAAGAATACCTGATAAGATCCCTACAGCAATTGGAGACTTGTAATCAGAACGATTAATCCAAATTCCTGCAACGAGTCCACTAATAAACCCGCTAAAAGCCCCAAAAAAGAAAGCAGATCCTAACGCGCGAGTAAAAATTTCATCAATTGTAGCTTCTCTTATTAATTCGATGGGATATATAAAATAGACTAAGGAGGCAAAGATCAAAGCAAATAAAAGGCCTAGAAGGGTAAAATCAGTGAGAAAGATAAATTTTTGGGGAATTTTCATTTTTAAATAATCCTTTGTTTCGTTCTTTGGCTTTCTTACGTTTGAACAACGTTTAAAAGAAAAAATTGTCTTTATTTCTTCACTAAATACAAAATTCCTGTCAATTGGCCGTTATAGACTTGAGAGCTTAAAGGTTGTGTTTGAAATCTGTGTTAATTAAAACAAATAAATTCCTTGTGTTATCTGCTATTGGTTGTTAGATTTTAACAGGCATTATACGTTCGCCTATATAGAAAATCCTGAAATTAATTTTACAATGCTATTTCCCAATAAAATTAGTTTTAATTTATTAATTCCATACTACATACTTTTCTGAGACGTCTTATGTATATAAATAAAGTTCAATTGTAATTTTTTACTCAAATTCTAATACATAACTCATCTTAAGTTAATTTTTTGAAATAAATAAGTAAAAAGATAACTAGGGCTTCAGACTTAAATTACAGCAAAGCTTTCAATCAACCTCCATCGGGATTAAATATTTAAAAGCTCCAAAATAAAAAGTGAGATGCACAAGTCGCTAGATGCTCCTTCTCTCAATCTGGCTCTAGTAGCTAATAAATGACCCTTCTTACCATGATAATTCATGGTAACAACCATTGGAGTATTTAGCTGAGTTTGTGTTATGGAGAAAATACAGATGAACGGAAAATATCGTATAGCACTTGTCATTATAGGGATCTTTGCTATTACTCTCCTTAGCGGTTGTGTGGGTACAGAAACTCACGATACCCTTATTCTCCAGATCGAAGAAGAAATCATCGATCTAGACAACCGATACTATGGTTCTAGCTCCCTTTACGACTCTGTTGTTGCTTATCAATACCAAGGTTACCTTGGATTGATAGCACCTGGTGAAACTATTGTTACTATGCCAGGTGTTGCAGAAAGTTGGGAATCCAACGAGGATCAATCCGAATGGACATTCAATCTAAGAGAAGGTTTGACATTCCATGATGGTACTCCGATTGACGCTAAAGCTGTCCGCTATAGCTTTTATGCTGACTTTATGGTTTATTACGGTCTAAATAATGTCAGTGAAGGAGAATTATACCTCAATACCTACTTTGGAATGAATATTACTTTCCCTGACGCTGATCCAAATGGTGATGGATATGTCGTTAACTTCCACGGTGGTTGGTACCCCGACCCAATGTTCTTGTTTGATGTCTGTGGTCAATGGAATATATTCACTTTGATACCATACAATTCCCACGGCTCTTATACTGATTCTACTGAAGTTTGTCAGGATAAATTAGCAGATTTCCAAGACAATCCAGTTTCTTGTGGACCATACAAATTCGTTGAATATGCAACTCAGGACTATGTTCTTATGGAGCGATTTGACGATTGGTTTGGCTGGGGTGAAACATTTACTGGTAGTAATGGAGAAACTTACACCTTCCCAACACTCAGTAAGGCATTCAAATATCTAAAATTCCGAATTATTCCAGAAAAGGCTATGGCATTGGTTGAGCTTGCTACTAATGGTATTGATGTTACCACAGGTCGGTTCTCAAGCCAAGCATCATTCGAGGAAATCAATGAAACTGAAGGATTCTCTGCCTATAAACTACCCGTGTTAGGTGGAGCTACCATGGAAGTTAATCTTCAAGGTGATTGGCCAGCTGTTTTTGGTGGACCTGGTAACTATCCATTATCCGAGAGTTGGTTCCGTCAAGCTGTGTCTCATGCAGTTGACCGAACTAACATTGTTGATAATGTTTACCTTGGAATTGCTGATGAACGAAATACAATCTTTTCTGATTGGATCTTAGACAAATTCAGCAATATTGATGTTTCTGATTATTACGATTTTGATCAAGGTAGAAATAAATCCCTAGATATTCTTGCTGCAAATGACATGACTGCACTTGGATTCAGTGATGAACCAGATAATATCCTTGGTTGGGGTTTATATGCCAACGAAACAGATATCAATGGTGTCCCACAAACCAAAGGCCGCCACTTAACTCTCACAACCATGGATTGTGACTTTTGTGTAAAACGTGCCCTTGCAGTCCAAAAAGACCTAAGGCAAATCGGTATCTATATTGATCCTGAACTACTCGAATGGGGTCAATACCTAACTAAACTTTATGCTGGAACCCCGGGACAAAACTATAACACAACTGGTCCTCAGCCAGACCCAAATTTCATTGGACCTGCTTGGGACTTTACTGTTGGTGGTTTTGGCGGTAACTACGAAACTCCTTGGGATTTCATTGCATACCAATCCTTTGCTACCTGGATGCAATATGGTCGTGGTGGCTACAGCTGGTTAAATATGAATTATGAAAAAGGTTATCGTATGGCTACTGGCTTTGCAATCAGCAGCAGACTCAGTGGATTCCCAGATTACGACAGTACTGTCTGGCCTGTTCCTGAATGGTCAAACGATGATGAGCAATTCATCGAAGGTTGTGAGCTAGCTGGGTATGAGATGTCCTACGCCATGAATAAGATACCTTTGGTCTGGTATGTAGACACTTATGCATTCAATGATCATTTACACAACTTCCTTGGTGCTCGTAACAGCATGTATCACGCTGCCTATGCATACTGGGAGTAAACCCCTCATCTCCCTCTTTTTCTTTTTTTTTAAAACCAACAAAAAATTTCCCGTTTTTATATACCTTATTTAGGACTATAACAAATGTCAGTAGCAATAACAAGAACGATTAACAATATTTAAGTGAAGTGAATTCCTTTTCAAGAAGCTTAGAGTTTTTTCCCCACTTATGATTATCACTTTTTAGATACGGACGCTTTAAAAGAATTAACCCAAAATGAACTTCCTTAGATTATATACATGCTTTATAAGGTTGATGTTATCGGCAATCCAAGCATTTTGATCTACTTACTTCTAATTCGTAAATTGATAACAAATTATCGTTAGGTACCTTTTAACAGAAGTAAAGCAAAGCAGTGGTAAGTACGAAACCTCGTACCTTATGAACCATGGTTTGTAAAAGTTTATGGTGTTTAATTTGGCAGGATTAAGAGGATATGTAGTAAAGCGTCTTTTAATCGCACCTGTACTGCTAATTGTTATTACGATTATCACATTTTCATCTGCAGCGTTAGCAGTCGGAGACCCCGCAACTTTGATTTTTGGTGGAGCCATCAATCCTGAAATGATGCGTGGAAAAGAAATGACCGAAGCGGATTATGCACAATTTGAAGCAGAGTACGAAGAATTAAGAGAAGAGCTTGGTCTCAATCATCCAATATGGATTCAATATCTAATCTGGTTGGCGCATTTAGCAACAGGTGATTTTGGAACAAATTGGGAAACTGATCGACCTATTGTTGAAGAAATGCTAGAACTATTTCCAGCCACGCTCCAGTTAGCAACGACAGCGTTATTATTTGCCTGCTCGACTGGTATTATTGTTGGTATCATATCAGCTATTAAACATAACCAAGCAACAGATCGGTTTCTCGTTTTTGCTACTCTGACTCTCTACTCAACTCCTGGATATTGGTTGGCATTTATATTAATCCAATTTCTTGCAATCGATCTCTATCCCTTACACAATGGATTTATAACCCCAGGATGGCGAGATAACGCTTCACCGATTGGAAGATTGATCATTCCTGGCGTTGCAATGGGTATCGCATCCGCAGGATTTTATGCAAGGATAACACGTTCTAGTATGTTGGAGGTAATCAGACAAGATTACATTATGACTGCTCGTTCAAAAGGACTTGCAGAAAAAATTGTTATCTATAAACACGCTCTGAAAAATGCCTTAATCCCTGTTGTTACTATTATTGGTCTCGATCTTGCGGGTCTTTTTGGCGGAGCTGTGATTATGGAGACAATTTTCTCATGGCCTGGAATGGGACGATATGGATATCGAGCTTTACAAATACGGAACTATCCTGTCATTATGGGAGTTGTACTGTTCAGTTCCACTCTCCTGATCATTATGAATCTGGTTGTAGATATAGCTTATGCTTATCTTGATCCCAGAATCAGATATGGATAATAAAGTAGGTGAATACCATGGGCATGAGTTTAATGTCACAGAGTGAACTTGTTGATCAAGTTAAGAGAGAACGAAGATTCCGAAATAGATTAATCGCGTATTTCAAGTCCCTATTAGGTAGCTGGACCGCGACCTTAGGACTTATTATTGTACTGGTATTCTTTGGAACTGCCCTTTTTGCTGATTTTATTGCTCCTTATCATCCTACACAGGATGATTATACAGTTGGAATGCCATCTTTTCAACCACCTTTTACTATTCCTGAGCAACAACCTTTTCCCTTTGTTTTTGGAACAGATTGGTCTGGACAGGACATTTTTTCTAGAGTTATCCACGGAGCGCGTAGTGCAGTACTTGCGGGGACTATTGCAATATCAGTTGGGCTTACAGGAGGAATACTCCTAGGTGCTATCTCAGGATACGTTGGTGGATCTATAGACAACATTCTAATGCGAGTGGTAGACGCATGGATGTCAATTCCTAGCTTTTTCATGCTGCTAATTATTGTAGCAGCTTTATCCGAGCAACCATGGAATCCAGCAGGTAAATATACTTTACTTATAGCAATGTTCTTTGTTGGTTTTATGGGGATTCCAGGATATGCAAGGATTATTCGCGGATCTGTTCTATCTGTTAGAGAAATGGATTTCATTGATGCTGCGAGAGCTACTGGTTCAAGTGAAGCTCGAATTATAGCAAAGCATGTAATTCCTAATGTCTTCCCAATCATACTTGTTTATGCTACAATGGGAATTGGAGGAGCAATTATGAGTACAGCTGGTTTAAGCTTTATTGGGCTTGGAGCCCGTCCCAATCAACCAGACTGGGGTGGTGATATGAATGGAGCTAGATCTATCTTCTTCCAGTATTGGTGGCCTATGTTTTTCCCTGGTCTAGCAATATTTGTTGTGGTTCTTGGATTTAATCTCTTAGGAGATTGGCTTCGAGATGTTTTGGACCCAAGAACAAGGGATGTGTAATTAATGGCATCAAATGGTACATTATTAGATATCCGCGACCTCCGTACATATTTCTATACCAAGAAAGGAGTAGTTCGTGCAGTGGATGGGATCTCTTATAGCATCAAGCGAGGAGAAAGTCTTGGTCTCGTTGGTGAAAGTGGTTGTGGTAAAAGTGTTTCCGCGTTGACTCTTATGCGATTAATTCCTCAACCCCCAGGTAAAATTGTAAGCGGAGAAGTCTACTTCGATGGAATCAATTTATTGAAGTTACCTATGCATGAAATGAGAAAAATCCGTGGGAATAAGATTTCAATGATTTTTCAAGATCCAATGACTTCACTAAATCCAGTTTTAACTGTAGGAGATCAGGTCGGTGAAACAATAGCACTTCATCAAGAATTAACAAAAAGAGAAGTTATTGAAAGAGTAATTGAGTATTTTGCGATGGTTGGTCTCCCAAATCCCGAAGATAGAGTAGAAAATTACCCCCATCAACTTTCAGGTGGAATGCGTCAACGAGTGGGAATTGCAATGGCATTATCCTGTAATCCTAATCTCTTGATAGCAGATGAACCCACAACTGCACTGGATGTCACTATTCAAGCACAGATATTAGAAATTATGGCGAATTTAATGCAGGAAATTCAAACTTCTCTTATTTTGATCACACATAATCTTGGGCTTGTTGTTGAACTTAGTCAGAAAGTAGCAGTTATGTATGCAGGACATATCGCTGAATTTGGACGAGTGGACCATATTTTCGAAGCTCCAATGCATCCTTACACAATAGGTTTGCATGAATCTATCCCCAAGATTAATATAAAACGGGATAGGCTTATTCCAATACCAGGGGAAGTCCCAGATCTCATCAATCCTCCACCGGGCTGTCCTTTCCACCCAAGATGTTCTAAAGCCATGCCGGTCTGTCGGGAGAGTTATCCTGATACAGTGGAAATTGAACCTGGTCATAAGGTAGCGTGTCACCTTTATTTATAGCAAGGAGAAGATTATATGTCAGAGAATATTATTGAAGTAAAAAATCTAAGGATGTACTTTGAAGTATCAAGAGGTCTCTTTTCTAGTGAAACACTTACATTAAGGGCAGTCGATGATGTCAGTTTCAATATAAAAAAGGGCGACACACTTGGATTAGTCGGAGAAAGTGGATGCGGAAAAACCACTACCGCTAGATGCATTTTAAAGCTATACGAATCAACTGGAGGCAGCATCAAATTCGAAGGATTAGAGGTTACAAAGCTTAAAGGGCGAAAACTTAGACAACTTCGACGAGATATGCAAATCATTTTTCAGGATCCTTATGCTTCATTAGATCCAAGAATGAAAGTTGGAGATATCATTGGAGAACCATTAATTGTTCATGGGGTTGCAAACGCTTCAGAAAGATCAGAAATTGTATTTAATTTGATTAAGACTGTTGGACTAGCTCCTGATCATTATTATCGATATCCCCACGAGTTTTCTGGGGGACAGCGACAACGAATTGGAGTAGCACGTGCTTTAGCGTTAAATCCAAAGTTCATCGTAGCAGATGAACCAGTTTCTGCATTGGATGTTTCGATTCAGGCTCAAATTCTTAATTTATTACAGGATTTACAAAATGAACTGAATTTAACGTATTTGGTTGTCGCGCACGACTTAGGAGTCGTTAGACATATAACGAGAGAAACAGCAGTGATGTATGTTGGTAAACTTGTAGAACAATCCCCAACCGAAGATTTATTCCATAATCCATCACATCCATATACTGAAGCTCTTATTTCAGCAGTACCAAGCTTGGATCTTCAACGGAAAATGAATCGGCTTGTTCTTCGAGGAGATGTTCCTTCTCCGATCTTCCCACCACCAGGATGTCGATTCTCTCCACGATGTATTTATGCAAAATCAATCTGTTCTCAAGAAGAACCAAATCTAGAGGAAATATCTCCGGGTCATTTTGTAGCATGTCACTTCCCTCTTGAAGAATCTGAGTATGCGTATTAATACCCTTTTTTCCTCTTTTTTCTCTTCAAATCATCTATTGAAAATTTGTTGCACTAATCCTAAATTCATATATTGATGTTATTATCGGAGAGACCTTGATTTATATGAACACCATAATTAAACCTGTTACATTAATTTGCGTGTTTTTTTTCACTACTGGACTTCTTATCAAAACATCGCATGTTAATGCGTCATTTTATGATATCCCTGAAATCTCTTATGGAGATTCGACCATTTATTCTCATATTATTTTTACTGGCTTTAATCAGGAGATCTTAGCTAATATTGTTCCCATTTCTCCTTTCTCCCAATCTCTTCTTCCAGAATATGTTTCAAACTCTTTTAAACAATCTTTCACTAGCGAAACTTTCTTCATTAGACATTCATATGAAATTTCATCTTCCATTTTTGAGGGTTTACTCTTTGATCAACTTAATATCTCAGCTCAATTAAACACAGTCAATTTAACTGATGGAACCCAAGTAACTGGAAAATTTATTAATGCCAACGATACCTTAAACTGGATAGGGGAAAGATACGAAACTTTCTTTGGTTCAATACCAAAACCAGGGTATAGTTTGATTATTGCTAACTATTCCAATCTTGATGATATCACACACCCAAATCATTGGTATAATCAATCTTGGAAGGATCCAGATACAGAAAAACCATTAGAAAGTCAGTTTATGACTGGGTTTGGATCACAAGACCGAATTTATTATATAGATTTATCCACTGATTCATATATTCTTCAGGATTCGGGAGAGAACGGAACTCTTCAAGAATTGGAATATTTATACAATTTTAACACTGAATTTGGGCTAAATAAGCTTGCAGAATATTTAGCTGAATGGATCTATGAAATAGAACGAAATCTCTTCATCCAAGAGTTCCAATATCAACCACTGATTCCAATGGGAGACCTTTGGAGTGGCACTCAATTCTTGTTTGAAACCCTAGTACTCTGTAATATATCTGATTATAGTGCTAGTGACCTCAATTGGACAATCAATGAGGATTATCTTCTTGAGAAAATGAAAGATGTTTATCCGTGGATGAAAATGGAATTCAAGGTCAGATTTGTAAATTTGACTGATGTACCTGTCCTTGATGAATTAATATATAACTCTATGGTATCGTGGGATACCTATAATGATCAATCGTCTCATAAATACGGCATTGATGTGAGTTTGATATATAGGGAATTATATACGAGGTCCGATTTTTATATGGAGGAAGAAATTAGTTCCTCATTTTATACTATTCATTTCAAAACATTTGCTTTTCTGTTTGATAATGCGTTATTTGGTACCCCCCATAAAGCTAAACTAGAACCTATTAGTAGAGGGCTTGCTTTAAGAGATGCTGCGAATCGTCCATTGAATATCATTGGTAAAAGTTTTCAGGAGATATTTGGCGAGAATCGTTCGAATCCTTCTCCAAATATAGGATTAAGTCGGGCTATTTTACAAGAATTCGGACACCAACTTGGATTGATCCACACCTTTCAATCTGGAGCTGTGGGGAATTTTGTAGATGATGTGATGGCATACTATCCCTATTCAACTAGATTTAGTATTTTTTCCATTGATAATGCTAGAAGAGGTCAAATAGACTTTCTTGTAAGGACAGGGGTTTTAAGATATCAAATAGCAGCGCAAAATGTTGAGAAAAAAGTGTATGATGAGAATTTATTAAATTACTTCTATTTTCTTGCAGATTCCTATGAAGAAATCCTTACTTATTACAATCAAATGAATTATAGTAGAGCTTTTTCGTTAGCTAAAACTTTTTATTTAACTCTTCTAGACTTTGATCCTCAATTAAGAGGATATGCTGACTCTAGAGATAGGACAGAAATGACACCAGTTTTTTTCAGCTTAATGCTTGTCTTCCTGATAATTGCAGTTTATTATCGAGGAAAATTTCAAGTTTTTAGGAAGATGCACCCAAGGAGGGATCTTCTTACACCTGATATGGTTACTAAATTTGAAGAAAAAGCTCGGGAGAGGTTTATAGCTTCCCGACAAGCTGCTAAAGAAAAATTCTTAGAGACTCAACAACGGATCCAAGAAGAAAAAAACAATGAAATAGAATAAAACTAAATTTTCATGCTGGATTTATTGTGAAACATTGACTCTTATACCCAAAGTGTCAACAAGATCTAAAAATTAGATTTTTTAAGAATCCAAGTCAGATGAATCAGTTGCATATATCATGAAGGATATAAAGGAATTTACAATATATCTAAAAGAAGAATCCTCGAATTCAAACCGGGAGGATTTTTTAAGGAAATAATTTCTTATATGATCGAAGATGCCCCGTTTAAATATTTCAGATCGTGACTTGATAATAGCAGCAGTAATCACTATAATCTATCTTCTTACAGGTTTCACCCCGAACCCTTTAGAATGGCCTAATCAAATTGAGAATCGTTTTACATTAATGGAATCCATACAACCAGAAAATCCCGATATTATTGAGTTAAATGCCAAATTTGAGGCTTTCTATCAATCAGAATACCAAAAACTTGGCACCAAGGACATGCGAGAGGAGCAAATTGAAGCAGAGGCATTAGAGGAATTCCTCTATGCAGAAATTCCGTATATTAATGACTTTGAAAACTATTTTGCTTGGGAGCATTTCCCTGAGATTTCAGAAGTGATTACCCGAGGAGATGATTGCGATGGTATGGCAATCGTTGCATGTTCGATACTCACCAGAAGGGGATATGAAAGTTATGTTTTGAATTCCAAATGGCACTCCTGGATAGAAATCTACCTTGATGATGGGGTTGTATTATCAATTTTAACTGATCCTGAAAGCATGACGACACCTTGGTATTTAAAATATAACGCAAATAGCATTAATTTTCGATTAATTTCTTATCTTGATGTGGTTTTTCATAATTTTATCTTATTGCTCTTTTTAGAACAGATTTTTGTTACTTTTTATCTTTTAATAAAAAGATATGATTCTTTTCAACAAATTTACACAACTTTACTAGCATTACTTTTATCCCCTCTCCCAGTATTACTGATGTTTGCTAGCTTATTAGGTTATTAAGAAATCGTAATCTTACAATCGTAAAGGAAATAATATTTCTACATACCAGAGGTAGTTAATGTCTGATAAAAAAGCCATAAAATCCAAACAACTACCATCGAAGCTAGTACAACAATTCCGCTGTACAGAAATTTTAAATCTCTTTCAATAAAGAAGGAATTAGATGATGGGGGATTTTTAGCTACATTTTTAGATTCTACTTTCCTATATTCTTTATATTTTGGGGTAAAACCAGTCTTTTTTTCCTTAGTAACAGTAGCTGGTTTTCGGATAAATGGAGGAATAAGACCAAAAGCAATTAGAATAGTTCCAATGAAGAAAAGAAAATTACTCATGGCTGTGGATACTAATTGTAAATAAGGAATATTGCTCAGTGTAAGATCAACCGTTAATATTAAGCTGATTACAGAGAAAAAGAAGCTTAAGATAATTGCAGCAGTACTCCATCTGATTATGTCAGGTATTAATGGTTCGAAATGTTTAATCATTAATTATCACTTAATAGTCTGTTCTCTTATAGGATATTCAATACTAATAGGGAACTCCCCTAAGAGCTTCAAGCTCTCTGAAGATGTTAAAAATCTTCTTTTTGTAAGAATTTGATAAATTCTTATTGTATATTCCACCCGTGAGAGAAGTCCTTTATAATTGTGTTGATAATCGGATGGAATTTGAAATTTAATTGGAATATCGGATAAATTTTGACTAAATTCAATTTGACCTAGGGGGAGTTCTGTTAGATCGCTCTCTATGATCACATTTGAAGCTTTTACAACTTCTCTTCGAGCTAGTACAAATCGAACGGGACTAATTTCCATTAAATTATATGTGGATATTGAAATCAAGTTCTCAGATCCAATTAACAACGGTTCAAGTGTTTTCAAAGAGAGACCTCCATGATCATACTCAAGTTCCACGATTTTGTCTGATCTTTTATAGGATGAATCTATTAAAATTCTTTGCGATTCCTGGTACCGCTTCCCACTTTCTAGCATTATATCGAGCAGAACTCTATATTCTACTTTGCAATTTGCTCCATAATACGAAGGAATGGCGTTTTCAGGTACCTCAAGTTTAATTCTGGTTTCTAAAAGGAATTGAGATTTTTCAATGACTTGAGTTTGTGTTAAGAACTCAGTTTCTTCCTTTAGATGTTTACTTGGCAATAAAAAACTCCATGTTGGATGAAATCCTTTCTTTCCTAATAATGATTGAATTGTGAATTCGACTTTTTCCACTCCAATAAGTGAAGCTGAAGCTTCAATTACTGCTTCTTTCTCTTGAGGAAAAGAAATCGCCAGATCAATGAAGTCTCCCTGAGAGAATACCTGTTTTAGAAGTTTTATCATATTTAAATCCAAGCTTTTCAAGTAATTTCAGATAATATGTCAGCTCGCGCGATTCTTAGTGTTTCTAGATTTAATTCAGGATGATATCTACTCAAAAAGTACAAATATCCTCCTGTTATCTCTTGCATCACCAAAAGCAAAAGGTATGACCACAAATGAATGAAATGTCTTCCCCTATAGACCCCTGAATCAGAAATGAGATTTTTAAGTAGATCAGTGTACGTTTCTGCTTTGCTCATAGGAATAGAACGAAGTAAAGAAGCTCCTCGCGTATTTGTGCTGAAGATAGTGAGAGAGATTTTTTCCTTCTTTATCTGATGTGCTAGGGATATACAATCTTCAATAGCGAGTTTTACTGCAAGATCAATACCTAAATTCCGCAATGATTTCTCTCGAGAAAGATTTGTAGTTGGATCTACAAGTAAGGGTATATTAGTAGCTCCGTCTGTGATGAGTATTATCATAGGTATCGTTTCATGTTTACTACGAATTCTATCAAGTTTAATTAACTCTAACGCCTTCTGTAAACCTCCAGGCAGTGGGGTTGAACCTGATGCACGAAGATCCATAAGTTTGCGTTTTACTAAGTTCAAATTGGACGTGGGTGGCTGAATTATTACCCCTTGTGTTCCTTGTAAGACTACAACACCAACACGATCACGATAAAGATAAGCTTGTCTACTTAACCAAGTCACAGAATCAGAGACTGATTTGATGGTATTAACTATTGATTCAGATAAATCTAAAACGAAAATTATCGTAGCTGATACTCTCGTACAGTAGACGTTTTCTCGGATATCGTCTTTTTCTATTGAAAATGGAACTCCTTTTTGCAATAATCCTTCCCTATAGTTTCTTAAAATTGCGTTTTTAATCGTGGCGAGGATATGCATATTTTTAGGTATTATTTTAAAATCTTGATGGCCAATTACTCGTCCCGAATCGAGACCAGTTATACTTAAAGCGCGTTTACCTATTTTGCTTCGAATTTTTGAATCAGGTTTGGATTTGATGCTAGGTGAAGAGTCAAAGACAACTTTAACTGGTTTTGTTTCCTTTGATGTTTGTGCAATAGATGCAATCAATGGAATACCATCTTTTTCCTCTGAACTTTGACTTTTTACCAAATTTAAATCCTTTAACTTATCCATTAAATTCAATCCATACTCTTCAGTCCGATTTGGAATTTGAGGGGCAGAATCCTTGGGTGATATATGAGATCCAATTCCACCGCTTTCTAATGGTATACTAGTTTCAGAGGGTGACGCACCAATATCTGCAACTCGTTTAATCTGCCATTGCTTTTTCATTAAAGCAGATATAACTCCAATCGTAACCAAACACAAAAAGAAGAAG
The DNA here is from genome assembly GCA_011364965.1 of Candidatus Heimdallarchaeota archaeon. Taxonomy (GTDB): domain Archaea; phylum Asgardarchaeota; class Heimdallarchaeia; order Hodarchaeales; family Hodarchaeaceae; genus Hodarchaeum. The sequence goes on from RDOB01000004.1 coordinate 105,165, forward strand.
ATTAAACCCAACCAGAATTCAGGAGGTAGTATTAATATTAAGTAGGTATATAGTATTATACTTACTAGGAGTATAATAATTCCATATATAGACAACCAAAACCGCTGGCGCTCTGTAGGAGAAATCATTCCCCTTCTTTGCCTTAATCCGAAGAATCGGAGAATTCCTCCTTTTTTACTACGGTTTTCTTCAATATCAAGAATAATTTCAGTTTTGGGTTTTGTTTTAGCTTCTTTTGTTTTCTCAGTTAATTTTAAACTTTTTACGCGGGAAAAAGAGGTTATATTAGGTTTTTTCATGTTCTTGGTCAGGATTCCATGTTCTTCCATAATTTTTTGTCGTCTTTTAAACCATAAAAAGAGAAGGAAGGAGGAAAATCCCCATAAAACAATGATACTAAAAAATTTTAATAGCATTTCTGGAACAGAGAATATAGTTACCAGTATAATAGCAATTAAATATGCTCCAACAGTGATTCCTAATATAGAGGCAAACCATTCAATTATCCTCCTCTTTTGCAAATGAGATTCATCACTATATGGAAGCTTTCTAGAGAGATTGATTTCGGAAGAAGCTGTAGAATCAGTTTGGCTAGATGGCATTTCCGATTTAATTAACTGCTGGAGAATTTGAATTTTTTCGTTAGATACTCTATGATTTAAAACGAAGGGAGCAAGTAATATAATATCCTCTTTAATAACTTTGGATCTCCCATCGAGGCTAGCGAGAGCTCGTGCACCACGAGCCAGTGCTATATCAGCTCTTTGGCCTTGAAGACCTGCGCGAAGACAGAGAGAAGCGATAAAGTTAAGACATTCCTTTGAAATTATAACATTTTGTAGGAGTATTCGGGAGTTAGTAATAATTTTGTTGAATTTTGATTCTTCTAAGGAAAAATGCAAACCATTGGGAGAAATGTTACGCTCAAGTATATCTATCCTTTGATTAATGGTATTATCATATTGTATTCTATATGAAAACGCAAATTTATCAAGGATAGAACTTGAGATATCTGAAAATCCTGTATTTATACTGGAAATTAAACAAAAATTACTCGGGTGTTGAAAGGAGAGCATATCTCTTTGAATTATATTTGTATGATTCTTCCATATTTCCAAAATGATGTTTAAGATGTTTGGGGGTAATAAATGTAGATCATCGATCAACAGATATCCGTTGTTAACCCTACCTAGAATTCCAGGACGAAAAGTTAATTTAATATCAAAACTTCCAATAATAGCCTCTATTGAAGCATGGGGAGGTAAAAAAATTAGGGGCGAAAACCCCCATACTTTCGTTCTTATTCCTGCTTCAACCCTTTTTAAACAGGAGGAACAAAGGTTCTCCTGATCGAAAGAACAATTGTATGGACAGTTCTCGATTTTCTGGAGGGGAATTTTCATTTGAGAAAAACCTCTCAAGAATTGGGACTTACCAACACCAGTTTCACCTAAGATGACCAAACCATCGATTGAGGGATCGATAGCTAATAACAATAGAATTAACTTGAGATATTCATTGCCTTGAAGCTCAGAAAGACCTAAAAAATTATAGTATCTTGGTTTAGATTCATTCTGATCTTCAACCATAAAATAAAGGGCTCCTAAATAGAAGTTCCTTCCGTTAATGGATTCTCTCCTTTTCTGATAAAGAAAAATAATAAGGTTAAGAGAAAGCAATTTGCAGAAGCCAACGTAAAGATTTCTTCCACGAAAGCTATTAATAACAATACACCAACGAACCAAAGAACAGAAATGACAGCTGCACGACGAATAACCCACTTTAATAATATTCTTTCTTCTTCATTCAATCCTTCATCGATTGCAAGCATAATTACAACATAACCAAAATTATATACAAAAACCATCATTCCAACAAACAAAATTAGTAAAAGCACAGTTTGCATTAAGATGAGGATAGGAGAACTTGTCTGAGCATACCCTGAATATGTAAGTAATGCAACTGATCCGAATATAATTCCAAAGAGGAGAGAAAAAAAGACACCCTTGTGATCTGAGATCCAACCACTAATACCTTGAGGTGATTTCTTTTGTTGCTGCCACTGCACTTTCAATCAAGCTCCAAATGTATATTTTCGAATGAGTGATTAAATCTACTGAATGATGAAAGTAAAATCCTTCCTACTAAAAAAACTTCATGGAGACATGCGTAAGTGGAGAATGAAGTTTGATTCCCGTACGCTCTTCAACCAAAGCAATTAGCTCCTTATATAACTCTAAATAATCCACCTCTGAGTTATTTGTTAATCCAGGGATGTTAATCTTATTAGCCTTGGCAATCTCTATAGCTTCTTCATATCCAGCTGCAGCATGACGTAAAACTGCAGACATAGGATCCCACGTGAGAACACGGAAAAGTCGCTCCTGAGAAAGTTGAGTCCCATCAGCTACACATACTTGCCCAGCATGCAAGGAATATCCAACACCAACCCCTCCTCCCCCGTGATAACTCGTCCAAGTTGCTCCACATAAGGAATTCCCAAGGAGATTTAAAACAGCATAATCACCAATTGCATCTGATCCATCTTTCATTCCTTCAGTTTCGCGATAAGGACTAGCAACAGATCCACCATCAAGATGATCCCTTCCAATAATGACGGGAGCTTGGATTAATCCGTCAAAATACAACTTATTTAGAAGCATTCCAAAAGCTGCCCTTCCTTTGTAACCTGCCCAGAACACACGAGCGGGAAGTCCATTTTCAAAGGGAATGAATCGGGAAGCCAGATCTAACCAATTTAAAAGCATAGGATCGTCTTTGAACAACATCTTTGCATACTCATCCGTCACATAAATATCTGCAGGATTATTAGATAAAGCTGCCCATCTGAAAGGCCCCTTTCCTTGACAAAATAGGGGTCTGATGTAATTGGGGACAAAGCCTGAAAAATTGAACGCGTTTTTTGCTCCTGCTGAATGAGCTTGAGCTCGAATATTATTCCCATAATCAAATGTTTCCGCGCCTCGCTCTTGTAACTTCAACATGGCTTCTACATGTTTTTTCACTGTTTCATAAGCCAATTGTTTATATTTAGTGGGATCACTTTTTCTAAGAGATTCTGCTTGAGAATAGGTCATACTAGCAGGTACATATCCATTTAACATATCATGAGCGGAAGTTTGATCAGTTAAAACGTGGGGAGTAATGTTATTTTCAAGTAAATATTCTAAGAGATCAACTGCATTACATAAAACGCCAATAGAAGTTGCTTCTCCTCTTTCAACATATTCTTTTGCAAGAAACACACCTTCCTGTATATCATTCACTTTATTATCTAAATAAGGAGTCCCTTTACTCCTACCCTCATTGAACATACGATCCAAATTTGAGGGATCTATCTCGGCGATTAATCCGATTTTCCCAGCCATTTTGATAGCTAACGCTTGAGCACCTCCCATTAATCCTAAACCTGCGGTAACTGCCAGATTTTGTTCAAAATGGGAGAGTTTGGGATAATTAGAGTTATTTTCTGCAGATTTAATCGCGGCAACAAAAGTTTCGTATGTACCCTGTATGATTCCCTGAAGACCAATAAATATCCAACTACCTGCAGTCATTTGTCCATAAACAGTCAAACCAGCATTAACCATTTCCTGAAATGACTGGGTCCAATTGGGTACGATTACTGAATTGGTAATAACACAACGTGGGGCAAAGGGATGCGTAATCATCTTACCATAAGGAACTCCTGATTGCATGAATAGCGTTTCATTAGGTTTCAGGGTTTTTAGATATTCAATAGTGTCAAAAAAAGCTTTCCAATTCCTCAGGGCTTTCCCACTGCCTCCATAAATGAAAAACTTTTCCCAATCCTTCCCATTATGGAGATTCGATATTAAAGCACGAATAATACCTTCGGTTTGCCATCCTGCTTCAGTCTTTGGCACGAGAGCGTCGTTTCCTCGGGGAAGTGGAGGAATTGTATCTGGTTTTATATCCAATCTTAGACGAGTTGATTCGTCTAGCTGGTACTTTCCCTCAATAATCTCCTGCAGACGTGACTTTTTCATTTTTGGGCCTCATATAAAGAAATATTATAAACTCCAATTGAATAGTTAAAGATGAAAATACAGAAGATATACTTCATTTAAAAATCTAAGTTCTGAATAATTAAGAAAAATCTATAGTAATTAAAAATTGAAGAAAAACGGATAAAAAGCTGATTATGACTTTTGGAGCTGAGAAATGATAATATCTCGGATTACCATCTGGATAGGTTGAATAATCCGCTGAACTGCCTGTGGACGCTGTTTTGGATTCCATTCACCACGAGTCCACGCATCTTTCAAAGCACTGAGGGCTTCTAGGCAACTCACCTCAAATGTACTGGCAAACGTGTCTCGTAACTTGTCAGAAATGCCTGCTTCAATCATAAGACGTCCAACATCAGCAGCAGAGATCCGGGTTTCAGCAGGTAAATCCATTTTATTTAACATAATTGCCATTTTTACCTCTCTACTATACAATTTATCACCTAATATAGTAAATAATTCTATTAAACTCTCTCTATTCTCCTCCCAGCGAGCTTTCTCGGAATCAATGACAACAATTAAGCCATGCAGTCCATTAATGACAATTTTTCGCATTGATTTAAACCGATCTTGTCCTGGGGTGGTGAAAAGATGGTACTTAAATGCCTTTCCAGCACCAGTGCCAAGACCAAAGGTAGCTTGGTCAAATCCGATTGTACGTTCTGTTGCTTTGTCTTCAAGTTTTAAAAAATTGTAAACACTCTCAGGGTCTTCTTTCTTCTTAATTGCGTGAAATAAGCTTAGGGCAGTGGTCTTCCCAGCCAAAGTTGGGCCCCAAAAAACAATTTTTACCCCTTGTTGAGACTCTTCAAAAACCAGCTCTTCTTCTTGGCTCAATGATGCTTCCTCGGGTAATTTGACAGTCTATCTGATGAATAATTCGATTGTAACTGTATGAAAATTCAAAGAGTAGAGAAATACTTTCATTCTACGTTCTTGAACAAATCTAATTTAAGATTAGTATTCCTAATATATAATATTTGGCAAATTCATTCTAGACTTGCTTCTTCTGAAAGTTGATAGAAAGAGGAAAACCCTAGTATTTTTAAAAAAACCATTATTATAATATTATTATCTTCTCAACCAAAAAAAATTCCGTGAATATAATAAGAAAGATAAAGAAATGTCTATTTCGGAGGATCTAATTAAATGGAAATTACTTTTGATGTATTAGCTGTCTCTCCCCATCCTGATGACGCAGAAATTGGGTGTGGAGGCACTTTAGCGAAATTAGCACAGGCAGGGCACAAGGTAGGAATAGTTGATTTAACTAACGGTGAACCTACCCCGTTTAATGATGATCCTGATATTCGGATAAAGGAAGCGAAAAATTCAGCAAAGATTCTGGGAATCAGGAGGATAACTCTTGATTTACCAAATAGGCAGTTGATGGATACAATTGAGGCAAGAATAGAACTAGCTAGAATATTTCGTCAGACAACACCAAAAATAGTAATTGGTATGCAAGGGATGACACCTGGTGCATCACCAGATCATTATCAAAGTCAACTTATCTTTGATGCTGCAATTTTTTATAGTAGATTAACAAAATGGGAACATCTATTTAATGGATTAAAACCTTGGAGAATCGAACATGCATATTATTACTATACTGCGAGAGAACTAACTCAGATCAATCATCCAACGCAATTCATTTCTGATATAAGCTCATTCTTTGAAACAAAAAAGAAATCCCTTTTATGTTATCAATCCCAGTTCAAGGCTCACTCCTCGTATAATCCTCCAATTGTGGATTGGATTGAGGGAATGGGACAATATTTTGGGTCGCTAGCTGGATTTAAGTATGGAGAAATCTTTTTCGGTATGAAAATTCTAAATATTGATATATTTGAACATTTTCTTCAGCAAGACTAGCAGAAAGTAATAGAATTAAGCTTCCCGATCTTATTCTCTTCAATTATCCTTTGAGCTAGTTCAAAAGCATAATTCAAATCGATTTTAGAGATCCCCGGGACACCAAAAGCTATTAAATATGCAGCTTGTGTATTGAGAGTTATTTTTGTTCTCTCTGCATCACGATGGGGAAATATGCATATAATTCCTTCTTGATCAGAGAGTACCAATTCAGAGTGAGAGAGGGGTTTGGGTTCATTCATTCCAATACCCCAAAATGCTTCACCAGATTCAGCAAATCTAACATTTAAGGGATGTTTAATAGAGAGTTTATCATAAGCTCCGAGTGAGATTCCTGAAGCTGCAGAAGCTAGATTATAGGCATTTACAAACGTATTAATTTTCCAAATATTGTTTTTTATCAAAATTCTTCGAATAAGTGCCTCGGAAGCTGGTCTTACCTTTGTTGGGTCTGCAATGCCCCACTTCCAATAAAAATCACGATAAGCCCTTATAAGAGGGGAATCTTTCAGTGTTTCCGTAGTATATTTTTTCCTAATCTCTTGGAATATCTTATTTTGTGAATCAGCTAGAATTGCGAGATCTTTCGAAACTGAAACATCAATAAATTCAGCTATACCTAACCTTAATCCTTCCTTCTTTTGCGAGGAAGGAATCAACCAATTAATTTCCATCAGCTATTCAACCAAGATTCACCCTTCGGGAAATTCTTAATCATCATATGACCGAACAATTTTCGCAGCAAATAATGCATATTCCAAGAATTCATTAGGCTCCAATTGATCAATGGAATCTTTCAATGCTGTAAGAATTCGAGTTTGTTCATCCTCATTGCGTGATACAGGTTGCGAAAGACATTTAGAATAAAAAATCGCAGAATCTTGAAACTCCCCAAGGTGATATAATCCATCTGCTAAAGATTGATACTCTTGTATATGATCAATTCGAGTCTCAGCAGTTAGATCATCGAGTAAAGATGCATAGTGTTTTAATGCGATTATAGCACATCGAAGGCCTTCAATAATAGCATGTTTTGCTAGCCGATCACAGATCCTCCCCCTAAGATCAATGATTCTTTCTTCCTCTTCAGGTTTGTTTACCCTTAGTTTCACGAGACTTGTATTAACTCGCCAAAATTGAGGAATTTCATAGCCTTGAATAGGATCAGGAAACTGCTGTAATATTCTGGATTTGATACCATGAGCTGCCAAGTCTTTAACTTCGCTCTCAACCCCAAGTATTTCAGATATTCCAAATTCACGGAATTTATGTTGATAGAAAGAACGAAGATAACTATAATAATCGAAATTTTCGGGATAGATCTCCTTAATATAGTGTAAGACAGTTCTTCGGAACTGCTCGTATTTAGATGGTTCTAATAACTGAAATAATTGGATCTCAGATCCATGCACAATTGAAACGGAAATGATTTGTCCTTCAGGACCATCAGATTCGATTTTAAAAATAGCAGTCCCCTGTGGAAGGGAGATAGGAATACTCACTCGCTTTTCAAATACTGCTTTACCTAAATCGGTACTTTCTATCCAATCTTCCATTAAAAGATTGCTGAATATCCAGAGCTCTGGTTGATTGGAGATTTCCAGCAGAGTTCTTCGAGATCGTTTTCTAGGCAAAAGAATATCCTTCTTCTTTTAGAGATGAATAACTCCTCACATAGTTTCTCAAAAGGATTTCGATAATTTTTGGTAAATTTCTACACTTTGCTTATAATTATTAGGTCAACGGCGAATTTGTACAGCGATTCCGCGATCAAATGATAACATCTCTTTTGCTGCAAGAATTGCACGACCAAAATTAAGAAAATTATCAGAATTATCTACTACGAATACCTCTTCACCACAGCGAATCTCAGGGTCAACATCCAAGACAAATTTAGCCATAAGATCTCGATTTTGAGTAACAAACGGAATTGCATCTGGAGCTGCAATGACTCGTTGGTGAGGAGGAGAAAGATATTCATGTAAAAGAGTAGCTAATCGAGGTGTAGGGATGATACTGAAATCAGATGGCCGAATAGTTCCCAGGTTATCTTCAGAATCAGAAAATCGACGAATAATAGTTGTTTTCCTAGAACGATCAATAATTAAATCACGATTCTGAAGACACAGGTGTGCATTTTTTCCAAACTGAAAATCTAGTAAAGCATTGATAATATGTCTTTCATCGAGCTTGGTTTCATCCTTATTCCGAATAAATTTTCCATCAGGAATGTCTGAGGTCGAAAATTGATCGAGAAATGAGAAGATGTTACAGACAGAAGGATGTACAATAACCTGTTTGAATTCATTGCAGAAGCTAGTGAAAAAAGAACGAATATAGTTCAGTATTTCCTCTTTAAACTGCATGGAAGGACGCTCATTCTGAACTAGAGGATATTGTCCTCGTAATTCATCAGGAATTATACCAAATAAGGGAGAAAGCTGAATAACTTGGTATTTGCTAGTAGAATGGATTTTTTGGAAATCCTGTGTGACCAATAATTGATTATTCCAGCGATAAAATCGATCTAATAATCGAGAACGATAGCGTTGTAGAAGAGGTTGGTGAACAAGTAAATCATCAACTATAAGTATGGCCCGAGGATGAGAAATTGGAGTAAAAGGTTCAATTTCTTGAGATGTCATTCTTCCAAATATTGTTTCTCGGATTTGAACAAGAGAGGGGTGATTCCGGAGTCTAGTAGCTACTAATTCCGATAAGCGCCCCATAATGATTGCTTGTTTAATACGCTTAATCTCTTCTAGACTAACCAATAAATTATGCTTTGCAAGCATAAGTATCCGAGTTTGAATATCAAGTTTCTGAAGCTCAGATGCTGAAAATTCCTGACATACAGAGCAGGAACAGGGTAGATATTGGAGCTGCTCTAGATATTCGGTACCAAACACCGTGATATAACGATTTTTCTTAGCATAAAGGATATAAGCGGCGGAATCAAACATATCGACACCTAAATAAACCGCAATTGCGAAATACATGGGGTGACCAGCGCCAAACAAATGAATTGGACGGTCAATCGGAAGAAACCTCTTGGAGGTGAGGATCATCTTGCTGACTTTATCAAACTCATATCTTTCAAGGAGGGGAACCACAGATCCGATAGGGTGGATATCGAAAGGCAATTTCGCCATGGATGTTGCGGATGATTCGACAAGGTCAAGAAATTCCCCACCTTGGATGGGTCCCGCCCATAAAATAGGTACATTGGTACTTCGACATTGGATATGATCCGCAGCCCGATTTAAAGTCTCAGTCAAGGCAGTAGAAAAATCTTGATATCTACCCCCTTTAGTGGGTAAATCTAGAAAGACCCCAATATCACTGCCTATGCGCTCCTGAAACTGAGTTATCTCCTGATTTGAAACAGAAACCTGACCATATTCCATTAATTGAAAAGCACCAGAATCAGTCATTAAAGGGCCATCAAATCCAATAAAAGAATGTAAACCCTTCTCTAATGCTATAATGTGATTTTCAGGATTCCGAAATAATAAATAAGCATTGGTAATAAAAGCTTCTGCACCACAACGAGTCATATCAGTGGGAGAGATTAATTGGCGATTGGGATTGATGACAGGAAGGAGAATAGGAGTATTAATCTTACCATGTTTAGTTTCAATGATACCAATTCTTGCTAAGCCATCCTTTTTACGAATAGAAAACATAGAAACGCGTTGACTCCATTATAAAGGGCATAATGGTCGAATCGAATATATTTCAACCAAGTCCTGCCAACAAAATACTCCTCATATAATTTATTGTTAAAACAGACATACATGAAAAAAAAAGAATAATGGATTTTATTTTGGGGATTGAACTTTTTGTTTCAATTCAGAGAGTTCTATCGAAGTATCAGCAGTTGAACCATCAGCAGAAGCTTCGGTTGTAGGAGAAGTCTCACATACATCCAAAACTGTTTGAAAAATCCGATGGACCTCTTTTACCTTAATTTCCTCTTCGTTCTGAGTAAATTCAGATGGGAGTGGAATTTCAGTCCAGATTTCCGATTGGGAGAACCCAGTGAATACTGAACTCTTCTGGAGCTCATTTTGAACCACAGAGGCATCTTTGAGTTTTAAATTGAGGAAATTCAATTCAATAAAACTCTCTTCGACATTTAAAGAAATTTCTAGACCAAAACTCTCAGTTATACACTCAACAATCGAACGAAACATTTTAAGACTATGGACTGTTGTATCCTGTGCGTTTACAAGGCATAAATCTAATTTCGGCCAAAGAAGAAAGATCTGTCCACGAATATAGTTAGTTTCAATTAATTGATCCATAGCCCCCATTGGAAGAACTTCTTTGCTCTTGATAATGGTTCTACGTATTAAATCAGAGGCAGATCGAAGACTAGTGGATTGCTTGTCATGGATAATTTTCCAAAAGTCATCCAGATAAATATACACATCAGGCTGTAGGGGTTCACCTTCTTGAAAAGCTCGAGACAAACCTTTCAACCGTTGAGAATAGCAGAACATAGGCATGTTTTTCTTATTTTCACGCTTTAATAAGAGAATATCTAAGTATCGACGATCAGTACACTTCGGACGAAGCATATTGACCACTTTATTGTTCTGACACTTGGTTAGGCAAAACTCACGGCGATCGCGGACCATTTCTTCCCATAAGGTAATGCCAGATACTAAATTGAGAGTTGTTATCCCAACTTTGGGGGCCTCCTTTTCGGTCCACTTCATTTGGTGTGATGCTCCTTATATCGGCTGAGTGATGAAAAAATACAAGAATAAGCAACGTTTTTTCAGAGAAATATCGCTAGATGCAACTACTAGGATACACGATGGTGCTACGTTCTATAAACAAAAAATGCACCGCATCATAAAAATCTTGCCGTATTAGAACCGCACCCTAAACCAACTGAGTTGAAAAACTACAAACACCGACAAAAACTCCTCAAAATAATCTTTAAGGGGAAAAGCGAGAGAAGACTGATTTTGGTCAAAGAAGCTGAATTCTAATTTAAAACATAAAATTTTAGATGTAGAATTTGATTACTGAATTTTATACTAATGAGGTGGGAATAAATTATAATAAGACGAGTAAGAGGTAAATAAGAAAAGAAAATCTTGGAAGAAATTAGTTCTTTCATAAATTTGCCTAAGAGGAAAATTAAAATAGCTAAAAAAAAATTAAATAAGAAATACTGAAATAAGAGTCTGGATGGTAATTAAATTGGATATTGATAGACAAAGAATATCTGCGGTCAATATAGAGAAAGTCATTAACTATAGGAAAACCAAACCGACGAAAGAACAGGATATTTTAATAAAGAATCGATCTCTTGTCGAAAAGCTGTTAAATACTCTCAAGGGGAAAGAATCAAGCCCAGAGGAGATAACCGCTCATATTAAGTGGTTAGAAAAAGTTTCTAAATACATTCCAATTTCTTCAGAAAAAGAGCTCGAAGAAATAATAAGGTATATGATCCTTTTAAGCAAAGAACGAGCAAAATATAATGAATTGTACGACTATCCAGGGCTAGACCTAATGAAACGCGTTCGGGAGACAATGATTCGCTATATGGTTGTTTTGAGCGAATTACGTGCGCGAAGAAAGGAGTACTTGGAATATTGGTTTACTGACGAATATTGGATAACTGAATTAAGTCGAATATTATTTGATACGGAACCAACAAAGCCATTGAAGAAATATGGATTTGAAAAAGTCCCAGCAGGGGACTTCCTGCTCTTGTTGCTACTAGAATTGGCCACTGCAGATGATACCTCAAAATTAGATAAGCCTATGGTTCGATTACAAGCAATAAAAGGTAAAGAAGCAACGTTCATTGTCATTCCGACTGAAGCAGCAGCTTTAGAATATCAACCTCAGATTGATCAAATCCTTAACAACCAAATTACATTTACTATCTGGGTAAAAGATACCTTAAGAGCATTCAAGTTACCATGAAAACTGATCAAATTAAACTGGAGTGAACTCGAAAATGTAGCTGACAAGCTGCATCAAACCGAGTTCCATACTAATTTTTTATGAATTTATTTCCTTGCAAAAACAAGATTTGTATAAAAATAACAGGAGATAATTTTGTCCATTATTTGGCATGTTTTTTTCCTATTCATTAATTCTATATTAGTTAAAAACAATATACCACGAAGTTTAAAATTATACTTAAAGGTATATTCTTCTAAATGATATTTCCTAGTCAGCATTGGTAATATTCAAAGCTTATATTCAAATACCGCAAGGTTTAATAAGTCATATTAGAAAATATTATCCTACGTTCGTTCAAAATCGTGATGAGGTCGAGTAGACATGGCTCGGGGTAACAAGTATGAAACAGATCCAAAGCTACTAGATGTTCTACTTGAGACCCATAGACCTCTTTCTGTATCTGAGTTAGGACGGATCAGTGGATTAGGACGAGACAAAGCTCGTAGTTTCACAGATCGAATTATTCTAGGCAAAGCTGGAGTCCCTCCCCCTCCTGGGGTCAGAATTGTTGATATACTCATGTCTCGTGTTAATTCAAACCATCACTTCCGTTTTGTAGGAATAAAAGACGAGTCTTACTGGAAAGATTGGTTAAATCAAGTCACTAAGGAAGGATATCGAATTGCAAGAGATCATTTTGATATTTTTCCTAATTATGAACTTGATCCTGCCCTTCTCGATACCATTCGGAAGAATGTATCAGCAATTAAAGAAGCAGCAGGTCGGAATAATCGTTCTCCAGAACGCTTCCTTGATGAAATGCTTGCTTATGTTTTACATCCTAATTTCGAGAAAGGAAGGTCTTTACTAAATATTATTGCTGCAGCAGCTCAATCTAATGAGGATCAAACAGAGAAATTAGTAGCTTTGAGATTTTTATCTCGTTCAGGCTTCATTAGAAGCCAATCTAACCCCAAAAAGGAGGATAGCTAGTGGTTAAGAAGGTTCAAAAAATAAAACCGATTTCACGAACGCTCAATCCTCCTAATACCGATTTTGATAACATTCTTGATCGCTTAGCCAGCTTTGATACTCCTGAGGAGGAAATTATTGTAATCACCGATGTTTTCGGCGTAGCTGATAACATTCTAGATGACTTGGGTCAAATTGAAGCAGATATTTCTCGGATTCAAGAGCAGCGACCTGATTTTCAACCTCCCCGTAGAAAAGCTCTTATTTTTTCTGATTCCACTGATGTTCTTTCTGAGCTTGGCTCATTATTCCTAAATTGCCGTATATGTAACAATGGGATCCTTAAACACGAACTCATTAATGGACTCTGTTTTGAGTGTCATAATAAGTCCGAACTCGTTCAGGAAAAGGAACATCTTATTGTAGAGGATGAATTTAAATTTGAACCTCTCTTAAATCGGATTCGAGAATTAGAATCCCAAGTTCGGGAATTACGATCTAAATTAGACGCCAATCTGCAATCAAATACTTTATTTTCATCCCCTACTGTTCATTCTACACCTCCTCCACCTCCTCCAGCTCCTTCTGCATTTAATGTTACACCTGTTGTGGAATCCCAAGATATCAATTTTTCTGAAATGACCTTAGAGGAATTGAAAGCCCTCAATCCTATTCTTTTGGGCAGTTTATCACTTCATCAAAAAAACCTCTTCAATACTCGTTTAAAGGAGTTAGAAGAGCTGCAAAATTTGACTCCTTCTCAGAAAGCTGAATACCTCAAACGAAAGGAACACGAATCTCTTCAGGCTCTTCATCTAAATGAATTTAAAAATGCCTTAAAGAACTTGGAAGAACTAGGTAATCCATTATTTGCTAAGATGCGAGAGCAAGCCGAGCAATCGGCCATTACTGGATATGGTACTTTTGGAAGTTTCAGCAAAAAGACACTTTACATTCCCTGTTACAGTTGTGGAGATACCAATGAGCTGGAAGAAGATGATGAATTTAGGTGTAAATTCTGTCAAGCTCCACTAAGTGAAAGATAAGATTAGCTTTTAAATGAAGACTGATTCACCTCACCCATTTGGCTCCTCTCTCTTCTTTGTTTCAGTTATTTCTGATTTTTTCGTTTTTAGGCCTCTTAGGTTTGTTGAAGTACGCAATTTATCGATTCTATGATAGGCTTGCTTCCACAGTTTTTGGATCTGCTGAAGTTCAGGCATTTTTGAGATAATCTGAGGATCTTTCGTGAGTGCATCCACCGTATCTGTTACAAGCAATAATTCAACATCTTTCACTTCCTCAGTCACCTTCTTTTTCTCAGGTTCGTCTGCAAGTAATACTAGTTGTCGCTTTTTCAAATTGAGATCAATCAGCTCTTCTGTATACCTATTTTTGGTCCGTTTATAAGCTGCTTCTGATATTTCCCCTTTTTCGCGGGCATTCAAGAGAATGTTCAATGTTTCTTCGACAAGGGAGATCTGATATTCTATGTATTCCCCTCTTGACTCCTCTTGTGCAAGTAAGGTCTGATATCTTTCCTCTAAGAGGAATAGTTCCTCTTTTAAGGGATAACTTAAGCGACGAAAATCACTGGATCTTATCATTTTCTCAGTCCGATCTTTCACTAACTTTTCTAGCTCAGCCTCAATAGCAAGTTTTTGGGCCTTTATTTCCTCTAATTCACTTAGCTCCTCCACGACTTCAGTTTTTCTTGAAACTGGCCTAATAATTAATCCTTGCAGGGTTCCAGTTAGTAACACCACAATAAGTGAGGAATAAAGAAGGAGTTCTGCAAGTGGAGGATTTAATGGTTCCAAATTAACATAAGCGTATAATGCCAGAATAGCTGTTGTCAGACCTTTAAATCCAGCGATTCCTACAAACAAGCGTTCTTTATTTGTGAAAAATCTAGCTGTTTTGATTTGTAATTCTAGTGGTAAGGTCACAGCAAATACCGCAATAATCCGACTGCCGATTACAATTAGACTAATAAGGGCAGCGATAAAAATATAATTAGGTAATATCTTAATGCTTAAAAGAACCCCAATGAATATAAAAGCCACGATTTCAAATAGAAACGTAACATCTTCCCAGAAATCATAAAGGTGAGTACGTGAGAAGAACGCTTCCAAGCCGATATACCGAGGATTACGAATTATTACCCCACTAACAATGGCTGCAATCGCAGAGGATATCTGGAGGGGACCAGAAATTACAAATATCAAAAAAACTGCGCTTAAGGAAATAAATGAGATTTCACTTTTTTTCTCCACGATGACCATGAATCGAAGTGCTCCCCAGCCAATGATACCCCCAATAATGATTCCTCCAATGATTGCCCATCCACCAAGGATAATGAGGTTGAAGGAAAATTGAAGTTGTCCCTCCCCCTCAATTAGTTGAGGAACAAAGATAATTACCACTAATAGAATTGCTATTACATCATTAAAAGCGCTCTCTCCTCCTAAGATTGTCTCAATCTGTTCTTTGACCCGTGTCCCTCCTCCCCGAAGAATGGAAAACGTAGCTGCAGGATCTGTTGGAGCGATAGTTGCTCCTACTAATAATGCAGCTAATAAACCAATAGAAGTGAAATGAAATAATTCAATAGATATACCAACTAAAAATGCCGTTAAAAAAGTCCCAAAGAAGGCTAAGAGGAGGATGGGGAGAAAATATCTCCTTAAGGCTGTGATATTGGTATGCATGCCCTCTTTGAAAAGCACAATAATCAACGCCATTTCTGCAATCAGTAAAGTAGTATCTCTTATTACATTCAATTCAAGGGTAAAATCGGTATAAGCAACTAAAAAAGTAAGAACTAATCCTGTGAGTATTAAAGGAATTGTTTTAGGGAATTTATATATTTCCGCAGCTCTTCCAACTAATACACCGGCAAAAATCACAACAATGAGAGTATATACAGCTGTTAATTCGCTCAAGATATCACACTCACAACCTAGGTTTGTGTATTCATTTAATAATAGTAATCTTTGAGGTGATTAAGTAATTTTGAGATGGTTTTAGTTAAAATTCCTCAAATAAGAACCAGTAGTCTTAATATGAAAATCATTATGACAATAATAAAATCGTCTTAAGGCTTTTTGAAGAAATGAAGGGTTATATAGGTTTGAAATCTTGAAGATATTAATTCTCTTTAAAGATATCTTTCGACATTTATTGATTCGGGGTTAGAAATGTTCTCCTTATTAGTAATTAAAGTATAACAGTGAGGTTAGATGGCTCAACTTATTAATCCTTGGGCAAAAGACAGTAGTGATCTGATTGATCTCTTAGAATCAGATTTATATGGTTTAACACAAGAAGAATCCAATAAACGATTAACTCAATATGGTTTGAATTTATTAAGCCCAAAGAAAAAATTAAATACAGTTTCTGCTCTTTTAAGTCAATTTAAAAGTCCCATTATATTTCTATTGTTATCTGCTGCTTTTCTGGCCTTTATAACTGGAGACCAAATTGATGGAATAATAATAAGTGCAATAATCCTCTTTAGCAGTCTGTTAGGATTTTGGCAGGAAAGAATGGCGACTAATGCAATTGAAAAATTAATGTCTAGAATCCACACCCATGCTAAAGTTTTAAGAAAGGGAAATCCAGTCTTAATCCCGCTAGAACAGATTGTTCCAGGAGATATCATTCTATTATCTGCTGGGAACATTGTTCCAGCTGATTTACGTTTATTGGAAACAAATCAATTGTTTACCAACGAAGCTACGTTAACTGGGGAAACTTTTCCAATAGAAAAATCCCCGAGTATTTTGAATGAAGATTCATCTCTTTCTAAAAGAACTAATATGGTATATATGGGAACTTATATAGTAAGTGGCACTGGGAAGGGATTAGTTATTAAAACAGGTCAAGAAACTGAGTTGGGAATGATTTCAGCAAGATTAGGGACCAAAACTCCCACTCCTGAATTTGAACGAGGAATTAAACAATTTGGATTGGTACTGATGGAAATTGTCCTTCTCATTACCATTACAATATTTGGCATTAATGTGTATCTTAATAGGCCTGTTCTTGATTCATTTCTTTTTGCTCTTGCTTTAGCTGTAGGTCTGACTCCACAGCTATTGCCAGCTATAATCATGGTAAATCTCTCCCGAGGAGCAAAAAAAATGGCTGATAAGAAAGTGATAGTTAAAAAATTGACCTCAATCGAAAATTTTGGGAGTATGAATGTGCTATGTTCAGATAAAACGGGGACATTAACCCAGGGGATTATGACAATTCATTCTACTGTTGATATTGAGATGCACACACAAGTAAAAATTTTGGATTATGCCTATCTAAATGCTTATTATCAAACAGGTTTTCAGAATCCTATAGATGACACAATTTGTGCCTCTCATACAGTTAATGCACCAGAATTTCGGAAATTAGATGAACTTCCATATGATTTTATACGCAAAAGAATTAGTGTTCTATTTTCCACTCCTGGAATGAATATTATAATCGCAAAGGGAGCTGTCACTAATTTATTAGAGATATGTAATTATATCGAAAAATCTGATGGAGCGGTCCTTGAAATTGACATTTATACAGAAAAAATTCATTCACTCCTTTCCGAATTCAGTACTCAAGGATTAAGATGTATTGGAATTGCTTATAAAAATGTTGATACTTTAACGAAGATGAGTAGAGCTGATGAAGCTGAATTTGTATTTTTAGGCTTTCTTCTTTTAATGGATCCGTCTAAACCAGAAGTTCCAGCAGTCATCCAAGAATTAAAATCTTTGGGTATTACATTACGAATCATTACAGGAGACAATCAACATATTGCAAAAACAGTTGCAGAGAATGTTGGAATCATCCATCCCCAGATCATAACAGGCAATCAAATACGTAAACTCAGTGATGAGGCATTAATTATTCAAGCAAATCAAACTGATGTTTTTGCAGAAATTGAACCAAATCAGAAGGAGCAAATCATCCTAGCTTTAAGAAAAAGTGGAAATGTCGTTGGTTACATGGGAGATGGGATTAATGATGCTTCAGCCTTACATGCAGCAGATGTGGGGATCTCTGTTGATTCAGCTGTAGATGTAGCTAAAGAAGCTTCAGAAATTATTCTTCTCGAGAAAAACCTCGAAGTTCTTTTGAATGGTATCAATGAAGGGAGGAAAACTTTTGCAAATTCCTTAAAGTATGTTTTAATAACCATTAGTGCTAATTTTGGAAATATGTTTTCTATGGCAATAGCTTCTCTCTTTCTCCCATTCCTTCCCTTGCTACCAACACAAATACTTCTAATAAATTTTATGACCGATTTCCCCTCAATGACAATAGCTACTGACGATGTTGATCTGGAAATGATAAAAACTCCCAAAAGATGGAATATTAGAGATATTACGGAATTCATGATTACGTTTGGATTAATGAGTACAATTTTTGATGTTTTAACTTTTATTGTGTTGATTTCCGTACTCCATGCCCAAGAAGCAGAATTTCAAACAGGATGGTTCTTAGTCTCGGTTGTATCGGAATTGTTGATACTTTTAGTGATTAGAACACGAAAGATATTCTATAAAAGCAAACCGAGTAATAATTTATTAATATCGACCATCATTGTGATTTTAGCAACATTAATCGTTCCCTTTACTCCTTTAATTTCCTTGTTTGGATTTTCACCCATTCCCCCAATGTTTTTAGTAATCCTTGCAGTTATTATCAGTCTGTATATACTTACAACTGAATTAGGAAAACGAATCATTTATTCTCACATTAAATTCTTTTCCTAACCTCCATTCAATGGAAATTCCAATTGAATATTAGTATGAAATTTCATATAGCTTGGAATCTACCATATTTTAGGTATTAAACGATATGGTACCTTTTTTATATAGTCAATATAGCCTATAAGCTCTTTTTTCAACATTTTTTCTTCATTCTGTATCCGAAATACTAGGAAAAAGGGGATAAATGGAGCTAATACAAGTGATACCAAAGAACCAAGCGCAATTGGTGTGCTAAATGCCAGAAGTATAAAACTTACATACATTGGATGACGTACGTGTTTATACGGTCCAGTCATTATCACAACCTGATCTTCATGAGTCATTAATCCTTTTGACGCGAATGAATTCATTTTCATTACCCAAAAATTAAGGAGATAGGTAATCACGAGACCTGAAAAGCCAAATATTTTAATAATATTCGGTAATTGCGTCCATTGAAATTGATAATCAAATCCGGGAAGTATCATCACTAACAAGAAGAAAAATCCAAATATAATCAGGGCTGTATTTTCCATTTTACTCGATGAGAGTTTTCTCCGTTTTTTAAGTGTTGCAGGATCTTTGATAATGAAATAAAAAGTCATGAGGATATAGTACACAACTAATATTAAGATATAAATCCATCCCTCCATCCAATTCACTGTTCCTGCTGGAATAAATAGCAGAGCTCCCATAAATAAGATCAAAAATGGAATAGCAAGACTATATCTAATCATTTGAATTATAATGGTAAATTTTGACATTTTTATCCTAATATTTATCTTGCTTATTTTAAGTTATAAGCCCTTACTAGAATTATTAAAGGTCAATTAGAATTTTGTGAACACCTCATCTTCCCCGAAAGCCCTTAAGAGTGCTTTATCCACACTTTGAATAGCCGCAAACCCGACAGAGACTACAACCTTCGCTATACTCTAGAATATTCCCACACTCAGGACATTCGGGTCGTTGGCCGGTTTCTATCCCTTTTGAGATATTGGTGATATGGAGGGAATCATCTTCAGTGGAAAGTTCTTTTTTAGTGACTTGGGAGGTTTCAGAGAATTTGAATTCTGATCCATTGTCACTATATTCTTTAAGAAAATGATCAATTGTTTTGGCTACGGCATCCGCGCAC
Source organism: Candidatus Heimdallarchaeota archaeon (assembly GCA_011364965.1). Lineage (GTDB taxonomy): Archaea > Asgardarchaeota > Heimdallarchaeia > Hodarchaeales > Hodarchaeaceae > Hodarchaeum. Next base: position 124,880 of record RDOB01000004.1, read on the forward strand.
GATAGAATTGGGCCCTCGGAACTGAAGGTTGGAGATGGACACCGAATGGATCTTAATTGAATGATAATTTCTTCAGGATCGATTCGACTTCGTAACGCGAGTGAGATTAATCGACCGAGTGATTCTACATGAGATGCGACACATCCTCCTGATTTCCCAAGGGAAAGGAAGACTTCGGTTAAGCCTTCGTCATCTTCATTTATCGTGACAAATAAATTAGTTCCACACCCAACGCGGATTCGTTGAGTAATTCCCCGGGTAACATCAGGACGATAGCGAGGTTTTTTCGTAACCTGCTTCTCTTCGATTGTCTCGACCTTCGTCCCTTTGGAGTCTTTTGTACCAGTTTTGGACAATACATCATAGGATCGGGAGCCTGATCGATAGACCGTAATGCCTTTACACCCTAGTTCATATGCTAATAGATAAGCTTGTTTGATATCTTCCTGAGTAGCAGTTTCTGGAAAATTTATTGTTTTGGAGACTGCATTGTCGACTCCTGAGGTTTGGAATGCTGCTTGCATTTTTACATGAGCTGCAGGGGTGATATCATGAGCGGTCGCAAATATACGCTTGATTTCTGCAGGTATTGTGTCAATCTTTTTCAAAGACCCCTGTTTGGCAACTTCCGCCATTAATTCAGATGAATAAAAGCCCTCATGTTTCGCTATCTCAACGAAATACGGATTTCCTTCAACAAGGATATCGTCATCTAATACACGTCGCTCATAGGTCAGCATAAATAATGGTTCGATCCCACTCGAACAACTCGCGATAATTGAGAGACTTCCTGTAGGTGCGATAGTGGTGAGGGTCGCATTTCGCAACATTGAGTATTTTTCGCGAAAGATACTTCGGTTGAAATTTGGAAATGAACCCCGCTCCTCTGCTAATGTTTGAGACGCCTGTAGCGCAGAAGTATGAATGAATCTCATAACTCGTCTAGCTACCTCCAAACCTTCCTCGGAATCATAGGGAACTCTCAGTTTGATCAGCATATCAGCAAATCCCATGACTCCAAGACCAATTTTACGATTCTCACGAGTAGTTTCAGCGATCTCGGGTAACGGAAAGGAAGAAACATCAATGACATTATCAAGAAATCTAACGGCTAATTTCACCGTTTTTTCGAGTTTTCCATAATCGATGTGATATTTCAAAGGATTCGTAGAATCTTGATTAAGCATTCGGGTTAAATTGATAGACCCAAGATTACACGAGCCATAGGGGAGTAAAGGTTGCTCTCCGCAAGGGTTAGTTGCCTCAATGGCTCCTATTTCTGGAATAGGGTTTGTAGCATTAATCCGATCGAGAAAGATGATGCCAGGTTCTCCATTTTTATGTGCCATAGCTACAATTTCTTCAAAAACCTCTTTAGCTTTGAGTTGCCCGACTTCCTCCTGATTTCGAGGATTGATCAAAGGATAATTATGATCATTAATGACAGCTTTCATAAAATCCTCCGTTAAACCCACAGAAATATTGAAATTGTTAAGAACGGTCAAATCTTCTTTACAATGGATAAATTTCATGATATCGGGGTGATCAACCTTCAAAATCCCCATATTCGCTCCCCTGCGCCGTCCTCCTTGCTTAATTATTTCTGTAGCACTATTAAAGACTGTCATGAATGAAATAGGCCCACTTGCTACCCCTCCAGTGGTTTGAACCTTATCATTAATAGGACGCAAGCGTGAAAAAGAAAATCCTGTCCCTCCACCAGTTTTGTGAATAATGGCAGCGTTTTTAACTGCTCTGAAGATGGAATCCATATCATCTTCCACTGGTAAGACAAAGCAAGCTGAAAGCTGGTTGATTGGAGTACCTGCATTCATTAAAGTGGGGGAATTAGGTAGAAATTCGAGATTAGCCATTATATTATAGAAGAGAGTCTCATATTTTCTAGGATCTCCGCCATATCGTGATTCATTTTCTGCAATTGAGCGCGCCACACGTTTGAAAAGCTGTATAGATGTTTCAATCAACTCCCCTCGTTCATTCCGCAATAAATAACGCTTTTCAAGCACAATTTTGGCATTTGGAGTTAATTGTGGAGTAACGAGTGCTATCGCAGATTCTTGCTTATCGAGCATAGATTTCACTGATTTTCCTTACTGTCAGCTCAATGGGATTGCTGATTCAATTCTATGTAAATGAGTCTGTTTTGTTATTCAATTGGAGATTTTCATATAAGGACACGAATTAGAAATTGAATCCTGACAATTTTCATCCCGCTTGGCATCACAATATAGATTCAAATGATAATTTATTAAATTAGTTCTTTCATTCAATTTGTCGGTTCATCATTTTAAATAAAGGATTTTCTGTAGATTTTTCAAGTCATCATCTGAGGAGGAATTCTGGAATTCACTCGAAATTTAGGGGAAAATCAAAGAATCGTAAGAGGAATGACCGAGTGTTCTTCTAGACATTGATTTTTAGATTATTAGAGAAAGAATCAATCGATGATGATAAATTCTATTCGAATATATCAGAGCATTTGTGTTTTCGAGAAGTTTATTAAGGGTACCAAGCACAGAATACCCATCCTCCTAGCTTTGTCTTTTTCATATTAAATGAATTAATAAATTGTATAGCCCTTAAATTTTCTATTGGTAGTCTAGTTTTCATCAGATTATTGATCTCATCAGAACACAGATTGAAAAAAAGCTTCTTATATCTATTGTAGTAATTCCCAGCAGTGAGGTTGTCCCTTTCCTGTCTTGATTGATGAGATTTTTGTATATTACCGTTGTATCACGAGCGTAATATCCCAGAATTACTGTAGATTATAACCCCCCATAATATTGAGTATCCTAATCACCTAAAAATTGAGGTTCATTCCCTATGATGAAGTTAATAACCGTGCATCTCCCAAATGATCAAGTTTCTGGTTTAGATGAGCTCGTTCGAACTGGTAGATATCCTAACCGAAGTGAAGCTATTCGTTTTGCTATCCGTGACATGCTCAAAGATGAACTTTGGAATTTAAGAGGTACCTCCTATCTTCCTCAAGCATCTGCAGCACGAGATAGCTACTAATCTTTTTTTTTACCTTTTTTTCCTTTCTATTCCTTATTAAGACCCCAAATTTTTACAGAACACCAGAATTTCTTGTCTTTTGCAGAGGTTTAACAGAATCTTTTTATATTCTTATTCTGTTTAGGGTATTATCGTGAACTTCCTTCTCTGTATCCATTTAATTTGATTTTAGTTGATATTATGTATGAAGATAAGCAACCTCGAGCTTGGAGATTTGTTAAAGATAAAACTCCTATTATTGGAATTGACGATGGTGGCTTTGATCGGGACCTTATTCCTTCCAACACAAATCAAATACCTGTTTTTGGTGTTGTAATGAAAGGTGCTGCTTATGTTGACGGAATAGTTCAATGTCAAATTAAAAAAGACGATTTAAATCCCACTGAAATTCTTGTACAAATGATTCTTGCTTCTACTCATAAGCCTCAGCTTCAAGCGATCATGCTTCAGGGAATTACTATTGGTGGATTTGGAGTTATTGATATTCGTGAATTATTTGAAAAAACTGGAATTCCAGTGATAGTTTTGCTAAGAAAAATTCCGAATTTTGAAAATATTCAACTTGCCCTTCAAAAGAATTTTCAGGATGCTGAAGAGCGATGGCAGCTTATTCAAAAGGCTGGAACACCGCAAAAAATTCAAAATCAACCTGAAATATATCTACAATTAGCTGGAATTAGACAAATTGATGCGGCACGTCTTATCAAAAAGTGTACTAAGGTTGGAGTCATTCCTGAAGCGCTTAGGATTGCTCATTTTATAGGAGCTAGTCATTATCGCTTCTATAGTAGATTAGTGAGTTAAATGGAAGGAGGAAAAAACTCTTCCTTCAATAGAACTAGTGGGGCAAGTAACCAGGTAGCAGCTCCCCCTATCACAAACGAGGAAAAATTATTCACAAACGTCCATCCTGACTGACTCCAGCCCCAAATCCCTATCAGTATAATATTTATTGAAAAGATTAACGCAATCAGTGAATCACGAATAACATGAAATTCTCTATTCCACACGCTTGTTTCACTGAGAGGAGTGTTTTTTAATAATAATCCTTCGACCACCCCAGTAATTAAATATAAAAATGCTCCCATAGAAAACAGGATGAACGGAATTAAGTGAAGAATACGACGCCAAACTGGTTGAGTTCGTTCTTCCCAGTATATTGCAAGGAAAGCGTCGAATAAATAGGCTAGACTCACCAATGATGGCATTAAATAGGCAAGATTGAGTCCAAGAACGTAGGGACGGAGTATTGGTATATTTAAGATGATCATTGTGCACAAAATTGTAATAAAAGCAACGATACTGATCCCTGAAAAGAAAGCAAACGCGTTCAGAATAAGTTCTAATTTTTCAGCCCATTTAAGCTTGGAGCTCAAGATAGAACGTGTTCTAATTCTCAGAATGTGGCATGCTCCATGTGCCCATCTCCACAATTGAGACACTTGGCTTTTTGCCGTTTCGGGTACCAAACCAGTAGATCCAATATGGTCAATGTATCTTCCTTTGCCCCCATTGCTTAAAATTTTAATTGAGGTATCAATATCCTCAATAAAGGTCTCCTCTGAGAACCCATCGATCTCGGTTAAAATATTTTTTCGAAAACATCCAGTTGTTCCATTAAATAACACTACTCCACGTCGATCCTTGGAGGATTCGAACACTTCATAGAACTGGGAGTATAATATTGAGTTAGCTGCTTGATATAAACGATAAGTATTTCTGTATCGCACTTTTGCTTGCACGTAACCCACATTTTTATCACTCATTACCTTTGAAAACTTCTCTAATATATCTGGGGTAGGTATGTGATCTGAATCCAATATAACAATTAAGTCTCCCTTTGTGTGGGTTAAAACAGCATTTATATTCCCAGCTTTAAAGCCACGTGTGTCGTGCTTGTGATAAAAGGGGATTTTCTTTTCTATACAGAATTTTTGCAAGTTTTTAGTTACTTCTGGATCTTTTCCATTATCACTTACGATAATTTCATATTTAGGGTAATTTATTGCTAAAACTCCTTCTATCGTAATTTTCAATGTTTTGAAGGAGGTTCCATGGGATGGGATTATTATTGTGAAAAAGGGGTTATATTCTGGAGTAAACTCGAAAATTTGCGATTTATACCGAAATTCGAAGGCACCTGACGCAGTATAAAGCAAATAATACCCGAATAGAAACCCAATTATTTCAACAAATAATAAGGAAATATTTAGGAAAATCTCAAACAAATTACCTGAATTCATCATCACGAAAAAACTCAAGACAATATAAACTGGCAATAAGCCTAGAACTAGGATTGAAAGAGCTTTAAGAACATATGAACTCACACGATATATCCACATATTTAGGATTCATCCGTTATCATACGGTAAAAATTAATTATTAAATCTGCTTCTACATGATTCCATTGAAATTATATATTAAGATTTTAGTATTTTAAAATCCCAACTTCCCTGCTAAGTAATCTGCCCATCCTTGAGTAAATTTTTCAGGGCTGTTTATATGATTCCAATAAACAGGTGCTTCAGGAAGATAACCATAGATAAGGTTTTCATTTGCTAATTCGGGAAAGATATTTTTTTCCAATGAAGATACTTCTTTTGTAATATATTCAAAAATTTCTGGTTCAAAAATATAAATCCCTGCATTGTTATATCCCAATCCCTTTTTTCTGCTGTAATTAAAATGAACAATTCTCTTGTTTTGGATATCAAATTCTACCTGGCCTGTTTCATCTTCTATTATAAACATCGTAGCAATTCCCCCTTCTTTCACACTTTTTCTATGAAATTCTAACATATCATTAACATTAACATTAGTTATAAGATCTCCATTCATGACTAAAAAAGTGGATTTCATATTTTGTTGGGCGTTCAATACTGCTCCTGCTGTATCCAATGGTTTTTCTTCAGCTATAAGGCTGATACTCTTACCTGGAGTATTAGTTTCTGGAAATTGGTTTTGGATGTGTTCCTTAAGATATCCTACTGAAAGATAAATATCTGTTAAGGCATGTCTGAGTAGAAGATCAATACAATATTGAAGTATTGGTTTATAGCCGATGGGGAGCATAACTGCGGGTATAGCAACATTAACTGGCCTAAATCCAGTTCCTCGTCCTCCTGCGAGAATTAAGGATTTAATAGTATGCGCTTCTAGGGCAACTTTTAATGCTTGGATTATAAATTGTTTTACCTTGCCAGTTCCTGCTACTTCAACAAGATTTAACCAAAAATTTTCTGTAAATTCTATTGTATATTTATGGATATCTTTTTTATTACTCATATGAAGTCTTCCGTGTGTTTACCAACTCATCTTTCTTTCCTAGTGGTCATGGACTTTAGGTATATTAACCCATACTGATAATACTGGTAGGAAAAACGGGTTATTAAAACGTTTTCTATGGCATATTGAAGGGATTTATGAATTGAGTCAAATGAAGAGAGAGGAAGAGATGAGAGGGAGAATCTCACTTCACGAATTATTTTTATTTTTCCCTTTCAATAAGGAATCTGACTAAAATTTTGAGAAATTCTATTAAATCATCTGCTTCGGTGTCATCAGGTGAGATTTCATTTTGTACTTCATCTAATCCGTTTATTGCAGCATTATAGTACTTATTTCTTACTTCCTTCACCTGTTCTGTGCATGAATGAAAAACCTGTAAAACATATTTGATGTCTTCTTTGCTTTTTTCTCCCACAGATTTATTATAGATAGCTTTTATTTTCTCCGCGTGTTCTGTTTGGAGGGCAAAATATAGGAATAAATTCCTTTTTGATTCTTGTATATCCCAATATTGAACTTTCCCAAATTGCTCTGGATCCCCCTGAATGTCTAAATAATCATCTTGAATTTGAAAGGCGATTCCAGCATCAATTATGGCTTTGTCTAATTTTTTGGTAAATAGATCCATTCGATTGGCTGCAAGACACCCTAGTCGGACGCATCCTGCAAAGACAATAGCAGTTTTTAATTCCATGATTTTGATCACGTGAGCTAAATCAAAATTAAAGTTCTGATCCAATCTATCTTCTAATTCTATAGCGTTTCCTAAACCCACTTGATACGCATAATCTATTACATAAAACAGACTGGGGTTATCTTTGAGGAGCGTTAGGGCATAAGCATGTAAAACGTCTCCATCATGGAGGGCACGATCCCGACCATGAACTATATGGAATGAATCTTTTCCACGTCGAATTGGAGCATTGTCTATAAGATCATCATGGATCAATGTCATGTTATGCAATAGCTCAATGGCGATTGCTGAATTATAAGACTTCTGCATCGCTTCTTCCTCCCCATTACTTCCTTCAGCTAATAATTTAGTCGTAAGTGCAATCAATGAGGGTCTTAGCTGCTTACCTTTGGTAGATAGAATAAAATTTCGAATTCGTTCTTTCGTGGGACTCTCCATTGCTTCGATTGCTTGATCTAGCTCTTTGTTTAAATTTTCCAATATTACTTCATCTAAGAATTGTTCTGCCACTTGTTAAGACCTCATTACTCTGTCATTACCGCAAAATGCTCATTAAATTGTTAGGTGGGATATTCAGGTTTCTTTTTTGAAAAAGATTAAGTAGGACTATATTTTTAGCAATTATATAATAGATTTGCTCAAAGATTGGGAGCTATTGATAATTTTATATTGATAATTATCTTGGTATAAATTAGGGTATGTAGCTTGGAACTATTAATTTGCATTGAGTGTGGACAAGAAACTCCACCAAATCGGTATTGTGTATTTTGTGGGAATCCTCTGCCTCAAATAAAATTATGTTGGCGCTGTCAATCTAGGATACCCATTCAAATGAATTTCTGTACTAATTGTGGAGCTAATCTAAACCAAAATTGGAATTATGTATCTAATTTGGCCCCATCAAGATTTGATAAGATTCTATTATATTTTCAAGCGGGGATTTTAGTTATATTCCTCCTATCTATGTATTTCTTTGTTCAGATTTTGCTGGGATTCATTTTATTCTCAGTATTTGCTGAAAATCCTTCAATGGAAGACGCGAGTTCAATTTCTCTAACAGTTATTGTTATGATACTGAGTAATATTATAATGGTGGGATTGATAACTAAAATTTCTCCCTCAACCTTTGGAAAAAGTCCATCAAAAGCTATCACTATAAAAATACTCGTTATTTTAATTCTTCTCCTATTTTTTCTGTTATTTTTTCTAGAACTTGTCTTAATGGTTTTGAACCATATATTAGATACCGCTGGATTAAGTTCTGATCAACTTTCCCCCTATGATTCTTTTTTTGAGGATCCTGTTAATTATATCTTGTTTGCTATTCTAGCAGTATCTATTGGTCCGGTTTTTGAGGAACTTGTATTTCGTCAAGTCTTAATTAACACAATGCACAAACAAATTAACTCGAGATACACCCTAGTGATAATTAGCGCTATCATCTTTGCTCTCTCACATACTGCAGGAGATCTAATAGATGGATCTCTACGTTACGCGATTCTACATTTGGCAGCTACTTTTATTCTTGGAGTGTTTCTAGGTATGCTTTTCATTTATAAAGGATTAAAGACTGCAATAATATTCCATTCTTTGTGGAATTTTTTTTCTATTATAATACAAGTTATGGTCGAACTTGATCAAATTTCACTTCTTGATACAATTGTAATAATTTTGTTTATTATTTCTACTTCAATACTTATTTGGTTAATTCATGCAAATCGAAGAGAAATTAAATCTAGTTTAATAGAGGTGAATTTTCCGCAATTAAAAGATACAGGAATCATTGTTTTTAATCTCATTTTAATATTAGCTTACGAATTAGCTCTACCATTAACTCTTTATTCAGAACCAGATTTCATTGCATTAACATTGATCTTAATCTTTCAGTTCCTAGGTGTGATCTTCGGTATTATTTTCATTGAAAATGAAAGACGAATTAACAGATCTAAAGGATTTAGAGCCCAAAAATCAAAAATAGGAGATTAGGTCATTTTGAAGTGGGCTCGTGGATCTTCTATAAAAACAGGCACTGCAGCTGCTCCTCTTTTAACTTCCACATCATCCATACCGAGGATCCTAACAATTTCCTTAAAACGATTTCTAATCGTTACAGGGGTCGTTCGTGCAGCTTTGGCTATTTGTTGTTGCGTTCTCCGTTCACCTGTTTTGACACCAGCAATATACAAACATGCTGCTGCAATGGACATGGGATTTTTTCCTACTGTAATTCCACATTCACGCGTTTTCTTAGTAATACGGACAGCCTCCATCCTAGTAGGCATACTCAAGCTTAATTCCTCTCCAAGTCTATGAATTAGGGCTTCATGTCTTCCTGAATCAGGCTTTGTTTGTAGGTGTTGAATTATTGTACGAACACATCGTCCTAGTTCTTTGGATGAAACGTTTGCATTAATTGCAACATCTTTCAATGTTAGAGGAATTTTAGTTTTTCTACAGGCAAGATAAAGACTTGCAGCAATCATTCCGTCAATGGAACGTCCACGAATGAGGTTTTTCTTTAAACACTGTCTGTAGTAGGAACTAGCCATTTGTGCAGTTCTCTCAGGTAATTCCATTTGGCTTCGTAAACGTTTCAATTCTCTTAAGGCTATACGGAGGTTGCGTAATTCGCTTTCATGAGCATGATTATCGACATTAGTCAAGCGATTAAACACTAAGCGCTTAGTTGACGATAACTTTCTGCCTTTCCCATCTGTTCTAGATTTACTAATCTGAGTTTTGATACCTAAATCAGGCTGAAGAAGAGACAAGGGAGAACCACTGCGAGAACGATCCTGCTCTTCCTGATAATCATAAGCACGCCATTCAGGTCCTTGATCAAACATTAGAGAGTCTACAACCACCCCACAACATGCGCATATCCATTGACCTGACCGAGGATCAGAAACGATATTATCTAATGCCCCGCATTCAGGACATTTTCTATGTCGAACCATATCTTTCTGAATCATAACAATCGACTCTCTTAGATAGGCGTAACATATAGATTTTTCTAGATAAATTTTCCGTATTCTTTATTTTGCTAATTCCTTTTCCTGATTCAATTAAATCGGAAACCATTACACTAGGTTTATTTTTTGTTCTATAATTGGCATTTTCTTTTCAAAAAGAATTTTTCCTTTGTTGAAGGGAGATTTAGAGTGCCTAGCAAAATTCTCCGATATAAGGAAACTCTAACTAGGGATTAAAGATAAAATACAGATATTTACTTTAATTTCTCCAGAATCTAAGAGATGATTAGAGATGTTCACATCATCTATTATATTTCATTCTCTTAGACAATTTTTAATATAGTATTCTCCAGCCTTATAAGAACTTCTAACAAGTGGACCTGAAGCTACGTATAAGAATCCGAGTTCAATGGCAATTTTTTCCCAGTATTCAAACACCTCAGGTAGGATATATTCAATAACGTCAAGATTTTTGCGAGAAGGTTGCAAATATTGGCCAATTGTGACAATATCAACATCAACTAATCTTAACTCTTTAAGAGCAGAGAAAACTTGATCTGAAGTCTCACCTAAACCGAGCATAATTGATGATTTAGTCAAAATATTAGAATCCAACCGTTTTATTGTATCTAGGATCTGAAGGGACTGATCGAAGCTAGCTCGTTTATCTCTCACCATTGGGGTCATTGCACGAGTCGTTTCGATGTTATGTCCCATCACATGCGGTTTGCTTTTGACCAAAGATTTTAAAGCACGTAAATTTCCTTGAAAATCAGGATGAAGGATTTCAATAATTACTTCCGAGGTCTCATTCTGAACTGCTTCAACACAGTGAGCTAGATGTAAAGCCCCACCATCTAGTAGATCATCGCGGGTTACTGAGGTCAGAACTACATATTTTAATTTCATATCTTTGACTGCTTGTGCTAAGTTTTTAGGTTCCAAGGGGTTAAGAATCCCATGAGGATCTTGGGTTGTGACATCACAAAATTTACAGTTTCGTGTACAAACAGAACCCATGAGTAAGAAGGTTGCTGTTCCCGATTCCCAGCATTCAGTCCAATTTGGACATAATGCTTCCTCACAAACTGTATGAAGCTGATTGTTCTTGAGAATTGATTTAATTTCTTTGAATTTAGCTTTGGTGGGTAATTTAGATCTAATCCAAGTAGGTTTAGGTTGATGAGGGGATTTTTTAGTTCTCATTAGGATCAATTCTCATATTACTTGATTATTTTTACCCATTCTCTTGTTATTACCAAAACTTCATGTAGGTTATTATAAAAATCATAGGGATTATTCATATAATTTCGATATATTTAACTTTAAAATCACCAATAGTACTTCTGAATAACTTTTAGCTTATAATCTAAGGTGTTACATTCATTGATTCGGCAAATTGAGCTTTTGGATACTCTATCAGAGATTCTTGACCTTCAAATTCTAGCAGGCATTTTCACGATCCTGCTAATTTTCGTTTTTTTCACAGAATTAAGAAAATTTCTCAAATACCGATCCTATCCCGATTTAATGGAATTAAGCGGAGTGGGGTTGATGTTTACTGGATTATTTACTTTAACAGGAGATATTTTGCTCGCAGGATTGGCTAGTATATTAGCAATGATGCTCATAGGATCTTTTGAGGTAAGAGAAAACCTCATTTGGTTTCGGATGATGCTCACTTTTACTATATCTTATGGTTTCTTCTTTATCATGGTGATTTTTGGTTTTATAACATCTAAAGCATTTCCAAGCATTGGTGAAAACCTAAAGGGGTTTTTGATAACAATCGGATTTGAATCAACTCTTGACATAAACCAATTCTTCGTTGGGATTGGATATAATCTTGTTTTATGGATAATGATCTTAACTGCATTTATTGTCTTTGGAAAAAGATTCATTATTGTAACAAGGTTCATCAGCCCCCAGATGGTTTATTTAGTGCTCTATCTGATAGCATTAATCTTTGTGTTACAATTAGACTTACCAGACTTAGCGAAGTATATAGCCATATTCGCTGTCAATATATTGGTTTATCTGGCATCGGGACCGATTTTAACTTTCCTATTTGGAATCAAACCATTAGAAGATAAGCGAGTGGAAAGAATTATTGAAGAAGTGCAACAAAAAATCCAAACTCCCGTAAGAAAAGTCGGAATAGTGAATGCACCTATTCTTAACGCATTTGCATATGGGCCTTGGTTTGATCAAAGGATTGCATATATTACTTCAGAACTTGATAAATTTACTGATAGCGAAATACGGGGAATTACTGCACATGAACTTGCTCATGTCAAACGAAGACATACTTTACTTCTACTAGGAATAACTGCTATTGAATTAATTATAAAAGCAATCTTAAATGCTCCAAGTAATTATTGGGAATACGTTTTAGGTTCAAATACTACTTGGGATTTCCTAAGCTTTTGGTTATTTAATATTAGCTTATTTGCAGTTTTACTGACGTTTGTCAAAATGTTAGAGGGACAGGCTGATAAAATAACCCGTGAAGAGGGATTTGGAACTGATCTTGCAGAGTCCTTATACAGATTAGAAGGATTTTATTATGGTATTGCTGGAGAAATTGGATTCAATACCCAATTGATGACTGGAAAGACCCGAACGAGAGAGGAAGATATCCGTTTTATGGGTGACGAAGCGTTCTATCTATATAAGAATCTTGCTCCAAGTAGAATGACCTGTTTTATGAACCTGATAGCATCCCATCCCTTAACATCTATCAGACTATCAATGCAAGTTGATAAATCTATCGGAGCCATTAAAGCTGGATTCATGATATGGTTCTTACTACTTCCGGGATTGAGAAAACGGACTATTAAGAAACTCCAAAGTAACCACTTAAAAGTTGCAGGAATGTTATCAAATAAATATTCGCGCGATTTTGGAACAATTAAAGAATATAATGAAATAACTTTTGAAGAAGCTCCCTTTAAGTATTATATTGGTCATTTTGTTTTAGCAAAATCCTGGTTAATTGATGGAGAGGCACATTGGGGAAAAATGGTTGGATACAGAATAACAGAGGATATCGTTTCTCCAATAATTTTTGACTTAGAGTTGATGAATGGATCAACGATTTCGATCAGAAAAAGTGATTACTCTCTAATTATGGCAGAACCGAAGCATCAATATTTTACTAAGCAAGGGAAGATCGTTACACTTGAAAATATCGAGTTAAAAGACGGAAAATTTAAGAAATTCGAATTTTCCTCAAACGGAAAGAATTTTCATTCAAATACAATAGGATTTGCGGTAAAAGAGCTTGAGAACCATCAAAACTGGTTTGTGTACAAACAAGGAGTTATTAACGCTTGGAAATTAGATAATTTAGAGATTAATGAATCATTTCAGAATTCAAAATTCCTTTTCCTAGAAGAAGATAAAAAATATGAATTCACTGGTAAGGAGCTTGTAGCATTAGTACCACCCCAATTTCAAATGATTTATGCTAAAAACTGGGAAAAGGAAAAATTCTTCTTTAAAAGACTACAATTACTGAAAGAACCGATAATTCTTTATGATAAAGAAGATATAGATATAGGAGCCCCTTGTCTAATATCTGGAGTTAACTTTGAAGATAAAACAATCTCAATAATTGAGAATGGAAAGCAAAGAGAATTAAATATTAAAAAAATTGATGCAATAGTATTGGATTATCCTTTCTATTTTCTTTCTTTCAAAAAGGAAATGGGTTTCACTAATGTCTTATCTCTAAAATTATTTAATCGTGGAGCCAAAGCTAAATATATTGGGGTGTAAAAGGATCACTCCTTAATTTTAAAAATTTCAGTATAAAGTTCATTAGCTCGCTCTCCTCTCTCAACAAGAGATTCCTTGAATTGAGCTAATTCTTTTTCTTTCAGCTTTATATCCTCATCGTTTTCTGCGATTTTTACTTTAAGTTCCTCCATTTGAGATTCAAGATCTGTAAGCTTTTTATTTATTTCAATATACTCTGGTGTTTTCTCATTGCTAATTTGAGCTGCTTCCAAAGTCTTCCATTCCTCCTTCATCTTATTCATTTTTCCACTCTTTATCTGATTCAGCTCTTGTCGTAGATTATTGATATCCTTTTGTTTCAATTTTAACTCAGTTTCCCCAATTTTCAGCAATTCCTCAATTAAAGCGGTAATTTCTGGGTTCTCATCGGTTTCAGTTAAAAATCTCTGAACAGGGTCTTCTTCATAAGACAGTGCTGCATTTACAAGTCCAAAATCCCCCGAAAATGTTCCACGTTGAATCTCTCTTGCATATTTCTTAAATATTTTTTTGAACGAATTTAAATGCTTACCCAACTCAATTTCAAGCTCTCTCATTCTAATTGTCCGTTGCCTAGATGACTTAATCAAGATATTTTCAAGATACAGAGAAATTTGTTTTTCAATTTCTATCTCTTCTCTCTTTAATGTTTCAAGACGATTTTGAGCTTCCATCAATTCGTTTTTTGTGTCTTGAATATTATCATCTAATGTATTGACTTCAGTTATAATGTCCCTTAAGTCCTCAATAGTTTTAATTATTTGATATTCATTTTTCTGGAGTTCACGAAGCGTAGATAACTCTGATGCCAACTTTCCAATGGGTACATAAACAGAACGCTTTTTTAGCATGAAATCTAAACCCATTATTGAATCAGTTTGTTTTGTTTCCTGATTTACATCATTTATCAATCTAGAAAAGGTTCGAATGAATTGATTGAATTCTGAGGAGGTGAATTGATGATTAGGATCAGGTACATCAAAATCATTGAATTTATCAGCAAGAAGATGTACCAATCGATTTATTGCTTTTAATGAGTTAAAATAAATTTTACCTTTTTTAGTGATTTTTTTTACTCCCTCCTCGGTCAATTGAGGATCCGTTTCTTCAATGAGACTTTTACATCCTTCTTTGACTTTGTCAGTATTTTTAACAATTGATTCTCTTATTTTTTTGCTGTTATTGTAAGCATTTGAAATTTCTTTCTTTTTTTGGTCTTCAATTTGCTCAATATACCCTAAAATCTCTTTTTCTAACATAGGTTTCTCATCTGCCCTTTTTTGCCTCGTAAATTGAAGTTAGAAATAGTTCATCGAGTTTTGTAATCATAATCTCTAAGTATGGATCTCCTGTTCCTTTATCTCTGATACCAATTGTGATGTGATTAACTTCCCCATCAACAATATCCGCGAAATTTAAACCCAGAGGCGATGTACTGGCATTTTCCCAAATCTGAGGTAAAATAGCAGATAATTGCTCAAATTCAACTGCTTCCATATCAACAATTGATCCCTCTCTTCTTTTTAACCCAGTTAATGGAAACCCATTTTCATCGCTAACAAATGATGAAATAACTTTATGCTTACCTTCTCCTGTTAACATCTGTTTTGATAAAATGGCACGAAGAGATAAGCGCATTTGGTCTTCCAGATTTTGACCCATTTTTTTATCCTCTCTAGTTTTATTATACTCTTTAATGTTAGCGTTTCGTCATCTAAAGGATGAAATGAGATTCTTAAGAATTTTTGGCGAACGGCATTCTATGAAGGAAAAAAATCATGGTTCGAAAAGATAATATTTTCAAAGAAAGTCGATGGCACATGGCTAAGATTCCTCAGCCAAGAGATGTCAATTTAGTAATCGGCGCGTAAAACTCATGGTTACACTTAAGTATTCATTAAGAAAGTGTTTTCTAGTTATTCAGTGCTTTTTTATATTAAGCTTAGTAGTTCTCCCAGTATCATCTTTTTCAGGGTTTAATATCAATTTAAGTTTGAAAGATACATCTTCTGGTCTCTCCTCAACAGATATGGATCAAAATACTATTCTGAATTCTATTTCAACGAACGAGGATTTAGCTGAAAATCTAACTTTCGATCTTGAGGAATTACTGAATTATATTGATGGTTTACACAACTCTCAAGTTGGTATATTCAAAGAAGCCGCTAATGGTTACGAAACATCAATTGCAACTTTTGAAGCACTTTCCACTTTGAGGTTTTTTGGGTTAGATTATCATTTGTTTGGAAACGATTGGCAACTTCGAGAAGATAAAATCTCAACTAAATTGATAATAGATTTATTAGATAGTTCTGGCGGATTCTTACTAACAGAAGAATCTTCAAAACCTACATTAGAGGGAACTTATGGTGTTGTTTCAGCTTTGTGGATAATGTATGAAGTTTCCCCTACTAAACTAAAAGGAAAAGCCTCTGCTTTAATGGATTTTGTTATTAATGACACTTATGACAAGGAAATCGGAGCCTTTGCTGAAACAAATCAAGAAGCTTCTCTTGAGGCCACATTCAAAGCACTAACTATCCTCGATCTTATACAAAAAACAGCTGTAATTCCAGCCTATATTGATGAAACGATTACTCCAAGAGTTAATAATACGGTATATGAGTTTATGAAAAACTATACGGAGGATTTATCATTATTCATTAATGGTAATTTTGTAAATGGAACACATTTTGATTCTTATAATCCATTAAATACACCTCTAGAGGATACATGGTATGCATTACAATCTATTGCGGTGTTAGAAAGATTTAATGAAGATTTAGGATTATCTATGACAGAAAATCTTCAGTATTATAAGGATTCTGTTGTTAATTGGCTTAAAAATTTGCAAAAAACCTCAGGAGAAACACAAGGTGGTTTTGGTATAAAAGAATTTGCCACAGTAACAGAAACTGGTTATAGTTTTGCAATTCTAAACCTTCTTAATTCAACAGATATGGTGGATCGTAAAAAAGCAATTTCATTCATTTACGCTTCACAATTTCTTAAAAGAGAGAATAGAACGTATTCAACCGTTGAAGAAGAGCAAATTGGGGGATTTGGTCCTAATAATCTGACTTATTCCAGCAAAACAGAGAATCATAGAATCAATGTACATGATACATATTTTGCCAGTCTATCCCTGCTTTTATCAGGAGCGATTTTTGAATCCACAGAAACTAGTATAATAACAAGCCGATACAAAGAACAGAGTTCTATAAATAAAACTAATCTAATAATTCAAGGAGAACTCGCTACTATTGAATTAAGTTTTAAAGTGTACAATTTTAAAACCCATGGTTCTCTGGATCTATCCACAACGGTTGATAACTGGAATCTGTCTTATTCTTCATATAGAGAAACAAATCCTACTTTCAGAGGAAAATCAAGCGCCATTTATAGCATTCAACTAGAGAATGATTCTGAATCGAATTTCAATTGGACATTGGGTGGCCATCTTATAGCAAACAAAATTTCTATCCGTCATCTCCCAGTGATTAAATCACCAAGCTATTTGTTAAACGATATACTCTTTGTTTCGTATAAATCTTTGGTGCATTTCAATCAATCAACAATTGCTCCAGGAGATAATATCTCAACAACAATTTACTATCAAAATAAATCAATCAATTCTTTCGAGATATTCAATATAACATCTGGATTGGTAAGTGCAACCCTTACCAAAGCTAATGCAGAAGAAGAAGTACTTTTTATTGATAAAACAATCAATGAGACAATAGGGGCAATTAAAATCTTTATTAACATTTCTAAGCAAGCAGTGCTTGGAACTTGGAGCTTAAACCTGACATATCAGCAATCAAGCTTTATATTAATGTCTATTTTCAAAATAGAAGTAACAGATACAATTATGCTATACAATATTGATGGTTTACCAGAATATTACCCAGGAGAATTTATGAATCTTAATGTATCGTTGAAATACTCGAGTGGCCAATTTACACCTAAAGCTAATGCTACTATAGCCTTTATTAGTAATTCAACGAGTAATGAGGTATTTTACTTGAATTTAAGACATTCTAATGGCAATATATATACTGCTATGGAACAAGAATGTCCTAGAAGATATCTAAAGGGTTTCTATAATATTTCAGTCAAATTTACTTGGAATTCTTCCTCCTCTATCCAACCAAAATCAGTTAAGAATGATAGCTTGCGTACAATTCAAATCGGAGGGGAAGCAGTTTTATCAGAAGTGGAATTGTCTTCAGATCAGAGAGGAAATCTTACTTTTGTTGCTAATAACATAATTTATTTTGGAGAGACAATAAATTTATCATTAACAATCGGATTTATTACTGATTCAGGAATAAACTATAGAACAAATGATACTATTAATATTAAGGGAGGTTTGATAAATAACTCTATCCCCAAGGCCTATATTCAACTCTTAAATACAATTATTGATAATGACTCAATAGTTTTGAGAGGCATGATCAGTACAAATTTACCCAAAGAGACATTTGGCTCAAGATTTCAGATAAAATCAGAATGGAATGGCTCCTATATCTATCTATTGGATCCAAATAATATTAATAGATCAATAGGGTATAATTTTACCTTGGATGGACAATTTCTTATCTCAGATATAAATTACATAGGAGGTACTTTATCAAGAGGGCTATTTACCTATGCTTTGGATACTACAACCACAGTTATAATATCTTTTCGAGTAGTTAATGGAAAATTAGATAATATCAGCATTGCAAATTTAAATCTCTATGCAATATTAGATATACTAGACGATGAATCAGATTTAATCAATCAAACCCTCCCCAGTATTACTGAAGGACGAGATGCCAATGATACATCCATATACTTCCTTTCTGTTCCGATAACAAATTTAAAACCTAAAGATTACCAGATATCGCTTTATACTAAAACTGCTTTTTCCAAGAATCTATTGATAGGGCAGCTACTTCCTGGTATGAAAATAGTAACGAAACTCTCCCCTCAACCACTTTTTCAAGTTCATGAAGTCTTAATTCTTATAGGAGTCGGTTTTCTTGCTATTCTTCTATATTTGAATCTAAAACGGGGGTAATTTGCCTGCTAATATTCGAGATCCAATCTTCAATAAACTTAATGAAATCATTAATGGCAGACCTAGAAATATGAGGAAAATGAATTCCTAACAGTACAATAGTGTTTTTACGAGTATTTTTAGCAATAAGACGGGCAATCAGACCAGCTAGCTCACCATCTCGATGTGAGGGAACTGAAAAACTGTTGCAATTGGCTGAATTATCTCCATTTCTACGAGTATAGGGAAAACCAACTCCTATTCCTCCTAGATGGTCATTAGGGCCAATTATTTCAACAACAAGTCCATCACCTTTTAGATAGAAAATCCCCTTTATTTTAAATCTGAGATATTCCGATTCAAAAGTAGCAATCTTTTTCAAAGATTTCAACTCATTGAAATCAATTTTTGAATTTTAATTCCGAATTTTATTAATCAGCTTCTTCAGATGCATTTTCCTGCATATTATGCTTTTTTTCTTGCAATGATTTGATTTCAGAGTTAAGAAATCCCAGTTTAGTCTCTAGAGTTCGCAGATTGGTGGTTAATGTCGATTTGTTTGCATTTAATTCTTTTATTGTCTGATTCAGAGATTGTATTTCTGTTTTCGAATACTCAAGTTCACGGTTCAAGTCCGAAATTTTTTCAGAGTTTGATGTTCTTCTCAATTCGAATGAAGGGATATCATCATCGATCGTCTGTAAGTGAGAATTCAATTCCTCTATCTTGGACTTAAAAGATTCTTCTTTTTCTGTAAACATTTTTTGCAGATCCTGCAGATCTTTTTGAAGCTCTTCTATTGATTTTCCTTTCCGTTGGGGAGAATCTTCAACTAGCTGCTCAACTCCTGGTGGTGAACAGACTGGACATGGTGGTCTAATAAAGTAAGATCCACATCTTGGACATTTTGGCATCTTATGTCACTCCTACCTCACTTTTAAGATTGGATAATTCTCTTTCTTTATCTGTTATGATCTGTTCCAAAGAATTAATTTTTTGGTTCAATACTTTTATTTCTTGTTCTATTTTATGTTTTTCAACAGTAGCTCCTTGCTTTTCTTCCTGTTGGGTCTGAAGAGCTATTGTCAACTCACTTATTTTAGAATCAGAGAGAGATAATTCCTTTTTTGTCTGTTTTCTTACTTCTTCCCGTTCTGTTACATGTTCTGTTATATTTTTAATCTCAGCTTCCGATACTTCTGTTAAAGTTTGAATTTTCTCCTTCAAATCATCTAATGCTTCAATTAACTCAATAGGATCAACCATTCTGACAGTTTTCTTTTCTTTGACCTCAATTGTCCTCACAGGAGAATCAGGTGAATCATCTGGTGTACAAAATGGACAAGAAATTTCACTATAATAGGATCCACATTTTTCACAAATTGGAGACATCTTTATCAGCTCAAATAATTGTTTGTTTGCTACCAAATCTGAAATAGTCTAAAATAACCTTCTAGATAGGTAATTTTCAGTCTTGTATGGAATATAACTTCAATAGATAGCTTTTAACCCTTTTCATTTAATAGGTTCTATAAAAAATATTTATTCAATTAAATTCTTTTGAGCTATATTAACAAGAAGAATGAGATAACAAAAATTGGCTTGGAGAAAATAATTTATGGACGATCCACGGGCATTAAGTCATATAAAAACGGTTATGATCTTGCCATTGGGGCAGGACCATACAATACAGCTGTATGGTTTTTCCCGTGGAAAAATTTCGCAAAGAAAACCTACTATTCGAGGTAAAATCGAATATTTCCTAAAACATGAGAATCTGTGGAGACCCCGCAGACTTTTTTGGGAAGAAAAAGGAAAATGGATCGCATTTCCCCCTAAAAATACACTCCAAGAATTATTTCAGAAAGCATCCAATATAATTCTAGCAATGGAACTCCCAGAAGAAGAGAAAAAGGGGATACAGGGATTTTGTCAAGATTTTAACATTTCTATCCCAATTTATGAGAGAAATCTTTGCCCATTTTGTTTATATCACGAGAAAGTAACAGATTTACATCGAAAAAGGAAATTTATGTTCTATGAAAGAGAGATATGTGATGTTTGTGCAATACAAGAATTAGAAAAAGAATTAAAAGTAAAGAAAATCGATTTGTTAAACAGTTTACCTATTAGAAAGTATGCTTTGTCAATGCTAAGGCGCTTAGGAGATGTTCATCAAGTTTTAGAGATTTTTACGAGTGGTAACACGAATATAAGCGATTTAACTCTTGTAAAAAAGGTTGAGAAAGTAGCTGACACAAAATTAGCTCCATATATCAAAGAAATCACTAGTTACAATTTACCAGAAGAGATTACGAGGTATCTTAAAATCCGAGAAATTTCAACTTTCCTCCCTATACAAGTAATTGCAATTAAGAAAGGACTCCTAAAGAATCAAAATATGCTAATTATTGCTGACACTAGCGCTGGTAAAACTCTAATAGGAGAACTAGCTGGATTACAACATCTTTTAAAGAAGAAAAAATTTATTTTCACTGTTCCGCTTGTTGCTCTTGCAAATACCAAGTATGAGGAATTCAGGCAAATTTATGGAAAGGATTTTAAGGTAGGCCTTCGAACAGGACGCTCCCGCATTTTTAACTCTATAAAAGAAAGAGAGACATTTTACAGAGACCGCTTTTCTATTAAAGAAGCTGATATCGTTGTTGCTACCTATGAGGGGCTAGATTTACTCCTTCGAGCAAACCACATTAACTTTAAGGAGATTGGATGTATTGTTATTGATGAAGTTCAATCACTAACTGATGAGGAAAGAGGAGCTACCCTAGATTGCCTAATAGCTAAAATTAGAGTTCAATCTAGAGAAACTCAAGTAATTGCTCTATCTGCAACAGTTGGAAATCCAAGTGCATTTGCACGAGATCTCAATTTAGTGCTAGCAACATTTAATCAACGCCCTATTCCTTTAGAAGAACATATTTTGATATCACGTGGTGAAACTGAAAAAAGACGTCAAATATATAGATTGGTAAAGAAAGAAAGACAAATTAACTCGTCAAAAGGGTTTATGGGGCAAACAATTGTATTTACAAACTCAAGAAGGAAAACTGTTGAAATTTCGGAATATTTACGTTCATCAGGGATAATAAAAGCTCATGCTTATCATTCTGGTTTAGCTTTTAATCAAAGAAAACGAATCGAAATGGATTTCTCATCAGGAATATCTCCAGTTGTAGTAAGTACATATGCCCTTGGTGCTGGGGTGGATTTTCCTGCCTCTCAAGTAATCTTTGAATCTTTGATGATGGGTAATCAGATTTTAGAATCGAACAGCTTCACCCAAATGACTGGGAGAGCTGGAAGATTAGGCAAACATGATCGCGGACAGGTTGTTTTACTTTGTAGTGGAGAATCTATTTCTTCTCTTGATAACAGGAGTGAAATTGAGATTGCATTTGAACTCCTCAAAGCAAATTTGATTCCCATTGAACCAAATCATTCCGAGGATTCCTGTGGGTCTCAAATTTTATCAATTTGTTCAATGAGGAAAAGCCTTTCTCCAGCTAAAGCAAAATCAATATATGAAACCATGATTGGAACTAGTTCATTTAGTTTTATGCGAATCACAAATTATTTAATCCAAAATGGACTCATTCAACTAAAAAATAGAGAGAAACAGCGCTTTCTGCAACTAACACCATTAGGAAGAGCAGGAGTACTTTCATTTTACTCCCCTGTGAAGATCAAATCAATAACATCTCAGCTTGGGAAAAAAAGAGAATTCCTAAGTATAGCTTTAGAAGCGAGTTCTCCTAAAAACGTCTATCTTTCAAAAAAATTGCATTCATATCTGGAGAAAACATATCACATGCGTTTTTCAACACGATTAATAAATAGTCCTGTTTTAGATGTGATGAGCGCCTCTCTAAAAGGGAAAGAACCTACGGAACTAAGCAAATGGTGTTTAACAATTTTTGCTAAATGGACTCAGAATTTCTTTAATTGCGAATGTAAAGAAAATCCATTTTGTGAGCATGGAAGTGAGCAAATAGGAAGATACTTGATAAGAGAACGCTTAAAGGGAAAAGATATTGATCAAATCTCAAGAAAGATTGGACAATTTGAATTCTTGATATATCCAGGAGATATTCTATCATTCTTGAATACATTAATTCATGAGCTTGAGGGGATTCAACGGATTTGTATTGCGCTTAATTATGAACAAATATCTTCTGAAATTGAAAAGATGATCAAAAATCTAGAAATACCTTCATCCTAGAAATAATTATTGCTTAATTGATTTTCCTAGAGCTCTCCTTTTCGGGATCTATAATCTTTAAGCAGTAATCCTAATCCAGCAAATGCAATTAAAAAGCCAATAATGTAAAATAGGGCAACCTGCCATGTACTCATGGTGCCACCGAAACCTGCAATAATTAATCCCCCCATAATTAATATTGATCCGATTAAGCGATTATCAACCATATTATTAATTCCCTTCAATATCAATGTGCTTTCATTAAGGAGAAGAATGGAGTAATTGAGAGATTTAGGCTGAAATCTTATATTTTTTCATAAGCTTGGATATCTCGTTATTAACGATTTCTTCTGCGAATTTAGTATAATATGATAAATGTCCGTCAGAATATGCCTCAGCTCGAAAAGAAATCGCAGGTTCTGTCCCACTTTTACGGATGAGTATCCATCCATCTTCGAATTCTGCTCTTATCCCATCTAATGTTATTATTTTCTCGGTTTCCTTCATAAGCGTTTGCTTAAGATTGGTAACTACTTCAGATTTAATTGAATCATTGCAAGGCACTCTTACCTCGTCAGATGTATAATAAGAAGGTAATGAAGCAATTTTAGTCGAAATACCTCCTTCATATTCAGGTAATAACTCCAATAAACGAAGAGCAGAATATATGGCATCATCAAAGCCATAGTAATCATACCCAAAGTAGTAATGTCCACTTAACTCACCTGCAAAAGCAGCTTTAGATCTTATTAATTCTTCATGAATCCAAGAGTGTCCTACTTTTGTATACTTAATATGAGCTCCCTTTCCTGATAGATAATCATATGTAGCGCGGGAAGTCTTTATATCAACTAATATCTTTGCATTCGATTGGTATTTTAACATTAATTCCCCAAAAAGCATTATTATATGATCGGGCTTGATAATTACTCCTTTGTCATCCACAAATCCCACACGATCTCCATCAGTATCAAAACCTATCCCTAGCTGATAACTATCTTTTTTCATTTCTTCTTGGATGAATCTTAGTGATGAAGCTTTAGCCGGATCTGGAATCATTATAGGAAAGTGACCATCTGGTTCAGGATGAAGGGGATTAACTAGGACGCTGAAAGATTGGAGTAAAGGAATAAATGGAAAGCAGGAACCGTTTCCGACTTCGATGATAATTTTCAAATCTTTTTGGAGATTAGATTTCATTTTCTGGAAATCCCAATATTGATTTGCAGAAATTTTTGTTGAAGACAATTGTTGACCATATTCTAAATGATCAACATTAGCAATTTGGCTACTATCTATCATCTTTTTTATCTTAATAAAGAGATTATCAAAATAGAACGATATTCCGTTGTTATCGCATACCTTGATTCCATTATACTCAATCGGATTATGGCTAGCAGTTACCATTAGTCCAAAATCTATATTCTCGTTATGAGCAGCTAAAAAATAAATTGTGGGGGTAGTACATATTCCAATATCTAAAACGTTGCATCCAACTTCCATTAAACCTGCTTTAAGAGCTGAAACAATTATCGGAGAGGAAAGACGAACGTCTGAGCCAATCACAACATTTTTTCTGATTCCAAAAAAAGTACCGAACGCTTTACCCAAGTCTAAGACATCTTTAGTTGAAAATTGAGACGGAAATTTACCTCTTATATCATAGGTTTTAAATATGTGTTTATCTATTCCCATTGAAACATCAAAATCCTTTGGTGTTTTTTTAATTTTAAATGATCTTTATTTATTTTTAAAAAAATTATCCAATTTTGGTTTTTTCCTTTGAAGAATTAATTGTAAAGGAGGCCAATTCCACTTATATCGAATGAAGGGGTATTTTCGGTTGTAAATTTTGTCAGAATATTCCTGCAAAAACTCTATAATGTTTGTATCCGCTGGGTTTGGGTAACCACGACCTAATTGGTAATTTGGAAGATTCCACTTTGCTTCAATTTCTCTTAACTTGCTATCTCGGTGAGTTTTAGCCACACAAGATGCAGCAGATACTATAGGAAAATCTCTATCAGCTTTTTTTGAGATTTTAATAATTCGTTCTTGAATTTCATTCTTAATAGAAAACCGTATACATTTAGAGTCAGTGAAGAGAATTTTAGACCTAAAATCGGGTGATTTTTCTTGAAAATACCTCATCAAAACCTCATATGAATACTTCGGAGTAGATAAATTATCAATTATGATTTCAGAAGAATCTAATCTAAAAATGATATCAGCAAAATGCCTAAGTTCCAGCAAATTTAAATTATCGTGTGGTCGATTATCTAAAGTCACATCAATATCCTGAGCTTGAATTTCTATAATTTCTAACTCTGTGGCTTTCTCCTCAATAATTGAGGATAATTTTGCTCGTTTTCTCTCTCCTTTTACTCCATTGAATAACTTAGAATCTTTTAATCCTAATTTTGAAATCTGTTTTAGGTTTTCCTGATCTAATGATATACCAGCTATGATTAGAGGGCCAACAAGACTTCCACGACCAGCTTCATCTATTCCAGATATTAGCAATCCCATTTAATCGATTCCAGTCATCTCGATTGCATTTTCTGCAGCTGATTTTGTCAAACCTTCTGATAAGATAGTATACCGAGAAGGACGGATTTTTTGTGCCTCATTAAGAGCATTAAGCATTAAATCGCGATCAATCCCTAATTCTCCCAGTGTTACGGGTGCATTTACCTCTTTTAGTAAATCTCGAGTTCTCTTCCAATCTTCGCCATGTAAATACATCATTAATATTGAAGCAAAGCCAGTTTGATGTCCGTGAGCAATATTTAAGTTTAAATTATTTATTTTTGTTAATTTGTCTAGTGCATGACTTACGAGATGTTCTGATCCACTTGCAGGACGTGATGATCCAGCAATACACATTGCAACTCCACTACTCCCTAATGCTTTTATCAATACTCTTGCGCCTTGTTCACTGAAGAAAAGCTTCTTTAAGGATCGAACTTCATCTTCAACCATATTAGCAGTCATTTCAGCAAAAGTTGCGGCATAGATATCAAATTTTGAACCTTTAAGTCTATGGGCGAGTCTCCAATCAAGTACTGCCACTCTTTTTGCTAGAATGTCTCCTACTCCTGCGCTTAATGATATTGGAGGAGCCTTACTTATTAAAGTAGTATCCCCTATAATCGCAAGGGGTGACGTAGGAGTATAAGCTTTACCTCCCTTTTTTTGGGATTGAGCGAGAAGTTGCTCTCGTAATGTAAAATTAATATATGGACTGGAGAAACCATCATGACTGGCATTTGTTGGTATAGCTATATAATCTGACTTAGAAAAACTTGATATAACCTTCACATAATCAATTATTGTTCCCCCTCCAACTGCCATTAAAGATGATTTTTCATCCTCAATCTCGATTGCTTCATCAATTAGATATTCCAGATTAGTGGATTTCGGAAGTATTTCGTGAGTATAATCGATTGGGCTATCGATATTAGGTAAAATGGAATTAATAGTAATATTTTTTGTCAAGGAAGATCCACTATAAATCTTTAGCTTGTCAATTCCAATATCATTGCAAACACTTGAAATCCGTTCGATAGCATTTGGCCCAAAAGCAACTCTTCGCGGGACTGTGATTTCTTGTATAGAGGAGACTGTTTTTTCCTCCTAAATAAGGGGATTTTTTGAAAAGGGACATTCAAAACGAAAATACTCTGATTTTTAGGATTTATGGATTTACTTTTTTCGCTTCCAAAAATCCATTGTATTCCCTTTTTAATAAGTAGGTGAGAGAGATCAGATTAATTAATATTTCAGTTGTGAAATAATTTTATTGTTTCGAATCTATGAATGAGACCTTCTCCTTTCGATATCTTAATACTTCTGTACCTCCTAATCTTAAAGTGGAATATCCTCCAAAGATCATTAGAAGTATTGATTTTAAAATACGATCAATTAATGGCACAATTGTTGCATAAGCTTGCTGATAATTTGGAGATCTCGATAAAATTAGAGCTACAACGACTTCATATTCCCCCATTGCACCAGGAAGTATAGGAATGATGAATGTCAAGTTTCCTAAAGAAGAAGCCAAGAAAATCAATCCTAATTCGCTCAAACTGTAATTTAATACTGAGTTAGTGATGATATAGAGCATTATTCCCTCAAAACACCATATGCTTGTAGAGAGTAAGATAACAACTAATAGAACTAGAGGTTTTGTCCTAAAATCGTTTACTCCCTTTTGAAAAGCAGTAAAAATGGACAATAATGGTTTCGCAAGCGCTTGAGGGAAAAGATTAATAATGCGTTTCACATATTGCGGAAAAAATAAACTTAAAGATATAATGATTAATATGAAAAGGATTATAAGAAATCCGAGAATTATCAAGCTAGTTTCAATGGTAGAGGGGCTAGTACTAAGAAAAAAACCGCCAACTAATATTAAGCTACCTATTATGACTGTAATTAAACCAATCACACTCAAAATTTGCTCTAGTATTATTGTTGATAAAGTATCTGATAATTTAACATTATGACTTCGTTTCAAAGAATAAATTCGAATAGTTTCCCCTGCGCGAGCAATTGTAAAAATATTTATTGCTAATGCTGAAGTTAAGGGGATTAGCAATTGCGCTACAGGAATCTCAACTCCTTGGGATCGTAGAAGTAGCTTCCATCTTACTGCTCGTACTAATAAGTCAAGAAGATAAATCATTACAAGAAGGAAGATACTAATGATTCCTAGATTGTAAATATTTGATATAATGTACTGCGGTTGAGCAAAAAGTATCAAAAAAATTAGTACTATTATTGTTAAAGAATAAATAATATAGTTCTGCCATCGCTGATTAAGTATATTCAATCAAATCACATCTCATCTACTAAAGGAATACCTAGAATTTGTAATACATTTTGCATTATAATATGGAAATCTTTTACTAATTTAATTCTAAATGATTTTAGAGGTTCAGATTCAGCATTAATCACTCTAGAGGTTTCATAGAAGCGATTAAAAGAGCTAGATAATTCAAAAGCGTATTTTGTGACCTGAATGGGTTGAAACGAATCTGCAGCTGATTTAATCACTTCTGGAAGACGATATAAGTCAAGAATAAGCTGTTTCTCGTTTAGGGAAATATCGGAATCAACAATTGCAAGTTTTGATTGAAATTTCATCTGTTTTGATTTCTCAAGTATTTTTTTAGCTCGAACGTATGAATAAAGAAGAAAAGGACCAGTATCACCTTCCAGAGATGTTGCATCTTCAATCCTAAATTTTATTTCAGTTTCTGTAGAGAATTTTGCCAACCAATACCTTAATGCAGCAATAGAAACATTTGTAGTGATTATTCTCTTGTTCTCGGGATGTTCATCAAGATCCGGCCTTTTAGAGGTAAGTACCTTCATTGCTTCGTCGAATGTATCTTCTAAGACAGCATCAGCCCAGGCTCTTTCCTCATACCAATTACCTGATCGACCTGAAAATCGTGCTTGGGGAGCATTCACATGTTTATATGAGAGGTGATATGAATTTCGATATTTATCTTCTAAATCAAGCAACTTAAGAGAATAACGGACAATTTCCTGTAAATATTCTTGTTCAACTCCTATCACGTTGCAAACTCTGTCCGCATTACCAAACTTTCTCGTATAAGGAAAATCAATTTCATAATCAGTACTAGTCCATAATTCTTTTGTCTTTCCATGCTCATTTTCCTGTTTTAAAAGACTTCTAATTCGTAATTTTGGTGTAACAAGCCCATATTTCCAAAGTTGTAATCCAACATCGTGTGCAACATACGTTGGGACACCATTTGAGCGAATGAATATTTTTATGGGATTTTTCTTATCTTCAAACTCAGGAAGATGACCAAGATATGCAACAAAGCAACCCTCATTCTCCCCTTCCTTTTCCCAGTAAAAATATTCATTTCTTTCTAATAAAGATTGGGCCTCTTCCCAAATGCCTGATCTGGAGATATCAGATTCCCAAACTAAAAAATCATACGTGATCCCATGTTTCCATGCTGTTTCTAGATTAGAATCCACACATTCTTGGCATATACTTCGCATAAATCGATAGATGGCGGGATTATTACGCATATCGATCATTACTTGATCGACTTCCTTCCATCTCTGGCTAGCTTCTAAAACAGAATTGCAATGTGAATATACCCTCCCTAGCCAGACGTCAAAATTCTCCTTGTAATTCCGACTTATATCAAGGTGAACATTATTTAATAATCCCCAGATCAAGGTGGCCACTTGCCGACCATAATCATCTATTAAATTTTGAACCTCAACCTCCCATCCGTTCCATTCATATAATCTACTCATAATGTCTCCTAAAATAGCATTTCTAAGGTTCCCGATATGTAAAGGTTTTACAGGATTTATTGAGGTATGCTCTACTATAATTTTTTTGCCTCTTCCAGAGCTATTTCTTCCGAACTTGTGCTTCTCACGATCTATTCTCTTATCAAGTATATTAAAAAGATGACGAAAGTCAAAATAGAAGTTTATGTAACCCTTTACAGCTTCAGCATATCTGATTTCTTTTATTTTTTCTCTGATGGCATTTATTTCGGAGGAGAGTGTTTCAGCGATCTCAAATGGTGATTTTCTTAATGATTTAGCTAGTTTGAACGCGATATTTGACGATCTTTCGCCAAGTTCTAAGGTGGGAGGAATCTCAATAGACATCTTCAACATTCTTAGAAGTTCTTCATCCATCTCTGTTTGTTTTGAGATAGCTTGAGTTAATGCTTCAAATAAGAATTCATCTATCATTAATATGGTCCACCAGATGCTTATGTGTTTCTCTTCTACCTCAGATTCAATTTTTGGTAGAAATATAATTCTATCCTTCAACCTGATTATATTTTATTTAGTAGGAATTACTATTTGTCAAAAATTGGCTTTAGTTTATTAGTTATTTTAAAATATCACTAGGTATAATCCGCACTAATTTCTCTCGGGATTAGAATCTGTATTTCCTTGAGTTTGTGAAATTTCAAAATTAATCATATCTTGCTATGTAAAGTATATAAATTCCTTGAGTAGCTGAATCGTTGGATTACTTTTTTGCCATTTTATTGACATTTTGAATTGGAAGAAATATTTATGGTACCACCTTACTATGATAATTTAGCAGAATGGACTAACTTTGTACCCGAAAGTGAAATTCGTCGTTTATTATTGACGCAAGTTAAATATTATTTTGGTGGAGGTAAACCAGGAAGCCTGCCTATTGAAACCTTCAAAAAAATTATGTATCAACTTGCTGACGAACTTGATGAAGATGGTATTAATATCTTGAACTATGGACCCACTAGCGGGATTTCTTCTCTGAAAAAGGTACTTTTTGACCGAATGAAAAGAGTAGATGGTATTAATATTCCTAATGGACTTGATGATATTTTAATATCAACAGGTTCTCAACAAATGCTTTATGGACTTCTCGATATATTACTCCGCCCTCATGATATTGTAATAATGGCTCGACCCTCATATTTAGGTTTTGTAGTACCCGTTACCAAGCTAGGAGGTGATGTTCTTACTGTTCCATCCGATATGGATGGTTTAATTCCCGAACATGTTGAAAGTGCTGTCACTCTGAGTGAAAAAAAATTTAATCGTACTCCAAAAGCTATTTATGTAGTTCCAGATTCAGACAATCCCAAAGGAACGACTTTACCTGAAAAACGACGCAAACAATTATATGAAATTGCTGTTCAACACGAAATTTTACTAATTGAAGATGCAGCTTATCGTGAGATTCAATTTTCCAAAATTCCACCTCCCATTAAGCAGTACGATAAGGAGAACGAGTGGGTAGCGTATTTAAGAACGAGTAGTAAGGAAGCTGCTGTTCTAAGATTAGGATATTCAGTTCTTCCACCACAAATGATGGATCCTATGATCAAAGATAAAGGGTACCTTGATCTTTGTACACCGACATTGAATCAAAAAATCCTAGAAATTTACTATTCAAGATTTATTGATGAGGTTTTAGGCTATAATCTGAAGGTTTATGAAGAAAGATGCGATATTATGAGGAAAGTTATAGATGAATATTTCCCGACAAACGGAATGCGAACCAATCCTACCGGGGGCTTTTTCTTTTGGTATCAGATGAAGAGTGAAGCGTTTGACTCAGCTAAATTCATGGAAGAAGTTGCTATTCCAAATGATGTGCTTTATGTTCCAGGACAAGCGTTTTATCCAATAAAAGGCTATTCAGTTAGTTCAGATGGATCAAAAATGCAGGGAAATAGAATAAAAACGAATGGAATGCGATTAAGCTTCTCATTCACAACTCCAGATATCATAACTGAGGGTATGGAAAGATTAGGAAAGCTACTTCAGAAAACTGTGTGAAAAACTAAACTTGCCTTATGTAAACTTGCCAGGAGTAATATACCAAGTAAAGCCAGGATAAGCTTCTTGCTTTAACTGTCTTTGGAAAATATTGCTGATACCGTTTATTCCAGTAAATAACGCAAGATCTAGCCAATTCCAAGATACTTCTTGAGCTTTCTTCCTTGGAGCGAATCGTCCATAATTGTGAGAAAGCATTAACTCAAGATTTAAGATTTCTTTGCGTAATTTTCGATTTTGAGGCATAGATTTCAGTGTTTCTTGTTTTTCAGTTAAGAACGCTAGGATCTTCTTATGTTGGTTCTCTAGATTTATTCTCATGCTTTCTAGGGCAGATCTTACAATACTTGGCTCTGAAGCTTGATTATAATCTCTAAAAACATTGTACACTTCAGGAGTAAGCATTGGAGTGTTGATATCTGACGCGCTTTTCTCTCCCCAAGGGGTACTATAATAAAACCGATTAGATCTTAATAACACAGGGGGATTAATTCCAAGACGTCTCATAGTGGGAATAACAGCAGAATAATAGCTTGTTTCTCCTGGTCCGCCCACATGAGCCAAGAGAGGGAATGAATAATTGTTTACTATTGCACGAGAATCCGAACGAGGTGTCAGAGAATGTTTTACCTCACTCAAATCTGGTTTTTTTTCGTTATAAGAAAATGAGTAGTCCTCGGTGCATACCCTACATTTTCCAGAGAGTACGCCAGGAGATATAATATTCAATTGGACTCTTGTTTTAGTAGGACATTTTAAGCACTCCAAGAAAAATGGAACATAACTATCTTCACGATGAGTTAAACCTGGGATAAGCTTCAGTGATGTGATCCTTGTATGATAGGTATTTAGTGTTTCAATGTACAGTTCGCGGTTTTTTTCTGTAATTAAAAATTCAAATGCAGGTAAAACAATTTCTCTGTACTCTAAATCACTGGAAGGAGTTAGAAACACACTTAGATTATTTCGGAGGTTAAATAATTGAGTCCAAATTAGTTGTGTCCAATATGAGAAATTATTTGACCGCAATGCAGTTTCGTAAACCAAGTCATACCAGTTGAGAAATCTTTCGAGTAGTAATTGCCTTAAATCCAGACGTACCTTAGATTCCTTCATTAATGCACGAATATTCTCCTGAATTTTGGCTTTGATGTCATGCAACCAATCTTCACTTGGTACTGGAACTTGATGCATTGGGGTACCTTCAGGAACATTCCAATCAGGATGAGATACAGTCAATCCAGTTGGAGAATTGGCTTGAGGAAAACGCGTGATAGTCAGTTCGTTTTGTATTGAATCATGATCCCCGATATAGAAAAGCGTTCCAATATTAAGTATTTTCCCAAGCCAATCTGAATATGCGACTTTACTGATTAGGAATAAAGACCCTCCAAGTAAGAGAGGTTGATGCCCAACATCAAGAAATCCATGGTTTACCAGATCAAGGCTATTTTGCACGCTTCTAGTGAAAGTTCCGTATTTTCGATGATTTTTTTTGACAATTTTCCGGAATTTTTCTACATTATGATCGTAAGAAGCAAAATCTATCTGTTTTTGCCTTTGCTCCATTGTTTTTATGAGATTTTGAAAATTTGATGGTATATCTCCCCAGAAATCCATACTATATTCAGTTGGATTTCCTAGAGCTGCTCCCCGATAAATATCCAATAAAGAAGAGAACTGATTTTGCAATTCAGCAGACCTCAGAAGTTTAACTCATATGAGAATTCAAAATGATATATTTTGTGCAAACTTCATAATGATTCTGCCTAAAATAATACACATACTTAACCACCATGGTTATTATTATACACTCACTGATTCCTAAACGATTTCAAGAAAGAATGGGGTTTGAAAATTCTTTTATACTCTAAACCTAGAAATTAATTAAATAGTAAGTTATCCTAGGCTTCTACCCAGTAGAATTCTTTAGGACACAATTACTTGTTTATTAACCCAATTTATTTGGAGAGATTGTTATTTGATTCGAATCGCACGGTTAGCAAAGAATAAAAAGCGAGCTATTTCTCCTGTCATTGCAGTAATTTTATTAATCGGATTAGCGGTTGCGGCGAGCGCGGCAATATTTCTTGTTGTCCTTCCCTTACTTCAACCCACAAGTAATCTTGAAATGAATGATGCATACATCATTTATGATACAGATTATACGGTTGCTGCTGATGAAGGAGAGGGCTATGGAAAAGGTACTGTAAGTTTATCTAATGCAGGAACTGGCTCAATAAAGATAAAGGATATTCAAATTTATTATGCGACAAGTTTTGTAGTAGCAGATTGGACAGAAATTACCGAAGCGGTAAGTATTCAAGATATTTCAGTGAATAATCCATATGTACTAGATCCACTAACTACCACCGAGGAATTGACAATTCGTTTTCCGCTCCCTGAAAGAAATGATAATAATACAGTAGCATATAAAATCATTGTTACTCCCACTCAAGGTTCTAGTTTGGATACAACTAAAGTAACGAGCGTTTCTGAAACAGATATGGAATTATTGGCTGATCGACCCCAGATTTCTTTTACAGGATCATTAGGAACTATTCGTCGAACACGACAGATAGCTCCCACAAGTGTTACAGACAATTCACAGATCAAAAATGTAGTATATGAGGTTTATAACGCTGTTGAAACACTAGTTAGAACCAAAACGATTACTCAATCCCTTTGGCGTTGGCAATGGAATACATTCAATTTTTCTTCTGAAGGATTGGATAATGGATCATATACTATGAAAATAACAGTAAATGATTATGCAGGATTGTCAAACTTTGTTAACGTCCCACTATTTACAATTGATAATGATTACGAGGAACCTAAAATCACAAATGTACAAGGATTAAGTACTAAAAATGGAATTGGAATTGCAGAAGTAGGCGAGTTTTATGCGGTAAGTGCAACGATCACAGATTCAGGTTCAGCTGTTTCCAGTGTTTCTGAAGCCTATATCTACTATAAATTGGATGATGGAGGTACAACCTATTCCATTGCTTCTATGACTCAGGGTACTGGTGATACGTGGACTGGTAATATTCCTGGTGCATTTATTGGGACAGCCGCATTAGCAAATAATCTTACATTTTATCTCAAAGCCATAGATGATGATAGTAACGAAAAAAGTACAGGTTCAAATTTTGCAGAGGTCAAGGATACAACTTCTCCAAATTTCATCACTCATATATTCCAAGGAGAAACTATTGAAAGCCAAACAACCTTAGTAGGAGACGAAGGTACGACTTTGAGCCTTTCAGTCGAAGTATCTGATAAAGACAGTGTGAATCAAGTAAATTTGGTCTGGCGAGAGCGAAATGATATCGGAATTCAATCGGTTGGACCTTGGATTGTATCAAATAATATCTCCGTGTCAGGTAATGTTTACAATTTTCGACTTCCTGCTCTCAATGTCACTCTAGATGGTCTAGAATATTATTTCAATGCATCTGATCCCTCCAATAATATTGCATATGAAGGTAATGGTGCCTCTCCTTACAGAATCAGAGTATATGATGAAGCAAGTCCAATTATCACTATTCAGAGTACCGTGCCAGCTACTATTACTGAAGGAACTGATCTAACAGTAAGTGCAAGTATTATTGATAATGATCCCTCCTTTAGCTGGACTGGATTTGAAACAGGAACTGTTCTTTTAGGAATTAAAAGACCTGGTGAATCCGTTTATACGAACTTCGATATGACTCATACGAGTGGAGATTCTAGTATTGGGGAAACTCCCATTTGGGAAATCGTGATTGATGGCGCTAATTTCTCTTATAATATCTTACCAGTACTAATCAGAATACAAGCCATAGATGATAGTGGAGAAAGTGATCTACAAGATGAGAGTATTGCGGTTTCTGACGCGGGAGAACCAAATCTTAGCCTAAGTAATGATGCAGTAAGTGGTGCAGACAATCATTTGTTAAACTTTGACATTATAAATGGACAAAATGCTGCTGCGGCTACAATTACAGATATAAAAGTCAGGTTATTATCAAATGGAAAAACAATTGTGTCTGGGGATCCTTTAATAGTTCAAATTGACACTGGAGTCACTGTATGGCAAAATGATACAAATACTGAAGGAGCAAATAATACCATTATTGCCCTAGATTCAACTGTGAGTATTTCGGGTGGAACTTCAAAGACATTCACGCTGACCTATGCGAACAGTACGACTGGAAATTACGATTTGTATGATTTAACGGTATCTGTGACTCTTTATTTCGAGTATGGTGTTGAACCATATACAGGATCTAAACAACTTGCAGAGTTTGACACGCCAATTACCCAAACTGTTCCAGTAGTACAAACTAGGTATATGCGTAGCAATACCCAAATCATTAACGGGAAAACGGGCTATGAACTAGGCACATCTCTAACTGGATCCATTCATTTATCTGATGGTACTTCAACTTACTCTAGTGATCTAGCTGTTACTTGGGGAATCCAGGTTTACATCCGTCATTCAGATTTTAGTCAAAATCTAATTTCTGGTGGCATTGTCGCAACTGTACAGAGACCTGCTGGTGGGGATGCTGCAGGTATACAAAATAATTATTGGAACTGCCCTGAAACATCATTAACCACTTCTGACGCGATTCTAGTACAGGTTTGGTGTCAAGTTGGTGGTAACAGTCCAGAATTACAAGCTGAATTTATCACAAACCAACTAGGCGCAGCTAAGCTAGATTCAGCTACATGGAATGTTTATTATTATACAGAAAGAGACAGAGGTGGTGGTTTCTTTAGCAGAACAACTACAGCATACTTCCATTGGGGTGAAAGCATTTACAATAGCCGGATTGAGGGTTTCCAGTATAGTACTTACGGTGGTGGCGGTGCAGGGGAAATCAGTTATCTGCTTAAATCTGATACTCCACAATCACCTATTCTAGAAACTAGCATATTTCTCGAGAGTATTATAGAGAAGAATCGAAGCTCTCTAATAATATTTTTTGACAAACTGATAGCAAATACCCTTCAAGATCTCCCCTCTAAACCCCTCTTTTTTTAATTCCAACGATTTGAATAAGAGAAGTAATTAACCTTCTCTCCTCTCTTTCTTTTTTATAAATAATTATAAAGTTGATTGTCTATTTTATCTTTACACGGATAACGGGGATTAATTGAGTAGAGAAATATGAATTACTGTGACTTAGCTATCATTGGAGCAGGGCCCGTTGGTAGTTTAGCTGCTTGGGCCAGTAATAAGTCCTCAGGGGATCTTTCTGTTAAAATATTTGAAAAGCGTCCCAAAATAGGGACTCCTGTTCATTGCTCTGGCCTAATGTCGATTAAGGGGTTACAGCGACTCAGTTTAACCTCTGAAACTTTAAAAAATAACTTAGGATTTAACGAGATAAGACGAGCTAAATTTGTTGCTCCTGATCATACTTGCTTGGAAATAAACAGGGGGAAAAATGCAATGGTGGTTCTGAATAGAGAAGTTTTTGATAGATATCTTGCCAATCGCGCCAATCAAGTAGGTTGCGAAATTAATTTAAATCATCTAGTTGATAATTTAACATACAACCAAGATCATTGGAAAATTTCAGTTAAAGAGGGAAAGGAAAAAATTCTAATTAAAACTAAAATAGTAATTCTCTCTGAAGGGATAAATGGAACATTAACGAGATCTCTTGGTTTAAAACCACCAAAAAAACAATGGACAATTCCTGCCATTCAATATGAATTTGAAAAGGCAAAGAACATTGAACCTGATTGCGTGGAGCTATATTTTGGAGAAAAATATGCCCCGGGATTTTTTGCATGGGCTATACCAATTAGTGAATCGTCTATACGTCTTGGAGTGGGCGTTAAACGCGCATATTCAGGTTTTACGCGGAGATTTCTTCAGAATTTTCTTCAACATCCATTAATTCAGCCAAGAATTAAAAATGCAAACCTCATCAAAACTTACGGGGGAGTAATAAGTGCATCAGGGCCTATCCCCAGAACTTACAAGAAGAATTTGATGATTGTAGGAGATGCAGCTGGACAAACAAAAGCCACAACTGGAGGAGGAGTAAACGTTGGAGGATTTTGTGGTATAATTGCTGGTTCAGTTGCACGAAAAATCCTTGATGGTTCACCTATAACCTGTAAAGAGTATGAAAAGAACTGGAAATCTTATTTTGAGCCTGATTTAACACTTATGAAAATTTTTAGGCGAATAATGACTCCCCTCTCTGATAATTCTTGGAATGATATTATAAAGATCGCTAAAGAAACGGATATTGGAGAAAAACTGAATAATAGCGAAATAGATCTGCATGGAGTGGGATTAGCAAAGTATTCACTACAACCTAATATTCTAGCTAAGGGGTTTAGATTAATTCCTCAAATGTGTTTAAGTGCTTTAAAAGGTTTCTTTGGCAAATAAAACTCTTATTAAATAGAAAACCAGAAAAAGAAAATAAAAAAGATGATAAAACTCAATTAAGTTGTTCATGTACCTTTTTCATGGTTTCAAGCAATTTTTTAGTACTTTCATTTAGATTAAGCGCAGTTTCAAGCCTTTTTTGAGAAGAGCTATCATAGCTTTGGAGAAATGCTGCGAATGGATCAATAAAACTATGCATCTGTTCCAACTGTTCGATAAGGTCTTTACTAACTAGAAATTTACCATCATCAATACTCTTTTCGCTATTCTGCGTCATTTTCGTAAGCATTTGAGTAAAACTAGATGTCACAGAGATAATTTCAGGAGCTGAAAATGCTTCTAGGGCTTGAATTTTTTTGTTCAGAATGTTTCTAACTTCATTTAGTTGCGTATAGAGCTTCTCTGCCTGTTTCTCTGATCGAACGGGAATATTGGCCGATCCTAATGATAACGAGTTCTTATTATTTAAAATATCTTCATAAACTATAGTAATAGGAATTTTAACTAAAAGTTCTTCTTTTCCCTCCCCAGAAGGACACATTAACTTAAATTCAACAGTTTCGGAGGAATTTGCATTTAAAAAGTCTATAGATATCGAAGATGATCCAGAGAGAATTTGTACTGTTGAAGGAATTGCAATAGTTGCTGTTGCATTTATAGCTATACCTTCACCATGATTTTCTAATTTAACGTTAAAATTAAATTGCTCTCCAAATATTATGTCATGGTCAAATGTGTAAGCTGCACGAATATTAGGAAATTTTACAGAGTCCATTAATTTAGCCCGAGCGAGTTCCAATGCTGCTTTAATTCCATCAATAAACATTGCAGCAGGTTTGGTATTTAATAAATACGTTTCAGTGTAATTTGAAGCTCGTTGCATTAAAGTTGGGTCTGGTTTCTCTGATTTTACAGCGGTAGCTAGATCATATGGAATGTAGAGGCAGGCGGTGGCTGCTTGATGAGCAGAAAAATCATGAGATTTGATAAAGGTGTCCAAATGTTCATTTACATTCCAATCACCAGTTTGTATTTTCAAAAGTGAAGAAATAGCCATACATGCTGCTCCTCCTACTATATCGTCCCATGATATATGCTCTTGGGACGCATGGGCAAGAGCATTAGCTGAAGACTTCAACCATTGTTTCTCTACCTCAGGATCGGGATTGAATTTATGAATTACCTGAAAACCTGAATAAAATTGATATGCTGCATTTTTGTATTGCCCTCGTTCCATTAATTCTTTAGCAAAAACATTAATAAGATTTGCGGTCTCTCTGGCTGCTTTAGCGCGTTCTACGGAGTCTTGGATATTACTTAATGATGCTAATGCTTCACGAACATCGCTTGCAGTGGTTGATTTCCTTAAACGCTCAAATAATTCATTTACAAAACTCAAAATATATTATCTCCTTCTAATCCTTCATTTGTAGATGTAATTTTCATTTCCAATTCTGACTCGTTAATATTCCTCAAAATAACTTATCGTAATTTAAAATCCTCACTTTTTTAATTATTCGTTTTCTTTTAAATTTTCAACACTTCATTTTCAGATTGGATTTTTAAGCAGCTTAGGAGACTGAATATGCTACCCTTGAAATTTAAACCATTTTTACAGGTATTTATATTTGGTTTAGTCTTTATTTGAATAATCATTGCTTAATTTTCTTTCATATCATTTTTTTTCCTATTTTAAGCAAATCTTTTCACGAAATAATTTGCACAAATTTATATGTTTACCTTGATTTCAATTTTATTGGAATCTAATTAATTCTCAGATAATAAAAAAGTAGAAGGAGTAATCTAGCAATGGTTTTCTTCCTAAGTCAGAAGGAAAGCGAAATTCCTGAAATTCTAAGAAAAGACCCCTCTGCAAAAAAAGCTTACAATGAAATTTTGTCAGGATTAGAGAATGCTTTGATGCTCTATATATATGATTCAGGCCCCTATCCTCCAGATGAGGGTACTCAAATCCTACCTTTTTCAGATCTATCTTATTGGGCGGAAAATGACTGGAAACAGCTTTATCCGAAATTTGAAAAAAAGAGATGGATTGTTGTGTTTGTTGCTCGAGGTGGATTTCAGCTAATTGATCTTATTGAAAATAAAATAGATGATTTTTCGTGGACTTATTATAAACCAAAAACTGAAGTAAAAGATTTCGAGGATGAAAGTCTTTATACTGAATACGTTGATCCTGCATTCGAGGATAAATTTGCAGATTATATGGAAGAAAACGTATCAATCTTATTCGTTGAAGACATTATTTCGACGGGTGAGAACTTAGAGGCAGCTTTTGACTATACTATGGAAATTGCAGAAGAGTATAACGTTGAAGTCGGAGATATAGCAACGATAGCTTTAGTTACTAGAATAAAAAATTTGGGTACAATCCCCATTTATGGTGTACAAACTGATATTCAAATTGATCTGCGCTGTTCTTGGGGTAATGACCTTCCTGACAGAATAGACGCGCGAGATTTCTCTGAGAGTAAAGATTATGTCGATGATCACTAAATTTAATAACTGAAAGTATAATATGCGTAGAAAAAAAATTTAAGTCATTTTCCAGTGGTCTGGACTCTTAGACTATTGGAAATAATGATTTCGTTAAATGGCCATAATTATAAAAAAAGATGATTCATATAAGAAATGACGAATTGTAAAGGTTCTCCAGAACAGAGAAAGGATGAATTATCAAATGAGCATTGATCCAACTTATATAAAATCAGCAGTTGAAACCCTAGAACTGATTCAACAACTGTATAATCACCTAAAAAAAACAGGAAAAATTTCTTCTAAACTAGCAGAGTATTTAACTCAAATTGAATCGAAAGCAGTAGCTAGAATAGGATCCCCATTAGGTCGCAACCTTGGAATGGATATACCCGTTGAAGATCAAGAGGGAAAATCACCTAAGTACTGGGAAGGAGTTCGAGATATGGCAAAACTCGCTAAAAAGCAGTATTTAGTCCTTAAAGAAGAACAGAAATTTATATCGTTTCTTAATTCAACAAACATGAAACTCTCAAGCCAAATCGCCCCCAAAGACACTTCTTCACCATTAGAAGATTTATTACAGGGTGAAACTGAACCAATAGAACCAGTGGAGGTCTCACCTCTTGAAGAGATGTTATCACCTAAAGCTACTACCCCCAAACCGACTTTTGAGCCCATTTCTACTCCAAAGATTGAACCATTCCCCGAACCAGAACCCATTCCAGTCCCCAGACCAACACCTCCACCAATTAAGACACCTAAACCTGAAATAAAACCTGAACCAGTTATCCCTGTCCTTGATTTTCCAGTTTCTACTCCTTCACTAGAACCACCTACCGATAAGCTAGAAGCATTAAATGAAGCGTTGAAATCGAGCGGAATAGAAGAACCGGTTTCCGAACCAGTTGAACCTGCACCTTCCTTAACTAAAATGCTTTTAGAGAAAGATGACACCTCCGAAAAAGAGGAAGATGATATGCTATCTCTCTCCCTTAGAGAAGCATTGAAAATCCTTCGAGATGAAGACGAAGATTAAATGATATGATGGGGTTTCTATGAGTAAAAACCTTGTATTAAATTTGATCTGGAGAAACGATGAATTTGTGATAACTGATTCGAAAGCAGATACTTTAGGTGACGAGGCTGTTCTCACAATCGATGAGAACAAAGAATCAATTTCACTTAGAATTCCCAGCCATTTTTCATTAATTTCAAAGAAAATCATTGAACGTAGAGTAGCCTCTATCGCCAAAAGTGGTTTTACAATCCCAAAGTCCCAAATAAGGGTTGGATTAGGTTTTGAAATTTCTGTTTCCACTGAAGAAGTCATACCTGATGTTCTCCTTCAAGAAGGTCATAAATATTCCTACGATGAAGGATTTACCGCGGTGAAAAGAGTAACTGATACTTCTAGTGTTCCTGAACCAGAAAAATATATCGTTTCAGATGAGGAATACGTCCCTTCATTTTTAAAATATGAATCTGAAGGTTCTTCGGAGATTAGAAAAGTTGCTAGTCATGAACCAAAAGTAGAGAGAACACAAGTTCAAATTGAACCAGAGAAGGAACCCGAGACAGTTCCAGAGGCACCACCACAACCTGACCAGATTATTGATACAGGAGAAAAGCTGACCGAAAATGGTGAAACCGTTGCTGGAAGATTTATTTTAGCACTCTCTAAAACGGGAGATGTTTACCTCTCTAGGAAAGAAAATTATTTCATTGCTGAGTATTCAGTTGGCCGAGTAGAATTCGAGGTAGTAAATCAGAAAATAAATATTCTTGCAACTAAACGAATTCCTGAAAATGATCAAACTCTTAATCAAGCGAAGGAATTTGCGGAAGAAAAAATATAAAATTCCGCTAGCCGTGCTATATAATAATTTCTCTACTTCTTGTGGTATATGTCATTAGCTCTTGTGAAAAAAGATCTACTAAATTCTGATTTGTAGTTATTACTCCCAAGAGCGCTTCTTTTAAGGGATCTTTTGGTTCAGGGCAAACTAAGAGTTCCTCTGCATCCCTTATACACCCCCAGAAATCAATACCATCCAATTGTTTTAGTCTTAGATTTCCAGCTTGAAGAATTCTTTTCAGAGTTGTTTCTGGTACCTTTCCAAAATCACCAATTATTGTTACACGGGTCCGCATTGGTAATTTGGATGCAGCGTTGAGAGTTTGGAGCTCGGGTCTTGGCATCAAAATCGTAAGAGAAGACTTTGACCTAAGTGTTAGATCCCTTAACATCATTATAATTGAGGGTTCTCCAACAACCAAATCACTACTAAAAAGCGTACCCTCAGTTTCAGGAATATCAAGATCTCGAGAAATAGTAAATATTTTTTCTAATTTCTGTCTCATTTGCTTTACTGAAAAGGTCAATGCGGAAACTTCTTGATCAATTTGAGTTTCAATTGCATCAATTTGCTGATTCAATTCTTCATTAACTTCCTTTAAAGCTAAAATAAAGGTATTGAGCTGAGATTCGCGAAAACTATCAGAAAAAGCATTTAGACCTTCGAAGTAGCTATTTGCTGAATTTTCTAATTCTTGTACTTTGTTAAATAACTCTTTAATCTCATAGGTTACTTTTTGGTTAATTTCAGATGTTTTACTAACAAACTCATAAAATCCACTCGATTCAAAAGATTTTTCTTTTTCTTTTTCGAAAAATGACTTCAAAGAACCTTCAAAAATGGTTACAGCATCTTTTGTAAATGTAGAAACGGAATTATGATAATTATGATTTGTCTCCTCGATCTTTTGTTGGAATTGTTTTACTAAACTTGAAAAATTGCCATTCAATTCTTCAAGCAGCATTATTGCTTCCCGTTTGTACATATCGTGCTTCTTATGAATTAAAGCTCTAAACTCAGAACTAACATTAAAATTTATCTCTCTTAAATCATTTTTAAGAGAAGGAAGCTGTTCGGTGAGTAAAGAAGCAATATTTTTAGCCTCAGTTTCAGCTGTATTGATAATTTCTTCTTCTGATAATTTAAATGCCGCATTTGAATCTTCTATTTTTTCCATAACGACATTTTTTCGAGTTATTAGACTAAATATTTCCTCATTGTTCTTTAGGATTCTCTGAAGATTTTCTAGAAAGATATCTTTTCCTTTGAATAACTTTCTACCTTGAATATCTTCAATTATTTCTTTTAGGATGGGTTCATTGGAATCCAGAAGTTCCTCTAATTCAGTAAAGATGGAACTCAGAGAGTGATTTATTTCTTCATAATTATTTCTTACCTCTATAAAAGAACCTTTCCTATTCGCAGCATTTTTTTGCGCATTTTCTAGCTTTAAGCTTATCTCACTAACTTTCTCCTCATACGCTTGTTGATCTTTATTTCGATTGAGCTCGAATTGATCTAGAATCTGATCTAGTTCTTCTTTTAAGTTTGAGTAGCTCTTCGTAATAGATTCTTTTGAAATATTAAATTCAGTATCATAATGATTTTGAAAATGACTCATAGGTGAAATTATGTCTTGAAGTAAAGTATCTAAATCCTTTTTCAGATTTGGTAAACTTGATGTATAAATCGTTGGAATTATATTTACATT
The DNA here is from genome assembly GCA_011364965.1 of Candidatus Heimdallarchaeota archaeon. Classification (GTDB taxonomy): domain Archaea; phylum Asgardarchaeota; class Heimdallarchaeia; order Hodarchaeales; family Hodarchaeaceae; genus Hodarchaeum. The sequence continues at coordinate 168,737 of RDOB01000004.1, forward strand.
TTTCAAGTTTAACGCGAGAATTCTGTTATTTAGCTCAATAACTTGTTGAGATATTTCATCAACACTTGTTTGAAGCAATATAATGTTCTCGTGAACCCCATTCTCAAAAGAATTGATGATTGTTTTAATTTCATTAGAAAAAGTATTGAATTTATCCTTCATTGGCTTAGTGCTTTGATAAAAATTATGCAGTAAAGCAAGACCGTCTTCTTGAAAATTCTTTGTTGATTTACTAAATACTTCTGATATTTCTTCTCGTTTATCTTTAATCGTATTTGAAGATTCTTTTCGAATATTTATCAATGTTATCGGATCGTATGCAAGTGAAAATGATTTAAGGTAGGGTTCTAAAGCAATATACCTACCAACTTTCCCAGGGATACGCAGAGCGAGCTTACTTCCCACCAACATCTGTAATGTTTCTTGAGTAGTGATATAATCTAATCCTGATAAGATACTTATCTGTCCAAGTGTTGCCATTCCTAAAGAAAGTAGGGCTACATACGTTTTGCTTTGTTCTTCAGTTAATCCTAATATTTGGCTTATTTCTGCTAAATGTTCTGAAGATGTTTTAAATCCTACCATAGTAAAAACGTTCCTGCTATAATTGACTTCTAACTCCTAATTTGGTATTCAAAAATATAGAGGTTTTCAAATCATCCAGATATGTGAAATGCTAGATTCGAGATAAAAGCCTTATTTTTTATTTTTCTGGGACAGTATTTTATCATTAAAGACTGTAACCAATTAATTCATGAAATTTAGAGTCGTTTTTTCGATTTAAATAAGAAAATCACGAAAGAAGATCATTGATCTCGAGAGGTCAGAAAAAATTCTAATTAATATTCAATATTTGAAATGAAATCTTTAGTAGCCAAGGAAACAGTTTGGAAGTGTTTAAAAAAAAACCGGATAGTTAAAATATCAAACCATTTAAGAGCAATTATAAAGTAATTTCTATTATTTAAAGTTTAAAGAGGTCTAGAACTAATATAAATAATTATTTTTGGAGCTGTGAATTCATCTGTTACTAATGAAAGTATGTTTGCTTGGTGATGGAGCTGTTGGTAAGACTGCTTTACGAGAGAGATATTTAGGCAAACAATTTTCCAGTGGTTATGTGATGACAATTGGAGCGGATTTCGCGGTAAAGAGATCACAAATCATGACCGAAGAAGGAGTAAAAGATGTGAAGTTCCAAATTTGGGACTTAGCGGGACAACCCCGTTTTAATAGTGTAAGAGAGTTGTATTATAAGGGAAGTCATGGAGGTCTTCTTGTTTTTGATATAACTAGAAGAGATTCATTTACAAATTTAGGAAACTGGATTGATGAATTATATAAAAATTCAGGTAGAGGTCCCATGCCCATAACTGTATTAGGTAACAAAGTAGATCTCCAAGATGAAGTAGAGAACCCAGTTACAAGAGAGGAAGCTATAAAGTTTATAGAAGAATTAAAAAAGAAAAAAAGCATCCCTTACGATGTTATCTACTTAGAAACTTCCGCAAAAACTGGTATAAACGTTGATGAATCTTTTAATATACTTGCAATGACAATCAAGAAATATCTTACACGAACGAAATAAGAACTTGAGACCCCCCGATTGGTAACTATTTTAAGAATTGGCCACCGTAAAAAACGAGATAAACGTATAACCACCCATTTAGCTTTATCTGCACGCGCTTTTCAAGCAAGTAACATCATAATAGCTGGAGAAGAAGATCTTCAACTTCAAGAATCAATAAATAAAGTTACCGCAGAATGGGGAGGAGACTTCCAAATTTCAATGATCCCCTATGACGATTGGAAACCATTTGTAATCCAATGGAAGTCCGAAAAAGAGGAAATTATTCATTTATCTATGTATGGGGAAACGCTTAGTGTTTTCGAGAATTCAAACGATTTCAAAATGCTAATAAATGATAATAATAAACTTAATAACCTACTCATTATTGTTGGGGGAAAGAAAGTTCCTAGAAAAGTATTTGAATTAGCAAAGTGGAACATTGCGATAGGAAACCAGCCTCATTCAGAAGTAAGTGCACTAGCTGTATTTTTAGATCATTTGAATCCAAAAGCATTGGATACCTGTTTCATGGGAGCAAAGCGTGAAGTAAAACCTTCAATATTTGGGAAAAAAGAGTATAAAGATGAAAATTATGAGGAATAGGAAAATACAGATTGGAGTAATCGGAGATTCGCAGATTCAATCTCAAAAACAATATGATATTGCTTACAATATTGGAGTAGAAATATCAAGAGTAGGTGCTATTCTAATATGTGGAGGACGAGGGGGGGTTATGGAGGCTGCGTGTAAGGGAGTCTTTGATGAGGGTGGAATTTCAGTAGGAATTTTACCATTTGATAATCTTGATCCAGAGATAAACAAGTACTTAACTATTCGAATTCCCACAAACTTGGGATGGACAAGGAACTCTCTTGTTCCACTCGCTTCTGATGGTGTTATTGCTTGTGGAGGAGGAGTTGGAACCCTATCAGAACTTGCATTCACAGCTTTAACTCATAAACCGCTCATATGTATAGTTGAAATCCCTGGATGGAGTGATAAAATAGGCCAAGCTGGCTATATAGATTTAAAAGAAAAATATGAAAAACTCTTCGCCACTACCTCAGGGAAAGAAGCAGTAACCTACTTGGTAGAACAAATACTAGCCACCCAATAATGAGAATAATCCTCCTGCTCCTGATTGGCTTGAAAATATGTCTTTTATTCCATCACATAGAACTTTCAATAAAATATCCTCGTGCACATTGATTAAATCTGAATAAAGATCAAGAATCTCAAGGAATGCTTCCTCATCTTCATTTTCGACTGCTCTGAAAATAGAGTTTGTGATTTCTAGGTATCTTGCCTCTATTGGGTTTTCTTCTTGAACGTTTTTACCATTTGACATTAATAAGTATTTGCCACAGCTTCCAATTTCATAAGCGTTTATTTCTGCTAAAGTGAGATAAGTCCGTATTCTTGCAGATAAATTTGTTGTTTCCTCACTATATGTTGAAAGGGCCTCAAAACACTCTACGTATTTCTTTTTTTGACATAAAATGCCAGCATAAGTATAATAAAGGTCAAATATTACATCATCGACAACTTCAGCTTCCAAAATAATATTATAATAGTGAAGGAGGAACTGATCATCTTGAAACGCACGTTCAGTAATAATTTGGGAATAAATATTTTGTAACCGAGAAAATTGAGATTCTTCTCTCACTAGTTTGAATATCGCTTTAATCACCTCTACCCATTCTCTCTTATTTCTTACGGACCTAATCCCCAAAATGTAATTACTTATTAAATTAAAGGCTAATTTATCATGGTTAGCTTCTAAGAAAAGGGGGATAGCATCATTTAATATATTACTAACTATTTCAGGATCATTGGATTTCAAAGCTCGTTGGTAAGCTCCGAGGAGCATTTGATATCCGTCAAACCAGTGGCCAGAGGAAAGTTCCTGTAAACCTCTATCTACCCATGGATTTTTCACAATAATCACTACGATTTCATATTTTTGGACTAAAAGAGATACATTAAGGACAAGAGTCTTAATTTTGAGATCTAAGTACAAATGAAAAATTAAAACGCTTATAAAGTTATAGTGATGGAGAGGTTTAGATCAACCATTTCATTTGAAATAAGATTATACTAATCTTTTCCATGCTAATTATCATTTACTATTGGGATAATTTGTTATAAATATGACAAGAGCCCTTAGACAGACTAAATCTTAAATATGGGTTCAAAAAACAATTTTATTAATGATGATAGATATTATTTTTAAAGGAAAAACTCAAGAAACGGGTGTTTGAATAGCGAATAACGCGCGGATTTAAATTCGTGTATTTAATATTCTTCCTAACCAGATAGATTGATATTACTATCTGTCAAGCTTTATAAATTTTCGTTGTTTACAGAAGTTGATAAAAATTGAGCAATTCTGAATTTATAAAACAATATACTGTTAATGATGACGGCACTCTTAATCCCATCTCTATTTCTTCCTTCTCTGAACTGACTCAGGATAATGTTTTCATAATTGTTGAAGAAAACGCAAGAAAAATTTTCATATGGAAGGGAGAAAAGGCTCCTGTACGAAGAAAATTTATATCTGCAAAAGCAGCTCAACAAATGAGAGCTGAAGAGTATGGGATGGTTTATCGGATTGAAAGCCTTGATCCTGGCCTGGAGGGGTCAGACTTTCTCTCAATCTTTGGTATTACTGCAACAGAAGCCCCAGAAATCGATTATGAATCTGATTTGGCGACAGTTATGGATTCAGTGCCCGCACCAGCTCCAACAATGAGACCTACTCCAGCACCGGCTGTAACACCTCAACCAGCACCAAAAATAGAGACAGTTCCAAAAAGCGTGCCAATATCAGCCGAAACAATGCAATCAGCTGTAAAATCTACTCCAAAACCAGTTCCTGCGACAATAACTCCGACTGAAAGTAGACCAGCTCCTGCAGCAAGAGTTAGTGCTCCAGTAACACCAAGCCCAAAACCCACTAGAGTTGTTAAAGAAACAGAAGTGGTTGTAACCGAACCAGTTAGGACTAGTGCAATTGCATCATTAGATGAAATTAAAGTCAAATTGAAGGAGTTAGAAATTCCTCAGAATATGGAACGTGAGATTATTATAGTTGGAAATGTAGTATTTTCAGTAATAAAAGAACATCTTGCCTTATTCTCGAAGGATGTCGTAAAGTTAGAACCTATGAATGACTTACCAGCTGGAATTTTCCCTGCTTCCGATTATCAAGTAAGATTATTTATAGAAAAAGAGAAAGTAATGTTTGTTGAGCTATTAAGAAGAAAAACCAGATCAGAAAGAGAAGAATTTGTTGATGATATGAGAAAATCGCTCCAAGATTTGTCAAAGTTAGGATTATAATTGCAGGAGATTCAAAATGAGTGAAAACGAGTATTTGCTAAAGATTTGTGCTATTGGCTCTGGGAGTGTCGGAAAGACTTCACTAATTCGTCGTTATGCTGAAGGTAAATTTACAACCAATTACTTACCCACGTTAGGGGTGGATATCACAACTAAGAAAATTCAAATTGCTAATAATCAGGTGAAACTCATCCTTGTGGACACAGCGGGACAAGAATTCTTTGGAAAACTTAGACCCAGTTATTATAGAGGAGCATCTGCCTGTCTAATCATGTTTGCTTTGAATGAAAAGAAAACGTTTGATGCTGTTCCAAATTGGTTAGCTGAATTCAGAAAGCATATTCCTGAATCTACCATTCCTATTGCTTTAGCTGGAAATAAAAAAGATCTAGAAAAAGACAGACAAGTATCCACCGAAGAAGCTAAAAAATTTGCCACAGAGAGAAATATGTCGTATTTTGAGACTTCAGCTAAATTAGGTGGGGATGAAATTGAACAAATTTTTCATAATTTAGCTCAGGACGCCTTAAACACACGAAATAGCTATAAATAATCATAAATTCAATGGGATGTACAAATGACAGCAAACGCGGATTTTGAAGTTATAAAAAGAGACCATCAAGGAGTTCCTGTTGTCAAAATTGTCTTCTGGGGGCCAACTCTTGCTGGGAAAACTACTGCTCTTACTATTACAAAGGTTCTAAAGAGCCTAGAAGACCCAGAAAATGTCTATAAATTCCTCAAACTTGAAGATCCAACCGGGCGAACATTATTTTTCGACCAAGCGATTTTTGGGATTGGAAAGACAACTGCAGGCTTACCAATATTAAAATATCACTTATTCACAGTTCCTGGTCAAGAACGTCATTCTGGGCAGCGCAAGGTAGTGCTTAGAGGAGCTCACGGTCTGATAATCGTTATTGACTCTGAAAAATCTCGCTGGGAAGAGAATAAGTTTGCATTAGAAGAAATAAATCAATTAGCTGGAGACAAATTAGCTAATGGTACATTACCATATCATATTATGTTAAATAAGATGGATCTTCCCAAAGAACAGCGAATATCGGCATTAGAGGTAGGAAAATTATTAAGTGAATCAAGGGTAGTGGCAAGTCTTCGAGATGCTGCGGTTAGAATTGTAGAAGTATCCTGTTTGGAAGCACGTGACGATTTAAAGGCCTTACTTTCATCAGGGGATCGAAGTAAAATTGTCGACCAAACTGGAAAATTAAAAAAGGAATATCGCCCCCCAAGTGTAACACGTGTTATTAAATCTGTGGAAACTCTTATACGAGAAATAATAATTCAAATGATGAAACAACAGCAATAGTGAATTTTTCAAATTTCCCTAATAGCAAAGGAGATTTTAAGTGAGAATCTCGATACTAGATGAAAATTCGCTTGAAAATATTGCGTCACATCTCAGAAAAGGGGGAATAGGTGTATACCCAACGGATACTGTTTATGGGCTAGGTACTCTTGCCTTGAAATCAAATGACCTGCAAATAATGAAAATTTATCAAATTAAAAGAAGGTCATTTGAGAAACCACTGAGTCTACTAATCACAAATGAAATGATAAATAAATATATTGAAGCAAGATCGGATATTCTGGCATTTCTTAATAAGAATTGGCCAGGAAAGTTAACAGTAATTTTAAGACGCAAAAAAAATGAAATATATCCCCTTTCTGATTTATTAAACTATAAAAATCCAGATAAAATTGCTTTTCGTGTGCCTGATAATGAGAATCTATTAAAAATCATTGATTTGATTGGATATCCCATCATTGGTACGTCTGCTAACCTATCTGGAACAAAATCGAAATTAGATCTGGATTCTGTATTAAAAGAGCTTGATTCAAAGGATATTACTCTTTGGGTAGATGGTGGAAGATTGCCACCAACTCCTCCGTCCACTATTTTAGATTTTACGAATCCAAACGAACCAAGAGTGGTAAGAACTGGTAGTGGTAATATTAAGGGTTTTAAAAATCATTTTACTCCATAAATTTTAAATCAATTCGAATTAGTGCCTAGATAATACTTAATTCTTAATACTTTGATTATTTTGATACAACTTTCAATATAAGAATATAAATAAGGAACTCTCATAGAAGAAAGAATGAACAAACATGAGTTCTTTATCGGCTTCAAATGACATTCTTGTTATTCATCAAAACAGAATCATCTTTAGCTCTGGTAGTGGGGCGTTAACACAACATAGCAAAATTAGTGCAACAGTAACCCAAGTTTTAAATCTTTTTTCCCAGAAAATCATGAAAGGAGAACAAATACACTTTATAAGGTTTGAAAATCATCGCATGATATTCTTATTCTCCCCTGCAAGGAAAGAAGAATTAGTAGCAATTGTTTTAATCCCAATAGATCGAAGCGCAAGGCAAATTTTACCTACAATGAGCATGATTTTAGGATTATTAGAAGAATTTCTCCAGGGTAATATTCTAGACGCACAAAATCGTCATTTAGATTGCTTTCACCAAATCTTGTCAACTCATGAAGATTCTTTATACATCATCCCTCGAACAGCAGATGGAATATTAGCAGCGTTAGTACTACTAACGGCTTTCGCTCATGATATGCAGCTTGGAATCCAAAAAGTTGTTTCTAATATAAGATTTATAAACCCACAGAAACCTCAAGAAATCAGTAATATACTGCATCAAGCAGAAAATAAAAGGATTCTATCTTTTATCGATATTCCAGAAGCAGAGACGAGAGAGAATATTCTTGTATTCGGTATTGAATCTCCACTAAGGCAATATTTCTCTGCATTGCCAGGCGAACGTATTTATGATGCATTAGGTAGGATATTTGGTGAGAAATCTAATGCTGCTAAGATGAGATCATTTATTGCTAATGAAGATGCCCAAGAAATAGCACAATCAATATCATTATTTCCTGAATCAGAAGATGGGTTTATTAGAAAAGAGATTCTACTGAATACTGTATTACAACCAGGGAAAGATATAATTGTCTCGATATCTACTCCTGTTATGCAAAAGTTACGAGAATTGTCGTCAACAACACGAGAAACATCACGCGTTAAACATAAATTTCCAAAAGATGTTCCTGTTGATGACCTTGATGCTCTCACGGAACACCTTATAGAGGAGGAAATAGCTGAAGTAAAACCAATTGTTCAGGACCTAGGAGTAAAAAATGCTCAAGCATTATCAGCAGAGCCCGATGCAATTCCTTCTGCTATACAAATAGAACCAATTACCACTATTCCATCTCGAAAAGTTACCAAAGAAACAATGGTTCAATTGGAGAAAGCGAAAAAGGGAGGACATGAATATAGATTCAATTCTATCCCCATATTATTAGATACATCTCCATTTGCTTTAAATATAACAGAAACGGATAGCTTACCTTATGATCCCTCAAAAATGACAATTCGTGTTTTTAATAATCAGAATAGACAATTTTGTATCCATATCTTGACTTCTTCAGATAGACTTCCACCTTTGAAAGAATCAATGGAGGATTTGTCTATGAGATTAGGGGGAGAAACTCAGTTGCACAAAGATCATATCTCGATTCAAGGTCCTGTTGAAAAGCAATCTAATGCGATTAAAGCCCTTCTTTGGCTTTTAATTGTAGAATATTTAACACAAGTAGAATTAAATAAATTTCCATTATCGAAACGTTTCGAGATTCCTAGAGAGGGTTCTATTTTAATAATTCCACCTAAACGTGACTTTGTTCGTGAAAAAATACCATCTAAATTTAAAACCTTTGTAGTAGAGGAAGAAGTAAGGAGGAAGATTGAACAAGAAGCATTATGGACATTAGGACAATCTCAAGATACCTTAATCTCCAAATTAATGGAACCATTAAAACATGGTGAAGGAGTTGTTTTCATTGCGTCAGATAGGAACCAAGAAATGGAAGAAATTGCTCTATTCCTTCTTTTAGTCTCTGAAACTTGTGGTATTGGATTTTCTAGATGGTAGAGACAAGGCTAAAAGAATTTCTTACTAAAGACTGCTATTGTATCGATCGGCTGAGGCCTCCCGTTGCGATGATGCATGTATCGTCCGGAATAGCAGATAAGCTTTCAGCTGGGATCTTTTTGGAAATTCTAGTCAAATTGTCTTGCCAACTAGAAAAATTAAATGATAATACCTATACAAGCATATTTGAGTAAATCCAAGGATGATTCTAGTTTTATTAATTAAAAACAAAAATTTATGAACCATTTAGAATGGAAAGAGTTTGGGAAACGTAAAAAAGTGATCAATTAGAACTAATATTTATAACTTAGATTAGGTTGAATTGGTTAAAATAATATTAACTGAGTCCATAAAACAAAGATAGTGTATACTTCAAACTAAAAAATTAAATAAATTTCATTGAAATCAAATCTACACTCATAGGGTTTATTCAAATGATAAGGACAATTCGCAAATTTTCTAAAAAAACACGAGGAATTTCTCCCGTGATAGCCACAGTTCTTTTAATAGGATTAGCTGTCGTAGCAGGTATTGCAGTCGCCTTAGTGGTTTTTGGTACATTGAATACTCCCACACCATTAAGAATTGAGATAATATCCATATCTGATTTTAAAACAACTGATGATGACACCTTAATCGATCAATTTTCTGTAACATTACATAATACAGAACGTACAAATGGTCTGATTTTAACAGATTCTTTCAAACTATTTTTCCAGAATCTAACTGAGCAATTAGGTTGGGAAATGAATCTTTCAAATACACAAATAATTCTTCCTGCCTTGGAAATTCAAACTATTCCATTGTATTGTAATCCTAATGAAGATCAAAACGAATTAACACCTAAAAATGATACCCTTTATATTGAAGTAACCGTCTATCCGGAGAGCAGTACGAATCCAAGAAACGCTAAGAAATTCCGATCAGATTTACTAATAATGGGAGACACTTATGGACCCGTGTCCATTCAAGCTACCGCCCAAAATGCATTATTTGATGATTTGGGGAATAATATTTCTATAACAGCCACAAATCTAGGCAGTATGGAACTAGATCTGTATTTAGAGTTTTCTACTACAGATTCTCAGGATATTTTCTTTGCAATAGGGGGAGAAAATAAAACACGATTCGATTTCTCAATTGGTAGTTATGGGGAAGTTATTATGCCAAATTTAACCTCATTATATCCTACAGAACACGCTGTAGCTGACCAGAGTTTCATAATATTAATTACATTATGGGATCAGAATAATTTTCGCCTTTTAGCTTCTAGAAGCTTACTATTAACCTATACAGGTTAATTGCTCTTCTTGGAAATAAGCTTTACCCTGAAAATTTCGTAATAACCTATTTCCCTACTCTCATCCCAATGTACCTCTGCTTCCTCAATTTCAATTCGAGAAGGAAAAAAAGGAGCATCCAAGACAAATGATTCATATTCACCGCCTTCTCCTGTGACACTTATTTGTTCGTCCACTGCTTGTTGCCTTATCCTGCTTATCAAAGATTGCGTAATTCTTTTACCAAGCAAATTCCTTTCAAAACCCATAGCAGCGACTGAGACAAAAATAATGTAAAAATTATTTTCTAGGAGTTCATTCATCAATTGTAATGGTGCTAGTCGCCATAATGGATTGAAACATCGAACTCCCGCGAGCGCCGCAGCCCGATTGAATTTATAACGCTGAAATTCGGAACGAATTCCCCCTGTAATAATCGCATCGACCTGAAGATCATTGAATGCTCTTTTAAGAGTTATAATCTCATTGGAAAGATCACAGGACTCAATTAGAATCTCTTTATAAGGAATATTTAGCATTTCAGCCATAAATCTAACATATTTACTATTTGGAAGGTGAAATAGAAGGCTTTCATTACAATTTGAACGTACAGTGATTATGGCGATTACATTGTATTGATGGAGTGCTACCCATAAAGCCAATATAGAGTCTTTTCCTCCAGAGACGAGGCATGCTACTTTAATTTTTCATTTCCTCCAATCTTATTTGAAAATGCACTACGAATACGAAGAAATTTATATCTTATCATTTTAATTACAGTAATTTGCAAATAAAACAGACAAATTAACCACTTATGAGACTGGAAAATGTCATCAGAACTTATAAAAGAAATAAAAAGACTGAAAACCGATCGTAATGCTCTTTTATTAGTACATAATTATCAGGAACCAATGATTCAACAATTAGGCGATTTTATCGGGGATAGCTTAGAATTAGCTCGTAAAGCAACAGAGATTAACTGTGAAATTATTGTTTTTGCAGGTGCAAATTTCATGGCTGAAACAGCTGCGGTTCTTAATCCAGATAAAACAGTTCTAATTCCCTCACCCTCAGCAAAATGCCCTATGGCACATATGCTTTCAGTGGAAAACATAGAAGAATACAAGAAACGATATCCAGAGGCATTAATCGCTGTATATGTAAATACGACTGCTGAAGTAAAAGCAAGAGCAGACATTTGTATCACATCTGGGAATGCACCCCAAATTGTCTCCAAATTACCAAAAAAACAGATACTTGTCGGTCCAGATAGAAATTTAGCTTATTTTATTCAACAAAAAGTCCCTGATAAAGAAATAATTCCGTTTCCTGAAACAGGGCATTGTTATGTTCACCAGAAATTCCAAACTGATGATATTATCAACCTTAAAAGAGAATATCCAAGCGCGGAAATTTTGATACATCCTGAAGCTAAACCTGAAGTACAAAA
>RDOB01000004.1:180368-261002 GCA_011364965.1 Candidatus Heimdallarchaeota archaeon
TGATATTATCAACCTTAAAAGAGAATATCCAAGCGCGGAAATTTTGATACATCCTGAAGCTAAACCTGAAGTACAAAAATTAGCTGATCAAATTTGCTCAACAAGTGGTATGATGAGAGCTGTTAAGGCTTCCAAGTCCAATGAATTTATAATTGCTACAGAAATAGGCTTAGTTGACCGTTTGAAGAAGGAATACCCCAATAAAAAATTCATTTGTGCAAGAAATGATGCAATATGTATCCAACAGAAAAAAATCACTATTTACAATCTCTATTTATCCTTGCTTAATCTTCAGTATAAAATCAGTATTCCAGAAAAAATCGCGCAACGTTCAAGGATAGCTATTGAAAAAATGCTTGATCTTTCAATCTAAGGTAAAAAGTTGGTCTGTATGAAAAATATTCCCAATATAATCCTTGAGAAGAAACTACTTGAATATCTCGAGGAGGATATGCCATTTGGTGATGTAACTGGGCAGTTCATCCCAAATACTCAAGTAATTGCTTTTTTGAAGGCGAAAGAATCAGGGATTGTCTGTGGGTTACCATATGTAAAAATATTAATGGAAACACTTGGAATCTCTGTTAAAACTCTAGTTGAAGATGGATCGCGAATTGAGCCTGGTGATATATTATTAGAAATTCAGGGAAATAGTGTAGATATTATTGTAGTAGAGAGAACTGTTTTAAATTTCTTAATGCGCCTCTCAGGTATTGCTTCACAAACTCGATCTCTTGTTGAAAGAGTAAAAGATGCAGGATTGAGAATTCGGATAGCTGGAACAAGAAAAACAACTCCAGGTTTCAGATTCTTTGAAAAATATGCTATAGAAATGGGAGGAGGGGATCCTCATAGATGGGATCTATCAGATATGGTTCTAATAAAAGAAAATCACATAAAAACGATAGGAGAAGACGGTTTGAATGATTTTCTGAAAAATTTACATAAGCGTGTCTCATTTTCCAAAAAAATAGAAATAGAGGTGGAAAATTTGTCTCAACTCAAAAAAATTCTGCCTTATAATCCCGATATTATAATGCTGGATGATTTTTCAATTGAGGACATACACAAAGCAGTCGAGTTAATTGAGAAAGTAAATCTAAAACAAAAAATATTACTAGAGGTCAGTGGAGGAATTACACCTGAAAACATTCAAAACTATTTTATCGAAGGGATTAATATCCTTTCTCTAGGTTTTCTTACTCATTCCGTCAAATCTTTAGACTTTTCATTAAAAATAAATGAAATTTTAAATACTAAAGGGTGAATTAGAAATGTTCAGCACAATTTTACGAGGATTATCAGTAGCTTTTCTTTCTTCTATTGTAATATCATTAATGTTGGTCTTTTTTACACCAGTATTGCCATTTAACATACTGACTGGGGATTTAGCAATCCCGTTTTTCTTTATAATTGTGATTATTTCATTTATTGTTTATTTAATATTACCATTGGAAACAGATTTCTCTTCTCAAGATCTTTAAAATTTGATTGAGGGTAAAGAAATGAACACTAAAGATGGATATAGTTCAAAAAGAGCAGAAATTGACTCGAAATTGATTTCTCCTAATTCTTGTATATATGGAGAAGCTAAAGTTGGCTATAATGCAATTATCGACCCATTTGTAATAATAGGTTACCCTATTCGGGCTAAAATTAAGGAAATTTTACAGAACGAAAGCAAAGAGCTGGATTTGCATGATTATTATGATCAAAAATCATCTGGGGCAATTATAGGAAAACATAATCATATTCGCTCATTTACAACAATTTATGAGATGTCCACTTTGGAGGATGAAGTAGAAACAGGAAATAATGTACTTATTAGAGAAAAATGTCATATAGGAGCTGGGAGTATTATTGGTAGTGGTTCAATCTTAGATAGCGGAGTAATAATTGGTAAAAAAGCTCGTATTCAATCAAATAATTTCATACCCCCTAAAATTTCAATTGGAGATGATGTTTTTTTGGGGCCCAATGTTGTGTTCGCAAACGATCGATATCCAGTAAGTACGAAATTAATCGAAACCAAAGTAGAAAATAATGTTAGAATAGGAATTGGTTCGATTTTATTACCAGGAATAACTATAAAACAGGGAGCGGTTATAGCTGCAGGTTCTCTTGTCACAAAAGATGTTCAAGAATTTAGCGTTGTTAAGGGTTCTCCTGCTACGGTGATAATGACACGAGAAGAATATGATGAAAAGAAAAAGAGCTATGAAGACTCGGAATATTAAGATTAACGTAATGAGCATTCACATGGACTTTTTTGGCATTTAGGACAAATAGATGGATATTTCTCCCAAGCAACTTTCTCTAAGTCTATTCCAAATAAATTACACACCGAGCATAACCAAGCAAATACATCAGCCACTTCTTCTTCTAATACATTCATATTGTTTTTCAAATAAGCTTCGAATAATTCTCCCATTTCAGTTTGAAGCCAAATTAAAGTTTTTTCTTGCCCTCTAATTCGGTCTCTTTCCCCATAAAGCTGATTCATTAGAATTTGAAACTCAGAAATTGAATGTTTTGACATAACAGCACATCTTAGGTTAGTTGAATCTTAGAATGATCTCCAACGTCCAGATCAGACAATCCACCAGTCATTTCTACATTTTCCCCTATTAATGAGTCATGAAGGTTAACATTTTTGAGTCTACAATGAGCTCCAATTATTGAAGATGAAATAATAGATCGGGTGATCACAGTTTCTGTTCCAATACTCACATTCGGGCCAATTATAGAATTAAAGATCATACAATCAGATTGGATAGATACTGGAGGGATAATAACGCTATCATCGTACTGAATTTTTATCGTTTCTTTATCGTTCTTACTTAGTACATAATCATGGGCAGCAAGTAATGCTTCTTTTTTACCACAATCATACCATTCTCCAGAAGGAATGATACCTAGCTTATCCCCTTTATCTAGCATGATCTGCAATGCATCAGTTAGTTGTAGCTCCCCACCGCTTCCAGATGTATTTCTTGATACTAATTCATCTAGGGCAGCTCTTAATTTTGAAGGATCGCGTATAATATAAACCCCTGTAATTGCAAGATCAGACTTTGGAGCACTTGGTTTCTCTTCTACTTCTATGATTGTTTCACCATCTTCTGCAGTATTAACAACACCATAGGATTGAGGATTTTTAACTGATTTTACAGTTAATGCTCCCACCCAATCTTTGTGTTCCTCATAAGATTTGATCATATCTGAAAATGAATTTTCATAAAGGCTATCTCCCAGCGCAATTAAAATTGGCTCTCCATCTAAAAATTCCCTAGCAGTATAAATTGCGTGACCTAATCCTCGTCGTTCTTTTTGTTCCAAGAACTTGATATCACATTTACTTGAATAATGGGCTATAATATATTCTTTTAATTTCTCTTTTTCATAACCAACAATTATTACAACATCAGTAATAGTAGCTTCTAAAATGTTATCCAAAATGTGTGATAATATTGGTTTATTACCTAAGCGTAACAAAGCTTTTGGTTTAGTATGTGTATGAGGACGAAGTCGTGTTCCGATTCCAGCAGCGGGTATAATACATCGCATTTAATTGTCTCCAATTTTTATCATATTCTGAATAAATGCACTTAGCCTTTCTTCTCAATATATTGATACTTGACAATCTAAAGTAGCATATTCAGCTGTTTTCAGTACACTTATTCCTTGTATGTAATTTAGTAGTAGCTCTGCTTTTTTGTTTAGAGCTTACGTTTTAAAACAGCAGATACCTAGACTTATATTTTCTTTGAGGTTTACCTTCATTATAAATTATTACAAGCTAAGAGGATATTTGTTAATGTTTCATCCAAATATTATCATTATTGCGTTATTAGCTATACTTATATCAGCAATAATTGCAGGGTTCTTGGTTCCATGGATTATAAGCGTATCTTTACGAAGAGGAGTCACAACAACAGATGCACATAAAGTTAATACACCAATAATTACGGAACCAGGTGGTTTGGCTCCACTTTTCGCATTTATTTTTACCATTCTAATCATTGTTTTTGGATGGGAATTTATTACTGAAGATTCACAGATCTTTGAACCCCTTTTAGCAGGTGTATTGAGCGTTGTGATAGCAGGATTAATCGGTTTTCTAGATGATGTGTTTAAGATTCGATGGCGGGACAAAATCCTTCTCGGATTCCTCCCCGCGATTCCCTTAATGGCATTGAAAGTTGGAACTTCAACTATTAGCTTGCCTTTAATTGGAATTTTGGATCTTGGCCCTCTATATAGCTGGGTTTTGATACCATTAGTTGTAAACTTTGCATTTAACTCATTTAATATGCTTGCTGGTTTTAATGGACTAGAAGCTGGAAATGGAGTCATTTCCCTAGGAGTAATTCTCTTTGTAGCTTTATTAGTTGATAATCCCATTGTAACACTCTTTGCTGCTTCGCTACTAGGAGGTTTCCTAGTATTGTTAAGATTTAATTGGTACCCTGCGAAAACTTTAATTGGTGATACTGGAACTTTAACTTTAGGAACTGGGATTATAGTAGCATTGATAATCGGAAATATGGATAGACTAGCAATTGGATTATATGGTATACATTTTCTGAATTTTCTACTGTTTTTACTCTATATTTATACAAAACAAAGTGCAAAATTAGCCAAAATTGATAAAGATGGAAATATTGAAGCTCCATGCCCATTTGCAGTTTATTGGTTCTTTCCTTATTACTTCAAGAATATCAATGAGCAGAAGAACGTGATTTTGATATTAGTAGTTCATACAATCATTGTAATTGGAGTTTTATTAATCTCATTGTCAGTTTTCACTTGAGAAGTATGCTAGGAGACCTAATGTGAATTGTCCGATGAATTTAAATGAATATAACGCGCTTAATAACCTAATTCAGAGCCTGATACACGATCCTCGACCAACACGTTCTAAACTAGAATCATTAAAACGCAAAATCGCAAAAGAGTATCAATTGAATCGATTTGTTAAAAATTCAGAAATCCTTGAGTTTATTTTCGCCTCAGAAACTTTATCTGAATACGAGAAAGAATTCCTGACACAATTTCTACAAACACGAAGGGTTAGGACGATTAGTGGTATTGCTGTCGTTGCAGTGATGACCAAGCCTTCTCCGTGTCCTGGAAACTGTATTTACTGTCCTGATGTGAGAGGAGCTCCAAAATCATATACAGGAAGAGAACCCGCAGCCATGAGAGGGACTCAAAACAAGTTTTTACCAAAAAACCAAGTTGAAGCCCGGTTAAGCCAACTTGAAAGCATTGGTCATTCCTTAGATAAAGTTCATTTAGTTATTATGGGAGGAACTTTCCTTTCCACATCAGAAAAATATCAGGAGGATTTCGTAAAAGGATGTCTTGATGGAATTTCTGGTGTACCTTCTAATGATCTCCAAACTGCTCAATTAAATGTTGAAAGAAGTCCACGCAGGAATGTAGGTATTACATTTGAAACCCGACCTGACTATTGCAAACCCGCTCATGTCAGTAGAATGCTATCTTTGGGGGGAACATGGGTTGAAATTGGAGTTCAAACCTTATCTGAAAAAATTTTAGGATTTATTCAAAGACATCATACACTGGAAGATGTTGTAGAAGCAATAAGAGTTGCAAGAGATGGAGGACTAAAAGTAACGGTACATATGATGCCAAACCTATTCCAATCTCCAGATGAAGACTTAAGAATGTTTAAGCAGCTATTTTCAGACCCCAAATTTCTTCCTGATGCCCTTAAAATATATCCAACCCTAGTACTACCAAATACAAAATTATTTGAGTTATGGAAGCAGCAAGAGTACATCCCCTATGGATCGGAGGATGTAGTTAAAGTTATTGCAGATATTAAGAAAAATACACCGCCATTTGTACGTATTCAAAGAGTTCAACGCGATATTCCAGCTTATTTAATAATAGATGGTGTTAAATCGGGAAATCTGCGGGAGTTAGCACGGGAACAACTAAATCAGAAAGGTGAAAAATGTTCTTGTATTCGATGTCGGGAAGTGGGACATCAATCAAATTTAGGAAACCATAGCTGGAAAGAAAAAGAAAAAAAAATCCACCATATGGTATTCGAAGCCTCTCAAGGATTAGAGCACTTTATTTCTTATGAAACCGAAGATTCAGAGACGTTATTTGGTTTTCTCCGCCTACGCGAACCATCTATCTATTCATTTCGTCCAGAACTTATTAATCCGAATGCAACTGTTATCAGAGAGTTACATGTTTATGGGAAACTTGTAGAAATCGGTAAATCCCCAAAAGGCCAAGAATGGCAACATCGGGGTTTAGGTCAACAATTAATAACTTATGCAGAGGAAATTTCAATAAAAAGGGGATTCAATAAAATTGCAGTGACTTCTGGCCTTGGAGTACGAGATTACTATAGGAAAATTGGTTTTGTAAAAGAGGGAGTCTATATGACCAAAAAATTGCTCTAAAGAAAAAGAAACTAAAGAGTGAGATCATTCTAATTTAGCTAACATATCCCACTCGAATTGAAGATCTTTTTTAAGATCCTCAATGTTTTTAGGTGTCATTTGACTGAATCTCCCTTGCTTGTCAAGATATTCTTCAATTGGTACACGATTCGTAGGATCGCAGTACTTGGAACCTTGCTTACTGAACACTAGTTTACCATTCACGATTTCATATAAGGGAAAATATCCCGTTTTTACAGCTAATTGCCCTAATTCTTGAGTTATGGCAGGATCTGAATTCCATCCTGTTGGACAAGGAGCATCTATCAGTATAAATTTGTATCCTTCTATTTTGGCGGCTTTCTTGGACTTTGCGTAGATATCACGTGGATATCCAACCGACGCGGTTGCAATATAGGGAATATCATGTGCAGCCATGATTCTTGCCACACTCTTGCGTTTTTCGGATTTACCTGCTGGCGTAGTCGTTGTCACTGCGCCTCGCGGAGTAGCACCACTGCGTTGGGCGCCTGTATTACTATAAAAGCCATTATCATAACAGAAATGAATGATGTTTTCATTTCGCTCTGCAGCACCAGACCAAGTTGAAAGACCAATATCATATGTCCCACCGTCACCAGACCAGATAACAACGGTATAATCTTCTCCTCTCATTTTTTTAGCTCGAGTTATCCCTGATGCTGCACTCGCGTGAGCAGCAAATGCTATATTTAAAGTAGGGACATTATAGGTCACATTTGGATGGAGACTTTGGATAACGGATGCACAACAAGCGGGAATAACCACTATAGGTTTATCGAGTGCCGAGATTGCGCTTCTATATGCAACTGAAAGTCCACAACCTGCGCAAGCAAAATTACCTCGTAGAAGAACATCAGGACGATCCATCATATCAGTTATTTTAATACTCATTTTCTCATCTCCTTACATTATCTTCTCCACTTCATCCGCAATGTCAACATATGTAACATCCATGCCGCCCAATCCCATGATTTTTTGATGCAAGTCGATTTCCATTTTATTAGCAAATAGTTCTGACTGTACTTCGATTGCAATTTGACCAGCATTTCCAAAGGAAACTGCGCGATCTATAATTAAAACCTTGGGTATTTTTTTCAGACAAGCAATCAACTCTTTCTTAGGAAACGGACGAAATATACGTGGTCTGATAGTAATTGCACGAATCCCTCGTTCAGCCAACACAGCAAGGGAGTTTTCTGCCTCTTCTCCTAAAGTGCCCAGTGCGATAATTCCTACATCAGAGTCATCGAGATTTCCTGTTACCTCAATCATGTCCCCGCTTAATCTTCCGAATTTATTGGCAAACTCACGAAGAATTTGAGGGATAATCACCCGAGCATTGTTGAATCCATCAATTAATGACATTCGCTGTTCCCAGATCCCTTTGGAATCCGTTAAAGATCCATGAGCAAAGGGATTATCGCTATCTAACATTGCTAAAGGTTTAAAAGGAGGAAGAAAATCATCCACCTGCTCTTGGGTTGGAATATTAACTTGAGCTGATGTATGACTCAGGATGAAACCATCGAGACACACCATCACTGGCATCCAGATTTTATGATGCTCAGCAATTTTAAACGCACAAAGTGTCAAGTCCAGTACTTCTTGATTATTCTTCGCATATAACTGAATCCAGCCAGCATCTCTAAATGACATACTATCTTGATGGTCTGGCCAAATGTTCCAAGGATTCAGAGATCGATTCACCACAGGCATGACAATAGGGATTCGAGTTAAACCTGCCCACCAAACTAACTCCCCCATATACAATAATCCATGTGAGCTTGTTGCTGTGAAGGTCCTCACACCGGCGAGAGAAGCCCCAATAGCAGCGCCCATTGCGCTGTGTTCGCTTTCAACATTAATATATTCACAATCAAGTTCTCCTGAAGCAACCATTCCAGAAAGAGTTTCTACTATTTTTGTTTGAGGAGTAATAGGATATGCAGCGATAACTTGGGGTTTAGCTAACCTAACTGCATTAGCTACAGCTTCATTCCCTGTTAATAATGTTACATTGGTATCTTCTAAGGTTTGTACCATTTTTTTCACCTACTCAGGTTTCATCTCCAAAGCACCTTTAGGACAGACATGTACACACATACCACACCCTTTACAATAAACATAGTCCACATAAGGGAATTCTCCCTTTGAATCGACACGAATTGTACCTTCTGGGCATGCTACCCAACATTGATAACACTTTATACAATTTTCTTCAATAAAAACAGGTTTACTTGTTCTCCACGTCCCAGTATTTCCCGCTGATCCTATAGTTGGCCTTCCCAAAGGAAGAACGGGATCTTTCAATTCATGTTCTTCAGTCAATTGAATTTCACCTTAATTTTTAATAAACTCAAACTTGTCATAAGCGAGTTTGATTGAACGTATATTTGCTTCTGTTAAAGCTCCTTTACCAAATTGATGCTCAACAGCTTTTATTAAAGAGTCAATCGATACAAGGTCTCCAGATGCCTTTATCCATGCACCAAGCATGGTTGTACTGACCATTACAGTTCCAGACTTAATAAGACCGCATTCTGTGGCTATTTCAACTGCATCTACCTTCCCAATCTTTAGTTTGGATTTCTCTTTTAGGAAGGAGGGAAGATCCTGAGAATTAATAATCACTAACGTCCCAGGTTTGATTTCATCGAAAGGAATGGTATCAACTAAAGATGGTTCTAGTACGATCCAACTATGAGTGTTACCTGGAATTACAGGAGCATGGGTCTTTACATGCTCATCAGAAATTCTTACATCTGCAAAGATCGGAGCACCTTTTCGTTCAGCACCATACTTTGGAATAGCTTGAACAAATTTTCCCGAAAGATGACCAGCTGAAGCGAGAAGCTTTGCAGCCGTTACTCCTCCCTGTCCACCTCGACTTAATATTCTAACTTCTGTCAATGTCATACGTTCACGCACACATGACTATTATAGCAATTAAAAAGAGAGAACTATCCTCTTAGGTAAGTTCCTCCAATTATAAAGACAGTATCTGCTAATAGAATCATCGCAAGTTTCACCTCAAAAGTTATTTGTTCCAAACGAAAAGAAAATGATTATCGGATAGGTGGGTTATAGAACGCGATAATAATAAAATCTCGAAAAGATTTCCTATTCACTGGATCTACAGTCCAAATTTCACTTGATTAGTGAACTAAAATTAAGGGCCGATAGCTCAGCTTGGTAGTTAGCGCCTGCTTGGCATGCAGGAGGTCGAGGGTTCAAATCCCCCTCGGTCCACTTTTATTTTCCTGTTTATTTAGTGTAGAAGACTTAATTGAATAATAGCTGTTCACAGGGTCTTTATATTTAAAAATTATCTTTTGAATTAAAAGAAAACTTCTATTTAAATTCAACTAGAAGATTGTTAACTCTCCAAACCCACATTAATACATATTCCTTTCCGATATGAAGTCTTTTTAATGGGACTTAGGATAATAGCTTTTTTGAAGAAAAGCAATCAGAGAAGGATCAAAATTATGTCTCAAACATATTGCGCTAATTGTGGTAAACAAATAAGTCGAACAGCTAGATTTTGTAGATTTTGTGGCACACCTGCAAGGAAACCAGAGAGTCCTACTCGAAGTCCTTCTTCAAGTACCATTGAATATGCATCTCCCGAACCTGCAAGAGCCCCAACTCCAACAGTTATAGAACCAGCGGAAAAAATACCTCAAGACATTATTGATACGTTATACGCGAGGAAAAGGAAAGATGAGATTAAAATTGAGCTTTCAGAACTTCTCAATGAAGTTGAGGAATTAGGGAAGAAAGTAGAAATTGGCTTACTTACATCTGATGAATCCAAACGTATGACTGAGGAATTGCAAGGGAAAATAACCATTATTAATGAAGAAAAGAAAGCTTTGCAGGCAAAACCACTCGAGCTAGAAATTCTCAACGAAGACGAGAAGAAATGGTTACAGCGTTTAGAAAAAATTGAGGAGAAAAAACGAGCCCAAGCTGTTTCAGATGAAGTATATACTTCCCTTAGAGATGAATATGCATCAGAACTCGCTTCAGTTCAACAGAAGAAAGCTATTGAAGAAAGAAAAGCCAGAAGATGGTTTGTTGACTTACAAAGAGAAACTAGGGAACTTAATATTCAACTCGAAAAACTAAAAGTAAAAGCTGATGTTGAAAAATTAAGCTCTGAAAAATTAACTCAGGAACTCAAAGATACAGAACTGGAATTGAAAAAGAAAACTGCAGCTGCTGAAATTCTATCAGAGGTATTAAGGTCACTTTAGGCTAACAAAGCGAGAACTTTAGCCTTAATTGAGGCAAATTCTTGAGTCGAGGCTTGTATTTCGTCTTCTAACTCTGGTATTCGTGATTTTAGCTTGGGAAGCAAATTTTCTTTTTCATTAAACTCTCGAAGAACCGCGTGAGCCTCTATATACTGGGGAACTCCCTTTAATTCTTCCTCGATTAGATTAAGGTTGATTTCTAGATTCCGAATCTTAGCAAACTTTCCTAACACTCTTTTTTCGGTGATAAATGAACGTAAAGAGCTTGAATCTTCAAATTCAAACCATGATTTATTACTTAAAAGTTCCAGTCCATGTGTTTGTATTATAAAGACAATTCTTTTCCATAAATCTTCATCAAAACCTTCATACCTTGTTGGATCTACTATCATTCCTAATAGTTTATCTCGATCATCAATTGAACGATTTTCTTTACGTTCTATCATACGGATATATCGATCCAAGGAGGTTGTAATAATTTTTAGAAAGAGAGAGAGCTCGGAATCAGACAATAATTTTTCTTTCTCTGAGAGTATTTGAGGAAAGTTGTGTTTCTCTCGTATTTCCTCGATCTGGGTATTAATTGAAGGAAGTTTCTCGTCCAATTCTGCTAGTCTAGCGGAAACAGCTTCTTTTTGAGATTGTATTGTGTCTAAATCAGAAGTAAGAGCAGAATTTCTTGATTTTGTTTCAATAAGTGAGCTTAAAAGGCGAATCAATGATTGAAGAAACTTTTTACCATCTGAACTCTCTTGAACGAAAATTTTTTCCTTTTGAATTGTGTTCTGGAGCAATCGATCGATATCATCTTCATTTAATACTGATAGAAATTCCTTCTTCAAATTCTGTAACAGTTTTTCATCTTTTTGCGTTTTAACAGACGGATTTGGACTTTTCTTGAATTCTAGTTCAATTTTTTTAGCATTATAATCAATTACTTCGAGTTCTTTGCGATAACCTCGTCTTGATCGAGTTTTAAGCTGGGTTACTGTTTGAAATTGAGATAAATTTTCGAAAACATCAATGCAAACTAAACCGTAACGAAAAATATCTGCAGTGGAAGTGGGGAGAATCTCACCTGTAACTTTTGCTTCTTCTACGACTTCCTCAGCGGCTTTGATCAGGGAAATGGTCTTTTCACTTAAACGAAATCCCTTTCGACTTGAATTTATATTGAACGAGTCTTCGGGGAAAAATTTTGTACATGCATTTTGGAGTCTTTGTTTTGAGAAGCTTTTAGCATCGAATCGAGTTGCCATTTTCTAAATTCCTCTCTTAATGGAGTAAGGTTTACTCAAAAAGGCGATCCTAGAATCTCAATCCGAGACTGGAGTCAATAATTCCCAATCACTCATTTTTAGGTTTAAGATCATATCTTCCCCATCAGGACATTCAATACGCAAAACTAATTGCTTTTTACTCTGCAAAACAACCTCTGGATGCAAACAACCTTCACGAAGTTTATCTAATAAGAACCGGACATACGAGTCAGATATTGCAGTCAAAGAACCATCCTGTAGGTTTTCTGCTACAGAACCAGGGAAAATCTGTACGGTCCGCCCACTTCTTTGGGTTCGTACTAGTCCCACTTTTTCTAGACGATTTAAATGATATCTAACAGTATCATGATGAACTGGAGGATCAATTCCTTGCGCAATCTGACTCTGAAACGCACCTGGATTATTCAGAATGTAATTGAAAATTTTCTTCGCCGTATCTGGGCGGAGTACTGTAAAAATGCGCTCTGCTTCTGCGGATCTAAGTCCGGCAGGATAATAAATTCGCTTACCAGCGAATTTTAAAGATTTAATAAGATGATCCTCTTCTAAGCGTTTCAAATGCCAGTTCAATGTACCTTGGGGTAACTCTAAATATTTCGCAAGATCAAAGAAATAAGACCCCGGATTTTCAGCAAGGATTGAGTAAATCTTCCGACGTAAGGGGTGTATTAGGAGGCTAATTTCTTTATCTTCAGTAATCATATCAATCTAAACCATCCAACAATGGATACTAAAGAAATTTGTTTGGGTTAAAAAGAATGATGATAAGTATCGACTCAAATATCTTTCGGAGAGGAAATTTTTATGTTTTTTTCCAGAGAAAAAATATTAATTCAGCATTTTATGCTTAAAACTCTATTTAAAGAAATGTAATAACAAGAAACTGAACTGTAACAATCCTAACGCAACTAGGATAATGGATATCCAATATATTCGGTGGGTTATTCCATGAAAATCTAATTTATGAGATATTTGAACTTTATCAGCTTCTAAATAGGAATTAATAAAATTGAAATAAATAATATTTACAAATAAGCTAGAGTAATCTATTAGGATAAGTATTAGAATTATCATGCCCATTCCTAACTCGGACGGATTAATAATTCCAAGGAATATAGTAATTAGACCCAGTTTTTTCCAGTATCTAATAATTGCTAGTATCTAGTTTGAAGAGAACGCAATTTTAATTCTTCTTAAACTGATATACGAAAAATACGAAACAACCCATAAAATATACTACAAAAGATCATATTTCGGAAAATTGAGGTCACTGGATCAATTAATGAGAGGGACCCATATTCTCCTACCAATGAAAAGGGGAACGAAAAATAATATGTAAGCCCTTCTATTGGTATCTATTGCTTTAGAACAGGATTCAAAGTATTTATCCAGTGAAAATGAACCAAAAAATTCGTTGGCATTTCTCCACTCATGTTACGTCAAATTTATTGACCAAAATGTTGAAAACTAACGAAAACATATATTGCTAAATATAATGGAACAATTAGCTTTAGATTAAATTATTTTTATCAGTAAAGCTGTCTGCTAGATAAGGGAGGGGTATAAATTAATTAATCATCCTTCAGCGTCAACGAGAAATTCTTAGTTAAAGTTACTTATTTAAGTTACTAATTTACTTTTAAAAGACATTCCTGGACAAAAACGTTGCTATAGAGATTAAAATAAGAAGAGGGAGTGTTGAGAGGAATATGCCTCTCTAAGCCATTCTCTATAGAAGAAATGAATCAAAGACTTCGGAAGGAGAGCATTAGGCAGTAAGAGTAGTAATATCTACTTTACTTACACCTTTGATCTCTGCTAGCTCATCTTTCAGCTGATCTTGGGAGATAGTTAAATCACTTGAATCCAAGTACCCTTCATATGTACAACTGTCTTGGGTGAAACACAATCCAGTGCTATAAAGAGTTTTAATTTTGCTCCGCATAAATACCACACCTAATTCTTGGAGAAAATCAGGTGATAATTCGCCAATTTCAATAGCTACTTTAACTACTTCGGGGCTTTTTGTTGGGATTATTCGAATAATTTTCGTAGATGGAGCAAGAATCATAACAGCTGAACTTTCTTCTACATCCTTGGGACGTAATGTCTCAAGGAAATCGGCTGGAAGGGAAATTGGTTTTGACTCTTGAAGTTGAATCATTTTTGCGATTGTAACAGCAGACATATTATCATTTATCCTCCGCTAAGAGCGTTTTCCTAATTTATTGAGGTAATTCTGAAAGTTTAAAACGTTGTTTTAACAAACGTTGATTACAAACAAATTGGTTGTATTCGCATTTATTAAGGTTTTTATTTTTTGTCATTCTCGGATTTTTACGAGGGCATTTATGCCCGAAAAAGGGATTGAACCTTTGCCTCGAGATATGAAAAATGAATCGTAGCTTATCGAGTTTCAGGCGATTTCATCGATGTTAGAGGCAAGTTCCCTCAGATGTATTTTTTGCGTCTAAGTGCCTCTATTCCCTTATTATTACCTTTACAATTCTTCTAAATGCCCGTTATTATCTAGTTTAAGCTTGCACTTATTACTCCTTTTTCTGTTTATTAGATTTTAATATGATTTTTCCCTATTTATGGGTACAAGTACCGTTTAATGGAGTTACAGAAACCTTTAATCAATTAATATGGTAATTTCTTAGAAATCATTGAGTCAGCTGAAAGGTAATGCTTATTAGGAATTTTTCCTCCTGTCTGATCTGACATTAGTATTTTGAGTGGATTTGAATCATGGTGCTTGATAGAGACATTCGGTTGACTATTCTCGGAAATACAGGTGTGGGCAAAACGAGTTTGATCAAACGAATGAAAGGAGACGACCCCACTGTTACGGAGAAGTCTATGGAGATTAATGTAGAGAAGAAAAAAATTTCCTTACTCTCAGCCGTAAAACATTCGAAATTAAGCCTCGAACGATATAGGAAATATAACGTCATTGCTGTTGATACGCCAGGTGATTTCAAATTGCGTAGGAAATGGCGTGAAGCTATGCGTAAATACAAAACTGATGGAATGCTATTTATGCTGGATCCTAGCCAGCCTATTGAGACTCAACGTGTGGCAATGGAAGATAGTTTCAATTATTTTCTTGATAGCTTAAGTTTAGACCCTGATAAAGCAGATAAAAAAGCTCGTCAGAAGAAAACTCTTTTTTTCTTTGTGGTGAATAAGATGGATACAATAGATTACAATTTGGAGCAAGCTAACAGGTTCCTCAGTAATTTTTCCATGGTGATTGATGACTATAAGATGACGTTTCCTTTTGCTGCTTTTGAACAAGCTTTCATCAGTGTTCTTGAATCGCCCTATGAGGAAATTAATGAAATATTTGAAAAATGCAAAGAAGCTCTCTACTAGAACAAGAGTAGTGGAGTAGAATGAGTAGATTACATCAAGTGATTGTTGGCAATACCCTAGAAAAAGGACTTGATATTCTTGCAACTACATTAAGTAAAAATCAAATTCGTGACATTACTCCTTTTCTTCCCAAATTCAGGCCACTAAATTTTAATGGATTTTATGTAACTAAGTATCAATACCTACCTGGTAAAATTATGATACAATTTACATTTGATTCTGAAACTGATCATTTTGGTAGAGATACTCTTCGCACCCATACGTTAATTATAGATGAAAATTATTATAACGAAAAAACAGCTCTTTTCTTCGTCTCACCATTAATACACGATCGACTAGATCCTTATAATGAGGTTTTGCTGACTGAGAATGATTTTGAAGAACTCTCTTCTTCTCCTGTTTCTTCCAAGCTCTTAGAGCAGTGTCTGTGTAGGAAATTCATTGCTCTAATCAGTCCATCTGAAATAAATCAGAAAGATGTAATCTTAATATTCGCAACTTTAGATCGTGCTATCCCTCCTCCTTTCAATCGATTGTTTTCATTTCAAACAATGGTTTCATTAGATATAAAGAATATACCTAAAAAGCGATCTATTATTTATTCAGCTGGTGAATTTCCAAATACTATTAATATCGATGATATCAAATTTAAGGAGTCAGAATTTAGTATAATTAAGGCTATTTCTACTTCTATTGACAATTTAATAGATTTAAGAGAGCAACAAAAGAAACTATTTTCAGAAAAACTGGAGAAACGTTTGAAAATGAAAATCCAGTGGCGGTTTGGAGTAAAACTTTACTCTGATGTCAAAGAAAATCTCTCTGATTATTTTTACTGATTCATTTCCTTTAATATGTCCTTAATCAGCAGGATTACATCGGAATCTCCATCATTTAGGAGGGCTTTTTCTAAAAATTCTCTACTTCCTTCAAAATTATATTTCGCAATAAATTTGGCTGCAAACATCCGCTCGAATTTATCTGGATCGTTACGTAATTTATCAATCATTGAAAGCAGTAACTCTGATTCGGTCAATCTTCTCAGTATATCAATTTTAAAATCCCTTTAATAGCTTGTTTTTTTCGAAACCAAATAGAGATCTGATTGGAATCTCTGGTCATATATAATATTATACTGATCGTAAGATCCTTCTGATAGATGTATTGAAAATGAATTCTCCCATTATATCTCCCCTGAGTGAGGATCAAATAAATGCCATCCTGAATAAATTAGAAAAGGCAACTCAGCAACTTATGGATCCTGTAGTTACCAATATTTCAAAAGAAAGAAAAGATCCATTTCGAATCTTAATTGCAACCATTCTTAGTCTCAGAACTAAGGATGAAGCGACCTATAAGGCGAGTATAGAGCTTTTTGAACATGCTGATACTCCTCAGAAGATATTGGCGCTTCCTCAAAAGAAACTAGAAGAGATTATCTATCCAGTTGGATTTTATAAGAGAAAAAGTGAGACAATTAGAAACATTTGTCAGCGATTGATAGATGAGTTTGATGGAATAGTACCTGATTCCCTCAATGAATTATTAAGCTTTAAAGGAGTCGGAAGAAAAACAGCAAACCTTGTTATAACGATGGGGTATGGTAAACCTGGAATTTGTGTTGATGTACATGTAATGAGAATTACACAAAGAATCGGAATTGTCCCAATAAAGGGTATAAAGGATAACAAAGCTGTATTCCGAGATGCTGATAACGTAGAAATGATATTAAGAGAAATTTTACCTAAAAAATGGTGGATTCCTATTAATGACATTCTTGTACGCTGGGGTCAAAACATTTGCTCTCCTATTAGTCCCAAATGTAGTCAGTGTGTGATTAATGATTCATGTAATCAGGTGAGCGTTGTTAAACACCGCTAAATCATATATTACGAAATAAATTTTATTAATATTGCATTTTGGATTGTCTTATGGTCTTAAAGGAGCCTGATACATATTTTTCTGTTTCTTGTCCCCCTCGGAAGGTGTTGGTATTGAATCCACAAGTTTTCGCTAGCGAATATGAAATAAATTCCACAGGGATTGTAAACACTAATGGCGAGAGCACCTGAGTTGAAGGGAGAGGGAGGGGTATTGAGTTTGTGATTTCCTCTTTAGATAATTCTTCATTCATCAGGATAAGAGTTTTTGTTTCAATTAACTCTCTTAGAACTGGTTCGATTTCTAAACTTCGAGATAAAGATACTGAATCAGGAGCAATGAATATTACAGAGGATTTCTTATTTGTAATAAAGTACTTTGTGTGACAGTATTCTTCTATATCCGCATAATATCCATCTATAGTAAATTCGAACATTTTATAGGCTCCAAATAAACTAGTAGGCCTATTTGCACCTGAGGACACAAATATAACGCGATCAGCAGCCTTTACCATTTCTTTTCCTGCATTAAGAAAATTTTCTTTTTGTGCTATAACTTTAGGAATGATTTCAAAGGCTTTTGTAATATCTTCCATCAGTACGTCAGTATTAGGGGAAATGTGAGCCATAAGAATGCTTAAAGCAGCAATATTGCCTAAATATGTTTTCGTTTGAGCAACATCATGATGATAACCGGTATAGTTTTTTGCATCTTCAGTTTCATATGAGGAAATTTGCAGGGCTTCAATAGGAGAAGTTGAGAGAAAAACTGCTTTATCTGATTCTTGTGCAACTTTTCCCTTTGGATTATCAGTAAAGCTAATTGTTTTTAGTCCCTGCTTTTTGGCATACCGAAGAGCCTCCAGAACACGCAAAGTTCCCCCAGATACTGAAATTCCAAGGAGTGCAGCGTTTTTTTGATTGGATTGGGTATAATTTACATATTCAAATGGAGCATAATGAGAAATTTGAAGTTTGGGACATACTTCGTTTCCTAGAATTGAACCATACCAAGCTGCACAATAGCTGTCACCTGAACCTGTCAGAATTAAGTGTTCTATATCTTCTTCTTGTAAGAAATTAGCTAATGCTTCAATTTGAGGGTTCGCTAAAATCCTTCTCAGCACATCTGGCTGTTCTAGCATCTCTGACATCATATAGTCGTCTAAAGTCACATAAATCGCCTTTTTGATGAATCTAACTGCCCTAATTGTGGTATTCGATATCTTTAAGCAAATTTGTAGTCGTCAAATCTTTGTTGTCGATAACCTAAGCTGTACATTTTTTTCAAAAAATTTTATGTAATAGAGGATTTATGAGTAGCGCTGGTCTTATGTCTGCTGGTCACTTTTTTCTCTCCTCTACTGTTCTTCCAATACTGTTTATCCTCTCCACTGATGTGTAATAGTTTTTTTAAATTACTCTTCCTTATAGTTCTGAATAGAGTAGTTCGGGATTGTGGCCAACTCAAATTTTCCAAAGAGTATTATCTTGGAGTTTATTAAATGAAGCAAGTTCCAACAAGGATTAAATGCCATTGAAGAATATTTACCGAAGGTTAACCAATCTCAATGCGATTTGAACATGGGATACATCCACAAAAGCCACTAGAATAGAACTAACTATAGTATCACACAATGGTGATCAAATAATGAAAATCTCATTTGTCGATGGAACAAGAGGAATGTTTAACAAAATAGTTGTGGTGATTCCTGAGACCGATCGCGATATAATCGAAAGAAAAATCCAGAGTTTCGTGCCCCCTACGTGGATTCATTCGATCGGTTTTCAAATTGTGAATGTTACCTATCTATTTGATCCAGAAGGATACGGGACAAATCAAGCGGAACTCTTTAACGAGAGAATTAATGACATCTATTATTATCGTTTTATTGGTGGATTAGTTAGTTTTGATTATCAGAAGCTTGAAAGAGACTATGGTACTGGTTCGATCTATCCATTAGGTGAAAATGAACTTCCCTATAATTTTGGTACCTATTTCAACTGGATTTCTCAAGATTGGGCTTTTATGTTAATGGATGGAAAATTCGTTTTATATAGTACAAGCATACCAATCGAAAAAAGATTGATCACTAGACAACAATTGGAAGAAGGATTAATTAAACAAATTCAAGCTATAAAACCAGTATTTGGAGGAGATCCTTATCCCTTATCTTATGATATTAGAGTGACTTTCAAGCATATAGAACGTTACGATGAAGAGAATTACTTCTTATCTCATACTGCCTACACGGATATCCGTCCGATTGTTAATCAATATGAAAGGTGTTTTTTTCCAGATCCTACACGTGGGGAAGAATTCCCTCCTCCTATAAAAAAATGGGAAATAGGACTTACACAAAATGAGAAAAAGCGTTTTTTACGAAGATCGATACAGAGGATCCCAACCAAAGATAAAGAATTAAGTATTTTACCACCATTCAAGTTTAAAGAATTAGAAAAATTTTTAGAGAAGGAGTCGACTTTATTTCGGAAAATTCATGATGAATTCCTTAATTCAGGTGGGAATCTCTCATTGGATATAACAGAATTTTCAGAGCATTTTGGGAGTGAAAAAAAGCTCACTGATTCAATAGTGGAGAAATTGTGTAACACTGGTTTTTATGAACTCTCTGGCAGTCCTGATACCATTTCGAGTCAAGAAAAAAAACGAGTCCAAGTTCATTCAAGATTTCGGGCCAATTTTTGGCTTTTTTCAGTTCTCACAGAGATAGAAGCCAAGGCACTTCTCGAACTGGGGGCTTTACTGAAAACCCCATTCAATAAAAGTATTAGAAATCTAGAGATTTCTGATCTGCATCTTAGAAGATTAACTATTCAATCTGAACCGATAACGTCTCTCCCTGAGTCAATTGGGGATTTCGAGTATCTCGAGCGATTGAAAATTCAAAGCTGTTTGCTTAAGACCATTCCAGACACCATCGGAAACCTGAAAAATCTCACTTTGCTTGATCTTGATTACAATGAATTAACCTCCCTTCCTGAGACCCTTGGAAACCTAGAGAACCTTCAAGAATTATGGGTCCGTCAAAATATGCTAAAATCTCTACCTGCGTCCCTGAATAATTTAAAAAAGCTCCAAACGCTCTCTACGGATTTTAATCTCTTCTAGAACCATCGTATTCGTGAATTAAGTTTAAGAGAGATCTAGTGTGTGATGTTCAGATAGCTCTCACTAATCGCACAAGGGCTAACCGTGTGGAAATTAGCGTGTCCTCTCGTTAGATAGCTTTAAGGAGTTGTGAAAAATGTGTTGACTTGAGTTACTGAATATACAAAAAAAACAGGATGGGATGAATCCGATCCAAAATTTTATTTTATTGCTAAAAAAATAAGCGAAGAAATAATGGTTTCCATTAGAAATCAAATGTTGATTGAGGAACAATCTTTCTCTCAAATAATAAACAAGAAGTTAAAGATCTCAATAGAAAATATCAATATCAGTCATCGTACACATCTAAAAATATATCGGATTTTTCGTAATCTTTTACAATATTCTCCAGTTGAATTAAAACAGTGGATAGATTCTAACCTGCAAAACTAGGTTATTTTTTGTCACAATAGATTACTTGAATAAAATTTTAACACCTTTTTACTACTTTAATTCTTATTTCCCTCCTTTTTCAAAATTACCTATTTGATTACGTCGTCAAATGTTGACGACAAAATACAGATTTTTACTCCATTAATATAACAGATCTGTAAATTCTCTAGGCAAGGATACTGGACTCTTTTTAATTTCTTTGGCTTCAAGGAGAATATTTCTTGCCAATTCTTCTCCAAATCCAGGTATTTTTTGTAAGTCACTTTCTTTTAGAGACACAAGATTAGAAATATCACGAATGCCATACTTAAGTAAAATACGCGCTCTTTTTCTTCCAATACCTCTTATATGAGTTAAACTGATCGCATCGGATTTAATTCCATATTCAACTCTCTCACTTAAGACCGAGGCTGTTTTGGAATACAATTTAAATTTATTATTTGTCCTTGATTGAAGTTCGGAAATCTCTGACATAGCAGAAATAAGCCAAGTTGCTGTTTCTACTATTCGTCGAATATCACCTGAACCAATTTTATATCTAGTAACAATTTTTTCTAACGGAAGTTCTTTGATCCAATCCCAGAGGAATAGAACGGTCCGGAAATCACGTAATCGAAACTCATATTCTATATCTAAATTATTAGGAACATCCCGAATCAGTTTTTTCGACAGTTTTTGGAATCGTTTCTCCGTATTTGTCCAATCACTCTTTCTAAAGTTAATTGAAACCATATCTGGAGTTCCAGCAATCAAATCTAATAATCCAACAGGATAGATTTTGGGTTTCGAAAGGGAGACCCCCTTTTCTAGTCCCTCTAAAATTGCTGCTGCTGTCTCTGGATCTAAATACAGCTGACTTACCCGTTTACCATAGCTTGTTGCAATTAATCTTTCATTTGCATCTAGTGGGTGGATCATACCCCAACCAATAAATAGATCGAGAACCTCTCGTATTTTGTTTTCTAAGAAAATTGCTTCGAATTGGTACCCATAAAATGTCTTATCAAAGAATTCAAGTAATTCATATACTGTAGAGACTACCTCGGAAGAAATCAAACCAAGGATGCATCGTCTCAACGCAGGTTTTGCAGCTAGCTTGGAATACACAGCTTCAGGTTCATTATTAATATAACGCTCCATTAGCCAGCTAACAGCGTTTTGTTGTTTCGCTAAAAGAATAGATTCTCCTTGTTTGTCAAATTGTGGTCTTCCTGCTCTTCCCACCATCTGTTTGTACTCTAAAGTCTTTATCGGATGGGATCCCTCTTCCACAGAGTACCGATAAACACTAGGAATGACTACGCGTTTTGCGGGGAGGTTAACTCCTGCAGAATTATGAACTATGATGCCATTAGCAACGAACATATGGTCATTAGCAGGATCATCAGGAAGAACTAAATCATAAACAGTCGTTAATTGGTTCAGTGGTTTTATAAATCTTATATTATCCCAAAAGATATCCCCATCAAAATCACTATCTCTCCATCCCTTTTTCACATTGTAATATAATTTTTTCCTACATATGGGACACTCTATTAATGAAAAAACATCATCATATGTCTTATTACCATTTTTTATGAGCTCTTCATAAATCCATAGACCAATGGAGTTTAAACTCCAAAACCATTCATTCTTGCTAATCTTCCCTATTTTTCTTTTTTTGATCAACTCATAATGATGATTCAGTCTTCTCTCATCTTTCTTCGGTTCAAACTGGAGGAGCTCTTTAATTTTTCTTGAACCTAACTCACCTCTCTCTCCGAGAAGTGTAATAACTGCTAATTTTTTTTGACCCCAATCTTTTTGTGATTCCGTACGGCCAGTAAACAAATCCTTATAGAGTTTAAACTGGCAATTTGAACATGAAAGATAGTAAATATTAGATTTAATTTGAGTAACTAAGCTTGTTAACCCTGTTTGTTTTCTTTCTAAATTAAACCCAATCGATTCATAAAAACGTAAAATGGATTTTTTCTGAGAGATTAGTAATTCATAATAGCTTTTAGTTTTATATATCTTATGATTAAACTCAATCACAGATTTCTTTCGTTTACGTAGTCTACATACAATTCCAAAAACTAAAAGTAACTTTTGAGTTTGCTTAACTAATCTTTTAGATGTATTTGAAAATCCTATTACTCTATCCTGATTGATATAACCATCAGAATCGAATAACCCTTTTAAGAGACATGAAATATTCTTGCTTTCCATCTCCAGTAATTCTTTAGAGATAAATTTGCGATCCCCCTTTTCGACCCCGCACCGAACTAATAATTCCCTAAACCACTTATTTTTACCTAGAATTAACTCTGAGATCCCATATACATTTTTCCTTTTTCTGGTTGCAATATTTAATATTCTGCATATTTTTTCACATTGTACTAAGATCTCCTCATCATTATTTACAATAGAGGGAGAACCTTTGTAAGTGAGACTTGAATCAATCTTGGTTTCTCCTCCTGAATACCCATCACCTAGCATAAGGCCAATAAAATATGAAAGATCACCGTTAATTTTCAGATTCTTAATAGGTAGCTCATTTTCTCTAATAAAATCCTTTAAAAAGCATTGTTTTTCTCGTCTATTTTTTATTATCCCAATAGTAGCAATTTTGTCCTGTTTGTTTATTGTATAAGCAGGTAAAACGAGTTTCTCTTGCCCTCTTTTTATCAATATTCTATGGTTTGAAGTTACCGTAATTTTGTAACCAGATACTGTAGAAAATTCAATTAAATGATTTGTATTGCCATTGTTAATGATTTCTTGAAGTTTAAGAGGATTTAACTTATTTCCTGTCAACACATAAACTGTTTGATTCAAAGAAAGGTCTTCAACGGAAGTTTCAGACAAACCATGCCATATTTTCGTGTTTTTTGCAACACAAAGCGTAGGGGTAGCACATAGAACTTTTATTGCCCCTTTTTTAAATGCAAGCTCTACCAATTCCCTTTGTTCAGAATTTAAACCCGCGTGATGGAAAGTAACACCGTTCTTGATCGTTTCTGATAATTTTCTAGTGAGGGGATCTGTTAGATTAGTGGAAATCGATTTTGAAAGTTCATTTAGATATTGCTGATCTTGCGATTCTAATCTTGGTTTTACCCCTTTCCCAATTTTTTCCGCTGTAGATACCGCAAGTCGTCGAGAGGGAGTAAAGATCAACGTCTGTTCATCAGAATATACCGAATCTAGCGCAATATTCACAAGGGGATCATTATGGTGATATTGAACTGGCAGAGTGGAAAAATCATCAAAAATAATCTCATTTTTGAAATATACTCCCTCTTTGAGGGGAACTGGTCGCCATTCACTTTTTACTAGCTCTGCTCCCAACCAATCTGCTATTTCTATTGCATTCCCAATTGTTGCACTTAATGCAACAATTTGTGCTTTGGAATTCTCTATTAATAATCGTGCTAACAATGTTTCCAGTGTTGGCCCACGATGCTGATCATTTAACAAATGACATTCATCGATGATCACTAAGGTCACAGATTCTGCAATCCAGCTCGCTTGATGTCTAAGAAGAGCATCCATTTTTTCATTGGTTGAAACTATAATGTCAAAGCGAGGTAGATATTCATCTGTTGAATCAAAGTCACCAGAAGTAATTGTTGTTCGAACTCCAAGCTGTTTGAAGCGTTGAAATTCTTTATACTTTTCACTGGCTAATGCACGTAACGGGCAAAGATAAATTACTTTTCCATCATTCTCAGTAATGTGTTTTAACGCGGATAATTCTGCTAAAAGAGTTTTCCCTGCAGCAGTAGGGATAGAAATTACTAAATTTTTACCAGCTAATAACCCTTTCTCTATTGCTTGTTCTTGAGGAGGATAGAGTTCAATTATTTTGTCATTCTCTATAATTAACCTTTTAACTTCATTTTTAAGCGGTAAAGACTGGATTAACATTTCAGAATGCTCTGTTTCTCATGGACGTTTAACGTGGCCAGTTGTGGGTTCAAATAATACTCCTCGCCGGGTCATTTCATCAATAGCCTTCACGACTTGAGCTTTATCAAGTCCCTCTTCGACTGCTTTATCAACAATATCCTTGATTGCAACAGGTTCATCATCAGCTTGTTCCAGAATTCTATCAATTACCGCGTCTATCTGGTCTAATTTTCGTCTGGACCGTGCACTTATTCCAGAGGAAACCATATCGATATCTAATTTTCCAGTTTCCGTATCTTTAGCCAATTTCTCCAATGTTGCATTCATCAAGTTGACAGCACCAGATGCATCTTCGAATGTTACCTCATCACTCAAACGCATTTTTGCACGTGCCTCAGATAGACGAACTAATGACTCAAGCTGGCGGGGGGTTATTGCGATTGGATCAGGCCCTTTCTCATCAACCTTCCCACTAACCTGCCGCAATTCTTTGTAGTATTCTAGTAAACGATCCCTAGCTTCGTCTGATAGGCGAGGATGAACCTCGCGTCGAGCGTAAGCTATGTATTTGCGTAATAATTCCTGTTCAATTGGAGGTTCTACTGGCAATGTTTGAGATTGATGGATATTCAGGATATGTGAAGCCTTCTCGTGGTCTTCTTGAGGGTGAGGTTTATCTTCAAGAACAAATAATAAATCAAACCTTGAAAGTAATGTTGGTGGAAGATTAAGGTTATCTGCAGGATCCTTATAAGGGTTCCACCTTCCCCGTCTTGGATTTGCTGCAGCAAGGATTGAAGTTCGGGCATTCAATGTTGCTACGATACCAGCTTTAGCTATTGAAATCGTGTGTTGTTCCATCGCTTCATGGATCGCTACTCGGTCATCTGCCCGCATTTTATCAAATTCATCGACCATGGCAATACCCTGATCTGCTAACACAAGAGCACCTGCTTCTAGAGTTATCTCTCCAGTATCTTGATCGCGAATGACAGCTGCGGTTAATCCAGCAGCTGTAGAGCCTTTACCTGTCGTGTAGATCGCCCGTGGTGCCAATCTCTGCACAAATTTCAAGATCTGACTTTTTCCCACCCCAGGATCTCCGATCAACAGGATATTAGATTCCCCCCGCAGTTTCATTCCATCTGGTGTCTCTTTTGCTGTTCCTCCAAAGAGTAAGGTAGCAATTGCTTCTTTCACTAAATCGTGGCCGTAAATTGAGGGAGCTAATGACTCGCGGATCTTCTGGATGATCAGGGGGGATTTTGATAAATCGATGATCTTCTGTTCATCTTCTTCGGAAATTTCAATATCTATATATTCTGCTTTTTCTTTATCAATAGAATTACCTTGGAAAAATTTATTATAGGTTGCTAATGTCCCTCTTTTTAATAACCGGGTTGCTCTAGCTTTTAAGGTTCCGACAATTTCAATTCTGTCTCCCGGTCGAGCTCGATCAACAAGATCATCTAAAATATGAATCATGATACTCTGGGGTAATTGGCCTGGTGGCAGTTCTTCTGGTTTTTCCTGTATCGTGATTTTTTGCCAATCAATAAATGTGCATTTCTCCAACTGAACGAGTAGTGATCCTTTTCTCTGACACTGCTCATTTCTACATTGATATGGGGGTGAATATATTCCCTCTGGAAAGTCCACCATTTGGTTCCCCTCTCCACACACCGCACACTTGAATACTCCCCTAATCATTAAGGGTTTAGCTTCAGTAACACCTATAACTATGCCTTCAAAGCATGCGAGAAGCCCTAGATGTTCGGTTTTTAACGCTCGTAGAAGTACTTTGTCAGTTAAATCATGAATTCGTATATGAAATAGGTTAACCTTTTCTAAATATGTAGGACTTATCTGGGAGATCATTGAACGAAGTACTTCTTCTCCGATAGTTATGGATTCTTCAGGATTTAAGCGAATTTCCTCAGCTAAAGCAGGATCATGTCTTAAGATGTCATTATAAGAGATATGAAGACTTCTTGATCCCTGCTGTTCCATTGACCTGATTTTATCCATATATATTAATTGTCCGTCTTCATCCTCACATTCTTCTATAAATGATTGAAATCGCCCCAATATATCCATGGTTAATCCTTTCTTATCTTTTAATATATACATTCTTCCAACATTGAACCCAATTCGCTATTTTTTGAAAAAGAATCCTTTCAGACGCAGTTAGATCGGTTCGCTTCTTACTCAAGAGATTCTTATTATCTGCCATCTTAACCAATTTCGAGAGTCTTTCTTTGGTTAGCTGATAAAATTTTGCTCTTTGACGTTTTAACTCTAGTTCGCTATAACTAGATTCGATTTGTAATTCTGAAAGTAAGTATTCTTTCGCTAAAAGGTGCAAATATGGATGGATTTGTTGCAAATCCCCGGATCGAATCTCATTCCGAACTGCATTTGTCAGACTTTGTAAAGAAAGAGGATACTCTTCTGTAAAATCTTCGATTATATCTTTTTCAGCTAGATAAATGGCGATGAAATGTGGTATGCTAATTCTGCTACCACGAGGAGTTAAGGGGATTTTTATCCCTTCAAACGAGAATCCAGAGAATTCTTGAATGAATTTAACTGAGATTGGCTCATGTGACATCTGAAATGCTAATCTTGTCATCTCCTCATCAAGCTCTGTTTCGTAACCATCCATTTTGGCATTTCCTCATTTGGAAGTTTGATTTAGAACCCTTACTGTCTAATATATGTCCATTCATTGGTCTGTTTAACGAACCCACTTAATACCTAACAATATTTTCAATCTTACAAGTGCTTTATTGTACTTTTCTATACCTAGAATAGGTTGAAAGGTCCCTGTATCGTCTTATTTCAGGATGTACTAGAAATCTTAGAATATAAGAACTCCCCTCAGTATAAATAAAAGAAAATTCTTCTTATTCCAGAGTTCAGGGAAATTTTGAACATAGAAATAAGAAAAAAGCTCTTGTACTATAATGAGAAGATTTTCTATAGGGGATAGAAGATTTAAATATACTCCAGTACGAAAAAATTTTGTCTTTTCCGATTTATAATTATTTTGAATGAGAGGAAAATAGGAAATATGATCTATTCTTTCTCAAACCTTTTTGAAATAAAAACTTCAATCCGCTCTATCAAAACTGCTGCTGGAACGTCATGAATGGTTAATCTCGCACGTACGCCCTTTCGACCTTTAACTCCTTTTGTAACTTTTCCTAAAATCCCTATTGTTTCTAAGGTTGCCAGATAGTTACGAAATGCAGCTTCTCCATTTGGTCGGACATTCCATTCTTCACATATAATTCTATAATTTTTAAAAGAATGCTCAATTGTCGTTGCGGTGATACCTTTATGATGTAATCTTCTTGCAATACTTAATGCTGCAAAAAGCTCATGAGTGTTTAGCTCTTCTAAAATATCAGCCCTCATTTCGGGAAATACATCATTTTTCGCTCTGCGAATAAGCTCTGGTGTTAATTCATCCATTCTTCTTTGATCTGCTGCTCGTCCTGCCCGATAGAGTGTTTCTATCCCATGACGAAGGTTTTTTGTTTGATCAGATATCTCTGCAACCATATCAATAATATCTTCTGAGATGGCTGAACTCTTAAATGCTAAACTAGAACGATAATTGAATATCTCACGTGTTTCATCATAAGAATAAGGATGAAATTGTAGAACATCAGCTATTCTCTGGGATACCATTGAGGAAAGAGTTACTTTCCATTCGGTTGGTCGACTAATCATAATCAAGGATATCCTGTGTTCAGACCCGAATTCTTCAGGGAGATGAATAAATCCCCGAATGTCCTTCTGGGGTAACACACTTACTTCATCCAAAATTAATATCAAATAGGCCTGTTCAGAATTCAATCTACGAATTAATATGTCTGTAGATTCCTCATCACTGAAACCTCGACTCGCTACTCCAAACTGATCCCGTAAAAAACTTCGTAATATTGAGGTTTTAGTTCTAGCAGTCCAGCAATTCTTATAATCAGTATATAACTTAATATGATATTTCATAGCCATGGATTGAAGATGTTCTACAGTATATCTAGCTGTGACTGTTTTACCTACTCCTGCAGGACCAGTAAGGGCAATATTAGTAGAAAAACCTTCAGTTCCTCCTTTCTCTGATAAAAATAGAGGGCGAAAATTTTGAGATATTCTTCTAATTACATCCTCTCTATATTTTAAATTTTCGGGAATATAGAATTGATTGAGAGTTCTTTCTCCTCCATGTTTGAAAACGGAGGATGAAAATAGGGCATCTTGAATAATATCCTCAGAATTCCTTTCACTCATGCTTTATTATCCCTCAAGGTGAGAGAGTTTAGCTCTAGGGAGCTAACACAATTTAACCGATAAGTTAAACACGAAAATATATTTACTAACTACTTCTAGGGTTACTTTTAAAGTCGTTAGTTAGGTCAAATAAATTAATTAATAATTAATCACTATAGAATTGCTTGCAATTAGCCCAAACTCCTGTATCCCGTAATTCTTCTTTTAATATTTGTAAGTATTGTCTATTTGCTTCCTCCACTAGGGTATGCTGATCAATTTTTTTAGGATCAATAGGTTGATCTTTTATTTTCGCACTCACTCTAGTATTAAATTTGTCTTTACAGTATTTAATCCATTCTAAGGGAGCATCGTCAGGTAAATCAAAACCAGCGACTCCAGCTAATGATGCTAACCAAACACGTGCAACTGAATCTGGATTATAACCCCCCCCACCAAGCATTAATAATTTACCCCTTGCAGAGCAGTTATTCGTGAGTTCCTTAATTCTTTGGCCAAGATAGTTATATAATTCAGTCGATAAAGCAAGATTCCCAAGAAGATCACGAAAATGACCATCAGCCCCACATTGCCAAACAACAAACTGAGGATCAAATTCCTTCCATAAACAGGGTACGATTTCTTCAAATATCTCAATATAGAGTTTATCCCATGTTCCTGGAAATAGAGGAATATTAACACTATAGCCTATCCCTTCACCTTCTCCAATCTCGTTGGAGAATCCTGTACCTGGAAAAATAAACTGAGGAGATTCATGAATCGAAATTCCAAGAACTCCTCTTTCTCTATAAAACGCATCTAATACTCCATCTCCTGCATGCACATCAGTGTCTATATAGAGGATTCTTTCAATATTATATTCTTGTTGAAGATATTTTATCCCAATCACAACATCATTATAGTAACAAAAACCAGCAGCACGTTCTGGAAACGCATGATGAAGTCCAGCCATCATTGAAAAAGCATGATCAACATCTCCATCTAAAATTCGTTTTGCTCCTTCTAATGTTCCACCTACAATCAGTTGAGACGATTCATGCATTCTGGGGAAAACGGGGCAGTCTCCTCCTCCTAATCCTAATCTCGGACGAGAACCATCTCCAATTATAGACAATGCTTTCATTGCTTCAAGGTATAAGGGAGTATGAAAGCGCAAAATATCAGAATCAGATGCGGGAGAAGGAATAAACTCTTGAAGATTTGGGAAATCTAAGCTTTTTAGCAGCTTGTAGGGGATTAGTAATCTTCGTGGGTTCATTGGATGCTCATCCCCTAAATTATATTCTGCGTATTCATCGCTCCAAATAATTCCAGTTTTCACCATTTCTTTTACCACTTTAAGATTTAGAAAGCCCGGAGATGTCTTAAGATTCTGCGAATTCTCTCAATACGGTCCCCGTTAACAGCTTAATATCTGTTCTATTTCGAGAATCAGGAATTAACAAATAATGAGTTAATCTTTTAAATCGCTACAATCATAAATATAATTCGAGAATATTCAATACTAGCAATAAAATTAAGGGAATTTCATAATCATGTCGAAAAAGAATGCAAAAATTAGTGTTTTAGGCTTAGATAGAGCAGGCAAAACCACTATGTTACAAAGGTTAAAAACTGGCAGATGGATA
The DNA here is from genome assembly GCA_011364965.1 of Candidatus Heimdallarchaeota archaeon. Classification (GTDB taxonomy): domain Archaea; phylum Asgardarchaeota; class Heimdallarchaeia; order Hodarchaeales; family Hodarchaeaceae; genus Hodarchaeum. The sequence continues at coordinate 211,022 of RDOB01000004.1, forward strand.
CCTGACACGACTCCTACTATTGGGATGAATGCAGAAACTATTCAGATTGGTGATGTGACTTTCTCTGCTTGGGATCTTGGGGGACAACTTCAATTTAGAAGAGCTCTATGGGAGATGTATACTAAAAATTCAGCAGGATTGATCTATGTTGTTGATGTGAGCGATGCCAGTCGTTACCCAGAGGCTAGGAATAATTTATGGCGCATGTTACGAATGAATCATCTTAAGGATATACCTCTTGCGATTTTTGCTAATAAAGTGGATTTAGTTGATTGTACAGAAGAAGATTTAGCTAATTTTATGGGTATTAACAAAAAAATGAGTCGAGTTCTTAATATCTTTAAAACAAGTGCTAAAACTGGTGAAGGAATTCGTAAGGGAATATATTGGTTAGCTGACGCGATCGAGGAAGGAAAACAAACGAAGATGGACATGTACCAGACCAAATTACTATTTGGTAGGACCTCGACTATTATAGGTCTAGAAATCTAGCTATATCCCAACTTTTATTCTTGTAATGTTGATCGCATGTTCGATCAACTCTTTGTCTTCTTTATAGAAGTGTTCTTCATCTTTTCGGAGCCATTTTTCAGCTTGGATCGCAAAAGACGCGTTCTTTACTAAATATGCTTTTAATAGTAATTTAGTTCCTTGAAAAATGAAGCTTTCAGTAATAGATTTAGGAAGCATCCCTGCTAATTCTGCCATCAAATGCGAAGCCTCAAAAACATCATTCCCTAAAAATCTACATAAAATCGCGCAGGAATAATTCAATGAAGCGTTAATTAGGAAATTCATCTCTAAATGTTTCTCGCCTGCAGCAAGATAATCTTTGCAGGCATTCTGGTACTGCTCAGTTATCTCTTTCATGGTCTCTTTTGGAGGATGTGGTTCCTTGGGGACAGCTTCAAGAAACGCAGATCCAAAATCAGAGTTCCGTAGCTCTTCAAGAATTTCAGAGGTTATATTTTCTTTGTATAAATAAGAATTATCACTGAATGGGGATTTGAGGGGACTCTCAGGAATGGGAGGGCGTACTAATAGATTTTCAGGAAAGGCAGGGGGCGGAGATGGAAGAACTGGTGGCAAATTTGAATTTTTTTCTGTATTAGTTTCTCCTGTACGAGGAGGGGAAGAGGAGGAGAAAAAATTAGGTCTACGAAGATCAGATTTTGATATATCGTCAAGAGAGGGAGGAACTGGGAGATTAGAAATTTCCTCTTTCTTTTTCTGTTTTGTTGGGGGCATCTTTATCTATCCCTCTAAAAAGAGAAAATGATCCAGCACAGTCAACTAGAATTCATACTCAATGGAGTTTAAAAAGACTTTCAAGTTGATCAATTTTATCCCTTATTCTAAAAGGGGATTGATGATGAGCTAGATGGAAGTCGAAATAAAGATCCCTCTCAAAGAGTATTTTCTGACGTACTCAGATGCGGTTTTTTATTTTACAGAAACCCTCGGTTCTCCATCAGAAGATCTGTATCAAAAAGATACATATTTTCAAAGCCCTATACATAATTTTTGGCAAACAGATGAAGCTTTTAGGTTAAGAGAAACCCAAGTTAGCTCAGGGTCAGAAAAAATTGAAATGACTTATAAAGGAGCAAAAATAGGGCAATCAATGAAGATAAGAGAAGAAACCACTGTTTTAATCTCAAATGCCAAGGATTTGAAAACAATTCTGCACAAACTTGGTTTTACTTCCCATATTGTGGTTGAGAAGCAGCGGATAAACTGGGTAAGAGATAATTTCACTCTATCGTTAGATCAAGTGAAGGATCTAGGTATCTTTTTAGAATTAGAAGCCACTATTCCAAAAGAAGAAATAGATGAAAGAATAACAGATATCTTTCAGAAAAAAGTTCAAGAAATATTACCTTCATGGAATGGTAATGAAGACCGAAAGTCATATTTAGAACTGTTGATTACCAAAGAAGAGATTGATGAAGGATAGAACCCAATTGGTCAACGGATCTATGAATAAAGCATTTGTTGAAAGATGGGAGAAAATATACGGAGTTGAGCAGACAAAATTAATTATTAAGAGATTAAAAGGATCCGATCCAAAGATAATAACGCCTAATAAGTTGAAAATTAGCTTAATTGAGCTAAAAAATAGATTAATGCCAAGAGGATTTAAGTTCAAAGCTCTTCCGCAATGGAATTCTTTGATTGTAAGATATGAGCCCTTTAGCATTGTCTCGAGTCTGGAATATTTATCAGGATTATTCAGTATTCAAGCTCTAACTAGTCTGATTCCGCCACTGGTATTAGCTCCCAAGAGTAATTCTGTCGTTGGGGATCTCTCTGCGGCCCCAGGAATAAAAACTTGTTTACTTGCTCAAGAAATGGAGAACACAGGGATCTTGATAGCTATAGAGAAATCGAAACACCGACTGTCTGCTTTGAAATCTAATATTACTCGAATGGGGGTACTAAACTCCATAATTCTGCATTATGACTCAACCAGATTAAGTAAATTGTCACTAAAATTTGATCACATCTTACTTGATGCCCCTTGTTCTGGAACTGGATTAAAACTAAGTAAAGATAAACGAATGTCTCCTAAAACAATTAAGGATATAGGAAAACATACTAGGATTCAAAATACATTACTAGAGAACGCATGGATGACCTTAAAAGATGAAGGTACCCTTGTATACTCAGTATGTAGCTTAGAGCCAGAGGAGGGAGAAATTCAGGTCGATAAATTCCTAGATCAACATCCAGAAGCTAAAATTCTTGCTTTACCCATCGAGGAAGGAGAATCTAGAGAAGGATTAGCTGATATTAAACCTGATCTTAGGAATACTCGCAGGTTTTTTCCACAACCAGGTTATGATGGGTTTTTCCTTGCTTTATTACAGAAGGGCTGACCTTTGAGGATAGGATTACTTACTAAATTAGAGATTGAGGAGGTAACAAATACTATAAACAAAGTAGCAGGACTAGAAATAATGGAAAATCTTTTAAGAACAGGAATTTTAGTTAAATTATCCAAACAAAGGCAGGGGGTTTTTTTGCTTGATTCAGGGAAACAGGAAATCTGGGAACATCTTAACTCTTTTTTAGAAAAAGGTGAGGGAGAAGCAGTTCATGTGGGATTGAAACTAGGATTCATCATTTCTGGGAAATTTCGGATTGGAATAGAATCATTGGCTTTTCTAGCTCCATTAATAAGCAGAAAACTGATTTTAGATGAAAATCAAACGCAAAAATATATTTATGGAAGAAATCTCATTCCATCAAGTGAAAATCTAAGGAGCCAAGTTATAAAACTGCATCAAGAATATCCAGTAGTTATGGTATTCTCACAAGAAGGCATTCCTATCGGATACGCAAGAATAATCTGGAAAAATAGAGTGTTCGTTATTCAGAATCTGGTGGATATCGGAATTTTTCTCCGCTCAGAAAAAAGTGCATTTTAATGCCAGAAAAAGATTAAAAATTGTAATAGAAATTAGGGCATTGCTCCAGAGAGTAATCCAGCTTCTGTTCGCAGTTTAAGGGTTACCCCAGTGACTGTTTCTGACATCAATCTAAGCGCTGTCTCCATTGTCTAATAAAAGACAATATTCTAGCTTGCATTCACTGAGGATGCTCGTTTCATCGTTCCCTTGTTCGTCCTCTGATGATTAACTCATCAACTGTTACCAGTGATTTCACATCGTCATTGCCATATAAACAAGGACGTTTCGTTTCTGTAGCAGGGCCCAACCTCTCGATTGACAACAAGATAAATCGATGACGATTTAATTTGTTGTTCAGCTTTAATGAATGGCCGGAATTTCCTCAGGTTCTATAAAGAACCCGTAGTCAGACTTCTGGGACAAGCCCATGTTTTTTAGGTTGCTGGAATATTTAAACTTTTTCAGAAGCTATGATTTCTGAAAAGCAATCCTTTGAATAGTCAATCAATACAGAATAACTTGTTCTAAACTTTCCATTGCGTGTCGATTATCACTCTTATTTCAGTCTTATTTGAATAGATGATGATCTTTTCTACAACAGGAAATGAATAGTTTATTCAAAAGTTCGGAACAGTCCCCAACCTAACTTTATATTGGTAGGACTCATGTTTTGTGGTGTAATTAGCTTAATTGTTATCATTCTCATTATTGATAAAAAACAATGAAGCAATTTTCCTGAACCAAACTTTAAAGCATCTCATTATGCTTGTTATATTTATAGAAACCTAATTCTGGAGAAAAACTTGTACTATCAATAATTGGTATAATATTAAGGTTGGATTAGTTATGAATAAGTTGTCTTAAGGTTTTTAATCAAAACTGTTTTCCTCGTATTTGCGTTAAATCGTGTGGAGTCTCTTGTAAAAATGCGAATAGTTGTCTTGAATAAGGATAAATGCAAACCTAAAAAGTGTGTCAAAGAATGCAGAGGATCATGTCCTGTGGTGCGCTCAGGTACGGAAATGTTTGAATTTGAAACCTCTGAGTCCCAACCAATTATCCATGAAAATTTTTGTACGGGTTGTGGTATTTGTCCTAGGATATGTCGATTTCATGCTTTAACTATCATCAATACTCCAGAAAGATTGGATCAGGAGTTGACTCATAGCTTTGGGAGGAATAGTTTTCATTTATTCCGTTTACCATTGGTTAAACCAGGCAGTGTAAATGGATTTGTAGGACAAAACGGCATTGGAAAATCCACCGCTCTTAAAATCCTTTCAGGAGATTTAATCCCGAACTTTGGCGATCATGATGTTCCAGCTTCTTGGAATCGTGTTCGAGAATATTATAAAGGCACTGAACTGCAAAATTACTTTCAAAAAATGATGGATGAAGATATTAAATGTGTTAGAAAGCCTCAATATATAGACAACATTCCAAGGCTTGTTAAAGGATCAGTGCAGGAAGTTATAACCAAATTTGATGAACGCGGAGTAGCCACTGACCTAAAGGAGGAGCTTGCTCTTACAAAAATTTGGACACGAAATATCGATGTTTTATCAGGAGGGGAGTTACAAAAAGTAGCTATCGGGGTAGCAATGGCTAGAGAAGCAGATATTTATCTTTTTGACGAACCTTCATCTTTCCTAGATATCAACGAGCGTTTACGAACAGGAAAAGCCATTAGGCAACTAATAGAGAATAAAAAAACTGTAATTGTTGTAGAACATGATCTTGCGGTTCTTGATTACCTTTCTGATTATGTAACTATGTTTTATGGAGATCCGGGATCGTATGGAATAGTTTCACAAATCTATTCTGAGAAAGAAGGAATAAATGTGTTCCTAGATGGTTATATTCCTTCTGAAAATATGCGATTCCGAGATTATTCCATTTCTATAGAAAAATCAGCAGCTCGTGAAAAAAGAATTTCCTCTGACCCCATTCTAGAGTACAATGAATTAACAAAAGTATTTCAGGAAGGGGATTTTTCTCTGAGTGTTCGAAGCGGAGTAATTCATCAGAATGAAATCATAGGCATTCTGGGGCCAAATGGTATAGGGAAAACAACCTTTATTAAAATGTTAGCAGGATTGGAACTTCCAACCAAAGGTACCGTTACTCATATAGAAAAAACTTCGAAAGATGAGACTGAAGAGGTCAAGGAGGAAACTAAAAAGCAGCTAAAAATCGCATATAAACCTCAATATATAGCAATTGATTCTGATTTAACAGTGGAAAATTATTTATTGAAGGAAGGAGGAGCGATTACAGCTATTCCTCAATTTAGAAGCGAAATTGTCCGTCCTTTCGGCATTGAAGGATTATTCGATCAACCTGTTAATAGATTAAGCGGAGGTGAACTTCAGAAAGTGGCAATAGTTGTAACTTTGGCCAAAGAGGCGGATTTATACTTATTTGATGAACCTTCAGCTTTCTTATCGATAGAAGACAGACTTAATGCAGCCAAATCCATTAGAAAAACTATTCAAAACAGAAATGCGGCTGCATTTGTTGTTGAACATGATATTGTAACTCAAGACTATGCAAGTGATCGAATTATAGTCTTTTTGGGAGATCCAGGTAAATTTGGAAGAGCTTATGCCCCCTCTGCCGTACGTACTGGAATGAATCGATTCCTTGGAAATATAAAAATCACTTTTCGTCGAGATCCCCGATCTGGTAGACCTCGTGTTAATAAATTAGACTCGAAACTTGATCGTCAACAAAAAAGTCAGGGCGAATATTACTATGAGAAATAAGCCCCGTACAAAACCAAAAGTTATAATTTTCCATGCAAACCAATGTGATCGAAGAAAATGCACAGGGATAAAACTGTATCATTTCTTTACCCAAGGAAGATTCAAGACTATAAAGTCTCTTCGATTAGTTAAAAATTTTTCTCAAGTTCCCCGTTACTCTTTAATATTAAACCCTCTTTCCTCAACAATCCTTTCCTATATGGATTTGCCAATTTATAATCAATCAGGTTTAACTGTATTAGATTGTTCGTGGAATCAAGCTGAAACGATTTTTGCTAAATCATTTCCCAACATGAGACGATTACCAACCCTAGTGGCCGCTAATCCAGTAAATTATGGAAAAATCGGTAAATTATCCACTATAGAAGCACTTTCTGCTTCATTTTGGATTATGAGAGAGAATGATATTGCAAGAGAGATATTGGAGGTATTTAGCTGGGGTGTACAATTTTTTGCCCTTAATATGGAATTATTAGAGGAGTATTCAGCTTCTAATACCAGCGATGAAATCTTGATGAGGGAATCTGAATATTTTAATAGAGAAGCAGAAGTCAGATTTGACTAAAGAAACTATTAAGTTCAATATTCTATTCCCCTCCTGTTAGCCTAATACCTCGAGATAAAGTACATGATTGGAGTAATTTCCTGATGACTGAAGATAAGCTGTTGAAAGTGACATTACTTGGTGTAAAACAGTCAGTTAAAGGAAATAAGTTTATTTTCATGGGAGAAACCGAAGAATGTCCTTCCTGCCGATTACAAGGAGCTTGTTTAAAATTAGAAAAAAATCGAGTTTATGAAGTAGCTAGTGTTCGGGATACAATACACTCCTGTGCTGTGTTTGAAGAGGGAGTTAGAACGGTGGAAATTTTTGAACCGATGTATATAATCTCCACGGGAGCAAAACTAGCTGTTGAAAGTGCAATATTTACATTTACTCCACGAGAATGTGATTTGATGGATTGTCCTCATTTTAACCATCATTGTCTTCCACCTTATCTGAAAGAGGGAGAAAAATTCAAAATTATTCAAGTTTTTGATACACAGGTCGAGTGCCAACAGGGATACAAATTAAAACTAGTAGAAGCTGAACGTACGAACAATAATAATATATAAACTCTTTGAGGGAATAATATGCCGATAACAGAAAATGATTGGATTAAGATAAATTATACAGGCCGATTAAAAGAGAATAATAAAGTGTTTGATACAACATATGAAGAAGTGGCCCGTGCTGAACAGATTTATGATGAAAAACGAGTATATTCTCCATTGCTTTGTCGTGCAGGAGATGAAAAATTCCTCATCCCAGGTTTAGCTAAAAAACTTGTGGGGATGGAACTGGAAACACCTCAAACCTTTAACATCCCAACCTTAGAAGCATATGGAGTAAGGGATAGTCGAAAGATAGAAATGGTTCCCACTAAAAGATTACGTAAGGCAAATATCGATCCACGAATAGGAATGCGAGTACAAATTTCAGGACGAAGTGGGACCATTATTCAAGTTGGTGGAGGTAGATCCCGAGTTGATTTCAATCACCCCCTCGCAGGGAAAGATCTTATCTTCGAAGTCACTATTCAAGAGCAAATAGAAGATGTAGCAACAATTCGAAAAGAAATCATATCTAGGAGACTCCCTGGAGTGAACATGGAAGAAGTGAAAATAGATGTGTCTGAGGATGAGCAAAAGATCTCTATATTGTTGCCAAACTATTTAATATTCATGGAAGGTCTTGCAATCGCAAAATATTCATTAGCTACAGAACTGCGTGATCTACTAGATTATAAAATCGTAGAATATATTGATCGTTTTGATTACACAGAAAAGGAAGAACCAGAAAAGAAAGAGATCGCAGAAGAGGAAGAGTAGGTTAATTAATTTCCTTTTTTTCGTTTAATAATATCAAAATAGGAGAGTTTTGAGTCCTTTTTTGGACTCGAACATTATAGTTGTGAATATTGTGCAGTTCAAGTAACTTTGATTTTAGGTTCGTATTTCTTAGTCCACTTGAATTTTCGGGGATCACGTTTGAAATCAATTAAGGAACGTTTGCATTTACGACTACAAAGCCTAATTACTTGACCATTTTTCCGTACAAAGGAAAAACCAGTCCCTGGTTCAATATCATGGGCACAGAACGCACATTGGAATATTCTTACCATTGGATTCACCTTTTTATTATTATGGACGCTTCAAGTTTCGAGCTTCTCGCTCTGTTTCTCGGAGCATTAGGACATCACCTTGTCTTATTGGCCCCTTTACATTACGAACAATAATTCGTCCTCTATCTCTGCCTTCTAGGACTCGAACTCGAACCTGTGTGATTTCTCCTGTGACACCAGTTCGACCGATGATTTGTAATACTTCCGATGGTATGGAGATATCTTCCTCACTCATTTAACAATCACCGAAGTCTTCAAATTCCCGCCAACTCTTTTATTCGAGTTGCTAAATTATCTATTTTAGCTTTTGCTTCGCCTTCCTTGACTATTGAGCAGCTAGCAGTCTTTACACCAAGATTACAGGCTTTTCCGAGTGAATCCTTGCTTTCCACAAATAGGTAAGGTATTTTTTTGTCCTTACACAGAAGGGGTAAATGAGCAACAATTTCTGGAGGATCCACGTCCATTGCAATGAATACTAATCGTGCATCTCCACGTTCGATACTTTTTGTAGTCTCATTTGTACCTTTACGAATATTTTCAGGATCTGTACTTACAGTTTCCAGCACAGTTAAGGCATCATTTTCTAGGCCATCAGGTTGATCATAATTTACAAAAAATGGTTTACTCATATGATTGCGACCTCCAGGGTCTTATTTCGAATTGAATAGTCATACCCAATCCTTGGTCGGGCATTTTAAACGCTCTACTCGTAATAATAAAAAGGTTCGTTAAGACCTATCAGAAAAAGAATGTGTTTTTTCAATTATATTTTCATTTCTTCTCTCGCTGAAGGTATTCCTTTGGATTAATGCCATAATAATGCAAAATTTCAGCCGTTTTTCCTGTAATCACAAGCGGTGCGTGTTTCAATTCATTAATTGACTGACAACCTGTTAAAAAACATGTTAATCGAATTTGATATTCAATTTCCTTGATCAGCGCGATTACGGCATCTGTAGAATGAGATTGAGTAGCAAAAAGGAATGGGATTGCCATCCCAGCTGCATCAGCTCCAAGAGCAATTAATTTTGCGACATCCAATCCATTTCTTACTCCTCCTGACCCAATTATTACACCTTCAAAATTTTTTGTCGATAAAATAGTACTAATTGCTGTGGGAATTCCCCAATCCCAGAAGATTTCTCCAGCTTTCTTTAGTAGAGGAGTGTTGGCACGAATTGATTCTACTCCAGCCCATGAAGTTCCACCAACACCTTGAATATCTATCGCAGAGAATCCCATCTCTTTGATTGATTTTATATCTTTGAGGCTAAATCCTGATCCGACTTCTTTGGCAATAACAGGAACTTTGCTACTTTTAATTATTCTTGTGGTTTTAGCTATCAATTCTTTAAGATCAGTATCGCCTTCAGGTTGGATAGCTTCTTGTAATGGATTGAAATGGATAGCAACTGCTGTTGCTGAAATCATATCTGCAATTTCATTAAACTCATCCCCTGATAATCCAAGTGCTATCTGTCCCGCTCCAATATTTCCTATGATCAGAGAATCAGGTGCTTGTTCTCTGACAATCTTAAATGTCTCTCTGAGATCTTTATCTTCTAAAGCTGCCCGTTGACTTCCTACACCCATTCCGATACCTAATTTATTAGCTGCTTTAGATAAAAAATGATTTAATTTGTAAGCAAAATCATGCCCTCCAGTCATCCCAGATATTACCAAAGGTATATTTAGTTTCTTGCCAAATATTTCAGTAGATATATCAATTTCGTTTAAAGAAAGCTGAGTTGTAGCTCGATGGATAAAAGAAATGTCATCTAAGCCAGTTGTTACTGTTTGAGCTTGAACATCGTGTTCTAAACATATCTGAAGATGAGCTAATTTTCTATCTGAAGTGATAGATTCTTTTTCGTCCGCTTGATCTTTCGATTTTGTATATTGAATTTCCATTCACCATTCGCTCGCTATTCACATATTTTTCTTCACTCTGATTTTTTTCTTTCATTCCAACGTTTAAAACTAGTATTAGGGATATTCAAGCAATCTAATACTTTACCTGTGATGAAATTGTACAAATCCTGAAGTGATTGAGGATTATGATAAAATCCGGGAGCTAGGGGGAGAATAGTTGCACCATAGGTGGCTAATTTTGCTAGGTTGTGAAGGCATGCAGGGCTTACTGGGGTTTCACGGAATGCTACAATCAGAGATTTACGCATTTTTAGCATATTATCTGCAGCACGAGAGATTAAATCTCCTGTATACCCATTTGCAATGTTACTCACGGATTTCACTGTAGCAGGAATGACTATCATACCATCAACAAGGAATGAACTACTTGATATTGATGCACTCATATTTTTATTATCATAGAGATAGTTTACGAGACTCTCAAGGTCTGAGAGCTTTAGTTCTGTTTCATCAGCTAACACATAATTTGCCCACTCACTTGTAATAACATGAACTTCTATTCCATTTGCTTTAAGAGCTTTAATAACCTCTATACCGTAGATAATCCCAGAAGCTCCAGTCAAGCCTACAATAATTCTTTTAGACTCCAAATCACACACTCACCAGATGAGAATGGAATATCTGTTTCAAATTCTGAAAGTTTGAGGGGTAATTAATAATTGTGTCCTACTTTGAGGAAATAATAAAATTATTATTATTTTATTTCAATCTTACTCCTTTTCTAGCTTAATCCCTTCTTGTGTAATTCCAATGTCAATAAGCATTATACCATGATCTTTCCATTCTTGAATAACCATTTCAGAAGCTCTTTTACTAAAAGCTACTCCAATACTACATCACCCCCTTCGACACCTGAAAATTTTGCAACAGCTCCATTTCATTAGTATCTTCTCCTATTTGAAAGCTCGTTTGAATTTATTATGTTCTATGTAAATCAACCCTTAATTAAGCTCCTCGTTGAGAAAAGCAAAAATAAAATATTAGAAAAAAAGAAGTTTTTATGGTCTCAGGAACGGAGAATAGAGAAAGAAAGGGGAGAAAGAATGATTTATTGGACTTGAACTGTTGCATTATTCGCATCGATTGAAAGTTTCATACCAGTAGAAATTTGGGAAATATCAATCTGATCTACACAAGGAATCTCCCCGATAATACATCCAACTGCAACAATGGCTTCGCAATCTTTAAGAATAAGCCCCTTCGGACCCTTACCAGTTTTAGCCATTTGATAGAGAACATAGGATCCAACAGTAGATCCTTTACCTGAGGGAAAGACCAAAATTTTGTCCACGATGCTTTGGCCTTCTAATTCATGGCCTTTTTCAACTACAATACCATTTTCTGGATCAACACCACCGTAAAAAGAAATACTTTGAGTGGTAACCAAAGCTTCTCCTTCAGTTTTACCTTTGTAGATTCTTCTACCTGTTAATTTCATTATTCCATAGCCTCCTCTAAACATTTATCCATCGACATTAGCTTCACAGAAAATTTATTCCGACCCGATCCATAATAACACATCTTAGCTGAATCGGATGCTAATCCATGGAAACGACCCTTTATAGGAGCGACAACACAGCAGGTATCAGCAGCAATTTTCGCACCAGAGTCCTCAATCATCTTTGTGAACCCCATACGATCTGCAATCTGTTTTGTTGGACGAGCAGTTGTAATCCAAACTTCTTTCTTGGGATTGATTTTCTTCCCTTCAAGTTTCTTGGCAATATATTCTAATTCAGATAATGAAGCATGGGGACAGCCAAGACTGATGAAATCTATTTCAGTGTCATCATCTAACTCGCTGAAGGCTTTTTTCATATCAGCATCAGTAACATCTATGCTTTCATCAGGAATTTTCTTGACTCTATCAGGAGTAATTCCTTCCATGTGGAAAAGTGCCACACCGCCATATGTAGCATAAGAGGCACAGAACGATTTAAGCTCTTCAACAGTTGCTTTAGGAATACCAGTAATGTAGGTTATTTTATCACCTAAACGGTCCCCTAAAACCTTTCCCAAAGCACCGAACTGGTAAGTACCTTTAACCTGTGTTTTAACATTAATACGAATTTCGGGTTGACGATTCTCCTCAAGATGAAATCCGTATTCGGGGGTTTTACCAACAAGAGCAGCACTCAGAGCACTAGGTCCGCCTTCACGATTCGTACGCGCACCTAAAACAGAGTTAGCGTAACAAACTGCACTACTTTCCGACCAAGCAATGTGTTGACCATAATGAGGCAGATTTCCATATAAATAGGGGGTACAGGAACATGTAGTAATAATTCCCATCCTTCCAAAGGCATCAACAACTCGCTGTTGATTCCTAGCAAACTCTTCATTAATAGCAAGTTTTCTCCATTCTTCTAGATCCATTCCTGCGGGATTCAGGGTGGTAAAAACTCGCACTCTGCCATCGTTGGCCATATCTGCTAGCCAATCAAGGCCTGGTTCATTTAAATTAGCATAGCTGACACCTGCTACTTGAACAGATGTTATTTCAATTAAACGCTTTGCGCCGTAAATTTCACCTAAAGTTATCAAAATTTCCATTGCTTTTCTAGTAGCTTCTCCATATTTCCCTTCAGCCATTTCTTGTTCTTCAGTAGTAAGTTCCATTTTCTTTAACCTCATTATTCAATATAATCTCTCAAATCCACCTTGGGAAATTCTGCTTTAGCAAATCCCTTACCCTTGGTAACTAGGGGAGCTGTAAAATCGAATCCCACTTTATTAGTGATCTTTGTTCCAGGTTCAGCGCTTGGATCAAGGCTTGACCCAGGTTCTTTCCCTATATCTACAAGACCACTTTCAGCTTGGAATCGTGTCGCCATAGACCATTCTACTTCAAGCGGGTCATAAATATTAATGTCTTTATCTACTACAAAGACATGTTTACAACTACGATGCCCCTGAAACGCGGCGTGAATCGCTTTCTTTCCATCATCCTCATTTTGTTTATCAATTTTTACAATAGCATGTAACCAAGATGATCCCCCAGGGTTCACGTTGACATCCAGGCATTTCACACCTGCTTCATTCACCGCTTTGTAAATTGTAGGTTCACGAGGCATTCCCATTAGGACTTTATGCTCTAAAGCGCCGGGTAAGAGGGCCTGCCAAATCGGGTTTTTGCGATGAGTGATTCTCCTAACCTCAAAGACAGGTTCTTCGCGAACTATATCATAGGTTTCAGTCAGATCTATGAATGGCCCTTCATTTGAGCGATCATTCATAAATACTCTTCCTTCAAGTACAAACTCGCATCCTGCAGGAATAATTAGATCAAGAGTAGTCGCTTTTGTAACTTCCATTGGAGAAAGAGCATTAGCTATTTCCAATTCATTTATCCCTGTTTTCACCGAGGTTGCTGCGGCGACCAATACATTAGGAGTATTCCCAACACAATAAGCTGCATCTACTTCCCCATTTTTCTCAAGGAATTTATAAAAGTCCCGTCCTTTGATTATACGGGTACTCATTCGATTCGCAGAGAATTGCATCGCACGATGAAAGTCAAGATTCTGCCCAAATTCTGAATCTTTGGTTACCACAACTGCAGAAGAGATATATCGTCCGCCATCACTTTCATTATGTTTTAAAATGGGCAATTTGTCAAGATTGACGCCATTCATGACGACCTCCTGACAGGGAGCGTTGGTTATTACCTCTGGTGGGCTTCGTTTATCAATTGCTTCCGTAAGTCTCGGAATCAACTGGGATGTTGTAATTCCGAAATAATCTGCGATACTAGTTTTTGTACAAAAAACATTCCCAGCCACACGAAAATTAGGATATCCTTTGACATTTTCAAATAGTAGAGGGGTAGGTTCTGCTGTTTTTAGGACAGCAGCTGCTTCAATATCTATACTAACTTCTTTTTTAATTTTCGTGATGGAACTATTTTTATCAAGTTTTTCTATATACTCTCTAAAATGCATTTTTTATCACCAAATAATGTTTTATTTCATAAAATTCAGACTCCAATTTTTGTTTTCCATGCAGGGAATCCTGCATTTGTAAGTGATTTGTAGACTTTATCTTGAAGTTCAGCTCCAGGGGTTAAGCAGTTAATATTTCCCCCACGACCGGTACCAGTTACTTTAGCCCCGAGAGCACCCGCTTTTCTAGCAATCTTAACCATTTTATCTAACTTCTCATTGGAAACGGTTATTTGCTGAAGTAAACCATGATTTTTATTCATTAATTGACCAACTCGTTCTAAATCCATTTCATCAAGAGCTTGTCGAGCTTCCTTCATAACATCTTGATACTCTTTTATTATCTTATCAAACCAATCAGGATTTTCTTCTTTCTTTTTCCGAACATCAGCTACGACCACACTCGTATTAGCTGTCATACCTGAGCTTGCAATTACCATCTCCACTGGTTTTGCAACTTTGATTGTTTCCATGGTGTTTGACCCACCTTCTAGATTTTTCACAAAATATACTAGTCCTCCGAAGGTGGATGCCGTATTATCGATTCCACTTGGCGTACCATGATATCCTTTCTCTCCCTCATATGCAGCTTCGTTTATTTTGTGATCATCCCATCCTAGATTTAATTCATCGTTTATAGCACGAGCTAAGGCAACACAACTGGCTGCAGAGGCCCCAACACCACTTGCACAAGTTAAATTTCCTCCAAGAGTGATATCGAGATGCTTTCGTTCCAAATCTACGCCCATATAATCTATTATATTTTTTATTGATATTTTTTGTTCATCAAATTTTTTCTCTTTATAACCAGGCACTTCTGGCCTGTCATCTATGAGGTTGTACCCTCGTCCTTCAGTTATCTTTACCTCTGCATCAGTAGAATCCCCAATTGCAGAAGCAAGAGCGGGTAAACCATACACAACGAAATGTTCACCAAAAAGGATCGTTTTACCGAATCCAGAACCTTTTCCCATTATTAAGTTCTCCTATATTAAAAACTAAATCTCTAATGAGATCTATAATTACTTTTAGTGTTATTTTATCACTAATCTAAAAATCTTCTACTGTAATTATTATCTTCAAATTGCCACTATGGATTGAAGTTGACACTTAAAGCTATTTTTTTTTCTTGATAGAGAGTAGGGTTGGTTTATTCATCTCAAGAATTGGAAGTTGTCCATTATATGGTGGGAAAGAAAAATTGAAATAGCTGTTCTTGATAGCTTCCTATCATGAGGACTCTGACAGATGTACAGTTGGAGGGAAAAGTCTGCTTAACTCGTGTTGATCTAAACTGTCCCCTTGATGAGAATTTGAATCTTTTAGATATAACTCGAATAAAAGCTCATGCAGAGACTATCAAATTCATCTCTGACAGAAAGGGGAAGGTTGTAGTTATTGCACACCAAGGACGTCCAGGAAGCTCGGATTTTAGTAGTTTAAAGCTCCACGCGGAAAGCTTGGGAAAAATTCTTGGTGCCAAATATACTGTGGTTTTTATTGCCAAAACTCATGGTCCCGAAGTGGAAAATAGAATTAGAAAAATGAAATTGGGGGAGATACTGGTACTAGAAAATGTGAGAATGGTTGAAAATGAAACTAAAGAGAAACCTGCAACTGAACACGCACAAGACATTTATATTCAGAGTCTTGCTAAAGTGGGAGATATCTTCGTGAATGATGCCTTTTCAGCTGCACATCGTTCACATGCAAGTTTAGTGGGCTTCACTCCTTTAATGCCCTCAGTTGCAGGATTAATAATGGCCAAGGAAGTCCAAAGTCTCCAACGTGTAGTTGAAAACCCTGAAAAACCCTGTGTATTTATTCTTGGAGGAATTAAACCTGAAGATTCATTTAAAGTAGCTGAACATGTACTTACAAATGATATAGCTGATTATATATTAACAGGAGGTGCTGTGTCTCAAATACTACTTGTTGCAACAGGAAAATCTCTTGGGACTCCCTCAATGGACTTTCTAAAGAAAAAGAATTTATTAAAATTCATTGATATCGCTAAATCGCAAATGGATCGTTTTGGTGGTAAAATTAAATTTCAATCTGATTTTGCCATTAATGATGGGGGCCGTAGGATTGTAACTTTGAAAGATCTCCCTCTGAACTTTCCAATTTTGGACATAGGGAACAAAACTATAGAAGAATTCAAAGAAATCATTAAAAAATCTTCTACCTGTGTTTTAAACGGACCTATGGGAAAATTTGAAGACGAAGGATTTGATGTTGGTACTGTAGAAGTATTTAAAGCAATGGAAGAATCAAAAGGATTTTCATTGGCTGGTGGGGGGCATAGTGTATCAGTTCTTGACAAATATCAAATTAATCTTTCCTATGTAAGTACTGCGGGTGGTGCAATGATTCAATTTCTTATGGGGAAGCCTTTACCCGCAATTATGGCCCTAAATTCCTAATATATTGAGGAATATTTGAAAGTATGTCAATATTTCATTGGTCCAATAAAAAAATTTGATATCCAAATAAGCGAATAAATAAAAGAATCATAAGAGAAGTAAGCTACATGACTAGTTTATCAAGAGGAATGACCCTTGGATCCAAAAGAAATCGAACAACTGAGAGCAGATTTAGATCTGCTTACCAAAACTGCCCATGTTCTCGCTTCCAAATTGGAGAAAGTATCTCAGAAGGTTGATGAAATCCTTGCAACAACAGTGGGGGCAGAAGCAGCCCCTTCAGCAGTTAAAACTCCGCCAACACAACCCTCAGCTCCGGTAGCCCCCACACAAGCAGCTACTGTTAAAACCTCAGCTCCAACACCTAAAATAACAACGAGTTCTGCAGATTTTGCTGGTGATTCGTCTTCTAAAGCGGGACGCCTTCTTGATGCGTTTCTTGGTCAAGCTCAAACCATGACGAAGGGAAAGGATATCGCAGCTGCTCTTTCGAGATTAAGAGATCAGGTTATGCAAACGCCTGGCATGGCTTTTCATCCCGCATTTCACGAGATGGGTAGATACGCTACCCAGATGAAGAGTATTAATCAAATATCAGCAGAAGAAAAAGAAGCCCTCTTTGAAAAAATCTATGATTGGAAAGCCCGTCTTACAACTACCTAATTTTTAGATTCTTTATTTGATTAATATAATAATTTTACTTAACATCAACCCGATCTAACATGATTTCCGCATTTATTACAAAAAAATGCATTAGTAGGAAGACTAGCTCCACAAGAAGGACACTTTTTTCTGGAATCCATAAAATTGGTCTCATTAACAAAGAACTTTTCTTTCTCTCGTTCATTAAAGGAAGTTAGAGGAGAAGAGGTTTTGAAAGGGGAAAAGGAGGAATTAGAGGATTTAGAAGGGCCAAAATCAAAATTATTTGCATATTGACTTTTGTTTTGTTGAACCTCTAATTTGGAAGAGAGATCATTTAATTGAGCGTTAATCTTGCTAATAGAATCAATGAGAGGACAAACGCTTGAATCAAATCCACCACCCAACCCCAATATTTCAGATTCAGGGCTAATTAACTTAAATCCAATTTTTAATCCCTCAGTACTCTCTGATATGGCAATCCCTTGTTCCAATAATCCACGAATGATTTCTTTAGCCGAATATCCGCGACCTTTGATGATAACTTGCCCCCGAATCTGATCCAATGGATTATTCATGCTAAAGAGTCCTCAGCTAATTATGCGCAGAAGGGAATTATAAGCAAAATAACATTGACGTAATACATCTTAAGAAATCCCTCTTCAATCTCAACTCTCCGTTCTTTTTGATTGAAGTGGGGCTTTTAATAACCACTTTTTTCGTGTTTCTTGCAAATTCTCTCGTTTCATCCGAATTTCATATTTAATATTGATAAAATTGATGTCTGAAACAGATTACTATAATACTAAAAAAAAAGCACATAATTTTTTTACTTTTATCCAAGAAACCCTCCCCAATGTATCTATCAAAATAATCTTGATAGATCAATTATGGTGGGGGTGGAGGAAAGGTGGGGCGCATATAGGCCACCAGTGTTAGTATAATTAGCCATCCAACCCATAAAATAAGGGTTTTAAATAGTTTTCTTTCTTTTAAAAGGGTTTATGGCAGTTTAAGATGCCAGATACCACACCAGTTGGCTAATCATAAGAAAATTAACCAGTATTCAACTAATAAGTCCATCATAGAGATGTAAGGCATGGGTGTATCCAAGTTCAAGGATGGAAAAAGGAGTAGAACTATGATTACAAGGGTAAAAGTAGGAAGAAAACTTCCCAAATAAGGCAAAATTGAGCGCTGCTTGTGAGCGATTTTGATTTTCTGATGTGCTTTTATTGTGATATAAAGCCAGATTAATGGTCATATATTAAGATAGGAAAATAGAGGAGGTAAAGAGACAACTCATTAACTAAAAAGGGAATAGAATAAAGGAAAATATGTTAAAAATAACCAAAATTCCCAATTAACTAATATAGTTGAAATTTGATGCTCTAATTCCTTTGGTATTCTGATGCTTTTAAAAAGATAGGATGTATAACAAAGCAGATGGACTCCTATCCCGCTTAACAGGATAATTACCCATTTTAGTCCGAGTTTGATCCTCTTCCCAACAGGTCTTTCATTCTGCAATTTCATCGCCTCCAGCGTTAATTCCCAAAAGATTTTTGATACTAGTTGGTAGAGAGAGTATCAGAATATTTTAAATATACCATCTACAATACCATCACAATATATATTACAATACCATCTACAAATAAGCCATATCAACCTTTAAATCAACCTTTTTAGTTTTCACACCAACTTTGAAGTCTAACCAACGAAATAGCTGCCCTTGACTTCCTATTGCTATAAAATAGAATTTATTTTTTGGATGGCCTGTGAAAACAAAAGCATAAGCTTTTATAAATGTGAAAAGTAAGGATGATATTAGTGACTTAAACTACTCATAGGTCATACCCTGAGGTGAAAAATCAAAATGCCGGCAGCTTTTGTATTAGTAAACGCTGAGATTGGATCAGAAGATGAAGTATTAGAAGATTTGAAGGGCACTAAAGGTGTCGTTGGCGCTTGGATTGTATATGGTGTTTATGACATTGTAGCTAAGATCGAAGCCGATACAATGGATGAACTCAAGGAGATCATCACCACAAATATTCGTGGGCTTGAAAATGTTCGCTCAACCTTGACTATGATCGTTGTTGAAGGAGCTACAGAGTAATATTCTTGGTTTATTTCTTCTAGCTGGATTCTACAGAGAGTTCTGACTCTATTAGGCCCAGACTTTATTTCTCCCTTTTTTCGTTTAACATATCAGGCTAACTTATTCCAGGTCCCAAATCTATAAATTCTATGGAGAAAAAAAGGATCTAATTCAATAATTAGAGGATTTTTTATGAAACAAATAGTTGAAGGAATCTATTGGTTTCTAGGCCAAGGAATGGATAGCAACGTATATCTTATTGAGTCTGATGGAGAGAGATTACTCATTGATTCAGGACTTTGTAGTATCGTTAATTTTGGGTATGGAGCCAATACTAGCAGTTTGGATGAGCTTGAGAGAATTATTACAGAAAAGATACTCAAACAGGTTTATCTAACACACGGACATATAGATCATGTTGGGGGAGTAATGGCTTTGCAATCAAAACATAATTTAGAGATAACAACATTCGATAGTGAGGCAAATCAGTTAGAAAGAGGAAATTCTTCCTATATAGAACCTTTTACTCGCTCAAAATGCCAACCTATTCTAGTCAAAACCCGAGTAAATCATGGAGATACAGTCAATGTAGGGAGGTATAACTTTCAGATTCTACATACTCCTGGTCATACCGAAGGATCCACCTCACTCTGGGAACCTGACGCACATATATTAGTAAGCGGAGATACAGTATTTCCTGAAGGTTCTTTTGGGAGAACTGACTTACCATCTGGAAATAGTAAACAATTATTAACTTCTTTGAAAAACCTCTCTAAACTTGAGGTCCATATCTTATTACCTGGACATATGCCACCAGTTATATCAGATTCGGGTTTTCCTATTACCTCAGTCAATAAATCCTATCAGAACGCTAGGATCATGTTGTCTTATTATTGAAATAACTTCATCACAGGTTTCATTTAATCGACAATCATTATTCTGAACCTCAAAAATCATATTTTCTGGGAAAAACTCGATAGCATCGTAATACAGGATATTCATGATTTCTGCTTCAATATTTTCTTCAATTTTGTTTGTATTATAATTCCGTGCTTCTAATCGCTTGCGCAAGTTAGGTATATGAGTACGCAAGATGATAATCAGCGATATATGTTTTGAAAGGGGAATTAAAGGCCCAACTAAACAGTTTCTGCTACTTAATTTTAATAAACCTTCTAGGTGAGGAATCAAGAGTTCCTCATCAATTATTACCGAGTCTCTAGTGATATCATAACCATAATAGAATCCTTGTTCTAATACTTCAGTATTTATTTCCAGATAGTGCATTTTCAAGCGTTTTACGAGCTCTTTAGCCACTGTGGTTTTTCCAGTTCCGGGAATACCTGTAATATAAAGTGTAAAATCTGAAGTATTTTGCATAGGTTTCACTAGTGACGAGTTAAATGATGATTTGAATTTCTAAGTCTTTAAAACTTTCTTTCCAATAGAAGCATTTGAAAGCATTTAAACAAGTAATTTGGTCAGGGTTTTTATCGTGGGTGCAACGATTTCTATAATAGCAGAGAAACCATCTATTGCAAGATCAATAGTCCGTGCGTTCTCTATTACATTTAAATTAAAGTTCAAAGGCCACAAATCGAAATCTAGATTCAATTATGTCTATGAATCTGAAATTGACACACAAAAAATTGCTTTCACTATTGAGAAAGACAAATATCGGTTGGGTAAGAGTGATGTTATTATCATTTCAAGTGTTACTGGTCATGTTCTTAATTTTGATTATCCCCCACCCTTTGATAAAGAAACGAATTGGCAAAATTCTGATCCTTTGGATCTGATTGAGCTAGATCCAATTGAAGTGCCTATTCAGGAAAACATGATAGAACATATTCAGGATATTGGCTATAAAACTGATGTAATCATCGTAGCTACGGATTGGGATGGGCATGGGGAAGCAATCGGACGCCAAATTGTAGAATTAATGACAAAAGTGAACAAGAAGATTCGTCATGGACGTATGCATTTCACTAGTACTAGCCCGAATGCTTTAAAGAACGCATTTGAGACTCAAACCAAGCTAAATTGGGATTGGATTAAACAGGTTGATTCCTTAAGAAAACAGGATCTTCGAATGGGATCATCTCTTACTCGTTTTCTAACTGTTGGGATTCAGGATAAAGGAATTAGAAACCGAATTATTTCTTATGGGCCTTGTCAAACTAGTGTTTTATGGTTAATTGCCAATCGTTATCAAGAAAATCAGGCTTTTCATCCCTCTAAATTCTGGAAAATGTCTATTAAGTTGAATATATCTGATAATCCATTATTCTTGTACTGGAAAGGAAATCCTTCTGAAGATGAAGAAATTGTTGATTCTCTTATCAAAAAGATTGAAGATAATCCTAAAGGAATAATTAGTGACTATAATGAGGAAAATGGATTTATTAAGAGGCCTATTCCTCTTGATACAGATACCCTTGAATCAGAATGTTCTCAGATTTTTAGAATAAGTCCCAAATTAGTAGCTGATATTGCAGAGAAATTGTATAATAATGGATTTATCACATACCCTAGAACTGAGAGCTCTTATTATCTTGAGAAAGATTTAACAAAATTAACTGAAAAATTTCTTAATCATGAGGTATTTGGAAAGGTTGCTGAAGAATGTATTACATTAGGTGGGGTTAAAGATCCTTCTAAAGGGAGGTTTTCTAAAGACCATGAACCTATTAAGCCTGTAAAGGCGATTTCTCTTAGTGACGTTGAAAAAACCTTTTTCAAAACACCAAGAATTATCACTAATGCTTGGAATATATATTCTTATATTGTTTGGCGATTTTTGGCAACAGTACACGTAAATGCGTCAATTGTGAACCAATATATTATGCTTAACGTAGTCTCGGAAGAATTCAATTCTGAAGGGAGGAAGATTATCGATCTAGGATTTTTTAAATTCTACCCATATAGAGAACTCAAGGTTGAAAGTATTCCTTACTTAAAGAAAGGTACTGAGCTGGTAGTTGAAGTCTTTAAGCATCATGGATATACCATCCCGCCTCCTCTTCTCTCTGAATCCGATCTAATTCGTGTGATGGCTGACCTCAATCTCGGTACTGATGCTACGCGATCCACTCATATAGATACTGTTCAAAAGAGGAACTACACCTCAATTCAAGGTCCGAAACGAGTACTTGTACCCACAGCTTTGGGTTCAGCTTTATTTGAAGTATTAACCCAAAATGCAGAAGATCTTATTCTCCCTGAAATACGGGGAAAAGTAGAGGCCTGGACACAACAGATTAGAGATCACGAGAAAACTCCTGAAGATGTCGACAAACTGGTTATTGAGTTAACTACGCGGGGACTTCAAAAACTAAAGAGTAATAGGGATGAGGTTTTCGACACACTTGTATCAAGCATTAAATCCATGACTGGAGTTGGAAATTATTACGGAAGATGTCCAGATTGTGAAGGAGAATTAGAATTACATCAAGGAAAAGAGGATTCAAGATTTCTAAAATGCACTAATCCATTATGTGATGCCAGCTTTCCACTTCCTAAGCGTGGCGCACTTTCTGTACTAGATCAGGAGTACCATTGCCGAATATGCGCAAGCTCAACTCTCTTGGTTCAATCAAAAAGAGTTTATTGGTTTCTTTGTCCAGTGTGTTGGACACGAGAAGGAACAAAAGAAACACCTTGGTTTTGTAGTGATTGCAATAGATCTGAATGCCCATTATCTGGATCTTGGAAACCCAGTACTTCCATTTGTAATCTTGGTGAATGTCCAGATTGTAAAGGGCCATTAACTCTTAATTATGAAGAAGAAAATACCCAAATCTTCTGTCAAAGTTGTAAACGAACTTGGAGAAGCCCTAATATTCGCCAAGGAGGATCAATTACTCCTTCTATTGAGTGTTCAACCTGTGGCCGAAAAACATTGTCCGTTATCAAGCGAGGAAAAAAACCTTATCGACTTTGCGTATTTTGTTCTGTTTTTTTCTTTGATTAATCCAAAAAAATAGAGTTATGTATAAGAGAGGGTGGTACTTATGATTCTCAAGCTTTTTTAATGCGAATAGTCAACTTAATACCCAAAATTCATATAAGTTATTACGAATAGTATAAAACGTTAAGATTAGCTTATGCTAACTATTGTGTTCTCATTGTCTTTTTGGTTATTTACTCGGTGAAAAAAGTGAGTGTGCAGAATAAACTAGGTAAAGACCCTGCTCCAAGTGCAGTACGCTACCTAGTATTAACTAGTGGCTTTACATCTTTATTAATGGCCATATCCTTCATTCCTGTTGTTCTTGGGACAAGTACCTTAAGTACAGAAGAATTAGATTTCTATCAAAATGCTATTCCTGCATTCTTCTTAATTTCTCTCTTCACTTTTGTTGAATGGTTTTTTTTAAGACGATCTCGCAAAATAACAGGTCCATATGGCTTTGCGATAGTTCTTGAAATTTTGAAGACCCTTTTATTTAACTTTGGATCCATTCAATATACTGAAAGTGTCCCAAACGCTTCTTCATCATCATTCTTCTTGTTGCAGATCACTTCTTATGCTATTTTATTCTCGTTAGTATTAACTAAGGTTGCGAGAACCCAAATTGATCAAATTGCTCGACATGATTTAAGCAGGCAAGCATTAAACTTGCTTCCAACCTTTCTTGTCTTAGCTCTATTTTTAGGAACGTATGTTACAGAAATTACTGGATTAGGAATACCTCGACAAAGAAATACTTTTCCTGAAGAATATGAGCAGAAGGATATTAACTGGGATATGTTCAACACTCCTACTTGGGATGCAACTTATTTATTAGAAAATCTTCTTGATCAATTTACAGCAGGTCTTAGTGCACCTGATATACCCCTCTTTTATGTCACAAGTGGTCAAAATCCGAATCCGTTTGCTTACTGGAGGTTAGGAAGTTTAGAATTATATAAATACACTGGAAAAGCCCCTTATTCTACTGATTGGGATCCTACTGATTCAACAAAGAGAGTTCTTACTCCTTACCAAACTGGTACTCCTTATTCTGAACCTTTACCAGAAGATTTACGAACAGCTCAATTTAATGTTCGTGTACCCTTAAACTATGAAGATTCGATTGCTGAAATCACTATTCATCCGAATTTTCCGAATTATTTGCCAGTAACTTGGAACGGGATGTACGGTTCCTATGTTGATACAGATTCTTTTGCACTTAAAAGCGATGAAATGTCAACTGCACCATTCAGTGGTACAAACATCGCTACAACGACAAAAGAAACGAGAGAGGTTTTTCCAAATGCTTTCGCATCTGATCTTCTGGGAGTGGATGCCAATATTCGGGTAAGTCAGACATCAAATACTTCTGGAACCTTACAATACACTGTTGATTATCAATTCCCTCAATATTCTGCAGCTGCAACTTTCTCATTAAATCGAACAGACAATGATTACCGGCAATGTGTGGATTCAGCAACTTGGTCTGCAATCAAGTCCATTTACCTTCAATTACCAAATAAAACTGGTCAGCTTCCAAATCCATGTACGGTCTGGGGAGTGACTGGGATTGCGAATGATAATAATGATTACAGCGTTTGGGCTCCTTCTGTTTATGGAAATGCAACAGCCTGGAATGATCCCTCTCAAGATGTATTTGGTCAAGCTTTTGCCAACATGATGCAATTTCAAACACTGGGAGTAGAATTTGACCAAGAAATGTGGCTAGGGCAACAAGTTGGAGTTATGGATCATCCAGCAGAATATGAAGATTATAATGAATGGTTCTTCAGGCGAGGTGAGGGAACCTTGAAAGGTGTGTCTCTTCACTTTGCATCTTCTTACACAACAATTTGCCGTTTGCAGGGTATTCCTAGTAGAGTGGTAATTGGGTATGCAGGGGGAAATGATAGTTATTTCCCGTATAATATGATTTCATCCCGGTATTTACATGCGTGGTCGGAAGTCCTCATACCTGTTAAAGCGTATTATGATCCAGTTACTGACGATTTTGTACCTAACCATGTAGAATGGATTCCTTTTGACCCTCTTGTACCTCTTCCTGTTACTTTCATCCGAGGTGATTATGACCTTGAATCAGAGGGATTTGCACAAGCTTATCTAGAAGAACAACTCAATCCAGGATCAGTGCTGAGGCGTTGTGTTGTGAATAATAGCGCATTTGGAGAAGGCGCAACTATTACTAATAATACTCGGATAAATGTCTCCGTCCGACTTATCTCCGTTATTCCTCCGGATCTTTGGATACCTATTCAGGGACAACAAATATCTTTTTATGTTGGAACAGATGCTGAGAACATAACAGGAAATATATGGGAAACAGGTACATGGATTGGAAATGTTTCTACAAATTCAAGAGGAATTGCAACGCTTAATATGACAGTAAATGTCTTTCAGCTGGGGATACGTCCTGTAAAATTTTGGGCTGTTACAACGTATGCTGGACAGGTAAAATTAGCAGAATCCCTTACATATAATTTGAGTCTATTTTAAGGGGAGACTCCGTCTCCCATTCAATGAAATCTTCTCTCATCTGAAATGTATAAGCTAATAAATAGCATGGTTAACCTAATTTTTCTTTCAATTCTGCTTCAAAGGTCTTTCTCGTCCGAAATCTCACACAAAATGCCCTCTCTTAAGATAATTAACATATGACTCATCTCGTTCAAAATTTTTCCAAAAACTCAATAAAAATTGGGTGACAGAATTGAAGTCATAGATATAAAAGGAAAATTAAAGTGACTTTTTCACCAAATACTCAATTAATACTTCGTTTAAAATGCTGTACGATAACGAATTGAGTGTAAAAATCGGAGTATGAAGAAATAATGTCAAAAGATAAAATTTATGGATATGGGATTTTTATTGTAACGATTATCTTCTTGATTCTATACACAATTTATTTGCCTATTCAACAATACTTTGGTGCTGAACTAGCAGATTTAATTTCATTATTGAATCCTTTGAAAGTTACTCCAATGGATGCAGTATTATGGCCTGTTTACCTTGCTACACTTATGATAGGTTTCATAATTGCTTGGATTGGGATAACTATGGCAACAACTCCTCCTCCAGAGCCAATTGACTTAGATGATTTAAATCTTGATGAAGAAGATCTAGATGATGACAAGGATGACGATGATTAAATTGTCATGAGTAAAACTTTTACTCATTCTTCTTTTTATTATTTTATCTATAATCTAGGGTCGGGAATCCCTATTAAGTTATCAAGAAAGTTGGGATAGTAAATAGCTAAGAAGAATAATATCCCAATTATTGTTCCAGCCAAAATTATTTGTTTATCGAGAAATATTCTTTCAGCTCTTCTACTAGTTGCACTGTCGCTTGATACTAGAAATAAATATCTGAATATAATGAAAGAAAATAAAGGTAAGGCTAGTACAATAAAAACAGTCTCATATTTATGTCTCTCGACAAGGTAAATGAACACCGCGATGAGTTCAATAGCTGCAATCGTTGCTAAACTTTGATTTAATAACTCAGAGGAGTACATCTGAAAGACTTCTTTATGCAGATGTGCATTTTCACCCAAAACAGCTAAGTCGCCCTTTCTTTTAGCTATAGATAGAAGCATTGCAGTAGTAAAACAGAGTATTATCAACCATGGAGAGACAGAAACATTTATCAGAACAGCTCCAGCGATTGCTCTCCAAACATAATTTACTGAGATTGCAATAATATCCGCAAATACGATTTTTTTCAATAATAATGAGTAAACCTGACTAGTAACGAATAAACCTCCTAAAACAAGGAAGAAAGCGGTTTTGGAAGGAATAGTAATATTTGCAACCTCTAATATATCGCTAGTATAGTTGAGAAAATAAATTTCTGTGGTATTAATAGGAATAAGAAAAGTAAGCAATATTACGCTAATAAACAAGAAGAAGGCTAATAATAATGCCTCAATTATAGATATTTTCCCGGAAGGCAGTGGACGTGTTTTTTTTTCTGGATGAAGTTTATCCCTCTCTATATCTCTTAAATCGTTGATGAAATAATTCAAAGATGAAACAAGGCATAATATTATGAATGCGACAATGATTGGTAGCCAGAGATCCATCCTTAACATATTTTTCGAGAAAAACAATCCAAAAAAAACTAATACATTTTTATAATATTGATGAGGCCTCATAAGAGAAATTATAGCCTTTACGCGAGTAGTTAAAGTATAATCAAGTGATTCTGAGTCCATTGAAAATCTTCATCCTTTGAAGTAATATAATTTAATGACTTAGGAATTAAATTTCAACATTTCAAATAATACAATTCCAGGATCTAAATCGTCACCAATAGCGGCAAGAGTATTATTTAAATCCATTCTCAAAGCAACAAGATACCTGTTAGCTTTCCCTTCCTTAGCCACTAATCCGCGATTATTTTTTAGGACCATTTCATATATTTCATCATTTGCCAGTCTTATAGGCATAGCTATGTCGGATTGAATAACAGCGAGTAAATTGGATTTGATCAACGCATTCAGAAGGGTTTCACTACCAAGAGAGTCAATAAC
The DNA here is from genome assembly GCA_011364965.1 of Candidatus Heimdallarchaeota archaeon. Taxonomy (GTDB): domain Archaea; phylum Asgardarchaeota; class Heimdallarchaeia; order Hodarchaeales; family Hodarchaeaceae; genus Hodarchaeum. The sequence continues at coordinate 238,917 of RDOB01000004.1, forward strand.
ACATTGATCTTGCCCAAAATGAATTAAAGCGGTTAAATGAAGCTCATCTTGCATAGCTTTCAGAGGATATGACTTTTTATGAGTCATTATTATCAAGGTCATGTTATTTAAAAATCAAATAAGAAATTTTGTATATGATGACATTGGTTTAGAATTTATTTTGAAACCAATTTATTAGGATCTGATCTTGATTGGATAGAATTACAGGTTTTCAGCTATTTGAGTTAATCGCTATTCCTATTACAATTTTAGCAAGTGTATTATTTATGTTCGTAATTGGAGCCAGTTTTATTGGAGATAACTTTTGGAATATAATGGGATTTCCAACCATAATAGGGACATTATTTAGCTTATTTATCCTTGTGATATTAGTACAAAAAGGTCAGATAAAGAAATTCTCTCAGATTGAGACGATTTTCCGTCTACTAGCAATAGGGGGAGGAGGATTGCTAATCCCTGTCATTTTCTTACAACTAAATGGAAGGCTTGATGGATTTCTATTAATTTCAATATTAGCTTTGGTATTTAGTATAATCGGAGGACTCATGGCCTTAATTAGCCTTCGATTTCTTTGGCAAATCTATTTCATTCAGCAGTCTTCAGAATAATACGCGCATCGACCACAACAGCACCTTTTTCTGATGCAAACACAGGATTAAGATCAAGCTCTTCAATTTCAGTATGGTTAACAATAAATTCAGAGGTCAATAATAATAAATCTATCAATGCCTTCTTATTAATAGGAGGTTGTCCACGTATACCATCTAGAATTTTTGCAGCTTTAATCTCAGAAATCATTTCTGTAGCATCTTCACGTTCTATCGGAATTAAACGAAATACAACATCTTTCAAAACTTCAACATATATTCCTCCAAGACCAAAAGCAAGAATTGGTCCAAACATAGGGTCATAGGTAGAACCAACTAATAGTTCAACTCCTGATTCCTCTTTTTCGACAATATATCCTTCTATTTTTGCATTAGGCATTTTTCTTTTTATTGTATCTTCCATTATTTTGAATTGATTTTCAAGATCATGACTGCTACGTATTCCAGTAACTACTCCGCCAACATCAGATTTGTGGACTATATCTTCGGAGCTTACTTTGATAACTACAGGATAACCGATTTTCTCTGCTTCTGATAGAATCTCACCTAGGTTTCTTCCAAATCCAGTCGGATTTACGGGAAATCCTTCCTGTTGTAAAATTTGTTTGGATTCTTGAACTGTTAGGACCTTCCGTTTTTTCTCGATTGCCTTTTTGAACATTTTTTGAGTTTCAGACAAATTCAATCATTCCTAAATTACAAAAGATTGTAAAACGCGTCGAAGAGCAGATCTGTATCTTCAGAAAAAAGATCATTTATCCATCACTTAAATATTCCATTATCCTCTGGAATAAGAAACAGAAGTAATTTTCTTCACGCTTTTAATCCGTTCTTGAGAATTAATTTCACCTATTATCACAGATGCAAATTCAGTTTCTTGTTCAATTACATCTAGACTGTCTGTTACAATTGCATGAATAGCAGCTTGAGTTCCAAGACTGCGTACTCCTGCTAATATTAATATCCAATAATTACTTCGGTTAGGATTTCGCATTAGCGCAATAATCCCATGGTTAGATAATGAATAGATTTCTTCCCCAAATTTGATTTGATTCTCTACAAAATAAATGTTAAATTTCTTTTGAAGTGTTTTATTATACTGAGCTGTAAGAATATTTGTAATATGGCCTCCAATGAGAATTAAATTCGTTTTCATCTTATTTGGCTGTTTCTGATATGAGATATCAGTCGTAACAAAATAGGGAAGATATGATGGCTTATGAGTAGAAAGATGAGCTCCTAGATACCAGCAGAGCTCTCCTGCTAAATAACCGTCCCTCGATACTGCATCATAACGTCCATGAGGTTCAGCACTACCTACCACAATACTACCTCTGAATTTACCGTTATTCGTAAATTTCTCTTTAATTATATGTTGGTACATCGTATTATGCTCAGATGAAACATCTGGGGTCAATGAAACAAAAAATTGATTTGCAACTGGTTTGAAAATTTTAGCACGACCCCTTTTTATGGAACGAACTCCAGTTTGGTGAATCAATCCTGCATTTCTAAGCAAAGAAAGGTGATAATGAATTTTCTGTTCTGTTAGACCTAAGGTTTCAGCAATCTGCTTTGCATAAATAGAATCCTCGGTTGCAAGCAAATTCATTATTTTCCAACGTATTTCATGGCTTAAAATCCGAATTTCTTCCGAGGAAATACGACAAAGTGCTTCATCCTGCATTTAAGACATCACATCATTAATTTTTAACCGCTAAAGGTGCTTTTCTTTTGTATAAACGTTTCACTACTACAAAATTAACTAGATTAGTAGAATTTAAACTTTCTGCTAAAAGGATTTTATGTATATTTCCTAAATTAAATAATCTTTATTCTTTAAATCTACTGATAAAATTTGATTAAAATGGGAATTTCGGAGTTTAATTTGTTAGGACTGTCCTCTACTTCAAGATATCCAAAAGCTAAAAAATAAAAATAATCTAATAAGATTTTTTTTTTAATCTGTTTTACGATTCAAATATGAACACTCACCTATCAGTGAATTCAAGGTTGACGAAGAAAAAATGTGTGGAATTATTGCGATTACGACTCAATCTAAGAAAAATGTTTCAAAAATGATTACAACAGGACTAAAACGTCTTGAATATCGGGGATACGACAGTGTGGGGATTGCTACTATTAATAATGGCAAAATTCACACATTGAAGGATAAGGGAACGATTGAAAAAGTAGATAATGCATTAAATCTTGAACAACTCGAGGGTACGATAGGTATTGGGCACACCCGATGGGCTACACATGGACCCCCCAACCGAGAAAATGCACATCCACATGGGGATTGTACTGGAGAAATAACGGTAGTTCATAATGGAATAATAGAAAATTATCTGAAATTAAAACAAAAACTAAGAGAATCAGGGCATTCTTTTATTTCAGAAACAGATACAGAAGTTTTAGCACATTTAGTAGAAGAAGAGCTAAAACACCCTGAACTGGCGCCTACAGTAAAAGAGGCCTTTAGAAGAGTTATTTCTCAAATCGAGGGTTCCTATGCCATCACATTGATTCATGCAAAAGAACCAGAAACAATATTCTTGGCACGGAAGGATAGTCCTTTAGTTATTGGAATTCAAGACGATACAAAATTCGCTGCGAGCGATATTCCTGCTTTTTTAGAATATACGAAAAAAGTGATTGTCCTTAAAGATGGCGAAATCGCAACATTAACTCCAAAATCGGTTTATATTGAGAAAAACGGTTATAGAGTGCAACCGAAACCTTTTATTGTATCTTGGACTGCAGAAAGTGCTCAAAAAAGCGGTTATCCTCATTTTATGTTAAAAGAAATTCATGAGCAACCGATTGCATTACGAAATACTCTAACTATTAATTCAGAATCAGTTCATTCAGCTGTCACAAAAATATTAGAAGCTGAAAGAATCATCATCCTTGCCTGTGGAACAAGCTACCATGCAGGATTAACTGGTTATCACCAATTTCAACGTATATTAAATAAAAAACCTGTTTATCCGGTAATTGCGTCAGAATACGATTCTTATTCGCACCTAATTGATAATGAAACAGCCATTATAGCAGTAAGTCAATCAGGGGAAACATTAGATGTGATGAAAGCTTTATCCCCAGCAAAAAAGGATGGCGCTTCGATAATAGCCATAACAAATGTCGTGGATTCTTCAATTCCCCGATTAAGTAATATCCCCTTGTATACACGAGCTGGACCTGAGATTGGTGTAGCAGCAACGAAAACGCATACTGCTCAAGTAGCCCTCCTTGCACGAATAGCCCTCCAATTACAGCATGAGATAGGGACATTAGATAAAAGTGAATTCGATTCAATGCTTCAAATATTGAACGAAGAAACACCCTCAATCACACGTAAAATTATCCAACAAAATGAATTTAAGGCGAAACGATTGGCTGAAAGAATCTCCTCCCGAAAAAGTGCTTATTTTCTTGCACGAGGACCAAATTTGCCAATTGCACTAGAAGGGGCCTTAAAAATCAAAGAAATTTCATATATACACGCAGAAGCTTTCCCTGCTGGAGAAAGTAAGCATGGTCCGATTGCTATTGTAGAACCAAGTTTTCCGATAATTATGATAGCCCCAAACGACGCCACAGCCAAAAAATTATTAAATAATGCTGAAGAAATGAAGGCAAGAGGAGGGTATATCATTTCTGTGACTGAAAAAGATCATAGTATTATCCAAAGATCTGATAGCGCTTTCATATTGCCTACATCTCCCTTACACCTCATCAATCCAATCTCCTACATCCTACCCCTTCAAATGTTGGCATACTATGCAGCTGTAACACGAGGAGTGGATCCGGACAAGCCGAAAAATCTAGCGAAAACGGTCACAGTAGAATAATTAAAGATTAAAGCAATAAGAGCTTTTCAACATACCTTGGAAACCTTTCTCCTTCCTCTTTTTCCTCATTCTTGCTATTCGTATTATTCTTTTCAATTCGATAGAATTTACTTTCATTACCAACCTGAACACAAATCGCCCCTGGAAGATTTTGCCGGGGATCAAGAGTTTCTGAAAAATCGTGGAAATGCCTTAAAATCTCATCTCGAGTTTCAGATACAGCCATAACTTTGCTACCATAAAGTAAAATCCACTTCCCCCGACAAATAGCCTTTCTTAGAAGGGCTTGCATGCTCCAGTATGATTGTTCCTCTTTAAGAAAATAATCTAATAATGTCAAATAATTTCTTCCTTACATCTCTTTAGATGGTTAGGATAGGAAAAAATTCAGGTGAACATAAGATTATAGGATTAAAAACCTTCTGGTGAACATATTAGAACACGAGTATTCGTGAAATAAAGAGCGAGGGGACTTCAAAAAAAAGGAAAATCACCGAATCTTCTTATAATAATCCGCTATATTACAAAATGACCTTATAAGTAGAACCCCTGGTAAGAATAGAATTTTCAGAGTGGATAAAGACAATTTTATATAGGTCCAAAAAGAATCCAATAATGTAGAGCTAAACCTAGGAATATACTCATTATCACTAAGCGAATAGCAGATCCAATGATTCTTTCGCGGATTGTACGCTCTTTACTAGTCTCTACAAAGAATACAAGCCAAATAGAAGAAAAAATTCCGAGGAGGGAAAAGATTAAGGCAAAAGGATAATAAAGATTATCATCAACAAAAGGATTTTTCCATTCGGGGAATTCAACAGTAGTAGTGGTATTAGTTTCGTCAGTATCAGACTCAGTGGTCGTTGTAGTATTATCAGGAACAGTAGTATCATTTTGAGAAATTAAAAAAGTAATTTTAAGGAATTCATTCTCATAGGATTCGTTATTGATATTTGTGTCCTCGATTAGTTGTGTAGAACTAGCCAAGGGATTTGTTAATAGGTTAAGTAGGATAGTTATTGTTGCGAAACTGATAAGCACATGTCGGAAGCTCTTTGTAGACATTATTAATCATTACTCCAGCAATCAGGCATGAAATGATGCCCATTTCGTCGAATCTTGCTTAAAGAGGGAAAGTCTAAAAAAGTTCCTTTGTATGTCCAAAAAACACAGATGAAATGCAAAATTGAAGCACCCTGAAATCTACCACAAAAAGAATATAGAGGAAGAAGAAAAACAGAATTACAGCAAAAAGACCAGTATATATATGAGAAAATTAGAAAGGAGGGAGTTTAAGAGGGAGATCTGTATGAAAATAATTAGAAACTGAAGGGAAAGGGAAATAAGACCCTATTCTGCTTAGAAATCATATATGATCGCAAAGTAGTAAGAAATATGCGCCGACCGGGAATATCAATAAAATACGCCATAGGTATTTTATTTTTGAACCCGGCTTACCAGCTTGGAAGGCTGGAGTCCTAACCAGGCTAGACTATCGGCGCGACACGTCATCTATTCGGATATTCATTGCTTAATCGAGTGTTTTCCCGTCTTTAAGCAGCTTTTGTGTCTTCTCTTCGTTTTTTGTTTTGTGTACGCTCCCTGTTCTCCCTTTCTCTTAGTCCCTTTTTTATGTTTTTGGTCTAAAAATCGTGTACTCTTCTCGCCATGTTTCATCTTTGGTGTAGAAGTCTTTATCGTACTCGACGAAACTCTTTTTGCTTGTCCATACTTCCAGATTTGTCGCGTAGTTGTCTTTGGGGGCGGGTAGAATGACCTGTTTGATGTAACTTGTCTGCAATGTTAATAGGAGGGGGTGAGGATTGGGGATTGCCCCCACTTGCCCTATATCAATATGTTGGATCTTCGGACACTCCAATACGGGGGTTAAATCCACTTTTTCTAGAGGATTTTGGCCCATATAAAGTGACTTCAAATTTTGACAGTGCCTCAGTGGCGTTAAATCGACTGAGGTCAGGCGGTTACTCCTAATATCTATCCGGGTTATGTTTGGCCAGCCTTTGGCCCAGGTCAGATCGACTTCTGGTAACAGATTGACACGAAGTGTCAGTGTATGTAGTGGCGTGCACTTTCTCAAGACGCGAGTCTCAAATGCCTGTAATTCGTTTCCACTTAAGGAGAATACCTCTATTGCGTTACAGTTCTCTAAGCTTTCACTGTGTTGAATCTCTTTAAGGCCCGCGAAGATAATTTCTATACTACTCAGATCTGGGTATGCTTCCAACGGCTTGAAATCTAGTGTTGGATATCGAGTATATGGTGGGTCGCCCCCGTTATAGCTTACAACGTACGATCCAGAAAAGCCCTTTTTGATGAACGCTTCAGGTAATTTAATTTGTAACCACTCCACGATTTAATACTTTATGCATATATTAACGTTTTTCTGGTTTATAAACCTTTGTTTTTACGGAATTATTACGAAATAGAGCTTTTAGTCGGGTTTCCAGCAATAATTGACCGTATCATATGATTGACCAGGCAGGATCAGGCGGGCGATATTGCAATCCCAGTCAAACACCCAATCATAGACTAAACGGAAGTATTTGTTCGTACAGTAGGCTTCAGAATGGCCGAGATATCCAAATTCCCCAAAGAAAAGCAGTTCTGCCGTCATTATACTAATAACTGCTACATCAATCCAGCCTACAATGACATTTACTCCTGGAATCATGGAGGCAACCACATTCACGAAGATAATCAATATCATCAACGCGATGAATGATAATACTGCGAGGATTTGTTCTAGGATCGACCCTGCAGGACGGTTGAAATCGATATAAGCGGGAAGACTGGTGCCAACACTCACTGCTGAGTTAAAATTAAAGTTATACCGTAAGGATGAATTTACGGGATCTTGATGTGATACCCCTACTAGAATATTAATCACTCCATTCTGGCGAGGACGGCTATAATACTCACCATTGTAAAAAACATCATCCCCATTGTCAAAGAAATATCCAGGAGATTGATTCGAATCGAACTCCAGCGTTCGGGCAATCACTTCAGTCTCGCTACTCGCATAGAGGGTTGAGATCTGACTGGAGCCCCAAGAGTATGCATTTACCTCGGAGAGAACAGGAGCTGAACTATGACTTTGAGGTGCCGCGAAACTCCACACCTCAACCTGTAGCTGAGTAGCACTGATACCAGGTACTGGAATATATAAGGGAGGGGAACTGGCAGCATAATCCCTCCAGAAGAACCAGGTTTTCTCTCAGGTTATCAAGCTCCCCTTGTCACAGGTGAAAGTCCTTCTCTATTATGGTTTCTTGGGGAAGCTGCCCCTCATCACGATGGATATCGAGAAAACCCTCCTCCAGCTAAATGTTTCCTATGATTTCAAACGGACGGGGATGTTATTGAAGGAACTCGCCACTGAAGAGCTTATTGAGATGGAAGAACGTGTCTCCAAGAATAATCGCACCTATCGCCTATGGAAGTTCCCACCTGTGGCGTCATTTACCCCTAGTAATGAATTATAGGGAACTTCTTACCAAAAGTACAATCATTAAATTTAATTGCAGACAAAATCCCTCTAATTTGGAGAACGAATTCAGGATTTCTCTTAGCTCTTGTATCCATTGAGGCAATCTGTATATGCTGAATTTAAATGGCCAGAAGCTTACTATACCAGTAATTGATAATGATGTAAACAAAATAGAATTTTATCTATCTATCCACCCTAATTTGGACATATAGAAATGCAAGAATGAAAAACAACAGCTAATGTAATCCGCCAAGGAGGAAATACTTACTTCTCTTATGCGTTTTAAAGAATTAATTTATGCTATTGAAGATAAATTTGTGGTTTTCTTATACTCAAAAATAGCACAGAATGGCATTAAACAAAATAACATTGGCTATATCAAACATCCTTGATATAATCGGAGCTAGGACTCCAGCCTTCCAAGCTGGTAAGCCGGGTTCAAAAATAAAATACCTATGGCGTATTTTATTGATATTCCCGGTCGGCGCATTTTCCATTATTTTTCTTCAGACAGGTCAAATCCTTTACCGTAAAAATCAGCGACTTCAAAGTAGATCTTTTTCATTGCTATTATTTGCGAGCTTAATCTCAATGATATCGAATATTCTTGATTCATGCTCGGCCAGGCTTTGCTGGATAAATTTCCAGTCTAATCCCTTTTGGCCAAACTGCTTTGTGAGGTACACATATTCACTATCAATCCCTTGATAATGATCCTCGGCTTCTAAAATTATTATCGCGTGACCAAACGATTCTCTTGTATCCCCAACAATCTTTACGATTCTTCATCCCTTCTTACAGATCTAATGCTCTATCTCATAACGTAATATAGCACAAATGCCTCCAAAACTCTGAATTTGTCTACCTTCTTCTGTTGTGTCACTGATAATTTCAGTTCTTGCCCCAGTCTCTTCAGCTAAATATCCCAGATTCAAAATTAAATCTTTCTTTTCAATGTCCCATTTAAGAGTATTACACTTCGGACAGGAGGTTTTTTGAATTTCAGATATATAATTACTTTCTTCTTCAAATTTAATCGTTGCTTCTTGGAGGAAAGAGCAATTTAAACATGTACTTTTCATCCGTAATAGATTCAAACCCTTTGATACAAGTAATGTATCGACCGCTCCCATTTTAAGATTCTCTCGAACCTCTTTTTCACCATAATTTGCTTTATTTGCCATCATAGCATCAAGAAATTGACGAACCAATTTCTTCTCTTCCATAATTGAAACTCCTTCTAATAAATCTTGAGATTCTGAGACTAATTCACGGATCCCACTTTGATCTCCTCCATATCCTAAATCCTTTATCCCAATCAGTTTGTCTTTTAGGCGCTTATCAAAGTATTCAATCACTTGTTCTTTTATTTGACCAGGTCCTCCAACGATAATTCCTTTTAAATTCTTATCAGGGGCTTCAATAAAGAAATTTTTTAATTCATCAGCAACTCTTTTCATAAATCGAGCTACAGCTTCCTCTCTTAATCTAGCAAATCGAACGCTACTCTGGCCACCTTTTCTGTGTTTTTTAGCTGCTCCACTTCTTGTAGATTTAATGATTTCAATATTTCCTCCCTTTAATGTAGCAATAGTAGCTTTAGCTGAATCAATAGCAAGCAATGCATATAATTCCTTTTCAACCATCCGATCTAAAAGGTGTTCAACATGAAAACGGTTATCACAAACGTAAAGTTTTCGTGAAACTGGTTCTGGAGGTTCAAAAACATAGGATTCGATTTTAAAATCCTTATGACCTGAATCAGATGTGGCACCAGCGAAAAAAACAATTCCAGTTGAAGGAGATTTATTACCATATAGTTTCAACTTGCCAATGACTGTGCGGAGTGCGCTAACAACATTTTTCTGAGTGAATTTACTACGAATGTTAGTTGCTGTACCTATCTCTTCGGTCAGCTCTTGAACAAAAGCAGCGATGGCACGATCAGGAGGAACATAGAGAGAGATAAGACATGTACTCCCATCTGGAGATTCCTTTTTTTGGAGATCTGTCAATTCTTTCTCATATTTATATTGTTTAAAGCTCATTTTGCATTCCTAATTCCATATATCGTCTGGATTGCCCAGTATTTCTTCTTTAACAGCGATGTTAAAAAGACCCGGGATTTAACAAAGCGCTTTCAATCGCTTTATAGAAGGTGGAAAAGCTATTAATGAATTCATTAAATGTTATTTGCTTCCAATCAGTGAGAGGAGAATATTCAACGAAGTCTAATCGCAATATTTTCGCTGAACATCGATTACAAATCATTGAGAGTATTTTTAATGTTTCTCTTATTTCTTTGGATTGGGTTTCAACACTTTTTATTTTCTGTAATCTAAAAGATTCAAGATCAGTGAAGTAGCCAAGAATTTCTCCCAGTTGAACGTTTGAATCCGAGTTCAACTCTTTATATTCCTCTAATTGTTGTTCAAGATTCATAGAATGTCCGATTATTAGGTCTCTATGCCAAAAATTTGCATAACCCATGAATGGATTCCGAGAGATCTGATAAAAATCTAGATCTATCGTTACATAAATATATTTCTCCTCAAGCCATTTAATAAACCCCTGATTCTGAATCAATCTAGATAGCTGATATTCTGAAAATGCAAAATTTGAGAGATTATTTAATTCATTTGAAGAATCTCCCCAAAGTCCTATTACGACTGTTCTACTGGCTAGATTTTTAGTAATCCATGCATTGTGTATATTATGGTTGTCTCGAAAGTCAAGATGGGCATCTAGAGTGATAATCCCAAAATTTTCGTCAAAATGCTTTAAATAATCTCCAGCAATGAATTTAGCAGGAGCGTGAGAGGGTGAAACATTGAGTAATTTTGGGGTTTCATTCCAAATATTAAAAGGGAGGTCATTATAGGATCGTGAGTTTAATACTTGATTGTGGGGATGCTTCTTAAGGTAATTATGTAACTTTAGATAAAAATCGGGGGCAATGATGCCCTCAAACTCAAGGTTAGGATATTTATTTTTCAGGAATCTTATTTTTTCGAAAGCCCAGTATTCTTCAGCCCAGAAGTTAATAACTCCATATGTATTGGGAGGAAAAGCAGGAAAAACCCTATTTTTAGATGGCATTGTAGGGTCATCGATTTTGAATGATTGTACCCACATTCTTCCCCTGAATCGCATCCTTAATTTTATCTACATTATTTGAACAAATAATGATTTTTATATTAGATCGTTCGCAAATCTTGGCAGCTATTAATGTAAATGGAGCATTTGATCCTGCTTCTAATGATAATGGTGAAACAACCTCATAAAATTCATAATAGGATAGCTGGTCAAATTTTTTTGCTTTAGGATGCTTTTTGGGATCTTTCTCATATATTCCATCAACATTTGTTATATTAATCAACATAGGACTCCCAAAAAGATCAGCAAGTATTGCTGCATCCTCATCAGTCTTGATAGCAGGAAGAAAGCCACCTGATAAGCCGATATCGTGTTGTTGAAGCTGTTCTTGTAATTCTTTTTCAGTAGAAGGTAATAGAGGGGAGCAATGACCCTTAAAGTAGAAAGAAAGCAACCGTGCGTTTACCCAAGTGGCTGCAATCCCCATGTAATCCCGCTCGCCCTCAGTTAAGCCATCTGGTAATGCTTGAATATACTGACGAGCTACGATCCCTCCACCGCAAACAATCATAAACCTAAATTTGGGAAGTAACGCAATAATAGCATCTGCAAATGATTGTAAGAAATTCTTATCAATTTCACCTGGGTTGATAATACTTCCACCTAAAGAGATAGTTATTGTTGGTTTCATGGAAATAGGCTCCAATTCTAATAATAGGATGAATTAAGATTTCAAGAAAATCACTTTCGATTTATATCTAAAAAAGATGTCCTCTCTTCAGCTCTTTTCTAAGGGGATATTAAAACTGAGGCATTTTAAAAGCAACTTGAAAAATATTGAATTAGAGAGAGAAATGCCGCGGGTGCGAATTTCAGGTACTGAGGTTACCTCAATTTACCATTTGAACGCACGGCAACTGGATATCCAATCCTAGGATCACCCTAGATCTTCAGTCCAGCGCTTACGGGTCGCTACCGTCATAACGGTGCATCTCCCGGGCTAAGCTACCGCGGCTTGGTGTTATAAACATTCATGAGTTTTCTTTAATCTCTCAGCCTGGCCTTTAACCAGCTTTTACTCAGCAGCTCATGAAATTTATTTTAATTTTTCCTTTGCATACCTATTTTTTTACTTTTGTGATATTCTAAAAACAGACTGCTAATATCTCTAGGTGCTTAATACTTCTATAATTTTTGTGGGATTGTTTCTAATCAATCCTACGTCGATTATTAAAATTCTTGGTTTGCCAAGAATACCGTCGAAGTTTCGGAGCGGGAAATCCACAATAGGCACATTGACCTTTTCGTTTATGGTAACTTCGATTTCCACATCGACGACATTGCATATGTGTTCGTTGGGAGGTGCGTTTTCCGCGTGCTGCTGTTCCTTTAGTCATTATTTACACCATTTTTTCATTATTAATTAAAATATAGAGAATTATGGAGGGGAAATCAGAATAACATTATCTCCACGAAGGATAATATTTCCTAAAGCTTCCACTTTTTGCTCCTCCTCATCTTCTTGAGGGGGATAGATCATTTCAGCGTCTTCCAGATAAAGATTAAGATGGGGATCATAGCTACGTAAAATCCCGCGGACTTCTCGCTGACCACGCACCTTCAAAATGACCATTTTGCTAAGTGCACCATTTAATACATCTAAGGGTCTGCTCATAGTTAATCACTAAGTCGTGTTTGTATTCTTGGGAAAGATCTCCAGAGCGAATAATGCTCCGATCGGGATTTTCAGAAAGGAGAACACATCTCGATTCCTTTGAACCCGAGTCCTACCGCTGGTGGTCTTCTTCTGGAATTTCCAGCAAAATCCGACCAGTGTCAGGGCGAAAGCCTGAAATGATTGGCCGAATGCCTCACATGGCGCCATTCTTGGGCCAAGCTACACCATCGGAGCCCTCTTTGGGACACAGTATTCCAACAGAGTTTGTTTCAACTTTCTCATGTGGAATCAGGTACTCCTTGCGCTAATTCTGGCAATATCACCCGCCTTGTTTCAGATTAAAAAGGTTTATTGCAGTCTATTAAATCTGGTTCAACTTATTGTTAAAACTCAGATTTAAGTCAATTTTCGATGGTTTTTCTAAGGGAAAGAAGGGCTTTTATTAACTGTAATTCTTGGGTTCTTCTTGAATGGTCTCTGTATTATGGACGTTGAATCTATTGGTTTCCTTAAAAGCACGCAGAAGACAGCAAAGATCGAAAGATAAAAAGCAAAATCTGTTGATCGGTCGTGAAGCGACCAATTTTCTCTTGAATGAAAGTTTAAAATTGCGTGTAGTGGATCCAGAACGAAGCAAGCAATTATATTCAGATGCAAGGAAACTAGCTGAACGGGGACGATTCCATCTTTCAAAACGGCATAGAATACTATTTTGTAAAACTTGTAAAACACCATTCAGTAATCAAACAGTAAAAGTGCGTTTAAATTCACAAAAAAAACAAATTCATTATCGGTGCTTAATTTGCAAATCAGAAAAGCGCTTTGGGTATAGCAGTCGGAAAATTATTGGTGAAAAATAATGTTTGTTGCAATTTATTCAACTTTTGAATCGATGAAGGAAGCCAAATCCTTGGCTAGATATTTGGTTGAAGAAAAACTTCTCGCGTGTGCAAATTTAATATCTAATGTTGTTTCAATTTATTCTTGGGAAGGTAAAGTCGAAGAGAGTACTGAGATCGTCTTATGGGGCAAAACTCAAGATCATCTGATTGATAGAATTAAAAAAATTATTGAAGAGAGACATTCCTACTCTCTACCAGCATTAAGCGTTTATCCGATTACGACAGGTAGTGAAGCGTATTTGAAATGGATCAAATCAGAAACTTTGATTAAGACCTAGATATCAATTGTTACCAGAAAATTGTGTTCCTGTTTGTAAGTCTCAATAGATACATCGAAAAATCTTTGAATTATACTGATATTTGTTTTTAAATGATTAGATATATATGGAGTGCAAAATACGCTTGAAGATGTCGCTAGAGCTAGTATTGGAGTAATCTGATCTGCTAATAACGGATCAACGGCAGCTTGTGCATCCAACGTATTAATATACCGCTTTACTGCACCCTCTCCAACTTTCTCTGCAGGAAATCTCTTTTCACCCACAAAATCTCCAGCTAGTGAGGTTTTGCCTATTTGCGAATAAATTAGAACTCCTGAACCTGGATTATTTGCTTCAACATAATAATTTGTAGCTGATACATCAATTCCCCTTTCATTTAGGACATGTGTAATTGAAGAAGTTTGCCTATCAGCAACTCGTGCTTTTCTAAGACTATTTGAAGCATAAGATGCAATAACAGCACTTTTCGGATTATTAAAATGAGATAAATCAATGCCTGTCAATGAAGAGGGGGGATGAAAAGTCGCTTTTATCATCGCACCTCCCCTAGGATAAAATCCATGCCTTTCAACGGTCATTTCTATATGGTAATTCAATTGTCTAAAAATATACCAGGTAACAAGGTCAATATAAGGAATGCTTGGAGCCCATTTACCAAATGTAGCGCCACCATGACAATTCACCTCAAGCTGGTGGGATGAGGCTCCTAAAGCAGCTAATTGGATTGATTGAAGAACTAAACCCAGGCTCCCTGCAGTAGAAATGGTCAGATTTAGCTCGGATTTCCAATTATCCCCAGGAATAAAAGTAATCGATTCAGATCCAATAACTGCATCTTTTAATTGCCCTCCACAGAAATCTGCAAGAGCATTAAGTCCAATAAGATGTTGTGTTTTGAGGCCAGGGGTTGGTCTTTTTTTACGTATATTTATTATTCTAACAGGTTCTTTTGAAATAATTGCAAAAGCAGTTGCTAAGCGAAGGATTGCCCCTCCACCTTCTCCTTCACTTCCATCGAATTCCTGCATTTTTTCACCACTCAGCTAGAGGGGATTTGTTTATAGAAGATAAGATCTCAAATAAATAAAATAAATTCCTACACGTACATGAACAAAAAAACATCAGGGTTGAGTAACCATGTTTTAAGTTTATCCCGCTCGTTCTTTCCGTTTGGGTCTTAAGCGTTTTGAACGACATATACGGCACTTTGTAGCTTTTGGAGGATTTCGTGCATAGCACTTTCTACAAATCATCATGTCTAATAATTGGGCACGAACGATCTCTCGCTTCTCTGGGTCGGTGATTGGCATCGTAATACGGTCCTCTTTACTCGTTCATTTAGAACACTAAAGTTAGATACTGGATTTAAACACAAAGGTTGAAATCTGACTATTGGGAGAGTATTTTATGAAATTTAAATTCTTTCTTAGTGACTCTATTGGTGAGTACCACTTGAGAGAGATATCATTAATCTGTTGATATTTGCTTTTATAGAATTTAACACGATTTCCTTTCGTACTCCGTACCTTTTTCGTATTATAGGGATGAAATATTGAATTTAACTGGAGAAAGGTGAATTTTTTCTCCAAACTTGCCGACTCAATTCCCGTTTTCGATCTCATAATATAAGCTGTCCTAAAAACCAAGTTCCCCAAGCTTAGAATTCATTTTTCTGAAAAATAGGTGAATATATTTAGAAAATATACATCTAAGTATTTTAATGCCGAAAATAACGAATAATCATAATAAATGAGATTTTGGTCGGGTTTTTAGCCCCCCACCATTTCGAGTCGATAATATTCGATTTAACGACAAAAAAAAAGAATGAGTTCAGAACAGACAACTATAGGTATGTTAGTCGGTCCTTACTATTTCCAGAAAATCTTAATATATAAGTGAAAACAAGAGGTAACATAGATCAGAAATTCAGAAAAGGTGTAGCCCCTATGCAGTATTACATGAGTGTCTCAGAAATCCAAGATCGTGTAAAAACATTAATTGGCCATTTAACAGGAAGCTATAACGCCAAATCACCATTCTTTAACCCCAAACTCGCCACAGCACTCCAGAAAATGGTTGATCCTAACTTACTTAATAACGAAAAAGTTGTTGATGAAATTATTACGGCGTTTTTAAATTCAATTATTTTAGCAGGGCAACTGGGTATTGATATCGAAACGAAAATCAACGAATACCTTATTCAATTAGAGAGAGAAGCATTATTTGCTATGTAAGCCATTATAAAATAAGAAATGTAATTTTATCTCTGAATTTCATTCTGATTTTTATAAGACGACTTTTAATCAAAAGAATAGAGCAACAACTGATTCTAGGTTCGTAATACCCAAAATTAAGATGCTTAACACCCCCAATGTAAGGAATAGTAAGCCTCCAAAAATCGGAAGAGGTAACCCCGGTAAAGCCCGTTCTTTCTGAAGTAACTTAAAAGTTGCAAATACACCAATAAAGAGTCCAATGAGTGCTGTTATTAAGGGAAAGGGATTGGCTAGCTCATATCCGATTACTACCGCTGCGCTGATTAACATACTAAAGAAAGCAAAATCACCCAAACCAATATTGATCAAAGGGGTTGAATATACAGGTAGTGCAGGTAATAAGGGAACTTTTTCGTATTTCACACCTGATTCAGATTCTGCTTCTATCATCTCCATAGATGCTTCTGCAGATTCTCTTCCATGATCGATAATACCCTTTAAGGGGCCTCGAAAGACAGCATATATGTCATAAAGAGAAAGGCCAATTAGAATAAGAAATGCAGTCAAAAGTCCCAAATGAATAGCCATCATTGATCCAATCATAGCTCCAAAGAACATCATCATAATGTTTCGAATCCAGATGCGATCGAAAGTTTGAATAGCAAATGAAAATGTTCCCAGAATGGCCAAAAGAAGTGCAAAACCATATAAAAATATTTCTACTACATAAACTGGCTGTGAATCAATCGTTATGGACCATTCAAAGAAATTGTTGATAGCTGATTGAAGGAAAGAAGGTAAAATGTTCCATATTAAATTTATACTTTCAATTAGAAGGATACTACCATAAAATAATCCAAAGACAAACCAAGAGAATCCCATCAAAGCAGCAAAGAAATATACCAAGAATTGCATGAATCCTTTCTTAATAATGAGTAAAACAACAAGTCCTCCAAGAAACGCTAGCCCAACATAAAATAACATATTAAGTAGAGCTCCTTGGGCAATTCCGCCCGGATCAGAGGGATTTTCGGGAATTGGGGATATATCTGGTGGTTGTTCATCGATAGCTTGATAAAAACTTAAAGTAAACATGGAGAGAACGATCGCAATTAGAATAACAATGATTATGGGCTGAATAAAGGCTCGAAAACGTCCGTCACTCTCTGAAGCTGTTGTGTTACTCATTTTTCTGTCAAGAGGGTTTTTTACAGTTATGTATTAAATTAGATGTTGAAACGGAAACGAATTGGGATTGGAATATAGTTGACATCGCTTAAATCAATAGGAGAATTGGAAATTATTCACCTGCTACAACCTTTTTTAGACCACATGGTCCATTTAGATAATAATGAGGACGCATATGTGATAAATGATATCCCCCCATATATTCTCATGAATGTAGATTCGATGTCTAGAGCATCTGACTTCCTACCTCATCAAACATGGAAACAAATTGGCAAAAAACTAATAACAAGTACTTTTTCAGATATCGCGGCAAAGGGGGGGCTTCCCACCTGTTTTCTTTCCTCCTTGGTTTTGGAAAAAGATATGAAAAAAGCTGATTTTATAGATCTTATAAAAGGCATAAAAAGTGCTTTAAAACGGTATAACGCGAAATATTTTGGGGGAGATTTAGGAACTGCAGGAGAATCGACATTAACGGGGATCGGAGTAGGTATCGTTGAGAAAGGAACAATTTTAGCTCGTAAGAATGCAAGAAAAGGAGATCTAGTTTGTGTAACAGGTGAGTTTGGATTAACTTCTCTAGGGTTTAAACTACTGTTAGAGGGAGAAGAAAAAAGTATTTATCCAGAATTTTTAACAAAAAAAGCACTTCAACAGCTGTATGAGCCTGAACCCAGAATTCAAGAGGGACTTATATTAAGTAATACGCATTTCAACCATGCATGCATAGACAGCTCAGACGGATTAGCCATATCTTTACATTGGTTGACTCAAGCGTCAAATGTAGGTATTTTGGTAAATCAACTACCCCTAAATAAAGACCTAACTGAAATTTTCACATCACCACAAGAGCGGATTGAATTAACGATGTACGGAGGGGAGGAGTATGAGTTAATATTCACTATTCCAGAAAAATGCGTTCAAAAAGTCAAATCTTCATTTGAGGAAAAGGGATGCATATTTACTGTGATTGGAAAATGCATAGATAAACCTGGTGTCTATTTCAAAGAAGGAGATAAAAAAATCTCCATAGAAAAACGAGGGTGGGACACATTTAGATACTGAAAATATAATAACAGAAAGAAAATAAGAAGAATGCGCCGACCGGGATTTGAACCCAGGTCACCTGTGTGGCAGACAGGAGTCTTACCAGACTGGACTATCGGCGCTCGATGAAAAGAAGACCTTTCTGCCATTTATTCGCCTCTTTCATGCTTATTCTGTCGTTTCTTCGACTTCAATCGGTCTTTATATCTTCTCATTGGTTTTTGTTCTGTGTGCGCTCCCTATTCTCGCTTTCTCTTGGTACCTTTTTTATGTTTTTGGTCTATAGATGGTGTATTCTTCCCGCTATGTTTCATCTTTTACGTAGAAGTCCTCATTGTATTCTACTGTGCTCTTTTTATCTGTCCACACTTCCAGATCTGCCGCGTATTCTTTTTTTGGTGCTGGTAGGACGGCCTGCTTGATGTAACTTGTCTCCAATGTTGCTATGAGCGGGTGATTCCTTGGGATTGTTCCCTCTCTTTTCGTATCTATATACTGTATATTCGGACACTCCAATAATGGCGTTTAATCCACTTTTTCTATTGGATTTCCTCCTATACTTAACAATTCCAATTTTCTGCAGTTTCTAAGTGGATTTAAATCTACTGATGTTATGTAGTTATTCTTAATATATACCTGGGTTAATTTTGACCAATATTTCACCCATTCGAGATCGATTTCTGTCAATATATTAACATCTAGTACCAACGTGTGCAGAGGTTTACAATTTTTCAGTACATGGGTGTTGAATGCTTTTAATTCGTTTACACTTAAGGAGAATACCCGTATCGCTTCACATTTCTCTAAGCTTTCATTGTTTTGAATCTCTTAACGCCCGCATATATAATTTCTATTGCGCTTAGTTCTGGGTAAGTTTCCAACGGCTTTATTTCTAGTATTGGATATTGTGTATATGGCGAGTCGCCCCCGTTATAGATTACAATTCGCGGCCAGTGTGTGAAGTGCCTCAAGCACTCTACATCTGTTTCGAGTAATAGTCTGATCTTTAACCGATCCATCAAGACGGAAATCTGTCCCATTTTAGGATGAGATGCCAAAGATACTTACAAATTCACCCTCAATGATATAAAACAACCACAATAAATTGTTGCCAATAAGTAAAAATTCCAAATATTTTTCTAAAAGCATATTGGAATCTAGACTCATGCTGATGACTGTTATATTAATATTAAAGCTCTCAATCTAATCAAATCTATAATACAATTGCGAGTAAATAGGTTTTAAAGCTCTTATTGAAATAAAAGGAAGTGGTGGAATTCTTGAATGAAGAACAACAGAAACACGATTTTTTAACACGAACTACAAAATATGGCCGGAAGGGTTACTTAGTCGCAATCTTTCTCTTAACAGGGCTCAGTAATCTTATTTTCTTCATTCATCATCAAGTAGTTGGTTTAGCTCCTGGTTGGACATGGGAGCAAGAGATTTTTCAACAAATTTTCATTCTCATTGTCAACTCTTTGGTGGTTTTATTCACTGATTTATCATCTGACATGAGTTTCAATCTATTTAAGAAATTAGAAGAAGAGCAAGTTATTCCACGAGAAAATGTGGAACAGATTAATGGTTTTTTATGGGATAAAAAAGTCTATGCTATTACTATAATTATTTTTCTCATCTCTGTTCTATTTGGATTAATGAATATTATTATGGGTTTTGAACCTCTAGAATATGTGTTCAGTTTAGAGTTTCTTGCTGCTTTGATTGGTCAACCTGTTTTCGCCTTAATCTTTTCCGAATTAATCTGGATCATTTTCTCTACCACTGTTACAATACTTCTACTTCCTTTCAGAAACTGGAAAGTGTCTCTTAATGTTTTTAGTGGAGACAAAGCTGGGGGAATACATTCTATCTCGACCTATTTATTACGAATATCCTTAATGATAACATTATTATGTACTACTTATTTATACTGGGTATTAGGACCAGCCACTTCAATATATCCCCTTGAATGGCGGATTGTAGCACTATTCGGGGTGCTCTCTCTTCCATTGTTGTATTTTATAGTGCCAACGATAGGATTAAATCGAATTATGAAGAAAGAGAAGAATACTGTTCTACGTGAGCTCTCAGTAAGGCTGAATCACGCTTATTCGACTCTCACAACTGATTCCTCTAAGATAGATTCAACGATACTTGAACAGGTACAATTGGTAGAGCTCTTACATACTAAAGCTACCCAGATGAGGGAATGGCCATTCAGTCTTTCAGGATTGAGGAATTTACTTACCTCTTTTATTCTCCCTATAGGTTTATTTTTCCTTACTAACCTTCAAGACATTTTATCCTTGTTTTAGTTACAATGACGTTAATTCCTCCTTCTTGGAGCTAGCTTATTCAAACGCGTGAATAAAGTGAAAATATTGCTGATAGTGCATTTAGAGAACTCCTGAAGGTCGAAATAGTAAAAGCAAGAGAGATCTCTTTAGTACAAAATCCAACAGAGCCCTTTTCTAAGACTTGTTTAAATTCAAACCAGCATATGTGATATTGTTTTAGTAAGAATACTTATCATTAAAGTTCCACAATTATACAATTAAATTTTAAGCTTCTCGGATGTTAAAGATTAGGAATTTTCTTCACGCAAATTGATATCAAACCACTTAAATACTCCCATGAGGGTAGTGATTTCGCGGCCAGTGACATATCCCCGCGATAGTATATTAGAAAATGCCTGCAGTGCCACATGCTGTTTTTCCATATGATAAGAAGTTGTTTCAAGGAGTTTCTGGAAGTAATTCTCCAAAGTTACCCTTTCATGATGTGTAGCGAGCCGATGTTTTGTAGAATGCTCCTGGGATTCACTGATATACTCTACCTGCTTCTTGAATAAAGAATATAGAATGATGGTGGCAGCATGGGAAAGATTCATTACGGGATAGAGAGGAGAAGTGGGAATGGATAAAAGAACATCACAGAGCTCTATTTCTGCATTGGATAATCCAAACTGCTCTCTACCAAACACAATAGCAACTTTAGAGGCATAAAATTCCTCTAGCTGGAGTTGATCTGGAGGAAGGGCAACTCGTGATAGTTTATAATCCCCCCCAGTACGAGCTGAAGTTCCAATGAGTAATTGATGTTGTTCACGAATTGCGCTAAATTCTGGGACGATTTGCGCCCGATGTACTAGATTTATGGCCTTACGAGCAACTATTTCGATTTCAGGATCCGCAAGATTAACTTGAGGATTCACTAAAACGAGATTTGTGTATCCAAAATTTAACATAACACGTGCGATACTTCCCAAGTTCTGTGGTTTGCTAGGTTCAACCATTACTACTGAGAAGGAGGATATATCCGAAAAAAAGGAAGAAGAGTCATTAGAGGAAGGAGGAGGCACAATCAATCACCTGAACATTCATAAGGACAGCAATGCAATTCACAATTTTAATCGATCTCCTCCCCTTCGTGTAGTCTCTTCTATAAACTAATACTTAATGTCTAATAAAAAAGATAAATATCTTTTCATTTTCATCACCAGTTCCTTAAGTGACTCTTTTACGCTTATACCACCAAAAATACCCGCCAAGTAGACCAAGCAGGCCAAGACTGCCACTAACCACCAGTAATGGGAAAAAAAGCTCTATTCCAGAAGAAAGACCATGTCCCAGTACTCCAACCCACCCTAAAGTGACAGTTCCAGCAATAATTTCTTTATCAGCTGACCCTAAGACATCC
>RDOB01000004.1:262035-328702 GCA_011364965.1 Candidatus Heimdallarchaeota archaeon
CAACAAATACTCTTTTTGTTTCTTGATTAAGACTGATAGTTCTAACAGCCATGTCATAAGGATTATTCATATCAGTAAAATAATATTCCCAGATAATGGTATCCTTTACCGTTGTGTTAGCTAGTGTCGAGTGTATACTCACAGAGAAAATAATAAGGTTTATTAGAATGACAATTTGTAAAGATTGCCTAGATTCATAAGAATTTAATTTTTCCAATTATCTAATACTCCTTCATAATGTAGTTCTATATGTCCAATATTCATTTCCCTTCTAAACTATCTAATAAGGAACCAATATGATTACCATAATTTTTTACTTACGTATTTTTACACTTTAGAATCTTTTTGATACTCACGTCCTAATTGTGACTATAGTCGCGCGATTGATTAATAAGGTTCTTCGTTTTTTAAATTAAAATCTCACGCGAGCAAATCCAACTCTACCTGTGCCTTGTAAAGCTGACATAGATAGAACTAAGGAACAAAAAGTCATTATTTAAAGACTATTAAAAAAGATAAATATAATAAATCTATTCTCCAAACCCAACGATTATCTCTTGAATCACCCTTCCTAGCGGGGGTAGCCAAGCCAGGTCAATGGCGCGCAACCCAATGGGCTAGAAGACATCAGAGGATGTCATAGGCGCCGCTTAGAGGCGCTGGACTTAAGATCGCTTAACTAGATAAGCTATCCAGTCTCAAAGGAGTTCGAGGGTTCAAACCCCTCCCCCCGCACTATAATTACTCTCTTTTATACTTTTATATGCATATTTCTCCAAGCAGGTAACTTTTTCCTGCCTCAGTAATTTCTACGTCTACAAACTGGCCAATCACATGGGTTGATGTGTCAAGGATGACAGGTAGATATGAAGTATTCCTCCCTTGGAGTTGATGGGGTTTTTTCCCTGGTTCATCTATTAGAACTCTCCCTTTCCATCCTATCCACTCCTTTAAATTAGTTTCAGTGATTTTACCTGTAAGCTTGGCTAGCTCCTTACTTCGTTGAGATTTTACTTGGGTTGGGATTTTACATGGCATTTTTGCAGCTATAGTTCCAGGTCGGTCAGTATATTTCGAGATGTTGACAATAGTTGGCTGGATTGTTTGTAAGAGAAGCTTAGTGGCCTGAAAATCAGTATTTGACTCCCCTGGAAACCCCACGATGATATCAGTTGCTACAACTAATTCATCAATTCTCTCTTTCAGGCGAGTCAATAATTCGAGAAATTCAGAAACGGTCTCCCTTCGCTGCATTAATTTCAATATTGGATCAGATCCAGACTGAATTGGAAGATGGAGAAATCGAAAAACGCTGGTTTTCTTCATTTGCAATATTAACTCCGTTTCGAACTTTTTAATGGTGAGTGGGGTCATCATTCCAAGGCGAATGAAATAATGGCCATTTATATGTGTAAGTTGCTGTAGTAGTGTTGGTAAATACACCTGAGGAGAGAAATCCCAGCCATAAGTCCCCAAATCCTGTGCAGTAAGCCAGATCTCTCGAGTTCCAGCATTTATAGCTGATCTAAATTCTTCACTGATTGACTCAGGAGTCCGTGAACGCAATTTTCCCTTAGCATGTTTTACTATACAATATGCACAGTTTGAGAGGCATCCTCGGGCAACCTCAATTGTAGTAATAATCGGGTTGTACCGTTCACGAGGATTCTGATAGAGTTTAGCCCAACTGGCTGCTTCCTCCCTTTTAATCTCGGATACTGGTTGATTTGCCAATTTCGCAAGGATTTGGTCTGCTTGGTCAGGAAAAAGGATCGAAGCGTTAGGAAGATGGGAATTTACCCACCCCCGCATCACTATTGGTAGACAACCAGTAATTACCAAATGAGGTACATCTTTAAGCGATAGTAATAAGTCCTTGATTTTATGTTCGGTGTTTTGCTTCACCACACAGGTATTGACAATCACTATGTCCGCTTCTTCTGTTATTTCGGTCAACAAGTAGTCATTGCTTTTTAAAATACCCATCAAACCTTCAGCTATAGCACGATTAGCGCTACAACCATAATTATACACCTTCACTTGACTTTTTGAGTTGTGCTGACATGGCAAGATTGGCTTTCCCGAACAATTCTAGATTCCGCTAACCTTTTTTATTGGCCTGAGGGTTCCTAATTCTTGTCCAGAATCTTTTTGAGGTGTCAAACATTCGAACCGTAACTCTGTATGTAGAAGAAGAACAGATCGACGCAATGGCCGAGCTTGTTAGGAGTGGAAAATATCCTAATCGATCTGAATTTGTACGCTCTGCAATTCGAGAGTTAATTGATAAGCACCGACAAGAATAAAATATCTTTATAGCTCACTTCAACTGTTATTTCTTTTAGTATCTTCTTGGATCCAGTTAACAATTAATGGAACAATACTTACTGTTAATAATCCATCAATCTGTGTTTTAATCGTGTTGGTTGATACAATTAAACGCGGTTCAATTGCTTGAAGATTTTTGAAGTTCTCTGGTGTATGAACAGGGTGAATATAGCCAAAAAAAATTGTTGATGCGCCATTTTCTCGGGCAATTTTAGCTGCGCCAATCATGGTACTTCCAGAGCTAACCAAATCATCAATTATGAGTACTGGTCGCCCCTGTACTTCAATCGATTCTCCAACTAAAGATTGAGTTATATTACCAGTATTTGGATCTCTCTCTTTATGAATTGCCCCATAAGAGGGAGTTTTTAAAGCAGAAGCTGCCTCTTTTGCCAATAGGATTGCTCCTTCATCTGGAGCTAAACATACAACAGCATCTGGGGAAGTCACATATGTTACTATTTTCTCTGCTATTATTGGGATAGCTGACAGGTGGAAAACATCAGCTTTCTGAAAATACTCGTATAACTCACTTTTGCCATAAATATGGGAATTAACAGTAAGAAAATTTGCCACTCCTGCAGATTCCAGCATCTGTGCCAGAAACTTTATCGAAATAGGCTCTCCTAATCGCGATACACGATCTTGCCGGGAATACGCGTGGTAAGGCATGATACAGGTCATAACAGCAGGATTATATTGTTTAATATTATATAATATCAATAATAGGGAAATAATATAATCATTTTTGGATTGATTTGCATCTATCTGCATTGCTACAATAACATGAGCATCTGTGAAATCGAAATCTTTTGAAATGAGCAATCGAGGACAAATTTCTCCGTCAGGAAAAATTCTTTCATTAATTTCTATGAAAAGAGAATTTGAAATACTTTCAGCGATTTTTCCTGCAAATTCAGGTTTTCCAACAAGCACTAAATTCAAAAGGACGTCATCCTTCTCTAAAATGAATATTTAACTTTAAATTTTAATGAAATTTTGAGGTTGTTGATATTCAGATCATCTGAATCCTTTAAATGTATCAGGTACTCTTTGAAGCTTTTTGAAATACCACTTAAATGTAACAAAAATTAGCAAATTCCTTTCCTAGTGTGTTTATTATGAGCAAAGATTCAGAACGTAAATGGTTGACCACAAATATCATCATGATGGGATTAATATCCTTTTTTGCAGATGTTTCTGGAGAAATGATGACTCCAGTCTTACCCTTATTTATTGCAGCATTGGGAGGATCCAGTTTGGTCGTTGGTTTCATAGGAGGATTCGGGGACGCAGTAGCAAACATTGTTAAGGTATTTTCTGGCTATATTGCAGACAAAACGGGAAGAAGAAAGTTATTAATTGCAATTGGATATGGAATTCCCTTCTTTGCCAAATTAGGGATCGGAGTGTCAAATACTTGGGAACAGGTTCTAATCTTGAAACCCACTGAACGATTAGGAAAAGGAATTCGAGGAGCCCCTCGTGATTCTTTGGTAGCTGATTCGGTGGAAGAAGAATATCGGGGACGAGCATTTGGATTTCATAGAATGATGGATACCGCGGGGGCAATTTTCGGTTCGTTTTTAGCTTTAATAATCGTGATAGCCTTTTCAAGTACTTTAACAACAGAACAAACGATTTTACAGGTTGTTATAATTGTTTCAGCCTTTATATCTCTCTTAGCAGTCATCCCAATCGCATTTTTAACAGATGCGCGAGAGACTCTGGAAAACGTTTCTGTTAGGACGAGAAATTTTGTAGAAAATCTGAAACAACTTCCTAAAGGGTTTTATAAGTTTCTAATTGTGTCGAGCATCTTTGGGTTGAGTAACTTCACAATTCTACTTTTTATTCTACACGTTAGGCTAGTCATAGGTTTGGATTCAACTGCTTCAGCATTGGACTTGGTAGTTTTTCCAATATTGGTTTTTATTTGGTTCAATATCATTTACACTGTATTGTCTATTCCTTTTGGTACTTGGTCAGACAAGTACGGAAGAAAACCAATCTTTGCGTTGGGAATAGCATTATTTGCTATTGTTTGCATTGGGTTTACTTTAACAGAGAATATATGGATGTTTTTCGCTTTATTTGGCCTTTATGGAGCATTTAATGCAGCTAACGACGGAATTCAGAAAGCATATGCCGTGGATCTTCTACCAAACGAATTAAAAGGAACAGGGATTGGGTTATTACAAACCCTGATAGGTTTAGCAAGTGTTTTGGGAGGAATCCTCGCAGGCGCGTTATATGATCTTAATTTCATTTGGATGTTTATATATGGAGCAGGAGTGGCAATCATTGCGTTGATCCTTTTCCTTTGGCTGAAAATCCCCTTGAAACACGAGTAAGAACCTCTTATTCTAAAAATACAGTCGGTAATAAGTCGTTACCAAGGTAGCTCCTGCCCCTGCCAATCAAAAAACTTCCCACTATCCTCGAGTGTAAGAGAATCAATAACCTTAATCATCCCACTGATGGATTGTTTGGGGACAAGAGGAGCATATGGCCCCCCTAGATCCGTTTTTGCATGTCCAGGATGCAAAGGAATGACAATAATCCCTTTGTCCCGTAATTCTAACGAGAGGAGCTTGGAAAACATATTTAATGCGGTTTTACTCGCACAATAGCTATAGCGGAAGACCAAATTTTTTCGGGTAATTGAGCTAAGCCCCGAAGTAATATTAATGATTCTGGGGGAATTTCCCCGTTCGATTAAATCTAGAAATTTCTCAACAAGTAACACAGGTGCAATAGCATTGATCCGAAAGACCTTCTCAATATCTTCAGTGTGAAGGCCTCCAAGAGTGTAGCTTGTAGCGGAACCGCCAGAAGCTATCCCTGCATTGTTAATAAAAATATCAATACTATCAAAATAAGACTTTACTTCACGATATGCATGATTACATGATTCATAACTTGCTACGTCGAGCTGAATAAGTGATAATAAATCTTCATGAGAATTAAGTATCGTATGAAGATGCTTTATGTTACTAGGATTTCTATATGTTGCCAGAACTTGATCTCCGCGTTTTAAGTATTGCTTAACGAATTCTAACCCCAATCCGCGATTGGTCCCAGTAATAAACACTTTCATTGAATTAACCCGTAGGAACAAGCTATCTAACCAGTTTTCATTGAGAAATAAATAAATGTTCACCAGAAAATAAGAGCGGGCGCAGAGGGAATTTCACCACAAGAGAGAGAGTCTGCCTGTAGATTTGAACCCCCGGCCAACAGGTTAAAAGCCTGTCGCTCTACCTGGCTGAGCTATGCGCCCAAAAGGAGTATGGCGCCCCGATCGGGATTTGAACCCGAGTCGGATGGGTTCTGCGGACTGCCAGAGCGAGAGCCCTTGACAGCCATCAATGCTAAGCCAAACTACACCATCGGGGCTTCTTTGAACGTTTTTTAGCTTGTAATTTCGTCCAATCTTTGAACCGTTTTGTAAACAGGCTCTTTTTATCTATTTCTTTTGTGCAGATGCTTTTTCAAGCACGTCTGCCTTTCTTATCTAAGATTAAAAAGCTTTTTTACATTACCAGATTTTTCCCCTGACTTTGAGCAAAATCTTTTAATTTAGTAGCTTAGGCTGAATCATTTGCTGGGTGAAGCTTCTAGGACTTCACTCTGGTACCCAGATACTCGCTGGGGTGGCTTAAGCGGTTGTGTGATAGCAATCGTGGCGAAGCCTGGTATAGCGCGGGACTCATAATCTGAGAAAAGTTCTCACATGAGTAAGGGCAACACGCGCAGAGGAGATATCCCGAAGTCGGGGGTTCAAAAGAAAAATAGGTCGATTGACCTTTTTCTGAGACGCCCCCCCCCAGCATCTTCTTTACCAGAACTGATGCCTTATGTTGCATAGCTCCGATAGTGTAGCATGGCCCATCATTTAGGGCTCTCACCCCTAAGAAGCTAATCCCCAATGGATTGGCTGAGGATACCCGGGTTCAAAAATTTAACACTTTTCGTGTTTTATTGAAAGTCCCGGTCGGAGCACTACTTTATTTTTTTCTCAGCAGACTAACTCATTAATCCTTCTAACCCTGGTGGTATTCCCCCTTGCGGCCCCCCACGACGTCCTCTCATTTTCCGCATCATCTTTAGCTGCTTATTCATCACATTAAATTGGTTCAAAAGCATTTTAACTTCTTGAGGATGAGCTCCAGCCCCCCGAGCAATTCGTTGAATCCGTTTGCCTTTTATTATCCGTGGATTATCCAGTTCTTCATCTGTCATGGAAGAGCATATTGCTACAAATCGTTGCATATTTTTCTGACTTTCTTCCTCCATTAATTGTTTTTGTCCCCCCATTAACCCACTGATACCGGGAATTTTTCCTACCATTTTTGAGAGAGCAGATTGTTTGCTTGCGCTTTCCAGTTGGGTTTTAAAATGTCGTAAGGTGAGTTTACCCTTCTTATATGCATCCCGCAATTCTGCGGTATCTTCTTCAGCAAATGTTTCATTTACAGTGTTAACTAATCCCTCTATATCGCCCATTCCAAGCAATGAACTCACAAATCGTGTTGGATTGAATGTTTCAAAATCTCCGATTTTTTCCCCATCAGCATAGAAGCGGATTTTCGCTCCAGTTATTGCTACTGCAGAGATTGCGCCACCTCCTTTTGCCGAACCATCCATCTTAGTTAAAATAATGGATCCGATTGGTGTTGCACGATTAAATGCATCGGCTTGAGCTTGTGCTTGCTGACCTATTGTAGCATCAACTATCAGAAGAATTTCTGTTGGCTTTGCAATCTTACTAATTTGTTCCATTTCTTTTATTAAAGCTTTTTCTTCTTTATGACGCCCAGTAGTATCTATTAGTATTAAATTTGTATTTTTCTTTTCCTTAAAATATTTTAAACCATTCTTTATAACACTTGTAGCCTTTTTTTCGTCTTTTTCACCATACACTTCCACTTCAATTGGTTTGAGATATTGTTGAAGTTGATCCAGAGCTCCGGGTCTAAATGTGTCTCCTCCAATCACTCCAACTTTAAACCCTCTTTTCTGGTAATAATTAGCCACTTTTCCGATACTGGTTGTTTTTCCCGAACCTTGAATCCCAACAAACATAAGAACCGATTTTTCGTTAGGATTGATCCTCAAGGGATCCTCTCTTCTTCCTAGAAGAGTGGTTAGCTCATCATATATCACTTTAATTGTATAATCTCGTCTACTGACAGCTAGTGGGATGTCATCTTTTAAAGCCTTTTCTCTTACGCGTTCGGTCATTCCCATGACTAGATCGAGATTCACATCTCCCCCGAGGAGCGCATTTTCAAGATCTCTTATTAATTCATCGATTAATTTCTTATCGACAATGGGTGCTCCCCGAATTTTCATTAAAGTCGTTCTTAATGAAGAGCTAAGGCCTTCAAGCATAAATAATTCCCTTCAGTCGCTATGGTTCTATAAACTTACGATTTTCTCTATTTATTATTTGTATTTATATTGACTGTTTTTTGGTTTTTTATTTTTTAAGATCTGTGATCAATTACAATGTTAAAGATTGCTCAAAACGATCAATTAAATAATTAAGAATGGTAATTGTCTGGGAACTCAAGTAGATTCTTGACCCTAATGACGCTTTTGGATAGAGGTCTAGTTGTTGCTTGAACTCCTCGGAGAAACCCGCCTGATCTCCAATAATATATGTGTTGTATTGATGTAATAAATTCTCGGATTGTGATTTAGTGTCCGTTAACACAATCGGGTCATAATTTGAAATAAAATTATCAAATGATTCACTATAGAATATAATTCCAGGATAGTTTTTCCCTGAAAATACTTTTCTCAATACACCTGCTATTGCTCTTTCATCAGGATTGATTCCCCTTACCTCCTCTCCCTGAATTTGCATAATCTTTCCAGTTTTCAAAAAAATTATTGATAGTGTCACATTCTTCCGAAATCCATCTGATAAATAAAAAGATGCAGTAACACATCTACATATAACGTCTAATCGCCCGAAAGCTGTTAATGAATTTATAGAAAGTGAAGCACTTGTGTCTACGGTATTTGAGATAATTATAAAATGCCTCATTTTCTTTCAGATCCTCAATTTGAGCTCAAAATTCTTCCTGATAATCTTCATTCATCCGTGATATTTGGGAGTTTTAATAATTCTATGTTTATTTTTTCTACGATTCTGAACCTCGTGCATAAGAGACAAGAGCACCCAATGCTACAAACAAACCTAAGATAATAAAGGTCGTTCCCAAACTTTGGTAATAAGTTAAATTATAATCAACGTTTTTTAGAGGATTCAGCCCAAAAAACATACCAAACAACGCGGTTGAAAGCGCTGTGCCGATTGAAAAGCCAATCGTTCTTGATAAATTTAGGATCCCTGATACTATACTTAAATCCTCTCTTGGGGCAATGTTCATGACTGAAGTCCCATTTGAATTGGTAAAAATCGCTAATGATCCTGCGCTTAATCCTACAAGTAATAAAATTACTATCAAATTCATTTCAGAGTTTATTAACGAGAGAGCAAGGATGAATATAACTTCTAAGATGGCTCCTCCTGTAGCAAGCATTCGTGTATCGACTTTTTCCGCTAAATATCCTGCAACGGGTCCAGTGAGCGACATTACAGCAGGGGAAACAATTAGTAATAGACCTGTTTGAGACTGTGTAAAGAGTAAAACCTCCTGATAGAAGAATGGAAAAAGGAAAAAAACTCCATTGATTCCCATATAACATAACATCGCAGATATTGCTCCTGCAGTGATCTTACGATTCTTAAGCAACTTTATTGACATCATTGGATTGGGGTGGTGGTTTTCACAATAAAGGAAAAGTATGAAACAAACCATTGATGAGAAAAGAAAGAGTGGGCCTATTAGTTCTTCGTCAAATGTGAATGTAATGCCTGCTATTAAGGAGAATGTAGTCGATGCAAAAAGAATTACGCCAATAAAATCAAAATTGGCGTTATTTTTTGTTTCTGTTTCTGGGATTACCCTTTGTACAAGTATAATTCCAATTAAACCAATTGGAATGTTGATGATAAAAATACTAGGCCATCCAACATTTTCAGTGAGTATTCCACCGAGAACTGGGCCAGTAGATAGTGCAATAGCTACAACAAAGCTATTTATTCCAATAGCACGCCCTTTTTTCCGAGGATCGACATAAGTCATAACCAATCCTAGGCCATTTGACATCATACCTGCAGCTCCGATTGCTTGAACAATTCGTGCCATTGTAAGGAATAATAATGATGTAGCTACTCCCGATAGTAAGGAACCGAGAACAAAGAACAGCATCCCAATTTGAAAGATTCTTTTTCTTCCGAATGTATCTCCCAAACTTCCTCCCAAACCCATCAATGCGGACATAGTTAGTAAGTATACTAATACAATCCATCGTATTCCTGCCATATTAGTATTTAGGCTAGCAGCAATAGTTAATAGTGAAACATTAACTATAGATCCGTCCATTGCAGCCATAAATACTCCTATTGATGTAATAGGTAAAATCGTGCTAATTGGAAGTATTAATCTTGCATAAGAAATAGAATTAACCTCTGAACCACTGTTATCATACATTTTACTGCCCAAAATCAAATTTATTCTTATTGTGCTCTAAGATTTCTCAATTTTAACTTTTTTTTTGGCATTAAAAGAATAATTGGTCTGAAAAATGAAAGAGTTCATTTCTAATTCGGTGATTAATTCCTCCTTGAGTATTTTCATCGATCTTTGATACACGAAAAGAATTAGTAATCTTCTTAAATTTCCTTATTACGAATAATTTTCATCGTTATCTCATTGATGGATGATTACCCTTATCTATTTGTTAGAGGATTATTTCTTATGGAGTCTTACGTTCTTAAGCAGGTTCTAAGCTTATTAGAAAAGTATCATATATGTAATTCGTGCCTAGGGCGCCAATTTGGTAATTTACTTTCAGGTTTAACAAATGAAAGCCGTGGAATGGCATTAAAAACAGTTTTGTTGATGGAATGGGAAAATAAATCACGATTAACCTCATTTGAGGAGCCTGTATTGTCTTCATTGTTATCGAAAGATTATGAAATTGGACTAAAATCCGTTCAGCGCTATTTTCCGGAAAGCACTCTAAATGAGGCTAAATGTGACATATGCAATGATTATCTCCTTCCAGTAAAATTAGAGAAATTAGCTATAAGAGCTGTAGATACAGCAGAAGAGCTGGACTTTGGAACGTTCCTTGTAGGATGCATATTCCCTCCAAGTATGCTTGATAAAGAAGATTCGATAAGAAGCACATTCAATTTGGAGTATGGTGAATCGATTAAATCTGAATTTAATCGAGAAGTAGGGAAAAGGATTCAAGCGAGATTACCAGAGATATTAGTTGATTTTAAGGCACCAGATGTCGTTTTTACATTTGAAGTGGTGGAAGATAGGATTGAGGTAAAAAAGAACCCCTTAATGATTCTCGGTCGGTATAAAAAGTTGACACGTGGAATTCCTCAATCAAAGTGGCATTGCCGGGTATGCCGCGGCACAGGATGTGAGAGGTGTAACTTTACTGGTAAAATGTATCAA
Organism: Candidatus Heimdallarchaeota archaeon; assembly: GCA_011364965.1. Taxonomy (GTDB): domain Archaea; phylum Asgardarchaeota; class Heimdallarchaeia; order Hodarchaeales; family Hodarchaeaceae; genus Hodarchaeum. The sequence continues at coordinate 272,919 of RDOB01000004.1, forward strand.
GAATCTGTTGAAGAATTTGTATCAGAACCAGTTCTTTCAGCAGCAGAAGGAGCTAGTAGTAAATTTCACGGTTCGGGGAGAGAGGATATTGATGCTTTGATGCTTGGAACAGGACGACCCTTTGTGTTAGAGATCTCTGAACCACGAAAACGAAGTCTGGACTTTCAGGAACTAGCTTCTATAATAAATAAAAATGCAGAAGGGAAGGTTGAAGTCGAATTTGAAGGGATTACTGACAGGAGTAAAGTGAGAGAATTAAAAACACGATCTAGTCGAAACTCCAAGGGCTATCGAGCGACCATTGAGTTTGATCAACCAGTAGATATTAACAATGAGAGAATCCAAGTTTTGGAATCCGAATTAACTGGAAAAATTATCAATCAGCGAACCCCCATACGGGTAGCTCATCGTCGTGCAGATAAAATTCGCTCAAGGAAAGTTCAGAAGTTTGAAGTTGAAAAAAAAGAACCTAAAGAATGGGTGGTGTACATTATTTGTGAAGGTGGGTTGTACGTTAAAGAACTAATAAGTGGTGATGAAGGCCGAACTCACCCAAGTCTTTCAGAGCTTTTACAGGTAAATGCAAGGGTTATTGCTCTTGATGTCATGGAAGTATTTAAATCGCATAATGATTTGGAATATCTCGACACAAATCCTTCCATCTAATTAAAACGAGTTTAAAGAAAGGCAAAAATACTGGTGTAAAACTCCATTCTACTGGTAGCGCTGCACATAATAGCTCTCCTATGATTCTAGAACTACTGATTTAGCTCACCTTTCTAGGGGTATTATAAGATGGTCAAAAAATCAAAAGGAACCAACTTTAGAACACGTAAAATTTTTTCTAAGCATCCTAGAAATCGAGGGTTGCCCTCATTATCTCGAATGCTAGCCACTTATGAAATTAATTCTCAGGTTAACATTAAAGTAGAACCTAGTATACAAAAGGGAAGACCCCACAGGAGATTTCATGGAAAAACAGGTACTATCATTGCCAAGCGTGGACAATCTTATGTTATCAAAGTCGTGGATGGGAATAGCTATAAGACGATTATTTCCCGACCTGAACATTTAACAGCACAGCAATGACTAAATACGGACTAGTGGCTAGTAATGGTTAGAAAAATTTTGGAAGAAAAGCCTATTCCCTTAGGCCAGGTGTATGAACTCTTAACTATTCGTGAGGAAGCAGGTATTAACTATGTACAGCGAGTTACAGCCCAACATGCAGAAAAATTATCACGAGATGCAGCATATTCGGAAGAAGTTCTCCAAGCTCTCCAAAATGAATTTGGATTATCTCGAATGATAGCGGTACAGCTTGTGAATACAAATCCTCGCGTTCCAACAGATGTGAAAGCTGTAGTAGGTACTTCTTTAAGTAAGAACGATATTGAACGATTACTAGAAAGATATCTGGAATTTGTAGCACAATTATCATCTTTAAAAACAAAAAAAGATGTTTCACAAGAGGAAGAAGAGGAATCAGAAGAATCAGAAGAAGGATTTGAGGATCTTTAATTTTTAGTGCTCCAATTCTAATTCTAGCAACTTTAAACGTTTTCTTCCCAGAGAAGTTGCTTTTTTTACTTATCTACTTTATTTCCCTTTAGTTAACCTAAGTAATTTAACTATAAAATCAAATAAATATATGTACGATAGATTAGCAAACGGGCTATTTAATAAAAGTTCATTTCAAATAGGGTGTTTTAACGTGAGTAGCGGACGAAATACGTTTTCTAGTCTTTGGGTAGGTAGTCTAGCTTGGTTTATGATACTGGTTTCGGGAATCAGTGGTCGAGGGTTCAAATCCCTTCCTACCCATTTTAATATTATTATCTTTCTGTTTTTCACTGAGTTCTACACATAGTAGTTGACGTGAGGTTAAGCTAATTACTGAGATAAAGGAGTATCCTAATTATAAAGAGTGTATTACATTACTTCATTCCTATTCCACCCCTGATAACGTCATCGACCACCTAATATTGACCGCTCAAAAAGCAATAATTATTAGTAAGATTTTAAAGGCAAAAACCGTAAAAATTGATTGCAATTTAATTTTAGCTGGTGCTTTATTGCATGATCTTGGCCGATGTCAATCTCACGAATTAGATCATGCGATAATCGGAGCAGACATTCTTCGGAAGCTTAATTACCCCACCTGTCTGTGTCAGCTTGTTGAAAATCATCTTCTTGCTGGAATTAAAAAAGAGGAAGCTAGTGAACTCGGACTACCAGAAAAGGATTTTATCCCCTTATCTTTAGAGGAAAAAATTGTTTCTTACTCCGATAATATTTCTAAGAATAATATTCCTTTAACTACTAATGAAGTTATCTCCAAATACAGAAAATATTATGATGAGTTCCATCCGATTCTCAATCGGATTAAATCTCTGCATGACGAAATTGAATCTCTTTTGCAATAAAATAATAATTTTATGAACGATTAAAGGTGAGACTGTAAATTGAGAACAATACCTTCTTTTGATCAATTTTTAGCCTTTATCAAATCCTTTGAAGGTAAGTGCCTTCTAATAACTCATGAACAGGCTGATTTGGATGCCATCGGTTCTTTGATTGGATTTACTTCATTTATTAGAAAATTGAACCCTAGTTTAGAGATAATCATTCCTGAACCACAAATAAGTATTTTATCTCAAAAGCTTCTCCAAACCGTTCGGTTTAACTTCCATGAATGGAATGAACATAAACCGCGTCCCACAGCTATTTTTTTGCTCGATACCAATGTTTATGATGAATCACGATACCCCGAATATGATCAGGTAATAATTATTGACCATCATGTTCCAAATCCATCTTATAGCAATTTATTGTTTGATTATCAGCTTGAAGATTTTAATTCAACCACTGAAATAATCACGTGTTTTTATTATCATGCTAATTTTTCACTTGATAACGAAATAGCGAAAAGTTTGCTAGCAGGTATAATTTTTGACTCACGGAGATTTGTTTTCTCAGATGAAGATCTTTTCGATTGCGTTCGTTATCTTTTAGAAAACTGTCCTGATTGTTATCGTGAGGTTATCTCCCTAACAACTAAAAATCGAGAGTATTCTGAAAAAATTGCTTGTATTAAAGCAGCTCAGCGATCAAAGCGAATTATGTTGGGAAAATACATAATCTTATTTTCACACGTTAGTTCTTATGAAGCATCTGCTGCTCGATCCCTCATCTTTTTAGGGGCAGATTTAGCGATTGTTGTAGCTTTACGAGAAGATTCCACAAGAATTAGCATGAGAGCTACACCTGATTTTGTTTCTCAAACTGGTCTATCATTAGGAGGATCGATTATTCCCCTATTGATCGATAAATTTGGTGGAATAGGAGGAGGACATGATGGAGCAGCTGGATTTAACACAATTAAATTGAGCTTAAAGGATGTTAGTGACTATTTAATTCAAATTATTAAAAAAAAGTTGTCTTATTGACTTAAAACAAGAATTCATCTCTTATAAAATCATATTCTGATTTTGAAAGATAAAAAGTATCAAATTTATTTTTGTTAATTGCTATTTTTACTGCTAAGTTATGTTTGCATTGCGGAATTACATCATTCAAATGTAAATCTTTCTGAAAGTCATAACAACGACACCATTGAGGTTCTGTGATAATAAGATAGTTTCTTGAGTTTCCTACCACGATCCAGCGTTCAAATAAATCGTCAATTATATATTTTTTAACACTGTCTGTCTTAACTAGTTTTTCTGCATCTTGTAGCCTACTGGTGATTTCTGATGTCACTATTGTTTCACCAGTTGCAATAAATAATCTATTCCAGCTAGCAAGTCCTCAGAGTGTGATAATTCAGTTTTCAAATCCATTAATCTTTGCTGATAGGCATCTTCCTCCATCCCTTCAATCTCCTTCCTAATTGAAAGCTCTTCGATACTGTATCTTAATGTCTTAGCTCCCTTGGTTGCTTGTTGTTTAAGTTCCGTGAATCTTTGTAATATCTGATTAATTTCATTTGCGAGTGTTGTTCGTTCATCAAGATATTCATTTTTTAAAGATTCAAATACTTCAGTTTGTATCTGCCCTCGTTTTTCATTTAGTCGTGTAAGTCTTTCTTGAACCTCATTTTGCTTAGCAATCAAGGTAGAAAGTGGAAATTTAATCTCTCCTAATCCATCTCTTGTAGTTTTTAAGTATTTAATCTTCTCTTCTAAGTTTTTTAAGTCTTTGGAGTAATCTATATCTTCAATTTCTGATCGAATCTTGAGCTTTTCATATTTTACTTCGAGGTCCTCTAATTCAGTTTCAATTTTTGCTCTTTCCACAATTAACTTTATTGTTTCTGGGGTTAAATCTAATTCAGCGGTCATTTCTCTGATTTCCTCAATTCCAGCTCATTTTATAAGTTATAGTGGTTTAATCACAAAATCTTTGACTTTAATAATTTTCTTTTGCGGATCTTATTTTCCTGTTAAATCTTCCCTTTGTTGAAATTTTTCATATCTTATTCCATATTAAGGAAAATAAATGTCCTATAGGCAAATTAACTTGTCTAAATTCAGATTGAGATTTTAATTGTTGAAACACTAAAATACACAAATAAAATAAATTTCCATATTTTCTGGTTGAATAGAAATATATCTCTGTGAAGGATTGTAGATTGTCAACTAATGTCCAAGAAGGGAAGATTGTAAAGATTTCGGGTCCCGTTGTAGAGATAAGTGGAATGAATCGGGCCCAACTTTATGAAATCGTCAGAGTAGGGGAAGAACAGCTAATAGGAGAAATAATCCGAATTAGAAAAACTGGAGATAGACATATCTCGACCGCACAAGTGTATGAAGAAACTACAGGCCTGAAACCACGTGAAATAGCGATTGCTACTGGACAACCTCTAAGTGCAGACCTCGCACCTGGGTTAATAACTCAAATATATGATGGAATTCAGCGACCACTTCCTGCGCTTCAATTAGATACAGGAGATTTCATTACTAGAGGTGTTACGATAAAAGCCTTAGATTTCGATAAAGACTGGGATTTTAAACCTTTAATAAATGTCGGAGATCCTGTTCAAGGAGGAAATTTTCTAGGAGAGGTCAAAGAATCACGTTTAGTGAACCATCGAATTATGGTTCCACCTAATTTAGGAAAAGGAAAAATCAAGTCTATTCTAGACCCAGGAAAATATACTATTGCGGAAACTATAGCTCAAATAGACATAAATGGACGAACACATTCAATATCAATGCATCAATCATGGCCTGTGAGAATCCCGCGTCCATTTCTCCAAAAATTAGAGGCAAATATTCCCCTTATAACGGGTCAACGCATTTTTGATACTTTCTTCCCAATCGCTAAGGGAGGTGTGGCAGCTATTCCAGGAGGTTTCGGGACTGGTAAAACGGTCAGTCAGCATCAATTAGCTAAGTGGTCTGATGCTACTGTAGTAGTTTATGTAGGCTGCGGTGAACGCGGAAATGAAATGGCTGAGGTCTTAAAGGAATTCCCACATTTAGAAGATCCTCGGTCTGGGGAACAATTAATGCAGAGAACTGTTTTAATTGCAAACACTTCTAATATGCCTGTTGCTGCGCGAGAAGCCTCAATTTATCTTGGAATTACCATTGCTGAATACTACAGAGATATGGGATATGATGTTGCACTTATGGCAGACTCGACCAGCCGTTGGGCAGAAGCATTAAGAGAAATATCAGGTCGTCTAGAGGAGATGCCAGGGGAAGAAGGATATCCAGCTTATTTAGCATCGAGAACTGCTGAATTCTACGAACGTGCAGGAAGAGTACAAACATTATCAGGGATAAAAGCTAGTATTTCAGCTATTGGAGCAGTTTCTCCAGCAGGTGGGGATTTTTCGGAACCTGTGACTCAAAATACTCTTAAAACAGTCAGAGTATTTTGGGCCCTAAGCTATCCATTGGCTCGATCGCGTCATTTTCCCGCAATCTCTTGGTTAGAAAGTTATAGTTTGTATATAGAGTCTTTATCCGAATGGTACCAGAAGAATATTGCCCCGAACTTCATGAAATTACGTGAAGAAGCAATGTCTATTCTGCAGAAAGAAAAAGAGCTTCAGGATATTGTACAGCTGATCGGACCAGATGCTTTACCTGAATCTGAAAAAATAGTTCTGATGGCAGCAAAAATGATTCGGGAAGATTTTCTTCAACAAAATGCTTATTCTGAAGATTCTTATTGTGATCTGAGTAAGCAGTACAGAATGTTGAATTTAATAATGCAATTCTATTATAAAATGCGAGAAAATCACGATGCAGGAGTTCAATTCGAACAAATGACATCTCTTTCCATTCTAGGGGATATTGCAAGATTAAAATGGGCTTTAGATAAGGAATTTTCTGGATTATATAACGAATGTTTAGATTTCATTCAAAAACGTATGGAACCAATTAATTTTGGGATTGCGTAGTTACGATGGTATTTCTAGCTAATGGGCATCAGATTGGATCACTAGCCTTAATCACTCTATTTCCTGTGATCTTAGTGTATTCTCTAGTATTTCCATTCCTAGGAATACTAGTGCCAGTTTTATTCCTAGGATTATGTTTTCACCTATTTTTTTATCGAGATCCAGAACGAGAAATTAAATTCGAAGATTTAATGGTATATTCTCCGGCCAATGGCAAAGTTTTTGAAGTAGATCCTAATAAAAATGTTGTACGAATACGAATGACGCTTTTAGATGTACATGTCACTCGTATGCCAGTTTCAGGGAGAATTAAGGAAATAAGGAGACAAAAAGGGAAATACTGGCCATTTCTGCTAAATCTTTATAGAGGAACGGTCGAAAATACAAGACAACACATCACACTTGAAACAAAACATGGTGAGATTGAACTAATTCAAATTGCAGGTATGATAGCTCGCAAAATTGAGTGCTATCACGAAGAAGAAACTTTTCTTGAGCAAGGAGAAAGGCTAGGCATTATCCATTATGGTAGTGAAGTTGATCTATTTTTACCAAGTAATAAATATGAAATAATTGTTCAAAAGGGAATTAAAACTGTCGCTGGAATGACCCCAATAGCGAAATATTCAAACAAAACATGATTCAAACTTTAGGTGCGGAGATTTGACGACCATCAATAAATATATAGTTATTGCGTTTATTTTTACTGGATTAAACGCGGTTTGCGGATTGATTGGTATTATTGTGTCTATTTATCCCATATTTGCGTCAATTTATTTGCCTATGCAAATGATTATTTTGGGAGCAATCTTTGATTTTCTTGATGGAAAAATTGCCAAAAAATCTCCTGTTGAATTCAATTTAGGTATTTATTTAGATTCTCTTGGAGATATAATTTCTTTTGCTATACTTCCTGGCATAATGCTGTTAAATGCTCCTCTATTTGGAGTTGAACTTAAAGAATTGTCTTTGATATTTCAACTTGGAATAGCAGGATTTTATACATTATGTGGATGGGCAAGATTGATACGATTCTCTTTTCAACCGACTTTTAATTATTTTGAGGGATTTCCTTCTCCAGCTGCAGCATTACTAGTTGGTACTTGCGCAATTTTATCACAATTTCCTGAAATGCATTGGTTATTTTGGCCGAATGGAGTTATTCTTTCAATTATAGCAATATTAACTGGTGTAAATATGGTTAATATGATAAAGTATCCCACTCCGAAACGTCAGATGAGATCTGATACAATATTTATTATTATTGCAGGAGTCATAGTACTGATTTTCTTTTTCCTTCCAGCTTTGCTGTCACTAATTGGAATTCTTGTTATCTCAATAGTTTATACCATTCTTGGTCCCTATTATTTCAGTACTACAGAAAAAACCAAATTAAGTCATCTAAGTTAAGGTATCCATTACAATTCTGGTTAATGTATCTTGAACTTTGGACGTTTGATAGAGAGATTGTATAAATTGATTCAAATCGCTGATTTTTTCATGTCTAGTCTTAAGTAGTAAAGAATATTCCTGATTAGTTCGATATATATCCACAACACGATCATCAGTCAAACAATGAACAATTACTGGATCGTAATGACCCAATGGGGCCTTAACTTCAACATACGCATGTATAAAATTTTTATCCCAATAATCAGTGTGTATCGTGAACCCTAAAATTACTCCCTCTTTTTTCCATTTATTCATTTGACGTGAAATAGTGGGTTGAGACTTATTGAGGGAATTAGCCATTTTTCGTGTAGATGGAGGAAATAGACTGGTTTTCCCAAGATTTTGTATTGTTTTGAGTCTAAGAAGTTCACTTCTTTTTAAAGGATGAAAGGTTTCAGGTACTAAGAATCCCCGTTCTTTATGAAGTTTGATAACTTCTATAAACTGATATTTTTGAAACCCAGTCTCTCCAATTAATCCATAGAGATATTCCAGTGAGGAGAGAAAGGAATTTGTATTTGGATAATAAAATCGACCTATAAGTGAATACTCCCCAGTTATTCCTTCCAGTGTAGAGAGAGTGTTACGATCATAATTCGTTAGTAACTCTGAAACTATACGAGGTTCATTTGGATTAGTTTTTAATAACAAAAAAAAGATTCTCTGCTGAAATGAATGGGGATTGAGAGCAATTTGCCACGACTGAATGATTCCTGTTTCTTTCATAATTTTTATTCGCTTTTTAACCTGTTTAGGGGTAAATTCTAGGCTTTCTGTTATTCCACGAAGTGACAAAGAAGATCTATTTCTAAGTAAATTAAGTATCTCTAAATCTTGTTCATACATTCATCTTCAAATGTATCATAATAAATAATATATTATATATTTTTGCTTAATGATAGCTTTTTTCAAGAAAAAATGAATTTAAATTATATTCAAGATTATTGATAACAATCAACTTTATTCCAGGAGAAAAGAGAATGACATTAAGAACTAATATTGGAGAAAATTATGAGATAAGAGATGCCTCACTTAAAGATGAGGGACTAAAAACAATGCAATGGGCTGAAAGTCGGATGCCTGTATTGCAACTGATAAGGAAGCGTTTCGCAAAGGAGAAACCACTTCAAAGCGTTCGAATTGGAGCATGTTTGCATGTCACTAAGGAAACATCTCAACTTTGTGAAGCATGGATAGCAGGAGGTGCAGAGGTACATTTATGTGCTTCTAATCCACTATCAACGCAAGATGACATCACAGCAGCTTTAGTTGCCAGAGGAGTGAACGTTTTTGCGTGGAAGTTCATGGACACAGAAGGATATTACCGTTCGATCGGAAATGTAATAAAATCGCGTCCACATATAACAATTGACGATGGAGCTGATTTAGTTTCGATTCTTCACAAGCTCAAACGAGGGGAAGGAGGAGAAGACATCGAAGTTATCAAAAAGATTATTGGGAAAGAAAGAGATTTCATTGATGGCGTGTGGGCAGGAGCTGAAGAAACAACGACTGGCATCATTCGTTTAAAATCAATGGCGAAAGAAGGAGCTCTACTCTATCCTATTTTAGCTACAAATTCATCCCCATGTAAAACTCTTTATGATAATGTATATGGAACAGGACAATCGAGTATTGATGGAATTTTGAGAGCAACTGCAGATCTAATTGCTTCAAAGGTTTTTGTTGTCGCTGGATACGGACATTGTGGCAAGGGAGTAGCCATGCGGGCAAAGGGAATGGGTGCAAGAAGAGTCATTGTTACAGAAACAGAACCCCATGCTGCGCTTCAGGCGGTAATGGAAGGAATGGAAGTAATGCCCATGCACGAAGCTTGTAAAATTGCTGATATTATTATTACAGCAACTGGAAATAAAGATGTAGTCCGAAAAGAGCACTTTGAAACCATGAAAAATGAATGCTTAGTGTGCAATACTGGGCATTTTAATGTGGAAATTAATATTCCTGACCTAGAAAAAATGGCATCAGTAAAAGTTAGAATCCGACCATTCGTAGACCAATATCAGCTTCCAGATGGACGAAAAATTAATCTTTTGGGAGAAGGACGACTAATTAACCTTGCAGCGGCAGAAGGTCATTCAAGTGAGGTTATGGACCTCTCTTTCGCCTTACAAGCTTTAGCTACAGAGTATATTGTTAAGAATAAGGAAAATTTTACCAAAATAGGTGGTAAAGTTGTTGAAATTCCTGAAAATATCGACAATAACGTTGCGTATTTGAAATGTGACGCTCTAGCAATCACTCTTGAAAAAATGACCCCAGAACAAGAAAAATATATTTCAAGCTGGAGATCAGGAACATAAAGGTACCCTGAATCTCTTATTTTCTTTTTCTAATTGATATATCCTTTCATCTGTTCAATCAAGTATCGTGTTAATTCGCTCTTTATTCGGTAATTTTGATAAAGATTTATTATATCCTTTTGAAAATTTGTTATGATTTTAGTATTGTATATTAGTTGAAGATTGTTATAGATAATTTTCTCTAAAATCAAATACTCAGGGGAAGCGGGACTTGGTTTCGGATGTTGGTTTTTACCTTCAAGAAGCTTCAATGTTACCTCAGTCGTACAATTCCCGTTTGATACATCTATAATATGATTGACCATACGTCGAACTTGTTGCCAGAGAAATGATTTTGCTCCAAATCTTATTTGATGAACATTATCCTGATGTGATATGATTTCGGCAAATTTAAGACTTCTTATAGTGTTTTGAGGTTTTTCTGGGTCAAGCTTGGAAAAACTTGCGAAATCGTGACGTCCAGTTAATATATCCAATGTTTCTCGTGTCTTAGATAAATCTAGCTCATGATAAATGAAATAAGAATAGATTCGTAAAGCAGCATCAATCCGAGGGTCAAAATTTTCAGGAACTAATGAATATCCATAAATTCGTATAGACTTAGGGAGATATGAATTAATTTCTGTAATTATAGGAGGATTTTCAGATTTGATTGTCAATATCTGATATAACGCTCCAACTCCCCGATCTGTACGACTGGCATATTTTATGTCAAAATTGTCATCTGAAAGCAAACGTGCTTTCTTCAGCGCAAAATAAATGATTGTGAGGATATTTTGCTGATTATAAAGTTGTTTACTAAATCCTGAATACTCAAATGATGGCAAATATCCAGAAAGAAGAGCATATTTCCTCATATTAGCCATCCTACAATTCTTTCAATCTTTTAGCTATTTCTTGATGATTTTTCTTATAGAAATTCTGAATTAGTTGAACAATTTCTCCTTGATCATTCATTGACACAAGAATAAACTCATTTTGAGGAATATTCAATGTCCAGTATTCCATGAGCTTTTCTTTCTGTTCCTCAGAAAGCAAATCCTTCTTCCCACAGATAATGAGGATTGGAATACCGACGAAATTTTTTTTAATCCCCTTAAGCAAATTTATTTGTTGGTTTAATTCACTATTTTGTGTATAATCCAATATAAATATGATTGCAGTCGCTAATGTCTTTAATGCAGCAACTGCTCGTAATTCTATTTCATTCCTTTCTTCCAAAGATCGATCAAGTAAACCTGGGGTATCTACAATTTGACAGGGTATTTCTGTAATAGGCTTTACAGCATCGGAACCTGCAAATACAGGGATGTTGAAATGACCAACAATCACCTCTTTTGTAGTAAATGGATAAACTCCTATTTCAGGTGCTGCTGCTGTCACTGCATTTACTAGAGAGCTCTTTCCAACATTTGGATATCCTGCGATGCAGATTGTTGGTTGCTCCATGTCAAATGCAGGCATATTTCTCATTTTAGCCCGAATATCTTCTATAAATTTCAATCTATCATCAAGTTTACGTATTACTGATTTCATACGGCCATAAGCAGTCCGTCGGAGATGCTTTGCCTCAATAACAGTTTTTGCGTGCCAGACATCCCCTAAATATTCGCGTTTTATCTTCCAAATTACATCAGCGGATCCAGAAAAGGAACCCAAGGTTTTTCGAACCTTATCAACTCCGAAACTCATGTCTAGTATTTCAACATAATAATCGATGACTTCATCTGAACCAATATTAGGAAATTCTTCAACAATTTGGAATAAACGATTTCTTAACGCTTTTGATAATAATTCAATTCTAGTTGCCTCTTTCTTCCTTGCTCTTCGAATAAGGGGAACGTTTTCTGATGTTCCTTTGACTGATCTTTTCATTGCTTCATCATGAGCAATAGAAAACAGTTTTTCGGCACTAAGAATAGGTTTCATTGCACGAAATGGATTATTTGAAGGCAAATTTTATCTCACTCTTTTATATTACTCAATCAGTTTTCTTAGATATGTTACGGATTCGTTCAATGCCATCAATTGTACCAATTATCTTAATAACGGCTTTTGGAACCATCTTTTGCCAACGAGACCCCTCTAACATCAATTCACGGATTTTTGATCCGTTAAAATCGGTTCTATTGAACACTCCTGTCGGTTTTACGTCTATACCTGCTTCTTTGAATAATCTACGGGTATGATTATTATTTGTATAAGCTCGTGTAAAAGGAGGACAATAACTTCGCACATGATGAATCCAAATGGAATTTCTAAAAAGATCAGGAATTGTAATAACAAAAACTTGATCCAAAGAAATTTCAGCTTCTTTTAGAGATTCATGAATCATCCATACTCTTTCACCAGCTGTGAAAGGATTTTTCAGAGTATGGGATTCTTGTGTGCTCCCAATAGCTATAATTACTTCATTCTCTTCTGCTAGAATTTCTTTTACTACCATTAGATGACCAAGATGAAAAGGATTGAATCTCCCTACAAACAAACCTCTCTTCAAATCAATTCGACGCATTTTGTTTGTCCTCAATACTCCTTTCTTTTATTCTTATTGCTTCTTGTATGGATAACTCACCCAAAGCGACAGAGGCTGCTAATTTGGTATCCAGAGTAATTTGGTTGTTTGATAATTCACGGCTCCACTTTTGAATCTCTTTTAGTCTACCTAGAGAAATATTTGTCGGTATTGGATGATTGAGTTCCTTTCCTGTTCTTTGTCCAATTTTATATGCTGCAAGTTCGTCAGAAGATAATGATTTAGAGATAAATCCTCCAGAAACATTAGAAAACGCCTCTGGAACCAATTCAAACGATACTCGTTCATCATCTTTAAAATATCTGAAGACCTTATTGAAGATGAGTTCAGAGACTGAGGTAGGTTGATCACCTATTCGAAATCTAATTTCTGAACTTGGAAAGGTCAATAAGTAACGCTCAAGTTTTTTATTTAGTCCATTTAATTCAGAAGTTTCTGCAATCAGAAGCATCCCATCACAAATTACTGCAAGTCCAATCTCAGTCCCTGGATCTATTCCAATTATCATTCTTGTAAATTTAGGAGTGTTTTTTCTTGCAGCAAGGCTTATAATCTTTGGAATTAAGTCTTCATTAATTTCCTCTCTTTTAACATGCATGATAGGAATATCTATTGCTAAAGAACTTAAATTTTCGGTACTTACTACTAAATCGAAGTTTTTTTCTGCAGGGGGGTGATCTAAGGTAAAAAAAGTTGCTTTTACTCGCGTACCTCTTATTCCATTTAAGAATTTGAAGTAAAATCTGGTATCATTGGTATAAACTGCTACACGATATTTCATTCAAAAGACCTATCAATTCAATATCAATTCTATTTGAACTCGTTTTTATTTATTGAAGTTATCTATGGAAAAAAATAGGAATTTTTCATCTCACAAAAGCGTTCTCAGCAAATTAATTAAGCTTCGTTCACAAGAAACCTTTAACCCTGCAATCCGATGGCAATCCAATGGTTCCTACTCTTTCTAGCTTATTACAGAGCAATCATCAAGTAATTCAATTTTTTGGTCTACCTGGTACATATAAAACAACTTTAATGGTTCAAATTATTAAAGATGTCCTTTTAAAAAACACAAAACAGATCTACCTAATTGATACAAGTGGAAACTTTCCAATTATCAGATTAAAATCTCTAAAAGATTTATTACGTAATCTCATTGTATTTCATCCTAGATCATTAGAAGAGGAAGTTCTTCTTCTTGATGATATTAGTTTTCAGTTGTCTAAACCAGAGATTGTCTTACTTGTTGATGATGTTTTCTTTCATACAATTAGCCAAAATAGGGAGAATGATCACTTAAATTCTTATATCTTAGCCCAGCTTCAGAATATTTCTAAAACACTTGATTTCCCAATCATTCTAACAAATCAAGCACGGATGTTTGAAGATGGAATTCATCCATATTTACAGAGGCTAACTTTACAATATCTTAATTGGCATTTACACTTTGAAAAGGGTATTAAAAGAAACTTGATCACGATTACGATATATAGGGGTACGGAATTCATTTCCACCAGAAATTATAGTATTGAGAACACTGGATTCTTAGTAATAGATGATTAGGATGATTATATTCGCCTTATTTGCTTTAACATTTCTTTATATGTGATCCTGAAATGTGTGGGACGACCATGAGCACATATGGTGGGATTTTCAGTTTCAGATAATTCTTTCAGGAGAGTAGCTGTTTGATGGATAAGAAATGGATTGACCTGCACGATAGGAACTATGGCATGCTATTATACTTAGTATTGTATTAAGCTGATCCTCTATCAATTTCTCAGGTAAAGTATCTAAGAACTCAATTAAAAATGGTCTTAAATCTTGATTTGATAGGATAGAGGGAATAGCATGGATAAAAATTTCACGATCATTGCTGTGTGGGATTCTAATATCGAATCCCAGATCATTAAGAAGATTCAAGTGAGGTTTGATTATATTCTTCTGTTCTGGGGTTATATCAAATCGAAAGGGCTGAATAAAAGTTTGGGATTTGATTTGATTTAGATCGAGCTCCTTTTGAAGTCGTTCCAAATTGATCCGTTCATGAGATGCATGAAAATCTAGGATAACTAAATCATTAGTAGGAGTATCCTCTAAAAGCACAAATTCGTTTCCTAGCATCCCCCTATACCTAAGTTGGGATCCAAATAGATTAATTGTAGTTTTTCCTTTTTTTGAAGCTTTCATATTATATCCAGTATCATCTACCATCAGTTCTGTAGGAATAAATGATCTTTGTATAGATTGATGAAACTCATTAGGAATTGATTTGTTTTGTGATATAGATTTGATATTTGGTTGCGATAGAAGTTGCGTTTGTTTGCTAGATGTAATCGATGAGGGTTTAAAGGATGGTATAATATTAAATGCTTTTAAACAGTAAGAAACTGCTTCTTTTACGCCTCTTTGGATTTCTTCTTCTTCATAAAACTGTATTTCTTTTTTCTGGGGGTGAATATTTACATCAAATTCTTTTGGATCCAATTCTAGAAATAAGAAAGCAATTGGAAATTCTTGCTTCATAAGATAGGAGCCAAACCCTTCCTCTAAAGCTGTTTGGAGGATTTTTGAGTGAATTCTTCTGTTATTTACATAAAAGAATTGGTACTTCCGATTTCGTCGGTGATAGCCTGAACGACTCAAATATCCCTGTATCTCTATTTTACCTCGTTTAATTATTCCCATATCAATCAAAGAATCCGCAAATTCTTTCCCAAACACATTTTTTATTGCAGTAATTCTTAATTGTCCTTTAAATGTTTGAAATTCAATTTTATTGTCTTTAATATAAGTAAAAGAAATATTTGGAAATGCAATTGCATATTGCGAGATTATATTAAATATCGGAGATTCTTCAGCAAGAGCTGATTTTAAAAATTTCCTTCTCACATTATAATTAAAAAAAAGGTCTTTAATTTGAACAATTGTTCCTGAAGAGGGCATAGCTGTCTCTGTAAGGCTATAGTTATTGATATCTCCATTAGCAATAAGAATAGAAGCTACTTCATCCTCTTCAGTTTTGCTTGTGATTACGATTTTTGAGACAGATGCTATAGAATATAGCGCTTCTCCCCGAAAACCCATTGTTTTAATACTATCTAAGTCTCTTTCAGATCGAATTTTGCTAGTAGAATGCCTTCTTAATGCTAATGGTAATTCATCAGCTTTAATCCCTGTGCCATTATCTTTTACTTCAATGAGATCCTTTCCCCCGTTGATTATTAATAATCGAATTTCAGTTGATCCTGCGTCAATAGAGTTCTCTAAAAGTTCCTTCACAACTGAAGCAGGCCGTTCTATTACTTCTCCTGCAGCAATTTTACTGACACATGCTGGGTCTAGCTCTAAAATATGCGCCATTTTATTTTCCTGCCTTTATTTTTCTTTCAAATTCTTTTATCTCTTGAACTATCTTCTCCAGCTTTTGCAGTGCTTCAATGGGGGTTTTATAATTTACATCAATATCAGAATAATTTTTTAAAAAAGCTAAAATTTCTAATTTCAAATCAGTAATCTCTTTTTCATACTTTTGTTGATTAATATTCTTAGAAAAAGCTTCAGCTAAAGAGAGCTGGCGATAACGCTGTTTAGATTTACTAACATCATTTTTATCTAGAGGGTTTGACTCCAAGGTATTTTCTAATTCAAATAGCTTTTTCTGAGCCGAAAAGATGACTGATTGTGGAATACCAGCCATTTTTGCCACACTTATCCCAAACGAGTGATCAGTAGATCCAGGTTTAATTTTGTATAAAAGTATTAATTCTCCATTTCTTTCTCTAGCTGTTTGATGATAATTTTCTACGCAAGAGAATTCTTTTTCTAACTCACTTAGTTGATGGTAGTGAGTTGCGAATAGAGTTTTGCATTGTACCTCTTTTGCAATGTGTTCTGCAATTGCCCAAGCTAGTGACAACCCATCGTATGTACTAGTTCCACGTCCAACCTCATCCAAAATTATTAACGATTTTGAAGTAGCATTATTGAGAATATAGGCCGTTTCTAGCATTTCTAACATAAATGTAGATTGACCGAATGCTAGCCTATCAAATGCTCCAACTCTAGTGAAGATCCTATCTATAATTCCAAGTTGACATTCATCAGCGGGAACAAAACAACCCGATTGTGCTAATAGTACGATGAGAGCTACTTGCCTTATATAGGTTGATTTCCCAGACATATTAGGACCAGTTATAATGTGAAGTGATCCATCTTCTAGCTGGGTAGAATTGGGAATAAATCCTGTTTCTTTTTGGATCAGTTCCACAACTGCATGCCTTCCTCCTTTTATTTGGATAACGGGATGTTCTAGGAATTTAGGTCTGCAATACTTATTCTTCAAGGTAGTATTGGAAAAACAGAGTAGTACATCTAATTCAGCTAAAATTTGGGCAAATTCTCGAATGATAGGAAGTTTTGTAGTAATGCGTTCCCGAATCTGACAGAATAGATTAAATTCCAATTCCTGAATCCGTTCATCAATATTCAAGATTTTTTCTTCTATCTCTTTTAATTTTGGCGTAATAAACCGTTCAGCATTAACCAAGGTTTGTCTTCTTATATAATCAGCAGGAATTGCTTCTTCTCCAGCATCCCTCAATTGAGCCTTTGTAACCTCAATATAATATCCATGAACGGAATTATAACCCATTTTGAGGTTAAATGATGTTCGATTTTGTTCATAATCTTCAATTTTTTTCAGTATAGCGTTTTGGTTTGATTTTATCTCTTGAAGCTCTTTTAACTCTTGTGAAAAATTTGGGTTTATTATCCCACCCTCTTTAATTGAAATTGGAGGTGATTCAACTATACTTGTCTCAATGTAAGATGCAATTTTTGATAAAATAGTATAATTAATTTTAATCAAATTATGAAATACTTGGCTATTAAAGTTGTATTCTTGAATAATATCACGTGTATTCAACCCAAAGTTAATAGAGGCTGCTAGCATTAGTAAATCTCTTGCATTAACAGTATTATAAACTATTTTCGCAATAATCCGCTCAAAATCGGCTATTTGAGATAATAATACACAAGAATTATCTAATGCGGTATAATTTTCGACGAGTTCTTCTATAGCGTCCAACCGATTGTTAATATCATTTGGATCTTTAAGTGGTTGTAATAACCACTTCCGAAGGAGTCGTGCTCCCATACTGGTATTAATATCAGTAAAAATAGAAAGTAAACTTCCCTCAATTTTTCCATCAAATGCATTTTCGGTAATTTCTAGGTTTCGTTGAGTATTAGAGTCTAAAATTAAGAATTTACTATTATCCAAGGTTCGTAATGTAGTTATATTTGTTGGGTACTCATCTTTAAGTAAAGAAAGATAATTCAATATTGCTCCTGCAGCTCTTGTCCCCTCTATCATAGATTCGCATCCAAAAGCGGCCAATGACGCAACTTGAAAGTGGCTCATTAATAATTCTCTTCCCGATTCATAATTAAACATGGTTTCATTCACTGGGGTTATAGTTACATTGGATTGTGATCGAACTATCTTTTCAATGGCATTTCGTATTTTTTCTCTTTTTATTGAATCTGTAAACAAAACTTCTTGGGGCTTAAACCGCATAAATTCATTTTGAAACTGCTCAACAATATTTTCTTGAAACTCAGTGGTAGAAAATTCCCCTGTGGAGATGTCTACTAACGCGAAACCTATTTTCTGTTTAGATTCATTAATTGCTATACTAAGTAGATAATTGTTAGTTTTTTTATTAAGAATTGACGATTCGAAAACTGTGCCTGGAGTAACTACTCTTGTTACTCCTCTTTTCACGATTTTGCCTGTCGCTTTTTTGGCATCTTCAAGCTGGTCTACTATGGCAACTTTGTACCCATTCTTAACCATGGTGCCTAAGTATGTATCAATAGCTTTTATTGGAATT
The DNA here is from genome assembly GCA_011364965.1 of Candidatus Heimdallarchaeota archaeon. GTDB lineage: Archaea > Asgardarchaeota > Heimdallarchaeia > Hodarchaeales > Hodarchaeaceae > Hodarchaeum. Next base: position 291,546 of record RDOB01000004.1, read on the forward strand.
CCAGCGAGCGGAATTCTCTCTCCATCAGAACCAATCCCACGAGATGTAAGTGCAATATCTAATACTTTAGAAGTAATCTTTGCATCATTATAGAAAGTCTCATAAAAGTCTCCAAGCTGAAAAAACACAATAGTATTAGGATACTTTTCTTTAATCCTATCATATTGTCTCATTGCCTCTGTTTTTTTCTGGTGGAACTTTTGATTCTTTTTCAACTTGAAACTTCCATTTCTAGAATATCAATAAAGTTGGAAAGTGGAAATAACTTTACAAAATCCGATTTAATGCTTTAGATACATGAATATTTTTTATTTCATGATTTTTTCTGTTATTCGATTTTGAGTATAATTTATCCGAAAAAAAAATAAGAAAATCTGAGAATATAAAAATTACGGGTTACTAGGTTAAGTACATAATAAAAGCCCAGAATAACATGAAAACATGATTTGCGGGGATTTCCCAGTCAGGTCAAAGGAGCCAGATTCAGATTCTGGTCGCGTAGGCGTTCGTGAGTTCAAATCTCACTCCCCGCATTTCTTTCATTTAATGCCGAGGTAGCTAAGCTTTCTTTTATTTCAACAAATCATATTTAGAATGATATGCTTTATTTAGAACAATCAAGATATATTCACGCTCTGGTATTTTATTTACTGAAGCGAAATTATTGATTAATTCGGAACATGGTTTTAGCCTCTTTCGACCCGAAAGCATTTCTTTTCCAGAATTCAAGCTTTGATAAATATATTCACATAAGTTCTGTTTGCTTTTTATTCTTTTATTGTATATTCCAATACGAGTAGCGTTAAAAATTTCCCCAAAGGATTGGAAATAAATACTAATATTCCCCCAATAATGAAAAATTACTGTATGGTGCTTAGAGGGTACGTTTCTTAACGGAGGGTACCTAATTCCAAGTGGTAAATATTCAACTCTAAAGGAAGTAAGACCTGTATTAGTACAAGGATCAAAACATCCTATGCTTTTCAAAAAGTCACTGAGCAATTCCTCGTATCTATATTTTATGTATTTTGTTTTCTTGAAAGGTATTACTTTAAATTGAATTTTTTCCCTTGCTAATTTAGATTTTTCTTCGTATATTACAATATCTGGAAAATCAATAGTGTTTCGATTATTTGTTACGACTCTCCCCCATTTATCATCTGCGATAACTTTTAATGGCATGTTTAATAGATTTAAATGGTTCTTTTTTTTAGTTAAATCATTCATTTCGGATCTAATTCGTTGATCTTGGAAAATTACCGCAATAGCTCTCGTAATACCCTCTTTATTACTTTCAAGTGGAAATAAAATATTATTTGTCGTAATATTACCGATTTTTTTGTTTATTGAAATTTCTCTTATATCTTCAAAAGAAAAAAGAGTTGGAAGAGGAATTAGTTCAGAATGCTGAATTTTCTGAAATTCTCTATAGAATTTGATGAAATTTGATCCTGTAAATTTTATGTTCCTGTAAGAGGTTAATAATTTTCTAATTAGATCAACTTTTGTTGATTGATCATTTAGAAAGATCTGAAAATGAGAATTCAACAGGCTAGAATCATTATAATCAGATTCTATGAATTTCAAATTTTTACTACAATAATATTCATATAATTTTCTAAGGCGTGGATTTTTTCCTTTATTCCATTGGGTTTTCCATTCATATTTTTTGGTGTTATAGAATCTCCAAAAAAGATACTCAAATAAGTCATCAATTCTTTTCTCTTCAAACTTTAACTTATAAACCATTAAGATTTGGATATTTACTGGATGAGTAATATTAAGAGATTTCTTTATCCCTTGAACTAAACTTAACTTGATTGCTTTATCTTGATGATGTAATGAAACCTTATTCATTAATGTATCAAAGATTATCCTTCTATTCCCTCCAGGTTTAAAACTTGAGGGTGAAAGGCCCTTTTTGTTGAAAGAATAAGTTTTACAGTTATAGATATGAAATTTAGCTACTTTATAAGATCTAGGATCGAGCATGTCAAATGTAATAAACAAATTCTCTCCTCTCAGTTTTCCTCTATAATTTAGCCAACTTTCAATGGTTTCTGTTGGAAATTTCTTGCTATTTTCGAAAAAAAATATTAAATCTTTAAAATCGCCAAAATATTTAAGATTAATCAATCTAGTTTGAGTATTATACCCTATTAAAAATGGATTATTAAATTTTCTATTCAATTTATCAAGATAATCGAACATTATGCTTGAAGGTCCACCAGTAACATCAATAATCTGATTCCATAGGTTTGTGAAGGAGTATAATCTTTTAAATTTCATTGAAGTTTCATTAGAGTCAGTCAATAATTTATCTACTAACCGTGCTAAATCCATCAAACTTTTTCTAGGAATGATACCCACCTTTAAGATTAAAAATAATTTAATCAAATTAATCCTATTTAGTTCTTATTAAAAAGTTAAAGAAGGCACTATATTCTATTTATTCTTTATTCCAAATCAGAAAGTAAGAACCTACTCCCTAAGTTTCGATAAGTGTATATTCCTTATTATAAAGATGCTAAAATTTGGAGAATTAAATCCAAATAACTTAGAAAATTTGAAATAATTTCCAAGAATTAAGGTATTAAGGACGTTATCAAATTTCCTGTTAAAATCTAAGTTTATACAACAAAAAAGGAAAATAAAATTTAGATCTAACAAAAAATTTGGTTCACTTTGCCGAGGTAGCCAAGTGGTACGGCGCCAGACTCGAGATTCTGAAATTTAATCGGGATATCTGGTGTGCTATGCACCCGTGGGTTCAAAAATCAGTGAATTTGTTCTTCTCTGATTGAAATTCCCACCCTCGGCGTTTTTTGTTTAGAACGGTTTGATTTTTGGGAGTCGGGGGAATAGACCTAGAGTTACCAAGGGACAACATAATTAAAGGTCTTATGGAATAGGCATAAATTTGCAGATTTTACGTTTAGGTTGCGTAAATGTATTTATTTTCCTAGCAAAAACCGTGTTAGACTAATACGGGAATCAAATGGGAAGTTCTTAACGGAATTAGAACGTCTATTTATATCTAAATAAAACTTAGGTGACTTGAGTGGATATTGAAAAAGTTGTTTCTGAAATTCAAGCAAAATTTGGTGTTGTTGGGCGAGAAAATATCCTTCGAAAATTAATTCTTGGAAAAATGGCCAAAAAACATATTATTATCGAAGGACCAGTCGGAGTTGGAAAAACAACGCTTGCTCATGCTGTTGCTGCTTACTTTGATCAAGGTTTCATCAGGATTGATGGAGACGAACGATATACCGAGAGTAAATTAGTAGGTCATTTTGAACCTCCTCTTGTCGTGGAAAAAGGGTGGGTATGGGATGCGTTTGTTCCAGGACCTCTTACTCTTGCGATGAAGAATGGATCCATTCTTTTTATTAATGAAGCAAACCGATTGATAGAAGGAACTCAAAACGTGCTTCTACCATCAATGGATGAGGGAATATTAATTCTGCCGAAATTAGGAATAATAAGAGCAGGAGAAGGATTTTTAGTTGTTGCAACACAAAACCCTGAGTCATATATTGGCACAACTGTTCTTTCTGAAGCATTGAAAGATAGATTTGTCTGGATTAAATTGAATCACCAAAGATATGAAGAAGAATTAGACATTGTCATGCAGAAGGCAGATTTAGAACCAGAAGACCGAAATATCGCGGAAATAGCGGTTAAAATCACACGAGCGACCCGAAAACATCCAGAAATCCGAAGAGGATCATCCATTAGAGGTGCCATTGATTTAGCTAAAATCTTAAGCTTAGTCAAAAGTTTAATACTCGAAACGGTCTCAGAAATGGCAATTATGACTATTGCCACCAAGATTGAGCTAGAAGATGGCGTTGAAAGGCCTGTTGAAGAAATCATTCACGAGATCACGGAAGCAATTTTGTCTGGAGACGAAGACCGTTTTTTATAGAGAGATCCCGAGGAAGCTCTCGGGAATATAAGAAGAATATTCGATTATTCGGTCGAATGAATATGGAGGATCTAGCGGAAGCAGCGATTGCTGCTGGTGATACACTACCCAAACTCGACAAATTAGACTTAGCAAGTATCGAACGATTAACAGAATCAGCAATTGAGCATGAAAATCTCCCAGCATTGATGTCTCTAGCAAAAATCAATAAATATGCTGTATCGAACACATTAAACCCTGAAAGACTTGTGTCACTTGGACGAATGGCTGGATCAGGAGGAGTGTACACCCCTCGGTTGTTTTTCGTTATGCGAGGAGTCTTGGATGTCAAAAGAAGAAAAATTTTGAAGAGGCTAACCAGAAGCTCAATACTTAAGCTCTCTTTAAGAGTTGCTTCTGAAGGGCTAAGAGGAGATTTACCTGTTAGAGGGGAATATGAGTATCAAACAGACTTTGATCTAGAAGAAACAATGGAACAGGTTTTAGAAAGGTATCCAGCTGGTATCCCTGTCCTTCAACGGAAGGATATAGTAGGAATTGAACGACGAGAACGACAAAAAAATGGTGTTCTGATTTTAGATGCAAGTGGTTCAATGATGGGAGAAAGGAACATTAATGCTGCACTTTCTGCCGCTGTTATGGCTTATTCGATGCGTCAGGATAAATTCGGAGTTATTGCGTTTAATACCAAAGCGTTTTTGATTAAAGGTATCAAAGATCATATACCTACAAACGAAATCATGGATAGAATCCTGGATCTTGAAGCAGTTGGATATACAAATATAGAAGACGCACTAAAAATGGGAGCTATTCAGTTAAAAGGAATCAAATCGCGTTTTAAATGGGCTATTTTGTTAACTGATGGCGCCTATAATAAAGGGGAAGATCCCCGATATCTATGCAAGCAGTATGAGAAGCTACATGTCATTAATCTGCCAGGGGGTAAAAAATGGGGTGAACGTGTATGTAAAGATCTTGCACGATTAGGGGGAGGTCGTTATGTGACTGTACGCAATTACAATGAAGTTCCACGAGCGCTTATGAAGATAATGCGGAGCCCTTGGTAATCTTCGCATATCTTATGTTTTCCTATTCTGAATCTCCCGAAGAATATCAGGAAAATTCGTTAAAATCCCATCAACTCCCAATTCAATCGCATTCTCCATAGATTTTTGATCATCAGCATAGAAATAGAATATTTTTATTCCATGCTGATGTGCTTCTGCAATAAATGAATGGGATAAGGCTGATTTTCGGATTTGACACCACTTTAAATTCAAATCTAAAAGGAGACTTAAATATTCCTCTGATTTCCGTTCTTTTTGAAGTAATGCATAATTTCCCCTAGGTTCTAGATCTTGTAAACGTTGAATGTTCTCAATATGTCGAGCTGTAATCACGCAGCGATCTAATAAATTTACTGAATGGATTTGCTGCAAAACCATTTCTTCAAACCAAGGTGCATTCTCATCGAAATATTTTAGTTCGATGTTTAACTGTAAATTAGAAGGTTTTAGTAATATTAGTACCTCCTCAAATGTGGGAATTTTCTCCCCGTGATAGGAATAGTGAAACCAACTCCCAGCATCTAGAGATCTTAATTCTTCAAACAGTAAACTGGTTAGTTTACCCTTTTCATTGGTGATACGTTCAATGGTATCTCGATCATGAAATACCATAATATATTTGTCTTTAGAAGGTTGAATATCAAATTCAATCATATCTGCATAATTCATACCATTTTTAATGCAGGCTAAGGTATTTTCGGGACCTAAACTGGCCCCGCCGCGGTGAGCGATATTCAAAACCATGGTTTGAACACCCTGAAATTATTATTTTTTAAGTTTCAATAATTTTTGTATTCATATGGTAAGATGGAAATCTCTATAATTTAATAAAATTTAATGTTATACTAGAGAATTATGAATTCTGGACTTTTAAAAAATTTAGTTGTCATAATTGTATTAGGGCTTTCACTAGTATTTACGGCATTAATAGGATTAAATTTTCTTCCTTCAGCGAATATTATACCAAATCAGATACCAAATGCTATAGATCTGGCATTTGATCAAAGATGGTTTTTTGATGCCAATCTAGATAAATCTAATTATTCATTGAATGAAAATATCGTCGTTACAGTGAATTTTACCTGTATAAAAACTCATATCTTGAATAATTATACCATTAATTATCAAGAGGGAAACTTTTTACCTCAATTTAGTATTCAAAATAGTTTTCAAACACTGTTTTGGAGACCAGAAGTAATTTATTCACCATCCCATACTTACAATACTTATACCATGCAAGAAGGAGTGAATAAGGGAGGAACATGGTCCTTTTGGATCAATCCTGAATTAATGCCACCGATTTGTAATAATAGTTGTATTCCTACTCTTTCTACAGGTGAATACATTTTTGGAATTGGAATACCGGAGAATATTCTCGTAGATACTGACCTAATTTCTGTGATTGAGATTTGTTTTTCAATAAAATAACAACTTATGCATAGAGTAGCATTTTTGGCCAATCTATAGTGAACTATACATAGAAAAAGTGCTGATCTTTTATAGATTGACGTTTTGCTATTAATACAGTCTCCATGAACCAGTATTCAGGAAAAATCACTATTCTACTAAATTGATAATAATATTTGATTATATTAACAGCAAATTTCTGACTTTTTTTTAATACTCTTTTTCAAAAAGAGGTTTTAAGAAATTAGAACAGGAAAACAACTTCATTCTTACCATATGATTTAAATTCCCCTAGGTATTACCTTCAAATCCCACCCGCACCTTTCCTTCCATTCGGTGATTTCTATATATATATATTTATTATCTTACCATATGATATTATATATATAGATAACATATTACAATTTCTTATATAGTCGCGTATTACACTGAAATTACACCGTTTACATGTTTTTTGGACTAGTGGTACTACCTGTGTCTTCTTACTCCATTCCGGTTTTTTTTGTCGATTTTTTTTTTCATTTTAAGCATCTAAATTTCAGCCTCTTCTAGATCCTAGTGTTCCATAGGAAATCAACGGGTCTGGGTTTTAACATTAATTTCATATGTCATAGTGAACTTTCAACAAGTGTAAAATTACCGTAAAGAAATAAAAAAAAGCTTGATTAACTCAAATTAAGATTCCTGGATGACTTGATAGAATACTTTCGGCCGGCCTTTTGCTTTTCCAGACTTAGAATATTTTGTAACAACGTTTTTCAACATTAATCGTGTTAATGAATCATAAATCGTTGTTCGAGGTATCCCTGTTTTTTCACACAAATCCATCCGTGTAGCAGGTTGGAACTCTTTCAAAGCACTTAAAACCATCACATCTGTTTTATTATCTAAAAGATTGCTTAAGGAAAATTCATTTTTACTAGTTAGAATATCTTTTTCTTCGTCTACCAACGAGTTTCGCAAATATTGAGTCATAATTACCACAGAGCGATTTTTTCACATATAATAACATATCCCCTCCACCAATATTTAAGATTTTCAGTATTACTTCCATTTAACTAATTTCAGAAACCATTTATCCCACTGTTACGTTAATAAATTTCTCTGGAGATCATTTACTCGTAAAGGAGAATACTGCTTTCTTTTCTTTCACACTTATATGCCTTTATCTAACTAAAATTCAGAAAACATTTTGATTTTGCATATTTTTGTGAAAAAAAATTTCACAGGAAATAGAGGTTAAACTCCGCTGTAATTGATATAATTCCCAAATAATTCTTTTTAATGCTTTAGCTTTTAATTCATCAATAGTTCATATTATCAATACAGAATTGAGTCTATATAAAAGGGTAAATTTAATTATTAACATGTATTCACATATTCAGTCTTACCCCCTCTATTTCCATTGGAAAATTCAATAAAAGATTAATTTCTTTTCAGAGTAATTTCACAATGCGAACATCCTTTTTTTGAATAGAATTTTATAAAAGTGTATTATTTGCTTTAATTAAGGATTTAAATATGCTTGAGGTTTAAATAGACATAAATCAGCCTTTATTCTTGGATCATAACGGTAATTTTCAATTCACAAATAAATTCGTGAATATATTTTAACTTGCGAATATGATTTTACTTGCGAAGTTTTTAAGGAGGAATATTGAATATATTAACCATAATGGTATTATTCTGGTATTGATTAAACTTTATTAGAGTGAAAAGTATTAAGGTAATTGTGAAATACAAATCGGTTTAACATATTATTTCCTGTTAAATCCCTTTTAGATCGGACCTAAGGTTATTTATATGCGTGAAATAGAATCTAAAGTCACTGCAAGTAACGATAAAATCACTATCGCTTTTGACAAGAAAATAAGACTAGGTCCATTACATACATTAGTAGAAGGCTATTTGCAGCTTGATAGGGATCAAAAAAGACAAGTTGAGGATTTAATTGATTCATTACTGATCGAAAACGAAATTCCTTCGTCCTTTTCTTCACCAGCTTTCTCTAATGAAATTCCCCAGTCATTGACTGATGTAAAGATTAAGAAAGATCGAATTCTCTTGATTGTTAAGAATCGTGCTAATCCTAATTATCTAACCGCAAGAGAAATTCAGGAATTATACGAACATTATCTGAAGGAACCCGTTGGTATTTCTACTATTCAAACAAACCTCAATCGTCTAGTGGATGCAGGGCTAGTAGAGCGCCAAGAAGGAGTTAATCCTATCGAATATCGTATTAATTCCGAAAATGCGAAAAATATCCCTAAAATTCTTCTCTAATTCCATCTCTTTCATCCCAAGAACATTTTCATTAAAAATAAATCATTTCTAATAGTTTTCCAATAATTTAACGTCATTATAATGAGTCTTACCCGTTCTAGTTTGGTAGATTCATAATGTCCACATATTCCTGTTGTTTATATGAATTCGAAAGGGGATTTAGAGTAGAGACATAAAAGGTGGATTTCATGTCTGGTAATCAGGTTTTGAATATAACCGAAGAACACGAAGATAATTCTTCGCCCCTAGAATCAACATATGATAAAAGACGACCAGCTATAGTCCATGAGTTGGATCGAAACGTCTTAGCAATATTAAAAAACGAAGGTCCATTGACCCGATCGAAGTTAGTTTCACTTACTGGTATTGCTCGCTCAACACTCTATGATAGTTTATTACGCCTCATTTTAAAGGGATACGTCGCCCGTTATTCTGAAGAACGTCGTCAACGAGGTCGACCTAAGGTTTACTACAAAGCCTCTCAATAAGTTTTAATTTTCTATGGAAAAGTATCTTAGTTCATATGGTAAGATGATTTCCTTGAATGTCTATAAATTCATCTAGTAATAGACTATTTATTCAGCTATCCCACAGGTCTTATAACAACTTTTTTTAAGGTTAATCCTTTTTTTACTTGATTTTTCACCTGATTGGGGAGATGAGAACCTATTTAAGCCATCCAAGTGATAATATAAGGATTATATTTATCAGCTCGATATCCAAGGTGTTTATACTCCTCTCAATGATCGCTGTTTGAAGAATCGTTTGTTAATGAAAATATTTGATCAAATGGCTTATGTTCAGAAGGTTGAAGACTTGATTATTGCTAAATTGATTTACAAGAGTCAACAAGATCTGGAAGATGCATTTTCGATCGTAAAAAGGCAGCAAGCAGGTTTAGACATGATATACCTTAGTAAGATAGCTGAACTTGAAGGATTGGAAGATCAACTAAATAATTTTTTAGCTAAGATCGGTATTAGGTAAATAAAAACCATAAGTGTCGTCCTCTTTGGGAGAACATAAACATTAAGCAGTCTAATTTACAAGAATCTAATAATTCCAGTTATTTACTTCGATGAACGAGAAATATGCCAATTACAATCAGAAACAAAGCACTAAAATGCACTATTGGATCAAACATTTCTCCCAAAAAAATGGCAGAGAAAGCGACCCCAAAAATAGGTACTAGGTTTTGAAAGATTGCTGCTTTACTTGCATTTAATCTTTTAACTCCTTCAAGATAGAACCAGTACCCTCCAATGGTAGATAAAAAGATTAAGTAAAAAAGACCGTACCAAACACGAGGAGGAATAGTAAGATAACTAGATATTAGAAGATATTCAGGATTGAGAATGAGGCCCACTGGTAAAAGTGTGAGTAATCCAAAGAAAGATACCCATGTAATCAGATATAGGGATGAGGGATTAAATTCATCCCTCTTTACACTTAGAAACTGACGGGAGATCACAGTGTAACAGGCATAAGTCAAAGCTCCTGAAAAGATTAAGAAATTCCCCAAGAGACGATTGGAAACATCAACATTTGGGGAAAATCCTGTAACAACAAGGACTCCCCCAAATGAACAAATAGCTCCAAGAAGTTTGCTAGCATCAAAATTTTCATTTTTTAGAATAAAGCTTGATAATAAAATTACAAGCATTGGTAAAGTTCCGATAATCACAGAGGCGTCAGATGCAGAGGTATAAAACTCCCCAAACATATACCCGATTTGATAAATTGTCACTGAGGTTAGGCCCATGATGAAGAAAACTTTCCAGTGGTTTTTAACAAAAGATAAGTGGAAAGATTTTTCCTGACTGTACAAAATGAGAAAAAAAATCCAAATTACAATAAAATATCGGATAACTGCGATCATTAATGGCGGGATTGTTGCTCCTCCAACTTCTGGGGAAACTAGCCATCGTCCCAAAGGCCATGTTCCTCCCCATATAACTGCCATAGCAATAAGGAGGCTATATGCAATATAATTAGAAGTCTTTTGAGGGTTTGTGTCCTTTAATGTCAAAGTGATTCAGAAAAGGAAAGAAATGAATTAAGCTTATTCGGATTTTGGTGTACTAAATAATTTGATTTGAAATAATACCTAGTAGTCGTCTAATACCTAGTATTTGGTATCCTTTTCTTCCTAATCAGGATATTATTCCAACTTTAATTAATAAGATCCAGTTACTACTACTAATATTTCTATGATTAACATAATTTAATTCTACTTGCTTTACCTATTCCGAAAAAAAGCCCGAAATGGACAAGTACACCTATCAAAATACATTATTAGACTTTGAAATTTCAGTAAAAAAACTGTTCCTGAAATGCTTTAATGAAATCCATAGTCCTTTACTCGATTCATTTTAATTTTGAAGGTGAGTAAATGATTAAAATTTCTTTGAAGAAATTCAATGGTTCAAAAAAATTACTTATATCCTTTCTTCTTTTATTCCTCTCGTCATTTTTGATAAATTCCCACACGATTAGTAAGGAATTTTTTCCAACTGATTTTGTTGCAACAAGTTTTATTGCTGATATCAGCAATAATACTATTTTTAGTAGTCCCAGCCTTTCTTCCGAAACTCCTGTGAGCAATGAATCTGTAAATGTTAATATTCTTATTTCCGACACTGATGGGATTCAGAATGCTACCTTATTTTGGCAATATTCTTCCATAAATACTACCTTGTTTAATACCTCAATGTTAATCGATGAGAATGCCGAAGTTATATATGAAACAGATTATCCTTTTGACAGAAACGGATATATTACTGATACCGGCGTTGAAACACCTTCTGTGACCAATTGGATGTTTGGTGAGACTATTTATGAAGGAACAGAAGGAGAAGTTTTATCAAACATTGATTTAACAATAATTAGATCAGGAGGAGGGGGGAATACAAACAGCTTGGTTTATATAAAAATTCAAGCTAAAAATATTACCTCAGGTTTTTGGGAAACAATAATAGAGGAAGGATCCATTGGAGGAACATCAGAGGTAGTTCCATATCCGTATGATTTTACATCAACCCAATCTGTCGCTGGTTATCGAATTTATGCTATAACATATAAAAATACTCACAATATTATCCAGCCACCGAGATTTGATCATCTCTATCTTTATCGTAATGAATATAGTGGTGAAATTTTAGCCCCTGATGAGCCAACGTTAGTTAATTACTATATACAGATTTTTGATGATCTAAACCATTCAGCGCAATCAGATGAGTATTCTTTTTTAATGGATTGGGCTCCAGATGTTATTGTATATAAAATACCGACTGTTTTGAAAGGTTCTAGTGATTATATCCTCAATGTTAGTGTTTCAGATGAAGATGGAGTTAACACAATTAATCATTCTACTGTTGAAGCTCACTATCGTTTAGAAGGAGAACTTGAATGGAATAGTGTTACCTTAACGCATATAATAGACTTTGGTGGCTTTGCTCTCTACAATGGTACTATTCCAGGTAGCTTATTTCAGAATAGAGAAACATTCCTCTACTTTATGGTTAATGCTACTGATATTATTGATGAATCTCCTGGTTATACTGGGACTTCTGGATTAAAAACCGTTATTTTAGACAATTTGAATCCAAGACTAATAAACCTTGATTTAGATGGCGGAGTCATAGTACCAGGAGTTGAAAATCTAACTCTGGCTTCTTCCGTAGTCAATATTACTGCTGATTTTGAGGATCCTTCAGGAATTTTGAGTGCATCAATCTATTATTCAATAGGTAATAATGGCATCTACACAAAATTACTTATGGAAAATACTACTAATGTAGCTCAATCAATAACAACATCATCCTATTTTGTTACTTTGCCAGCAACAAACACTACAGCTTATGTTAGTTATTTTTTCGAAACTTGTGATTACCTAAATAATAAAGGAAATACTTCTCTTAATTTGTACTACGCTGATGGTGCAGCACCTTTATTGGACAGTTTAATTATTATTCCTGACCACATTTCAAACAATACTGATGTCACCATTTTATACACTATTTCTGATTATACTGGAGTTCGTCAATCTGTTCTTTGGTACTCTTACGATGACGGTTTGTCATGGACTAATACTGTGGGTTATGAAATCGTTTATGATGATCATATTGACTATCAAGAATCTTTTACTTTTTCAGATCTTCCTTATATTATAGTAGATGATACTATTACGGTGCTTAACCTTGATGTTACGCGGAAAGGTTTAATTGGTTATGCAACTCTCTTGGTTAACTTCACTCACGAAAAGAGTACAGATGTTCGAATGTGGATCTCTAATGGCATAAAAAATATAATGATTTTTGATAGAGTACTTTTTTCAGGTCTCTTTGAGGTAGATCTACTTGAAATTGGTTTTGTCCAAGCTGATTTTGATGATGCAGTATTTAGTCTAATTATTGAGGATTATTCTCTATTATATTCGGGAATAATTACAGATTTCAAAATAAATCTATTACATTATGCATTTCCAGAAGGGTACGACTATTATAGTATAATTCCGGCTTCACAGACAGATGCTACAATAGAGTTTTTTATTACACTTACTGACAATCTATGGAATACTCGAAATACCTCTAGCTATTATTATTACTCTGACGGGATTGCTCCTTCTTTATCTACCACAATAATTCCTTCTCCTTATGATTTACATGGTGAAAATTCCGTTATGATTTCAGCTACGGTCACGGATGAAGGAGGAATCGCAGAAGTTGAGTTCTATTATAAATACATGGAAAATGATGATTGGACTATTGCTTGTATGTCGTATTCAGACACTACATATCAATATTATATCCCATTATACAGTACTTCCGGTCATATTTATTATCAAATTAGAGCTTATGATTATTCAGGCATAACGACAATCAGTAGCATTTACTCCTTTGAATATATAAATGGTCTTGGCCCTATAGTAGAATTCAGTGACATTCCATATCCAAGTCCATTGGATCTTCAAGGTGCCTCTAATATAGAAATCAGAGTTAATGTAACTGACTTGGACGGAGTTATTGAAAGTGTGAATCTATTGTATCGATTTGACGTCTCTGAGAATTACTCAATTCTGGCAATGAATTTTGATTCATCACTACAACTTTATGCGTCGAGAGTTACGATTCCATCAATAAATGGGATCCTTTCCTTTAAAATCATTGCTACGGATAACTTGGGCCTTGAAACAGAAACTTCAGAGCAGCAGTTAGAGTATGTAAATGGATCCATTGAACCTTCTTCTGGAGTTGATTTTGGCACTTTTTTGATGGTATTAGCTCTAGTCAGTGTTCCAACAATTTCAGCCGCAATTTTGGTCTACTGGCAATTTATTTTGAAGAAGAAAAAAAGCCTCAACCTTCCAACCCCACCTGAATAATTTTTATAAAAGGGAGCTTAACCAAGTGCTCCCTCTACTTTTTCTTGCAGTTTTAAGAGATATTTTGCTTTACTATTCATTCAATACACCAACCTTTAGCTTTTTAATTAATCCCTCATTATTAGAGGTATCTTCATATGGTAAGATTAATTCTAGATTTATGGGCTAAAAATGGTTTCCATTATAGCTAAATGGCAACGTTGCGGCAAAGAAACCTGTAAATGCCGAGACGGAATGCCACATGGCCCGTATTTTTGGTTAGTTGAATATATTTCAAAACGATCTCTAGATAAACATAGGGGAAAATATACTTGGACATATCTAGGGCGAAGTATAGACCAAGCATGGGAGAAAGTGACTGTATTAGAACCAAAATTTGAAGAAAAGTATCAAAAGGAGGACATTGTTGAGAAAGTTATGCGGATGCTTAATTTAAGACGGGAACAGGTTAGTACGAAAATGAGTCAACCCATTTTGAGTTTAGAGGATGAAAATAAACAATAAATATTCTGAGCAAAAAATCAATCTGAATGATTTAAGCTAAGAATTTCTATACTCTGTGTTCAAATTCTTCTAAAGCTTAAAAAATTAGAAAATTTAATCCAAACATAAGGATTGAGAAGTAAGAGGGGGATGAATGACAAAAGGAGAAATGTAATACCATGATAACATGTTGATTTTTATGTTTCGAGTGGAAATAGTGGTACTGCTATTGGAGCCATTTGTTCCTACACTATTTGGTGAGTGAACTATCATTGAATCAACAAGATCAGACTGAGTCCACATTAGATGAAATTTTTGAGGGTTATCTCAAATCTCCGAAGTTATTTAAGCGCCGTGATGTTCTGGATAGTTCATTCGTTCCCGAGAATCTTCCTCATCGTACAGACCAAATCAAACAACTCGGGTATATTTTAGCTTCTGTTTTACGGGGTGCAAAACCTAGTAATATTTTATGCTTTGGTAAGACTGGTACGGGGAAAACTGCTGTATCTAAATATGTCTTGAATATCCTTAGCAAGAAAGCACCTCAAGAGGGCTTTCGTATTGAAGTAGCTTACTTAAACTGTAATTCAGTTGATACTAATTACAGAGTTTTTGCAGATCTGTGTAGTACTCTTGGTATTGAGGTACCTTTTACAGGTTTAGCAACGGATGAAGTCTTTTCTAGATTTAAATCAGGCCTTGATCAACGTGATTCATTATTCATTGTTGTTTTGGATGAAATAGACAGCTTAATTAAAAAATCTGGAAATGAAACACTTTACAATCTTACTCGGATAAACGCAGATTTAACTCGTGCCAAGGTAAGTCTTATTGGCATTTCCAACGATTTAAAGTTCAAAGAGTATTTGGATCCTCGTGTACTTTCCTCTTTATCTGAAGAGGAAATTGTATTCAAACCTTATGAGGCTCCTGAAATTACTGACATTCTTGTAGAACGGGCTCAAATCGCTTTTCAAGAGGAAACACTTTCCGAGGGAGTTATTAATATGATTGCAGCTATTGCTGCTCAGGAACATGGAGATGCTCGCCGAGCTATCGATTTATTACGGGTTTCTGCGGAAATTACTGAACGCGAAGGGAAGAAAGTTATTGGTCAGGACCATGTGAAAAAGGCACAAGGAGCTATTGAAAGGAATACTATCACTGAAGTAATAAGTACGTTACCCCTTCAATCTAAAATGGTAATATTAGCCATTCACTTGCTGGAATATCAAATCGGTAATTCCGAATCTGTTTCTACTGGAGACGTTTATGAGGAATACGCTCGTATCTGTAAAGAGACGGGAATGGATTCTTTGACGCAACGGCGAGTGGGAGATCTAATTAATGAATTAGACGCTTTAGGTGTTATTACAGCTCGGGTGGTATCTCGTGGTCGACATGGACGTACAAAAGAAATTCGCTTCAGTATCCCTAAGTCACTTGTTGATTCTATTCTTCGGGAAGATAAGATGCTTTCTAGTAATATCGAATGGTAAATCTTGTACTACTAAATTATTCTGAGATCAACCATCTGGATTGTATTTCGATCTGTAGAATAAACTGGGAATAATGCACTTTTCTCCCGGGTTTCTTTGGGATCTTTTACAAAAGTACCTGGAAGAACCAGTTTTATTCCTTTATATTCTTTATATCCTACTTGATGAAAATGGCCAGTTACCATAATATCTGGGATCCTATCAATTACCAGATAATCGGTTTCAAATGGTGCAAGCGGATAAAAAGATCCATATTCGGGGTATAAGTGACGATATTCCAGTAAGTTTTCGAGGCCAGTAAAATAATCCTCCTTTTTTAAATTAAATTGCCTTTCAAATACAAAATCTAGGCCATTACCATGAAATAGTAAACATATCCTCCCATTTATCTGTAATTGGACAGGATTTCCATAGCTTTGAACATTAGGCAACGAGATTAATGGTTGGCCAATTTTTTTGTCTATTGAAGGTTGAGGTAGCGCTGTTTGGGTAGCATCTCGCTCACCTGGAATAATAATTATTTTAATCTCCTTTGGAATGTCTTCCAGTAATTTTGCTAAACCTTCATATTGAGACTGAAGAGATTTTGTAATGAGATCATTCTTTTGATCTTGAAAATGACCGATCCCCTCTACTAAGTCTCCTGCAATAATTATTGTACTAATATTCTCGGAAATTTGTATCAAATCCTTTTTTGAAGTTTCTAAATTCAGGAATTTTAACAAATTCGTGAATATGCTTCGAGAAAAGTGTTTTGAACCGAAATGAATATCTCCTAAGATTAAAATGTTACCAGAGCTAGAATTAGACGTTTTAGGTGAGGTTTTTACCACTCCAGGTCTAATTATATCTTTCCCCCACCAAGCATTGATAGGTCCTTCAATATAATTTTTGGGTAATACTCCCCTTATTCCTACCACTGTATCTCTTATTATTTTTCTAAAACTTGGAAAACTTTTACTATCTTCCACCATAACACATCTTGTGTTTATTCCAGTAGCTAAATCTTCTAATTGTATAACGAATCGATTGGTATGTAGAACTCTGGTATCTTGAACCATTCCAATAATAATCCCTTCTCTTCCTTCAGGAACCTCATCTTTCGACAAATTTTGGGATATAATTGCGGGAGTTTCATCAATATTAGATTTTAAAATTTTTATGAGCTGTTGATATCGATTTATAAACAGATTCCTAAAACTAGTTATATCAGGTTTTTCTAACGCCTTTTCAGGAATATCTAAAAGAATTGTAATTTCTGGTGGATTTCTTACTGGTTTAAGGTCTTTGAATTTTTCACCGAGTATCTTATCTTCAGTCTCTGGAAGTACGTCAACAATATTGTCTTTAATTGGTTTTATTTTCAGCTGTTGGATATTGAATTTTTTTACGTCTTCTAAGTTAATAACCAGCTTATTTCTTGATAGTTGCTCCAAATTTACTTCTAATTCTTCTTCAGTTATCTTTTTCCCCAGTAAATAGCGAAGTGCTTCAGGATTTATGTTGAAATTCTTTTCCACTATTATTCGTAGTAAATCCGCCTTTTCCAAGCTCAACACTTTGCCAATACTTCATTCTCATTTAGGGTTGGCTGTATTCAATACAATATGATATTAATGTTTTTCGAGAATAAAGGGTCATTGAACTCTGAACTGAGGTTCAATATTTCATCATAAAAAGAACATAAAAAGGAAGAAAGAGGATTTAGAATTCCCTATGGTGCTATTGCACCTGGAGGTATTAAATCCCACCTGATTTTCCAGATGAATATCCAATCATGAGCTGTTTGGTATGCTAACTCATAATAATCAGCATACTCTGCATATTCCGCTGAAAATCCTTTAGTTTCAGGTGCGTTATCTTCTATTGGACCATATTGAGTTATTCTATCATAAGATTCATCCGTAACGCCAGTGGTAAATAATGCCCAAAAGACTGAGTCGTAGAATTTGTCTACGTATCCAGTGATATATTGGTGCCGTGAATCGTATTCTAAATAGTCTTCTTCATTGATTTGAATAATATTCCCTGCGTCTTCGCCGATTCTAACAAACCATGGGACTTTTCCGAGATCTGAATCAAACCCATATATACCAAATCCATCTGATACTAGAACTGCAATATACGTTACATCATAAATTTTAGCAATTTTTAAAGACTCTCGCGGGTTTAGAACAAGCATACATCCTACATTCGCAATCTTAGTCTTATTAATAGTTGCATTATCTACCAAAATTGTCGTATTCGAATTTCCACTTATCCAGTATCCATAATCCCACCAAGATGCTGTTACATCTGTAGCTCCTGTATTGTAATCGAGCCATCCTATTGCTTCTTGCCAATCGTTTCCAATAATGGCTCCACCTGTTCCTGAGGGAACCACAGTTAGTATTGAAGGCGGAGATGCCGAGTTTGTTGCTGCATCAGTTGCTGTGAGTATTGATAATAAGAGGAAGATGCCAATAAAGCTGAACGCGATTGCGGTAAGTTCATTTGAGAGTGGTTGTATAAATCGTGTTTTTCTTCTTGAAAGAGCAAACCGTTCTTGAAATGTTAAGACAAATGGTAATAGAATTTGATCTACCGCTTTTGCAGTTAATAAAGCTGCGGCTGGGGCTAATATTAAGGCTAATCTGACCATTGATCCTGCAAAATATATCGATGTAACTCCAAATAATAGTAAAAGCAGGTTCCTTTCGGTAGGTTTTTCATAAAGAAAATATATTCCTAGAGGCAGGAAGAAAATCAATAAACCAACATTTCTAAAGAATGTTGACCAAACCACAATTTGATGTTCACTTACAGACTTTAAAATTGGTGTTGTGTCTCGTATGAAAGGAAATATTACCGTAATAAATTTGGATGATAGATTAAACAATGTCCCAGATAACAATAATATTCCAAGACCTAAGATACCACCTGCCACAACAATTGGTAAAAGTGATCTTACTCGATTTATAATTGGTTGTGTATTGTAGAAGGATTGGATATATTGATAAAGCTCTACTAAAAAGATTAATCCAAAAACTCCGAGGGGAACCAGAGCATCCGTATTTAATAACGAGCTTGGCCCATTTCTAGGTATTAAAGCACTAATGAATAAGCCAATAAGAACTGAACCACCATACGAGACAAAAAGACGGTTTGAATGCTTTTTCATAATTAATAAAACGAATGCATGAAGTGCTAATACATTAAAAACGTAAGTTGATGCTCCCCATGAACCTGAGAGTATCCCAAGACATAATCCTGCAATCATTGTGGAATATAAAGAACCCGTTCTCAAGGATCTTGCGTAAAAATAAAGAGATAAAACGAGGAATAATATTCCTAATGCTTCGTTATCAAAAAATCCTGCTGTAGTTCGTTGTAAATGTCCAGCTGATAATGCTAAGAACAAAGATGCCATCAAACCAATTTTTTTATTCCCCAGTTCTTTTCCAAGAAAATACATTGCAATTGTAGTTATGGCGCCAAATAAAGCAGGCTGAAAGAAGCATATAACTTCAAGAGGAATATCTAATCCAATAAGCAGAGTAAATTGATGAATCAAAACAGCAGAGAGCGGTGTCCCGATGTATTGACTTTTTCCCCAAAATCTTCCCTCGGGGTACCAGGTTTGAGTATCAACCCAGCTAAAAAATGCAAAAAGACCATTTTGCTCAATATACTGTGCTGCTCGAAATTGAGAAAAAGGGTCATTAGCAGATAAAATTATTTCGTACCGAAATATTGTTAAAATCCTAAAAAAGTATGCAATGATAAAGATTAATACTAATGCGGCATAACCAAAGACCATTTCTTTGCTAATAGTTGTTGCTGCAGTGTTATAGCGATTTCTGAGATCGTTTACAATTTTATCAACGATAACTGGCATCTCGTTTACTCACCAATGGAATCCTCTGTATTTATTCTCCTGAAATTAAGAACATAATAAGCATAAAAGAGAAAGGCTTACTTGACTTACAAACGGCACTCTTTTTTTCTAGCTTTTTTTAATTTTGTAATACAATATTTTGAACTTCTCATCTCTCTTCGGGTGTGATATGTATTTATGACGGCAAAACAGCCCCTAGATCTCGATTTAGAATTGTTTGAACTCAAGTTTCCTGGTAAACTTATAGGTAAAGCAGTAATTGATGCAAATGCAAGGATGATAGGCGTCATACGGAACGTTCGAGTTCAAATTCCATCTTCTACAATCAGTTTGATTATCAAAGGTCTTGATACGGAATTTACAATTAAATCTGAAAATATTCAGGCTATTGGTAATGTAATTCAGTTAAATGTGAATATTAAACACTCTGAGCCCATTGAAATTAATGATATTATTCGTTTAAGAAATGAAATTAAAGAGGAAATTGACCATTTCTTTCAAGTTCTTCAATCTAGATGAACATTGGAGTTAGGTTAAATTTCTAAGATTCTGTAAGACTTCAATGATTTCTTTGATCAGATTAAGAATCTCTCTGATCTCGGGGATGTCTTCTGAGGAAGCTATTTTTTGAGCAAGAAAGTTCATTTTCCCCGTTAAGATATCTTGTAATGTAGCTTGTGTCTCTGAAAACGAATATTTCTGTTCAATCTCCTTTGCTTCGTTCTCTGTACTCGCGTAGATTGCCTGCTTCTTGCATTTTGGACAAAATATCTTATCTTTTTTTTTAAAAAGGGGAACATTGCAATCTGGACATGATTCCGCCATCATCGTGGCCCCTGTTAGTAAAAGTTTACTTATTTCCTTGAAATACTTTGATTCTTCGAAATTTTTATTGGACAAATCCATTTCCTCATTCTATTTCTAGTTTTAGAGCAAATTTGTCTTTTATTATGAAATCTTTATTTTGATTGTCGATTTTGTCAAGGATAATCTTTTTGATATTGTGCATTTCTCTTAAATCAGATATATACTCTTTGAGTTCCTCTGGTAGAATTAGAACTTTCAAAGTACCCTTTAATGAAAGTCCATTATCCTTTTTTGATTTCCATATAAAAGAATTTAATTCTATTAGATCTTTTGTAATTTCTAATTCTTCATTCTTACCGTACTGTGATCGGGGAAAAGTTTCACTGTGAATACTATCTTTAGGCTCATATAAGTTTTGATAAATTGCCTCTGTAATAAATGGAGTAATAGGAGCAAGTAGTTTCAGGATCTCTTTCAATGTATAGTGTAATGTATACCGAGCGCTAGAAATATCATCCTGATTGCCGTTTTTTTCTTTGTATGCCCTAGATTTTACCATTTCGATGTAATGAGGGGCATATATATTCCATACCCAGTTATAAATATTCTCTGCGGGGATTGAGAAGTCTAAATTTTCGTAACCATCTGTACAGCGGTGAATAAGTGCATCTAAACTTCTTAAAATCCATTCATCAGTTGAATTGAATTTGGATGGCTTTTCGGTAACTGGGAAGGAAGAAATAAATCTGGCAATATTCCACAGTTTTGTTATAAATCGTGCATTTCCATCTAATTTTGATAGAGAGAATCTAATATCAGATCCATGACTTCCCTGTAAACAAGAGGTCAATCGAACACTATCTGCTCCATAATAAATATCGAGATCTGATTCTTTTCCAATGAATTTTGAGGAAGTTTCCTTTTCTGCAATAACCTTCCAGCTATTTCGATCCGGTATTAAGGTTTCTGGAGTATTTTTAGGTAAAAATTTGGGTTGTAAAAATATCAATGGATCCACACTATTACCTGTACTCTTTGACATCTTTCCTCCATATGGATCTCTAATTAATCCAGATATCCATACTTGTTTAAACGGGGGTTTCCTAAATAAGTGATAGGAACGAAGTATGGTATAGTATAGCCATGTTCTTACAATTTCTTTGCCCTGAGGTCGAATAGAACAGGGAAAATTTTGCTCAAAAAAGTCATTCTGTTTTTCAAAGAAGATATTACTATAATTACACGCAGCAAGTTCTGAAATAGAAGAATCGAACCATGTGTCAAATGTTCTAGATTCACCAATCGCTTTTTTAAGAGAATTCCCACATTTTGAACAAGCTTTCAAAGGTGAAGGTTCTTTCCATGCGTCATAATATCTATCCAAAATATCTTCTTTGGGTACATTTGGGGATTTACACTTAGGACAATACCATATTGGTATAGATGTGCCATAAAATCGTCTACGTGAAATTGCCCAATCAATGGTTAATGATTTCATCCAATTGTCAAGAATGATTTTACTAACTAAAGGATAGAAGCGCATTTCCTCCGCAAGCGATTCTAGCTCTGGAAGTACATCTATTTGTTTCAAATAATACTCATCCATGGTAATAATTTCTATGGGAGTTTTTGATCTCCAGCATATCGGGACTCTTCTTTCTAAAGGAGATTCTCCCAGCAGGTCACCACTTTTTTTTAAGTCTTCCACAATTAATGCTTGAGCATCTTTTGTTGTTTTTCCTTGATATACTCCAGCTACAGAGTTCAATAATCCATTCGCTTCAATCATGGTTTCTGGATCATTGATATCAAATTCTCTTAAGATTTTTACATCCGATTTATCGCCATAAGCACATATCATCATAATACCTGTTCCAAACTCTGGATCAGCTTCTCTGTGCCCTCGAATTGGTACTAACTTTTTAAAAATAGGCGTTATCGCGTTTTTTCCTTCTAAGTGAGTATATCTCTTATCTGATGGATGATAAATAACAAGCTCGCAGGTTGGAATCAATTCAGGCCTTGTAGTAGCAATTGTTATTGATTCTTCTAGTTCCTCTACACCGAATTTCACTTGATATAGTTTAGATTTATCAAATTTGTATTCTATTTCCGCGTCTGCTATTGTTGTCCCACAATCTATGCACCAGTTATTTGGCCTTGTTGCTGCATAAATTAAATCTTCATGCCATGCCTTACAAAACGTTTTTTGGGTATTAAATCTATATGAAGCAGAATCTGTTCTATAAAAAATCTCTGGAGAGCCATAAAATGTATTACATGATAATCCCATCCACTTCATTACCTGAATTGTGTTTTCCTCAGAGATATCTAATTCCGACTTGCATAGTTGCAGAAATTCTTCTCTATCCATATCATGCATACTTTTTCCGAGTTTTTGCTCTACCTTTACTTCAACTGGTAGTCCATTTCTATCAGCACAGGCAGGGAATATAACATTTTTTCCAAGCATCCGATAATAGCGAGCTATCATATCGATTTGAGCGTAATGGACTGCAAATCCAAGATGGGCTTTTCCAGAAATATAGGGAGGCGGAGTGTCTATAATGTAATTCTCCTGGTTTGAGTTCGGGATGTACTTAAAGGTTTCATTCTTTTCCCAATATTCTAATATTTCACGTTCAGATATTGCTTTCCATCTTTTTTTCTTCAATTTTGGCTTGAATGACATTTTATTCACTTCTTATCGTTGCTGGATAATATATAATAGTTTCCGTAGTTTCCGTTTGTATATTGAAGATCAAATTAACTGATTCCAGAGAATTATAAAAATCTTGATTGTAATAAGCAGATTCAATATCAAAGAAAAAGCAGAGACAATAAAACAATGTGAGTTTATACGGTTCTCTAATTGCTGGACAAGATTCCAGAATTAACAAAATGATCCCAGCTTTGAATCACCGTAATCACCTAATTTAATCAATGAAAAGAAACTCTTTTTAAATCTTCATTCTGCGACTTAATGTACTCTTTACAATTCATATCACTTTTATTAAAAGATTAAATTAACAGGGGTTGTTAAAACAATCTTATTATTGGTAATGGTCTTGAAATCACCATTTCATTAATTAAAGGAGATTCTGGATTGACACGAGATATTCTAGCTGAAGAGCAACTTAAATTGGAGTTAAGACGTGTCTTATCCAAATATTTTCTCAGGCAAATCGAGGATTTAATCCGAAACCAAACTGGAGCTTTTTTTCCTGTGGAAGGTATTCATTCTCTTGAGCTCGGGCAACGTCTTGGCAGAAGAAAAGAGTTACAATTGATGAATATTACAGTTGTAGATTCTTTGCAAAATCGTAAATTTTCTCTTGATCTAGCATTTAAATTTCTTCAGAATGCTGATGCTGCTGTTGAAGAAGGTAACGGAGCTGTATGGCTGGGTGAAATACTGAAAACTAATTATAAGGTTCATACATCTCAGTTGCTATATTTCTCTCATTCTAATTCTCTTCTGATCTACGAAGGCTTAAAAGGTACTCAAGAATTCTTTGAAAGCCCATTAGACGAACCTCAGAAACTCTTTCTAGCTGGGCTGGCTCTGCCTTATATTCATGGGATTTTTAGACAAAAAGTCCAAGTAGATAGATATTTACACTTAATAACAAATGTCCTCAATGGAATCCCATTTAATCCTGATGAAAAAGAAAACCTCAAGTCCTTATTTCAACCTGATCTACGAAAAATAGGTCTTAGTGAATCTGGGGCTAATTGCTTTGGAGATTATCATCCTGGTAATATCATGTTTAAGGATTCAGAATATAAAACATCTAATACTGGAGATATTAAAATTGACCACACTGAAATCTTCTTAATAGATCCTGCGTACCTGGATCGGTCAGGAAATATTGATCGTGGTGAAGATATTGGCACTTTTTTTGCTAAATTTGCATATAATGATTTCATTATGTCTCAATCATTTGATAGATGTGTTTCTGATTTTGACTTAATCTGTAAAGGATATGACCATACTATATCTCAGAATGGGGTAAGACTGAAGGAATTTTATCCAGAAGGAACAACTTTTAATTTCCATATTGCTTTAGGAATCCTAATAGACACAATGTTTAAGATTCGAAGTGCAAGTATTTCTAATCCCGAAACTCGCATAAGATCAACTTATGAAGCAGTAAAAAACATTCTCACGGAATGTCCGTTTGATTTATCCTAAGGAAGGTTAATATTCAGAAGAATATAAAGGAAGAGGGCTAAAAAAGCGCTAAGGAGCGCTGAAGTCAAATTAACAAGATCATTATTAAGGAATGGGATACCTCGAATCAATTTTGTTGTATTCCCACAAGAATGAGATTTTTTCTCAGTTTCTTTTAGGCAATGCTCACAATAATAAATTGCTTGGATTGTAGCTCCTTCTATTGAATCAATCAATCCTCCTCCTAATCCAATAATAACCATTCCGAGAAAAAGAGGAAGAATGCATTTTTCATGTGGGTAGATAAATGAAAATGCACAACAATAAATTCCTGAGGTAAATGAGGATCCAATTATCCCTGAGATTGTACCAATTAATGTTATTCCTCCACTAGTGCCAGAAGGTACAGTCTGAGAAAGTTTAGTAATTAACCTTGGTTTTTGAGGTGAAAATATTCCTAATTCGGTCATCCATGTGTCTGACGTGTGAGTTGCAATCGCTGAAAAAGCTCCGAACAACCAAGGGGAGTTAAGAGGCATATTAGGTAGTCCAGCTGCCAAATTTGGGAAAAAATCTATAACTAAATAAAGGAGGCCGAAGATAATTGAGGGAAAACTATTTGAAAACACTTGCCAACTATCTCTTTTTGTACCTTTCGCAAAATTTTCTAAAATCTCCTTTTTATATGAAATTCTCCATTTTGAAATTACTGAAGAGCTTATAAAGAATGTAACAAACGCTATCCATAATATAGGTGAAATAATAAATATTAACAAAGTTGCTATAGCCCCCGCGACTGTTCCTCCAGGTACAGTAAGGTATTCCTTTTTTAAAATTACGAACAAAAGTGGAAAGTTTAAAACAATTCCAATAATTATCGATTGTAAAAGATATTCGATAATAGGTTCCACTTTGGTTCAAATTTATTCTAATAATAATTCTATAATTTATTCTTTGTATGATAAAAATTTCATTATTAAATTAGCATCGAATGATTTGGTAACATTATCTGTAAAATATACTCAAAAATAGATAAAAATAATAATTTGGTTGGATTATGAATCTTTTTTGTTCAAGTAGTATCAAATTTAAATTCAGCTTAATTTAGGTATAATTGCCTTCCTGTATGAGCTTTACTAGTCTTTGCATTTATTAAGACTAAATTTCCCAATTAAATGATGCTATTTAACTTTCTTACGGTAATTTATGGTTAGAGGTTTGAAATACGCGTTTTAATCCAACGATGGGTGATTATCCAGATATTATCTCTAGTGTGAGCATTTATCAGAAGGTAATAAAGTAACTTAAGAAGGGAACCAAATATTGGATCAAATTTCCAACGATGATAAGTGGGAAGTCCTTAAATCCATGTATAATGAATTTGGATTGGTAAGACAGCATCTTCATTCTTTTAATGAATTCGTTGAAAAGAAATTGAACGAAATCGTTCAAGAACGTCCTAAAATTGAACCCGATATTGAAGGCTTTTATGTTAAACTGGCAGGGATAGAAGTTGGTGAACCTTCAGTTAGAGAAGCTGATGGATCTGAAAGAGCAATACATCCAATGGAAGCCCGTATTCGTAATCTAATTTACTCTGCTCCATTGAACCTAAAAATGAGACCTGTTTATGTAACTGCAGGGGTTGAGGAAGAAAGGGAAGAAGTCATTGCATATATTGGCCGTTTACCAATTATGTTAAAATCCAAATCATGTTTATTGTATAATTTGAATAGAGAAGAGTTAATCAGATTGGGTGAAGACCCTGAAGACCCTGGCGGATACTTTATTGTAAATGGATCGGAGCGAGTGATTGTAACACAGGAATATCTGGTTTCTAATCGTGTACTCGTTGATGAAGGTAGAAAAGGCTCATCTACAACAGCAGTTGCTAAGGTTTTCAGTACCGTTGCTGGATTCCGTTCTTTAGTATCAGTTCAAAGAAGGAAAGATGGCAGGTTATTAGTTAATTTCTTCAGTGTTCCTCGACCATTACCTTTAGCAGTTTTGATTAAGGCTTTGGGAGTAACAATAGATCGTGATATTGCAAATCTCGTTTCTAATGATCCTGAAATTATCCAAGAGTTACTTCCGACATTAAGAGAAGCTGCTGAAATCGTAGACCAAGAGGAAGCTTTAGATTTCATTGGTAAGAGGGTTGCTGTCGGACAAACTCGTCAATATCGTATTTTAAGAGCGAAACAGGTTCTTGATAATTATCTTTTACCTCACGTTGGAAAAGATGAATCTTATAGAAGCCAAAAAGCACTTTATTTGGCACAAATGTCTCTTAAAGTTATTGAACTCAACCTTGGTAGAATTGAAGCCGATGATAAAGATCATTATGCAAATAAACGTTTAAAATTAGCTGGAGAAATGCTTACTAGTCTATTCAGAGTTGCTTTCCATTCATTATATCGGGATATAAAGTATCAACTAGAGAAAGGAGCAAGAAGGGGAAAAATTCCTAATTTAAGAGTAGCTATGCGTGCAGATGTGATTACTGAGCGAATCCGACATGCCTTGGCTACTGGAAACTGGGTGGGAGGAAAAGCTGGTGTTTCGCAATTACTTGATCGTACAAATTACATGTCGACATATAGTCATTTGAGACGTGTAATTAGTCCGTTGATACGTAGCCAAGCACATTTTGAAGCGAGAGATCTCCATGCCACTCATTGGGGGAAAATCTGTCCAAATGAGACTCCTGAAGGACCAAATTGCGGATTAGTTAAAAATCTCGCAATGCAAGCCTATATATCAATTGGATCCCCTGAAAAACCTGTAAAAGACTTCATTTTCAATAATTGTGATATTACACCGGTCGAAGAATCAATAGATCATGCTGGAATACATATTCTTCTTAATGGTAACCTGATATGCACTACTCGAAAACCTGATGAAACATTCCATCTTATTCGAGAAGCTCGTCGGACATCTAAGCTTCATCCTGAGATTAATCTTGCATATTTTCCCGAGAATCGTGTCATTTCTATAAACACCGATGAGGGTAGAGTTAGACGTCCATTAATTATTCTAGATAAAGCTAAGGAAGGATCAAAGTTAGCCTCTGTTCCTCGTCTGAAGGTACATCACATCGAAAAACTCAGAAAGAAAGATCTGACCTTTTCGGATCTAGTGAACGATGGTATCATTGAGTTCCTTGATGCAGAAGAAGAAGAAAATGCATACATTGCCATGACATTTGAAGAGATTGAAGCGGGGCATACTCATGTTGAAATATCCCCCTCTGCTATTCTTGGAATATGTGCTTCGATTATTCCATATGCTGAACATAACCAATCACCTAGGAATACTTACGAAGCAGGAATGACGAAACAAGCTCTTGGTTTATATGCCTCGAATTTTTATTTTAGGACTGATAGACGTGCTCATATTTTACAAGCTCCTCAGATTCCTCTCGTAGGTAGCAAAGCAATGGATGTAATCGGTTTTAATGACCGACCTGCAGGACAGAATTTCATTGTGGCAATTTTAAGTTTTCAGGGTTATAATATTGAAGATGCTATCATCTTAAACAGAGCCAGTGTCGAGCGGGGATTAGCTCGTAGTCATTTCTTCCGATCTTACGTTGCTGAAGAGAAAAAATATCTTGGTGGTCAGGAAGATCGGTTTGAAATTCCCCAGAAGGGGGTTCGCGGTTACAGAGCCAAGGAAGTTTATCGTCATCTTAGTGAAGTTGACGGAATAATCGACCCTGAGATTGAAGTTGGAGGAGGAGATATACTAGTTGGCAGGACATCTCGTCCTAGATTCTTGGAAGAATATATTGAGCTAGAATCCCTAGAATCCTCAACTCCCCAACGTCGTGAAACAAGTATTGCCATTCGTCATGGAGAAAAAGGTATTGTAGATGGAGTCATATTAACCGAAACTTCTGAGGGGAGCACATTGGTGAAAATTAAAGTTCGTGATCAGCGAATTCCTGAGTTAGGGGATAAATTTGCGTCTCGTCATGGACAAAAAGGAATTATTGGTCATATTGTCCCTCAAACTGATATGCCATTTACTGAGGAAGGAATTGTGCCTGATTTAATCATTAATCCCCACGCTATTCCGAGTAGAATGACCGTAGGACAGATCATCGAATGTATGAGTGCAATCGTCGCCTGTTATGATGGTAAACAAATCGATGCGACTCTTTTTGAGTCTCCAGATCCTGAAGATATAGCAAGTAGTTTGAGGAAGTTAGGATTCCATCCTTATGCGGAGTCAGTAATGTATGACGGAATAAATGGACAAATGCTTCCTGCTCGTATATTCATTGGACCCACTTATTATCAGAAACTCCATCATCTCGTTGCAGATAAAATTCATGCTCGTGCACGAGGTCCCATCCAGATTTTAACTAGGCAACCAACAGAAGGACGTGCTCGTGAAGGTGGATTACGTTTTGGGGAAATGGAGCGTGATTGTTTAATAGGTCACGGTGCTGCTTTATTACTTAAAGAAAGACTGCTTGAGGAATCTGATAAAACTGAAATTTTCATTTGTGAGAAGTGTGGTTTAATTGCTACATGGGATCGAAAAAAGGATCAGACTTATTGTAGTGTATGTGGCAACGTAGATACAGGGATTTACAAAATTGCGATATCTTATGCTTTTAAACTACTATTGCAGGAATTGATGTCATTAACTATCAAACCTCAACTGATTTTAACTGACTCTACACATTAAACTGAGGAATAATCATGTCTATTGATACAAGTCGAATGGGAACAGCTAGTTTTTATAAAAGGGCCATGAGGATATTAAAGCTTGCTAAAAAACCAGATAGAGGAGAAGTTTTTCTTGTTATAAAAATAACAGCTGCAGGAATGGCTATTTTGGGGTTAATTGCTTATTTAATTAGAATCGTGGTTTATGGTATCGTTTTACAAAATCCTTTGAATTAAAAATTGCTAGATTGAACTTATCCATGTTAAAGGTGAATTCATTGTTAGATAGGGTTGGTGTTTATTGTTATAAGGTTAAAAAGGGACAAGAATTCAATGCAGCGGAAATAATTGAGAAACGTGCCGAACTATTTAATTATAACATTAAAGCTGTTCTTGTAACAGAAATTCTTGGATATCTCTTCATCGAAGGGGATATTCAAGATATTATCAAAGCAGTAGAAAATGCTCATTACATAGGGAAACAGTTAGGTCGTGTTCCTGTCTCTGAATTAGAAGGACAATTGATTCCAACTCCTGTTATTGAAGGTCTAAAGAAGGGTGATATAGTAGAAATCGTGGATGGACCATTTAAAGGGAGTCAAGCGAAGATTTCTTCTATTTATCAAGCTAGGGAAGAAATTACGGTTGATCTTCTTACTAGTAGTGTTACAATTCCTATTGTTCTCCACGCTGACTCTGTTAAGTTAATTGAAGCAAGCGAAGAAGAAGAATCGGAAGAAAGTGACTATCTCTAGACTAGTAGCTCTAAAAGTAGCAAGATTTCTCATATTCTCGAATACCAACAAAGGATCTTTTTATGATAGTTCATACTCAAGGTACGGTACTCCTTATTAATACTGGAAAAAAAAGCCTCTTTGTCAAATGTAGGTATCGAGAGTGCCAGAAGTATCATATCTACAAATAAAAAAATGAATTGAAAGGTGAACCGAATGGCAGTAGCAGTAATAGAGTCAAAACTGGGCTACAAAAAGAAAGCTGCCCAAATTGATGAAATAGTGCAGTTAGCTCAACAGAACTCTGTTATAGGTATCGTAAGCTTAAGTGGAATTAGCTCTAAAGCCCTTCAAGGAATCAGATCTTCATTGAGATCTGCTAAAGAGGCACAAGCATCTATTAAAGTTCTAAAAAATACCCTAAAATCAATAGCATTAGAAAAAATCTCTCAAACGACCGATAAAAAAGACATTACTCAATTAATTCCCTATATTAACGGTTCTTGCGCGTTTGTATTCTCAAATACAAATCCTTTCAAGCTTCAACAATTTTTAAACAAAAATCAGGTTCCAGCTCCAGCTAGACCAGGACAGATCTCTCCTGTTGATGTGTTCGTACCTGAGGGTCTCACAAATTTAGATCCTGGTCCCATAATAAGTGAATTGGGAGCGATTGGCTTACAAACTCGTATAGAAAAAGGTAAGATAAGGATTGTAAAAACTAGCAAGGTCCTCTCGAAAGATGAAACAGTTACAGAATCTCATGCAGCAGTTTTAGCTCGTCTTGGTATTCAACCATTCAAAGTCGGATTAAAGCTAGAAGTTGCTTTAGAGAAAGGAAGTATTCTTGATACTGATATTTTAGATGTTAATGAGGAAAAAATTCTTTCAGATTTGAAATCTGCTTATATGGAAGCGTTATCTCTTGCAGTTAATCCTCAAGTTGCTTATTATACTGAAGCTACTATCCCTATCCTCTTGCAAAGGGCAATTTCATCAGCCAAGTTTCTTGCTCTTGAATCAGGTTATGTTTCAAAAGACACTATTGATGTTTTAATTGCACGCGCGACAAAAGAAGCAAAAATATTGAAAGATTTAACTTCTTAAAATCTGGTTGACATATTCTTGGGGATTAAATTCCTCTAAATCTTTATAGTTTTGTCCTGTACCAATAAATAGAATTGGTACTCCTTCTGTTGCGAAAGTTGCAGACAATATAGCCCCCCCACGAGTGTCTGCGTCCATTTTTGTGAGAATTATTCCAGTCAAAGGAATTTCTTTGTTAAAATCCCTAGCTTGTTGAGTGGCATCATTTCCCGCTAATGCATCTACAATTAATATAGCATAATCAGGATTCGATACTCTGTGAATTTTTTTCATTTCTTGCATGAGATCTTTGTTGATGGCCATACGACCTGATGTATCAATTATTACTGCGTCAGCATATTTTGAAGTTGCATGAGAAATAGCATCAAAAGCTACAGCTGCTGAATCACTCCCATATTTCCCTGAAATTAATTTAACTCCTACTTTTTCTGAATGTATTTTTAGCTGCTCTTGAGCTCCTGAACGAAATGTATCACTCGCAGCTAATACAACTTTATAACCACGATTTTTCAGTAGATAAGCAAACTTAGCTATTGTAGTTGTTTTTCCTGTTCCATTAATTCCTAAGAAAAGGAAAACAAGAGGTCTCTTCTTAGAGTTTGTGGAAATTTGCTTTTTACGATCTTCCAAATCATTAAAAATGTTCTTTGTAACTTTGGGTGTAAGGATTTGAATTAAAATTGGTTTTGCAGATTGAGGAATCATCTTTGAAAGATCTGAAAACCTTGGAGCTCGTGTTCCTAAAAGGTTTTCCGTAAGCCTTTTTGAAACTTCTTTTGCTACCTCAAGAGAAACATCATTTGAGATAAGAAGGAGTTCAAATTCTCTTATTGCTTTTCGTATGTTTTTCTCATTAACCTCATATGTCTTAACCTTTTTAAGAAATGATGCAACTCCTTTTTTTAATACTGACATTGATGTATTCCTCTAAAAGCAAATACAACTCCAATTTTATCCTGGGAGTGATAAAATCACGGATTTAGAAGTCAAATCAATCCATGTTGTTGGCCTAACAATAAAAGCTCTTGTCTTCTTTCATTTAAAAGATTAACAAACTGAGAATATTGCTCTTGGATTTTCTTCCTACTGCTCTCTAAATTCTCTAATTGATTTTTACTTCGTTCCTCGGCTTCTTGTAGGGTTGATTTAAGAGAAATGCCTGATCCTAATGATACTATAACATTATATGGCTCGTCAACCGTGCACAAAATCGAACTAGATCCTCCAATTGGTACCATGATATGGTCTCCTTTATTTTTCGTCTTCAAAATGTTTTGAGTATTTATTGAATCATTTATTGATCCAATAGCTCTGGATAGGAGAACCATTTGTTGTTCTATGGCATTAAGATTTGTTTGAAGTTGCTCAATTTCGTTTTGGAGTTCTCTTATTCGATTTACAATGTCTGAGCTAATTTTATTTGACATTAAATCATTCCTCAATCGGAATTTTGAAATCAGAAGTAATTATTTTCTTTACAAGGGGGTCCGTAACCTCTTCCAGAGAGATTATATGAATTGATTCAATTTTTATCTGATGTCTTTTTAATCGATTTCGACTACCAAGCTCAGAATATAGTTTTCTTTTTGCTTGCTCCTCTGTTAACGCACAAATCTCTTTTGAAAAGCTTCCAATTTCTTTTCTTTTTCTAAAATTCCCCACAATCCTATAAATTGTTACAGATGGTTCTGCATTCATATTTTTACACCTTTCTATGATTTTCTATTCCATTAATAGATGAATTATCTAATATTTAATTTTATTAGGGACATTTGACTAAAGGTTATAAGGAAAAACACCTCGTTATTTCCATTATCTCAATACCTGTTGTCTCTCTTCCTACAAGAATCCCTTTAGTATTTCCTAATATACCTGAAGCTACAAATTCTGACCCTTTATTAATACTACTTATGCCAACCTTCTTTAATTTCAAAATTTCCTTCATACGCAGAGTGTCTTCTTCAGATGCGAGTGGTGTAAATACTCCCCCATAATTTGTTATATATGCTAAACTTCCAACTAGATCTGAATTTACTATGGTTCCTGTTTCTAAAGGTATATTCAAAACATCTGAAATATTTTTCCTAATATTCTTGGGTACCACAGGAGAGATTATTCCCGCATAATCGTTTGCTAATACGACATTCCCAAAAGCAAAAAACTCTGAAGATTTATAAATAGGTAAATCAGTCTTTTTTAATTGTTCCAGGACTTCTTCACTGATAACATTCGAAACTACAATTCCATGTGAATTTGCTATAGCTAACGATCCTATAATATTTTCAGCTACTTTGATAGTTTTAACTTTAAGTACTCTTTCAATCAGTTGTTTCAAAGTGTCTGGCGCCAAAATGGGGAGGAAAATGAAGTTTTCTGTTGAAAGCATGGAGACTCCAATATGTATATTCCCTAGAAAGTCAGCAAATTCAAATTCCATGTTGGGAACCCCCATTGATTTTTATATGTTAGCGTTATAAAATTTAATATCCAAGATAAACTGTTACAACATCTTCCTCTGTTTTAACAGCTCTAATTCGTATTTTTCGAGGCGGTTTTTGAATTCCTCTTGACCACATGAATTCATTCACTTCACTGTCAATAATAATGTCTTCACATCTGAGATGGCGTTTTATAAATGCCCTGAGGTGTCTCATTGCCCGTGGGGTTCTTTTAGTTCTAGGAATTCGTCGACCATAGACAACTTTGCTAAAAGGAACTGTATAGATTCTTTCCTCAATTATATTTTCAGCTTGTTCACTCATTAAAAATCCCTATCCTTATGGTTTTATTTTATTGGATCTCCATTGTCGTCTTTTTGGATGTCTCGTAAATCTTCTTGAAGTCTTCATGATAACCCAAGTCGGAACTGTTTGATTGGATCTTCCAACTTTAGCAAGTCGAATTTTCTTTGGATATGGTTTATATCTCGCCATTTTTTTCTCTCCTATTCCTTGGTTACCTTTTGAGCAGGGCCCATTGTAGTTTTAACATGAAGAGATCTGATATGAGCTGCTCCTTTGGGTAGTTTTCCTGTTATCACCTGTAGAATAGCTGATGCGTTTTCCGCTAGAATCTTATCATCCAAATCTGTCTTTCCAATTTTTGTATTGATGACAGGAGTCGTTTTTAACCGTAGTTTTACTGTACGATTATATCTTTCAACAAATTTGTCTATTTCAGCTCTGGGAGGAATTGGTTGAGGCATTTTTCCTCTTGGTCCCAATATCTTACCTAGAAATCTGGCAACAATTGCCATTAAAGGAGGCTCTGCAAGAAAGAAAGCGTATTCATTAGCGATTTTTTTTGCATTTTTTGGTTCTTTTGAGAGTCGTTCAATATCTTCCTTACTGAATGTAGTTAAACCAAATTCTTGAGATTTTACAGCAAGATCTCCCTCTGCGAATACGGCAACACTAGCTTTGCCTCCCAAATCATTCGGAACAACTGTATCAATATTTATTCTGTTTGCTGGATTTTTAAGGTCTAAATCACGCAATCCAATTGAAAGCTCCATTGTTTCAACGAATTTTCTTTGTTTTCGTTGTAAACTCAGGGCTTTGGCTTGAGATATAGCCTCTTCCAGTTGATTTGGTGTATAGGACATAGATCATTACCTTTTATATAGCCTTCATTCGCAATTTGCTTGTTTAGGCTATTTACAAGTTTTTTAGTAATGTTTTTTGTGTGTTTTGAGAAATGCTAGTTGCAAGAATATAGTAAAACTGCTTTAGTGGATTATTTTAAGTAAATTTTCTTTTTTTATTCTTCAAATAGAGCAATATAGGATTAAGTTATATCTTAATTTCATATAGGTTAGTAGGAATGGAACAAACACAATTAAGAGAACAATAGCCAAAAACAAGTCATTTATAATGTAATAAGGGAGAATCTATCTTTTATATCAGATGAATTTGGTATAGGAAGAATTAAATGGTTTTTTAATAATCTATGACCTATTTTAGAAGTAAAAATACTTAACTTTTCACTCTAAAACTGACCGTAACTTGAATAATATTCATTAGAAGATCAAATTCTTATTAATTTTCTATTTTGGTGACAACTATGGCGAAAACAGTTGAAGCTCTTGTTGATGCTGGTCAAGCATCTCCTGGTCCACCACTAGGCCCTGCTTTAGGACCTCTTGGGGTTAATATTAAAGCGGTTATTGATGAAATAAATAAAAAGACTCAAGAATTTAAAGGAATGAAAGTTCCTGTAAAAATCGAAGTGGATGATAATAGACAATTTACGATCATCGTTGGGATTCCTCCTACTTCTTCTCTTTTATTGAGCGAAGCAGGAGTTGAAAAAGGGAGCGGTACTCCCAAAACTGAGAAAGTAGGTAACCTTTCATTTGATCAAGTTGTCAAAGTGGCCAAAATGAAGCAAAAGGCCATGTTATCCTTCACTTTACGTTCCGCAGTTAAAGAAGTTATAGGAACTTGCACTTCAATAGGTTTAAGTGTTGAAAACAGGGAGCCAAAAGATGTAATTAATGCTATTGAGGCTGGAGAATTCGATAAGTTCTTCAAATGATGCAGAAAGGCAATTTGATTTCGAAAGAGATATCGGTATTTCTACTTACTCTCTTTCCTGTTACCCTAGTTTAGGGGGAAGGATAAAACAAGGATCTACAGATTTTATTGTTCACGAAATTCTTCCCACTGGTGATGCAATATATGATGGATCTGAACTCGGAGAGGATCTCGGAGGTATGTATCATCATTGTGTGTTGTGGAAAAGAGGTATAGACACCTTTACAGCAATTAAACAGTTGTCAACCATTCTAAATATACCTGAAAGTGACATAGGATATGCAGGTTTAAAAGATGCTCAGGCAGAGTCTTTCCAAAGAATTTCCATCTGGAATTCGAATAAGAAAGCAATTTCAGATATTAATCTAAGTAATTTAAAGTTATTTAGCCCAGTAAGACAGAAATTTAGTGTAAAAATCGGAGAACTGCTTGGAAATCGGTTTGAAATTGTCATTAGAGACATTAAGGAGAATTGGAGTCTAGAGATATGGAATCGGTTCACCACAGAGCTAAATGCAAATGGATTACTAAATTTTTATGGTATGCAGAGGTTTGGGTCAAAAAGACCAATATTACATAAATTTGGAAAGCTTATCCTTCAAGAAAAGTACCTTGAGGCTATTAAATTATATTTAGGATACATAAGTAAAGCTGAGAATGAAAATATTCACATCTCTGCGAAATGAGATCCATTCTTCTTTTTTCCTTTCCCCAATTAACATTCAATTCCCCCCGAAGTATTCAATCGAAAACCAGCTAATAAATGGTTTAAACCAAAATTTTAACGCCAAACGAATAATATTTAGTTTACCTAAGATGTTTCTAAGATTCTCAATATCAGCTTATCAATCATATATATTTAATTCAATTTTAAGCAAACTAAGTAGTATTCAATATTCCAAACTGAATGAAATTTTTGTTCCGCTCCCAGGATATAGAAGTGAAAAGTTAAAATCTGATGATTACCTTATTTCTGAAGTTAAAGATCTTCTAGCAAAAGATGACTTATCCTTCAGAGACTTCAAACATTCCGAAAAAATCCTCAAATCCAAGGGAAATATTCGTAAAGCGATTGTTTTCCCTAAAAAATTTAAACACATGAAAGGAGAATCTCCTCAAAGCGTGCAAGTATGTTTTGACCTTCCCAAGGGTTCTTATGCCACAATTCTACTCCGTGAAATTATC
>RDOB01000004.1:328768-525507 GCA_011364965.1 Candidatus Heimdallarchaeota archaeon
TGTCCTTGAGTAATTAAGGTCTGAATTGCTTTTCCAACTGCAGTGGGAGAGACTCCAGCGATTTCAATTTGATCAATTGGGGTAGGATTCTTTATGAGTTTAACTGCTTGAATGAGAGAATCCCGTTTTGATTGACCTGATCCGATTTCATCACCCTTGATCTTTTTTAAGGATGCCCTGACCGCACTGCCACAATCTTGACATTTAAAAGACCCCATGATTGTAAGGGTTACTCTTCCATCTTTATCTGGCATTGGGCTTATTAATTGCCACGTTTTTATTGGAGGATTTTCTGTTGGATTAATTATGCTTCCACATTTTTTGCAGGAAATTTGTTTTTTTCTACTTTTTTTTTCAGAACTCATGATAATTACCTTCTGCGTGAATTATTCAAAATTTCCGCTTTGAATAGATGTTCTCAGACATGCATGGCAGATTTCTCCACCAAATGGTCGATCAACCCTTTTTCTACTTTTTGTGGATTTCGTTAGAATTCTTAAACTTATTCCGCAGATTCTACAATAAGATCTATTAGATCTTCTCTTAATTTTATGAATAACTAATTTGTTTCCTGGACTTCTTTTTTTTCGGATATTTTTAGTCATAAGCAATTCTCCTTTTGATCAATCTGGTTGAAGGCCAGCGATCTTTTGCATAATTGAACCGAAGGTAATAGAACCCCCAAAATACCACCATACATAGTTTGGTACAAA
Organism: Candidatus Heimdallarchaeota archaeon; assembly: GCA_011364965.1. Lineage (GTDB taxonomy): Archaea > Asgardarchaeota > Heimdallarchaeia > Hodarchaeales > Hodarchaeaceae > Hodarchaeum. The sequence continues at coordinate 329,482 of RDOB01000004.1, forward strand.
TACAGTTCCCCATCCATCAACCCATGCATTTTTTCCAAGTGGAAATAGTATTGTTTCTGGTAAATTAAATGGTATAATTGCAGGAATGTTTCCTGAAACAACTGTGGCAATTCCTTGAACGTCATTTACTTGAATAGAGTAATAATTAGAAAATACAACGAAGAAAATCATAAGAGGAAGGAATGTAATTAAAAGAGGTCTCATTCGCATCATAGAAAGCTCAGATTGAACTTTTCGCATTCGATCTGCATTGCGTTCATATTTTAATTTCAATTTGCTATCTGCAGTCTTCATCATTTCCATTCGCATTTTATTGTATTTCTTAGTCTCTCTAGTTAATCGTTTCAATTTATCAACATCAATCATATATCTTGATATCAGTGTTGATCCTAAAGATACAAAAAAGGACACTATTAACACAAAAATTGATGAAAGTGGGGGAGTTGTTGGTGGGAAGGCTTGTAAAATTGAAAGTGATGTATTAATAACTCCTGTGACAATTGTTTCAAGTAAAACCATTATAATATTCTTCCTGTCTCTATTTGCGCAATCTCTAATTTTATAAACGGATTTCTGTCCAACCTAGACATTTATCGCTTTATTATTTTAATTTTCGTTAATTGCCACTTGATGAGTTCAATAGCTCATTGCCATTACTTATTCAGACAAGACATCAGCTTCAATAAGAGGGAGGATGTTTACAATAAAACTACTTCCAAAACTGCTCTAGATTATAGCTCTCTCGAAATAAATTTAAAATAAATTAACACTCGAAGAAATACTAAAAAAATTAGTCTAATCTACTTAAAAGTTGTTTCTCGAGAGTGAACTATGATTTTCTAACCATTTTTTTGGCTTCCAGAGCATATTGGAGCACCTCAGCTACTGATCGATCTTCCAATTTTGTTTGCTTAAAACTAGCTATACGTTTAAATCTTGATAGTTCTTGGTGAGCTTTTCGTGCTTCTATATGTAACCCTTTCTGCTGTGCAACATCTAATACACGTTCCATCTCCGAAAGATCATCATCTTGATTCCCGATTGTTATTTTTAGCATGGCATCTACCATACTTGCCCGTACGTATCCTCTAATATGGTCTGTTTCCTCTGCAATATGAATTGCATCTTGGATCAAATTCTGAGCTATTGAAAGGTGCTCAGTATTAAAGTAAATTCGGTATTTATATATCGAAATCACAGCTAAACTGATTAACGCGCCATAAAGGTCAGAAACTCGCGCCTGATCCCTTCTCTTTATTATATAAGTGTATAATTCCTCTGCATTTTCCAAATTAAGCTTAGAAAGTTCTACATTACCTTTTATTAGGGCTAAAGCCATCTTTCCTTCAAAATATAAACTGGAATTGATATTTGCTTGCCTTAAAAGTTCATTTAAACGCGAGAGGAGCTGATCTACTTGTTTATATTCACCTAGTTCCAAGAAGAGATCTGAATATCTAGAGATATGGTTAAAAAGATCTGTTATCGGTATTTTTTCTCTTACTTCTTTAATGAGAGAGTTGAAATACTCATAATGCTCCCTAAGTGTGTCAATAGGATTTTGCTCTCTTGTTTGGATTTCAACATCTATAAGAGAGACTATTAGTGCTACGATTTTTCTTTCATTATTTAAATGTCTGAATATCTGCAAAGAAATATCTAAATGATGTTTAGCTTCTTCAAGATTACCTAAACGTAAAAATGCTTCCCCAATTCCATGGTGAATTTGAGCTATGAAGTATTTATTGTTCTCTTCAATGGCATATTGTAACGCAGTTTGGAGTTTCTTAAAGATGTAACCAAATTTTTCTGTCCCTTTTCTAATTAGATATTTGCTATAGACGTAGATTGAACGTATAAGGCCAATTTTGTCATTTATGTGTAAGAAAATGCTCTGAGATTCATGAAAGTACTTTATTGCCTCTTCTGAAGAGTTCGTTCTCAAAGCAAGTTCAATCAAGCAATAAGCTTCTCCTTTTTCATATCCTAAGTTTTTTGAACGGATTAGTAATTGCTGTACATCAAAAAAATCCTCTACTTTTCCCTCCCATATTCGTTGATACATTGCTAACATATTCAAAATATCAATTTCAAGTTCTTCATTAGAAAGTCCAGATATTCCTCGTATTTTTTCTAATAAGCCAGACCAAATTTCAGCAGCTTTCGTTTCATTCCCGTGTACCCATTCATTCCACGCTTGGTTAAATTCCATCAATAAATGATTATAATCTGACAGAAAATCACATCTTTTATGCTTTAGTAATAAAGGGTCTTCTTTTTAGGAAAGAGTCGAATGCTTGTTCAAAATCGATTGCTTCTGCTATATGAAATTGTAATGCCGGATCCCTGGAAACAGGTTTTGTTAAATGTCTCTGTGCACATATTGGTATAACATATCGTATCCCACAACGAATCTTTCTACCAATTGGAGTATTGATATATTCTTTTTTCGATGTTGAATAACTACATTTTCTACATTTAAAACCTTGGTTCTTTCCCGAAGATGTAAGTGAAGAAGCACAGGATGGACATTTGGGGGTAATTTTCTTATATTGGGGACTTAATTGTAGTATTTGTATTTCCTCTAAATTTATTGTCATTGGGTGTTCACTTGATTCTGGACGTACTCCTCCCATAACTAATACCTCATCTGATTCTTTTAATTCTCTGATAATTTTTCTAAATCTTTTTGTTGGCTCATATGCTGCTACAGCAATCCTTTTATTTAAGGATTCAATGGAGAATATTACGTGCCCTCCAGGAAAATCTTTTGGTTCACTTATTACCTTCCCTCTCACTTTTACTGATGTATATGGTTCTATCTCCTCGATTGAGAATTCTTTTGGAAAATGAACCTGTGTATGCTGATTTGATCGGAAAATCATAACATTTTTTACTGTTTGTGCAACTTTGATTTCTTCCCATACTTTTATTATTGCAGAAGTCGTTTCTCCTCTTATCCCACATATCACAGGATCAGGTCCATGCGGTATTATCATGACTTGTTTATGCTCATAGTCATAGTTGTTAAACGAGAGAGGATTTTTCTGATCTGCCTCAATAACGGATGGTTCATCTATTAACCTATGAGAATTATTCTTAGGGTCTCTATAAGCAATTAATTCGTACGTATAATCATTTATAAGATTTGCAGCAATTGCAGATGTTGCTCCAATTAATCCACGTCCAGATTTAACCGTGTGAGTCCTAATAGATTCATATTCAGCTAATAATCTTTTCACTTCATCTAGAGGGATTACTTGAAATAATGCCCTTTGATACAAATTTAAAATCGAGTTCGGGATATCTCCCTTTATTAAAACCAAACCTGGATCAGTATTCTTATCTTGAATATCTGATAATTCCTCTGTTAACCTAACAAATTCATTCCAAAGTAAATTGATTTTATTTTCTGGAGCAGAAAAAGTAATTGAAATCGCTCCATTACCTCTGGTTTTATATGGAATATTTGGATTCAAACGTATTAGTTTCGGAAAATCAAGTAATTTCACGTCATTTAATATCAAAAACTCCACAATTTGCGTTGCTAAATAAGTTGTGCACATTCCTGATTGGGAATCAGTATCGTCAATACCTAAATGCCATTTTTTTTGCACAGAATTTTGCTCCTTAAACACGAGATAATATACCTGAGATTAGTAACGGTAGAACCAGAGTAACATCCGCCATAATATTAATCCACTTAGCACCTGATGCCACTTTTCCCCAGGAAATGGCCTCTTTCACGCTCGCTCCACTTACTCCTCCATGTTCAGGTCTATCCATTGTAATCTGAATTGCATAACTTAAACCGTTATGAAGTTGAGATCCATTCATTATGAAATGTTTTGGAACACCTCCTCCTAGGAATAAAGCCCCTATTTTATTAGATTCATAAATTATTTCCGTAAATTCACTGTGATCTCTTAAAACATTAATATTTAAAGGAGTTGTTTGAGAGAATAGCCATGATTGAACTCCTAGCATACTATCTGCAAAAGAAGGTGAAAATATAGGGATATTCTTTTCGTATGCGGCTCTAACAAATGAATCACGATCATCTATGTGTTTCCCAAGTTCATAAATAAACTCACGTGTACTCATCTGACGATTCGGTATTGTTTCAAGCACTTTTTGTGCTAGAGTTTCAAATTTCGCAAAGGCATCATAAGGTACCAATGTACTAAAAATTCGGCTTACTTCCATTTCTTTTAATTTCATGTCATTTATGTCTTCTCTCCCATGATAATGTGATCCTCCTGAGGTTTCCATCAGATCATGACTTATATTTGCACCAGTTGTTACTATACAATCAACCAATTCCTGATCTATCATAATCTTTAAGATTTTTCTCATTCCTCCTGGAACCAAGGCTCCAGCTAATCCTAGAAATGTTTTACATTCTTTATCATTTATCATTTCTTCAAATATATCTGTAGCTAATGCAACTTTGCGGCAAGTGAAGCCACCCTCCTTCATTTCAATTAAAAGTTCATTCACTGTCATATTAGGTTTTATATTCACTTGCTTCATCTTTTTAAGTTTCATCTCTTATAAAATCTCCATTTGGGGTTAAATCTTGGAATTAAAGTATCATATACTTCGATTCACCCTTTTTTTTCAATGAAATAAACTTTGGGTCTTTTTTCAAGACAATAGGTTGAATTAAATGATAATGAATATGCGCCAGCTTGTAGGAAAACAAGTCTTTCTCCTTCTTCTAATTCTTCGAAATTATGTAAATATACCTCTTTAGATCTATTAGGTTCATAGATATCTAAAGTATCATTAGAAGACCCAGCAATGCGATAAGTATACCACTTTTTTCCTTTTAAAACTGTTTTTTCTATAGGAAAGGTCCATTTTGCTACTATAACATCAGGAAGGGTATTATAAAAACTCCCATCAAGGCACGCAATGAAATTTTTTCGAGGATCGACTTTTATGTTTACTATAGATGTAGCTAAGAGCGCTGCGGGAGCTGTTAAATATCTTCCTGATTCAGCTATTATCATCAACTCAGGAAAGCTATCCTTGATCGTTATTTTAACAATTTCAGCAAATGAGGATATTTTTTCTATAGGTTCTTGTTTATATTGGACTGGAAATCCTCCTCCAATATCTAGAACATTAGTTTTAATTCCACACTCCTTTAGCAACGAAATTAATCCCTTAATTTTCTCTAAGCCTTTTTTATATATTGTAATGTCTTCAATCTGACTTCCCAAATGAACATGGAGTCCTTCATAAGACAGTATCTTTGATTCTATACAATGAAGAAGAATTTGCTTGAACTCTGAAGCCTCCTCTAAATTCATTGGGATGACGATCCCAATTTTACTTGTCATTCCTGAGCAGGAAAAAAGAATGTTCTCAAGTTCTACTAATGGATTTACACGAATTAACACATTTATCGTAAAATTTCCTTTTTTCGCTTCATCTTCTATTCTTAACATATCACTTAATGAATCTATTGCAATGTACCGCACTCCAATTTCCAATGCAAATCTAATGCTTTTTGCAGTTTTAACAGCATTAGTATAAATTATCTTATTTCCACTGGTTCCTGAATTTAGTATTTGTTCCATTTCTCCAATACTGGTTGCTTCAAACAAGCTAGAAACTCTATTAAAAACGTTTATTATTCGTTTATCTGGATTTGATTTAATTGAGAATGCTAATTCAAAAGGTTTAATCCCCCATTTGGCAAAACATTCAATGAGTGAGTAGTATTGCATTTCAAGTACTTTCTCTGAAAAAATAAACGAAGGGGTTCCAATTTCATTCAAAAGGTCTTCTATATCTTCCCCATCAAATTCTAATCTTCCTCTAGTTCTTTTTAGCAGAGGAAAATTAGTAACTGGCCTTTGATTATTATCAATTTCCATAATTGATCATAAAATGAGAAAACAAATAATTTGAAAAACCTTTATCTTTTTGGTTCTTGTTCGATCATTTACAAAAGTTGATGTGAATTTTCTTGAGTTCTCTGAAATATCTATCTTATGAACCCGAAATGTTGTGTGGTATATTTAAGTCGAATTGGGAAGACAATGATGAGAATTTTAACTTTTTGGGAGTACCAATTGACATCACTTCTTCATATCGGTGTGGAGCTAGACTTGGGCCAGATAGTTTCCGTAAGATCCTATCCTCGGAAAATTTCGAATGTTCCTCAGAATCAGAAATTGATCTAATAAAACACTATAGGATAAAAGACTGGGGAAATATTGGTATTATTCGCTCTGATATATCCAAAAGTATTGAGAGGATTTCTGAGGGGGTTTTCTCTATATTGAGCGAGGGAAAACCATTACTTGTTTTTGGAGGAGATCACAGTACTACAATTGGCGTTGGTCATTCCCTAGAAAATTTAAATCTTTCTACACATATTATTTATGTAGATTCCCACCTAGATCTCTATGATGAGCTTATGGAAACTAGATTCTCTCATGGTTGTACGCTTAAAAGACTTACTGAGCTTAATAATTACGAGGGAGCAACACTATTGGGTTATAGAGATTTTACTAAAGATCAATTATCGTTAGCACGAAATGAGCGGATTAAACTTTTTTCCACAAATGAATTGATTTCACTTCCAAATTTATACCAATTCGGCTATGATCTAGGTATTAAGCTCAAAGAAAAACATTCTAATATTCATATTTCCCTTGATCTAGATGTTTTAGATCCAAGTGTGGCTCCAGGGGTGGGAAATCCTGTAGCTGCAGGTTTAAATACACGGGAATTACTTTGGTTGCTATCGGGGATTTTTCAAAGCTTGAAAACTACTCATATAAAAAGCTGGGATATCGTTGAATATAACCCACTTTTTGATGTCTCTGAAATAACGGGGTTCGCTATCGTTAAAATCTTGATCGAATGTCTTTCTTCATTAATTATTCAATGAATAGTGGCGTTACATTTTCTTAATCAACTGATATAATTCTTTGAGTAGCTAGACGAGAGACCAAATAATCAAGGTAGAAAAGTATAAAAAAAACGTAAAAATCCTTCAACAAAATAGGATGTTACTAAAATGGCTAAAGAAGCTACAAATTTTTTCAGTATAGAAATTAAAGAGATACGCGATGCTGGTCGTGAATGGGTACATCGAAAGTTAGAGGGTCCTAGTGACACAGTGTGTAGGGTAGAGGGGAATCAAGTCATTATGCTATGTTCTAATAATTATCTCGGATTATCCAACCATCCTGAAATGAAAAAAGCAGCTATTGCAGCAATTAAATCCCATGGAGTAGGTTCAGGATCTGTACGTGCTATCGCTGGTAACATGGATCTTCATGAGAAATGGGAAAAGCGCCTTGCCGAATTTAAAGAACAGGAAGCTGGTTTCATTACATCTGCTGGCTTTGCTGCTAATCAAGGAGTTATTCAGCAACTCGCTCCCTCTGGTGAAGATGTTATTTTATCAGATCGTCTAAACCATGGATCAATAATTGATGGAGTGAGAACTACAAAAGCTCAAAGAGCTGTATATGAACACTGCGATGTAGCTTCTTTAGAGGAAGAACTGAATAAGCTGTCAAAAAATGATCCCAGGAGAATTTTAGTAATCACTGATGGCGTTTTTTCAATGGATGGTGATCATGCTCCTCTTGATGAAATTTACAAGGTTGTAGAACCTCATAGTAATGCAATTATTTATGTGGATGATGCTCATGGCGATGGGGTTCTTGGAAGAAATTTTTCAGGAAAAGGACTTGTTGACCATTATAACTTACAGGGAAAAGTTCATATTGAGATGGGTACTTTTTCTAAGGCATTTGGAACTATGGGGGGGTCTATTGTAGGCTCTAAAGAGCTAGTTACTTGGTGTCGGAATAAAACCCGATCTTACCTCCTATCTGCTAGTCACCCTCCAGCTACAGCAGCTGCTTCCATTAAAGCTCTTGATATTATTGAAAGAGAAGAACCAGATCTAGTTAAACGTCTTTGGAATAATATTAACTATTTCAAGAAAAGAATAATTGATATGGGGTATAACCATGAGATTACGGCTGCATCCACAACTGCAATTATTCCAATCATTTTTGGAGATCCTATTAAAGCCAAAGAAGCTTCTGATTTATTATATTCCGATTATGGAATATTCGCATTACCAATTGTATTTCCAATGGTACCAAAGAATTTAGATAGAATTAGGGTTCAAATGAATGCTGCTTTAACAACAGATCAACTTGATACAGGACTCCGAGCCTTTGAAGAGTTAGGAAACAAGCTTAAAATTTTCTAATGTCTTCTTTGTTTTACTAATACAGATCACGTTAAAATCAAGGCTGTCATTCACTTTTTTTCCTCTAGTACTTTCCTTTTTGGTTTATAATCGACCTTACCAGAATATCTAAAGACTTGACCACAGTCGGGGCAGAACCAATATTTCCGTGATGCTTCATCGCCACGCGAAAATTGGTAAAATCCCTGAAATATAGCATTAGGATGTCTACAGCGCTTTTTTTTTCTTTGATCATAAGATTGAATCATAACTTTCGGAATTGGAGGCGGTTCATTTTCATCAATGATGCGTGTAAATTCTTTTGGAGAATGATTTATGGCTAATTTCTCTTGGAACATTGTTGTATTGTTGGTGCTCTCCTTTTTTTTACATTTAATGCAATATAATACTATTTTTTCTGAAGTATCCTTTTTTGGAATTAAAAGGCTCCCACAATTCTGACAAAATGGAGATATTGAGTTATTAGTCATTTTTCAAATCCACATTCATTTTTGAAGATATATAGCTTTTGCTTTATTAGAAAAGATTGTTTATTTTTTGTAAAATAGAATCCAAAATAAAAGCAATATTCCCTCAGATTCAATTCTTGGCGATATAACAATGAACACTCCTTATCTTGGCAAGATAAAGCTCTACTGGTGTGATGAATGCCATGTGCCTTTGATTGCTAATATTTGTGGAATCTGTGACACTAAAGGAAGAAAAATAAATCTCACACCCCCTGGAGATTTCCGACCAGCTTTTGATGGAGATATAAAAAATATTTTAATTGCCATTAATGGCCAATTTGGGGATGAAGCAAAGGAAAAATTTCAAACTATTATTAGAAACCAAATTTTTCTTTTGAATAAGATTCCTTATATCGATAGGATGGAAGAGATAATAGTTCAAGGGGAAGTTGTTGGAATTTTCAGATTTAATGTTGTTCGTCAACAATTTGAGGTTTTACCAAAGATTTCTCTGGCAGTAGCGCTCTGGAGTCCTAATTCAAAAGGATGGATAGAGATTGACGAAGGTGCAAGAATCCCTATAATCAAAGGAGCTTCTGTTCTTTCACCAGGTGTGAAAAAAACTGATCCAACGATTTCTATTGATCAACCTGTAATTGTTGTGTGCAAAAATGAGGTTATTGCTGTTGGATTAGCAAAAATGCTCGGTTATAATATGGGAGTAGAAAAGAAAGGCATTGCAGTGAAAACCAAATATCGGCTAAAAACGACAATATCTTCAATTCCTCAATTTATTTCATCTTGGGAGCAAATAATTGAAGCTAATTCCTTATCCATGAAAAATTTGGAAAATGAAGCAATTGATTTTATTGAAGCTGCTGGAAAGAATTATAAATCACATGTTGTTGCATATTCGGGGGGGAAAGATTCTCTGGTTACATTAGACTTGGTATCCAAGTCAGATATAGAATATAATATTATATTTTCAGATACAGGTTTAGAATATCCTGAAACAATTGATAATATTAGAAAAATTGGATACTTCTATAACAGAAAAATCCATTCCAATAAAAATGAGGGATGGGATTTTTGGAGTAGATTCAACCAATTTGGCCCTCCTTCTAGGAATTCTCGTTGGTGTTGTAAATCAGCTAAACTTAATCCAATTAATGAAATTCTTGATGAACTTTATCCTAGAGAAAAATTCGTACTTTCCTATATTGGTAGACGAAGATATGAGTCTTATGGAAGGTCAAAAGAATCCAGAGTATCAAAAAACCCATGGATTCCAAAACAAATAACAGCTGCTCCTATAAGTGATTGGAATGCATTTGAGGTATATTTATACATAAAAAAACATGCTCTTACAGATTTGTTAAATCCTTTATACAATATTGGGTTCGTACGGATTGGTTGTTGGTTATGCCCAGCCTCCTCATTATCCGATTTCCGAATTATGCAAAATTCCCATCCCGATTATCTAAACAAACTAATGGAGAAAATTTTGAAGATTCAGTCCAAGTTTAACCTACCTTCCGAATATTCTAAATGGGGCTTGTGGCGATGGAAGTATCTTCCCCAAAAAGTAATTAACTTGTTAAATACAAATAATATCAAATATAATTCCATACATTATACTGATGTAAATTCTTTTGACCTAAAATTTAGTACAACATCCACTCCTTCTCCATGTATCAATGGTGGATATTCTTCTTTCCTTTCTGCGAATCAAATTCTTGATTTAAATAGGTTGATCAATTTAGTCCCTATTCTTGGCTCTATTCAATATGATGAAGAGTTGGATATTCTTTCAATATTAACTAAGTCTAAATTCCAATCAGATATCTTCCGTGATGGATCTATTATCATAAGGAACAAAAATCTGAAAGATATAGGAACTGATACCATTAATATAGTAAAAACGATATATCGAATTACAAATTGCGATGGTTGTGGCATTTGTACCCATCAGTGCCCAAAGAATGCCTTAAAAATTAATTCTGGTGTTATCCAAGTTAACCAAAATCAATGCACGCATTGTTTAAAATGTAATAATTTCTGTCCATTGATAAATTACCGTGATGAAATAAGTTTCTTTATCAATCCCTCATAAAGGATTTATTATTTATTAGGAGAAATTAGTATCAGAGGATATTAGATTTTTATCTCCCTGTATAGAAATAGATACATTCTATGGTCAATCACAAGTCAGAAAAACCAAATCCTCTTCAAACTAATGTTTGATTCGAAAAAAGTATGAAAAGTTTTTGAGAGAAAAACACAAAAAAATGAGACAGATGGGGCCACTTGAGTAAGAATTGGAGATTACAAGCCGTGAATGGACGACGAGATCGAGTAATTGATGGAGCTAAATCAATTCTCGATACACGAGGTTATACCGTGACCTCTGAAGGGGAAAAAGACGAGTGCTATGATATACTTGGAAAGGATGCAAATAAAAAAACGATAATAGTCCGTATTCCAAATAAAGAAGTTGTTGGGGTTCGTGAACTTCGTGATTTCAAAGAAGTTATTGAAGACAAAGGATATGATAATGCTATTCTACTCGCTTTGAATAAGTATACACATTACGCAAAACGAGAAGCAAAAGCTGCTGGAATTGAAACTTTTTCAATCAAGTTTCCCTTCTTCAATCTATTTAATCACTATTTGGTTCCTCTACACGAATTTGCCTCAGATGATGAGATCAAGGTTCTAGAAGAAAAATTTTCCATATTTAAATACCAATTGCCTAAAATCTCTTCTGATGATCCAGCAGTCCAACTTCTAGGAGCTAAAATTGGAGATGTGTTAAAAATAATCCGCTCGAGTCCTACTGCAGGAGAATTTGTCATTTTTCGAACAGTTGTTCCCTAATTTCTGGATTTTTATTCTTGAATTTTCCCAAATCACTTAACCAAGAACATAAATAATACAAGAAAATCGGTGAAGTTCGACCGTAAACTGCCCTGAAGTCTATCTAACAACCAATATGAACATATGAATCTTGATACGTTTAAAAGAGTCAATAAAATCAAAAAATGAGGAATTTCGTTGAATAAAGTGAAAAACTTTTGTACATTAATCATCTTGGTGTTCTTTTTAACAGCTATTAACATTGATAACAGATCTTTCACCGTGAATTCTGTAAAAGCTGTGGTTAATCCAACTAATGAAACTGAAATTGTGATCGGTATTGATTTAGGTCATAATAACAATATTACTTCCAAAGAATTAACAAATCTCACAACAATTTTGAATTCCACTTTTAGTTCAGGTGGTGTGGTATTTATTAGAAACGAATTGACTTCTGTGCAGCTAAGAGAAATTGATGTTCTTGCCATTTTATCCCCCAAATCCGTATACACCGAGGATGAAGTCGAGGTTATAGAAGAATATATAAAAACAGGGAAATCAATTTTAACAGCAACGGGATTTAGAAACCAAACAAATGAACCATTAAATAATCTTATGTCCCAATTCGGGTTACATTTTAACCTTTCAAGCTCCATAATAAGAGAATCATCTCGTACACACATTGAAAACCAATCTGTTCATTATTATGATTTAGTACGGAATTTTACTACCCCACCCACCCCAATAACTGAAAATATTTCTCAAATTATGTTTCCACAAGGTCTTGGCCTATCCTTTAATTCATCCAAATTAACAAGTTATCATTCTCCTGCAATTACTTACTATAATCCGATTCTCATTCGAGATGCCTTATCAGCTCCATCTGAGAATAATACTCTTATTTCATCGTTAGAGTTCGAGAATGGAGCAAGGATACTTGCGATAGGATCATCTGATATGTTTAATAATAGTTTTATTGAACCTTTAGTTAATACAACCACAATTTTCATGGATAACACCGATTTGGTTCTTAATTCCATTAAATGGTTAGGAAGAAATACCGGAATAATGCATTTCTATGAATCTTCTGTTAGTCAAAATAATCGAGAAGTTAAAATTGGTGAAATTTTATATGGAAATATAACATTAGTTAATTCTAGAAATAAAAGTCTTTCACAGGGTCAAGTATATTTTTCTTTAGAAAGAGATGGTAAAATCCTGAATTCGAGGAGCATGAGAACTGATCCAAACAATTCAACCCGATATCTTGGTTGGACAAGTACCGATGGATTGAGTTATGGTTTTTGTGATATTGTGTTTATTGCCAAACGTATTGGCTATTTGCCAATCGAATTAACTGCTGGCCGCCTTTACATAGAAAGCGCTTTCCCATATCCACAATTACCCAACTTAGCAATGTGGGGTTTACTATTCGCAGCAGTTATTATTTTCATCTCATCCGCGGTTGTAATAAGACTGAATTTTAAAAATTAAATCTTAAAATTCCATCATTCAAATTTATAATGCTAAAGATTCAGTTGTTATTTCAAAATCCTGTGGTAACAATAGAAAATAATCTAATTTACCTAAATTCAGGATTTCATAATTATATTGTCTAATCAAGGCATTTAATCGTTGAAGAGCCCGTTTTCCATCCATTGGTTTTTTAATCCTAAATTCCTTGAAAAAAATTATAACAATACTGTTAAATTCCATTTCTACCTCTATCTCATCCATATCGTGAAAATCTTCAATCGAAATGCACCGAACGCGTTGATGTTTCCTTATCGTCCGATTTATCCCTCTATATAGACCAGATATTAATGGAGTCATTTTCTTATTCCATTGCAAGTCGTATTCTTATGCTTTTGATAATACATAAGAAGTTGAGCATAAGTAGCTACATTATCTGAGCTACATTCATTCAGTTAAATTGAATGGTAATATTGAAGTAATAGGATAACGCTCAAAATTCTGGATTTCTTTACTTTTTAAATTATATTCTCCATTATTTACCAAATTACAGATAATTCTGTCTCCAAAATAGTTTTTTTCTTGGTAGTTCTTTCTTTTATGAATTGTACGGATTGTTCTAGCATTAAACATAACTATACAAATTTAAAAAGAAAATTCGATTATGAAACGGGCCCACCCGGATTTGAACCGGGGATCCCAACGTCCGCAGCGTCGTACTCTATCCAAGCTAAGCCATGGGCCCTAAGAGTAATTTATCCTTGGGAATACAATTTTTTAACCCTTCATTCTTCTGTATATTAAATTTTTGGTCTTTAATAAAAGAGAAGTTGAGTCGTTAGAGGTTACATTTTTGTCCCAAAATTCACTAGTTCATTATTACCCATTTCTCGTTGGCAATTATACACCCTAGCATCACCTTTTTAGTTTTATTATTGCTTAGAATATCATAAATTTAATTCCTAATCATTTAAATTGGAATATCTTCAAATAAAAAGGACTTAAGAGCATAATCCTAATTATCACACTTTTTTCGGTTCCACAAGTTCGATGATGAAAAAAAATAAAAACTAAGGTAGGAAAATATGTACACATATCAACACAATCTCAATATTGAGGTCTTATTTCATGAAAACCCCAACATTAATTGGAACAATTATATTTGGAATCAGTCTTCTAGTAGTTGCTATCGGAGCTTTAAGACTCGACTTTTTGGATCCGAGTTTGCCAACACAAGAATATTTTGAATTATTTTTTATTTGGATTGCTGGAATTGCGGGAGGTATTGGTCTTGGGTATGGAAGTAGAGAAAGTTATGGATATAGTGAAGGAAACAATGCAACAATAATTGGCGGTCTTGGTTTAACTGCAGCTATAATAATATCTGTATGGATGTTTGTTCAAGAAACACCACCTCTGATGGGGGTTATTATCGGGTTTGTAGGTGCGATTTTAGCTATTGTGGGTCTATATATGATGGTTGTATCCACTCAAGAATCAATTTGAGTTTATATGAGAAGAGAATGTGAAATTTTCTTTATCTTCTATATCTCTTCCATTAACTTATTTTTTTCTGTTTTTAAGGAATTCTAACACTATTTTTTCTAGATTAGGAGAGCTTACCTCTTCCAAGTCATATGTTACTCTTGTATAGGGTTTTTGAATATCAAGAAGGCGGCCTAGATCAATAGGAGTACCGATAATAACAGTGTCACAGTCTGCAGAGTTAATTGTTTCTTCTAATTCTTTTCTTTGCTTTTCTCCATAGCCCATTGCAGGAAGAACTTCGGATAAGTGGTTATATTTCTCATATGTTCTCTTAATAGTTCCTTTCGCATATGGTCGGGGATCAATAATTTCCGCTGCTTCAAAATTTTTCGCTGCAATGTGTCCAGCTCCATACTTCATTTCCCCATGAGTTAGTGTAGGTCCATCCTCCACAACAAGGACACGTTTATTCTTTATAAGTTCAGGTTTATCAACTGAGATTGGAGAATTAGCAACAATAATTGTTGCTTCTTGATTTAGTTCCTTAATACTAGCTTTTAACCTCTCAACATGCCCTTCTGGAGCTGTATCTGATTTATTTATAATAATAACATCAGCCTGTCGAACGTTTACTTCTCCAGGAAAATAAGACCTTTCGTGTCCTAATCTATGAGGATCTGCTACTGTTATTATAAGATCTGCTTCGTACAAACTCCAATCGTTATTTCCTCCATCAAAAAGCACTATATCAGCCTCTTTCTCTGCAGATCGAAGTATTTCTCCAAAATCCACACCTGCAAAAACCAGATTTCCTTCCATGATATGAGGTTCGTACTCTTCCATCTCCTCAATTGTACACTCATGCTTTATTAAATCATCATAAACAGCAAAACGTTGACATTTTTGTTTTACAAGATTACCATAGGGCATTGGATGACGTATTACAGCTACTCGATATCCTTCTTTCCGTAAAAGTTTACCTATTCTTCGTGTTGTTTGACTTTTTCCGCTTCCTGTTCTAACTGCCAATACGGCAATGACTGGAAGTTTTGATTTTATTGAAGTATGCTTTGGACCAAGTATTCGAAAATCAGCGCCATTAGCGAGGATTTTGGACGCTAGTGACATCACATACTGATATGGGAGATCAGAATAAGCAAGAATCGCTTGTTCAATCTCATATCTCTTTATTAGCTGTTCAATTTGGTCTTCTGGATAAATTGGAATCCCTTCGGGATATAATGAAGACCCCGCTAACTCTGCAGGATATTTTCGGTCTGCAATATCAGGTATTTGAGTCGCTGTAAAAGCAACTACTTCATACATTTCGTTGTTTCTAAAGTATGTATTGAAATTATGAAAATCTCGTCCAGCTGCTCCTAAAATAATCGTTTTAATGCGGTTCATTCTTTTTTTCCCCGAGTTTATTCTAATTTCAAAGTAAATTAATCCATTTTTATAAAATATTCTTCTAAATACTTGTTGAAGTAATAAAATCAGAAGACTGGTAAATCCCCAAAAAAATTGTTTGGATCTGCTTTAAATAAATTAATCTAACTAATGGGAATAAGTCAAAAAGCTCTTAAAATTGAAGAAAACTCAATGATCATGACTGTTTTGGAGGAAATCCGATGTCTCAGGGAATAGAAGGATGGCAACAATTGCCTAAAAATGTCAAACTGCTCGATGTTTCAATTGTGGGCTATAGTATAATTTTAATTTTAGCGCTTGCACTATATTTACTCTTTATCGACCAAACTATCCAGAATTTGATGCCAATCTTTCTCACAGCATTACTTTTAATACTCACTTGGAATTTTAGAACTCAAATTAAGAATAGTGACAATATTACCTCCCTAACCCGATATTATCGCGAATGGCTTCTAATTAGTGGAATATTAATAGTATTGATAGTCATTCTCATTTTTATTTACCCTGTGACATATTAACCTTTAATAACTCAATCCTAAAAACACATAAATTTTCTTTAATTTTTCCTAAACTGAATTAAAGACTCCACTAGTGATGATGTTATCCCCGTTTGAGTTGTTCCTACAACAATGAACAGAAGAAGAGCCGTCTGAAGTGTCTTTACTCTCATTTTGAGTGTTATAAAGCTTTTTGAGATGAAAAAAATTGAAGAAAGATCTCATGGAAATACTAGCATGTCCTATCTGTAAAAATCCAGATCTAGAATTATTTATTTTTGATGAAAATGAATTTGAGATTGAGTCCGGGATAATTTTTTGTACAAAATGCAATAGATATTACCCTATAAAGTCAACAATTCCCATTATGCTGCCAGATGATCTCCGTAAAGAGAAAGAGGATCTTGAGTTCATGTCTCAATATAAATCAATAATCCCAGAAAAGATTCTCGAAAAAGGTAAACCTTTTCCCCTAAAATAAAAAATTCACTTCTTTGACAGTTAATTTTCTCGGTCCTAAATTTGAAAAAATGCTGTTAAAAAGACACCTAATAGATTCATTCATTAAGAGACTAAATTTTTTTCTTGTACTTGGCTAAAATCACAATTGACTTTAATAGCATCAACAGGACAAACTACTTCACAAGCTCGACATTCAAAACACTCTCTTGGGTTTGTTATTTGGATGGTTCCCTTGGAGGTATTTTTTTCTTTCTGAAAAATTAAAATCTCTGCAGGGCAGCTACGAACGCACTTTTGACATAATATGCAATCTTCATGCAAAATAGTAATTATAGGAGAGATTTCACTCACCTTACTTAGTTAAGAGGGATCTAAGTTCAATTAAAACCTTATCGACCTCATTATTTGCTTTGCGTAGTTGTTTATCGTAACTTAGTTTCAGTTTAGCATAAGCTTCTTTCCCAATTCGGCCTTGTGTTTTCTTCCGTTCAACTGACTCAATATTTAATAATATATCTTCACGATTAGCTTCTGCTACTTCAATTGACCTCATAGCTACGCGATAGCGTTGTCCTTCATCCCCCAGTCTTTTAGATACACTTACTATTTTTCTATCAGCTTGCTGTTGTCTGTTTTTAAGAATAATTTTAGTTTGTTCATATTCTCGTGCACTTATATTTTTTGATTTTCGCTTTTTATCCAACCGAAGAACTTGTTCCCGAATAGCTGTTTTTTCTTCATACCATTTGACAAATTCTTTAATTAAATCTAGGGGAATTTCTTCTAGACTCACTTTTCTTGTTCCAAGTCCGAATGAAGCGTTTCTAAGAACAATATAAGCCAATCCTAGAATAAGAAAAACTAAGCTGATAGATACTGGCTGTTTGAGCAAGTAGAGAGGATCAAGACCAAAAGTTATCTCCATGATTCTATTACTCAATGGAGTTAAATCTTCAAATGTGATTTGGATTCCTGTTCTATCAAATATCCTGATTAATTGTTTTCCATTGATTACTGAAATATCGACATAATTCCTTAATGTTATTTCTTCCATGGTAGAAGCGATGTCATTCTGGTTGTAAGTCGATCCATGGGGAAGTAAAATTCTGAATTCGAAGTTTTGAACCGTCCAGTTAAAATCGAGAGTCATCGGAATTTTAAGTTGTACTTTTCCTGTTCCTAAATCCTTTGCGAGATTGCTTGATTTCTCCTTATAAGTCAAATATAAGTTATATTCCCTCCCTGGTTCAATATCTATTCTTGGCTTGATTTCTACGATTTTCTTACCCAAAATCGGATCATTAATGTTTGTAGTAGTAAGATTACCATATTGATCTTTCAAACCAATGTGTTGTGCATTCTCTGAAACATGAACAGTTAGTTTTGGAAATGTTGGTCCTCCTAGATTTGAAGATAAGACTGGTCCTGATTTTAGTCCCAGATTCTTTACCGTGAATTCATGTTCAAATTTAATAAAGCCCCATTCTTCGACTGTAACCGTTGTTTTTAAAGATTTGAACTCTATTTTGATATTAGCAACATGATAGTAATCAAATGCGAGAAAAGTTGTTAAGTTATTTTGAAGATTTGTAGAATATGCTGGAATGAAATTTTTGTCTTCTAAGGCAGTTAGATTATACTCACCATATTCCGTTGTATTCAACAATGTTCGATTAACCGATTTTAAGGATTCAACGTTCTCGTACATTAAACTAAAATCATCAGGATTCATTTTTCCTATAATATCATCTTCTGCTGGAGTAATAGACTCACTGTCGAATGTAACTTCAATATCTGGCCCAATTTTCCATTCCAAATCAAATGATGTTATCGGGAGAGTGATTAGTGGAATGAATGATAAATTAAAGCTATAAGGAAATGTAGATTGCTGCAATAAAGCCGAAGATTCAAAGGATACGGCTCCTGGATGATCAGAACTAATTATTATTGTAACAGATTCTTCCACATCAACTTGGGGAATTTTTATGGTTTTTATTACACTAATGTTTGTTGTTTCTGAATTCACCACTTCGACATAATCTGTTTTCGTATCATTAAAAGAATAAATCCTGAAATATCTAGAATTCTCAAATTCAGATAAGGGAATAGTGTAATTAAAGGCATTAATTGGTTTAGTTCCATTATTAAAAAGATGAATTTCAGTGTATGATGTTGTGTATCCATATTCATTTGCGATTATGATTCTACTAACATTAATTGAATGACTGGAATTGGTAAAATCCGAAATATCGAAATACTCAAGGTTTAATTGTTTAAGATTACGAATTGGATTAATTACCTCTGGATTCGATTGATTTTGATTTATACCAGCATTTAACGAAATAAAGTATGTAGAAATTATCATAGTAATTAGAAGGATGTTCATCATTGTTCCTAGTTTTCTTTTCATAAGTAAATACTCCTAAATATTCATCTTCGTTACAGTTCGTGTTTCTAGCAGTGGTTAAATAATCCTTTTTCAGAGTACTTCCCTAATCTTGGGAATTATAACTGAATTGGTCTCCTTTCTTTCAAGAATAAATTATTTGTGAAAAGACTATGAAATAATTTTTTTGCCAACATACCTCGGGGAGATTTAATCTAGCAAATTCAGAAAAGATAAAAAGTCTTTTAATAAGATATAAGGTCATTTCAATATATAAAAAGGAATTTAAACCTTTGTAATAAGCAGAAATTCAATTAATTTTAAATTTTATAATTTAGGTCGTTAATTCGGGTTATTATTGACATAAAATTCTCTAAATAATAAAGATCAGATCAGAAAATCCATATTGCGGTTTCTGTTATTGATCATAATAGACAAGAAATAAAACAATTCTCGAATTTCCCTCTGGTTGAGGGAAAGTAAGTCATTGCTTTCATAAATCCCTTATTGCGATGGAAATGCAAGTCCCTACACGTATTTACGAAAAAAGTTCAATTTGAGGCCTAAAAAATGACATCTAGATTTTTACAAGCTGTAAGACCATTCATGTCGATTACACCTGAAGTTGTTAAACCAACACGTGAGGTACACTTCAATGAAAAGATAATATGGACGTTTGCAGCTCTTGTTATATATTTCCTAATGACTTCAACTCCAATTATTGGTGCTGAAACAGAAAGTTCAGATCCCTTTGCATTCATGAGAACAATTACAGCCTCTACTCAGGGTTCTCTTGCTGAACTTGGTATCGGGCCTATTGTTACTGCGGGACTTATTATGCAGATTTTAGTGGGATCTAAAATCATTAATGTCAATATGGGTGATCCTGAAGAACGTTCCTTATATACAGGAGCTCAAAAAGTATTATCTGTGATTATGACAATCATTGAAGCAACAGCTTTCTTAGTTGGAGGAACGTACGGTACCAATTTACAAGTTACTGATCAATTAGCCATTATTTTCCAGCTACTTGCAGCTGGTATTATCATCATACTGCTCGATGAAATGGTTCAAAAGGGATGGGGATTAGGATCAGGAATTTCTCTTTTCATTGCAGGTGGTGTAGGACTACAGATTTTCCAAGGATTATTTGCTTTACAGAACATACGTGAAGGCCCGAACGAAATAATATCCGCTCGTGGTATAGTTTTGGCAATTATCTATTGGGTTACAACAGAGGGACCAATTGAGGCTATAGGAGCATTATTTTTCCGTTATAGCCCTAATTTAGGTGATAATCTGAATTTACCTTCACTTTCGCTTCTCTCACTAATAGCTACCGTTGTAGTTTTCATAATTGTTATATATTTTGAATCTATGCGTATCGAAATACCAATATCCTATGCTCAATACAAAGGAATACGGTCTACTTATCCAATTAAGTTACTATATGTGTCAAATATCCCAGTTATCTTAACATCAGCAGTTTTTGCAGATATCTACTTTATAGCTCAAATGGTATGGCGTGCTGCAGGTGGCGAAGGTACAACAAACTTACTTGCTTCTGTTCTTGGAACATTTAGAGTCAATCCTGAATCACAGCAATATGAACCCACTGGAGGTCTTGTATATTTCTTAACTCCGCCCAGATCGCTAATTGGGGATCTTGGGGTTATCGATCTAAACGATCCAGTGAGTTCTCTTACAAGAGCCTTTGTTTATGCTGCTATCTTGATAATTCTTTCTGTGATCTTTTCCGTAATGTGGTTAGAAACCGCTGGTATGGGACCACGGGATGTTGCTAATCAATTTCTACAATCCGGAATGCAGATGCCCGGTTGGCGACGTAACAAAAAGATAGTTGAAAAACGACTAGAGATGTATATTCCTACAATTGCAGTAATAGGGGGGTTATTTATAGGAAGTTTGGCTGCTTTTGCTGATTTTCTAGGCGCTATAGGTTCAGGAATGGGTATTCTACTTTCTGTAAGTATTATGAGGCAATATTTTGAGCTGATATCTAAAGAAAGAGTTGCTGAAATGAATCCTGCATTACGGGGTTTCTTGGGGATATAATTTTCCCTAGATATTTTTTAACTCTCATTGATTCAATTTGGTATTAGTTTCGGATACTGATTTCTAGGATTCCGAATTTTGTTCATATTTATCATATAAATTATCTAATAATATTTTAAATGCATCTACAGCATTAATTTTTTCTTCTCTGGGATGATGTAACTTCTCCTCATTTAGGTGATCAGTGAGGCATTCAATAAAAAATTCAAAACTAAATTCCTCTTTAATCCAAAAATATAGGATTAAAGCTTCCACTCGGTCTGCGATTCTTCCTTTATTCCCAGTTAATTTTATTCTATTGTACTTTTTCCATTTAGATTGCCTATATGACTCCGCTAATACAAAATCTGGTACCTTAGATCCCGTTGAATCCTTCAAAACTCTTGATTTTGAAATTGAGTAAATAAAATTTACTAGAGAGTCGCCTAGTTTAGCGTTCCCTTTGTTGTGAATAAAACTATGTATTTTATCAGGATATTTTATGCTATTATGGATTAGTTTCTTGAACTGGTTAAATTCATTCACAAAAAACAAGTTCCTTTTACTAAATATTTTCGGGAATTTTTTTCTCAAAAATTGCTAATAAATCACTGCATTTCATTATTGCTGCATCGGCTGCAGCGTGTAATGCGTCTACAGGATCAATCCCTGAAGTTCGAATATGAAATATTGGATTCTCTAGTAAAGGATGGGGGGATCTATAAGCTGCAAATAATACCCCCTCTTGATCTTTCAATGTTTCCCGAAGCATATTAAGAAATGTGTGATTCTCACCTATAATTTCAAACTCTAGAATTGCTTCTTCTCTTCGGACAATCTTAGTCTGCATGAATATATCCTCTTTGTGATGTTTAGACCTTTATTTACAGGTTTTCCTCTTGTATTCAAATATCTTCTTTTGCTTGGAATAATATGGAAAATTGACTTAATTCTAGTTATTCAAAGCAAGAAGAATTCTCTGAGCAATATACTCAGAAAGAATCGGTGGAACACTTTCTCCAACTTGATTATACTGTGATTCTATTGATCCTAAAAACTCAAAAGTATCAGGGTAGCCCATTAATCGCGCATGTTCTCTCACAGTACATATACGATGTTCCTCAAAATGAATGAAACGGCTTTTTCCCATAACGGTTGGACTAGGTTTATTTTTCTCTAGTCTTACGAAATTTCGGTACGTTTTTCGTCCGCTTCCTTTAAAATAAACAAGAGCAACCCCAGATGGAAGATGAGGAATTTTTCTTTCAAAGTTTTTGGGAGAAGGCATAATCTCGTGATTAGCTATAAATCTGTCTGTCTGTAGTGATTCAAATGCTTCTTGTGATGTCTTGGAAGTCCTTTGAGAAGGCTTTTGGGGAATTTCTATATTGGAGACAAATACTCTTTTTCGAATACTGGGTACTCCAAAATTCTCTGCTCTTAAAATATTAAAATAGATCTTCTTGTATTTAGATCTCTTAAATTCATATTTTACTAGTTTTTTCATTTCAAAGGAAGCGATTTGGGCTACATTTTCAATGAAAAAGTAATCAGGTTCAAGATCAATTATTATTCTTATCGCTTCAAGAAATAATCTTCCTATTTCATCTGAGTACAGCTGGTCATATTCCCTTCTCATTCTACCTGGATTGGCTGAAGAAAAGGATTCACAAGGCGGACTAGCAATAATTACATCAGGCTCTTTTTCTCCAGTGCACTTAAGTATATCAGTTGAATGAACATTCCTTATATCTTCTATTAAAGTATGGGTGGTTGGTATATTGTGTTTGTAGGTTTCTATCGCACGATAATCGATGTCAATCGCAAAAATTACTTCAAAAATCGGATTCGCCATTAGAAATCCATAGGCGTATCCTCCTCCTCCGCAAAATAAATCCACTATTTTCATCATTCATTTTCCTGGATAGCTTTTTTAATTCCAATCAGGAAAAGCGCAGTTTGAGTAATCGGATTCACATCAGATATAACCTCTTCTAAAAAAACTCCCTTACCCAGATCCAATTCTTTTCGTGTGACTCCAGGAGTGGTTCCTCCGATAATAATCAGAATTTTCTTATCGTGTTGTAGTTCTTTTGCTATATTAGCATATGGAACGGGTTCATTAGCGAATTTTTGGGGAACAAGAAAGAAAATTAAATTTGGATTAAAGATTTCGATTATATCAGGAATGTCTGAAAAGAATAGCAGGTTTCCTCCAGATTTAAAAATCGTTTTTTGTGCTTCAGGAATACCTATAGAAGCAGCAGCAGAGGAAAGCTTAGAATATATGATATTTCTACAACCCAAGCCAATACACGTGTCCGCAAAGTATTTTACAGCGTTTCGGCTATGTGAATTGTGAAAAACCATAAATAAATTCTGAAGACTCATTTTCTACACTTCATATAATGCTTATACATCTTTGAGAGAAATAATATAATGCTTTTTTACATTAAAATTCAAATTACCTAATAAGTAAATTTAATGAAAATTTAAAATCAGGTTAATTCCAATTAGTTATTCAAAGGATTGAAAGAGCAGAAACTTAATTAGAGAAAGGATAGGTATATTAATTGCTTATCAGTCGGGATATCCAAGCCTGGTATGGAGCCAGCCTGCTAAGTTGGTGCTCTATGAGCTCGGGGGTTCAAAATCCTAGATCTTAATTGATCTGGATGAAAATCCCCCTCCCGACGTTTTAATTTTTTTGCTTTATCCCTGTTCCTTGGATAAAAATGCAATAAGACATATTTAATGCATTTATTGACTGTTTTCATGCGTAGGTAAAATTGTCCTGCATAGAACAGAACATATTTTATTTGATTTCTAGATAAATCTCAATTTTTCTGAAATAAACCTCTGAATAAGATCCATTTTGAGATTTACAATATCTGAGTTAATCCTTCACATTACCAAATAGAAAAAAATCCCTAGAATAAGTAATGGAGAAATATAACATAGATTCAAGACAGAAAACATTAGTGGGCCGGGACAGATTTGAACTATCGATTTCCTCCGTGTCAGGGAGGCGTCATACCGGGCTAGACCACCGGCCCATTCCTTTATTAGGATTTATTTAACCCATTTATTGAAATAATTCTCTATATCACAATAATTATATATTTTACTCCTCTGATGTACTTGAAAAAGTTTTCCCTCCAGCAGCTTCGATTTTTTCTTCTGCTTTAGGGGTTATTGTATCTGCATAAACATGTAGGGAATTGGTAACAATACCTTTACCTAATACTTTTGAAAATCCCAGTTCTCTTAGATCAATTTTTATGTGAGAGCCTTCTTTTTTAGCATAATCCCCTGCTAGTAATAGCTCTATTTGTTCATCCAATTGACCAATATTTATTGAAGCTTGCTTTCTATCTGTAGAGTGAGTAGTAAAGCCTTTTTGATCTAAGATCATCTGCTTAATTCTACCTATTCTGCGGTGATCTTTGATTCCTGCATTTCCTTTACCTCCACGAGAACCACTCTTTCTATGTCCACCAGAAATTCGTCCATAACCATATACTCTACTTCCCCGTTGTTTTCGTACTTTTTTTTCTCGCCTAACTGTCATCTTTTTTCTTTCCTTAAGACATTTGGATTAAAAGCTTGTTAATATCGTCAGCACGATACCCCAATGCTCCACCAGTGGTGTAAGCGTATTTTACGCCTCCTCGTTCATGGCCTTTTTTAGGTGGATGTAGACGAAAAACAGGTTTCAATCCTTCAATATCAGATAATTCCGCCTCAAAGCTAAGATATTTTTCTATAAATTGATCTAAACTTGTGAAATTGGTATGCTTCTTGAGATAATCTTCTGTAAATTTATCTCCTCCGATAACTCGACCTCTTTTAAGAAGTAATTCTTTTAAAGTTTGAGCATCAGGTTCTCCCCAAGTAATGAGATCTTTAGCTTTTTGTAACATACCTCTGTATGTTTTTCGGTCATCTAATAAAACACAATGATTAGATTTGTGTAATTTCAGGAGCTCTAATGTTCTTTTTACCGAATAGCTTCGATCTAATGTTCCTCTAATTCGAATTACTACAAATCTTTTAGTTCTCTGATCCTCTGTCATATTCAATTTATTCACCCCATTCAGAAACATGGGATATTTGATAAGTTGCTTTTAAAGCCTCAAATGCAGCTTTACAGAAATTTTGAGTAGTACGGGTATCACCAAACGAATTACTCCATATATCGGAAATACCTGCTAGTTCTAACACGCTTTTAGCAACGTCTCCCACGACTAAGCCTAATCCTTTTGGAGCTGGTTTAAGTAATATCTTTACACTACCCACTTTACCATGAACTTCAAATGGAATAGAGTGAGGATTACTACAAGTACATTCCCAACTTCCACAGCCTCGTTTAACTGGTACAATGTTTAGTTTAGCTGAAACTATTGCATTCCTGATTGCTGTTCCCACACCTGCGGCTTTTGCTTGAGCTACTCCTACAATTCCATTTTTATTTCCGACTCCAGCAGTAGCAACAAATAGTGTTTTTCTTCCTGCATCAGTTTGTCTTTGTACACGAGCAACATTCAATACAGTTTCCGTTAGATTTGGTACTAGAAAATCTACTACCTCAACATCATCAATCTTTAGTGAATCCCTGAATATATCATAAATTGAGGCGATTGTACCATCTTTAACTAACTGACCAACACTGGTTCGCGGGATCCATGTTTCAAGATCTAATGATGGTTGGGTTCTCTCTCTTCTTCTACTCATTTTGCTATCACATCTAAATTTTGGATACTTTATTGAAATTTACTCTCTATCATATTCTTTGAATCATTGAACAATTTTGGAATTTTCGTTGGATCAATTTTATTTTTGTGATATTTAGAGAATTGCTTATCATAGAAATCTTTGTTATCTTCTTTCAATGCATTAGCATATTCGGAAATATGTGTTCCATTTATCCGTTTATCATCTGGAAATATCTTATCTGAATGAGGAATGTCTATTCCTGAATCAACAACTCCTTTTAGAGCTGAAAATACCCGAGATCCATACACTGGAGGATTCAGTCCAATATCTAATATTGCACCTGCTATACCAGCCTTCTTCGCTTTGAAACCTGCCAGATATCCAACAAGATATGCACTTGGTAAATTAGAAGTAGCTACTAGCCAATTAAAACTTTTCAACTCTTTTGAATGTGTCGATGATAATGTTTTATCGCCATAAATATTTGCTTCTACGAACTGTACAAGACAATGACCATTTGTAACACGGACGACAGCACGGATTGCATTACTTTTTACTAATCGTCTTCTGAGATGATAATTTGTCTTTCCTTCTCTTCGTCGTCGGAATGGAACTCTATAACGTGCATTTTTTGCCAATTATTCTATCTCCTTTTCTTTTTCCGCTTCTTTAGCATCCCTGAATCTTCAACGGTATTCCTAAGATGTGCAACACTTCGATAGGAGTTACCTTTGACTTTTGCATACAGTTTCCGATATTGACTAGGAAGAATTAATTCATTTTCTCTCAAGCCCCTGAGATATCTTCGCTGACTTCTGATTTTATTTATCCAAACTCTTTTGCTTGGTTGTCTTGCTCCCATCTTTCCTTTGCGACTTCCATGACCACGTCTTTGCCCATGTTTTTTCTGATGGATAAGGAGTCGAGTTCGTCCTCTTGAAACTCCATTTATGGGTTTTTTCCGAATAACATTGTCTGCGATTAATTTTCTGATATCATCTCTCGTAAGTGCTAAAGAAAGATCCTCTTCAAAATTAGGATCAATCCAGACTCTTTTTATACCAACATCAAGGATTTTTGCAGCAATTTTTTTCTGGGGCGTTAGATTCATTTTTCATCACTTTCTTCGCTATCTTCTTCTAAATCAAGATCCTCGATGGCTATATCTTCAAGCATATCTTCATCTAATTCTAACTCTTCTTCTAAATCGCCCAGATCGATTTTTGCAACTATTGGGTTCAGAACGTTAATATTCAGCAATTCTGCTTCCATAATTATCTGTTCTCGTTTTTTCCGTCCAACTGTAGCTGCAATGCGAGCGACCTGATTTTTAGAATCCATCAAAGTGAGATCTGTTGGGGAATTCACAATAATTTCTTCTTTACCAGATGATGATTGATGACGTACTCTTTTGGGGGATCGAAAACCAATTTTTGGGGATATTGGCCAACCTGCTTTTTTTTCTTTGGCCTTCGTGTCAATACCACGGGGTTTTCGCCATCTTTCTTTCACTCTAATGTAGCGCCAGGATTCAATTCTTCGAAATTTTGGCCTTTTAGTCTTCAGGTTTGAACGAATTTTTTTGAGGCGCGCATTCTTCATCTGTTCACTATTTTCCGAAATTTCAGTCATCTTTATTTCATCCTTTGTATGAAGAAGGGATTCTTGATTAAATCTTCGATTATATTGCTATTGATGTTATATACGTAATTTACAGAATTTTTTTTTCTGTTAATATCATTCAACGGGCACTCGAGGATTAAATGTAGACCAGAGCCCCGTATAGGCGACTATTGCGCCTGTATTTAAATGATACAGGAAGAGCTTTTAATAGGCTTTTGAGTATAAATCTCTCCCCTTTAATGATAGAAAGTTAGGAATTTATTATATTACACTGATTTATCTCTATTGCACTTTCAAGAGGTGAATGAACATCTCTTCACTCCATTAAGAAACAGCTGTTGAATAATTTAGAAATATTTCACACCATTTCATTATAAATTAATGTCTTGATATAATAAAATAAACAAACAAGAAATGTAAAAGAGAAGGATTCAGGTCATTCATCTATTCAAGAGAGTACCATTTATATTATTTATCTGTTTAAACAACTAAGGAGATGATTTATAATTTTAATAAGCATAGAAAAGGCATTCAAGGAAATTGATGATTATTTGAAAGAAATCTCAACAATTAATCAACAAAAAATAGAATTTTGCAGTGTTTTACGTGACCTTAACCCTATACTGGCGTCTTTACCACCCCATTTACAAACATCTACTTGTGATCTGAAGATGTTCTCTCTTTTACAACCAAGTGATATTTCTGGTCTAACAATTGGCGGAATAGATGGGGGTTATTCCTCTCGTCTGCTCTTGGGATTTGACATTTTTTTATTTCGTGCAATTGCTGTATTCTCAACATACTCTCCTAGTAAAATTCTAAAAACTAGTTACTTTCCAGCCAAAACACCTTCTCTCGAAATTGCAGTTTCAGACGTTGGTCTTTCCACCCTCGATTTTGAAAATATGGGTTCTATTCGTCGCGCTATAACAGAATTAGAAGTCGCAAACAAAGTAATTACTGAATACTTAGACTTAAGATCAAAAAAGATTGATCTATTATTGTTAGATGGAAGTCCTGTTGTGAATAAACCTATAACGAAGAATGATAAGATACTTAACTATTATATCTCTTATGTTTCTATTTTAACTCGTCTAGTGAGGAAAGCTAATGAAAATGGAGTTAAGCTTGCTTGGATTGTTAAAGATAGTAGATCAAATTTATTTACTAAGCTCTTAGGAAGGATAACCCCCTTTATTATTGAAGAGAATCCTCATCTATTCTCTTTAGATTATCGTCAAATTTTAAAGAGAAGTAGGGATATGGATCTCTTATATTATCTTCTCTTAGCAAATACGAGGTCTATGGTATTCTATCGACAATATTCAATGCCAAAGCAGTTTGCTCAAGACTTTGCTCTGTATTCTTTCTATCTAAAAACTGCTCCATTTGATATTCCTTTACGAATCGAACTTTTTCAGTCACTCCATCAGTCTCGTGAAGAAAGGATAAAAGAAGTTCAAATTCTTTCAGAACTTATTCTCCCAGTATCGCAATATAATCGAACATATGGTGTACCAGCCCCCATTGTCGAAGCAGACGCACGTGCTAGAATTAGGGAAACAGAAGTCGAATCTTTACTTCAATTATTAAGAAAACGTTACAATTCGCTTGGATTATGGACAAAGAGGAGAGAAAGAGCTCCTTGGAAATTATAGGATGTAATAACATGTCAAATATTGGTATTGTTATCTCTACTCCTACATCCCCGAGTTTGGAGATTATTGAAATCATTATTGAAAAAAATGCAATGCATAAAATTGAAAGAGGGCAATTCCTCTGCATTCCTTTAACAGAGAACATACAAATTATTGCGATTGTCACTAATATTAGGAAAACAAATGCATATTACGAGACATTCGATCCAAATGTCCAGGAAATTGCCTCTCGTAACTATGAAGGGATTTTTCCTACGGGAGAATGGGAAAATACAGTTGCTGAGCTTAAACCTCTGGGGCAGGTGGAAATTAATACAAAAGCTATTTCTCGTGTGAAGGTTCCTGTTTCTCCTGGCACAAGAGCAAAAGTTGCATCTCCTCAATTACTTTCTACATTTCTTGGTTTGGATGATTCAGGTCTATATTTAGGTAATCTTTCATCAAATAATGTTAGAATTAAGCTTAATATCTCTAAACTTTTAAGAAAACACCTAGCTATACTGGCTATTTCCGGAGCGGGAAAAAGTTATGCTACATCAATATTACTTGAAGAATTATATAATTATGGGAAATTAGGAATATTAGTTATTGATCCTCATGGTGAATACACACAAATTTTACCCGAAATTGAAAAAGACCCACGAGTGCAGATAATAAATAGTTCTTTCATCTCTATAGGTGTTCCTTCGCTAACAGCCTGGCAATTATCGGAATTTATGCCTGAAATTTCAATCGTGCAGGCAAGAGTACTAAATGATGTAATTGAATCAGTGAAAAAAGAGAAAAACGAAGAATATGCCCTTCAAGATCTTATATATTACTTAGATAATTCAGAAACTATCAATTCCAGAACAAAAGATGCCCTAATAGGATGGCTGTTATCTCTTCAAAGAACATTCCTATTTTCAAATCAATCTAATCCTAGTTTGGATGAGATAATCGAACCTGGGCAAATAACAATAGTGGATCTCTCTGGAATACAAAATATTCGTTCAAGACAAATTATTACTCATTATTTAATTGGGAATCTCTATTATAAGCGAATGCGAGGAGAAATACCTCCAATATTATTCATCATTGAAGAAGCTCACCAATTCTGCCCTGAAACAAGTCGATCTATATCAAAACGGATAATTGAAACAATTGCTAGAGAAGGAAGGAAGTTTTATGCATCTCTTTGTCTGATATCACAGCGTCCTGTGAATATGTCTGTAACTGCTCTCTCCCAATGTAACTCTAACTTGATCATGCGCATTAGAAACCCTTATGACCAAGATTTCATCGGAAGAATATCCGAAGGTATTGATAGATCAGCTTTGAAATCTTTACCAGATCTTGAGATTGGAGAAGCATTAATAGTCGGAGAAGCGATTAATTATCCAACTTTTCTTAAAATAAGAACAAGAAGGTTTCGTTCAAAGGATCATCTACCTGATTTGGAAGAAAAAGCAGCGGAATATAAAGAACGATGGAGTAAAAATCGATATTAGAAAAACTGTGTCAGATAGATTATTTCCTAACCAACAATTACTTAGATATATAGATATAAGGTTTTAAAGAAATTGCTCGGATTGAATTCTAAATAGGATTATTTCTGGAGAAAAATTATTTTGGCGTTAATAAATTTCTTTTATGCAAGTTTTATTGCCACTGCCCTCTCTCTCGTGGCTCTTGGTTTGATTCTTCTTTATTTATTGTTTTATAACGAGGAAGATGAAGATCTAGATGAGAAAATCGAACCAAAGTAGATAAGAAGAAGAGATAACAACTATTATGAATTTAATCCCTTACTTTTCACTAATAACTCTAGCTATGCTCATTAAAAAAGTGTTTGGATCCTTTGATTTAGTATAGATCGTGTTAATTAAAATTCCTTCAGCTCCCAACTCAAAAACCTTTTCTACATCGTTTGCGGTATAAATCCCAGCCCCACATATAGGAGAAATTCGTGGGTTCTCTATTTTAATTCTTCTTGTGTTATTTTGAATGACTGCAGGTTCAACATCACAGATTGCAATCCTATTTTCTACTAGTTCAGGTGGTTGAAAAGCTATTGCATGTGGATCTAATTTAGTAACTGCTGCGCTCACTGCTTCGTTATTAGTGCAAATAACAGTATAAAGGCGACTAGTTCGTGATTCCCGAACAATTTTTTCTAAAGAAAATAAGCTCTGTTGTGTATCGATAGGATTTATAACAACTCCTTCAGCTCCTGCTTCTTTTATCATGTCTATCACAATTAAACCCGATTTATTATAATTTGAGAATGGATCCAGTCGTTGAGAGAATATGGGAATTTCCAACTCAGAAGAATATTTAGCTAAATTTGTTAGAGACGGACAGACTGCTATATTTATACCCAATTCTTGGGACACTTTCTCCGCAGTTTTAGCTAACTTCATACCTTTCTCCCCAGCTGTTTCAGGATAAGCTTGAAAATCAATGATAATTTTCGGTGCAAAAAATTCTCTCATTCTTTACTAAACATCCTTATTTCTTATTATTGAGGAAAATCAGTGTAATTTTTCATTCTTGTCCTATTATTTCGCTTAAAAGCAGTATTTTAAGAAATAACTCTTTAGATCTATCCTTTTATTATCCGTATAAAGAATATTGTCTAAGATGCAGATGTAATACCGAATTATTCATTCACTCTTTTATTCTTAAGGTTCTCAATCATTCCATATTAATGAATTAAAGTACTTTAGAGGCTTTTAATTTTATATTTGTATCAAACAACTTCCTCCACTAGATGAGCTTTGTGATAAAAACTAGGTACTTTATAATTCATGAATGGATCCTTCTACTTTTTTTGACGTAACTCTTAAAGATTCCTCTCAATTTCGACCTTTTGAATAGTTTAACGCATAAATAGAAAGGAGCTAATGTTGATTGAGCCAGCGGTCACGGTCATCGCGAAGAATGGTAGATAAATGGTCTACTAAACAATTATTTAACGTTTACAGTCCACCAGGATTCTTAGATGGTGATGAGAGAATTGTGGGAGAAACGATTACTTCAGATCCTAGTATGCTAATTGGTAGAGTTATTGAAGTATCCCTTGCAGATATAATTAACGATTATTCAAAGATGCATGTGAAGTTACAATTTCAAATAGTTGAAGTCACAGGGTCTAATGCAAAAACAAGATTTAAGGGTCACTCATTCGCGCGAGACTATCTAAGATTTCTTGTAAGGAGACGTCGAACTCGAATAGATAGTATAAATACCATAAAAACTAAAGATGGAGTTCCTTTTAGAATTACAGCTACTGGTTTTACCACTCATAGATCCAAAACTAGTCAAAAAGATGCAATTAGAAGAGAAATGCTGTCCATTATCGATGAAAAAGCAAATGAACTCAATAGTATGGATTTCATTCGGGAAGCTACTGGTGGAAAACTTGGTTCGTATGTGTTTACAAAATGCAAACAAATATATCCTCTTAAAAGTGTTGAGATTCAGAAATCAAAGCTTCTTAAACCAATTTCAAGTTGAATGATTTTCTTCATTGGTTTTTAAAGTCAAAACTTCCTCCACTACATTCATCAAGGAAAGAATATCAAAAAACGTTGTTAGGGCCGTTTCTATCTTCGAAATAGATTTAATTGTAAAAATAACCTTATTTTTTCTCACTTGTGAATGTATTGACATTGGAGGATTAATATTATTATCTGGTTCCAAAGCTGACTGGATTAATTTTGCCTCTTTCTCTGAATTGGTTTTAATTTGAAAAATATAATTAATTTTCAATTTTTTCTCACGTTAATGCAGATTTTAAATTATTTATAACATTAATTAGGTTTTCTTTTCTAATTATTGCTCCTGCAGCCCTACTATGTCCTCCTACCTCGGTATTTGGCTCTAATTCATCAATAGTTTGTTTTAAAAGATTGCTTAAATCAATATCTAAATTTGAGTCTTTTGTTAGTCTCATACTTATTTTTAATTTCTCATCGTCAATTTCTGTAAATCCTAATAGAGGTTTGTCTTTTAATCCCTTTCTTGTACTAAACATTGAGAGTATAGTACCTATCAACCTCTCATTGATGATCTCCTTTCCATCTAATACATACAGTTTATCATCTTCTAGTAGATTCTTGTAACCCCATTTAATACAACGTGAAATTTCTTCCTTATATTGCATATTAATCAAATTGAATTCCCTCCATGCTTCTTTCCGGTCTCCCATGCATAATGCAATACCGATATCAGGACGCTGGAGTCGCCCACAAGAGTTTAACTTCGATGCAAACACTCTAGCGTCTTTTAACATCAGATTCCCTTCCTGCTGAAGCTGATAATCGGTCTTGTAGAGGTCATTTTCATTGAATTCATACTTTTGAATTAACTCCGATGCTAAATCCCTACATTCTTCTTTAGAAAGATCAAAGAAAGATCTTTCTTTCCCATTTTTGCTTACTTGAATCCCAATATTTGACAAGAAAGCTATTATTTCATTCTGATTATTAAATTTAAAAAGCTCACTAAACTGTAAAATTGATAATAGTGATCTTGTCCTGTCGAAAAACCACACTGAAACAGAATTAGTTATTAAATTAACTTTAAGTGCATCCAATACTATATAATGATTTAAACCTATTAATGAAGCGTTTTTTCCTTGATCCTGTCTATCTCCTAGTGCACCAATAATCGCTAAGAAAGATAGATCTATATTTATCGGATTTATGAACTTTGAAACTAGGTATACAACCCCAGCTCCACTTATCTCTGTAGTTCCATCTATAGAAAATAAATGTGGATTTAAATGGTGAATATTATTCGGTAAATCTGGTTCATCAACAATAGTATGATGGTCTAGTATAAATATTTCGGATGTCCCCTTCCAATTGAGAAATCCGTCCAAAACGCCTGTTCCGATATCAGAGAATATTATTGTTGATTTAGTGGAATAAGTTTGTTGGATTTCTGATATTATGGTATATTCTAGTCGTTCTAGTATCCTTATATTGAATGATAATCCTACTCTTGCCAAGGCAATGCCAAGAATGGACGCAGCTGTCAAACCATCCGCATCGAGATGAGAAAAAATTATTATAGAATTTTTTTTTCCAGTTTCTAAGATTAAATCAGCCATTTCTTTACATGCTTTAAAAAAATCGGAATCAGTAATCATTAGTTTAGTCTCCATGAATAAGAGCTTATTTCAATTGAATTCTGCACCCATATGATATATTTCTTGGGAAAAGGAGTTTATGGGTGTTTTTAGAATTACTACAGGATGATTATCTTATATAATCAAATATATTATTTCCCTTTGGTACTTGAGTTTCCAGAGACCCTATCAAAACTGATATTAGTTAAATTTATATCAATCCTTTATCGATTAAGGTTCTAAATTCCTCAAATGATAGTTTTCTTCCCTCTTCAAATTTCTTTTTGGCGTCTTCTGTTTTTTCTTCGAGGATTTCTCTACGTTGAGCATCTTGGGCTTCACGTACTTTTTGTTTATTTTTGGTAATATCATGACGTATTCGGTTAATTTCACGAATGTATGTTAGATATTCATTGTGAATTGAGTTTGCTTGTTCTTTTGCATCTAAAAATTGAGCATGAAGGTCATCAGCTTGTTTTCGTAACACATCAGCATTTTTAAAAGCTTGGATCATAGTCTTATGGTGGTGTCTACTCTCTCGCGCCTGATTTCTGAGGTCGTAATCTAATCCTCGAATTTTTCCTCTCAGTGTATCAATACGACTCCTAATTGTTT
This sequence comes from Candidatus Heimdallarchaeota archaeon, assembly GCA_011364965.1. Lineage (GTDB taxonomy): Archaea > Asgardarchaeota > Heimdallarchaeia > Hodarchaeales > Hodarchaeaceae > Hodarchaeum. Next base: position 364,561 of record RDOB01000004.1, read on the forward strand.
TTAGGTCTCGTGAAATTACATCGGTTTCTCTTACTTCTCTAAATTTCTTCTCAAGTCTATTAATACGATCAACAAGTTCTCGTTCATCAGCAATTGATAAATTAGAAGTAGTTTGAATTTTCCACTCTAATTCTTGAATATTCTTTCTGATCTTTTTAGCAGAAAAATCCGGATGATTCCTTTTTTGAGGTGTTGTTTCTTTAATTTCCCCTAATTGTTGATCTAACCTCGTAGCTTGTTCCTCAAATCCTTCAATTTCTTTTAAAAGAAGAGATTTTTTTTCTTTTATTTCCGAGATTGCTTCATTACATTTATCTCGTTTTTCTCGCTCTTCTTTTGCCGTTTGTATTAATTCTTTGACTTGTTCATTAAGCAAATTGCGTTTATTAGCAATAGAGGTAACTTTGCGATTGAATCCTTCCCTTTGTTGTTTGATATCTCTCGCGGTTGCTTCTATATTTGAGATTTTAAGCAATTGCGATTCGATATCTTGATCTGACAATGGTTAACCTTCATTTCAATGGATATTCAAAAGTTTGTTTAGATGAGTTTTTTTCGTTAAATAGCTCATCTAAGGTAGAGTGTTGCTTTCGAGGGTTCGTATTTGAAATCTGGTTCAAAAATCCCTTTTTTTCTATAATATTTAGTTAATCGTCTAATTTTAGATTCAATTAATTGAAGGCCTCTTCTTGAATGAATATCTTTTTTGTTTCCGCTTTCTAGGTGAGTTCGCAAGATTGATGCTTTTCTTACTAGATTTAGGAAATCTTCTGGCATATTTGGCCCTAGATCATTCTCCTTCATTATTTTTGTAATAGATCTACTCGTAATTTTTTTTACGTTAGGAATAGCATAGGTGTCTCTTAGAATTAAACCGATTTGAGCGGATCCAAGACCCTCCTTAGCTTTGTCTATTACAAGATTTTCAATTTCTTCTGACGAATAAGGTATCCATTCTGGAGTCTTTCTCCATATAGGGCGTGTTGAGCCACTTTTTCCCTTTCGTCTGGCATGCATTCTCGCCATTCTATTTTTCACCAGAGATAACTAAACAAAATTTTCCTTTAGAATATAAATTGAGTTTAAACTCTTATTAGCAGTCAATTCAAGGAGAATTTGTTTGATTCATAAATCTTATTTCATTCTTTGTCTTGGTATATATTATGCCATACGTTTCACCTTTCCATTCAATCACCTTTGCTACAAGTAATATCAATAAATTTCGTGAGATTCAGAATATTTTTCAACGAAAATCAAATTATAAGCTTCAATTATTACCCAGTGAGCTTCTAGAAATTCAAGCAAACAGCTTAGAGGAAGTAGCAGCTTTTTCTTTAGAAAACATTATCTGGGAGGATGAAAATCAACCAATTTTTGTGGAAGACTCGGGTTTGTTTATTTCAGAGTTGAATGGATTTCCTGGGCCCTATTCATCTTATATTTATCAAACAATTGGATTGAAGGGAGTCTTAGCATTATTGAAAGGAACTACCAAACGCGAAGCTGTATTTAAATCTGTAATTGCTCTGAAGTACAAAAAAATTACTCACATCTGTGTTGGAGCCGTACAGGGATCAATTTCGGAATCTATTTCTGATCTAGGTTGGGGATATGATCCTATTTTCATTCCTGATGGTACGGATGGGAAAACATTTGGTGAGATACAAGAAAAGAAGAATTATATATCTCATCGATATTTTTCTTCCCTCAAATTGATCCAAACCCTGGAAACTATTCAGAGGGGTGAAGATTAAATGCTGAGAAGTCCAGAAGAAACTCTTAAGAATTTAACTTTTATAAAAGCATATTATGATCTATTATTTTTAGTTGATCGTGGATATCCTCAACAGAGTGCTGTTTCCTTTGTATCTAATCATTATTTATTGAACAAACAAGCTAACCAATTATTAAATCGTATTATATTCTCCAAGCACGAAATATCGATAATTTCTGAAAAAACTATTCCAGATATAAAATTACTTGATAGTTGTGATTTACACATTGATGGATACAATCAATTTATAACATTTTTTTCTTTAAAAAACCAAGATACAATTATTCTATGTCGTGATGAGATCTTAAGAGACATTTTTTCTTTCTTACATTCAAAAAAGGATCTATACTTCGATAATTCATATTTAACATCCTTTATTCTCACGTTCAACCAACTTAATTCAGCAAATCTAATCTTTTATCTTGATAAGCAATGGAGTCATAGTAAAAAGCATGCAGAGGCAATTAATAGCATTCTTCATAAACACGATATTTCAGGTGAATGTTTAGTTACACAGAATGTGGATAAACGTCTCAGAGATCAACAATCAGGGGTCGTTGTATCTCACGATCGTGCAGTTTTAATGAGTTCAAATCAACACTTTAGGTATACAAATTGGCTCTACAAAGTTTTCTTTGAATTGGATTATGAGAAATCTAAATTCATCGATTTTAAGAGTTTTAATTATTCCTACAATCAATCCTCGAAACTTATTAATAGCTATCCTCTTTCCCTAAAGACTTGATCAGTTGCAAATTTTACAAAACCTAAGGGCACGTAGCGAAGCTAGTGGCCTCGCTATAAAGCGAGACCGGACATGTATCGCGCCGGGCTCCAGAACTCCTGTGAACTTCACTGGGTTTACTGAGACTCATGATGACGTTCTGGAAAAATGAGGAAACTCGGTGTCACCTATGCATTCTGCAAGGTGTCCGAAAATCGTCGGTTCAAATCCGACCGTGCCCACCTCATGATACCATTGAAGGTAATCTTTTGTTACACTTCCGTTGGAGATTGAAGAAGCAAGAATTACCTTCTAAAATAGCATAATTTTAAATAAAAATTGAGATTACACTTGATTAGAGAATTTAATATAACCTAATTAAAAATCCTAATCAATTGATTTTACTTATATGGTCTAATTGGGCTTCTGATAAATTTGGGTTTATTAGAATTTTTTTTGGGATATACAGCACATTCTTCAACAATTCACGCAAATATTCGATTGACACTTCCCATTAAACAGATAAATATACATCGAAAACTGCCTTAGACAGAAGAAATTACACTCTAACTACTGTTAATTCTCGTTATTGACCCAATGATATGGATTACTGATGTTAGAGTTTGTAAAAAGTCTAATTAACTAATGAATAATACTTTAACTAATATGGAAGTGACGATAATTGGAATATTTACACGCAGCTTTGGTTCTACATTCTAGTGGTAAAAAAATTACAGAAAAAGGGATTCAAGCCGTAATTAAGGCTGCTGGTGCTACACCAGACGATGCAAAAATCAAAGCACTCGTTGCCACCCTTTCTTCTATTAATATTGATGAGGCCATTAAAGGAGCTTCTTTAATGACTGCTGCCCCTGTCTCAAAAGGTAAAACAGAACCTTCTAAGGATGTCCAAGAAGGCGCTAAAGAGGAAGAGGCAAAAGAAGAGGAGGAAGAAGGTGACGATCTAGGGTTGTCTTCTTTATTTGGATAATAAAGGATCCCCTCTTTTCTACAATTTTTTCTTACCAAATCTTTTACTCTCTTTCTTTTGTTATAATTCATCAAAATGACTGTATTTGAAAAAAAAGTCGAATTTGCAAGGTTTTAATATTCCTTTTGATTTTTAAGAATTAGGATTGAAACCTCATTTATGTTTCAGACAACAGAAATCTTAAAGCATGACGATGTTTAAAGCGGGCCGATGGTGAAGTAGGTATCACGCCGCCTTCGCAAGGCGGAGAGCCCGAGTTCAAATCTCGGTCGGTCCACTATATATAATTATTAGGCAAATTATATCTAAGGAATTGCAATGTCAGTTCACCCAATACCAAATAGAAATATGTTGTTAAATCGTTCTAAACATGCATTTTTTGGTGCAGGATACACGCTTTGGGATGATTACTGTAATTCAACCTCTTTTGATTTCATTGCCAAAAAAGATAATGTCTCCTCTTCATCACAGCATATTATTACCAAAATTGTCGTTGATTTGGATTTATTTAGAAAACAAACGTCAATAGAATTGCAATTAATTTCAAGCTTGATTTCCGGTTCTCCTTTAGTAATAGGTCATTCAGCAGCTGGAAAACATCTTGATGAAGCCACTCTTTATCGAAGGCACAATGTCTCTGCTGTCTCGATCCCGACTTTGCTTATGCTTTTAAAATATGAAAAGGGTGAGCATTCGTCCAAAATTTCAAAATTTTCTCATCCTGGAGGGATAGCAGTCAATATTTCAAAGGAAATCTTAAAAGCAAGGAGAAAATATCTACAAATGAATCAGAAACTCCTTGCAGAGAAAATTGGAGTATCTCGTCATTCTTTGTACAAGTATGAGAAAGGAGAGAGTTTTCCAAATCCTGATACTTATCAAAATCTTAAAAGGATTCTTGGCGATGATCTTGACGTTTCATTAAATATTCTAGAAACCGAATCAAGAGGATTATGCGAAGAGAATCTCGACAATTTTAAGACACCCAACTCTAATTTGAAGAAGGAAATTGCTTCCTACCTCGAAGAAAAGGAATTTAATATTCTCTGGTTTAAATCTAGCCCCTTTGATGGATTATCTGAACCATTATTCGAAGCTAAAATGGATGAAAAATCCAATTGCACTCCATATCCCATAATAACTGGAGTTACAGAGAGTACGGAAACGAAAGATGATGAACGTATCATTAAAACTACAAGTTTATCTCAATTTCTTCAAAAACAAGCGATATGGTTCGTTGAAGATGATTTAGATAAAGATGATTCTGGGTATGAATCATTTGCAATTACTTTCGTAAAAATCTCTGATCTTGAACGAATGCCTTCAAGTGAATTTAAAAAACTTCTCTCACGAAAGAATAAATGATATTTGTCATTCCAATCCTCGACAAAGCAATTCTTGGAAAGCAACGTATTTCGAAAAGAAATTAAGCTTGACTTTTAGCCCAATTAATTGAATAGATATTTGATATGAAGTTGTTTGCACTCTTTCTACTTGTTTTCCAATTAGGTTAAACACCAGTATTAAATTTAGACATGGAAAATATCAGTAGAATTTACATATCATAATCTTATTCATTAAATAACTGCTAAAAGGTCCTTCACATGTCAAAAAAGCAAACTGAATCTAACAATGACGTTGCTACTCGCTTACCATGGCTACCTGGTCTTAAGAGACCCGCTATTACATTTCGAATTCCAGATGTTGCTTTACCGTATGAAACTCCCCATAGATACATCTTAGCGGTACTCTTGGTGGCTATTATTTTCATCCTTGCTGGAGGAATTTATGATATTACAGAAAATCCTCTACCTATGGGCCAGACTTCTACTGCGCTAGTACCAATATTCCAATCAGCAAGCGAGCAATTCTTGGTTGAATCCTTAATTGCAGCATTATTCTTTGCGCTGGGTTCTGGCGGATTTTACATGATTAGGTATTCCACTCGGTTTGCTTATGACATCCGGACCTCTATTACCTTGATCATAATTGGGATCTTGCTTGCAATAATTGCTGCAGGAAGTATTACAATTCTCTATGATTGGAAACTGCAATAACAAAAAGATCTAATGCAATTGATAGCCGGGGTAGCCAAGCGGACTGGTTAAAGATCCTTCATCTCCTCGTACTACGGCGCTGGCCTTGAGTCAACGTGAATTTATAAATGCAGGTAAGCCAGTGTACTTTTTGTACTCGAGGGTTCAAATCCCTCCCCCGGCGTGTTTTTTAAAGGAATTTAAAAAAGAATTCTATTCAATATTTGGAAACAAAAATGTCTATTTCTGTTAAAATACGTTTATTGAGCCTATATTAGGTTTTTTTAAATGAAAACCAATAATGCTTATAACCTCAGATTATTCCACCTAATTAAGTAATCTAAACGAATGATTAGCATAGACAATTTGGTGACTTTCACTTTGGTAGCTGTAGCACGAATTCGATTAATGAGCGCTGATGTCAGGCAGCTTGATGGAATTTGCGATGAAATGAGAAGGATCGCAGATAAATCTGGAGTAAAAATGCGAGGACCAATTCCCTTACCTACAAAGAAATTAAATTTACCTGTAAGAAAGTCCCCAAGTGGTCAAGGTACTGCAACTTGGGAAGATTATGAGCTCAGAATTCATAAAAGATTAATTGATATCGACGCTGACGATAGAACCATGCGGCAAATCATTCGATTAAATGTTTCTCGTTCTTTATTTGTAGAGATAGAATTAAGGACATAAGAGGAGTTAAAAAATGAGTACAGAACCCCTGAAAGTTTTCGGATTATGGGATAGTCAAGACGTTGAAATCAAAGATATAAGTCTTGTAAGGTATATTAATTTGAAAGACCGATTAATTCCTCATAGCGCTGGAAGGCATGAACATAAACGCTTTCATAAGTCTAATGTCCACATCATTGAACGGTTGGCTAATAAATTAATGAGTCCTGGGAAGAATACGGGGAAAAAAATCTTAGCCCTAAATGCAGTTAAATCGTCCCTTCAAATAATTGAGCTTAAAACAGGGAGTAATCCCATACAAGCCCTTGTTGACGCAATTGTAAACTGCGCTCCAAGAGAGGAAACCACTCGTATCAGTTATGGAGGAATTGTTTATCATACTGCTGTAGATAGTGCTCCTCAACGAAGAGTTGATGTTGCTTTACGTCTATTAGCACTAGCAGTAAGACGTGCCTCTTTTAATAATGTCAGATCATTTGAAGAGATTCTAGCTGATCAATTAATCCTTGCTTCTACAAATAATGCAAACTCAACTGCAATCAAACGGAAGCAAGATATTGAGAGAGTAGCATTAAGTGCACGATAAGAATCGTTTTCTATTATTCAATTAACAAATCATTGACAATTCCAACTGCGATCGTTTGACCAGAATGACGTAGAATTATTCTACCTAGTTCTGGAAAATCGTTGTATTTTTCAACAACGATCGCTGATTCTAATACGATGTCTATTTCTATTAATTCATTCTCAAAAGCAATTGTAATCTTTTTTTCAAATTCTCGAGGTATTTTCTTGAATTTTGGATTTGACCGCAGGATTTTACGAATTTCTTTCAGTTGAGAGGTCGTATAAGTGGTTCCACAATGAAAAACAATTGTTGAACCTGGCACTATCGATCCCTCAAGGATAAGAAGACGAGCTCTAACTATTTTGGGAAATTTGTAATCTAAATTCCCTGGAGCTAAAACAATTCCTTCTTCTAAGTTATCTTTATCAATATTTTTTAGTAAAATTGATCCATGATCCCCCGGTACTAATTCCGATACCTTTTGGTCCTGTACCCAAATCTCTTTTACCTCAGAATTAATATTTAAAGGTAATAGATTAACAGAGTCTCCTGTTTTAATCGATCCTCCAAGAGTTTTTCCCATAATTAATGTTCCAAATCCATGTCTTTCGTCTAAATCATAAGAAAGAAATCTCATATTTAATTGGTCTGCAGAAGGCGTTATTCCTTCGAGGTTGTTTAATGATTCAATCAAGGTAGGGCCAGAATACCAAGGTATTTTTTCTGATGGTTTAGAAAGATTCTCTCCCATGAATCCACTTATTGGAATAAACGGAATTTTATCTATCTCATTTATCCAAGGTGATTGAATTTCTTGGAAGAGATCTTTTATGAGTTTAACTGCATTATCATAATTTTCTTTGTTATAATCTACTAAATCCATTTTATTTATGGCTACAATAATCCGTTTAATGCCTAGAACGGACGCAAGAATTGCATGTTCTCGTGTTTGTCCACCAGGATCTTCATATCCTCCAGTTTTCAAGCCAGATTTCAAATCATTAGGAACTGCACTCACTACTAAAACACAAGCATCAGCCTGAGCTGCTCCTCGAATCATATTTTTGACAAAGTCTCGATGTCCGGGAGCATCAATTAGCATAAATCTCCTTTGATCTGTATTAAAGGGAAAAAACGCAATATCTGAAGTTATTCCTCTAGATTTTTCTTCTGGGAGAGAATCTAATACATATGCCCATTTCCAAGATTCCATTTGATTCTGAACAGATTCTTCGTTTAATTTTTCCATTAATCGCGGATCTATTGCTCCTATTTGATATAATAAATGTCCCAAAGTTGTTGATTTACCATGATCAACATGCCCAATCCATACTAAAGAAATAGTAGTTTTAGAGTATTCCATGCGGGAGCACCGATTGTAGGATCCCTTATATTACAAGGGATTTTAGATAAAAATAAAAAAGAAAAAGGGAGTTAAGCGTATTTTCCGCGTTCTACCTTTTGAACAACTCCCACTGCAACAGTTTTTCCAGAGTCTCTCAATGCAAACCGACCTAATGCAGGTGATTGCGCAAGGGGTTCTACAACCATTGGATTAAGAGGAGTCATCCAAATCATTCCTCTTTCTCCTTGTCCAAGCTGGTCTTTTTCTTGAACTTGAGTAACTCGGCATGCAACTTGGGCTGTTCCACAATGGACTACAGGTGAGTAATTCTCATGAATACCCCATGCTACTTCCTTACCCTTTTTCCCCTTCTTTCCTAATCCTCTAACAACAAGGACTAGGGAGAGGAATGCATCAACATTCGGCCGTAATGCTACAGCTGGGTTATCAGGATCACTTAACACAGCACCTCTAATAATATCTTTTGCGCCAACATTTTTAGTTTTAATGTTAAATCCAATATTATCTCCCGGAAGTGCTTGCGGAATATCCTTATGAAATTCTTGGAGAGTTTTTACTGAAACCCTTACTGGTTCTATACTTTGCTTAGTTGGAGATATAACCATTTCTGAATTTGGTTTCAAAATACCTGTAGAGACTCTCCCGGTCAGTACAGTTCCCACTCCGCCGATGTTTAAGGTTTGTTGAATAGGAAGTCGAACTGGTTGTTTCGATAAAGTTTCTTTTCTAACTGCGGGAGATTCGAGTAGATCAAGAGCATCGACTAGGGAAGGTCCATCATACCATGAAAGGCCTTCAAAACCTGCTTTAATATCCTCAAACTCTTTTTCTAAAGATGTAATAAATTCAGGATCGCCATTTCCCGATTTAGCTGCTGTTAAATGCCCTTCGATGTTTTTGATTGTAATATCTTTTGATAAAAGATTTACACCGACTAAACCACTTGTTGGAACGTATTTAATTGCCTCTAATCTCCTATCTTTGTCATCTATTTGGAGTGCTGTCATTAATTGTGTGAAGATTTCATGAATTGCCTTTTTAATCTGCTCATATCTCTTCTGATCCCAATCAACAACATCCATCTTGTTAATTGCTACTACAATGTTTGTAACACCTAAAGATGTAAGAAGGAGCATGTGTTCAGTGGTCATCCCAATTACGTTTGCATACTTTCCTGATGCAGTACCAGCGACTTTTGTTCCATCTTCAAATTCCCCTTTCCTTGCAGAAACTACTAGTATAGCAGCATCAGCCTGCGAGGCTCCAGTAATCATGTTCTTAATAAAGTCACTATGCCCAGGGGCATCGATAAGATTGTAAATGTACTTCTTGGTTTTAAATTCCTGGAAAGATATGTTAATTGTGAGACCTCGTTCTCTTTCGTCCATTAAAGGGTCTAAAATCCACGCGTATGACCAACTGCCCATTCCTTGCGCCTTGCTATCTTTGAAGTACTTTTCTGCAATTCGCCAAGGTTGGCGTTTCTTTTTTGGATCGTGAATCTGACCGAGTAAGAACAACATATGGCCTAGTCCTGTCGATTTTCCGTGATCGACGTGGCCAGTAACCACTAAATTCATTCTTTCGAGATCTGCCATCATTATTCACCAGAATATTATCTAAATTTATCTATTTTATATTCTATAAAGCGAGACTAACCAGTATTTCTGATTTAACCTCACACCTAAGCGAGTCAAGGGAGTGCTTATCATGTTTTCGCGGCCAATTCTATCTAGTTATCAGAAATTTTGAGGGATGATTCAAAACTAAATTAGATAGAATTTTTAATTTTTTTTTCTGCTTCTGATTTATCTAAATTAGCAAAAAAGAAGAGGTAGATCTATAAGTAAGATCATTTTATTAATTTTAATAAGTATAATTCTTTCTTTGTTCAGACAATAAAGATGTACAATACAGATGAAAAGTTAATTGGGATATCTTCTCTATTTTCTTTATATTTTTTTTAATTTTAAATTAGCAAAGAAACATACCTCGAAATTATATGATATGTAACCTATTTCAATTATATTAATTACCCCATTATTGGTTTTAATAGTTTGAGATGCAGCCTAGACGTTTTAAATAGTATTAAATTCCTTCTTATTTTAAATAGATGATCTAGGGACAAGAGTGTTTTCATTAATATTTTTCTGTAAGTAATGGCTTTGTTAGAAGTAGAAAATGTTCCCTTAATGTAAATTCTGCAATTTCTAAACTTTTTGCTAGGTATTTCTGAGTTAATATTCCTCTTCTTGAACTTTTCAAGTAGCATTGTGGAAATAAAACATGTCTTGCTAATAGAATATCTGCTGCTACAATAACCGCGACTGCTAAAATGAACGGATTCCGCCCTCCACGGTGTGAGGACGGAAATTTAGCTAGAATTTTTTTGGCTGTGATCTTTAAATACTGAAAGAAATCATTTAGGGACATATTACTACGTTTTGAAAGACGAGTTTGAATATCCTCATTATTCTTCAATCGACTGATTATGTTATCTAGATATTCTTCCGATTTTACATATCTTACCCGGATCCGAGCATATTGTCGAATAAGAGCTGCTGCTTTAATAATATCTTTCCCTAATATTGAATGTCCTTGATCTTGAGCCACTCTCACAAGTCTAATCAATTCAATATTTTCACGTCGAGATCTAATAGCTAGATATAAGGATCCCATAACAATACTAGATAATTTTAATCGTCCTTTAAGGTCACTATGAGCTTTTCTGAAAAGGAATAGCGCATCAGACTTCGCAACCTCAGTTATCTGTAATATACTACAGATTGCACAGAGATAGCTATATCCCCGATACTCCCGTTGTCTTCCACTGAAATGAATATAGATGTCATTAAGTGACTTTAATCTTTGATAGCGTCGTTTTGCAGGGATTTTAAGCAAATTACCTCTTGAATCTGCTAAATACTTTTTTTTATAAGTATCAACGTATGTTCCTAGCGTTTTCATACTACTGGGTTTTTCACTGATTGCTGCATATTGGCTACCAAAGCTATTTTCTGTTTTTATAAGATGAATCGTGGGTTTTTCATAGATTTGATTTGCTACCAATCCACAGCTAAGACATACAATATCAGATTCAGTCTGAACCAAAATCCCTCCACATTCTAAACAATTTTTACTCAATTTAACCACCAATGAAATGTAGGTGATTAAATTTCTAAATCGAATACAGAGAGGTTATTGAACCTTCGAATATGAACTTCACTCTCTTTAGAAATGAAAAATTATCAATAATGTCGTTCTTTATTCTTATAAATAAAAGAAAACATGTAATTTTATGTTCGTTTAACAGATTTCAGTTTATTTGTCATTTTAAAAGATAAATTCCTGAAATATAATTCAGACATGAAAGTTAAAAAAATAAATGTAAATTAATGGTAAACAGTAGTTACATGAAATTAATTCTGTTGAAAATTCTAAAAGGAAAATTATTTTTATGAAAAAACGAGATTCTAAGTTTGATAGACATGTTGGAAAGAGAGATAAGTCTCGTTTTTTCAATAGAGGCGAAAGCTATGTAATAGACTTCTATCCTCATGGAAAAACATTGAGTCGCAGAAGTTCTGGGGATTACAATCCAGTAGCAGTTGTTATAACGTCAGATTGGTTTCAATTCTTTGATGTACGCCTAGCCCTTGGAACCAGTCTCTCAATTGAAGATAAATTACACCTTAATTCTAGAAATCCTGTTATAAAAAAACTTTTTTCAACTCAATATTCCCAGTTATCTGCTTCGACGATAGAAAACTTGCCTTCCGTCATACATCGGATTGTAAATGCTTCAGAAAACCGATTTATTAAGTTCTTAAATGAAGCACATCCCTTAACCACACAAATGCATCAATTACAATTACTTCCTGGGATTGGCCAAAAGAGAATGTGGGCTATTTTAGAAGCTCGGAAATCAAAAGAATTTATTTCATTTGAGGATTTTGCTAAAAGATCCGGGATTTCTGATCCAATATCAATTTTTTTAAATCGAATTTTACAGGAAATTGAGGATTCACCAAAATATCGCCTATTTACTAAAAAACCTAAAACTGATGAAGATTGAGTAATCTAAACTATTTGAAAGAAAGAAAATTGAAGGAATATACATTAAAAATAACCAAAGATTACGCAATAACTCCTAACAAATTATTTGGCCAAAATTTTGTCATTAATATGAAATTGGTTGATGAGGTAACTTCTGCAGCAAATTTAACCAATTCAGATATAGTAGTTGAAGTGGGGGGAGGAATCGGTACTTTAACCTACTTTCTTCTACAATCATCATCAAAGGTATATGTTTATGAAATCGATCCAATTCTCTCAAGTGTTATTTTAAAAGAGTTTTATGATTATCATGATAAACTTGAAATTATAAATGATGATTTTTTAACACAAAATATCGTTAAACACACTAAAATAGTATCTAACCTTCCCTACAATATTTCCTCTCCATTTATTAACAAGGTTATACAATTAAAAGAACCTCCTAATGTTATTTCTGCAACTTTCCAGAAAGAATTTGCAAACCATCTTTGTGGATCTCCTGGTGAATCTAATTATAGCAAAATCTCTGTTTACTCCTCATATTTTTATAAATTCAATATTAGAAAGGATTTTTCAAAACAGAGTTTTTATCCAACCCCTAAAGTCGACTCGAGCGTTGTTTTTGGAGAAGCAAAAAATCCCCCTAAAATAGTGAAAACAAATGATTTCAATCAATTCCTCACTAATCTCTTCTGTCGGAAGCATAAGAAAGTTAGGAACAATCTTCAGGTGTATTTGAAAGGAAAAGGGAAATCTGATAAACTCAAGATAAAATCTAAAATTGATAATCTAGAACATAGCTCAATCCAACCTGTAAATCTTACTCCTAATGAAATTCTTAACCTCTATAAGGAGTTTAGAACTGCTTTCCCCTTAAACCTTAACTGATCCTTATGGAGTAAAAGGGTAAACTAATGGGAAACCAGCCAAAAAAAATGGGACTGTGACTACTATAAATACAAAACCAGTTAATATCAATTGAAATTCGAATTCTTTCTTATTTCGGAGTAACCTATCTCCTAATTGAATTATAATCATAGTGAGGGAGATTGCTCGTACCACCCATGCAACAAATATCAATAATACCCAAAAAATTTGATCTCCTGATTCAATTAAAAGTTGCCAACCACGAATATATGCATCCCATTGATTAAGGAAGAATATTATCATTAAAACACCCAAATTAAATCTACAATTAACTTACCAAAATCGTTTATAACCACCTGAATTTCCAGTCTTCACGCAACACCTCCCTGAAAAGTGGGGAACGGGAAGATTTCAGTCCGTAAAAGGCGGAGAAAGTACCGAGCTATGCATTGTAGAGTATCAGCTTGCTTAATTACGAATTGAGTCTCCTCAGTGATGAATATCTCTCCATATTCCTTGATCCTATTGATTAAAGTAGAGAAAACTACCCAGAGAGCGTCAATTATGACAGCAAGTCCGTAGAAGAACAATCGGAGCTGAGGTCGAATAGTGTTCGTCACTGGTTTAAATTCGTTAATACAGCGAATATCTGTCTCTACTATCCATCTTTTACTGTACAGCTTGACTACTGTTCGGGGGGAGACCTTACAATTGGTTAAATAGAGGAACAGGCAGTACACCCGTCTTTTAATCCGTAGTTTATGTTTGGTCTTTTGGCGTACAAAGACGCCTACGAGCGGCACGCGGGTTTGTTTCTTTCCTGTCGCCACGTGTTCGACTCGAAAGGTGTCTAATCCTTTTTTTCGGGCCCATTGTCCTAACGCGAGCCGATCCTCTAGATTCACTCCCGCTTGCCCTGCTAGGTTTCGCACGCAATCTTGAATTTCCTGGGACGCTTTTTTAATGGAGCCATGCCTGATTGCTGCAAAAACGTATTCAAGGTCTCTTTCTTCCATTAGCTGGATTACATCGTCTTGACAGAAACCCCGATCGAAAAGGCATCTCTTCGCCGGTAACCAGGGAAATAAATCGTCTAAGACACGACTAATCATCCCAACTTTATATTTTTTTCGCCTATTTGTCATTAAACAAATTGAGACAGGGCAACGGATGTTTCTAGTGGCAATTGAAACGATTAGAAAAGTAACTGCATAGTATGTTCCTTTTTTCTGACCTGTTCCTAAGACCCAGTCGTAAGACGGTTCTCCATAAAAGGGTTGCTCGTATAAATCAAAAGCTAAAGTAATTTTACTTTTATGATGGAATCTAAGCCTTGACACGACTTCAAATAGGCAATAATTGAGATGTTGCTCGATTTGCGTCATTTCCAGCCCACTGATCCGTCTATGGACAGTATCTGCAGATGGTCCCTCTGTGGTCGAACAGATGTCCTCTAACGATGTTTTCTCTAAACACACTTGCATCAAGCGTTTGTAGATATCTCTAGGCTGCCAGGTACTTCTGTGGTCGTACTCCCCCAAAATTTGTCTTGTTTCCTTACTATCGAAAAGTTTATAAAGCTCCTTTTCTAAGAATCTCTTGGTAGTTCGTTTAAATCTCATATGGAGATGTCACCAATCTTTATATGAGGAACTACCATCATTTAAAGGTTTCTACCTACAAAGAAGTCTTCTGTGCTAGTTCCGTAGTTACGTGAAGACTGGAATTTCAGGTTATTTTGGAATGATTAAAGATCGAGAATTCTTGACGAATTCAAGATTAATCTTGTTATAAGGGCTATATACACAATGGATTTGGAAAATGGTCAGTTAAAATATTCTAAAATCCTCATCAGGTTTCATCATCTTAATAATCATACGATCAATTTCACATTCTCTCTCTCCATTTGCATTATTACATCTTAAATGAAATCAATTGTAATATCAAGTAATTAGCTCTTCTTTTTCCCGAAATTGGTTTAAAATTCAAGCAGAAGGAAAAAAAACATTTAAAGGTAACTTGATTGTGGCCAAATCAAATAAACAACCTCACTAACAGGTGCTAGTTTAAAGAAGAGATAATCATATCAAATTTCTTAAGTAGCTCTGTTATGAGAATCAAAAAAATTGTAATTCAAATTTAGGCGGTAGTATTTTTTGGAAGTAAAGATATTAGACTATCGTGACAAATATGTTAAGTTCATCTTGTCGGATGCTTCACCAACTTTTGCCAATACGCTTCGTAGAATGATGATGAGCGAAGTTCCTACCATGGCAATTGATGAAGTAATTATGATTGAAAATACTACTCCATTATACGATGAGATTGTTGCTCATAGATTAGGTTTAATTCCCTTAAAGACTGATTTGGATAGTTTTGTAAGACCTGAGCTTTGTACATGCGGGGGTCAAGGTTGTACTTCTTGTGAAGTATCTATTACTCTTGAAAAAAGTGGAACTCAAGATGTAGAAGTTGTTTACTCTAATGAGTTGATATCTCAAGATCCCAAAATCATCCCAGTTTATCCAAATATCCCAATCCTAAAACTCGCAAAAGATCAGAAAATCTTCTTAGAAGCTATCGCGCGGCTTGGAAGGGGTCTTGATCATGCCAAATGGCAACCAGTATCAACAGTTTCATATAAATATTATCCAGTAGTGAACTTTAATTTAGATAACTGCACCTATTGTGGAGATTGCGTTGAAGTTTGTCCGCGTGATATAATAAAGATTGAAGATGACGAAATAAAGGCTGTAAATGTTGAAAATTGCAGTCTATGCAATCAATGTGTTGATACTTGCGAGCTGGATGCAGTTTCCGTATCTACAAAACCTAATGAATTCATCTTTAAAGTTGAAAGTACGGGGGCTCTATCTGTAAAGAGAATACTTACTGAATCATTAAAACTACTTAAAGATAAATCTGAGGAATTCAAAACTCTTATTGACGAATTCTAGGAGTGAAACAGAACATGTTAACCAAAGGACGAACTGATCCAAATAAAATTGCGCTTATTCGAAAATTACGAAGTGCAGCTACTAAAAATCAAGCAAAAATCTGGAAAATTTTAGCAAGTGAATTATCCAAATCAAATCGGAAAAGAGTAGCCATCAATTTGTCTCAAATTAATAGAAATTCCTCGAAAGGAGATATTATTCTTGTTCCAGGTAAGGTTCTAGGCGCTGGGAATTTAGGACATAATTTAGAGATCGCTGCAGAATCTTTCTCTGAATCTGCTCAATTAAAAATTCAAGAAACTGGAGGGTCCTGTATCTCAATTGAAGAGTTATTAAACAAGAACCCCTCAGGATCTGGAGTCCGATTAATGAAATAGAAGGGTAGAATATGGTTGATCTTACTCAATTTGATGATGCTCATATCATTGATGCAGAAAATGCTGTTATCGGGCGCTTAGCTAGCATTGTAGCCAAAAGACTACTAAGTGGAGAAAAAATCATCCTAATAAATGCTAATAAGGGGATTATATCTGGAAATCCTAATACAATCGCTAAATCATATTTGCAGAGGTGGAAGATTAAAACGAAATCAAATCCTCTGAAGGGTCCCTTTTTTCCTCGTCAACCGGATCAAATTTTAAAAAGAACTGTTCGAGGAATGCTTCCATATAAAAAAAGCCGAGGGAAAGACGCTTATGGGAGACTATTGGTGTTCAAGGAAAAACCTGATTTATTCTCTGATAGAAATATCGAAACGATTCCCGAAGTTCTCAATACAAACCCAAAATCACCTTATATTACGCTTGCAGAATTACAAACCAAAATTTGAGGTTCTAATATCATGAAAAGCATTTTAAGAAGTGGAAAACGTCGAACAGCAATTGCTCGTGCTATAATTAAAGATGGAAAAGGTAGAGTTTTAATTAATGGAAAACCCTTAGAAGTTATTGAGCCTAAAATTGTAAGGATGAAATTAACTGAACCATTCCTTCTTCTGAAAGAAAAACTCCGGACAAGCATAGATATAACTGTTAAAGTTAAAGGTGGCGGATTCATGGGACAAGCAGATGCAGCTAGGATAGCTATTGCACGAGCATTGTTAGCATGGAGCAATTCAGAGGAATTAAGGCTTAAATTCCTTGAATATGATCGTCATATGATTGTTGGTGATCCAAGAAGACGAGAACCGAAACATTTTGGTGGACCAGGAGCAAGAGCGAAATACACCAAAAGTTATCGATAAATCACAATACTTATTTAAGTATACTATAGGACAATCTCTGCTATACTTTTTATATCAAAAGGGCCCATGGCTTAGCCTGGTTAAAGCGCTCGGCTGATAACCGAGATGGCATTCAGAGTGAATGCCAAGGTAGAGATCCCCGGTTCAAATCCGGGTGGGCCCACTTTATTACCATTTTATCATCATTAATAAACTCATTATCACTACTACTTAGGTGATCGATGTCGTTTCTATCTTTAAATTCCTATTTTGTAGCAAATTTTTTGATGGATTAGTGATTTGAATAAGAAGAAGATTTAATAACATTATAAATCTTGAATGATCTTTTATGAAATTTTCTGTCTTATTATATTGGGCTAACAGACAAATTAGATGGTGAATCGAAAGATGCTTTTGCAATTCTGATATAATAGTGATTTGTTCATTTTTATACTCTTCATCTAAGATAATTTTAATTAATTTAACCAACTTTTCGTTCTTCACTAATTTTTGGCAATATTCTTTTCTCCTATTGCACTTTTCTAATTTATTGCTAATTTCGAGATCTAAATTCTGACCTAAATTACATAATTCATAACAGATAGAATTTTTCTTCAATTTTATGTTTGGAACTTTTTTCAATTCCAAATCAGATTTTAATTGGATGGTTTTTCTATCTTTTTCACTATCATATGGGTTTTTATTTAGATTCATCATTTTAAGTTTAATAATGAAGTGTTGAATCCCCTCCTCGAATGTAATAGTCTCTTCTTTCGATAATAAATAGTTAAATCGTGCATTTTTGAGACTTTTTGCTTCCCAAATTCCCTTATTTCCTCCTTGCTTAGAAAATGCAATTAGATAGCTTAAGAATTTAAATTTCTGACTTGTTTTATACTCCTCCTTTTCATATAGTTGAGTTAAAGATTTTTCTTCCGATTTTAGATATTTTGAAACAAGAACAATTCTGGAACCAGAGAAATTAGACTTTGACTCATTAAAATAATAATTCGCTAAAATGAAATTTTCACCCTCTTGAAGAATATAATTTTTTCCCATTTTCACGAAACGTTGGTTTTGGAAGAATTTTAAGATATCTTCCGCCGATAAACTTTTTAAATTTGGGAGTATTATGTCGAGAATCGCCCTTGATCTTTCTAATCGTTCTTTTAACTCTCGATAGGAACCTGCGTACAAAAAACACTTCAAGTTTTTCTTTCTACAATCCAACTCAATAGAAAACTCTTCTAGGTTCTTTAATTGTCTCATTTCTTCTAAGAAAATGGAACTCAAGTTATCAGATTCGGAAATACTAATCCAAAGTGAGTAATCCTCTATATAAACCATTCCCGGTTCTTTAATATGGAATTTAAGAGAATATATATCCGTTTTCCAGTATTCAAATATGTCTTTGAGTATTAAATAGAGTATAAGAGCTATTGGTAAATAATTCACCTTATTCAAAAAAATATTGACTTCTTGATTAAAAAAAATAATTTCTTGAGTAACAAAATCAAGAACTATTATCAGCAAGATCGTTAAAAATCCAATAAGGCCAAAATTTCTTATTTTCTTCTGTATTTTTATCCTCACCATATTTTTGAGTAATTTAAAAAAGAGGCGATCTTTTTTTCTTGATTTTTTTAACGATATAGAATGGAGATCCAACAAGTAGAGAAAGCAATACCGCTGGATATGTCTGGATAATGAATTCCTCTAAATTGTAATTATTTGGCCAATTGATGGTAACTAGGAACTCTTCGGTTCTAAATACATTTCCAGCCCTATCAATAGCTATGATAGTGATATAGTTCCTATTTTTCTCCAAACTGAAGTTGAAAACATTATATTGCTTATCGCTTATATGATAGAAGAAGGGAATGTCATTAATTAAGATAGTAAGATTTTCTCCACCTGATGCAGTTTCTGGTTCAATAACATAAGTGTGAAGTCTTAATACATTATCACCGAAAATTTCATATGAATAATCCACCATTGGTGCTTCAGTATCTATTATTGAGAAAAATTGACTTTGACTTCGAATTTGAAAATCCGAAAACGGATTAATTGACAAGTATACATTACAAGAGGAATTCCAATTCATTTTTGGAAAGAAGGCCGTAATTGTACTTTCCTGAGGATTAGTTTCAATCTGTTTGCTAGTATTGTGGCACAACAGAGAATATTGATTATCTAGTTCATAATAAACAGAGTATTCAAAGCTTACAGGACTTTTTACTTCCCAGCTTCCTATAATTGAATCATAATAGTTATATTCATTTTCAAAAGGAATTAACTCTTTTATTTCAATTCCATAGATATCTGCTTCCAAATAAATGCGTAATTGAACTCCACTCACAATATTAAGGTTTGAAATTGAATATACAAGGTTATTAAATACAATCGTATACAGAGTGGTAATTTCCCTGTAAATAGAGTCATAAATAGTTATATTTGAAATTGGTAGTCCAAATTTCTTTAAATTGATATTTACAGTAAAATTGTTAACAGTGGTATTTGAATATACTTCCATTGACAATTTAAACCGTGAAAGGACTGTTTCGATTTTCATAAATGCTAAAGGACCTGCAAGTTCAAGAATTAAGATATCTGAGGTGTTTGTGGTAGCAAGAAAGCTCCAAAATATGAGATCTTGGGTAATAAGGGTTGATATTACATAATGATCACGAATTACAGAAACAGAGAGGATTTTCCCTTGGTAAGATGGAATCGATGCAAACCATTCTGATCCATTTTCAGGATATAATATCCTGTAATAGATATAAAAGCTGGAGTTGGCATAAATCGATGATCGCTCAATTTCTGTCAAATAAACTATTTCATGATCCTCTAAAAGGGAATTATTTGAGAGTTCTAGATGGAATTCCTGAAAAATTATGGTTTTTTCATCAATTTTACCTTCAATACCAAAATCAAGCCAATTGTCTGAAGTATAATCTGATATCTCAAGACTTAAGTCCAAAATTCCCTCTGAATTAGTAATGCCTACATATATTGGTATATTATTGAACCATAATAAAATAAATACACCTGGTAGGATTTGATAACTATTCAGATCGATTGTATAATATGTGTATATACGAAAAGTCAAATTGTCTTCTGTGTAAAGAAAATTCGGAAAATTTTCTAATTCCCAATGAAATGAAGAGTATAAAACCCTTAAATTTAGATTTTCAGTAGCAAATAGATCATTTCCATCATATGCGAAGATATCAAAAGAGTAATTTCCTTCAAGCAATCCTACAGCTGCTATTGTTAGAATATAATCATTGTTTAGTGTATGTTTAAATGAATAATAACGATCTGTTGTCATCATGACAACATTGATTGAACTTGAAAGAACCTTATAATTCTGAAGATATAAACTTAAATTCAGGAAGAGCGGTTGAAATCGGAATATTTCAATCATTTGAGGGCAATTAAACCTGATTTCTAATTCTTGGGAACTTCCATCATGTATAACAACAAATCCATTTATCACTCCAAATTCCCATGAATTTGTATAATTCACAGTAAGTTTAATGAGTCCAATAGGAAATTCCTCCGTAATTTCTATACCTGGAAAAATAAAACTTGCATTCACCATAGCTGCAGTAGTTCGAGTCTGAATAAATGATCCATTTTCAAGAAATAGCGAAATATCACCCCCCAATGGATTCTGTAAATTTCCCCGAACCTCAAGATATTCTCCTATAATTATATCCCTAGAAAATGTCACATCGGAAATATAATTTGGTACACTTGCCTTAAAACTGACTCTTTCTTGATCAGTTATATCAAGCATGAAAAATTCAACATTTATATATTCATTTACGATATGCGATCGATTTAAGGTTGTAAATGAATGTGAATTATTTATTACACTTAATTGATCCCAATCAGTAGGAATTGGAAGAATAATAATCCTTTTATCGTTAAAGATACTGTGATTTACAACTTCTAAGTCCATTTGTAATAGTAGTTGGGTATCATTCCATTCTTTTATATACCATGAGCAATTGTTCTTACTAATCCTGGTAATGTTTGTTTCTAATAGCGTCCTCGCGTTCTGTGCCCATGGAGTGGTTTCGTAAGCAATAAATGTGAAATTAGCAGTGAAAAATTCGATATACAATGTTCCATTGTCACTAATATAGGTATTTTCATTAATTTGATAGATAATTGGGATAGTTTTCAGGAGTGTTGTATAATATTGAATGTTATCTATATTTAATTCTAAATAGAAATCTGGGGTAAAAGTGATCATATAACAAAATACTGTTTCCAAATTATTGAAATTATTATATTTATCCTGTGAAATGTAGGATTCAATCACTTTAGTCAAATTTAGCGATATTTTTCTCCAGTTAAATGGCATCGAGTCGTTACAGAAGATATAAAGGGAATTTGATCCTTCGGGTCTGGTAAGATTCGCCTCAAGATGAGCACCGAAATCTCCCCCTAGAGAAGACAAAATAAAAAAAATGGAACTCTGATTGAATCGGAATTCTAAAGCTAATGTATGAGGTGAGGTCTGTAAATTCGAGCTGATAATAGGAATCCTGAAGTTAAAGGAAATTAACGTCAAAAATTCCGAAGGAGAGGGAAGGGGAATTTCTCCAAATTTCGTGTTACTTATCCCATATCCTCCATTTCCTGTATCAGTAAAATTAAGAGTAAAAAAGGTATTATTATCTTCAAACTGAGTTGAAGCATTTACATCGTCATAACTTGGTTCTAATCCATTTTTCCAAGTATTTAAAATACCATCAGAAGTGATATTTAAATTACTACTTGTAACACTAGATTCAAGTGTGAAATTCATTAGGTCATCGTTTTGAAATACGTATGAGTCATTTGTTTGCAGATCGTTGATATTTAAGTACTCTTCAATAACACAAGTTGATGATTCCACATTATCTGAAGAGCTTATCTTTGCATCTAATTTACTATTAAAAATAAGGCTTGATTGAGTCATTAATTGACCTTGTTCAAAGGAAGTAACATAAAAAGGTGTATAACTATCATTAACACAAATGGTTGGCAGAAGAAATGAAAGACTTAAGGCTAAAAAAAGAAATGTTCGAAAAATTATCCAAGATCTCATTTTATATACCAATCCTTCACCAAAAAGCCTTGGTTATATCCTAAAGTAGAATATCTTGGGCCTTAATATCCTCCCAAAAATATGATTTTTGTTAGAAACTGGTTAAAAAAATGCTCCTTACTCCCCAATATAAGATTACAAATAACAGAAACTTTATTATTTTAAATGATAAACCAAACTGGAGAATTTCACCTTTTCTTAGTCTTGATAAATTGAAGTTTTTCAATGGAAGGAGAGATAGTGTGAGTGCAACTAGAAAAAATTCCAATTCAAAAGGAGATATTAAATTTAAATTAAGAGGTTGACGAAAAGAGTAATTTACTGCCATTTCCACAAACAGAAAAATAGGACTTGCCCCCGCGATGGAAGCTAATGAAATTATTGATAACAATTGAATTACATTTTCTTGTAATGCTATTGCTCGCAATTTAGCCCTCCCTTTATTAAGTAACTCGTTAGTTTTAGATAAATCTTGGGTGATTTTTAGAGTTTTTTCCCCTGCCTCAACTGGGTCTAGCAATGCATACTTCTCAACGAGATTGAGCAAATATATGGTTCTTCGTTTAAAAAGTGTTTCAAGGAGGTCATTTTTCGATTTTTCTTTTCCATCTAATTGAGTTTGCACAAAATCCTTGGTGATCGACAACTCTAATTTATTACGATATATTTTCATTGACTGATTCATACTTTTTGCAAATGAGAATCCTCGTGAAAGATACTCAGCTAGCAAAACTAGGAACTCAATCTCATGAGCATCATATGAGAGCGTATCAACATTATTAGTGCTGAAAAAACCAATTTCACTATCTCCTTGTAAAAAAAGTGATATTATGGTAATAGAGCCTGGAATCAAAATCCCTAATATGCTACTCATCTTTCCTGAAATTAATAAAAAGCATAAAACAATTGGTGGACTTAAGAATATTAATCCTGATGATAATGAAGTCCAAATCTCTATTTTTTCAGTTTTTTCAATAATTTTTTCTGCTAGTTTGGCAATAATTAGATTTTTATTTAATAAAGTAATATTTTTTCCATAATCCCATGTATCTATAATTAATACAAGTGTTTCACTTATTTGTTTTGGCAATAAAATACTAAAATTGGCTTTTAACAGCTCAGGGAGTACATTCCCAAAATGCGCCTCAAGGAGTGCATTTGAGAAAATATCTGAATAGAATGGATAATTTCCCATTGAAACATATTTCACAGCATTTCTCAGAGATTTTGAAGTTTCTAAGATGATTAATAATTCATTCATAACAAAATATCCAATAGTTTCCATTTTAAATTGAAATTTATTGAATTTCAAACGAATAAGATAATTTATTCCCCTTAAAGCTAAAAAAAATAATGAGAGCTGAATTAAACCAAAAATGAAATAAGTTCCTTGAGATATTATCAACTGAAATGCGAAGACTGCTATTGAAAATCCAAAAATAATCTTTTGCAGCTTTTCAATTCTTTCTTTATTAATTTTATATCCGTTCAGTAAAGGAATGTGGATTTGATGATTTTCCAAGAACTCATAATTTCCTATTATAGATTCTGTTAAGTTTGAAAAAAGGAATGTTAAATTCCGGCTCATTTGTATCTATCCGACGCCTGTAAATGGAATCAGTTTCCGAAAATCTAGCTACAATAAAAATAAATAATTAGTATATCTTCTCATAAGTTTCCCTTTCTCATTCCGATTTTTCTTGGGTGCTTTTAACTATCAAATGGAATTCATTCTGGGTATTACCTTGGCAATAATTCAAGCTCAGAAAAATAAAATAACAGTATCCTGTCCTTTATGCGGAGAATCTGAAACAATCTCTTTGGATGAAGTAGAATTAGAGCTTGCTAGGGAACAACATTCTCTTATCACAAAAGCTCTCTCCCATTCCAAAGCAGGCCATGTGCTTACACTTTATATCGATGGGCAAGGAATTGTACGTCGTAAATATTGCTTTGAGATTGCTGAGAACCACTTCAACGTCTTTCCCAGTTCATTACCTAATAATTTAAGCTCTCTCTTCCAACGAATGATTCAAGATTCCATGAAATCTGATTAATCACATCAAATAAAGTCCTTACTGCTTTTGGTAGGCGGTTTTATGATAGAATACTTATATTCAGAGAAAAAAGAATTTCAAGAATATCCTGTTGAAAAAGAAAGGTATTTCTTTTATGCATACAAGTCTACTATTCTAGAATATCCCAGCAAAACCTTATATAAAGTACAATATGACTCTTATACAAATAATCACTTGAAAAGCTTTCCTGAATTTGAAGAAAGTATTAAAAGGGAACTGAAAAGCTATATACTTAGAAAATATGATTATTGCAAATTTGACGAGCTATTAAGATATTTGTATCAAGTCTCAGATATTGAAACAGGGGTCCCATCTCAATTATTACTACCATTATTCTTCCGAATTCTTAATATGGAAAATATTGGAAAATTACTTGCTGATGATCAAATTGATGAGATTTATATTGATTCAAGCCAAAAATCGATATATATAGATCATATGAGGCATGGAAGATGTTATACAGACATTGTTCTTTCCAGTGAAGAAATTGATTCATTTATACAACGTATAGCCCTTGAGAATGATTTTTCTCTAAATAGATTAAATCCCACCATGAAATGTGAATTTTTCTCTCAAATTTTTCAAACCAGAGTAACAGTAGATATTCCACCCTTAACCATCAAAGACATTCATATCGATATAAGGAAATTTAGATTTCAGAATTTACGAATTATTGATTTGATCAGGAATAACACTATTTTATATGAACAAGCGTTATTTCTTCTATTCTTAATAAGATCCCAAGTGTCTATTACGATTTTGGGACCTCCAAATTCTGGAAAAACAACCCTACAGAATGCTTTAATGGAATATATACCTGAACACCTTCGTTTATTGTCAATAGAGGATGTGCTGGAAACGCACAGTCTTCGTGAAGGTAATGCGGTACACTTTCGACTTGGATATGACCCACAAGAAGCCCTAATTCTCTCTAAATCTTTGGAGGTACAAAAAATCCTGCATCGAAGTCCTGATTTCATTAATCTTGGGGAGTTATCAATGAAAAGTCATTTCAATGCATATTTAAACGTACTTTCAATTGGGGTGCCTTCTATTCAAACTATACATGGTAAAAATTATAAAAAGTTAATTAAAAGACTCCAAGACATATATAATGTTCCAATTGAATTGATAACATCCTCCATACCTCATATATTTGTTGAATTAGGAGTGACTTGGATTAATAATCGAAAAAATAGGAGTGTTATTTCAATTGCTGAATTAACAGAGGAAGGAACAATACTTCAAATAACTAATGAGACAATCAAGGATTTTCTATTTAAATCCGACGATCCTCCTAAGATTCAAACAATTAATCATTTGATCACTCATAAGATTATCACCTTAGATACTATTTTTTCTGAGATTACCTACATAGAATCCACCTTATAGAACGATAAATTCTCCTATTCAAGAAATTTAGGAGTTTAAAATCTATAGTGGGAATTTAGCTTGGATGTACCAAATGAGTTTAAAGGAAAGTCGAATCTTTGATTTCATCGAAATTAATCCTTCAATCTTTCAAGATGTAATAATTCAAATATTAGAAGACATAAGATCTTTTATACACAAAATTTTTCCAGTCACATTAACTCTGGCCATCTTTATGGTAAATCTATCATTTATAATAGGAGCCATTCTTTATTTATTGGATTATGACGAACTAAATGGGAAAAAAATGTTATTTAGATCCGCAATACTCTCCATTCTTCTATTTTTTGTTTTTAATGTGTATACTTTTACTGAATTAGAAGAACCATTTCAGGGTTTTGAGAAATTTGCTTCTTTTATAACTGCTTATCTTCTATTCATTTTTGCTGCTCTTTCTTTAATATTATTTCTTGGAAATCTAGGTTATTATTTACTAAGTCCAAATCCTTCCCAAAAAAGAATTCTGAAGAAAACTCTTTTTTGTCTCTTATGTACTTTTATTCCATTAGGTCTACAATTTCCTGCGATGCCTAAATGGGTGATTTAAAGTGATTTTGGTAGAACAAATAAACATTTTTAGTTATTTAATAGATCTGTTTTTGTCTATTGAGCTTGGAGCACTTTTAATTACTGTTGGAACTATAATCTATTCCCCTACTGGAAATAGAATAGGCAAGTATCTCGTGATTATTGGTTTTTTCATATTTGGTATCAATGCGTTAAAAATAATATGATTGTTTGGACTGATAAAGTCGGTTGCTTCTTCATTAGGAAATAAATTTCTGCGTGAAATTGAGATTTCTTACATAAAATTTATTATTTCATAACTTATTAGTGTTTAAAAATGAAAATCATCAAACATTAAGATATCCCAATAAATCTCGTCATTTGAAAGAGATTCGGATGATTTTAGTAGAAAAGAAAGATAAATTTGGACTGAAAATAGTTATGGAGAATAAAAGGAATAGCAGAATCAAGATAAGGAATTTCACTAAATACCTCTAATAAATCTTTAAACAATTTTGTGTTTCGCGTTAAACAAGCAAATCTGACCTTCCTAATCTACTCGTTTCCTGAAAAGCTAATTATCACTATAAGTTGTCTTTAATATGCTTTAGCTGATAGTGTTGCTGGGAGAAAAGCTAATGTGGACCCCTGAGCTTAAGAAAATTAGTCAAATACAATTCGGAATTCTTTCTCCTGATGAAATCCGAAAAATGGCTGTTACAAAAATTATTACAGCAGATACATATAATGAGGATGGTACACCTATTGAGGGTGGACTCATCGACAGAAGACTTGGTACAATAGAACCAGGTCAGAGATGTAGAACCTGCGGAAATCAGGTGGGAGATTGTCCTGGTCATTTTGGAATGATTGAATTAGCACGACCAGTTGTGCATGTAGGATATGCCAAGTCTATAATTTATAAATTATTAAGATCTTCATGTCGAGCTTGCTCACGAATCCTCCTTGATTCTTTACAAATAAAAAGATATCAACATAGGTTTGATAAAGCTAATAAAGAAGACGATCTCAAAACAGTAGCTGAATTAATAAAGGATGTGGTAAAGGAAGCCCGTAAAAAATCAGAATGTCCTCATTGTGGTCAACCACAGTACAAAATAAAGTATGAAAAGCCAACCAGCTTTTATGAGGAAACCCCAGAAGGATCTGTTCGGATTACTCCTTCCGAGATTCAAAAACGATTTGAGGGAATTCCAACTAATGATTTAGCGTTATTAGGTATTGATGCTGAACATTCCAGACCTGAATGGATGATTTTAACGGTTTTACCTGTTCCTCCCGTTTCTGTTCGTGCGTCAATAACTCTAGAAAGTGGGATTAGAAGTGAGGATGATTTAACTCACAAACTAGTTGATATTATTAGAATAAATCAAAGATTACGTGAAAATATAGAAGCAGGAGCTCCTCAACTCATTGTTGAGGATCTTTGGGAGCTTTTGCAATATCATGTTACAACTTTTATGGATAATGAAGTGGCTGGTATTCCTCCTGCACGTCATCGATCGGGTCGTGCTTTAAGAACATTGACCCAAAGACTTAGAGGGAAAGAAGGAAGATTCAGAGGTAATCTTTCGGGTAAAAGGGTTGATTTCTCAGCTCGAACTGTAGTTTCCCCTGATCCAAATATATCGATTAATGAGGTAGGGGTACCAGAACAAATAGCTAAGATACTTACTGTTCCTGAAAGAGTTACTGAATGGAATATAGAAGAAATGAAAGAACTAGTCATGAACGGTCCAGATACAGAGATAGATGAGAAAACTGGAGTTTCAAAAACTGGTTCAAATTATATTATTCGTCCAGATGGGAAGCGAATTGATCTTCGATTTGTCGGAGATTTAAATACAACTGCTGAAATGATTGACCAAGGCTTTATTGTTGAACGCCATCTAAGGGATGGAGATATGGTTCTCTTTAATAGACAACCTTCGCTTCATCGAATGTCCATTATGGCACATGAAGTCCGAGTTATGCCTTATAAGACATTCAGACTGCACTTATGCGTATGTACTCCATATAATGCAGATTTTGATGGAGATGAAATGAACCTTCATGTACCACAAAGCGAAGAAGCACGAGCTGAAACTCGAGTGCTTATGAGAGTACAAGAACAGATTTTATCTCCACGATACGGAGGTCCAATTATTGGAGCTTTACACGACTATGTGTCAGCAGCTTTTCTTTTAACTCGTAAAAAAACTTTAATCACCAAAGAAGACGTTTGGCAATTATTGCTAGCTGGAAATTACGAAGAAGAGCTTCCCCCTCCTGCAATTTCTCATCCCAAGGAATTATGGACTGGAAAACAGGTATTTGGTCTTCTTCTACCTCCAGATGTTAGTGTAACAAGCAGATCCCGAACCTGTAAGAAACATGACATATGTAAACTCGAACTTTGCGAAAATGATAGTTATGTGTATATAAGATCGGGGCAGTTACTTTCTGGGGTTATTGATCGCAGAGCAATTGGTGCTGACGAATCTGAAAGCGTTTTGCATGTTGTGGTTAAAGATCATGGGAGCGATCGTGCTCGAGAATTTCTAGATTCCTTGACACAAATGCTCTTGGAATTTCTTTCCCATGAGGGATTTAGTCTCGGTTATTCTAATGTAAATATGCCTGATGAAGGTAAAAAGCGAATTAAAGCAATAATTGCAGAAAATGAGAAAGCTGCTGCTGATATCATTGGAGCATATCATAGGGGTGAGTTAGAACCCCTTCCTGGAAAATCATTAGAAGAAACACTAGAAATGCGAATAATGAGTGTATTAGCAAAGGCAAGAGATAGTGCTGGAAGCATTGCTAATGATTATATGGGTATATCGAACTCTGCAGTTGTAATGGCCTCAACAGGGGCAAAAGGTACTCAACTTAACATCGCCCAAATGGCTGCTTGTGTAGGTCAACAGTCTATAAGAGGAGAACGCATTTTGAGGGGCTATCGGAAGCGGTCTCTTCCTCATTTCCAAAAGAATGATATTGGACCTATAGCTCGAGGTTTTGTAAGAGCAAACTATCGTGTTGGCTTATCACCAACAGAATTCTTTTTCCATGCTCAAGGAGGTCGAGAAGGACTAGTAGATACAGCTGTAAGAACATCCACAAGTGGTTATCTGCAGCGTCGACTCGTTAATGCTTTACAGGATTTACATGTCAATTACGATATAATTGTCCGAACAACAGAGGGTGATGTGGTTCAGTTAAAATACGGGGAAGATGGTGTTGATCCAATGAAATCCTATCACGGAAGACCTGTAGATATCGATGCAATTATTGAAGAAGTGCTTTCTTCAGAAGAGAATTGAGGAGTGAAATCTAATGCCAGGGTTATCTAAGGCTCAAATAATCAAAATTATTAATCAAGATGAAGAACGCTTTCCTCAAAGTATCCGAATGGATCTTGAAAATAAATTATCTGACCATAAAAATTTAAAGAAATCTTCATTAGAGAAAATTTTAGATTCTGTTGAAGATGCATACCTCAGATCTTTAGTCGAACCTGGTGAAGCTATTGGCACAGTTGCAGCCCAATCAATTGGAGAACCAGGTACCCAAATGACTTTGAAGACCTTTCATTATGCGGGGGTAGCTGAATTAAATGTAACCCTTGGACTTCCTAGATTAATTGAAATCCTTGATGCAAGAAAAAATCCTGCTTCTCCTTTTATGACAGTTTATTTAGAAGAGCCATATGCAACAGAGAAAGTAAAAGCTCAAGAAGTTCAGCGAATGATAGAATTATCTACTATTGAATCGGTCAGTGATGATATTACAGTGGATTTAGCCCTAATGCAAATTAAAATTTCGCTAAATGATTTTTTAATTACTGATAAAGGGATTTCTCCTGAACTTGTTGTAGAAAAGCTGTCTAAACTTAAAAAAGGTGAAGTGACACAGCAGAAAAATGAAATAATCATTGATTCTAAAGATATGACTATTGATGATATTTACAAGCTAAATGAAAAAATCAGGGATCTTAAATTAAAAGGAATAAAGGGAATAACACGAGTTATCATGTCCAAAGATCAAGAGATAGATCAATGGGTACTGTTTACCGCAGGTAGTAATCTACCCGATGTCTTAAGTATACCTGGAGTAGATCCTACACGAATTAAAACTAATCATATTCAGGAAATTCGAGATACATTAGGAATAGAGGCTACTCGACAGGCCATTATAGATGAAGCGACTGCAGTACTTCAAGAACAAGGACTAGATGTTGATATACGACATATCATGCTGGTAGCTGATATTATGACTCAAGATGGGAATTTACGCCAAATTGGTAGACATGGGATCAGCGGAGAAAAAGAAAGTGTCCTTGCAAGAGCTTCGTTTGAGGTGACCGTAAAGCACCTTTTGAATTCAGCAGCTCGTGGAGATAGAGATAAACTTCGTGGAATAACAGAGAATGTGATTATTGGCCAGATAATTCCTCTTGGTACAGGAACAGTGGATTTGATTATGTGGCCAGGTTATCAACGTGAAAATGCAATAATAGAAGATGAGTAATTATGAAACCAGATTTAGAAAAAGCCATAAATATGGCTGTAAGTACAGGAAAAGTAAAATTGGGGTACGAGAGCACGATTAAGAGTTTATTAACAGGTAAGGTAAAAGCAACAATAATCTCAAGCAATATCCCGTTAACTGCTCGAAATACAATTGAAAGACACTGCCAGCTATCAAATGTACCTATAATCGAATATGAAAAATCTGGTATAGATCTTGGAGCAATTTGTGGTCGTCCACATAAAATTACTTCAGTTGTGATACTAAATCCGGGAAATTCAAAAATTCTGGATTATATATAGGATGTTTGATTTTGTCAAATATTCGTATGTCTCAAGAAGAGCTCCGATTTATTTCTATTCTTGAGGGATTAACAGGAGCCCTAGCTGTTGATTGCATATGGAACAAGGAAGAAGGGAGAGTGATATTTATAGTTCGTCGTGGGGATACAGGTAAAGTAATAGGAAAAGGAGGAACAACAATTCGTCGTCTTCGGGAACATTTTCAAAAAGCTGTTGATATAATCGAGTATTCAGATTCCCCTGAACGATTTGCCTCAAATACAATCGCTCCTGCAAAATCACAGAATGTTGAAATTTTCGAAAAATCTGGGAAAAAAACTGTGGTTATTACAGTTATTCCAAAAGAGAAAGGAAAGGCAATAGGTAAAAATGGTAGGATTATTCAAAGATCCCGTTTACTTATGAAGAGACATTTTGGAGTGAATAATGTCATTATCCAGAGTACTGCATAAACGAAATTCATTCTACTTAGAACAAATCTTTCATATAGCCATTGAAAAAAAGTATCAAGTGCTTGTAGATAAGGAAAGAAAATACGATTTACGATCACAAACATAAAAAAGTGCTTTAGAGTAATAAGGCGATAAATTATGACAGGATTAAAGTCACCACGCGGTGAATTTGCTGCAAATAAGTTAGTACGCAAAAGAAAGCGATTTCGATGGAAGAGTACCCCCTATAAACGCAAAGTACTACGATTAAAAGAAAAGTTCGACCCTTTGGAAGGAGCTCCTCAAGCTCGTGGAATTGTTATTGAAAAAGTAGGAATTGAATCAAAACAACCAAACTCCGCAATTAGAAAATGTGTTAGGGTACAATTAATTAAAAATGGAAAGCAAGTCACTGCTTTTGTACCAGGTGATGGAGGATTATTATTTATAGATGAACACGATGAAGTAATTATTGAGGGAATCGGGGGTGCAAAAGGCGGGGCAATTGGAGACCTTCCAGGCGTTCGATACCGCGTAGTACATGTTAATGGAGTCAGTCTTGATGCTTTGCTTTCCGGAAGAAAGGAAAAGCCCATGCGTTAAAGGAAAACATTTTTTTCCTTTTTACTGGTGAGTAGCCTTTTTTGACTTTTCCCCCCCAGAAAACCTTCCGTATTATTTCTCCGAAAGATTTATTCCTCTCTCGTGAACAAAAGGAAAATTTCTTTCTGATTCAGGATTATCTAAAAGGAATTCAATCTTTTCTAGAACCTCAGATAAGGTTAGAGCAATATTCTCTTCCAGATGACTTAATAGCCTTTATTCTAACATTAGTATCCAAAGATCTATCAAACAAGAGAATAATCGATTTTGGATGTGGAACGGGTCGATTCACGCTTCCTATTGCAAAATTTTTTGCTCAAAGAGTGATCGGGGTCGATATTGATTATGAATCGGTGAAGTATATTAATTACTGGAAAAAAAGGCAAAATTTATCAGTAGATCTCATAATTACTCCTATAGAATTTTTGGAACCAGAAAAATGGAAGAATCTGTTTGATATGACAGTAATGAATCCTCCATTCGGGACTAAACGACGAAGATTGGATACAGTATTTCTTAAAAAGGCTTTAAGCGGATCAGAAACAGTAATATCTATTCATAAATCAAATTTATTAACAAGAAAATTGTTAAGTTCCATAGGGGACGAGTACGGAAAAGTTAATGAGATATTAGTAACAATTTCATTTTCTATTCCTCCTATTTTTCGTTCCCATCGCAAAAAAGCACATTTTGTAACAATTGATCTATATAAGTTTGCCTCTAAATCCCCTAAACGTTAAATAAAATAAATCTTAAAAGATAAGATCACCCAACTCTCAAGAAATAGAAAATCGATGAATAAAGTTTATGACTAAGAGAATATTAAAATGATTATAAAGAAGCAATGAACGGGAATAGAAATGAATAAAAGTAAGGAAATTGAATCTGAGGAGGATCTAGTTCTACCTGGAGATAAAATTGCTGTTATTGAAGAATTTGTGCCAGATGATACCTGTTATGAAGACGAGGGTGTAATTTATTCAACTTTCTTAGGCAAAGTTAATCCAGATTCAAAAAAACATAAAATCTCAGTTCAGCCTTTAAAAAAGTATCAAGAAGTAAAGGTTGGAGATATGGGAATAGGGCTTGTTCAATTCATAAAAAAGCAAATTGCTTCAATTGATGTTTTCTATATTAACAATGAATATTTACCCGTTCCATTTTCCTCTATTTTGCATGTTTCAGAAGCTTCAAGACGTTTTGTAAGAAGTATGTTTGAAGTTACGCGTCCTGGGGATTGGATCAAAGTTCGAATTATTAGAACTATGAAACCAGTTTATGTTAGCCTTGTTGGTCACGATTTAGGAGTAATTATTGCATATTGCGTTCAATGTGGATATGAACTCGAATTTAAAAGACGAAATACACTTCTATGTCCAAACTGTGATACTCTTCAACCACGAATTACGTCACGCAATTTCGGCAAACCTTTGAAACTAAGTTTGGGGTCATCTTTGAATGAAACCCGATGATAAATTACTCTGGAAAAAACTAGATAGAAATACAGAGGCATGGCGGAAAAGAAGAAAAGACACCAAAGATTACCAAACAGTGGATGCAGTTATAGACGCACAAACGATACAAGAAATTGAAAAATTGCAAAATAAGGGGATTTTAGGGGAATTAACAGGCACAATCGCTTCTGGAAAAGAATCAGGTGTTTTTTTAGCTAATGTTGGGCTCCTAGGAGATAGAATCTGTCAGGAAAATCAAATAGATCCTCCAATTGTCATTAAAATCTTCCGAACTAGTACAATGAATTTCAAAAAAATGTCTCAATATATTATTGGAGACCACAGATTTTACAAACAAAGCAAAAAGACTCGTAAAATAATCCATCTCTGGACAGAAAAGGAATTTCGAAATCTTCAACGAGCATCCTTTGCAGGTTTGAATGTTCCTAAACCAATTCTGGTTAAGAAAAATCTCCTTTTGATGGAATTACTCGGAGAAAATGGGATTCCTTATCCTCTTTTGAAAAATACTCCTTCTGCATATACTCAAGCCATCTTAACCAAAATTCTAGATCAAGTTAAGCATTTATTCAAGATTGGTTTGGTGCACGCTGATTTATCTCCATTCAATATCCTTATAGGAAGAGACACTCCCTTTCTCATTGATATGAGTCAAAGCGTAATAACCTCACATCCAAATGCATTAAAATTCCTTGAAAGAGATATAAACAATATTTTAACTCCTTTCTCCCAGTCAGGAGTGAATACCCCAGATTATGATGAATTATATGATGAAATCATAAAGCTCACCCCTCAAGAATCATTCTAAAGCTAATAGAAATAAAGAAATTATATGGCAGGAGTAGAATAAATTGACCATTGAAAGTAATATCCGGATCCCTAGGAGTCGAATAGGGGTTCTAATCGGTAAAGGTGGGAGTACAAAGAAACAATTGGAAACCCTTACTGGTGTAGAACTTACAATTGATAGTGAAGATGGTTCTGTAATTATTCGGTCTACTCCAAACATTCCAGATCCTAGTTATATCTGGAAAACTCGAGAGATTATCCGTGCTATTGCACGAGGATTTAACGCTGACCGTGCGTTCCTTTTAATCGATGATGAGATCTATCTCGAAACAATAGAGCTTGAAGGGACAAAAAATAATATTAAGAGATTGAAATCGCGTCTAATTGGAGAAGGAGGCAAAGCAAGAAAAATGATTGAGATAAGCACTTCTGCATGTATTTCAATATTCGGTAACCAGGTTTCAATTATTGGCGAGTTAAATGAAATTGGGAACGCAAAAGAAGCAATAACACTTTTAATAAATGGCTCTAAACACAGCACTGTATTTCGATTCTTAGAACAATTACGTTTCCGTTCACGGATGAAACCTCCCAAGATTTGGAAAGATAAATCTTTTGATGAAGAACTGACTATATCAGAAACTGAGGAAGAAGAATAAAAAAGAAATCTTCTCTTCAAACGAAAAATGAATAAATTCCAATTAAAATACTCTAAATGTTGGCCATTCTTATTTAAAAAGCTCCATTACCGTTTAAAATGTAATTGAGGCCTAGGATTCCAATTAATCATTGGTATTTGCCATCAAAGGCTAATAATATTGGGGCCGATAGCTCAGCTTGGTAGAGCGTCTGGCTTGCACCCAGAAGGTCGCGAGTTCAAATCTCGCTCGGTCCATCTTCTTTTTTAAAGATAAGAAAACCAAAAGTTTGTACATTTAGGAATATTATTGAAACTTCGTTCAATAGGATCTACTACGAGAAAATAGAGGTTAATCGTTGAAGTAACTCATCTGCATTTACTAATAACCAATCAAGAACTCCAGTTACAATACTTAGGATCAATAAAAAACCAAATAAACTTAATCCAATTAATATTCCTTCTTCCACGAGTGGAGATCCTCTTCTTTTTTGAAACAATAATTTGATAGTTCTCTTAGAAAATGACAAGATCATTTTCCTCACCACAATACAAAACTTCAAGTTGTTTATAATGTCCCAAAAATCGCAAAATGTATGTAAAATTTAGGTAATTATAACTGAGAAAAATTATGGAAGTATCGGTGTGCTTAGTGAAATTTATTCCAACAAAACAGGTTAAGCCATTAAAAATAATTGTTTTAGGGGAAGGAGGTGTTGGAAAAACAACGATTTCAAAGACTTTCACTAGTAATTCGTGTTTTAAAGACGCTAGACAAACTATTGCAGTAGAATTTCATTCTATAATTTTTAATCTGGATTCAACCAAATTCAAGCTTCAAATATGGGATTTGGGAGGTCAAGAGCAATTCAAAAACATGGGAGTCTTTGGAGATTTTTGTAGAGGAGCAGATGCTGCTATCCTATGTTTTGATCTCACTGACTTATCCACTTTATTTTCGATTCCTGATTGGTTAAAGTTCATAGAAAATGACACACCTAAATTTTTAGTCGGAACAAAGTATGATCTTGCTTCAACTGAAGAAAAAACATTTGATATAACTTCATTCGAAGAAAAGTTTCATTGTGTTGATTCATATATTTGTTCCTCTAAAGAAATTAGTTCTGTTATCCAGATCTTTAAGGGCGTTATTGACTTTCTAGAAAACGGGAAAAATAGTCTACAATTGCCTTCCAAGACATCTGTTAAGATATCTAAACCTCTAGTATTATCACAAGGTGAGTTATATGCAAAAATTAATAGGTAAAATGAATAATAAACATGAAAATAAGAGAATTGTAAGTGGTGTGCCAGGATTCAATCGTTTAGTTGAAGGTGGTTTTAGGGAAAATTCAGTAAATGTCGTCATTGCTGACCCTGGTTGCGGAAAATCAACTTTTTGTTGGCAATTCTGTGCTGAAGAGCCAGAAGCCCCTGCATTATATGTCTCCTTAGAACAGAATCTAGATTCAGTGCTAAGAGATTGTCGTGATATTGGCCTGAATAATTTTGAAGACAAATATAGGAGAGGTCGTTTGCAATTCCAAGTTGCGTTTAGCGAGGATTCTGATATGACCTCTGGAGAAATCGGTTTGAGATTTTTTATGTCTGAACTCCCTAAATATCTTGAAATAATCAGGGAAACAGCAGAACATTATCATGGAGGAATACGAATAGCAATAGATCCCCTTACTCCATTATTATTGGAAATTCCAGATTTGAACCAGCAACGAAATGCCATAAATCGAATATTTACATCTTTAAGAAAGATTGGTACAGCTGTTGTTACAATAGAGAAAGGATTTGGGGAATCTTTAGCGAAAGTGCCATTATTTCTTGCAGATTCCATTCTTGAATTAGAACATATTGGTCTTGGTGGTATATACAACCGAACACTCCGTGTTCGTAAGTTTCGAGGTTCTGCACATGCTGAGACTCCTCAACCGATTCATTTTGAAACTGGAAAGGGGTTATCGGTATATGAAATCTAATATTTTAGAATTGAAGCCCTCAATACCCTCTCTTCTTCGAACTATAGATCAGGAATTAGGGCATTTGAACAACTTCATCGATATTCAGGCTGTTTTCCTCTTTAGAATCGATGGATATGTTTTGAAGTCCCATTATAGTACAAATCGCTCAAATAATCTCTTGCATGTCATAGGTTGGGTTAAGCAAATTATCTCTAAAACTATGGAGGAATTGCAGAGAGGATCCAGATCCGTTAAATATGACAAAGAAATAAACGTAAATGAGTCTATTCCAGTCTATTTCTATCGTGCAGGTCAATCCAGTATTTTAGTAACCTTTCTTAGGTCAAAAGCAAATACTGGATTAATGGAAATTGAGATGAGTCGAACTGCAAAACGTTTGAGCTATATAATTGATAATTTTGATAGTTTAGAGGTTTAAAAATGATTAATGCCTCGGTTGGTCTATTTATTAATCACGATCTAAATTATGCAACACAAAAAGCCTTAGAACAGGCTGAAGCGAAGTTGGATGGGGATCCCTCTCTCATTCTATATTTTACCGGGACTCATCTTGGGGGTTCCCAGACATACGATAGAGCATTAAGGATTATCAAGCAGAAATATCCCAGAATTCCCTTGGCAGGATGTTCAGGAATCGGAATATGTGATAAACATGATTATGGTCTAAAAGGGGCTGGTATTCTCCTAGTAACAGGGATCACCGCTAGAACTTCACTTATAAAGCGTTTTAGAATTGGTACGAGTCTAAAAGCTCGCAAAATTCGACGGAATTGTAATAAAATAAATCGTATTGAAAAAAAAAGAGGATCGAACACAACTTTCCTTTTTTTTCCCCCTGGACTTGGTTTTCCCAAATTCTTAATTAATTTACTAAATCATAAGATTGAAGGCTTTAATCCCTTTTTTCCTCTGAATAATCGCATTTGGCGATTGTTTCCTTTATTATCGAAACTTTCTGGTAAGTTTGCTGGATTCGCTATGGACATTGCTGGGATTGGAATCTCCTACTCGGCGGCTTGGCCTCTGTTTTCACAATTATATGAGGATGGTATTCATTTTACCGGCACATTTGGTACCGATCCTCTTACCATGAATAAATCATATCAATTCAGTAATTTTAAAGCATATAAGGACTCTTTAGTTTATGTTTCCATTAGTTCTCCTTTTTTACACTTTACAAGTCAAACTGATAGTGGTGCTCAAATAATTCCTCAAAAAACTTTCGATTTGGATAGTTATCTAAATGGGGGTTTTATTCCCAGAATTAGAAAGAAATGGGGAAAACTTGCATTATTAGAGCTTTTTGACATGGAAAAAACTCCTGAAATCTTAGAAGAATGTATTCAACGATATTTCTACTATCATCCATTTCGACCATTGTGCGTGATTGATAACTCAAACAATCAAAATATTTATTGTTTAGCAGTAAATCCAAATCTCAATCACGCGCTGATTACAGCGCCTAACCAAGTTGCTAAGCAATTAATCAAAACATCTAGAAATAGATTAAATGCATATATTTGTGATCAGAGTTCTCAAACTATTGAATCCTTACTAAAGGAAACTTTGTCAAAACAGGTTTCAAAAAACACCCTATTCGGTTTATTTTTCGATTGTGGGAATAGAGCAATGATCATTGGTGATAGATTCGACCAATACTCAAAGGTTTATGCTGATAACTTAAATATTCCTTATTTGGTTGTCATATCTGGAGGTGAAATAAATTCGCAGACATTCCCTATTGTTAACATGAGTTTAATCTCCAGTTTGGCACACGGAACCATAAATTCTCCCTAGAATGGAGGATTAAACCAAATTGGCTGTAATTCATTCTATACTAGGAATTTCAGCAATTCCAAATGAATTTCAAATATTAACAATGAAATATTTTGGATTACAGGTAGTAGTATCAGGTATCTATCTAAGTTATGCTTGGATTTCTCTTTATTATTTAGTAATATTGAACTCGGTTTCATTGTATAGTTATATTGTTGCAATAGGTATGCTTTGCGGAGCATTATTAGATTTTCCTTTGGGACTAATAACTGACCGTTTTGGCCAGAAGAAAGCTTATTGTGGGGCTTTATCATGTCTTTTAATTTATTATTTAGGGTTAATATTTGCTAAAAGTGCATTTGACCTTCTAGTATTGGAAATTATTGTAGGAGTTTATTCAGCTTTAATTTCTGGATCCTTCATTACTTGGTTTATGAATTCTTGGGAACTAATCTCTATGAATATAGGAAAAGAGTCAAAAATCCAATTTAATGCAATTATGAGTAATATTAATTCTATTAAAACAGTCCTAGTAGCTACAATGACTATCTTTGGAGGTTTTTTATTAAATAAATTAGCTATTCCTCCTCAAGGCATTTTTCTCTTACAATCTGCAATAGCAGGCTTTGGAATTCTATTAGGAATTCGATTTTTGAACACCCCAATCACAGAAAGCAGAATGGAATCTGAAGTTCCAAGATCTGATAGGACTAATGGTTTTCATACATTAGCTAAAATTAGAGAACTGATATTACTTCTTCAATCACGATATGCCAAGGTAACAATCTTCTTTCTCAGCTTATCCCTTTTGGGTTTTACATCAATGGCATTTCAGACACTGCTTTTCACGCCATTATTATACGAATTAACCACTCACTCCCCTATTTTTAAATCCACTGAGAAAATTTTGATAACATATACTACATTATCAATATTTCTAATTTCCTTTATACAAGCTGGTTCCGATTTTATCCACGCGATTGCATGTAGGCTGTCTGGACGAATATTCAACAATGTTATTTCCCCTTATCGAATTTTAATTGTCATTTATTCATTGATTTATCCAGTTGTGTGGTTATTTCTCGTATTTCTCCTCTCATCTAGTGTTCCAAAGTATTTCAAACTTATTGGCGTAATAAGTATTTACTTAATACGATTAATTATAGTTGGTCTAATTTCAAGTTTGTATTGGCAATTTTATATGAAAATTACTATAGTTAAAATTCGAAGTTCTCAAGAATCGTTATTTAATACTATTTACCTAGTAGTTTCAGTTTTGGGATTTGCTCTAATTGGTATTATCATAGAAAGATTCAGTTTGGAATCTAGTCTTCTTAGTCTTTTTATAATTAGTACCCTTGGCATTTTCCTTTTAATTATTGGGGATTATGCTGAAATTTCTATTAAAAATAATTGATTTGCCAGTTATATTTTATAGATATTCACTAGGAGTACTTGGGGGTCTACTACCAGATAGAACTTTTTTAATAGCCTTCTTGAAATCATTAAAAGTAACACGTGTTCGTTTTTCTCTAATCGCAAACATCCCTGATTCCTGTGTGATCGCTCGTATATCTGCACCAGAAGCGTTGGCTGTTTCACTTGCTAAATATGAATAATCAACTTTTGAATCCACATTCATCGTACGTGTGTGAATTTTGAATATTTCTTGTCTCTCCTCATGTGTAGGTAAGAGAAACTCAATATGTCTATCAAATCGACCTGGTCGTAATAGCGCTGGATCTAAAATATCAACTCGGTTTGTTGCTCCGATAATTTTCACATCCCCTCTTGGAGAGAAACCATCCAATTCACTTAGAAGCTGCATTAAGGTTCGTTGTACTTCTCGGTCTCCGCTTGTAGCAATATCAAGACGTTTACTTCCAATTGCATCTAATTCGTCAATAAACAAAATACTCGGGGAATTGTCCCGTGCGAAAGCAAATACCTCTCTAACCAGTCTTGCTCCTTCTCCAATATACTTTTGAACCAATTCGGATCCGATGACTCGAATAAAGGTAGCTTTGGTTTCATGAGCCACTGCTTTGACCATTAATGTCTTACCTGAACCAGGAGGTCCATGTAATAGTACTCCTTTTGGTGGTTCAATTCCAACTTTCACAAACAATTCTGGTTGTAATAGCGGTAGTTCAACAGTTTCTTTAAGCTCTTGTAGTTGTAATTTAAGGCCGCCGATATCCGTATAGGTCTCTGTTGGCTTTGAATCAACCTCCATGGAGCGTACTAGCGGGTCTCGTGATTGAGGTAGTACTTCAAGAATTGCAAAATTTCTTTGATGAAGTGCTACTCTTGCACCTGCTATTAGTTCCTCTCTGGATATTGAAGAATCAATTACAACAACAAAAGATGGACCTGTAGAGCTTTTTACAATAGCTTTCCCATTTTCCAGTATTTCTTGAATAGTCCCTGTAAACAATGGAGGTTGACGGAGTTTTTGCAATTCTAGCTTAAGATTATCTCTCTCCTCTTCTAATTTGTTACGCTGTACCTCAAGGAGCTGTCTTTCAGTTTCTAAGGCACGAATTCGTCTTTCCATGGTACGCGTATAGCTATCAGTGAAATCATCATATGATTCTTTATTATCCACACTCTCAGGCATCAGTTCCACTACTTCAATCGATTGTTACTGTTTTAATAATGACTACTTTGATGAATTACTACAAAAAATCCTCTGCAGAGGATTTTAATTTCTTAATCCTTTAACTGGATAGTTTGACATTAAATTTCTCTGTCAATTTATCAAACCAAAGCATT
Source organism: Candidatus Heimdallarchaeota archaeon (assembly GCA_011364965.1). GTDB lineage: Archaea > Asgardarchaeota > Heimdallarchaeia > Hodarchaeales > Hodarchaeaceae > Hodarchaeum. Next base: position 406,253 of record RDOB01000004.1, read on the forward strand.
CTTTATTTATTTTTTGAAACAAACATTGGTTTTTCAATACACATTTAGCAAAAGATCTCTAGTAGGCATCCATAAAAATAAGTAATTTGCTAGTAATATATACGTCTAGTATATGTCTCGCTCTTCATGAGCTATTATTGTTTTAGGTGCGGTTCTCATCACACTCAAAAACCTTTACTGAAATTGAAACATGTGAGTTTGAAAAAAAGTTCAACAGATTAGCACCTTTATAACAATAAAATAACTTTAATCCAGATTAAGAGGAAGTTACGGAATTGAACCGTATACAAACTTGCGAGATGTGTGGAATAGAAGCTCCAGTAACCCTTGTTGAAATTGATCATGTTGAGTTATATGCATGTCCAAAATGTGCAAAGTTTGGTAAACCCATCATTAGTTATCCACCAAAGAAATCATCTACCCCTACAAAGAAACCAGTAGGAATGAAAAAATCTGAACCTCGTACGCTTAAACCTCCACGAAAAGATTTTCTTCACGATAAGATTTTAATTGATGGTTATGGAACCTTAATCCAAGAATCTAGAAAAGCTAAAGGTTTAGGCCGAGCAGAATTTGCAAAAATTATCAAAGAGAAGGAAACCCTTCTCGCTAGAATAGAAACTGAAAAAGTATTACCAACTGATCGCATTGTGGCAAAAATCGAGCGCGAGCTAAATATTGAACTTAAAACTGAAGTTAGTGACGAAACTTCTACAACTGACAGTTTTATTTCTAAATCAACCACATTAGGCTCGATCGCGAAGATAAAACGGAAAAAAGGTAAATAATCTCGATTAAATATGCTCTTAGCTCCTCTCAATTAATCTAAAGGTCTATTGCTTAAGATCACGATAAACTTTAACAACTTGTCATAAAGACGGTAAAAATGAATATTTAGAGGTTTTAGCCCTCCCTCATAAACTAGATCGGTAAAATATACCGTCTACAATCATAATAATGGTTAAAGAGAAGATAAAATTGGTTATGCTTGATCCTCTAGCGAATGCGATGTCCTCTATAGCGAACGCTGAAGTTTTAGGTCGTAAAGAGGTGACCATAAGGCCAGCAAGTCGAATTATAGCAAATGTCCTTCGTGTGATACAGAAATATGGAGCAATTGGTGAATTCGAAGTAATGGAAGATCTTTGGATTATTAATGTTCAATTGCTTGGTCGAATTTCAAAAATAGGAGTAATCAAACCTCGTTATCCCGTGAAAGTAACAGATTATGTTGAATGGGAAAAAAGATTTCTTCCTGCTCGAGACATGGGGATTCTTGTTGTTTCCACATCTGAAGGTGTAATGTCCCATCAGGAAGCAAAAGAACGAAATCTTGGCGGCCGTTTACTGGTCTACGCATACTAGAAACTATACAAAGAAGGTTACCTATTTGACACATTATACAATTGAAAGAATCATCGAGGTTCCTGAAAATATTACTGCTACGTTGACTGATGTACGTGGCGGCAAAAAAGTCTCCATAAAAGGAGATAAAGGCGAGTTAGAAAGAACATTTGTTAGGCTAACCGTTCAAATTACATATGAAGACAATAAATTCATCATTCAGAGTCATTTTGGCAAAAAAACAGAAGCTTCGATGGTTGGTACGATCACTGGTCATATAAAAAATATGATCAAAGGAGTTACAGATGGATTTACCTATAAAGTTCGAATAATAACCTCTCACTTTCCTGCGACCGTAGAAGTTCAAAAAGATGTAATTCTAGTGAAGAATCTTTACGGAAGACGAGATCCAATCCGTGTCCCATACAATCAATCATTGAAAGTCAAAGTAGAAGGAGATCTCGTAGTTATAAGCGGAATAGACATCGAAATAGTTTCTCAGACTGCTGCTCGATTAGCAGAAGCTACTCGTCTCCGTGGTAAACGTAGTAAAGACCCAACTGTATTCCAAGATGGGCTTTACGTGGTATATCCTTAAGTATGAACATAAATATCAAACCACCTTAGGCTCATTTCAAACAAAAAGTTCAAGAAATCTTGATCACCCTTTCATATACCAAGATCATTAAGGAGCTTTAAGGGCCTGTAGCTTAGCCCGGTTAAAGCGTCCGGCTCATAACCGGATGAACGTGGGTTCAAATCCCCCCAGGCCCATCATTTGCAACAAAAGGCATCATAGCTCAGTTAGGTAGAGCGTCCGGCTGTTACATTCTCTCTTGATTGGGGAGATACTACAGACACCGGGTGGTCGCAGGTTCAAATCCTGCTGGTGCCGTTTTTATTCTTTTTCTTCATTATCTGAAGGTAAAAAGTTACTCATGACCCTTTGGATTTTCGAAAAAGGAACACCCTTTGTAGCCACTAAACTACTGACCAAAATCATATTAATCTGTTCTTCTTCTTCCTCATTTATTTTTGCATCAGCTAATTGAATATTTGCAAATTGAGCAGCTAAAATTGGAAATTCTGGATTTGTATGGGGTACTTTTGTCAGTACAATTTTAATTCCTCTTATAAATTCAATTCCTAACTCAATTGTGTTATTTGATAAAGGAACTTCAAAGAAATCAAGGTTAAATGACATTTCCTCAACTTCAGCAACCGTTGGTTCTGTCTCGGAAGAGTAGATTGCAGTTTTCCCCAAAATTTCTAACTTTATAGCCAATTGCTTTTGTTTAAAATCACTTTCACTTCTTAGGAGTTGTTTTAAAGTCAATCGTATAGAATGGTAGTATTTAGCATCACATTCATCCCCTAAATAATTGATCGCTTGAAGAAGTGCAAGTATTGCACGTGCAATGTCTTTTTCTGTCTCCTGATTGGAAAAAACTACCTCTCTTAAGTCCTGGGTTAGAATCATAATACTAACTTTCAGCAAATTTTCAAAAAATTGAGCATGAGTTAAATCCTCTGATTCCATAATAGATTCGTCTAATTCTGCAATTTCCTCCTCATCTATATGATAACTCTTCATCATTGCGGCTAATGCATCAAAATTATGTTTTTGTATTCCTGAAGGATATTGTTTACCATGGAGATATGCTGCCTTTAAAATAGGTGCAATTGCTGCGTTTAAACGATCCTTTGCCTCTTCTCCCTCTTTTTCTTCAAATACTGTCTCAATGAGTTCCGTGGCCTTGGACAGATGATAGAAAACAAAATCCTCTCCAAGAATATATTCTAGAGCCAAATTAAATATCGCGCCGAACCATTTTAAATGAAATCCTCTAGAAAATGAGAAACTGGTTAGGAAAATGTTTTCTAGATGCCACATTTCCCGGGTAATTAACGAGGGATTTACATAATATCTATCAAAAACGTAATGTTTTAATTCTCTCGAAGGAGAGTAATTTCGTGAATCTACTTCTAATACCATTGAAGGAAGCCAAATCGGAATTAAAGATACAGTATAGTTAAAAGCTCGAGCAAATTCCTCTAAATCGTCAGTTCTAATCTTACCTTTAATAAAAGGATCACCAAAACTTGGAGGAGATATAATTGCATTATTATCTCCATAACCTAATTCAATCTTATAATATTCAAGTAAGGAATCACTTAACCCTCTTTTCATCATTTCTACGTTTACGTAAATATCTTTTAAACAATATAAAGCCATTTGGGATATATCTGTCAAGAATTTGTAGACAATTTCCTTAGAAAAGTTCTCTGAAGGAATTAAATCAGCTAAATCTTTGAAAAAAGTTAGAGTTCTAGCTAATGAAGCTTTTAGTCGTACTTCTATCCCTCGTTGTCTTTGAACGGAATGTAAAAGTTCATGGGTTAATAAACCAAGAAATCCGTTATTATTTTCTGGATTCAATAGAGGTGTGTCAGCTTCCAGCTGAATGAAAACAAATTCTTTCTCTTCATAACCATAGGAAAATGAAGTTTGAAATGGATCTAGAAAAAAAGACCTTAAAGTTTTCATTTGGGCTTCAGGTAAATCTAATGAATTTAAAAAATTCTTTACTTCTTTAGAATCATTAATATCTGAAAAAACTATCGTCAAATTCTCAATATGTTGACAGAAAGATTCAATAATTGGATTTGATAACTTAACTAGAATTTCTGATTCAGATGGCCTTAGAAAGTCAAGAAAGATTATCTTTGGTTGTTTTACTAATTCTTCCAAGATTCACTCATCCTAAGAAGTAAAGCTCGAGTTTAGTAGCACTACTCCTTTATGTTAAATAATTTAGCTTGCTCTACAAAACAGACCGAAAGAGAGAAGTTGAAACCTCAATTTGTTATTTTAAGTAACCAAAAATAACCAAAAACAATAGTTCCAGCTTCTTTATGAATTTAAAACCATATTTACGGATTTTTATACCTATCTAGAGATAAAGGATCTATATGAGCAAGGTTATATTGCTCTTGGAGAGCTTTTACAGCGGGTTGTTTTTGAATCAGCTTGATGTCTGAAACTAATTCAGGTTTTAGATGAAATTCATTTGATTTCATAAGTGTGACTTCTCCATTTACAGAAATAATAAATCTTCTTTCATCAGGTTTTATTTTCAAAAGACTCTTTAAATGTTCATAATTCTCAAGGGATATACCTAATAGGGTTGACACTGCTCTTGGATCATGTTTAGTATAAAAAAATACCATTACACCAGCATTAGAAAGCATCGATTGATCTACCACTGGATCTGTCCCAATAAAAATCATTGAAACATCGTATGCTCTTAATGTCCAAGGTCCACGGGCTATCATGGATCCTGATGATTTTGTATATGAATGAGGAGCTGGTATAAGTTTTTGTATCTCATCTAAAATAAAAATATTCTTTGGAAGCCCTTCTTCTTTGAATGATAATCGAGAAATGCGTAAAAAATAATATAAATATTGAAAAACTATATCTAAAAAAATTTGTCGTCCTTTTTGATCTTCCATGGCTTCAAAAGCTGATAAATCAATGATTACATTTTCCTCAATTAATTTAGTAATCGCAAAAGTTGTTTCTTTGACGCATAGACATCTCCCAATGTTTCCAAACATAAGTTTTTCTACTCGGTTTAGTACACTAGCAGAGGTACTCTCAATATAGGCGCCTCTCATATTAACCTTTTCGGGATACTCAATAAAGTGTGTAAAATCCTTAAAATTTCCCTCTTGGTTGATTGTTCTAATTATCGCTAAACGCAATAACTGTCTCATTTGAGGTGAAACTTTATCTTGATTATCATCAAAAATTTGTTCAAAAACAGAGATAACAAAGTGAATGTGATCTTCTTTGTCAATAATGTACTCACCTTGATCATTTTTGGGGATTTGGAAAACATTAATACCCCATGGAAATGAAGTCGATCCTGGTTTTAAAAAAGAAAAATCTTTGCAGAATGTGGAAATCGGGAATAGATATTCTCCTTTTGGATCGAAAATTAAGAATTTTGAGCTTTGGGTATAAAATTCTCGAATTAAACCGAAAATAAATCTACTTTTCCCCTCTCCAGTCATCCCAAAAACTGCGATGTGTCTACATAGATCCTTTCCATTTATTGTTAATTGCTCATCTGATGTTTTGCCACTAAAAATGGGGATGCCGATATTAATTGACTGTCTCATGTTCTGTGAAAAAACCCGAGTTGAAAGTTGATATCGTGATTTGTGGGGAATAAGTGAATAACCATTCTTGGTAAATTGCCTTTGCGGAGGACTGATATACGACATTAAAGAAAAACCATCAACAACAATGGGTAACACTAATTTTCTTTTCCGACAAATGTTCATGAAAGAAGAAATTCGATTCCAAAATGATGGATAAACTTTACTGGACAGACCATACGATGAGAAAATAACTGTAATCCTTTCTATTTTCGATCTTAAAATTTCTGAATCAGTTTCCACTAAAATGATACGGGGAGAAAACTCAAAACAACCTAATTCATTCATTATATCTTCTATTGTCGTATTATAATGCCTATCTATCCTTCCTTCTTGGATATTGAACTTAATCTGAGTTATCCTTGGCTCTTCAGGTAAAAATTCCTTCGGAATTTTCTTTTTTGATCTGAAAATAAATTGGATGAAAGCAAAATGGGGGGAATCAGTGAGAATTTCTAATAAAGCTTCCGAAAAATTGATTGTTGTACTCAATGGCAATTTAATATCATATGAACGTCCTATTAGTCCCCCAGTAAAGAATTGTTCCCTTTCTGGATCCAAAGCAAACTTATTTTGTAAGATATTCAGAACAATAGAAATTGGGTAGTTTCCCAAGCTTTGAAAGTCTGGATGTAACCCTAAATCAGTAAGAAATTGCTTTATGCTAGCAAAACCATGAGTATCTCTATTTTTTTTCAGGATTCCTTTTGTATTACAGGTTATAGTCACATATATCGCGTCTGGAGAGAATATGGAATATTCAAGACTAAAGGTGGAATGAGATGCTTTCAATGCTTGAATTGCGTTGATTTTGGCGTTTTCTGGAATGTAATCGAGGAAAACTGCTTCAGCACTATAATCCATAAAACCATCACACATAAGAACAGAATAGCTATCAACTGAAATTTTGAAGGTCGAATACTTCGTTTTATTAAATATTCATAAGATATTTATTTAAGCACCCTAGAATTCCCAATAATGCTAATTCAAAGGATATTTTTACTTTTTTTCGTACTTTGATAAGTTTGGGTGGTTAAAAGAGAAGTTGTGTCTTCAATCTTGAGTTTGCATAGAACTAAATCCAAACTCAGGAAGTTAAATCAAAGATGCCCCCATTTGGAAAACCACCAGGAACTAGCTAAAGTTTTTGTATAAGCAGGAACTCCCCTCTTCCTTTTCTTTTTTTCTCTTTCATGGTTATGAGACTAACACTTTTTGACAACAATCTTGAAGTCTGTAGCGTCAGGACAACAAGATTCAATAAAACCGAGAACTCGACTCATTCGGGAAGTTATCTTTAAAACCATGCTTGAACCTTTGGAAGTTAATTTGTATGTCTTGATCCTCTGATCCTTAATACCATCCTTTGTGGTTCGAATATTTGGATCATCTTCTGTTTTCTCTTCGATTAAACCTTTCTCAACTAAGGATTGAATGATTTTGTACGTTGCACCTGTGGAAGGAGACCAATCTTCCCCTAGGCTCTCCTGAAGCCGATTAACGATTTCATAACCAGCTAGAGATTCAGAATTATGAAGCACTAGAAGGAATAAAGCTTCTGTGGGAGTAATGTCCAAATTTTTCCCAAGCAAATTAAACAGTCGCTCCTCTTGAAGGAAATCCAGCTACTGTTTTATTCAAAAAATATTTAAACTTTGTGCCGATTGAATATTCCAAAGGAATATACTTTAGGAATATACTTTCTCTTTCCTAAATAGTAAATGGAGATCGAAGATATAATGAAAGATGAAAAAAGTCTTGAAAAACCAAGGAATTATTCTTGTTGTGGGTCTACTCCCTCAGAATCAGCTAAGGATGACCAATCAATTATAGAAGATGAAAAAATTCGTCAGAAAATACGACAACAATATGCAAATTTTGCAAACCAAAGTACATCATCCCAGACTGAAGTGGTCAATCCTGGTAATTATACTTCCTATACTGAGGAGGATTTACAAAAGCTTCCTGAAGGAGCTGATTTGGGTTTAGGCTCTGGAAATCCAGTAGCGTTGGCTGATATTCGTGAAGGAGAAGTAATCGTAGATCTAGGGTCGGGTGCAGGTATTGATTGTTTTTTAGCTTCGCAAAAAACTGGGGATAGTGGTAAAGTTATAGGAATTGACATGACAGCAGAGATGATCAGCAAAGCGAGGAGTAACGCTAGAGGAAGTGGATTAAAAAATATAGAATTCAGATTGGGGGAAATTGAACATCTACCTGTCGCAGATAGCTCGGTCGATGTAATAATTTCAAATTGCGTTATCAACCTTTCTATGGATAAGCTCCAAGTTTTTAGAGAGGCATACAGAATTTTAAAACCCGGAGGAAGATTAATGATTTCGGATATAGTCTTGCAGGAGGAATTTCCAGAAGTGGTGAAAAAAGCTCTGGCTGATGCACCAGGTTGTGTCTCTAGAGCTTGGGTTAGAGAGGATTATTTGACTGTTATTGAAGAAGCTGGTTTTGAAGCGGTAGAAATGATTGAAGCTCAAGTAATTCGACCTCAAAAAAAAATAGAAGAACAAGCAAATGGAACATTCAAAGGTAAAATTATTAGTGATGGTCAAGCTGTTGAAGTTGATTTAAGTCCTGATGAGGCAACTCGTTTAGCGAATACAATTATGAAAGCCCATATTAAAGCTATCAAACCCTTAACCCCCTCAGATTACGAAAATTTGAACCATTAAGCTTATTTTTTGAGAAAATAACTTCTGTGAGGTGTTACAGTACTACCGAAGACTAATATGGTAAGACAAAAAAAACAATATCGAGGCATTCTGTGTGATTATTACAAATCCACTCCCTGATATAATCGTATACACAAAGTTCATAATCATTGCTGACATCGCTAATCCTTATACACTTAATATTCCCTTTTTTTGTCAACGCTGTGGACAGTGTTGCAGGGATATTGCCTTTCCAGAACCTAAACAATTCATGAAACTGGCTCAGAAATTTTCAGACCAGATTCAGGTCTTCCTTGATGATCCTGATCTCGCAGATAGAGGGTTAAAGAAACCTTGTTTCTTTTTACAAGTCAATAACCTTTGCTCGATCTACCAAGAGAGAACTAAACTTTGTCGGGAGTGGTTCCCTCGTAGTGGAAAAAAATGTCCAGCATATCTTCAACACATTAAGATATGCAGATATTTTTTAAAAAATCAAGCATACCAAGTAGGAGTACGGGAGCTTATCTACATAGGAGAGAAATCTTACGATCCCAATTATCCTCTAGTTAAAAATCTGGAAGAAATCAATCGAGAATTAATAGACTACATTTATCCATCCGAATCCATTGCAAGGAGAATTTGGAGACAAATACTTCAGCTGCGACTCAAAGAAGAGGAAAAACTAATTTTTCGTGCAATAAATCCGATTTTTACACACATTTTAATGTGAAAATCCAAAGGGTTTAGGTTCTCATCCTGTAAGTCATTTCATTGTGGATACTTTCAAAACCAAATTTCTCGTATAACTTCTGCCCAGTTTCAGTTGTGTGGAGACGGATGAGAGAAACTCCTTGCTCCTGAACATAATTCACTAAGGTTTTAAATAATAACGATCCAATACCCTTATTTCGCCATTTTGAGAGTGTAAACATGTTCATAATATATGCTTCTTTACCTGATGGATTATTGGGAGAAGGAGGTTTCTGAAGAAAAACAAGACCACTGACTGCAATCACTGATCCCTCTGATTCTGCAAGCCATGCAATAAACTCATTTCTTTCAATCGCAGATTGAAAATAATCAAAACAAGCTTGGGAAAAAGGTTTTTCCTCTTGTACCGATGAAATTAGATTCATTTCACGAAATAATTTAATACGAAACATGATCAAGGATGGAATATCTTTAGCAGTGACTTGCCGAATGGTATACATCTACTTTCAATCCATTAAAATAATAATAATACCGAGTAATAACATTTGACTGAGAAATTTTAGAATTGGTAATATCCCGTAATTTATTTGGTAATAAGTTTTTGTTTATAGGGATTCAAATTTCAAATGAATAAATTTTCTGATTTTAAGTTTGGTATTCGTGGAATTATTTAGGGGATATTCTCTTGAAATAACCTAAAGGAGACTCTTTTTTATGAAATTATATCCAGAATGTAAAAAATGGCCTAATAATCTCTTCTTAAATAATTAATGACTAGAATCTTAGCTAGTAGACGTCCGAACATCAATTCTCGAATGTCTCGTTTCCGAAGGAAAAAAGAACCCAGTTATTAGTTTCTTGAATAGTATGAATATGTGTGCATTTATTCAAACCTAAAGTGGACAATTCGAGACATTTTTCTGATGAAGGGAATGAACCTTAAGATCTTGAAGATTCCTATTCTCGCTTCTCTTTCATTAAAAAAAGACCATTCACTGACGAATTGAAGTTTTGGGCTCCAATTCTCAATTTCATGTATATCTTTCAACCCCCATTTGAATTCTGCTTGAAACTCTTTAAGACCGATATTCTTATTGACATCTTTGACCATAAAATTAGTATAAACATCAAAAAAAATCTCTGCTTTCGGAAATGAATTCACCATTTCTCGGAAGAGGGATTTCACTTTTATCAATGGGAGATATACCAGAACTGCTTCTGCTATAAAAAGAACTGGGTCTTGAATTTTAGATGAAAGTGAAAGAATCCTTGGAATCCAAGAGTAATCAAGAAGTGAATATCCAAGAAATGGATTTCTTGGATTTTCAGATAGGAGTTTTTTTCTGATATTGATAACCTCGGGAAGATCAAGATCAATAAAAGTAAGAAAGCCATTATCTATCCGTTCAAAACGGCTGTCCAATCCTGATCCAAAACTAACGACTAATCCCTTAGGATATTTTTCGAGATATGATCTGACTTGGTTATCAAAATACCTAGCACGCAAGGCATGTCCGACAATCGCGGGTTTTTCTAAGGAATTTTGAAGAGATAGAAAATCAAAATCAATATGCTCTATAAGTTCTAAGGCCTTTTTGTCATTCAAAATAGATTTTTGCGCCTTTGCATCAAGTGCTCGAGAGAGTAGGGGCATTAACAAGGTGTTTTCCACTCCTGTTAGCTGGTCGACTTTAACATATTGATTTTGCATGATTTTTATCCTACTTTATTGAAATTAAAAAGGTACTATTGTTCTCTATGTAAATGCTCCAGACTTCAGAAATGTGAAATAGAAACAGTAAAGTGATTTATACTCTCATAAAGAATAACTAAAAATTGTATCTGATTTGAAAATCGATTGAGAATTTATTAAACTTAGAGAAAACAATTTGTAAAAGAGTAAAGAATATTTAATCAAAGGAGATCTTAATTTTTTCAATTTCTAAGCGCAAGGTTTAAATAAAAGAAAAACGCATTACTAACCGACGAATTTTACTAAGAAACAGTAAGAAGAGTCTCAACTATCATCAAAAGGTTAATCGAGGTGATATTGTGGCCGAAGAAAAGAAAAAAGAACAGATTCCTAAAAAGCCCCAAGAAACCAGAAAGCCTAAGAAATAACAGCTCTCTATGGTTGGCATATTGCTTTAAATTTACTTAAATTTTGGATAGGAAGTGTGTTGAACACTTCTTATCCATTCATTCTCTATTATTAATCTATTTGCTGATTTTCTCTTTTTCAATACGTTTTATTTGCTGGTAATTCTTAAGAATACTTGAAGAGATATTTGTCATCTGTTTAAAACCTATTGAGATAGGTAAAACTCTAAAAAATTTCTTCATTTCTATAAAAACCTCTTGAATGACAATTTTTTCGTCTACTTCTCCAACTTCTTGAATATTAGTTAGGAAAAATAAGGTAGTAGATCCTAGGAGCGCAGCTAGCAAAAATAATATATCAAAACTATTGAATATCCAGAATGAAAACTTTAGAGTTGTCAACCCCTCATCTATTATTCCAGCTAATAAGGGTGCTATACCCGAAGCAAATGCAATAACAATATTTCGAACAGCCAAATAGGAAGTTGCATTTCCCCTAGGTGCAAGTTTTAGTCCAATATTTGCTGTTGCTAGATTTATTCCTGCAATAGAAATACCGATAAAAAGATAAATAAGAATTAATAGCGCTATAAGAACCAATCTAACCTTTATTAAGGGAGTAAAAATCCATAAGAAAATACTGAATAATAATAACGGACACGAGATAAGTAGGACTGATTTATTACTGAATTTGTCAATAATATTTCCCCAAATCCTAAAGAAGAATACATTTACTAATTGGGACATCATTTGAAAGATAATAATCAGACTTAGATCCAATTTCAGGATGTTTATTAAATAAACTGTAAAGAAAGGAGTGGCTAAATTAATGAAAAAGTTCCAAGTGAAAAGAAATAGAATCAAGTGCTTGAAATTGATGTCTCCAAAAGGAGTGAGAAAAATCCGTGTGTAATTATTACGAGAAATTATAGGTTTGATTTTCATCTGAGGCTCGAATATTAAGGAAACGATGCCCACTCCGATCATGCCTACAATAAATCCCCCTAGAAAAAGAATAGAATAAGCATATAATAAAGTTGAAGGAGATGTTGCACGCCAGTAGTCAAGGAAAAGTCCAGCGATAAGCGCAACCACGATACCAAAACCCATGGCCCAAGTCATTCTTCGGGAAAAAAAATGTCCCATCACTTCTTCAGGAATTAAATCTCTCATCCAGGAATCCCAACTGCAATTACCTATGGCTCCAATTGAATAGTGCAGAGCAATTAGAACAAGTAATGTTGGAATTGCTAATTCTATTGAATATAAAACAGGCACAAATATCATAGGAAGAAGAAAAAATCGAGAAAGTGAGGTGGCAATAATATTGATTCTTCTTCTAACTTGATATTTTTCAATTAAATAAATAGCTGGAATTTGAATAAGTTGGGCTAAAAAGGGAATAGCAATGATAAAACCAATAATTATACTGTTGGCACCTAAATCAAGAGCAAAAGAAATTAAAAATACTCCACTAGTTAAAGTAAGCATGATTTGGGTAGTGATCCCATCTCTAAGAACTCGGATTAAGCTCTGTCGGGTCTCCTCTTCTGATAATGACTCCTTAGTTCGAGATTTCATTGCTTAATCTCCAATATTCCTCAATACCTCTGTTAAATTAACCCAACATAAAAAGCTGTTTCATCCTACCTGAATGCAAAATTCATCAATATAACCTGATGAGGCCTCTTCTTTCTGAACATTAAATTGGCCCCTACTATTGATAACATTCAGATCCCTAAATTAATTAAATAATAATAATGGGGAAAAAAACTAATAGATTAACTAAAGTAAGAATCTAAAGATATATACCGCGAAAACCAGTTTAATAATAAGATTCAAGACCGATTAAAATGAATAGAAATTCAAGTTAAACGATATTTATAGGTCAAAACGCGCTTAAATGTGATTTCCTGTGATAAATCACTCAAAAATAGAATTTAAGAAAATTGAAACCCTTTTACAGAAAGGAAAATTTTCTTTAGCATATAATATAATTATAGAAAATCTAAAAGAAAATAATTTGTTAAATAGAGATCAAGTAACACTAAAGCTCCTGATGGGTCAATGTTTTGTCAAACAGGGAAAATTTCAAGAAGCCATTGATATCATTACAAGCATTTCAACTGAATGTGAAAGATTAGGAGAAATTAATTTAACAATTCAAGCTTTTCTTCTCCTTACAGAAATATATTGGCGTATGGGAAAAATAATCGAGAGTAAAGAAGTCCTCACCCAATGTGAAGTCCTTCTAGAAGGATTGAGTGAGGAAAAATCCAAAAGGAAAGGGGAATACTTTCACCAGAAAGGAAGCATTCAGATGCGACAAGGAGAGCTGGATGACGCTCTCTCCTCATTTCAAACAGCTTTCGAATATCAAAAAGAAAATGAGCAGCTATATAATTTGGGGCAGACATTAAATTCTATTGGAGTAACCTACTTCTTCAAAGGAAAATTAAATGAAGCATTAAAAAGCTATAACCTATCCATAGAGTTTAAAGAGGAATTAGGAAATCCCCAGCAAATCGCTATTGCATATAATAACATTGGAGACGTTTATCATACTCAGGGAGAATTAAAAAAGGCATATGAATATTATACAAAAGCTTTAGACCTCTTCAAAGAATCAGGAAATAAAGAACACATTTTTTCAGGATATCACAATATTGGAAAATTTTTTCATCAAAAACGCGATTTTGTGAACGCGAGAGATTATTTTACTAAAGCTGCAGAAATTGCAGAAGAATCAAAAAATGTTTTCAGTCTTTCAGAAAATCTATTTCACCAGATTTTGGTGAGTCTGGATTTAAAGGACCCAAAAACAACAAATATCTATTTAGAACAATTGCAGAGAATATCTAAGGGAAATCCTAATAAAATCATACAACTGAGACTTAGAGTCGCTCAAGCATTAGTACAAAAGACAACGACCCGAATCAAAGACAGGATGACTGCCTTGAGCTCATTGCAATCGCTTATTGCAGAAAAACCTGTAAATCACGAATTATTGGTTATAGCTATGCTTCATACAACTGAATTATTGCTATACGAACTAAAGCTTTCAGAAACAAACGAAGAAGAGGTGCTACAGGAATTAAAAAATCTAGCCAGTTCTCTAGAGAAGATAGCTCAAGACCAACAACTCCATTCACTCCTTGCAGAAACCTACCTATTGCAATCACGACTTGCTCTCATAGATTTAGACATCAAGAGGACAAAAGAGCTCCTGATGACAGCACAACTAATAGCTGATGAAAGAGGGTTAATAAAATTAGCATCCACCATTAAAAATGAATTAGAATTATTGAAATCACAATTAAACAATTGGGAATTCATAATCGAGCAAAAACCAAACGTGAAAGATATCTCTGCACTTAGCCTGATCGATGACCTAGTTCAAAGGATGATCAGACGCAAAGTATATCTGAGTGAGAGGGAAGCGATGGATTATTTAACGGAGGCAAAGCGTCTATTGAAAACTTGGGAAAAAACGTGAATACCTCATATAAACACGAATCTCTTCTCTATGAAAAATTAGGTGAAAAGAAAGTCCAATGTCTCACCTGTGAACATCAATGCCTCATTCAACAAGGAAAAATAGGGAGATGTAATACACGGATAAATGAAGAGGGAATTTTATATACGTTAAACTATGGTTTGGTGTCCTCCTATTCAATTAATCCCATTGAAAAAAAACCGTTATTTCATTATCATCCAGGGACATATGCTGCCACTTTAGGATCGTTATCGTGTAATTTTAGCTGTTTATGGTGTCAAAACTGGGAAATAAGCAAAACAAATCCATTTGAGACTGCAACTACTAGTTTTTTATCCCCAAATGAAGTTGAAAGGAGAATAATTAAAAATAGTGCGATAACTGGAGTTTCGTTTTCTTTCAATGAACCTACTTTGTCACTGGAATACGCTCTTGATATATTTAACCTTTTAGATGACAATATCTACAAAATGCTTGTAACTAATGGGTATATGACGATAAAAGCACTAGATTTATTGATCAAGGGAGGACTAACAGGGGTGAGCGTTACGATCAAAGGGGATGAATCAATGGTAAAAAAATATTGTAAAGCGAATGTGAGTAAAGTATGGGAGAAAATTGAGTATCTAGTGGAGAAAGGAATTCATGTTGAAATTATCTGCTTAATTATCCCCACCCTAAACGATAACATTGCTTTTTATCAAGAAGTATCCACAAAAATCTTGACTATAGACAAAAAAATACCACTGCATTTCACTCGATTCTTCCCGAGTTATAAATTTACCCAAGTGGAAGCTACGCCAATTAGTACTCTAGAGAAAGCTCATGGAACAGCAAAAAGGATAGGTTTAGAGTACGTATACCTTGGAAATGTTAACGGTCACACACTGGAAAATACATATTGTCCTAAGTGTCAGGAACTCCTGATCCAGCGGACTGGTTATCGCCTCAAGATGTATTTAGATCTCAAAAAAGCCCAATGTCCGAAGTGTGGTTTGATGATTCCACTCCAAACCTAAATTATAAAGATGAAACTTGAATATCAAATAAAAATCAGATAATATTCGTTGAAATATGGCATCTGGATACAATGAGATCCGAGCAGACACGTTATTTATTTTTTTGGTCTACTGCCTTTATGAATAGCATGGATTTATACCTAATTTATCAATAAATTAGCTGAATTGAACTAGCACATAATTACCTAATTTAAGTCAGAAAATCCTCTTATTGAAAAATTTATTAGACCATCCTATTTTTAAGAAATTGAACAATAATGGTTGAGATCATAAAATCCCATCCCATATTCTTCTATTTCTTTTTTGCCCTTACTTTTGCATGGATAATCTGGATCCCAATGGCTTTACATACACTAGGAGTCATAAATTTCCCTTTTCCTATAATAATTGGACAATCATTGGGCACAATTAGTGTTCTAGCAGCATTATTTGTGTTGGAAAAGCTTACTAAGAAAGAAGTAACATTAAATGAAATTTTTAATAAAGCAAAAGTTAAAGATGTTAATATATTGTGGTTTGTCGTAGCAACTTTTTTATTACCGCTATTCACCGTCCTAGGTAATATGTTAGATTATATTTTGACTTTGGAACCTAGTTATCAATTATTTAAGGCCGAAGTATTTGATACAGTGGGAATAACCATAATAATTTTAATACCCCTCACTCTAGTGGCAGGATTATTGAGTAGTCCCATATTGGAGGAACCTGGTTGGCGAGGATTTGCTATTGAGCGACTCCAAATGCGATATGGGGTGTTTTTGGGGAGTCTTATCCTTGGAACTCTCTGGTGGATATGGCATCAGCCAATAAATATAGCAAATGGACTCCCAGTAACAATTTATTCCTATTTAGGAATGGTCATCATGTCTTTTGCCATTGATACGATTTATAATCTCTCAGACCATAATTTATTAAGCGCAATGATAATGCACAGTTCAGCATTCGTGAGACTTAGTTATTTTTATTCTAATTCTGAGAGTATTGGAGTATTAGTGGTCAGTATTGTAGGGGTCGTGGCGTTGAAAATTATTGCTAGAAATCAGCAAAAATCAAGTCAAGAAAAACAAATTTAGGGCATATTATATCATTGGAATTTTAATTTGAAAGAGGGTTCGTTCAGAATTAGAATGAACTGCGATTTTCCAACCATGAGCCTCAATAATTTTTTTGACAATTGGGAGGCCTAATCCCATACTGTCCTTGGAGGTGCTGAATCCATAATCAAAGATCTGATTCTGAATTTCTTGAGGAATAGGAGTTCCATCATTCAAGATCAGAATGAAAACCCCCTCATCATCATTCACACTTTGGACAGAAATCTTATTGGGTATGCCATGGATAACCGCATTTTCAAAGAGATTCTTAAACACTTGGGCTAGTCGTTCTTCATCACAGAGAACTGAGGGAAGAGGTTGAACCAAAAAGCTTATAGTTTTAGGAATAGTAACTTTAGCGACTCGCTTCACTAAATGATTTAGATCTACTACTGCATTTTTCTCAATCGATAATCCTGCATCTGCAAGCATCAAAGAACGACTCATTAACCGTTTCATATAGTCAACCTGATGATCAATAATGGTACTAGCATCATAATCGAGGTCTAAAAGACCAATGTAACCTTCAATTAAGGTTAAGCAATTATTGATATCATGAGAAATAAAATGCGCAAACTCACTTAATTCTTCTTTCTGCCGTCGGAGGGTGTTTTCTACCTGTTTTTGATCCGTAATATCAATAACTGAGACGATCACCTTTTCTAAGGTATCTTCATACCCTGGAATGACAGATAAGCGGACAATCACATCAATCATTTCCCCCGTTAACTTGTAACCCGGAAATTCACTCTGATACACCGTTTCTCCATTAAAAAGGGCATTTAATTCTTCTTTAAAAAGCTCCAAGGCTTGATCATTGAAGAAAGCAGGTAAACCAGCATAAAATTCCTCCTTTGTACGAGCATTATACAATTTGAGAGTCGTATTGTTCACATTGATAATTCTTACCATTTTTGAGAGTTTTGCAACTTCCTCAGGATTCTGTTCCAAGTATCGCCGTAAATCAGAAACACTCTGAGCCTTTAAACTTTGAAAATACTGCTTGACTAAGGAAAAATCTTCCTCCCACAGACTCACTGGAGACTCATTAAAAATAATTCGATAACGCTCCTCACTTTCAATTAAAGCGCGTTCCATCTGTTCATGGTGAACCACTTGCCGAATGATATGATATAGCTCTCCACAGAGCATTTTTATTTCCCCCCGCTTCTCCAAGTAATGATTGGCTCCAAGATTTAAAGCCTGAATAGCAACTTCTTCTCGGCCTCGGCCTGTCAGAAATATCACGGGAATAGTATTGTTTTGAGTCCGTAGCTGTTGTAAGAGCTCTAATCCATCCATCCCCGGCATTTGATAATCAGTAATAATCACATCAATAGAATGTGACTCTAGGACTTCAAAAACTTGGAAAGGGTCAGTAAGAGAATAGATAGTGAGTTCATTATTACCAACGCCTTTCATATATCGTTTAATCAGCTCTAAAAACGTAATTTCGTCATCAATATGAAGGACAGAAATCAAATGATCCATAAGAGACTCCACACTCATAGAAGGGCAATCCAAGATGGAGGATTGCAACGGAACAAATCCACTATGGAACTTTTAGGGATGTCTTCCTTAAAAAAGTACTACAAACCATGACTTGATTTCTCCCTAGGTTTTGAATGTTTTTAATTTTGATTTTGAATATATAAACTCCAGACTGAATCTAGATTGAGATGGAAATCGCTATTGAAATGCTCGAGGATAAAACCACATTACTGCAGCTGCAAAAACCTGCACGGGAAGCTTCTGTAGCTCTCAAAGCACCTATTGCTCAGCTAATATCAATGTTCGCAGTTCAACCATCAGGAGATATTGCTGATGCAGCCAAAAATCTTCATCGTGTCACTAATCAATCAGGAGTACAACTTATTCGGCAAATCTTTCCTGTAACGCTCAGAAAAAATAACAACAGGTCTGATCCTCCTTATACCGCATTGATGATCCTCGTACGTGTATATAGGATGTTTCATCTTAAATCCGAGGCATTTTTACCTGTTATCCTACGAGAAGAACGGAAATTGTTTTTACGCCAAAGATCGATGATTTATACCATGTTGGAAGCCAGCGGTTGTAAAGTAACGTTGATTTCGGGAAAAAAGCTTATAGGAACACATCTACACGGAGACAAGGTAGCAGAAGGTATCTCGGTCTTTAAGGGGAGGAAGGGGTTTCATTCAAAATTAACTGAACCATTTCTTAGGTTAGATCGTGTTCCCACCCGACAGGTAATCGATTATGCTGTACCTACACTGCCCGTAACCCATCGACTTGGAAGTCGGTTAGATAACCCCTCAATCCCTGTGGGGTTACCACAGGTGAGTACAGGAAAGATCGTAGTCTGTGGGTCCAGTAACACGGAGTTAATAAGTACCTTACAGGAGTTAATTCACTCGATTAGTAAAACCCCCACTATTAAGCGGATCTTTGTGATTGATACAAGAAGTGAACTCAATGGATTCATCTCATATATCCTACAGAATCCACAACTATCCCACATCCCGCAAATGTTTCGTTTGGGAGAGAATGTCCACCTCAACCTATGCGACATCCTCGTACCTCTCTCTCCAAGTGGTGAGACACAAGATAAAGATGCTAGAGCTGCGTGGAAAGCACACGTTATCAGTCAAATCCTCCTTAATTCCTTTCACACAACAGAATACCTCGCGTCGAGATATGCAGTACCGCTTGAATCGCAAATTCGTAAGGTTGCGGAAACAAACCATCTGTTTTCATTACGGGATGTCGCCCGTAGCTTGAGTGGCGTGAATGACGCGAACCAACAAATTAGTGGTGAGGGCACAAATATGTTATTCTCAGATGTGATGACTATAGAGGCACTTGTGGGGCTCTTGGAACAGTTTCGGTCGTTTCCAGAGGTGAACTACCAATCATTTAGCGGTCATTATGGAAATCTGATGGTGCAGGAAGGTAGTTTGTCTTTCTTTCAATTTGGAGCCCAGCCACCCCTCATTCGTCGAGCTACTGTCGGTTTCTTGCTCCATTACCTCTCACAGACTATGCAAGGGGGGTGTGTAGTTCTCACGCATGCAGATGAGGTGTTTCAAAAACAAACAGGATATAAACGTGATCAGGAAATCGGAACTTCCACCATCCTTGAGACATGGAAGACTATTGCGGCAAATAACGTATTAATCCTAGGAAATACGCGCCTGCAGCCCCTTGCGGTGAATATGGACAATTTCGAGGGGGTACGGAATGCAGTGTACCTCAGACTGGTCAACGCACAAGACAGGGATATAATCATCAATAAACACGAGCTAACAGGGCAAGATCCACAAATTCAGGCCAAACCATATCTAAAACAACAAACGCTCGGGATCGCGGAAGGTGAGGGGTTGCTATTTCGGGAAGATGTTCCGCAAACCGTAGGATTCCATTTTAAGCTAGAATCATTACTGCCATTCGATCCTAAACCAATCCCAGTGCGGACAACAAAGCAGCGAGGAGCAGAAACACTGGGATTAACTCCTGAGAAGTATGAACTACTCATGCAACTGCTAAAACTAATGATTCATCATCCCTGTAACTCTGATGAAGCAATGGCACTTATCGAACCTACGAAACACGGAGAGCTAACACTCGATTATTTTACCCCGTTAGAATTATACGAAACACAAATCGATGGGGGAAATAACTACTGGATTATCACTTCGAAAGGACGAGAGTACTATGCTAAACAAAACGACTTCCTGAATTCTCTACCCCCACCGTTACCCCATGAGAAAGTATCACATGTACAGGACGAGTTGAAGCGCTTAGAAGCTATCTATGACCTCAATTCTCCACAAGCTGAGCGACTTGCGATTAATACTAAGGTGAAACTACTAGTAGGACAATTATTGAGCCTGTACCGCCACCTACGAGTTACATCAACTCCATGGAGTCGTGTGGCGGAATACCATGACTTAATAACGATCAATTCATTAGACTGGCAAGATTTTCGTAGTCTGTTTAGTCTAGCTTATAATATGGTTACAAATCTAATGCTGGAAATAGATCAGCTACAGAAACAGCAGTCGGAAGCGGCCCTAGAAGATCAGCTGCGTCAAACTGTGTTACGAGCGGAATCCCAGAGGACAAATTTAGACAGTTTTTTGCCTCCTGCAACCCTAATGAAACTCCAAGAGCTATCAACGGAAATTGGAGTAGCTATTTATCCTGAAACTGGTATAGTTGATCTTACTTATGCACTTAAACTTCAAGGCCGTTCATTATTTGAAGAACTAGCAATAAAGAAGGAGAGAGGGTAACGTACTTAATATAAATCATTCAAATTGAAATTAGAGTAATAATTTAGCATTTTGCGTCAGAATATTGAAATGAAGGGTACAGGGAATATAGTATAGATGGCAATATTCACTTTAACCTGTCTATATTTTTTCCAGAATATCTTGTTTATATCCCTATGGGGTGTTTAAAATCTTTAATCTTGTAGAAGAAGCATATGAGTCGTTTGATCAGCTTTCATACAACGAGCTTATGCATATACGAGGGCAAAATCGAGTTATATCCCTTTACTCAATGAAAAATAGAGTCTTAGAAGAAGCATCACGTAACTTTTCACTGGGATTGGGAACCCGAATATTATCAAATGGAGCTTGGGGGTTTACTAGAACAAATATCATGGATTCAGACAATATACGTTCATCCATGGTAATGGCGAAGAAACTTGCACAAACCGCTTCCAATTATCAAAGAACCAAAATCACTCTTTCAGAAACACGTCCCGTACATGACTCTGTTAAGAGTCAATGCCACAAACCCATAGAAATCGCTTCTCAGGATCAAATTATAAAAACACTCCAAGAAATTTCCACTGGGATATCCACTTCTTTAACCGAATTAAAAAATATAAATTTAAGCCTCCTCGGTTTGACAGATAGAAAAATCTTTTTGAGTTCAGAAGGATCAAGGATTCAAGAAGAATTCTCCAAGGTGCAACTGAAAATTGATCTCCTCCTAAAAAAGCATGATCAATTAATACCGTTTTCAGAAACTTACGGACATACAGGCGGAATGGAGCTTTTTGATAAAATTGATACAGATAGTATAGCAGAAAATATAGTAACAGAAGCAAAACCACTATTAGAAGCCAAAGCATGTCCAGCTGGGATCTTTAAAGTGATAATTCAGCCTTCTTTATGTGCAACGTTATTACATGAAGCAATTGGGCACCCATTGGAAGCAGATCTCGCTATGGCAGGAGGAGGGTTTAATGAAACTTTAATGGGAAGAAAGGTCTCTTCAGAGCTAGTAACAATATATGATTCAGGATTAGTGGAGGGGGGTTTGGGCTATTTCAATTATGATGATGAAGGAGTAAAATGTAGTCCAACCACGTTAATTGAAAATGGAACCCTTGAATCTTATATGCATGATAGGACATCAGCAGCTATTTCAGACGTAGAATCCACAGGAAACTCTCATGCCTGGGATTATAGCGTACCACCTTTGATACGACAAACCAATATTGGAATGAAGGCGGGGGATTGTACTATGGATGAACTAATTGAAGATATAAACCAAGGCCTTCTCCTCGAGGGTACTTTTGGAGGGATGGCCAACTCAAATGCCGATTTTACTTTTGGTTTCCAACAGGCATTTCAGATAAGACAAGGGCATATTGATCAGGTATATTTAGGGGCCAATGTGTCAGGAAACGCCATCGAAGTCTTTCAAACAATAGATGGAATCAGTAACAAAGCGATATTACGACCTGGGGCCTGTGGGAAGGGGCAGTTCGCGATCCAAGGACGTATCGTGCCTGCGATACGCTGTAATATTATGATCGGAGGTAAAGGAGGTACATAGATGGCAATTAATCAAACTTGGGAAATTCTCAAGGAGAACGTTCAGTGGGCGTTAAGACTTATAGAAGAGCATATTGTTGCAGCAGAAGCATTCTACACACTAAAAAACCTCACCCAGATTCAAATTAGAAATTCAGAGATAACAGGGAATAATCAAGGTATAGATGGAGGAATCGGATTCCGAACATTAATTGGAGGCAATCGATTAGGATTTACTTCTACCAACAACTTTTTGAAAAAAGAAGAAGTCCTTAAAGCAGTAGAAAATGCCATCAACCTCGCTCAGATTAGTACTCCCAATGAACATGTCTGTTTTCCAGAAAAATCCAACCCTAAAATTATTAAGGGCCTATTTGATAATGAATTTGTCACTACTACTATAGATGAAGCTCTAGATATTGCAAAATCAGGATTAATCGCAACAGAAGCAGTTGATAAACGAGTAAAAGTGAAACGAGGAGAATTGTTTCTCGAATATGGATGGAAAGGAATTCAAAATACTCTAGGAGTAGAGGTGGAAACCAAAAACAGTCGGGGAGTCTTCTATCTCGGCGCAATTGCACAGGAGCAAGATCAAGTGACTGGATTATGTTCAGAGATAAACCGTACTACCTCCTTGGATTTTGATGCACAAAAACAGGGAGAGACAGTGGCGAGAAAAGTATTAAACCTTTTGAATCCAAAAACAATTACGAGCTTCACCGGGCCAGTGATTTTTTCCCCTGAAGTCGTTGCTGATCACATTTTTGCAGTCATAACAGAAGCATTGAAAGGAGACAATGTAATTGCGAACTCCTCAGCTTGGACAGATAGGATAGGAAGCCCAGTAGCCATAAATAGCCTTACAATTTCTGATAACCCCTTATTACAGGCTAATTTTGCCTCTCAACCATTTGATGATGAAGGAGCAGCAACTACTCAAACACTCCTAGTCAAGAATGGAGAATTAAAACAATTTTTACAACATTCCAGTAGCGCAAAAGCTTTCAACGATAAAACGACAGGAAATGCATCCCGATACGGTACGGGTTGGGACATTACACGACTGATTGTAGGTTCGGGCTATAAGGTACAACCCATAGTATACCCCCACAATTTAATCATTGAACCAAGCCAATATACTTTAACTGACCTTATCGAAGAGGTGAGTCATGGGCTTTTCATTGATTCGGTTGCAGGTTTCCCCCATCCAGGTTCAGGACTGGTGAGTGCACAAATATCCAGAGGATTTTTTATTGAAAAAGGAGAACTTACGCAGGCAATAAAGGATACTATGGTTGTAGGAAATGTTTTTGAGTGGTTACAGCATATCTCAGGTGTCTCGAAAGAAACTAAACAATTTGATTTCTGTCATATGCCTGCCCTCCGTGTTGAGGAGGTAAAAATCGTAGGAAGAGAACAATAACTGAATTAAAGATGAAAACTAAAAAAAAATCATTTGTGTCAATAATTTACTTCGAAACATCCTGATTCGAGGGTTTGAATGTGCATATTAAGAAACATACATCTTTTTTTGGTGTGTTGTTATCCCTTTCGTTTTCTGTCCTCTACCTCAGGACATGGGGGAAAAATAAGTAGTAATAGCACTGTGACTCAGGAAACTACTGGGCCTCCGTACTATATAATCTCATACTAGTATTATGTTTATACTGCGTGTTATAAATGGGGGTTTCCAATTATCGATTATTCCAACCTCAGTTGTCCCAAAGTGGTGAATCGGATTCCCCTTAATACATGGCATTCTTTTAAAAATATTCAGGTTCAGAAATATGGAGTATATATTGGAGATTATCGATATGGGATTTACGGTCTTAGTTATGATCCTATCCACCCACTCTGTCTATGGACTTATGACGTAAAACGTGGAAAAATAGGGCCAAAAGCCATTAAACAAACAATTTCTAATCGATTCTTCGTTTTGAACTTCTAGCAAAAAATTGCGGAGGAAGAAGAAGCTTTAATGTTCTATATTATTCCCCGAGTAAACTCCACGATGTGCGGTCAACCATATAATGTTTACTATCCCATTGAGCAGCAATATAACCACTTTACTCTACTGGAAGAGAACATTCTTGCTGTGGGTGATGAGAATAATACACTCATTTTCTTTGAAATCACTGAAAAACAGCAATTAGAGTACATAACTGCAATCTGTCTCGGCTCTAATGGAACGATAAGAGATCTTTGTCCCCTTACGAATACGAAAGAAATCTACATTGTGGACGGAGCTAATGGTTTACTGAAATTAGCCATTCAGGTTGAATAATCAACACAATCGGGGCTTTATGGTTTTGAAAGTCGGATCTTAATTCTTGGAGGGTGTCTCATTATCTTAAACAAAAAACGAAAGCAAGAATTCTACCTTCCTTCTGATTAAGAGGGAGTAAAGGCTCTTCAGCCCTAAAAAAGGGAGCATAATCACTAAGAAATTTCCTTCAAAATAAACAGAACTCTCCTCTGGGGAGCAATCGACTTCTCAGATCATATATTATTTAATCAGGAATTCCGAAAAAGGACTGAGATTCGACTATGGTAAAATTGAAAATGTGGGCCAATCTTTCTACTCCTGTTCAACAAATAGCGTTTTTAATGAGTAGTATATGGGCTATTGCTCCATTAATTGCCCGAATTATCGCTATCATGATTACAGGTGCAACTGGATTGGTCTTAGTATCATATTATTTCTGGAACATTGCAGATTTAACACTGGGATTATTTTTCCGGGCATTCCGACTAAATACATTGGCTTATAGTTTTTTAAATTTTCATTCTGTTCCTTACTTGCAGTTTTTATTTGTAATTTTTGTGCAAATCTCCCGTTTAGGAGGTATCGTAGGGATCCTGCTGTTTATTGGAGCTGTGATCGAATTAGCACGAAGTAAACAGCGGAAAGAAAGCATAACGACCACAAATATCTATAGCATAATCCGTCATCCTCAAAATGTAGCGTTTATCTTGATGGGATTAGGATACCTTTTTCTTCTAGAAGTACGCTTAGGAGATGTCTTCTCATGGTCAATTTTTACCTTTATAGTCATTATGGAGGCCCGATGGGAGGAAAAACGGTTACTAAAGCAGTTTCCAACGGAATACACATTATATAAAACAAATACTCCATTTATGATCCCTTTAGTGCGGTTTCCTGCTTTCCAGAGGGTACACAACCTGTCGTACAAACAAGAATTAGGAATCGGGATACTAATCTATTTGATTCTTTCAATTCCAACATTTACTTTTCTAGAATCGTTTTCTATGGGCACATTCGGACTTATCAGCTGAAATTCTAAAATGCCAACTCTTATTAGGCTATTGGAGTCATTATTTTAGCGTGATATTGAAGGGGGAAAAATCTCTTTTTATTCTTTGAATGCAGAGAAAATATAGGGAGAGGTTTATTGAATTTTAAACAGCTTTCATGATTGTTTCTATTTCCCCTTTTAAAAGGTTATAAAGGGGGAATCCCTTAATTGACCACTTAAGGAAGCTAAGGCCAAATGAGGAAACATGAAGAATTAGAAGAAAAATCAGCCCCATGTATCACGAGAAGTGTCGCTTTTTGTATCGATGGCTGTTTTAATTTTGTACCCTGTTATTTTTTCTGGAAAGATAATCTTAGACACGGACAGAGCTTTGGAAAAAGACTCTTCGGACTCCGCGTTGTCAACTTCTCAGATGGAAAACCTATCACCCTCTCAACCTCCTGCATGAGGAACTGCTGCTTCTGCTGTCCTTGCTTAGCATTAAAAACCAAAAGTAAAAGACGCTTGGGGGATTATTTCGCAGGAACCATTGTTATAAAAGATACTTAACTTAAATCACCCAATCGTGGCTGAATCTAGATTATGAAACGACTAGCCATTCCAATTATCGAGTGTTTTTTGACGATTTTATTCTCACCTAGTAAGTTCAACAGTTTGTACTGAACCATTCACTCTTCAGATTATCGGTTGTCATCATTATGCAGGATTAATTCCTCCCAATATCACGTGTACATATGATGCACGGGGATAATGACGAAATTATTTTCGAGCTTCAATACAATGAGAAAGAAAGCATTAATATTACCAGCATAGAGATTTGGCAGACGCTACATTTCTATAATTCATATTGGAACGTAACAACCAGAAAGACGATTGAAATCCCTGATGTTCCCTTGTCTCAAGGAGACCAGTATTATTTCCTAGCATCAGGGTTATTTATATTCATAGATCAAGGGAAGACATTTACACAAGGACCTTTTTATGCGAAAATAATAGTGTCAGATGTTGACTATTGGATAACATTAGAGAGTTTTCCAGATACAATTCAAGAGGTTACTGAAGCAAACCTTCTGCCAAATACCCAGCTCTCAGAGAGAATCTCTTCAATCCGCATTTCCATATTACTTCCAAGCATTAGTTTCCTTGCGCTTCGGAAGAAAATCCATAGAAAATGACCAAAAAGTAAACATATTAAGCTAGAGAGTACAAAGTTGCCACTAGCTTTAACCTTATAATCAAAGAGTCTAAATCAAAACACGCTTCTAAGACCAAATCCTTACAAGGTGATAGAATGAGTAATGATGATCAGCAATCCTCACGGAAAACACTCCTTGAAAAGATTAGTGTGAGATATGGAGTATCTAGCAATGATTTTCACTTTTTAGCGGAAGCTGACAACAATTTCATTTATGAATTCATCTTAGAAGGAAAAGAATATATTTTAAGGGCAGGAACACGCCATAAAGAGGAGTTAATACAGGCAGAAATAGAATGGATTCTCTTTCTTCACTCTCAGAACATTAAAGTATCAATTCCTGTTCACTCAAAAGTTAAAAAGTACCTAGAGCAAGTAGAACACGAAGGAAAAATCTATCAGGTTGTGGCATTTGAAAAAGCTCTTGGAGATCGCGTTGAACTCCGAAATCCAGCTGAATGGAACGAACAATTCTGGGAAACCATGGGGAAGGTTATGGCAAACCTCCATCAGGCCTCAGTTTTATATAATAGTCACGAACCTCAATACCGACGCCCCATGTATTACGAGGATGAGTATGTGGTAGGTTTGGACGACTATTTAGATTCTGAAGAGGACAAAGCAATATTTCAAATTGCAAACCGTTTGTTAAAACACTTTGAAGAACTACCTACCAATCCCGATGCATTCGGGGTGATCCACACGGATCTTCACACTGATAACTTCCATAAACACGGAAACAATATGATTATATTTGACTGGGACGATTCATACTATTTTTTCTTTATATATGACCTTGCTGCAGCATTTCACGAAACAATCTGGGATAATCCAGTAGAGAAACGACAAGAATTTGCTGATCGATTTATACCTGTTTTTTGGAAAGGTTACTCATCAGTTTATCCTCTGGATCGTAAATGGTTAAATTATCTGTCGGAATTTTTCAAATGGCGAGAGTTCATCATTTATGTCTGTGTAGTAAAGGATTTGAAAAAAGGGCCGCCTAATAAGCAAACGAAGTTATTTTTAAACAATGTGAAGACTGAATTTCGAGACTTGCTTGTGAACAATAAGCAAATGGTAGACATTCCTAGTGATTTGGCAAAATGGTTTCCACATTAAAGGGAAGTATCCTACCCAGAGGAGGTATACGATATTTTGAATAAATCCCAATAAAGTAGAAAAGGAGCTCAAACGATGGAAACAAGAAAAGAATACATAAAGGAATTATTTAAAAAGAATAGAAGTATACTTAAAGCCCCTGACTGGGCTACTATGCCACCCCCTGAAGATTGGGAATCAGATCAACAGAAGGGAGTGGAAGAACCTCCCGCTCAAAAGGTTTATGCAAAAGATGCCCAAATTACAAACCTCATCCCTCATACAGAGTTTAATTCAAAAAATTTTCCTATCAGCTTAATAGAGGCCATTACAAATCGACGCAGTCGTAGAAATTATAGCGAAAAACCATTAACTCTAAAAGAACTGTCATTTTTACTTTATACAACCCAAGGTGTGCAGAAAATAGGGATTGATGAACGCCACGGACAAAAAAGGGCATTAAAACGAACTGTACCATCAGGGGGATCGCGGCATCCCTTTGAAACTTACCTAGTCGTACAACGCGTAGAGAACCTATCGCCAGGAATCTATCGTTATCTTGCTATAGAGGAGAAGCTGTTGTTCGTAAAACCAATTGAGGAAACAACTATTGGAGAGACGTTATCGAGATTTACTAATGATCAAACTTTTTCAGGTAGAAGCGCAGTTTTCTTTATTTGGACAGTTACACCTTATCGGACGGAATGGCGGTACTCACTGATTTCCTACAGAACCATACCGATCGAAGTGGGGCATATCTGTCAAAACTTATATCTAGCATGTGAGGCTATTAATGCAGGGATGTGTGCGATTTTGGCATATGATCAAAAAGGGATCGACGACTTAATTGGAGTGGATGGGGAAGAAGAGTTTGCTACTTACGTAGCTCCGGTAGGAAAGAGGAAAGAAAAAGAATGAGTAAAAGATTTTAAACCAGTATGACCAAAAGAATGGAAGAGTCCAAAAAATGTAGGTCTTCCTTGGAAAGTAAGATGAAGAATATACTCAATATGAATAACAAACTTCTTATAATCATAATATTAGTACTTGTTGGAATATTCACTCCTTCCATTATTTTAGTGACAAATAAACCATTTTTACAGTAGGAAAAGTTGAATACTCAACATAAATATTCCTTCAAACAAATAAAAGGGAGTATTTTCAAAGAATCAATCCCTTTATGCATTGAAAATAACACTGATTTTCACACTCTACATTTTAGTTAAAAATGTACGGTACTGCACATGGGTAAATAGAGATTATTATCCTAATTTCTCTTCACCTAATGATCGACAATTATTCGATAGTTATTTTTTATTAATTAAATATTACAGAAAGAAAAGGATCAGAAAGAAATGTTTAAGACAATCGAATGCTACTTCTTAGATCCCTGAAATATTCCTATTCTTGAAATTCTTGAAATGCCTCAAACACGACATATTCATCTAAAGGCTTTCGAGGAGCGGCCTCAGGCCAAACCTCAGGTTCTCCTAACGGACTGAAACAAATCAAACGGTATTTCTCAGGAATTTGAAGAAAAGTTTTAAGTTGAGATTCAGGGAAAAAAGTCGTATAAAATCCTGTACCATACCCCAGATTGCGAGCTGCAATCATAAAATACGCAGCTGCAAACATACCATCTTGAAGAGTATACTCAGGATATTTCACAGTGGTATCAACTAAAATAACAATATATAGGGGAGCAGAGAAGATTTTATCAAGGGTTTGGGTTAAGGAAGTCTTTAATTCATCAATTTCTGCAGGAGAAGAAGTTCGGTGTTCCTGATACCTCTGGAGGTACCAGCTAAGCACTTCTGTCTTCAATTTCCTCATAGTTTCTGGATTTTGCATGACAAGGAACTTCCAAGGTTGTTGGTTCCCTGCACTGGGAGCATACTTCACCGAATCTAGAATTTTCAACAGATGGGCTTTAGGAATAGATTTTGATTTAAATTTACGAATAGTACGTCTACTTTTGAGAATAGAAAAGAGATATTCTTGATCAGTGGAATAACGGATTGCTTCCACTGGATTGGTACTAAAACGAGTGATAGGGGAGCAGATATCAGAAAATACTTTCCATAAGCCATTTTCACGACGGAAAAGTAAAGTAAAATAGGAATCCAAGCCTGTGATTTGTTGAGTGTCTGGATCTTGCTCTCTATAATAAAAAAGAGCCATAGTATAACCAAAAGATGGAGATTCAAATATCTTAATTAATTCAGCAGACATTTCCCAATTCCTCGTTTTGAACCATTCATCATGGAAATTATAATAATCCTTGAGTGAATCAATGAGAACTCCTCGGGCAGAAATGAAAAAGAAATCTTCCTTATCAGTGACGGTAGTAAATAATCTCTGAAGATCTGCTTTTTGAACTGCATCTACATAAAGAGAAAAAACTTCTTTTAAAGAAAGAGAAGGATGATTTTCCTGCGGAATAGACATAGAATCAACAACCTGACCTACAACACTAGTAAGTAAACGTAAAGTCTTAGCAATTATACCTATTTAAGAAACAAGATACTGGTAAAAAAGCTAGTGTTAATTTTATATAATTTACTAACTAATAATGAACCGTAATAGGTTATTTTCCAAAAATATAAGTTGTGATTTATCGATGAATCTTAGGAAAAGGATTTTCAGTTATGATAGGGATTTAGATTTAGCTAGAGAATTTTTATTAGAAGTTTACGAGGAACTTGGAGATTTAAATTATTTAATACCAACTAAAATAGAAAATCATAAATTTGGGCCTTGTGGATCGATCTATACAACAGAAGATGACAAAGATATTTTAATTTGGGAACTAAACGATCACGATGGTGTTAGTAACATTATTGCGGTTTCCCATAGAGGTGGAGCGGCTAATTACCATTTAGAAATTCTTCCTCAATTCAAATCCCTTGAAAAACAGATCTTCTTAGACTTAGAGGACTATGAGAGATCAATAAGAGGGAATAGCAAACGAATCATTCATTACACAGTCGAAACTGACACAGATAGATCAAAAGTATTAGAAGAATTAAACTATCACTTAGTTGAATTACATGAATTTAATTATAAAATATCACTAGTACATTCGATTTCAAAAGTAGATTTACCCCCAAAATTCAAGATATATAATATTAAAAGTTCAAAAACAGATATTAATAAATTTCAGAAATGCTTAGGAGCAATATATCCTCATTGCGCAGAATATGCCTCAATAGAAAGGATACAATTCCTTCATAACGCGGAATTTTACCATGAGGACTTAGACCTTGCAATGGTATCTACTGAAGGAGACTTTATTTCGGTTTGTCAATTCCGATTAGATCCATATACAAGGATAGCTGAATTAGAATTGATTGGAACATTAAAAGAATATAGAGAACATCATATAGAGGAACATTTAATTAATGAGGGATTACAGAGATTAAGGAAATATAACCCAAGAGAAATATACTCGGTGGAAATAAACATTAATGATGAATATTATAATTCCATACTCCAATCAATAGGATTTATTATCACTGAAAAGCTGTATATGTGGGAGAAACCATTGAATAAATCAATATCGTAAACATTAATGTCCGTTCGTTTTCTTTACATGCTTTTATTCTGAAAAAACTCGTCCACACTAATCCCTAGCTAAAATATGAGTGAAAGACCAGGAAGAAAATATACTGGGATCTCTAGCTTCAAAGATAGCTAATTGAAAAAGATTGAGAATATAAAATCACATCTTAGAATATTCTAGGATTGTATGTATCCTAGGCTAGTGGGATAATTTACTTAGGCAATCCAACAGAAAATTGTTTCTTTGTCTCTGAGTTTGATTCTACTGAGTAGATTGGTATTGCATCTTCAATACATTCCATAACTGAAAAAACACATAACTTGCTGCTGTACAGAAGAATAGGATCAGAATCCCAGGGATTAGGTAAAATTCAACGACCTTATTCATATGATAGGGACTTTCAACTTCTCCAGAATTATAATACCCAAGTTTATATTCCAAATCGTCTTCTGATTCCCAAGGAATATCTTTCGAAATATTGTAAGGAAAATAATCATATTCAAAAAGCAAAACAATAATGAAAATAACTGAAAATGTTATAGCAAGAATTCCAGAATATTTACAGGTTTTAAAACTGCGGAGGAGGTTAGGTAATTCTTGATTGTTCGAAACATCTTTCATTTTGAAGAAATGAGTAAAAGAAGGAATACCAATCGCTCCAAATGCAACCATCAACCGTCCTGCATGAACACTCGAAAATCCAAAGAGAAGACCTAGGCCAAAGATCCCAGTCAAGTAAAATATGTAGTTTTTTGGAGAAAGGTTTCTCCTCATCCAAGTACAGGAGAATAAATAGACAAATCCAAACCCAATCGAGATTGCAATTCTGAGGGGAGATAGATAGATTCCCTCCTCGTAAGTCATCAACGCCAACCAATACTTCCCAAGTAAAGGAATAGGAATTAAGAAAGATAATATGATATCTTGATAAATCGTTATAAGGAATAAAACTGAAGGGAGAACTAATGCTAGGTAATATCGATTTAATTTGCTTAACACCAAACCCACAATAGGGATTAATGGGACCATCACTACAGTTTTATGAATTGACCAAGCTAATAATAAAAATATCCCCGCTTTTTTATACTGCTTATTATAAAAGCTCTGAATTGCTAATAGAGAAACAGCAACGGAAGAGATTTGTCTTAAAGCAATGCCAAAAATACCAAAAAGGAGGAAGAATAACACAACTGTTCCATCTTTTTCACTTTCCTCCAAATCCTGAATAAAGAGAAAAAGAGAACCATAAGTGATAAGGGCGAGAATTCCCCAGAAAAATCTTGGTTCTCCAATTTGGTTTGTTAAAAAGTAGATAAATTCTGTGAGAGGTTCAATTAGGGTGAACTCAAATTCAGTTGCATTGTTAATAATCCCTAGATACCTATTAAAGTCAGCACCAACTTGCCACGCAAACGCAGTCACTAAGGCACAATAACTTAAGATCCCATATCTCAGATTGTCATTGTTGAATTTTAGGTTAATTAACGCAACAAAAACAGGTAATAAATAGACGCAAAAAGTGCTAAAGATATCAAAAACCATTCTCATAACCTAAATCTGCTGTTAGAAGGTAAAACAAACATAGTCATAGCATATGGATTTCGATCAGGTATGTTGCAATTTTACCTTGAGTAGTATTGCTTGATTATATATGAATATCACTCCCTGCAATCAATTCAACCTCCCATCGATTATTAAAAAAGCGTTCCACTTAATAACTGAGGGGAGTCATTTTTTAATTTTAAAGTTTATTTCTATTTTCAGGTTGAAATTTAATAGGAAATACACCGAAAATAGAGTGCTTTCAAAAGGAGATGAAAAGCTCTGAACTTCTGGGAAATGGTGAATGATTTTCATCAAAAAGTGTACATGCATTACGAGAATGGTAGAGAAGGTCTAGCAGCAATCGAAACACTACAAAGTATCTTAGGAGAGTATACAGACTATACATACTCCATGCGTCACCCAATAGGGGCTAAATTGCTCAGAGCATCCCCAGAGGATTATCAGTGGAACATCCAATTTGCCAAGAAAATAACCCTCTTCAGCACAATATATGGAGCGGACAAAGTTCTTGCCCGTTTAGATAAACCTACAGAGGTGTATCAGGCGCTAACGGAAATAGAAGTTGCTCTAAAATTAAAAATTGCAGGCTTAAATATCTCATTTATAGAACAGTCTCCTACAGAGCAACGACCAGATCTAGTAGTAGAAGCTAACTCTCAGGAGTATAATATTCTAGTAATCCCTCTCAATACACCAGAACATGATATCCAACTCAACGACTTCTATTTTGTGATAATTAACAACTTGATTAAGGCTCGAAAACCCATCCTCTATGGCGGAGTCATAACCAAAGCCCTAAAAGATGCAGAACTCAAGCTCTTTCTGCAAAAACTAAAAGAAAAAGTTAATGAGGCATTAGAAAAGGATCAAATCATCATCGTAAATGAAGAGGGGTATGTAACGATTGGGATTGCACCAGAACATCTACAGGAGAGCCTACCAGAAGAGTATGCCAATGGATTCCGATTTAGTCCGATAACTGCTAGAGTAGTGGAGGAGCGAATTGTCGATATAATTACTAAGAAAAAAACTCATTTAGATCTAAAACAATTCAAACAACACCCCAACATTCTGGTGATACATAACCATACAAGTGGGTGGAAGCCAGAAGAGATTTTGAAGAACGCGGGTCCAACTATTGACCCCCTCCTAGGTACCTCCACCAATTTAATAGGCCTCATCCTAATCACGCAGCAACGTTGGTGGAGGACTGGAGAAACCCCAAGGAAAGAGACTTTAGAGAATAAAATCCTCGTGACACAAGCTCCCGCCATTCAGGAATCGGAAGCAACCCTGATCTGGCCAAATCCGCAAACTAACAAATCAATTCCTGAGAGAATAATTGAGGCGTTTACCGACTATCAACCACATCTAGAGGAGTTTTTTGCATAGCTATATCTATCCATATAATTCCATGAATGGAAAAAAGAACAGTAAAAAAAGCGTTAGATCAAAAGCCAATTTGTGTAAACATCCATAATGCGATTTCAATAGCTATCTAACAAGGGAACCTCTCAGTTTTCACACTTTTCTTGAAATAGGAGCCCTCCTTCGGTTTGGTACATGTATCAAGGGATAATGCCAAGACATTAAGAAGGTTGAAACGTATGGGACGATAAGAAACTCTTCCACCATTATCCCGTTAGAAATATTTTAGAACCGAATTTGGGAACTTTTTCTTCCATTTCTGGAATTCTAAGCAGCAGGGATATAGAAGTATAAGTCCAAGAATCCAAACAATCAGAGTAATTTGGACTGAAAAACCTTTTACCAAATTTGTAACCTCAGGAATAGCGGCATATAAGAGCAAATGCGTACAATAAAAATATAAGGCTGAAGATCCAAAAACTAGGATAGGTTTCACTAATTTCTGAAATCTTAAGTCTTCCTCGAAATAAAAACCAAAAGCTAAAGCGAGACACATGCCCCCAAGTGTCCAGAGTAAAAATACCATTGAAGGGGGGTATTTGGACATAAAAAAATAATTCTGAAAAGCAAAAGCATTATCAATCAGAACTCCTGTATCTTGCCAGATTGGGAAGTAATTAAAGGGAAATCCTTGAGTTGTACGAAGGATGAAGAAGGATAACAGGAACGCTCCCCCAATGGTAAATAACTGTTTTGAAATAGTTCGATTTGAAATCGCATCTTGTTTTTGCTTTAATATCCACCGGCCTAAGACTATACCCATACCCATGACGCCTAGCCATGGATCAAGGGGATATAAGCCGTAAGGCCACACTGGATTATATGTCATGGCATTAAACCAATTTTTAAAAAATTCATTTTGAAAAAATCCCCCCAAATTTCCCATATTAAAAATTGAGAAACTAATAGGATGAGCACCTGGATTAAATATGGGGTTCCATATAAATTCAGCAAAAATAGGTGATAAGAGAAGAAGAAGGGAGAAAAAAAGGATCACTTTTGTATTAAGTTTACGTATAAATGCAAAAAGGATGAAACCAACACCAATGGCTGCAAGAACTCCGAAATATAAAAATCCAGCCTCAAATAGGGGAGCAATTAAGAGCCATTCAATCAGGAGAAGAATTACCCCCCGAATAATATAATGTTCTGTGATCTCCTTTTGGGAGAGTCCTTGCTCTAGTCTTCTTGATTCGAAAAATACCATTGAAGTACCAGCTAGACATATAAAAGTCGGAGCACACCAATGGGATACAAATCGGATAAAGAATTGTAACAAATCAGGTAAAATAGGAGGACGACTAGCATAGTAGAATTCACCAAAGAGTCTTCCTGAATTCCAGTAAGTGGATGCATGATCAAGTGCCATTAAGACCATTGCTAATCCTCGTACAAGATCAATAGCAGCTATTCGTCCGATTAATTTCTCATATTTCGGAAAGGGAGATTCACCTTCGACTGTCATCCTACAAAGATCCTATGAATTTTTTCCTCAATGGCTCCTGATCTTCCTTTCTAATTCGTGATTGATTTAAATATATTGAATGTGGAAGAGAAAAAAGTGAATCAGGTGGATTAATTTTACTTACAGGAATAGAGGGGAAATTACCAGATAAATGTCAAGACAATTGCTTTCATTTTAATTACTTATACCTACTTATTCACTCAATACCAATCACTATTCGTCCTTTAGCATGGCCTGTTTCGTAATGGCGGTG
Organism: Candidatus Heimdallarchaeota archaeon; assembly: GCA_011364965.1. Classification (GTDB taxonomy): domain Archaea; phylum Asgardarchaeota; class Heimdallarchaeia; order Hodarchaeales; family Hodarchaeaceae; genus Hodarchaeum. Next base: position 442,580 of record RDOB01000004.1, read on the forward strand.
TGCCTCAGATACTTTACTTAAAGGATAGACTGTATCAATCACTGGTACAATTTTACCCTCCTCAATCCATTGACGAATTTGTTCCATAGCTGTGGCACTCTCATCTGCTGTTCCTGATTTTAATCTCTTAATCCCTGTAATCATATGGAAAAGAGACCTTGGATTAGTTACGGGATTATTGGAGACAAAGACTCCCGTTTCTGTAAGAATATTCTTACATTTCGACAGATTAGATGCTCCTATGGTATCAAAAATTATATCATACTTGATTTCCCCCTTAGTGTAATCTTCCTTCGCATAATCTATAACAAAGTCTGCTCCAATGGATTTTACCATATCCATATTTGTAGGGCCACATACTCCAGTAACTTCCGCACCATATACATTTTTAGCCATTTGAACGGCAAAAGTTCCAATTCCTCCAGAAGCACCAATAATTAAAACTTTATCCCCTTCTTTCGGGGTCGCTAGATCTCTAAACGCAATTAATGCCGGTGTAGAACCACCTGGGACTGCTGCAGCTTCTTGAAAGGTTAAATTTTTAGGTTTCTTTGCAAGAATATCTGAAGGAACACACAAATATTTCGCGTATGCCCCTCCAGTTTCGGAGAAACCATAAACCTGATCTCCGATTTTCCAATCGGTTATCTCTTCACCCACAGCTACAATTTCTCCAACAAATCCTAAGCCTGGAACTCTCATCCTTGGTTTTCTAATTCCAGTAAGCCCTATTCGCAAAAAGGAGTAGTAATCTGTCTCATCGGTGAGAAAATTGCTTTAGGAGCTTTACCGCTCCTATAAAGTATATCTCCTGTGTTAATTGATGAACCATAGTTACGAATTAAGACTTCCCTATCTTTTGGACGTGGTTGTTCTATTTCTGCTAACTCAAGGACATTTGGTGACCCAAACTTTCTCTGTACAATTGCTTGCATCGTATAAGTATCCTTAACTAGCTGAAGAATGGTTTCCTTCCTCAAGCAATCCATAGAGCTTGATATTCCTGGAAATTGTACTGAAAATATCAACAAGTCCCGCAAGAACTCCTAGTACCGCAAAAAATAGTAAAATGTTTTCCGATAATGGTAAAACTTCAAGAAGCAAGTGGAGATTTACCAAAACGTACAAACTTAAACCCAAGTCCACCACCCCTCCAATAAGCAGGATAATATTCATGTTGAGATGGAATTTCATATCATCTGTTCTTATTTTCGCCAAATTAGTGATTCCAACAATTACTGAGACTATTCCCATGATAACCAATAATGTTTGCAATTCTACCGAAATACTGACAAGTTCGGTGCTAAAAGCTGACGGATCGGAACCAACCAATCCAATGATAAATCCCACGATAATTCTGAACAGATTCAATAAATCAATTGGTAATATAATGATAATTAAACCAAAAAAGATACCTAATATCCCACTAAGTACAAATTCATCAGGTTTATAATACTGCGATTTAGGGTCTTCTTCCTTATCAGCTTTTTTATCCTCATCCAGCACCAGATCCTTCGGGAAATAACCTTCATCAGATAAACCAACGAAGATGGCTATTACCACCAGTATGAATGTAATTATAACAGGATAAGAGGTTGTTAGCGTATTAGCTACAGCCTGTTGAAGATTGTTAGGTTCAACAATAACTATTTGAACAATCATAATCAAACCGAATAAAATAGCAATAAGATACAAATTCACTTTCATATAAATGGACCATAATTCCTCCGAAATGAAATATTTGGGATTTCCCCGCTTTTTATAATTTCTTGCGATCTCTTTAGGATTCCCGAGGCGAGTGATCGCTTCTTGAACGCTGGCTGTATTGGGTTCTTCTGATCCAGCAATTTCTTGAGCGCTATCCCAGATATGGGAGCTAATTTCTAGCATAATATCGTCTAATTTTTCCTCATTGCTTTTGAGCCAATCTGGTAAATGTTTCTTAATTTCCTTGAGGAAATTCTCTACTAGTTTTTCGTTTTCTAATGTCATTTTCAATTCTCCTAATGTTAAGTACTTAGCTTAAATCCACAAATTTCACAGTATTGAGCATCTTTCTCCGAATACTCAATTCTAGTCTTACAGTTCTGGCAAAAAATATATTTTTCATCATTCAAGATGATTTGGAAATCAGTTATCGCTGAGATTGCTTCAAGTAGTTTGAGGAAAAACCCCTCTAAATGGGACAACACTCTTGCACCTTCCTCTGTAAGATAGTAATATTTTCTAGGGCGATCTCCCTCAATATGTTTATATGATTGAACTAAAGAAAGCTCACTATTTTTTGATTGCCATTTCTCAAGATTTCTCAATAGTGGATAGAGAGTGCCTTCTTTAATAATCAACATATCATTTGTTAACTCCTTGAGATCTTTGAGGAGTTGATATCCATACACCCCAGTTTTTCCATGTTTTTTAACTACCTTAAGAATACAGATCTTACCTATTCCGCGTAATAGATCACTTTCAAAGTTTTCCAAAAATTTACGATGAGCTTCAGACTCTATTACGGTAGATAAGTCGTTACCTTTGATGTTATTAATCAAAATGTATCACCTACAATACTGTATTTACAATTATACTGTATCTGATACAATACTATATTACATATTTATACTTTTGCATTTCGTCATTAAGTGCTTTTCTAACGAAGCACCCCTCGGATTCTAAACCAGATGTTGTGAACACCTATTCTGTGGCTTCTCTATCTAACGAGGGTTGCTACAAAAAAATCTCGGTTTCCCCACTATTCGGAAAGGATCTACCTTAATATTCACCTGTCGGTTAATCTGAAAAATTTCAAGTTAAGAAAACAATTAATGATGCTAAAAAAAGAATATTTTAAAGAAAATAATGATAAATGATAGAAAAACCACAAATCCTGACATTTGGTTAACGTTCTGTCAGTCAACAGTGGTTCTGAGGTTTTCTTTGAATATACCTCAAGAAGAGGTTATGAAGATGTTGCAAACCATGAGATTCAAGAGTAACCATTGTTAAAAGGACAAAAGCACTTCCAATAAGAATCCAAGCAGAATAAGTTATTCTTAAAAAGACTATTTCATAAGAAAAGGGCACGAGGATCTGTAAGAGTAAATAGAATGCAGTATTAACTGCTCCCATTTTAGATAAGGCATATTGGTACAATCCAAATGTGATAATTGATCCAAAAATCCCTAGAAAGAGGAAAATAGGAAGAACATTTAATATGATGTCAGTCGGAGGTGGGGCTAAAAAAAAGGATAATACAAAGAGAGGGAGAAATGTATAGATAAGACTTGCATAGAGAAAACTGAGATAATCAAAGGTACCAGTCTGTAATCGCATATCAGTCATAAATTTATCAGTTAATACTATATTTAATCCCCAAGAAACAGCTGCAACCAACAAGTATAATGTGCCAATACTGGTGATATTTGAAAAATTATTCCAGTCACCATTATATGAAATAAAAAACATTCCCACTAATGCTAAAAATGCAAGGAAGATTATTTCTTTAGAAAGGTTGCTGTGCTTAAGTTTCCAAGTCATAAAAGGCACCATCATAACATAACTGGTAGATAACAGAGTAGCTAACCCCGCAGTGGTTAAATTTTGGCCAATGGTGGATGATAAATACCCCATAGATATCAAAAATCCAATAACCATAATAGTAGGAGTTTTTAAATAAAGAAGTCCATTTCTATGTTGTATTTTAGGAATAAACACGCTCATGACTAAAACAGCAATACCAAAACGCATGGTCATGATGAATAATGGGGTACAAGAATCTAAGGCTACACCCACGAAAATGGGTGCAACCCCCCAAAGAAAGGAACTAGTAAGCATGGCTAATTGAGCACGAGTCATAAATGGCATAATAATAACAAAGGAAAAAAAGTATTAGTATTTATACCAATGCTTCTGCCAATCTCAAGCTTGAACATGGTTAACTTATTTGCTAATACACTAAAACGAAAACTCTTATTCAAGAAGATCCTTACTGCGATCAGAGTTTTTAAAAAAAAGATAGGACGAGCTAATTGGTTAGCAACAAAGACAACTGAATACCTAGTTAATCGAAACAATTCGTACCTTAAAGAAAGGTAATTCTGGGTTAAACTGGCAATATAGAGAAAATAATTTTATTAAAACAGAAGTATAATGAAATATAATGTGATCAGAATGGATGAAAATGACATATTACTCGCTGGATTTAAAGGAAATCTTCTTGAAGGAATTTTGGCCGTAATTGGTGCTTTCATTCTTGAATTTGTAATGAATTCATCAGTTACTTATCACCAGAGAAATCAATAATATTTAATTATATTTCGGATGAGAGAAAGAGGAACAGGGACTTATTTTAAATGTGGAATCAGCAATATGTGTCATAATTACCTCGTCAGATGTGAAACTAGAACTTATGCATTTTCCCTATGGTTACCCCTCCTGTGGAGAGATAATATCTTTATACACTATTCAGGGAAACAAGGGAACTAAATAGAATTGATAGACGGCCTGCGCGAGGATCGCACAAATTATTGCAATGCTAAAACTGGACAGGGTTCCAATAAGGTAATACTCAGCAAAATCCTGTTTTTCAAGTTGTTTAAATCGAGCCATGGATTTGGCAGCTAAAACAAAAGAAATAGCACTATACTGATTTAGCAGGCCGAGTGTGAGGATGATGGTTCGTTCTAAAATCCCAACAATAATCCCTGCTCCATGTATTCCCTCAGTTGGAGTTACAGATTCTGATTTTTTGTTGGTTCGTAAAACCTTCAAAATTAAACCTACGACTAATATACCCCCCCCAACCACAATTAGATAAACTCCCAGTAAATAAATTGCCACTATTTCTATTGGTACCATACGGTTCACACTGTTGGATGTTTAATAGGGATATACAAGATGATTCAAGGTATGAATCCCCATTGAAGCAGACTCCCATTGTGCACTTTTAAGAATATTGTAAACGGCCTGTTTAGTAATGAATTTTTCAGCTGTCGATTTGAGCAGTTCCCCAATTTTTTCATAGGTAAGACCCTGACGTCTATGCTGGATCACTTCCCTCTGTCTTTCAGTTCAGCTAGACTTGATGGTTTCAAGCAAAATCCAACTAGTATTGACAAGAAGATCAAATTGAGTCGAAGTGGATTGTACCAAAAGAACATAATTATTCTCTTTAGCATATTGTGTAAGGTTTATATTAGTCAATTAAATTCGATTGACTTGGCGAGAAATTTCTAATAAAATGACATTTCCAGTTTAAAAAATTATTTACAGTCAAGAAATATGATATTATATATACAATACGAACAAGTCAATATTTAAATATTTACTAACGAAAAAAATATAAAAGATGCTTCTTTCAAAAGAATCAGTGGATGTGAGAATTAGTGTATATTATCATGACAGGCGATATCGTGAAATCAAGGAAAATTAAAAATCGAGTTGACGCACAACATCAATTGAAAAAGACTCTACAAACAATTAATCAAGAATACAAATTGCAATTAGAAGCCCCGTTTGTAATTGTTTGGGGAGATTCGTTTCAAGGGGCAATTAAATCATTCAAATACACCTATGAAATATTAGAATCGATTTCTGAGCTTTTTCCGTATAAATTTCGATGTGGAATCGGAATCGGGGATATTTCAACCAGTTTTTCTACTAATGTATTAGAAATCGATGGTGAAGCGTTATTTAATTCAAGATTTTCTTTAAAAGTGGCTACAGTATATAAGCTTGATTTCTGGATTCATTCTCCGAATATGGCATTCAATAAAACCTTGAACACGTTATTCTTATTACTGTATACATTAACTAAACAATGGACGAATACTCAACGAGAAGTAATTGATCAACGAAAAAAGCAATTAACATATCAAGAGATCGGAGAACTACGAGGTGTTTCTAAGCAGGCGATTAATAATATTTTACGAAGCGCGAAGTGGCCTCAAATAGAATTGGCAAAACGATTACTTAGGTCAATAGATATCAATGATTTCAAAGATTCTAAGACAAATCTAGAAGAATTAATCTCTACCTCTTCCTTAGATTGGGACGAAACAAAAGAAATGAATGGTTTTGAATTTCATAATTGGTTAAGCGAAAAATTCGATATTCTCATGCTATCGACAACTCGTGATGGTGGATTAGATGGTATTCTTAGTACGGGTATTCCATGCCAAGTAAAGAAGGGGCATGTGGGACCGAAATCAGTTAGAGATTTTGCGTCTGTATTAAATGATTTAGAATCAAAAAAGGGGATTATTTTTGGAAAATCATTTTCAGAGGAGGCTAGAAAATATTCTGTTTTTAAATTAAAGGATCAAGGTATAGAGATCAAGCTAATTGAATTTCAATAATGAGTAGTTTTGATAGATAAATCAACTGAATAAAGTTAACGTCTTACCATATAATTAGGTGAGAAGTTCGAGGATTAATACATCTAAAAAGGAGGGAGAAAAATAGAGAAGGAAAGAAGAAGAATTATAATACCTAATAGGTAGAAAAATCCCATTAATGGCTGAAAGAACCCCAACCAGCGTAAATAATTGTTTATCCCGATTTCTATCTGAGGTAAATTTTGCACCAAGTTGTTAAGAAATTCTTGAACAAGGATTAAAAATGAATAATGAATTCACAGGTCTTAGCTCCTGAAATAATGGATTGAACCAATTCGATATCGACCGATTGGTAAAGCGCAGTTTCAAACAATTGTTTATACCAGCCAATAGAGCAATAACAATAGGTCTTGGTTAAAAATTTCTCCTCTGTCTGTTTAACCTGGCCACAGTAACATTTGTTGTAGCCACCAGTAATCGTATGCGCATCTTTAAGGAGTAATCGGCCACCCCCTATTCCATTCTTGTTCAATTTCTCAAGAAATTCAGGAATGTTGTTAGATTCTCCCATGAGAGTTTTAACTCGTTTTCGAGTAGTTGTCCCACAACACATTCGTCCACACGATTCCATGATTTTTTGGCCATTCTCGGCTCCAAGTTCGATTTCCAATCGTTTAATAGCGCCTTTAATCCAGCTAGCTTTGATACGATTATTAGAGGTCGAGGTATATACGTGGGCATCTTTCATAATGCGAAATACAACAGTGTTAGACGTTTCTTGTTGCAGGATTTTCGCGAAGCGACCAATTCTGCCTGTTTTAGGGAGTTGACTGAATTCTTGGGTTTTTGGGGACATCAGATGATCACTTACAAACCGGTTTCAATTACCACAGCACTAATACATTTCAGTTCTATATAATATTTTCTTGAAGTTCTGGATTCGAATTTTTTTTCCTAAATGGGGAAATGATAAGCTTATAGAAAAGAAAAAACCAGACTGAGAGAATAATAGGATTTAGGGAGCATTGCCAATCGTTAAGGAGTAAATGAGGAAGATCCTGAGAATATTCTGGTACCCAAATCCCAGCGATATAAGGGATTGCAGAGATAAAGAAGACTGATCAAGCAAAGAAAAGCAAGGGGATGACGATAAATGCTCCAACATCCCAGTAGGATGAACGCGCATAGTAGAATAAGAGATCATTAACATAAAATTAGCCATTTAAAGTATACTAGGCAATTAATAGTTTTAAGTTATGAAAAAACCGTAAATTCAGCTATAATATTTCACACGGGGTCTTCTCTTAATTCTGTTCAAAATTAATAATTAAGGAGAACATCATCAATATAAATCCTCTCTGGATTGAGACTCTCATTTTTGGGAAAAACGATACCCACAGGTAATACAAAAGCTGGAATTCTCGATTCGATTGGTTCCACAAGTTGGACAAAACCTAATAGGAGAAATAATCTCTTCCTTCATAGCTACAGTAGGAGTTTCAACTTCTATTTCAGGTCTCATTTGTGATTCAGTTCTCAATTGTTGCCTGCAATTCGGACATGATGAAGAATGTTTAGAAAGGATTTGAGAACAGCGGGGACACCGGGAATAACTCCACTGGACAGTGGATTTTCTAAAACGAAGCTCAATGACAAGATAGTATAAAATAAATCCCCCCATAACGAAACCTACAAAAAAAGTTACAGACGAATATTGCATGCTTTCTTTGACTATAGAATTTAATCCTTTATCCATCAGGAACGAAATAAATGTCGCAAATACAAGCGATAGCCCTAGAAGGAAGGTAAGAAGAATAGAATTGGGTTGTCGGGGTAAAATTTTTTGAAAGTGAATTCTCTCTGTCACTAAAGCGATTAAAAATAGACAGAGATAACTGTATAGAAGGATTAGAAAGATATGGTTTTCAGAACTTGATTCGAAAAAACCAAGGATCAATACTGGGAGTAAGATAAACCCAAAACAAGCAATAGTTGCCCAAATCAGAAAATTTGAATATGAAAAAGGAGTAGAAATATTAAAATTACAATTAGGGCACCAGTTTTGTGTAATGAGAAGTTTCTTTGAACAGTGAGGGCACCAGATCTCTTCGTGAATAGGGTTCAAGCGCCATAAGCGTTTAGAAAGCGCTATATGAGGTTTCACCCATGTGATCATTAATAAAAATACTAATAACTTCTGGAAGAAGGATCTTTCGTTAGAGAGGACTTTAGTATACTTTTGAAGAATCTTAACATATTCATTGGTTAGATTAAACGCAAAATTGTCTGCGTTGTGTATTTGCCTCATCTCGTTTATTCCATTACGAGCGATGAGAATATAGTTAATAAAAAGCCAAACGAGCAATGGAAATTGAAGATCAAATTGACCCCCTCTAAGAGGCGCGAATAAACTAATTACTAAAATTAGGAATAAAATATCTAAAATTATAAGAACTAGGAAAGATCGATAAAAGGACATTTTTCGGAGAGTTATCCTTTTAAGATGTTTAACTAGTAAGATTTTGTAAATAAGAAATCCCAGCATCCCTTTTCGATCAACAGAGGAAAAAGGTTCAGAGAAAAAGCGAGAGGAGATTAATAAGGTAGATTTCTCAAACTTGTTGTTTATCATTGAGGCTTTATCAAGAAAAATCATTTGAGGAATAGAGGAAGAATAAATTTTGATATCTAGATCTGCTAGTTCTTTTTGTTGAAGGAGCTCCTGAAGGTTCGCAAGAGAGAGGACCTCACTGGGTTCGATTATTTCATATTGTATTCGATATAAACGTGCATTTAGGTAGAAATTCACAAACCACATAACAATAGTTGTAATAGCGTATCCTTCAAGAAAAATAATGAAGTAGTCGATCAGACTCATATTTTACCCCTGAAGTTCACAAACTGCGTCAAGCTTTATAAACTCTTAGAGAGAAAAAGAAAATCCATTATACTGCTTCTATAAATATGAACCATTTTTTTCTATTTTCAACAGCTCTTTCTTAATACGTTTCCCTAGCAAACAGACATTAGATCAAGCAAGAACTGCTGTAATGGAGTATTAAGAAATACATTTTAAACATATTTTCCTTCATAATTGGCGTTTTTAAGCCATAAAAACTGGAAAAAAGCTGAAAACAAAGATAAAACTTCTTTATGAATATTTAGGTAGTAGTTCAAAACGCGCATCATTATGACGCTCACGGGTAGCTAAGGCATTTTTTTGTAAAGACAAGAAGAATTTCCTGAGAGCGCGGGAGATCAGTTTCAGCATTGAATTCAAAATAATCAAAACTGGTGTCAGGTTCTCCAATAAGGACAATTTTCAAGAGATTTTCATTCTCAGAAGCCTGTTCAAAACACTACTTCAGCAGCTTTATTGAAAAATAATTTACTTTCAATTATTATTGCTTTAATATATTTCATTCCTTTTGCTATTGGATAAAAATGGAAGAAAAGGAATTAATCAAACGATTCGGAGAAGAACATCGAAAATATATTAAAAAAACCCATGTTTTTTCCCATATCGTAAAAATATAAGAAATTCATGGGATTTCCATTTTCTAGAGGAGAAAATTGAAAAAACTGTATCTCTGAAAGGCAATAAAAAGAGTTTTTAATCATATGGAGTGTGATCATAAGGAAAGGGAATGAGGGGTTTATTATCTAGAATATTTTCGATTTCTTCCAAATCTTCTTGAGATAAAGAGAACTGTACGGACTGTGTATTTTCAATGATTTGAGAAGAGGTTGATGCACCTGTAATCGCAGATGTAATTTGAGGTTGCCGAAGAATCCAAGCTAGAGATAATTGGGATTGATACATCTTAAGTTCTGAAGCTAGGGTTGATAATCTAACTAATTTTGATCGAAGATTATTTTTTTCAAGTATTTCTTGAAATCTTTTAGCTCTTTCTTCAGTTTGACCTCCCCGACTAGTAGAAGGGATATTTTTATTATATTTTCCTGTTAAAATCCCATAATAAAGTGGTGACCAAACCACAATACCCATTTCATAACGTTTGCAAATATCTATTACCTCGTTTTCGATATATCTGTCAATCATATTATATCGAGGTTGTTCAACACTTGGCAAAGCCAAATTATGTTCCTTTGCGACACATATTATCCTTTCAAGCTCAGCAGCCGTAAAAATCGATGTCCCCCAATAATGAATCTTCCCTTGTGTAATCAGATCATCCATAGTACGAACAGTTTCCAAAAGATTAGTCCTTAAATCATATGAATGGCAAAAGTAAATATCCAGATAATCTAGAGAAAACCGAGTCAAAGAATTCTCGATTGATTCTTTTATATGTTTTCGGCCTAATCCACGATTATTAACATTTTTACTCATTTCCCAATAAACCTTAGAACTAATGACCAAATCTTTTCGTGAAACTACCTCGTCCTTAAGGAAGCTTCCAATAATCTCCTCTGCTTTTCCAGTAGCATATATATCTGCGCAATCAAAGAAATTGATTCCATTCTCGACAGCTGTTATCATACATTTCTTCGAAGCCTCTTCATCTATACTTTCTCCATAAGTCATCCAAGAGCCCAAAGCAATTTCACTTAAAAATAATCCTGTACTACCCATGCGTCTATATTTCATCATTACTCTTCCTAAAACATAAATTGATAAATTAAATTAAATTTAACAATTATGGTTAATGGTTCGCAATGCTAGTATTTATAATTTACCTCACTGGTAATTGATCAACCTTCATATACAAAAATTTAAATAAGCAGAGTTATAGTTTATAATGAACAGTAAATGCATCAAGAACCAGATCAGACACAGGATTTCATCACATATGAACCTGAGATAGTTAAATATCTCACGGAAGATCAGATAAAGTTAGTAAATGAGTACGATAGAATTATCAAAGCATTAAAGAATAAATACTTGACTGTTAAAGAAATTCACGAACTTTATTTTAATTTCGACTTAAAAAAGTATAGATACAGTTTGAAAACCATCTATAAACATCTTGATAAGCTAGATAAACATGGACTTGTTAAAATCGCAGGTTATAGAGCGGTCAAAGGAAAAAGAGTGTCTGAAAAGATCTATACTCGAACAGCTCATTTATTTTATCCAATGTTTATTACCAAACCATCCAAAGAAGAGGAGGAAAAGCACTGGCATAATGCAAATGGAATTTATCATATATTATCTTATTTAATGAAGAAACAAAATATACCTTCAGGTCAAAAGGAACAATTTTTCGATTTCTATGGCCATTTTCAAAAAATAAAATTTAATATCCTCCTTGAGATCTTGGAATCCCTAACAAGTAATATGGAGATTGCTGCTTTCCTTAGTTCCATCAGTGTAGATGAAGTAAATGATGTTAATGATATTATTACAATTTTAGCTTACTTCATTCGGTTCCCTGAGATGTTAGAGCAATTAAAAGGCATTTTTATTTGAAAAATTTACCCTATTTACTTCTCAAAACCCTTTAATAAAGGAATATCAAGCTTTTTCTTTGAATAAAATGTTAGTTTAAAACTTCAATATAAATCGATACTCCCAAATTCCTATCTTAATACTAAGGTCCTAATCAATATAAATTATTGCCAATTTTTTTTTTCACCTTTGAAAAATCTTTTTTTCAAAAAAAAATATAAGAAATGAAATTTCTAATCTATTTGGTGATAAAAATATGTCCATTCCCTCGGAAAGTGTGATTATTAAGGCCATTTCACATGATATTAGACGAGAGATTTTAAGAATGGTTAATATCGAACCACGAAAATTTACTGATCTTTTAAACTTTTTTGATATTTCAACAGGAAAATTAAATTATCATCTAAACCAGATTCAGGGTTTTATAATGAAAAATGAAGAGACGTCACTCTATGGAATTTCTTCGTTGGGTTTGAAAGCTCTTGAAATACTGGATATGATTAATCAAGATATTCAAGATACAGATCAGTCATTATTGAAAAAAGCTTTTATCTCTCAAAAAGAAGCAAGTAGTCCGTTAGCTCTTCAAGGAATAAACATTAGTATTGGAATGATCTGTTTTTTTATTATAATTCATATTTTATTATCAATTATTGTCATCACTGATCCAAAGACTCCATTTATTGTTCCTTTTTTATTGGCAGCAATATTAATTGGAGAAGTATTAATTTTAATATGGCTTTTTAGGATAAAAAAATCAATCCCAACCTTCTTAAACCGTTTTTTTAAACATTTGAATGAAAATCAATAATAATTTAGATTATTGAGATAAGTGAGAACACTAATATGCAAAAAATTCGCTTTAGAAAGAGAAAAATCTCAATAGAAAGTTATTTCTCTTTATTACTCATTTTCTTTATGTTATTGCCTATCGTACCTCTTATAGCGTTTATTAATATGTTTGCTCATGAGGGTGGTCATGGCTTGGTAATAGTACCAGCTATCATCATTAATCAGGAAATTCCAGGTGTTCCCACGGAAGGAATGCAAGAAAATCCATTTAAAAAATTTCCAATGGGTATATTCTCATTGATTCTAGCGTTTCCTTTGGGCATTATAGCAAATGGAGTTTTATTATATCTTGCTATTAAAAATATATTATTAATTAGGAATTATGAATCAATAAAAGAATTAATCCAGTTCTCAATTCTATTATCATTCTCGATTCTTAATTTCAGCGCCATATTAACCAATTTTTTCGGATCTGATTTTGCATTCCTTGTTAAAGATATTTTACAGGTTCCTATTGAGGAACAGTGGTTTAAATATACGTTACGTATCATTTCATATTTAGTTTTTCCAATCCTCTTAACAATCCTCCAAGATTTGGAGCTCGAAAAAATACTAATTATTATTGTTGCTACATATTTATCGAATCAGATTACAGTTGAGCTAATTGTCCCTTTGGTCACACCACTGTTAATGGTTAACTTTTGGTGGCTGTTTATCATTGGATTGCCAGTATTAATTATTGTAATGTTGTTTCTAATTAAGAATCTTGAATTATTACAAGATAGGAGGAGTGAGGATTTGGGAATGACATGATTACAGGAGACTTCAATTATGATAATTTCGTGTATCAAGTTATAAAAAGGTTACAAATTTGACATAAGAAATTATATAGATTTTTATTCATGAAATATAAAGCAGAAGTTGATAAAACATGACAATAATCCAAGTAAATGATATTAATATGTATTACGAGATGATTGGAGAAGGTTCCCCTCTATTATTTATTGGAGGTTTAGGATCAAGTTGTCGTAACTGGGATTATCAAATGCAAGCGTTTTCAAACAATTTCAAGGTTATTACCTTTGATTTACGAGGACACGGAGAAACGGATAAGCCTGAAGGACCTTATACAATATCTTTATTTACAAAAGATGTCGCAGAATTAATTAAATTCTTAAAATCTTATCCTGTCCATGTTGTAGGCCTTTCCATGGGTGCTATAATAGGATTTAAACTAGCAATTGATTATCCTCAACTTATTAAAACACTTACAGTGGTAAATATGGGTACTTCGTTTGAAAAAAAATGGTATTATTTATTTTTAATAGGTCTAAAGCTATTAGGTGTTAAAAAATTTGCTAAAGTTGTAGGACCAAAACTATTTATAAAAACAGAACACAAAGAAATAGCACAAAAATGGATGGAAAGATTTTCGAAGAATGATAAGAAAATCTTGCTATATTCATTAAAAGCATTGAAGAATTGGGATATTACTAACCAACTTCCCAGAATTCAATGTCCAACTCTAGTGATTAGTTCTGATAGAGATCAAACACCTTTAAAATCGAAAAAAAGATGTGTTGCCTTGATACCAGACGCAAAACTCATTATTATAGAAGATGCTGGTCATGTATTACCAATGGAAAAACCAGAGAAATTTAATGAGATTCTTGATGAATTTATATCAAATAAAAAATTCTAAATAAGTAGATTCTTTCATATCCATTTTGCATTAAATAGGTTATGAATTTCGTCACAAATTTTCTATCTTCCCTTATTTAGATGAACTGGAGTAATGAATGTAAAGTCAACCTTGGCCTCATCTGATAGATCATTTTTTAGAAAAGGCTTTTTTCTTTTAATAATGGAATTGTAGTGAAATTCTTCTTTTTTTCCTAGTTTCATTTTTTCTGAGAAAGTCCAGAAAATTAAAGGAAGATAAGTTTACCCAATGCACTCCAATAGAAACTAACCTCCAAATTTTGTGAAAGTTTATAAAAGAAGATGAGTCTATAGGATTTACTTAAGATTTTTAGGAAGGAAAACTTAAAGTGAGGAAATGGGAAGATGAACAATATAAGAGGTATGAAAAGATGGTTTCTATTACTAATTCTCGTAATATCATTTGTTAACATTTTCCAGCTTTATTGCAATAATTCTCAGGTGGAATTTAGAAGTAGTAATAATCCTACTAAATTGGTGTTTAATGAAAAAACTAATGATTTACACGAGGAAGCTTTACAGGAATATCCAAATCAAGCTTTAAATATGATATATCCAAATGAAGGGTGGAAGTGGGAAGGTATTATATCTCATATTTCCATAGTCAAAGAGATACTAATAGAAGACATTGATAACGATGGATCTAATGAACTCATCTTAGTTGGAATCAGTCAAACTTGGTATTCGCATCTATGGATTCTCAAATGGGATTGGTATGAAGAAAAGTTAGAGTTAGAATATGAATGTCAATTAGAAGAATATCCGTTGGGAGGGGATAGTAGATTAGCTCGATTTGCTCTAGATTTCATAGATATAGACTCGGATGGTCAAAAAGAGGTAATTATATGTACATCCCACCAAATTTGTATAATAACAAAGCAACAGCAAGATTATTCGTTAAGTGTTTTCGATTCCTTGCCAAATGGAATGTTGATCCCCGGAAACAATATGCGAGCCTATGCCTCTGGAGATTTCGATGGAGATGGAAAATACGAGATAATCGTATGCGGAACAAGTACTGATCCAATTCGGACTCTCCATTGGGATGGGGAGAAATTTGCGAAAGATAATTCCCCAATTACCTTACAAAGTCCTATAAATCCTTGGGGTGAGCCTGATGGAGTTAATCAGTTTTTTTATGGTGATGTAACCCATGATAACAGGCCTGAATTAGTTGTTTACCATGAATGGACACATATTCTTCATTTTTACCAGTGGAGCGGAACTCAATATATTCTAACGTACAACCATAGTGAACCAATAAATATTAACGCTGTGGTGGGGAAAGATTGCTTTTCAATTGCAGATATTAATCTAGATGGACAAAATGATCTTATTTTCACAGATAAAAGTATGACCTGGAAAGATAACGCGCTTCAGACAATATGGGAAGGGAATTACTTAGAGGGAACTATTGCAGGAGATGCAAATAATAATTATACAACAGATTTCGTCAGTGTGGTTGGAGAAAATCTTTATTGTTATGAAATGACTTACCAAATCTTTGCTAATGGAACAGAAAGTGCATCGTTTGAAGTTTATTCTAATCCCATTGTAACTAGAACAATCACACGCCATGCAATAGGGGATGTCCTTAATAATGGGTTAAATCAGATAGTTGTGTGTACAACTGACGGGTGGATTGGAATATATCTGATTATGAGAACTTACAATGCAAACGATAAATCCTATTTGGATATATCGTCACTAATATTCCATGAGGATGTAGATAATGATGGAATACCTGATTTAATTGAACTTACATCTGCCTCTGAAGCCAGAGTGAACATTCGTCATTGGAATGGCTCTGATTTCCTGACATATTATACTTTCAAACTGGATGATTCCAATATTGCATCAGCAAACCTGATTGCTGGAGATATTACTAATGACGGTAAAACGGAGATATTAGTTTATAGTAAAGATCCTAATTATAATAAGAGCTGGTTATTGAAATGGAACCCAAATTTAGAAGAATTTAATTTCTTATTCAATTCAACTAGCAATTGGCTAGCTGCTACAGTTGGAGAACTAAACCATGACGGTCTAAATGAGCTATGTTGGGTGGAGGAAGACCGATTGGTCATAGGAAATTGGGATGGAGCTACAATATCAGAAGTATACTCGTTAGATCTTTTAACTAGCTCTTATGTTTATGATAAAACAGCACATCTCTGCATCGGAGATTATGATAATGATGGTGTTTCGGAACTCATTTGCGGATCCAGAGCCAATGAATTTAGAAGTTATTCAATTCAGATAATTGGATGGGATGGAGGCAAATTTGATATCGAGTACGCGCATAATCGATGGACTGCCGCCCAAATCCTAGTTGCTGACTTTAATTTAGATGGTGCCCAAGAAGTAGGGATGTTTATCCTCACAGATTGGAATGATGAACCTGAAAAGCCAGGATATCATATTATGAAGTGGAATGCAAGTGAATCTGAATTTAACATTAAACAAACGCTGGCAATTTCCTCCCAAGGGGGAATAACACCTACTTGGTATAACGATTTTGATAATGATGTACAACCTGAATTACTATTCTTAGACTTTATCAATACAACACTTTCAATATATGAGCTCTCTAATGATGTATTAATGCTTTCTCCCCTTCAGTCGGTTATTATCTCGCATTATGCAACCCTTGCTATTTCCGATTTTGACCTAGATGGTTTGAATGAAGTCTTTATCTATGATATGAATCCTGTAGGACAAATAAAACAGACCCTCTACAACGACCTTTCCCCCCCCAAGATCTATTCCCCCTCCACCTTATCTATGTACACGTTAAGCTCCCTCACTCTCGAATTTAAAATAAAAGATTGGCCAGTCTTTAATCAAACATTAGCAGAAGTGAAGGTCTACTTGAACGAAACACTAAAATCAACACTGTTTACAGGAGAATTCAATTATAGTATTGAAACTGGTTTATATATTTCAGGAACGGTTATTGAATTAAAAATAGAGGCAAAAGATATCTATGAAAATACCCAAATAAAAAAATTCTACATTATTATCGATAAAACGAAACCTAATATGCTTACTCTAGATATCACTGACTTCAACGAATGCAACACAGAATTACTCTTAACAGGGAATGTTATGGATAATGCTGGGATTGAAAAAGTCGAATTCTATCTGAATGGGACTCTCATAGGAGCTACTTCAGAAGAAAATCATACCTTTAACTACTTATGGAACTTTCCAGCTTTCTATGCAGATGGGTCTTATAATATCACAGCTTTGGCATATGACTTTGTCGGTTTAACCATTCAAGTCAGTCATTGGATTATTTTGGATCGGACAGTTCCCATAATTAATTTACAAGAACCAGAAAATGGAGCTGAACTTACCTCAAAGTTCAAAATAGTAGGTACAATTATAGATGTATCATCCAGTGTCACGTATGAAATCTATCTCAATGAGATCCTAACATTCCATGGAATAGGGGCTTCATTCAGTATATACATGGATCCTACAACACTCCCCTCAGGAAATTATAGCCTCACAGTTCTCGCAATAGACAAAGCTGGAAATCAGGGCCAGGAAACAATCTGGTTTAATTTCAATTATGTGAATATCACGTCTGGATTTGAGCTATTCCTGTGTTCAGTGCCAATCGCGCTTCTCATCGTCTTTAAAAAACGGAATAGTTGAGTTAATCTTGTAATCTCTTTGTTAAGAGAGTTTGAAAGCTTCAATCACTCAACACTCCCACCTCTTATAGCTCTCTCTAATTTAAACCAATTTTGAAATATATTCAATTAACTAATCCCATTTTTAATTTGCTGTATATATATCATACCTCAGAGTAAGAGCTCAAAACAAACTCCATTATACGAATATGGAATATCATCAGATGATGGATTCCATATGAATACTAGATTGTGAAAGTTTGATGCAAACTGCTCTTCTAGCGTGGGTTTTTGGCTCATAAAGGTATTCATTGTACTCTTTAGTTTCAATATGATCAAACCAGCTAAGATAATTAGAAAACGAATTTTTTGAATAACTATCTACTAAATGGACGATGAGTACAGGATGAACCCCTAATTCGATAGCTACTTGAAAATCACCTTGAGTAGGAAGGGGGTCATAGGTATCAGACCAAGGATTAATTTTGTAATACAAAGAGTAAACTGGAACACCGCTTCTATCGCTATCTTCCGAGGGAGTTTTTTGAAAAAACTCAATTTCCACACAATTCGATTGAAAAATCACAAGATTCAAAACAAAAGAAAAATAGAAATGGAAATAAAAACGGAGGAATATATTTTAGTCCAAATAAAAGAAAGAATGGATGTTATTCAATTATGCATGGAATGTATCGAGCTAGGTGTCTGGTTACTCCAGAGACTAGAAAAAACGCAAAATACTCCTGAATTCACTAATATTCTCGAGTTCATTCGAGCAGTGACTCAACAATCAGACCTCTGGAGAACAGAACTCAAAATCTGGGAGTGGATCACAAGCAAATGGCATCAAACAGAGGAGTTTAATGCGTTTGTAAAGGTCATTCGGGAAAAATATGACCAATTATCCCTGCAGGTAGCCAGCGAAGTCTTATTCCGAGAACCACGCATACACTTCCAGCAGCTCTATATTGACTCAAAAATCCGCAAGATACCCTTACCTGACAAATACCTTGACATGCTCAATCTCCAATCCGTGAAAGACTGCTTTACGGAGAACGGGGAAGAATTCAGAATTAGAATTGGTTAAGGGTGTTTAAAGCATGATTTCTATTGCTGATTGCAAAGGATTAAAAAAGCTTCCTACCCCTAAGCGCTTTTTGAGTAATATCCTCAAAAATTTTCATTAATTTGGGTCTTTCCATATGTCCTATAATATAATAGTCTACCTTAAGTTCATTTGCTAGCTTAATGGCATTAAATTGATTACAATCATCCTTTTTTCGCGTTTGAACTCCAACGATCGCTATAGGGTAGGATAAATCGCCAGAAATCTCGCGAAACCTCTGAATCCATGTGGAAATCGCGTCAAAATCGGATTGATTGGCACATTCATATATAACAAGACACCCAGACGAATTAAGGATGGTTTGATACCAAACTTTTTCGTTAGAGATCGTTTCTGGACTAATAGCGGGGATCATGATCTTGATTTTCATCTTTTCTAAATAATCATACTGTCTGGACTGAAAAACAGGCGGAAGAATGCCTAAAGGGGTATCACCACTAACTCCTCCAATCGCTCTACTGATATACAGATTCAGCTTAGGGTTGCTTCCAAGAAGACAGATCTTCAATACGAATTTTTTCTTTGACAACCTCTTCGTTTCCTTTTGTAATTCGCTTTTATATGAACGTTTTAATACTTTAATCGCGATTTCATATTAGCTTTATATATAAATAAAGAATTGATCCTGAAGAAGATTCTATCTTCAGTTCTATTCCTTTGTAAGCCTTTGTAATGCATTTCTTTTCCAAAAGGAGGTTCCTATTATAGCTATTCCACTCATAATGACCCCACCAAGGAAAAATATTCTACCTACAAGGATAAATATGATAAACCAAATGAAACCATAAATTATTTCTTGGAGTAATAAACAAGTTTATATGAAAATTCTTTAGTGATATTAGCCTTATTCTCTCCATGCCGGACAAAATACACTGTTCCCATGCTTAAGTCTCCTGTGACCCACCTTTATCTTACTTAAATAATATTGATATCTTTTTTTTGTTTCCAAATAATATTAATTACTTTTGTGTTCGATCATTGCTCCTTACTTCCGTAATGAAGAAGAAATCCTTAATAAGAGTACCACCATTACACATCTAATCCAATACTAGAGATAAAGAAAGGTTTTCTGTTGGGATTCAAATGAGCTGAAGTCTTTGCCAAATTATTTTTGGACGCGAAAACGATTTGGGAGATGGCGTTATGACATTATTGTCATTTTTATCACTGCATTGTTTAATTTTGGCAGTATTACTCCAATTATACTGTGGGGGATAGATGTATTACGACCTAATCAACCCCCTGAAGCTCATATAATGGATGCAATTGTTGCATTCATCGGATCAACGTTTATGCTACTTTTAACAGAATATTTATGCAATATTAGTTACACTATGCTGAAAAATATAATCAATCGTGAAATAGTGAGAGGGAAACCTAAAGAGGAACGCGAGGCGGAAGCAATTAATTTCATTTGGAATTCAAAGATTTATTATTTGTGTATTTTACTCATTATAGCACAACTGGGATTTGGAGTGATAGGGGTTGCTTTAGGAGCAACTACTATACTTGATGGGATTTTTGGATCACCAGTGATGGTTTTATCTTCTATAATATATGTTGAATTCTTTTGGATTGCATTTGCCCCAACAATGTTAATTTTTTATCTTCCTCGCCTCCCAATTCAATTAAATGTATTTGAAAGCGATTCTGCTGGTGGATTAGGAGCCATCGCGAATTATTTATTGAAAGGGTCATTAATACTAACAGCTTTTGGAACCTTTGCCTTATATTGGGTTATTTCTACGTCTGCGATTGTGTTTGAAATTGGAGTAATGATGCTTGCAGTGATCCTTGCTATTCCATTAATATATTTCATCGTACCGACTATTGGGCTACGTTCAATAATGATAAAAGAAAAGTATCGTGTTTTGGATGCTATAAACTATCAAATAGGGGAGGTTTATCTCAAACTACATGCAAATGACCAAATCTCCCAAGAAACCTTTATTCAGGTACAAGGTCTAAGCACTCTTAGACAACAAGTTATGTCAATGCACGAATGGCCATTCAGCTTTACAGGATTGAGGAATTTATTAACATCGTTTCTAATTCCAATAGGAGTTTTTCTCCTAAACAATCTTGATTCTTTACAAACTATTATTAGTGGCAGCTGAAAAAATAGGCGAATTTCAAATTGCTATTTGGAAAATCAAAATGTAAGGTTCATTCAATATCCTCTGTAATTCCGTAAAAAAAAGTACTGAAGAATCCTCAACAAACGTATAGACATCAGATCCAATTTGTATGAACATCTTTCCTGCTGCTTTTATTGCTCTCTATCGAGGGAAGTTGGTAAAAAACTCACTTTCCACATGCGTCTGCAAATAGTAGTTATTCTGTGAACAGGTTTTAGAGTATTTCTATACTTCCACAAGGGTGGTGGCAGATATACTTAATATAACTTTGTAATTTCTATAATTATGCTTTTGGGATGAGAGGATGTCCACAGCTAGAGCAATATTGGACAAGCGTGAGGTTTGAAGCAGAACAATCCGAACAGAACGTAGCATATTGCTGCAACGGAGCATTCCCAATGATCTTCCCATCCCGCATTTCAAGAGCAATATCTCCTATTCTTGCTACGACAGGATTATGAGTGACTAAAAGGATTGTCTTACCAAATTCGATTTTTAGCTGCTTAAATAAATCAATAATTATCTGTGTATTTTCCGAATCTAGCTCCCCTGTAGGTTCATCAGCCAAGATGATCTCTGCGTCATTAGCGAGCGCAACTAGAACTGCAATTCGCTGCCGTTCTCCCCCTGAGAGGGCGTGAGGAGCATGGGTAGCGCGGCTATTCATACCCATGCGTGTGAGCAATTCAGTGACTCTTCGTTTTCGTTGTTCTCGAGCCATGCCTAGAATTTTCAAAGGTAACTCAATATTTTCCTCAGCAGTTAAAATAGGACTCAAATTCTCGAACTGGAACACAAATCCAACTTTCTCTCGTCGATACTTCGCCAATTCCTTTTCATTCAATCCATTAAGAGAAAGACAACAGCTAATGATAGTTCCATCTGTCGGAGAATCAATCCCACCAATGAGGTGCAGCAAAGTCGATTTCCCACTCCCAGAGACCCCCATGATAGATACAATTTGGTTGGACTTAACAGTAAGATTTACTTCGTTTAACGCGTGAATCTCAGAAGTGCCATGCTCAAAGACTTTCTTAAGGTTATGTGTTTGCACAATTGTCTCTTGGGTCATTTTAATCACGTAATTGTAAGAAAGAAAGGAAAAATTTCTTCCTAATCAAATATGAGAACGTTATTATAATTGTAAAGTGAGAGAGGATTAATAAGGTTAAAAACAATAGGATTTTTGGCCAAGGAATTAGAAGTTTCACGGGAATTGGGGGATAAGGAGTAATAAAAAAGTCCATATAGATAGAGGAGGATAAAATACCAATCAATATTCCGAAAAAAGCCCCTAATAAGTCAATAGAAAGGAATTCCAAATGAAAAATCCATCTTAGATCTGCAGTTGTCATTCCTCGAGAAAAATAAATACCTACTTCATTCTTTCGATCCTTATAGCTTTGGAAGAACAATACTCCCAGACCTGAAGTTACAAGGAGGAAAGTCATAAAAAAGAAAGTATCCATAATTGTGATGATACTCCCTGAAGGAGTCATACGAAATTTCTGTTTTAGATCATCAAGAAATTTAATATCTGAATCCCAGAAGGAATTCTGAAATGCTTCAAAAACAGTCACACGTTCAGCATAACTAGCAGTTGGAGTGATTTTAATGAGCCATGTGATTATTGGTTCTGTTGTAAAAAAATGAGAGGAAAAATTCACATAAGAGAGGAGGAAATCCCTCGAGCAGATCAGTGGGAGAGGAGGGTTGAAGTTCGGTTGGGCAAAGCCAGGAATAAGATAAAAAAAATCCACCACAGTGAAATTCAGGAGAACTTGGCTCCTAGAAGGGGTGTACAAATCAATCTTAGTGGGGACTATTGTACCCACTTGATTGTCTGCATATTCTCCCTCTCCAAGTTCCCAGTGTTTAAAGCTAATTGGGGCTAAAGCAGAGGAGTTATGAATGCTGAGTTTCAAGAAAGCCTCTCTTGAAAGACTATCGGGCATAAAATTCTCTTCAAAATATGTAACTGCCGTAAATGACTCAGGATCAATTGCCAGTATACCACTAGGAAGAATAGAGGCATAAATAGTGCTATTCAAGGGAATATAGATGGATGCGCTAATCCAGATCATCTGAGTGACACTCTCAACATAGGAAGACAGATTCAAGAGGTCCTCTGCAGAATAACTCCACAGCTTTCCAAGGTCTCCTGAAATACTGATATCTGCCCCTATATCGCGCTTAATTTCACGCAAGGACACACTATATGCTGATTGAGAAAGAATTAACGGGGTGATAGCCATAGAAACAGCCAACGCTGTGAGAAAGGCAATATTAGAGAAACGACTACCTCTTCTCAGATAATTCATAGAAACAATACTCCTCAAGCTAGTTTTCACCCCTTTACCCATGAGAGAGAGATATCGAACGATGAGATCTCTTCGGCCCGTTAAAAGTCGGACGAAAAACAATGAAAAAACTAGAGGGAGAAATGGCAAGAGAGGAGACACAAGTTTATCAAAAAGTACCGCTAAATCCTGAATGAAGGTAATTGAATCGAATATGTCGAGAATTTCTCTCGCTATCCATAAAGAGAAGAGAATAAGAGTAAAGTAAAGAATTCGCCTTAAATCTTTTTTTGTGGCAGAAATCCACGATTCAGAAGAATTCATGGGTTTGTGAAGGAGACTGATAGGAACTTTTGCATTGATATTTCTAGAGGCAAAGAGATTCAGAATATTTCCAAGAATAACTCCTGTTAGCAAGGTTTCCCAGATTAAGGAATCACCTTCAGAAATCAATGGAGTTAACCAATCATTGAGAGTCTGTTGATCGGGGATGATGGAATACAAAACAATTATAATAATGAAGGAGAGCACAAGTGAAATCAACGCTGCAGCTAATCCAATTAATGACCCCTCTACTACTAGCCAAGATCTAATTTGCATTTTAGAAATACCACGAAATACCCAGATGCCAATGAAGCGTTTATTATTCTCAAATCGGAGAACCTGACTGGCAAGCGCTATTAACAAAGCGAAAAGAATAATCGGAAGCATGAGTAAGGTTAATGAATTATGAAGTTGAACTAAATCTTCTGTGAGAAGAGTTAATTCCTCTAAAAGGGGATTTTGGATAGAAAAAGTGACATCAGTTGGGAGAGCTGCTTCCAAAAAAGCACTAAGGTCTGCTTCAAGGGCTTTCAACAGCCTAGGTTCTCGGAACCTGTTGAATGACTCAATAATAGCTTCCCTCCTTAAAAATATTGAAAATCCAACATCTTGAAACAGTATATCGCGATTCCCACCCCCAAGCTTCTCAGAGAGATCAGAATAGGTATCCATATTGACAATTAAGAGTGTCTGGATAGAATTTTGCCTTGAAGTGGCTGGACATAGTAAATCTTTCGCAATATTACTCTCACTTGAGAAAGAAAATATTTCAGTTACACGAAGGGGAGAAGAGAGGTTGGAAATAAAGTCAAATTCAATAGATCCATTATACTCGAAGTAATGGATGTAGAACGTGTCATTGATGGAAACCTGCAGTTTTCTAGCCAGAAAAGAAGAAAGATAAACCTCATTTAAATTCAATGACGCGTTACCAAGTGCGAAGGGGTGAATACTCGACGAATCAACGAATGAACGAAAGTTTTCTTTATGGATACCCATTCCATATTCGTCGAAAATAGCAAAATTCGCATAGAGACACGAGGCGTTTTTTGCTAAAGCAAATTGGGAAACCTTTTCATCCTCTCCAAAATAAATAGGTCTGAACCCTCGCTTGACAAAAGTCCGCTCAATAAGCAGAAAATCCTCTAACTGCTTAGTAAGAGAACGAAGATTGAAATCATCGATAGATTGGGGAAAGTGAAGAGTTAAACGGAGGTCAGAAGCGTCTTGCGATATATCCGCAATCATAATAGCATCTTGTAAATATTTTACACCAAAAGTAACACTAAGAGATGCAGTGAGAGTAAAAACTAGCGTAAAAAGAAAAATGAACGAATTCACTCGCTCTCGACGAAATCGCTGGAAAGCAAGAGGAAATCCCCAAATATATGATGTGAATGAAGCCATCAAACGATCACTTGGAAGCTAAAGGTTTAATAAATTTTGGTACAGTTCTTGAATGAAAAGAATTCTCCAAAAAAAAAGAAACAGGGGATTAAAGCGTTCAAACATCAAACCAAGGACCAAACATTCAACTAGACCCCATCTGAATCCGGCGGTCGAGGGACATTCTCAAGTTCCCGAATTAACCTCCTCCTTCGCCCTGCCACCGAGCTGTGGTACGCACAATAGAAAAAAAGGCCCGCATTTATCAAACAGCCAAACCCAATGAGAACAAATCCAAAAAAGAGCAAGGGTAACTTGGGATACTCATATGAAAAATCAATAGCTCCTACGCCAATCATAGCTATAGCAACACCGCTCAGAAAGAATAAAAAACTAGGAATCGTTTGCGCCCAGCACTTGTACGAACAGTAGTAACGTTCATCATATGAAATCTTTTTCCAGAATGTTTGGCGAAATTTACGGTCACAGTAACTGCAGACGAGGAGTTCTTTCTTTTGAGTAGGTGTTTCCAGATTACACACCTCCAGATTCCTAGGACTGCATTAATCTCAGTCAAACTCAAAAAAACTAAAAGGAATCAGTATTAATCCTTTTCTATTTACACGGAATTTCTTGATCAGTAAGGATTATAGAACATTATATATTTATTTCCATATTTTTCTCATCTCTATTTTATATTTTAGATAGTAATTTAAACTCCATGCAAAGTTTTAAGTGATTTAGTTGAATATCTCAATTGCAAATTTTTGCGTTATTATAGAATCTTCCGAATACTCACTAAATTAGTATATTAAGTTCATTTCGAAGAACTACACAGAATGTATATTTTATAAGGAATGAAATTCCATAAGACTTCTTGACTTGTTAGTAACGTTTCAGGTGGGATAGATTTGCTAAAAAATGAAGAAGGGAATCACCAAGGTTTCTATTTAATTCAATTCAAGAAAGCACTGTATTGGATGGTAATTGTCTTAAGCGGGTATCTCTTGTATTACCTGAGTTGGGCGTTCTGGATCGCAATTAATGCTATCATTAGCTCTGGATTTCAATTTGAAGCTATTATCATAAGTCTAGCTTGGATTCCAGCGTTGGCCTTGGGATGGGCTATAGTCTCAGCTGGGATGACCTACCTCTTTCCAACGACCTTTCGGTTAATTCCGACCCTAGCTTGGATGTTGGGATGGATTGGAGGTGTAGGGGTGTTATACAAAAAAAAAACCACACCTGATGCTAAGCTTACATTAGGAACACTGCTATTCTTTCTTGGTGCTATTGTAGTGCTTGTCTTTGGAAAAGAGATCTTTAGCTTCTATACTTCGACTCTGATGCTTTTACATCTGGATCCTCTTATTTATCTTGGGACAGTGGATAGGATAGGGTTTTACTGGCTTCTACCTCTCTGGCTTCTGAGCTGGAGTTTTTTCTGGTTGAAGCGGATTCCCCAAATCAGATTAGAGGATAAAATCCTCTATAACTCTACGCTACTTTGGGTGGTATGGTTTATTATTCTCAACCTCTTTCTGTGGATGTATGCCCCGATTACTATCTAGAATTCAAAACAAAATAATTATTTGATGTTGTTGTATGACATTATTTTTTCAGCTTGTTTTTTACGTAAAAGGGAGTCATTCCTATCGTATTTCTTCTATTCTTAAGTAAAAAGCTTATACATATCTTTTCTGAAGGTCTCAAGATGGTTTTAATTAAATCTAAAACTAAGAGGGTTTAAAATGAATAAAGGATTCAATTTTATAAAAACCAATAGTTCATTTACGAAGAAAAAAAACTAATAGTTTATCTAAAGCTAAAACCTTTAGATTAAGCCAGATACTGATCATATTTATGAATTTGATCAAGATTTAGATTCCTCTATATGAACTCTTGAATCTTAGATCATATAATGACAGTTACAGAGATTTATTCCTGCTAACTTTGTTATTTCTACAGATGCAGATTTAGTGACAAATCTCTTCTAAAGAAAATTTGTCCTGAAAGAAGTCCTTAAGAAGTTCTAAAACTCCTTTATGAAAATTCTTAAAGTTACCTTCATTATCAAAGAAAAAAGTCAGGGACTGCTAGGTAAACCAATTGGATGGCCATAATGAGATGAATAAGAACGTAAATGAACTCAATTCGAATTCAAAGATTCACAGCTTTTTTGGACACTTTTTTTATTCCCTTGGTGCTATTCCATCAGCTCTTCCTTATAATGTAGTTGGTTCTTATCTTGCTTTCTTTTATGAAACGAAACAAGGATTGTCAATAGAGCTCTTCGGACTTTTAATGGTACTCTATGGCTTATGGAATGCGATAAATGACCCTCTAATAGGCTTTTTAATGGATCGGAAAAAAACCCGATATGGCCGCCGAGTTCCGTGGATTGTGACAGGGGGGATACCTTTGGCAGTGGGATTTGCTCTTCTATGGTGGGTACCTTGGGATAATTCCATTTTTATCTTTCTACATGCTTTAATAATGTTATTTTTATTTGATCTAGGATTTACATTTGCAATTTCAGCTTGGGTTGCTCTATATACGGAAATGTATCAAAGTGAGCAGGAAAGAGCTTCGGTTGTGGCTTTAAAAGATACAATCGCGTTTTCATCATCGATGATTGGCGTAATTTTACCACCAATAATTGCAGCAAATCTAGGGTGGGAAGCAGTAGGGATAATATTTGGATTAATTACGTTAATTACAATGTATCTGTCTCTCTTAGGGACAAAAGAACGTACTGAATATCAAATTGATGATCCATTACCACTTCTGACTTCAATCAAGTCTACCTTAAAGAATAAACCCTTTATCTGGATTTCATTGACCTATGCTATGATCGATTTTAGCTTTGGTATAACAATGCTCGTTTTTCCCCTCTATGCGCGATTTACCCTCCATTTAGAAGAAGAAATGATAAGTTTGGCCATGGTTGGGATTGTTATTGGGATTTTTGTAAGTATCCTGTTCTGGCAAAGAATGTATTCCAGAAGTGGACCAAAGGAGGGATTAATGCTCGCAATAGCTATTTTTGCAATTGGAATTCTTCCATTTTTCCTTGTTAGTGATATTACTCAGATGATTATTATTTCTTTAATACCTGGATTTGGAGTGGGAGGCATGTTAATGACAGAACCTGCTATTTCAGCAGCTATTGATTTTGATGAGATTTCTACAGGAAAAAGACAAGAAGGAGCATATTCAGGCATCTTAACGTTCATTGCGCGTTTGAGTATTGTGTTAACTAGCATTGTATTAGTTATAGTTCAACTTCTTACAGGATTTAAAACTGGAAGTGAAATTCAACCAGAAACTGCACAGGTCGGATTATCATTGTTAGTCTCAATAATTCCCAGTGTAGGGGCCTTCATTGGATTAATTTTCATTTTCTTATACCCCTTAAACTTCAAACGTTTTAAAGAGCAGCAAATGAAATTAAAGGAACTACATGAAAAAAGAAAAGACACTTTAGGATTCTAATTCTTAATCTCCAAGATATCTAGGTGAAAAAATGAATCTAAAACCTGCAAAAAACGTATTTATCGTTCCTCATACTCATTGGGATCGTGAGTGGTATCTTCCATTCCAACAATTTCGGTACAAATTAGTACAATTAGTGGATATTCTATTAACGATCTTGGATAGCGAAGAATCCTTTAGATTTACCTTTGATGGTCAAACTAGCATCCTAGAAGATTACTTGGAAATCCGACCTGAAAATGAATCCCGATTATTAGGATATATTAGAGAGAAAAAAATCGCTGTAGGACCATGGTATGTCCTTCCTGATGTTTGGTTAGCGAATCAAGAAAGTTTAATCCGTAACTTGGAGTACAGTCAGGATTTAGCTAATAGATATGGTATAAAACAAATGAAAATTGGCTATTTACCTGATACTTTTGGCTTTACTAGAGGAATTCCTCAAATAATTGGAGATTTAACCGATTTCAGAGCAATAGTTGTATGGCGAGGGGTTCCACCAGAAATAAAGACTGTTCCCTTTTTATGGCGGAGTAGTCCAGCTTCCGAGAAACCTGTATTCACAAATTATCTCCCATTTGGATATGGTAATGCTGCATTACTTCCAGAGAGTACAGAAGAATTAGAAACGGAATTAAAATCTTTGGTAAGTCAATTAGAACCTTTCTCACCAATACCAATCTATCTCTTACTACATGGGACGGATCATCAAGTTCCCTCACTTAAGCTAAGTAAGACACTCCCTCAAATAAAAGTACCAAACATGGCCTTTCAAATATCACTGCTTGAAGATTATATAGAATCGCTTCTTAAGTTGATTAAAGAAGTAGACTTCCCTCCCCCAGAATATAGTGGGGAATTACGATCTGCAGCTCGGGCGCATATTTTAGTAGATACCTATTCAGCGAGAATGTGGATTAAATTATGGAATCAGAAGGTTGAAGACCTTTTAACTCATTATGCCGAACCTTTATGTTGCTATAGTTGGCTTTACTTCCATAAAGAGTACCCTTCCTCATTTTTAACAGAGGCATGGAAACACCATTTGCAAAATCAAGCACATGATTCAATTTGTGGGTGTTCTATTGATCAGACTCATGAAGAAATGAAAGCTCGCTATTCTTGGACTCAAACCATTGCAGAAACCATAATAGAAGATGAGCTACAATCCCTGGAGGCACAAGCACAGACAACAGATCACGACTCGATTATTGTATATAATCCTACAAATTGCTCTGATCTTCCACTCCTTGTAGAATTTACTATTTCTGGGGAAAATAAATATCATAGTGTTATCTCTTCAAAAGGAGAGGTCTATAAGTTACAACCTTTTCAAGATTCAAGGGAAAAACTTTGGGAAATGACTGTTGGATCGTTAAAATTACGGGCATTGATGCGACTGCTTCCTGGAAGAAAAATAATGACCTTTTATATCAATGAGGTCTCCATTTTCGATAATAGCACCAATCCGAAGATATGTGAAGCTCAGTTGATTGTTGGAGACAAACCACTTGGAGAGTTTGATCTAGATCAAATGAAGAAGAGCATCAATTCCCGAATCCAAAGTGGCAAATACACGCATTTTCACATGATCGTTACAAAAGAGATGAAGATGAATTATATTGCTCTTATCCCGCTCCAAGCCTGGAGCTTTTCGCAATTAAAACTTATGGAAGAGGGTAATATTCCTGACAATAGACCCAGAACACAAATTTCTAAGGATTGGGTCATACATCCCTCCTATGAAGTAAGGTTTCAGAAGGATGGATCATTTAATTTATTTGAAAAAGAATTAAACCTTCAATTCAGAAACTTACACTTCTTTGAGGATTGGGGCGATCGGGGAGATGAATATACCTTTGGGAGAATCGGCCCCGAATCTGTCAAAATATTCGATATTAAAAGGGAAGTGACACTCAAAGGACCACTTGTGTATGAGATTCAACAATCTATGACTCTCAAGCTCTTTCAAGAGGTTGATGATGCACGGGAAAAACGAATCGGATCAGTTAAAATTCCGGTGACGACTAAATTTAAATTTTATAGTAATATCAATCGAATAGATATCCAAACAACATTGATCAATACAGCCAAAGATCATCGCCTTAGAATTTGCTTTCTTTTGCCTTTTAAGACCCAGTACACACATACTTCAACTCATTTTGGAATTATTAAACGTTTTGCAGGCCCGATTGGAGATGATAGTTATTTAGAAAGGCCCTCAGGGATTCAATCCCAAAAACGATTTATTAGGGTTAATGATCCGTCAAGTGAAGCTGCGTTCACTTTAATGAATTGGGGCATTCCAGAAGTAGAATTACGGGATGAATCGGTGTTAGCGATGACATTAATTCGCTCCATCGGTTGGTTGGCCCAATCAAACTTTCCTGAAAGACCTGAATTAGCTGGACCCGCTATAGCTACCCCGAATGCCCAAGAATTAAATAGAGAATATAGATTTTTATATAGTATTCGAACTCATACCAAAAAAGAACCACTTTTCAAAACTGCAGACCATTCTGAAGCTTTTTCATTATTACCTAAAGCACTATATTTAGCAAAGAAAATTTTACCTGCTAAATTAGTTGAACCGATGTTTAAAATCTCTGATGCTAGAATAAGGGTCTCTTCGATGCGAATACGGAACAAGAATATCCTTTTAACGTTATTTAATCTTGATGAAGCTGAAGTTACGGTTACAATCGAATATGAAAAGAAGATTACACGCCTAAGTCAAATCCTTATAGATAGCTCATTAAAAGGAGCCCCCCGTAATGGAGAGCTGATATCGAACTTAACGTTTCACCCTCATGAGATTAAACTACTCTCACTTGGATTGAAAGAATAATTGGTTCCAACTATAACATGGATTCTCCCAATCACTTCGCACAGAAGGAGAGCTACAGGTGGTGGCAAGCACCGATTTTGGAGGAAAACCTAAGAAAGGATGACACGTTTATTATCAAAGGCATACATTCCCTGAACAAACCCCATCTATCCAGGTCTGGGGATTTTTTTCTTTTTATCCAATAAATAAAGGTGAAATTTGTGTACTTATTAGCTTTTTATATCTAAATCCAAATTAAAAAATAATTTCACTTAATAAAGAAAATTAAACCAATAATTACCTGAAGTAACAAAAAATGAAATGTGCCAATTCGTGGTTAATAACTAAATAGGATAGATACTCTCAACGTACGGAGGAGATTATTATACATTTAACGCCATATAATATGTATAGAATGCTTGTTTGAGGTCATCGAGATATTTATCTAGCCATTTTTTCCAGCTTTGCGCCTTTTTTCCTTCTTCATCACATCTAACATAAGCAAGTTGAACTAACTTAAGATCATTCAGACAGATGTCTTCCATACTTTCATTATTTCTTACAACTTCAAGAGTAGCTACTTTTACAGAATTTATAAATACCAATTGTTGTTGAATAAACTCCTTGGGATTTTTTATTATCGGTCCATGACCTGGCACAATCACATCGATATCCATGTTCAAAATGTTCTCAAAAGCAACAATATACTCTTCAGGATTTCCCGTCTTTTTTGACATATTATCAAATGATTTATTCTGATAAAATGTAAGAAATGGAATGCTGAAATTAAAGCGATGAAAGATTAGGTCTCCTGAAAATAAGGTTCTGTCATCGGGGAAATATGCTCCACTTGATCCGATCGTATGACCACCAAACCAATGAAATTCAACTGTACTAAGACCGTCTTCAATAGTGGTTGATTTTTGAAATGAATTAATTATAAAATCAGTTGAACTTAGTTTTTTTGGCATATTTTGGATACAATTTTTACTTGCTACAAGTGGGACATCTTTAAAGGCTTGTAATCCATTTCTATGATCACTATGAGTATGAGTCAGAAATAGATATTTCACTGGAAGATTAAATGTCTCTTCTAACTGCTTTCTAAACTGCCTGCTCAAGTCTAATGAACTAGTCGCATCTATTGCTATCACAAAAGTTTGTAATGCTATTCCCCCAAAATTACCAGATCGCTTTATACCCGAGGTACAAGCTATTGTACGAGAAGTAACAGCTTCTAATTCTATCATATGAACACCTGATTATTTTATGTAATATAAAATGAATTTGAAGGATTATTCTATTATAAACTCCTGTACGGGATAATTCTATATTTTTGATAGCGATATTACGATATTATAATACTTTAAACAAAGTACCTGTAAATTAAGCAAATATAATTAAAGGTATTAGTAGTACAGTATCACTGATTCTTACAATATAGTCAATCTAATATTATTATTTAAAAGGATTTCCAAAGAGGTCATTGTTTAGAATTTTAGAGTATTTACATTAGCAAAGATGTTTTTACAAACACGAGAAGAAAAATCAGTTAAATCGAGAAATTTTTTTCAGAATAATTATTTCTTAATTACTATTCAGTTAAAAATAACGCATTTTATAGAGCTTTTGTAATTATCACAAAAAAATTTTAAGTAAAAAAACGTGGTAGACAAGACTTGGATCAAATTAATTTACATGGATACAGAAACTGATATTTTCTTCAAAGGTTATACTTGAATGGAAGAATAGGAAGGCATATGACCGACTCAGAGGAAGATGAACGAGGATAACTTATACGCACCCAAATTTCACCTAGCTTTTACGAAATCTCTGAAAATAAGGAGAGAAAAGAAATATTACAGTCAATTAATGTCCTATCTAAGCTACTTTCATAGTCCCGAATGATATTCTGAGAAAGCTCATCCAAATCGAAGTTCCACACCTTACCTCATCTGTGGATTTCGCTGCTTGAGGTTCGTTAGCTAGTCAGAAAAATCGAACTCGCTGTTTGTAGAATTTCTTTTGAAGTTATTTGTTTAGTTGTAACAAAGAGTAGCTTATAGCTGGGTGACTTTGAATATTCGGATGAAGAAGTCCAGTTTCATTTAGTAATCTTGGATCAAAGGTTTTGTTATTATAAAAGCGCTTTAAACACTCTATTTCAGATTCAGTTATTTTTAATTGGATGGATCTTATGAATTCAATTGCTAAATTTTTCCAAGTATCAAACATTTTATCGTTCTGTTGATTCTTTCGGGGAAGTACTTGGCGTAAATGTTCATCAAGTCTGATATTCGATAAATGAGAGTCAGGATCTACTTTTGGTAAGTAGAAACGACTATCTGTAAGGTTTTTCAGTATCAAACACTTCCTAAAGACGTGTTGGTTAAATTTGGCTGTGCTAATTGCTGCTACATCAAACAAATCTCTAGCAGATTTTCGACCTAAGAGGGTTCCACACTTTGAACTAAAAAGTTCCTCTCTTTGTGGTAATTGAATTTCTGACTCGTCTCCAGTCTTAGGATGGCGAAAAACACAGTTTATATCTTCAGTTAAGAATGGAATTCTATTCATATATCCTATTTCGACTTTGAAACTAGAACTTCGGACGGATCCGTATTTCACATCAAAACGAGTGAGAGGATAACTGGCATTTATCTTAATATCAGTTTTATTATATCCTAATCGCACCAGGACTTCTTTGACAATAGAATCGATTTGATCTCGTTCTATTCCCCAATCATTTGTACTATCCATTATTCTGAAATCAAAATCAAGATCTACTGATAAGCGTCTATATTGGCCTAATTCGATTAAATTAAGAGCTGTACCCCCTACAAGACGAAGGTATTTCTGAATATAAGGAATATCATACAATCGGTCAAGTACATCGGAAATTCGATAGACTTTTTCAACAGTTCCAAAATTATACTCCTTTTCGATCGTTACTGACGATAATCCATTTGTCAAGAATGCATCCTTTCCTAATTCATAATCTATTCAATTACTATCCAGTTATCGAGTTTGTAAAATCATTAAATATTTCTTTTTAGACTCCTCGTAAGTTATTTTCAATAAAATCTTTAGATACAAGTAGCTTCCAGCGTGAAATAGAAGTAGTCTTTTCTTGTTGAAAAGATCTATCAATGTAAAGCCAACTATTCGATAACCGTTCTTCTAGTGCTCTGAAAACCTTGTCAGGAAGATGCTCATAATAAACTGATTTGTACGTTGGATGATTCCGAAGGATTTCTAATACAAATCCTACTTTTCTAATCAGAATCTGTTTTGGTTCTAACAACCACAAAACTTCTAGTAATTTGTCAAAATCTAATCCACTTAAGTTTTCTAGGCTTTTCAGGGCTTCCTCCCACCCTCCTGCATACCTCACCCGATCAAGACTGTCGATAAAAGTTCGTTCTTTGGATGTCACTTTCACTTGACTTTTTTCTGTTGCTTTCCTAAATACAATTCCTACACTTGGATGTTTTAAAGCTACTGACCGAAAAACAGCATTTCCTACCGTGAATGGCCTAAAAAAAGATTCACTACCCAAATATACATCATTAAATTCGTTATATGCTACACCATAATATTCTAAAGCTGTATGATAACAGATTACCTCTTTTCCATTATGAAATTTACTTGCTACTAAAAATTTGTTTAAATTCTGATCTAGATTGTCTTGAAATGGCAATAATGCATGATAAAGTCCTCTGTAAATTCTTAATAGTTTTTTCTGTTCAACTAATGGCCCCACGTGAGCCTGATGAATGACTTTCCTAGATAAGGACGGGTTATTCAGTCGATAAAATTCTACAATCTCATTAAAAGTGATTACTTGTTCTTTTAGGGCTTTTTCATACAATAAACTACGTTCTGATTTCATTTGCAATATCATCCTAATAGGATTTCTTGCATTGTTCTTATACTTATCCACCCTTATAAGTAGGATAACTCGAGTAGAATGCAAAAATTCCTAGTTCAAGTAATTTGATTTTTTCTCATATTTATCCACCGTTTTAGGTATGATTATTCAAGTAAAATGCAACTGAGTAGTCTACGGCGCACGAGTATATAATATTTTGCTTGATGGATATTTACATTCGAAATTCATTATTTTAATTCATTAAATAAAAAATAACAGTAGGTAAAAATATTTATTTTTATAAAAATCCATTTGGAGGAGCTTTACAGAGTATAGCTTTATAATTATTAAACTATCTAAGGAAAAAATTGGTTATCAAGGGATTTTTCTTACTAATTCCTATATACCGAATAACTTCGTCCTTCTTTTGTCTTTCTTTTTATTTTTCGATGAAAACTTGTATCGAAGCAGATTCTTCCTGAGAAATGCCTTCGCAAACACACAATTCACTTGATAATCCGCAAGTACGACATTTTTCACCCATTTTGGAATTTTAACCTCTCAAGTTTGTGTCTCATTAAGATGTGAATTGATAGATCTGAACTTTTTCTAGTGTTGGATTTAATACAATTATTTTTGCATATTAACATCGTAGAAAGCAGGTTTAGAAATAAAAATATTAAATATTGACAGATTAATAAATAAAAGGAATTATTCGCTTTGTCCGCTTCATATAATTACGATATTCATCCCCAAAAGTATCAATCAATAATTTTTCTTCTAACTGTATTCTTTGATTTAACCATAACACGAGAACTAACAAAATAATCATCGAACAAATCATACTAGAAAAGGAAAGTGCATACCCAAGGAAAAGAAATGCTGATCCAGTATAAATAGGATGTCGAATAATGTGATATGGTCCTTTGGTAACTAATTTATGGTCTTTTTCAATCCCTATTACAATTGAGCTCTCTCTTCCAAGAATAATCCGACTTGTACACATTGTACTCCCCCCAATTATAATCATTAGGATACCAAGCGCCCAGAATGCTCGAATTAACTCTGGAGAGAGTATCTTCAGTTGAATTAAGGAATATTCAAGATAAGGAACTGAAGCGATAAAGGGAATCATAAAAAGAAGAAGGAACATTGAGAGAGCTTTATAGAGCTCTATTTTTGCTTTTTTCTCTTTTTGGCCGTAAACAAGGAATGGTTGAGCAGCTTTGTCAACAGCAAGAAAGATATTAAATAATATTAGAGGAATCGAGAAATTTGATGTATAAACTTCAGGAAAGAACAAAATAAATACTACATTGATGAAAGCAAGAACTGCAACCACGGTAAATATTTTTAGTAAAACGAAGGTTACCTTATTTGGCATAATTTTTCGTCATCTCAATGATAATAATATTAATAATAAGAAGAAGTCTTATTTTCATTTTTAATAAGGCTTTTTATTGCATATACTATTCTTAATTAGTTCACAAAAGAAAACTTCAAATGATTCTAAGAGGATTGAATAATTCAAAAAAGAAAACTTCTAAGCAAAAGTAAACTCTTACTTGTAACAATAAATTGGAGTATTATAATGCTATATCACATATATTAGGATTTACTTAGTTAAAATTTCTAATTGCTTTTTTTTTAAGGATTCTTGATATAATAGAAAAATTGAATAGAACAAATAATCATTAGTAAACCAATCAAAAATCATCTCTTGGGAGATTATTCAAAGGTGGAAATACATGATTAGGAAAAGTTGAATTAGAATAGTTTTGGATCTTACCTTGTTTAACTAAAGTATTAAAATTAAAATAACCAGAAACTAATTGGGTAAAGGAGCCAATATCTGACTTAAAATCAAGATCAACTTCACTAGTAACATCATGGGTAAGTAGAGATGCCTTTCCATTTTCAACAGTCAAAGTAAAGATTTTGTTGTTCCAATCACAATAGTCATCCATAATTTGAAAGGTCATGGTACCATTAATTTGGGGATATTCAATCAATTTTAAGACTTCTTCAACATTGATGATTCGCACCATCATACCAGGATATGTTTTTCTTTCTAATGTATAGAGATTAGTAATATAGTGCTCAATATCATCAGAAATTTCTCGACACTGAACATATTTGCGTTGAGAGTCATGATCCTTTAAGAATTTAAATATGGCAATTTTGGCATCTTCAGTCAACCAAAAATATTCTATAAGATTCATTCTATTTGTCCTATCATTGTCGACTGTTGGCAGTTCAAGATCCTCATCCTCAAAACTTGGTTTCTTAAACTTGATTCCTACATACCCCACTGGACTAGCATTTTTATCGTAAAATACAAATTTAAATCCCTTCCATTGAAACCAACTACCAACGGTCTCTTTTTTCTTCCACATATCGTCATTTCTTACAAAAATTAAATTAAAATCTTGACTAGCTTTATCATATACTCTTCGGATGTCTTTGAAATCATCAACCAATTTAATAGTTATATTATTTTCCTTCTGATCTGTTACTGGTAATTTAATTTCAGAAAGTGGAAAGAATAGCATTTTTAAGTCTGAACAATTTGTATAGCCAAACTGTTCATAATAAGAATAACTAAATGGGTAAAGGACAGAGAGATATTGAGAATCATCATTCATTGTTTTAAAAAATACCCGAAAGAGAGTCTTTATTAACCCAGAACGTCTATATTGAGGAAAGGTTGCCACCGCAATAACCGCAGCAGCTTGGAGATTTTTCCCCCGAAATCTTAAGGTCCAATTCAATTTGGTCATCGAGGAGCATAGTTCATGATTATTAAAGGCTCCAATTGTCATTGGAAGATATTCTTCTTTTCCTTCAATTTTTAAATCATTAAAATTATTTATATGCGGATCAAAAGCATAACGCCAGAGTTTAGATACTTGTTCCAAATCCAATTCAGTGAGTCGTCTTATTTGAATCATCTTAGTCAGTCTATTAATTTTCAGGTCCTTTTTTATAATTACAGACTATGACTAAATTTGTCAGACAACTGCTAAAAAGGTTAGCTGTTCTGAACAGGATGAGTCACGCATCCGCTATCCGGAAAGACCCCTTTCTTCAAAGAAAGAGGGTCTCGAGGGATTACTTTTGTCGAAGCTAGGTGGTGCTGATAGTTCTGGATCAGGTTTCGAGCTGCATTCAGGTCAGCGTTAAGGCGAAGTAAGCAGACCTTGCACTGATACAATCCCCGGCTTTGGCGATTCGCTTTCCGTACTACCCCACACTGACTGCATCGCTGAGACGTATACGCCTCAGGAAGCTGCACGACGTGTATCCCCGCTTGAGCGGCTTTATACTCTAGCATCTGCAGGAAGTTCAGGAAGGGGATCTGAACGAAGTTCTGGTTGCTCCGTTTTCCGAGCTCACACCCCTGTTTCCAATGAGGGTTATACCCGACCACAAGGGTGTCAATCTGCTGCGCTTGGCAATGCTTAATGAGCTTTCGAGACGATTGGTGCAAGATATTTGTTATTTGGTTACTTCGACGGCGGAACAACCGTAACAGCCGATGGGTCGGTTCTGATTGCTTCTGGTGCGCTGCGTGAGCGCGGTACTTTGCGAGTTGTTTGTTAAACCATTGATTAATTGTTTTGATAACCCCGCCTTTGATGAGAAACCCATCTGACGTAGCTACGAGGTTATTCACGCCCAGATCTACCCCCAGGAGTCGAGGAGGAGGAAAAGCTGAGGCTAGTGTTGCAGGGGTGATTGGGACTTCATAAATCAGCTCCAACACATACCGGTCGTAGAACGGTAGGAAACGGGCACTGAGGTGGGTTTGGGGCGTAAAGGGGAACTTTCCCAGCGGAATAGCAGGGAATCCCCGCTTAAGCATGTTTTGAGGGAAGAGGAGCTGTGAACCCCGGACGCGTACCCGGGGGTGGGGGAAGGTGAGGTGGTACCGCCCATTCTTTGGCTTATACCCCGGAAAGCGGGGCTTAGCCTGGAACTGCGTAGGATCGATCCGCCAGGCCTTCTTCGCCTGAAAATAGCTCCGCCATGTCTGTTCGACCTGGCGTAAGACTTGCTGGGGAATGTAGCTATCGGTGAGCTCTTTGAGCGCCAAATAGGCCGGGTGGGTTTTGATCTGTCGATACAGGGCGATATACTGCAACCACTGTTTTGTAGCAAAATACTCCTGACGCACGAGGTAAAGGGCCATATTATACAGGTTTTTCGCCCGAATGCAGAGGTTTTCGAAGTAAGGCGTAGGTGTTAGCTGGATTCGATAGGCCCGCTGCTGGTGCGGGGTGCGTCTTCCTCTCATCCTAGGCTTCTTGGGAGCAGAGAAGTTTAAAAGGATAGGCGAGAGAGGTTACCGAAAATGCCGGAAATGGGTGAAGATGGGGAGTGGATTGTTGTTCTTTCCCTAGT
This sequence comes from Candidatus Heimdallarchaeota archaeon, assembly GCA_011364965.1. GTDB lineage: Archaea > Asgardarchaeota > Heimdallarchaeia > Hodarchaeales > Hodarchaeaceae > Hodarchaeum. Next base: position 482,348 of record RDOB01000004.1, read on the forward strand.
TGGTTCTCCGTTCTTCTGCAGCTGTCAGACAAAACAGACTATGGTAAGAATGCGAATCACGATAAATAAAACTTGCATTTCGGAAGCGAAGAATCAGGAGAGACAATCTGATCATTATTATCGTCTTCAATCCCCTGAAGTTTTCATTATTAGTATTCAGGATAAAAACTTACCAAACTTGTAAATGAATAATATAATTTGTCCAACGAAGATTACTGCTTCTATTGCTATCAGTCGAGGGAGTTTCTTCAAGAAATCAATTTCCACCCTATTGTCCAATAGTAGCCCTCCTGCAGTTAGGAACAGGAATACCTAGAAGTACGAAAGGGGCGTTTTTAGGGGTTGAATTTTTCCCTCTACCCTGTTAACACGTCTAGGAAGGTCCAACACGTCCAATGGAGAAAGTTTGATATATGATCAGTTAGAGATCCCGATCATTATTTAATTTATTCGCACCGAGAATACTATTTTATATTTTAGAAATTAAAAAGATCATAATTCAGAGATGTAAGTGAATAATTTGCATATTGTTAATGCAGATCTAATAGTTAACTTTGAATCTTCCAAATACTCATTAAATTAATATTTAAGGTTCTTTTCCAAGAATTACACAGATAAAATATTTTATAAGAAATGAAATCCCATTAGACTTCTTGATTTTTTAGTAACGTTTTAGGTGGGATAGATTTGCTGAAAAATGAAGAAGATAATCGCCAAGGTTTCTATTTAATTCAATTCAAGAAAGCACTGTATTGGATTGTAATTGTCTTAAGCGGGTATTTATTGTACTATCTCAGCTTGGGACTCTGGACAGTAATTCATTATATTGCTAATTCTGGATTTCAACTTGAGTCTATTATTACAAGTCTAGTTTGGTTCCCTGCAGTAATCTTTGGGTGGGTAATGGTCTCAACTGTGATGGTATATTTCTCCCCTATTTACTTTCCAGTAATTCCGACCTTAGTATGGGAAGTAGGATGGCTAGGAGGTTTAGGGGCAATTTATTACAAAAAGAAAAACCCTCCTGATGCAAAATTGGCCGTTGGGACTCTTCTATTATTCCTAAGCGCCATTTTTTTCCTGAACTTTGGGAAAGAGATCTTTAGTTTCTATACTTCATTCCTGATGACTTGGGACTTGGATCCGATTTTTTATCCTGCGATCTTCGATTATTTAGGGTACTACTGGCTTCTGCCTCTCTGGCTTCTGAGCTGGAGCTTTTTCTGGCTGAAAAAAATTACCCAATTTCGCTCAGAGGATAAATCTCTCTTTCTTCTCTGGATTGCATGGCTTATTCTTCTTCAGTTCTTTCTGTGGATGTATACTATACCGTATTTAAACCCAAGTAGCTGGTAGAGTTCAACCTCATACGATTATTGATGGTTTTGTGCCATAGCACACTTAAAGTATTTTTACATGAAAGAAAACCATAATATCCATCAGATCACGCGTTAATCTCTTTGAATATCTGTCCTTCTGCTTCTATCGTTATCTCCCAAGGGATTTTCTTCAAGAAATCAATTTCCACCCTCTTTGCTGAAGAGTAGCCCTCCTGCTATTTAAAAAATTTAGGGAGTTTTACTTTAATTTGAATATTAATAATCAAAAAGATTAAGAATTCAGCTAAAAAAAAATACCAGCGTTCTATTCTGGTTAGCAATAGACTCCTTTCTTCTACCATTTCGGTTAATTGGCTGGAATGAACTACTATCATCAAGAAAATAAAGTCGACCTAGCTAAAGAAGAGATTTAGGAAATCGTGAGATCAAGCATTATACGAGGATCAATAAATGAAGGAAAAAAGTGATTTACAACTCATTTTTGATTACCAACAAAAATTTGACAGAAAACTTGGCTGGAACACCTATGAAAACCTCACTAATGAACAAGAAATAATCAATTATTTACAGCTCACTGTCTTAAAATTTACGGAAGAAGTCGGAGAAATTGCCCAAGAAGTAAGAAAAATATTGAGGGACAAGAAATCATTTGATCCTGAAGCCTTTAAACACGAATTAATAGATATATTCGTTTACTTAATTCAAGCATCAATAGCACTGAAAATGGATCTGGCAGAGGAATACTACAAAAAAATGGAAATAAATAAACAAAGATTTCTAAGGTGATTACAGTTGAGTATGGCAATTTTTCCTTATTAAGCTTACTAAGCTTAGATTCTACTTCATATAAGTGTATCCCTTTTACAAGGAACCATAGTTTTTTTCGAGAATTTATCTGTCGTTAAAAAATGATTAGAGTGAAAGAATTGAGTTTTTTTAAATTTAAGGAATGACCATCGCTATCGAATTCAAAGCTAAAGTCTATACCACGATTTTTCTCCAGTATCAAGATATTTTGTTAAAAAATCAAAGCTTAGTTGGTTTGGTATTGGTGAGTTATTTGCTCCCGATCTTTCCACTTCCTCCCCCCTAACAAAATATGCTGGAGAGATTAAAGAACCACAATAAGAGATGGTTTATGTGAAACTGAGCAAAATGATTTTACTTTTACTTTTTTTAACTTTCTATCTAGTTATTTCAACAAACTTGTAAAATACCATAAATACTTCCCAACGAATGTACAGACCTCAGATCAAGCGCCAATTCGCATGAACAGATCTCCTGCAGCTTTTAAAAGAAAAACTTTAGCATTGAGAAAATACTTAGGAATCAGAGAAACCAAGGGGATGAGCCTCGCAATAATGGATTAACTTCCCTGTACGCCTTGTAACATAAGATTGGATTGATACTTCTCCGTCCTCTACCCAAGTCGGGGATAAATCCCATATCCAGTGGGACTGATTCATACAACTACGAGACGCCAGGTGAGCAAGCTCAGCGAGACCCAGCTGAAGTAAAAAAGTTTTGAGCTGGAGAACCTCTTTATAACGAAGATTCACTTGTAGATGTTTCGTCTCAGACTCAATGGTCAGGGGCAACAGGAAAGAAGAAGAGGACGTACGAACCTTTTCTAGGAATTTAGCGTCCACAAAAAAGCCAGTGGCAGAATATAAGGGGAAGAGGATTTCCAACCCATCTTTTCGGTGGATCATCCACTTCTTAGTGAGAAGAAGTTGGTTTCTGTGTTTAGGAAAAAAAAAGCGCCGTATGAAAAAGCCAACCACAAGCTCAGAAAACAAGAACGCAATAAGTAAGGAAGTGGTGAACTCAGCAATGAGCTCCAGAATAAAGTAGCAGCTCATCAAGGCAACAGATAGCAGTATTATTTCGGACACAAAATAGGATTTCACCCAGGTAGGAAATTCAACTTGAGACACAAATTCCCCGTGGGTGAATTTAGAATTTAATTTGGCAGAGGAAACGAAATAGGTTCGGTAAAGAGCACTAAGAGATTCTCCACGAAAAAGGAAGAAATACCAGATAATGAAAAAGATAATGGGAAATATAATAACTTCAGAAACCACTCAAATCCACCGACTCGGAAACTAGACAGCAAGTTGAATTAATAATATTCCTGTAGCAGTTAGTATTAAATGTTTACACCCCAAGCCCAAACCACGATTGCTAGCTTACGAAAAAGAAATGATAGAAATCAAACAAAAATTAGCCTCAACCACCGTACAGGCATCAGACAAAGAGCCCACTCAACTAAATTACTACCTCTCTGAAACACTGCTTCTATAACTACCTGACGAAAGATATTTTTCAAAAACTCAATTTCCACATTTTTTTCAAAGAGTAGCCCTCCTGCAGTGAGGGACAGAAAGCGAATAAGAAAACTAGAACGAAAGTTATCACATTTTCAAGTTAATTCTTAAATCTCCTTCCCCAATGCTCTCAACTAACGAATTGAGATTAGATCCAGCGTCAACTTAACTAAATATCTATCCTGAACACCTTGGCATCCTCTGTTATCATCGAAAATATGATAAATTAAATCATACTTTTAAACCACCATCCCTAGAATATATCACTGAGGGTGAAATCTGATGGATATGAAGCACAAGCTAGATATGATGAATTTATTTCTCCATGTAGCTCAAGTGGTGAACACGGAGTATAATCAAGAAAAGATCCTGCATATCATCCCTCAATTAGAATCCAGTGAAACACATGGAATTTTCTCCGAAGGTTGGGAGGTATCATTCCAAAAAACCACTGAAGAAGTGACTAAAGCACTCATACTTAGGTCTCTACACAAAAAAAGAGTATTTATTTTCCCTGTTAAAAATAAAATCTTAAACATAACCGTTGTTGGGGAAGGAGGATTCAAAAAAGGAAAGGATAAAGGTTACCAAATATTAAAAAATAAAATCCAGGAATTCTGTGAAAAAGAGAACATCCGATTTGTTTATTCCAGTGATTACGGAGGATTCTTAGGTGCTGAATATAGTATAGGGGAAATCTACCTAGATATTCCTCCTAAAGGTTCTAAGGGTAAAACGCTCAAAAAAAAACTAAATACACCAATTAAGGGGGTGAGAGGGATAATTTTAAGGGACGTTCCCATAGTTAAATATTCAACGAAGCCTCAACTGGAGAATAAAAGATTTTCTCCGAAAACTACTCCTCAGAGGCCTTATGGAAAGAAAGTTTGTCCCAAATGTGGGATTGTATATGAACCTAGTGCAACCTTTTGTCCAGATTGCCTCATAAAATTAGACTAGCACATCCGAGGGGATGTACCTTATGCAAATCCCCTCCTAACCTCATATGAGAATATTTTACGATTTAAACTGAATCAACCCCAGTACTAGGCCTTTCACATGATTTGGAAAAAGCTTATTCATCTTAGCAATAGTTTCCAAGGCGGATTTTTTATCGAGCATAATTTCACTTAATACTTTGATCAGATAATCCTCATATGCGGGGGGATAATCTGGATCGGATAAAGCCTCATTCATGGCTTTTAATGCCTCCTCATACTTATGAAGCATAGTAAAAAGAGTATTAGCTTGGTTTAAATTGTCAATAGTGCGACCCTGAAACCTATACTCTTTTCCAGCAACATTGGTGATGCCAAATTTAGGGATAGGGGGAGCGTTCGGCTTTGTGTAGTAGTTAATCATATACTCTTTTCCACGCTTGGCAATATGCTCTGGAATTAATTGAACGATCATAAAATTACGACTCTTAAAGAAAAAGTTCACTGCCCCCATAAATTCAACGTGAGGATCAGGAGGTTTATCCGAAGGCCAGAAATCCTTAATGAGGCTTTCATATCTCATTTTTACCTCCTTGAGGAAATTTTTCTGCGAAATGGGCTTACTCATCAATCGCTTCCACTTCTGAGAAGTTAGGGTAAGAAAGACACGAGCTTCTCCACGGAGCGGATTTGCTTTCTTAGGATCAATTTGAGAAGCCTGTCTTAACGCGTTGAGAGCTTTATCATGTTCTTGCTTCTTTCCATAAGCATAACTGAGCCCTATATACGCGTCAACAGAATTCGAGTGATTTTGGATAACAGAATCAAAACACAGGATGGCTGAATCAATAAGCATAGAATTTAAGAATTTTGAACCCAGGTCATTCAGTGTCTCGGGATCATTTGTGTGTTTTTGGATTAAAACATGAACATGCTTTTCCACTTCCTCTTCCCGACCTAATTTTTTCAAAAGAGCAAGCAAATTTGCCCAAGCTAAAAAATAATTAGCTTGTAAATCTATAGATCTCTTCAGTGTACTTTCTGCCTCACGAAAACGCCCCATCTGGATTAAACAATCCCCTAGATTCATCCAACCCTGAGCAGAGGTCTCATCTATCTCCAGAACTTTGCGATAGCTCTTTTCTGCTTCTTCAAACCTCTCAGTGAATCGATAGATTAACCCAAAATTCATCCAGGTTTGCAAATCACCCGGATTAAGGTCGAGTGCTTTTTGCGCGTAAGTTTCTGCGTCAGTGAATCTGGCCATTTGGATGTACAAATTACTTAAGGAAACCAACGGGGAGAATAAGGTTGGATCTAATTTATGGGCTTGCTTATATCCGTTTTCCGCTCCAAGGAAGTTTTGGGTCTGAAAATAAACCTCACCTAACCGAAGCCACGCTTTCGCTTCAATCGAAGGTTGGGGGATTTCCAAACGTTGAAGCTTGTCTATACTCGCTTTTGTTAACACCTCCGCCTCGGAATATTGCTTTAAAGAAATCTGTATATTTACAAGGTTTCCAATAGCGTCAAAATCGTTTGGATCGCGTTTTAATACCTCTTCAAAAGCCTTTCTCGCCTCTTCAAATTGCTGAGCATAAAGTAATGCAATTCCGAGTTGATTCCAAGCAATAATCGATTCAGTATCTGTAGCTAAAATTTGCCGATAAATCTTGATAGCAGGGAGAAAATTACCCCGCAAGACATAAAACTCGCCAAGCAGGAACCAAAACGAAGAACTATCAGAATCTCCCGATAGTATACGCTTTAGAAGGTCATCAATCTGAGACAATTGATTTTGCTCAAAATAAATCGCACTTAATGCAACAATGTTTTCCATACTTGGAGCTAACTTGACTGCTTCGGTTAAAGCGAGTCTTGCATTCTCAAATAAACTTAATTCATATAAAAGAACCCCATAGTGATACCAAACCTGTGGGTTCGCCGGATCAGAGCGACTAAGGTCGTAGAACACTTTCTTAGCTTTATCGAAAAGACCTAGTCTCCGATAAGCAGTAGCAAGTAAGAAATGAGTGGGTAAAAAGGAAGGATGTAAGGAGAGTGCCTTTTCTAACGTCTTACGAGCAGCTGGTAATCGATTCCTAGCAAGAAGGAATTTACCATAATTAAAGAAGGTAGTGGCATTATTATCTTCTAGTGAAATAGCACGGTGGTACGCAGTCTCAGCTTCTTCAAAACGCTTCCGTTCAAAATAAAAATTCGCTAGGTTCATCCAACATCCAGAATCGTCTTCCTGTAAGGAGAGGGCTTTATTAAAAGCGGATTCGGCTTTATCATATGATTGAACTCGTTTATAGACTATCCCTAAATTATTCCAAAGGTTAAATTCATTCGCTTTACTTGCTGATAAGAGTGCAGTCTCAAACGCTTGCAATGCTCTGTCAAATTGCTGGTTATTGTAATACAATTGCCCAAGAAATCCCCAAATCTCGTCCGTTTTTTCAGGTTTAATCTTCAAGGCCTGCTTGATACATTCTTCCGCCTCATTTAATAATGAGGATTCGACCAGTACCGTGCAAAAAGAAAGCCAGCTTTGATATTGCTCTGCAGAAAGGTTAAGAAGAAGTGAATTTTGAAGTGAATACTCTTTCATGGCAGTTTCAATCGATAATTGCGAAGGAAACTTCTCAAGAACTTTTAACCACTCTTTTCGCATCTTCTTAGTCAATTTAATCGGAGTATGAATACTTTTTAAAAGAGGAGATTGGAACTCTGTCGCCTCTAAATCCCCTCGAGAATTTTTGTGAGTTTCCTGGTTCATTACAACGACTCCTTAAATATTAGAGAACCGTAAATCTGTTAGGAATGAACTTTATCTAAAAATTTCTTTGACTTTGTTGGGAACATTAATACTGAAGTTCGTTGAAAAGATTTTTGCCTTCGCAAACTTGATAGCTGAAGAATTTTGTTATCTCTCTAGACTCTAATAGGGGAAAAATGTAAGCATGAATTGTCATTCCTCTGAGTAAGAGCTCGAAACAAATTCCATTTGGAAGTAGCCTAATGACAGTTGAAAGTGCTAACCATTTACCATGAAGAAGAATGCGAGAAACAACCCAATAGAAATCAATAAAACACAAAAAACAAGTGTATTTTTCGTCCAACAAACGTGCAGACATCAGATCAGGCGCCAAATTGTATGAACATCTATCCTGCAACTTCTGTAACTATCTACAAGGGAATTTTTTCAAAAAATTCAATTTCCACACTCTTCTCAAAGAGTAGCCCTCCTGCTGTAAGTAATTGATATGAAAAGTTTTTTCGTTGAGGAATGATATATATCTGTCAAAGCATGTTGAGAGAAAGTAGATGGCGGAGAATGAGATTTCGTACAAAATTAACATTATAGGAACTCCCGTGAGACATATTACAGAATTAATAGCCCAGAGTACAATATTAACACCTTTAATAGATACAAATGCCCAACAGAAGTATAATACGGTTATTCAAATAATAAAAGAGTGGACAACGGACATTAAAGTATATTATACATATTGGAAAACTCTCCAGACACAGCAAGAAGCCACTCCTCAAGATAAGCAGGAATTCTACCAGGATAGTGATGGGGTCATGCTGGTATATGATTATGGGGTCAGAAAATCATTCGAGGATATCCCAGATTGGATAGAGGAGCAAAAGAAATATACTCCATCTACTACTAGTGTAATATTACTTGGAATAAAAGCAGAGGCGGCTGAATTCTCAAACCAAATGGTAAGAGAGCAAATAGAAGAACTAAAGCTAAAACAACCATATGAAACCTCCCTCTCCAATCCCGAAATACTTCTGAAGTTGGGAAAGATTTTCATTTCTGAAATGTTCAGGACATGGGCGTACTCGCTGCTGATCTGCATCATTGGCAAAAATACGGAGCACAATTGTACATTTGGCAGATTGACAGCAGATACGAAATTTGATGTGAGTTATCTCCCATCACTAGGGGTGGATATTCCAACCAAGAGGATCGCGATTGGGAAGGCACCAATAAAATTGATTATAATGATTACTGCAGGCCAAGAATCCTTTGGAAAACTCAGGCCAAGCTATTATCGCGGAGCAAGTGCGTGCTTGATCACATTCGACTTTAATGATCGGAATACAGTCGATGCTGTTCCAACCTTGCTAGCAGAGTTTCGAAAGCATATTCCAGAGGCTACTATTCCGATTGCATTGGTAGGGATCAAAACCGAGGACTCGATCGAGGATCACATCACCCCCGAGGAAGGCCAACGACTCGCTGAAAAATTGCAGCTCAGATATTATGAGACTCAGTTAACTGATAAACAGCAAGTCGAGTGGATCCTCAAAGATATTGCATCAGCTAGTGTAGCTGCGATTCCTATAATTCTCAATGTCTGTCCCCATTGCGGGGTACCTAATCCCCAATACAAACACTTCTGTCCGAAATGTGAGGCAAATTTACTCAAAAAAGGGTAGAAAACCAATAAGAGTTACTTAAAAACAATTGAAATATAAAGAAGGTTGACATTTCAACATAGAGGGGAAATCAGTTAAATCCTCAATAACCCGCTTATCACTCTTCACGAAGAAAGAAATGAACTCTTTCTTAAAAGTGGAAAAAACCCTATAAAAACCCCTTGGAACACGTCTGTCCACTGAACCAGTAATGATTTAGGTTTGTTTTTCTTGGTGAACCGATAAATTGTGACAGGAAAAATCTTAATTAATAATATAAGATGATTCTACTGGAAATATATAGTATTAAATCATGGACCGTGGGTGCGAAAATGACAGAAGAATATCCATTACCGAAACGGGAATTTGTGAATTGCTTTGCCTGTTCCCCAGTAAACGAAAAAGGACTAAAACTAGAGTTTTGGTATACAACCGAGAGCTGTATTAGCTATTATACGATTCCGCCTGAATATTGTGGATTTGAAGGGCTGGCTCATGGAGGGGTTATTGCCACCATACTAGATGAAGTAGCCGCGTGGACAGTGATTACACAGCTATCAAAGATAGGAGTGACAACCCAAGCGACCATCCGCTACTTAAAACCCATTCCCACGGGAAATGAAATCAAAATAGTGGGAAGAATTAGAGAGAAGACAGAACATAAGGCAAAAGTCTTCACAAAGATCACAGAAAAAAGTGAAGAGATCTTGGCTGAATCCGAAAGTACTTGGTTCCTCCCGGATCTGCCTACGCTAGAAAAAATTACGGGAGTGAACGCGACAGCGATTAAAACAATGGTGGCCAGAACTCTGGAGCCAATCAACGCGCTTAAACGAATTTTAGACAAGATCGGTCAGTGGGTGCCCCCAACTCAGGAGGGATGAAAGGACATGACTGAAAGATACCACCTAGGTCACCCCATTGTTTTATCTAACTAAAACGAGAGAAAGAGAATATTTTATATAAGGAAAGAAAGAGTCTAACCTAGGTAAGTTCCTAATCTGGCCTTCACAAAACGAAAAATAGCATTCGATATATTACCTGCCTAACTTGTATACTATTAAGCATAGTGATATTAATAAATTACTTGGGATTTCATTTTATGATAGCTCATTAGTAACAGGAGATGGAATCTCAGGTCGGAGTTACTACCGAGTTCCTCTTTTTAATCTTGCACGAGTTAAGAAGATAGCTATGATAATGAGGAGGAGTAAAACTGCCGGCCCTATAAGCCTTAAAATAGAGTCAAGATAATCAAGTGGCTCGAGAAGATCAGCGCGTTTTATATGGATAATTATGTGCTCCTCAAAAGACTCACGATAATATCGCAATACCCCAGTGGATTTATCAAACGCCCATTCGATCCTACGTAGAGACTCATACAAATGATACCCTAAGGAGAATGTATTCTCATCGTTATGGACTTCCCCATTCTCAGGTAAGCAAGCACTATAATTCTTCTCAAGTTCATCCCAGAAGCTAGGAGAGGAAGGAGCAAAAAAAGTTGTTTTCCCTAAGTCTAAATTAATAAATGAAGTATTAGAAGGCAATATTTCCTTTAAGTTGACGATACAATTGATTGGTTGAGAAGAAGCAGTAGAAACATTGAAAACAAATGTGAAAGGGAAATCTGGCAAGTCAAAAAACAGCATTGAGGCATCAATTCTGTCATTCTCTTGAATAACAAAAGCAGAATCAATCCAAGGACTCGATATCAAATGAAATTCTGTATTCCTCAACTGGAGAACTTTCCATGAGAATTTTTGGTGAACTGCAATCCCCCACTCCCAGTCGTTATCCTCTATCGTTCCTTCGGCGAAAACGGGTGGTACAACCATGAATAAAAGGAAAAGAAGGAGGAATGATATTCCTTTACGTTTATGACAAAAAAGCATTGTGTCCCTCCCAGTTAAATGGTTCAACTATGATAATTGTAGTAATACACCCATTCATCATTATCAATCGTAGCTGCCAGTGCAGAAGCGATTCCTATAATTTTAAATGTTTGTCCCCATTGTGAGGAACTAAATCCCCAGTGCGCTTCTGTCCAAAATGTGGCAGGGATGAAAGGAGATGATCCATTAATTTGTAGCTAAAAAATTAAAATATGATCAAAAAGAGCTTTCGGAAGGTTTACTCATTTTTATTATATCCTAGAGCACTTACAAGTAACTCAATAAGCAACCAACCATACAGAAGAAGCAAAATACATCGTGCTATTTGGTCTTTCCAGATTACGGATCAAAAGTTTCCATGAATTGTTCCCATTTTTCACTCACCTGAGTATAGAACGTAGCAATATCAGGATTAAACTCCACCGAAGCATAGAGACAGGTAATAATATCCTGACGCTCAAGAGAGAGTTAGCTCAGTCCTTTAATTAATCCCCAAAATTAAATAGGATAAAACTCCCCAGTAATGGAGATAGGGGATTATGAAGGGAAATCAATCAAGTTATACTTTCATCGAAGAGCATCATATATCATATATCAACTTGTTCTACTGCAGCGGAGGCGTTAAGAAGACCGAATCCAAAAAACTTGTCCCATCCACTTGCGCCTAGGTCAATAGCCGTGGAATGAAGAATTTCACGAATACGATTTATTGAGAGATTTGAATTGACAGATTTCATCAGAGCAATAACTGCTGCAACCTGTGGCGCAGCAAAAGACGTTCCTGGACATCCTGAATATTTTCCATTTAAAACGGTACTAATTAGCAGCTCCCCTTTGGGAGCTTTTCCATCTCCTACTGGTGCCATTAACTCGCTTTGAGTGCCATAATTTGAATAATCAGCCTTCTCCAGATCATAATTCGTCGCTCCTACAGCAATCACTTCAGTTAAAGCTGCAGGATTCCTATATTCTTCTTTTCCTTCGCTCTCTGTATTACTAATAGACCCAACCACAGAGATATTTGAGTTCAAGGCATCTATGATAGCATTCTGCCAAGAGCTATCATCATTTAAAACTGAATAACTGATACTTATTATATCAGCCCCATTAGCTATCGCATACCGAATAGCTTGAGTCATATCTAAACTAATCCTCCCGTCATTAGAAACCTCCTCATTTAAAACACGAAGATCCATCAGTTTAACATTGTAAGCAATCCCGTAGATATATTTCCTTTCACTCACTCGTTTCGCAGCGATTATTCCCGCAATGGCAGTCCCATGCCAATGGATAGGATCAGATGGTTGAGGACCAGGAGTATTATCTCCAGATAAGAAATCCCACCCCGCTATGTCGTCAATATACCCATTTTCGTCATCGTCGAGACCGTTATCTGGAATTTCATCTGGGTTAACCCACTGCGCATGAACCAAATCAGGATGGCTAAAATCAATCCCAGAATCCAAAATCTCGACAGTAATGTTCGAATTTCCTCCACCAGATACGGCCCAAGCCCCCTCCACTTCAATCTGCGTCAAGTGCCACGGAAAAGGGATAGGATTTGGTTTGTAGAGAATACCAAAAATAAGTAACAGGATACAAAGACCCATGAGAATTTGACGAACTCCTAAAACGGATAATTTCAATTAATTATTCTCCGATTGAATGAAAATCTGCTTAGCAAATGGCTGGGTAAATTTTCGTGCTTAAAAACAATTTCATTTTTATTTTTACAGATTTTTTCTTTTAAGAATCCAAATATTTTTGGTTTGCCTCTATTATTTTTTTTATATATGATTTAGAGTGAACTTAAGGTTTTAAGAAATCTTCTATAATTATACAGGTAATTAGAGAAGGTTTGAGCGAAAAGCAGAGAAGAAATCGAAAAAAGTAAACATATGAGTATACAGAAATCAGATTAAAACTAAAATGGATTAAAATTATCTTAGTTAATAGAATTTCTCAAGAACATTTTTTTGTGTTACTCTTTGCGATTGCTTCTCAATTTTGTAATAAATCCAAAAAGAGTAGAAAAATGAAATAAATACCAAATCCAAGGGCTAGCCAGCCAGTAATGTACAGAATGAGATCGAACATATCAACAACTGATTGATTAAGGTATTTATTAGCGAAATAGAGACAAATACCTCCTCCGAATAAAAGCCAACCCCAGTGTTGTTGTGTCCAACAGATGTATGAGCAGTAGTGCCGCTCTCCAGTGGAGAAGAGTATTTTATTCAACACGCTTCCAGGAAATTTACGTTTACAATGAGTACAGAGGAGTAAATCGAGTGAGGGGGTGGATTCTTCAAGATTAGACATCAGAGTTCGCCAACGCATACAGAGATGTTTCTTTCTTCATAATACCTTTATGATTTATCTCTCGAAAGTTAGTTATATATCTGGTGTTTGTTTCAGTTTATAATCCGTGAATTTCTTTACATACTATGCGTGATTGACACTTAGTTTATAAAAACATTATTAATAGAGTGACAGGTAACAAGTTGGGAGTGCTAGAAAAATCATCCCAGCTCTTTAATTCAATATCAGTATACTCACATGGAGAGATAATCCTAAGTCTAAATAAGATGAATTTTCTCGTTAATGAGGAAAAGAGGAGTTGGAGGAGAGAATAACCCAAATAAAGCCTAATACGAGCTCAACCAACAGACAGATATCAAACCAAGCGCCAACACTGAACTAGACCATCCAGGCTGGAACACTGCTTCTGCAGCTATCTGACGAGGGATCTTTCAAAAAACTCAATCTCTGCACTCTTCTGTAAAGAGAAGCCCTCCTGCGGTGAGGAACAGCTAAAGCTAAAATAATAATATTAAACCAGATATTGATAATATTTTTATTGAATATTCAGCCATTTAGGATCGAAAGAACATATTCCGTGAAAAGAGCAAAATCTGTCTCTCTGAGAGTCAAAAGGGAGAACCCATGCTGCTCTGCAAATTCTTGGGCTTGCTGAGGTGATATGATACTAGCATTATTAGAGTCGAATATTCCTAAAATGAAGAACTTTGGATTTCTGTATATTTCATGGATCGTTAGGGATGGCCCTATACGATGGAGCTCCTTAATCGATTTTACATAGGACTCTAAGGCATCAAAAGAGTCTTGATCAGAATAGCAAAAGAAGAGAAAATAATATTCAGCGAGAAGCGTAGATGGGAAATTTGGATATTTCTCTCTATCAGGTCTCAGAGAGGCTAATTCACGTCTGAATTGACGCATTGCGTCCTTATTTCTTCCGATTTCCTTTTTCGGTTTAATCACATACATTTCGTAGTCAATATTTTCTTGAGAAAGACAGGCGATATAAACATGAGTCGGAATATCATAAAGGGAAATCCTCTTGATTGACTCACGATCTTCTAGGGTTCTATAAGCAATATTCTCTCTTTTCCCTTTTCCATCGAGATATCCATGTCTGGCATGAAATTCGTTGACCCGGTGAAAGCATTCAAGGTGGTTTCGGATTCCCTCCCGCGCCAATACCTCCTCATCGCTGATAATCTGTTCTGGTGGTTTCATCACAAAATTACGGATCAATTCCGATTTTACTTGGTCACACTGCCCTAAACAGACTATTTTGACTGCCTCGACTTGATTCTGTGGATCCCTGTTTCGACGCTTTGCCATTCGTCGCCTAATCTCCCACCGGACTTGTTCCGTAATCGGGATATCCATTAAGGAGGGAGAGATTCCATTGATTGGATGGAGAAGAATTCCATTGTTTGGCGAGAGAATATGTTTCTCAGTTTTTTTGCTTCCCACACATTTTCACCTAATTACAAAAAGCCTTCTAAATACTTAATTTCATTTATTTGTGAATAATAGTCTATCAGCCTTCCTTAAGTACGATTTCAACATAAAAAGGTAGATAATTCCCAAGGAAAATGGAATAATTACCAGAATTAATGCAATGAAGTAATAAAAATGCTCTAATATGCTGCTAATATCACTAAATGCTATTAAGACGGTTAAAATGGCAAATAGAGGCAGAGAAATAAGGCCTAATGTTTCCAATGTATAATCTAAAGTACTAATTTGGATTTGACATTTTTTATATGCTGTAATATGATCGAAAATGATCCAATCAGGGAAGAGTATGAACCTGTGGATTAAGAAATAATTGGTCACAATAGTGACAGCTATTATGATTATAATCTTTGTGACAATATTAGAGTAAGAAAAGAAAAACATATCGGAGAAATAGCAAGCTAAAGCTATAGAAAGCGCTACCAAAAAAAGCCCTCTAGTAAGTTTGAGCTCGAAAAATTCAGAATAGCGTTCTTCTGTTGTCATAAGCTCTCTTTTTTTATACGATAGTACCGAATAAAAGCCTATGAGCAATAAAGGAATTAGAATATTAATCAGTGAGGTTATTCCTAAGAAACTCCCAATCAGAAGAAAACTGCATATTGCTGTCAAAGGATGAGCTTTCGACCAGGTTTCCCCCCAAAATAAGATATATTTTTTCAAATCCAAGGTATTTACTGATTTAATGGTAGATCCTCCACAGGAATTACACCTTTCTTGATTAAGCATATTGTGTGACCCACAAAATGTGCATAGATTGAGGATATTCAGAGATACCAATAACTCTAGCGGGGTTCATAGCTCAGTAATCAACGTATTCAATTCGTTTGTGAGATTAGATTCGTCCCTTCTCTTAATAAGTTGAATCTGAGCTTCTAGAAATGAGAATAGTCTCTTTTTTACCAAGTCTTGACTTTTTAAAGAAATATTATATTCGTTTAATGTCCTATCTAAGCTACTTTCATAGTTTTGAATGAAATTCTGAGAATACTCATCCAAATCATATATCCACATGCCACCTCATCCTAATCTTTTTAGGAGTAATACCGTTCATTGTCAATAGATATTCCCCTTCCTTTTCAAGAAGTAAGTATGCATATATATGCTTATAAGATATCCAGATGTAAAAAATTGCGGGCATTTTGAGTAATGTACAAATCCTCCTAAATCCCTCCAACCAACGTACAGACATCAAATCACGCGCCAATTTGTATGAATATCTCTCTTGCTGCTTCTATCGCTATCTCCCGAGGGATTTTCTTAAAGAAATCAATTTCCACACGGTTAGTCATCCTGTAGTGAGGGACAGCTAGAGCTAAAAACCATAGGATTAGGGTGAAATGAACGAAAGGTCTCCTCCCATAACAAATTTCCCATGTTTTTCCCAATGGATGGAATTCAGGAGATATAGCAGCCTTATATTCCCAAAATCTAGCTTGTAAATGAATGAGTATTATTCTCGACATTCTTGAATAGCGATTCTTTAACTGAACAACATTTAGTGGATTATTTGGGACAATCAAGGTCATTGACATATTTTCATCCTATCATATTCGTATCGAAATTTTGATTTGGTTTCTTCATCACATAATAACTAAAGAAGTTTTAGATGAAAAAAGTTAAATATTCTGACGTTTTTTATAAAAGTGAGCTTCAGTTATGCATTTATTTCTGAAGCTGGAGATATAAAGTGTGCAGAATGAAAAACCTGGTTGGATAAAGATCAAACTACTATTTAAATGGATCCTCATTCTCGTGAGCGGGATGACAGTCCATCTCTTGTGCTATACTCCTTATCTCTTTCAGTATATTGGCCTTCCAGACGAATTGGAGGTATTAATTCCAATATTATTGGTTAATTGGATACTATGGTTCTTTTTAACCTATGCCCCTTTCATATTCTATCTCCTACATCCAATTGCATTATTCCCTTACCTCCTCTGTTTTCCTGTCCTAGTTGGCTGGCCACTAATTTGGGTCTTTATGATGATAAAGATGGACCAACTGTTTAGAACCACACCTGACTTAAAATCAGTTCTACTCTACGTTGGAAGTTTTCCTCTCGCTTTTATCCCTCTGATCATTATACCAACACTTTTCCCCTCTTTAAACACAATGATGTTTGAGGCACGCCCCTATATTTCGATGACTCAATTTTTGGTGGGATACTGGATGCTTTTCTTGTGGTTAATTAGCTGGTGTGGTCTTTGGCATCTCAAACTTCCCCAAACGCTTTTCCAGGAAAAAAAACAGTCTAATATCTTTTTCTTATGGATTGGCTGGCTTTTGCTACTGACCTTGGTGAGTTATCTGCTTCCCCTTTTTCCTCCTCCTCTCCCCTAATATACAATAGCGATTTGAGATGATTTATGTGAAACTGAGCAAGAACATTTTCCTTTTACTTCTTCTAACTTTCTACCTGATTATTTCAACCAATAATTTCAACAGCACATTCAGTGAGCAAAGTAATCCCGAGGATCCCGAATTGTTTTTGATTACCTGCGCAGATGATTCAGTAATACGAACTTTTACGACCATTTTTATTGGGACGGAATTATGAAAAACGTGTAAGTAGTAAGTTACATTCCTGTGTCTCTGATCTAAGACGAGAACTTGATCACCAATTTCATTATGAATGAGAGAGGGCCAAACCCTGAATCATAATTTTTAGGGGATTTTCAACTAAAAAAAGTGAGAAACATTCCATTTAGGTGATATCTTGCTGAGAGTTGAAAGAGTTAACCATTTCCCACGAAGAAAAATGTGAGAGAAAACGAAATAGAAATTACTTAAACACAAAAACAAATTGCATTTTTCGTCTAACGAACGTACAGACATCAGATCACGCGCCAAATTTGTATGAACATCTCTCCTGCAACTTCTATCACTCATGCTCTGTTCCTCATGTATTTAGAATGCGTACCTCTCAGCCATCCAACATGGGAGGGGATAGCATAAAGTAGTTGCTTTAACATTTGACTTTATCCTCAAACCACGCAATTACTTCCGTTATTTCTGGGCATGTTGTTCCATCAGCAATTTTCAATGCTAAATCCACAATCTCATCCTGAGAAGTTATAATGGTACATCCATTAATATAAAGAAAACTTAGCATGATAGAAACACTTGTCCTCTTATTAGCATCATTAAATACATGCCAAGCATTAGGCCAATATAGATATGCTGCTGCTTTCGCTGCTATTGATAGATATGAATCCATGTTAAAATAGGACTCTTGTGGTTTATCTAGACTAGCTCTAAGCTTATCATCATCAAGTATCCCCCAATCACTGACATCTTCCCCAGTTGAGGCATAGTAAGTTTTTATCCAATTATAAATATAAACAGCAGTATTGTAATCGATGTATTCACAGGTTTGCGAGTTTGTCGAGTGCTTCCCCATAATTCTTCCTTACCAATTCAAGAACCTCATCTAATTCGAGGTTATGAGGAGGTGTTTCTTGCATTGGAATTTCAGACATGTTTATTAATTTTCTATCTTCCAATTTTGTTCGACAACCTTATGTTCTTAGTATATTTAATTATAATGACTTATTCTTATCTTGCTATGTAATGTGAATTCCCTAAATACAGGAGACTAAAATACCTTTATAAAATCATCGATTTGAATCTAGTAGATTTTCTTCAGATGCTGAATTGTTAAATAGGTTAATTTGTGTGATTATGGATTAATTCTCTTATAAGAACTGAATTTTTTTTTGTACATGAGAACAAGGATTGACTAATGGTAGATAAGTTAATAGAAGTCAAATAGTGGTATCAAAGTAAGCTTTATATTAATTTATGTCTTAGTTGTTTTACTTCTCGTGAAACAAACGTACAGACATCAGATCAAGCGCCAATTCTATAGTTTCTCCAGAATACTGCTTCTATCGCTCTCTCCGCGGGAGTTTCTTAAGGAAATCAATTTCCACACTATTTATTGAATAGTAGCCCTCCTGCAGTGAGGGACAGCCAACGAATAAGAAGACCACTATGATTAGGAAGATTTATGAACAAGCACTGCTTTAAAAAACGAGAAATCCGATGAGTGCGGAAAACGAGTATTTACTGAAGATCCCTATAATAGGAGAAAATACCTTACTTAATGCCAAGTTCGGTAGATTAACAGCAGAGGGGAAATTTAATGAGAATTCATTCCCATCATATGGAGTCGAAATCGTTACCAAGAAGATCAGAGTTGAGGAAGACAACGTAAAATTGATTCTAGTGATTGTTGCAGGAAGCTGCCCAAATTATTATCGAGGGGCATCTGGGTGCGTAATTCTATTTGATAAAGGAACAGTAAAGACCTTTACACAAGTAACCCGCTGGTTAGCAGAGTTTCGAAAATCTATTCCAGAGGTTACTATACCGATCGCTATAGTAGGGGTCAAAACCGAGGACCAAGAGGAGTTGATCACCCCCGAGGAAGGGCAGCAACTTGCTGAAAAATTGCAGATTGCATATTATGAAACCACCCTCACAGATAAAGCTCATGTAGAATATATCCTCACCGAAATATCGAAGAAAGCTCTAGCTACCAAAGAGTGGTTCGTCATTCAGGACGAAAAACCGTGAAAGAGAGTGATATACGCCCAGCAGCGAGGAAATAAGATCTAACTTTGTAAAATATACCTGCGATCAAGGAAGGCAAGACACAAATCCAAATGATCGATATTATACGTATTCTCGGCAGAATGATAAATATGGTTATGGAATAATCGATGTTTGGGAAACATTGATGGATCTCTCATAAATGGCAAAGGAATTCATTATGGGTAGGAAATAAAAGAAAGGAAAAATCAATGGAAGACATCACATTGAAGCAAAGTACATCTGAGATATCACGAATAGCTTTGATAAGACTAGGATTGGTAGTGCTCTTCTTCCTGACATGTATAATTGTCCCAGTATTCAAAATATTACCATTTCTCGAGCGAACTAGTGGAGTACTAGAGCAGTCACCCCAAACGACATTTTATTTTCATGATGCTATTGTTAATGCCGTCGATTGGTCTTTTTTCGGGATAGGAAAGGTTTTTGTCCTTTTTCCCGGAATGATCATCAGCTTGTTGGTATGGATGATGCCTTTATTTGGATTATTGACGATTTTAATAGCCTTTCGAGTTTTCTTTGACGAAATACGTGGGATTCCTAGTCATTTGCTGTGCTATTATCAAAAGGTCGCGATTCTCACTCTTGGCATTATCTGGATAGAATGGAGTGCGTTTTTATGTCTAATCCTAGGGGAAGAATGGGGACATATGATCCCAGAAGTTATCAGTCTTCCCCCAATTCCCAACACATTCCTATTGTCATTGACGCTTTTCGGAACACTTGCGCTGTTAGGGAGTACTTCTACCGTCCCAATCAAATTAGATTCCTTATTGAAAGTATTTTGCATTTCAGATTCTACTAATTCTAAAAGCACTAACCAAAAGAATTACTATAGGAAAATAATTATAGAAATCACTCTTCTCTGTGTTTTTTTTCTTACATGTGTCCTCTTTCCGTTCTTACGAGTTCTCCCTTTTCTACAATCACCTCTTACTTCTGATTACGAGGGGCCTACTTTTTTCTTCGATCATTATATTCAGAATGGATATAAACATCCCTATGTGAGTGCACCTTTCCAACCAAATCTATTGACATTATTTGGAATCGTCGGTTGGTTCATGGTTGGTCTCGGATTGAGTACCGTGATTCTTTTCCTGTTCTCTTTATACCAGAACGGAAAGATTCACCCTTCCTCTTTCTCAGTTTTATTCCGTTGTTTATCAGGTGTAACTCTTGGTTTCATCTTATTTGAATGGATTATGATCTTTTCTGCAACAGATAATGATTGGATTATTCAAAAGTTCGGAACTAGTCTCCAACCTGACTTATTGTTGTTTGGACTCATGGTTTGTGGTGTAATTAGCTTGATTGGTATCAATCTCATTGTTGATGATAGCGCTTGATTGTAAGAATGATCGTCGAATGTGCAGAGAAGTTTGATCCTGATAGTACCATATACTTAGTAGGATCACAAGCAATCGATCAAACCTCGTTGACCAGTGACATTGATATTCTAATAATATCAAATATTAAAGAAAAATTAGCCAAGAATTTAAGAAAAAATCTCAGATGTGTAAATAGTAAGTTACACTCCTACATCTCTGTATTCAAGGACATTTCCACACCATTATAAAGTTTAGCTGGTGTTAGGGAAGCGGCCTTGAACAGACTCAACGCAAAAATCCTGAGCAAATGAACAGTCCAAATTATTACTAAAGAAGTTGGAGTATTAGAAAAATGTCCAAACGCGATAGAAGACTTAATTGGAAATAAATTACCAATAAATTCTCATAACTCAAAATCGAAGGATGAAAGCTTGGAAGACGAAAAGGTGTGCCATTATTTCCACGGATTTGTGTAGGGGTAAAAAAGCAAATACATTAAGAATACGAAAGGAAGAATAAAAGCAACTCAACGAACGTACAGACCTCAGATCACGCGCCAATTTGTATGAATATCTCTCTTGCTGCTTCTATTGCTATCTCCGAGGGATTTTTTAAAAAAACTCAATTTCCACACTATCTACTAAATAGTAGCCCTCCTGCGGTTAGGAACAGATAACTAAGGAGGAAAGATCCCAAAGGTAGGATTGGTAGTAACTACATATTTTATTTTCTAGGAAAATATTCGGTGACCGAACATTTTTATATCTCACTCTAGAAGATAAACCTATCCCTGTTTATGAAGGAGTCACTCAGAATCGCACCTTATGACTTTATGAGTCGCTCGTTAATGATTTATTTAGCATTAAGTACTATTAACCAAGAACCACAAAGCTCAGGTTATTCATTAATAAAGATCATAAAAACACGAACTAAAGGATTAATTGAGTTGAAAGTAGGTACCATCTATGCCCTGCTAGATGTGTTAGTTGATCAACGGCACCTCATACGAGATGAAATAGAAATTAAGAAGAAAACCAAAAAGGGATTCAAACGAATAACCGTTTTTACCATTACAGAAACGGGATTAAAAGAACTAGAGGCCTTAACGAAAGAATGGGGAAAATTTATTTTAAAAATAAAGAAATTTAGTGAGGAAAAGCATAATGATTGACGTTGAGTCCTTTTCAACACAGTTTTCGGATGATGCTTGGCCATTGTTCCAAGATTTCTTACACAACCTCTCTGTTTTACTGGAAAATAGCAATATTGAACTAAAAAAACGAGACAGAATATTAAAATCGCTACACGAATATGTGAGGGAATATCTCGATGAACAAGATGAACCAAAAGCCAATATCCAGTTAACAGAATCAATGCTACTAGAAATTGGGTCTCCAATGGATATTATCAACATTATAGAAGGAATTCCAAGGGATCAGGCTGGCTATCAAGTTGAGATCACTCTAAAAAGGTCAGTTAAGCGATTATTCAAAGCTAGAGCTGTAATATTTGTATTTTTATTTTTCTATCTACTTTTCGGAATAGTTCAATATTTCCTTAATTTTCATGGAATATCAGCCCTAAATCAAGAAAGCTTCAGTTCTATCCTTTTTTATACGTTCATCAATCTCCGTGTGGTTTTAGCAGCTCTTTCTGCAGCTGGATTAATAGAATTGTTTATATTAATGCCATTTAAACAATCATTATCCGTACCAACACCATCTAGGATAAAATTACAACTTTTTCAAACCGAACTAGTTTTTCTATATCCCCTTAGCCTTCTGGGGTTATTATGGATGGTAGCTGGACTATTCAGTGTCTCTCTCCTTTTTGAACGGAACGAGGAACTCAATAACAAGTTTAATACTCTATTATTATTACTTTTTGTCTTGCTAGTCCTTTTAGCCTTCACTTTTTACCTTTGGAATTATTCTAATCGACCCCATTCAATTACTTACTTTCAACTAATAGGTCTCGCAGAAGTCATTCAAAACTACACAAAAACAAGGTGGAAAAAGCGTCTCTTAACATTCATTGGGCTAATAATGTTAATTTTCCTAGATGGGATGTATTATGGCTGGAATGATCTTTTTGGCATTTCTACTCCCCCTGAACGGGAATACGTCTCATGGATACTTGTACTGATTGCCCTAATCGTGGGTACATACCCCTTAATTAGAGATATGTACTATTATTCATGGGTGAACCTTTCAAAATTTCTTTTAACCATGAATTACGGACCGTTAGAAGTAAAGAAGATCGAAAAAGCGTATTATTACCATCCAGTAGATATTCTCATAGACACCTTTTCCTCTCTCAGCCTAATATTCCACTGGTTTCTAATGAACCTCACTGTGTTTGTCAGGGAACAAATTTATCAAATTACCAGCTTAATGATTTTAGGGTGGTTGGTAGGTTATATAATCTTGGCTATTCTTATTACTACATTGATTCAACCCAATCTTAACATAAAAAAGCCATTGAAAGAATATTTCCTTAGATTTTTAATGATCACATCTACTGCAGGTTGTTCCACGATAATGTTACTTATCCAAACTGACTTTTTCATGAAATCTCTTCTGCAGTTTTTGTTGATAGTAGGTCTTACATTTTTAATTATTCTTTATCATAAACGACCAGTCATTAAGAGTTATCCCAAATCCTATAGAATAATTTCTTTCTTCTATATGATGTATTTTATGGCAGGATTTTACAAGGAGTCCATTTTTTATCATGAACTGCTGTTTGGAATCTTTCCCCTCTTCATTATTCCATTCTTCTTCTTGGTTCTGACCTTTATATTTTTGAACAAGAAGTATCCTGAAAAATTTCAGAGAGATTAAGTGAAACTAAAAAAGTCTAATAAAGCTCTAAAAACAAAAAAATACGATTTTTCTGCTCCAACGAACGTGCAGACATCAGACCATGAACCATTTTTGTAACCTATCCAGAATACTGCTTCTATAAGTATCTCCCGAGGGATTTTCTCATCTAACTCAATTTCCACACTCTTTCCAAGAGTAGCCCTTCTGTGGTTAGAAACTATCGTCAGAAAGATACCTTTAACAAGCTTATCGCGAAGGTAGCGCTTTTCGGGCGAGGGTAGAAAGAATGTCCTCGAAAATAACGGAATCTGTTTGAGGCAGTTCATAGTAAGCCATACCACTCGAATCCGCAAAAGCTTGGCCAGATTCAGTAGGAACAGCATCAGAGTCAGAAAGGATCCCAATCAATGCTTTAGGAATCTGAGGGTTAGAAGTATAGGTAAGAAAGGTATGAAAAAGACTCTGACTCTGCATAAATGATTCAGGACTGGCTTTATTAAAAAGAAAGAGAACTCCATAAGAAGATCCTTTCAAATGCTGTAAAGAATTCGGGAGTAAAGGAACCCAAAGATGCACTAGCATCAATTTAACATGAGTACGATCGAGGAGAATCTTTCGGGTGTCTATATCGATTTGGAAAGTCCTAAATCGATTCATTTTGGCTTTTGTAACTTTATACTGCATAAAAGACGAAATAAGGCCAAAAGTAATCTCAAGCTCCCCTAGCAGGACGATCTTCATTAAATACTCTTTTTCAGACATGAGAAGGCACAACTTCTCCTATTGAAAAAGTGAGAAGTATTCCAGTGAGGCTATATCTGGATGAGAGTTGAAAGAGCTAGCCATTTCCCATAAGAACAATATGAGAGAAAACCTCATACTAGCAATATCTAGGCTATGTGGCCGCATAGCTTAGGTCTCGGGATATGGAAGGATGGCAAGAACTATATATCCCAGAGGTAGAAGAAAGCATAATCGATGAAGACTGCTTCTAGCATGAATCTAAAGCTTTTTCATGTAATTTCTTAAATGATTCAGTTAGTGAGTCTTCATTCTTAATCAAGACTGCTTTAATCTTCTGTGCACATATTTCGGGAGTGTCTGTCGAAGTATCTACCGAAAGGTGGTAGCAAGTGTGTGTATGAACCACATGGTATTGAGCTTCCCCCATACCTGATTTTCTATCGTTTCGAAGTGTCTCTCTTCTTCTTAATTCAGCAAGATTACATTGAACGCCCACAAAAAGGACTGGAAATCCACATAGAGTATTAAGACAATGAGCTACCATAAAACTTGATTCAAGGACATGCTCTACTATAACATTAATTTCTGAATTCGATAACGCCACAATACAATTATGAAATCCAGTTAGTAATTTTAGCCACTGGATTTCTTTGTCCCGTAATTCTAGACCTTCGGGAAAAGAAATATTTTTCCGTACAGGAGGAGGAAAGAATCGTTTTGGGAGGGAAGTAAGATAAAAATTAAGAAAACAATCAATAGGAAATAATATGTAAGGCTCAGCCAGTATTTCCTGTAATTCTTTAGCAATTGTGCTTTTACCAGAACTAGAGGGACCATTTAAAAGAATAATTTTACCAGTCAACCGATTTTAGCCTCCACTAATAGAATTGGAAGATAAATTACACCGAGTTATAAGATAGTTTTAAAAAGACCTTCCCCCAGAGAATCTCGATTTCACCATGACCATAGAGAATAAAAAAGGATATATCTTGAAGATCTGTGTGCTAGGGGAAAATACCGAACACAATCGGAGATTTAGTCGGTTAACAGCTACAGACACATTCGAGACCGATTATATGTTAGAATTTGGAGTAGATATACCTACGAAGAAAATAACCATTGAGAAGAGGGCGGTAAAACTCATACTGGCAACAATTATGGGAGATGAATGGGATATTGAGTCACCTAGAGCTGCCTATTATCAGGAAGCCAGTGGTTGCTTGATATTATACGAAACCAAAAATCCTACGAGCTTAAAGCGCGCTGAAGACTATTATAGGGACTTCACTATGCATTCAAAAGGACCCCCCATACCGATTGCGTTGGTAGGAATCAGAACTTCCGAAAAGCAAAACGAATTAAATGCAGGGAAGCAACTCGCGGATCAATTAGGCGTGGGGTACTATGAAACCACCCTTTCGGATAAGCAGCAGGTAGAATTCATCCTCACCAACATGGCAGAGAAAGTCATCGCATAGGAGCATTAATTTCAAAAAAAAGCTAACTGGTTATAATGAGATTAATGGAAA
Source organism: Candidatus Heimdallarchaeota archaeon (assembly GCA_011364965.1). Taxonomy (GTDB): domain Archaea; phylum Asgardarchaeota; class Heimdallarchaeia; order Hodarchaeales; family Hodarchaeaceae; genus Hodarchaeum. The sequence goes on from RDOB01000004.1 coordinate 508,159, forward strand.
AAATCCTGTTTCCTGGAAGTAGACGAGAATAGCGATGTAAACTCCAAAAGTAATAATGACCAAAAGGAAGAGAGGCAAGTAATAATAAGCTGTAGGAATCACTTTCACTTCAATATGCAGATCTCCTCTGACCTTCTGACGTAAGCTATTACGGGTCTTAAAGGCCCCCTCAAAACGGAAAATCTCATTATTCTTTGCGTTAAAAGGGATAAATATTCTGAAAGAATTCACCTAATATTAAGATTGTGAGAATTGAAACAAGTTATATTATCAGGTTTCCCTGCAAAAAACAAGAAATATCTCAACCAACGTACAGACATCAGATCAAGCGCCAATTATATAGCTTCTCCAAAATACTACTTCTATCGCTAGATAGGTATTTCCTCTCGTAATATTTTCGATCATGCTTTTTTGTCTCACTTGTTCAGATATTTTCTCAATAAATGTTTAACCACAGTATCAAGCTCATTTCTATTCGTTAAAGTGCAATCAAAATAGGAACAATTGAGGAGTTGTTCAGTAAGTACTTGTGCCTCTTCCGTAGAGACCTCTTCAGAATCGGAAGTGATACCAACCAATACCATAGGAATAGCAGGCTCTGGAATATGTTTTCGGAATTCCTCGTACCGTTTGGAAATATTATTAAATGAAGTACGATCCTTTTTCTCAAAAAATATAATACAGGCTTTTGATCCTCTAAAATAACTTGCCATAGTTCTAGAAAATCTTGCTTGAGCTGAAATTCGGGTAAAAATTAACGAAATATTATGATTATCAAACCTGATCTTCATGGTATCCGTATCTAAACCTAATGTATCAAAAGAATCTTGAGACGACTTAGAATAAGTATAAATGGCTACGAACTTTTTAGATACTTCAGAACTCCCAATTAAAGCAATTTTGAATGTGTTTTCCATTCACTAATCCCATTTTTATTTTGCTGTATGAACAGTCATTCCTTAGAGTAAAAGCTCGAAATACAGATCATTTGGGAATATCCGAATGACAGTTGAAAGAGCTAGGAATACTCAATGCAGATGCAATAAGAAGGATTCCCCATACGCTCAGGAACAAAACTTTAATTGAAACCTTTATCAACCTTTAGATGTTGAATTTGGGTGGTATGAAAACACCAAAAAAGTACTAGACTTTATGAAAATTCATAAATTAACTCGCATCTTAATTTTATCTGAAGGGATTATTTATTTTCAGCTTCTTTCATTAATCGAGAAATCTAGATAAGGACGATGAATATTTGTAAATGTGAGACCAAATAACACAAGAGAAGTTACTCAACTAACCATTAATCCCCAGACACAACAAAATGTAATTGAGCTAGAATTCTGAATAGGAGAAATTCAAGAAAGGATAGCTTCAACGTGATAAGTCGGATGTATTTTTACCATAATTCCTGGAGCTAAAAGATCCCGAGGTATGTCTGGAGGAATTTGGGCGATAAAACTGCTTTCTTCTTTCTCAACCTTTACAATGGCACGATTTTCATCCACTAAACTTTGAATCACAGCGATAGGGGTTGGATAAGGGATTGACGATTTGAAACGATTACGTTCCTTCTCCAATATTTGAAATTGTCTATGAAGTAACTGGTATTCAACTTCAAGAGCTCGAATCTTTCTTTCCAACGAGTGAAGAAACTCATCTTTCGAAGGAGTTTTCGACGGGGAAGGCATGGGGTTTCTAGGAAGACTTTGAAGAAGAGAATCGATTTTTCTGACTACTGGAATACACTCCAAGAAATTATTTTTGGTAGCTTCCTGCATGAGAAAATTAAGCCAGATTTTCGAAAGGTCTACTGAGGTTTCATATTCGCTACTAAAATTCTCACCTTCTATAAACGTACTAAATTCTCGACAATTGGAGTAAAATTCAAAAAGCGGAGGTAAATTCTCCTTGGGAAGAGAAGGATAAAGAGCTATAGTTGTTGTAAGAAGTAAATTGACTTCAGCTGTAATTCGTTTGATATAAGCTGCTTGACTCACCATACTTATCAACACAAAGATAATATGTTTTAAGACCCTGAAATTTATTATGACTACGTTGTCTTTGGAGATTTCGTCTAAATCGTAGTTCTTGAGAAGAGGGGAGGAAGGGGGGATGAATCGAAAGGAAAAAGGCTAGAGAGATCGATAGAATACTCTGGGGCTGAGAAAAGGTCATTCAAAGCAGTAAAAAAGTTTAAATAGGATAATATTCAATCTCTTAACTACAATGTCATGTACAGCAAAGTTACATATGCAATTAGAGCCACAGTTGCTTTCGACAAAATATGGATGGCCACAAGAAGAGCTCAAACTGGAAATTCCGGTTGAATGTCCAGATTATAAAGGAAATTGTGAATCATCAGGTATTTGGGGATATTTTAAAACCTCTATGGGAGAGGTTCGCTGTTATTAATGCTATATTTGTGGAAGAGCCTTTAATCCTGCAAAAATTCCTTTTTGGAATAAAAAAATACAGAACAAAATCACTAAAATATTTAGCCAACCAACGTACAGACATCAGATCACGCGCCAATTCTATTGTTTCTCCAGAACACTGCTTCTACCGCTACCTGACGAGGAACCATCTCAATTTCCACACAGTTAGCTTACTTTAGTTAGGATGAAGTCATAAGTGATATTAGTTCTCATTTTAATATTGATTAATTTCCTCTTTACAATATTAAAAGGTATAAATCATCCATTTATCTATAAAATCCTGCTCAGTATACCAAAGGCTTATATCACGGGCTTCATGTTCGATTTTCTCTCTAATTGTTACAAAATCGGAAGTTTGATATAGAATTTCCAGTGTATTTCTAAAAAATAGATATTCCTGCTGAGATAAAGCACGGTAAAGCTTATACGCAGAATCATATTGGGAAAATAGATTGATTAGTTCCTCAGATTCGGAATCTTGAATAATTTGAGATACTCTTGAAAAATCGGTGTTTTTTATCACTAGTGATTCGATATGGAAAATTCTAGGATCAAGCTGGCAAGTAAAAAAGTCATGAATTAGATTCCAATCAGGAACAGGAAGCTGAGTTGATTGAAACTGATTCTTAATATTATCAAGACGTTTACGGATTTCATTTACATAATATTGGTACTTACCGTCTATTTTCCAAAATTCAGTGGAATGAAGGGAAATCATCGGCCCAAATTCTGGATGAGTAAAGTCTAATCCTAAAATGAGTGCTTTATCATATTTTTTTCTTAAAGATACATATCTACTCTTGAAATCATTGTATCTATCAAGTAAAGAATGATCACCAAGTAAAAACCTTAAAGCTAGAGCCATATGATGTAGATATTGGGCTATTTCATTTGCATTAAGCTTAAACTGAGCATCAAGATCTTTGATTTGATATCTCGCTTTGAACCACAATCTAAGCTTGATTGACTCCTCAAGAGAACCAATTTCAGCTTGAAAGTGATTTTTCCACTGATCATGAGAAATGATTGAGAAAAATCTCCATACAATCTCTATATGTTCTCTTAATTGCTTTTTTTTCGAAGAAAAAAGATCATAAAAGATATAACTTGAAACTAAGAGGAATAAGAGGAATTTCAAGATATCAATTAATAATATCAATTCCGTTTGATAGATGATATTTAGAGGAATAAACATTGCAATAAAAAAGCCTACTCCGATTAAAAAATTTCCCCAAAATTCGTCTTTATCCTTAGCTAAATACGAGGACTGAAAGACAGTTTGAATTGACAAATCTTTTGATGCAGTGAAGAAAGGAGGGACTTTTTCAGAACCAATAATCCATCTACTCACCCACTTCTCCGGACGAACGGTAAGAAAGGCCAGTGAAAGAAAAGATGATATCGTAAGGAGAAAAGAAATAAAAGAAGCAACAGCTGAAAGATCATCAAAACTTGGTTTAAAAACAAGAGTGGATATTAGTCCAGAGAAGAGAAACATCACAAAAAGATATCCACCCATAGTCTTTCTGCTTTCATTTTGAAGAATTAGAGAAACAGACATTAAATAATCCCTCTAACAATTCCTAGAGATTTATTCAAAAGTTTTATAGGACTCATCATCTCCAAAGATGTTCTACTGAAAATCCTTTAATTAAACACGAAATGAAAAAAAATACGAGTGGGATTTTGAAACATCAGAACACAGAAAAAAGATTGTAGTTAGGAGTAATTACTCAAATTATGAAGAAATAAAGTTCTCAAATTAAAGAAAACTAAACCAAATTGCTAAAATTTGACTAACGAAAGGAATAGCAAATAACAGGGTAATTAGAGATTTATTGAAAGGAAGAACATTTTCACTTTTTATTCGATTCAGACAATCAGTTAGAAAAATCAATTCAATAGTATTGAAATCTTCCTCTTCCTCACTTATATCTTTGTAGTAAAGATCTACACTTTGTATTATTCTTTTCAAAAGTAATTTTCTTAATCTATGATACTTAATCAACGGATCTAATCCCAATTCCTTTGTATTGAAGAATAATAACACGAATAAAACCATAATAATTATTATGATTATAATTGATGCATAATTGGTAAATCCCTGGGCCTTGTATAGCAAATCAAATCCGAATGCTAAGAAAATACTATCTGTTAGGAGAACCCAATATAATTGAGGAAAATAATAAGGAAACAAGAAGTTCCAAATTTTCTTGATATCAGAATTATAAGGAATTGAAGAAATCTTGACTTCACTTCGTTTTATAATTCCTTTGAGAAGACTTCTCGATATAACCGGAATACCCAAATACATTTTCCTTGTAAGAATCCAAGAGATATGAAAAGGATTTCGAACCTCGCTAGATTTGTGTAGAAAAATTAATTCTTTTCCAGAACAATATTCAACCAACTTTTGCCTTTTCTCTGGAGGGTTGATCCAGATTATATATTGAATTACGATGATTTGGCCAAGGAAAGCTAAAGATGCAATTAATGTAATAACTCCAATCAGATTTGGCGTACTACCTTGTAAAAAAGCTTCAACTGATGATATGTTAATATTTATTATAAATGTACTAAAATTAAAGATCTGCATCTCCTCTAATGAAGCGATAATAAACGTAAAATATATAACTAGCGGAATTATATCAGATAAGCTAAATGATTGAGTAATACGGTTGATTTTTTCAACAAATTTGGATGATTGAGGACCTTCTCTCTGTTTAGAATGGTACCTTACGAGAAATACGCTAGATATCCATACAATATAGAAAGAAAAGAATACGATAGAGATATAGACTAGCATTGATGGATATCGCCTTTCGAGCTCGGTTACTGTCCCATATATCGGGAAAAAGGATAAGATGAAGAAAACAAAGACAAAAATAAGGAATAGTCCTAGAACTCGGAAGGATCTATCATTTTTCTTGTCCTTATAGCGATCTGGATCGATTCTATCTAATTCATTCTCAGAGAATAAAATATCCAACTCGTTTTCCTCCCATTCTAGTTTAAGATCAAGCTCTGATACATCCATTCGGTATTTTTCCCATCGGTTCATTTTCTATCCTCCTAAAAATCATTAATTTTCTACATCATACTTATCTAGTCAGGTTTTCTTGATTTTCGCATTTTATATTATATTATTATTAGGGCGAAGATGTTGGTATTGGGCACAAATCATGACTTTTCTAACATGCTATAGGCATCAAATAATAATGAAAATATCTCATTTTTAAAAATAAAATTTGACATTATATGGTTATCTATTTCGGATAAGAAGAGGCAAATGAACAACCTATCACGTTAAGATTCGATCTTTTAGGATAATATAAAAGGAAAAAGGTTTGAAATATTTTAGAAAATGATTCCAAGAAAGAAACAGTAATTTTTTTTTCCCAACGAACGTACAGACATCAGAGTAATAACCAAAACTAGACTAGACCAACCAAGCTGGAACACCGCTTCTACAGCTACCTGATGAGGGACCATCTCAATTTCCAAACAGGCAACATTCCCGCGCTGAGGTAGAAAACAAAAATTTTTTTTTAAAATCTTGAAGCAATAAAAATGCGAGACTTGATGACTATGGAAGAGTATTTCAGAACCATCTGTATAGTGGGAACCTCAGAAAAAGCTACAAAAGGGGTAATCCAATGGAATGAGGTCTGGGGAAACGTTGCTTCAACAAAAGTGGGGGTGAATATCGCCACTCAGCGTATCCAAATTGATGATAAGTCCGTGATAATATTTCTTTTCGCATTTGAAAAAAACTGGATGCCAGTAGCTCGAACTCAGCGATATGCTTTAACAAGTGCTGTTGTGATTGCATTTGATAAGGGAGATAGCAAGGCACTTGATTCAATCCAGAATGTAATAGAAGAAATAAAGCAAAGTCAGAAGAAGCGAACAGAATATGTGGAAGCACGAGCTTTCCCCAGTGCTTTCCCCCCTCGAGAGCATCCACCTATGGCATTGATGGGATTTCGCACCGAAAGAGAAGAAATATCAACCTACAAGGGAGAACAATTAGCAGAAACACACGGGATAGCATATTATGAAGGCAAACTAGCAGAGAAAGAAATGCTTAATACCATCATCAGGGATATGATACGGGAATCATTCCGCCAATAGAATTTTGATTAGTACACATGGAAAGGATAAACGAAATTCGACTTCTGAAAAAGAATCTACAGCGTACCTGCTGAAGATTAGTATCATTGGCGAGAATTCTGATTAAAGAAACAAGGGAGAGAAAATCCAATAGAGATCGTTTACATTCAAAAAACAAAAAATAAGTTGAATATGCGTCCAACGAACGTACAGACATCAGAGCAAGAGCCAAAACAAGAACTAATCTGAAATACCGCTTCTACAGCTACCTGACGAGGGATCATCTCAATTTCCACACGGTTAGCCCTCCTGCGGTTAGGGACAGCTAGCTAAGCATGTCGGCCGAAGCCTCCACGCGTACACTACTGTTCTATCAACGAGGTCTTCTACCTCAGCAGTCGTCTACTCGCACATAGTTGTCGTCGCTGACCCCACTGGCCATTTGGCTACGAGCAGAGTGGATGGCTCTTTTCGAGGGGCGTTTCGCGCTTAGATGCATTCAGCGCCTATCGCGTAGCGCGTGGCGGCCGGGCAGTGCCCTTCCGGACAACCCGTAGACTAGAGGCGCCCATGCCCTGTTCCTCTCGTACTAAGAGCACGTTCCTCTCAACCATCCGACACGTCCAACGAAGAAAGTTTGAGATATGATCAGTAAATCTTTCTGATCATCAGGTAATTTATTCACAAGAAGAACGCTATTTTAAATTTTGGCAACTAGAAAGGTCATAATTCAGCACTTTAAGTGATTTAATCACATATTGCTAGTGCAAATTTATTACTTAACTTTGAATATCCCAAATACTCACTTATTTGATATTTTACGTTCTTCTCTAAGAATTACACAGATACAATATTTTATAAGGAATGAAATCCCATTAGACTTCTTGATTTATTAGCGACTTATTAGGCGGGATAGAATTGCTAAAAAATGAAGAAGAAGTTCATCAAGAGGTTCCCTCAATCCAATTCAAGAAAGTACTGTATTGGATTGTAATTATTTTAAGCGGGTATCTATTGTACTATCTCAGCCTGGGACTCTGGTCAGTAATTCATTATATAGTTAATTCTGGATTTCAACTTGAAGCTGTTTTTACAGGTCTAGTTTGGTTCCCAGCAGTAATCTTTGGGTGGATAATGATATCAAGTGGATGGTATATCTCCCCCACTTACTTTTCGTTGATCACGACTCTTTTATGGGAGATAGGTTGGTTTGGAGGGTTATGGCTTATATATCGTAAGAAGGAAAACCTTCCTGATGCAAAGTTAGCCATAGGTACTATTTTATTCTTTCTGAGTGCTATTATTGTAGTCGTTTTTGGAAAAGAGTTCTTTGGTTTATATACTTCATTCCTGATGCTTTTACACCTAGATCCGCTAATTTATACTGGGGCAGTGGATAGAATAGGGTTTTACTGGCTTCTCCCGCTCTGGCTTCTGAGTTGGAGTTTTTTCTGGTTGAAGATATTTCCTCAATTCAACTCAGAGGAGAAATTACTCCATAAAAAATCATTTCTTCTCTGGGTAGCATGGTTCCTTCTTCTTCACCTTATTTTATGGATATATACTATACCGTATTTCAACCTGAGCAGCTGGTAGAGTTCAAATTCATACCATTACGAATGTTATTGAGCAATATCACACATGAGGTCTTTTAGGCATGAAAAAGGTTCTCTATCGCCTTCATTTTGATTTCTGTTGATAGAAAACTTTATATATTTGTTTTCTTAAGTATTTTGAATGAATTTGGGTGAACCCAAATCCCAGAGGGTTATAAAATGGAAATAAAAAATCTCAAGAACAAAACCAATATATTATCTCTCATATTGGCGTTTAGCTTATTTTATGGCAGTTTTGTCAATGAAACGGAAGTTACGGGAGATATAGAGCCGACAGAAAAGATTGTGTTAATCGATGGAGCAAATGACCAAGCAAGTGGACTTTATCAAGAAATTTTAGCCTTGGAGATTTCATTCTCCCGATTGGTTATAAATGAGAAAAACGATCTGCCTAAAATAGCACTGAAAACTGGAAGTATTGTAATTCTAATCTCTCATGGTACAGAAGAAGGACTTCTTGTAGGCAAAGATATTATTTATTGGAAGGATGATTTAGCGCTAAACCTAGCAAACTTTTCTCCTAGTTGTCTTTTTGTGGTTTCCTGTTATTCTTGGTATTTTGAAGACTATTTTCCATATGAATACAGTTTATACACAGTTCCTTACAACATGGATGCCGGGATAGCAGCTTCCTGGACATTAATTAATTTATTAGAGGAGCAATATGTGAATAACAATATCGATTGTTTTTCTAATGTACAGGATCTCCTCAAACATCAAGAATATCTTATGAACAAGAGTAATCAACGTTTTAAAGTAATCTCTCAGGATCCTAGAAAGTTTCTTCCTCTTAGCAATGAATTATCTACCGCTTACTCTCATCTTGATGATGTTCTTGGATCTGATTCTAATGGTTATCCCATAGACTATTGGGTATATGATAATACTCAATACAAGGGATATAATCAATATGGAACTTATGTTGATGATGGGGTTTGGGAGAATGAAGGAAATAATGCTATAAATATCATTTGGTATAACTTCACGAGTGCAGAAGTTTATTACGGATTTGGAAAATTTCAATGGGTAGATGGATGGGGTCTAATACCTTCTCCTCCTTTTTGTAGTATTAATTATATGCGGGGTAGTTCAAGTTATATTGCTAATAATCATGATGTAGCAGCAATGACTCTCAATTATTATTGGCATTGTCGACTTTTTGATTTATCAGATGAAAATTTGAATATAATTGTAGGTCAATGTCACAAGTCTATTTTCACCATCGAATATCCTTATCATGCTTGGGGTTACTATGAGGAGGTAGAAGACTATCTAGTTGATAAATGGGATGGGTTGACCCATAATGGATGTGGATATACTGCATACGCAATCGAGACTTATCCTCAGACGTGGAGGCACAGAGGGGACACAAACCATCCCTCTCCACCTGATGGCGATTGGGATGCGTACGATTTTCAAGATGGAATCTGCGTATTTATCACGAAATTTGATATGAGCGCAGATAATGATGTGGATGATGATGGATATTCGAATTTAGATGAACTTACTTCTTATAAAAGTGATCCATGGGATGCGTATGATAGATTTTGGGATGTTAAAGGCGTAGCCCCTCCTATTGCATTTGGGACATACATTCAAGATTATATTGAATCTGGAGATGTTGATTGGTATAAGTTTAGTCAAGCTAGTGCAGATGAATTCACTTTATATGTAATGGTAGAAACTTACGCTACTATTGTTATCAGACTTTATTCGGGAACAGGACCAAGTTTAACTTTACGAAAAACCTGGACCAAAGCTCCCGGGACAGGTTTAATATATTCTTGGGATCCTCAAAGCACAGGCTGGGGTAATAGTTACTTCGTGAAAATCACCTATTCTAGCGGGTCCTGGCAAGGGGAATATCAGACCAAGGTGACCTATTCCGCTTCTTAGCTGATTATTCATGCGAAAGATTTTCCTCTTCTTCCCTTTCTTTTTTTCCTTGATCAAAAAAGCAAATTTCGAGAAAAAAATAGCTTAAAACAGAGTGTCTTAACAAGAAGATACGCTTCACTTCCTTCATTTAGAGAAAAATAGAGGAAGGCGTGCAAAAGGTGTGAAAATTGGTGTTTCAGCAGGAAATTGATTTACTCGTTGAAGAAACAAAGCAAATCGATCCCAAAACAATTATTTACCTAGCTGGATCTTATGCTCGTGGATCACCGAAAAGAAATTCAGATATTGATCTCCTTATCATCCATGCTGAAATAGAACAGCTCAAAAAACGATTGTTTGAACTATTCAAAGATAATTATCCGATTTTTTGGAATAAATTGGATATAAAACTTTTTACAGAAAAGGGTTTGAGAAAAGCTACACAGACCGAATATTTCATGATTTATTGTAATATTACTTATGGTAAATGCTTAGTCGGAACTCCTCTAAAACTCAAATTGATACCCGAATTGATAATGCAGGAGATAAACACTTGGGAAGCCAAATTAAATGAGATAGATGACTACCTTGAAGCTCAAATTGATTATGAGGCTTTAGCTGGCTTACTATTCGCAATAGGTAAACAACTAAGCTTTATCGAGACAGTTTTGACAGGAAAACGACAATCAATGAAAGACATTTTTCAGGCTGATACAAGAATGCTGGGACGGAGTTATGAAAAACGGTTAACAGCTAAAAAGCAATTTCAATCATCCTTTTCAGATGAAATAACCCTTAATCCTCGGGTCAGTAAAGCTGGCGATTTTACACGGTTGAAAGCGGTAAGCACCCAGTTACACTCCTACATTTCTGATCTAAGGAGAGATTTCGACCTCCAATGGCAATATGAATGAGGAAAGCAAACCTAAACCTCGACAATTCTAACGAGTCCAGAAGACATAAAGACATACCAAAAAGGAATAAAGAATCCTCAACGCACGTACAGACATCAAATCACGCGCCAAATTGTATGAATATCTCTCTTGCTGCTTCTATCGCTATCTCTCGAGGGATTTTCCCATAGAACTCAATTTCCCCACTATTTACTAAATAGTTACCCTCCTGCGGTTTAGGACAGCTGCTATCATATACAAAGAATGTATTAATCCCAGTCAAATTCGAAAGAGAAATAAAAGGAATCAGCATAAACACTCTGCTATTTGCACGGAAATACCTGATCAGTAAGGATTAAAGAGTATTATGTGGAATTTTCTAATAATAAACTCTATTTTGTACTTTAAATTCTAATTTAAAGTCCATTTAAAGTTTTAAGTGATCTAGTTAAATATTTTAATTGCATATTTTATTCCTTTTTTGAATCTTGCAAAGAATCACTAAATTGGTATTTTACGTTCTTTTCTAAGAATTACATAGATGGTATATTTTATAAGGAATAAAATTTCATTAGGCTTCTTGATTTGTTAGTAACGTTTTAGGTGGGATAGATTTGCTGAAAAATAAGGAAGGAGATCGCTAAAGCTTCTATTCGATCCAATTCCAAACAGAAAATGTGATCTTAGACTTGAATTTTTTTCATCAAAATTGAGAATCAAATATAAAAAAGAGTGAGGATGATCAAATGGAGGATGAAATCACTCAAAACTGCGTCTATGAGAAACTATCAATTCTTCTAAGTGGTAAGAATAGAAAAAGGGTATTCTTAGTATTAAATGGGAAAATTATGACAGCTAGTGAAATTGCAGAGGCAATTGGTGTAAAATTGCCTTCTATCTGTCGAACTCTAAAATTTCTTGTAGAAAAGAATATTCTTGAGTGTTTTATATCCAAACATGGAAATGTGAAGTTGTATAAAATTCCTAGTGAAAGCACTGTCCTAATGCAGTATCTTATCCAGTCAAGCAACGGAACACAATAATCTATATTTGAATCTAAAACATTACTTAACTAATCATCCGAAGGTTACCATATTCTAGAAGATACAGATCAGCAGAACTCTGACTTAGATCTATTCGTGTTTCATGTGTAAAGATTACTAGGATGTGTTTTGTATCATTAATTAGTTGGGTCAATAGATTCCAAATTTCTGTTGCATTCTCAAAATCTAAACGTCCTGTAGGTTCATCTACAAGAGTGATCTGAGGATCAGTGATCAAAGCTCGAGCTATTGCTATTCGTTGTTTTTCTCCTCCCGATAACTCTTTAGGGAAATACCTTGATCTATTTGTTAGATTTATTGTCTCTAAAATAGTGCTAATTTTCTTTCGACGGGTCTTAAGATCCTTTATCCCATGAATTAACAGCATGTGATCTAAATTTTCTTCAACCGTGAGGTTTTTGATTAAAGCAAAGTTCTGAAAAACAAATCCTATATATTTTCTTCGTAGAAGATACCTATCTTGAACGGACATATTTGAAAGACTTTGATCATTGAAATATATCTCACCTTGACTAGGAATATCAATTGCCCCTATAAGTGAAAGTAGAGTACTTTTACCGCTTCCAGAAGGCCCCACGATTATTATTTGATCCCCTTGCTTGATTTTAAGATTAATTCCATGGAGAGCATAGATTAGATTCCCTCCAGGGTTGAAAGTTTTTGATATATTTCTCAATTCTATTGTGTGAATCATTTCACTATTATTCCTTATTACCCTTTAGAATTAGGGTGTTTTTAAGTGGTGATTTTTGAGCTGTATAGTTTTCATAGGAAATTAGCTTACGTAAGCGTTTGGGAATCAAAAGCTTTCCATCAGGATTAAGATAACAAATATATTTTTTACGGTGACTTATCTCTTGTGTTTTGTACTCATTAAGTTCAATTAAGTCCTCTTTAATGTCCATTTGGACAAGATTTACGGATTTAAGGAATACATTAGGAGGGAGAGTAAGATGAGTTTTTTTATTTATAATAGTACATTTTTCACCTAAGCTATTCTTTTTATTTGGATTTATTGGAAAAATTAGTCCTTTCGTCAAATGATAAAATCGGTCTGCAAAATCGGCAATAAAAGGATTATGACTCGATATGAATATTGTCATCCGTGTAGCATCTTGAATCTTCTTCAATACTTCTAAAATCCGCCTTGTGGAAGTAAAATCTTGATCAGCGAAAGGTTCATCTAAAAATAGTATAGAAGGCTGCGCTGCAATTGCAATAGCTATTCCTAGCCGTTGTAATTCTCCTCCAGAAAGAAGTAAAGGGGGGATATTGTGTCTATGCGTTAGATTAAAGCTATTTAATAATTCATGAATTTTTCTCCTTTTTTGTGTTTGAGTTAGATCCAATCCTTTCAAGGGGATTAGGAGATTCCTAGAAATTGACCTAGAAAATATAATATTATCTGCTGGATACTGAAATACAATCCCAATTTGTTTGTACAAACTTACTTTCTCATTCACAGTAAATTCTGTTACTTCCTTTTGATTGATCTTGTAACTTCCTGTTGTAATCTCTTTCTGAAGTGTTAAAATGTCTATTAACGTGGTTTTACCGCTTCCACTCGCACCATATAATATAATAGTTTCTCCAGAGTTAGAATTGATATCTAGGTCTATTCCCCGTAATACTAATGTTTTTATTCCTGAAGAGGTTTCCAAATAAATTTTTGAAACATCAGTACATTTAAACTCCAACATACTACATCTTCCTAATTTCGAGATATAAATTCTGGTTTCTATATATTCCAAGCTTAAAGGGAATACTAAGTAAAGCACCGAATAAAATTAGTCCTATTGATATTAAAAGACGGTTAAAAGGAATGTATATGGGAAAAGGACCAAGATAATGATAAGTTGGATTTATGTATATAAGACAAATAGCGGCCAATATTCCACCGATTGAGCTATAAATGAGAGTTAGTAAAAGAAGGCAAAAACCAGTCATTTCGAGAGTAAAATACTGAAAAGTCCTTTTTACCCCTAAGATTTGTTCTAGGGAAAGCTCTTTCTGCCTAGAACTCACCCAATAATAAAAAATCGAAATCAAACTCGCGATAGCAATTATTGCTATACTTAAAAGAAATGAAAAAACCTCTATTGCTATTATATCCAAAGATAGAAGATCCATTTCATCCTGATAGTATGCTAAATTATACCCCTGAAATTCTCTTACTGAAGATTCAAACAGTTGTTCATCTAGGAGAACTAAAGATCCATCCATCATATCTTCGACATAAGCAAAGGAAATTCTATCAAGGAACGCTCTGAGATCATTAATATTCATGACTAAATGTGCATTTGTGTACCATTTCTGGAAAGTACGAATTAATGAAAAATTAATTTGTTCCAAAGGTTGAGTTTCTGCGGTTACATATGTCAATGATAGAATTGAATCAGGTGATAGATTAACCAATGTTTCCTGATAAAAAACTCCATTAGGAACTGTTTTAAGAGTATTAATTGAACGATTATCTATCTTTTGGAATTGATAAGCAATGTCGAAGTATGTTTCTGGATCAATTCCAAGTATTCTGAAATATCCTTCTTTGAAATTTACTCTAACACTAAGAATTGGTGTAGATGCAGATATATGAAAAAAGTCCTTCACTTCTTCTGGTATAATAGGTGAGTCTATAAAACCTTCAGCTCCTGTTCTGATTAAGGCCCAATTTTCCTCATTTTGCATAATAGAATACTGGTATACAATAAGAGTTTGACTATATAGAAATAAAAAAGTTAGAATTTGTAGTAACCTAATATAGTGCTTCTTTTGGCGAATTAGTATTAAGAATTGATAGATTATCAACCCGTGTCTATGATAAGTAGCTTTGGGGAGCTGCTTAGAAATCCAAACAACAATTCGTTCTATTAGCAACATAAAACCTGAAAAAATACAAAAAAACCCAATAAAATTGATTATATAGAATGACTCAAACAAAAAATTTGTTTGAAAAAGATCTGGGAGTAAGTAATGTATACAATATTCTCCAAGAATGGCGAAAATCCCAATACTTACTAGTATAACGTCAAAATAACCAAGATATTCGTTTCGAAAAGATAAGAAGTCTTGTTGTATGAGAATTCTCTGCTTAAATGTTATTCTAAGCGATCGGAACAGCCCTATCCCTAAACACAGTGCTAAAGAAAGAAAAGCCACAGAAATTAAAAGACTAGGCGCAATACGGTAGTCATTGAGTGAAAAACTCAGTTGCGTCGATTCAATAAGGAGTTTGAACACCTCAAGGCTAATAATCCCTAATGAAAGTCCTAAAATTATTGAAAAAACCGAAGTGAAAATGTAATAAACGCTTTTTTGAAGAAGAACTTTGTTAGGATGAACTCCTCTAAGAACGAGTAATTTATTTTCTTTTTCTTTTGATTTTTCCTGCAATCCCACTAGAAAATCAGAAAATAGGATCGTTCCAGCAAGTACAGGCAATCCAAATATTAAAAAAGTAGAAATAAATGCATTATATCCCTCGGTAGCTCTATTCAATGCATTGAGAATATCTAGACTAAAAAATATTGTATGAGTTACGGCAATCATCCCTTTAAAATAGAAATCTGTTTGCTGTAATACGGTTTCTATATATATATTGACATTATTAAAGAATGGTTTCAAATTATTATAATTCAATAATGATTTATTGATCCATAGATGTCGAAAAATGACATAATTCACACGAGGAGGGTTTTGCAAGGAGTTGTACAAAGTGTGGAAAAAATCGACACTAGTAACAAGTACTAGTCCCCCTCCATAGGAAGCATGCATGAAAAGATCCATAGGAAGATAAGATGGGAAACCGATTGTATAGTTTATATCCGTAGAAAAATCGAACTCCAAAATACTGCTAATAGATAATTCCTTTTTACCCCATGTTTCCGCGTGGAATGGGATTGAAGCGAACACTTGAGTTCTGTCAGCGATTTGATATTCAGTATGAAGATAGGTATCTTTTCTGTCTCGAATTAATATTACTTCCGAATCATTTTGTGGTAATCTAGCCTGAAGTTCTGTCTTCAATCGATTCAATGTCTGCTGGTCTAACCCAATTAAGACACCTGGCCAATAATCTGATGAATTTGACCACGTATACGTACCATTAACAGTTATACCCGTATAAATTCCGCGTAATTCATGAGACAAGTAGTTTGTTATCTCATCAGTTGGTAAAGATATGTTGTCTTGAATTAAATTATAATTATATGTTGTATTGGAATAATTTCCGCTTTCAATAGTGATTTGATACCTAATATCAGGATTCAATTCTTGAATGGATTCTAATTGATGCTGGACAAATTGAGGATAAACCCCCAGTACTAGGACATTCAATTGGAAGAGAATAATGGTTATTAATGAGAAACCAATAACTACTCCAGATATTCCCTTTATTATTCGCATCTTTGTTACCCTATTTACAATTGATTATAGTATATATATGTTGTACTGATTCCTTCATTTGATAGGAGCATGTCTCAAATGTACCTGTTAAAAAGTCATATTTTCCCTCCCACAGAACATTTTTTTAAACACAAAACAGCTGGTCCTTTAGCTAATATTTCTTGTGAATTAAGGGATGAAGACTTGAAAGAAATCCATCCAATTTATATTATACAAACTCGGTATGATAAATAATTATCCTTCTAAGGGACCAGGAGAATAAGTTGAATAAACAAATTATACTCGCTAGGAATGGTGTTAAAAATCAATAATAGCAAAGAATACCATCAATACTGCTCAACGAACGTACAGACCTCAGATCACGCGCCAATTTGTATGAATATCTATCCTGCTGCTTCTATAACTATCTAACTAGGGACCATCTCAATTTCCACACGGTTAGCCCTCCTGCGGTTAGGAAGAGAAAGACAATCCTTTTAAAAAAATTCGATAAAATCTAAAATGTTAGGATTGAACCTATTATGATTGTTCTTGATCAATGGCTCATGTCTCCCTTTCATATTGGGGGAACTCTTCTCCTCTTAATGATTCTTGATTTGGGGTTAACAAGAGTTGGTTTTCGCATGAAACAACAAGAATTTGTGAAGCATTATGTCTCTGAGATCTATGAAATGAATCCCTTAATGCAGGATATGATCCATCAGACACAACCCATGAGTCTTAAGCAAATCATCGGTCGTATTGGATTAGTAATCTTGGTAATATATGTTGCAGTGGAATACACTGGTACGTGGTTCCTTGAGTTCGTAACAGGGAATTTTGTGTTAGGCTACATAAACATAGAGCTCAGGGCACTGGAAAATATCTTCATCTTCCGTGGTCTCAATAATCATCCCGAATATGTAGAGGGACAAATAAAACTCGATATCCGATATCAATATCT
>RDOB01000001.1:0-252016 GCA_011364965.1 Candidatus Heimdallarchaeota archaeon
GATGTTAATGCTTTTCCTGCGAGTTTACAGGTGGGAGGTACTATATAGGCAAAAATTTTATCACATTCATTGGCGAGAACGAGTTTAACAGGAATTTTTTTCCGAGTATGTCCTTTATTCATATTATAATCCGTGATTTTCGTATCCCCATTACAAAGCAGCTCATCCTTATACTTCTGAACCAAAGGTTTTACACCTGAATTAACACGGGCCCGAATAATAAAAAAAACCTGTTTATCAAGGAGCCACTCGACTAAGTCATAGTTATAAAAATCTCCATCCCCCAATATTCCAATGACCTTTTCTTGAGCGAGTAAAGGGCTTAAGAGGTCTTGAAACCGGTGAAGAGTCGAGTATTTTTTGGGAATTAATTGAACTCCTAATGTAATAGGTTCGGGTGCATTTACCCAAATAACACTGAAAAATTGATAAAATTGGGAAGTACTAGCCTTTGGTTTTCCGTTACGAATATAGGAAGATGTAGTTTTCGCATAATTAGGATCCAGGTGAAAATCAATCGCAAGTATCATCCCACGCTTTCGTGCACGTTGAAAATTCTCGGGAAGGCTATTTAGAAACTGAAAAAAGCCAATTTGCTGTGTTCCTGTAATTTGGTCAACAGTGTTCGTTTTTAACCAAGCTAAAGTAGTCTCACCGGAAGGAATTGAGATGTTTTGATCTCGAAGATCTCTAGCTTTGCGGGAAATGGAAGTTCGATCTATTGCGGATAGTATAAGTAATTTCAACCGTGATTTCATGTCAAAGGTAGAACTAGTCGGGATTGGATTTGATAATATTTGAAACTTATCAAACCAACGTACCACAAACTTTATAAGAGCTGGAGTTTTTCTAGCTTTTCGTGGTGGAAAGCGAGGTAGCTTTATTTGATCCATAATGACTACTAATCGCTTTTCTCCACATTTAAGTCTTTCCCCTCCAAGATTGGGTCAAACTCTCTCTCTCCCATAGTTACGAAGTACTGACGGATTTGACGATGTTAATAATTCTTAGCTTTGTCATTTTCAATTTTGATATTGATATTTGAAAAGATAATATGGATTTTCCTCAGGTCCCAAAAACAAAAATGCTCCTCGAAGTGTTAAAAGGTTTATAGACACCACAATGCCTAGAGTTCCTTTATTAATTGTAACTAATGAGAATGTTATAATTAATAAGCTTATTACGGTACCAGTAAGGATCATGGTACGGTGTAGTTTCTTAGTTCGAAACTTTCTTTGTAAAGGATCCTCCTCTGCAAACGCATAATCGATAGCTAATATACTAAGATTGTAAGTAAGAATAGCGGCCCAAATTAAAAAAAACACAAAGATAAAGAGCATCATCACGATATCTAAACCTATAATAATTCTAGTAACCTCGTATAAAGAATCAAATACAATTAATACGACAACAAGGATACCTAAACCGATATCAAAGCGATTGAGGGAATTCATTCTTTACAGAGAATTCGCGGAGTTTAATGTTTTAAATATGTAATATTAATGAAATTAGGGTTTCGCTAGAAAATAGAGGATTCTCTCTTTTTCACTCTTTTTTAAAAGAGAAGAAAACCTTTTTTTCCGCGAAACATACAGGACAGACCCAATCGTTTGGGAGTCTTGTAAAAGGGGTACCTGGTTTAATTCCTAATACTGCGTCACCTATTTCAGGTTTGTAAATATACCCACATACCCTACAACAGAACCATCCTTCTATCATTGAGATAAACAACTTTAAATCGATATTTCACTTTTTCTCAGTTTCCATCTATTATCCCTTCCGATGTGACGGAAAATACAGCTTCACTTTCCGGGAGAAGAGGACTATCAACAATTCTAGCAATTCTAAGATCACCCTTAGATTTTCTCAAATAAACACGGGTTTGAGCGGCATGAGCAACAATATTTCCACCGACAGGATAAGTTGGATCTCCAAAGAATTGATCTGGTTTTGATTGAACCTGATTTGTGACAATTACAGCCATATTTCCTATTTCCGCTGCTCTCAATATTGTATGTATGTGTTGATTCAACTTTTGCTGCCTAGCTGCAAGTGTACCTCTTCCTGTGAATTCAGCACGAAAATGAGCAATAAGTGAATCGACAACCATTAACTTAACAGGTTCCTTAGGAAGGTAATCTTTGATTGTTTTTTCAACTAGAACCATTTGGTGGTCGCTATTATGGGCTCGACCGTGAAGAATGTTTTCTAAGACCTTTTCGACATCAAGATCCTCTTTAAACCTTTCTGCCATCGAAACTATTCTTTCGGGTCTGAAAGTTCCTTCACTATCAATATACATCACCTTCGGATACTCATCACCATCACGTAAACCTCCTTTCTCCCGAGGTAATTGGACTGTTACACATAATTGATGAGCAACCTGAGTTTTTCCTGAACGATATTCTCCATAAAATTCTGTTACAGCCCCTGTTTCGATCCCTCCACCAAATAACATATCTAATTTCTGACTTCCGGTAGTGATCTTTGCTAAATCCTTTCGTCTTTCTAAAACAGACTTTGCTGTCTCAAAATCGATATCAAGGGCTGCTTGCGCAGCTTCAATAATCTTCTTGACAGTTCTTTCGCCCATTCCACCTATAGCAGCCAATTCACCCACTGATACAGTCGCAATTGATTCTAATGTTGAAAAACCAGCTTCAACTAGCTTGTTTGCTGTGGTTGGTCCAATTCCTGGAAGATCTGTTATCGATGTAATCTTTGGTTCATCTTTCGAGGGGGGTTCACTAGTTTCAGCTTTTTTCTTAGGTGTCATTTTTTCTCCTGTCCTTAACTATCTGCTATATTATGATTAATTTGATCCAATATTCCTCTGAATGAGCCTTCTTTTTTATTCAAAATAATATAATGATAATTTGAATCAATTTAGGCCTTAAATGAATATTGATCTTTTGGAAATTCTCCTGTAGAAACATTCAATATAACTTTATTAAGTGCTTCGATGAGATTCACCTCAAACTCGCAAATTTCAATCCTATTTCTTAAAGACTCTAAAGAACGGACTTTTCAAATTAAAAATGCAAAGATTAATATCTTCAATTCAGCTTTTCTCTCTTAATTCCTGTTAGATTTTATTAGGGAATACAAAAATCCTTAAATCCATCATATAGTGATACACTTCTATAGTGTTAGGAATCACAATAACTATCTGTGAATAAAGAATAAAACAGAATGGGATCAAACTTGAACATTATCAGATATTCTATGCCTAAATTAAATCTGGGTCGCTTTCTTCACATTCGAAGACGTGCAATTTCTCCAGTTATTGCAACTATCATGATTTTCGGTTTAATCATAACAGGTGTAATGATTACATTTATTCAAGTACTTCCCTACATTGAAAAAGCAAAAAGCCAAGAATCGGTTTCAGCGGTACAGAATAGCTTCCTTGAATTGGATACTGCTATCAAATCACTAATTAGTGAAAGTGGATCTCCTGGGGGTTATAGAACGGTTTTTGTTCAAAAACCTCAAGGTAGAATTGATTATATACCCAATCGTAATTTTGTATCTTTTGGTCTTAAAGATCAAGATGATAATTCTATACTCATGATTTTACAGGAACAGGGAATGGGATTATTAGATTGGCAATATAGTAGTCCACAATCTCTTCTTCCTCGTGGAACAACGAAATTCTTAACAGGTCCTGATCCTTATAAAACGCGGAATCCTGTTTTCCTCACTGGTACTTTCTCAAACGAAGAGTATAATGATCTAACAAATTTGACTTTAAGTCATCAGAATGACCGAAAACATCATATTTCTTTAAATTATCGAATTTCCGTTTATTTAACTATTTCTACTCAACCAAACCCTCAGATTCAGATTCAAGTCTTTTTGATAATTCTATCAGCAGATTTTAATTCAATTTTCTCTCAATATAAACAATTTTCGATACGTTCAACTCAAAATATTTCCACGCCAGTTAATATTCCAAAAAATGATTCAATAGCAGAATTAAATCTTGTGTGGAAGAATGAAAAAATGCAGACATTTGATTCACTCTGGAATACAAAAGCGATTCAAGGATTCGAACCGAAATATTTCGATATTGTGATTCAAACTTATATATTTGAAATTGGTTTATCTACAACCTAAGAAAATGGATTTGGTCAAGAAATGGCGTCTCAATATATTACTTTCATGATTGTTTTCATATTGGGATTAAGTGTTGTTGTGATGACAAACACTATGTTCATATCCATGAGCGCACAATTTCAAGAAAATATTGCAGATATCGAAATGGATCAAATATTGAGCAGAGTAAGACTTAATCTTCAAGAAATGATACTTTTAGTATCAGATTCTAATTTAACTATCCAAAGAGAAATAGATCTTCCCACAATCCTAGGTGAAAGGTTTAGATATTCGATTGATCTTTCAAATACGACAACCCATATCATTATCAAAGGTTACACAATTAATAGAGAAATATATCAGACAATGGCTTTCTCTATAGAAAATAAATATATTATTCATACCTCAGGTGTTTTTCAAAGCACTTCTAAATTACTAAATCTTAATGTGAGGATTACCTCTAATTTCCTCACAATTTCAATATCCTAAAAAATGATACGATAAATATTTAGTCTAACAAGGTGAATGAAGTAATGGCCGAATCAAGTAGCTTAATTCGTGAAACATATCCACTAATCCCTCCTTTTAGCTATGCACTTGTTGCTACAGATCCAGAAACAAAACAAACGAAATATACTGTAGTAGAAGTGCCATTAAGTACAAAAGAAAAAGATATTTTAGATATGGTAAAAAATATCCTCGAAGAAGAGCTTGATGTTGATTTTAACGTTCTTAAAAGTCCAGATGTAGCTCGAGATTATTTGAGATCAAAAGTTATTGCAATTGCAAAAGATTACGGTCTTAAATTAGATGAAAAAACCTTTGATAAAATAAATTACCATATAGCACGAGATTTTGTTGGTTTCGGCCCGATAGATGCTATGTTGAAAGATCATAACGTAGAAGATATATCCTGTGATGGTGTAGGAATTCCAGTCTATATTTGGCATCGAAAATTTGAAAGTATCCAAACAAATGTAAAATTTGATAATGAAGATGATCTAGACGCATTTATTATTAAATTGGCACAGCGGGCTGGAAGGCATATTAGTGTTGCAAGACCTTTACTAGATGCTGCATTGCCAGATGGCAGTCGATTACAATTAACGTATGGCAGAGAGGTCACGCAAAGGGGAAGTACATTTACTATTAGAAAATTCCGTTCAGATCCACTTACAATAACAGATATGGTGATTTTTAATACGATTGATGAAGATCTAGCAGCATTTTTATGGTATGTATTGGAAAATAGAAATTCCATTGTGATTGCAGGAGGTACCGCTGCAGGTAAAACCTCATTACTTAACAGTTTAGCAATGTTTATTCGTCCAGGTATGAAGATTGTATCTATTGAAGACACTGCAGAATTACACATTCCACATGAAAATTGGATTCCTGCAGTTGCAAGGGAGGGTTATGGCGGAAGGGAAATGGATGGATCACGACGGGGTGAGGTTTCAATGTATGATCTTCTCCGTGCTGCTTTAAGACAAAGACCTGATTATCTTTTCGTAGGAGAAGTAAGAGGAGCGGAAGCTTACAATCTTTTCCAAGCCATGGCTACTGGGCATACTGGAATGGGCACAATCCACGGGGATAGTGTAACTGGAACCATTAGAAGGTTAGAAAATGAACCAATGAATATTCCGCGAACATTAATTCAAACACTGAATTTCCTTCTTGTTCTTCGAAAAGTACGAAGGGGAGACAAACAAGTTCGTCGTGTAATTGAGTGTACTGAGATCGTAGGGATAGATCCCGTAACAACAGAACTCATTACAAACAAGGTATTTGGTTGGAACGCAAGAGAAGATTCCTATATCAACTATGGACGGTCTTATGCTTTAGAGGGAATACAAGAAGGCCAAGGATTGACAGAAAACCAGGTTTATGAGGAATTAGATCGTCGGAAGACAATTTTACGTTGGATGGTGAAAAAGAAACTTGCTCATTATTCTCAAGTAGCTGAGGTAGTAAATAATTATTATCAAAATCCTCTTGAAACAGTTGATAGAGCAAAACGAGAATTAAAGTCTCTGTAATAGATGCATGGAGTGTCCTTCTGTGAGTAAATTTATCCGAAGAGTTGGTTATCTTAGATTTGGAAGATATTTGGAGCCATTATTTGAAAAGGGACGATTTGAACGATTAAATACAAGTCTAAAGAAGGCAGGAATGGATATATCGATACGAGCCTACTTAGGAAGTGCTCTTTTAACCTCAATTTTGCTTACAATTTTCGTATTTATATTCTCATTTTTGACTTTGAACATTGTATTCCAAAATATCACTCCAGATACACCACCAGAAAACATATTGACTGTTTCTTTAATTCTTGGAATTTTTTTGGGTATACTTACTGGAATATTTACTTATTTCCCCTTCCTTTATTGGCCTCAGATGAAAGCAACGGATAGAAAAATTCTAATTGAAGCAGGCTTAACTTCAACTGCATCGTACTTATCTGCTATGTCGAGTTCGGGAGTTCCCCCTGATAGATTGTTTTATTCGTTAGCAGGAGAAGAATCAGTTGCACCTGAAATTTCAAAGGAGAGTAAACGTATCACAAGAGATATTGAAATATTTGGGTATGATATTCTAAAGGCATTAAGAACTGCAGCTGAACGTTCTCCATCCGAGAGATTCGCAAAATTTCTTGATGGTATGTCTGCAACCATTACAAGTGGAGGAGATTTAACGTTTTTCTTAGCTGCAGAAACAACTGCTTTGATGAAGGTTAAAGAAGAAGAAACTAAAGAATTTATAGATCAATTAGGAGTTCTTGCAGAAATCTTCATGATTGTTGGGGTTGTTGCTCCCTTATTTTTTGTAGTAATTCTTGCTATTCTTGCTGTTATAAGCCCTGAAGCAACTCTGGGCCAAGTTTTCATGATTTTCTTAACATACTTCATAATGCCTATTCTACTTGTTATTATGAATTTAATGGTTAGTACAATTTCAAGAGAAATCTGATCAATATGGAGGTACAAGGATATTGGTAAAGTTGTCTAAAAAGCGCGAACGAAACCTTTGGATTTTATCTATTGCATTGTTCATAATTAGCTTACCTGTAGGGTTATTATTCTACACTCCCCTAATCGAACACTTATTTCAAGTACAACCTCCAACCATTTCAGACCCTCCCTTACCTGAAGGTGAAACTCATCCTTATATCTATTCAATTAGAGAAGTATTTAACATTGGATTCTTTGATATTATTGATATAACTGCATTAGCTATACTCGCTCTTATTCTGTTACCTGCATTAGCTTACAGATCTGATCGAAACTGGAGGGATAATATTGATGAACATATTCCATCCTTACTTAGAGAAATATCTGATGCCCAAAAAACAGGATTACCATTACCCCGAGCAATCATGGAATCATCTAAACATCAATATGGTGCTCTTACTCCTGAGCTCAAAAAAATGGCAGCAAAAATTAGTTGGGGGATTCCTTTCTATGATGCACTTCGCAGTCTAACGGAAACTGCAGACACCCCCTTAATGAAGAGAACATCATTATTGATACTAGAAGCTGAAAGATCTGGTGGTGCAATTGAAGAGGTGTTTGAAGCAGCACATAAACATGTTTCAGAAATCTTGGGGCTTAAAAGAGAACGGTTAGGGGCAATGAAACCTTATACTATGATAATTTATGCTTCATTCATTGTTTTTGCTCTAGTGATGCTCATTCTCCTCTATTCATTCTTTACAATACTCGCTCTTCAAATTGTTGAAGCAGTCGCAGAAGGGCAAAATCCCACCGCAAAGCTCCCCTTTAATTTAGCAGGATTACAATTAATATTCTTCCACTTAATGCTAATTGAAGCTACCTTTGCAGGCCTAATTGCAGGAAAAATGGGTGAGGGAGACTCAAAATTAGGTTTAAGACACTCATGTATACTAGTGGGGATCTCATATTTATTCTTTAAGATTCCGATATACTTTTTATAAGCATAAGAGGTTGTAAAAAATGGGAAAAGAAGAAAAAATGTTAACAGAACTGCTAGAAAAAATCTCAACGCTGGAAGATAAGATTACAAACATGGAATTCCTCTTAGTTCAAGGTATGGGAACTGGAGGGGGATCACTTCCCACTCCAAGTCCTTCAGTAAATACTGGTCAAATTCCAGCAGGCGCAGTAAAAGTTGACCTCGCTCCGATTGAAAATCGCATAACACTGATCGAAGAAAATGTTAAAGTAATTACAAATCAACTTACATCATTAACAGAAGTAACTAAAGGAATGCAGACTGAAAAAACACAAAAAGCAGATGAATTAATAACTCAAGCTACCACCCTTCTTGAAAGAGGACTACAACTCACCGAGTTAGAGACAACAATGCTCGAGGTAAAAGATCGCCTTGAAGAAATTATTGTACAACTTGAGGTAGCAAATGTAGGTGTAGTTAGTGAAGAAAAATCTTCGTAGAATGAAAAAGCTATAAGTTACAGGAATAATTAGAACGATGAACAGGAAGATTGGCTTTTTATTCAAAAGAAGGAGAGGACAAATAAGAGCAGTGGATTTTGTTGTTAGCCTCTTTCTTTTTTTATTAATGCTATCACAACTAATCTTGTTAATCATTAATGTTCAATCAGGAATAATTAGCACTCGTGAGGGATACATTTCATATGATGAATTAGATATTTTTGGAAGAGCAATTCTACAAAAAGAGGGGGATCCTAATTGGGGATATCAGCAAGGACTCCCTGACAATTTTGGTTTAGCCATAGAGAACTCACATTCAGGATTAACCTTAGATCCATCCAAAATTGCACGATTAATAACTGGTACAACATATCCTATTTCTTCAGTATCAGGTTTTGATATATTTGACTATTCTACATTAAAGAATTGGATACATCTTGAATCAGAATATGATTTTCAACTTACATTAACTCCGAGTCTAAATGTGGATTTATCAGTGACTTTAGAAAATACTTCATGGAACAATCTTGAAGTTTTTGTATCAGGATCCAATGAAATACCTATTGAGAACGCAATAGCTCAATTTTGGATACTTGATTTGACCGATAGGGAAATTATTAACAATGGAATTCAAACTACAGATCAATGGGGAGAAGCAGTAATTCAATATGAAGTACCAAATTTAAATGATCCAGAAAGAGCTCATATTCCAATAGTTATTGTTAGCAAATTTAATTTATGGGGATTAGACTGGGTCAATCCTAATCTAGAAAGAGCTGTTGTTGGGACAGTCTCAAACACCACTTTATGGTTAGGAGGTACCTCTCCTTCAACAATGCTGGTTTCAGACATTTTGGAGTCTACAGGAACTCTTGATACCCACTTTTTATCAATATTATATGAAGATACCAATGGAGTCTACAAAAATATTTCATTAGACGTGTCTACAAGTCTCGATGCAAATGAATCACTTGGTATTCCTAGTGAGGGACTAGTAGTATGTTTTAGCATTTCCAAATTTGATAGTGTCTATAAAGTAGGAGTAGGGACATATCCAGCCATATTAGACAATGACTTATCAGCTTCTGGATCATTTTACCAAATTTTTGGAGAACTGACTTTTCCTGACCGAATCAGAGCAATGATCTCCAAAGATTTTCCAGTAATTGTCCGAGGTTTGTCAATGAAGTGTCAAATTACACTTTGGAGGGAAGGTTAAAACTTTGTTAAACAAAAGAAAAGGACAATTACAGATTGCAGAAACTTTAGTTTCTGTCACCTTAATGCTAGCTCTTGCTCTCCTTTTAATTAGTGCTGCTAACCAATTAACTTCACCTTCAACAGACTTTACATATTTAAATCAAACCGCAGAAGATATTCTTGCCACAGCGGATGAATTAGGATTATTAAGACCATGTGTTTACCTATTTGGTAATATAAATTATGATGATGCATATACTCTCTATCAGGATGCATTAATAGATTATATTAAGGTTCATATGCCACCCAAACTAGGTTATTCTTTGATTTGTCATGAAATCATTGATGGTAGTACAAATCCCTCTTACTTTACCATCATTGGAACCTCTGCAGATATATTAGCTTATCAGGGGGATGCTATCGTTGTCGCTAATTACCATCTAGGATCTTTCAGTTCCTCAGAATTTGGATTATTTGATTTACAATATCTTGTTCAATTATTTATTTGGGAGAAGATCTAGATGAGAACGTTGAATCATATTAAGAGTAAAAGTAGAAGGGGACAAATGTTTATTCTTGCAACAATGCTGATTGCAATCTACTTAGTTACGATGACTGCAGCTTTAATGAACCTAGGGGTATATCAAATTGATGTAGAACAAGATATTATTCTCGAGCCCTATAATGATGTGAAACGAGAAATCCAATACTACTTGGAATTTCTATTGGCTGATTATTCATCCAATGAGTCAATTATTTCGCTCGAACCATATATTGCTAGATTACAGTATTTTCTTCGTTCTCTAGAGCTTTCTTATACAGAAAGAGGAGTTCAGATTGATTTAATGCTTAAAACAAATGAATTTCACCTTCAATCTAATAAGCCTCCTTATAGTAATACAACGGATTCCACGGTATATATTAGTCAAATAGGTGCTATTTTTGAATTAAAGCTAAGTACAATCTCTAGTTCCTATTCAATCGAAGAAACCTTTTCTATTTCATATATAGGGCGAGCAGAGATAGATGATACCACTGTTATAGTACAAGAATCTAGGGGAAAACAATTTCATTTTATAAATGCTTTTTCGATCTTTATTGATAATGGAAGCATTCTTATTCCATCATTATCTACAAATCAAATTGGAGTATACTCTTTCGAGACGATAGGAGATATTAACAATCTTGGGATCCTATATATTACTTTAGAAAATGGGATCCGGATCTTTTCGTGAAACCATATGAATAAACTTGAATTTGAAGAGTACATTCAACAAATTAAGAAGAACTTGATTGTTCAACTTGAAATTGCTGCAAGTGCACGAAATAAAAGACTGGATCCGACTGATAAAATTGAGAGTATTTTATCCTATAACCCAAAATCAAAAATTTCCGCGATATTAGACATTCCTGGTCTTGAAGATTTTCTTCCTGAAAATCTCACGAAGGTAGAAAATTTAGTAATTTTTTCTGCAAATATTGCAAGCCAAATTGTAAATGAACGATTTATAAAAAAACCAAGAGAGGATCTTATACTACTAGCTTTGCATAGCGCTTTGGTCATTTTAAGCCAGGGATTGATATCTGTTCCCCAAGAAAGTATCCCAAAAGTTTCGGTTAGCCCAAAATCAAACCATCTTACAATATATTTCTCAAATACGGTTCGATATGTTGATGGGGAAGTTATTGGTTTGGTTATATTTATTGCTGATATTATAAGGGATATCTTGCATCTAGATAGATTTATTCCGACTCCAGAGCTAACAGGAAGATACGTTGAAGAATTGGAAATCTATTATAATTTAAATGATAAAATAAATTCGCTAAGAAGAGATATTGTTGAACTTCTTGTTTATAATATTGGTATAGAAATTTCAGGGGAGCCATATGAGAGAATTGAGGTAATAAAATATAGAAATCTACCTAGTGTTACTAATCAGCTAAGAATGGGGATGTGTGTTGCAATCGAACGATTTATTGAAAACATCAATGATATTGCTCTAAAAAGATTGAACTCTGGGATAATGAAATGGAACTGGCTTAAATATCCATTTTCAGGCTTAACGCGGAAAAAATTACAATTTGGACTTCACGATGTAAGAGCTACTCAACCGTTACTTTCTGAATCAAACAAACCTGGTGGATTCAGATTGAGATATGGATTATCTAGAAATATTGGACAGGGAGCAGTAGGTATTCATCCTAGCATCATTTATCTTGTAAAATTACTTACTCCAGGAACTAATATCAGAATGGATGTATTAGAGGGAAACTTGACTGTTTTCCCAGTTATCAATATTTTGGGACCATTAGTGGAGCTAAAAGATGGTTCAGCGAGAAGAATGAAATCATTAGAGGAAACTAGGGCATTAGAAGACGAGATAGTTCAAATCTGGGAAATGGGGGATATATTATTATCACCAAACGATATACCTACAGCTGAAAGTATCGAGGAAACAGGATGGTCTGAAGAATGGTGGAGCGCAGAGATTTGGAAATATGTACATTCATATGCTAAATCTCTGGAGGTTTTAGCTGCAAGAACGGGGATAGACATTGAAAACCTCCGGGATTTTCTAGAGAAACCCACAGTAAATTCTCCGAATGCAAGTCAGGCAATAGGATTAGCAAAGGTAACTAAAATTCCATTGCACCCTTCCTTCTCTTTAAATTGGAATGAAATTACCATAAGCGAATTATTATGGTTGTTGAATAACCTTTCCTTTACTTCAGATGGATTTATACCTTTTTCAGAAGAGATGAGACTTCTTTTCCTTCGTCTTGGTATGGAATTCAAATTAAAGGATAATCTATTTCATTCAGAACATACACTTATTTTTGAAGCTCTGAAAAAGAAAGAAAAACTTCTAAATTCGATTCTGATGGACAATCCTCACGCTTATACTGAAGAAATAGTATCTATGTTAATTGAGATACCATTAAAGTCATTATGTCAGCGAAGGATAGGTGTAAAAATAATAAAAGCTGAAAAAGCTGAACCTAGACAAATCAATCCTCCCGCTCATATTTTATTTCCTATAGGAAATTTCGGAGGTCCACAAAGGAATTTGTTGAAAATATCTAAAGAAAAGCAATTTAAAGTTCAGTTATCAGAAAGATTCTGTCCAACTTGCGAAATATCCACGTTTACTGCTTTTTGTCCTAAATGTAAACAGGAAACCGAACAACATTATATCTGTAGAGAAGGACATGTTTCAAAATCAAAAATTTGCGAACAATGTGATAATTATGGATTTCCAGCTCGTTACAAGCAAATTGATCTAGGTAAAATGATCGAGGTACAACTTAACAAAATTCAGGAATTCAAGATTAAGAAAATCAAAGGTATTTCCTACCTCAACAATCGATATAGAATACCTGAACACATAATGAAAGGAATTTTGAGATCGTATCGAAATTTATATGTTTATAAAGATGGTACTATTCGTTTTGATCAAACAAACGCCATATTGAGGTTCTTTAAACCAAAAGAGGTTAATTCGTCTATCGATAACCTGAAAAGACTTGGATATACTCATGATGTAAATGGAAATGATATAAATGATGAAAACCAATTGTTAGAATTGTTTCCATACGATATTATTGTAAGTGAGAACGCTGCAGATTACTTAGTTGATATTGCAAAATTTTTAGATGATGAATTAATTTATCTTTATGATATGTTACCTTATTTCAGAATAAATACGAAAAAAGATATCAACGGAATTTTAGTAGTTGGGATGTCTCCTTTTTCAATGGTTGGGGTAATTGGAAGGATAATTGGTTATTCAAGAAACAATGTACTTTATGCTCACCCCTTGTGGCACAAGCTGAAAACGAGAAATTGTTCGGGGAACATTGATTCTATTGCTCATTTATTAGACATCTTTTTAAATTTCTCCAAAGAACTTGTTCCAAATGTCCGTGGAGGGTCCCTTGATGTTCCTAATATTATAAATCTGCCCGATAGCTGGGAGGATACTCATATATACTCAAATTACCTATACATTCCATTGAATTTACAGTTTTATCAATCTCTAAAAGGGAACCCTTCTATCTCAGAGATCCTGTCGTATAATGAATCTTTTTTAACACCTAAGAATTCCTTGCTATATACGATTGACGATATTTCCCTCTATGACATGAAAAATGACTTTCAAGAATCCAAAATCTTTAATAAAATTGAATCTGAACTTAAGATCCTCCGAGTAATACGAGGTGTAAATGAAGGAGAATTTGTGGATAAAATTCTTGAATATGACCTATTAGAGAAAATTTCAGGGTCATTTGACAGATTTTTCCTGCAGCCAGTGCGATGCAAAGCTTGTAACAAAACCTTTAGACGTGTTCCAATCTCTGATTCATGCCCGAATTGTCAGCGAAAAACGCTAACCTTGACTCTATCAGAGGGATGGGTACTTAGGTACTTGCAAATTGTGAAAGAATTGAAAGAGAAATACTCAGATGATATATCGGATTATTCTAAATCGTGGATTGATTTAATAGATTTGAATAAACGATTATACTTTGATAGAGGCCCTCGTCATACTACTCTTATCTGAAATATAGATACCTAACATGTTTAATGTGATTAATTCCGTGTTTACAATGCAAAGCTTTTTTTAACTTCAGATTTACAATAATCTTGATAATCAACTTTTATTGATATTCCTAATTAAATCCTCAAAAGTCAATTGCTGTGAAGGCGTCAAAATGATTGATAATGAAAGAGAAGTCTTAATTGGTACATTATTAGAAGCTCAGAAAAAGAAAATCGTAATGATTTCAAGTGACAAACCTGTTACTAAGGCAGCAAAACTGATGGCTGAAAGTAAAGTCGGATCAGTTGTCATCAAGAATGACATAATTGAGGGAATAATTACCAAAGGTGATATCATTAATCGTGTATTGGGAAAAGCTTTAGATCCTGGAATCATTTTAGTTGCTGACGTAATGAGTAAGCCAATAATTTACATTTCATCTGACGAAACTCTTGAAAATACAATGCTTCAGATGGCCAAGGAAAATATCGAGAGAATTTTGGTCGTGGAAGACAACGACTTAAGTAAACCTTTAGGAATAATTTCAACTAATGATATTATAAAATTTGCACCAGGATTACTTCGCATAAGAAGAGAAAAACTCTTGATTGGAGCGGAACTTGAATCTGATGGCAGAAATTTGGAATTTCAAGGATTTTGTGATGACTGTGGAAATTTCTCACTTAACTTAAGGACAACAAATGGATATACTCTTTGTCCAGATTGCTTTGGGTCTCAAAGGGAAGAGGATATAGGATCTGATGATGAAATCATGTAAAATTAATCCACCTCTGAAATCATAGAATCATGAGGAATGAATTTCACAAATTCATTCAAATCAATTCCCTTAACTTTCGCTTTATCTTCATTAGTATTAATTTTTTCATAAAAAATATTTTGAATCTGTTTGGCTAATTTACCTTTAGGGGTAGATCCTGGCTTTATTGTCACAACAACTGGACTAATTTGCTCTATATGCTCTTTAGATCCGCAAATGACCATAGCATTGGATTCACGAAAATCTACCCCGATTGATAATATCATTTCAACTCCTTTCACAAAATTTCGGGATCCTCTGACCATAATTCCTCCTCTGGGTATATATTCGCCACTTGGAGCCGTGAAACTTACATTTTCTCCAGAAACGTAATAAACATCAATAGCACTATATCCTGCTTTCCATCCACTTGAGTAAACAGCTGCTAGTTTTGCAGCAGTATTGATATCAGCCTCTTTAACAGCTTTTTCACTACTATTCATGATTAAGATAGTATAAGGTGCGCCGCGAAGATCAGCATGAAAAAATATATCCTCTGAAGTCATTCTCCTTTTAACTATGTATTCATTGCTTGAAATATCCCTTCCTCCTATTATTAAAAAACCATTAGGGGAAATACTCCAATGATATTTCTCATACCAGTTTCGTTTTCGTCTCTGAAGTATTATTGAGTCAGAAATTTTCTTCTCCTCAATATTTTCATTTAATTGTTCCAGTTTCAATTTAGTTTTTGCTAAAGCTTTTTGAGCTGGGATAATCTTCTTCGACGCTTTCTTTGAAAGTTGATAATATTCATTCGCAATTTCCGATGGCGATTTACGGAAATCTACTTCAATTTCCTCTGAATCAAGCTTGATATTAATAATAGCTCTGTCAGGATTTAAAGATTTAAAGATTTGCAATCCCTTAATACCCTTCTCCTTTGCATTTTTTAGTTTGAAGATAATTTCTTCCCAGCTAATATTTTTCCTTCTTGCATCAACAATAATTTTTAACAAATTCTCAATTTCACTAAAATTTTGATACACAAGATCTCCTAGTTCCTTGTATTTATCTTTTTTAAGATAGAACTCTTCAATTGCTTTCTCTTGAGAAGTCAAGACTTTTATAATCTTTTTCTTCTGTTTGGAATATGTTGTTTGATCTTCTGATTTTCTAGGAATATTGCTAATATAAAAATGATCTAAGGCCTTAGATAAATTTTCAAAGAATTTTCTTTTACAATCTGCAGATATAAGATTAATTGGCTGATAGGAAAATGGAGATTCATCAACAGTTAAACAAACTGAAGGAATTGGGTTATTTAATTCGCCTTTTATACTTGTTATTGCTAATAGGAAATTTTCTATATCTTTGGGTGAAATATCGGTGATTTTCTTATTTTTAGGGATATCAGCGCGCTTTAAGATCTCCTCAATTAAGATTCCACCACCTCCAAGCTCGGAAGCGAAGAACCTTACTACTTCAATATCTTTTTGAACTGTTGTCTCCAAAAGCTGAATAATATCATTTTTTTCCATAGCTAATACAGATTTTCCTCTACTTGGAGGCAAAAAAAATTCTTTTCCTGGAAGTAAATCTCTGTGACGCATTTTTTTGTACCAAAGGGCAGAAATTACACGATTTTGTTCCCCTACTAGAACAAAATTGGGATGAGTACCAAATAGTTCTACATATAGGTTGTAATTTTGCTTACCACTGAATTCCATCTGAATAATTCGATCGAATTCGACTTGCTTCAAGGTAACCAGTTCAGCGCCTTTCAAGTGCTTTCTAATGGCCATTATTTTATCTGAGGGACGTTCTGGAATTGAATGTTTATATTCAGTTAAATAAAATCGAACTCCTGGTTCGATCAATAACATTGGACTTCTGAAAACCCCTTTACCCTTGAATTTAAAGAGATAATATCTATCATCTGAATCTCGGTAAATATTGTCGACACGATACCCAATTAATGGTTGTAATTCCCTACTTATGACATAAATATCCATACTCGACATTTTCTTCATTTGTACCTACTCCTTCGCTATATCTAATAGCGAGTTTGGTTTAATAAGAAGAAGAACTTGGTTTTTCCCCTTGATTCCTTTCTTTCCATTAGAATGCACAGTAATTATTATTAAACTAGGATTACGTTTGATTGAGCTGAAAAAGACCATTATTTGCTTTTATCAACGAGTTTAAGGAATCATTTATTAATTCTGATTCTTTATCTTATTCCTAAGTAATTCAATCTGAATATTCATTTCAAATGTTTTAGTACTCTCAATATAATTTTTTTTGTTTTCGAGATGATTAATAATGTCAAAAGAACCCGTAAAAACAACAAATCCGTTATTAAACATGATTTTAGTATTTAGTGCAGGTTTATCAGCTCTGGAGCTTGCTCAACTGGTTTTTGACCCAGCAAATGTAGCATCGCTAACATCATTAGAATTTAATGAAGTTCTAGCCCAAATGTTTAGAGGAATGTATTTATCAGCATCCACGATTACTTCATTTTGGGCTGTTTTAATAGCATGGATAATTGCAGGGATGATCGCAGGTGTTAGAGCAAAACATGGCTTTTGGGGAGGAATTGCAGGATTTTTTGGAACAATAATAGGAATTGGATTTCTAGTTGTATTGAATATAGATATTTTGACCTCTAGTGATGTTATAGAATTTTTTGGGGGAGCAGCAGCCTGCATATTAGTCGCAACTATTTCCGCATATGCAACAGGAAATGCAACGAAACCTAAACAAACTCTAACCAAAACTGTAAAAACTCGTAAAGCATGGGATGCATCTAAAACAAAAGATGTTTGGACTTGTTCTAAATGTGGAAATACAATACCACCTGGAGCATTTCAATGTCCTATTTGCTCAGAACCTGTGATTGAATAATTTGGAAAAAAAATTGAAGGAGTATTTTGGATTTCCCCAAAATACTTCAAAGTATTCTCTTTTGTCGTAAATTTTCGAGATGGTCTGATTGGTTATCAATTTCTACAAATAATTCTTTTAATACCTCATTAAGTTGAAAAAATGTCTTCTCTTCAAGAATGGACTCTAGATCTGCTCCTGATTCTCCAAGTTCTATCGAATGAAGGGTTTTATAGGCATTCCGAATAGATGATTCCATCTCTTTAAGATTATCAATAAGGTCTCTTGATAATTTAGCCCCAATTTCGGGTAACTTTGTATCTAAGATTTCGATTCCCCCTAATTCAGTTAAAAGATCCATTAAACTCCAATAATGCTCTTGAAGCTCCTCTAATATTACCCCTATTCTTTTGAATAGGCGTTTTTTTTCGGCTACACCTTCAGATTTTGCATTATCCTTCAGGTGGGCTACATGTGCAGTTAATTCTTCATAGAAATCTGACGCGAGAGCACGATGGCTTTCTATGTCATGCACAAGTCGATTGATTTCAGAAAAAATCGAAGTTGAAGTGCGGAATTCTATGTTTGTCAAAACGTTAGACTCTCCTTTCAGAAAAAGTCGTCTAAATCGTGTGTTTATATGAAAACACCGCGCTGATACAGGAATAATATGTCCTCTCGGGAATAAAAAGCTTCCTAATCGTGAAGGGAAAATAATCTCTATTTCTCTTTAAAGACATAAATTCCTCTTTCATCCTTGGAACTCTCCCCGCAGTATCTGCATTCCTAATTTCTTAATTTATGTGCTTTTTTCGATGAATTCAGTATAAGATAGCTAGTTTAAGAACTAAGAGAGGAGAGGTATGAATAAAAAAGTTTGATACAAAATCGGTCCAGAATAAATTAATTACTAGATTTTAACACAGGTGAGCTTATTAATGGATGCATTGATCTTAGCAGCTGGTAAAGGAACTCGTTTGAATCCATTCACATCCAATTTGCCAAAACCGCTTGTACCAATTGGGGGAAAGCCCTTACTTTGCAGGATATTAGATTCTTTGGTAGGAAAAGTCCAAAGGGTGGTAATTGTTGTAGGTTTTAAATCAGATTTGGTTAAAGAGGTTATTAACACATATAACTATCCTTACGAAATAATATGGATTCAACAAGATCAACAATTAGGAACAGGAGACGCAGTACGTATTTCTGCTAAATATATAAGATCAAGATTCTTTTTTATGATGTATGGAGATATTTTTACTAGCTTATCTACGATTGAAGAAGTCTTTAAAGATTATACATCAGGTAAAGATACTTCAGGTATTTTTGCGACTATAGAAGTGGCCAATCCGGAAAAATATGGATGGATAGAAACAGAAAACAACCTTCTTATTTCAATTAGAGAAAAAGATCCAAATCCAAAAGGTTCCTGTATAAATACAGGTATAATGATTTTACCTTCAGTCATTTTCAATATACTTGAAAGAGCTCAAAGATCCACGAGAGGGGAATTCGAGCTCACTGATGGAATAAATCAGCTCATTAAAACTGGTTGTGAATTAAAAATTCATCATATTAAATCCTACTGGATAGACACAGGATATCCATGGGATATCCTTCAAGCTAATGAAATTGCAATGAATGAAATAATTGACACGCCTGAACACCTGAAGAACTCGAGTGTAACAATAGAAGGGGCAGTTAAAATTGATCCAAGTGCAATATTGAGACCAGGAACATATATCCAAGGACCAGTAGTAATAGGAGAAAACGCTATTTTAGGACCAAATTGCTTCATTAGACCAGGTACATATCTAGCGCGAAACGTCAAAATAGGAAATGGGGTTGAAGTAAAAAATAGTATTATTCTAGATGGTACGACAATTGGACATTTATCTTACATTGGTGATTCGTTGATTGGGAAAAATTGTAATTTTGGAGCAGGAACTAAAATTGCAAACTTGAAACTTGAAAGAAATGACATTGAAATGACTATAAAAGGTGATCGTATTTCTAGTGGAAGAAGAAAACTAGGAATAGTTATGGGAGATAATGTTTCTACAGGAATAAATGTATCTCTTATGCCAGGAATAACAATAGGAGAAAATTCAAAGATAGGAGCGCACACACTCATCACAAAGAATTTGAAATCCAATACACTTATCTATCAAGATCCAGACAATGGAATAATTGAAAAATCACTTGAATAATGACAGGCTATTTGCGATGCGGAATCCGAAAGAAATTAATATTATAAAAAAGCCAGCATCTGCAGTTCAATTTAGAATTGGCCTTGTATATCCAAATACATATCAGGTTGGTATGTCGGGGTTGACTATAAAGCTCCTATACCATCTTTTAAATCAGCATGAGAATATAGTAGCAGAAAGGATATTCTATTCTCCTAAATCTAACTTTCTTCCATGTTCCTTAGAAAATCAAAAGCCTTTGCGTAAATTCGATCTTCTGATGTTCACAGTCCAATTTGAATTAGATCTTATAAATGCCATCAACCTCCTGCTACATAGTAAAATTCCAATTTATTCCAAAGATCGGAGCATTGGATTTCCCTTATTAATCATAGGAGGACCAGTGATCACCGCAAATCCAGTTTTATTATCTCAAATATTTGATTTTGTATTTCTTGGAGAATTTGAAGATATTTCTAGCAAATTTCTAGATTCTATTTTTCAAAGTAAGGTATCAGGCTTAGAAGAAATGATTAATTCAATTGAGGGGTTTTATAAACCCCTTAATTTACCTACTAATCCAGTTCCTGTAATTACTAAAGATTTAGATTTAGTAAATTATCCTTTATCACAAATCAGTCCAATTGAAGAAGAAAAAAAAAGAAAAAGTGCATTAAATGGGTACTTTTTACAAGTTTCAAGGGGTTGTCCACATGGATGTCATTTTTGTCTAATTGGCCAAATTTTCAGACCGCATAGAGAAAGATCACTACATATTCTTCAAGAGTACATTAAAGCTGGAACGAAAGCGACGCAAACTGATTTCATCTCTTTAATTGGATCAAGTACAGCTGATTACACCAAATTACCCGAATTATTATCATTTATGCTTGATAATCAGTATAAATTCACTCTCCCTAGCATCAGAGTAGACAGTGCATTTTCTCTACTAAATTTAATCAAAGATTCAGGGCAAAAAAGTCTAACGATTGCCCCAGAAACAGGTAATGATGAACTACGAAGAAATATCGGGAAGAGGATTTCCAATCAAGAAATTAAGAGTTTTTTTAAAGAATCAGTAAATCTTGGAATAAATCAATTCAAACTTTACTTCATCTTGGGATTATCACAAGATATAAATTCAGAATCAACGTCAATCTTAGAATTATTAAATGAAATCTCTACAATCAACCAGAAAATAATGTTAAACATTTCTATTACTCCATTTGTTCCAAAACAGAAAACTAGATTGAGAGAATTATGCCCTAATTATGAAGAAATAAATTCCCAGATTTCTAGAATTAAAAAAATCAGAAGTAAGAATCTCAAAATAAAGGTATTTCCACCTAGATGGGCAGAGATACAAGCTATTCTTTCATTAGGGGGAGGGGAATTGACTAATAAATTAATAGAAGTAGCTAGGGATGGTGGATCGTATCAAAGCTGGAAAAAAACTTTCAACAATGCTTTGACTTCCTATTACCAAAATGAGATTTGTAATAGTGGTTCCTATCGCGGTTCTGAATGAATTACATCTTTTGCTTCTCTTAAATAACGCAATACATCACGAACGTTTGAAATAGGGGATATGGAAACGCTAGAAACTCGTTGATCTCGTATATCGTCTAAAACTTTCTCTGCTAAATTTTTAAATCTGGGGACAGACAGAGAAGAGTGGAAAAAAGGTTCAAGAATTTCTTCAGCTTCTTCATACCTTCCTTGGGCACATAAAATTATAGATAACAGAAATTCCCCTTTCGAACGATTCGGAATATCTGAAATTTCAGTTAAAATTCTTTTTACCATAGATTCTGCTTTTCTTAGTGAATTTTGGTTTTCTGAAAGACGATATTCATGCAGATTGCTTTCAGAAAGAGCAAATAAAAGAGAAGTCTTCATTTTGGAGCATTTATTAGTTTTTGCTAGCCCTTCTTCTAAATATTTCTTAGCATTCCCAATATTAAATCGATCTAACTCAAATTTCCCTTGAAGATATTTTAGATAGAGCTCTGAACACGGATCAAGATTTTTTTCGTCAACAGATTCAAGGAGACTTGGAATTGCTTCGGTTTTTTTCAAATCTATCATTAACTCAATATAATGAAGTAATAAAGATGCTTTTCTTTCATCAGAATCAATCTCATCGATAATTGATTTAAGATTGATTGCATGTTTCAATGCTTGATCATCATTATTTTGAAGGTAATTGATAAGTGCAAGACCAGATTCGGCCTTTGATTGATATTGTTGATTATTACAGCCAATAGCATTTTTTAATGTTAATCTATACAATTCTTTTGCCTTATGAAGCTCTCCTCTCTCTTTATGGATTGAAGCCCAAGTGGAATATGGATATAATAACAATCCTGTTATTTTTTGATGTTTAATTTCAATATCTTTCGCGATCGAAATTGCATTTTGAAAGTGTTTCTCAGAAGCTTCATTCTGCATCTTCATTGCGTAATGAGAAGCATAGTTGGTATATGCGATTATTATCCGATTCTTAGCATCTATCTTCTTTAAATGAGCAATTGCTGCCTCTTGATGATTTTCATAACTATTTGAATTCTCCTCTTTTGAAAGGAAGGTGTGCATTAATGCAGAATTAAGATTGTGATTAAATTTAACTGCATTGTTTAGAGACTCACTAGCATCTAGATTAATTGATCTGGATCCTTTAGCTGCTTCAAAAAATAACGCAGGAGATAAAAGAGCGTTAATTCTCGGATCTAAATCGATTTTTTCCCCAAATAAGTGCTGAAGTGTTTTTTGGAGATTACTTAATTGATTATTCCGTCCAGAATTATTGAGTATTAATGCAAATGGGGTGGATAAATCCAGAATCGCTTCTTGGTCTTTATTTTTCTTAGCTAATTCAAAGGCATCTTGAATAAGAAGAATCCCCTTTTCTAGATCAAGGAATTCAGCGACTCCTGCCCCTAAATAACCCTGAAGCAGTATATTTGGTGATTCATCAGTCAAATAGTTCTGATATTTCGCGAAAAAAGATATATCGCATTGAATCCATGCCAATTTGGAGTACAGAGAAAGTATTTCGCTAGAAGAATAATTACTCTTTTCAACAAGAGATTTTACTTCTCTAGTCCAGTCAGATAAAGATGGTACGAAATTTTCTGCCTTATTTTTTGAAATTTCTCGTTCAAGTTCCTTTATTTGACTCTTGAGTAAATAATTAGCGAAAACTGCTATTTCGCTTGGAAATTCTATAATTTGCATAACAAGTAGATCCTAGGCAAATAAGATAAAAACTTTAATGTTTACGCAAGCATATTAACATTTTATTATAACCTATCCTGAAACTTGTTCGCAGAAATTTTCAAATAAGAAATCTTAAGTAGGACAAAAAGTGGGTGTAATAAATTGGGTATATTAGTTGGAATAGTTGGGAAGCCAAGTTCTGGTAAGACAACCTTTCTCAATGCTCTATGCGCTACTGATGCAAAAACTGGAAATTATCCGTTCACCACAATTGAACCAAACCAAGGTGTAGGTTTTGTAACTACTCCTTGCTTATGCAATGAATTGGGAGTCAAATGTAACGCGAGAAATTCAGAATGTATTGACCAAATCCGTAAAATCCCAGTAAAAGTAATTGATGTTGCGGGACTCGTTCCAGGGGCGTATGAAGGAAGGGGGATGGGAAATCAATTTCTATCAGATCTAGCACAAGCTGATATCCTCATTCATGTAGTGGACATTTCTGGATCTTTAAATGAAGATGGAGAAGATGTAGAACCAGGAACACATGATCCTATGAAAGACGTTTTATTCTTAGAGAATGAGATTGCTCAATGGATCTTAGGAATTCTTAAAAAGGATTGGATTCGTGCTACTCGAAAAATTAAATCAGAAAGAGGAAATATTGTTGATTATATTACAGATAAATTAACTGGCCTAAAAATCACCAGATCTGCTGTTCTTCAAGCAATTAGTGCAGCGGATCTTTCTACTTCAACTTCTGCAGAATGGTCTGATCAGGATCTTCTGCATTTAAGCTGTCAAATTAGAAAAATAGGGAAACCAATAATTATAGCAGCTAATAAAGTTGACCGACCAACATCAAAAGCTAATTATGAAAAACTAACAGCTGAAATGCGTGATACAATTGTTGTACCAACAGCTGCTTTGATTGATATTGTACTTGAGGGATTAAAAAAACAAAAAAAGGTAGAATATTTCTCTGAGAGCGGAAGATTATCCGTTGCAGGGGACCTATCTCCAAAAGAGGAAGAAATAATAAAAAAAATCCAAAAAGAAATTTTGAATGAATATAAAACCACTGGGGTATTTGAAACATTAAATAAAGCCATATTTGATGTATTAAATTTATTCCCTGTGTATCCAGTAGCTGATGTAACTCACTTTAGTGATAAAGATGGTTTAATTCTCCCAGATGTTTTTCTCGTGAAAAAAGGGACAACTATCAAAGAATTTGCAGGCATGATTCATCAAGATTTTATGAAGAATTTTATCTATGGGATCGATGCTCGTGTTAACCGTAAAATCTCTGAAAAACATGAATTGAAGTCAAATGATGTAGTAAAAATAGTTGCAGCAGCCTAATATTGTCTCCTATTAATCTTCATTAGAAGAAGGATATCTCTTTTTAATAACAGCACGATTCTTTATCTCCTCTGCTTTTTTAAAGTAATATCCAGTGGATCTTTTAGGTCCAAATGAACGAATCCCCTCTTTTTGTAACTTTTCTATTAATTCGGTCGCTATATGTTCTGAAATTTCTCCGCGATTTTTTAGAAAGTTAATTATTTCTTGACCTTCCTCTATAGTTTTTGCTCTACCTAAGAAGTCAAATACATTTGGATCATAGTTATTTAATGGATCTATTGGGGATTTATCTTCTTCTTTGAGGGTTGAAAGAATAAGATCTTCTTTAACCTCATCAATTTTTATCGCCATGCTATTGTCTTGCAACTCTGAATATAAATGTGGAAATTTTTCTTTTAAATCTTCAATGTCGATATTCTGATCCACGGAAAGAGTTTGAGGAGGAAGATCAGCTTTTTTCTCCTTTTTTCCTCGATCTTCATTATATTCTTTCATTTAGTACAATCCTTATTTTTTATCAAGTTCGTGGAGATTAACACAAAATTCAGGCCGTTTACCTTTCAAAACCAGTCTCACCTGTTCAGCTGTAATTTCTCCTGCTCTAATTTGAGCTTCAACAGTCGATGCTCCAATATGGGGCGATACATAACTGTTTTTAAGTCCAAATAGGATGTTTTTCTTGGCAGGTTCTTCAGAAAATACATCAAGCCCTGCTCCTGCTATTTTCTCATCACTGAGTGCCTTATAAAGAGCTTGTTCATTAATGATTCCCCCACGAGCACAATTTATAATAAAAGCTGTTGGTTTCATTAATGATAATTCTCGGTCTCCTATCATGTTTCTCGTTTCATCTGTCAAAAGCGCATGAATAGTTATATAATCAGACCTAGCAAATATTTCGTCTAAATCCATTATTTGTTCAGTACCCATTTTTTGAAATATTTCTTGGGGAAGATAAGGATCATAAATTATACAATTCATTCCGAAAGCTTGTGCCCTCTTGACAACCTCAGAACCGATTCTACCACACCCAATGAAACCTAGGGTCTTTTTGAATAATTCTGATCCCATAAGATGTTTTTTTGGCCAATTTCCCGCTTTGGTTTCATTGTTTGCATCTATAATTTTTCTACTAAGGGCCATTATGAAGGTAAAGGCCATTTCTGCAACAGTAATTGTCGAGGCAAGTGGAGAATTGACAACATAG
The DNA here is from genome assembly GCA_011364965.1 of Candidatus Heimdallarchaeota archaeon. Lineage (GTDB taxonomy): Archaea > Asgardarchaeota > Heimdallarchaeia > Hodarchaeales > Hodarchaeaceae > Hodarchaeum. The sequence goes on from RDOB01000001.1 coordinate 25,905, forward strand.
ATACCTTGATTTGTTGCTGCTTCAACATCAATATTATCTACTCCCACTCCAGCTCTTCCAATAACTTTGAGCTTTATTCCCCTTTCTATTACTGTTTGAGGAATATTGGTGGCACTTCGTACAATTACTGCATCATATTGTTCTATTACTTCTATTAATTCCGATATAGAATAATGATGCTCAGTTACATCGAATTCTTTTTTTAACTTTTCAACTGCTGAAGCTGCAATTGAATCTGCAACTAAGATTTTAATTTTTAACACATCCTAAATATGAAAAGCTTTTCTGATCTATGATATGAAAATTTATGGTGAAATCGCCTTGAAAGAGGGAACCTTAAATTGAAGTTTAAGGCTATTTCTTTAGCATACGTAAAATTCAGAAAGCGGTATCCTTGGATCAATATTCTGCCAAGTATTTAAAACACTGAAGAATAAAGCCTTTATCACGTATCTCCGCTCTGGAATGTTGCAGGAGATTATTTAAACATAATCTTGCAGAACCTATAGGAGGTATTTATCCCCATGAGTACATATAAATACGTATCTAAATTTTGGAAAGAAAGAAAGGACGATTTCAAACAGTTAAGGATTGATCGTTTAATCCAATGGCGAAGGGAACCGACGGTACTTCGAATCGAGAATCCGACAAGAATTGATAGAGCGAGAGCACTTGGCTATAGACGAAAGAAAGGATTTATTTTAGCGAGGGTTCGAGTACCACGTGGAGGACGAAGAAAGCCTCGTCCAAATAGTGGAAGACGCTCAAAACGTATGGGTGTCACTAGATTAACATCGAGGAAATCTCGGCAATGGATCGCAGAAGAACGATGTTCTCGTCGTTATGTAAATCTTGAAATTTTAAATAGTTATCCTGTTCTTGACGATGGAAGGCATAGATGGTTTGAAGTAATCATGATTGACCCTCAGGCTCCTGAAATCATATCAGACCCAAAAATCAATTGGATATGTCAAGGAAATCAGAAAAATCGTGTATTACGCGGAAAAACTTCCGCAGGACGTAAATCACGAGGTTTACAAAGAAAAGGTAAAGGTTCTGAACACACACGGCCTTCTTATGATAGATAATTTTGTCTAAGCTAAATTTGGGGCTTAAAATCCCCGAACCTTTCTTTTTTCGCTGATAAATGGGTAAGTAGATAAATCGTTATATGAAGAAGTTACATTTAATAGCTGCATGGCTAGTTTTGTAAATTATAAAAATAATTCACAATCCTTCTCCTTCAATCTTGAGAAAAATACAAATATCTACACAAATTCACAGGTACTCAAAAAGAAGTGTGCAATTTGCCTAGAGAATACATAGATTCTTTCTATCTTCAATCATCAACTCAACTAGACCAGTTCATTCAATTTGCACAACTATTCGGGTATTCGGAACTCTGGATTAGTGGATTTAACAAGAAACCAAAAGAAAAAGGATATCCTTCCCTTCGCGTTTTTCTACGCTTAAATTTAGGTGAGAATAATGAAACAAAAGAACAATTAGCTACTATTCTCAGCAAACAGAGACGAAATTTTTCCATTATATCAATAAATTGCAACACGCCTGATATTGCTGCTTGGGCATCTCAAGATAACCGAGTGGATTTGGTTACCTTTCCAGTATTAAGTTTTGGCAAGTTAATGACCCGTTCGGTTGCTAATTTAATGCTCAAATTTGAAAAAACACTCGAAATATCATTAGCTTCCATTTATCGGTTACCAGAGAGACTTTATATTCCAGCTTTTCGTCAACTTGCCAAAGCATTAGATATTACACAAAAAAAGCATATTCCAACAGTATTCAATTCTGGTGCAAAAAACATCTTTGAGATAAGATCTCCTAAAGAACTGATTTCTTTATTTCAATTAGTATCAAATGAAATCCATCCTCCGTTAGATGGGATAAGTGATATTCCGATGGAATTACGAAAACGAAATATGGTGAAAATTAGTCCAGATTATGTATCCCCTGGAATTTATAGGATATATCACAATTTTGAGGAGGAATGAGAAGATGAAGGAGAGAAATAGGTACTTAACACTACGATTCATCAGTCCAAAAAAAATTTCAGAGAAGGAAGCGTGGTTTACCATTTCTTCTTCAGTGAAGAAAATGTATGGATCGTATGGAGCCTCTACTATCGGGTTATTCCTATCCTATTTTGAGGAAGATAATCAAGTCGGAATTTTCAGAGTTTCACATAATTCAACATATCTTCTCGCAGCTGCATTATGCTTCATTAATACTAGAAATAACCAATCCATTTATATTTATTCAGAAAATACATCTGGTACAATAAAAAAGGCTCGTACTTTATTGAGTAAGGAAAAATATAATAAAAGAGCTAAAATAATACGTAACCTATTATTCAATCATCTGAATGCAAATCTCGATGATGACAAACTACATACCTGAGCTAGTGAGGTCACCGTCCCAGTCTGAGAGATTATTTTAGAGGGGATTCAAGTAAAATCGCAAAGATTTTCTGATTGTGTTTAATATTATAGCTCGATTAGCAACCGAGTATATTTTAGAGTCAAATGGTCTAAAATTTGCCAATCTCCTCTAAGCACAAAATTTCAGCAATTTGCTAATAATTTATGGCTTTGTTTAACTAAATCATTCTATTTTGAACAATATATTTCTAACCTAAATCGAAGATTATTTATTTCAAAAACATGATTTTTTAATCATGAGTACTGAATTTACAAAAAAGGTGAAATTTCTCATAAAATGCATTCCTCCTGGAAAAGTAGCAACCTATGGCCAAATTGCTACACATGCGGGAAATCCCCGAGCTTCCCGTCAAGTAGCGTGGATCTTACATTCAGCAAGCAAAAAAGATGATTTACCTTGGCATCGAGTTATCAATAGTAAAGGAAAAATTTCATTGCCACATGGAGGAGGGTACGAAGAACAAGTATCATTATTGGAACGTGAGGGAGTTAAATTTACCAAATCTGGAATGATCAACCTCAAAATGTTTCTATGGGATCCATTTGAATAAGAAAATCAAGAATAAGATTAGATCCGTGGAACTGGTTAATCATTTCCAAGGGTAAAATAAAGATATGCAACAATTGCACCGGCAATTGCAGTAAAGAATACGGAGAACCACATATCAAAAAGAAGAAGTGTGGAAATGAAAAATACTATAAATAAACCTGCGATTTCTAGAATATTCATGTTTCCTCCTGCATACTCACGTATTATTGCATAAACAACAATAGTTGAGAAGAACATGATACCCCAGATAAATAAATGAAATAATATTAATAATGGAGTAAAAGTGCCTCCGAATAAATCTACCTCGAGAAATAAAAATCCGAAAAATGTAGTTTCTATATCTCTAGAGAAAAACAGAAAGATTATTTCAATAAGAAAGCTTATAGATAAAATGAATACTCCTAAAATGACTGTTCTTGTTTGCTCTGAAACCCATATATTTCGATAAAGAGATTTGGCCATTTTCTCAAAAACTCCAACCTAAGTTCTCCAAACTCTGCTTATTGAGATTGAGCTTTTATCTTTTATTTTTCTAAATTGACTTTTCTTAATAATCCTAAGAGAGATACAAAGTAAAACCAGATTAGTACGTCCTTTGCCAAAACAGCTTAATATCGCTTTTCTATTTACTTCATTTGAAGCGTAAAATTTGCTATTATAGTTGGTAGAACATTACATGATTGATTCTTAATAACTACTAACTACTCGTCAATAAGGAAACAAAATAAAAGCGAATCTTTATAAAGAAAAGAGATAGGAGGAAATTAATAGAATGTTTGGGAACATTGTCCTCTGACACCAAAAAAGCACTTTCACAATAATGATCTCTTAAGCTTGCCATGCTCAAACACTTCAATTACGTATACACTAAAAAAATTGACCATGAGTTAAAAAAACGCCCTGAGAATTAATCAACTTGTAGTTCCCAAGAGGAATTCCGAAAATGAAGATCGTGTTATTAGGACCATATAATTCAGGAAAATCAACAACAGTTCATAAAGTGTGTGGCAATTCAGCAATTTCTATTGACTATGGGGGTACAACTGTTGCTTTAGATCATTGCCGAACTCAAATTTATGGCGTGGAAATATTCTTATTTGGCACACCAGGGCTCAGTCGGTTTGAAGTGATCAGAAAAATCTTAAGTAAAGGCGCTGATGGAATTTTATTTGTAGTGGATTCAGTGAATGTCGCATCATTTGAAGAAGCACACAAACTTCTTCAGGAAGTATATGAAATTCTGCCTGGTGTTCCTGTTGTATTATGTGCGAATAAACAGGACATTCGGGGTGCTAAAACCCCCCAAGAGGTTGCTGACGCGGTTTTAGGTAAAGACCAAGATGTTATATCAGTAATTGGTACCTCAGCTACTACTGGAACCAATTTGGAGAAAGCTTTTGGAGCTATTGTATTAAATGCAATTAAGCAGTATTATGAAATTCTCCTTGCAGTAAAGCATTCAAACGGAGAATTAGCAAATATAGCAGAAAATTTGAATGAACCTAAAGAGAAAGTTCATTCTAGGCTTCAATTCGCCTCTTGGCGGCGATTAATTTCTGCTGATTGGGATAATTTAACTTTTACTCTTCCAAAAGGAGTATCTAATATCTTAGATATTTTGGAATTTGGTAGTAAACAGATTTAAAATGCTAGAACAAATTTTTGATAATTAATGGAGTTGAATCATATGGTTGAAAAACCTGATGTTTATATTTGTCAGAATAAGGAATGCGAACATAGATTTCAAAAAGCAAAATTTGTAACAGTCCAAGATGAGGATGGTATATACATAACTAAACCAGCTTGTCCCAACTGCGGAACCACAGATATTATTTCTTCAGCTTGGTTATTACGAGATGAATAGCAACCCGATTTAATAACTCGGAGCCATAACTTGATGAGTTTCTTAATAAGTTCTCAGCGAACACTAGAACGTGATGCTCTTTCAGAAAGTTATTATGTCATCTCTGACGTATTAGGGTATGAATTATCTCCATTGAGATCGAGAGTGCCAGGTCTCAGCATATTAAAACTAAATTCTGATATCAATCCGTTTGAAGTGATTAGTAAAATCCGTGATTATATTGCTGATACTGGACCACTAATCACTTGTCTTAAAATTGTTCCTTTAGAACAGCTTATTAAAACTGACCTCCCTCTTATTGTTGAAACAGCTTTTGAGCTAGCAGAGGAAAAGATAAAAACAGAACATTCATGGAAGGTCAATTTACGGAAACGACAGTCAAACCTTGGAACATTTGAAGTAATCGAAGCAGTCGCGGAAAGAATTGATTGGGGTAAGGTTGATCTCTCAAATCCTGATTATGAAATTAGAATAGAAATCATCAGAGATTTAACTGGAATATCTGTGATGCCCCCTATGACTGAGATTCGCATGGTTGAATGGCTAGACCAGAATTAGTTGAGAAAATTATTTCGATAAAACTAAAAGAGCAATCCTTTGGAGGATTGCAGACTCAATTTCTAAATAATTATACTCTGATGCTTTAAAGCCCTCTTCAATGAGGAGGCGGACTACATTATTATGTTTGGATGCCAGATTTTCAAGCAATTCATTGTAAAGATTAATATCCAAAGTTTCAATAAGTAAATCTGTAGCTTCCGAACTTTCAAGCTCATTAGTTCCAATGACTATTCCAATTACTTCTTTAGTTGATGCTTTTATGCCTATTAACTCTATTGCTTTATTTATTTGTCTATAACCAGATGTATACAAGAGTAATTCGACTGAAAGACTCCTAGAGATCATACGATTGTCAATATAAGCTTTGATAGCGTGCCATGCTGCAGAGTACAAGTGCTTATACCCCCAAATATATTGATTATCTAGGAGCTGAGAAGCAATTACCCCATCTTTCGAAATTTTGCTTAAAATCATACCTAGTCGTTCGGGATCAGGTTTGGTGTTAAGAACTCCGCAAAAAGAGTATAATTTATGCCCTTCAATTGTTTCTGTAAAATATTGAGTTATCTAGAAACCGCTCCAAAATCTAATGGGAATTTCTTATCAGTGCGTTTATTTTATATCCTATTATTAAAATCTGTACGTATTATTAGGTTCCTTTTATTTCTAAGGATACGAGGATGATGGTTGAATTCAGAGTATTAAATTGGACGGATATCGATTCTTTGGCAAGACGTCTCTACCATCAAATAAAAAAAGCAAGATTTCAACCTGAAATTATACTCGGTATCAGTAGAGGAGGGTGGATCCCAGCGAGACTTTTAAGTGATATGTTTGAAGCTGAGTGCCCTTTTTTAGGAAACACATCTTCAGTTTTAGCTACAATGCAGATCAAATTCTATACAGGGATAGCAGAAACACACAAAAGTCCTGTTGTGGCACAAGATGTCGGTGTAGACATTTATCAAAAGAAAATATTGCTAGTTGATGATTTAGCGGATACTGGGGAAAGTCTTGAGTGCGCGCTGGATTACTTAAGTCTTAAAAAGCCTAAAGTGGTTCAAATAGCAACATTACTCTACAAGCCTTGGAGTAAAGTGAAACCTCATTATTTTGTTGAAGAAGCAACTGAATGGGTTGTATTTCCTCATGAATATTACGAATTTATGACAGAACGAACTATTGCAGAAAATTTAGACAAAACGACAGCTTGGGCTACATTTCTAGAGCTAGGGATACCTGACTCTTCAGTTATCTTTTTTGTTGAGAATTTTCTTTCTAACAAAGACTAGTAATTCTTCTCCATTATGAAAACTAATTTTTAGAACCTTTAAAGGGGGTATAAATGGTATTATTTGATAAAATCTAGAACTTCGTGATTCATATGCAACTTTTACTTATTCATTCAAACGGATTCCAATATAAGGTGAATGAGAAAGCTATATCTAATCCTGAAAAATTGTCAGAGGTAATTCCAGGGGAATACAGTACCAAAGATTCAGTACTCATCATCTTTGTAGCTGTAGAGGATGATGATAGGCAAAATACATCAAATTTGATCCAATTCGCAGTAAGAGAAATTTTACAGGCCATGAAAGATATCAAGGAGAGTAATTTAATTCTATATCCATGGGTTCATTTATCGAAGTATAAACCTGCAGAACCTAAAGAGGCTTTAAAAATTCTAAATCAGTTAAATAACGCTATTATAGGGGAATCTGCTGATTTGAAAGTCATAAGGGCTCCTTTTGGTTATTATAAAAGTTTTTCTCTTAATTGTAAAGGCCATGCACTTGCAGAACGATCAAAGGAGATATCTAGTGACTATCTTGAGACACAAACCGAAAAAAAAACAGAAATTACTACTGCGATTTCTGCAGAAGAAGAATCAACATCCAGATTTTATATTGTTTCTCGTAATGGAGATCTTATAGATTACAAAAATTATTCATTTGAAAAAGTTAGAAATTTTGAGCTATTTGTGAAATATGAGACCGCTAAAGATAGAACAGTAAGTGAACCACCAAAACATGTTGAAACTATGAAAAATTTAGAACTAATAGATTATGAACTCGGTAGTGACCCTGGAAACTTTAGAATTCTTCCTAGAGGTTATGTAGTAAAGCAATTGATTGAAAAGCATGTAATAAATATGGCTATCGATTATGGGGCTTTGGTTTTAGAAACCCCGATAATGTACTCTTATGAACATCCATCTCTTAAGAAATATTTAGAACGATTTCCTGCACGACAATATGTTGTAAAATCTGGTGAGCATGATTATTTCTTACGTTTCGCGGCTTGTTTCGGTCAATTTCTAGCAATGTCTAACTCGATAATCAGCTACAAACAATTACCCCTAAAAGTATTTGAAATGGCGAAATCTTTTCGACGTGAACAAAGAGGAGAACTCGCAGGAATTAGAAGACTTCGTGCATTTACAATGCCCGATCTTCATACTATAGCAGATAGCTTAACAATGGCTAAAGAAGAATTTGAAACCCAGTTCAATCTAGCTAAACAATACATGAAGGATATTGAAATTGAATTTGAAACAGCTTTTCGTATGACAACGGAATTTTATGAAGAGAATAAAAATTGGATTCTTTCTCTTATTAAAACTTTAGATAAACCTGTATTACTTGAGCTATTTGAAAAACGATATGCCTATTTCATCCTCAAATTCGAATTTAATGTTGTTGATGGGCAAAACAAAGCAGCAGCGTTATCAACAGTTCAAATTGACGTTGAAAATTCTGAAAGATTTGAGATTAAATATACTAATCAACTTGGAGAAGATAGTTATCCATTCTTACTACATTGTTCCATTTCTGGCTCTTCAGAAAGAGTCATTTATGGAATCCTAGAAGAACAGCTAAGGTTAAGTAATGAAGGTGGGAAACCAACATTTCCATTATGGTTATCTCCGAGTCAAGTCCGAATCTTACCTGTATCGGAACAATTTAATGAGGAAGCAATCACCATTTCCGATCAATTAAAAAATGCGTTAATTAGAGCGGAAATAGATGATAGGGATCTTTCATTATCCAAAAAAATTCGAGCAGCTGAAAAATTATGGACCCCTATAATCTTGGTATTGGGTAAAAAAGAAACAGAAGAAAAAAAATTGAGCGTAAGATATCGAAAGGAAAGAAAACAAGAGTTTCAATCTATTGAGGAAATAATTTCATATATTAAGGAAAATACTAAAGGTAAACCGTGGTTCCCCCAAGTCTTCCCCAATCTGGTTTCGAAACAACCGATCTTTACAAGAACCGTTTAATGAATTTACAGGATTTAAGGAAAATAAGGATGATTTGTTCAGACATCATTTTTAAGAATCCCTACATATTATAAGATGATGAAGAATTTACAATAATCAGCCCAATATTCACATCCCTATTGGGAATTAAAACAAAAAATCATATATATTCCTGTGTCCAAATCTATGATGGCCAACTGATACACAATCAATTGCGATAAGGAAAAAAAGGCGAACCCTTATCTCAGGCTCAATTAGGGAAGATCTGGATTCTAAAAAATAAAACAAAGACGGGATTTCAAATGCCAACTAAACTATTTGGTCGAGAGATCGAGAATCAACTTGCTTTCGTTGGCCTTGCGAATGCAGGTAAAACTACACTAGTTAAAAGATTAAAAGGTGATGACAATCTCGAAACTGTTCCCACCATGGGTATGAATATCGAGACGTTAAAAATTGGGGAGATTGAAGTAATGGCTGTTGATTTAGGCGGTCAAGTTACATTTCCCTCAAGTCTCTGGGAGCCATTTGTTTCACAAGCTTCTGGAATAGTATTTGTTTTTGATTCAGCAGACAAACTTAAGGTCGAGGAAGCGGGTAAGTGGCTAAAAAAGGTAATTAAGTGGGCACCTGAAGATTCAGCTTTTCTTTTTCTTGCGAATAAACAAGATTTAGATGAAGCAATGAAAACAGAGGCAATAATACATACATTGGAACTAGAAAAAGAGATGTCAGAACGGCCTAGAACTTTTGGGGTTTATCCCTGTTCAGCTCTTTTAGGTCAGGGCGTAGACGAAGCATGGAACTGGATGAGTGAACGAATTCAGAGTACATTTTCACGAAAAAAGATATAGGTGCTGGCAATGAGTTTCCTTACTAAGTTACGAGCAAAGTTCGCAAAAGAAAAGCTAACAGTTAAAATTGCATGGTTAGGATTAGATCATGCAGGGAAAACGACGATAGTCAAGAGAATTACCTCAGGGGAATTTGATGATAGTACATTCAGAACTCTAGGGATGAACGTAGACGAATTCAGCTCAGGGAATGTGCGATTCATTTCTTGGGATATAGGAGGACAAGCAGCATTCAGAGAATCGCTTTGGGAAAGTTATATGGCAGGATCAATGGGAATAGTATATGTCATAGACTCTGCAGACAAATCAAGGTTCGCAGAGGCCCAAGCGGAGTTATGGAGATATGTACTAGACAATGATAAAGTTCAAAATATTCCCATCCTTGTATTAGCTAATAAACAAGATCTGGAAGATGCAGCCTCAGCTGGAGAGGTAGCAAGGTCTCTTAATTTGCATAAGGTTACAACCCATTCTTATGCTATTGTTCCTACTTCGGCCAAGACAGGGTTTAATGTTGAAGAAGGATTGGAATGGCTTCGACAACGAGTAACAGAAAAACTCGAACTCCTCTAAGGTTGTTTTTTCTTCATTACTTTCTTCTCTGAAACGTCATTAATACGCCAACACAGTGCTAAGAAGAGTTCATACAACTTTTGAAGATCGAGATCTTTTTTGATTCTTGTATATACTCGTATTGATGGATCCTCAGTCGAATCAACGGATATTCTTACTAAAGCGTCCCGATTATTATACAAATGTTTCAGTAGAGTCTTATCACCTAATAAATACATACCAGAGCGTTGAGAAGACGCTTTTATGACAAAAAAGTCATCTAACCGCGTAACGCCAAGCTTAATATCATCCAATTGAAATAATACATTTTGATGCTTTTTAATTTGGCCTGTTTCATTTTGAGGTATTATCTCCACCTTAGTTGGTACTTTACCTTTCTTTGGATTAGCCTCCAACGCTATATAGTCATTTGCACCTGAAAACCATGAAATGATCACATTAAGCATGAGATGGCGCTCCTCTAAAGCAAAAACTACGCGGAAGTCTTTAAAGGGAATATTTTGAGCTTTATTATAAGTAGGGAATAATAATCCCCCATTTGAACTGAATTTTTCTGGTACAAGGTCAGTAAATTCTTTAGAAAAAACCTCCAAAAGAGATTCACGAGCTACATTCATAATCTTGTGATTTTTTCTTCTACCTGCCCAAAGAAGGTAAAAAGTAAAGAATAAAACCGTGCCAGGACCCAAAAAAATTATAAAATAGTCAAATAATGAATAAGAAGTGCTCTGTAGAAAAAATATCTTCAGAGAATTTATTATAGTCTGAAATAGATAAGTAAAATTGTTCATGGATCTCAAAGAAAAACCAGAAGTAGGAAATTTATTTGTTTCTAGAAATAAAACTACCAATTTCACAATAATTAAATTCAGTTTTTCCCTGTTTTCCTACAACTTGATAAATTTTAAAAGGCGAGATTTCATCAGAACCTATTTTAATTGGTTCTATGACTAAGGCTACCGAATAATTATTGTGTAATTGAAAAGAATAAATGTGGGTCTCAATATCAGTATTTGAAAGAAATAATCCGTATCCTGGATGAGAATGCCACCAACCCACAACATAATCATCTTCATGAAGTATTTTCTCAAAAGCTTGAAAATCCTCTTCTGCAAAAGAAACAGAGGCCTCATCTCCCTCGGTGACGAAAACCATTCTTGTTATCACAAGCTCATCATTCCTCCTCATTTTCCCTCCTAATAATCCAATTGCTTCTCTAGGTATTGATTTCTTTGATATATCTGAAATTTTCTTTAAGGTGGAATATGATATTGTAACAGATTTGACTTGTTGGGTGAGTATAACAGGTTTTGAAATTTGAAGTCCCTCATCCTATTGAGCATACTTTTGGGTCCACTCGATAGCATTATTCCAATATAGGTCAAATTTTTCTCTCATTTGCTTTCCTGCTTCTGGATTAAATGGATCATTAGGATCAACAAGATATTCAGGAAATTCACCCTCTTGTGTTACCTGATAAACATCTAACATCATCTCTATATGTTCAAAAACACTAGGAAGGGTTATGGTTTCCTTCCATCCTCCTACTTTTCCGATATTATTCCAATTAATTAAACTCAGACAAACGTTGGAGCCCCATTTCCATTGAGTTCTCCCGATGGCGATATTCGGATGCCAAATTTGAGTTATGAAGTTTACAATCGGAGGTCTAAAGGGATATTCTGGGGGTAATTCAACTTTTATTTCCCATTTTCCATTTTCATAAGGAGTCCCAACTTTTCCTTTAATTATTGCTTTATAATGATGGAGATTATTGTTGATTATCTGCCATTTGATAGTACTAGTCTTAGGGGGATAAGTTTTCAGCATTCGTTTGAATTCTTCTCTTAATCGGCGAGAATGGAGATCCTGCAAAATGTTTCAGTCCTCTTGTGATTTATTTTTAACATAATGGGTTGTTCTATTATCAGGGTGTCACTTATTAAGCAGCCGAGAAAACCTCAACTTAATTCATCTGATAATAATTCACAGCTATAATTATTTTTAAAGCTGGCCTTTGTATGGACAATTTTTATGGCCTTATAAGCTATCTTTTTAAGCTCTGTAATCACAATCAGAGTAACTAATCCATCCTATTTGAGTGGGTGATTGTCTATCATGTCCGACAGTGATCTTAGGAGCGCTTCATGTACAGGATGTGGCGCTCCTCTTTCTACTAAGCCTTCATACAAGCTTCCTGTGAAGTGTGAATACTGTGATCTTACAAATTATCTAAAGAAAACAGTAGTAACACCCGAAGAAGCAAGAATTCACGATGCAGAAGAAGAAGCAGAAACCTATTATCTAATTTATAAGGAAACACAAAAAATTCTTGAGAACTTTCATGGAGAAATGGTCGGAGATGAAGTAGGTAAAGTAAGAATAAAGATGCAAATCAATAGGTATGCCTTTCCCCTCTTAATTGTCTTAGATGATTTACCAGGTCGACCCTATGTGGATGGCCCTGGTAAATTGCGAGAAATCCTACAATGTGACCTTGGTGAACTTAACTCAATGAAAAACTGGATTCCAGGGACTAGCTCTATCATGGATGTCCTTGAAGAGTTATACGAGCGAGTAAGTGCAGTTTTACCTACAGATATTGAAGAAAGCCCTCAAAGATCAAAAGAAAGTGAAGTATTAACAAAAGAAAAGGATGATTTAATCAAACAAATTCTCACTAATTATGATACTCTAGCAACTAAAAAACAGGTAATTGTCCGATTCTATTCTCAGGATGGAGAAATAATACCATTTGTTATTAAACGCAAAAAAAATTATCCAATAGGTATAGAAGAACAGTACCTTGTAAAATTTCCTTTAATTCGAGGCCTTTTGGAAGATTATGCTAAGGGTAGAATTGATCTTCTTACTACATTAGCTGAAATTGAGAAAATGTTATATATTTAAAACATCAATAAGGAATGACTAAAAATGGCAAAAAGAGACGTTATCTGGGATTCTGAATCTCGATCAAAAACCAGTCCAGATTCTGGCATTGAAAAGATGATGAAAATCCGTTTTAAAGACCCACAACTCCCACCGGAACAAAATTTACGGGAGAAGTATATCAATATTAATGGAACTGTTTTTCAAGCGATCACTGCTGCAAGAGATGCATTCAATATCCCTGAAGTAGTTCCCATTGCATTACTGTTTAAAGGTAGAAGGATGAATCCTTCCAATAGCCTTTCTTCTTATGGAATTGAGGAAAATGCAATTTTAATGATAGTTCCAGATCAGATCAAAGGTGGTTAACACAAAATCGTTAGAAGGAAAATCTAATGGATTCGGATATTCCTTCTTCAAGATTTGATAGACAGGAGCGCCTATCACTCTGGGATCAAAAATTAATTGAAAAAATAACGGTTTTAGTCGTTGGTGTTGGAGGTACAGGGAGTGAAGTATGTAAGAATTTATCTTTACTAGGGATTGGTAAATTGATTCTTGTAGATGTTGATTCTATAGAATATTCCAATTTAAATCGCCAAATGCTTTTTAGCAAAGAAGATATCGGACAAAATAAAGCTGAAGTAGCTAAAGTAAGGATACTCCATCACTTTAATCCTGAATTAGAGGTAGAAGTATTTCCTTTTTATGTCCAAGAAATACCTGATAAAACTTTTGAATCGGTGGATGTCATTGCAGGATGCGTAGATAACTATTTAGCTAGACAATTTCTGAATTCAATAGCTATTGAACATCGAATTCCTTTAATAGATTCAGCAACTGATGGCTATTTAGGCCAAGTACAATCTATTATACCATTTCAAACTGCTTGCTTAGCATGTGATAATCCTCCTCCACCACAAGAAACTCAAGTTTTAATGGAACCATGTTCAATAGTGGGCGTTCCAAGATCCCGTGAACATTGTGCTTGGAAAGCTCTTTACGAATTTAATACATTATTCAATCGGAAACCAAATGAGACTGAAAAAGATCTGGAAAAATTAACTCAATTGGCCAACGAATACACAGAAAGGTATAATTTTGGAAAATTTGAGAGAAAAGAATTATTGCAATTGATTATGTTTCATGTGCCAAGCCTTATCACGGTGAACGCTGTAACCAGTGGAATTCAAACTCAAGAGATTATAAAAACGATTTTTTCGATTAAACGGAGGGAGCTAAGAAAATCAGAAAGGTTAGCCTTGCAGCAATTAGAAACCTTAACAAGATTCAAAATTCCAAGTTTGTCCATTTATTCAGCATTAACAGGAACTCTAAATACATTTGATCTTGTTCAGGATCCAGAATGTACTGTATGCGGAAATATGTCCAATTTAACCCAAAAAATTGAAAAAATAAAGATAAATAAGAAAAATTCCTTGAAAACAATAATAAATGGTTTTTCAGAGAAGTTTAATAAGGAATTTATAGCTTTTAAAGGAAATTCGGTTCTACAAGAGGATAGATCATTAGAATCGTTATTGAGGGATGGAGATCGCATTACACTTAGTTCTAAAGAGGATGAGCAAGAATTTAGAGTACGTATAACTTTTACTCCCCCAAGAAAACAAAGAAAGAAAGAATAGGAAAAATCTAAAAGTTATCTTTTATAAAATACTTTGATTCGATTTCTTTTGATCGGTAATATCACAGGGATATCAGGATTCAAATATGGTTCCTTATATCCTCCATCTACTTCCTTCTCGGCCGTCAATTGTTCATACAATTGCTTCATAACTTGGTCTCTTGACATGGAAGGTAAAATAGATTTCTTGGGATATCTTGAACCTTTCTGAGCGTAATTCCTCTCAATTTTTACATTTCTGCGACCACATTTTGGGCAATACCAAACCCCTGATTTAGGAACTTGACGAGGATTATATCCGCAATTACTACATTTGAGATCTGGATTGGACATTAATATCATAATCCATTATTGGTTTAAAATTCAGTTTATTCTTTGAGCTTTCAATATAATATTAACTTATAGATAGCTCCATTTAAAATTCTACTAATTATATTGATAAATCACTCATTATTGCCAATCTCAGTTTAAATTAGACTTAAGAAAATCTAATCTTACTTGTAAAAGGGACTGCAATGCTTAAGCGGAAATTGAAATCATGGTTGAAACTGGCTTCTGCTTCAAATGAACCTCTTACACTCCATGATTTCTCTGAAGCTAATATTGAAATTCTTGCAGATTTTTTAAGACATAAGATTGGATCTAAGGAACTTAATGGAATTGTTACTCCTGATAATTCGTTTTATATACCAATGAAATATATAGACGCATTAATAACGAGTAGTTTAGAATCTAATGGTACTATAGACATTTGTGATTTAATAGATGCTACCAATTTACCAGGAGAAATTTTAGAAAGCGTTATTCGTAGAAAAGTAAGCCAAATAGATGGATTCTTTGATGTAATAAATAGAAAATTCTTCACTAAAAAAGGCGCAAGACTAGAATTACTCAAATTGATCGGTAGTACTCTTTCTTTGGATTTAAATTATCTATTGAATAGCCTTTATTGGACACAAGATTATCTTGAAGCAGTTTTAAATATGCTAACACAAAATGGCGAGTTTATAGGTTATATTGATCCTTTAAAACAGCGATTATACAATTTCACGATTCTCAATTTCAGTTTAAATCAAGATTTTGATAGAAATCTCGAATCGATGAGAAAATTCATACAAACAAATTTTGATCTAAATTCAGAGGTATCATTAAAAGATTTAGCAGGATTAACACGATTATCTGAAACTGAAATCAGAGATCTATTGAGAAAACATTGCAAAAATATCACTTTTTTGTTTTCCTCTGATTTCAAAAATATCTATAACGTATTAGAAATCTTTGGGTATGTATTAAGAGACATTCATGTTTATAATGAAATTCCTATTGAATTTTGGTTACAAAGATTAGACATTGATAAAAACGATTTTATGACTTTCCTAAGGGTAATAAATCAGAGTTTGGGAGCTGAGCTTTCAGAAAAGGAATTAAAATCGAACCCAATTGAAAATTGGTTCAATCAGGGTATAGATATCGAAGAATTAGCCCTGAAGCTACATTTGGAACCTTTACAACTGCTAACGGAGATCAAAAAATTCTCAGATCAACTAGGGTTGATTTTAATAACAGGGGAATTTAGAGATCCTTTTTTAATTAAAGGTATAGAGGAATTTGAGATTTTTTGCCAAGTTGATACATCTATTCATCACAATCCTCAATTATATTTTGAATGTCAAAATTGTCGACGAATAATGTGCTCAAATTGCCGTTCTTCAGGAAGCACACATGTCTGTCCGTTCTGTGGGAATATTTCAGCATTTATTATCGATCTTCCAAGGCATTGCCAAACCTGTGAGTTGAACTACACCCATTCATTTAATTTAGAGAGTACCGAAGAATGTTATTTTTGTAAAAAAGGTCCCTTAAAATCTGGATGGATTGAAAAAAAGGAAATTTTGTACCCTGAAACAGAATTGGACCGAAAATTACTTGAATGGTTAAACACCGTAAGAAATGAAAGAATTCCTCTTCGTGAAATAATTTCGAACCTTGGAGCTCCTGATCGTGTAGTTATTGAACTACTAGAAACCCATATACTCTCTAGCAAGGTTAGTGGAAAGATTGATATTAAAGATCTAACTCTTAATAGGAAGGGAGAAAAAAAAGGTGTTTTATGTAGTATATGTGAAACTATACAACCAGAGGGAAATGAGTATTATTGTAATTTCTGTAAAACCACTATTTGCATAAATTGCTACAATAAGATGAAATCCGTTGGAATGATTTCGTGCACGGAGTGTGGAAGCGAGTTGGTGAAATTTAACTAAAATATTACTCAGAGGTTTTAGATTTATATTGGGCAAGCTTTTGGGCATATTTATCCGATAATTCCTTATAACTTTCTTCAGATAATTTCCCACTTAGAAACATCTCATCAGCTTGCTCCAACATATGTTCGTACTTAGAAATTTTAGCTGAAACGTCATCGAATGATTTTCGCTCCTCATCAAGTTCTCTTTGAGTTTCTAATACTTGTTTTTCAACCTCATATGCTAGTAGTGTTTGATATTCTTCAGGGACTTTAAAACCTCCAATTTCAAGACCCACTAATTCTAATCCCCAGCGAGATGTTTCTGGTGCCAGTTCGGATCTGGTCTGTATTGTTAAACTCCTTCTCTCCCTCAAAAGATCGGAAACGGTATAACGCGACATAATGTGTTTCACAGCTGCAATAATCGTTTGCTTTATCCAATTTCTTAACTCCTCACTTGTATAGTAGTGCTTATGTGAGACAACATTCATAATAAAGTTCCTTGGATTAACAACTCGTAATCTGGATATTCCATAGCATCCAATCATTATATTATCAATTGTATATACCCCAGGTGAACCCCACTTAACTAGAAACTCTCCCTTGGTAATCCAAATGATTTCACCTCCAGGCCGTTTAGCTGTTTTGTCTAATTCATAAATTCCACTCCCAGCAACACCAACTAAGGCTCCTGATTGCAATAGGACAGCAGCTTCAAGCTCTTTAACGATAAATCCATCAAATTTTCGAAAACTATCGTACTCATCAGATTTTAATCTTGAAATAAGCGATTCTTGTCCGAATTCAGAGGAGAGAATAGTTTTTCCTTTAAACTTTTTCGTCCCGATATGCACTGTATCTCCAATTCGTTTGAATAAACCCCCAAATTTTTCTGTTTCCGCCATTTGAGTTCCACCTACCAATTATCGTCTCCATATATTCCTGGAAAGTAATACTGATCCCCTGTATCTAATGAGCTCACCTTTCGTGCGATTTTTTGATTTATCAAACTCTCCAACACTCTTGTTACTCTTTGGTGATCCCATTTTGTTTTGATCATGATTTCTTCAATTGTGACATAACCCTTGTTTACAGCTAAATTGAAGATCTTACTTGCATCATTAGTCAAAGAAACTGGTGTAAATTCTATTATTTTAACACCAGAACGCTTTGATATATCTTCAATTAGACCATCATCCTTTAAATTCTTACAAGATTTTTCTAAATCTTTAATTGAGAATTCCACATCTGGAACTTGGCTTTTCAACTTGGTGTATAAATTTGCAAGGGTAATATACCCACCTGAACTAGCTGGAAGTTTTTTACCCTGTTCGAGTATTAAATCCCCAAGAAATTCCTCGAATTTCCCTTTTCCAAATAATTTGGGCTTTTTACTTGCATCAAGCGCAGTTACAGTTAAAGAAAGTCCTTCTTTGCGAATTAACTCTTCCTCTAACTGCTTTATCCGCTTCTCATATTTTTTCTGTAAATCTTTAATGTTTTTTGTTGAAACTGAGGCACCATTGGCCAGTTTTTGCTGAACTTGAATGATTTCATCAAGCTGTTGGATTTGTTCATTAAGTTCCCGGAGTTCCCCCCGAACATCCAAATTTTCTTCTCCAAAATCAATAGATTCTGATAACTGAATACACTGGTCTGCTATTCTATCACAGATGATTGATGATAGTAATTGAGCAACACGGATTTCACCACTCATTTTTAAATTAGATTTGGTATTATCTGGATGAATAATATAATCAGGAATGGATTCACTTGCGTAACGGATCTCATCAAATTTTGATATAATCTTTAAGATTAGATCAGATGCACTCCTAGCATTAGAAGAAATACTGCTATTTAATGTTATTAATGAGTCACTAGCCTTAAGAAAGAATTCTTTCATTAGTAATTTCCCCAGAATGAGAAGATACTTGATTTTAGAGGAGAATTCTATGTTCTACCTCTATTTGCATTTGCTACGTTTTCTGGCTTTTTAAAGTTTTATATGCGGGACTTGTTTAATTCCTTCTTAATGGTTTTTATGCTTTTTGGATTAGACTCCTATTAAATAATATGAATTGGTGCATTTATTTTTTTATTTTTGAGATAATATAGATTTTAAATTGCTATTGAGTTCGCACAGACCCTTAATTCAACCTGTTAATACTCATATAGAGTTTAGAGAGGATCTTGGGAGACTTTTTTAGCCATTAGGTAAGCAGATTCGAAATCGCGATAATAATGACGAATTTCTTTCAAAATTTCATATCCTAAGGTTTTATAAAGATTAACTGCTGCAGAATTAGATACTCGAACCTCAAGATATAGCTCAGTTGCCCCCTGTTGAATCATCGCTTCCATAGATTTTTTCAATAAATAAGTAGCAATTCCTCGATGTCGAAATTTTGGTTTAACAGCGATACTTACTGTATGCCCCTTTTTAGCGCGATGAAATATTGAAAAATAACTCAAACCGCTTTCTAATCTTGCCATGGTGTATCCGACGATTTCAGATCCGATTTGACAGACTATAAAGGCAGAGGGTAGTTCTGCATAGATTGTTCGAAAAAAACGTTCAGGGTAATTCTCCGGAAGAGTTTGATGATTTATTTCCATAACTTGTTCAAGATCAGCTAATTCAAATTTCCTGATTACAATTGGAGATTGTTCCGTCATAATAGTCCCTTTTCTTTCGCCAATTCTTTCATTCGTCTACGATAGCCAGCATATTTATCGTGTAAAGAAAATCTTGGAGGAGAAGCGTTCATAAACCTTTCATTACATTTTTCACAGACTGTACGGTCTGGATCAATAGTGTAACTACATTCACATTTCTTTAATAGACGCATGAAAACCCCTGAAAATAATGAATTTATATCCTTTCAAATGACATTTCAGCTTGAAAAGGTTTGAATTTTTTAATAATTTGATCCTGTAAATCTTTCCAAAGAGATTCGGCCTTCTTCCAATCCTCACTTTCGATCGTACAACGGTATTCGGGAGGTGAAATGATTTGCAATCCTATTTTTGAATTCATATGCTTTTTCTGAAAGTTCTTAAAATAAGACGAAAAAAAATCCCTAATTCTTACAGCTCCATCAGGTTCATAACATGTAAGTTTAATAGTTCCATGTAATTCAACTAGAGATGGTTCCAATTCTTTAATAGCTAATTGGTGAATCTCATTTGCAGCTTCCTTTTGTACCCCCTTATCAATTAGAAGCTTAGCTTCTTCCTCTCTTGCTCTTAGTAAACCCTCATAAATTGAACCAAAATTAGAAAGAAGAATTTTCTCAACAGATTCAGTAGAGATTCCTACTTTTTCACAAGCGACTGCAACAATTCCGCGAGCACGATTCTCTTGTTTGAACTCATTTAACTTCTGTCGACGTTGAGGTTCAGAGACCCGCCGAATTGACATATCGATTTCTCCCCTCTTTTCATCAATACGGAGTATTTTGGCCACAGCTTTTTGCCCTTCGCGGATATGGCTTCTAATATTTCGAACCCAAGTTCGACTTAACTCCGAAATATGAACAAATCCTGCTTCAGAACCGAGGATTTCATAGTCAAATATTTCGAAATATGCTCCATGATCAGTTAATTTAGAGCACGTTCCTATTACTAACTCTCCAACTTCGGGGAACTTTGAATCCATAGATTATCGCCTATTACTGGTCTAAAACATCAATTACTTCAGCATTGAGTCCAGCACGTCCAGATCGGGGCTCTGCTAAAACTTTTCCGCAAACACGGCACTCAACAATAGTGGTAGCATGAGTAAAAACCTCTTGCACATTTCCACATTCGCATGTTACTTTTAAGAAATTTGAGCGGGGTTCAGGAATATACTTCTTTTTCATTTTTGTTCACTTAAATTTAACTTTGCCTTATCTATTTCAACTAAACGGGCAACTAATTTCGCTATTAAAGCTTTAGCGTTCTCTTGGGGTAAGAAAGTTACATCAGTCTTCTTAAAGGGCCCATATACATTATTATCCAATCCAACAAAACTCTCAACGTCCTCAAGGAACCGAATCATTATCTTTGGGGGAGAATCTATAAAATTCTCTTCAATATCCTCATTTATTGTCGAATGTTCTATTGAATCAATGGACAATTCTATATTTGGAGAAATTTTTTCAAGATCTAAAATGTTTTCAGAATCATGGTACGGGTTCTCCAGACCAAGGGCTTCTATTGAACGTTTAAGATTTGTGATTAGACGCTTCTCACCCCAAGTAAGTAGATTTTCACTAATTGGATTATTCGATAGAACTAGATCGGTAATTTTCCTTAAACGTATTCGAGCTAGATCTTTTCGCAGAAATTCTATCCTTTGTATCACCAATTCAGCGATTTCGGGCCATTCATTGGATGTAGAGTCACTGTATAGTTTTGAAAGCTTCCCATCCAGAGATATATAAAGATCAGATGGTATTTCTAGTAATGAAGGACTTTCCCATTCTTGTTTCCACAATCTATAAAGCTCTTTATACTCCAAAGTCTTAATCCCATTCAAAAGAAACAATAATAAAGATATTTATATTCCATTCTTTCATATACGAAGGCAATATGTCATAGAAATGCCAAAGAAAAACAGAAATATTAAACTATATTAGCTAAATTAGCCTGTTTCTCAGAAGCTGAAAAATTTGATAAAATAAGTTGATAGGAATCTAAAATAAAGTAAATAAAGGGGATTCAAAGAATATTTCGTATTAATTTGTACTATTCAAGATAAATTATATTCTTTTACTTGTACGAGGCTTGGAAACCAGAATTGCAAAGAAAATGACTATTTTATGACAAGCTTTTTTATGATCTAATAGAATTGGAAAAGATGATAAATATGACAGAAAACAAGTAAAAACGACGTATATCCAAGCTTTATAGACTTCTTGTTGAAGTAATTCTTAGTAAGCCACTGTGGCTTAGTTTTTGTTTAGATAGCTTGAAAATTGAGCATCTAGCAAATAGAGCAACTCGGTTATAGCGCCTCCTTGGTAAGGAGGATGTCGGGGGTTCAAATCCCCCCAGTGGCTCTTTTTATCATGCATTATCATTTTTTTAAAAATGTAGATTTGTTCAAATTAGAATTGGTTCCGATTTTCCCACTAAATAACAAAATCTTAATATAGTAGAGCACTTTCTACCGATGTGTTTATCAAAATTTTCAATTCCAAAATACCCTTGTGATTTTCTTCCTATCTTCTGAATGATTAGCATTATAAATTAAAGTTACAATATGGAGATTTCTTTCTAATGATTTCTATTGACCTTACTAGTTTTTCAATTATATTTACTCTAGCGGTTCTTTTTATAGGTTCTTGGCAAGATATCCATTCTCGTGAAGTCACTGATTTGATTTGGTATATTTTAATTCTTGGAGGGATAATAATTCATTTGTTTCAAATAAGGGTTTTTCTAATATCTGAAATCCCACCTGATAGCTATATTGCCACATGGATTTCCAATATTGGGGTAGGAATTTTCCTTGTAGTCTTTTTGACGATATTTGGCCTTGGAGGGGAAGCTGATCGCATAGCTTTTCTAGTTTTGGCAATAATTTCTCCTATTAACCTTCCTATTTTTCAAGTTAATAATCCAAATTATTCCTTAATTTCTTCTGTTATTCCAAATATTCTGGGTACATTCTTTAACGCTTATTTCATTACCTTACCAGTTCCATTGATTATTTTTCTTTTTAATTTATTCAATCAAATCGCTAATCCTAAATTTTATAACTTTTCTCATGAATCGAAGCTATCTACCTTTTTTCTAAGATTTATTGGTTATCCCAAGTCAACTGTTAACTTGGAAACATTATTAGAAAAGAATCCATGGCATTTTGACTTTCTTGAGGATTATAAAGAAGAATCGGGATGGTTTATATCGTATCGAATTCGATTAGACACCCCTGAAGAGGATCTAAAGCGAAAAAAACGTGTATTAAAAAAGATACAGGCAACGAATAAATCAGAAGTTTGGATTCAACCTACATTCCCTTTTATTCTCCTCATAACGCTGGGATACACCTTAAATGTATTTTGGGGGAATTTGATCTTCTTATTTGTAGCTTTATTATTCTGATGATGTTATTAATTCGAATATCCCGAATTTATACCCGTATTTCAATGAATTTGAGTAAAAAGTTAATATTCTGGAGTAAATTTAATATTAATCACATAATTCGGGAGATAAGAGAATTTGTGTCAATAATAAATGCATATTCTAATTCGCTAAATTTATTAATATTCACTTAATATTTGGAATTGACAAGAAGAAAGAGAACGCTTTTCTTCACTTATTGAATTATTGCATTACTTTCACCACAGGAGCAACCTAGGTTGATTGATCCCAGAAGATTTGACACAGTTCTTAGTAAAATCATCAAGAGCGAGCCTGGTATAAAAAAAGTGATATTAGTTGATCGTACAGGCCTAACTATAGCTCATGTCTCAAAATTTAGTTACGTTTCAGTTGATGTCGACGGAATTGGTGCAATTGCATCTGCTGTATTCATGGCTTCCGCAGAACAAGGCAATAATCTGACTATTGGAGGTCTTGACATAGTTACCTCTGAATTTGATACAGGTAAGATTTTTGCGAGTGCTTGTGGAAGGGGAATTCTAACTATCATTTCCGACGCAGAAGTAAATATTGGAATGATTCGCTTATTGATGAGAAAAGCGAATGAAGAACTCAGCAGCATTTTAGACGAGTTTCTTGCAGGACAGCCGACACGAACGATAGTGGGACCTTCCTCTAGTTCTCCTGAAGTTAGATCAAGCTTGGAAAAAGATGAATTAGAAGCAGCACTACGTGAACTTGAAAAATTCTAGCATTTCCTGTTATTTTATTTCCATTACAAAAGGAGCTTCCCCATTTGCGAAAGGATGCTGAAGGTCGCCATAGATTCAAGATTGCTTTTTATGGCCCCTCCTTATCGGGTAAAACATCTACACTTGCTTGGTTATATAATAAAGTTGATGGACTGGAGAAAGGAAAATTTACACAGCTAGCTGATCCAACAGGAAGGACTCTATTTTTCGATTTTGTACCAATGCAGGCAACAACAGGAGTGGTTTTCGATGTTTATACTACAGCGGGACAGGAGAGACATAAACATCAGCGAAAAATCGTAATTCAAGGGGTTGATGGAATCATTTTCGTTGTAGATTCTAGTGCCTCTCAAATGGAAGAGAATCTAGAATCATTAGAGGAACTACGATCTCATCTTGGAGATCAATTAGGTAATTCGATTCCTATGGTTATTACGTTAAATAAAAGAGACGTTCCAGACGCTTTATCAAGATCTGAGTTAATAGAAAAGTTGAATATTCACAATTACCCGATTTACGAAACAGTTGCTACAACAGGGATTGGAGTGAAAAGAGCGTTTCAATCCCTAGCAAGAGAAATATTAATGATCCAACTATATGGGACTAAAGAGGCTCAAATTAAGTAATTCACGATTTTTCGATTATCGCGGTCCAACCTCTTGTTTCAATCAAATGCATATTACTAGGCAATCTTTGTTCTAAATGAGACAGAGCCACTTTTCGGTTATCGAATGGAGCATTTTTTAATATTTTTACCCTTATTCTCTTATAAACCTTTAGTTGTTCCTTTAATTCATTAAAGAAAGCTTCACTCAATCCATTCTTACCAATTTGTATCGTGGGTATATTATTTTGATGAAGTGGTTTCGCTCGGGTCAATATTTGTCACGTTTACTTTATTTTATTTTATATTTATCAAAAGACGCGGAATCTCTCCACAATTTTACATTTTTCGATTTGTTGATTTCATTTTCTCTCGATTAGTATAAGAAATAATAATAATAGAAATATGCTCTATTTGGTTTCCAAGTTTTAGTATTCTTAATGACATGAATGATCTGAGACTGAATTTCCAATTTCACGTTTAGACATACAAGATAAGGGAGCTTAGGGAGGTTTTAGTGATATAAATTAATTATAAAGGTAATTAGGTTCGTTATTTGAATAATCTGAAAATAGAATTCACAACGTTTTTAAAGTTGAAGATCGTGTTTTCAATTAAGAATCCTGTGAGGGGTGTTTTTCACCCTATAATTTTGTAAATCCAGAAAAAAAGGGCAAAATTATGTATATACCAGATAGTGAAGCTGATCTCCAGATACATAAAGAGATCGTGAGCGTTCTTGAGGCTTTTGTGAGCAAATTACCAGCAATCGATTTTGCTAGCGTTGTTTCATTGGAAGGATTGCCTATTTCTTCTTTTCCAGCTACTCTCCCAGGAGGATTAGACGATGTAAGGGTTGCTGCAATGACAGCTGCTATTTTGAGCCTCGGAGAACGAGCTGTAATGGAAACAGGGAAAGGTGAAATGACTAGGATACTTGTTGAAGGAGATAATGGATACTTAATCTCTGTACAAGCAGGAACAAAAGCGGTCCTTACAGCCTCTGCAAATCGTTCCGTAAAGCTCGGTTTAATATTTTTGGATATGAAACAAGCAGCAGAAAAAATTGGGGAAATACTTGGATAAGAATGACTTAGAGGGAATCCATTAATCGATTTCTCATATCTTGAGCTTTTTGGTAAAAATGTTCTTGGAAGATGTGTTTATTTAAAGATTGAGCTTGTTCTGAGGCTAATTCATAATGAATTAAAGCTCCCTCAAAATTCTTTTGAGCAGCTTCAAGATCTCCAAATGATCCATGAGTCATCATCAGCCCTTTGATATCTTCCAACTGCTCGAAACGCTCTTTAGCTTCTCTTAAGTAATATTCAGCCTGATCAATGCTTTTATGAGCAATTAATACCTTGGCTAAATAAACTTGAGCTATTGCTAAGGATTGTGGTTCATTTCTTTCTTCAGCTAAAGAACGAGCTTTATCAAATTGCCTCATTGCTTCTTCGTATTGTCGAAGCCTGAAATAACACTCTCCTAGGTTGCATAAGGCATTTATAACTGCTTTATGTCTGTTGGCTTTCTTGGCATAGGTCAACGCTTCTTCAAACTTTGAGATTGCTTGATCATAGACACGACTTTCATATAAGAGAATACCTTCAGTTGATGCAACATTTTCTTCTAGCATGGGATCTCCTAATTGACTTGCAAGGATTTGTGCTTTTGATAACAATTCTTTTGCTAAATCATAATTCTTTGTGTCAAGAGTAAGCTCTGCTTGTGCAAAAACGGCATGGAACTGACCATTTACATCTGCTAGCACATCGAATATTTTTGAAGCTTTTGATAGGATATCCATTGCCTTTTTGGGTTCACTTTTAGTCATTCTTCTTCCTTGTTCAATTAATCCCCAGGGTTCCTCTCCAATTATGTCACCTATCACTCGCCATTCACTTTTTGGCATTGAAGCGATTATTATCTTGTTTCTCCATAAATTTGGTTTATCAAAAAGATCGGAAACTAAACCTAAAAGCAAATCTCCACCATCTACTCCAGATTTTTCAGAGAGACTTTTGGGCCCAACAGCTCGTAAACGTAAATCCCCATCAGTAAATTCGAATAAGACACCCATTGGAATATTCCTTGTTCGTGATTCTCCCCATTTTCTTCCTACAACAACAAGAAAATTCTTGGGGGACATCTCCAAATCTCCTCTAGAAACACTTCGAAGCCCCTGGATCCATGCATACTCTGTTTTAAAGAAACTTGAGATCAATTCACCTTTAAACTCAGGATCCCAGTCTACTAAGTTCTCAGCGTCAGATAGATCGATAACATCGGTATCTTCTGTGCCACCTAAAGCAAAAGTTACCTTCCAAGTAACCATAATATTTCCGCTCAATTGGTATTTCCTATATAAATTGATAATTTATCCTACTTTTTAATTGCATCTTAATACAATTTTACATATTATAAACCATAGCTAAGGATCAGGATCGTTAAGTGTTAGTTCTTTTCTATGTCGATATTTGGGATGATATAATTTCAACATTCGTGGGGGGATTCGTTTTAGCTCATCTTCAGGAAGATCGCTCAACAAATCCCACGCTAGTTCCAACGTTTCAAATATCCCTCGTTCCTCATAATATCCTTGACTTAAAAATTCATTCTCAAATCGATCTGCGAATGTTAAATATTTTTTATCTACAGGAGTTAAACTTTCTTCACCGACAACAGCGACTAAATCTCGCAAATTTCTTCCCAAAGAATAACCAGCAAACATCTGATCAGCAACTGATTTGTGACATGCATGAGTTCGACCTTTTCCAATTCCTTCCCTCATCAATCTACTCAAGCTAGGCATAGGATCAATGGGAGGGTATATCCCCCTTCTATACAGGTCTCGGTCAACGATCAGCTGCCCTTCAGTAATGTAACCCGATAAATCAGGAATAGGATGAGTAATATCATCAGAAGGCATTGATAATATTGGTAGCTGAGTTATGGTTCCTTTTTTCCCTTTAATCCGTCCTGCACGTTCATAGATAGTCGCTAAATCAGTATAAAGATAACCAGGATATCCTCTTCTCCCAGGTACTTCTTCTCTTGCTGCAGATATCTCTCTTAAAGCCTCTGCATAGTTTGTCATATCTGTTAAGATAACTAAACTATGATAATCATATTCAAATGCTAGGTATTCTGCAACAGAAAGAGCAATTCGGGGAGTAATTAATCGTTCAGCTGCAGGAGAATCTGCTAAGTTAAGAAATAATATCACTCGTTCTAATGCACCTGTTGTTTCAAAATCTGATCTAAAGAACCGAGCTTCTTCCGTAGTAATACCCATCGCTGCAAAAATAACTGCAAATTCTTCTTCTTTTCCCAGCACACGAGCTTGCCTTGCAATTTGTGAAGCTATGTTGTTATGAGGTAATCCAGACCCAGAAAAAATTGGTAATTTCTGGCCACGAATAAGAGTATTTAGTCCATCAATTGATGAAATCCCAGTTTGTATGAACTCTCTTGGATATTCGCGTGCATAGGGGTTTATCGGAGCTCCCGTAATATCTAATCTCTCTTCAGCAAATATTTGAGGTCCTGCATCTATTATCTTACCACTACCTGAAAAAACTCTTCCTAGCATATCCTGTGAGACAGAAATTTTTATATTTTCGCCTAAAAATCGAACAGAGGTTTTTTTGGTATCTAAACCTTGTGTTCCCTCGAATACCTGAACCACAGCGATATCTTCTCCCACTTCTAACACTTGTCCAGTCCGTTTCTCTCCGTTAGGGGCTGAAATCCTTACGATCTCACCATAAGAAACTCCTTTGATGTCTTTTACAAAAATTAAAGGGCCAGCAATAGATGAAACTGTTGAATAGGTTATTGTGGAGGAAGGTAATTCATTAGACATTATATGACCCCGAAAAAAAGCTAATTTATGGGATTAAGCTAGGGAAATTAGACTTTCAAATTATTTTCGTATGAATAAGTGGTGATTTCTTTTGCTTAGTTATTTAAAAAAGGAAAGATTAGCTCTTGTTATCATTACAGAACCTATTCTCTATATTTTTTCCCAATATGGTATATCTCCTGCTGTAAATTCTCGCATAACCATTTTAGAAACTTCAATAATATTAGGTACGCCTCCCTTTCCGAGAAATCCTCTGTTTTGAGCGATATATGAAAGAATCTCATCATTTGTCATATCAAGCTTTGGTAAGCCATATCTCTCTGCAATTCCTTCAGGGTGATGCGATTTAATTCTATTAAGAAAATAATGGACAGAAGCCACAGGATCTTCCACTATGTCGATAGAAGAAGCACCCATAAACGTGTGCAGGTCTTTATCAGGATGATCAAATGGAATAATGCCAGGTGTGTCATACATTAGAATTTTCCTTGACATTCTAATTGCTTGTGTATGTCGTGTAACACCTGGTTTTTGACCAGTACGAGCAACATGTTTACCTCTCAAAACATTGATCAAGCTGCTCTTTCCTGTGTTTGGAATGCCAACAATCGATACTAAAGTCTCCTCCCTTTTTCTAGCATATCTATGGATTTTTTCACGTAACTTTTTTGTACCAAGTCGCTTTTGTGACGAAACGTAGACCGATGGAAATTCTTTATTGAAGGAAGATATTATAACATCACACACCTCTCTTGGAACGAGATCACATTTATTAATCACAATAATTAAGGGAATACTAAGCTCTTTCGTAAAATTCTCTACCGTTGAAACCCTGCTTAAGAGGGGGAATCTACTATCTATTACTTCCAATACGATATGACTGCTTTTTATTAGCTGGAAAACTTGACGGTGTTCCTTCTTTCTTTGCATATATCTCAACTAATATCAAGGTATTCTTTCTTTTTTCAAGTAAAACATGTGGAAATTTTACCATTATAAATAAGTGGTATGGTGATTATGTTTAATAACTTTTTATTCCAAATTATTCTTCCTATTCTTAAGATCATCCTTCTTATGATCCGTAAATAAAACTTTGTGCGATTATCACACAATAACAAAGGAATTTAATCATTCTCCAGTTTTATTTTTTTCATCATATCAAAGTGGTTAAAAGGTGTCAGGAATTTTCTTGATATGTGAAAGATGAGGTAATACTTCAGTAGAAATTTGTCAACTCCTCTCTCTACACCTTTTCGATAAGCCTTTCGATATAATGATGATGATTATGACTTCAGAAAATGATTATCTTACAAAGTTAAAAAGAGCACGAGAAAAACTTCCTTCACACGTTTTTGAAAAATCAAGATTTGAGATTCCTACGGCGGATGTATTTCCAGAAGGAAATAAGACTTGGATTACTGATTGGAATCGAATTTTAAAAGTTTTGAATCGAGAGGAAGATGCAGATCATCTTGCTAAGCATTTAGCGAGGGAATTTGCGACTTCTGCCGTAGAAGAACGGGGAAGACTTGTTCTGCAAGGAAAATTTTCAAAAAAACTGATCAATCGTGAATTAGAAACATATGTGAAAGAATTTGTAGTATGTGAAGAATGTGGGAAACCAGATACAAAATTGATTAAAGAAGGCAGAATATTAATTAAAACTTGCGAAGCCTGCGGGGCTAGAGTCGCAGTGCGTTGAGGAATTAAGCTTCAAGTTTAGTAGAAATAAGATTGGGGAAAAAAATGAATGATTCTCAACCCTCAAAAAAAGTATCTTTCAAAGTACATCAAAAGGATAAAACTGAAATCCTAGCTATTTGTGATAAAGAGTTATTTGGAAAAAGGTTGAGAGGAGAGAAAGCAGGAATGATTGTTCCTTCCGAATTCTATGATGGAGAAGAAATCCCAACGGAAGATGCTTTACAACTTATGAAAAGGTATCAGAATGTTAACGCTCTTGGGTCTGTTCTTGAATTAGCAATTCAAAAAAGACTTTTTAATGAAGAAGCAGTCCTTTGGTTCAAAACTGAAGAGGGAAAAAAAATTCCACACCTGTTAATATTCTCTATCCCCCCAATCTAAAAAGATTTCTTGGAGGAAAAAAGCTGAATTCAAATTGCATTGAATGTGGAGAAAATTTAGTATTTTTTCGGCATTTATGTCAAGCTTGCTTTTTAAAGCTAAATCCGATTGTAAAAAAGAAAAATATACTGAAAGCAGTAGCTTGTGACAAGTGTGAACTAATGTTTACAAGGGGTAAATGGACAAAATTCTATCTTGTAGATGTGGGTGACGCAAAATTCAATGAATTTCTTTCACAAGAAATTCTGCAAGTGTGGGATTTCAATTTTAAACCCACAACAATCACTCTTGAAGGGATGAGCGTGTCTTTCAATGAATTTAATCATACTCCGCAGATAACTGGAGTGGTTAAAATCTTAGCTAGCCCCGATGTCTTTGTTCCTTTAATTGAAATCTCTGAAGATCTTGAGATAGACGTTGATTGGGGAGAATGCATTGAATGCCGAACCCGATTATCGGGATCTTATAGCTCAAAGATTCAAATACGTCGCGATCTTAAAATTGGAAAAAAAACCTTGGAAAAGTGGGTTATGGAAATTGAACAGATGAGTCTGGAATTTTTGACATCTGAACGGAAAAATCCCTTATTCAGTATAACATACTTAAAAAATGGGATCGACGCTCTATTCCGTACAAAATCTCCAGCAAATACAATAGGTAGATTATTTGCAAAAAAATATGGAGGATTAGTTACTGTAACTACCGAATTTGCTGGTTTTGATAAATCCAAATCTAAAGAATACCCTCGAAAACCTGTTGTATTGGTAACTCTGCCACCTTTTGAGATCGGAGAATTAGTTGAGTATAATTCTAAAATTATTCAGATACATTCCTTTGGAGACTATGGAGTGGAATTTTGGGATTTTGAGAAAAAAGAATGGATTAAGAGTCCAGTTAAACAATTTTTCGACTCAAAACCAAATAAAATTGACTATATCGAACTAGAATTACAAATAATTGCTTTTGAGCATGATGGAACTGCTCAATTGATGAGTTCTGATAACTATGAGATTTTTTATACTCACTCTTCAGATTTGGGAATTACAAAAGAAGGAGAATTAATTCATGGTTATTTATATAACGGAAAAATGTTTATTAAGCGAGGAAAATGATTAGGAAGGACCAATATATTGAAGAGTCAAAAAGGCTCGTTGTCGCAGAAGAACATTATTGAAATATCTGCTCAAATAATTACTTATTATGAAGAGAATCAAATTTCTCTAAGAAATGCAATGAAAATTGTAGAAACACAATTTAATGTAGAAGATCCAGAATCTTATTCACGAATTCATGCTCTAGTTTTTGAGACAGTTAGACACCAAAATGTCTTAAATCGTCTTTTTCATAATTTTTTTCAAAAATATTTGGCAAACAAGGTCGAAACTGAATTTCGGAATCTATTACGAGTAATTACATATCTTTTAACCTTTTCTGACCAAAAAAATGATGAAAATCTTTGGTTTGAGACACAAAAAATATTAGATGGTTCTAAATTTAATAATTATTCAAGAGACCTTTCTAAAAATTATATAATTCAACTAAAGAATTGGGAATTGGATCATCTTCTCAAAGAGATCGAAGATCCTGAAGAGAAGTTGGCAGTAGGGTATTCTCATCCAACTTGGTTTGTAAGAGATTTAATAAAATTCTATGGATTAGAAACAGCTGTTGAAATTTTCAAGTCAAATAATATTATTGGCGCAGTGTACGTCCGTCTAAATCTATTGAATTATCGTAAAGAAGAGATCTTTAAACGATTACAAGAAGAAAAGGTCAATTATCAAGTTGATAGTGATTTGAATGATGTTCTAAAGATTATTTCAAGTGAGAGCCCATTACCACGTCTTCAGTCTTTTATAGATAATATGTATTATATGCAAAATAAAGGTTCAGCATTAATCTCTCATGTACTGAACCCCCAGAAGAATGATCTTATTTTGGATACCTGCGCAGCCCCAGGGGGAAAAACTTTTCATATTATGACTTTGGTTGAAGATTCAGCTAAAGTAATAGCAATAGATAATAACTTTAGAAGAATGAATGAGTTATTAAAAAAGATCCAAGCTTTCCGTGTTGAAAATATTTATCCCATAATATTTGACCTTCGGATCTCTCTTCCCTTTAAAATGCAATTTGACAAAATATTGGTAGATGCCCCTTGTTCAGGTTCTGGAACATTTAGCTCGAGACCAGATTCCAAATGGAGAGTAGATAGACACCACGTAAAATGGTTAAGTAAATTGCAGTATAACCTTCTAGATAATGCAGCAAAATATCTAAGAAAATCACCTGAAGCTGCTTTGGTATATTCAACGTGTTCTCTTCTTCCTCAAGAAAATGAAGAAGTTATATCGAGATTTCTCAGAAATAATAAATACTTCACCCTTAACCCACAATCCCCTTTTATTGGAGTACCAAGCCCATCTTTTCCTTTAGCTCAACGGTTATTTCCACACATCCATGAAACAGAAGGATTCTCAATATTCAAAATGGGATGGAAAGATATCAACTAGCTTTTCAACCAAAAAAGTCCATGAGATTGATTTGACCAGTTGCTACTTCTGTTGTATCAATATCTAATGCTCCAAATAATTGATCGAATATCGAATCTATCATTGAACGATAGGATTTGATATCTATTTTGGTATCTTCTGTATAAAGCTCTAATGGGATAACATGTTTATCTGTTTGAGTTTTAATGTACTTTATTAATTGGCCAGCCTTAATAAAGGATTTATTGCTAGAATTTCCATCGTGTGTCTTTTTATATTGTTTTTGGAGCGAATTTTCTAATTGTTTGGCTGCTTTAACATGTTGAGCATTCACTTTATACGCATGAAGGGGTTGCGTTAATTGCATTGTAATTGCTAAGTCCTCTCCTGTATATTTCCCATTTTCTAATTTCTGATATATATTTTTTACCAATTCCTTAACTTTATTCTTAGCAATATCAAAATCTTCTTCTGAATGGACTTCAGAAAGTATTTTGAGTACATCTGCGAAGCCATCTTGGAGGAACATTGGTGTATTTCTTTTTTTACCCATTAAACCCTTTACATCAACACTCGAATCAGGATATACACCAAAATAATTTTTCTTCCGCTCAGATAACACCACATATCGATATATCTTTTCCATCTCCAAGCTTACTTCCAATTCAGCTGTACTCCAATTAATAATTTCCTCTATTTCTTGTTTTGAAGGATTTTCTAAGAAAACTGAATCTGTATCTCCATATAAAACCTTTATCCCTAATATTTGTGCTTTTTGTATTGTTTTCTCGATAGCGTCCCTCCCGTAAGCGGTTGTTGAGTCCGCAACGGGTAAGCAATATAATGGAAATCGATCACTTCCCAAGACTCCATATGATGCATTTATCAAAACCTTTAGACTTCTCTCCAAAATACGATTAAAAATTTGATTTGAGGACTTTCTCTTAGATTCAGGTTTTATCCAACGCACTCTAACATCCTTTATGAAACCGATGATATCAGACATGATCCCCCTGTTTTCCTGACAAACCCAATACTTGGTTTGAGGAACGTGATTTTCCTTGCATTTTTCATGATTGCATAAAATTGTTTCATAACTCAAATTAAACGTACCAATAATTGAAGGATATAGTGAGGCAAAATCCAACACTGCGACATTGAAATGAACTCCAGGAACAGGATCTATAACTCTAGCACCTTTATACTTCTTTCCTTTTATAATTGCTTCAGAACTAGCTTGAGTTCCTTTGATTAACAGATCTTCTGGATTAGGTATTAATAATCCGCGTCTTCGATGTTCAAAATAAAATAAGCTTTTTACCCAAGTTGAAACGCTCGTTCTGACTAAATCATCGATGGGTGTACGAGAGACCCTTGAAAGTATAAATATTAAATTTAGGGGGGTTTTTTCGTCAAATAATAATAAATCCAACGTGATTTTTGCATCACGGAGACAATAATTTATTAATTCCCACTCTGGTAACTCCGAAATACCAGTACTTATCTTTAACTTTCCTATGCCAAGTAAAGCCTCTGCAATCGCATTAAGATTCTCTTCACGGTATTTATTTCCAAATGCATATGTTTTAATGGCAATATTATGATAGAAACGATACAAATCTAAATGAAGGGCACTTTTAAAGTTACAGTCCCCGCTCCTTTTATTCCAAATGATTGGATTTGTCTCACGAATTTTAAGATGTCTAGCGCGTTCATGCAGGTATGGAAAATCAAAATTATCCCCGTTGAAAGAAGTTACAACAGTATATTTAACAAGGAGTTCAAAAGCTCTTTTAATTAAGTCCTCTTCGGCGGTAAACCGTTCTATTATTAATTCTGAAGGGATAATTTCTGTTTTTTCACCTCTATCAATCTCATCCCTATTTAATACTAAAGCATATTCTTTCCCTCTATTATCAACTAAACAAATACAGATAATTCGGAATTTAGGATCACTAGGTTGAGGAATTTGCCCTTCTTCGTATTCAGTCTCAATGTCACATGCTACAACAGGCATATCAGGAATTTCTTGAGTAAAATCATCGATAAAAACATCTATTAAACCTTCGTATTGTTTAAGATAATTTAGTGCCGTATCAGGTATATTCATACCTGAAGTTGAACTTTTAGCCTCAATAAACTTATAATTCTCTTCATCCCACCAATATTTACGTCCAGGAACCAGTTGTGTATCGTAAAGCCAGTTTTGATGGTATTTTATCTTCGATTCCCATGTATCCCCCAGAACATCTCGAACTTTGGGAACTTCGCTAGGAGTAGGAGTATAAATCTTAGTAAGGTTAACTTCCGAGCTAGCAAGTAAATCTTTTTTATTAATCGACTCAAAACGTTTGATGGTACCTTTTGGAAATTTATACTGCTCGAGCTTTTCTATGGGTTCACGAGATAGGCAGTAGGGAACATGGCCATAAGGATCGTTGATATATAATACTCTTTGATTAGCAGTATCGTAAAGTTTGATCCCAGCTCCATTGAATTTAGCATCATAAACCGTACTCAGAATAAAATAATCAGTATAAGATTTCAACTGGTAGCTTTCAACTTGTACTTTATTCCCTACTCTCTCCTTATTGGAGACTCTGTTCAATTCATGGAATAATATATTAGTTTTAGTATTATTTTCTTGAGTTATTTTTTTAGGAATTGATGTGGATCCTTCAACAAATTCATCAAGTTTTGGTGACATAATATTTACAACCAAAATATTAAATTAAGATTTTCAAAGCAAATGCATAACGATCAATCTGATACATTTAATACATACCAGAAGTTTATTTGATTTGTTTATAATATTCTAGTATTAAAAACTTCATAACCGTATTTTCTTAATGGCAATCTCTTCTTATTGGTTTTTTTATTCTTATTATTACGCTTGGGACAAATATTCAATTTTAATTTATAAGAGAGAGCTCCTAGCAATTAAAAAACCAAAATATTGGATAAATACAAAATTAACAGATTTTAATGTTTTTCATAATTTAAAGGAAAGAAAATTAAATAGGAAGGGGAGATATTTTTAGACAGAGCTTTTTGGATATTTTATGAAATGCAGAGTGTTGTAATTATACTCCTATAAAACAATAAAACGTAATTCGTGTGACATGAGATGAGTTCAATTGAATTAAATGCCAAAAAAATTGAAACTTTAACTAAAGTGGCGAGACTGCTTGGAGATCAGCTTCGAGAACAGAATAATAAGATTGAACAGTTACAGATAGAATTAGAAAAATTAAAAGAATTATTTAAAAGTAAAATTGAGTCCAATTCTGCTGTTTTAACAGAGGAAAAAGATATCAAAATAGCACAACAAATTAAACCAACCTTAGCTTCAAGGCAAGCTCCTGAAGTTGCAAAATTAGCTCAACAAAAAGCTACTGCTAGAAACATCTCATCTGAAAAAGAAGAATTAAGAAAAGCATTAAAAATCATTGAAGAATTATAATAAGGATTCTTACTATCTCAAAACTTGACGTACCAGTTGTCTTATTTCTAAGGGTACAAAATCCTTATTTCCTAAAAGTGCGTCTTTATATGATCGATTTCTATCTCTCCACTCTGTTGTATCCAACTGATACAGCTCTTCTCCTGTAGATGATATTATAACTTTTAGAATTCGATTATCCACAAAGTCGTTAAGTTTCTTAGTCAAATTTGAAACGTTTTCAAACGAAATGTTTAGAATTTTACGTAGTTGTTCTTTGGATAGAGAATTTTCTGCCCCTAGTATAAATAAGATCCAATTATCAGGATGTGCTAAGAAAGTTTTAACTAAATTAGTAACTATTTGCACATTCACACTTTCTGCACCTGTTAATTGTCCTTGCTTCATTGTAAATTCCTGAGTAACTTTGTAACTTAATTCCCTCTCTGAATTCGAATGACTAAGTTGAGCTAACCGATCTTTCAGAATATCAACTTCTTCTCTGAGCTGAGTGAGATCTTTCACGACATGAGAGTCTTGATATTCTGGAATTTTTGATGTATCGTCCGTTAAATCTGCTTTCAGAAGCAATCGCTGTTTCATTTCTTCATATTCGCGTTTCATTTGGATTAAAATATATTCGAATTCCTCAATTTTCTCTGCAAGATGATCTGCGATTTCTTCATCGATTCCACGAGACCAAGCTAGTTTTTCTGGAACTCCTTGAGTAGTTTTATTGAGCTCTCTTTCCAAATTAGATTTTATTGTTTCCAGTTCAATAATTCTTGACTCCTGATTTTGAATTTTATTTTTTAGACCAGATAAAATGGTAGGAGATGTAAGAATAATTTCATTATCAGAATTTTTTGGAATTCGATATACTGGCACAAAAGCTCCTGCTCCTTCGATTATAGATCCGTCTATGATCTCCACCCCCAATTGCCTTAATAATACAACTAACTCCTCTGTTTCATCGTTTTTTCTAAACATAAACATATCCTCCCCATGACGGTAAATTCGCGAAAACCTTAGCCATGTGTTCACGAAATCTAAAACATCCTGCTCATCATCACAATTGGAAACCGATCGTATTATCTCTGGAAAGTTGGCTTCATATTTACTGGTAAAAACCTTTACAAGTGCTGAGCAAATTTGAACAGGAATCTTTATATAATAACCCCTTTGATTTTGGGCAATTTCACCTTCTGGACATAATTGAATATCAAATATTGAGTCAAATGTTTCTAGTAGAGCATCTATCTTTTCTCGTTGGTCAGTTTGATAAGTTCCTGTGAGAAATACATTCTTTGAAAGCGTTAATAATCCTAACAATTTTGCTAAAGAATTATTCTTGGTTTTCACTGGAAGCTTAATCGGTAATTGGTTTTTCTTGTTACCAATACTGGTTACTGTGAAAGAAATTAAGAAAAGTTCTTGAGGATCAGTCACTAAAAGCTTAATAGTAGAAAGAGGAATTGACATCTCTGGATTTGATCGATATCGAGACCATTGCGCACGACTAACGATTGGTTCAAGATTTTTTAGAACAACACTTTTCTGAAACACAAATCTTCTCCCTCTAGGGGTTAAATTAACGCGCGTATCATCTGCAAAATGTTCTAAGGATAACCATTCATCAATAATGTGCTCTGCATCCTGTTCGGATTCGGATTCTAAGATAGACTCGTGGATTTTCGTAAATATTCCTCCATCTGTGATATTGAAACGTATTTCTTTAAGTCCATGAATTTATTAATTAGATTAATTGGGTCTGATATAATAAATATAATGGTAACATGTAATTATTATTTTGTTTGAAAAAGAAGAAAAAAGCCTTTTCTATGGTTGGTTTTCAAGATGCTGCCTTTTCAAGTAAGGTATAAACACAAATTGATAAAATATGTAAGCTATGCCTAAAATAACTACTAAAAAAGTCAACATTAAGTTAAATTGATTTGAACCCGATTCGATGAACATCTGTAAAGCAGTAGGGTCATCTATTATATGATTGATATCGCCTGGACTTAAATTAGAACCTAACCATGCATAAAAAACACATCGAATAAGTGATCCCAATAAAGTAGCAAAAAAATAAGGTTTAAACTTAATCTTAAGAAAACCAGAAGCATAAGAGATTGGATCGAATGCCATGAAGGGAAAAGCTCGAGCAAAAATGATTACACCTGTACCATACTTTTTAATATAAGAATCAATCAATTCTAAAGTGTCCTGACCTAAGAACTTTTCAATCATTGGCCTTCCTCCTAGTATAGCAATATAATATGTAATAACTCCTGCTACCATGGATCCTATTATACCTAATATTGCTCCTCCATAAACTCCCCAAACTAGTCCAGATGTTAATAAAACTAATTCAGAAGGAATAGGTATCAAAATTCCCTGGATTCCCATGAAAATTATGAATATAATCCAACCCCAATAATCAAGATTTATGATTGGGATCACAAACCAACGGATCACTTTATCAAAAAGCCAAGTTTCATCTTGCTGCTGAATAATAAGGATAATCCCGCTAAGAATTGCTATAAGAAAGAATATAAGAATCCAAATCCATGTGATTCGATCATGTCCTGAAAAAGTTCTTTTTACGGAATCTATAATCCACACTTTAATTTGAGATAGAAAACTAGAATCATCAGTGGAACTGGAATCATCTTTCGCAGACATAATTCTGTTTCCTATTAGATAGGAGTATACTATAACAAATGAAATCTAAATTAATATAGCATCAACCGTTCCATGCTGACCCGGACGACTTGTTACCCTCGCTTCTCCCCTTTTGGTTCGGATTATTGCACCTTTAGTTATTATTTTTCTTCTGGCAAAATCACGGTTTGCTGAATTGTCAATTACATCTTCAATTTCTACTTTCTCGGTTTTCTTGCCGCTATCATGTGAAAGATTTGCAAATGAACCTAGTTGAAGACGGATTTTCCGATTTCCACCTCTTGTTCGAATTATCTTTTTGCGAACTCCTCCTTCGCTAGCAAGAAGTGTTTGGGCTGCAGGCCTTGCTAAATCACGTTTTTTCTTTTTAACAGCAATATGATAACGCCCACCACTTGGTTTTCTTTTTGATCTTCTCTGTGACCTTGCCAATAGTGTTTCCTCTCTTTTTCTTTTATATACAAAAGCTGGAATCTTAATTTCTTTGATATCTACCATTTAAAAGGTTATAATCTTGATTTTAAATATCAGTCTCTTTTCCCACTAGGTAATTTTTTCCGACCAAACTGGGATTTTCTGCCCCCTTTTTTCTTATCATATTGAGGATCTGAAAATAGAGTTGTTTCTTCATTTAAATGAGAGATTTTGTCTTTTCTAGCTGAAATAACAAGCCAAGGGTTTTTCGTTGAACCTATAACCTCAATAATCTCACCAATCTTGATATATTTACCTTTTTCTTGTATCAGAGCTGATGAACCTATTTTAGGAAGGTTTTCACCTATCAACTGCACAACTATCTTCCCTTGGGTAATGATTGGGGATCTTCCAATAATAGGATGTGAATTTGACATAAACTAGGAATTTTTTTTTACATATAAAAATAATGTGATTTATACGAGAACTTTTGAAACCTGAAGAAATTATTTAAGTTGTGATAAAATGTTGACATATGATGTCATTATTATTGGTGGGGGCCCTGCAGGTTTATCAGCTGCAAACACTACATCTAAATCAGGACTTAATACTATAGTTTTAGAAGAACACGGAAAAATTGGGGAACCTTTGGCATGCGGAGAAGGTATATCAATTGATAAGATTTCTACCTTAGAAAATATGCCAAATCCTGAGTTTCAACTAGATGATAATGCATTACAGCTTCAGCAACACCATAGTTTCGTAGAAAGGATAGTTAGAGCTCAAAGATTCTTTTTTGGTAACACTGGTGTTGCCACTTCAAGCTTAAATACCGTAACCATAAACCGACCCCTATTTGATCAACTTATGGCCAAAAATGCAGAGAAAAATGGAGCTCTAATCAAATTAAATACCGCTGTAAAAGGAATCCACCGTAATCAAGGCAAATTAGAATTAATAACCACACAAGGTAATTTCCAATCAAAAATTGTTATTGGTTGCGATGGTCCTGCTTCGCACTCTGTTAGGATGATGGGACTATCTCCTCCCTCTAAATATGTACAAGCTGTGGAATACAAAATCGATGGTGTTTTCACTGATGCACTCGATTTTTATTTTAATTTCAATATTCTAAAAATGCATTATGGTTGGGTATTCCCTAAGAAAGTACACACGAATGTGGGGGTCGTTGTTGATCCGGCCTCTAGTCCAATGAAAATATTAAATTTATTTACTGATTATTTAGAAAATAAAGATATCAAAAATGCAAAAATCGTAAGAAAAATAGCTGGCATTATCCCTGCTGGAGGCCCAATCCCAAAATACTATACCGATAATTTTATGGCTGCGGGAGATGCTGCGGGGATGACAAACTCGATTTTTTATGGTGGAATAGCAATAAGCATCCATTCTGCTGCTTTAGCAGCCCAAATTGCTAAAGATGCATATGAGACAAACGATTTTAGCGCCAATTTCCTAAAGCAATATGCAGAATTATGTCAGCAGTTTCCTTACACCAATCCGATTATACAGCAAGCTCATGAAATATTATATGATTATTTTACTGCAGAAGATCTTGATACTCTTGGAAAATGGTTCAATGGCTGGGATATTACTGAGTTTAGTAAAATGCAAAAAATAAAAATATTTCTTAAAGCTATGACGAAACCTAAATTATTGAGGAAATTTAATAATGCCAAGACACTTGCACATGGTTTTAGCACGAGTAGGGATTGGGGATTCTGACTAAATTTCTCAATTTGTGAAATCAAAAGATATTTGTCTGTTTCTTAATTTACATAGAGCTAAGTCAAGATTTAAGTAGATAACACGAGTGTACTTTTTTACGTTAGAATTACCCGTATTTCAACTAAAACCAAAAACTAAGGATTGACATAAATGAGAAGCAATGCAAAAGCGTTTATTGTCTTAGGACTAGGGATTATTTGTTTAGCAATCGCTTTATCACCTGAAGAAGTTACGAGATTTATGAATATGATAATTGATTTTACTAAAAGTGCAAAAGCAGGAATTCCAAGTCCTTAGGTGACCACAATGGCATGGCATAAAAAACCCAAGACAAACATAACCAAACTTCGTATATTAAGAATCTTTGTTCAACTAATCATGTTCTTCTTACTAAACCTTGGTTTTTTTTCAATCGGAGCAACTTGGCTAGTATTGCCAATCAACTACCCTAAATCCCTATATTCATCTTCTGAAGACGCGTTTTTCTTATTACAACGCATGTTGACTGATTCAATCGTACCATTAATTCCTCTGGCGTCTTTTTTCATCATTGGCTCCGTTTTTGGGCGTCTTTTCTGCGCATGGGGTTGCCCATTTGGACTGTTTCAAGATTTGATTGGTGTATTAACATCTCGAATTAAAAAGTACGAACCAACAAGCGAAACTAACAATAGCTTACGTCAAATTGGAGAATTTATAACAGGAGCAACTATAATAGTATCCACATTTATTGGAATATCCCTTAGTCTTCAAAACGCTTCTGTGGTTGAAAATGCATTTGGGATATTTATTGATCAACCATGGGCAGTTCTTAGTCCTTCTGTGTTCTTATTCACAGTAATTCCATTGCTTTTTTGGTGGGGAGGAATTGAGAATTTCTTTATTTGGGAGAAGTTCGTTTTAATAGATTTAGTTTTCTGGATTAGATTGCTAATTTTCATATTTGCAATTATATTGGTCATTTATATACCGAAAGGCTGGTGTAGATGGTTTTGTCCAGCTGGGATAATAATGGGACAGATTGGCAAGCATTCCATCCTAGGATTGGGAAGAAACATCTCAAAGTGCACACATTGTGGGCTATGTGAAGATGTGTGTCCAATGGGTGTCAAGATATTAAGCCATAAACCAGAGAAAATCCGAAGTGAACTTTGTACTAATTGTTTGGACTGTATGGCAGTTTGTCCTGAAAACGCGTTAGAATTAAAATTTCTTTAAGGAAAAAAATTAATAGATTATTCCC
Source organism: Candidatus Heimdallarchaeota archaeon (assembly GCA_011364965.1). Lineage (GTDB taxonomy): Archaea > Asgardarchaeota > Heimdallarchaeia > Hodarchaeales > Hodarchaeaceae > Hodarchaeum. The sequence goes on from RDOB01000001.1 coordinate 68,243, forward strand.
ACCGTAACCTATCTATTTCCCGATCTTTTTTTAATTTTTTCTTTATTTTTCGATAATGATCTGAACATAAATGAATTCTTTGTACTTTATCACGGATATCAAGGCTCAATCCAGCCTCTTTAATCGCAGCACCCGCTTTCTCCCGTGAAACAGTTTTTTTACTTTCATTCCCACAATTTTCAATATTACAGGATTTCTTCGATGACATTTCCTTCACACAGAATAGTTATTATCCTAAAGGAGTTAATTCAATATGACCAGGAGTTGGTTGGAAAGCAAAATCTGTATTTTCAACCTCTGAGAGGGTCATCCCTGGTACTTTAAGTATTTGTAATGCCGATGATGGTTCTTTATCATGCTCTTTCAAAGTACTGAGTCGAAGAACGCCATCACAATAATGTTCAACTGCTTTTACAATTTGGGGTTCGTGTACATCTCTGTGTATCGTGAGTAAACTAACAATACCCATTTCTTTATCAGTTGCTATTTTATGTTGAAGAAAGGCCATTGGTGCTTTTAAAGTATCTGATACTAGAAGAATAGTCGTTAATGAGTCTAGTACACCTCGTACTGATTGGGAACGGACATGTAGAAGTGATCTACGTATCTGGTCTGTAACTAAACGAGGTTGAGTTATATCGCGTATAATATTTTCTCCTGTGGCAACAGGTCGGCCTTCGGAATAACCAAAGGGATTTGAAAACGCATCAAGAAAAACTAGTCTTTTCGTTTCAAAAGTAACTTCTGAAATGCTGTAGGGGACAAATAATGGAGAATAATGAGAGAAGAGATGCTCTGTAGATAAGATATACCCATATTCTCCAGTTCTCAACCCTTCTGATAAAAATTGCACAAGAATGTGTTCAGTATTTATCCCGACTTCATCTTCAACAAGAATTATACTCCCTCGTGGAACTCCACCACCTAATGCATCATCTAAGAGAGGAATTCCGAATCTAGCTCGATCATCCATGGACATATTAGTTTCTCCGTTTAAATAAATTAAGATATAATTTAAAGGAATATTACTTAAAAATATTTTATTTCATTTGATTCAAGTTTCTTCTGTTTGAAGGAATTATGAAATTCCTACAATTTGATAAACTATCTATCAAAGCTTAAAAAATTGCCTATTAACGTGTGACTCTTAATTAGATCAGAATGAAAAAAAAGGCTTCTATACTAATATATGATTAAAAAAAAATAGATTTCTGGGTATTAAATACAACTAAAAGATGCTGATAAAAAGTTACTAATCCCTATGAAAAATGTAATTTATAAAATTCTGTAGTTGAAGGACATTTAGATGAAAATTGAATTCTTTGGGATCAAAACTCCGCTCATTGACAATCCTGATAGCAAGTTCATTCATATTTTTCAAGATAATTTATTCAAAGCAAATTTGAACCTTCTAGATGGCGATATTGTTATCGTTGCCTCCAAATTAATCTCTATTTTAGAGAAATGCCAAATTTCCCTTGATGATATAAAAAATATCCGCGATGAAGCAAAAAAGACTGCTGTTACAAGCAATCTTGATCCAAAATTTGTTGAAATCGTCTATCGTGAAGCTGATGAGGTATTAGGAGCAGTTCCAGGTGCTGTTCTCACATTAAAAAATGGAACTTTACATGCTAATTCTGGAGTTGATAGTAGTAATTCTGGGGGGAAAAATTATTTGATAACATTACCGAAGGATCCATTTGGAACTGCAGAGCGAATAAGAAGGGAGATTTTTATAAAAACAAAAAAGAAAGTCGGAGTGATTATTGCGGATTCCAAAACTCAACCTTTAAGGCGAGGAACGTCGGGATTTGCTCTGGGTGTAGCGGGGTTCATTCCAGTTATTGATGATCGAGGAAAATTAGACCTTTATGGTCGTAAAATGGTTGTTACTACCCGAGCAATTGCTGATAATCTTGTATGTGCAGCAGAAATCTTAATGGGTGAAACGGATCAAAAAATTCCTATTGTAATTGCTAGAGGGTGCTTAGATATAATTTTCGAAAACTTTTCAGATCCTACCGCAGTGGATAGGCTAATGAAAATGGATCCTGAACATTGTATTTATATTGGTCCACTATGGGTTAATAAGCGTTAAAAATTACAGGAAAAACGAATAAATGGTTATCACATCTGAGTTGGCAGGAATAAAGATTGGAGATACATATCCCACTAGGATTATGGCTATCATTAATCTCTCGCCGACCTCTTACTATAAAAACAGCATTAAATCTTCAAAAGATGAAATAATAGAACAAATTGAAATGATAGAACATGCGAAAGTAGATTTCATTGATGTAGGAGCAATTTCAAGTGCTCCCAGTTTTCTATATGGAAATCAGGAAAAATTAACTATCAAAGAGGAGATTTCGCGCTTAACAGTATTTTTTGCAGCTAATGATGAAGTTAATTCAGATATTCCTGTGTCAATAGACACAGGTTCAGCAAAAACAGCTGAATATGCGCTTTCAAAAGGTGCCAGTGTCATTAATGACATAACAGGGTTTAAATCAGATCCTAATCTTGCTAAAGTTATTTCAAACTGGAATGCTGGGGCTGTTATTATGGCATGTAGAAATACCCCTGGTGATGTATACACTATTGAAACTATATGTCATGAACTCGGGAGAAGCATAAAATTGGGAAGAGAAGCTGGAATCAAGGAATCAAAGATGATTATAGACCCAGGGCTAGGAGGTTGGACAAATGAGAGAAAATCAATTCATGATTATACGATAATTGCCAAATTACCTGATATACGTCATTTGAAAAAACCAATTCTTGTTGGAATTTCTAGAAAATCATTTATTGGTAAGATATTAGAAAAAGCACCTGAAGAAAGGTTATGGGGCTCATTGGCAGCAACAACAGCAGCAATATTAAATGGAGCTCATGTCATACGTACCCATGACCCTATGGAAACTAAAGATTGTGCTATTATATCTAAATATATTGCAAAATTAGGTAGGAATCTAGATTAAAATCCTATAAGGTTCAATTTAAACAACTATTAGAACAGGAGATTTTTGATTAGCTGAAAGGGTTCCTAACTTCAAATAATTACATTATTAAGTAAAAACTCAAATTCATTCAAATAACTCGGATAAATTCTCTATACACGACCAAGGGTAAGATGTAAGTAGAAGTTTATTAACGAAACTTCTTAAACCTTGGATTCTTATTGGTTATATAGAAGAGTAATATAATTGTAAGAACCCTGTAATCTAAATTATGGAATCTTAAAGGTAAAAATAAATAGAGAGATCAGTACCAATTCATCTCTCACTCTTTAGTTGAACTAAATAATTCGTGTATTGAAGGTTATTTTAATGGCAAATTTAGATGATTTCTTTAGTGACGATCAGTCCCGAAATGTTGATTCATTGATAGAGGTTACAAAAAAATTCTTTATTTTTGTTTCTCAACTCGCTGAAATTGTAGATGATCTAGAAAGGAAATATTCACTTTTGAATGGGAGAATCGATGATCTTCTTCAAAAATCGATGTCACCCCCCAGACAACCGCAAATTAACCCTCCAACAGTAAGTACCCCCGCTCAACCAGTAACAACTCCAACAGCGCCTCCAGCTCCGTCTTCTTTTCCAACTCCGCCTGGATTACCAACACCACCTAGTACAGTTCAACCTGCACCTATTCAAGCTACTACACCTCCACCTGCCCCTTCTAACCTTCCTCCATTACCTGGACAGAGTCCCCCATCTAGTCCTTCAATTTTTGGGCAACCTCCACCCCCGCCAACATTCGGTCAGCAGAACCTACCCTCATCGGGAGGATTAGCTCCTAGTCCAACTGCTGGCCTTGGTCCAAACGCTCCAGCACCTACAGCATCTCCTATGAGTTTAAAAGCTCAAATGAACATGGAACTCAAGGAAGCATTTGCTAGAATTCGGAAAGGATGGGATGAGGATTAGTTATAGATTTAATCTACTTCTATTCTTATTTATAAAGCAGATTTCCAAGATCTCTGAGCTTTTGGATGCCCCGAACTTCAAATTCAAATAATGGAATTTCCTTTAGATTAAAGTCAGAATATAACTCCTTGATTTTTTTTAAATTCTCCTGATGATTATTAAACCGAGTATGACAGTATGGACACCCTGAACTTTCAGGTTGCACTTGATTAACAAAAATTTGATTTATGGGAAATTGAACTTCATATAATGCTCTAATTAAACGCTCTGTCTCCCATATAGCCATGATATTGGGAATAGTAACAGCTATAAACTCTGTTTCAGTAGGATTAGCTAAATGAACACGCGCAATTTCGACTTGTTCTTTTAACTCTTCGAGTTTGTCAAATGCTTCATCCTCGCTTGGAATGCCAGTACCTCCAAGGAAAGTTTTCAAACCACTCATCATACCTCCGAGTTTTCTTCTCATTTTTATCATACGAAAGAGCCAACCTTCAGTAATTTCAGGTAGTTGAAGAAGTTTAAGTGTATGTCCTGTTGGAGCTGTATCAAAAATAACTAATTCAAATTCAGGGTTTTGTATGAATTCCAAAATCTGAATGAAAGCTACAGTCTCATCAGCGCCTGGTGGTGATAGAGACGTAGGATCAAGTTCTCCTAAGAAGTCAGATAAAGCCCCAGTTGGATCTTGTGTTTTCACAATGTCAGAATAGTTTTTGATAGCTTCATCTGTGTTTAATTCAATAGCAGATAACTTAGAAACATTGTTAACATGAGTATAACTATCTCCACCTATCTGTTGATCGAGACTATCCGAAACTGAATGTGCAGGATCAGTAGATACCAGAAGTGTCTGTATTCCAAGATCTGCAGCGTATATAGCAGTAGCAGTGGCCATAGTAGTTTTTCCAACCCCGCCTTTTCCACCAAAGAATAAAAAGTGTTTATCAAAAATCAAATTATTCATATTTTCCCGAGAAGTAATTATGAAGATGAATCTTTTGGAATCTGCGAGGTAGAAAATTTTGATAATAAATAAGAATCTTTAACAAGATTTGCGAAGGGGGGTGAAACATACTTCATTGGTGACTTATTCATGAATCACAGGGTAAATCGAGGTATTTACAAGGGTCTTATGATTACAGTAATTTTAGTTATATTTCTACCCTCTATTTTATCAGAGGAAACTGTTAATGCCAATATAACTACAACAAGCATAGATTTCCCGAAATTGTTTGTTATAAAATCTGTCGAAAAATCTGAAGTATATTTGGGAGATAGTTTCACTGTTACTATTACAATTAAGAATTATGGAAACCAAACTGCTTATAATGTTACTTTTAGTGAACAATTAAATAATCCTTGGGTTTTTGAGGTCTCTGGTATTACTAAACTTTCTTATAATCAGATTGGAGAAAATGAAACTAAGCAATTCAGTTATATTATTATAGCTAAATCTCTGGGGAGGTATCAATTAAATGCAGGCAAAGTTGATTATTACGATTCTGAAGTCAATCCAAATAAGTATATTGCATACAGTAACTCACCAGAAATCATAGTAAATGCAGAACCTGAGGATTTTTCGCTAGAAAATTTCAATGCAGCGATTTCACTTCTCTTAATTCTGTTAATTGGAAATTTTCTTCTGATTGCGCGTTTAATCTCCCAAAAACTGAATAGACGCAAAAATGACGGTTAGGTGGTCTCACAATTTTTATACAGGAAAAGAATATTCCTGCGCAATTAGTTGATAAACAGGTTATCATTTGGGATCCTGAATTAGGAAGTGAGGTCTATCAATTGGGATACTTTGGGAAACCAGTGGGTATAAGAAAACCTAAATCCCCAAGATTCGATCGTCCACTGGAATTAACATTACTTGAAGCATTATTCCTATTTAAGAACAAACAAATTAGAATATTTGAAGAACCAGAGAATTTTATGGATGAAAAAACATTTTTTAAAATATGCATTGAAAGATTCACTAAGTTTGAAGATTTATACGCAGTTTATTCAGATCTCAGGAGTAAACGGTACATTGTTAGACCGGGATTGAAATTTGGAACGGACTTTGCCGTATATCGAAGAGGCCCAGGAATTGATCATGCTCCATTCCTCCTATCTATCTTTCCTAGGGATTCAACAATTGGACCTATTGATTTAGTTCTTTCAGGAAGATTAGCAACTTCAGTTAGGAAAAGATATGTCATAGCAACTGTACTTTCTGACCAACAAATCAGATATTATGTTTTTCAGTGGAATAGACCTTAAGAGTCAAAAGCTGATGAATAGATCCCTGCTTTAGGTTCGAAAAATTCTCCTGATTCAAGTAATTCGGTAATAGCTGCATCTATTTGCTCTTCATCAATTTCTGCAAAGAATTCTACTATTTGAGAAAATGAAACACCATTCCCTTCATCTAGTTCTCTAACAACCTTCAAAAGCTTGGATTTTAAATCTTCTAACGAAATAATACCTAAATCAAGGCCCGAGACTTGAGCTTCTTCTATATGAGCTGAAATTTGCTTTTTAGATAATTCTTGAAGTACCTTAAGTCTGTGAACTAAAAACCAATTATCATCAGTAACGTAATTGACAATATTGGGTCTAACAAACACATCCAACTCCTCATCTGACTGAGAAATTTGTATAAAACCTAATACCTCAATTTTGGCCCATTGGGGATACTTGTCTAATACCCCATCCCATGATTTAATGAAAATGCACCCACTTCCATCTTCCAATTTTAGTCCTCTATAGTTATTACTCCCAGTTTGGTTTTCAGTAATGACTCCTATTAGCCAAACACGAGAAATAACAATTCGATCAATATCAATTAGTTGCCAGCGATCTTCATCATCTTGTATGAGTTCAGCTCGGTTTAATTGCTCGATCCTCATTTTTCTATATGGGTTAGATCGTTGCATAAAAATCCCTTAGTCAAAGTATGTTACATAATCCATTTTTCATTAATTTGTGTATAGCTTTGGAGTTCATTCTCCTTGAATAAGATTCCTAATTCATATTTTGCCCGATCAGGTTGATCTGACGAATGAACAATATTTTTAGTCAGATGTAGACCTAAATCTCCCCTTATTGTACCAGGTTCGGCTTCTGGGGAGTTTGTTGCTCCACAGAGTTTCCGCACTACCTTCACTGCATTGGGCCCTTGTATTGCTAATGCTACAATTGGTCCAGACATTATAAATGCTTTCAAAATAGGGAAAAAGCTTTTCTTGAGATGAATATCATACAACTGCTCAATAGTTGAATCAGTAAGAATCTCCATTTTCAAACCTATAATTTTTAAGCCTTTCTCTTCAATTCGTGAAATTATTTTTCCTATTAGTCCTCTTTGCACAGCATCAGGTTTAATCATTAAAAGAGTTGTTTCAATCACTTCTGTTCGCTTCCTTTTGGTGTATAGTTTTCCATGAGCGTGATAAAGCCTATGGGATGCATGGAAAATTTGATATCTGTATTACGTGAAATAAATTGTTTTTATATTAATGAATAATCTATCCCACACGAATTGGATCTCTTTTGGTAGATTAAACCTACTCCTTATTCTCATATTAAAATTCTTTTTTGGGATTTCTAAGGTTATTTTATGTCTTTATTGTAACTCAATGTCTTATTTCTCAATTCAGAAAGAAAAAAAGATTATAAAAATTGTCTTAATTGTCGCTCTTGCTCTGTAATTTTTCTTTGATTAAAAAAAAATCATTTGTCAAGGAATTCAAGGAAAGAAAATTATTATTAACAAAGGAAACGTGACAATATGTTTACAACGTTTATGGATTTGGGACTCTTTGAACAGTTAACCCTAATGATAGTTATCATCGTGGCCATTATTTCTTTTATCTATTCATGGTGGTTACGAAAGGATGTACTCAGTCATGACGCGGGTACCGCGGAAATGCGGAAAGTATGGGAAGCAATCAATGAAGGAGCCAATGCTTATCTTCGGAAACAGCTCAGAACGATTCTTCCAATAGTTATTCTTTTAACTGTAGCATTATTCCTCAGTGTTTACCTTGTTCATCCCTCAGAAGCTGCGGCGGTAGAGTTTGGACGTTTTGGTGAAGAAAATGCAATTATAATCGTTGCAGTTGGTCGAACCCTTGCATTCATAATGGGTGCATCGTTTTCAACTATGGTTGGACAATTCGGAATGAGAATTGCAGTTCAAGGTAATCTGAGAGTAGCAGCAACTGCTGCAAAAAGCACAGATGCTGATGGAAATCACATTGACATAGGCAAACGATATAATAAGGCGCTTTCAGTGGCCTATCATGCAGGAACAGTAACTGGTATGCTCACTGATGGATTCGGTCTCTTAGGAGGAACAATTATTTTTATAATATTTGGTACGGCTGCGCCTGATGCACTACTTGGCTTTGGCTTTGGTGGAACCATTCTTGCCCTCTTTATGAGGGTTGGAGGTGGAATATATACAAAAGCAGCTGATGTTGGAGCTGATCTGGTTGGAAAAGTAGAGAAAGATGTACCAGAAGACGATCCACGAAACGCAGGAGTGATAGCCGATCTTGTTGGTGATAATGTTGGCGATTGTGCAGGAATGGCTGCAGATATCTTCGAGTCATATGAAGTTACAATTGTTTCATCATTGATTCTAGGATTAGTTTTATACGGATTAGATGGACGTATAGTATGGATTATGTTTCCGCTAATTATTAGAGCTGTTGGAGTCATTAGCTCCATGGTGGGAACATATGCAGTTGCCTTATGGAAAACACCTGATGCTGAAAAAGCAATGTTTCAGTCCTATGAGATATCTAGTGCTATTACTATCTTAACTTCTTTTACTATAGCTACATTCTATGCTGGAGATTGGAGAATGGGGCTATTAATTGCCATAGGAGTCTTACTTGCTGTTTCATTCAACCCAATTACTGCTAGATTTACAGCTAAGAAAGGTGGACCTGTTGTAGAGGTTTATGAATCCACGAAGGGAGGCCCAGCAACAACTATTCTCAGTGGAATAGCTCTTGGATATGAATCAAGTGTTTGGGCCCTTGTCACGATTTGTATTTCTTTTATCCTAACAATCGTTACTTTTGTTATTTTACCAGGAAACGCTCAATTACCTTTAATTGGATCGTTCCTTTCAGGAAATGCAATCGTGATTGATCCAGCACACATTGGTGAAGCAATTTTATATGGAATCGCGTTGATTGGTATAGGTATGCTTTCCCACACAGGTAATAATGTTGCAATGGATTCTTTTGGACCTATAAGCGATAATGCCCAAGGAATTGCAGAAATGACTGGAATGGATGAGGAATCCAGGAAAGTACTTGAAGAATTAGATGCTGTCGGAAATACTACAAAAGCTATTACAAAAGGTGTGGCAATTGCGTCTGCAGTGATTGCATCCGTAAGTCTATTCGCATCATTTGTGACCGATGTGGGAATTGTTGCTAGAAATCTAGGTTTAACTAGTCCATTAGCATACGGATTAAGGATAAATATTCCTGCAGTATTCGTAGGTTTGCTTCTTGGTGGCGCATTACCATGGATTTTCTCAGCATTTAATATAAGAGCTGTAAGTCGCGCCGCTGGGCAAACTATTGACGAGGTTCGACGACAATTCAAAATTCCAGGAATTATGGAGGGTACTAAAAAGCCAGAGTATGGACGTGTTGTTAACATTGTAACCGCGGCCGCTCAAAAAGAATTGATCAGTCTGACCATTCTAGCTGTAAGTGCACCGATTTTTATTGCGATATTTTTCACATTGTCATTGAGTATTTTTGGTGGTAATTTTGATCAACAGCTAATTGGATCAGGTGTAGAAGCTTTAGGCGGATTTCAAGCTGGTATTATTGTCAGTGGACAACTATTAGCAGTTTATATGTCGAATGCAGGAGGTGCTTGGGACAATGCTAAGAAGGCCATCGAAGATGAACCTCGAGATCTTGCTAAAAATACAGGAAAAGGCTCTGAACGGCACATGGCAAGTGTTGTTGGAGATACTGTTGGCGATCCACTCAAAGATACAGCAGGGCCTGCATTGAATCCAATGATTAAGGTTATCAACTTGATCAGCCTTATACTTGCACCTCTCTTAGTACAATCATACCAAGATCAGAACTTGCAATTGATCCTCGCAGTTGTAGGCATTTTTCTTTTTATTGCCTTTATATGGGCATATCGTAGAAGTTCAAGTAAATCTGCGCTATCTTTGGATAATATCACGAAATAGGATTGGAACTGAGTTTCAATTCCTATTCTTTTCCTTTTTTTCAGTTTCTAAATATCTTAGAAAAACTCAATACTAATTTCAATAAACCCCTTATTGATCTGTTTTTAGTAGCTGGCCATCTAAATTAAGCAGATTGAGGTCCTACGAAAATGTATTATCTAACGAGAATTCGTGAAACCGTACGTGTTCCACCAAACCGTTTTGGGGATCGTATTGAAGATGTTATCCTAGATCTCTCAAGAAGCAAAAATGAAACTACTATTGGGGGAGATATTGGGATGATTGTTGCCATTCTAAATGTTAATGAGATCTCTCCAGGAAGAATAGTCCCGGGAGATGGAGCTACTTTCCATGATGTCGAATATGAAGCACTTACATTTCGACCAATCGATGATGAAATCACTGAAGGAGAAGTTGTTGAGACGACCAAATTCGGTTTTTTCATGAGGATTGGATGTACAGATGCATTAGCACATATTAGTCAGATTTCTGATGAATATTTCCAGATGTCATCACGTGCATCAGGAGTTCTTGTGGGACGAGAATCTGGACGTACTATTAGACCAGGGGATTTGGTTCGAGGTAAAATAATAACTGCTACAGTTGACCATGTCAGCATGAAAATCGCAGTAACAATGAAAGGGGAAGGATTGGGATTAAAAAATTGGTTAAAAGAAGAACAAAAGGCATAAAAGGTAATAGAAATGAAGAAAAAGGCATGCAAAAAATGTAATAGTATCGTTGATGGTGAACAGGTATGCCCTATTTGTAAAACACACAATCATCTCTCCAAAAGCTTCTCTGGCATGGTAATTATCAGAGATATTGATAAAAGCAAAATTGCCAGAAAATTGAACATTAAAAGGCCTGGAAAATACGCTATTAAAGTTAGGTAGATGATATTTGGGTTATAAACTTCCAAAATCGTTAAGATCGGAACTTCGGACTCCTATAGGTCAGCTCTTTACTGGGAGCGGGAAGTATCCTGCAAAAAGAGTAGTGAAATTCATTGAGGAAAATAATTCTATTTTAAGTATCTCAATCGGAGATTTTTGTACTAGGTCGTTATTGGATATAAAATTTTACCCTGATGTCGTTATTTATGATGGGAAAACTAAACGTCATAGTACACTCTCATTGGATCTTAACTTTTATCATAAATTCGAAACTGTTAATCCCCCAGAGTGGATTTTATTCCAAGCAAAGAAGGTTATTGAGAATGCAATTAACTTTAATACTGTAAATAATTCCCGCGTAGCTGTCCGGATTGATGGTGAAGAAGACCTACTGATAATTCCTACTATCACCCTTGCTCCTCTGGGCGCTACAATAATATATGGACAACCTCCAATGGTAAATACCGAGGAGGGAATTGTGGCAGTAGTAATATCACCTTCATTAAAAAACATGATGCAGAAACTATTAGAAAAATTTGAATTTCACGAGGAATGGGCAAATGGAAACAACAATCCTTGAGGAAAAGTATAATCAACTTATCGGTCGTAAAGAAGTCGATGTACTAGTAACTCACCTTGGAGAGAAAACACCAACGAGAGAGGCAGTTAGATCTAAAATTGCAGCATTATTGAATATGGATTTAGAAAATGTAGTCATTCAATCGATTATTGGACATTTTGGAGAACCAAGATCCCGTGTAACTGTGCATTGCTATGAAAATGCAGAAGATGCATCCATTTATGAACCAATTTATAGATTAAAGCGTAATAAAATCATTGAAGACGAGAAATCAGAGAGTTGAAGGGAATGCCTATCAGAAGAAAGCCAGCAAATGAATATTACGATGTTGATTATAAGAAGGGAGCATTTAAAAGAACCCGTAAAACATGTCCAAGATGTAAAGGATCCTTTATGGCAAAACATAAAGATAGAAGTTCCTGTGGTCTCTGCGGATATACAGAATTCTAAAAATTAGTAATTGATAATCTTATGGACCCCCAAAAAACCCCAGTAATTCTAGGCTTGGAGGGAACTGCTCATACAGCAGGAATATCAGTCGTAAAAGGTTCTGAAATCCTGATTAATAAATCTACAACTTATTTGCCTACTCAAGGAGGAATTCATCCTCGTGAAGCTGCAGATTATCTCTCCAAGCATTATCCATTGCTTTTACAAGAGGTAATCAACGAACTCTCCATTAATCTGAAAGAAATTGATGCAATCGCATTCTCAAGAGGTCCTGGTCTTGGGCCGTGTTTACGTATCACCGCTACAATTGCTAGAGCGTTAGCATTATATCTTCAAAAACCTTTAATCGGTGTAAATCATTGTATTGCGCATGTAGAATTAGGCCGAATGATTACTCCAGCAAGGGATCCAGTAGTTCTATATGTAAGCGGCGGTAATACTCAACTGATAGCGTTCTTAAATCAAAAGTATAGAATTCTTGGCGAAACCCTTGATGTGGCTATTGGTAATGCCTTGGATGCACTTGGGCGGTCTTTAGGATTATCTCACCCTGGAGGCCCAAACATCGAAAGAGAGGCCAGTGAAGGGAAAAAATTATTACTTTTGCCATATACAGTTAAAGGAATGTCTTTTTCATTTTCTGGAGCAGTCACTGCTGCTCAAAGGTTAATAAATGTAGAATCAGTCCAAGATATTTGTTTTTCATTTCAAGAGTATACATTCTCAGCTTTAGCTGAAGCAACCGAAAGAGCACTATCCTGTACAAAAAAACCTAGTGTTCTGCTTACTGGGGGAGTCGCAGCTAATATGAGATTGAGACAAATGATACAAAATGTAGCTGACGAACAAGGAGTAGAATTTCATGTTGTTCCAAAACACCTAGCTGGGGATAACGGAGCGATGATTGCGATGGCAGGAACGCTTATGTATAAAGTTGGAGAATTCGTAGAGATAATTAAAAGCTCCGTAAGGCCTCGTTGGCGAACAGATCAAGTAAAGGTGAGTTGGTTATGAAAAGAAATCCACATAAGGAACTCGCTAAAGGAGCTGAAGCTATAATTTACCAAGGAAGATTCCTAAATTTCAAAGTTATTCTTAAAAAGAGGGTTCCGAAATTATATAGGTTGCCTGAGATTGATTATAGAATTAGAACCCAACGTTTAAGAAGTGAAGCAAAAACCATGGTTTCAGCATGGCAATGTGGGGTCCGTGTACCAGAATTACTTGGAATCGATCTTGAGAAGACTACTTTAATCTGTAAATTTATAGAAGGGGACTTGTTATATACAGCAGTTAGAACACACGATAGTATTCAAAAAATCTTTTTTAAAGTTGGAGAAGAAATAGCCCATCTGCATGCAAATGACCTGATTCACGGAGATTTAACTGTTTTTAATGTTATAGTTACGGAGAAATTGATTCCCTACATTATCGATTTCGGTTTAGGAGGATTTTCTGGAGAATTAGAGAGGAAAGCGGATGATTTATTAACTTTTTATAGTACATTGAAAGCTATTACTCCAAAAAACAAGCAATTATTTGAAAATTTTAAACAAGGATATATAAATGGCTATTCTGAAGGAATACAAGCCTTAGAACAAATGAGAAAAATTATGAGTAGAGCACGATACATTGCTCGTGAAAATAGATTAGAATGATTTTAATATAATCTAATTGCTTTAGGGACGTAAAAATATGAAATTCAAGGTTTATACAGAAAAAATGGAATTATTAAAGAAATGTAAGACATTTATTGGAGGTTGGCACGGCTTAGGTGAAATTGGCTATATTACAGTTTCCCATCTTGTGCAAGAGCTGAATCTAGATCGAATCGCAAGCATTCTATCCAGTGGTGCTCCCCCTTTCATATCAGTTCAGGATAAAATTTTACGATTGCCATTTGAAATATATGGAAAAGAAGGGTTGGATTTTGCGGTTTTTATTCCTCATCTACAACCATATCGTCATGTTCAGATTGAATTTTCAGAAAAATTAACAGAATGGATCTTAGATAATGATAATTTTGAAGTTGCATACTTCTTAGGAGGAGTTGATAAAAGATTGAAGTCATCAGAAAATAGTTTACAGTACATTCCAACAAGAGCCTTCTTCAATTATCCTGCTCTCCCTGAAGATTTCACTGAGGAAGTGGAAGCAAACTTACTTGACCCAGGCTTATTTGTTGCTGGACCTCTAGCTATTATGCTAGGTTATTTGGATATGAATGCTTTCCCTGCCATAGGATTGCTTGCATATGCAGAGAGAGAACGTCCAGATCCCTTAGGAGCAGTTTCTGCAATCAAGAAGTTGAATTCTCTTCTTAATGTGGAAATAAAAACAGAGGAGCTAATTAAAAACGCTCAAACGATAGAAGAAGAGATTAAGCGCCAGTTAGCTCCCATGGAAGAGACGGATAAAGACAAATTAACTGCTAGACGGATGTACACTTAATCTACTTTATTAACCTATTTACCATAACGACGTTGACGTGATTGATAAACGCGAATAGCTCTCCAAAGATCAATTTTCCTAAAACCTGGGAAGAATACATCTGCAAAATAAAGCTCACTATAAGCTGATTGCCAAGTTAAAAAACCAGAAAGACGTTCTTCACCAGAAGTTCGTATAATGAGATCAGGGTCGGGTATACCATTAGTATAGAGATGCCGTTCTACCACGATTTCATTAATATCTTCGGTTTTCATTTCCCCTTTTTCAATTTTTTTCGCAATGGATCTAATTGCGTCAATCATTTCAGCCCTGCCTCCATAACCAACGGCTATGATTAATGTAGGTCCATGTTCATCGGTTTTTGTACTTTCAACAGCATCATGAATAGCATCTTGGACATTCTTGGGTAATAGATGAGTTCTACCAATAACTTTGATCTTTACATTTCGCTTTTTAATTTCGGGATGGCCTACAATCTCCCGAAAGGTTTTTTCGAAAATTGACATTAACTGTTGTACTTCTTCCTCATTTCGCTGAAAATTCTCTGTAGAAAACGCATAAAGTGTTAGATATTCAATTCTAAGATCCCACATCCACTTTAGTATTTCTTTCAGCTTCTCTCTTCCCAGTTGGTGGCCATAAGTAGCAGGTAGGTTTTTAGCTTTTGCATAACGGCGGTTCCCATCCATAATTAAAGCAACGTGTTGAGGATGAATACCTTGTTCAATTCCATCTTTTATCTGAGCCCAAAGACGCCGTTCATATAATCGATATAGAATTGAATCGAAATTGAGCTTCAAGTGGTAATCACCAGAACATTTTAGCAAGACTTGCTTTTAATTTTAAATTAAATGGAATGATTCCTCCGCAATTAGTATACCATCAAAGATCATATAAAAAATTAGTTCAACTCTCATGTAGTTAAAAAAAAATTTACATTCTTGGAACAATATGCACTATCGTATTCATAAGGGAGTAATAATAACTAAAGAAATTTAGAAAAATAAATGCGGGGGGTGAGATTTGAACTCACGAACACCTACGTGACTAGGATTTTGACCTATTAGTACTCACCAAACAGGACCTCAACCTAGCTCCTTTGACCTGGCTGGGAAACCCCCGCACAGTTATGAATTTCATTTTTATGATTTATTTTCATGTATTTTATACAAAATGCTTTTTCAACCGATTTTATTAATTTTTTTTGTTTCGGAGTTCTATTTCAACATTTTTTTTGAAAGATATGATTTAGGGAGTAATTATTTTACAACTATCACATATTCTCTTAAAGCTACTTTAAACTCTGATATAGCTTTTGTTGAGAAAAGTCGCAACATTAAACCACCGGCTGAAAATGAATAAACTTGTTCATCATCTTGATCACGTGTTCTAAAGGAAGTTGCGTTATACACGATTTTAGCATTGGAATATGTGGAAGATGCTGGTGCCTTTTCACGAGGGAATATATCTATTTCAAACTCCTTAATATCCTCCATTGGTACAACTTTTGATGGTATTTCAATTTTTCCACGAATGGCCTTTTCTTCATCTCTAAAATCGATAAGCCAAAGATCATTGTCCGTATCTTCTTCGATTCGCATTCGCTCAGCTTTTATATTCATTAAATTGTCCCCGTTTTATGTTTCTGGAGCCTGTGTTTTTGCATAACGATCAAATATAGCCCGAACACGATCAGCAACGGGTCCAGAACCTTCAACACCAGTTTCAGAGACTTTTACTCTTTCCAAGACCACAATAAGCCCTGCTTCATCATAAACCTTAACATCACCAGGCCGTCGGAAAATTTGTTCAAGTTCTTCCTTCAAACCAGAAAGATCAAATGGAGCTTCTTCCAAATAAATTTCAGAAACTTGATCTCCATTTATACATATTCTGTGAAGTTCTGTAAGTTCTCCCTCTCGTTTTGCTTTGACAAGGACACATGTAAGAGTTTCAGGATTAACTCCTTTTAATTCCCCAACATATTTCTTTGCATTTTTTAGAATAACAGCAACCCGTTTATTTGTAAATGCGGTGATTTCTTTCTGATAACCTCGTTTAGCTGCACCTAGCATACTCAAACCTAATGCCTCCAATCTTGAAGATTATCCACTATAAGCGGTATAGAGTCAAATATTGGCAAGAATACCAAAATAATAAGATCTAATTGCCCAGATATCATAGACTGGGCATATTATAATCAGATTAGACGCCCTTTGCTTGGTTTAAATTCTTTACCAGAAAAGGTAGGAATTAAGCAGGATTAGCTTAATTCCCCCTATAGCTACATAAGGAGCTATCGAGATTCTAATTCACGTGTTTTTTTATACAATTCCCAATCAATGTTCGTTTTTAGAATCCTCTCAATTTGAACACCTGAATCGACTTTATAGCCAAAAATTAATACCATTTCTTCAGGAAACGTCTCAATTAGAATATCAGGGGTTAGAGTAAATTTAAATTCCGCAAACTCATCCGAAACAAGAATTGAATCACTGCCAACAGATTTAACCTTACCATATAGCTGAAATTTGGTACCAGATGTTAAATTAGCAAGAGAAAGTATTGTAACTTCTCCATAGGGCATAATGGATCTTCTTCTCACATAAAAACCTTCTCAATATCAATGATAGTATACAATACTGAATTATTTCAAGGTAATGCTCAATTGCAATTCAAAGATTAAGCTTCAATTTAATATTATTAAAATATTAAGCTTAGCAATTTTTTAAATTTCTCTAACAGTCATTAATCAATAATAGTTTAAAGTTGAAATTATTAATTTTTTCCAATATTATAATCCTCTTACTATCAACCTCCTTAAAAAATGTGAAGAAAAGAGCTTTTAATATGCAGTTCTGTGAATGTGGGACTCTATTAGTCCCTAATAGACTGGAAGACGGTACAATTATGATGAAATGCCCCGCATGCGGAAATACTGTGAATTCCGAATCAAATGCGGAAGCTTTCGAGATTAAACAGGTAATTCGGCACTCTGAAAACGAAAAGATGGTAGTAGTTGACGAAGAAGTTAATACAATGCCAATTGCTACCGTAAAATGTACTAAATGTGGAAATAATGAAGCTGTTTATTGGCAATTGCAGACTAGAAGCGCCGATGAAGCATCCACTACGTTTTATAGATGTAAAAAGTGTAAGTTTACATGGCGTGACTACGGATAAAGATTAGTATTAGATTACGCTTTTTCTATAACTATTATTGCATGCTTTTTTTCAAACGTATCAATTGTAGAAAATTCAAGAATTGATAAAGAAAATTTATCCTCTAATTCTTTCATTTGGTTTGAAAAAACTTCCTCAGGCTCTAATGACACATCTATACTTTGAGATTTGATAGCTAATACCCCTTTACCCCCCTGTTTCAAAAATTCATTCGCGTTTCTTCCAAAAATAGTCGCTTGATCCGGCTGCGCAACATCTTGATAAATTAAATCAACAGAAAAGATAAATTTTGAATATTCTTCGGGTTTTCTAGCATCTGCTAGGATAGGTACTAAATTTGTGCGCTGCTCAGATAATCTAAAAAACTTTCTCATTACTTTGGGGGAGAATTCAATGCCATAAATAAGCCCTTTATCTAAAATATCAGAGAAATGAGAAGCAGTAGTCCCTGTCGACACCCCTAAATATAATATTTTTTCATCAAAAATTTGTGGAAGTTGTTTCATTCCAGATAAATATGCTGCTGCAAATTTTGATCTATAAGGATCCCATGTTCGGTATTCTACTCCTTCAACATTAATAAGCTGTTCGCCATAAACAGCTTTTCCAGGAGTCTTATTTTGTGTAACTAAACGCGGCTTCTCATCTTTCAATATGTACATTCCTTCGATATATGTTTTTGAAAGCTTCATCATAATCATCCCTTTTTTTTAAAGTCCTTTGATTTCCCAGATTTCTTTCCATAAGGCCTTTTTCGATCTTGTTTTCCTCTCTTTTTAGGCTTTTGTCGCTTTTGTCGCTTTTGCTCAAGTTGGCGCTCAGATGGTTCTGGAAATGTAGCTTTAATCTCATTGACTCTTTTTTCTAGGTCTTGAAGGAGAGTAGGACCAATAAATTCTCCACTAAAGAAATCTACACGAGCAGCAATACTAAGTTTTCCCGCTAAAGCTCGTGCGATCTTTCCTCTTTGATGTTTTTTAGCAGAGTGCAAAAATGGGGACTGAAAAATCACACCATGTTTTGGAGGATCCTCTCCCGATTTCAAATGCCTGAATAAAGCTTTTTCTGCTCCCAAAACTTGTATTGTTCCGGAAGATGATTTCGCTAGGTTTTCTAAGCTTCCTACTAAAGCTATTAACCTAGCACCCAACAAGCTACCTACCAAACACTGAATATTGGGTGCCACCTCTTTCATACTTTCATCTATATATTTTTCCAAACTATCTTTTATCCTAAGAATTTCGACGCCAAACGTGGCTAGCTCGGATATTGGTTTCATGTCGAAATGAGAAATACTGGCGCCTAGTGAATGTTGTGCAGCTTCTAGTATCAAGGACCTTCTTTTCTCTGAAATATGGGATAATAAATCCTCTTGTATCTCTTCTCGTGTTTGACCTTTAGTTTTAGCTAAAAGCGTGATATATTGAGAGTTATCTCTTACTAAATCCTGAAGCTCAGGAAAATGAATACTATACCATTCTGATAATCTAGCGTATATTAAATTGAGAATTGAATTAACATCATCAATACTATTGATAGCTTGGGCTATATATATATCTCGTGCTTCAACTTGGTCTCTTAGGAGCGATCTAGTATATTCTAGAGCTTTTAACCGCATAATGGAATCATATTTCTGAGTAGGATATTTTTTCTCGCAATAATCAAGAATTGTTTTACGAAATGTAGCAAATTCACCCGTATTTGTGAATCTGACATTTTTATAGCCTATTTTCCTTAGGTAAGTGTTTAATACTTGATTATCAGATACTATCTCCTCGTTGAGGTCTGTAATCAATTCAAGTAACTTTTGATTATTATTTATAAGAAACTGCTCTAGGTTTTCGTCTTTTATTTCATCTTCCTCAAGAAATGAAATTGAACCAATGATATCAGTTTCGCTATCGTTGTTTACTTCACCAATGAAAAGCTTAGTGGCTGTTATCAGAATATATTTCAAGTTTTAACACCTTTTTCTGAGGATCAAGCGGAATCTTGTAACCATAAAATTGTTTCTTTTTCACTTTTTATTAAAGATAACAAATAAAAAAAAGCTTAAATTCCAAATCATTAAATTGAATTTTTAATGAGTTGTTCAGAAAAGAAAAGAGGATTATTCTTGAGCAAGATTGAAGATAACAACGGCATAGAAGGTATGAATTCGCGTCAAAAACCTATTAGTATTAAAATTCCGGATCAAATCCTAATACTTATTGATAATTTTGTACGATTAGAGAGATATGAGTCGCGATCACATTTCCTTAGAATTGCCATTGAAGAATTGCTGAAACAAGAATTGGGAACGTGGGAAAAGCTCGTGAACCAAATATCAGAATGATCTAAATGGGATTCTACATGTTTTCGTTTTCTAAGACAGAAAGACAAGATCTACTCCTAGGAACCTTAATTTTCACCTTAGTTGAGTTATCAGTGATTGTTTATCAGTTTAATATTTTCTCCAATGTAAATATTGAATTCTTTGGATTTTTAGCACTTGTTGGAATCTCATGTATCCCTTTATTCCTATTCCATGAAATAGCGCACAAATTGACAGCTCAGGGATATGGTTTATACTCAGAATTCAGATTAAACAAACAGTGGGCGATTTATTCTCTGTTAACAGTTTTAATCCCTTTTAAAATTATTGCACCAGGCGCAGTAATAACAACTGGAACTTTAGATAGAGATATCAATGCCCGTATCGCGATGGCTGGACCCTTAGTTAATCTACTATTAGGAGGAGTCTTTTTTATCTTGATATTTATTACAAATAGCGAGTGGAGGTTAATTTTCTTATTTACGAGTAAATTTACATTCGATATTGCCCTCTTCAACCTCCTTCCCTTTTCAATTTTAGATGGTTCAAAAATAATCATCTGGAATAAATACGTTTATTACCTTCTTATCTTCATTAGTGTTTCAATGTGGCTTTTTCATCCATTTGGATTATTTGGGATGGTATTATTGTGATAAATTTAACTGGACGTGAACGGAATGTACTCTTATTTTGTACTTTAATAACCATCGGTGCAATATTAACCAGTTTTATCCTCAGCTTCGCAGAGATAAAATTTCTCATAATTGGTACGTCCTTAACTGCTGAAATGGCCTTAATTGGATATATTTATGTCATATCTCCTATGAAATATCAATCCACATCTACAAGGTATTATAATAAAAGAATAATAAATAGAAATTCGACATTTGCTCCTAATATTACACCTCCACCTCCTGTATCCAAAAAAACTGTTTTAAAGGGAAAATGTGATCAATGTAGTGAGCTTGTACTAATGGGATTTACCTGCTCTTATTGCCATGGTTATTTTTGCACCTTGCATCGTCTGCCTGAAAAACATTCCTGTCCAGCACTCAGATAATTATTGAGAAAAAAAAGCATGTAGTATCTCTGATATTAACAAGTTTAATATACTGAAGATCAGGAAAACATAATAAAGAGATTGAGAGAGAAATGAACCTCCTAATCCTAGGCTACGTATAAATCCGATCAGTAAAATGAATAAATAGACTATCTCAATAAAAAATATTTTGTCTAAGGGGATTTCTTCGCGAATTTTGATCGATTGGATGGTTTTATTATCCAGTAAATGAAATTTTGGAGTTCGTACGAACTCTCCACCTTGAAAAAAAAGACCAGTAATTGTACCGAAACCCATTCTAACAATTAAACCTGCGCCCCAAAATAGGAATAAGGGTATCAATAGTATATGCCATAGTGGTCTATTAGCTCTTACAATAGTTATCATATAAGTGATTATACCGCAAATTGTGGCTATCGAGAAAAAGATACCAAATACAAATACTGAATCAGCGCGATATTGCGAGAAGTACAATAGAAATGAACCAGTTATTGTATTAATAAGGATCATTAAGGGAACCATATATGTAGTTAAATGTAGAATCCCTTGTACTCGTGATTTATCGTGATTTCCTGATAGAAAAAGCTTTAAGTTCTTAATAATGTTTTGGGAAAAGCCTTTAGACCATCTACTTTGCTGTATTATCCAGCATCGCAACGTTGGAGGAATCTCTTGACGGTTCGTTGCATCTCTAATGTACAGAATATCGAACCCTAACATTTGTGCCCTATAAGCAAGATCTAAATCTTCTGCTAATGTGCGTGAAGACCATCCTCCACTTTGTTCTATAACAGATTTTCTCCAGACACCTCCAGTCCCATTGAAATTCATAAAAGCATTTCTTTGTTTCCTGCCAGGTTTTTCAACAAGGAAATGTTGATCCAAACCAATAGACATTGCTTTTGTAAAGAGTGAAAAGTCCAAATTAGAGTGATCCCAACGTGCATTAACAGCTCCAATTCTCTCATTACTCTTGAAATAATGTATGATTTGCTCCAAGAATAGTGGATTTACCTGAAAATCAGCATCAAATATCGCTATAAATTCGGAGGTGATACTTTTGATTCCATTTTCCAATGCTCCTGCTTTATATCCATCTCGATTTTCACGGTGGATAATTTCAAAATTAAATCCTTTATTTGTCAACTTAGCGACCTCAGAGGATATAATGCTAGAGGTATGATCAGTAGAATCATCAAGAACTTGAAACTTCAATAAATTTTTCGGATAAAGAAGTTTGGTTATCTCTGTAAGGGTTGATTTTATAACTTTGGATTCATTATATACGGGAAGCTGTATAGTAACGCTGGGAAGCTCATTATCCTTGTAATGAGATTTGGCGACTGGATCTACCCAATTTCTTGACGAAATTGCTAGTAAAAGCATATTTATAGGATATGGAATAAGAATCAATCCAGAAATTATATTTAAGGATAGTAATAGATAGAAAGAACAAATAATAATAGTTTCCACTTCATTCCTTCCATTTGAGCATGAATGGTAGCAGATTATCTCGAAGGACTCTTTCTTAAACGAAAGAATTAGGGGATTTTTCAATATTTGTTAATACCTTTTTTAAAGATAAAACGCATCCTCTTTTCTAAAAGCAAAAGGTGTGGATCATGAACTCAGAGAAAATTACTTCTTTAGATATGGCAATTACTGATGTTAATTCAGAATTTTTAGGAATCAATAGACGTCTTTTAATGGAAAACGCGGGTTCAGGACTTGTACATTTAATATTAAAAATAGTTAAAGAACAAAAAACCGAAATGAAAGATTTTAATGTTGTAATATTTGCAGGAAAAGGGGGAAATGGAGGAGATGGAATGGTAGTAGCACGTCACATTTCTAGGTATTATTCAGTGGCTTTATATTTATTGGGGATCGCCAAAGAAATAGAAAAGCAATCAACTTTAGAGAATTGGAAAATATTAGAAAATATACAAGAATCTGTCTCTGTTCATCAGATTACTCAAGTAGAACAGGTTAAAAATTTGAATATAAAACCTAATTCCTTGATAATTGACGCTTTACTGGGAACTGGATTAAGGGGTGAAATTCGGGAACCTTTAGCTTCGTTAATAAAAGCAATCAATGCATCAAAACGTCAAGGATCTATTGTATTGAGTATTGATACACCTTCTGGGATTGATCCAGATTCAGGGAAATCAGCGAAAATTTTTGTGAAAGCAGATTATACAGGAGTTCTCCATAAACAAAAAATTGGATTAAAACCGGAAAACTCAGGGAAAATTCATATTATTCCCATTGGAATTCCAAAAGAAGCTGAATTCGTAGTAGGACCAGGTGATTTGAAAGCACTAAAAAATAGATCTAATTGGTCAAAAAAAGGAGACAATGGTAAAATTTTGGTAATTGGGGGGAATGAATTATATACTGGGGCTCCAGCATTATCTGGATTAGCAGCGATCTGTGCTGGTGCTGATCTCGTGACTTTATTTGTTCCTTCAAAGATAAGTGGTGTAATTCGTTCTTATTCTCCAGAATTGATTGTTAAAGAATTTAATGGAAATCATCTTGCACCCGAATTTATTCCTGAGAAAGAAATTACTGAAAATGACGTAATTGTTATTGGACCTGGCCTAGGCCGACAAGAAACCACGAAACAAGCGATTCATGAGATCCTAAATCTAGAAGGTATAAATGATCATACAATTATTATTGACGCGGATGCCTTAAAACTAATTAATCTATCTGAAATATCTTCCAACACTATACTCACACCTCATGCGGGAGAATTTGCATTGATGACGGGAATAAAACTTCCTCAGTCTCAAGATAGTTTTAACCATCGTTTAAAACTATTCTTGGAAATTTCTAAAGAAAATAAAGGAATCTGGGTTTTAAAGGGACATTGGGATGTTATAACAAATGGAGTACGATTTAAAATTAATAAATCAGGAACTCCTTGGATGACACGTGGGGGAACAGGAGACGTTTTAGCTGGATTGATTGCAGGATTAGTTTCACAATCTATCTCTCCCTTTCATGCATCATGTATAGGAACCTACATTAATGGAAGAGCTGGAGAACTATCTGGGGAAAGATTTGGTATTAATGATTTACTAAAAAATATCCCAATTGCCATTAGAGAGAGTTTAGATTTCATTAGGAAGGATTGAAATCATATAAAGACGGATTAATACTGAATACCAGTTACCTCAAAAGCATCGATCTCTTCCAAGATCGAATAAATTTTCTCAATCGACTGGTAAACGTACTCTTCTTTCTTTGCTCCAGTGCAAACTAACTTTCCTGATTGAAAAAGTAGTAAAACAACTTTAGGATCCTGCATACGATAGATTAATCCTGGAAATTGCTCTGGTTCGTACATTGAATGTTCTAAAAGTAGAGCAGCAAGCTCTAAGTTGATTCGTTTTCCCAACGTCCCCGATGCTACAATATTTTGGACGGTAATTGTCGCTTCATGCTTTACATTGTGACCTGCTTGCCTAAGTAATTCAGAAATTACCTCAACTGCTTCCTCAATCATAGGAACTGATTTAGCTCCCGTGACAACTAATTTTCCAGATGAAAATACTAAAATCGACACTTTAGGCTTTTTAATTTTCACAACTACCCCAGGAAATTGTTCGGGTATATAAGAAACTTGCACATCTCCCGGTAACCTACTTGCGGCCCTTTCTAATTTTATTTTGCATCTTAGATCAACTGAAGCTACAACATTTTGAACTTCTGCAAATAAATCTTCTCTCTCTGAATCTGTTGACATAAATACCACCACGGCCTGATCTAGATTTCTTAATAATAATTAAATAATACATGGGAAGTGATTTTGGATTTTGGAACCCAGAAAACTTTAAACTCTCTATATTTTCCGTGTATTTTTATAAGTTTATAAAGTCGTTTATAAAGGATTTAAAATCTTTATTAAAAAAATTGCATTAAATGCCTTTTCTCATCATATTTTTCACTAGAGTCTACTCTTAGAGTAACGACTAAGATATTTTGATAATATTTCTGTAGTGCTATCAAAATATTGCAGGAATAAGAAAACTTATAATTTCAGTTTTTTAATAAAACTCTGAATTAGCTTTAATGCCTTCTTTCTTATCAAAGAAACTGAAATTCTAAATATTTCTCTATATAATAGGTAAAAATTGCTATTTCGAATTTTATTGAATTAGATATCTTTAGTAAGAAAGCAAATAGATTATCAAGTTCATTACATATTGAAAAGCTCCAATATACCTCCCATAAATACTTAAAAGCTTTTTCACAGAATAATTTATGAGTTCTGGAGGGCCGTTTTTCTTTGCCACAAGAACCTAAATGTCCCGAATGCGGTAGTGTAGATATAGTTAGTGATTTTACTAAAGGTACCTCTGTTTGCGCTTCATGTGGATTGGTTCTTGACTTTACACTTGATACTGGACCTGAATGGAGAGCTTATGATTCAAGTGAACTTCAAGAAAGGTCAAGGACTGGAAGCCCTATTACTCCTCTTAAGGCTGAAATGGGCCTTAGAACTCAAATTGGAAACATCAGAAAAGATATTTCGGGAAAAACGTTACCTTTTACGTCTCAAACAAAATATAGAAGACTTTCACGTATTGATAATAGGACAAGAAAGTCTGAAATCCGCAATCTACGATTTGCATTAAAAGAATTGAAAAGAATTAAGAGTCAACTTGAATTACCAGACGATGTTGCTGAAATGGGAGCGATGATTTATAGAAAAGCACTCAAGAAGAACCTAATCCGTGGTAGATCTATTGATGGAATGATTGCAGCTAGTTTATATCTTGCCTGTAGGAAGAAAAAACTACCTCAAACTCTCAAAGATATTGCATCAGTTTCTAATATTTCCGCTAAAGAATTAGGACGATGTATTAGAATTATATTACAAAAATTAGACCTAAAAGTCTCACCAAGTGACTATTCTGCTCTTGTTTATCGTTTAGGTATCAACTTGCGAGTTACAATGAAAGCTCGACGTCAAGCAGTTAAAATATTAAATATAGCTCGTTCACGAGGGGCTACTGTTGGAAAAAATCCCATGAGTCTTGCTGCTGCTGCTTTATATATCTCAACTATCCAGACAGGGGAACGTAGAACTCAACAAGAAATAGCTAGTATAGCAAAAATTACTCCAGTAACAATTCGAAATCGTTTCAAAGAACTAGTTAAAATCTTAGATGCTGAATCGAAAAGAACAGGTAATGATACTTTTAGAACGTTGCTGATTTAATGATTAAATTCTAGGTTTCTTCGATGGAAGCAATTCTACCATCTCTAATGTGAAATATACGACTAGATTGCCTTGCTATATTCGGATCGTGCGTTACCAAGACCAATGTCTGATTTTCAGTCCGATTTACCTCTCTAAGTAATTTAAGAACGGATTGTCCAGTTTCTGTGTCCAAATCTCCAGTAGGTTCGTCTGCAAGTAAAATAGATGGTCGATTTGCCAAGGATCTAGCAATAGCGACTCTTTGTCTTTCTCCTCCACTCAACTCATCTGGTTTATGATCTTTCCGGTTTAACAAATCAACTTTCTCTAAAAGCTCCAATGCTCGACTAGTACGCTCATCTTTCGCTACCCCAGCAATTAACATTGGTAATTCAACATTTTCTACAGCGGTAAGAACAGGTAATAGATTATAGAATTGGAAAATGAAACCAACACTTTTTCTTCGGATTTCGGTTAATTCTTTCTCGTTCGCATTCGAAACATCGCGCCCTTCGATGAAGATTTTCCCTGAGCTTGGATAGTCGAGAGAACCAATGATATTCAAAAGAGTTGTTTTGCCACAACCAGAGGGTCCCATGATACTTACCATTTCCCCACGATTAATTGTCATATTGATACCTCTTAGGGCTTCTACTCTCACTTCACCCAAAATGTAGATTTTACGTAGGTCTACACATCTTAAAACAGCATCAGATCCACTGGTATTGGTGTTTGTCATTATTTGATCCTCTAAGCTCAATCCAGCATATCTAAGATAGTATTTATAAATAATTAGATAGAAGTTATTCTACTGGATTAATGGTGGTGCCAAATCAAGTATGTTAAATAAACTCCTAGAGAATCCTAATGTGCTTGAAATATTATCTCTACTCTGCGAACGTAATATGACATTACCAGAAATTATTTCTGTTAAAAAGGAAATAGAAGGACAAAAAATTCTTGCTTTCCTAGGAGAATTGTCATATTACGGAATAATTTCAGTAGAAAAAGAACAGGGGAAGAAGAAGAAAGATAATGATAGTCAAAACCCGAACTCTCCTCTATTGGGAGAAAATTTCACCCCAATGTCTATATTGGAAATAAATTCTCCTTTTTTTGGGTTATCTGCGATTGAATTCACTACTATTTGGGAAGAAGTTAATAAAGATTCTGATAAAGTAGAATTTTTAACCTCTAATCAGATAAATTTTTCTCTTTCACATGAAATTAAAGCGAAATTGAAAAATTGTGATGTTAAAGAAATTAAAGAGATTTTCACACTATCTGCATAAGATTTTTGAAGGTGATGTCTCCTAAAATTAAACAAAACTTAAAATAAAGGGAGATTTAACTTAAGAATAACCTCAATGCCCAAAATTACCAGAATAAAGACAATTAAAGCCATTAAATAACGAAAAAGTTTTTCAAGACGATTCAAAGTAGCTTCTACATGGATAATATATCATCCTTTCTCATTTAAAGAAATATCTCTACATTCAAAGGGATTTGGTTCTTGTTGTACCGCCAGAATGCAATTTTAAATGATTTTGTTAATTTTCTAAAGGCTCGTGGACGATTCCGAGATATTGAATTTATTGAAAATAGTGTTCAAGCCACTCCAAGAATACCAGATCTTCCTTCTCTGGTATTTTATATAGAAGAATCGCGATCGGAACAGCAATATATTTTGGAAATTCATGGTAACGAATCTGCAGTAATGAATCGTGAAATTGAAGAATTTTTTAATTTAAATCAATTGAGTTGTAAAAAGATCCGAATAAAGCAATTTATTACCAGCGATAGCAAAGAGCCTCTTTTAGTCGAAATTGAAGGGAGCGGGGAAATTTTTGATACTTTGAGTAGTGATGTCAATGATTTATTAGCAGATCACGAGCTTGTGGTTGAAAAAACACAGAAAACTCTTTTTTTTAGTAAAATTACAAAAAACGCAAATCAGATTCCAATTAGACAAATGCAAGTAAAGCGCCCACAAGAACGCTCCTCAACAGCAAGTACGGAAGAAACTGCACGAATTAGAGTAATAAAATCCCAAACTGTTGCGAATCATTCGATTACAGAAGAATCAGAAGAAATTTCAAAAGTGGAATCAATTTCCAAGAAACCCCATACTCCGAATAAGAAAGAAATTCTAAATCATGCAGAACAGGAATTATTTGAGGATTCATTAGAGACTATCAGTCGAGTTGATGATGAAATTCCCGAAAAAGAGCTATTCAGAGACGCCCCCTCCCAATCAAGTGGATCTGAAGATTCACAATCAGATCTTTTTAATCCACCTCCTCCCTCAAGGGAATATTCAGACGATATAAGGCCTTACCTAAAACAAACTTCTTCACTCTTCAGAAAAGATAACTGGGAAGAAGATTTGCCTACAGAAAGGGAAATGGAAATACTTGAACGAACCTATATGCGGATTAAACATAGAACAAAACCTGAAATCTTAGCTAAAGATCTTGGAATTGAAGTAGAGGGAGCAGAATCTTATTTAAGAAGTTTAATTTCAAAGGGATTACTACGTACTCAAGTAGGGTGGTATATTATAAAAAAGAGTCACTTACCCTTCTTTAAAAATACCTTTGCAGATGATTCGAAGAAAAAAAGGAAGAAAAAATCTCCAAGAATTTCCCGCGTAGGAGAAGGCCTCACTCCTGAAGAAATTGCAACCATAAGAGCTATTAAATCACGACCTAATCTAAAAGCTCAATCAAACCTATTAACTAGGCCAACAGGATTAAAACAAAGCGTTCTCAAGGAAGTTCTGCGAAATCTTGTAGACAAAGGAATATTAAGAGTATCTTATGGTTGGTATATACTGAAGGATAAACATATTTTAGAACATAAAAGAGGGGAAATCCCGCCTGAAACTACTTCAGAGACTCTTAGTTTCAAGATACCCTCAGAATTGAAACTGTCAGAACCCGAACAAAGAGTAATCCACGCGTTGCTTCAACGACCCCAGTTTAAAGCACAATCAAATTTACTCACTACTGATGTGAAACTACCTAAAGATCAAATTAAACAGGTTTTAAGAGATCTAGTAGATAAGAAAATATGTAAGGTGACTTATGGATGGTATACTTTAAAAGATCCTGAAATTTTCCAATCATAGATCTTATTTGAGTTAATCTTTTCAATATCTAATGATCCCGAAGAGTCAGTTTCATAATTCGAAGAATATATATTATAACCCGTTTAAGGTGTCATTAAATAGAGATTCATATCATAGTAAATATCTTCAACAGAATACTTAAGAGAGAACGATATGGTAGTTGAAAAGGATTCCTCAGATCTTTTTAAAGATTCCACGAATTTAGATAAAGCTGAACAGAAAAATCTTAAAAAACCTTCTTCTAAGCGTTTTCATAATGATAAATTGATGTTATCAACATTAGCAATAGCAACTATCATTACTTTTTTACTATATACTGTCCCTGATTGGGTATTTTATGAAATACCTACTCGAGATATAATTAGTATTCTGCTAGATTTCTTTGGTGTCTTCCATACTTTGATACCAACGGTAGATCCGAATTCGATCATTCCTGAAACTCTCAGAGGTGGATCTTTTCCTTTTCTGGAGGCAACTATTCAAACCCCAGGAATTCATATTCCGTCAACTAACGGCGATTATTGGATAGTAAAAGCATGTACAGGCATGCAAGCAGGATCCTTACTTATCGCTATTATCATGGTAACAGAAGCTACATGGAAAGCTAAAATTAAAGCGAGTATGGTATTTTTCTTTTCTTTGTTCATTGGAAATGCTTTAAGAATCACTTTTCACCTTTTATGTGTCTATATTCTAGTTAATACTTTTGAAATGGATCCAGAGACCGCGTTTTATTGGGCACATGATGTTTCTTCTAAAGTTATAGGATTCTTTGGAACTATATTATTCGCGATAATTATCGAAAGAATGGGCGTTCCAATAATAGACCAATTTGCAGACTGGTTAGATTATATGTGGTGGAGGGGAAATAAGATTATTGAATCTATTATTTAATTTTTTAAATATCGAGATCTTCTTCTGGGAGGGAATCCATCATATTATGGTTTTACCTATTCTAAAGGACTTCTATTTAGATACTATGTCTTAGGATTCATTCTTTGGGTGAGAGTCTACATAATTATAATCCTGTGACAGAAGGAAGTCCTTATGAAAGCGAATAAAACAAAAAAGCGGGTAAAGAGCTAATGATCCTTCGTTCGAATACCTCCTGTAATTTCAGTAGAAGGAAGTAATTTGTTCCTTTGCTCATCTGAGCTCAGGTAGGAATCTAAAGCTTCTTAAAGATAAACATGCATTGAGTCTCTCGTTCTAAAACGATGGTGTGAACTAGTTGAGTGTAAGACGAGCCAAGAAAAGAGATGATTCACCGATGCCAGCAACAGGGGCTGGTCTTATAAGATTCTATTCTGAATCTGATTCCCCGGGGATTAAAATCGGGCCATACTGGACGGTAGGGATTGCTATTGTCTTTGTTGGTATAATTATTATTTTAAATATACTTCAGGTTTAAATAGGAGATTATCTATCTAAAATTTTGAAAACCATCGTTCTGATACCCTAGGAAATAAATTTCCAATAAAAAAGGAGAAAATTAACCTGTTTTTGAGGTAATGTTTTTAATAATAAAACGATATAGATGATTTATAAAAATGGATTTCGTGATTAATATGTCTAAAAATATTCCAGTTTCTAAGATTATGACAAAAAGAGAAGAAGTCGTCACAATGGATATTCCTGGAAATAGGGATCAACTACTAGAAGCAATTCAAGAAACTGGATTAAGTGTATATCCTGTTGTTAAGAAAGGAACAAACGAACTTGCGGGAATTGTCTCACGTTCAGACCTATTTAAGAACCCTGATGAAACCCAGCTTTCTTTATTGATGATACGCGATGTTGTGACTCTGAAAGAAACTGATACAGTAATAGCAGCCTCTAAGATTTTTATTCGCCATGTTTTCCAAAGGATTCCGATAGTGGATGAAGATGGAATAACTCTAAAAGGAATTGTTTCTCGAGATGACATAGTTAAAAAAGTTGTTGTGCCAGCGAAAATTGATATCGAAATTGACTATTATTTTGATAAGAATGTAGCTACAATTTGGGAAGGTACTCCCTTACCAGTAGCAGCTAAAATTTTGCGTCTTTGCCATCAAAAAGGATTACCAGTACTCAATGAAACTGAGATGGTTGGCATAATCACTCAAAATGATTTTCTTAAAGTGGCAGAGATCTGGGATTCTATGAGTAAAAGTTTAACAGGACATGGCGCTGAAAATGACAGTTCATCTTGGGACAGTGAATCTATTCTCATCATCGGAGCTAAAACTTTAACACTTCCCAGAAATTTGAAAGTATCAGATATTATGGAGACCAATATTGAAGTTTGTTATTCTTATAGCACTATTGAAGATATTTCAAGAAAAATGGTTCAAAAGAAAATTGATCAGCTGCCCGTTGTGAGTCCAGATGGATCAATTTTAGGAATTATTAATCAAAAACATGTTATAAGCGCTTATATCGATTTTATTGAGGGAAAAGTCATCGAGTGAAATTTATACAATATCTATTCCTGTTCTTCTTCCGTGGTACCTCAATTGACCAAAATTATTGCTATTCCTGATTCTGCAGTATATGATTGTAGTGATATTCGTTCGAAAACTGATAAAATCTTCCAAATAGCTAGAATTGTAGCTATCTTTGAATTTTCGGACATTATAATATACCATGACCCTCATCTAAAACCCCGGGAAGCTCATAGAGAACGTAGAATCATCAATCGAATCCTAAAATATGTTGAATGTCCCCAAT
The DNA here is from genome assembly GCA_011364965.1 of Candidatus Heimdallarchaeota archaeon. GTDB lineage: Archaea > Asgardarchaeota > Heimdallarchaeia > Hodarchaeales > Hodarchaeaceae > Hodarchaeum. The sequence goes on from RDOB01000001.1 coordinate 100,401, forward strand.
ACTTAAGAAAACGATTATTTCCACTTTCAAGAGATTTTGTAGCTGTAGGAACTCTTTCTCCATTAGCACTTCCTCATCATTCTTTATCAAAAGCAATTAAAGTGAATGAGTATAGAGAAGCAGCAATTTTTCTCAATCAAGGGAGAGTTCGTGCAGATGTTGGATATTCTCATTTATTAGAGGTAGAATCAGTTCCAAATATTTCCTTTGTTAATCGCACTATGCGAGTTACTGTAAAAATCCAAGAAAAAGATACCACGTTTTTTGCCAAAGTAGTCCCAAAACCTCCTAAAAACGTTTATTGGGGATATAAGGTTCATTCCTCTGCAGCTACTTTAACTAAATTATTAAAAGATCGTCCTGAATATAAAATAGCAACCTCTCGAACGTGTCAACCCATTTCGGAGATTTCGATTAGCCCTAGTAGGTACAATAATCTATTAGTTGCATTTGGAGGACCTTATCACGGAATACCTGAAATTCTAAAGGCAGATGGTAAGAAGATCAATGAAATCTTTGATATTTGTATTAGTATCTTAAAACATTATGGAACTCGAGCCTTACGGCTTGAGGAAGCGCTATCAATTACTCTTAGTAGACTTCAGGACGTAATAAAATAGGGAAGGAAGGAATTAAGGCTTTCATTTTCCTTCAGAACTTTTTAAAATTCCGTATATTCTTCCTTTATATTGATAAGAATATATTTCTTTCCTCCCAAGGATTAGCGGGGGTTCCCTAGCCAGGTCAACGGGGACAGAACGCAGTGTATGCGTTGTCTAGACTCAAGATCTGTTAGCGTAGGCTTTCAGGAGTTCAAATCTCCTCCCCCGCACCATTTATATTTGTTCTCTACCTTTTAGAAAATCTTAAAAAATAAATTGGTATTATTATGAGCTCAGAGGATATCATTCCAGGAATCACACCCACACGAATGCAGCTCTTGGATCTAAATCAAAGATTAGAACTTGCAAACAAGGGTTATGAATTATTAAGTGAAAAATTGGAAGCTTTAACTGGTGAATTATTCTCTGCTATTGATACATATAAAGAAGCTCGAAAAAGAGTCGAAATCGCTGTCCAAAAATCTTATAAGGAACTTAGACAACTGGAACTTCAAATGGGGGATTTTGCAATTTCTAAGGTAGCTATGAGTTATCCTCGTCTCTTTTCAATTGAAAGCCAAAAACGTAACATGATGGGTATTTCTGTACCTATTTTTAGACTTACTAAAGAAATATCAAAGGATTCGATTTTAAATTATTCAATGAGTGAAACAACAGCAAGGTTCGATACTGCACTTTTGACATTTGAAAGTGCTTTAAAAGCGATAGTTGACCTTGCGGAAATCCATTCTAGCTTAACTAGATTAGCAAAAGAAATAACAGATACAAAACGAAGAGTTAACGCTCTTAATTACATTATTATCCCGCGCATTAGGGCAACAGTAGCTTGGATCAAGCTAACATTAGCAGAACAAGAGCGAGAGTCTTTTGTACGATTAAAAAAAGTAAAAAAGAAAATATCAGCTAATTCTATGTCAGAATCGGGCTAACGGATACGCCCACGGCGAAGTCCCGTACGTCTTGCAGCTATCAATCCCACTTTTCGACCCGGGGGGGCATTTCGAGATACAGTAGTGGGTTGACCTGGACCCTGATGACTTCCACCACCGAACGGGTGAGTAACAATATTCATCGCGACTCCACGTACCACAGGAAAAGCTTTGTGACCTTTTGCCCTCATATATGCTCTTTTAAGACCTGCTTTTAAAAATGGACGATCAGGGCGGCCTCCTCCTGATATAACCCCAACCATAGCTCTAGCATTGTTATGAATTGTTTTCATCTTCCGTGAAGGCAATTGAATGATGGTACCTTCTTTAACGTGAGATTTTACCTGCCCATGCGTTCCAGACGCCCGACAAAGTTTTCCTCCATCTCCGGGTCTCATTTCAATATTGCAGATCCATATTCCTTCTGGAATATTACCGATAGGTAAGATATTTCCTACATTTAAAGCTGCTTTTTGTCCTTGCTCGAGGTTTTGACCGATATACACTCCTTCTGGGGCAGGAAGAATACTTTCATCTCCATTGCTATACTTAACAAGCATTAATGGTAATCCTCTTCCTCTTTCGTGGATGAAGTCAATAATTGTGAAATTAAGCTTATCATTAATTTCCGCTTCCGAAAGGGGCAGATAACGAGATCTTCCCTTCCTTCGATGTGAAAGAGCTCGAAAAACAGAGGTTCCGCGCCCACGACGTTGAACTAAAATACGCTTTCCCATGATTTACACCTTCTTAAATTATTCCAACCTCTGTAGCTAGATCTAAGGCACTATGATCAGGAGAAAGCTTTATGAAGGCTTTTTTTTCTCCTCTAGGGGTTATTAAGGTATTAACTTTGATAACTTTAACATCATATAGTGATTCAAAGGCATTCCGAATTTCCTTTTTTGTTGCTCTTCGATCAACAATGAAAACTAATGCATTTTCGCTTAGATTATCCATTTTATTGAATGCTGCTTCTGTGATTAGTGGATATTTAATTATATCCTGAGGTTGTCTAAATTTCAATTTCATTCACTCCGATTAATATTCCTATGGTTCAGCTCGCTAACTCTGCCTCACGTAAGTATTCGATTGCTGATTTAGTCCAAACTGTTAATCGCCCCGCATGAGTTCCAGGTGCAAGGTGTTCTGTATTTAAATGATCAACTATAACAACATCTACGCCAGGTATGTTTTTAGAAGCGTCCCTAATTCCTAAATCGGTACCAATCACAATAAGAACAGATTTACCGCTTTTGTATTTCCGTCCTCTCCTTTTCCCCTTTCCTGGCCGAATTTGGCTGTTTCGACGTTTAGCTTTTGCTATATCAAAAGCTAAACCCAGATTATTAAGAGCAATTTGAACTTCTTGTGTTTTCTTTAGTGATTCAAAATCATTAGTTACAATTAAGGGAAGAGATTGAATTTCTTCAATTATATGTCCTCGTGATTCGACAAGCGTAGCATCTGCTGTTGCAGAGATTGCAGATTTTTTAGCGATAATTTTTTCCTTTTTATTAACTTTCTCTGTAAAATTTTGCTTTCCTTCCGGTGGGTGAGTTTGTCGTCCACCCACTACGAAAGGATTCAATGCACCTCGGCTTGCTGAATGTGTTCGTGAACCTTTCACCCTTGCTACTCGGGCTGCACCTCTCCCTGCACCCCAACTTTCAGCAGTTGTTCTTTTCCCAGCTTGAGGGTCAACTCCGAAGGCAATTTGACGATTTCGGCGACTAGCTAAAACAGTACGTTTTATTATATCAGGACGAAATGCTACGGTAAATATAGTTCCTGTGTCTATTTTCTCTTTTTCCTTTCCTTCTAAATCGAAAACTGAGACTTTTGTTGAACTCATTCTTCTCACCTTTCAGACTAATTTTTAGCAGTAGTACTAATGTAAGTAATTTGTAAGTCTTCTATATCTACCTTTTTGGGTCGAACTGGATCTCGTATACGAATTAAACGTTTTGCTGGCCCCGGAATACTTCCATGAATCATTACATGTTTCGAGACTTTACCATAACGTTTGAAGCCACTTACTGGAGTCACTTCTTCTCCATCATCCCCTATTTTGAGAATCTGCTTGTTATATTCTGTTCTAGTAAAATATCCAAGCTGACCTGCTCTTGGGACAGTCCACATTACACGAGCGGGGTGCCATGGTCCAATACAGCCGACTACTCTACGCCCTTTTCGCTTTTTCCTTGGCATTATTTTTATTCCGTGTCTTTTCACTGGACCGCTGAACCCTTTACCTTTAGTAACAGCATTTATATCAACAAAATCATTTGGGGTATAAATATCGTCCAAATTAACTTTCGAATCTAAATATTCAGCAGCATAATTAAAGGCCTCTTCAATTGATCCTCCAATTTTTATTTCGATGACATCAGGTGTTTTCTGTGGGAGTCCTGCTTCTCTTGGAGTTGTATGAACAAGCACACGAACCTCGGAAATATCTACAAGAGCTTTCCTAGCTTCAGCGATCTCAGCTTTTTTGTTTAATTTCTTTTTAGGAAGTTTTATTCTACGTCCAAGATCTTTGTCAAGATTCTCTCCCCAGATCTGCTTCACTACTCGAATTGAATTTGTAATATCGTCTGTACCATATAATTGGATACTAAATATAGTAATTGGGGGTGTTTCAACAATAGTTACTGGAATAAATTGTTCTTGTTTATAAAAAGGGGATCTCTTATCTGAATTGACAAGTGCAATGTGTGTCATCCCAGCTTTATAACCTATAAATCCTAATAATCGGGGTTCAGAGGATTCTGGCCATGTTCTTAAACGGGAGGTCTGCTTGAGTGCTCTCTTTCTACGATAACCCAAAGATCCACGATGAGGTGCATGTTTTTTTCTATGACCCATTATAATTGCTCTCCTATTGTTATTCAACTACTTAGAAGGGAGTAGTAAAGAACTAGACTATAGATCAGTCTGTACTGTTTTGTACACGTCTGAGTGATGCTTTTTCGCTATGTGATTTAAATCCTCCGTACTCTTTCATCTACAGCAAATGAAGTATCTAGTAAATCCAATTACACGATCTTCAAGCAATTTCAAGGATAAAGACTGTATAGGGTTTAATATGCCAACTTTCTCATTTGAAAAGCTAAGTTCAGTCAATTTGGGAGGTATTGCACATATATATGTTCTTTTTTTCCTAATTCAATAGGATTCTATCCCATATGGCACTTATATAATACCAAAGATTTCTGCTGATTTGACTTAATTTAAGGTTTAATAGACATATCCCTATTCTTAAATCACAGAAATGAAATGAATCATCTGGAAACCGAGAAAAATGAATCTAGAAATTAATAATACAGATGAGGAGGACTATATTCCCAAATTAGAGTTTAATATGGATAATCTATACATTTCTATTTGTGATCCTCAAGCAAAAAGTATTTTTAATAATGGATACTTTGGCCAATGGACATCAGAAGCTGAAGATGAGCTCAAATTGGAACCAGAAGAGATACTTCTTCTTTTAGATAGAGCTCGAATTGAAGTATATCATTCAGAAAACGGAAACCTAATTTCCCAAAGTGAACTCGTAGCTCATTTTTCCAAAAAGGTTCAGAATTTCTGGAGCAGGTATCTCGTTTATAAAGATTTGAGAAACAGAGGTTACGTGGTTAGGATTGGAACACGAATAACAGCTCCTTTTCGAATATATCCGAGGGGTAGTAAACCAGGTGAAGCTGTCAGCAAAATTGTCGTGTTTCCGATGCCAGAAGGTGAGGATTTAAATCTTGATTTTCTTGATCAAATAGTTAAACAAGCAAAAATTGACAGAAAAAAGTTGCTTCTTTCTGTTATAGATAGTTTAGGAGATGTAACATATTATCAGGCATCTCAATTAGAGTTAGAACCCAACGAACTCGAATATGAATATCGAGATGAACTCCGTGTGGAGGATCAAAACCTAGAGGAGGAGAAATAAATGGAAAGATATGCAATTCTTTCAGATGAAAAAATATATATTCCAGACACATCTGTTATTATCAATGCAGGAATGAGAAAACTTCTGGAAAAGAATAAAATTGAAGCAGACTCTAAAATAATTCTCCATGCTTCTTTAATCTCAGAATTAGAGCATCAAGCAAATGAGGGAGAGAAAACGGGAATTACTGGTTTAAATGAACTTATTCATCTACGAGAGATTTGTAAACATAGGAATATAGAAATTGAATATGGAGGTCGTCGTCCAAGGCTTTCAGAGATTAAAAGGGCTCATAGTGGGGAGATTGACGCGATAATTCGAGATTTTGCATATGAACAGAATGGAATTTTGATAACCTCTGATACTGTTCAGAATCTGAGCTCTAAAGCAATTGGAATAGAGACATTATTTGTGCCAAGTAAGCGTCTAGATCCGAGTACGAAAAGTTTAAGGATAGAAGAGTATTTCGATAACGAAACAATGAGTATTCATTTAAAACAGGGAGTTCCAGCTTATATTAAGCGAGGAAAACCAGGAGAAGTCAGGTTTGAAAAATTTTCCGATGAAATCCTTTCCAAAGAATTCCTTAAAAAACTTGCATACGAAATAACCGAGAAAGCACAAATTTTTGAGAATACTTTTATCGAAATTGACCGACCAGCCTCCACAATCATTCAATATGAAAACATTAGAATAGTTGTTTCCAAACCACCTTTTGCAGATGGATGGGAAATCACTGCTGTAAAGCCCCTAGTAAAATTAGCTATAACTGATTACAATATATCTAATAACCTCTTCAAACGGCTAGAAGAAAAAGCAGAAGGAATATTGGTAGCTGGAAGTCCCGGCACAGGAAAAACAACATTTGCTAGAGCATTAGCACTCTTCTATCAAGCTAAATCAAAGATAATAAAAACGATTGAATCTCCTAGAGATCTCGATTTAAACGCAGAAATTACTCAGTATTCAAAAAATTTTGGTACACACTCGGAGATTCAAGATATTCTCCTGCTATCAAGACCCGATTATACCATTTTTGATGAAATTCGCGATACTGACGATTTTAAGTTATATACAGATCTGAGACTTGCTGGGATTGGTTTAGTAGGCGTAATTCACTCAAGTACAGCAATTGATGCTATCCAAAGATTTATTGGAAGATTAGAGCTAGGTGTTATCCCCAGTGTACTTGATACCATAATCTATATTGACGCAGGAAATATAGCACAGGTATTAGAAGTTAAAATGACAGTAAAAGTACCTGCAGGGTTAGTTGAAAGTGATTTAGCAAGACCTGTTGTACAAGTGCGAGATTTTGAAACTGGTGAACCAGTTTATGAAATGTATACCTTTGGGGAGCAAACAGTAGTAATTCCATTGAATGAGGATGTTATTAAAGACTCTGAATTGAGACCTCATCTTCAAAAGAATATTGAAGAAGCTATCCAACAGTTCGCCTCAAATCCTATATCTCTTGTCCCAAAAGATAAATATGGTCGCAGATACGAGGTGAAATGTGCTTCTTCAGACATTCCTTTCATAGTAGGAAGAGGAGGGGAGAATATAAAAATGATAGAAGCAACTTTTAACGTAAAACTTGACGTAGATAAATCTGGTACGAATATGGGGAGTTCGGAACTCAATTTACTGCGATCTGAGATGATATCTGGAAAGAAAAGAACTCTTGTAATTAATTTCCCGAGGAAATGGAGAAACACAAATATAGAATTTTCTTTAAACAATTCTTCTACAGGACAAAATTTGCCGATTTTTGTAGCAACAACTTCGAAGAGCTCTAAAATTAAGATATCTGCCCGAAGTGAGGTAGGTCATACAATTTTAAACAGTCTAGAAGAAGGTTCAGAAAAAATCTACTGGAAAGTTGTTTAAAATTGAGGCTAATATCCTGTGATTTCACCAGAGAATTTTCCGACGATAACTCTATCTGCAGGATTACCAAAGATCCCATTTTCGATTACTCCTGGAATCTCATTTATCTGTAATTCGAGATTATGAATTTCATTTGGTGATAAATCAGAGGAGAATAATTTTATATCTACGATATATCCAAAATTGTCACTTATCACAGGACCTAATTTTTTTGTTCCTTGTCGTAGACTAACCGCTCCGAATTTCTTCAATAACTCAATTGTTCTCCGCCATCCAAAAGGCAGTATTTCTACTGCGACAGGAAAATTTCCTAAAGCAGGAACAACCTTGCTTTCATCAACTATCAAGATGAATTGTATAGATGAATTTCTTACCAGTTTTTCTCGAGTTAAAGCTCCACCTCCTCCTTTTATGGCCTGTTTTTCTGGGTTTACGCTATCAGCTCCATCAATTGTAATGTCTAGATCAAATTGAGGAAGATCAATAATTTGATGACTGGATTTAGCAAGAGAGTTTTGAAGATGAATTTTAGTATCTAATGAAGTAGGTACGATCTTCAAATTTCTTAATGCACTTTTATTTAGATAGGAAATTAAATATCGTACTGTAGTTCCGCTACCAACCCCAATATTCATGTTAGAGGATAAAAAATCGAGAGCTGCTTTCGCAGCAGCTTTTTTTGCAGCAGTTACATCCAAATGGGAAATGATTATCTCCCTCGTAGACAAGCTTACTCTTCTTTGAATATTTCCCTCAATCTACGTAGTTCTTTCAACATTTCACCTCTTAATTCAGCAATGCTTGTAGATCTTGCATCAGCAATCAAATCCAGAGGTGATTTATCAGGGGCTGGAGGGGCTACAGAAGGGCTAGGTGCTGGGGGAGGTGTAATACTTGGACTAACTGAGGGAATTGTTGGAGGAGGAGTGGGAATAGCTTTGGGAGGCGGAGTGGGGGGAGTAACAGGTGTTGAAGGAGGGGGTGAGGGAGCTACGGTAGGTTGCATAGCAACAGGTGCTTCTTGTGTATCACTTAGAGCTGCAGCAAATAATGATTCGACATCTTTAGATGCAGGAATCGCACTTTTCTTCCGATACCCTTCTAATTGAGCTTTAACAGTACGGTGTTGATCTTGATAATATTTTATGAGGGATTCATACACCCTTGGTCTTAGCTTGTCTTTTCTCGCTGCTTCCTTGATATGCTTTATCATCGCGTCATTAGACCGATTAATTAGTTCTAAGTAGAATACCATTTCACCAGCATTAGCATCAATATCTGGGATGGATGCTCCACTGGGCAATCCGCCTAAAGAATCACCTGATTCTTGTGTTTCAAAATAAGCAACGGAACATACAAAAACTAATCCAACCATCGTGATTGCCATCCCATATATATACAGAGAATCCCAAGGTAATCCAAGATTTAGAAAACTCAAACCTTCAGCAAGTTCAGGGGAATTAGGAAGTACTAAAACAAGAGAAGTTATAACAACTATAATTCCGATAATAAAAATAAAAATCCAGAAAATTTGTATCTTCTTTAAGATTCCATAGGAGTTTTCATTACCCCCAAGTAATGCTAAACCTAAAATAAATACGAAACAGCCAAATAGAAAGACAATTTGCCAATCTATCCCCAGTGAATCCGAAGGTATTATTCCTAGGTATAACATTAGCGAAAGGAAAAATAGAATGAAACCAACAAGAGCTACTATTATCCAGAGTATCTTTAATTTGGAAAGAAGGTTTTGATAATTATAGCTTGAAGTAACAAATAAAGGTAAGATACCAATGAAGAGTATAACGCCACCAATGATTCCAAAGAGTAACCAATCGAAACCGAGATCAATAATCTCAAGTGCGATAAAGGAACTTGCTAAAATCAAAAATATACCGATTAAAGTCAATACCATGAAAATTATTTTGAAATCCCACACTCTTTCCTTATCTTGAATACTAAATACGATTGGAGAAAACCCAAATATTATCAGAAAGGTTGAAATTATCAAATAGTCAAACCAAGAATGTAGAGGGTCTAAAGGTGCCATACTTCCTGTATAAACCAAAAATGAGTAAATGAGGATCAGAATTCCTAAAGACACAAGTAAAATTAAATGAAAGTAGATTTTTTTAACTCCTTTTTTTGTTGGAGGATCAAAAACGGCAAAAACTGGGAAAAAACCAATTACCATTAGGAAGAAGCTAAATGCAAGCACAATACGATAGTTAAAACCTAGAAATAGCCGATCCCAAGTAACAGGAACTCTTAAATAATATACATATGAGGCTAATCCACTGAAGAATAAAATCCCAATAATAAAGAGCAATATACCAAGACCAGAGAGAGTCAAAAGAATCCTTGATGATTTTACAACCGTATTTCTCAATTCAAGCGTTCTCCTAAGAGATTATGGTTGAATAACCGTCCACGAGGTTATTTGCGTGATTTACATTTATTTTGTTATTATTAACGTGTATTTCAACCGTTTTATATTACTATGATAATTTCGAACGAATCCTTTTAAAATCTAGTGGAATCTAAGAAATATCCCATCCATTCTTTTTATACTCCAATTCCATGTTTTAGGCGTTTATTAAGAAGAAAGAGTGTTTTTTCACTAAAAGTACTTAAGGAATTTATTATTACTCTCATAAAAGGTGAAATCATTCAAATTTTCCCTCTAAAAAGAAAATTGACCTGAAATTGAATATTATTACTTGAACCTATGTGTTATATTGCAAACACCATATAAGAGTGTAATTGGACTTAAATAACTACAAATGAATAATTTAAAGCAACAAATAGTTCTATTGGTTTTCTTTTTGATAATTAAATAGTCAATTTGACTAAGAAAAAATAAAAAATAAAATGATAAGAGGAAATTGCAAGTTGAATCTAGTCTAAAATATATTTGAATATTTGCCGAGGTATTCTAGTCCGGTAGGAAGCATGCCTGGAACGTTACTGTAAGGAAATCTTCATACATCAGGCAGCATGTGCTCTCTGAGCTCAGGAGTTCAAATCTCCTCCTCGGCGTTCAATTTACTATAAACAGAGAACATTTTGCAAAGCAAAAATCTAGTAATTAAAAGAAAATAAGACGCATAATGATAATATAGGTTCACTAAACTCCTTGAAAAATAGAGTAGAATGAATAAACTCGTACTAAAATGGTGGGAATACCGCTTTGGAATATAATCATCAATTAAGAATAGCAGGGGCCGATTGTAGAGGAGACTGGCTAGTCGCACACGCCCTCACGAAGATAAAAGGTGTCGGATATCGATTATCGGAGCTTATTTGCGAAAAAGCGGATCTGGATCCCGAAATGCGTTGTGGATTTTTAACTGAGGAAGAAATTCAGTTAATTGAGGATATTTTATCAAATTGTCCTGCATTTGGGATTCCAGCATGGATGTTGAATCGACAAAAAGATGTCGAAACTGGAGAAGATTTCCACATAATTAGTAGCGATTTAATTGATACATTAAGATTAGATATAGAACGAGAGAAGAAAACTCGTTCTTATAGGGGGATACGTCACTACCTCGGTCTACCAGTTCGTGGACAAAGAACCAAAACATCGGGACGGGGTGGCGCAACGATAGGAGTATCAAAAAAGAAAAAGGCTTAATTGTATATTAGAGGCGAAATTCAATGGGTGATCCGAGGAGATTACGTAAAAAACTTGAAGGTCCAAGACATCCTTTTAATAAAAGTCGATTTGAAGAAGAAATGCTTTACATGGGTCGATATGGATTACGAAATAAAAAAGAAATATGGAAAGCCCAAACAATGCTTAGAAAGTACCGAGCTCGCGCGCGAGCATCCCTAGCTTTATCTGAACAACAACGGGAAGAAGAAAGGAAAATACTTGTCAAAAAACTATATCGATTGGGAATTATGCCAACAGAAGACGGTCCAACAGATGAAGTTCTATCACTTTCTGTTGAACAATTTTTAAAACGAAGACTTCAATCTCTTGTGTATGAATTAGGATTAGCAGGCTCCCCTTGGCAGGCACGACAGATGATAAACCATGGACATATTTCAATCCGAGGTCAGAAAGTTACCTCACCAAGTTACCATGTGATTAGAGGGGAAGAAGAAGAGATTAGTTATTCGCCTAGTTCAGTATTCAACGATCCAGCTCATCCTGGTCTTGCTATGGTTGCCTCAAGTACTCCTCATGCTGAAACGAAATCTGATGAATAGGGTGAATCATATGTCGAAAAAAGTTCAAACTCCAACAATAGCTATCGCGCACATTTTGAGTTCCTATAACAATACTATTATTACACTTACAGATATGACTGGCGCAGAAACAATTGTAAAATCCTCAGGCGGCCAAGTGGTTCGTGCTGACAGAAATCAATCCTCTCCGTACGCTGCAATGAAAGTAGGACATGAAATAGCAAGAATTGCTAAAGAACGAGGTATTAAAAGAATTGTAGTCAAAGTTCGTGCCCCAGGTGGTTCAGGCGCACGAAATCCAGGTCCTGGAGCGCAAGCTGCAATTCGAGCACTAGCTCGGTCGGGTCTGCAAATAACACGAATTGAAGAAGTCACTCCTATCCCCCATGATAGTACCAGACAACGCGGTGGAAGACGAGGAAGACGAGTATAATTCTTATTTCTTATTCTTTTTCCAAGAAGAAGGATAAGTATCCTTTTGCATCAAAATAGCTTTTGAATTAGCACAAATTCCGTTTGTTTCTTCTAAAATCTGCTTTGTTGACAAAGTACTATAAGCTAAACCTACTAATTCGTCCTTCATTGAAAAAATTGCGACTAAATTACCTTTCTCTATCCCTGAACTCAAACGAATAACGCCTGGAATCGTTAATGCTGCTCCATGACATATTGCATTTATTGCCGAGTCTCGAATATATATTTTAGGCACATCGGAGCAAATAACTTCTATTGGTTTGATAATTTGCCTTATAGGAGCCTCATCATGCTCTTTTTGATAATAATACCAAGCATCATTTAAATCCTGAAGTGTTACTAGACTCTCCTCTGTAAAGGGGCCAGTTCGGACTCTTCTGAGTTCCTGCATATGAGCGCCTGTGCCTATTAACAATCCGATATCATGACATAATTTTCGAATATATGTACCTGCTTGACAACTGATTCTTAATAGGGATAATTGACCACTATAATGCTCTAACAACTCAAGTTTATATATTCGACGAACTCTTAAACGTCTTTTTACGCTGCTTCTTATTGGAGGGGTCTGGAATATTTTTCCACGAAAATTATTTAATACATCATTCAATTTTTCGGTAGAAATAACGGCATGGGTTTTCATTACACAAATATATTCCTTTCCAGAAGGAAGTAATACCTGTAAAGCACGAGTTCCTCGTCCCAAAGCAATAGGAAGGCATCCTGTAACAGCAGGATCCAATGTTCCTCCGTGACCGGCTTTTTTGATATTTAAAATTTGTTTTACCCAGGCAGTAACTTCATGGGATGATGGATTGGCAGGTTTATCTAAATTTATTATTCCCAATTCAATTAATTCAGGTATAGTACGCAAAACTGGAGGTTTTCCGTACTTTGGATCAGTAAAATAATTCTCAATCTTATTATGGATGATAGCTACCATATTATTGACCTAAACTAATTCAGCACAATGATATCACATCAAAGGTGGATCTTGACTGGAGTTTGGATCTCTTTGACAAAATTAGCTTTCTCTATCGCTTTTTGAATATCATCGTCGGAAGCATTCCGTTTTATGGGTATAGTGTGTTCTAAAGGACGAAGATGTTTTATATTACACCGACGTCTCTTCACAGGTGATACACCGCCACCTGAAATCAATACAAAATTAGCATCAACTAGATCTACTATAACTGCTTTTTGCAGAGATTCTCGCCCAGCAGTTTTAACCACAACTCTACCAACTTCTAACACAGTCATCTTTGATTCCTTCTCTTAATTGGTAAATCTATGCAAATGATTTCTTAAGATTAAGTTTATATCACTTGAATACAAACGCATGAACGGATTTATGCTTGTATTTCTGCTTTAACTCATTTGTTGCCTCTTTTGAACTTCCCTTATATGGAATTCCATCATCTCAGGATTCGAATAATTGATAGCGCGAATAATAAAACTCTTAGATCTAAATTGGCTTAACAGCCGCTGTGGCTTAGTTGGTAGAGCGACAGACTCGTAATCTGTTGGCCGGGGGTTCAAGTCCCCCCAGCGGCTTTATTTATGCTTTTAAATATATTTTGGAAATTAAATTAAGTTTTATGGTCAATCTAACCAATTACTCTTAAAAAAATCATTAAATATGTAAATGGGGAAGTTTGAATGATGGTCAATGATTTCGGTTAATTTCTCGATAGCTTCATGGTAATCTTTCTGAACTATTACCTTTAATTCAGCACTATCTACTAATCTTTCCAGTTGTGCAAAATATTCCTTGGTTCTGTTTTTCCATTCCCCTCTTGCTCTCCGATCTAATCGATAAATAATCGGGGTCTCAATTTCTTTAATTCTCAATCCTTTTTTATTCGCATAATGCCAAAATACCAAAGGAAAAGCATAACCAGCATCTCCGATGGCTGAAGATAATATTTCAGTTCTATAACCTTTTAATCCACAAAAAGCATCGGTTAGATTCAAGTTAAAGCATCGGTTTATTGTTCGTGTTATTAGCATGTTTGTAACATATCTATCAACTGGCACTTTTGTATTTTGCTTCCAAAACCTGTAGGTCAGATAACGACTTGTTGAAACAATGTGGATGTCAGGTTCTTGAACCATAATTTCTAGAATTTCTTTAATACTTACTGGATCATGTTGAAGATCTGCATCAAATGTAATAAGTATGTCATATGCTAATTTTGCATGTTTAAATAATGTAAGAATTGTTTGTCCATATCCACGCGGTCCATCTGAATGTCGAATACATTTCAAAGGAAATTTTTTGGATAGATGAAGACAGATATCTTTTGATTTATCTGTACTGCCATCATCAACCAATATGACTGAGATGTCGTAAGTTGAACATTCAGTACTTATAAAATTAAAAAGTGAATGGACACATTCAGATAAATAAGCTTGCTCATTAAATAAGGGGATTCCAATCAAGATCTTCATCGATATTTTTCTCGCTTTTCTTTTAGCTTTTAATGGCAGTAATTTGTGATTGGTTTGATATTTATCAACCCTTTGAATCTGACAATGTCGTGATCAGGGATTAATTTGTTATGCTTTCTAATCGTACAAAACGAAGGAACTAAGAATTAGTACCCTTAAATTTTTAAAATCTAATTATTTCCCTTAAAACAAATCTTAATGAGTAGTATTGGTAATTTTGTGTCTTTTCTTACAGATATAAAAAAAAATAAGGAGACTGAAACAGCGGTATGGCAGATCCTGATCCTGAACTTCAAAAAATCCTAAATCAAAAGGTAAAAGTTCTCCAAGCAAGGGCAAAATTCTTTGAAGATGTTAACCAGAATGGTGTTAATAATGTGGAGGATCATAATATTAACGAATTAATTTCCAAAAGCCCAATTCCAGTAATTGTAGATTTTTCTGCAGACTCGTGGTGTAAGCCTTGTAAGGTAATGGCTCCGATTTACGAGGAACTAAGTCATGAATATGCTGAAAGAGTACTTTTCTTAAAAATCAATACTGATCATAACCGCAGAGCTTCAGAACAATATCGAATAATGTCAGTTCCTACTTTTATGATGTTTAAAGAAGGAAAAAAATTTGCCCAAAAACTAGGAGCAGCACCAAAACCAAAATTTAAAGCTTGGATTGATGAAGTACTACATCGAATGCAATAGCTAAATCTATTAACCACATTGAAGATATAAGTAAATTAATTGAGCGTCTGATTATGAGAGAAAAGTGGAAGAAAAAGCGTTTAAGAAAGAGAAAACGAAAAGAAAGAAGAAGAAAAGGTTAATGATGTCTTCTCTTGTACTTTTTATCCTAATGTTAATTAGTTAAAATCATTGGAGTTTTTCCCCTCTCTGCTATTAAAAAGTACTTCTGAGATAAGAAGGAGACGAATTGGGATGATCATTGGTTTTATTGGAGCGCGGGGAACTGTTCCCACTGCAGATATTGGAACTGTGTCATTCTTGGTCGATAATAAATACTTATTTGAATGTCCTTCTGAAATTGTACAGTCTTTCCAAAGATTCCAAAAGCAATGGCAAATGATAGATTTCTCAAACTCGAAAATAATCGCTTTAGGAAAACCTTCTTTCGGAAGAATTAGGTATATTATTCTTTCTCATCTTCATTATGATCATTGGGGAGGATTGCCACACATAATCCACAGGATCCTATTATTCGAACGAGAAAAGCGATTGAATGAACCTTTGAGAATTATAATTCCCAAAGGATCCACCATTCCATTTCAAAGAAGAGCTAGTGAAGTTTTCAATAATTTCTGTTCCAGTTTCCTATTAGATGACGCAGAGTTCCTATATCGATTACTCACTATTGAAGTGGGAGATGAAACTAGGAAAGTAATTGAGATAACTACTATGGAAGAAGGTCAGACAATAAATTTAGACTCAAACTATTCGCTTTCAGCAATTAAGAATAAACACCTTAATGAGGGCTCGTTCGCATATAATCTAACCTTTAAAGTCACAAAACTAAATGTAGACAAAGCAAAGTCATTGAATATACCATTTGACCATACTTTGAGAGAAATTGAAAAATCAGAAGGAGATTTTTATATAAATAATCAAAAAATAAATCGAAATGATATTTTCTATGAAAATTGTATCAAATTATCTTATTCAGGAGATACACCAATCGATCCAGATTTATTTCAATTTTTTAAATCTACAGATGTGTTAATACATGAATTAACATATTTAAGTACAAATGAAAATTACCATTTGGATTTTCATTCAGATATAGAGCCTCTAATTAAATTGTTGAAAAATCTTAGAAATTTAAGAGTCTTCATTCCTATCCACTTTTCAATACGATACACTGAACAAGAAATAATTGAAAAACTATCCTCAACGCAAGTAAGTATAAATATTTCGAGTCCCCTTGAAAATATCGTTCTCTTGATTGAGCCAGACAAAGTTATTACTTACGCACGACTTTAAGATTACTGAAATGTGTTTTTAAACCATTCTTGTATATTTAAGAATCCTTCTTGCTTTACATATCTACGGAGTATTTTGACAGTCCCAGAACCGTATTGTATCGCTTTCTTCTGTTGTTTAGCAACAGAATTTTGTAAGCCAATATTTAAAGCTAATTTCCGAAGTAAAGCTTTTCTTACTATTTCTCCATCTTCGGAGTATATGATATGATCCGTAGCTGGATATGATTGAGCATAATTAATTATATTTTGATCTAGAAATGGATATAATAGTTTGAGTTCGAATTTATCACCAATTCTTCCTTCCATGGGAAGTTGATTGTATATTAAGCTATTTAAATCATTTTTCATCATTTTTTGTAGCGATTCATAGCCATTGCGTTCAATTTCTAGAACATAACGATTATATCCCCCAAATAATTCGTCAGCTCCTTGGCCAAGAAATATACAACTTACATTGAACTGCTCTTTTAATCTTTTTATAGCTAAATACATTGGAATTGCCACAGATAGATGTACAGGGGTTTTAATAAAATCGATTTCCTTTAATTCTAATATTATTTCAGAAAGTGTTTGAGAATCCAAAATTTGGGGCATAAAAGTAAGTCCTAGTTTCTTTGCACCGTAAGCTGCATTCAATAAATCATAGCTATTATCTAATCCAACAGATCCTGCAGCAATTCTTGAGGGTTCCCACAAAGATACTAGAATTTTCGCTATAATGGAAGAATCAATACCTCCACTATATAGTAACCCTATATAATTACCAGTACTGTGATTTGCTATGAATTTTCTTAAATAGGTGAGTAATTTGTCCAAATGTACACTCCTGAAATTTCCAGACCACTCGCATTCCAATTTTAATTTTATTCAGATATTTTCTTCAGTATTTTATTAAAGATTTAATCTCAAAAGATTTATCACAAAGATCCCGAAATTGCCAATTGCTAATACACAGCCTTGGTGTCATAGTTTTGAAAGATAAAGAAGATAATAATACTTTACGAAAACGATATGAGGCTATTTTCGCTCCATTTGGCAAAATATTAATGAAAACTGGATTAACTCCAAACATGATTTCAATTTTGAGTGTTATAGCTAGTATAATTAGCTGTTTTTTTTATGCTCTAGGACCATTCATCGGAGATAGCTGGGGTTTATTAATCGGTACTTTTTTTCTTGGTATTTCATCACTCCTAGATATGCTTGATGGATCTTTAGCGAGAGCTCGAGGTTCCGCAGGGCATTTTGGAGCTCTATTGGATCGAACACTAGATCGGGTCTCTGAGTTCTTTTTTCTCCTTGGATTAATGATAGGAAATTATGTTTATCCTCCTTTAGTATTCTTTTGTTTTGAAGGAATGATAATCGCAAGCTATGTACGTTCTACAGCTGAAAAAAGAGGAGGATTGAGTATGACTTCCACAAAAGGTATTTTTGAGAGAAAAGAAAAACTTACTCTGTTGTCAATGGGGTGCTTAGCGCAAATACTGATTAATGAAGCAATACTTTCAACCTGGTGGCTATTTGAGTTTGGTATCTTGGAAATAGTTATATTAATTATCGGAGTTTTATCAAATATTTCCGCTTTTCAACGTTTAATGTATGCTCGAAGTTATTACTCTTCGGTAAATTAATTACTATTCGGTATCTATCAATTTCCGCCAACTTGGGCTTTGATCTCGCTTAGCTAGCTTTTTCTTCTTTGTTTCTGAAATTATTCTTGATAAATTATCCAAGGCCGTGTTTACAGCTTTCTCTGCACCAAATTCAGTACCTTCAGAATTAAATGTAAAACCTCTATCTGATATTAGCTTTGTACTTGCTGATACGGAAAATTGACCTCGCTTTGACTGAGATAGATTCCTTTTAAATCGAATATGTAAATTACAATTACTTCCAAGCCATTTTTCCTCCCGTTTCAATATTGAGAGCCCCTTTCGTACTGTGTGATCCTTTATATCATTATCAGGAGCTTGTTGCACAAATACATTAAATCCAGTTTTCTTTCTCTGATTTAATGTGAATTGAATAATATCAAGAGGAGTAAGAATTCCATATGAGCCTTTTTTGCCTAGAATTAGCATATTTGTGCTCTTATTAACAAATTCATCCAAAACCTCTCCAAGTAAAGCATTTTCTGGGACAAAAATTGCATCCTGAATAAAATCTACTAAAGGTAAGAGGTGCCAGTCTTTATCCCTATCTCCTCCTATATCCCCTGCTGTTGATCTTCTTTCGGGATAGGGACGTAAGAGTGACCTATTATTGATTAATCCTTCGATTTCGCCCTCGTTATTAAGAACAGGTATTTTACTGAATCCATACTCACGAATTTTAGCTATAGCTTGGCCAATCGAATCTATTGATGAAATAGTTGTTATTTGCCAATTCGCAGCATCTTTAACAGGCGCTTGCATGATTTGATTCGATTTTGGTAATAAATAGAGCAAGTCAAGGTCCTTGATAGCACCTTTTAGTCTCATTTGTGCATTTAAAACTGGTATATATCGAGTTGCTCCATCAATCATCATTTCCCCGATCTCTAAAGGTGTAATATCGTCGAGTTCCCCTATTTGAAGACGAGGAATATCTTTTCTCATAATTGATTTGCACAATGTCGTCGTGCTGATTCCTTTCCCCACAACGTCATGAACTCGTATCATCCCTTCAAAACGATTAGTTTCATCTAAAATCATGATAACATCATGTTTTTCTAGAAAAAAAGTGATAGCTTTTGATATTGGTTGATTTAGCTGAAGAGATGGTACATTCACAATAGGTAAATTCACCATTGATCATCCTCTTCCTGAGAAGAGACTGATATAAAAAGGTTGATTCGAATTAAAGTTGAGAGTTTTTTTGGATCTCAAATAGTCTGGCTTTGGGGTCGCGTTATTTTAACCCTCTTTTTGCAAATAGGACATGCACCTCTAATCTTCAACCACTCAGCTAGATGGGCAAAATGTGCTGGTGAACCACATTCTGGGCATCGAACCACGCTTGAATCCTCCGTTATCTTCATTCGACAAACACTACAATATTCTTCTACATCACTAACAGAAACCTCACCAATTGGTTCTGAAGAGGAGGAGGGAAACCCCTGTGCCAATATAGCTAATTTTTTGCCTCTCAAGCGAAATGATTCAGCTGCACGGGGACTAGAAGCTTTTTTCGATGCACGATAAAACAATTCAGAAGAGTATCTAGGATTCTCATTCTCATTTGCTAGTGCCGCTTCTGCAAAAATTGAAGCAGGAGTACGATCTCCCAATACTTCAATCAGTTCATCATACATTGCTATTGCTTGGTTGTTCTGCTTTTTCCTTAAAATATCTCGTGCTGAATCGATTGTTTTCAATATACGTTCATATTCTTTTATCTTCTTACCTATCATTTCGAATTCAAGATCAGATTCATCTTTTTTCTCGGTTTTAATATTGGAAAAAATATCTTTTGCCATGGAAAAAGATCTACGCATCTTTTCAAAATTTCCGTTGGTTAAATACTCCTCAACTTCCTTTAAATAATGTTCTAAAGCCATATCGTGCCTTTTAGCTGAAGATAGCAACTTCTTAGCCTTATTGTCCAATCCGCGCTTCTGCATTTCAGTAGCTGCAGCAATAAGAACGGTATTTGCTTCCTCTTCAGCACCAATTGTCCTTAATAGTTCCGCAGCTTTCATATATTTTTTTGAATTATAAGCGTGTTTAGCTAAGTTACGAATTGCTTGATCACGATTTGAGATTAAGGAATCATTTTGATCAATAATCTGAATAGCTGCAGGAATATATTCCACTCCTCCATGGTCAATAAATACTTTTGCAGCAGCAAAAGGTTTTCCTGCAAATACAAATGCTTTGGAAGCCAAATGATATTCATTAGTATTAATATAGGATCGTGCAGCGTCTAAGAAGGCCTGTTGCATCCTATTTGTAGACACTTTCTTCTCAAGTCTCCGGAAAGCCAGAATTTGAGACGCTTCGGGTGTTCTTAAAACCATTTTGGCTGCGGATTCAATAGATTCTTTTAAGTAATAATCCAATGCTTCAAGATATTTCCCCTGCTGTTCCAATTCACGAGCTCGCTGATGGCCTTTATTTCGTCTCAGTAAGCTGCTAAAGATAATTATAAGAATAATTGCAATAACTATTATAGCAATGAGATCTCCATTACTCATACTAATCCAACCAACATACTAATTCTAGTCTAGTATAGTTAATAAAAGCCATGTGAATAAATATTGATACTGAGACTCTCTCTTATCTTCATTGTACCAATCAGCAAATAGTCCCGTATATAGATTTCGTTTCCAGAATAATGAAACTCATTAGCTTTGTAAAGGTTAAGAAATCGGCTATAATACCTCCTAATCTCTTTCGGATTTACCCAGTATCTTAATTTTCATGACTCAATTTATGAAATATTCCTCCTAGCCTGTTATCCGAAATCCGACAAAAGCTAGGAATCTTCATTTCACGATTTTTATCGGGAATGTGACAGGGGGATAACATCTCGATATTAAAAGGATAACTCACTAATAATATCATAATAATTTCCCATCAAATCTTGAGAAAAAAGAAGTGATATAATGTCTTCCTGGCAATCTTTCTTCAATCAACTTTCTAAGACTTCAGACAGAAATGTGAAGGACACTGGTATGAACAAAATTTGCTCATGTAATAGAGGAATGCTGATTTATTCCAACCATTCTTACATTAGTAAAGAGGGTTGTTCATTAAGTGCAGTTTGTTGCGCAATTAATATCGATAAGCATAAGATAAGTCAGTCTCGAGATTTCATTATTGGAAATGACGTTTCTTCTAAAGTGGTTCCATTAGAGACTTTTATAAGCAGTTAATCCCTTATTCTAATTCTCAACTAATTTGCTGATTTTTTTAACTGCTTTTTCCAATAATCCTTGTGCTACGTTCCACTTCAGTCCAGATATTGCCATTGTTTGCCCCCAAGTCCTTCCTTGTAACACTCGCGTAATTAATAGAATTTCTTGGGAGTTACTGAGTTTGATGGAGGACTTAGTAACAAAATACTTCATCGTAAGAGCATAAATTGAATCAACAGCAAGTAAAAAATTGATTTTTCCTTCTAAATATTGTTTGAGTCTGTATTTCCCACTTGATGTGAGTTCAGGAGCGTAGCTGGGTATATTGTTGCACCATTTGAGTATTTCTTGAACAATTTCTGGTTCCATCGAATGTAAAGAGTGACGTAACAAGTTTATAAACTGAAGCTGAAAATCTTTTGAAAAACTAGGGATTATCCGCTTTGCAATGAGACTTAAGGGCTGAATCATTACTAGATTCCAAGTTCCAGTTTCCTTAGTCTTTATAGGTCGAATATGTACAGGAACGAACCCTAATTTCCCCCAAAATTTGACCAATTTTCTAGTTGCGCCAAAGCTAACCCCTAACCAGTCATTATCATGATTTTTATTAATTAAATGCGATACTGCAACCTTCCCTAGCCCACGATTCATTAAACTAGGGTGTGTTGCTATACGAACTATCCTCAAGCCTTTCAAATTCGAGAATTCCTCTGAAAAATAGCGAATTATTACACTAGGTATCAAATTTCCTTCTAGAAATTTACCTGATGTTAACAAAGAAATTTCATCATCATCTAGCAAACCTTCTTCCGAAATTAATATTGAAACAAATAGAAAATTCTTATTCGTATCTATTTTACTATAAATTCCTTCAAGATAATGTTTTTCGGAATTTGCGAGTAATTCAAGATCGTTTGGTTGATTTCGATAATGAGAATGTAGTAAAAGCCCAATATGATTACGTAAAATGTTTGAACCTTCTTTTGAGAAAAGCTGATCAGTATTTTTGTAAGATACGCTATTATATTCCTGATTTTCAATATTTTTGAGATGCTCAGGCAATTCTTGGGCTTCAGCGTTAAGTAGATACACCTTATTAAGGAATTCTTCAATGTTATCCTCAGATAAATACCTTATTGGAGTTTTAAGCTCAAAATTTGACACATGAATTTTTTCTTGTCGTTCAAGGTATTTTAAAATCTTATATTGAAATCCGCGACCTCCACCTTCATATCCATGAATTGTAGCAATATATATCTTAAGGACTTTTCTGGCCAAAATAGCTTTGAGAATATCAACTGGTATTGCAGATGCTTCTTCAAAAATTACTAGATTGGCTCTAGATTTCTCTATCACCTCATCAGGATTCAAATATGTTATTTTTATCTTATTAGATAGACTTAGCTCATATATCATATTATCTTTCTTACGAATCAGGGGATCTCTCCCCTTTAAAGAAAAAATAAGTGTAATGAACTTAAACAATGTTTGACAATTAGATAAATAGGGGGAGGATATATTAATATAAAAGGGATGTTTAACTTGATCCGTTAAAAATATCCCAATGGCGATTCCTACTGCGGCAGATTTTCCACGACCTCTATTCGCCGTTAAAACGCTGCAAAAATTAGATGATTTATTATCTACTAATTTCAATAGGAGAGTATTTATGAATCTCTGCTGTTCCTCGCTAACTGGTATTTCGATTATTTTCTTGGAAAGAGTTATAGCATATGGCATCGGATTAAATCGAGCTTGGATTTCCTCCTTTTTTGGATTAATTAGTAGATGTTCAGAACATTCAGATAAATTAGCGAAAAACCATTGCCTAAATATTGATGTTGGAAATTTTCCATTCCAACCCTGAAGATATGATTTTAAATCTTGAGATGTTATAAGTAGAAAAATCAAGCCTCCTCCTCTTATGCACTCTAAGAGGATGCACATGGAATTTGCAGAGATATCTCCCCTAAAATCGATGAAAATGAAATCTATTGTCTGACCTAGCAATCGAGGAATATCCTTTGTGGTATAAAAAAAGATTTTCTCTAAAGAAGATGAAATTAAATTAAATTTTTCTTGAATTACTGCTTTTAAATGGGATGAATCAGTAATTATTGCCCCAAATGCGTTTTTATTGCTTTCGGTATTCTTCAGCCATTCGAAAAGAGAATCCAAACTTATGATTTCATCTTGAAATAAGAATATAGATCGATTATATGGTGTACTAACCAAGAATATCTACCCTATTGGGATTTTCTTTACCTTCTTCTTCACCTGACTTAGAATTTCATTACATACTTCAAGTGCCATTTCATGCTCAGTTTTAATATTTTCAACTTCAGAAATTATTTTTCTTTGCTCAGTATGAGAAACTTTCCCATCTAATCTTTTTTTAAGGGCATTTAGCCTTGGAAAACTGCTACAAATATGTGAAGAATCTGGTGGAGAACTTTTTGGATGGGAAATAAAGTCTGCGACTTCAGGGAATAACGCATAGTACAAGCGGGGGCGACCTTTTCCTACTCCTCTCCTTTCTTTCCCAATTATCAAGTTATTTCTCTTCAAAACCTCTAGATGTCTGATAATAGACTGAGGATGATCATTGAGTCGTTCAACGAGATCATTCACAAATCCTTCTCCTGTAGCCAATTCTGCAAGCATACGTCTTCTCGTCCTGTTCGATAAGACCTTTAGAATTTCGTCTAATTCTTCAATATCGAGTTTATTTTTTTGTTCTATCTGAAAGGTTATAATCTTGAGTATTAATTCTAATTCATCCATAGGTTCATCATCCATTGGTATAAGCCTCCTTAAACAAAATATTTTGTACCCATATCCTCATTTACTTGTGTATCAGAATTGAGGTCAGATTTAAGTTCAGATTTCCTAAATTCCTCGATTTGTTTTTTTAAATCCGCAAAGGATAGAGAAAAACCGAAATATTCCTTTGAAAGATATTTTAAAACCTCTAATGATGAAATTGGATCAAAATCAGGTAATGATTCTATTGCAACAACATCAATGGGAATTCTATTAGGTTGGGCCCAGTAAGTTAAGAAAGAACTGGCAACTTGTCCTGTTAATGTAAAATTCTCTTTAGGAGCTGTATTTATATTAATCACAGAAGAAGCCTCAATTTTATACACCTGTGGAAGCTCATCTAAATTCCTTTTATTGGAAAAAACGCCATCAATAAGTATAATTTTTGATACATTCAAATCTTGGTATAATTGATAGAGATTCTCCGCCAGTTGATAACTGATTATATCAGGAATAGCAAAATTTGTGCTAGTAAAGATATAGGACTGGTTTTTTAGTGAAGTGTATAACAAACTAATAGGAAGTAAAATTTCACCTGAAGATATTTGAACCATTTCATTAAAATAGTTGGAAAACACTCCTGCAATCTTTTTAGTATTCACTGATATTTTCTGAAGTTCTTTGGTAACTATCTGGCCTATAGATCCGTAGTAACCTAACATCTCTATAACAATAGCCCCGGGTGGAACGTCAGATTGCTTATGAACCATAAATTTGAGGTTCTCTTCTTCATCAGCCTTCTCTAACCAATCTTCAATTTCTCCAGTTAATTTCTCGATATCCATGTTAATCTTTCTCCATCTATTGTTTTACTTCCGAGTAATATACTGCCCTATTGCTAAATTGAGATCAATTTCTTCAATCACTGGTTTTTTCTTTTCAATGTAAGCTCTCTCTTCCTCTTTACTTAAATTCTTTAGAGGATTTTTGTTTTCAGCGAGAAAACGGTTGATAGAGATAAAGATCGCACGGGAAACAATCCCTTTGAGATCTGCTCCAGTTAAACCATCAGTTCTTTTCGATAAGTCCATAAGGGATACTTTGGGTGAAAGAGGTTTTGATTTTGTTAATACTTGAAATATTTCTAATCGTGATTTTTCATCTGGTAATGGAAGATCGATCACTCGTTCAAATCGACCAGGTCTCATTAAAGCAGGATCAATAATATCTGGACGATTTGTGGCAGCAATGACTATAACATCATTTAATTCCTCAAGTCCATCCATCTCAGTTAGTAGTGTTGTCACAATACGATCACTCAAATTAACATCTGAGCTTTTCGAGCCTCTAGAGGGAACTATGGCATCAATTTCATCAAAAAATATAATACTAGGTGCAGCAAGTCGAGCTTTTCTGAAGGTTTCTTGAATTGCCTTTTCACTTTCACCAGCCCATTTAGAAAGTATTTCGGAACATTTTAATGTTATAAAATTACGAGATGATTCATTTGCAACAGCCCTCACCATTAATGTTTTTCCTGTTCCAGGTTTTCCAGTTAAAAGGAGACCTCTTGGTATTTGACTCCCCATATATGAGAAAAGATGGGGATGCATACTTGGTAACTCGATAATTTCTTTCAATTCATCTTTTATTTTGTTTAAACCTCCCACTTGATCCCAAGTGACAGTGGGGATCTCAACAAAGACCTCTCTTAGCGCGCTTGGCTTCATTTCTGCTAATGCGGCTTCAAAATCTGCTTGTTGCACAGTAATTTGATTTATAATTTCCATGGGTATTTCTTCTCCCCAAACGATCTTCGGAAATACTCGTCGAATAGCGCGCATTGCAGCTTCTTTCGTAAGTGAAGCTAGATCTGCTCCAACGAATCCATGAGTTCTTCTTGCTATTGCTTCTAAATCAACATCTTTTCCTAAGGGCATCGACCTTGTGTGGATAGTCAGAATTATAAGACGTCCATTTTGATCAGGAACTCCTATCTCGATCTCTCGATCAAATCGACCTGGACGTCTTAACGCAGGATCAATAGCATTTGCACGGTTCGTTGCACCAATGACAATAATTTCGCCACGACTTTCCAATCCATCCATTAAAGCTAGCATTTGAGAAACAATTCTTCGCTCTACCTCTCCAGCGCCTTTATCATCTCGTTTCGGTGTAATACTATCTATCTCGTCAAGAAAGATTATACTAGGTGATTTTTCGCGAGCTTCGTCAAAATAGGCCCGAATTTTCTGTTCACTTTCACCATAGAATTTGGACATTACTTCTGGTCCAGAAACATGAATGAAGTGAGAATCTGTCTCATTAGCCACTGCTTTTGCCAGTAAAGTCTTTCCAGTTCCTGGAGGGCCATACAACAGGACACCTTTTGGCGGTTCTACCCCGAGTCTTTCGAATAGCTCAGGATACCTCATGGGTAATTCCACCATTTCCCTTATTCGTTGAATTGTTTCATCCATCCCTCCAATATCTTCATATGCTATTTTTGGTATAACTTTGTATTCAGTAATTAGATCAGAAGCCTCAAAGTCTGAGGTAGTGGTTTCTATGATTGTTTCTTTATTTACTATTGCAGATTTGATGGGAGGAGTCAAACCAATTACTTTATATTCGAATCGATTACCCATATATTCTACAGCTATTTTATCATCAATAGACACTGGTCTACCTTGAAATTTTTGATATAAGAACGATTCTATGTTTGAAATACGAATATTATTTTTTGGAGAGACCAGAATCACTTTTTGAGCAAAATTTGATACTGCTTTCTTGATGTATACAATTTCATCTAAACGAACTCCGGCGTTAGTTCGGATTGTTGTATCAATAGCAATTGTTGAAAGATCCGCGTCAGTAAAGGAAGCCCAAACAATAGCGGTTGTTTTTTTATTTCCAGGGCCTTTAATTTCGATAACATCACCTTCAATCAAACCAAGCTCTTTTATATTAATTTTTGAAATTCGAGCTCGTCCTTTTCCTACATCCTGATAATGCGCTTCCTTTACTTTTAACTGAAGTCCTGATTTAGACATAGAAATCGTTATCTCCCATAATTCTCAGCATAAGAACTTTTAATCAACTTTAACCTTCATTCCTTCTTTATCAGGGCATGATTGTTTTTTCAATTCAACCTCTAACACACCATTTTTGAACTTGGCTACTGCAGACTCAGGAATTATGATACAGGGCAATGTTAGCTCTTTATAATACCTTCTACGTCCATCTTTAGATTCAGCTTGAATTAAAAGACTATTATCTGTAGAAGAAAGGTCAATATCTTCTTTAGTCACTCCTGGAATTTCTGCTATGATTCGGAGATGTTCTAAATCGTCAATAATATCTATTAAGGGTTCACGTTCATCTGAAAACCGTTTTTCTCCACTTACTTGACGTTTGGGTGTATTTCCGAATCTTTCCACCCTTGGACGTCCATCGGGGCCTTGAGTCATTCTGAATCCCCAAACAAATCCAGGAAATTGAGATTTGTAATCCTGCATATTTTGGAAACCAAAACGACGGAAAATATCTTCTAAAAAGAAATCCATGGAATCAAATATATTTTCAAAATTAAAATTCCCGAATTGGTTCATGAAATTATTAAAAAACTCATCAAATGGTGTATCTCGCCGCCTTCGACGAGGAAAACGCTCATCTTCATCATAATCATCATCTTTTGGATTGGACATATATTTATTCACCATTACACAGTTTCCTTTCTACCTAAATAAGTGTTACGTTTTTATTCACATCAGCTAAATGATTTTATTCACAAGAAGTGATTAACACTTTTACCTCAGTACTAATAACCTTATAATTAATGTAAATAGTGAACAATAATGAGTAATAATCGTCCGAAACTGCTCTTGAAATCGTTATAATAAGTCGTCTGAGGGATCATTTAGAGGTCACGGAGAGGTTTCTTCGAAATGGACGAATCTAACAAAATAATTAACCAAATTGAGGAGAAATAAATTGCCTATCCCCCGATCAGCTGAAGAAATTAGAAAACTAGAGCTTGAACTTGAGGAGCTTGTAAATAAATTTACAAATAGAGTAAAATTAATACGCGAGGATCTGAAATCATTAGTTAAAGATATTGAAGCCTTAAAAAATCATATAGACGATAGAAGAAAGTTATCAAATGACTACACGCGCGAAATTTCTGATTTAACGAATGATCTGCAAGTAATCAAATCTGAAGTCAATCAGGTTGAAAGTGAAATAACTTCTATCCAAACCCAAGTTGATTTGGTAAATAAAAACGCTTCTCAGGTACAGAATGATTTATCTGGAAAGAGAACAACGCTGGCATCTTCTACAACGGAAAGTTCCTCATTAGCAACTCAATTAAACGCTTTAGAAGCGGAGTTAGCATCCTTACAGGGTAAATTTGCCGAACAAACCCCAAAACACTCCGCAAGAATTAATTCTATGTTATCTCAACAAGAAAAATTAGCTACCAAACAAGGTATGTTATCTAATCGTTTTGAAGCAATTCGTGTTTTGTGTAGGAAAGACTACATACAAACTCCTGAAGTAGGATTGGTGAAATTTCTAGCAATGAAACCAAGTTCTGAATCAACTTTAACAGAGGTTCATTCTGCGTTGGGTATGGACATATCTGTTTTGAAAAAAATGCTAAACCAACTGGATTCACGAAAAATTTTGGATTTTAGCGAGCAAAAAGAAGTAATTAAATTGCTAGTAGAGATCGATTTGTTCAAAAAGGAGGTATTATAAATGGATACGGATACTTTGCGGGAAAAATTTATTAGAAGTGAAGAGGCCCTGATTAGACTAGGGGATGACACAAAGCAGTTAATTTTTTCCCGAGTTCAAGATTTCAAATCAATTAAAGAATATCTCGATACTCTCATTAAAGAAAAAGAAGCTGTTGATGCCCAAATAACTGAAAAGGAAGCTAAAATTGCTACGCATCAGAATGAAATTAATTCTCAAGCAAATTTGAAGGAAGAACTGTTAAATAGACATACACAATTGAAAGAGGAATTACAAGCAAAAGAATCAAGATTAGAAGATCTCAATAATGAAAAAGCTCAAACTAGTGATAAAATTAATGTATTGAATGATGAGATCGCTGCTATGAAGACGTCCATTTCACAAAGAAAGGAACAAATCTCAGCGTTAACACGAAATATAGCTGATTTAGAAGCTAAATTTGCAGCAGAGATAGAATCCACAACAAATAAAACTGCTGAAATATCACAAACTATCGAGAAGCTACAAAATGAAAACTCAATCATATCATTTTTGCTCGAGGAATCAGCAGAAGATATTCCAGAAGTAGATATTCTTGCAGCAGTCATGCAACTTGGAAAAATATCTAAAGAGGAATTAAAAACAACTTTAAAAGATCAAATTTCCCCAGTTCTAATAACCCGAACACTTGGACGAATGGCAGAGAAAGGCCTTTTAAAATATGATGAGTCAAATGATATTATCTCAATATGAATGACTGGAGTAATAGGTCTCTTGACCGAGATTAAAAATCAGATTTCTGATTGGAACTTCTTCAAAGCTCTACAAACAGGAAAAATACAATGCCTAGCTTGTCCTAGACATTGTCAACTAGTTGAGGATGAAATTGGATGGTGTGGAGCTCGTTTGAACAAGGGAGGAAAGATAATTCCTCGTACATATGGCCTAGTTTCTTCGATCGCTGTTGATCCAATAGAAAAGAAACCCCTTTATCATTTTCTCCCCGGATCAGACATTCTATCAATTGGGTCTCATGGGTGTAATCTGGGGTGTCTAAATTGCCAAAATTATTCTATTTCAATGAATCGTTCTATTACTTCTTTAAGGAAAATGCCCCCCGAGGAGTTAATTCAGATTGCTTTAGCAAAAAAGTTACCCTCAATTGCTTCTACTTATAATGAACCAATGATAGCCTTTGAGTATGTTCGCGATATAGCAAATTTGGCACACAATGAAAATTTAAAGATGGTGGTCGTGGATAATGGGTATATTTCTAGAAGACTTGCAGAAAAACTTGCTCCACTGATTGACGCAGCAAATATTGACATAAAAGGTTTCTCAAAGGAATTTTATAAAGAAATTTGCAGTGCACCCTCTTGGAAACCGATTCTAAAGACATGTGAGATATTTCATGAAAATGAGGTTCATCTTGAGATCACAAATCTTGTGATCCCTACTAAAAATGATTCCTCAGAAATGATCAATGAGATGTGTAAATGGATATACCAAACACTGGGTGAGGACACTCCCGTGCATTTTTCTCGCTTTCATCCTGATTATAAGCTACATAATATACCTAGTACCCCTATTGGCACGCTAGAGAAAGCTTACCATATTGCAAAAGAAGTGGGGTTGAATTATGTCTATATTGGCAATGTTAGATCCAGTAAGGGAAATAATAGTTTTTGTCCCAAGTGTGATAACTTACTAATTGAAAGAATGGGATTCTATACATCTATTGTCGGTTTAAAGAATGGAAAATGTACTAATTGCCATCAATCTCTTGCATTTATACTTTCTTAACCATCTAGTGAATCTGGGAAATTTGTAGCAAATGGAATTTCATATAATTGTTTTTCATACAGAGTATAAATTTGAATTTTTGAGGGATCTTTATTCTTTCCAATAACCCACACATACGGAAAAGGCCAATTCTTCATAAATAGTAAATCTCTCTTTGATGGCTTTGTGTTACTAAAACTAGGATGGGAATGAAAGATTCCAATTAATGAATGTCCTTTTTTCTCAAAAAAATGGATTTCTTTAACCATTATCTCATAATCCAGAGAGAAACTGGTTGAAGATTGATCGAGATTTTCCATGATAGTTAAATTGTTAATATTAACAGAAGACTCATTAAAATGGCCGAAAAGTAAAACGATCTTCTCAATTTCTGAATAATCTCTTAGTAATTCTTTTAACTTGCCAAGAACATCCTTTTCCATAATAACGCGTTTATATATCAATTTTCAGACCCATATCACTATTTAAAGATAGTCTCATCATGGATATTCAGGAAGATACTCCCTGGTAACTAAAATTGATGTTTCATATCCATTGTCCATCGCTGACTCCGAGAAGGTTTGTTGCGCACTTGGTTCCCCATGCAGTGCAATAATTTTCTTAGGATGTGTATAACGCACCATTTCTAGCAAACCTTCGAGTGAAGCGTGTCCAGAGAATTCGAATTGTTTAATTTCCAGATTAAGCTGGACTTCAAATACATCTCCAAAGCCATCATCCAAAACTAAATCCGTATCACCTGATACAATTTGATGCCCAACAGTTCCTTCTACCTGATAACCCACAACATAAAGACCATTCAATTTGCTTCCAGCGTGATATCGTAAATAATCGTATACTGGTCCACCTTCAAGCATCCCAGAGGTGGTTAATGCAATGTGACTTTTTTGATTATGGCTTAGCATCTCTCGTTTCTTAATTCTTTTTCCATGTGGCGATATTTCGTCGATTGAATGGATTCCGTCGTGATCAAAAGGTGAAGTAAGTCCCTTATCCTTTAGTTCTAAAAGTATCCGTTGAGAAACCCAATCTCTAGTTAGATATTTTCGATAAATCTCATTCATTTCAAGAATCATGCCATCAACATAAAGGGGAAACTTATGAAGGAAAGAGTCAAAATCATTCATTAAATAAGCTTGAATTTCTTGAGAACGCCCCAAAGCAAATGATGGAATGATCGCTTTTCCCCCACGAGCATAACATTTCAACAAGCTTTTTGTTAAATCTGATGTAACAACTTTTCGACTTGCGATCTGCCTATCTGCATTCGTCGTCTCAATTAATAATATATCAATCGGATTATCTGGATCAGGGTAAACCATTGGGTCATGAAAGGGTGTTTTTGCGTTATTAAAATCCCCAGAATAAAAGATTCTGGTGCCCTCCCAATCGATTAAAATCGATGAACTTCCAAGAATGTGACTTGCATTATAAAATTCCGCGGTGATACCATCCGCTATCTTAAACTTTTTATTGTATTTGTGAATAGATATTTTGCTTTGTGCCTTATGCATGTCAGAAACGCCATAATGGTGAGGACCTTCTATTTTTAGGTGATCTTTCCAAAGAATTTGAAGAATATCTCTTGTAGGAGTTGTCATATAGGTAAGTCCTTTGTATCCAGCCCTATATAAGGCGGGAATATAAGCAGAATGATCTATATGTGCATGAGAAAGGAGAAGAGCGGTCAATTCAGGTGCAAAAACATCTACACCTTCAGGGGGTGTAGATAGCATCCTAGTTTTACGGGGATGTAGCTGAATTCCTGCATCGATGATCACATGGTGATCCTTATCTGAAATCATCAAGCAGGATTTACCTACTGAATCTGATGCTCCAAAAACCGTAATTTCTAACATTATTTGAAACTCACGACCACCTAAGTATGAATAGGGGTCAATTGAAATTTGACTTAGAAGTAAATTAGAGTTTTTTCCTTTGAAGGTTCAAAATGCTATTGTTCTTTAATGAAAAAGTCTAAATAGCTCATTTAGACTAATCAGTATTTGATCGATAATGTCAACAGATCTCCAACAGATATCAATTTCAGGAATCCCTATAGGGTTAATAATAATATTTCTTGGATCTTTATTGAATTTTCCCCTTCTTTATAATTTAGGAATCATAATTTTCTCTTTTTCCATACTAATTTTGCTAGTACAATGGGTAGCGACTGGCGGATTTGCAGAATTTCTAAATTGGATTCCGATGCTGATTATTATTTCAATAATTTTCACTTTGGGAAGTGATTTTGTCTCTCAATCAGATCAAACACAGTTATTCACATGGCCTTTTATTCTAATTGTCCTTATAATCGTCTTAACTTTTTTTAGCTCACAAGGAGGAGATTTTAGCATTATAATACCTTTTATTCCTGTTCTAATTGGTCTAGGCCTCTTAGGGATTGTCGGAGGTGAATTATTATGGCAAGATCCACTAAGAGGGATAGCTTATGCTTTAGGGTTTTTAGGAATAACTATCATGTTAATATGGATGAAAATAAGAACCGTTCAGAAAAAGGAACCGGTAACAGGCGATAAATTATCAATAATAAACAAATCGGGAACTGCAATTTCAGATATAAGTCCAGGAAAAGAAGGGAGAGTAAGAATTGGAGGAGCAATTTGGAAAGCAATCTCAGATCATGTGATCTATGAGAATATGGAAATTATTGTCCAAGATCTATCCGAAACTCAATTAACCGTGAAAGTTGTACCAGCAAAATAAGGGCTTCTATCTCACAAAATGACTTAAATTATTAATTAGTCTAGTTTATTTGCGTTCATTGGTAAAATCCCGGTAAGGGGCCGGTGGTCTAGCTCGGTATGACGCCTCCCTCACACGGAGGAAATCGATGGTTCAAATCCGTCCCGGCCCATTTTGATTCTCGTACTTTAACCGTTGAAAGCATCTAAAATATAAGAGTAGATATCTTTTTCTTTCCCTTCTGAGATATGCTTTAATCTTCTGACAATTAATTCAGGAGTAGATTTTGCATACTTATAATAAACAGGTGTACGATTAACTAGTAATTCCAACTCTTCGGAAAGTCCTTTTGCTTCAATTCCATCAATTCTAATTGGTTCTTTACTATATTCTGCTATTAGTTGTGCAAGATGAGTGACGAATATTCCCAAAGAGTTAGGATCACGACTTAATAAATCAAGAAACGCAGCTATGACTCGAGCAGATGCTCCAGGTTCTGAAATACTTTCCATTTCATCTGCTAGGACAAGTCGAGATTCAGGACTTAAAATCATTTTTGATAATGTTCGTAAAGTACTTTCAAAAGCCCCTGCGTTCATTTGTCCGGATGATTTTCTGTAATAATGAAACTCCATAAATCCTCCAATTGAAGTTTTTTTTGCAGGAACTGGAAGACCCATTTGAGCTAGAATGACTATGATTGCCAAAGTTACCAATAAAGTTGTTTTACCACCGCTGTTTGCTCCTGATAATAGAATAATCCGCTCTCCTTTCACAAGTCCTTCAATTTTACCAAATTCCCCTGCTGCGTAGGAAACAGGTTCGAGGTTCATTTTCCCCAATAACGCCTGATTTGCTAAAAACAGATTTTTCCCTTCATCAACAATAATTCCAGTTCCTGAACCAAAAATAAATTGAGGTATTACCATTTGGTAATCATTAGCAAATTTTCCAAGCATGAGAAGATAGTCGATTTCAAACATATTTTGCAAAGCATCTTTTACCAATTCAATAAATGGATAAAACGATCGAGCTAGACTCACTTTTAGCTCGAAGGCAGTAATTGCCCTTTTTTGTCTCAATAAATCTTTTATTCGATCAACAGATTCATCAATTGAGTCTATTGGATAACGAAGCTCACGAGGAAAAATTCCAGAGGCATAATCCAACTCTTCGTATTTTAAATTCAATTCTTTAACAAGTTGACTTTCTGCTTGGGTTATTAATTCTTCTACAGCCATAAATAATTCTTCATCCAAATAATCACGTAATTCAGAATTTCTTGAGCTGCTTGAATAACCTATTTCTTCATCTGCCATTCCCTTAAGTAAAGCTATGATTTTCTCTCCACCTAGTTCTACTGTTGTATCCTTCAACATTTTTTCAAGCTGTTCATTCAATGTGAGTAGCACTTCAGATAATTTTTCATCAAACTTCACTTCTGCATTTAATAATCTAGAAAATTCTACACTAACTGATTCTGCAGGTTCACCTGAGTCAGTAATTTTGTTGAGCATATCACCCATTTCCTTGATCTGATTGAGATCTAATTCCCCAATAAACATAGGAAGATCAAGCGGAGGAAGTGTTTGAAGTAAATGGGCAAGATTGGCAATAGATTTTAAACAAATTTTATTTCTAGCAAAAAAAATTAATGTTTTTTCAGGTAACAGTTGTATTATATCTTTTCTTTGACTCTCTGGAATCATGTATACATTGGGTAAGGATTCATCAAGCAGAATGTCAGAACCAATCCAGAGGATTTCATCATACTCTTTCATTGAGGAGATATCTTCGGGATCTTCTAAAAATATCATTTCACAATTATCAGCGATATCTGTTTGACTCAATTCTTTGTAAATCTGTTTATCAGTAGTTATAATGATTCGAGAAGCTGTATCGAGTGAAATTATTCTGTCCTTTAATGGTGATAAATTCTTTAATTGACTATCATAATCTTCTATGTGTTGTTTTGATTTTTCAATTAGGGAAATCAATTGCTTTCCTAATTGGGCTTGTTTTTGACGTTGTTTTATCTTCTCGATGAATGATATAGGTAATGGAAAGTATAGATATAATTTTGAGCGAGAATATAAAGTATTCGCGTATTTGGAAATCAAATCGGTAATTCGATTGTAAATTAATATCGCATCCTCCGTTTTTAGGAAATTTTCCAATTTCTCACCCGTTTCTTGGAAATGTAGATTTCTACATAGAGTTAACGCGAATCTCTCCCCGATTCCTTCAATTGAGGATAATTCTGCTATCCTAGAATTTCTCAGGAGATTTAGAACAGTTTCCTCGG
Source organism: Candidatus Heimdallarchaeota archaeon (assembly GCA_011364965.1). Classification (GTDB taxonomy): domain Archaea; phylum Asgardarchaeota; class Heimdallarchaeia; order Hodarchaeales; family Hodarchaeaceae; genus Hodarchaeum. The sequence goes on from RDOB01000001.1 coordinate 136,070, forward strand.
TTCCAAAAGCATTAATAAGCTTTTCTTCAACCGAGGGGCCGATTCCGCGAATTTCTCTTAGTCTTTTTACGTCATTCATCTCTTTAATCACTCAATGAATCTTGGATACCAGTTTTCTATGTGAATTTTTGTATATTATTTAGGTTACAGTCGAGCTAGAGATAGTTAATTCTTTTTGCTCTAGCAAGATTAATAAATTCTTGAATCTCTGAATATGAACAGTGATCGGAATAAGGGAAGAAATGGACGTTAAAAGCTTTTTTACGTAATTTTAAACTCCATCCTGTTGGAGAAATGCGAAGAGCTTCAATTAATTTAATCTTGTTGTCCTCAGAAATCCCATGTAAATTCTCTACAACTCGTCGGGAATCAACATAAACTCCAGTTCCTCCTTCAGAAGTAAAAATGTCCCACTCCCCTCCAATTTCTTTATATATCCTTTCTTTCAATTCCGAGGCAGTAATTTTGACTTTAAGCGCCTGACTCACTGTTCTAAGAAGAAGTTCCTTTCCTATTTGATATGAAGCAATCCAAATATCTCTTTCAGGAAAATTCCCCGATGATAAAATCAATGTGACTATCTGAGAAATCATTTCTTCTCTAGAAGGAAAATCAAATCTTGAATCAGCTCCATAGGTATTATCGAGCCAGAGTTGATCAGCTCCTTGCAATAAATCTCTTTCTTTGCGCATAGAATCCCCCATTCGAAAATCACCTGTATAAATTTCCTTTAATCCAGTTTTTGATTCGATTACATACATCAAACTACCAACACAATGATTTGCATCAATTGCATGTACTATGAAGTCATCGAAATCCAAAGACTGATTAGGATTTACTATCAAGCACTTTTCTTTGGGAATATTGCATAGAAAACGGATTACTGATGATGTCTCATCAGAACATACAATTATTACATCAGGATCTGAAAGACTATATTTGATACCAGAAAGATGATCCGAATGAGCATGAGATAGAAAAAAGTATTGAGAAGATTTTCTACGACTATCTTTTCGTCGAAAGGGAAATTCATCAAAATAGCTCTCTGCAATATGTGAAAAAACCATTCTTTCAAACCCTTGTAATCAAATTACCCAATAGCAAAGGAGACTTCTTAATATCTACAAAATGCAAAGCATATATTTTTTTGTTGGTATTATAAACAATTCTATTATTTTATTATTTCTATACCCGTAAATTCATTTTCTAGACATATAAGCTTACCAATAGAGGATAAGAGCGAAATAATTTCAAAGGATGTGAAAAAGAAGGAAAAAAAAATAATAATGTTACGCTTATGCCAAGGAGAGTTCTGTTTCCGGGTTCGGAACGAGACCGGGTGTTCCTCAGGCCCTTTGGCCGGGCAAGTACCCAGCTTTCCGATGTTCCCGTAGGCGCTAGCACAACAGTACAGATCGGAACGGAGCCTAACTTAACTTTCGGCAGAATCTCGCAAAACTCGGCGTAACGCGTTGATTGGTGAGATTACACACCAATACGGGCACAATCAAGAATCTTTATAAATTTACTTGTCTCTAGTTTATTTACATTAATTTGCTTTAGATATAATATTTCAAGAGATCACCCCAATGGAATGGAGCGACTGGAAAAATAGATATTTGGATATACTTGAACGCTTAAAAATTAAACAAAAAGATGATGAAGCATCTGCAAAGTTATTAGAACAGCATTTGGAAAGTTTTATGATAATTTCGAGGAGTAGAATTCACCAAGAACTAGTAAAAATATTTAAAAGGCCAATAATCGTTGCAGGAGCTGGCCCATCTTTAGAATCTGATTTAATTCAAATTAAAAAGCTGGAAATGCAAAAATTCGCTCATATAATAACAGCTGATGGTGCTACAACTGCTTTTCGACTAAATAACATTATACCGAAAGTAGTTGTTACAGATCTCGATGGAGAATTAAAATCAATTTTTTGGGCTTTAAGAAAAAGAGCTCTTATTCTCATACACGCTCACGGAGATAACCCCCATCTGATTTCGATGTTTTTTAGAAAGTATGGCTCAAAGTTATATAACGCAATGCTCTGGGGAACCAGTCAAAGTGATCCTGGAAAAACACTTTTTAATTTTGGGGGATTTACTGACGGAGATCGTGCTATATTCCTTGGATTCCATTTTCAAGCACCTCTAATAGGTCTTATTGGCTTTGATTTTGGAACAAAGATTGGAAAATTTAGTACCTATAAAACTGAATTATTAAATAAAGATTTGAATCAAAAAATTACGAAACTGAATATTGCAATAGACCTCCTGACGGAATTTTATCCAAAACATAATGGTTTGCGATATAATTTAACTTCATCAGGTTTCTCAGTTCCAGGATTCCCAAATATCAGTTTTAAAGACTTTCATCAAAAGGTTTTTGAATACAAAATGTCACATGATATATAGCAGTCTCCCAGAGGATAATTTTAATCTTTTCAATATATTTAGCAAATTTTTTCTTTTTGATGGCTTTCACTAGATCCAAAGCGATGGTTTTTGCGAGGATTTCAGCGGTAATGTTTTTGCACTTCATAAACCTAATATCACTTTTTGGGAAGGAATAGTACCGCTCGCCATATAATACCCCAATATTCGTTTCAGATTCCTTGAATTCTAATTTTGAATTATTAAGGGGAATTAATGTGTAATGATCCCATTCTAAGACTATTTTTTCTAATAAATCCTCAAGAGAGAGAAAATCAACTATCATATCTTCATTATCGATCAGACCGAATATCTCCACTCCGATCCTGTAATTGTGACCATGAAATCCTTCTTCAAATGCCTCACTAACAATTGCATGAGAAGCACTAAAACTAGAACAAGCGCTATCTAGTATAATTGAGCTTTCGATATTCAATCTTTCTCTCAACTACTGGTAAGACAAACCATACCAATCTCCACCTTTCATATCAAGAAAAGCAGAGATTGCTGCTGTTGTTCCTTCTCCAACTGCAACAGATATTTGTCCCTGACCTGGTGTTATATCCCCACATGCATATACCCTTTGCACATTTGTACGCTGCTTATTATCCACTTTAATTAACCCCTCGGGGGTTAATTCGACACCAATTTTCTTAGCCAGTTCATTATTTGGAAGAATACCAATTGCAATGAAAATTGCTTTGACTCTAAGAGTTTCTTCTGCACCAGTTTTAACGTTTTGGACTAGTATTTTTTTAATCCCAGTATCTTCAGAGCCCTGTATCTCTTTTACAATCGAATCCCAAATCATATCTACTGCTGAATTTTCAAGAATTTGTTTTTGTAGGGATTCTTCTGCACGAAGACGATCACGACGATGTATCAAATAAGTTTTAAGAACAACATTGTCTAAATATAATGCTTCAGTTACTGCAGAATTTCCTCCTCCAACCACAGCTACTTTTTTACCTCTATAAAGCGGGCCATCGCATGTTGCACAGTATGATACTCCCTTGCCTTCAAATTCAGTCTCACCAGGGATATCAAGATGTCGATGATTAGTTCCTGTTGCTAAAATCACCACTTTAGTCTGAAAAATCCCTGTTGAAGAGACCACTTCCATTGGAACTTTATCTGTTTTTATATCTACTACTTCAACAAGCTCTCTAATCTCTGCTCCAAATTTCTCAGCTTGTGCCTTTAAACGTTGAGCAAACTCCATTCCAGAGATTTCAGAAAATCCGGGATAGTTTTCGATAATAGGAGTGGTCGCTGCTAATCCTCCTACCGCCTCTTTGTCTAGTACTAATACTTTCCAGCCCATTCTTGATCCATATATGGCTGCAGCCATACCTGCGGGTCCAGCTCCAACCACAATCATGTCATATTTGGATTCTGTGCTCATCCAATTTCATCTCGGGAAGGGTGACTTAAAGGTGACCTTTAAGATATGTTGCATTTTGCTAAATATTAACCTTTTGTGAAGCAAAAATAAAGAGAGATTATACTTGAATAATCGATTGCAATGAATTATAGTACATCTAAGAAAACAGGAGTGCTACTAAGACAAGCTGGAGGATTCTTTGGTTCATTTGATCCATTTATTCAGCAATCTGATAATTTAATAATATTAACATATTAGATATTTATATTCTATTCTGAAATACACTTCATTCCATTTTTTTTGCTTATAGTAATCTTTATTTCATTAAAGAAAGGATTATTTAGTTATACCATTTGAATATATATTTAATATAAATTACACCAAATGCAAGCGTCATTCAGCTAGCTATGAACTCTTATATATTCCTTAATAAATAGTTCAATTAAATTAGTGCACTTTTCTTAGTTAAAATGGTCGTTTCTACAAATGGAAATACTTGAAGCTTCCACTTCTGAAATATCTTTTCAAATACAGAGAGGAGACGCAATTTTTCATGAACAGGATTTCATTTTGGTGACAGAAGGAGAAACAGATAAAGAGAAGCAATTTATAGCTCAAATTTCAAAATTAGTGCAGACAGAACCAGACAAAATACGTGGAAACGCAATAATACTTGGTGAAATAGATTTCAATAGCTATAATCTACAAGCTTGTCGATTTCCGATCTCCATTCATGCAAAACTCACTCATCCGCCTCCGGGACTGATTTCAAAGGTGTTATCATACCGTGGGGAGGATGGAATCTATTTAGGGGATGTTGTTACTTATGAAAATAAATCTGATTCATTTTTAATATCACCAGAATTCATGGAACGGCATGTCCTTTGCGTTGCAAGTACAGGTGCAGGAAAATCCTACACTATAGGAGTAATTTTAGAAGAACTCTTGCTTAAAACTCAAGGAGTAGCGATAGTCCTTTTCGATATCCATAATGAGTATTGGGGATTAATCGAGCCTAATGAAGGGCCAGAGACAAAAAACCTCACCTTTGATTCATATAAACCTAGAGGATTTCCCGAAAATATTATGATTTTTGATAAAGAAGTTCTTTCGCTAGGTAAACTTGTTGATTTACCAAGATTACGTAGAATTCTTGATCTGACTCCTGCACAGGAAAACTCCCTGGTCAATATTATTAAAAATCCAATCCCATTAGAAGACTTGATATCACTTATTGAATCGTCCAATATTCATTCTTCCACACGAGAGAATTTAATTTTAAAAATAAATTCGCTAATCGCACTTAATCTTTTCCAAAATGGATTGGATATTAAATCTTTGGGAAAAGCAGGACAAATATCAATTATTCGTCTTGATGAGTTTATAGATGAACGAAAGCGGGATTTAGTTGTCAATGAAATATTGAATCACATATTTGAGAAGAAAATTCATGGGGATTTACCTAGAGAAAGTGATATCGTTATTGTTGTAGAAGAGGCTCATCGTTATGCTAAATCAAGCGAAATTCTTGCCAGAATAGCCCGCGAGGGACGCAAATTCGGTATTTATGAAATATTGATTTCTCAAAGACCAGGTGATCTCCCTGATAATATTATTGCCAATATGAATACCCTTATCGCCCTAAGAATTCGATCTGATAAAGATATCAGCAAAATTAGAATGATGGAAGGAATCAGCTCTGATACTGTATCTATCCTTCCACATTTAGATAAAGGAGAAGCCCTTTTAGTGGGTCATCACGGTGCTACAAGTCGTCCATTGAAAATAAATATTCGTCCACGATTAACAAAGCATGTGGACCCCCAAAAGGACATTATGCCGTTCTATACTCCGTTTTTTAAGAATAAAGGCAAATCTGACGAATTTAGTGTTGATGAAATCCCATTACAACCTACAGAAGTTGAAGACCTAATTATAAATGACGATGAGTTATTTTCGTCAAAATTAGAGGCATTTACTTACATGGATCTAACAAACCTGTTATCTTGTCAACACATTTTAATTCAACATAAAAATACTGGAATTTGTCTCTTTGATTTAGGAACTACAATGTTAAAAATTGATGCTCAGTTAGTATCGGGTTTCTTGAGTGCTATATCTGGATTATTTAGTGAATTGAAGAATAAGACACCAGTTAAAGATCGGACAATTGTTCGTATGTTCACTGAAGAGATTGGAGACAGAGCATTTGAAATATTAACTGTAGAAGGTTCATATTCGATTTTAGCTATTATCTTGAATCGTAAACCAAAATATTTGGGTCATTTCAAACGAAAAGTAAGAAATTTTATTTATGCGTTTGAAAAAAGATACAAAACCACACTCAAAGACTTTGTTGGTGTTCTTGATGATTTTCAGAGTACTTATGAATTGCTTGATCAGTTTCTGGGTTTATCCCTCCAAACACCCTTAGTTTTGAACTCAGAATTCAAGGATGTTCAATCTTATCCTATAGTATTGAATATTATTACGAATTTAAGCGAACAGCTAGCTCAATCAGAAGGGATTTTTCTTGAAGAAATAGTCAATCAATGCCTTCTAGATTCAGAATATAATTATCGTGAGATAGCGGAAATACTAATCTCTTTACTTGAAGAGAAAGCTCTTATACTTGCTGATAGTTCTCGGAAGGTTCCTCCTGTCAGTACTAGAGAAGATTTAATGTTTATAGGTACATCCGAAACGGAAGAAATAAAAGTAGAGCTCAATAATGATGTGGTAGATGCTCAAAACCTAGATGAAATTGATACTCATGAACAAGAACTACGGATTAAGGATATATTTTCCGAGTGTCAGGTTCATTCATTATCTGCTGGACTGAAACGAGATATTTTAACCCGTGATTTTATTTTTGAATCAAAAGTTCAAGTTAAAACTGAAACTACAAAAACTGAAGTCCTTAGTAAAACAGATTTGTTAAAATGGATTAAAAAAATACTAGAAAAAGGTTTTGTACTTCATGAAGTCTTGGAAAACCCTTTGAAAGGAAAAAAACTCCTTTTTCGATCAGAATATGGAGCGGCAGCTCTTTCCATCGCATTAATCTCAGATGATGAGTTTATAATTATATTCGGTGAGTTTTAGAGAAATTTATGCTCCACTAGAAAACATCTCATCAATTACTTCTGTTTCAGGTTTGAAAACATCTAGGTCTCCAAGCCAAACTGGTAGTACTTTAAGGTACTTAAGTTCGAATTGTTTTAAATAATCACTTAGCTTTCTACGGAGCTCTGTGGATGTACTATCTGCAAATATTGCAGCAAAAACCCATTTTGCATACTCAATCGTAAGTACGACATCTCCATGATCGATTGTTTTTAATAATTGCTCGCTTCTTACAGCTTCCTTAGCAAAAGATGTTATTGCAGAGAAAAGTCCAGCCACCAAAGCAGGTTCTACTTGAGATTCTGCTGCAAAATTATGTGCCAAAACTGCTCGTCCATCTAACATCATAATATGTAGTGAATCGATAGTTACTTCCTCATAACAATATGAAAATTCACGATGTTTCAAGGTGACTAAGTATTTTATTGGGATATTCAAATCAAATGTCAAATGATCCAAAATTTGGTGGATTTTCCTTAAGTCGAATCCTGTTGTCTTTGATAAGTCATAAAAAGTCATTAAACCATCTTTAAGTGCTTCTTTTATCTGAGGTGCGTTTTCAACTTTTAACCACGCATTTTCTACTGCATTTAAAATATCAGGATTATTTAGAGAACTCAAACTAATGAGAATTATATCAGATTTTTTCTTAAGTTCATTTAAGCTTGGGAGTCGCGAAATATCACAGAATATCGATTTGTAAAACAATTTTTCCTCCCCTTCTTCAAAACCTTTTTGCGTACTAACGGTGAATTTTCGTTTAAATAGGAAAATCAAGGATCCATAAGTCATAATGATTGCAAAAGGATGAAAGAGATTGTAAGGAATTGAAAGGATACCTAGAAATGCACCTCCAGTTCCTCTCCAAACCACTGGAATCTGATATAGTTCTGGAACTATAAACGCTATACCTTCATAATAGCCAATTTTCCACACGGAGGTTAGCCACTTCAAATTAACTGCGGTAACTGTAATGAAAGGAGATATTAACGGAGTTCCCCCATAATTTGGAAACACCGAGTTAGCAGGGAAACCTAAAAGCTGATATAATTGTAATCCATACCATTCATTAATTAATAGGCTAACTGAGAAGATAGAAAGGTAAGTTAAAACTGCAGTTCCAATAATACTCCAATTCCACCTCCTTATGAATAAAATTAACATAGCACTGATTAAAAAGGTAGCATAATTTTGAGTAAACCAGAAAAATGTATCATATTGAACAGTGTTAATATTTATAAAAATTCCAGAAATAAAAACTCTATAAGTAAGAAATCCAATAGCAAGAAAGAAGCCTACCACAACACCTGTTCCAAAGGACTTCAGAGTGTTGGCTAAACTTATTCTTCGAAGAGTTTTTCTAAATTGTTTAAAGGATTCAATTAATTTTATCAAAAGATAGATAGAAAAGGGTTCAAAAATATCAAGGAAGAGTACGAAGAAAATTGATACCATAATAAAATATACTACAAAAAATGAAATAACAAAAATCTGATTTATATATTGCACTAGAAATAAAATCACTGCTAATCCAGACATAAATGCTCCAACGGTTGAAAGACTTTGCACCATCGTTACATATAACTGATTACCAAGAAATTTCCCCTTTCTTGAAAGATGACTTGCTTTAATTAAATAAACACTAAATACAAGGGTAGCAATGTATGCAAAGTAAATCTCAAGAAACCAACCCATGGAAGTTCCTTGAAGCAAGCTAGGATTTTCATATTCGCCCAATAATTGTAAGATTGTCATCAATAGAAACAAAGTTATAGGTAATATTGCGATTAGAACTTTTAATAATTCCCTTTCATTACTCCAATCCTTCTGTTTTACTCTTTTCGTGATTTCTTGGAATGGGGAAGTTTCCATTTCGAATTGCACTTCTTGAAGTCGCTGGACAACATTGCGAATTTGGGAGAGCTGCCCATTTAACTCTGTATTTTCTTTTATTAATTCATTTATCTGGTATTCAATATTTTGTTGATCATTACTTGTTTTCAGCTGTTTTTGAAGTTCTTTTATCTGTTCAGCATTTTCTTTTATCAGCCTTTTAATAGGCTTTCTTTCAGCTCTCTGTTCGCCCCAAGTTTGATATAAAATGATAAAGAGTGAAAAAATTGGTGATATTCCAAACACAAAAGCTAAAATCACAATTGGATATGTTAAATATATCACAATCGAGTTGAGAAAGTGTTGAAACAAATATTTTATTAATAGTGGAACAGGGATATAAATAGTACCGAATCGTACAATTGCAGCTGAATCCCAAATAGTACTATAGCTATTAGTACCTGGAACTGGATAAAATTCTTGATCTAAATATCCTGTGGGATTGGGTACAAATGAGTTAAGTATGCTAGGGAAAATAAAGTAACAGATATAAAATACGATGAATCCTAAATATGCACGATTGAAAATAGTTGCAGCTAAGTTCTCATCCTTCCGACGGGTAAAGAGATATGGAAAGAAGGGGATAATTATTGGTGTTAAAGTTAATACGATTGAAGCAACTAAATTTAATGAATCTGCTTGAACTACTGACATCTTAAAACCAATCCTTGGATAAAAATGTACTCAAGTTTAATGTGTACCTCTTCGTCATTTATACCATTAATAAGCCTTCTTTTTCTCAGTGTCAATCGTTGGCTGATACCAATCTTAGGATTTACAAGTAGGAATTATTAGCTTAAAATTGACCAAATCTGATTATAAAACTATTTTTAAAAGAATTAGCAGAAAAAAAGAAATTATATAGAAAAGAAAAAAAAAGGGGAGAGAAGAAGCTTATCTTCTTCTTTTACGATAAATTGCATATAATGGAGGTAGAGCTAAAAAGGTTGAGATTAATTCAAATCCAGGGATTGCTCCAAATCCATTTCCAGGTGGTGTACCAGTATCCGAAGTGTCATCAACAGCTAAAGCAGCAACAGCAGAGTAGGCTGGATCATGATAAATTTCACCACCATACCACTCGGAGAATTCAGTGAAAGTGAAATAGAGGATAGAAGACACATAAACATCAGCTGTTCCGGCCATTGAGAAAGTATCACTTAATTCGTAAGCTAAGAATTTAGTGAAACCATAAGCATAGGCAAATTCAACAGCAAAATATTCTCGGGCAACATTAGTAATAACCCAAGTATCCGAGGGAGTGAATGGGATAATATAAACCGGACGATCCGCATTAGGGTCAATTCCCCAAAGATCAAAGAGGCCTTTAAGTTTGTAGGTATTTTTATTAGTAAATTCTGTGAAGAAGAAGGTATTGCCACCTGTTACTAAATCAATGGTCCGGCTAGTCTCATTTTCTAGCTGATTATTAACTGAAGGATCTTCCGCTAATGAAATTCCGAATGTGGTGGTAGCTGTAGCTACAGTTAATCCAAATCCGTTAGCCATTCGCATACGAGCCTTAGCATCATCATCCAAATAGAAAGCCATTTCATTTAAGGTTACAGTGACTGCGCTAGGGAGTGGTGCTGGAAGACCAGTTGAGAAACCAGCAAGATCATCAGGAACATCGAATGTATAAGAAGGAGCAGCTACAAATGGGGTATGATTCCAATCTGCAGTAGGTAACGTATTTTCATTTATTACTAGAAAATTGGTTTCCCCGATATTATAATGAGTTGTCACTGTACCCAGTACGTATTTATTAGCACCTATCATTTCTTGAGTTTTAAATTCATAGTCAAAACTAATATAATCAAGAACACTAGCTGCAACAATATCCCTGCCATATATGATTCCACGAGTATCATCTTGGATATATTGACTACCTGCGCCAAAGATATCGACACCAGTCGGTGCTACACCTATTTCTTGCCATAAAACAAACATATTCTCGTATCTGATCCCGAATTTGTAGACATCACCCACTTTTTCAAAAGAGGAAGAATAATCAAAGTGTCCAATTCGATAATCATGCATATTATCTTCTAAAACTCCATTAACAGCATCAACTAATTCTTGGATGCTAAATGTATAACCTAAGTAAAGCTTGTCTTCGGAATCCATTATTCGATCATTTGGGTCAGATGAATAAGCAATTAGTGCCATGAAGTTGTTTGTTACAAATACATCTTGATCTTCAGGAGTTTTGAAGTGTTGTACTAGCTGTTGAAATGGTGCAGTTGCATTGACATGAAAAATTGTTGTATCCAAAGGACCTGGATAATAGGGATGCAAGATATCATATACTGCATCGTCAAGCAATTCTCCAAAGGTTATGTCGTGCTCCATCTTTTCTAGTGCAGAAAAAGCAGTTTCTATTCCACTATCGTTCATATATGCCATGTAGAACTGATGATCTTCAAATTCATCAGTATCTCCAGTTGCTGCGCCAGGATTAATTAGATCCTTAATTAAGTCAGGATTTGATGGATCAGGGACAGCGAGATCTACTTCTATAGCAAAATATTCTTCGCTAAAAGTATGACCTCCAAACTCTGTGGCTTGAACTGAAGTGGTAAAAGTAAGGAGAAACAGTAAGGTTATTACTGAAATTCCTATCAAAATTTTCCTTTTCATTATTATATCACCATTAATGTAACACTAACTAGAAAATCTATCCGAGAATCACCTAATGGATAGTTCGAGTGTTATGTCTAAGATTAATGCATCTATTCCCCCTTTTAAAAATGTATGAAATGAACTTCAGCATTTCTTTACCAATTCATGCTGAAATCTTCTAATTAATTTTTTTTTCAGCTAGATTTGACACAAGTCGTTAAGTGATAACCTGATATATTTCTAATGAAACAAGAGACAACAGTTATTATTTATTCTATCGAAGTTTCATTATCAAAGTTTTCGCCTTTTTCTTATTTTAAGGCTGATCAGCAGTAAGACTAAAAATGAGGGAAAGAAAGAAATGGAAGTAATTTGGGAGTGTTCACCGTTGAAGAAGGATTCAGAAGTTGTTGCATGGAGAACATCAAGTAGTTGGAATGAAATTGGGTTTCCAGTCCAATTTATAACCCCAGAGTCGCGAAAATACTTTGCAGATTGTAAATATAGTCCTGTAATATCATAAAGCTGATCAGGAGTTAAATCCTTTATCTGGTTGTTTTCAGAATAGTGTTGAATACATTCAGTAACAATATCTCGAACTATAGAAGTTTCTTGTCTGAATAATAAATTACCCGCGAACCCTGTTTGCTGATTCAACGCTATAGAAAATGAGTTCATCGGAAGTAAAGTTGGATTGTTAGCAGGATTCTCAATTGCAAATTCCCGACCATTTATGTAAGAGGTGAATAAAGGGGCTTCATTAAATAGGAGAGAGACTTCCTCCGTTATTAAAAAATTTTGAGCTCCCAATTCTGCTTTGCTTGTATTTCTTGCGTCTATATACACCTCAATTCCTTCTAGAGTTTTCGTTCCATTCAATAAGCCTAAACTTTGACTTGTTATTAAAGAGAAGGTTAAACTGTCAAATAATGTGAGACGGTGGGAAATATCACTACCTGTATAGTAAGAAAAAGTATCGTTTATTTCAAGTAAGCCAAATAGATTCTCCTCAACGCGAAAATCAAAAGCATTTATCCAGGTACCCTCTGGTAAATCTTCATTAATAATGAGAGTTAGAATTTTTCCCACGTTTACTTTAACTCTTGATTCTACGCCATTTTCTTTATTTAAGATGTATTTTGAGACAGAAAAGGTGAAAGCTAGGGTTTCGAACTGAAGAAAGAGAAGATTGGAACCAATTTCAAATTCAAAAAAACCAATTCCTTCTGTTTGAAAGAGAAATGTTACATTTGAATAAATAACATCAACCTGAAAACTATCCTTTTTCTCCTGAATATTAATTGATGGATTATAGGGGAACTCAGTAAATATATTACCAACATTCATCGCAGTATTAACTGTTTGTATGTCAGTACCATATCCTATTATTAAGTTTATAAGATCCATTGGTAAATTAGCATACCCTAGCTGATATGTTGCTGGGTTATAATTCTCTTCATCAATTTTAAGTGCAATTCCTAATATATCCAGACTTGAAACAACATCAAATCCTTGGGGAAGAGTATAATGATTAACAAGTTTCATAAATGGTAGTGGGGTTTGGTATTTGATGGGAGTATCAAAACCAAATATTTCCTGTGTGCGTCCTACCTTCTCAATGGCCATTATCGCTGTACTTATCCCATGGTACTTCTGGCTTATTAGAGAAAGAATATTATCTTCTTGAAGGTCACTATCATTGGTAGAAAATTGTTCAGAAGAGATTAAATCAGTTAATAAATCGAGATTACGATTAAAAGAATTATAATCAAACCGTAATCCAAATAAATCTTCGTTGTAATAATCTGATAAATTGTCAAACTGATAACTTGGAGATCCATTTGAGACCACTACATTAGTTGAATATAAGAGGATTAACATAAGTATAGGCCAATATCGATATCGCGAGAGTGATTTCATTAAGCAGCCTCCAAATAGTTTCTTAGCCAATTCAAGTGCTTCGGGCCAACCATGTATTCGTATCTTTTTCTGTCTTTCACTGTAATTATTATTCCAAGTTCTCCCAATTTTTTTATATGATGCTGTACGCTAGAATGATGAACATCAATTTCTTGGGATATCTTTGAGAGGGATAATGGTTTCGGTTCTCTGAGTAATAATCGACATAATTCTTTGGCTACATCGCTTTTCAACGCTAAAGCCAACTCTGTAATTGTTGTCGACTTTTCCCCTGTTAAGTAAAAAATATGGTATTTACCAAGTTTTGCATGAGTAACCAGATTAAAGTCATCTAAAGCCTGAAGGTGCCACAAGAGCGAAGAAATCCCACATCCAACTTCTCGTTGGATCTCTCTTAAATGTGCTCCTTCTTCCCCTTTATGTTGCAAATATTCCATAATCTGCTCTCGTAATTCATTCTCTAGTAACTCATCTTCACTGATACGCCTTTTCTGAGGGGAATATGCAATATGAGCAATTAGAAAAAACCCACTCATCAATATTCCAACAATAAAATCTTTTAGTTTGGTAAGTAAACCAAATTTTATGGCTGAAACTAGAAGAAAAATGCTGGTAATAGATATTATTCCGACTGTAACTATATCACCTAATCCAATCATTTGAAGAAAGGCATTATTATTTCCAGAAAGCGTACCAATCGTGATTTCGGCTACTTGAGCTAGCAAATCAACTATGGCTATTGATTGAAGAGAAGCTCCATAGCCTATGGGCTCTATTTCATAATTTATAGAGAAAGAAGCTACAATTTCTCTACTGTCAGCGCGCCATATGCCAGAAGTTAAATTATTTAATTCTGGAATCAAAAAAGGAGGAGAAATTTCAGCTAAAACCTGACATTGGTCAGAAAGGTCGACCCATGCTGCACTACCAGAGAAGAGTGTAGTTAATTCGGTTTCATTTAATTCTGTAAAGAATTTAGGATTCAGAATTAGTTTTTGTTCACTAAAAGATCCATTAATTGGAACAACAAGTGGTGCATAACTTCTGATGCCAAATTGGTTTAGAATCTCAATAGGAGTATGTTCAAAATATCTGTTCAGTAGGAATATACCCCTATTTGTTTCTTTCCAATTAGCTAAGCTTGCTAAAAAACCCAAATCGATTGGTAGAGGTAGCTCATTTATCCACCAAATACTAACAAAACTGTCGTTGTTAAATACAAATGACGAATCTGAAAGCACTTCTGTAATGTTATAAAATACTGCAGTTTTCTCAATATGCGTAATTAGATCCTCGCTTAATTTTCTATCATTCTCAGAACCAAAAAATACTGCAATGGTACCTTCGGTCTCATAGAATTTTGCAGCTGCTCTCTGTGTAATAAAAAGACAGTTTACCAAAATAATACAGAAGAAGATGAATCCGCTGTTTGAAAATATTCTCTTCTTTGTATTCTTTGGATACTCCATATTTTTTATGCACCTATATTTTAATAACTGAAACTAACTAAAAAAAGTCTTCCGAATCAATATTCCGCAAACAACTTTAAATTAAAAAAATTAGTTGTTCCAAAAGGAAATTTGTCTTGCATTAACAAGGAAACCTAAATGATGACCAAACCTATTTTCAGCTCATATCTTACTGCTCCTTGGAAAAGGAAGTATGTCGAAGAGAAAAAAGATCCCCACCAATGCGTTTTCTGCTCAATAACCAACAGGATTGCTAATCTAGATCGATGGGAGATCTTTCGTGATGATAGAGTTGCTATTACTTTGAATAAATTCCCCTATAACCCGGGTCATATCCTAGTTTTCCCTTTAGCTCACTATGAAGAGATTGAGAACTTACCTGAAGATCTAGTTTTTCATCTTTCTCTCCTGATTCAACGTTCTATCAAAGTATTAAAGATAAGTCATCAACCCTTGGGGTTTAATATTGGATTGAATATAGGTAGTTTTAGCGGAGCAAGCGTTTCCCATATTCATTGGCATATTGTCCCCCGTTATATGGGAGATTTGAATTTTATGGAAATTCTGGAAACCCGAGTGTTAGTGGAAACTCTTGAAGACACATTCAACAAACTGATTCAATACAACGACATGTTTCAGGTTAAAAGGTCGATTTTATGAAACAGAAAACTGATCTGATATTAATTAACATTTGAATTGGTCTATAATCTTTCTAGAATAACTCAATACATCTGATCTTTCAATTTGAAATGAAATGCTTAAATAACTCGACTTTTAATATCCAAATAAGTATAAAATATTTTTATACTATGAAAGAAATTTCATGTTGAACAAAATCATAGAGACGATTGAAATGATATTCCAAAAACTATTACGAAAAAAAAGGGCAGTAAGTCCAATCCTTGCTGCGATTCTCTTAATTGGGTTGGCAATTGCAGCAGGTGCAATTTTGTTTGTAGTTGTAATTCCATTGATTCAAAATCCGGGCGGAACACTGGTTTTTGATGAAACAGCGACTGAATTTACAGGAAATACAACAGCTAAACTTGCATTGAAAAATGAAGGATCTGAAAAAGTTACTATAACTGCAATCACTATTGAATATAATGATGGAACTGGTTACGCAAGTGCATCCTTCAATTTCGTTACTTTTACCATAAATACTGGTGCAGGGCAAGTAAAAACTTATACTTTAACAGGAACTCCTGACGCGGCGACTATTACTAAGTGGCGAGTAACTGTTGAATTTGAAATTGATGGAGAAGCTCAAACGGATTTAATTGTTGAATTTAATCCTTAATCTCATTTATTTTTTCTCTTTTCCTTTTTATTAAATTTCATTAGATAGATCCTCAGATTTAGGATTTCATTTCAGCCGACATGAATCCGCCCGACTTCGTATAAATTTATTAATAACAAGTTTTCCGTCTGTTTGGAATTTTCGCATTTTAACTGCGAAATCTTCCCAGTAAGTGAGAAGTGCCTCTCTTTGCTCTCGCTTAGTAACCATTTCAGTATTGAGAAAGAAAGAGATATCATAACCTTTCTCAGGTTCGCGAATAACCTTGATTTTAGATCCAGGATCCCGCCATAGCTCATTTCGGATTCTATCAAAGATGAATTCTTCAACTGGGTCATTAAAAGCAAGTTTTAGGGATACAATAGCAGAATTGCCCTGCTTGATTAATTGCCCATTTTCAAAACTAAGTTCCTCACGTCTGATTTTCTCACAGCATGGGTGATCAGGATCAAGAATGCATATAGGTTCCATCCCTGTTTGGCATGGGACGACCTGTAAAACTAGATCTGATTCCTTTAATGGCATTAAACCTCACCAGAAGTCAATCAATAATGATGAATTATATTCCGCTTTCCTATTTAACTGATAGGTTTATTGGTAAAACATAGTTCCTTCCTTCTTTTCTAAGGTTTTACCTTAGCAAAGATTCGTCATTAATAGAATACTAATCCTAAAATTCCCGAATTTTAAGGAGTTTATTTTTTGTTGAAGTAACAAGATAATGCATTAGTCCTAATTTAACATCTGGTGAAGTAATTATAACAAGTATTGTTGAATTCACTTTTGAAATTAGTCCTAGTCCTAATGGAGTCTGCACATGAATAAAATCGATAGTATTTCCTAAATCAAGCTGAACACAAGCACTAGAAAACGTACTAACTATACCAGCTACCATAGCTGAAACTAGGATTTCCACTTCATCTGTGATGGGAGCAGTTTGAGCACTCATTATTGGAAATCCCTCCTCACTTACTAATAAGGCTTTTTCCACTCCTTTTACTAATCCAAGTCCATCCAGTATCTTCTGGATCTGTTCGGTTGAACTAATCCCTTCATTTTTTTCAGTAGTCATATTTCCAAAGGTTGCCATGTAATCATCCACTTTGTTTTGTCATTCCAAACTTAATACTCCAAGAAGTTTATAAGAACCAAAAATTTTGAATTGATGTATTCATCCTTCTCTCGTGACTCTAAAGAAATCCTGATTCTACACGATTCTATCAAAATAAATGATAATTTTCTCGTTTATACAAAATAAAAGAGTTTGTGAGATATATTTCGATAAAAGTAATATCTCTTCCTATTCATTAGTCTTCTTTTGCTGGTTTTCCTTAGTAAGTAAGAGAAGAGTTTATTATCATTTAACCGTGCGAGGTAATTAGACTGTGAGGTTACCGGAATGAGCGAGAACATACGAATGCAGAGATGTAATCCCTGTCAAGTTGCAGTAATGCCAAGTGAACATGGAACAACTCAATTTGATTGCCCCGATTGTGGAATGATTCGAATAATTCGTTGTGAACGTTGTCGAAAACTAGGAAATAGGTATGTTTGTCCCAATTGTGGTTTTTCGGGGCCTTAGGTCAATATATTTTATTAATCATTTCCATTTTCTTTCTTCTCAATACCTGAGGAATAATCATGTCAAATGTGCTATCAATTTTGAAAGTAATCCCATCTTCTCCAGAAGTTGATCGAGAGGATATTGTGGCTCGTGCAAAGAACGAGTTAAGTAAAGGTTTAAATCTAGAGATTCTAAAAAAGGAAGAAGAACCATTATTCTTCGGTTTGTATGCTATCAAGCTTTTTGTAAAAACTCCAGACTCAGATGAAGGAACGGAAACTCTTCAAACTTTTGAAAACCGTTTAGTAAGTCTAGATGAAGTTGATAATTGTGAAGTTGAGTTACAGACAATCATTGATTATTAAATATACTCTAATCGTGTTTTTCAGCTTTTTAAATCTCTAAGAAGAAAAGGGATTTAGACTTATCTTCTAACTGGAAAACTGATATTTTTAATTGGAATCAATTTTAAATGAAGAACGTGTCAATTAAGCCGGAATTACCAGAGACATCCTAGGTTGAGAAATTTGGCAAAAGAAGTCGTTTTAAAAGTAGCGGAGGCAAGACAACGAGATGTCGGTCGAGGAAAAATCAGAATGGACGACATCAACATGCGAGAAATCGGTATCACGACTGGAGACGTTGTTGAAATTCGAGGAAGACAAAAAACTGGAGCTATAGCTTGGCCTGCTTATATTGAGGATCAAGGGGCTGGAATCGTGCGTATGGATGGAGTTATCAGACGAAATGCCAAAGTTTCCTTGGAGGAAAATGTTAGGATTAGAAAAGCTCAAATTAAAGTTGCAAAAACAGTCAATATAGCTCCCACTAGACAAATTTCTCTGGATTATGGATTTGAAGCATTTGTAAAGAGAAAATTATTGGGATATCCTGTCTCCAAGAATGATACTGTTTTAATTCCTATTTTGGGAAGATCGATTCCATTCGTAGTAAATTCTGTTACACCTGCAGATATTGTACTAATTACTGATACAACAAAATTAAATGTCTCAGAAAAGCCTGTAGCGGAAACTGAGACAGGTATGCCTGGAGTGTCTTATGAGGACATTGGTGGACTGACTGAAGCTATTCAGCGAATAAGAGAAATGGTAGAATTACCATTAAAACATCCAGAACTCTTTAAAAAATTGGGAATAGACCCCCCCAAAGGAGTACTCCTACATGGCCCACCTGGCACAGGAAAAACTCTAATTGCTAAAGCAGTAGCCAATGAGTCAGAAGCTCATTTTATTCCAATCCAAGGCCCTGAAATCATGTCGAAGTTCTATGGAGAAAGCGAAGCAAGATTACGAGAGATTTTCAAAGAAGCTGAAGATAATGCCCCTAGTATTATTTTCATAGATGAAATTGACGCTATAGCTCCCAAACGAGAAGATGTAACAGGGGAAGTTGAAAGACGAGTTGTCGCGCAAATTCTAGCACTGATGGATGGACTTGAAAGTCGTGGAGAGACTATTGTTATAGGAGCAACAAATCGACCGAATGCAGTGGATCCTGCGCTCCGCCGGCCGGGCCGATTTGACCGAGAAATTGAGATTGGAGTTCCTGATAAGAACGAAAGACTCGAAATATTACAGATTCATACTCGTCGAATGCCAGGAATAGAGGATGTAGATATTGAAAAATTAGCTGTAATCACTCATGGTTTCGTTGGAGCAGATTTAGCAGCTCTAGGGAGAGAAGCAGCAATGAAAAAACTGCGTGAGATCTTACCGGAAATAAATCTAAGTGAAGACACCATCCCACCCTCAGTTTTAGATAATTTAAAAGTAGAAGATCGTCATTTTGAAGACGCGTTAAAAGAAATACACCCTTCTGCAATTCGAGAGGTATTCATTGAAGTCCCAAATGTAAAATGGGAAGATATTGGGGGCATGGAGTTAATAAAACAAGAGCTTATTGAAATTGTGGAATGGCCTCTCAATAAAAAGGACGATTTTCGACGATTAGGTATTCACCCTCCGAGAGCTGTTCTATTGTTTGGAGCACCTGGAACAGGAAAGACATTATTGGCAAAAGCATTAGCAACGGAGAGTAAAGTGAACTTTATAAGTGTAAAAGGGCCTGAACTTTTATCTAAGTGGGTAGGAGAAAGTGAAAAAGCTGTTCGTGAGGTTTTTAGAAAAGCCCGAACAGCATCACCAGCTCTTGTCTTCTTCGATGAAATCGACGCAGTCGCAACAAGAAGGGGCTCTGGTGACTCCTCTGGAGTAAACGAGAGGGTTATAAGTCAATTGTTAACAGAACTCGCTGGTATTGAACCTTTACGAGATGTCGTAGTTCTAGCAGCTACAAACCGACCTGATATGATAGATCCGGCCCTTCTCAGACCTGGAAGATTTGATAGAGTTATTTATATACCTCCACCAGATGAGGAAAGCCGAAAATTAATATTAAAAATCCATACACATGATATGCCTTTAGCAAAGGACTTTGACCTTAACCGTTTAGCAAAAGAAACAGAATATTATGTTGGCGCTGACCTTGAAGCTGTATGCAGAGAAGCTGGCATGATTGCTTTACGAGAAAATCTAGATGCTAAATTTGTGGAATGGAGACATTTTGAAACTGCATTATCAAGAGTTCATTCCTCTTGCACTCAAGAAATGATGAAATGGTATGAAACTCAAGAATCTCAATTTCGTAGAAGAATCGGAATTGATACACAAAGAACTGTACCTTTATTTGGATAAATCAATGCTTTCTCGCAATCAAAAGATACCTAAATCCCTAAATCCTATATATGTAAAAGCATTAACGAAAAACTCTTTAAAATATTGAAATTTCCTCCTAGTAAAGCAAAATGATCTAAATTTATTTCTTTTTAAATTTCTAAATAGAATTCTGATCCGAGTGACCAAATGAAGTATATACAGAATACAAAATAGTTGTGATCAACATGGCGACACAAAAATACCCATATTGGAGACCATTTCCCCTTATTTTTTCAGTTATGAATATTGTTGAAAGAAGAGAAGGTGTTCTTCTTGAAGATGATCTTATTCGATTACTAGAAAATGATATTGGTGAAGTTTCTGAAAGAGAGTTAAATCAGGCATTAATGAAACTGGAAATCAAGGGATTGATCCATGTTCAAATGATTAAAAAAAATCAACGTGTAATTAAACGAATAGGTGAAAATCAGAAATTCCTTGCTGTTGGGGAGGATTGAGTCCCGTAGGAGCTCATGTTAAATCTAATTTTTTCATTAGTTGACAAACTGGGCAGACTTCATGGGTCGAGATTTCCCCGCAATTTAGGCAATAATGGGGAGGGTTTAATCGATTAGACTGTGGAAAATATTTGGAAATAGAATCGTGAGCATTAATAATGTTAATTAATGTACTTGGGCGCTTCAGTTCCATTAACGATAAAAAATCTCTAATATCATTTCGCATTGCAGATTCTGCATAAGGACAGGGATAGGAATGATACTTTAGCTCCTCTGCTCGTGCATATAGCACAATTTCGGGTTCAGATACACGGACAAAAGGTCTAACACGTGGAGGCATACCCTTGTATTTCTCAATCGGAGCTCGTGTTAATCTGATAAACTTTAAAGTGTCACCCCTCAATAAATTCATTATTATTGTCTGTGCTTCATCATCTAAATTATGAGCAGTGGCTATCTTTGTTACTCCAAGTTGTCGAGCTCGGATATTTAACGCGCGTCTACGCAAAATCCCACAAATGGCGCATGGAGAGAAACTTCGATCTTTTATTATGCTTTTTTTCACGATTTGATCCAAATTCTCACCAAATGTTTCATTGAAAGAAATAATTTCATGAGGAATATCATATTTCATTGTTATATGTTTGGCTAAGGCAATTGAGTCTTCACGATATCCTTTTATTCCTTCGTCAACGGAGATTGCTGTTATTTTACTTTTAGGAAATTGGATTAAGAGCTTATGAAGAATATGAATCAAAACCATACTATCCTTTCCCCCGGAAAGTCCCAGGCCAATATGATCGTTCGGGGAGAACATTTTATATTGAGTAATTGTTTTTCTTACCCGTTTTTCAAATAATTCCACGAAATGTGTTTTACAATATCTTTTTCTTGACCGTGAATCAAGTGTGTATGGTGGATTTTCGCAACATCTGGTTCTCATTTTTCTCTCATTTACTCAATGGTTTTTTCTCTATATTTACTAGAATCTTTGGGAGTAATTCATCGGTAATTTTTGTAGCATGAGCGATCGCTTCCTCTGCAACCTTTTGAACTTCTAAACCAGAAAGTGCAGAGAGTTCTACATATAATTCAACTTCAATAATGATTTCGTTTTCATCAGTTAGCTCCAAATTTATATCTATTAAATCGTGATCCAATTTTTTACCTAATTTCTTTTGCAGGAAACTGTGTACTTCTAGATAAACCTGATCAATTATTCTATCCAATTCATTACTCATAAAAGAATCCCACTCTCCAACAATGATCGTGAAATAGAATCAAAAAGCATTAGTTGGAATCCAGAGAAGGAGAATCACCTAGTTCTTGAGTGAGACGAGTTTGTAATTCCTCAAATCGCTTTACATTTTGGGACTCCTGAGAAGAAAAACTTTTCTGTTTAAGTTCTAACAACTCAGCTCTTTCAGTAAGCTCTTTAAGAACCTCACCTGCTTTTTTTGGGAACATTACTGAGCCAATGGTCTGCCAAACTTCTTTCTCTGGCTCGAGCTTTTGGAGTTCTTTTTTTGTCATCTGTATCTCAGAAAGTGCGCGATTAATTTCCCCTAATTGGATACGAATATTTTGAATGGTTTGTTCTAATTGTTGTAAACGCAAGACTTTTTCTTGTTGTGCTGGAGATAATTCACGATATGCCATCTAAATTTCCTCTATTTTTTAATTTCCTCTATTTTTGCTCGATTTTTCAGAGTGGTTAAAAGTATGTTTTGATATAATTGCAACTGCTGTAGATACGGTTGATAACCATCTTAGCATAGAATTTGTACTCGCCTTAGCTGCAGTAAGGTCTTGAGCTCGAATCTGAATGATTAGCTTGTTGGATCGTAATTTCAATTGAACATTCGATCTATCAAAAGAGTGTTGTTGAATTTCTGGATAAAGAGCTTCAAATACAATACGTGATTCATCAGGGGTCTCAAAATGCACAGCTATTGTCATGTTAAATTTATCATTCATCTTAATCACATATGATTCTAAACTGTAAGATGGGGTATGAAACCGTTTGATTGCTTTGGATCATCATTCCTTCAATTATATCTTTATTGTCTCTTTGAAAATAGAACATATTATGGAATTTTTCATTTTTATTAACTCTTGGTTCTATAATTGGTTCAAAGAGAAAAATGATTTTCTCTTTTATATTATTATTTATCTCTTGAGAGAACTTTAGACGAATAGGAGCAGAAGTTAAGCGTATTTTTGAATCATGTGCTTTTAGAGTAATTATATTTGAGATCAATATTGTTGAGGTTATTTTTAACGTGTCTCGTGTAATAAAATAAGGGTTTACCTTGATTGTACCGTTTTCTTGAGTTTGATGTAAGATCAATAATACTTTGATTTCGTTGTTAAATGAATAATTTAACACCTGGTTTATATTAAGGGAACCACGGCTAATCATCACTGTATTCGGTAAACAAAGCTTTAATATTTTTGCAGTTCTACGTAAAAAATGAGTTGGATTACGGGAGGTAGTAATTAAGATATCAGTATTTACTTTCCTCTCTAGATCCATGTGAAGTCATGCATTGAATGAAAATAGAATTAAAAAAGGTTAAGTTTCGGATTGAGAATCTAACCTTTTTGCTGTTCGTTGAGCGATTTTCCCTCCAGAAGTCTCGGGAGCCCATGAACCACCTGTAAAACGGTACCCACAGAATTTACACTGCCAGATTCCGATAGAAACACGGTTCACTTTGATTGAATTACAGGATGGGCAGGTGTGTTTCATTTTTAACGTTGCTTCTATCTTCCTTACTCTTTTACGAATAGTTGCTCCGTAACGTGTTCCAAAACGCCCAGTAGTTCCCACTTTCTTAGTACGTCCCATTTTATCTTCACTTAACCTTTATTTGAAACCTGTTAAATAAAAATCGATCTTCAGAAATCGAACTGAAACATTTCACCTTCATTAAGAAATGAGGATTCATCAATTATTTTGTTTAGTTCTTTAGCTCGGCTTGTTGCTTTTTCCAAGATCGTTATTATTTCTTCTTCAGAAAAAACTCCAGATTCACCTTTCTGCATCGAACAAATCATTCCATCATCAGCAATTCCTACGGAAAATCTTGCTATTTTTGCACGATCTTCCGCCAAACTTGGATCATAAAGAATGAAATCATCTATCTTGACATAAGTTAAACTCACGACACTTCCTTCTCTTGGAAGCGGATCCATCTCTTCTAAAAGAATCGGTTCTTCGGTTTCTTCATTAATTTTAACTTTATTTATGCGAGTATTAGCAAGAGCGGCCATAGCAGCTAAAGCGGAAGCATCAATTAAGTTTCCTCCATCATCAAGAATATAGATATCTACAAATAAAATCCAGACTAATTTTCCAGGAATAATGCACATCTGTGGATGCATCATTGGGATGACATGACTTTCTCTGATTCCACGATCAACTACTCTTGCCATCTCTATAGCATCTGGGCCAGGGGGACCACTCTCGAAAGTAGGGGAGGAAATCGGGGATAATTCAAGATTCACTGTTATTACTCCTTGATTAGGAGTGTCTGGAAAAGGAGGTCCAACTGATGTTTTTACTCCTGCAACGACAACTGTATTTCCCCATTTTACCATTGCAGATCCTTCAGCTTTATGTATCACGTTCGGTATTATTTGAATAGAACGCCCCTCAAAGAACCCTCTATTATCTATCCTCTTACCTTTCTGTAATAAATCTGTCAGGTATCGCCTTTCAAGACTACCAACAATTTCTTCTGATCTCATTTTTATTCCACCTATTCCTCTTCCTCATCTTCATCATAAGACTCAGCTATTTGCGAATATTTAGCTAAGAGGGCTCTTCTTTGCATTTGATATATCTTCCCGATCGCTTCTTTAGCCAGTTTTAGTCCTTCAGTTATTTCTTCAGCAGTAAATTTACCATCACACTGTAGCAGAGTAATTTCTCCTGTATTATAAACCATTGCGACGGGCATATCACCTTGTCCATCTTTATCTTCAACATCAGAAAGGTCTACAACTATTTTATCCTCAACTTTTCCCACTGCACAACCTGTAACCAAACCTTTCATTGGTATCCCAGCATCCGCAAGTCCTAATGATGCAGCTGTTAAAGCAGCACATCGAGTACCTCCATCTGCGTCTAAAACAGTAATAAACACGTCAATTGTTCCGTTTGGGAACTTTTCAAGAAATAATATGTGATTAAGTGATTCTGTAATGATTTTACTCAATTCATATTCTCGTCTACGAGGAGCAGGACTCTTTCTTTCATTTACAGAAAAAGTAGCTAACCGATACTCTACACGTACGATAGCACGATCAGGCTGAGCTAAATGCTTAGGATGTAACTCTCTTGGTCCATATACTGCACAGAGAATTTTATTATTTCCCCATTTCAAATAGCAGCTTCCATCTGCACGATCTAATACCCCAGTCTTCATAGATATAGGTCTTAATTCATGAAGGTCTCTTCCATCCAAACGGAGACCATTTTCAAGTAATGTAGCGTTTTTATTTTCAGACATCTTCTTCACTTCTTTACTCTAAAAGTAATCGTTTTTCTTCCTCAAGATAATCTCTTATTCGGTCAGTCAACCCTGATGTATGAGCTTCTGATTCAATTTTTCTAATTGCTAGTTCAATTAAGTTTTCGATCAATAATTCTTGCGCTGAAATTACGATTCGGCCGTTTTGTCCAACAATAATCTGAGCATTTGTCATATTTTTAAGCAATTGAATCATACTCCCCTTTTTACCAATGATTCTAGGTATTTTAACAGGATCAACCTCAATTAATCTTCCATTAATGATTTTATGTAAACCTCGGCCTTGAAGTGATAATACAGGGTCACGAGTTCTATCAAAAAAGGTAATTTGTGCTTTTATTATATCTCCAACGGTTAAAATCCGGTTGATATCGTCATTCATCGAATCAAAGTCTCTATCAACAACATTGTTTACTCTAAGGGTTCCAACATAAGGACCACGAATATCAACAGTCCAAGACGTTATTCCTACACGTGTGATCTTTCCAATCACAATATCCCCCTCTAAAGGAATGTAACAACCTTCTAAAGGGACTACACCTATTCGATTTTTTCTTACCTGAGCCAAGCCAATCATTGAGGCATAAATCTCAGTTTCATTATTTTTTTTGGCGCGAAATACACCACCACCGACTTTGATACCAGAACCCTGTGCAAGGATCTCACCTGGGATCACAAGCTGGTTTTTAGATACTAATATTCTCATTCAACTCACTCTTTGTTAAATTTTATCGTCTATTCCATAATTCGTGACTATAATCGTGTTCTCTCAATTACCTTGATCTCAGCTCTCCCTTTTGTCATACTTTGAACACTTTCCATAAACTCCCCTTGCAAACCTGCTGCTATACTGACTACAGCAATCCAATGCCCATCATTCTGCCATTCGTCCTTTTCTATCTGAGCTTTTCTTTTTATTTCACCGTAAGCTTTCCCTGTAAATTCAGGAGGAATTTTAACAGCTAGTTTTACAGTTTCCATGCTGATTGGTATAACTGAACGTAGTTCTTTCACGATATCTTTCAACTGGTCTTCTGCTGATAAGGCTGGATTTATCATCACTTTAGCTTCTTTCATAGCGTTCTCTATTCTAAGTGGAGGATGTGGAGTTCGAGTTTTTGGATTAATACAAATTTTAGCCAATAGATTTACTATTTGTTTGCGTTTCTTTTCAAAAAATTCTTGCCTTTGCTCAGCAGTTAGGTTCAATTCACCTTTCTTTAAGATTATAGTGATTATTTCTCGTAAATCTGTTGTTTCAAAACTATTTTCAAGGATTCCCTCAGGGGGCTTCTCTCCTTTACTAGCATTTTGAAACACCTCATCAATTTCTAATATCTCATCGATAGTAATATCTTCATCTAGGAGCCCCATCCTGTATTTTAAAGCTAATTCAGGATTTACGACAATCTCAAACCTGTTTCCTTTCACTTTCATACGTACTACTGATTTTCCTGATAAATCTACTCTTCGAGCATCTCTTAACATCGTATCTACTCCTTCAATTCATTTACATATTTGATTATATCTTCAGATTTAAGATACACTAGATGTCGAAGTTCCTTGGAAATTACTGCAATTTCAATCATATCCTCATTTAGAGGACTATCGGAAACATAATTAAAAGCTTTCATTGCAGATAATATACCATCCTCCAATGTTTCAGCTATCTCCTTGTATTCACCCTCTAAATATTCAATTATCGTTGGAGCTGTGGATCCGATAGCTGCCGCACGATATCCCCAATAACTCCCACTTGGTTCGGTCATATACAACTGTGGGCCTATAACTTCATCACAACCTGCAATTAGCAAAGAAACACCAAAGGGACGGACTCCTGCGTGTTGAGTGTACATTTGTTTCAAATCTGCAATTCGACGCGTTAATCCTTCAACAGTTATCTCTTCATTATAAGTAATTCTATGAATTTGAGCTTGGATTCTCGCTTGGTTTACTAAAATTCTTGCATCAGCAGTGAGTCCTGCGATAGCAACTGCTAAATGATCATCAATGGCAAAGATTTTTTTGACCATGTCTTTCTCAATAAGAGTTGTATGTAACCGTTTTTGAACAGCCAAACAGCACCCCTCTTCTGTTTTAATGCCGATAGCCGTTGTGCCGCGCTTAACAGCTTCAATTGCATACTCAACTTGAAATAAACGGCCATCAGGGCTGAAAATGGTACTCCCCCGATCATAACCTAAACCCTTAGGAGAAAAAATTTAATTCACCTCAGTTAAAAATATTGATGTCTCGTTCATAAAAAAATCTTCCACAAAAAATCTCTTAAATCCAAATTTACGAAAATCAACGATTATTATTCACTTTTTTGGTCTACACCTTACATTTAATCCTATTTTTTCCAGAATTTATAACAATTCTAGTGATTTTTTGTAGCTCTGGAAGAATTAATGGTAGTTAATTGAGGGAGAAGAATTCAAGAATAGAGAAAATAAAGGCATGGGAGAGAAGAAAGGAAACAAAAAAGCCATATGTTTTCTTTTAATGCTCCACTTCAAAAATTATACTTAAATTTTAATAGAGGGTTTAATATAAATTTGTATTGCTTACTTTGAAAACAGATAAATATTTAACTAGCCTTTTGCCTCCTAACGTCGAGTAAATTGGATTTTCTAAACGATCAACTTTTTATCTCCAATAATTATTGTGTTTATCGTTCGGAAGCCAAATGCCTCATCTAACGCGTCAAAATAAGGTGTTAACAATGGCATATGAACCTAAAAAAGTCGGTAGTGTGAAAGTTGGACGATATATTGTAGACCCAGATTCGAATGAACCGTGTAAAGTAATTTCAATTGATAAAAGCAAACCAGGAAAACATGGAGCAGCAAAAGCGCGAATGATGATTATTGGACTTTTTGACAATCAAAAAAGGCAATTTATATCCCCGGTTGATAAGAGAATTAATATTCCAATCATTGAAAAGAGAGTGGGACAAATAACCAATGTTGAAGCAGGCACAGGCTTCGTTCATGTCATGGATAGTGAAACATACGAATCATTTGTTGTAGATTCACCATCTGAAGAAGAATTGAGCAGCAAAATAAACACTCTATTTTCAGAGGGAAAAGCTGTTGAAGTGGAATACTGGTTAGTGATGGATCGTAGAAAAATTATCCAAGTGCGTGAAATGGATATATAAGAAATACCTACTAAATAATTCTAAACCAGAGTGAATGCTCTTGGCCAAAACCACCAACATAGGAATTTTCTCCCAAGTCCTTTTTCAAGAAACTATTGAAATTATTTGTGATCTTCTCTCTGTTTTAGATAAGAATTCGCAGATATCCTTCATTCTAAATCCAGAATTGTATAAATTTGTTGAAAGGGCTCTTCCAAGCATTATGGACCGATTTAATGAAGAAGAACTCGAAAAAATGAAGGTGGATTGCATAATTTCAATAGGAGGGGATGGTACTATTCTTCGTATAGCAAGAACGCGTCCTGAGATCCCAATATTATCGATAAATAAGGGTCGAAAAGGATTCATGACAGAAATTGAACCTTATGAGGTTAAAACTAAATTCAAAGAATTTCTTGAAGGTCAATTTAAACTAAAAGAACATAAATGTGTTGAAACGCTAATTAACAACGAAATTATTGGATCTGCAATAAATGAAATAGTTATTACCTCAGTCGATCTTCTCAAGCCTATCGATTTTCGTGTTTTAGTTGATGGAATAATAACATCTGTTTCTCTAGCAGATGGGATTATCGTTTCAACTGCAATTGGTTCCACGGGTCACTCACTTTCTAGTGGAGGAGCAGTTGTTGATGCAGATCTGAGAAATTTTCAAATATCATGGATTAATCCAATTAATCTTGCTATTCGTCCCCTTGTTCTTGGTTCTAATCGTGAGATAAAAATTCGATGTGCAACGAGAATAAATGATATCAAAGTAGTAATTGATGGTCAATTAAGCATTGAATTTCCTCCTCCAATAGAATTGGCATTTAGAGAGTCTAGGAAGACTGTGAAGTTCTATCGGACCCGATCGTTTATGGAAAGATTACGACATCATATACATCCAGAAATTAGGGATCAATAATAGTGGTTACCAACATAATCTCTTTCGTTCTTGACACTACTGTTTTTATTAGACTAGATTTCCCACGAATATTAGAATTGAGCGTTTCAACATTCTATACTACAAACAGTGTAATTTTAGAGTTAAAAGATTTTCGCTCGAGATCTAACCGAGACATACTAATCCAAATAAATAAATTAGTAATAGAAGAACCTAATCCTATTTATTTTAAAGAGGTAATTGCAAAAATTAGACATTTTGATCCAGTAACGAGTTTATCTAGAACTGATATTGATGTTCTCACATTAGCGTACCAAAAAAAAGTTGCAATTATTACTAATGACTTGAATTTACAAAATATTGCCGCTAATATTGGTATTCCATTCTTTATTGTTACTGGAAAACGAATCAAGCAAAAAATTAGGTGGAAATTAAGATGTCTTTCATGCAATAAGATTTTGAGTCAAGCAGATTCATTAAAATGCCCATTATGTGGAGGAAACCTTAAAAAAATCCGTACATCTATTAATAATGAATTAAAGAGGAAGAGCAAATAAGAATAAAAATTGAAGAGAAAAGCGACCGTATGTATGTAAAAATCCATGGAGAAGACAAATTTGCCAGAAGAATTAAAAACAAAAGAAGAGTTCATGGCGACACTTAGCTTAGCCTCGATTTGTTATGTTAAACGTGTGAAAAACTCCGATATTGTCAAACTCAAGCTAAGAACAAAAAAGAAGCTGTATACATTTAAAACAACTCCTGAAGATGCTAATAAAATTGTATCTAGTTTAAACATTCCTGTTGAAGAAGTATAAACCGAAATATCCTGCATCTCGCTATTTTTTTGAACAATATTCATAAAAAAAAGATAAATGAAGCTTAATCTTCTCTAATTGTAATCTTCATTTAGCTGAAAAAGATCATTCCAAACCTTCGGAGGATATTGTCTCAAGTAATGAAAGGACTTGCCAGATAGTTGTCCGAGCAAACAGGGGACAATTGGGATCTTGGCTAATTTCATCCAGAATTGAAATAGCGAAATTCGCACGTACCTCTGGGGGATCATCATCCGGAGTATTTTTCCCAGTAATGGCCATATAAGCTTCTTTTGCTGCTCTTCTAATATTTTTAGGAACACTATGGTCGGATGAAATTTGTTGCAATAACATCTTTGAATTTTCTATTTTGTCTTCCATATTTGTTCACGACCTATTTAAATGAATTAACAAGCTTTCTAATTAATTTATCACATATATCCATCCAAATTTTGCTCTCAAAATGGACTTTATCAGCCAATTAGGCTGTTTTGACCAAACTAATCTTTAAAGAAAAACCTTTCTTTAAATTTAATATCAATCGGTTGAAGGAGGAAGATAGAATAATTAATTGATTTTTCAATCGAAGTATATTTATATCAGATTTAAACCCATTAAATTCCATTACTTCTCTCTGGGAGGTTTTTATCATCCTCTCCTCACAACTTAATCTTTTTCGCATCAGTTAAATTAAATAGTATAATCATTTAAACATTGTTAGATTCCTGATCACCAAACAATACTATAAAAAACTACTTCTTGGTGGTTTAAAACAGATGGGAAAAGTATCAGAACAAATCTTTAGCCATTTTCCCTTTGAATACAATAGACAATTTGGCCATTCTAAGAAAAAAGTGAAAGAATTGGAGAATGATTTAATTGGGTTTTGAAGAAACCGATATTGATCCTTTCGTTATCTATGATCTACTATTATCGAATTCAGGTGGATTAATATGCTCTCATTGTGGTAAAAAGATCACAGCAGATGATCTACTAGAAGAAAAGATAGTAATGGGAAATATAGATGGATACTTAAGTCATGTTGATTGTTTATTAAGTTATATAATTAAAGCAGAACCAACGATTTCTTCTGGATTAGCCTCAGGCCTATTTTCAGAATCTCAGGTACGACACGATTTACTTTCAAAACCCTTTGAGTCAGTAATCCTTGATATGAGTCGTGCTTGTTCTCTTAAACGTCTAACCCCATCTACACGACAATGTTCAAAATTTATTGCATCAGAATCCAATATTATTGAATCTCGTATAAAATTTAATTTAGAAGTGATTCTTTCATTCCTAGATGAGAATTACTCCGATCCAATGGATTCGGATGTAAATTGAAGAAGATCATGAAAAAAACCGATTAAGTATAGTCTTTGGTGTAAAATATGAAAATAGATTTCTCAAATGTCCCAAATTCCGAGGTAATTGATGACCTTGTTACTTTAATCAAGAACAAAGAAAAAGATGCAAAAGTAAAGAAAGACGGAAAATCTGTCAAAGTTGAAGGATTATCATCACGCAAATTAAAATTCTATGCTAAGAAAGTATTGGGAAGGATTGATGCCCCAGGAATAACAAAAGTAGTCTCACAGGGTGATCACTTTCTAGTCATATATAAAGAATAAAAAAATGTGCGTAAGTGACATTTTTAAATATTCCTAGGGGGATTAGATGAATAGAAATATTTCAGAAATGAGCTGGGGAAGCGCATTTACTTACAAATTATCTGTAGGTTGTCAACAATGTATAAAGGGTGAAAAATTAGTAGTTCTTGTTTCAACAGATTGTTCTAGTAAATGTTTTTATTGTCCATTGAGTGAAGAAAGAAAAAAATCAACCTTTTCTTTTGCAAATGAACGTCCAATAAAAAAAATTGGGGATTTATTAACTGAAGCTTCTTTAATGAAAGCTCAGGGAGCTAGTATGACGGGAGGAGATCCGCTTGAGTATTCTTCTTTCAGCAAAACTCTTGAATACAGTCAAAAATTAAGAGAAAATTATGGAAGAGATTTTCATATTCACGTATATACTCGGGGAAAAGAAATAACAGAGAAAAGTCTCGGAAAACTTGCACTATTAATAAATGAATTAAGATTTCATGTTAAAAATGCCGAAGGAGATTTCAAACAAATCAAATTAGCGTTAAAGTTTCCTTTGGATATTGGAATTGAGATTCCTGTTATACCTACAAAATCAATTGAATATTACATCCAGATTATCCAGAATTTTGAATCAATCCTTCCTGAATCGCAACAATTTTATTTTATGAATCTAAATGAACTGGAAGTGAGTGAAACAAATTATCGGAATTTATTAGCTCACGGACTTGGATGTGACCATGAAAATCCGTCTAAGGTCGCAGGAAGTGAAAAATTAGGATTAGAAATTATCAAATGGGCATCAAAACATTCCACTATACCAATTCACTTCTGTGCCGTAAAAGCGAAAGATACTGTCCAATTGACAAATAGGATTTATAGAATTGCTGAATCAGTAGGACTACCATCTGATGTAATAATTTCTGATGGTCCAGATAAAGGACTATTGATACGTGGTGAGATTAAATCAGCTTTGTATGATCTTTCACTCATCAAAGAAATTTTATTGAATGAATTGGAAATTCCTGAAGAGTTGGTATATATAGACTTGGTTAAAAATCGAATTTTAACAAATGCAGCAATTCTCGATGAATTAAAAGATGAAATTCGTGAATTTCTCCCTAACATAAATTTATCAATTATTGAGGAATACCCTACATATGATAATCTTCAAACAACCTCTATTCCATTAAAATAACGAAAGAATTGAGTAAAATTTCTAGCTATCCCACATCTCTCCAAAGGATTCCTAGTTGATCTGCGAAATCTCTACTTTCCTCCAATTCTTCTCTAGAAATCCTTCGATCGAGTAAAGCATGATTAGGGTTATCAAGTATCTTATGATCAGGATACCATTGCCCCATGATATTAACGAAAGCTTCAGGAACATTGTTTGCACACCACTCAAGAATGGAAAAGGTATCTGCTTTTACTCTTTCTGGCATCACAAGATGGCGAACAATCATTTCTGGTTCACCGTAATCATAGGCATATTTTATGTTTCGAGTAATGACCTCCCAGTAGTTTTTTGCTTTTGTCATTTTCAAAGCGAAATCATTTTCGAAAAATTTGAGATCTGGTAACCAAAAATCCATAATGTCAAGGATTAAATCCATCCCCTCTTGACTTGTATACATATTTGAATTCCATAACTGGATTACGTTCTTCTCAAAGTATTTTAAAGATTCAAGTATGGTATGAATGTTAGGTGTGGGATCTCCCCCTACCCAATTAATGTTTCTTGCGCCTTCTAGACTCAACTTTGAGATAATTCTAGCAAGCTCAGAAGGGGACACAATTCTACCTTCACGGAAATTCTGGATATCTCCCCATTCTTGAGAAATCGACCAGTTCTGGCAAAAAACGCAGCTAAATGTACAACCAGTGAAGAATACAGTACCTGAGGGAATAAGGGGAGGTTCTTCCCCAATGTGTAAAAAAGCAGATGTGACAATACTCTTATGGTTTAAACGACAAAATCCAATTTTATTAGCACTTCTGTCAACCCTACACCTTCTTTCGCAAAAATGACAGCTCTTTATGATTTCTGTAGCAATTTTACACTTTAAATCTAAGAAAGAAATGCTGGGGGTGGGAAGAGATCCTAAGGGACTATATTTATCTTTGAGTTGAATCCTCAGGTGGTTAAAATTAACACGACCAGTTTTATGGTATTCCCATAATTGATCTAAATTTTTATTTTCTAAGCTAGATACATTTACAGGAGTTTTTTTGGCAATTAAATATCTAGCATATTCTTTTCCTTTCAAAACTGCTTGATAATGCTTGAAACGGTGTTTGAAAATAGGTTTCTCCAAAATTGAATCAAAATTTTGTCGAATAAGCCTTAACATATCAAATCAGAAAAACTTAGTAGCATAAGGCTTTATTTATTTTTTCAGAGGAATTTATTAAATAAATAATAACACCCATATTTATTGCTAAATTAGATAATCCTTTTATCTTGGGATACAATTCTTTAAATAAAAATAAACTTTCCTTATATAACAGAATGTGAATTATATGGCTAAATGTCCTGAATGCGGTGGAGCTGCAAAATGGCAATCACCTTTCTATGTTTGTACAGTCTGCGGACTGGCCCTACGCCGCCGAGAATACGAAAGATATCACGATAGACTAAAAGAACAAGTTTTTGAGGCACAAATTGACAAAGAAGAAGATGAATTTAGAAAAAGATCGAAACGACATAAAGATTATGAAGATTGGTTTCTTGGATCAAAAAAATAACGCTAGAAAGCAAATTAGACAATCAAAAGAAAGATTAGTAACTCAGGAATAGCTCAAACGCAACTTAATCAAGTATCAGAACTTATATTTCATCCCAATATCAAATAATTAGCACACTTTAGGGGATTCGGTTAACCATCACTTGAGATAACAGGTTTAAGCTTTCAAAAGAACCAAGAGAATAATTAACTTAATGAGTTTTTATTTATAAGGAGAGAAGAGCATTTTTTTACTTGTACATAATACCCATATTGAACTTGAGGACTCGTGGCTCAGCATGGATAGAGCATCTGCCTCCGGATTGCATCTTTCTAATAGCAAGGGGACAGTAGAAGGTCGGGGGTTCAAAATCCAAATCTATGAAGGATATGGAGGAAATTCCCCCCGGGTCCGCTGTTCTAAGCAAATACTTCTTGGCAAAGTTTCCTTATATAGAAAGAGAGGTAAATTAAAAATTATTACATGATTAAATTTCATATATGAACCAATTTGCAAGTATTTAATTTGTCTGTCAAGTTTCATTATCGATAAAGAGATTTATTTAATGTATAAAAAGAAGATATCACTATTGTTGTTTGGATTAAGATTTATTCAAGTTGCCAAAACATCAAGCTGCTCATCAGTATACGAAGAAAAGGAAGGGATAATAAGGAGGATTAGGAATATGGGTTCGGGGGGAATTTCGTCTAGAACCGCAGAGAGTCTAGATTTCGAACCCCCGAGTTTACGTAATCAAGGAATTTCCTTTTTGGCTTCCTTGAATAACTCGCGCGCCCCAGGCGCGGATCCTAGCCAAGCTAGACCACGAACCCCAACATTTTTGTTTGTTATTTCAACAAAATTTATGGATTCTTTTTTAATTTGGGGATTGATTCATCCTAATCTCTACTATCACCTAAATCATCTTTTTTTAAAAAGTTGTTCTATTTTCGCTCTCGTGTATTATAAACTAAAGAAATTTGAAAGGAAATTAAACTCCCAAACATTGACGCATGATTTAATGGAGACGATCAAAAAAGTTGGAATTTCAGTCCAAAATATTACCAAAACGAGAGACGTCTGTAAAAAGCGCCCCTAAAATGCAATCACTAGTATTGCTACCAGTTGGATATCCATTGAGAGCAGGTGAGGAACCCGCACCTTTCTTGACAACAGATGATCCCACTTTGTTTCAACATTATGCTCGAAGTCAATGGACAGGATTAGTGGTCAGAAAAGGGCATTTCCTTTTCGATTCATTACTATTTCCTGATTATGCTTTTCGTGCAATTTCTGTTAATCCAGAGGAATCTCAAATAACAAAAGATACGAAAATTAGTTTATTTTCTGAACAAACAACAGAACCTCCAATACATTCCGCGATTATTGATATCAAATTTGAAGATGTTATTGGCCAAAAACAAGCAAAAGAAAAATGTCAGATCATTGCGAAATTTTTGAGTAACTCCGATCTCTTAAACTCTTCTTGGGCCCCAAAAAACATCCTGTTTTGGGGACCTCCGGGAAATGGGAAAACAATGATGGCTCAAGCATTATCCAACGAAACTTCGCATACAATTCTTCTCGTTAAGGCAACTGACTTATTAGGCATTTATGTTGGTGATGGTGCAAGAAAGATTAGAAATTTATATGCTGAAGCCCGAAAGGAAGCTCCTTCTCTTGTTTTCATTGATGAAATTGATGCTATAGGACTAAAACGTAATTTTCAAAGCATTCGAGGGGATGTGGTAGAGTTGGTCAGTGCACTTCTTGGGGAATTAGATGGTATTGATAAGAACCAAGGAGTGGTAACAATTGCGTCAACCAATCAACCTCAAATACTTGACTCGGCTATTTTAAATCGATTTGAGGAATTAATTGAATTTAGATTGCCAAATAACAAAGAAAGAAAGCAAATTTTGGAATATTATGCCTCTACATCTCCAATCCCTTTCAATAAGATCGATTGGAATACAATCGTTCAAGAAACCCAAGATTGGTCTGCCCGTGCTCTTAAAGAAAAAATCATCAAAAATGCCATTCACCAAGCGGTGTTACATGAAAGAGATAGCATTACAACAGAATTAATTTGGGAGTGTTTGAAAAAATCTTCTGAGATTACAGAGGCACTTCCGCACTATTCTTAGTGGAGTTTAATTAAAGGATTTTAAAATGCCAGAGCTAATGGAAACATCCCCTCGTTTTTTCTTTTTGCTTTCTGGTGAAAATCCAGAACTAGCGGTTTATGAACTTAACTGTGTAATTTCGATTTTTATAGATAACAAGCATCTTAAAATATCGACAAATCAGGATAATAGAATTCTCAATATTACATTTTCAACCGAATTTGATAGAAATGCGATACTAGATAATATTAGATTAATAACACACAGAGTAACAATGGTTCACTTTTGCTGTGAAACATTTTTTACCCAAGAGTTTACAAATACGCCATTGGACTTCAATGAGTTGAAAGAAATTATACCTAAAGAAGTTTTTTTAAATTTAGATTGTAAAAAATCATTTTCTTTTATCACGAAACGAATTGGAGAACCTGTAGGAATTTTTAAACATAGTTGGGTTTCACCTAAATTCTCAGAGCATTTAGGTCATCTAGTTCAACAGAACTTTCCATCCAAAAAAGTGAAGCTAGATTCCCCTGAGGAACAATATATAGTTCTGCTGAATCAGAATGGAATTTGGTGTGGGAAAAAAATTTTCCACTCTTTAAGAGACAAGGTGAGACAAAGAACATCACGTAAAAGACCATTCTTCCATCCTAGTTCCATGAATCCGATATTACAACGTACTCTTATAAATCTTAGTGCAATAAAAGAAAAAGAATGGTTATTAGACCCATTTTGTGGATCTGGAGGAGCATTACTAGAATCTGCGAGATTAGGTATCAAATCTATTGGAATAGAAATTGATAAGCGAATAATCTGGGGTTCACGTCAAAATCTACAATGTGAAACTGAGAGTTTTCCACGGACTCATTTAATTTTTGGGGACGCTAAGAGTCTTCCTATTAAAACTGAATCGATATGTGGAGTAGTCACTGATCCCCCTTATGGTACTGCCTCATCAACACAAGGTTTTGATTTGTCGGACTTACTTATAGCCTTTTTTCAAGAAATATCACAAATTTTAGGTTCAGGAAAACGTATTGTTATTGCAGTTCCTGCAGAAATAAATATTGAGAACTTAGCAGCAAATATATTAAACGCGTCATTTAGGGTTTTTTATCAATATGTACACAGATCGTTAACACGTAAAATAATAGTATTTATTTTAAATTAAATAATATTTCCTCAAGATTTATACTGAAATTTCAACATTCTGTATTTGAGTAATTAAGAATTATATTATCATTTCTGTGAATTGAATTCTTCATATATCAATAAAGAGATATAATAATTGTGGAAAATTTAATCGCGCAAAAAATATTCACAAAACCTAGTCATTTAAAAGAAAGTGAAGATTGATTTAAATGATAGGAAAGTAGTGAAAAGTGATCCTGAGTGAGCTGACTTAAATATAAGTAAGCCTACCATGATAATTTGCAAAA
Source organism: Candidatus Heimdallarchaeota archaeon (assembly GCA_011364965.1). Classification (GTDB taxonomy): domain Archaea; phylum Asgardarchaeota; class Heimdallarchaeia; order Hodarchaeales; family Hodarchaeaceae; genus Hodarchaeum. The sequence continues at coordinate 174,280 of RDOB01000001.1, forward strand.
AATCCTTCATATCAATATTAATATCTTATATTAGTTTGCTGGTATGAACAAATGGAAAAATTATTAACTAAAGCAATTGATGTAGATATGGAATTTGAAACTACGCAAGAAATTCCTATTCCAAGTCGATTGATTGATCAAGTAATCGGGCAGGAAGAAGCTGTTGAGATAATAAAGAAAGCAGCTATTCAACGCCGAAATGTGTTATTAATAGGTGATCCTGGAACAGGAAAATCAATGTTAGGACAGGCTCTTGCAGAATTATTGCCCAGGGAAGAGCTAGAAGATATTTTATGTCTCCCTAACCAAAATGATAGTCATAATCCCCGAATAATGACTGTTCCGACAATGGAAGGCAGAAAAATTGTTGATCATTACAAACAAATTGCTAGAAAAGCTGATCAACAACGAAATATGCTATTATTAGGCATTCCAGCCATTGTTATTATAATTGCTCTGGTTTTAAATCTTGATCTATTATTTGCTATCTTTGTTGCTCTTGTTGCGTTCTTTGTTATTGGTCAATTCCGTGCAAGACGTGAAAATCTAGTTCCGAAGTTGTTGGTAGATAACTCTGAAAGCGCTAGCGCTCCATTTAGTGATGCTACTGGAGCACATGCAGGAGCTTTATTAGGAGATGTTCGTCATGATCCTTTTCAATCTGGTGGATTAGGAACACCAGCACACGATCGGGTAGAAGCAGGATTAATTCATAAATCACACAAAGGGGTTCTATATATTGACGAAGTAGCTACATTAAATCAGAAAACGCAGCAACAATTGCTAACTGCTATGCAAGATAAACAACTTGCAATAACTGGGCGATCCGAACTCTCTAGTGGTGCAATGGTTAGAACTGAAGCTGTACCATGTGACTTTGTTTTAGTGGCTTCGGGTAACATCGATACTGTTCGTCGAATGCATCCAGCTCTGAGATCACGTATCCGAGGATACGGCTATGAAATCGCTGTGAACCATTCAATGCCTGATATTATGGAGAACAGACGGAAAATTGTTAGATTTGTTGCTCAAGAAGTTTCGAAAGATGGAAAGATACCTCATTTTTCAAGAACAGCAGTCCTTGCTGTAATTTTGGAAGCAAAAAAGCGTGCAGACAGAAAAAATCGACTATCATTATATCTGAGAGATCTAGGGGGTCTTATAAGAGCTGCAGGAGATATTGCACGTGAAGAAGGTGTTCCATTTGTTGAACCGCGCCACGTATACGGTGCAAGAAATCTCGCACGATCATTGGAAAATCAAATTGCTGATAAGAATATTGAACATAAAAAAGAATACCAAGTAATTCAAACTGCAGGAGGTATGGTTGGTCGAGTAAATGGCCTTGCAGTGTTAGCTGATCAAACAGGTGGAGCAAGGGGTGGCCATATCACACCAATTGAAGCCCAGGTTACACCTGCTCAAGGAGCAGGAGGGAAAGTAATTGCTACAGGAAGTCTCCGAGTTATAGCTAGAGAATCAGTTCAAAATGTTTCAGCACTCATTAAGAAATTTACAGGCAAAGAAATATCAAAAATGGATGTACATATCCAGTTTTTGGGAACACATGGTATAGATGGAGACAGCGCCAGTGTAACAATAGCAACAGCAATTATGAGTGATCTGGTGAATCTACCCGTCAGACAAGACTTAGCAATGACAGGATCATTGTCAGTTAGAGGTGAAGTACTTCCAGTAGGAGGCACAACCGCGAAAATCGAGGGGGCAGCAGCTGTTGGAATAAAAGATGTAATTATTCCTGCTGCAAACAAAGATGATGTTGTCCTTGATGATAAGGTACGTGAGTCAATTAATATTATACCAGTAAAAACCCTCGATGAAGTCTTATCTCTTGCGTTAATTGGCTGGGATAAACGAAAAGAAGTGGCAACATTGTCCTCAACTTCTGTGAAAAAAGATGTTCCGTCAACTATCCCGAGCTCAGGGTTTCCTACATAATCTTCATCTTTTTTTCGTAAAACACAAAAATGAATTGTGATACTACTTGAATATAGGAAAGAACATATAATTCTATCCTTAGAATGAAACAGGACCCATGGCTTAGCCTGGATAAAGCGACGGCCTTCTAAGTCGTAGATCGGGGGTTCAAAATCCTGATCCTTGATGGATTCGGATGAAATTCCCCTTGGGTCCGCTTTTTTCAGCGCATTGAAAATATTAAAAGAAATTGGACTCGTAGCTCAGCATGGATAGAGCACCTGCCTCCTAATTGATTGTTTCGATACTCTCAAAGAGCAAGCAGGTGGTCGGGGGTTCAAAATCCTGATCCTTGACGGATTCGGATGAAATTCCCCTCGGGTCCGCTTTTTTTAAAGCAAATTGTTTGTTAAAGTATCAATTACCAGTTTAAAATCGTTAAAATGGTAAAATTCAGATTAAATTGAGTTGCCAAACTATTTTTATAATAGGGAGCTAAAATTCCGCGAAAAAACACAATGATCAAATGATCAAAAGGCCTATCACCTTCCTTTCACCAATAATTGTACCTTTAACCATTCATTTCTTTTTTGAGAACTTTTTTGTCATATTACGAGAATGATACCTCTTCCTATATTTTTTTGTCGGTTATTTATCACAAGATAAAGAAAGAAGGAAGGTCGTATGGAATCGATAAAAAACGATATTCTGAACGGAACTGGGTCATTCAAGAATCTGGGGGAATCTAAAAATGAACCTATTTCGTTGTATTCGACATCATCTCCTAGAATTGATAATGAGATTGCAGATATACTTACTGAAAGACTTCCCCGAGTACAGGTGATTGGTGTGGGAGGTGCTGGTAACAATGCAGTCTATCGTCTTATGAATACGGAGGTAGACGCTGAATGTGTTGCAGTTAACACAGATGCTCAGCATTTATTATCCACTCGTGCCCATAAAAAGGTATTAATTGGAAAAGATACATCTCGCGGTTTTGGAGCAGGAAATAATCCCGAAATAGGTGAGACAGCAGCGAGAGAGTCACTAGATGAGATTAAAAATATGATCCAAGGTAATATGGTATTTATTACCTGCGGTCTAGGGGGAGGAACTGGAACAGGTGCAGCTCATGTCATCGCAAAGCAAGCAAAAGAAAAAGGAGCTCTCACGGTATCTATTTGTACTCTTCCTTTTCAAATGGAAGGTGTAAAACGATATGAGAATGCTCGTACTGGTTTGAAAAAACTCTATGAAGCTTCTGATACTGTCATTGTTGTACCAAATGAAAAGCTCCTCCAAATCTCTGATGATATTACAATGATGGCGGCATTCCGTATTGCTGATGAGGTATTATTACGAGCCGTTAAAGCTATTACAGAGTTAATTACCAAACCTCAGTTAATCAATCTCGATTTTGCTGATGTGAGGAAGATTTTGACCGAGGGTGGTATGGCTATGATTGGTCTAGGAGAATCAGATCATCAACACATGAAGGTTGATGAAGCTGTATTTGAGTCACTTCGAAATCCCCTGCTTGATGATCTGGATATTAGCAGAGCAAAGAAAGGACTAATCTGCGTCTCTGGAGGCGAAGGGTTAGCTTTAAAAGATGCGGAGGAGGCTGTAATGAAAATAGCAGCTGAAATTGACAACTCAGCAGAAATAATATGGGGAGCTACAATTGATCCAGATCTTGGTAATAATATTCGTGTAATAGTTGTCTTGAGCGATGTTCATTCTCCTTTAACAGAGTCGGATGGTCTCTATTATTCTAAAAGTGATCTGGAATCACTTCTATCAGATTTAGATTCTCCTTTCTCTGTGATTTCTCCTAAAAAAACTCAAAAACATGAAACAAGAAAGGGTTTTCCTACAGCTCGGTTTACGATTGAAGAAGAACCTCAAGATCCTGAAAATAAAAAGAATCGAAGAAAGTTTTTTGGATTATTTTAGTATGAGCCTTTTCTTCCTTCTTTCTTCATTCTAATCCTATTTTTTTAGCTAATGTATCCATTCCCTCACCTGTTTTTGTGCTAGTAGGTATTATTGGCAGCTGGGGGTATAATTCATTAGCCCCAAATATGATGGAGTTGACGTTAATTTCCATGATTGATGCGAGGTCAATTTTATTTAAAACTGCCAAGTTACCCATCTTAAAAGTTATTGGGTGTTTTCTAAAAACATAGGGCCCTTCAGTCACACTTGTAACAACTAATTTGATACCAGCTCCCACATCTGTTGAGGAAGGACAGATTAAATTTCCTACGTTTTCCACAAATATGAAATTAAAATCATTCAGATCGACCGATTTAAGCGCAGTTTCAATTTGAAAAGCAAACAAATGACACCCACGACCTGTATTGATTTGTATACAAGTACTTCCAAATTGACTAATTCTTTGCGCATCAATATCTGTTGCCAAATCTCCATTAATTACAAGTAATTTTCGAGTATTTTCATATTTCTTTGAAAAATATTCAAGAATAGACGTTTTCCCAGATCCAACGCTCCCCATTATATCAACCATTGGTATGTTATACTCTTTAAGTTTACTCCGAATGCGTTCGGCAATTTGATCGTTAGCTTCGGATATCTTCTTATCTATATCAATTCTTAAAACCATAAAACTCAATTCCCGGAATTAAGTTATTTAACCGCTATTACTATCATATATTTCATAGATTGCCAGAAGTTATTAATCCTTCTTTTCTATGAGAGTAACAAAGGTTTTTTAAATTACTATTAGGAGCCTTTGATTGGTTTCTAATGCATGAATTTTCCTTAGCGCAATCAGTTTTTGATACAATTGTTTCTATTGCTGAAAAACAAAACGTAAAAATGATTAAAAAAGTGATCTTAAAATTTGGTATGTTTGCTCTTGTTCAAGAAGATCAGTTTAAATTTTGTTTTGATATTGTGAAAAAGGATTCCGAAAAAACTCAAAATACAATTCTTGAGATCAAATGGATTCCAGGTGTTCTTAGATGTTTAGATTGTCAATTTGAGGGGGAAATAAAAAAAGTCCCACAAGACCATATTGAATTAGCTCCCATTTTTAAGTGTCCAAATTGCGATAGCTTTTCCACCGAGGTATTGTCCGGAACAGAAACTATTATTGATTCTCTATTAGTTTGAAACAAAAATCTGTAATATTTAATTTAGTTACCTTACCACGCAATCAATACGATTGTTCCTTGGGATAAGTGTGCAATGAAAAGCTAAAGAAGATTCATTTGAAAAGACCTCAATATTTTCTCCGTCCCATTGAACCCTAATTATCTGTCCAATAAATGTATTCTGCTGAACTCTTGGTTCCCCTTGCATAATAATGGCTGAATTGCTTTGTTGATTAACTAAAACGACATTATTTTGGTTTTGTATATCCACTATTCGGCCATCAAGAGGATGGGATTCCTCCCTGATCTCAAATCCCTCTGGAATCCATTTAACACGAGTTCGAACACCAACATTTTGCAGTTGCTGGAATGCAATAATCCGTACTCCAGATAATATGAATCCAACTTTTTGAGTTCTCTTGTTAAAATCTGCACTTTTATATCCAGATACCTGAAATCCTACATTATTTTTAGGAGTATCTGGATTCCATAAACACGAAAGACTTTGTACGATTATTTTCTTAGGAGACAAAAATATTTCCTCAATATGACTCTAGTAAAGCAATAAGAATGGATTCTTTGATATTTTCAAATGCTATTATCATTTAAATGATTTTATTTTTCAATTATGACAATCAGAATACGGTAGGCTCATTAGAGAGAGGTCAGTGAAAACAGTAAAATTAACAGTATCAGGCGAAACTGATCATCCTTTATCTCTCTTTTTTGGATTTCTGTGATCAATTTAAACTAAAACAATATAATGTAAGAATACCAAGACAAATAAATATTAATACAAATAATAATAACTTTGGAGATAGAAATTGCCAATCAGATTCATTTCAAATTCATTATCAAAGAAACACTCAAACGGTAGGTTCCATCCAGAATCCGCACAGCGTATTGAAGTTCTAGAAGATTGGATTAAAAATTCTCAAGGAAAAAAAATTACACTTGAAATATTAGATCAATTTGCACCAAAAGAAGATATTCTCTCAACACATTCTGAAAACCTCTATGAATTGATTGCCAAGACAAAAGGTATCTCAGGTCATTTTTATTTTGATGCAGATACTACAGCGAATGATTATACTTTTGACGCAGCTAGACAAGCTGTAGCTGTTGGAAAGAAGGCAATCTGGGAAAGTACTAATCAAAATAGTATTTTTGCTCTAGTTCGGCCTCCTGGACATCATGCAACGCGAACTAGTCCTCAAGGGTTTTGTATTTTCAATAATGTTGCCATTGCAGTTGAATTAGCAATAAAAGAATCTAAATATGATAAAATTGCTATTATCGATTTTGACCATCATTTTGGTAATGGAACAGCTTACATACATGAAAGAAACCCAAATGTCATGTATATTAGTACGCATGCTGACCCGCGTATCGCTTATCCAGGATGTGGATTTGTTGACGAAATTGGGAAAGGAGAGGGACGAGGATTTAATATTATGATGCCATTAGGTTATAGAGCGTCAGAAATTGATATAATTATGGGATTTGAAGAATTAGTTCTACCAATATTGAGACAATTCAAACCTGATTTTTTAGCAATTTCTGCAGGATTTGATGCATATGAGAAGGATCCTTTAGGAGTACTAGGAGTCTCTACTGAAGGTTTCTCAGTTATAGGTTCCTATATCAGGAATATTGTCTCTGACCTTAGAATTCCTTATGCGAATTTTCTTGAAGGAGGATACAACATACAAATGCTGCCTTCCCTTTTATCATCATATATCTTGCCTTTACTTTCAGAAGAAATTATAGAGAACGAAAGAATTAGGAATATAAGCAAGTTTGAGGGAGATCCGAGTAACCAAACAAAATCCACAATAAAACAAGCTAAAGAATTATTGAAAGATTTTTGGCAAGTTTAATCATTTTATTACTTCAAGTTTCCCATGAAGTCGGATATCTAAGTAACGCCAAAACTCCCCCAAATGTTTTCATTCGCTTTGCGTTTTCACCTTGTGACGAAATAATCACGATTTTTCCTCGGGTTTTTTCAATTTCCTTCAGAATCTGTTGAACTTGTATTGAGCTATCCTTTACGCGTAGTATGGTATCAAGAATGATTAAAGTCTCAATCGCCCCTGAGGTTGACAATTTTTCAACTTCATTTAGCCCATAAGTTATGTCTTGCGATCCTTGATTCATTCTTTTAAAAAATTCATCAATTAAATGTCCTTCCTCTAGGAAACGAAAATCCTTAGCAATTTTATCTATAATATCCATTTTTAGCAGCTCGGAAAGTCCAACACGATTCCCTCCGCTCACAGATCCAGCTACTACTATATTTACATCCTTAAAAGTAGGTTTATCCTTTAAAAATGAATATAATTCTTCTTTAACAAATCCAGGCCCTCCAATAATAATATTTTTTGTTTGGGGTAACACTTGACGATTTATCAGATCAGTTATCTGATCAAGAAATGTTTGTTGTTGTTTGGTTCTAATTTTTTCTTTTGAACGTTTTCTTGATATGTGAGACTTCTCGTGCATAATGATATCCAATTTAAAATTATCTAGAATACCAATACAAACCTCTGCTTTGTCAACTGCTATGAGACAAATTTTCGGTTTTTTACTTGCTTCTTCAGCTTCTTCCAGTAATTGCAAATAATATTTGGTCCAGTTTGGTTTAATTATGGTAATAGCTTGTGATAATTCTAAATTTAAGGTATGGTATGTTCCTATTGAAATATATTGTTCGTTTCCTTCAAAGATTTTTCCCTTTACCCTTAATCTATTGCTTATACTCTCCTGAAACGCAAAATCTTCAACTTCGACTCCTATTACCATTGTTATACGCTGACTTTCCTCTCCAGACCGACTCTCACTCCCTGATCTCCGAATCCTTCTTGAAGTTTTAGCTATTACTCTATCACCAATATTTATGACATTTGATAGTATATATAAATCCGTTGAAGTCTCTGGTCGAAGAACAATGTTTTGATTTTTTAAATCCTTTTTTAAAATTCGCATAAATGTTCACACAATAATAAACAGCAGCTAGTTTTAAATCTCAATATAATTTTAAGCCAGAAGTGATTTCTTCAACACTTTTCATTGCATGAGGACCTATTCCTAATGCTGTAGTTGTATTAGGAGGAAGCTGGGTTCGACCTGCATCATCTATTTTCACGATAATAACACCAGTAGTCTTGAGCTTAGTTTCTATTTCTAATAACTCCTCTTCAGTATCCACTCCCAATATAATCTTTCTTTGACCTGTTCTCCACCACAAAACGAAATCGTTATGCTTTTCTTGATAAGCCTTCATAGCTGCTGCTACAGCTGCATGAGAAGCTTGAGCTGCAGCTTTTCCTTTGGACATTCGAAGATCTTTCCGAAGAATTATCACTTGCTTATATTCCGTTAAGAGTCCTCCTTTAATTTCTAATTCAATGCGCTTGGAACTGAATTTCTCAGTGAGGTACATGCACATCATCAATAAACTCTTATGGTGTCCAGACCAGAGTTTATCATCAGTATAGGTCAGTATTCATCATTGTGAAGTTTATCTAGTTCCAAATATTGTCAATCATTCACTTGGGGAAAGATCAAGATTATAAATAATCTAATTACACTATCAACTGATGCTATTTTCTATAGGTTTCTAAAAGTATGTAATTTAAACTTCGATATAGCAAAGAAAAGAACTTATTTTACTTTAATTTACCAGTTCTTCGCCTTTGGTTATTTTAATTTTGGAGGGTCTTGGAAATTTTGCTTTTCCTCTTCTTAAAGCGTCTTTCGCGATATTCACATATTCGGGTTTTGTCCTAATAAAGAGAACTCTATCATTTTCATATACTCGAGCAGAGACACTAACTATTTTACCAAAAGATAATCGCATCCCATTTTGTATACGATCAGCACCTGCACCTGTCATCATCTTATTTTCTCTCATACGGTGATGGGGATAAACGCATACCCTATAATGATAGTTTTCTCTACCTATCTTCCTTGTAAGATATCTATTTACATGAATACGAGCTGCTTCAAGGGCATTGTGGGAAATTTGACATCTTTCTCTCATAAAAACTGAAACTTCAACAGGAAAATCGGTTCCAGGGGATCCGAAGTCAAAAGATTTAATCTTTGGTTCTGGTCCGCCTTTAATATACTTTTTTCTAGTATAAGCTGGTCTGTCGATGCGACTGTAACAATATGCTGGTCTTTTTCCCATCAAATATCAACTCATCTGTTTTTTTCAGTCCTTTTAGATTAAACCATGATTTATCAGGGACAAAAAAGACTGAAATCTCTTCATGATGCTCGATTTCTCTGTCAATTTTAAACTTACTCAGTCTATTTATGATAGTTTTCGCCCGAATGGATATGATCCAATTATCATTCTTTCTTTAAGTCTCTAAAAAATCTTAAATAGCGCCTTCGTCTATGCTACTTTAATATAATCAGGATGATAATCAAAAAGATTTCAGTACTGGTAAAAATATTAGGATGAGGTTTAATTATTGGTGGAGATTCCAAAGTCTTCAATAGATAGAATCATTCGAAAAGGAGGAGGACAACGTGTGGCAAAATCTGCAATTAATGCATTACAAAAAGAACTCGAGGAATACGGGATATCTATCGTCCAACTTGCTGTCGAAATATCAAGATATGCAGGGAAAAAAACTATTGATGAAAAGGATATTAGATTAGCATTAAGAAAGAGGAGATTAGAACAGTAATAATCTATTTCCATTTAATAAGTGATTTCGATTCAGTATCATCCTTTGTTTACACTGAGCTTAACCTTAAGCTTAAAATCTTTGTAAGACATTCTCTTTATTGAGAGCATTTAGAATAGATCCTAGTCCTGCTGGAATATTCATTCATTTGCTCAATTAAAGGAGTCTTATTGGCTCAAATTGAAACCATAATAAGAGAAAGAAACAATTCAAGACCAAAATGAGATTGATCATATGTTTCTTTCTTTTTAAAGTAATAATTCAGCTTAAATCATTCAATGATAATATGAGACATTATTTAGACAAGTTAAATAAAAAGAACTACATATCATACTTACCACTTTACTCCTATCATCTTAAAATTTAATTTATAATCTTAAATTCCGAAAAAACGTACTTTAATGGCAGTAAACGGTGGAGGATGTACTATGTAGTTTCATTTTATCTTGCACCATTGGAGGTGAAACAATGGTTAATGAAGAGGATATCGATACAAGTACAGTAAAATACTTAATTCATGAAAAATTTAGCATAAATGGCGTTGCAGAACGTTCTGATATTATAGGGGCTCTTTTTGGCCAAACAGAAGGCTTAATTGGCGAGGGGCTTGATTTAAGAGAACTTCAGAAAACTTCAAGGATAGGAAGAATTGCAGTTAATCTCCAATATCAGAAACGGCAAAGAAAAACGACAGGTACAATTATTGTACCGTCCTCATTAGATCGTGTAGAAACAGCTTTGTTAGCTGCTGCATTAGAAACTGTTGATAGAGTAGGCCCTTGTGTTGGCAAGATTACGCTTCAAAAAATCGAAGATGTACGAGAAAGTAAGCGCAGACAAATAATCTTACGAGCTTCTAGAATTTTAAAAAGTTGGGATCAAGAGGTAACCCCAGATTCGACTTCAGTGCTTGAGGAAGTACTTAAAGAGGCTCGAGTCAGTATTATTCAAAAGTATGGAAAAGAAGGAATCCCTTCTGGTCCTGGTATTGAAGACAGTGATAACCTAATAATTGTAGAAGGAAGAGCTGATGTCGTAAATCTTCTGAAGCACGGATTTAGGAACGTTATTGCAGTTCAGGGAACTAACGTTCCTCCTGAAGTTATTGAATTAACTAGAAAAAAGGTGACAACTGCATTTCTAGATGGTGATCATGGAGGAGAATTAATTTTACGCGAGTTAATTCATCTTTCAGATCTGGATTATGTAGCTCGGGCACCCCCAAATCGTGAGGTAGAAGAGCTTTCTAGTAAAGAGATTTTAAAGTCCCTAAGAACCAAAATACCTATCGAACAGATAATGAAAGAGATGAATATCACCATAGAAGGTACAGAGGATGAATTTGCTATAACAGATCCAGAGATAGAAACCAAGGATGTTCCAATAATTGTAAGTTCAGATAAAGTTGTAGAAAAGTTTTCTGGTAAAATTCCGCACAAATTCGCGAATTTGGTGGAAAATCTACCAGAACAAGAAGCAATTCTCATTGGAGCTGACTTGGAAATAATACAAGAACATGTACCAATTAGTGAATTAAGAAATACAATTATTGAAACAGATAATGTTGAAGCAGTTATATTTGATGGCATAATTACTCAACGGTTATTGGACATCGCTACAGAACGAGGAATAACAATAATTATCGGAGCTAAGCAGCACGATATAACCAAAAAGCCATTAGATATTGATATTTATACTTTTTCTACTTAGAACAGAAGCTTACATGAGATTTTCTTTGAAGCAGGTTTAGCAGGACACCTGTTTCCTCTTTTTTTAAAAATGGAATGGATCTGTTGCCCTGAACACTAACTCTTCGACCACACGTATGGTTAACTTACCTTTTTCAGTCGAGTTCTCTTGTGAAGGGCGTTTCTTGATCCGATTTCGTCTTTAATGCTAAAAAAATTAGCAGGAAAGATCATTCCTGTCGCTTAGGAGGGTTGACCCTTACGCTCATTGTATAGGATGACACATCCAGACTCAGGCGAGAGCCCGTCTCCTAATCTTCTTGGATCAAAATGCTCTGGATGTAACTGCTAGTTTGCACCAAAATTCATGAATCCTCTGGTCCTCGATAACAGTGTATTTCTCCTTCACAGCGAATTATCTAAAATTTCTATCCTTTAAAACATTATTCATCCCATTTAAATAAGCTCTCTCCTATATGGATTTTAATGTCGTGGGTTTGGCACACGAACTCTCTTTTTATATGCATTAATCAGGTTAGTTTTTTAAATTAGGAAAAATTGCTTTTTCCCAATATTTTATAGAAGCTAATCAGAGGAACTACAGATCATTTTGTATTTTAAAAAAATTGGAGTAGGTGGAACCTTTGATCGTCTCCATTTAGGACACAAGCTGATTCTTGATATTGCCTCATTTTATAGCGAAATAATTCACATTGGCTTAATTACAAAAGAATATCTTGAAATCAAAAGGAAAATTTTAGGAGAAATGATTGAACCTTTCGAAGAAAGGGGAAGGAAGCTCAAGAATTATATTTCAACGCGAAATAGAGTTACTCAGATCACACCTATATGCAAAATTAACGAAGATAGGGAGCTAGCTATCAATAGTGATATTAATGCGTTAATTGTATCACAAGAAACGTTTCCAGGCGCACTTGTAATAAATAAAAGTAGGAAATCAAGGGGAAAACAAGATTTAACTATCATTGTGTTACCTTATGTTCTTCAAGAGGATAAAAGTGTGATAAGGAGTACCAAAATCAGACAATCACTTTTTCAATCGGTAGATTAATAAAATTAATAGAAGAACTCATCCGAACTCAAGATCATCATCATTTAAGGCAAATTCAGAACGAATTCAAACTTATCTGTAGGGCTAGAGCCGTCATCAAGTCCTTCCAATATTAAAACTAGATTCTAGTTTTTAAAATCTCTGTTTTTCTAATTACGTATATTATTCAGATTTTAATCTAATACAAAATATCCTTTAGCATGAAATATAATGTTCTTATTCAGTAGGAGACATAACTAATCATGGATCCGATTTTATTCCTCATCATTATCGCCCTCAGCTGGATAACTTTAAATTCAGTTACAAAAATACAATGGTTAAAACTAAAAAATCCAGAAATAGGCCTAGGATATGCTTACTATCGCACAACAAAATTAAATTCACTTATCAATCAAATTGCACAACGAGGAAAAAAAATTTGGAGATTTATTTGGGACGTAGGAGTAATTTCTGGGTTAGGAATATTAATAATTGGACTTATCATTTTTACGTTGAACATTCCACTTTTCTTCTTGCAAACCCCAGACAGTACCAATGCTCCTATCGCAGTAACTCCAGTAATTCCTGGAATAACGGTCTCTTTTCAATCTCTTCCTTATTTTTTAGTCGCAATTATGATTGGAGCCATTGCTCATGAATTTGGACATGGGATTGCAGCAAGAGTTGAAGATGTCAAGTTAAAAAGTACGGGGATCTTTGTATTTCTTGTATTCTTCGGTGCATTTGTAGAACCTGATGAAAATAGCATTAAAACCAAATCTAGGAGATCTATATTGAGAATAACATCTGCTGGTGCACTAGCTAATATGGTGATTGCAATGATTACCTTAGCAATACTTATAGTACCTATTGGATTTCCTATCTTAATAGCTCCCTTCTACAAGACTGAATCAAGTGGAGCATTGATTATCGAAACAATTTCAGATAATCCAGCACAATTAGCGGGTTTGAAACCAGGCTATGCAATTATCGCGATAGAATCTGCAGAGGGTATAACAGAAATTAGTTCTGCAACTGATTTTCATATATTTACCAACACCTCTGTCTTGCCTAATCAAAATCTAACTTTTTATTTTGCTAATAAGATTGACCCTATTTCACTTCAAACTGTCCCTAGGGAGGATAATCCAAGTAAAGGATTTATTGGTATTCGAACATGGGAGTATTTTGAACCTAATTTCTTGGAACCATCTTCACTTGCCAATCTCATCCCTTATTGGATTTTCAATACGATTTTATATGTATTTATGTTAAATCTGATGTTTGCTTTGATGAATTTATTACCTATTCCTTTTCTAGATGGTGATAGGCTATTGAACTCATTTCTAGGACCTAAGTATGGGAAATACACTTCCTTCATCCGTTATTTCGCATTGGGTGTCCTTGGACTTAATTTACTCCTTTCCTTGCTTGTTACAGGTTGGCAACCTATTTGAGCTCTTTGCTACTTAAATGCAATTTGAAAAATGGAGCATAGCAGTAATCATTAATACCGTAAGATAATCATATAAATATATGAAATATCAGTATTAGCTCGGACTTTAAAGTAAGTTCAGGTGAAGCACGAAATGCCTTTGGATACCATTTTTTCATTACTTGTAACTTATGATTTTATAATCCTCATAATTGGAGGATTATTAGCTGCAGCTTGGTTAACAGTAAGACTTGCAGGCGTGAGTGACGAGGATATCTCAAAAACAGTTCGAAATCTATCAATTATTGGATTTCCTGTTGGTGTAATCGCTTTGATAACCATAGGAGCAGGAATTTATGTCATATCCAAAGAAATATTGATTCCAGAGACATTTGACCTTGTAACGGTTATATGTCTTGGTTTGCTTGGATTAGTACTAATCTTACGTCCGATTAAGGACTTCAGATTTGGAGCTTTCCTATCTTTAGCTATCGGATTATTAGGAGCAGGATTAGTCGTAATGCTGGGAGCAGATTCAGTTAAACTACTAGCTGGAGTGTTTATAATTATTTTTCTAATTATCTATGGAGCAATAAAAATCTTTGAAGATATGTATCAGCTTATTGCAGAGATCCTAGCTTCGCCATTAGTCTCAGTAAGTATAGGGCTGATTACAATTATACAAGGTATTTTGCTGATATTTAATCTATCTCTTGGTGGTTTACTTACCTTTTTAGCTTTGAAAGGTTAGTTATGAATCTCCAGGCGTACAGGATTATTAGCTATAAGTTCAGCAATCTGTTTTAGTTGATCAATAGAAAACCTAAGAGAGTTAGGGTCTCCACGAAGAGTGATCTTGAGTTCAATATCACCATCGGGAGGCACATAAATTTGGTCTATTTCCACAATATCCAACGGATGGAACAGATCAGCAAAAGTTGTTCTTGTATCTGTTTTTCTTTCAATTATTTCTATTGGAGCACGAATTTCAGACTCAATAAACTGGCGAAGCTCAGTATTTTGGATTATTACATTACCATTTCTTGTTAGAAGAAGAATAGATTCATTCATCTGGTGCGCACGATCCAAAGTTACATTCTGAAGTTGTTTGAGATATCTTTGTTCCGCTCTGGCAAAAACCTTAGATACTTCAACTTCTAGATTAGTAATTTTCCCTTTACGGAGTTTCTGCTTACATTTTTTGCATAAAACACCAGTTTTAGCACAGAAATTGCATATTGGAGTCGTTACCACTAGATAATCCTCAATAATATTATATATTAATTCAGAGATAGTTTTAATTATCTCATACTAATCTTCTGGGTGTATTTCATTATGATTACTTATTTCTTTTCTATAATAAATTCTTCAACACTGCAGCTACTGTATGCAAACGATTCTCTGCCTCATCAAACACGACAGAATTAGGGCCATAAATTACTTCATCTGTAACTTCTTCTTTATGCCGTGGAAGGCAATGCATAAAAATGAAATCACTTTTTGCGTAGCTAGTTAAACTAGAATTTACTTGGAAAGCTTTGAATTTTTCCAATTTTTCCTTTGCTTGTTCCTCTTGTCCCATTGAAATAAATGTATCCGTGACAACCACATTTGCCCCTTTGACGGATTGAAACGGATCGTAAGTTAAGGAAATCTGTCCACTTTGAGATTGTAAACCCCTGCAATAGCTGATAACATCTGGGTCAGGTTCATATCCCTCTGGTGTCGCGATAGACATGTTAATCCCCATTTTTACGGCAGCTACCATTAAAGAATGACAAACGTTATTGCCATCACCGATCCAAGCGATTTTTATGCCCTCAAGTCTTCCAAGGTGTTCTTCAATTGTTAATAGATCTGCAAGAGCTTGAAGAGGATGATATTGATCCGACAGAGCGTTTATAACGGGAATTCCTGAATATTTAGCTAATGCTACCACATCCTCATGGTTGAATACTCTAGCGAGTATACCAGAAACCATTCTACCGAGGACTTTTGCGGTATCATAGAGAGATTCATTAACACCTAGCTGAATATCATCTTTTCCTAGGAATAAAGCGTGACCACCCAACTCAACCATTGCAGTTTCAGTTGAAACTCGTGTGCGAGTGGATCGTTTCTGAAAGATCATCCCCAAGGTCTTCCCTAGAAGAGGTTGGGTTTTGATTATCTTATTCCGATTTTTCTTAAATTCCAAAGATTCGTCAAGAAGAAACCTAATCTCACTTTTGGTCAAGTCTTTTAAGGTTAAGATTGACCTACCCTTTAGATTTATCATTTCATTTCACTCTTGTCTTTTTTATTTTATATCTAGAGCTGTTTTTGTAAATAAGTTAAAACCACCATGAATGACTGGTATAAAGGAAATCATTGTGTTAGCATCGATTTTAGTATTAATACCATCCAAAGCAGATATTTCTTGGTCATTGATGAAAATTAATAAAGATCGTTTTAATTCAAGGTTATCAGATAAATACTGTCGAAGTAATTGAAACTCTTGTTTGAGAAGAAGTTCACTTAATAGATCTTTCAGAGTATGATTTGCATTTGACAATGAATATTCAATACTTTGTTGTTTGAAGTCATATTGGAGCGAACCAAGGAACTTTAATTTAACTTTCATAATAACATCAATTCAGGAGAGACATGCGCCGACCGGGATTTTCAGTTGAAAGGATAACTGAAAGTAAAACCCTTCACCATTTGAACCCGAGTTACCAGCTTGGGAGGCTGGAGTCTTACCAGACTGGACCATCGGCGCAAAATAGTGCAAAAAACTACTGATTTTAGTTGATTTAAATAATCTACGGTGCATTCAACGATTTCAATTTTCCCGTTTAGCGAAACACATCGGTTTGTCGATCTCGATTTAAATCCATTGCAGATGAATCTGCATGAATAAATTCTACTCCTCGTACAATAATAACTGGTGTTCCTTCCCCTGCCTGTCCCATCACGAGACCTGCTGCTGCTGCAATTTCATCCGCTCTTGCGACAAATGTAGATTTCAATTGATATCCATAGAGGTCTTTTCTTCCTCTGAAATCTTCTATTGGCATAATTCCAGCTAAACCAATAGCCACATTCACTGTGCCAACTCTCAGCGGTCTACCAAATGTATCACTTATAATGACAGCTACATCTTTGCCTAGGTTTTCGAATATAATTCCTTTAATCTTCCTAGCAGATAAATCAGGATCATCAGGTAATGAAATTACCGTTTCTCCAGGAGAATTAGATTTATCAATCCCACCATTGGCGCAAACAAATCCGTGTTTTGTTGCAGTAATTAAAAGTCGCTCATTCATTCTTACTATTTCATTACTCTCTCTAAGTATAACCTCAATTTTACGAGGATCCTTATTTTGAATTTTACCAATATTTATTGCTAAATTACTAGGTTCGATCTCATTAAGATCAAATATTTTGTTTTCTGCCTTAGAAATCACTGTATGAGCAATAACTATGATATCATTATCTTTTAAGGATATTTTCTTTAATTCTTCAGTCAAAATCTTATTGAAATCATCTCCAGGATTAATAATTGGGAAATTAAGCAATGGAAAAATCATAATTCTCATTTTAAATCATTCTCTTTTATCTAAAGGATATTATATGATGCCTCAGACCGCTCATCGATCATCAAATCTAGTTTCAGTTACCTAAAGGTATCATCATTGGCATAGATCATAAATACAAAATAATCTGAGTTATATCATTTAATCTTAAATTCCGAACTCTGAAGGCCGAGTTTTGATCTGCTGAGTTAAATCTTCGAGTAATTTTCTCACTTTCTCAGTTTGAGAAGCATTCCCAATTTTTTGGTATTTATCATGAGCTTTTGCTAGAAGGTCAATAACTTCCTTTATGTTCTCACGTGCACTTATCAATGCCTTAGCTTTACGATATAAGGCATGAGCTTCATATCTTGTTGTATCTTCGCGTCCCTTCTTAAATTCCTCGACTGCTTTTTCCAAATAGTAAGCTTTATCAAAATCTGATTCCATTGCAGCGGCCCTTTGCACAAATGAACGAGCACGGGCCCGGGCGGCCTCTGTTTCCATCCCAGTTGTCTGATATAGAGCTCCAGCGGATTCAAAAAGCCTTGCTGATTCGATAAATTCACCCTCTTGAGCTTTAACTTTTGCTAATTCCCCTTGAGTTTGAGCTTGAATGGTTCTTGCTTGTTTTGCTTCTGTTGTAAATCCCTCAGTGGAAAATACCACATTTGCTTTTCCGAAACAACGTATTGCATCAAGAAAATTCGTTTCTAACATATAAATGTAACCATGAGCACAGAGACGATATGCTTCGGCACGTTGGCTTAATTTTTTTTCCCCAGCACCAGAAAAGCGTTTAGAAGCGGCTCTAAATCTTTCTAAAGCTTCCTCATAGCGTTGAGTTTCATAATAAACCATTGCCTGATCAAATTCCTCCTGAGCTTTCTTTACCTTATTTCCTTTGAATATTGGCACTGATTTTATCTCCCAGCTATATTAACTTGTTAGGAAGTTCTAGCGCAAATAACCTTTTAATATCTTCTCAACGAAGAGATCCTCTTAAGACTTCAGAGATGGTAGATTTAGGTTCTACATAATGCATCTCAATCAAAGCGTATAAAATTACCTATTCTAGGAATTTTAACCACATGTTGAAACATTATTCCAAATCCTCAATCTGTCTTAAATTTAATCTGAACACTATCGTACTAAAATATAAATATCTGATCAGATTAGTTTGGTAGAAGTAATTTCTTTGGTAAAGATGTTTGCAAACATAAATAAACTAAAGAAAGTATTGTAAGGCCTAATAACTATTACTTGAAAATACCATCCTGATTTCATAATAAAGTAATCTCAGGGATCTATTACTCTGATAGAAGAAATTCATTTCCCAGGGTTATGAAATTCATACTTGGTGGAAGAAAAGTGAAAAAAATAAACCTATTACCGTTCATTTCAGTGTCATTATTATCAATATTACTTGTTCTCTCATACTACGCCTCTATATCTCTGCAATCGGATTCGGTTAACTCCCTCTGCGATTTGAATCCCTATTCTAAATGGGAACATGTTTTACCACTTGCCAAACAGCAATTTGAACCAATAAAAAGTCCAAATGAAGGTATTTTCGCAAGTGAAATCTATCCTTGGCGGTCATTGTTAAGTATTGATGAAATAGATGGAAATCCGAGCGTTATTTTTCCTGGAGAAACTTTAACCATCAGGAACAGATTCAATGATCCAGCACAAACAGGTACTTATGCGATTGTACATCAAGAAATCAAAATTTTCCTGTTTGAAGGAGGAACGACCCCCACCCCACTATCCTCGACTCCTATTACAACTGCAATCACAAATGGAACCCGAGATTCAGGTTTTACAATTGAGTTATCATCAAATCCGCAACATGGCTGGATCGATCACTCTTTTGATCTCCCTGATCTTACAACTCTAGATTCGATGGGGATCCAACCAGGGGAGCAAATTCAGATCTATCAGTATTATCCGTCGGGAAACACTACTGCGAAATTAGAAAGTTTATATCCGTTTAATAAGACTGATATTACCTTACTTGGAGGATTTTCTACAATTAACGCAGTTCTAGGACTGATCAACGAAAGAAGTGGAGATAATACATTTAGACAGGGAGAAAATGCAACCGCTACATTATATGCAGAATCTGGAGGAGTTCCAGTTGAGAATGTTGCTCTTAACTACGAACTTCGATATAAATCTGATGATTCTGTTATTGCTAATAATACTCTAGGGATGATATATACAACAATAGATAGTACTGGGAATTTTGCAACTAATACAGATACCAATGGAGAATTGGAACTCATTTTAAATACAAGTTATCCAAGTACTCCCGAAGATGACTACTATTTCTATATTACTGCAAGTTTTGCAGGAACAGGATATTATACTGAAAATTATGATGGTTCTAATCCAAGCACAAACGTTGCGTATGCCACAGTGAATTTCACTGTTTTAAATGAAATGGATACCATCATGATTCAATATGTGAGTGCAACTAATCAACCACTGAGTCCCCCCAACACTAATACTACCATCGTCACCTTCCGAGTAGTAGCTCAATATGCCTATGGAGGAACATACTACCCAGTCAATATTCCAGTAAATGCTACATTCTACAACCCACCGACTGGGGGAGTTTATCTTTCGATTGCAAATGGTTACACGAATAATGGATCAATTTACTGGGCTTTAACTGACCTTAATGGCTATGTACAATTTAATATAACAGCGGAATTTCCAATACTCTATTTAGATGTTGTACAGAATATTCAAGCTACTGCAAATTTACAAAATAATTTGGATCCAAGTGGAGGTTACCCATCTGGACCCCCCTATCAACCTCATAGATTTATGAGAAACAGTGTTGGAGGAGTTAACGCAACTGCTTCTCAATCAATAAGCATAGATCCTGACTTCTGGATAGGGGAAATCTCATTTTACTCTGCAACAGCAACTTCCATCCGTCCTGGTGGTAGCGCGGTGTTAGAGTATAAAGTTGCTGATTCAGATCATCCAACTATTTTTTTTACGAATGTACCTGTAAAAATTACTATGAATACCCCAATTGCTGGTGTAACACTACAATTCAACACTATAAGGAATCCTAGCTTTGGTTTTGGATATTACATTACCGATTCAACTGGAATCATCGAGGTTAGAGTTACTACAACGTATTTATTAACTCCAGAAATTGTTCAGAACGTTGTTTTGGATCTTAGAGTAGACTTCGAAAACGATTCGCAGATAAGATGGATAGGAACTCAAAATGCAGGAACAGCGAGTTTAACGGAATTTAATGAAACCTGGTTAACCAGCCAAGATTCTACTCTGAGAATAAATCCTGCATTTACCTTTTGTGACATTATTTATTCCAATAGTAATGAATCAGGGGATTTAACCATTCGTTCAGGGGATTCCATTATTCTAGAGTATAAAGTCCAAACTTCTGGGGGGGTTGCGCTTGTAGGTGTTCCAGTCAATATTACCCTTGTTGGAGTGAATCCAGGAGCCACATTAGCAATCTTTAATCATGGAGGCATAGCTAGGCCGAACTACTACTATACCAATGGTGTGGGATTGATATCCATTGTTTTATCAACAATTTATGGTACAACTCCCAATAGTTACACAATTGGATTAAAAGCAATAGCAGATTTCGAAAACGATTCTCAAAGTGTTTGGTATATTGGACGCATACCAAGCTCAGGTGATTTCCGATCGAATAGTTCTTACTCAGAAGTATCTACAAGTGTTACGGTAGCTCCCCAATATTTTACGGGAGGTATATACGTTCCCACACCCAATAATCCCAATAGTACGCTCATCCAACAAAATGAAACAATACAAATCGAATTCCGTTTAAGATTAAGATACCAAGGTGTGATTTTATCTCCTGCTTCTATTATTAATAGTATAAACGTTTATATTACCGTTAATGATTCAGCTCCAGCTGCATGGGGTATGACTGTTATACCTGCTACTACTCAAAGCTCCAGTTCAAGCAGTGTGACATATTTCATCCAAACAAGTCAAACTACCACTGAAGCTGTTTATTTTGTAAAAGCTAGAGCAGATTATGGCACGGATATAGGCCTAGTGTATAATATAACCCATTCAACTGTTCCAACGGGGAAATTAGATGGACTTTGGGTAAATGGACTAGAGGCGAATAACTATTCATATGTATCCCAATATTTCACTGTCAAAAATATTGATCGGATCCGAACTCAAATTGAGGATATTTTCGACGCATCCCAAACTGATGAAGGATTGAACACCAGTTCTGGCTATTATGAGGTTTATCGGGACACTTCCCAAATTACTATCAATGGAACTTACCAAGATGCAACAAAAGAACCTGTGCTAAACCGTCGATTAACTATTTCAATCAATACATCGGCTTCTCCACTTCCAATTAATCTTACTTCAAACGTTTGGACTGATGAAGTCCTAGGGGTCTTCTCTGTGACTGTAACTCTCCCTGGAAGTACTCCATTGGAAGATATTACTATATATGCTCGCGATTACTATCTGCGGACACCTCAAGAACGTCACATTGGAGTAACAACTATCCGAGTAATGACAGCAGTAAATCTGAATTATGGTATTTCGGGTTTTACAGGTAATTTAGCATTCATCGGAACAGTTATCAAGGGAAATGGAACTCTAATTGATGACCAAGGAGAGATTATTTCTTCTCTAGAGCTAAATAATCGACTACGTATAACTGGCTGGAATTCAACTCAAGAGATAGGAACTCCTTCCATCGGTAGTCCTGATGGTAACGGAATTTACACACTATTCTACCAAATCCCCAAGTCTTATGCTGGAAGTACCTTGTATATTCGATTGAATTTGACGAATAGTGTGAATCTCATTCATTATCGTGTGAATTATGCTCACATCTTAATCAATGTGTATAATGATATTCAAATTACATCTTTTCAAATGAACTTGCCATATAACTCCAGTACTGTTCCCCTTATCAACGGAACCCAATATCGGGTAACAGGAGTAGATCATCGAGATGTTTACATTTCAGGAATATTAGAGGATTCATTTGCCCGTATTATTCCCATTAAAGTAATAGTGGACAAGTGGAACGCGGTCACAAATGAACAGTTTACAACTAGTGGGGGATTTTTCAATTTACCTTACTCTTTCACTGGATGGACAAATACAACCTGGATTTGGAGCTTGAATCACAGATTGGATAATGGAACCTTATATACAAAAACTTATAGCATCACAATTCTCTGGGAAGTTTATGATACAACTAGTCCAATTTTCGTCATTACTAGCCCAGTATCTATAAGTAGCACCGGTGTGATCCCCCAAGCAGCGACCACTCGTATCTATGTAGAGGTTATTGATCCTAGTCCAATAACTGGAACAGGATATGTCACAGTAGGACTAGATAATTTAAGTATACAAATATTTATTGATACTAATCCATTTTCAATGACTCAAGTACCTTCAACCTATAATTTTTACTACGATTGGGATACTTCATCTTCCAGTGATGTTATTCATAATATTACAATAATTGCATCAGATTTAGCAGGAAATGAAGGAACAACTGGTGCAGTGGATGTTGTAATTGATGTAAAATTACCATTGGCTATAATTAGATTAGATATCTTGAATTCCTATACCAGAGTGACTGTTGGTGGATATATAATCGTTGATGGATGGATTTATGATAATAGTTCTACAACGGGTATGGATAGCGGAATTAATGCTTCTTCAATTTCACTTAGTATCGAATATCTGAATGGAACTGAAGTTTTAAACGCTTCTCATGATGAGATTACCTTTCTTGGAGACTATTTTCAATACTATTGGAATATCTATAATATTACAGTCGATCAGCAAATTTCTCCGTTTTATTCTACTAACCAATGGAAAATTAATCTTGCTTTTCAAGACATAGCTGGAAATCAGAATGAAAGTTCACGTATTGCTCTACTTGATATTATCGCGCCAACCATAACAATACTCGAAGCACCCGTAGCAAATACAAATGATACAGTAAGCGTCAATGTAACAATTCAAGATTCTGGGATCGGCCTTGATCCAAGTACTCTGGTTTTTGATCTCTATCAAGGATCAGATTTAATAGAAACTATTAATTCTTCGGATTATGTCAATTCAGGAAGTACTTATAAAGTAACAATAGATATAACGGACAAAGTTCCAAGATCAGGATATTATTTCAGGATTAGCATAATGGATTTCTCATTAAACTTGGGAAGAGTATTTTCTAGTGAGTTTACGATTGTTAGCTCTACTTCTACAACAACGACAACGACAACGACAACGACAACCACAAGTGGACCTCCAGGAGGGGGATTAGGCTTTGTAACTCTGATAGAGTTTATTGTATTTGACATTCTGGCTTTAGCTGGAGGTATTGGCTTAGCAGCTCTGTATGAAAGATTTAAGAGAACTCGCAGATCCTAGATTTTAGAAGTTGATAGAATCGATATTTAAGGTGAAAAGATAAAGATATAATATAAAAACCAGAAAGGGAATTAAATTAGTATCAAAGGAAAATAAGGATTAATATCAAGAAAAGAAATGAAAGAGAAATAGTGATAAGGATGAATGGAACCAAATTATTTGCTCAACTTGAAGTGCCACAATTGATTTTCATTTTCACGTTTGGTGCTTTGATTATCGTGGGTTTTTTACTGTTTTACTTCAGACAACAAATCATTGATGCTTTAGGAATAAGTTCCGCGAAGAAAACTATTCTCGAGCAAGAAATTGAACAACGTTTAGTGCAGATTCGACAACTTGCCCGTCAACAAATGTTCAGAGAAGCGGCAGTTCTCATGTGGCAAACAATGACACTCGCATCTGAAGGATTTCTTGGTGTAGGCCGAGCTCCTAATGAATCTGCACGTCAATTAGGAGTGAAATTAATGAATAGGGGAGATCTAGATCCTAGCGCAATAAATGCAATAGTAATTGCATTTGAAAAAGCTAGATATGGATTAAATACTCCTCTAACAACCCAAGAATTTAAAGATGGATTATCTGGCTTGCATCAATTTTTACAAGCTGCAACTTCAGTTGGTAGTATTTCTACTGAAGAAGAATATCAATGAAGAATTATGTAAACGTGAAACTTAATGGTAGAGATCAATCGAACGACAAGTGCAATGATTGCCCTTGCTTTATTTGTTAGCTATCCATTTGTAGCTGCAACCTTTTTTGGTTTCTTATTTACAAGAAATTCGACAAATTTCTCTATCTATAATACTGGATGGAATGGCACTAGTACATTCAAAGAAAAATTTCAAAATCATCCCAATGAAGGGCAAATCTCTACAATTATAGGAAGTAGTAACGTTTTAAATCGTTTGAATTCTTCAGAAATGAATGATAGTCAGGGCACGTTGATCATTCTCGGACCCGCTGTGCACTATGACTTCTCCGAATCTTTAGCAATATTAATGTATGCCATCAATGGTGGTCGAGTTTTAATTGCTGACGATTTTGGGACTGCAAATGATATTCTAAGTGTATTTTCAATATTCTTGGGATTTATGTCCCAGATAAATATAGGAGAACTAGGATTTGGGGACACAGGAGGAGAATTAAACATGTTCGGGTTAAACACGACCAGTAATGAAAACACATCTTCTTCTCCTTCTAATTTTCCAATTGCAGGAATTGCCATTAATGGTAGTGTCTTGGCAGATCAAGGAAGCTATAATAATACTCCCTTAACGCCGGTATTTCAGTCCCCTAGCACTTCTACTCAAACTGAAACAAGCTATCTCATGCCGGCTCCTTGGGTAACTGATTTCACGAATGGATTGAGTGGAAGAGGTGTTATAGGAAATTTTGCTTCCATAATTACTATGAAAGTTCGATATCCGAATACCACTGCACCTGGTTATCCGGAAACAGTTGAATGGATCACAAAATGGGTTCCCATGGGGGAATTTCCAGCATCTGCATCTAGTGCGTTCGCTGATCTTGGACAATACGATATAGAAATTCCTGATGTCACTTTCAGTCTACAGATTGCGGTTCTTTATAGCAGCTCAGAAGCATGGCTCGAATCCGATATTGCAGCAGCAAAACGAGATGTTAATGATATTAGTCCTAATACAAATGAATGGGGAAATCCAAACATTGGATTTCCTGTGTTTGTTTATTTTCCTTTTCCACTTGGTGGACAGATTATACTATGTTCAGATCCATCCATATTTATCAATCAATATCTTGATACGACAACCTACCCAGCTGCGTCCCAATATGATAATGAAGCGTTTGCAGATAATGTAATCGCTCTTATGATGGAGGATAGAACAGGACAAACAATTATCTTTGATGAAGGGCATTTAGCTAATCATCCATTATCACCTGTTCTTCCATTAAGTTTATATTTAAAATTCCTTGATATGGTGACAATGTTTCCCTTATTTGCAGCAGGTTTACCGATCATTGCTTTGATATTATCTAGACGCTTTATGCCAAAAAGAACTCAGGCAAAACCATTGCTATTGACCCGAGTGGAACGATATTATGGTAGAAGTTTCTTTGCTGTGAAAATGAGGTGGTTTCTAGAGTATAAACAATATTCTAGAGGTCTCGAACTAATTTATCGACGATTAAGAAGGAATATTCATAGAAGATATTCTCATGAGGCCGAATTAACACCAGAAATCACAGCTGATTATCTCACTAAA
The DNA here is from genome assembly GCA_011364965.1 of Candidatus Heimdallarchaeota archaeon. GTDB lineage: Archaea > Asgardarchaeota > Heimdallarchaeia > Hodarchaeales > Hodarchaeaceae > Hodarchaeum. The sequence continues at coordinate 200,461 of RDOB01000001.1, forward strand.
GAATTTCCTGATAGGTTTAATTATAAAAATATTGCTGATGGATTAAGAATGATTGAGAATATCATTGTTAATCGAACGTTAATCACTGAAGAAGAGTTTCTTCATCATTATTTGTTCTTAAAAACAATAGGAACAGAAATCGCATAATTTACTGATAATCTACTAGCTAATTAAAAAAAACAGAAGTGGAAGACATGAGCAGAACTGACATTAAAGGAAAAGATTTCAAAAGCGATGAATTGACTTTTGAGATGTTAGAAGTCAACGACGTAGCACGAGCTTACCAACAAATTATGGCTGAAATCCGGAAAGTTTACATTGGACGCACTGAAATCTTTGAAATGCTGTGGATTGCCATGCTAACAGGCAAACACGTATATTTAGAAGGTGTACCGGGAATTGGAAAAACATATATGGCGAACACCTTTTCTCAGTGCCTTGGTACTGAATTTAGCAGAATTCAGTTTACACCTGATATGTTACCTTCAGATATTGTTGGAACTAATATATTTAATCCTAAAACAGGAACATTTCGACTTAAAAAAGGACCAATTTTTGGTAATGTAATTCTAGCAGACGAAATTAACCGCGCACCTCCAAAAACACAATCCGCAATGCTTGAAGCCATGGCTGAAGGTCAAGTATCTATTGAAGGTGAAACACACAAACTCGAAAAACCATTTGTAGTATTAGCAACTGCAAATCCCGTTGAACAGGAAGGTACATATCCTTTACCTGAGGCACAACTAGATAGGTTTATGATCAAGGTTATTATCCATCATTCCTCACCTGATGATGAATTGAGAATTATTAAATTTAAAAATGAGCCAATTCCAGCAATAATCAATCAGGTAGTATCTCCTCAAACCATTGTAGCGATGATGGAGGTAGTGAAACGTGTGTATGTTTGTCCTGAAATTTTAGAAATGATCAGAGATATCACTGTTGCTACCCGTACTGATCCTCGTTTAGTATTGGGTTGTTCTCCTCGTGGAAGTGAAAGCTTATTATTAGCTGGAAAAGCCCGGGCAGCTATTCATGGACGAGATTTTGTAATTCCTGACGATATATTACTAATGATCCCCCATATAGTCCATCACAGAATAATTTTAAAACCAGAAGCAGAGCTTGAAGGAATCACTCAGATAAGAATATCTGAAGACATCCGAGACATGGTTGCTGTTCCTGTTGATCCAGTTGAAGAAGAAATGGTTTATGAGGAATACGTAGAAGAAATTAATGAAGAATAAAACAAATAATTCTATATAAATGTAAATATATATTATATTAGGTGTACTTGAATGCTTTCTTCAAGAGGCGCGTTTATAGCGATCGGTGGGATCTTGCTTCTATCCGTTGGATTAAGTGCCAAAGGTATCGGCACCGTAACAACAATGATTCCAATCCTTTTCGGAGGAGAGGGACTTACACAACAATCAGGTCAGAATCAAACTGTTGGCTACCCAACTGGGATGGAATTTCTTAGTGCATTTGAAATTCTTAATAGTTCTCCTATTGTTGATTATGGTATGTTTTTGGGTATCTTATTACTATTAGCTAGTGTTATTGGTCTACCCTTCTTCCAAGCATCAGCAAATGCTTCGCTTATTCGTGTCACGAGAACAGTTGACCGTGAAAAAGCATTCGCAGGAGAGTATGTTCATGTCTCGGTAAAAATCGAAAATACAGGAAGACGTCGAATGGATTTTATCGAAGTATATGACGCTATTCCTGATATGTTTGAAATTGTCCTAGGAGAAAACTTTATCATTACCCAGCTAGATGGAAAAGAAACCAAGGAGTTTTCTTATATTATTCAAGTCAGTACACGGGGAGTTTACCAAATAGGCCCAGTAAAAGTCATTATTCATGACAGATTAGGATTTTATTTTGAAGAAGACGTGAGACACTTTTACACTGAAGTTTTATGTTACCCTTCATATGAAGATATCCGTAGAATGGAAGCATTGAGTAAAAGAAGACAACAAGGGAAAATGTTTGGTGCACATAAAACAAAACAAAAAGGAATGGGAGATGATTTTCATGCTTTAGCGCGATATTACCCTGGAGCCCCTTTTAAGTCGTTAGATTGGAAAGCTTTCAGTCGAACTGGTGAACTAATGGTAAGGGAGTTTGAAGCGGAGAAAAACATTCGCTTGCTGGTATTCTTAGACCATAGTGGAAGTATGGGGGCTGGAATTCCATATAATACAAAGCTCGATTTTGCAATCCGTTCTGTGATGCTTGTTATGAAAATGGCAGAAGAACGTCAAGATTTATTTGGTTTAATTACTTTTGCAGATAGACCAACCTCTTATCTTCCTCCCGGCGCAGGTAAAGCAAAGTTTTTTCAGCTTCTAGAAATTTTAGCTTTAGTTGAACCACAAGGAAGATCAGATCCCTTAGCTGCTGTAGATTACGTCATGCAAAGATTACCGCGAGCCTCTTTCTATGTATTTTTAACTGATTTGGAATCTTCGGATTCTGAAATATTCACAGAAGCAGCAAAGCGGGCTAGATCGGCAAAAAATAAAATTACGGTTATTTCACCTTTTGGTCCATTATTTGAAACCAAATTAACTGATCTTACTTCTACGGAACGTGCAATTGCAGAAGCGATTTTCGAAGAATATCTTGGATACCGAAAACAGGTGGAAGATAGCTTAAGAGGCCTTGGAGTTGAAATTATTAATGTAGGCCCTGATGATATTCTTCCTAATGTCATTAAAACATATATGAAAGCGAAACAAGCAGGAAAAGGATCGGTGTAGATTAAGTGCCAGCAGCTCAAAATACAGCTCATTTTTTTAGAATAATTTACGTTGTTCTATTTGTTTTTTCAAGTCTACTGGTTTTATTCAGTATAGACCAAACGAAAATGTTTGATTTCACCCAAGTATTCAAAATTATTGATTATCTGATGTTATTTGTACAGGTACTCCTTGAAACGCTTACAAATCTGGCAATCAATATTACTCTCATTATCATTGCTGCAAAAGCAGCTCTTCCCTTTATTGGGGATCCAAATTTTGCATCTTTGAACCAAAGCGGAATTGCTCAAATAAGAAATCTTGTCAATCCATTAAATAATTTCTTTCCGCATTCGAATATTGATCTTACGAATCCTCAAGCTCTAGAGAATTTAATCACTGATTTTTCGGCCTTCTTTGGCGCTACTACTATATTAATATTACTTCCAATCGCTATTTTGTCAGGTTTTGGATTTCTCAGAGAGGGAGATACAAAATTAGCCATATACTCTTTTCTAGGATTTCAGCTGATTCTAATTGTTGCAATTTTTACTGAAAATATCTTAATTTCCACAGAAATAAATTCTTCTAATATTTTCGCAATGATTTTCAGCCCTCTCTTTACATTAGGCTTCCTTTTATATTTACAATTAGAAATTGCTTTTCAAACTTCCTATACTCTAAATATCCTAAACCCCATGACCGAAAGAGAAAAAAGAATTCAAAAACATCTAGCAAGAATTCGTGCATTTGTACCAAAATCAGAGGAAGAAGAAGAGGGAAAAGAACGGACAGTTGGAAGTATGCAGTCTAGTAAATTTGATCTACTAGCTGCAAGTTATCTTCGAGAAATGGTTGAACGGCGGGTATTTAAAACTGGAGAAATGGCAATCGATGCAAAATCGATGATGAGATTGCAATCATATTTAGCTAGTCTAAATCAGTCTGATCCACAAACAGATCTAAAGCTAGCAGCTAAAACTGCACAACCTGATATTTCAGCTTTGATTAAACACTTCATCCCAACGATGATATTTCGGATTTCAGCTGTAGTTCTTTTAGCTTATATTATTATGTCACCTGAAGGTATCCTAAACTTTTTCATGTCTTTTTCTTTTCCAGCTTTACTTGATAGCCTTGAATTAAGTCAACCAGAATTCCGAACAATTGCAATATTGAATTTTGTTCTTCTTTTCATTTTAATTGGTGCAGTACTTCATTATCTTAGTTCTGGAAGAACAGTAAAAGTTTTAGAACGAGTTGTTCAGCAAATCGACACTCTAGTTGACTTTGATAGAGGTAAACCTAGTAGAACTCCCTCAGAAGGACAGTCTTCTGAAGAGGAATCTGTGGAAGAAGCTTCGCCTGAAGACCAAGAAGAAGTAATTTCCTAAATTTATGGAGAGAAAGAGCAATGCCAAAGCTAGATCCAGAGAGTAATGAAGCAAGAAAAAGATTAAGGAACGAGATAACAGGATATGTTACTTATGAAAAGCAAAACGATAGAAAATACACCGAAGACGCTTTTCGTGATTATTTAGAAACTAATTTATCGAATTCCTCTGATGAGATAAAAAAAATTCAAGAAGCAGCTCTTATGAGTCAAATGATCACAACTTGGTCAGATTTAGATCGTTTAATCAGCACTTTTACCGACCTTCGTCTTCTATTACAAAAAACTTCCTATGGGATAAGTACATTTTTCGATTCGGAAGTGATTAAGGAATTTGATCTCAATTATCTTTATACACTGGAAAAAACCATTCTAGACATAATTTCAAGTTTAAAGGAAAAAATCTCACATTTTAATGACGCTATTGAAAGTGGAATGCTCTCTGATAGTAGTAGAATCACAAATGAAATACTGGACGACCTTTCAGCAGTCCAAGACGCATGGGAAGAAAGAAGAAGGTTAATCGCAGACTTCCAAAAACTAGGTCTGGTCTAAGAATCATACATTAATTTTGCTTCGATATAATAATCATAATTTAAACCGAGGGAATGCCTTTTTTACTAAGAAAAAAATGCTCTGTTTGACTGCATATTTTCGATTTTCGCAAAAAAATATGCATTGAAAGGAAATCTTCTATATATATAGGTGTAAATTATGTCTACAGAAATTATTTCAGAAGATCGCCAGAAATATATGGTTATTGGCGCTGCACTTGTAGTTCAGCTCTGTCTAGGATCAATTTATGCATGGTCAATCTTTAAAAAAGCCCTTTTAGCTGTCCCGTATTCAGCATCTGATGTCAATGCATCACTGCCATTTTCAATTGGATTACTATCTTTTGCATTGGTTATGATTGTAGCGGGGAGATTGCAGGATCAAATGGGTCCGAAAAAAATTGCTACTATTGGTGGTATACTTCTTGGAACAGGTTATCTTCTTGCAGGATTACCAGAATTCCTCAATATTTTTGCAGCTGACGATCCTTTGCTTACTATCTGGCTTGTATTAACCTATGGTGTCATTGGCGGAGCAGGTATTGGATTTGCATATGTTTGTCCAATTGCTGCATTAGTTAAATGGTTTCCAGATATTAAAGGCTTAATAACTGGTATTGCAGTCGCAGGCTTTGGTGCAGGGGCATTAATATTCGCTCAAGTTGAGAGAATCCTTATCAACTTTGGAACTGAACCAAATATTGGATTTGCTTTCATTATACTCGGAATTGTGTATTTGATAGCTGTGACTGGATCAGCACAATTTTTAAAAAATCCCCCAGAAGGATACTCACGAAAAGCAGCTGTTGCAAAGACTAGCGGTGACGTTACTCCTTCTGTAGAATATGAATGGAGAGAAATGATCTATACCCCTCAATTCTGGTTACTCTGGTTTATGTTTGTTCTTGCCGCAAGTGCAGGTTTAATGACAATTGGAAATGTTTCACCTTTTGTACAAGCACAAAATACTGCAATTGATGGAATTATGGCTGCGAACATTGTTGGAGTACTTTCTATATTTAATGCCCTTGGACGTATAGTTTGGGGAGCAACTTCAGATAGATTGGGAAGAACAATTACCATGGCAACAATGTTTGCAATTTTGGGAATTACAATGATTCTTTTTGGTTCCCAAACCGATGTTCTTTTGTTAACGATTGGTGCAGCAATTATAGGCTTTTGCTTTGGTGGAAACTTTGCTTTATTCCCATCTTCAACTGCTGATTTCTTTGGCACCAAAAATGTTGGAAGCAATTATGGTTTTGTGTTCACAGCCTATGGAATTGCAGGCGTTTTTGGACCTATCCTTGCTGGAACCATTGTTGAACAAACAGGAGGCTATGGTTCAGCGTTTTTCATCCTAGGCGTGCTAGCTTTTGTTGCAGTTATATTAGCTCTTGTTTCAGAGTATCTTCAAAGAGCAAAGAAATAGCTCTATTTTTTCCTTTTTTTTCCTTTTTCTTTATTTCTTTAGTTATTCCAACCCATACTCGATTGTCTACAATCTGTTATCAAAAATAGTGCGAAAGGGAGAGAAGTGGACCTTTTAGATGTTTAAATAATGATTACCAACCAAATATGCTGATTAAAAATTGATTATTATTTGGAAAAGAAAATTCTTAACATTAGTACGAAAAACTCTATTTCAGACTACAGGACAATATACGTCTCTGTATCGGCACTAATGACTATTTAAAAAGATAGACTTTAGGCCACTTCTTGCAAGAACAGAATTAAAATTTTTATAGGCGATAATATGTCAGAGCTTACAGCAACAGAGAAAGAAAAGGCAAAAAAGTATTATCCTCTGCCTAAATTGGCAGAGAAAGCCAGAATTAAAAGTATGGACGCATATTTTAAAAAATGGAAATATTCCGTAGAACATATGGAAGAATTCTGGGCAGATGAAGCGAAGAAACTTGATTTCTTCACTCCCTATGAGAAAGTGTGGCAACCACCAACTGGTCGAAATGACGAATTTGTTGGAAAATGGTTCGTAGGTGGTAAACTCAACGCTACTTATAATTGTTTAGATCGGTGGGTAGAAAAAGGGTATGGTGACGAAGTAGCACTCATATGGATGGGTGAAGATGACACAGTAAAGAAATTCACATATAAATCACTAATGGAAGAAGTAAATAAAGCAGCAAATGCTTTGAAATCGTTAGGTGTGAAAAAAGGGGATCGAGTATGTCTATGGTTACCAATGGTTGATTCTCTTGCCATTATTATGCTTGCTTGTGCAAGGATAGGAGCAATTCACTCAATAGTATTCGGTGGATTTTCTGCAGAGTCAGTTAAAGATCGAATTGATGATTCTGCATGTAAAATATTAGTCGTTGCTGATGAGGTACGACGTGCAGGGAAACCTAGACCAATGAAGAACAGTCTGAAAGGAGTAATTGAAACCTGTGATTCCATTGAGTATGTTGCTATCATTAAACTCACTGGTGGAGAGGTATATCAATACGAGAAAGATGTTGATTTCTTAGCTCTAATGGAACAACAATCTACTGAATGCAAAAGTGAACCAATGGATGCAGAGGATCCATTATTTATCTTATATACATCTGGGACAACTGGAAAACCGAAAGGTGTTGTTCACACAACAGCAGGTTATTTAGTATATGGTATATCTTCCAATTACTATGTATGGGATTATTCCTGTCTTCTTGATTTGAAAGGTGATACTCCTGCAACCCGTGATGTTTGGTACTGTACAGCAGATATTGGCTGGATTACTGGCCATACAGAAATTATATACTCTCCTCTTGCATTAGGCGCCATCAGTGTAATGTATGAAGGTATCCCAACTTGGCCACATGGAGGTAGATTCTGGGAAATCTGTGAGAAATTTGGTGTAACTCATTTCTACACTGCTCCTACAGCTATTCGAGCTCTCAAGAAGCTAGGTGATGAAAACGTTACAAAATGGGATCTATCGAAACTCAAAATGCTAGGTACTGTAGGTGAAGTATGTAATTGGCCCGAATGGAAATGGTATTGGGATGTTGTTGGAAAAGGAACAAGTGGCGATAAGCCTGTTGGCCGTCCGATAGTGGATAGTTATTGGCAAACTGAAACAGGTTCATATATGATGGTAAATCTAGGAGCAATTACTCCAATGAAACCTGGAAGCTGTACATTCCCATTCTTTGGAATACATCCTATTTTGCTTGACGAAGATGGCAATAAAGTTACAAAACCTAATACTCAAGCCTATTTCACATATGATTTGAGCTGGCCTGGGTTGATGAGAACGGTCTGGAATGATCATCCCCGTTTTGTGAATACTTACCTAACCAGATTTCCAGGTTATTATGTGACTGGGGATTATGCATTGATTGACGATGAAGGTTATTATTTCATTCTAGGTCGCTCCGATGATGTAATCAAAGTATCTGGTCACCGTCTTGGGTCTGCAGAAGTTGAAGCTGCAATTAATTCTCATCCAAAAGTGGTAGAATCCGCTGTAATCCCATATCCACACTCAGTCAAAGGATCCACGATTTTTGCGTACATAACCTTGATGAATGACGATGAAGCCAGTGAAGAGTTGAAAAAAGACATCCAAAATCACGTTCGTTCAGTAGCTGGCCCAGCTGTCTATCCTGAGGTCATTATGTTCGCTGGCGCAGTTCCTAAGACTCGTTCTGGAAAAATTATGAGAAGAATTCTCAAAGCTGTAGCAGAACAGAAGGACATTGGTAATACTATGACTTTAGCTAATCCAGAAGTAGTTGAAGAACTCATAGCGCGTCGGAAAATGATGGGAGAAATTAAATTCTAATTTTTTATTTTCCCCCTTTTTTTATTTCATTCCGTTTTTTAGGTTATTATAAATTCCTGAATTCGTATATATAATGAATATACAAGCATTCAGAGGATTCATTTTGATGAATTATAATGATTTAACAATATTACAAATCTTTAGCATTACCTTCTTCGGAATACTTTTTGGCGTTTTTGAACTGATTACTAATGGAATTTACATTATTACTAGAAATTATTCTCTTCCCTCCAAACAACACCGTTTTGAGCTCCCTCTTAATCCATCATCAAAGATAGTTTGGCACAAAGTTGTTCAAATGCACATTTTGGGATTTTTACTTACAACCACTGCTATAATAGCATTGTTGTTCTCTCCTTACATATTCATTGTGGGTGTAGCCATGATATTAATAAATGGATTGATAGATTATACTAAATTCCACAAATCTAGTGTTTTTTATTTCTGGATAATTTTAGCTATACTTGCTGGCTCCTCGCTCTTAATAGTCATATAATGATTTAATTTTTTCTAGAATATCTTCGTATTTAGCACTTTTGATCCGAAATACCTTTTTTGTTGATGTTTCGCCTCTTTCTAGCCTAATTTCCTTTTTAAATTGCTTTTTAAGCAATCTAAGTATCTCTTTATTCGCTTTTCCCTTTACTGGTTGTGATGTTACGAAAATTATCAAATTTTCATTGTTTATTTGTATTTTTGATTGTTTCTGTCCAGTTTTTATTTGAGCGATAAGTAGAATATCTTGTGAGTCTACCTTCAACCATTCTGGAGGGTGCATTCTATTCCATCTGCATGTAAAGAAGTGATATCAGAAAATGATATTTGTTTTAAAGTAAATTGCCTTTCAATTATTTTGAGGGCATCCATTAAAGGTAGATTTTCTTCAATCCATATAAAATTAAGAAAATAACGAGCTAGATTACTTGGATTCAAGCTCTCACTATAGGGAATACCTAATGCGAGAGAAACTCGTTTTTGAAATCTACTAATATATTGAGGGGAGGATTTTCGTCCAATCTCACGAATGATATCTTCTGGTTGTTTAAATGTCCCAAGAATGTAAAAATTTCCTCCAATTACCGTGAATCCATAGATAATTCCTGTTTCTTCATCCTGTGTAATGAATTTCTTCCCTAATAAATACCTAAAAGTTTCTGGTACAGAATGAAAATAAACACCGATTTTTGCATGAACTTCATCTGAGAGGAATATAAATGCTGAAGTAGGGAGAACACAGTAGTAAGAAGTAAGAATTTCGTGAGGTGAGACCAGTAAGCGTTCAATGTTATTTAATAACCAGAGATTTTCTGGAGAAAATGCGTTTCCCTCTCCAATATTTAACTTCTTTGCAATAGAAAAACGAAGATCAGCTAGATTCTGCTTTGCTAATCCTTCAAGAAATATATCGAGTAAATAAGAAGGAGGAACAGGTCGTTTGATGATGATTGCTTGGCCATAGGGAGAAGCATTAATTAAACCCGCGATACGCCCAAAATTCGATCCTGCCATTCCTTTAATTTGGTTTCCGATAATTGATTCATTGGTTTTAGCCCTTCCTGCAGCTGGAATCCAAGCAGGAATTTTTAACACCTCTAGAGCTTCATTGTTAACAATAGATCGTTCTAAAGATGGATTTTTAAACTTTTTATCTTCCAGAAACCATGCTTTTGTTAAATTTGGTTTAATTGGGCTAGCTTCAACTCCAGATTGCGTCAGCCACTGGTTAAATATTGAAGGGATCAAAGATATCTTTTCAGGTATATTTAATGCCTGACTAATAATTGCAGTCAATTCTTGGGTTGTGATAGACTTCAAGTCAATAGAAATCCTTCTTAATGAGTCGTAATACTTTTTTTTCAATATAGATATGTCCAAAGGAGCCTCTTGAACAATGGGTATGTAAATTCGGTCATCTATTCTCACTGGGGGTCGAAATAATCCAAGTGGGATTCCTTCAATATCAAAAGCTACTCTACCTACAAAATCCCATAAATCTACAGCTATTTGTTCACTTATTTGATCTTCAACAGAAGGACAAGACGGGGGAATGAGATCTTTAGATTCCTCTATATCTTGAATGGGGGTCGAAATAATAGATGATACTCCTTGTTGCAAACTAAAAGGCTTTATCATCTCTTCTAAATCAAAAATTTTGTCAGATTCATCTTTTATAGGAATTTTTAATGATTCAAGGATTTCTAGCTCAACTTCGTTAAGAATTTCTGTATCCAAGGCTAAGTCGTTTTTATAAAAACTCTTAAGTGAATAATCTTGCCATATTCTGGCAAATTCACTAAATAAACTCTTCAGAGATGCAAATTCATGCTCAGAACTAATTTGATTTATGAAATCTTCAATATCTATACTATTTTCTTTTTCGATATTACTTAATCGTTTTAATTTTAAATTCAATCGGTAATTTAACTGGTTCTGCTTCAACGAGTAGAATTCTTTTTTTCTGACATAATTACTGATGATCTCTTTAGCTCGTTCACGATCTAAATTCCCAGTTTCCCATTCTTTGACACTTTTCTTGATTCTTGTTTCAGTTTCATGAATTAATAATTTTTTAGATTGGATCTCTTTGTTTATAAAAACAACTCCAAATATATCAATAAATGGAACTCTCTCCATTTTCTTTTGAACATCACTTGTCTTAAGATCATCCAAAAATTGAATTAAAGTACTTTCATTTAGGATTCCAGTATCTCGGAGATCTATTAGGATTTTACGTAGATCATTCATCAATTTTAATTCCGGAGCTTTCCTTCATAAAACAATCTGGTAAATACTTCAACTAGTCTCATAAATCACTTTGCTATTGAGAAAATAGACGAGGAAACGCGACGCACCTAGTTTATCTTTAATGATTTTATCCGATTAAATCTTCAGTTATTACGAATTTATTTTATTGAGACTCATTAGACTTAGAACCTAGGTTTTCTGGAACTGTGAACTCAAATGGAGGTTTTGTAGTTACAATTACTCCCTTTTCCTCGGTTATTATGAATGTGTGCTCATGCTGAGCAACATAACTTCCTTTTTCATCAGCTAAAGGAGGATAAGCTATCGCGCCGCCTCCATTTAGTAGCTGACGAAGTGTAAACCGAACTCGTGATTGATTGAATCCGTCAAATGATGTAAGATGTCTTTCAGCAAAAGGTAAAGATTTGTATCTTTGGTATGTTGTAGAGTAGATTTTCCTAGATACTGGATTTCGGATTGCAATCCGCCTCGGAAGTAGCATATAGATGAATTTAGACCCAGATACTTCATGGACGCTGCCTGTTCCTGTAGAAGCGAATGTTTCCAACGCAAAAGCCTCTCCCACCTGCAAATCACCCTCAGCGGGATCATATGGGACACTTATGTTCGGTAAACGCTTATCTCCATGTAATTCGTACCTACCAAGCTTATGTCCAGTTAACTCTCGTATTGGTCTATAATCATAACTAAGAATGGTTTCTTCGATTTGTTTTCCTATAACAGATGGGAGTGTACCTGCTTGTATGATCTCCATTCCAGAACGGAATCCCTCTTCCGCAGCTTTGACCAGGTTCTTATAGGTATTAGAGAGAGGGATGGATACAGCTGTGTCTGCAATGTATCCATTTACATGAACACCAATATCCAATTTTACTATACCATCGTTTGGTATAACGCTTTGATCTCCATATGGACTTGAATAATGAGCAGCAATATTATCAATCGAGACATTTGTAGGAAAACCTAAACCATCGGCCCCTTTTTCCAAAATCAGATTCTCTGCTGTTTCGCACACATTAATAATTGGGATATTGGGCTTAATCATTGATTTTACTTCATCCAAAACTTCGTATGCAATCTTGCCAGCCTTCTGATAGTAATAAATCTTTTCCTCTTCTGTTATTCCCTCTTCAGATGTCCAATCACTCACGAGATTCACCTAAATCCATTTTAAATATATAAATACAACTAATTAGTTTCATTAGAAAATTTTTTTTATCCTAGACTTTTTTATTAATCTTAACTTGATCCTTAATTCGGAAATCCTACAAACAATTTTTAATGATATGAGTTTCAGAGGTTCACCACTTGAACAATGAAAATATAGTATTAGAACTTGAAGAATTATTAAAAAGGCAATATATTCTATCATCAGAGAGAGCAGTTGAATTTATTAACTTTTGTGACCTTTTGGGAGAGAAAATTCATTCTATCGATGAAGAAAAAAAAGATTTTTATCTTTATATTATTCAACATCTTCGGTTATTCTTTAATTCGGAATTTATGTACCATAGCAATTTAGTTGAAAAAGCACTTAAATCTTACCAGAAAATGAAGGAAAATTTGTCCATTACACAAACGGAATTCCCTGATCTTTATGCAACTTGGCAATATGATATTGATCGATTAATATACAGGACTGAGGCGCGAATCCAAGAGCTTAAAGCACAATTCGCAGTAATTCAAGAGGATTATATCCAAGCTGATGTTTTATTTGTTGAAACTCTAAATAGATATAATGTTGAATTAGAATTTGAACAAAAAAATGAAGACTACGAACACTACTTTGACTCATTGGCACATATTTTCTATAATACTGGATTACTCTATAGAATACGAGGAAAAACAACAAAAAATCAAGCTGATTTATACCAAGCTTTGAAAAATTTGAGGAAAGCGGAATTTCTTGGTAAAACAGGATTTTCAGCATTAATTGACGAAATTAAAGAGGAAAAGTTTTCATTTACTCAGATAAAACTAGAAAATCAAGCAGATACTTTTTTTACGAAAGGATTAACTGAATCAGAAATGGAGAATTATAATATAGCTAAGAACATGTATCAGAAATCTGCTCAAATTTATCGATCCTTAAATCATCTAAAACCTGCGTTTGAATATGAACTTCAAGAACAGATCCAAATTTCCTCATATTATGAAGCTACGGCAAAGAATTATATGATTCAAGACATGAATGAAGAAGCGGCAAAACAATTCTCTAACGCAAGTCAAATTCTACAGCAATTGCTAACGAAACTCAATAATGAAGTTTTATCACTACAATTTGCTCCACAAATTAAATATTTTGATGCTATGGAATTATTTTGCCAGGCAGTTACAGAATATGACAAATTAGATACAAAAGCTGCAGAACATTTCGATTTGGCCCAAAAAATGTTAAATAGGGCTAAACTGGAATCAGATGAGCAGAATAATCAACCTCTTGCAAAAAGCTGTACTGATGCATTGGCTAGATTGAACTCTTATCAAGAGATTGTTGAGCTTATGCTTTCACCGTCTCAAATTGATAGAGAAGAGACTTTAGATGAATTTAAGGAAAATCTAGAAGAAGAATAAGCTTTATTTCCTTATTCGCTAGATAGTTGTAATTGTTCTAGGATTACATAAGCCTCAAGCAATGATATGCCCAGGTCTTGAGCTAATTCCTCTGGAGCGATATTTGGATTCGAAGGAAGTATTTTTTGACGGGTCCAAGCAAGATTTGAAGCAAAACCAGGTATCCGCGTCATAAGAGGATCAAGTAACTCAATTATTTGTTCTTTTGATAATTGATTCAGTATTGGAGCAGATCCACTTCGATTGATAATTTTAGGGAGCTTTTTCACGTCTCTTGAACTTTTTCCTTCACTATTTGCTTTTTTTTGTGATAAGAAATGATTCAAGTCTGACATCTTTTCTCTTAACCTGGTATAAGCTGGGATCTGAATTATAAAACTTTATGTATATGATAATTTTTGTCCAATAAAGGCAATTTAATATTTAAGTCCTCGGTTTGGACGCTGATAACTCCTTGAGTTCTCTCGGGCTAAGGGAAGCATGATTTATACTTTTTCGAGATACTTATTGAGGGGATACAAATAATATGAACTCATTATAAAAACCGTGAATGAATTCCATGGTTAGATCCATTCAATAGATCTGTAGTTAGTGGACATAGATTTGTAGAGGCAAATGAAACTCCATAAGATTAGCAAAACATTTTCTTTTGTAAAAAAAGGAAGAAATTGTCCTTTCAAGCACAAAAGAGGTTACCATGTGAACATCTAGCCTTAAAAAATTTAACTTACCATTTTAATAGTAATATTTTTATATATAGAGGCAGATCCCCTTTTTCCGACCAAAAAAACTATTAGAGGTTTATACAACAAAATGGGTGAAACTTGCCGTACTTGCGGATTGCCACTAGAATTATGCGCATGCGAAGATATTTCTCGAGAAGAAACCACTTCAATCCGAGTTTTTATCGAAAAACGTAAATGGGGTCGGGAAGTAACAATTATCGATGGATTAAGCAAGGATATTGATCTAAAAAGTCTTGCTAAACATCTTAAAAAGAGTTTAGCTACTGGCGGGACTTTAAAAGAAGGAAGAATTGAGCTTCAGGGAAATTTTATGCGCCTAGTTGCTCCTATCTTAATAAATGAGGGTTTTCCAGAATCCTCTATTGAGCTTCGTGAATAAACCGCAACTTCAATCTGTTTACATATCGCATTTATCAGATAGATAAATGCTACCATCTTTTTTTTTGGTAAATGGGGATGTAACAATGAATGTAAACTTTTAAGATTCCAGAGTCTATTAAGAATGCGTTTCTACTTCGTAAAGCTAAAAACTAGTCCGTTTGCAACCTTTTGATAATTGGAGGTCGCTTTTTCAAAAGAATTCGATGACCACAGATAATGCATCTGATACCCGGTAGGGTTTCTAACTCTGCTGGATCAATTTCTTGATGGCACTTTTGACATAAATAGGTAGTCATTTTCTCATCCTACGTTCTAAAATTTGTGAGGAGGATAACTCACTCAGATCGGTCGCTTGAGGTTTTGTTTGATATAATTTACGATCTCATCTGTATCTGTCCCTGGACCAAAAATCCCTTCTATTCCGATCGCACTCAAACTTTCATAATCCTGATCTGGGATAATTCCACCTGCAATAATCAATGTATCCTCAAACATATCTTTTTCTTTTAACAGCTCAACAATTCGCGGAAACAAGGCCATATGAGACCCACTTAAGCTTGATAAGCCAATCACATCAGCATCCTCCTGTAAAGCCGCTTCAACAATCTGCTCGGGGCTTTTATGGAGCCCTGTGTAAATCACTTCCATACCCGCATCTCGCAGTGCTCTCGCAACAACCTTTACACCACGATCATGACCATCAAGGCCTGGTTTTGCTAATAATACTCTAATTTTTGGTCCCATTTCATCACATTCCTATTAAAATAATTGATCACCTTTCCATTCCCCAAAAACTTCTCGTAATACATCGCAAATCTCGCCAATTGAGGCATACAACTTCACTGCTTCTATAATTGGAGGCATCAAATTATCTGTTCCCTCTGCAGCTTTTTTAATTTTATCCAAAGCAGATTTTACTGCAACATTATCTCTTTCTTCTTTTACCTGATTCAAACGTCTGATCTGACGATCTGCAACTTCATCACTAATATAAAGAATTGGGATTTCTATCTTCTCATCCTTTTGAAAATCATTGACACCTACTATTATACGCTCTTTTTCTTCAATTTCTTTTTGGTACCGATAAGCTGCATTAGAAATTTCAGTTTGAAAGAATCCTTTTTCAATTGCAGGTATCACTCCACCAAGCTGCTCGATTTTGTGGAAATATTCCTCCGCTTCTTTTTCCATTTCGGAGGTTAACCTTTCAATAAAGTAACTCCCACCCAAAGGGTCGATTGTATTTGTAACTCCACTTTCGTGAGCAAGTAATTGCTGAGTTCGGAGAGCAATTTCCACTGCCTCCTCGCTTGGCAACGCTAGTGCTTCATCTAACGAATTTGTATGAAGTGATTGAGTACCTCCCAATACAGCAGCTAGAGCTTGAATAGTTGTCCTAACAACATTTAAGTATGGTTGCTGTGCAGTTAAAGAGCAACCAGCTGTTTGTGTATGAAACCTTAGCCATAAAGATTGTTGATTTTTGGGATTGTATTGCTTAATAAACTTTGCCCAGATTCGTCGAGCTGCACGATATTTGCAGATTTCCTCGAAAAAATCGTTATGTGAATTAAAGAAAAAGGAGAGACGAGGAGCAAATTCATCAATGTCCATTCCTGCCTCAACTGCCCATCTGACATATTCCATTCCATCAGCTAGTGTAAAAGCAAGCTCTTGTGCAGCAGTGGACCCAGCTTCGCGAATGTGATATCCAGAAATTGAAATTGTATTCCATCTCGGGACATGTGTTGAACAATATTTCATAATATCCACAATAATGCGCATAGAAGGAGTAGGAGGGAAAATATACGATTTTTGAGCAATATATTCCTTTAAAATATCATTTTGAATAGTTCCTCCAATTTTGTCGGAACTTACTCCTTGTTTTTCAGCTACAGTAATATACATTGCTAGAAGAATAGCAGCAGGAGCGTTGATTGTCATTGAAGTTGTGACTTTATCTAATGGGATACCATCAAATAATATTTCCATGTCTTTAAGTGTATCAATTGCTACTCCCAGTTTCCCCACTTCACCTAAAGACATAAGATGGGTTGATTCACGCCCATATATTGTAGGAAGGTGAAACGCAACACTTAAACCAGTCATCCCGTTTTCTAGTAGAAATTTAAATCTTTGATTGGTCTCCTCCGCACTTCCAAATCCAGCAAATTGCCGCATCGTCCATAACCGCCCACGATACATCGATTGCTGAACTCCCCGAGTGAAGGGATATCGACCTGGATAACCGAGATCCTCTTGATACGACCAGTCTTCTGGAATATCGGTTGGGTCATATAGATTTTGAATCTCCTTGCTTGATGTAGTCATGAATTTCTTTAATCGCTCAGGATGCCTATTTACTCTTTGGTTATAAGATGATTCCCATTTTTCTCTTAATTCTTCGATATTTACCAATTTTATTGACTCTTTAGTCATAAATCTTTACTCTCCAATCGAATTCCAAACCATTAAAACTCAATACCTTTCCGTGCAAGAATACCTGATTGAAATGGATGCTTAGGAGTTGAAATTTCAGTGTAGTAATCAGCAAGTTCGATTAGTGCTGGTGAAGCATAACGGCCAGTCAATAATACTTCAAGTTTCTTAGGTTTTTGTTGGAGGAAGGAAAGGACTTCCTCTTCAGAAATCAATCCAAAATTAAGAGCAACGTTGATCTCATCTAAAACAAGGATATCCCAATCTTCTTCTGACATTACCTTTCTAGCATAAGCCAAGGCAGCTCTAGCTTCTTGAAAATCAATATCTTTAGGATTATTTTTATCAACAAATTCAGGAGTGCCAAATTGAATGATAGAAATTAAAGGGATTTGGTTAATACTGACCAGTTCACCATAATCCCAACCTTTCTTCATAAATTGAATGATCAAAGTTCTGAAACCATGCCCTGATGCTCTCAGAGCTAATCCAAGTGCTGAAGTGGTTTTTCCTTTGCCATTGCCCGATATAACATGTATTAAACCGTGATTAGATTTTCCATCTTTATGATTGAGTGTCTTGGTCATTTTAATCCCAATCCAAACCAATTAAATCGAAAATTAAAATTAAGTAAAGAAGTTTATGAGGAAGACCCCCTGTGCTAGTTAGTAAACAAAAACCATATAAAAATAGCATTTGTCTTTTAAATTGAAGCTCAGGCCGGTGTAGGATAAATTCAGACCCAATAAGAGCTGAAATCAAACGGTAGTCTCGGCGGTTGTGGCCCGCCATGTCGGGGTTCGATTCCCCGCTCCGGCCCTCCATAAAAACCCCGCTTTTTGTATCAGTAACTCCCTTTTTTTCTAATTTAACAAAATGTCAAGATGTAATTTCCAAGAACTTTAGTTGTAAGGAAAAATGATTAGCCAGAAAGCTTATTCGATGATCCTCGAACTTCATATTTATGAGTGAATTGGGTTCCAAACTAGGTTTTATCCTAAGTTATGACTATTTACCACCTTCTCTATGTCATGATTTACTTGCACTTCTAGATAACAGTTCATTTACTCATGTATTCGTCCCAGAGTTATGGGGATATGACGCATTTACCCAACTAGCAACCATGGCTACTCATTCAAAAAACTTAAACTTTGCTACTGGAATCGTTAACTTATTCTCTCGAACTCCTGCAACCTTAGCGCAAACTGCAGCTAGCTTAAGTCATCTTACCGAAGGAAGGTTTATTCTTGGTTTAGGATTAAGTGGTCCAATTGTGATACGAGATTGGCATGGTATGGATTACTACAAATTCTCTCCATTGCAACGAACACGCGAATACCTTGAAGTATTACGCTTAATATTTAGTGGAGAAAGGGTAAATTATTCAGGAAAAGTCTTTTCTCTAAGGAATTTTAAATTATTCAACGTTGAATCTCCTATTAATATTCCATTATTCTTAGCAGCATTAGGACCTAAGAATATTAAATTAGCAGGAGAATTAGCTGATGGTTGGATGCCTGTTTGGGCTCCTTTCTCTGAATTGCCCACTCTAAAATCTAAATTAGAAGAAGGGATGAGACTCCGAGATTCTAGACTTCCTTTATCTCTTGATATTGCCCCATATCTGATAACATGCGCATCTACTTCAGAAAAGGCGAAAAAACTAGTTTCAAAGCATATAGCTTATTATGTTGGAGGAATGGGAACGTTTTACTATGAATTTGTTAAACGATTAGGGTATGCACACGAAGCTAATAAAATAAAAATCGCTTGGAATAACAACCAAAGAGAATTAGCTGCTCAATGTGTTTCGGAGCCCATGTTGAATGATATCGCTGTATTAGGTACACAAGAATATATTAAAGAACGATATCAGGAGATCTACAAAGCAGGAGTCAGTTTACCTATTGTAATGCTTCCATATAGGTGTCCATCTGAACTCGCAATGGAGACGATTGGAGCTTTTTGCTAAACGATTATAATTCTTTATTTGTCCATCAATGCTATTACAACAGGAGGATCATCAGGAGTAATACTAATGAGATTACGACTAACAAGATCTTCTAGCATTTGCCTTAATTTTCGTGGATGAGCACCAACTGACATTGCAAGTGTAGGAAGATCTAATGACCCTCCAAGGTTCAGTAATATTAGAATTGATGCATATAGAGGGTGAGACGATAGCAACCTTTGTGTATAATCTAAGAGAAGATTTCGCTCAAAAGTTTCTTGAGAAACTTTCTGCAATTTTTCTTTAAGCTCTAAGTTCTCATCCTCAGACATAATTAAGGATTCTTCTAGTCTATTTACCGTTGTTTTATGTTGTTTTTCGGTTTTTACACTTCGATCCATTTCATTTTGGAGTCGAACTCTCATTTCCTCTAATTCAAGATCGTATTCTTGTCTTATCTGTTTCATCCTTGATTGGACACTCTCTTCAACCATTCGTGCGTAATAATCTTCTTGAAGTTTATATGTCTCTGCAACAGAATTTAAAGCATCTTGAACATCTTTTTCTTGGAGCTTATGATCTCTTTTTAAGCTCTCAATTACCGCATCCTTCCCAGCAAGCTCTGTTGAAAGCTCTTCAACTTGTTTTTGCAAAAGCTCGAGTTGTTCATGAGTATTTTGAAGCTGCTGATGAGATTTTTTTAATTCCATTTCGAGATTAGCTATCTGATCTTCGCTTGTTTCTAGACGTTTTTTATTTTCCTCCCGTGCGTGTTCCAACTCTGAAATTTGGGAATTTTTATCCTTAATCTGATTACGAAGCTTTTGAAGCTCTTCCTCAAATTGCTTCATTTGGTTTTCATCAGGTGCAACAACTTCCTGAATAAATCGTGTTTCCCCTGTAATTATTTCACGGATCCTACCTAGGGATTTTATCGTAATGCGAGTTAGTTCACTATCTACTATACGAGCAGTCTCTTTTCGAAGGTACTTAATAAAATCGTCAAGGTCACGATACGTGAAATGAGGTGTTCCTTGAGAAGTAAGTCGACTTTTACTTCCTGAGATAGCAACTCCTATTTCTTGCTGTGCAACCTCACGATCCTTTGCTATCTCATTGATAAACTCCAAACCGTATTCTTTTACTGTCTTTAAGTTCTGCGAAGGCATTAATTTCCCTCAGTTAACGAATTAAAGGATTGTTATCCAACATTCCAATTCCAGAACCCACTACTGATACGAACAGGTCCTACGTGTTGGAAATAAAGACGAAACCTTCTCTCAGGCATCATTCGAATATATATGAAAATCCTTAATGGAATGAACAGACTAGAGAAGAAATCGGTCTTTATATACAATTAACCTCCACATTTTCCCTCACCTTTAAAGTATTTTATGATAAAGAGAACAGATTCTAGAACCGTAATGAGATCCGAATATAATTATCAAAAGAACTTCATTAAGATCTTGACAGTAATCTATCTGAAATCACGTTTCCTCTGTTCTTGTGGGAAAAAATTAGGTGAACGCTCATGAGTGATAATAAAAATCTCTCTCCGATTTTAAAAACATTTAATGAAAAGTGGAGACTTAATTTATCCATCTCATTATTAGAACAATCACTAACTCATCGCTCATTAAAATCCTTAAGACCAGATACCAAGGATAACCAACGATTGGAAACCCTAGGGGACGCTGTTATTGATTTAATAGTTCTTGAATGGTTATATCACGAAAAAGCGGAGAACGAAGGAATTCTAACAAAAAGTCGTGCTGAGGTTGTGAAAAATGAGACCTTAGCTGAAGTAGGAAAAAGACTCAATATTGAAAGGATATTATTTTGTGCTCCAAACTACCAGGTTCAAAAAAAGGACCTCGCTGACGCTATTGAAGCGATTTTTGGAGCGATATTTCTTTCTCAAGGACTAAGAGCTTGCCAAAAGCTGTTGATCTCGCTTTTGGGAGAGAAAATGGCTGAAGCTCTTCATTTTGAGAAAAAAAGTATGAAAAAATGGGGAACTAATGAATATAATCCAAAAAATCTTCTTCAGGAGCATTTTCAAAAACAGGGGTTACCACTTCCTTCCTACAAGCTTATAAGAAAAGAAGGTACGGAACATAACCCAATTTATACATATCAATGTAAAGGGATTGTAAATAATATAGCATTCCATGAACTGGGAGTGGGGAAGACAAAAAAGATAGCTCAAAAAGAAGCTGCAAAAGCATTATACCAGAAACTCGTGGAGAAAGGATATATAATTTAATGCTAAAGGGAAAGAGAATTAGGGATTATTTCAAAGGGACAAATTGAGACCCACGAGTTGCACCTATACCTGGTGCAGAATGTTTCACCTGTTTACAAGTAGGAGCATATTCACCTAAATAATGGCCCAGCATTTCTGGGATTAAATTGACTCGTAAAAATTCTCTACCATTATATACTTGTACCGTAGCTCCGATCAACTCAGGAAGAACGATAAAATCGCGGCAATGAGTTCGAACTGGCCGATTAGAATCTTTAGATGCCATAATTCTCTCCATTAATTTAATGTGCTGTGTACTCATTCCTCGAGTTAATGAACGACGTTGTCTCGATGGAAGGAGAGAAATAAATTCATCCATAGATTTTTGACGGAGTTCTTCTAAACTAAAACCACGATAAGTAAATCCACGTCGAGATGACATTAATCTTCACATTTATACTTCAATTTTTTTCAAACAGGACATAATAGGACTCATAGAATCGTATTATTCCATGTATAAACGAAAATTCAGAATAGTTAAAAATCTGGAGGATAAAAAGAAACAAGCAAATCCAACATCAAATTCTATTAACTCACATCTTTCTCAATAATCTACTCAAAAATTTGACATATACTAACCCTAAATAGGAGAAAAATTTGGATCCAATTCTATCAGTCATATTAAGAGAGACGAGTTATCTAAATAGTAATAATTCGAATTGTAGGCACTTAAACCAATAATTTCTCGTAATACGTAAGGGGAGATGATTTTTATAACGAATAAATGGTAACCTCACATGTTTGAATTAAGCCAGTACTATAAGGAAATGGCATAAGACAATAATTTCATGTAAATGTCTCATTATCTTTCCATTAAACATAGTGGTTGAAGTTAAATTGCCAAAATATAAGATCTCAGTCTTTGGATTGGACGCAGATAGAACAGCGATTGCTACAGGCAGAAATATGCGGATTTCCCCGAAACATGCACGAGAAATTTCGCGGAAATTAAAAGGAATGTACCTTGAATCTGCTCAAGAATATCTCGAAAAAGTGATCGCTCTTGAGAGAAGCGTTCCTTTTAGGCGTTATAGAAGAAAAATCCCACATAGAAAAGATTTAAGAAAATGGCCTGCGGGAAGGTATCCTCAAAAGGCTGCAAAAGAAATTTTGCGAGTCCTCGAGAACGCAGAACAAAATTCATCCTTTAAAGGCTTAGAGGTCAGCCGATTAAGAATCACACATATGGCAGCTCAGAGAGGACGCAAAATTCGTGGATTTACACCTCGGGCACATGGTCGTTCCTCACCAAGCTATCAAACATTAACTCATGTTGAAGTCGTAGTAACAGAGGAATAACAATATGGCAGCTCAAAAACACTTTATCGATCAAAATCTTCAATATGTCCAAGTTACCGAGTTCTTAAACAGTGAATTGAAGCTTGCAGGACAAGGTAAAATTGAAATCCATAAGACTCCAATGGGACATCGTGTTGTGATTCACGCAGTTCGTTTGGGTATGGTTATAGGACGAAGAGGGAGAAATGTAAGAAAAATCACTGATGTACTCGAACACCGATATGGATTAGAAACACCTCAGTTGGAAGTTCGAGACTTAGAAAATCCTCGATTAAATTCAAGAGTAATGGCAGGAAGACTAATCTCACAAATTCAAAAAGGATTTCATTTTCGACGTGCAGGATATGCTCTGGTTAGACGAATAATGGCTGCTGAAGCAAGAGGAGTGGAGATTACTATTAAAGGTAAATTAACTTCTCAACGTGCAAGAGCTGAAGTTTTCCGTGAGGGATTCGTAGCAAAATGCGGAGAACCAGCTGCGAAATATGTTGATGAAACGGTATTGGAAGTGACTCTCAAACAAGGAGTTATTGGAGTTCATGTCAAAATTATGCAACCAGACGCGATTCTTCCTGATGATGCAAAATTGATTCCAAATGCATTCGGAGAACCTGAAGAAGAAGATATCCTTGCAGAATCTGAAGCTCTGCTATTGGAAGAAGAAACGGAATCCGAAGAAGTTGAAGAATCTGAGGAGAAAATAGAAAAAACCCTCAGTGATTTAATTCAAGAAGTTGACGATGAAGAACTCCTAAAGGAAGATGATTTTGAAACAGAAGAGTGAGGACTCAAAATGGCAATATTAAGGAAATCTCAAATCCGTAAAATGTCTATAAAGGAAAGAGATGAGAAAATAATGGAATTAAAGACAGAATTGCTTACCTTAAGAGGCAAAGCACGAACTGGAGGACTTGAATCTTCTGGTAGAGTACGAGAATTGAGAAGGACAATTGCACGAATCTTAACGATTAATCAGGAAGAAAATGAAGTCATTTAAAAAGAACTATATAGAATCGGAAAGTAACCTCCCCAAATCACGCTTAACTGGACGAATATGTGAAATACAGTATAATAATAATCTGTTCAAAGGAGAAATATTATCAGAAACAAAAAACACCCTAGAAATTCAGACACCTAGAGGTATTAAAATCCTACCCAAGACAGAATCAACGATTAAAATAAAAATTAAAGATCAATACTATCAAATAAATGGTACTCAATTAATCGGACGTCATGAAGACCGTATTAAAAAAAGGATGAAACGTAAATGGTGAAAAAGAAATATTCAAGACATATTGGTATTGCACCAACACCAAAAAGAACTTGTGATGACCCAAACTGTCCATTCCATGGTACATTATCTGTAAGAGGACGAGTGATGGAAACAGAGGTTGTTTCGGATCGAATGGATAAAACTGTCACAGTTCAAAGATCTCAACTCGAATTAGTTAGAAAATATAAAAGATATGGGCGGTCGACGATCCGCATGCACGCACATAATCCTCCTTGTATAGATGCTAAAGTAGGAGACCAAGTAAGAATTGGCGAATGCCGTCCGTTAGCAAAAACTGTTTCTTTTGTAGTAATTGAAAAACTAGAAGAAGGAGAATAAGAAAATGAAGAAAAGACGGGCAATGCGGCATGTAACACGCCGAATTACACGTGCTCTCCCCACTGGTGCAATTATTCCTGTTGCAGATAATTCAGGAGCGCGAATGATAGAAGTAATTAGCGTTAAAGGGCATAAAACTCGTTTAAGTAGACAACCTGCCGCCAAAGTAGGAGATCTAATAGTCTGCTCTGTCAAAAAAGGGAGTCCTAAGCTTCGACGGCAAATTGTTCATGCAGTAATAATCCGTCAAAAGAAACCATACAAAAGAGCTGATGGAAGCTGGGTTTATTTCGAAGATAATGCAGTAGTTGTTACCAACGAAGTTGGAGAGCCACGAGGAAGTGAAATTCGTGGAGCAGTCTCGAAAGAAGCAGCTGACGCTTGGCCACGTATAGCGAGTGCAGCGAGAGTTATTTCTTGAACTAAAAGGAGATAGAAACATGGGTTCAAAAACACGAAGTCCTTCAAAACAAAGGCGCCGAATTGCCAATGCTAGTTCATTCAAACGGTCGAAATTAATAAATGTCCGATTATCAAAGGATTTACAAAAAAAATATCATATCAAACGTATGCCAGTGAGAACTGGTGATGTTGTGTTTGTAACAGCAGGTGATTTCGTTGGTACAGAGGGAAAAGTTCTTGGAATGGACTATAAAAACCAACGAGCAGAAATTGATGGCATTGCTCGTGAAAAAGCTGATAAATCAAAAATAATTTATCCAATTCATACCTCAAATATGATTATTCGTCGATTTGGTAAAATGGACAAGTCAAGAAAAGCAATCCTTGAAAGAAAGGCCAAAAAAGTAGTTGAAATCGAGGCAGAAGATTTAGCAGAAGAAATCGATTTCGAAGAAGAAGAATAAAGGAAGGAACCATATGGGTAGTAAAGGTAGTTCCCGACATAAAAAACGATTAAGCGCACCAGTACCTTATACGATCATGCGAAAGCATGGGAAGTTTACAATACGAACTCATCCGACACGAGCTGTCCACGAATCATCTATACCTCTTGGTGTTGTCGTGCGTGAAATGTTGGGGTATGCAAACAATTTAAGGGAAGTTAAACGGATCCTTTCACGGAAATTAATAAGAATTGACGGAAAAATACAGTCTAGTTATAAATTCGGAATAGGTCCAATGGATATCATTGAGATTCCTAAAACTGAAGAGACATTTCGATTTACACCATATAAAGGTAAAAGACGTTTCCGTCTTCATCCCATTACAAAAGAAGAAGCCAATTGGAAGCTGCTTCGAATACATCGAAAACAGACTGCAAAACAAGGAAAAATTCAATTAACATTCCATGATGGACGAAATCTATTCCTAGATCCTGCTGAAGATTATAAATTTCAGATTTCAGATCTTTCAATTAAAGATACAGTGAAATTCAATTTAGAGAACCGTACAATTGAAGCTCATTATCCTTTTGCTGAAGGAAATACTGCTATAATTATGGGTGGACATAATATTGGACTTGTGGGAAAAATCCGAGCGATCGAAACACAAGTTGGGCGAAGATCGCGATCGATTTTACTCCAAACTGCTGAAGGGGAAATCACAACTACAGATACGCATCTATTTATGATTGGATATGAAACTCCAGTCATTGAAATACCAGAAACCGATGGAGAAGAAAACAATGAGTCGTAGAGGCAGACGAGTTGCACAGATAGAGGAAGAACGAGAGCCAATTCCATTGACAGAGGAAGAAAAAACTTTTGTTGAATCTTGGAATAAGCAACCGATGTTAAAACCTAAAATCCTCAAAGTTTCAGTAAATTTTGCTGTAGGAGCCTCTGGTCCTCAGCTAGAAAAAGCTCGAACCCTTTGTGAGAGGTTAACCGATCAAAAACCTTCTGAAGGACGTGCTAGGGAATCCGTACGAGGATTTGCAATCCGTAAGCATGAGCCTATTGCAGTATTTACAACTTTAAGAGGAGAATTGGCCACTAGTTTTTTGAAAAAGGCTTTTTGGGCTGTTGAAGAAAAAGTCCAACCCAGAAATTTCGATAAGCATGGTAACCTCTCATTTGGGATAGATGAACATTTAAAGCTTCCCAATATCAAATATGACCCCCAAATTGGTGTGCATGGTTTTAACACAACCGTAGTTATCGAAAGAGCTGGTTATCGAGCAGCTAGAAGAAGACGAAGACCAAGTAAAATTCCCAACGCACATAGAATTACAAAATCGGAAGGAATTGCTTTCTTTAAGCACGAGTTCAATCTTGGAGTCGAATAAACATGCAAAAAATCGCAGAAAACAAACGGAAATATGGAAAAGGAACACGTGTGTGTCGTCGTTGTGGAACTCATAGAGCAATTATCCGTAAATACAATCTCTACATATGCAGAAGGTGTATTCGGGAAATTGCAAAAGAACTAGGGTTCCGAAAATATTGACATCAGAGCTGAAACGGACTCCATTCCAAACTATAAAACGAACAATTCGAACTCAACAAGTTATCCCAAAAGACTTATGGGCTTTTCTTCCGCGGGGATGGAAACGAATAGGCACCGTTGGAATCCTAGAATTAAACTCCAATCTACATCCATGGAAACATCAGATCGGAGAGGTTTATCTTAAAAGTATTCCTGAAATCGATACAATCATCCATAAAGTTGGAGTTACTCGAAAAACCATTCGAGAACCAAGTTATGAATACTTAGCAGGTAATCCAAATACTATAACATTGCACAAGGAATTAGGATGTAAATTTTGGATTGATGCCTTGAAAATAACCTTTTCGAATGGAAATCATGCAGAACGGTTACGAATGATTAAAGAAATACGCCCCTGCGAAACAATCCTAGACATGTTTGCGTGTGTCGGAAATCTATCCATCCCAATCGCTGTTAACCATTCATCAGTAAAAGTGATAGGAATAGAAATCAATCCATATGCTTTTCAGTTTCTGAAAAAAAATGTACAAATGAACGGGATTGAAGAGCAATATCAGCCAATCAAAGGAGACAATCGAATTGTATCCCCTAAGAATTGGGCATCTAGGGTACTTATGGGTTATTTTGGTATACAAAGAGATCAATTGTGTGTTGCTTTAGCTAGTTTACGATCAGATAAGGGAGGAATACTTCATGTCCATGGTTTGGCAGGAAATCAAGAAAAAACGGATTTTCGAGACGAAATCAACCAAATAATTGTAAATTCTTTTCCTAATTTTCAGGTAACACAGGTAAAAAAAATTACTATAAAAACAGTGGCAGCAGGAGTCCATCATTATGTTGATGACATAACTATTAGCCCCATTAAGTAACTAAGTCGAAGAAAGATAAAATTCCATCAATTCTAATTTTTTGGAGATTAAATACTTTAGAGAAAATGAATAATGAGAAGGTTGATGTCTCATAGAACCCAATTAGTCCATGAATTTGTCGAAAAACTAGAATCACATCCGAATGGAGCAAATATAATTTCAATTGTCCAAGAAATATTTGAAAAACCTAATGATATTCCTGAATCTACCCTTATTAGCCAATTGAAATTGCTAAGTGAGAACAATCTTGCATTACTTGAAGATCTTTGGATTTTACGGGCATCAATATTTCAGGAGGAAATGAACCTTAAGAAAATGTGGCAGGTGTTACAGGATTGCGCATCTTGGATCCCATTCAATCCCAAAAGGATTGAAAGAGTAATTCAAGTCTTAATAGATAGTGAACAGTATCTTAAGGCGACGTTTCTTTTTCAGAAATATAATTTGAACAGTAACGCAGAATATCAAGAAGATTATGACTTGGTAATGAAATGTCTTATTCATGGATTAAGCTTGCCTTCAGGGATTAGAATAGATCATGAAAAACAAGGCAGATGTCTAGCACGAGAGGGAGTTGCTAATAGTAATAACGTTTCAGAAATAGGGAGTATCGTAAAAAATGAAAAATCAAGTAAAATATCACTTGATCGAGATTCAAACGAAAAACTAAAGAAAGAGTCTATTCAAGTATCCGAGCGAGCCTTAAATAACTGGGATCAGGCGCGTGAATGCTATGAAGAAGGGGTGAAAAAAGATAATGTCACTTATCTGCAGGCATTCATCCACTTTGCGCATTCAACTGCTCGTGAAGCTTTAGGATTGGATGGTCGGTTTAAAGCAGGATTGGAAGCTAAAATCGCACAATTCGGATTATATGAATACAAAAGGTTTTTAGTGGAGTTGAATCGTGTGCGAAATGCGGTAATGCATGATAATTACTTAATCACATGTAATGAAGCTAAACATATTTATCAGAAAATGGAAGAACTTTTGAATTTACTTATTAATATCAACCCCTAGTATTTCAATTGTTAACAGGAAAAAGCTATCAGCTTACGAACTAATGAACATTAAATCGTCATCTTCCTGCTTCACTTCCTTTAGAATTTGTTTATACCAATACCGTGTTAATCTTTCAACAATCTGGGTATGATATGGCCCTCCTTCAGCCCAAGACTTACGAGATTTACCGGGATGCTCAGGAAATTTCTGTTTCCAAATCAGTCTTTCAGGAACACCTTTGTCGCGATATTCTCTTAATTTTTCCAGATAAGCTTCCATCCAAGTTCTAATTTGAATTAGATAATCCTTTCCAACCACTGGACCACGACTAGGAATAATTTTATCGATTTCTAGATCCTCCCATTTCCGATATAAACTTACACCAGTAATTGGCCACATAAAAGGAGGCATAACACTTTGAATAACACTTCCTGCAAAAAGTGTCTTATCTGCACAGCAAAAGACCGAAATTCCTCCTGCTAAGGTCACCTCTAATTCAATGGGATAATTCACATCAAGACTGAGTTTCTTGATATTTGAAAATCCTGTTGTAGGAACAAAAATTTCATTTTTTAAAAGACTCTCATGTAGTTTATTGTCTTCTGGAATTTGATGGATTATCCATTCGCGATATGAAGCATCTATTCCCTTTTTTATATTTGTACGTATTCCTGATTTTGTAGCAGAAGAACTCATAACTTCTACATCTTTGAATGCATTCATTCCCCAAATAAACTCCCAAGATTTGCTAGTTAGGATCAAATGTGTCGTTTTTTTCTTAGTTAGAGATTCCATTTCTTTTCTGAAGGTCTTGGCAAGATCAGCGAAAGGAGTACAATTCACAAAAATTAACTCATTAGAAAGGATAATACAACTCATATTTGAATACAAATATGGTCTAATTAGCTTATCTGTCTCCTCCATCATTATTGCAGTCATAATAATGTTTGGCGTTATTTCAATGTAGTTTAGATCTGTTACCATAAAATTACACCTCATTAATTCCTAAGATATTCCTTGAGATACTGCCCAGTGAAAGATTTCTTTACTTTGCATATTTCTTCTGGCGTTCCTGAGGCAACAAGATATCCTCCTTCACTCCCACCCTCAGGACCAAGATCAATGATATAATCAGCCATTTTAATGATATCGAGGTTGTGTTCAATCACAATGACGCTATTTCCGTTATCAATGAGCTTATCAACGGTAAAAAGGAGTTTCTTGATGTCAGCTAGATGAAGTCCAATTGATGGTTCATCAAAAACATAGAGATTGTGTTCATGCCGTTTCAGTTTGCCCAATTCATTTGCTAATTTTATTCTTTGCGCCTCTCCTCCGCTAAGAGTAGTAGAAGATTGACCAAGCTTTAAATAGCCGAGTCCAAGATCATCCATGACCTTTAATTTGTAATAGATTAAACGCACATCTTTAAAAATAGCCAGTGCTCTCTCAACAGAGAGGTCTAGGGTATCAGCGATGCTATAGCCTTTATACTCAATCTCTAGGATCTCAGCTTTAAACCGTTTTCCTTTACAGACAGGGCAAATTGTCCGGACATCAGGCATAAATTGAAGTTGTGTCACAATTTCACCTGTTCCTTCACACTCATCACATCTACCAGAATCTTTTGAATTATAACTAAAAGTAGATTTATTATAGGCACGATTCTTAGATTCGGGGAGATTTGAGAAAATATCTCGGATTTTATCATAAATGCCAACAAATGTAGCGGGATTAGATCGAGAATTTCTTCCAATGGGAGATTGATCCATGATTCGTATATCTTTAATAAAATCTAATCCAATTATTTCATCATGTTTTCCAGCAGTAACCCTACGATCTCGAAAACGTGAAATGAGTGCATTAGTTAATATGTCATTGACTAAACTACTCTTACCAGATCCTGACACTCCCGTAACACAGACCAAAACGCCAAGAGGAATTTTTACATCGATTTTTTTAAGATTATTCTCAATTGCGCCAAGAATTGTGATATAATCACCATTTAACGGACGCCTCCGTTTGGGAATTTCAATAATTTTCTTTTTTGAGAGATACTGACCTGTGATCGATTCAGGAGTATTTTTAATATCCTCTACTGTGCCTTTAGCTACAATTTCTCCGCCATAATCTCCTGATCCTGGGCCTAAATCTAAAATCCAATCTGCAGCCTCCATCATCTCAGTATCGTGTTCTACAACAATTACTGTATTTCCAATGTCTCTGAGTTTCTTAAGTGTTGTAATGATGCGGAAATTATCTCGTTGATGGAGTCCAATACTTGGTTCATCTAAGATATAAAGCATTCCCATTAATCCAGATCCTATTTGAGTAGACATCCTCACACGCTGAATTTCCCCACCTGATAAAGTATGAGCATTCCGATTCAAGCTAACGTAACTTACACCAATCTCGCAAAGAAGATCTAATCGTTTTTTGAGCTCCTCAATTATTGGTTCCTCAATGTGTTTTCGGCCTTTCTCAATAACTAAAGTATCTAAGAAAGAACGAAGCTCAGCTAATGTCATTTCCCCTAACTCATGCAAATTCTTTCCGTTTAAACGTACCAATAATCTCTGGGAAAGAAGCTTGGTTCCTTGACAGTCAGGACAAACGACATTTGTCATACCACGGAAATAAATATGATCATCCATGGTTCTTGCAGATCGACGCGCCTCATTTCGGACACGCTCCTTATACCAACGATTAATGGGGGGAATAAGACCTTCAAATGCGACTTTTTTTCCAACATTAGAGAAAGTGTGCTCTAGATCTTTAGGTTGTATCAGAACAAATTTCTCTCCTTGGGTTCCATAAAAGATTATATCTTGATTTTTCGGATCTAAACTTTCAAAAGGGGTATCTAGACTAAAATTATAATGTTTTGCGAGACTATAGATAACTAAATACTTAAATGGGTGATCTAAATTGAAAATATTCTCATTAATTGCTCCATTACGAATACTTTTCTTTTCATTCACTATAATCAGTCTTGGAACTGCTCTTCGATATACTCCAAGTCCACGACAAGTTAAACAGGCACTATCTCCCTCATTTGGAGAGAAATACCAAGGTAAAAGTTCACCCATTACTAGATGATGGATTGGACATGTAAAGTCCTGATAGAATGATTGAAAATTCACAGTTTCTTCAGGAATATGAATTTTAATGTAACCTTCTCCGATTCTCTGACATTCACGGATCGTATCTAACATATTCTGGTGAAGATCAGAATTAACTTCGAATTTATCAATGAAAGCTTCTATCTGGTAAGTTCTCTGTTCATCGAGATCTATCTGTTCGCCCACATCATATTCTTGACCATCAATACGAATCTTTCCAACTCCTCGCCTTCTCAGAGTATCAAACAAGTACCGATAATCCTCGTCGTAGATTTTGAATACTGGAGCATATATTTCTACCATTGTATCTTTAGAAAGAGAAAGTAATTTCTCAACTATCTGGCTAGCAGTTTTTACAGAGACCTCATGCTCACAATAAGGACAGTATGCTTGGCCTTTAGTAGAGTAGAGAAGTCGAAGGTATGTAGATACATCCGTTAGGGTTCCAACAGTTGAACGATAATTCCGTAAACTCTGATGTTGTTCGATGGAAACAACAGAGGATAAACCAAATATAAAATCTACATCAGGTCTACGAACTTGAATAACTCGTGATCGAGCATATGTAGATAATGATTCGAGGAATAATCTCTGACCTTCACCAAAGATCACATCAAACGCAAGACTAGATTTGCCAGAACCACTTACTCCAGTTACAACAGTTAACTTATTCCGAGGGATTTCGACATTGATGTTTTTTAGATTATTTTGACGGGCTCCAATTACTTCAATTGTGTCTCTCATTTAACTTTCTCCTCCAATATAATATATAGTTGTCTCATCTACCGTAGTTCGACTTCTAGCTGTAATTCTCTTGGGTTTCATCCCGATTATTAAGACACCCTGATCCTTAAGCCAGTTGATGGACTCAACCAATGTTAAATTAGGAAGGCCAGTTGCTTTCTTGAAATAAAGATCCAGTTCAGAATGAGTTCGCTCTCCAAGACTTTCCTTAAGATACTCGAATAGAGGTTTATAAAAAATCTCAATATTGTCTATTAGAAACTCATTTATAAGAGTTAAAGCATATTCAACGCTTTCCCTTGACAACCCTTTCTTGAATACGTTAGTTATGATATTATCAATGATTTTATTTGCTGAAACTTCCTGGGCCTGAGTTAGAATGTCTCTACCTGGAATTTTTCCCTCAAGAAAGATCAAAATTCGTGCAATATCTTGAGTTGCCAGAAAAAGCCAATTAAAGCTCTTTTCGAGTGATTCTTCAATGTAGAGTGTCTTCTTGAGTTTATAGATCGCTCCTACTAGCATTTCAGAACGCAATAGGATTTGCAGCTCTTTATCCCTTTCTGCAACTCTAAACATGTCTCGATTAAACTCTGAAATCCCTCTATCAGCTGAATGTATTAATTTACTTGTAGAGAGCATATGATGAGTTATACTCCCCTGAAGAAATCTCTGCTGATTCCGACGATAATCATTTCGAGAGATGACATAAGCATTGATATTTACGTCATTTTCTCGTACAACTATCAAATCTTGAAGAACTCGTTCCTCATTTGTTACAATCACTATATCAATATCCGATTTTTCCCATATAATCCCATTAATATAACTACCAAGAACAAAAACAGCGAGTATACTATTATCAGATTTAATTCTGTTTAGAAATAACTCGAGAGCTGTATCAAACTTCTGACGTAGATTTGCATCTTCAACCAAACTAGTTCCTCCGGCTAAATGAAGAAATTAATTGTCTAGTAAAAGAAAATCTCTCCTTTAAAAAGAGAGGATTTCTCTAGACGACAAATAAAAGGGTAAATTCTCCTCAATAAAAGTATTTTTTTCGTGGCAAGCCGGAGGAAATTTGATTGCCAATTTAAGAAAATACTAAACCAATTTTGGCTAATTCAGACAATTTAAATTGAGTAAATTAAAAAAAACTTTACATATATAGATTTCGGTAAAGGTAATATATTAACTTCAAAAAATACTAGGAGAGTAGATCACGCAATTCACATCTAGAATTTTATCAGTTAATATCTCAAAAAGTGGACTAAATCAATTTTATTAAACGACCAAAACCAGTGCTCAATTGTAATGTCCCTTGATAAGAGGATGTTTTTCCAAACTCAACCCGAATACGATCCCCTAGCTTTACTTGAGCAATCTGTTCATTCCAAAATACAAGTACAATATCCCCAGAACTATCCTGCAGTATTGCATTAGCAACAGTCAGTATTTTACCGTCTCTTTTGGATTTTACCTCTCGAGAGGGATCTAAATGGACAACTTCTCCCTCAACAAGTACTTCAGTCATACCTTCCCTTAAAGACCTAATAGTAGCAATCTGTGTAGGATTACCACGCTGAAACCAAATAAACTTACATTCAAACCCATGAACCCACCCAATATGGACAAAACCTAGTTTCTCATAGAACTGGCAGGTTCGAGCATTCCAAACAGGAGTGTCTAAGGTCCAAACAGTTTCAGGATATTGATGAAACAGAAGAGGCATAAGCTGAGTTGCAATACCCTTATTATGATACTCTGGGTCAATAAAAATTCGCTTAAGTATAAAACGGCCTTTCTTTCGAGAGTTGAATAAAAGTCCTCCGATGATTTGATTTTGATAAAGGATTTTAAGGTAATCAAAGACCTTCATGTACTATAGCTGTGATTTGACCGAATTATAACCAATAAGACCCCCATTAAGGCTGAGAGGGCCATCTAATCCAAAATCTGCGTGAAATGCTGCTTTAAATAATTTAATTAGAATTTCTGTGTCCTCAAGGGTGGTTTGAATAAGTTTGACATTAAGAGACATAAGATATCAAATAAGTAAACTTGTTTGCAATAATTAAATGCTGGGATACTGGTAAAATAAAGATATAGAATACCTTTAAAAAATGAATTTAAAAGGGATATATAAATAAGAGAATAATATTAGGTAGAGGAAAAAGTCACAGTATAGAGATGATTAAAACTTGCCTTATAAGTCTGAAGTCTTGAAACGATTCATTCAAACCATTCTGAATCAATTGCCACGCTATATTGAGGCATATAGCGTAGAGGAACAAGTTTTACTAGATTATTTGCTATCTATCCTAAATAAATATCAATTAGCAGACTATAAACGAGACGAATTGTCAATTATCTTAGTAGAGAATCGGAATACCTTCTATAATCACCCACGTTACATTCAGTTACCATTTTTGTGGTTTTTTGTGGATTTTTTACGGATGGCGAATGCTACTCTCAACACAAGTACGTTTCATGCAACTGATTTCTATAGCTTCTTATTAAAAGGTTTACGAGGAGAAAAAGGTGTGCTGGGCATCTTTAAATTATTGAAGAAGAGTACCCCATTGAACGAGCTGTCCTGGGAAGCTCTCCAATATGAATGCAACAAATTAGATATACCTCTTAATCAAGAAGAGCTGACTCTTGTAAAAGCCTTGTACAAACTGACTTATAGCTCAAATTTACACAATCTAAGTCAGAGCTATCTAAAATCTTATTTAGCAGGGTATGGAAAGAAAAGTTCTCGCTTAAGATCATTTACTAATTTCTTTGACCTCTTAGAGTTAAATTGTTTCCTAAATTATAATCCTCGTGCTTTCGGTCTTTCTCAGGTAATTTTTAAAGGAAATTTACCACCTGATAAGGTAGCTTGGACAGAAATTGTTAACATCCAGAATACTCAGAATACTACTCTTCTGAATAGCAATATGTACTTGACAAATGACAACAAATCATGCATTGGAATATTAATAATTCCATCCAACACTTTGAAGAAGCTACAAGGATTTCTCAATACAAAAACTGATCTAGGATTATTAGAAAATTTTGAGACAGAAGAGATTAAACAATCATATTATTCGGGATCCCTAGAGTATTATAATGCAGATCAGGGATGGGATTACCCACAAATAATATCTAGAACGAAAAAAAGGGGAGAGAGAGAAGCATTAAGTTCAGAGAATAGTAATTTCTTCATCACACCACCTTTTAACTCAAAATGGACATTTCAAGATTATTATCAACCAGCTGAGTTAATAACTTCTTTATGTGAGTTAACTCAGGAGATTCCTTTATCAAAGCTATTAGTTTCAGATAAAATAATTCTAGAAAGATTCAATTTCCTTGATCCAACAATAAAAAATCAAGTTTTGAATCTAGTGATATCCTCTACCCTTTTA
Organism: Candidatus Heimdallarchaeota archaeon; assembly: GCA_011364965.1. Lineage (GTDB taxonomy): Archaea > Asgardarchaeota > Heimdallarchaeia > Hodarchaeales > Hodarchaeaceae > Hodarchaeum. Next base: position 236,586 of record RDOB01000001.1, read on the forward strand.
CGTTCCGACTTCTCTCTGGATTATTATTGGATTCGTATTTCGAAAATTGAACAGGAGGAATTGTCTCAACTCCTTAGAGGATTCCCTTTATGCAAAATCTATGAATCAAAAGATAGTTTTCATATATGGACCCAATTCACCCCTGAGATTGCAGAAATAATACGAAAAGAATGGAACGGAGAAATCTACAATACTAAGACTCAATATCAACCGCAGAATTTAAGACAGGAGTGGTTTAACAAAGAAGAATTAGCATGGAAAATCCCAGTTGATTTATTAAGACAATAAAAAAGAAGGAGGAGAGATGGTTGAAGACTTTTATTTCGTGTTCGACCATTAATTTATCCAGTAACACCTGGAGGTCTTTCTGTTGGGGGCATCATTTATATTATAACTTCCTAAAGATCACCTGATTTGGGGATCCTCACAATCAATAATTACATAATGTATATAAGCACCCTTATTTCCTTCCAAAAAAGCACAAAAGGAGAGAGCAAACTAAAAATGATGAAAATTAGAACTAAAACGGGTATACCATAGAATTGGTAGTGGAATTTTGCTTCTAGGAATTTGATACTCAAATAGTTATACCCATTCCAGATCAAAATTTAATTAATTCCAATGGTAGGTTAATGATTACTTCGCAACAATTATCCCCCTTAGGGATACTTTTAGTCTGGGCAAGATCAAAATTAAAGTCAGGAAAAGCTCCTTGGAGCATCCCTTGATACCCTGCTTGATGTACTTTTGAACACATCAGACCAGCTTTCGCATATTCCGAAAATTATGCTTTCTTAATACCTTCCCAATATTGGCAATGTGATATTTGTGAAATAATTACTCCATTTCTCACTTCAAGTTTAGCTTGAAAACCTAAAATCTGACTGGTTAAATCAGCGATTTGAGGTAAAGAACTCAGGGTAGTAACGTAATCATCCCGCTCAATATTAAGAAGCTTCTTAATTTTCCAAGTCATACGCATACATAGATCTTACCGGACCTCAGCATCAATGTCCACCGCATCCTCCATTCCCCAAGGAGCAGTCACGAATCGAAACCATGCCCATCCAACCGAATGAAGGCATAGGAAGCTAATAAGCGAAATGTATCCTCATCTAGCTTCATAATAAGAATCACACCAAATTAGATTATAAAAGAAAACAAAAGTTACTGAACCACCATCTATAACTCCTCTCGCTTCAATGAGTCGATTTAATATACCTGATTGAGGAAAAAATTTCACTCAACCCAAGAGATGAGCATTTCATAAGAGGTGACACCAATGTTTCTGTGGCCTTCAACGAATTCTGGGGTGAAGTGTACAAGTGTTGGCATATGAGTTATTCGTAATTTAACTGACATATGGTACTTATCATGAAGAACTATCCACGATATATTGTTTATGGTCACGAAATTATTTAATTCATCAGTCGATTCTTCTGAAAAAGAAACTACAACTATATTTGGAGAATCGATAACAAAATCTTTAAGAATTTCAACCTGCTGTTTACAGGGTATACAATAAGTTCCCATATAATCCAATATTATATGTTTTCCTTTGAACTGAATCAGATCTAATGTGCTTCCAGAAAGATCTTGAAAAATATATCGTCCTGAAACATCACTATCTGGATCACTCGGTTGACTTGTATTAACATTATCAGCAAAATAAATCATAGGAATAGCCAATACGAGTAGAAATACTGGAATTATGACGTAAATTCTGTTAAATGACTTGGGTTTGACCTTTAATATCTCATTGTCTCTTTTTTGCGTTTTTACTCTTACTCTGTCAATTTTCTTTATAACTTGATCAATATCATCATTTGTCTGACTGATAGCTAATTTATGGTTTCTTCGTCGTCTTTGACTCATTTTATTCCACACCATGATTAATTAAAGTCTGATTTCTACTCACTAGTTACTTCATGTCTTAGTAATCAGTTTTGCCATGTATTGATTGTTTTTTCACTAAATAATCATTAAGATTACTTTCATTAGTTGGAAAGCATATATCAAATGAAATCTTCGAAATATCAGCATTTTTTGCCAATCGAATTGCTTATTAACAAATTACGCAGGTTCTTCGACAATTTTTTTAGTCTACATCTACTGATATCCATCCACAGCAATCACAGCTTTCATTGAAGAAATTTGGAGCTTTATTCATACAAGAATGCATGTTTTTGTCATATTGATGTATATCGATTTAAATACATATCGATAGATTGACAACTATCGAAATCATTTTAACATATCCTCAAAATAGCACTTCAAAAATGATTGTTTCTTAAAAAAGGCATACAAGGACGGAATTATTGTTAAAAATGTTATTTTCAAACTCCAAAACTATCAAGCAAACAACTATTGAAATAATTTTATTATTTTGTTGCTTCTTTTACTTCTACCAAACCTATGAAAATATCTACATTTCAAGGGGAGTTGTTATTGTAGATCGCGCAGATGGTGCTTATCCTGTTCTTTGGTGCAAATACATCAACGAAGGAGACAATCTTACATATCAGATAGACTCTATTAAATCAGATGAGGAAATTGCTTTTGCTAAAGGTGATTATATTACTGGTTCAATTGGAGACCTCCCAGAAAAAGTGGATAGTGGATTTCATGCAAATTTAGTCTCAGATTTTAGACATAAAGGTACAAATATTTCATCAGAGGTAGTACCACCAATTATTGTCCCCCATAAAATCTTTCGAGCCTGTTGTAACACTTATAAACCCCTAACCTACCAACTAAAAGATTGGGGATGGAAAAATTTCTATCTATTAACAGAAAAAGCAAACGAATTCATACTATCTTATGCAGCACCTTCGTTAGATGCAACCATTATTTATAACTTAGAAGGAGTTGCTTTATCCTTTAATGCAACTTTAGCAAATTTTAATTATTCAGCGCAACTTATTACTCCGCTTCAGATAACTACTTCTTCACAAAGGTTCTATACTACTCCTTGGTACTTTTCCATGAATCTGATTAGCCTCTTTTTCATAATCGCTAAAATGAAGGGATCCTCTTTATGAATATGTTGAATTACAAAATAAACATTGATCAAAGTTTAGTAACAAAAATTAAACCTGATTATGGGCTTTTAGTCAAACTCAAGAAAACTACGAGCTGCTGTAGCATACTTGTTGAACCAGATGTTGAACAGCTTTCATTAGATAAGATATTATCGTTGGAACAAGATGGAAGTGTGATTTTAGTTGATGAGAACAATATTACAATAGCAATTGAAAAAGAGGTTTTCAAAATTTATCCTGATTATAAAAATCTCGAAATAAATCTATGTGGCATTTTAATTAAGAAACCTCATATTAATCTTCCTGTTGAACTAATTGAAAAGGACAGATGTTCAAATGAGTGATCTGATATTACTACCCTTAGCTTATATGGCTGGAATTGTTTCCTTCATTGGACCATGTCATCTAGCGATGATTCCCATCTTTATTTCTTATCTTTTGGCTAATAAGGATCAAGGATGGTTAAATGGGATTTTAATTGGATGTGCTTATACTTTGGGTCTTGCAATAACATTTTCTTTCTTCAATTTTGTGCTACAATTGTTTCCTGAAGCAATTTTCTATTTACCAGTCTTTCGTATAGGTGCAGGCTTACTGGTGATGACTCTAGCAATAGGCCTTTTAGTTGGATATGATTTTGGGACATCCAAGTTATCAAAATCTGAACTTTTAGAACATCTCTCTAAAAAATTTAATCTTCTCGGATTCGGATTATTTGGAATAATTTCTGGCCTCGCCTGGATTCCTTGCTTAACCCCAGTTTTAGCAACTATATTAACTATGATTTCTCTCAACCAAGATTTCTTATCCGGTTATCTACTTCTTTTCATATATGCATTAGGGCTTGGATCCCCCTATATTGTAATCAGTACTCTTGGTATTCAGATTAAAAGTACTACACTTGCTCAATGGGTGAAATATGGCATTTGGATCCAACGAGGGTTGGCAATTCTTTTACTCGGATTTGGATTGGTAATACTTTTAGATGGCGTAAATTTATATCAAATATATCAATAGCTTTTGTGTCTTAAGGGGAAAAATTTAAGACCCCCTAGTAAGGAAAGAGTAAATCTTTTCTTTATTTATAACAATCAAGCTAGTTCAGTTTTGAAAGTTAATAAACGAATCTAGAAATGCTTTGTTTTTAATTGAAAGGAAAGTTCTCTTTCCTTCTCTGGTTCGTGTTATTAATTCTGCATCCTCTAATAAGGAAAGATGATGTGAAACAGTTGCTTGAGCAAGATTGGTAATATATTCAATTTCACAGGGACAGGTTACGCCATTACTTATAGCTAATAATATTTGTATTCTCACTTCGTTATTTAAAGCTTTTATTTGCTTTTTTAATGCTATAAACTGTGATTGCCTAGTTAATAGGTTAAGTCGCTTTTTAAGAAGCTTTATCTCCTCTACTCGGTCAGAGACAGATTTCCATGAGACCAGCTCTTCCTCTAGTAGATCTTTTAATTTTTCTTCGAGTACAGAACCTGACATTTCAGTAGATCAGAGTCCGAATTGGATTATAAATATTTCGATTTGTCGATATGTTTATATATCGAAGCTTTTCGATATATCAGTTAGAAAAATGCCCTTGAAGGAATCTTAAGATGGCTGGCATTGTATCAATAATTCAAGGAGCACTAGAAAGTGCTCTTATTACTCTACTAGATTATCTTTCTTTGCATGTTCTGTTATGTCTTATTCCGGCCTTTTTTATTGCAGGAGCAATGGCCTATTTTATTCCCAAAGATGTCATTACTCGCTATATGGGGAAGGATGCAGACCCTAAAATAGCATATCCAATGGCAACAGCAGGTGGGTTTCTCTTAGCAGTCTGCAGTTGCACAGTATTACCTTTGTTTGTAGGAATTTGGAAGCGTGGAGCTGGATTAGGCCCAGCAATAACATTTTTATTCGTTGCTCCAGCAGTTAATATTTTAGCTTTAACATACACTGGTACATTAATTGGAATGGATATTGCAATCGCAAGAGGCGTTTTAGCGATCGTTTTTGCAATTTCAATAGGATTGATTATGGCCAAAGTCTTTGGAAAAGAAATAAATTCAATTAATTCCCATTATAATGACCCTAGTACTATATCAGTCTCTGCAAAACCACTAAATGAGGTAATTAATGATGAACCAAGAGTAGGGTTCCCTACAATCGATATCATCCTGATACTTGGATTAGGCCTTTGCTCACTTCTACTTGCTACATTGGATTCCAATATGATAAGAATTATTGGGGAGAGTTTCTTTTTGGAAACACCCATAGTGAATCTTGTTTTTCAGACTCCCGCCTTACTTCAAACTTTTATTTACTTGATAGGTTTGTTTATCCTTGTGATGATAACATACAAGATTTCAAGTAAAGAATTGAGATTATTTCTTTGGTTAATCTATGTACTAATGACAGGAACCTCTCAAATCACGTACTTCACAGAGGATTTAACTATATTTGGACTTCTTATAATTCCTGCTATTAGTAATATGGTTATCAAAGTTATACTAACAAGTATAGTAGCTTTGGGGGTGTTAATATATGTTTGGAAGCTGTTTGAGAAGGTAGACGTGAATGCTTGGATGATGGAGACATGGATTTTTATAAAATCAATTTTCCCATTAATAATTAGTGGAGTCGTAATTGCGGGGTTTGTAAGATTTTTTATACCTCCTGAAATTATTGTTGGATTAGTAGGCAGCAATACTGTGCTTGCAAACCTTATTGGTGTGTTATTTGGGGTATTAATGTACTTTCCAACATTAATGGAGGTTCCTGTTGCTCGAATATTCTTAGACCTAGGTATGGCACGCGGGCCATTATTAGCTTATCTCTTAGCTGATCCTGAGTTATCCTTACAAAGTATTTTGGTTACCCGTAAGTATCTAGGTGATCGAAAGAATACTGTGTATATAATACTTGTAACTATTGTCACAACCATCTCAGGATTAATATTTGGATTCTTTTTAGGTCAAGGAATTGGTTTATGGTGAATTAGAACTAAGTTATCATTTGAGGTTTTAAAAAATGAGTACAACAAAAATTGTAACAGAAGAAATGTCTATATTAGACAAATTCCTCCCTTTATTAATAATTGGAGCCATGGTTCTAGGATTATTCATGAATCGATTAGTACCCAATATTCAGGATATTTTTAGCCAAGTACAAATCGATACAGTTTCGCTCCCTATCGCCATAGGTCTACTCTGGATGATGTATCCAGTATTAGCTAAGGTACAGTATGAGAAAATTCCTCATGCACTCCAAGAATATAAGCTCTTTGGTACATCACTTGTTCAAAACTGGATCATTGGCCCGATTTTTATGACATTCCTAGCATGGGTATTCTTAGCGAATTATCCAGGGTATCGAGAGGGAATAATCCTTGTTGGATTGGCACGTTGTATTGCGATGGTTCTAATTTGGAATATGCTGGCTGGAGGAGATGCAGAGAAATGTGCTATCCTTGTAGCTCTTAATAGTGTTTTTCAAATTTTCTTTTATGCCATTTATGCTTGGATATTCATTGGGATAACGAATATCAACATATTAGATATTGCCCGAAGTGTCTTTATTTTCTTAGGAATCCCTTTAATTGCTGGTTTCTTAACCAGGGAAATATTAAGGCGACAGAAAGGAGAGAATTGGTATACTAGTGTCTTCATTCCGAAACTTGGACCAACAGCTATCATTGGTTTATTATTCACAGTGGTAGCTATGTTTTCTATGCAGGGAGAGAAAATTCTTGGCCAACCATTAGATATCTTAATAATTGCTATTCCTCTCTTCATCTACTTCATTGGAATGTTCCTAATAAGCTTTCTAGTCTCATTTCTCCTAAAGTTTAGGTATCCTGAAACAGTTACCCTCTCATTTACAGCTGCCTCAAATAATTTTGAACTCGCTATCGCGGTCGCTATCGCCACTTTCGGGATCAATTCAGATCAGGCGTTAGCTACTGTTGTCGGGCCTCTGATCGAGGTACCTGTATTATTATTATTGGTGTATCTGGCTCTTTGGCTTAAGCAATATCTTTTCAAGACTGAATTGCCAAGTCCTCAACCAAGTCGTATTTCGTGAAATAAAAGGTAATGTATAAATCAAAAGAACGGAGGTTTAATGGATATGACAAAAGTGTTAGAAGTTTTTGGTCCAGGTTGTGCAAAATGCAAGGCATTGAAAAAAAGTACTGAAGAAGCAGTTGAAATATTAGGCTGGCACGATGTAAAAATTCTCTATAATACTGATATGGCTGAAGTAATCCAAAGGGGAATTACTGCTACCCCAGCATTGGCCATTGATGGGAAAATAGTGCTGTCTGGTCGGTACCTTCCTGCCAACAAACTTGTCCAACTACTTCAAGAAAATGAGTGAACCTATCTAATGAATGAGATTAAATATGGTAATACTGAAGTGGCTTATGCCGTAGGAGCTTGTGGATATTCATTTGCGGTTTAGATTGGAAAAATCTGGAATTTTTTCATAAAAAATAAAAACCAACTTGAAACTACAAGTTAGATCAGGAGTATTAATAGATTCTTTTAACACGCAATTCAGAACCAGAATTTATCACCACTAGTCCATCAACGGTACCAGAGTCAGAGATGATAAAGTTTACGTCTATAATAGTCCCCGTTCCTAGGTGATAACCTGTGAATTCCCTTTCTGATTTGGGCATAAGTAAAATCGAATAGGTTACCGGAAAAGCCCCTGTAATTTCGGTAATCCCTATATCGTTCCAGTAAAACCGATAATATTCAAGTTCTTGATCGAATTTGATGACGAATGATGTAGAAGCCGTGTCCGGGGTCTCTAACCACCATATTGGAGTCGTTCCTATGATCTGATAACCTGTACATCTTCTCCGGTTATTAGCTGAAATGAATTTCTTCTTTAACAAGAAAACCTTAAAGTTCTCAAACCGATCTTTTTCAGCCAGAAAGTCCTTGAAATATTTGTAATTATCATTTAAAATTCCTTCCACGATGGTCTCCGTTTTTTTAGAAAGCTCATCATATAGAAGACTACTTCTCTTTGAAGAAACAAGTAGATTAACTGCTTCCTGTCCGATAGCCTTCACCCTTAGCTTATTATTGATGATATCCACAGTAAACTTGTCACCAGAAGGAAACAAATAAACTCCCGTATATCGATCTAAAAAATTGTTTTCTACCCAGTAGCAGTTGTTTGGTGGTAATGAAAAAATGGCTGTTTTGTCTAAAATCAGCTCTTGTAGTTTGATTTTCATAACATCAGCTAAGTATATGTTATCAATCCATCTATTGCATAGCAAGATGGTTATCACGTCTTTATCCACAAACCAGCTAGCGTCACAACTGAAACCGAGGTAATTTGCACCATCATGACCTCTTATCAGACCATATTTAGTTGAATTAGTGATTTCCCATCCATAAGCATAATCATCCAGATAAGGTGTCCACATTTTCTTTTTGGATGTTTCTGAAAGTATTTTCCTACCTTTCAAAGCCAAAAACCACTTGAATAAATCACCAATCGTTGTACAAACTCCTCCACTGCCAATATGCGGCCAAGATGGCTCTGGCCAAGTTCTGGGTGAACCATTGTCTACTTTACCTGTATAAGCGTGAGCAATTCTGTTGATATCCCACGAGGTATCACCGTACCACCCAGTATTCGTCATGTCAGCGGGAATAAATACGTTTTGAGTCACGTACTTTCTAAAAGACTGACCCGTGAGCTCCTCGATAATAATTGCTAGCAAAGAATAGCTAGGATTAGAATAATTGAAGCTCTTCCCTGGTTCTGCGAGAAGTTTCGATTCGAGGACTCCCTTGATAAAATCACTCTGGTCGTAGAAATCAAAGTCACCACCATAAAACCGTGGTAATCCCGATGTGTGACTTAATAGGTGATGGATGGTAATAGATCTTTTATCAGCAGGAATCGTAAGGAAATTGCTGATAGGATCACTGGTTTTCAAAAATCCTTGCTCCTCAAGTTGGAGAATCGCAGCTACAGTGAATTGCTTGCTTATCGATCCAATATCGAAAATAGTCTCAATAGTGTTACGAATGCGTTTTTTGACATTTGCATATCCGTACCCAGAGTAGAGATAAGGTTGATCACCTTTAGCAATAAGAACAGTTCCAGAAAAACCGAAATTCACAACTCTAGCGAGGTAATTATTGGCAATGGAACCTGTTTTTCCATGGATTATGCTACAATCTCGGGAGAGCATTAACACTTCCTTTGTTATTTCATTTAAAATCCATTCTATTCAGGAGTCAAGAAAGTAGTAAAAATCACACGAATAAAGATGCTTGAAAGATAAAATAAATTTAATGTATCAGTACAGACATTATCCATCAACTGGAATTACTTTGTCAGAGGAGAGGTGGACTACGAAAAAATTTAAGCAGTCATTTTCACCTAATAACGCATGAAATAACCAATGAAAATAAAATGATTAGCATTTTTTTCAGCTTGATGGAGAGTACTATGGTATTGTTTACAGTTTCGATCTAAAGACTATTCATTGGAAAATGATATCTCTGAAGAATAATATTAACAATATACGGCCATTACTATCCCAGAAAGGATGAATGCACAGAAACTTGCAGTGAACTGGAACCACAAGCTCCACGGGATGAATTTCCTCACACATAGGAGAATTTATCAATAAAATTATCCATAGACGAATCGGAGTTTTTGATGCAAGATAAAATTACTTTATTTCAGGAAGTAAGTACCTATGGGTGGAGACTTTTGTATGTTCAAAATATCCTAATAATCATCGCGATCTTGTTTTTTCCTCCTCAATTCTTTTTTTTATTCTTTTCTTGGCAATTAGCATATATTCTAGGAGGAATAATTAATTTAACCTTCACATTCGCAATTATTATAGATTTAATTGCGATTTTACTGATTTGTATTAGTTATGGAGCTATTAGTTATTATTCTGAGGAAAAACAATCTCAATGGAGGTTAATAACAATGATATTAGGGTTGTGTTGGGTTGGATTGTCTTTCATTTGGAGAATAAACCTGTTCATTTATGGACCCTATGACATTGGTTTCAGTATGAGGAGTCTAATTGCAACCCCATTCTTTGGCACTATTATATTTGAAAATCCAATATTATTTTTTATTCTATTAGTTGCTAGTCTGTTATTTTTAGCATTTTTTTACTCTAATGATATGTTATTATTCTCGAAACAGCCAGAACTACGTATCAAAGGATCTAATATCAATATTGGTACTTTTTATGGCTTTTGCAATCTTTTTGGAGCTTCATTACTTATTTTCTATTTTAATTATTCTACCAAAGTAGATTCATTCAATGTGCCTTTAAGCCCCTTGTGGGTGATTCAACTCGCAATTTTCATTAAATTGATTATTACTCCAATTCTAGGGATACGAACATGTAGGAAATCTATGAGTTCCCAAATCCATGAACAGGAGGTAACACCAGTTGCATTTTCAATTCTCCACGAACCTTTTTCATGGTTAAGGAATATTTGGCACATTTCTGGAAAATCACGACTCTTACCAAGTAAAAGCACTTCATTAATATTTAGCGGGCTTTTATTAGTACTTTTACTCTTTCCACTCTCTCCCTTCTCCATTCATCATCTTATTCCTCAACCTACTATTAAAGGACCCTTCATTTATCGAAATTATTCAAACAATGAGGCTTTAGCAGCATTAGAGTACTTAGAATCCGCATCAATTGCAGGGATAACTGGATGTCCTCCAATATACTCCATGGAAAATGAAACAATGTCATTTTTTCTTGATCGAATTACTAAAGGAATTTCCATTGAAGGTTCTTCGTTTCATCCATACGCGTATACTTTCATCTGGAATGTTTCTCTAAAGGAAACTGATTTTCCCACTCTAAATTATTCGACGGTCGATATAAATTGGCTTGATTCAGTAGTAAACTGCTTCACATGGTGGGAAAATTCGACATATCATCATATTTCAACACTTTGGGGAGATGAACTTAATGAAACTACATTCTATAAATATTCCGCTATGGTGAAATGGGTTTATTACGGGTGGTTTAAATATTCAGAAGTATTTGGAGAGGTAGGGGCTCATTATATTGATGTGAAACAATTAATGTATTTATCTGCAAATTTTCAGATCCTTTCTATTGCCAATTTATGGGGTCATGCCGTCGCATAAAATATAAGGTTGAAAGATTTCTTGGAGAAAGTCACTTGCATTCTACTGATTCTTCTAATCTAGGTTTATTCAAGAGGAAGAGAAATTTACTATCTCTTAACATGAATCCAAACGTACATAAACCCAATACAGGAACCACAATAACTTTGAAAAATAATGGAATATAAGCTATAAGCCAATTATATGTGAATAATCCGATAATATTTCTTTCTTGATAGTATATAAAGGGAAGAATGAAACATAAAATTGCATTAACGACTCCATATAATTTAAAGAACGCAAGACCTCTTTCATCACGTATTTTTGGAATAACGCGAGAAGCTGTATATAGAAGTAGGCCACTCATCATGAATGTCAAAAATAATATCACAGGAGGGGAATCGAATCCAAAATAATCTTCAAATGGAAAATTCAAATCGTAATTACTTTCATAAAATCCACGATATATCATATAGAACGCAAAAGTCTGGAAGTTAAGGGGTTCACCATATTCATGGAGAACAAGTCCGAATGGAATAATATATTGGATGATGATTCTACAAATTACCCAGCTTAGTAATAGTAATCCGCCCAGAAAATATTGTTTTTTTGTCTCTGATGTTAAAGTGGAATAGAAGATAAATCCCGTTCCGAGTAAAGTAAACCCTAGTAGATCGAGATGGAAGATACTAAAGGAAATATATTCGATATCATTAAAGGTGTGCATCCCCTGAAAATTGAATACAAAAATCCCTATCAATACATTCTGGATTACCAAAATCACTAATCCGCTTCTTATAATAGAAACATAGACCTTTTGCAATGTTAAAGGATTACTAACAACTTGAGGTATACTCTTAATCGCTATTAGTCCTCCAAATGCTCCTATGATTATGATTATTAACAATAAAACAGATAATTCAACAATATACATGGGAGGAGGACTATAATAGATAGGGGATTCTAGTAGTGGATCCAAATCGATTACTTGTATTAGAACTTCAAAAGGATTGATGCCTTTCCAAACAGTATAGTTTCCAGTTCCCTTATAATCAGACCAATAATTCCCTCGAAATGTTTCAGTCAAAAAATCTGGATCGTCTTTGATAAAATAAGCAGAAAGAATGAACCAATCGTAATCCATGGCAACTTGCTTTTCATTATGTATAAATGAATTGAGCTTAAAACGAGTACAACTGCCATATTTATAATAGAGACCATATTCCTTATTATCAGCAATTAGATTACCGGTAATTGAGGAGTTGCTTACCCCCGCTAAATAAATCCCAATATTAAAGTTCTGCACACAAGTGTTATTCTCAATTGACGCGAAAAATGTATAAGGGGAAGTATCATTGGAAAAGTACTCATAAACACCATAATAAGAAATTCCAAATGCTCCATTAAACCGCAAAGAATTATTAATTATAGATGTTGCATTTATATCTCTGATTTCAATACCTTTCCAACAACGTTCTACTGTATTATTAGCAATTGTGACTGTTCCTGGATAAACGTCATCAATGAAGATTCCAGAATCCTTAGGAGAACTATCAGCTTCAATCCAACAATTTCTGATAATAAAATGTTTAGTTGTTCCATGAATATAAATACCATACCCGTAATCTTTTGCATTAATGTGCCATCCTTCTAGTATAAAGGGATCTGTTTCATTACCGACCCCTTTCCCAGCAATGGCTTCTAACTCCAAATCAGTTGATATTTCTATTGGTTCATGATTGATATAGAAACTTGCGTGTGTTTCTTGAATATTGAAAGACCTTCCAAGCACCAATAGAAATGGAACAAAGGATAATAGACAAATAACGACTATTAAGAAGCCCTTCATCTGTCTAAGGATCTCAAATTCCCCATTCAGCTCATTTAAATATGAAGTTCATTAAATTAATTTTCCTAAGGGAATCTGAAATTTTAAAGTTTTGGATTTCGAACTATTAAGAATAAAATACCAAAATTAATTAACTAAGAAAAACCACAACTCCTATTTACCATAATGACTCCTTATTATAATATATCGAATAAGAAGGTTTACTTGTTAATATGTAAATAAGATTGGTTTTCCAGTTTTGAGGGATCCTCTGGATCGTGGGATGCTTGAGTAGTAATTTCATAGACTTAAAGAGTAAATAGTCAATTAAATCCCCACCAATTGACATAAACTTTCAACATTACACACCGAAGTCGAGGTACATTTGAGCGAATTACACGAAACATAGAATAATTTTTTATTTTTATTCAAAAAATAAACCAGTCACCAAATCTGGAGGAATAAGCATATCTGAGGGGATAAAGACGGGGATATCAATATTCCTGGTTTAAATTTCAGTATAGTTACAAAGAATATTCTACTCTGAAAAAGTAATATTAAATAGTATTAGAGAGAAATCATAAATGAAATTCCTAAAATCAAAAAATTGTTTGAGGAAGAATGATGATACAATTATTCAGTCGATCGGGGGGCTTAATATATTTATTGGGTAGAGCATTTTCAATAATTCTTTTTCTTTCGTTGTTAATTGGAATTTTTAGCGGATTTAGCTTAATAAATCTCAATAATCAATATAAGGAAGTGTTGGATACAAACACAATAACATCATCCGTCTCCAATACAATATTAAATAATTTCATTGAAATTAAAGATGCAGAAAAGGAGTTTATACAATCAGGAGATACTAGCCAGCGATCAGTTATTACAAGTAAAGCAACGGAAATTAATCAAGCCATTACTTGGCTAATTGAACGAGAACTTAATACTACTATAAGGGAGAGTACAAAAAGAATTCAAATAATTATTTACGAATACACCGTAGAATTCTCCTATCTTCTGAATAAATCTATTGCACGAGGAGGGGGAATTCTTGGTGCTGCAAATGGAACTGTTGGAGAGTTAAATGATTCTATCAACAGTACTGAAGTTCTATTTCAATTTTCACTTATTAGAGGGGAAATCACACCTACTGAATATTATGAATTGATCAATTCGCTTTATGCGATTAAAAAAATAGAAAATGCATATTTGAATCAATATTTTGAGAATATAAATTCTACAAACTACGTAAATGCTATTGTAGATCAAACTAATACAATTAAAGCACTGGTGAACACAATTTTTGCCAACAATACGGTGGAATCGCTAGTAAATAACACATTTGTTGCATATATTAATGCTTTCAATAGAACTATCGAATTAAATGAAGAGATTAAGGTACATAATTCAAGGTTGAAATCATATACTATTGAAATAGAGATCCTAGCAAATTTTCTGAATAACGAGATTTTGGATCAGAGTAATCAAGAAATTGAAGCTATTCGAAGACAATCAGAGGAAACGCAATTATTTGTGATCCTCTCATTTCTGGCGGTATTTTTGGTAGGATTATTTTACAGCGGATTATTTACCCGTAATTTGACACAACCAATTTTTATGATTGAAGAGTCATTAACTTCCATAAGTTCGGGTGATTTATCGAAAGAAGTAAGTTTCAAAAAGCGCGCACCAAAAGAATTGGAAAATTTAAAGACTAAGTTGAACACAATGCGGAAAAATATTTCAGACCTAATTCACGAGCTTGGGAGTGCTTCAGAAACAACATCATCATCATCTGAGGAAGTAGCAGCTACTGCAGAAGAAGTTACTACGCTAAGTGAAGAAATAGCAAAATCAGTTCAACAAATCTCTAGGAGTGCATCCGTACAATTTACAATCTCTGAAGAAGCAATAGATAAGGTTCGAGAAATATCTCAATCAGTTGATATCTCTATTGAGGAAGTTGAAGCAACATTAAAGGTGATAGAAGAGATTTCAGATCAAATCAACATTCTCGCTTTAAATGCTGCAATAGAAGCTGCGCGAGCAGGAGAGTTTGGTCGTGGATTTTCAGTTGTTGCAGACAGCGTGAGAAGATTAGCAGAAGAAACGAAGAAGAATTCTGCTGATATCAATAGAGTCACCAATCAAATTGTTGGGGATTTAGGAACGAAGGTAAGAACACTGGAGGGGATTCTCCAAAACTTTACAACGCAGTCAGAAGACTTTAGTGCTGTTAGTGAAGAAGTTGTAGCAGGAACAGAAGAACAAACAGCAGCAATGGAACAATTAACTACTGCTGCTCAAAAACTTGCCTCGCAAGCAGACCAGCTCACAGATCTGGTGAAAAAATTCATTATATAGCTTCCTAAACTCAAAAGAGACATAAAACTGAATTAAATTTTCATCTA
>RDOB01000001.1:252025-265961 GCA_011364965.1 Candidatus Heimdallarchaeota archaeon
TACAGATCTGGTGAAAAAATTCATTATATAGCTTCCTAAACTCAAAAGAGACATAAAACTGAATTAAATTTTCATCTATTTTCTCTTCAATTAATCCATTGTACCTCATGTGAGTTAATAACGGATTTCCTAATGATCGAGATTAAAGGTCTCTAAGCTAGTAGAATAACTGCATAAGAGAACAACTCACATAAAAACTAGGTATACTAAACAAAAAACTTTAAACATTGTTAGTGGTAAAAAAAGGACGACAGCCAAGGGGTATTTTAACTTCCTAAGAGCATAGGAGGGAAAAATGAAACCAAAAATGATGAAACTTCACTTAAAAAAGCTTAAACCGTGTTTTCCACAGAATGGAAACTTTATCCTGAGCGGGAAAATGGGATCCTCTCAACCTGTAAAGGATCTCCTATTAGATTCATCAGATAATGAACTTGTCCACAATGATATGCTTCATGATAGGAAAAATGCTCTAATAATTCATTAAAGGTCATTTCTTCTCCCCAAGGAGCCTTAACTAATACTTGAAAAATCTGATCTTCAGCAGAATTAAAAAATTGAACAGATTTATCCGTAATCTCACAGGCTAAATTTTTAATATCAATAAGTGAATAATGAGAAGCTTCATTGGTTTTTAATTTATATTTTCCCACCCATTGCGCCCCTACACCAAAGGATGGAACAGGTACAGAATGATCGAACTTCTGGTGTATGTACATGACTTCTGAAGCAAGCATATGTCGCAGTATTTCATCGATGGACCATAAATGAGTCTTAGGCCTCTGAGTAAATTGCTGGTTCGAAAGATTATACATATCCAGATGGCTCCAGAGCTGCTCACGATTGCTAACTAGACGAATGTATTGGGTTTTCCAGAATGTACTGTAAGAGGTGATCAAACATAATTCCTCAAAAATTATTGTTTTTGAATTGCGTATATTTTACAGTGAGTTTTTAATTATAGCTTTAGGTGAACAAGGGAATAAGTCGTAAAGTCAGATAAAAACTTAAAGATTCATAAAGCACATAATAAAGGGGCTTTAAAATTACTGATGTGCAATTAGCGTTCTCTGAAAATTCTGTGACTTCAGCGAAACTACTAATGGCAATGTAACCCACATTGGGGAGCGTGAGGGGGGTAAGTATAATGCATAGGAATGGCAAATATACGATCTGAAGAACCTTTTAGAGTCATGATAACCTCTACCGTCAAGATGCTAAAATAATCCATTCAGGGAATGTCTTCATCTTTGTGATTTATAAGACATTACCAGATTAATGTTAAAAAAACCTCCTTATATAAGAAATAACTCAGAATTAAAGGGTATTAGACATTCATTGGGAAGAAAGATATTAAATTTTGGAAATCAAGGGGATAAAACACAACAAACAATAAATTATAATGAAAGCAAATAGAAAGGAAACTCAGATATTCATGCACAATCTGAATGGGATTTATATAATTATTATTAATGGTAAGAAGCAAAAGATACCCAAAAAAACCGCTAAAATTTTCATGTATCAATTTCATTTCACCTCTTTTGGGCTAAAAAGTTTATTAATAATTGAAATCATAGAATGGGAGATCAACCATTTGAAGTCGTCTAATTTCCATTAGATTCCCTATTTTAAACAGAATTGCCAAAATTATTAACCTCAGCTTTAGGAGGCTTAAGATTGATACGATTAGGACTGAAATTTGGATTAAATGATTTATTAATTTCGTGTATCATCTTGGGAGGTATTTTTAGCACAATATTAGATATTGGTGTCATATATGAGGAACAATTAACGATTGAAGACGAACTGAAGCAAACTGCAATGATTGCCGCCGATTATGTTCTTCAACAAGCTATTAGTCCCGCAGTAGATGAACTAACTTGGCCAATAGCATATAGTCCGTCTCAAAATATTACTACTGTATTTAATTTTGAATTGTCCATCATTAATGAAACTTTAGGTCAGGTAGAAGATGAAGCAGTGACCAGTATAGCTCTTGGAGATGCAGATAATGATGGAGATAATGACATTGTCGTGGGAACGAGTCCAAAGGGTTTAGTTGTTTTCTATGAAAATATTGCTACCAATTACACAGCCCAGTTTAATTCGAGTCTCATTGCTAACTTTAGTCACCAATATGGAAGGATCCCAATCCAGGTAGGGGACATCCTTATTGCAGATATAGAAAATACAGGTAGTAATAACATCCTTGTAGGAACTGGATACTGGGATGGACAGTATATTGGTGATGTATTTTCTTTTGAAAAGTCTGCTAGTGAATGGATACAGAGAGGAGCATTTAATGAGATGGCTAATCCTGTTATTGGAGGTGTTTACAGCCTTGCTTTTGGAGAATTTGGGGAAGATTCTAAACTTATCATCGCTTTGGGGAATGGAATAACTAATGTATTTGATAAAAGCAATATAACCATTTATTCAAAAGTACAGGACGTGTGGGAAGAAACACAATTGGTTGTAACTAATCAATCAAGACCCAAAATATGCATTGGGGACTATACATCTGCTTTTGATGGAAATGAGATAATCTATTGTACCTATAGCGATAATAGTACCTTAGGATATATTTCATATACCAATGGCTCTTATACTCACCATATAATTGATAGCTATCTAATAAAATCAGGTGATCCCCCGCCATATACAAGATATATGAATATTGGAATAGGAGACTTTGAAGGAGACAGCTCTAATGAGCTAACAGTAGCTATTGATGGGGATGGTCCAAATCAAGATAGGTTAAAATTCTATTCAGATACCTCTAATGTAACAATTATTGAAAATCTCGAATTTATAAGTGATGTAGAGTTTGAATTTGCTGACTTTGATAATGATGGGCGTGATGAGGTTGTTTATTGTTTTACAAACACAACCTTGTTTCCTGATACATATTTAATGGTTTATGACTGGAATAACACAGAAAGCCATTTAATATATCTTGAAACTACTATTGAGACATTCATTTCAGAATTGAAAGCTGGAAATATAGACCTAGATGATGATATAGAGTTTCTTTACGGGACAGAAGGGAATGGATGGTTGAGATTATGGGATCATCCAAAACATGCAGATTACTCCTTTGAGAAATTAGCATTTAACGTGAGTTTCATACAACATAAACCATGGATTTATGAAGATGAAACCTATCCATTTACTGTAATTCTTCAATATATAGACGGGGTAAATAGTGTTTATGATATTAATTTAACACCAATACTTCCAGAATATATGGATTATTTAGGCCCCTCACCATGGATTAATGAGCTAACTCCAGGCTCAAAACGGATATTAAACTTTAATCTGAGATCTGAAACCTTTGGAAGCTATCCAGTAACCCTGAGAATTGCTTTTCAACAAATTAGATTATTTGAGGTACAATTACCTTTTATTCCTCGATTTCCCCTTCAAACACAGATCGGCCAGTCTTTACTTGAATTAGCACTTTATACAGGAGACGATAAATATCTCAAAGCTGCATTAAAAGTGGGAAATTGGCTTGATTCTGTTGGTATTCCATGTGGACAGTATCGTGCATGGAATCTGAATTCCAACTACACAGAGACCTTGATGCCAGGCTATATTCGCTCGACTATGAGGGCAGGACAATATTTCCTCAACCTATATAAGGTTACGGAAGACGCAAAATTTCTCAATGCAGCTTTAGATGCAGCTAATTTCCTAGCAAACATAGAAGAAGGAAACTTTACTCAGGTCGCAGAGAAGGGGATTACATGGGGATTCTCGGAAAATGCAATAGCCGAAACTGCTGAAGTGGGAAAATTTCTCCTGGAAATAATAAAATTAGGACTAGGCAATTTTTCAGAGGTAATCACTGGCATTGATGACTATTTAATAGCTATTGCTAATTATAATGGAGAATCAATAAACTGGTTCGAATCTCCAGGTCTTACTCAAGCTGCTGGAAATTTCTTTATTATGAGAAGTACCGAAGGAAAAATCATTGCAGAACAAGCTGCAAATTGGATTTTGAACAAAATAAATACAAATATTTCATGGTTTAATAGCTTAAGCCCTTCAATGCGTTCAAATGAAATGTATATGCATTATACGGGAACTGGGCTGGCAGGAATTGGACAATTCTTAATTGATGTCGAAAGTAAGATAAACAAAAGTTATTCCGATGAGTTAGAGAATATCTTATCAAGATTATTAAATATCACATATATAACAGAAAAAGGCCTCAATTGGTACACTCCCATATGGACTACAAATGCAACAGACCTTCTTTACTCTATAAATTACAAATGGGGAGCAGCAGGTATCGCCTCATTCCTTATCAATTTATACAATAAAACCAAAAACCCTGTTTTTCGTACATATGCAATAGGTGCTTCGGAATGGATTAATGCAAGTCTTCCCATAATTGGGTGTCTCCCCTATTATTCAACAGATACTATAGAGACTTTTGGTGACATTATAAGCTCCTTAACCAAAATTTTATACGTTATTAAGCCTCCCATTTATCCAACAACCTCCACAACTTCGACAACTGTTTCGCTTACCTCAAAGAGTTCTGCAATGGCATCAACAACCTCTCCCACCACAAAATCAACAACATTTCCAGGAGTTACATTAATTTTATTCATGTTTGTCCTCACAATTATTACAAATAGGCGAAGAAAGGAGGTTAAGTGAAATTATGGGATTGGAGGTATTTACGACCAAGATGAAGGCCGACTATTATTCCACCAATTCCATGCAATAAAGACAGACCTGTCTCGTGTGGAGCAACCTATCTGGAATCTAGACCTATTACCTGAATGCTCCTCTCTAGAGGAAGCTTTTAGCTTTTTAAAAATCAATAGCTTATAATTGCCATATTTCCGACGCTTTTATGCGTTCTCTCCCCTCCGAACCTTGTGAATATTCAGAATGCCATTCGCTCTATTACAAGCAAAGGAAGTTCTGAAGGTGAGACGAGAAATCTGACAGAAGGAAATCATCAATAGAACCTCCAAATCCAAGACCAGCTGGATTCTCATTTTTTTTATTAGGAGGTGCGTTGGGTAACCATTCTCACTTTTATTCAACATGTCCTTCTTCAGATTTGGAGAAAGATGATTATAACAATCACCCCAAGATAATATCGTTATAAAGAATTAAGAAATTGGCGGAGCTAGCAACCGAAGTTATTCCTAGTAAAAAAAGGGAGAAAGACCACAATTATTATTGCGGTCCTCCACCACCTATTGCTGTATAAATGGTTTGAGAAAAGCTATGTGTTATTGTAAACGTTTCATAAAGGATTGATTTGGACATCTCTCCTTTCACAATAACATCAGCATAAATATATAATTTCTGTCCATTTTGAATTGTAATATCAGGATTATAATCATCCCCACATGTCCACAGAAGATCTACTGGAAGGAAAGCATACTTATTATCGAAGTAGTCAAACTCATAATAGAAATGAGTCCCTATAATCGTATTCAAACCAATATACTCATCATGCATAAATCCCCAATAATATTTATTATGAATTGAGTCATATATTGTTATGCTATCCCTTTTAATTCTAAGTCTGGTATATATATCTTCTATAGCTGACCAGTAACGATAACCACAGATCATATTACCAAATGTTCCCTTGTCAAAGAGTTCAGATCTAAGCTGAACATACCTGATTATCTTTTTTTCACCATTATTATAAGAGTCTAATCCAATCTCTAAATCACTATCTACCATGACAAGAAGTTGACCATCAGCGTCTTTAATTTCGTTATACTTACTTTGTGTAATAGTCGATGCTTGTGCTATCACTGGGACAAGGAATATGACTATCAAGATGATAGCTGAAAACACCAATTTTTCTAGTTTTAACGACTTCATTTTTTTCCCCTAACACTTTATATTCAGTTGTTTGCTAATAATTCCAAAGATGGATTTGTGTCATATTAACAATATTGAGAAGAATTGATTTTATCCAATAAAAGAATATTAGAATTCACTCCGAGCTTTTAGATATCTCCAAATCCATGGAATCCATGAATTAGATCATTTCACAATTTATAAATGTATCTAAGGCTGACTCTCTTCTATCAATTAAATAATAATGTTCTCATATAACAAATATGAAAAAATATACTTTTATTTGTGAATTGAGTTAACTAGAGAAATGAGAATGAGTTTTTCGCATAAAGATATCTTCAATTACCTTTCAGAATTTAATAATGAGGGTGAGATAAGTGACATGCTCTCAGGGGAGTTGTGAGTCCCAATAAACTCCAGATTTAAACCCTTGCAGGGAAAGGATCGACCTCGGCCTCATGATTGAAGCCAAGACCAGCTGGATATTCCCAATAGATTCAGGAAATTTTCTGTTCATCAGGTTTTTCTCTTCGATCAACCGATGTGGATCGAAAATATCCCATTCATGTCGTTAGGCTGTGGATTTGCCATACAAGAACCCAAAAAACCTATTAGAAAAGAAAAAATAAGCCATATATTAGTTAATCAAATTAAATAAGGAATTTAATTTCCTCTTTAAAGGATTTTTTCGGTCTCCTACTATTTCTACCTCATAGATTACGACACTAAGGTTACTATCAACATTTTAGCTGCTAATGGTGAATGTTGTTTGAATGATTGCCAAAGATATACATATAAATAACCGAATTCCAGGTCATTACCGAGACAAAGCAACTCAATCTGTTCAGTATAAAAGTGAATCAAATGAGATTCCATATTCCCCAACGAAGGTTAGAAGGTATTAGAAAAGATATTGAGGCATTAGCACATACAGGGATTTCTTCTTTAGAAACAGGAGTTGATATGACTACGGATATAATGACTCTTTTTATAGATCGAATTCGAGCAGAGAACCCTACTTTAACAGAACCAGAAATTTTAAACCATGCTCGTGAATACATTTATCTTGGTCGGTCGAACTCTTGACTGTTGATGTTAAACTGAAGGATTTTATTCAGACTACGATAAGCTGTTTAGAAGAAAGCAGAATAAAATATGTTTTAGTGGGTGGAGTAGCAGCTCTTATTTATGGCCGTCCTCGTACAACTCTTGATGTCGATATAGTGATAGATAGTGCTAATATTGAGGATGTTAAGAGATTAGAAACAACTTTGAAAGCCTATGGATTCTCATTACGAGATAATGAAATAGCTGAAGCACTAGGGGAAAAATCAAACTGTTCTGTCTTTCTAAAAGATTGTATCTATCGAATTGACATTCAGGGTACTTACTCACCTTTAGATTCCCGGTGTTTAAACAATCGATTATTGATGAAGATCTATGAACAAGACACCTATATCCAGAAAGCAGAAGATTTAATTGTAGCAAAATTGGTCTATAGAAGCCCACAAGATTATGAAGATGTTCATGCTATCTTACTTCGGCAAAAGGAGAAATTAGATTACAATTACTTGAGATCCGTTGCTGCAATAGAGGGGATTGAAAGGCAATTAGATAAAATCCTATCTAGACTGAAAATCAAACCTATGTAAAAAACATGAAAAAGACTAAGAGCGGACAGACAACAGACCTACAGCTCTGAGAAGGCTTAGATAGGGAGGAGAGCAACAATAAGAGAGACTATGGAGACTCCAACGAGAGATAGAGGCGAGAGGAAGAAGCATTCAGAGAAAATACAAAAAGAAAGAAATAATGATTGAGTATTTCGTTGAGATCGATTCTCTTGTAAGAGAAGAGAATCAAAATACACTTCCAAACTAATTAAATCAGGTTGATTCGGAATATAGAGAGATTTTTAACTACTAATAAGAAAATGATATAGTTTGTTAACGATAGTTTTATAAATGAAAACATTGTACAATGATTTGAGAATTATTTGTAGACTAGCAGGTTAATAATAATATAAAAAACGTGACTAAAAGATGAAAACAACAGAAAAAGCCACAAAAGTATCACGAGCGAAAAGAATCTTAGAAGGGGAGAAACAACGGAGACATCTACTATTCTTAATAGAAGATAACCCAGGATTAACAGCGTACCAAATCTCACAGCGATTAGGATGGACAAGAGGGAAGGTAACCTATCATTTGAACAAACTCACCAACCAAGGAGAGCTCAGAAAAACAAGTATAGAAAATAACCCTCATCCCAAAAAAGTCTACCATATAGTCAAGTGGGAGAAGATGATAAACTGGGGTACCATTCCAGAGGAACAGAAGCCGAAAAAAACTAAGTAAATAAGAAAAAGGGCAGGAAAACGCTCTTTAGCGACCTAAATCCCTACCTCTGTTGGATAGTAAGTTACGCCTCCAGCTGTAGGGTGAGCTCTAAGTAACCCTTGAGCTACAAGAGACTTCAAAGGTTTTTTCAGCTTCCATTGCGCACGAGGCACAAGTTTTTTGCGAATACTCTCCATAGGAATATGCATGTTCATCCGTGAGTCTAACAGCGAATAAGCAGCAAAAAGTACAGCGACTTCTTTTTGCGTTAAACGATCATCAGGTACAATACCAGTACTCAAGCTCCTCTAATCCTCCATCTCGAGTATCAATTGAGGGTGGACATATAAACATTTTGGTCAGAAAAATACTCTAAAGCCACTAAGAGCTGCTGGATAATCCTGAGATAGTTCCTGAAAGGAATCTAGCAAGTATCAGCTACATTTTCAACATCTAGGTCATAAATCCTTCTAATTCGCTCACTCTTCACGTTTCCTTCTGCGCGGAATGTTAATCAAAACAAGGAATCCAAGAATTAGAAATTCCAAAGTGAATGCAGGAGTCGCCTGTGGGGGAATATGGTAATCTGATACATCAGTCCAAGGGGTGCGTAGACCTAATGAAGGAACTCCCTCACTAATCACTCCAAAATCAATGAGAGTTTCGTCCACCAGAACTTGAAGATTAGTTTTATACGTGCAACGAGGGATGGTAGTGAAATTGTAAGACCAATACCGCAAGGGATGAAGAGTTACCGGTAGATCACTCACATTTAGAAGGATAATTTGACTCAAAAATTCAGTTCTATTCGTTTCATGGGTTCCAGAGAATGTCACATTCACCTGCTCAAGACGATGGGATTCTACATCCAAATTAGCAATAGCAAGGGTGAAAAAATCCAACGTGATCGTATCCCAGCATGTTTCATTAATACATCCTCCACACCAGCTGTATTCATGATCAGGAACCCGAATCTGGATAATAGATGAATTGGGAGGAGCTGTAGCAGGAATGGGACGACCGTGGACAATTAAAAGGAAAAGTAACGGTATAATACTCCATTTAAAAACAAATGAACAGCTTTGATTCATCGTTATTCTCCTAAATTATCCTTATTTCATTAATCATGTTACATATTAAGGTTTTATAAAGATAATCACGGAAAAAGAAGGGAAATAAAGAGACTTACTGTCTTTCACTCCATCGAATTTTATCTCATATTGCACTATCCAATCAAAGGTTATTGGATGTATTCTCACACTTTCATATTTGTTATCCCAGGTTTCTGCGCCGTCCATGATAACAGCTTCGATGTTAGGGTAGATAGTGGCGTTGTAGAGGTCTATTGCAGCATAGAGATGACAAATCTCATGAAGGATTGCACATTTCGTGCCAAATAATGGATTCTCCTCAAAATACACCCACCACTGAATGTATACGTATGTTCCTCTTGATACAGCCAAACAGCTTCCACAATATTCTTGTGCTTGAAAAGCTAACCCTATATCAAATCCATGATTTTTCGGGGAGATCCCATAGGAATTGATCGTATAAATCGCATTTCAATCCCAATAATATTCAGAAAGATTTAATGCACAAGCTAACGCGTGTCTACCATCATTAAAATAAGCATTAGTATTCCCCAACATCGCTGGATTCCAATCAAAGACAACTAAAGGCATAAATTGTTGATCTAATAGCTCAAATAACCCTTGAGACCAGTTATAGCCATTAGACATATTAGAGATTTTTAAGTTGTTGACATCAGCGATAAGCCCGTAGATATCCGTCCCATTGTCATCTAATATGGCTGAGAAATTACTTTCCAACATAATGGTTTGATAAACAATGTGTTTGGTGAGATTTTGCAGGATAGTGAACTCACTGTTAGCTGGTGCGCTAAGAGAATACCCCCAATCCTCACTAGCAGAGTAAATGTCCGTCACATCGTAGTTGCCAACGTTGAGAGCAAACCACCCATCCCAGGTAGAGCCTGAATAATCACTAGTGCCTTCAAAAACTTTAGGTATAACAATATCTGGGAGGAGGGGGATTTGTGTAGTAGATAACATCAGATCAGCGTGTACGATAGCCTGAGGAGAAATATCCAAATGAATGACCAATTATTCCATAATTTATCACAGTTTCATCGATTAACAACTGGACAGAAATGGTGGAAATACAACGGGGTAACCGCGTAAAATTACCCTGTCAGTAATAATGGGGATAGAGGACTACAGGAAGGTCTTTTGTGTCATTCAATATAATTTGGACAGTAAACGGAGCTTTATCTGTTTCATTAACCCCCTTGAAAGTTAATGTCACCTGTTCTAGAGTATGAACCTCAGTATCAAGGTTGACAACTATGAGTGCAAAATATGTGACTGTAATATAATCCCAACAATCTGTTCCATTAATACAGCCTCCAGAATACCCTGATTCTGATTCAGGTATGCAAATACCAATTACTGACGAATCAGGAGGAGAAAGCACCGAAACGGGGGTAATCCCAAACGAAATAAGGAAGTATATACTCAAGACCCAGTATAATTTTAGAAAATGCTTATGATTCACTTAAGTCTCAATCCCAATTACTTTTTACCGTACAGGCTCGTTTTATACGGTTTACTAGAACCAAAAAGAGAACGAGAGAGCCTTATTTGTACATATAAGTCAAGGATATTAGCCTTAAGGAGGAGGTTGGTATATAAAAACTTCTATGAAAAATCATCAAGCATTTATGCGCGTTTTACGGATACTATACAGAATGACACCCAAAATCAGGGGAACAACTAGGAAACCAGAATTGGGGTGAGAACTAGTAGAAGAGGAAGATTGGTTACGTAATTCTAGCCATCTAGTAATATTGCTGACATAGAGGTGGCCTGTTCCTACATTGATGAAATAACCTAGGCGTATTATTTTAGTTTCTGGTGGAAGGTAAAAACATCGACTACCAATAGAATGTATTCTTCTTGCTTGTCCATATATTCACATGGACACGGATTAATTTCCTATCAACTCGTTCTGTAAATTCCAATGCTTGTTTCCAATCCCTTTAGTATAAATTCAACCGACCAGAGTAAGTGGGGATGTAAGGCGATTATATAAATGAAATTTATCAGCATTAAGCTGTATACGTGAAATAAGAGAGCTTAAATAGCTTTTCAGAGAAGAAAAAATAGTTAGGAAAATCATCCCAATTCCAGTGATCCGCAAATGCTTCCAAGGTCTCAAATTCAGTATAAGTTACATCTTTCCAACTTTCGTTTTTAGAATCGTTAGATATGAGTTTGAGAACCATGGTATAAAGAAAGGGGACTGAATCGAAGTCAGAAGCAGTAAGATTAACAACAGAGTTAGTATTCATTTCAGAATTACTAATTCTAGTAAGTACAAGCATATATTGGATCGGTCCTCCGACGTCAGGAGCAAACAACATCATGCAAAGAAAAATACTTCCACAAAATGCAGAGAACGTGATAATACAAATTAAACTGGAAAAGATCACCTTTTTTTTGCCAACCAGATTCAACGTAATCACGTATATCTAATAATTCAAATTCAATAAACCTAATTGGTCAAAGGGATTAATATAGCTATTGACTAGAGAAAGAGACGAAGGATAAAGAGTGCAAATTTTCAAAACCTAGACTTTGAATCAATCACTAATTAATAATTCTATTTACTCAAGATGGTCCATCAAAGTACTCAATATAGGTAGTGACGTCATCATCTGTATCCTCATGTAAATACCAACCACTAAAAACAATTGTTGAACTCATAATATAACCAAGACCGCCAACATGTCCTCCTCCGTTAATTGCATGGAATTAAAGATTGACTCATGCATTTATCACCAAAAACAAGAAAAATCTAGGCCCCAGCCTCAGGATTGAAGCCAGGACCAGCTGGATAGCCAAGCTCGAAACCTCGAACCTGCTTCTCCCAATAGATGTGAATCTATATCTATTAGGAGGTGAGTACTGTCCCAGAGCGGCGTACTCGGGAAATCCAGCCGCAGGTTCCCCTACAGCTACCTTGTTACGACTTCAGCCTACTCAACAAGAGTACCATCGAATACGATATTATCCTGTAGCCTCTAGCAGATCCGTCTCGAGATACCTAGATTGAAATATAACCTGATCTGTCTCTAGTGGGGAGGAAAAGAAGGAAAAAAAGCGGATAAACTCCGTAAGGTGCATCTCTGTATGGAACAAAAGAAAAGAATAAATCAAGTTGGTGGATGAAATCACTCCTCAAGTCTTTTGAGCATTCCAAAAAAAATCAAAACAAGAAGCAAGGAGCAGAGGAAAATTATCTGAAAAAAACGAGTTCCAGAAGGGAATGAAACCATTGGATTAGAAGAATGGACGGAAGACAGGGAAGAAGTATGGTGATTACTTATTATTTCATAAGTATAATTAAGAAGAGATTCAAAAAAGTATTTGGCACATAAAGAAACGTAAATTCGTTGCCCTGTGCCACTATCGTTATCTATTGTCGTCCAAATATAATCAATCGAACCATCCCACTGAGTTCTCAGACTTAAAATGGTTCCTCCTTTGTTAAGAAGACCAGTATGAGAAGGAGAATAAATCCAGAACTGCCAATCACGTGAAGAATTTACTTGAAGGTAATTTTCAAACAATGTCCAAACAGCGGAATCAAAGGTAACAGTAAAAGAGAAGGAGCGATTATACGGATATAGGGAGGGAGGAACTCCAGCAATAACTTCATAATCGATTAAAACGGTACAATCATCAAAGTAAATGGCCTCTAAAAAAGTTCGTGATTCTGAATCATTTAGATACCACTCATACGTGAGTTCCATACGAGTGAGTTCTTCTAAATCCTGATAATAACGAACCCACATAATGTCATAGGTAAAGAAATTAGATCCATTAATAGATAGTGAGACAAAACCAGTCTGTTCTTCTGATGGAGGAGAATCAGGGGTTTCTATCCAAAAAAGGAAAGGTTCACTATCAGTGAGGGAGGGAAAAATAAGAAGGGAGGAGAAAAATCCCCAAGAGGTATTGATCGTAACATTATGAGTGAAATACCTTGAATAAAAACCAATTGGAAATGAGGAATCTTTGATTAGGTCAGTAGCAAACCAGTAGACCTCTAAATCATCATTTGGGACAGAAATTGTAGGAGAAGGGAGAGTCATGATGCTTCCAGCCCAGATGAGGGTTAAAAGCACAAAAGAAAGGAAATTTAGTGACTTTCTTGGATACACTAATTAGTCTCCAGAAGGTATCAATGCTTTTCAAAATGAACTTTCTGATATTAATTCTTTTTCAAGCGATCCTTTAATTGGGGCCTTTTATAGACAAGAACTAGTAATATAGAGGTTATTAAAATAAAGAGGGAAAAAATCACAATAGAATTGGGAATGGAGAGGTTTGAAGGTAAAGTGGTTGTTTTGTCTACTCTTCGCAATTGCAGGATGATAAAACCAGCTGATCCATGAGCTAAATAAAGGTACGACCCCTGGATAACAATATCAGAACCAGATCCAAAAACAGAAAGAAATCTGGTCATTTCTATTGGATCAAAAGAATCATCAATGTTTATCATCCTCACTCCATCTTCTGTGGAAACATAAATGTAAGAATCATTGATAACCACAGAATAAGCGCAAAAATAATCATGTAGAGTACCATTGTATTGAACTACTTTTGCAGGTCTAATAATATTCCCTACATATATGATTTCCAAACCTTTCTTTCCATATGCAATAA
>RDOB01000005.1 GCA_011364965.1 Candidatus Heimdallarchaeota archaeon
TTGACAACTTCTGATGCCAGTGCAGGCTTGCTTAATGTTACTGGGGAGAATAATTTTGGTCCTAGTCCATTTGATCTTGATTACACAGGTGGTTACTATATCTTAACCTACTGGGTTGACCAATCAGAGTTTGCTGATGACAATCAAGTTACAATAACAGTTTTCGATCGTGTTGGTAACAGTCAAATGATGGGCTTAAACTGCATTTCTGATAATAATGCTCCCTCACAGCCTATTATTATCAACGTTCTTGAATCGTCTGAATATCTCTACTATAATTCGACAGTGTTATTCCATTCAAATATGAAAGTAGGTTTATCTGAAGTTTTCTATATACGCTTAACTACTTCAGACGGCGTAGGAGGGGCGGGGCTCCTCAATGCCACTGGAGAAGATGAATTTGGTACTATACCAGTAGATACATCCTATCTCCCTGAAAGCTATTATCAAGTGAGTTACACAATCTCTCAAGGACAATCAGCCAACGAGAACAAAATTACACTCACAGTTTATGATCGTGTCGGAAATAGTAATTACACTGATTTGGGTGTCTATTTGGACAATACAGCTCCCATAATAAGCGATTTTATATTACTAGAATCCTCTGATTTTATTTATTACCTTGGTGGAGCCATTCAGAAACTTTGGTATAGTGATAAAATGCCTTCTGTTGCTACTTTTAATATGACATTAATCACTTCTGATGGATCCTCTGCTGATTCTTCTGGTCTTCAGCTGGTTGAATTCCCTGCTATATTTAATCAATCAATTGCTTATAATGATACTACTAGTCCTTATATACGCAGGTTTAGTGTTTCTCCAATTCATACTATTAATGAGTCTATTAGCATTTATAGTTTTGATAACGTCGGGAATATTAATTCAATATCTTTAGAGTTAATTCGAGATATCACTGCTCCTTCAGGGAATATCGTTTCTATTATTGAGAATTCACTTTACACTTATCGTTCAGCTGATTATACTAAACTCTGGTACTCCAATCATATGGGTTCCACATTAGTTCCTGTCAGCATCAGCATTGATTCCTCTGATACTGGTTCTTCTCCCTCGAATATTGCATGTATCCTCTTCCCCACTATTGATGATGAATTCAAGATCAATATTACTTCAGGTACCTCAATATACAACCGGATCTACAATTTCAGTTCCTCTGATACTACCAATGGTGATGTCTTCTTTACAATCTATGATAACGTGGGGAATACTTATCAAGTTTCTCTCCGTGTGATACGAGATCTTACTAGTCCTACGATTCAATTAACAGATGTTACAAATCCAATTTTTGATCCTGATGGAAATGAACTCGATAACAATAACAATTGGTATGACCAAGGGATTCTTACAGAGGGTT
This sequence comes from Candidatus Heimdallarchaeota archaeon, assembly GCA_011364965.1. GTDB lineage: Archaea > Asgardarchaeota > Heimdallarchaeia > Hodarchaeales > Hodarchaeaceae > Hodarchaeum. Next base: position 1,373 of record RDOB01000005.1, read on the forward strand.
TCAATATCTTTTCTACACCCAATGATCCGTTAAGTGGGTTGTATCAAGGAAGTGGCATTTATACCGTTTATTTGAATTGGGATAGTACTAATAATTCTGATGATCAATTGAACCTCAATCTGGGAGTAGATGGTGATGCCGCAGGTATTGATCCAGTATCGAATATTGCAGATGATGGTGATGGAACCATTATCTTGACCCTTACCGTTCATGATCGCGTGGGAAATACTGCTCAAAAGAGTATGACGATACGATTCGATAATACTGAACCCAAATGGGAAGATTTCACTCCTCTACATCAAAATGGTCCAAACATATATCTTACTGGCAACACCTCTGATTCAGGAGCTGGGATTCAGAATATTACGATTACAGATATGAATGGTAATCACTTCCCCAACATTATAAAATCTGGGTTCGTAGATTGGATCCTATATAACACAGCAGCACTGGATGGGGATATTACCCCAGGAGAGAATGATACATTATTTATCGAGGTTTTTGATAACGTAAACAATACAATAAGTTATACTGTCGATATCACTTTCCACACTATTGATTTTGCTCTCTTTTCTCATAATATTCCTCGAAGGGTTGAAATTGACAATCCTGGTGAATGGATTATTAATATCAGTTTCCAGATAGATGGAACTTATGCAGAGGAATTTACACCCATTATTGATCGTATAATTGATCTAACTCAGTTTAGTGCTACCATCAATAACTCTCTTCTTCCCATTAAACCTGGGTCTTTGAAATGGTTTAGTGATCCTGAAGTTCACTTACAGTTTACTGTTATCTTACCAACCACTGGTGATTTCTTAACTCTTGGCGAAACATGGGAGAAGGATATTCGAGTCTCTTGGAGTATTAAAACCTCTCAAATAGATGTGGAATTTAATTACACTGAGACTAACGTATTATCCTACCACGATCTTGAAGTAAAATACGTGGAAGACAATCTAAACATTACTGAAACTGATAATCCCGATATAATGTATTTAGTTCTTCACTTCGAGAAGGATCATGTTGCACTACCTGTTCAACCAAGTGCATCATATCTTACCTTCTTTGTAGATGGTGGAGTAGCAATTGTTGAAGGGGCTATTGTTGAATTTACAGGTGATGGTAACTACCGTTTCCCGATTCGTTTACCTGCGGGTTTACCAGCAGGAGATAAAAATATTACATTTATTTGGCAGTACAACACAGGGGAATATTCTCATGTTATTGAAGACAACAATAGCTTTGTTGAATTGAACACACCTGTAGTTCGCTATCATGACATTGAAATTTCCGCTTCAATTCCTGCACCGATGCAATTATTTGAGATCGATGCAGATTTCAATTTTGTAATTAATTTTACAATAACGGAGGACTTTGGGAATGGTACTGCACCAATTCTAATTGGGAGCTTAAGTTCTTCTGCTTTTACTGCGTTTCGTGTAAATAGTGTCCCCTTCTTCTCTCAAACACATAATTTTGTTAATCTTAACAATGGTGATTATTCATTTGAGTTTGATCTCTATGATGAAAATACATCCGTAACGTGGAAAGGTACACAGAATTTATATTTCAAAATTTACAGTGTTTCAGGGTTATTTGAATGGGGACATGTTACAATTCTAGGGCATGATTTGCAGGTCTCCATTAATTTTGTCCGAACTGAAATCTCTCAGCTTCAATTTTTCGACCCTGATGAGCGAACAAGCTTTGAGATGGATATCACAGTCCGGGATGATCAGGGTTCAGGTTTTGTGTCTGTTGCTGGTCTCGATGCGAGTAATTTCGTTGAGATTTTGATGGAGAATGAGGAAGGGGAAGACCAAACTGCATTGATCACAAATCTTCAAACTCCTGGCGGATGGACTGGAGATAATGGCCAGTATCGATTAATATTCGTATTGGAAGCCTTGGCCGCAGCACAACTAGGTTATGGTTCTATTAAGGTCGTATTGACAATTAGTGATTCCAACGGGCATCTTGCCACCGATTTAATAATCGAATTGACGAGTAGAGATTTTAGTACACTTCTCGAGTTAAAATGGATTTATATTTTTGGACAATATTTGAATATTACAGAAGAGAATGCATCTGATGTGTTATTTGATAATACCTTTAGAGTGGCTGTGGGAGAGGAGATTAAGCTTGGTTTTAGGATTTATGCTGCTGAAGATCCCTCGAAAGACGTTACGACTCCCGTGAATATTTTCTGGGAAACTCCTTGGGACGAAGCTAATCCATTACAAAATCTTACTATTTCAAGGTTTGTAATCCTGAATGTAACATCAAATGAAATTACTCGGAGGAGATTTATAGCTTATGCAGAAGGTAATTATGAGAAACAAGTCGAAACAAGTCCTCCATGGCAAGTATATTTAGAATGGGATAGCTTAATTTGTACTACTAATGCTGAAGATGATACACCATCTTCTGAAGACAATCCTAGCGTTTTAAATGTCAATGGGAGTTATATACTAACTTATAATGCAAAATTCGAACGTTCAGGAATAGAAGTTCCGAATTCAAAGTATATTATTTCACTTAATTTAGCACAATTCCTTGGATCTGATTGGATTTCAGTAAATGGTACTTTAATAGAAAAATTGGATGAGTATAGAAACCAATCATTCACGATTTTAAATGGGTTTGTCACATTTTACCATATCGATGGTAATGGTACAAGAGAGTTTTATATCAATAATTCTGCAGGTATTATAGGGAGAATGTTCATCATCGATGATGTAAGTGATGTAGAAGCGTTGGATGGAGACGGAAAAATCCAACTAGAATTCCAGTTCGATGATATCTTTAAAGTGGATTTGGATATTCGTCTAATTGATGAAATTGGAACTGAGAGTAGGGATTACAATTATTATTCTTCATATCCTACTTATCCTGGTTCCGTTTATTCATTTGTGGATAACATTGACAATACCATATACCTAGACACCTTGATTTGGACAAAATTTATCCTCAACATGACCGCTATCGATAATCGAATCCCCGTCTATACCCCTGCGACAATCTATATTGATGCATATTATGCTCACAACAGTTCTTGGATGTTAGACTCTAATGTTTATATTACCCTTTGGGATCCCGCAACTAAAACAGGAGAACCGAGAAGTACATGGATTAATAACCGTGTAACATTCTCTACCGTGGTAAAATCGACTGTGATTGGAGTGAAATTTATTATCTCTACAATTGTAGATGGTAATTATGGAATATCGCTTTTTGAGGAGATAAATACTGGAAATTCCGAGGTAGGAGAGGAAATTATATGGGATCAAATTTGGTTCGATTTTTTCCTCGCTGAACCTTGGGGTGCTAATTTACGCTTTAATGTCAATACTTTTGCCAATATTCAGGTGATTGCATATTATAAATATGATCAAACTCCCTTTAACGGCACCTTTACAACTGAATTGTTAGGCAAGAATATAATTTCTCAATTTGTGCTTTCTCCTAGTCGTTGGGATGAGAATCTTACCATTCAAATTCCCTACCCATCCGATATTTTAATACCCATTAGTGCAATATTCAGTATTACGAATGTAACCGAAGATCGATGGGGTTTAGTAGGAGATTCGGCATCTTATTCCTTTATAGCAAAATATGGTGATTCAGGCGCTAAGTTCCTCCCACTAAGGTGGGATCGTATTATTATGAGGTTCACTCCTGATTCCGACATATACAATCCTGGTGACTCTATTCATATGACTTTATATCCTTATTACGATAAAGATAAGACTCCAGTAGATGCAAGCAATTTTATTTACACTCTATATGAAAATGATGTATTAATGGCTGAAAAACGTTCACTTTTATACTTTGATGATCATGAATGGTCTGAAGTTACAAATAGATATCGTATAGTATACTCTTACGATAGCAAAACAAACTTAACTGGATCATTTTTCCCTAATGGAACACTGAATCCCTATATAGATATTTCATGGGTAGACAGACAGGATCCAAGAATCCTAGAACGTGCGGTAATCGACTATGGAAATGGGTCCATTGGATTCCTTTTAATAACAACTGATGATGCTGATGATGATGAATATTTTGGAAGTGGTGTTTCTACAGCCTCAGTAAAGCTTATTATTAATCCAAGTCTTCCCTCTCGGATTGTTTGGAACTTAACTCGGTATTCAATGTCAGGTAGTTCAGAAGTATTTTTCTTTGGGATTATCTCGACTCTCTCTGGCGAACGAGACGAATTTAAGTGGGGAGATGACATAAGCTATACTCTTAATGTAACTGATTTTCGAGGTAAATCTTGTATAGAAACCTATCCTCTAAAACTTAATGAAGATAGTGATGTTCCATTTCTTGAATCCTCTGTGGAATTTGATTACTCTCCAGAGATTGACGGTAATTTCAACATATCTTTCATTGCAATAGATCAGTGGGCTGGGCTAAAAGCAGCTTATATCCGATTTTATAATTCGGATCAGAATAAATGGAGTAACATTCAGAATTTATCTTTCAATTTAGAATCAGATGACAAGCGTGGTCTATTCTGGTTAAATGTTAACTTCGAAGTGGGAAAAACCATTCCATTTGAACTTATGATAGTTGATAAATCGAATAATACAAACCTCATTGTTGACGATATTTTAGTAGTAGATCAAGCAGGACCCCACTTAGATGACATCAAATTCGCATATCATCAGCTGGGAGAGTTTTCTATTGAAATCACAGTTACAGATAATGGTTCAAGCATTCAACGGGCAATTTTAACATATTTTTCTGGAACAAAAAGAATAGATATTCCTCTTATTCCATTGGTAGGAGGTGGAGGAGGATCCGCTATTTTAACCTATAAATATGAGAAGCATTTTGCTAAGGTTTTCACGATTCCAGGCATGCTATTTACAGCTCAGACAATAAGATTTGAATTAGTTTTAATTGATTCAGAAGGCAATCAAAGACCTATAAACCATGATAATTTGGTCAAAGGTTTAATGATAACAAAAGGGATATCTAAATCTCCTCAAAACGATGTTATTATTTCAGCAATATCCCTAGAATTGATACAGAATCCTTTCATCCTCGCTTTCGTGTTATTTGTGCTATTGGCCATAGCTCTTGTGACTATTCAACGTTTCAGAACTGTTGGGGGGTTTGATAAAAAGAAAGTCATCTCTGATATGGTTAATATTTCTGATACAGAGGTTTGGGAGGAGAATGATAATATTTCCTATGGTATAGTAGCTAGCTTCTTTGACCAAGTAAAAGGCCCTGTACCGATTATTATTTATCCAGAAAAATTGCAAGCTTCAGAAGCCATGCTTGCTAGCTTATCTGATAGATCTTTTTCCACACTAGGGTTTGTTAATAAACCTGAGGAAGATAAACATGCAACTTTTAGATTCCAAATTGCTGGTGAGAAAACTACTATCTTTGGATATGCATTTGCTATTGCTAATCCCGAAGCAAGAGGAGGCCAAGAGAACCTTTCTATAAGTTTCATTATACGACCTCCTTGGGGTAATCTTGAGAATATTAATAAATTTTTAACCGAGCTACTTGAACACTTAAGAAAAATGCGTTCCCTAATAGAGGATCAGAGTGAAATTAAAATTGTACAAAGGCAAATGCAAGAGACTCGTAATTTCTATACTCGTGCTATGCTTACTTTCAGAAAGAAATATGGAAAGGAGTTTGTAGAATAAGATGCAAGAACTTAAACCTAAAAAGATCTTTTTTTGCAGGCTTAATACACTCAAAAAGAACGGAATTTTCCTTATATTACTATTCAGTCTTGTTTTTCCGTTCGAGCTCTTAACATCATATGAATTCGCGACTATACATTCCTCTCAATCCAGTAATAATAGCTATATCCAAAAATTAATGAATCAAACACCACAACTGTTATCCCAATTTCCTGCATTCAAAGTATCTGATGTGTCTCTTGACAGAAAAGAAGCTGATTTTTATAAACCAGGAGAATGCTTAATCCCCAATATTTTTTCAATTCCCCTCCCATATTTCAATATTCAAGAGCAAGATGATGTTGTTTTAAATGGTAGTTATCCCAAAGCTATGGAACTTGATGCAAGCAGTATGACTTTCACTCTATTTTTTACTATTGTGAATTCTACTGGAAATTCATTCGAGTTCGCTTTCAAAAGTTTAGAAATTAGTAATTCAACTGATGTTTTCAGAATTTCTAAAACAGCTATTTTTGGATGGGTCAATTATGGATTAACAGATTATTATTCCTTGAAATTTCCTTTAAATAACTCTTTTCTTTCTCAGATTACTATTGGAATTTACAATCTAACCTTAACAACTGATATTTACTCACATATTTCTAGTGATTCTATTATTCTTCCAATGAAAGATCTACAAGTATCTATTACAGGTAGTCCGCCTACAGAATTTAATAATAAATTGGATGCTGACCAAATTTTTAATCTTACTACATCTGTGAATGAGATTAGGCCTTTGAGTGGCGGCGGATCTGCTTTATTCCCTGTTGAATCGTTACCCTGGATTGATAATGGAGAGGGTGATAACATAAATCCCAACCTTACCTTAATTTCGGAAACAGGGAATGAAGTGAACACATTGGACTTCTTGGATTTTATATCTAATGAATCCATATCAGGATCCTATACATTTAATTTTAGTATTCCAGCAACGATTGCTCCCCTCTATGAAAACGGAATCCATACCTTACATATAACTATTACGTCACCTGAAGGAATCAAACAAAATACTTCAATCATCATTGAAGCCAAAGGAACAGTGTATCTTGTAGAAGTTGTAAGTGTTACTATAGGGACTAATACTCCTCTTGAATGGGATAATTTAACCAATGGTGGAGATAACCATATCGATATCCGTGTTAATCTCAATGATAATATAGATATAGCTTATAGAGTACTAGATGGTGAAACTAGAAGCCTTGTAGATCCACCTGAGCGTGTTGCTGGTCAACTAGTTGCGTATCAGGATCCCAACAAAATTGGAGAAATTGCCATCAAATATGTTATAATCGGATCTGATGCCACAGGTGTAGTACATTTAACTGCTAATGTTCTCACTCTTGCATCAGGATATGAATTACTGCTATATGTTAGAGGACACCGAACATCACAAATAGCTGATATTGATACTTATCCAAATATGACAATTTATTGGGATGCACTGGAATTTGAATATGAATATTGGGATCAACAGGGTAATTTTGGGTCTCGGGTTCAACCAAATACCAAAGCTCTTGGAGTAAATGTTGGAACATGGTGGATTCTTAATCTTTCCGTTTTTTATGCCTCTGATGGTACACCTGCTAAAGGATGCCAGATTTCATATCAAATTAATGGTTTTCAGTGGATCAATTTAACCGATGGGAAGAATGGTGATGTTATTAATGGCTTCTTTCTTTTTAACTATACCTATTTCACTCCAAGTAATCCTAGTGAATTATTTGAATTTAAAATTGTTAATGGGTCTATTTATGATCCAATGGGCACCTATTTTGTAAACACAACCTTTACTTCCTCCAGTTTCGAATTAGATGTAGTTTGGACTTATTTAATAATAAATTTGATACCAGGTGAGCCTGATCAACGCCTTGGGGTAAGAAAGGTAACTAACATTTCTATTGAAGCTACTTGGGCTCATGATATTACTCTACCATTTAATGGAATTATCACAGGCAAAGATTGGCTTGGAAATCCACGAGATTTAAGTTTAATCAATGGACAGGGAATCTGGACAAGTATTTCTCAGTCAAACATGGGCAGATACAGTTATGAAATTGTACAGATACAAGATTCACTTTTTGGTGTAACTTCATTCTTGAATAATACTCTGGGGGATGTTGTTAAAATCTATTTTATTTGGGAAGAGCTCTACTTTACTTTTTCACCAACTTATAATGAGCTGATCGATCCCTCCCTCCAAGGTTTTAGCAGCTCAATAGAATATTTTGTAAATTATGGTGAGAATGCTATTCTTTATATTTATGGGATACATACATATGATAATGCACCTTTTCAGGGCATAGCATTACTTTTCGATTCTTTTGAGGTCAAGAACTATACTGTTTCTTTTAATGAGAAAGGCATTGGTATCCGTGATGACCTTAATTTTAGTTATGCTTTGGATAAAGTTTCTTTCTTTATATTAGATATTCAATCTTCTGGAATAGAAGATTGGGGTATAACTGCTATATCAGGTGGGTTTTCTGGAGCCACGATCTCTTGGGATAAAATTGTAGTTACTCTAAGCGGAAACATGTGGTATTCACATGGAACTTGGGCTGATATCTATCTGAGTTTTGAATATTTGGTATACAATACTATAGATGTGAATCTAAGTACACTTACATATAATCTTTTATTAAGTAATGGAACTCTGTTTAGTGGTATATCTTGGACGCATTTTCGAGATTTTAGCATTGGTCCTACTATTCGTTCTTACAATATCACATCATTATATGATTCCTCAACAGGTTTATTCGGCTTTGTAACACAGTTTATATGGATTGATGACAGCATTGAACCTCGCGCAGGGAACCTAACCACTTGTTGGCTAGATACTGAAGATCCTCAGATTTTGGAATGGGGGGTCTATGATAAATTTGGTAATGGTACAATTCTAATATATGTCGATGTCTCTGATAATAGTGAAACATGGATTGGTACTGAAATCTCTAAGGTTTTATTGAAAGATTTAAGGGAAGGGATTGAAGAATACTTCCCCCATAATCCTACTGCAATTAATCTTGGAAATGGTATCACACGTTATCTCTTCTATTATAACTATTTACAAGTTGTAACGGAATTTGATCCCCCTGATTACTTCCAGTTCAACTATGGAGAGATTCTTATCTTTTCAGTTTCCATCACTGACACTGGAACACCTAATTATCCAGCTTGGCTTGGAGATCTTCGTTCCAACCATACAATAAGCTCCCCATCCTTTCAAATTCAGGTAAATTATGATATAAGAACTCCCATAATCATTGAGCAAAATGGTGTACCTTTTCAGTTAATATACTCGAATGACATAGAAGGTAGGTTGGAAGTATCTGTTATGGCACAAGATCAGTTGTGGTCAGGTTTAAATGAAGAATCAGCAGTTTTAGTAATTACCGATTTACAGGGGGAGGTGATTGTTAATAAAACCATGACAGTCCAACCAGGTTTTACTAGTTCTCTAACCCTTTCTCAAATTCGGTTTAATTCATTAATAGAGCTTAATGTGTTTGAAACATACCTTTTTACGGTCATTATTACTGATAATGCTGGAAACAAATTTTCATCTTCCCTTATCACCGAAATAGCTGATGCTGCTGCTCCTAGAATTGTTGAACTAATTCTCAATATGACTTCTGACCGCAAATTAAATATTACTGTTTATGTTGAGGACTTTAGTTCGGCTATTGCCTTTATTAGGGTACAAATTTCTCGAGATATAACATTTGATGATAGCGATCCATGGTTTGATTTATCTCGTTCAGGTGGAGCTGGTTCAGCTATAAATCAATTGAGTCAGCTGAAATATACTAGAATTATTCCTCTTTCAGTCTCCCTTATTGATTTAATTTTGCCACCTGATATTTATATCCGCATAAAAACAAGAGATGGGACAGGAAATGAAAGAATATTTTCTTTAAATGACAATCCCAACTTGGTATGGAATATAAATCCCGGTGGAATAATATTTAGAAGTGAAGTGCTTATTGTGGGAGCTCTGGTGCTTCTAATGAGTATAATTGTAGGAATTCGGGTTCTATCTCGAACAGAGGGATATGATATGAAGAAAATCATTACTGAAAGTGAACGCATTTCCCGAGAAGTTATGTTGACCTTGATGGATGAATTTGCGCTTGGAGTAACTGTGAATTTCTTCGATCAGGTTCAAGGCCCTGTACCTGTCATCTGGGAACCCGCGTTACTAGAAGATCAAGAACAAGTTATGCTTGATTTATCTGATAAATCCTTTTCCACCCTAGAATTTGTAGGATTGGAGGAAAAAGAACGCAGCGGTACATTTGATTTTTCCACTGGTTCTTACGAATGCACTGCACTGGGATATTCCTTTGCAATTGACAATCCTCAGGCTCGTGGTGGGAAAGAAAACTTAACTGTCGTTTTATTACTTCGCAAAGAGTGGGGAGATAACCTTTTAGTTTTCCAAGATGAACTAGTTGAAAAATTACGGGAAATCCGTGATTTAATTGTCTCTCAACAAACTTCTAACCTTATTGAAAAGAAAGCTCGTGATTTAAGAGAATTTGTGTCTCGGTTAATGATATCCTTCAATAAACTCTATACAGGTATAGATTATGAAACTGATCTTCAGGTGGAATAAAAAATGAAGAACTGGTATAAAATAATTCCCATTTTAGTATTTGGAATCAATATAATAGGTATTCTGGTAATAAATTCCGAAAACAATATGCTTTATGAAATCAATCATCCTTCTCGATTAGCACATTCCTATTTTAGTTCTTCGATTAAGGTATCCACTAACCCCTCATCTAGAAACTCCGTTTCTCATCCGCTGTTGTCAGTGACAGAGAACACCACCTCTATTCTTGATATCACAGGTATAAAGGATAATTTTCAAGTTGCTTTTGAGCCAAATATCTGGGCCGATCAGTTAGGATCAAGTTCCCAGGCACTGATATCACCTAGTTTGTATCAAAATGGATTAATTGTTACAACTGAACCTGAAGAACTTAATAATTCCCTTTTTGTTCGTATTGGTAACAGTGGATATGGAGATACCCTAAATACGGCTTTAGACACAAAACTTCTCGATGGTTTATCTGCAGGGTGGCGAATTGAATTTCCAGTAATAGAGGATTTTGATTTGATACACATTGCTTTTAAATGGCGGTATAATGCAGAAGATGGAGTATTCGATGATTACGTGGAAGTTAAACCTGGAGTTGTTACAGATTCCACTCCAGACTTTCAAGAGGTCAGAGCACGCATTTCTGCACCAAATGAAAGTAATTCATTTTGGTTGAACACTCCCTCTACCACTGATAATCCTAATGGTACGGTATATTATCGGATGGGATCCGTTGTTACCCAAGATGAGGAATGGATGACGTTCTCCTATAATTTTTCAGTCGCTCCATCAGCTACTAATTATACTCTTGAATTAGGTGCTTTCTTGAATACACGGGAATTCTATAATGAATATTTTGATGTCTGGTTTGATGATATAGAAATTATTGGGGTAAACAATGCTTTAGATGATATTCCTCCGATCCCAGTCACTATGGGACTTGATCGCACCTTAAATGTGTCCGAATTCACCTTTTGGACTGAATTTGCTGAAGGTTCATGGATGAGTTCGATTAAAAATGTCAGTGTATACTACAATCGAACTGGTCTCCTTTCCAATGCTTCAGTGAATGATAGCTTGATCTTTCAGCCTCCATATATCCTTGATAATGCTGGGTATAATCATACAGTCTGGCAGTATACTGATATTTTTGAGTTCGGAGATAATGTCAGTTACTATTTCCTGATTTTTGATCTATCGGATAATAGCTATCAAACTCCAATAGACTGGGTTATTATTGGCGATTTCGAAGCTCCCCGAATTATTGGTATATTTAATCCGCTAGATAAGAGTTTTCTGCGTCAGTTTGGAAATGGAACCATTTCAATTAGTTTACAGGCCTATGATTGGGGTAATGCTACAGAAAGCGTTGAACTTCACTATATGATCGGTGAAGAATTAAAAGATCCTATAGAAATGCTATTTAATGGGACATATTACACTATTCGCTTGACTATTCCCTATGGCCAAATGCTTCGCTTTAATATCACGTTATCTGACACAGCAAGCAATTATCGCAGCTATAATTTTTATTCCATTTCTGTAACAGAAGACAAAGTTGCACCAACAATCAATGATTTCTCTATAGAAGCAAGTCATATTGAAGAAGGTCGTACTTTTGTCAATGTTTCGGCCTCAGATTCATTTGGGGAGATTAAAGCTGTAAATGTGGTCATTAAAAACCCAGATGATACACTTGTAAAGAATCTCACTCTACGGTATGATTCCACTAATGATCTTTACGTTTTAGGAACTGTTTTAAGATTACCCTATAATCCTGAAATAAATTATACATTCACAGCATACGTTAAAGATGAAGCTGGGTTGATAGTGAATTCTTCGATAAATTACGTTGTTCCAGATATTGTTGCTCCTACAGTAGAAATATCAGAGGTAGTTTATACCACTCCTGGATTAATGGTTGTGTGGGTATATGCAACTGATGGTGGTAGTGGGATAGCCAGTGTGACGCTTGAAAAGAAATTTGGTAGTAGTTGGCTAGAAGAAGGGAATTTAAATTACTCTCATAAAAGGCAATTATACTATTACGAAATCCAAACTGATTTTCTTGGCAACCAATTAGTTGAAATTCGGATTAAAGCGACTGATATGGTAAATAATGTTCTCTCTGAATCTAACCGTCCGTATTTACCATATTACACACGTTACTTTTTTACTACAGGGGTTGGCTTATTAATTACTGAAAGCTTGATCATTCTCATTGTTATTACTTTTTTCGGTGCGATTAAAGTAGCTCAACGAAGAAGAGTACGTCGAGTACGGGAAAAGCGCTTTGTTCTAGCTTTGGATCGCAGTGAGCGCTTAGCATACCTTGGGCAAGAGGCTATGTTTGGTTTTGTCGCTGCTTTTGGTCGTCGTGAAGGATCATCAAGTGTTCTGATGTGGGAACCACGTCTTATTGGCAATTTCTATCAATTCTTCAAGGAACTAGCTGATAAGGCTAATAATGCGGTCGATTTTGTTATGCAAACCAAGCCCCACGATATCGTTACCTTTGTTGATTTTAAAATTGAAGAAATTGGTTGTACTGCCATTACATTTGCTTATCCTATTTCCACATTACCTCAACAATATCTATCTGCCCTTACACTTGATCAAGCTCCTTTAGGAGCTGGTCAGGGAGTGCTCATCCTGATGTTACTGATGAGAGAGAAATGGGGGGATGTGTCTCTAGATTTTCAGGCTGAAATCACAGATGTCATGAGAGAGCTCAAGAACCTAATACTAGCTGGAGAAGCTAAAGATATTGTCTTGCAAAAATCCCGTGAACATCGTTTGTTCATTTCTGGAACAGTTGAGGTTTTAGAAGAGATTGAGACTGATATTGATGAAATTTCAGAGGATATTATGGGTGATTTTGGGTCTGAACTTCTCGATTCATGAGAAGATTGAAATACCTAATTTTCTTCCCTTTTTTCTATCATTCAATCGCGAGAGTAATCATAATGAGTGAAATCATGCGTTTACGTACTGAACCCTGTTCAATCTGCAAAAAAACCTTGGCATTTGGGATAAAAGCTTCTGAGTTGAAACCCGATATTACTGGTTTAGATCTCTATCTTGATCTTCATGGATTAAATGATGAATCCCCTCACGCTCGATTGTTATATATTGATGCTAATGGATTTGTTAGGACTATAACTATGATTAATAAATTCACAAAAATCCTGCATGAATAATATTGAAGGTTTATAGAATATCCATGTGAATTCGTTGAGCAGTTCCTCGGGTTCCTTTCCTCGAGCATGTTACACTAAATAATGGAACATTGTACTCAATTGCGAGAAGAGTTGCATCATCTAGACTATCTCCGACCAAAATATCTAATATCGCTCCATCACTGTGACGAAAAATCCGTATGTACGCGTCCTCCCGTTTTTCTATTCCCTCCTCATCCCAACCTTTTTCTACTAATATGATAGTGGGCCATAAAACTCCTTTCTTAAACCAACTTTTCCTTTCTTTAAATGGACTTTTTGGGTCTTTTTCAGCTAATTGGGGGAAAGCATACTTTTTATTGTCAATGATTTCCTTCCGTGTTACTCTTATATGAGGATTTTGCCGTGCGATCCATCCAAAGGTCTTAAATTGCAATCTAATCCCACTCTAGCCGAATAAAAATCTTATATTTCGATTTTAATACTTTATTTGATACCTAATTTATCCCCTTTCAATTCACTTGTGACCAATCTTAATCGTTCCTCGATTAAAAAAAGTTTTTGGATTCGAATATTTTTCTTTAGTAAAGAAATCAATGCTATATTGGCTTTCATGATGTTAAACTAAGGGATTCTATACTTCTTTCCTCATACTTCTTCAGAATAAGAACCAAGATCTTCACTGTTCAAATTCAGAGAAGAAATATCCTTCTTTGCTTCTTTTCGTGGAGGAATTAAGGTAAATTTTGCTAAATTTCTGCTGAATACAAAAAATAACGCAATTTCTAATAGAAATAAAAGGACTTGTAGGAAAATCATTTCAACTATCATTTCTAAAATATATGTTATTCCAATAATTATGCTAATATATGCCAGATCTGAAGAAAGTAAATCAGGGGGTGTTATTGGTCTTAATTTCTTCATATTCAGAACTGCTTCGATTACTACTAACATTCCTCCTCCAAAACCTCCTATAACAGCCCCTAAAAAGATTACACTAGGCCAAACGACTTTTAGCTGCCATAATTCGAGAGATATAAATTCTATTCCACTTGTAATAAGTACAATAAGAAAATAACTCGTGATAGGTGCAATCAACACTGATAATAAAATATTTAGATAGGAAGGCTTTTTGGGCTGTACCATTAGTGCAGTTTCCTTATCTTCGATTGGTAGGTTGGAAGTCATAATCCTCACTCATTTATTATCTTTATTGCTTCTTCTAATCTTTTAATAACCCATTCTTTCTCTAATGCAGCGATGAAAGGAGCAAAACGAGGTCCTTTATCCATTCCTAGGAAGATCTGATATAAGAGTGAGAAGAAGTTTGTCATATCTTTACGCGAGACTTGTTCGTTTTCGCGTAATAAAATCATCTTTTGCTTAATACTTTCTTCAGTCCATTTAATTTCTCTGAATGCTTGAGTTAATTCCCTTAAAAGGAAGATTAATTTTTTGTCAGTGTCACTTGCTATATCTAATGAAAGCGGTTCAGGTATATTAATCCGTAAGAAAGAAGGACCGTATGTATTTACCCAGTTTCGTGCTTGTTTTAACCTATTATGGATATAAATTTCAATACTCTCTGTAACAGGTATATTCAGAATTTCTGTTGCAATTAATTTTCGGATAGCTTCTTTTGTTCCTTCCCAATCGTCAGCTATTAATTGTGATAATATTATTGCATGTACGTAATCTAGCTGGAATCCTAAATAAGGTGGTACGTTGTTATAGTATGTAATTTCAATACTTCTTCGAATTGCTCTTAGTTCAGGTCCATCTTCAAATGCTTCAATACCGTGATATATCCGTACAGCTCGATCGTATTCTGCTACATATGTTGGGAGTTTATCCAATCCTACGACTATTCTTCTTCTGGGGGGAGTCTTCAGGTACATATATTTCAGTACTTCTGCGTCTGCAAATTTTAACCAATGAGTAGGAGTAAATCCAATGAAACCTGAGCTTGTCATATCCCCAAAATCGTTTTTTCCCTCACTATAACCAACCCATTCGTTCCAAAATCCGAAAGGGCCTTTCCGTTTAAGTACTGATTCTAATACTTCAATACAGCTATCTCTAGAGCCTCCTGGGGTGGCATGATCTTTCCCATATGGTTCAAAGTGAACCTTGAGTACATACCAGATTGCTAGCCATTCCAACCGCCAAGTCAATTTTCCTAATTGCATATCGGACCAATCTTCAGTTTCACAGCTTGTACATGTGTAACGGACTTTATACTGCTTTAGGTCGACTTCTAATGCTTTTGTTGTTCCAATTTTATTACATTTATTACATAATGGGTTAAATGGAATCCAATCTTCAGGAAAAGGATTTTCTCCTCGATATTTATTGAGAATTTCCCGAATTCTGTCCTTCTCGTTAATTAGCTTAATGATAGTCTTTTTCATCTTTTCTGTTGTGTAAAGTTCATGAGTTCTGATTATATTTACATCCTTCCCGAACTTTGGGAGGGGATTCCCAAACTCTTTCCAAAAGTAATTGATCCAAGATGTTGATTCCCCACTCGGATCGGGAACATCAACTAGTCTCCAATCTTGATATTTTTTTGCAGGATCTGGATCCTGAAAAGCCTCCAACTGAGCTTTCTTTGCTTTCCATGGATCAGAGGTATATAAAATTAAATAATGCGTTGCATGAAAGCCTCGTTCCTTAAGTTCATTTACAACTGCATTTGTCAGGATTATTTCGCCCCGTAACCGGCCAATGTGTTGTCTACCAGACACAGAAATTCCGCAATTACAATTAAAACTCTTTATTTTTGGCCAATTATTAATTAAATCTGAAGTTAATCCATCAATCCAGTGAGAAGGGGGAGAATCGGAGTTATTCGCCATTTATTCGTGGCTCCATTTGTAAGAAGCTAAGTAAGAGAACAGGAGGACACTGAAACAAGGATTTAAAAAAGGCAAGATCAAGTTATAAAACGGAAAAAAGCAGCGAATATATGCTCATAAATTTGTTTAATTATTCCCTAATAGTAATTAAATTGTTTTATTGGACAAATATCGAAAAAATGGTAAGTATTAATAGGAAGGTTCGGAAAACATGAAAGCTCTGGTCTTAGCAGGAGGAAGTGGGAAGGAGATGTATCCATTATCAGAATATTCTCCAAAAACCATGTTAAAAATCCATGGGAAGCCAATCCTTGAATATGTGCTCTGCGGATTACTTGAAACTGGAATTGAAGAGTTTGTGATTGTAATTGGGTATCTTGGAGAGAAAATCGGTGAAATGGTTGAACCTTTTCGTCAAAAAGGGATTAATATACAAGTAATAAATCAAAAGGACCAGAAGGGAATTGAAGGAGCAATCTTAGCTGCACGAAGTGCGTTTTCGGAAAAAGACTCATTTTTACTGGCGTATGGAGATATATTGGCTCCTCCACTGTTTTACCATCACTTAATGAATTCCTATGTGAATACTGCTGCTGATGGAGCAGTTGCTGTTACACTAGTTGGCAAATCTGCAGAATTTGGGATAGCTAGTATTGATGAACGAGGTTTCATTCAAGAAATTCTTCCTACGGTTCCTGATAACGGTTCTGAAGCAAGTTACATATTTGCTGGAGCATCTATTTTACCAGGTGAGTTTTTTGAATATTTAGCAGAAGAGCAAGCATTCACAGCGACATTAGTTCGTCTTGTCAAAGAACAAAGGCGATTATGTGCTTCGGTATGGCAAAAAGAATGGTTAGATGTCGGTTATCCCTGGGATTTATTAGCTGCTAACCAAGATGCATTTTCTAATTTAGAACACGCTCGAATCCATAATACAGCTAAAATTTCCCCTTCTGCATATATTTCTGGTTTGGCTTTAATAGAAGAAAATGTTATCGTTGATCATAATGCAGTTATCGTAGGACCATGTTTTATAGGGAAAAATTCCTATATAGGCACGAATACTTTGATTCGGGACTTCACTTGTATTGAGGAAAATTGTGTGATCGGGTATTCTGTCGAAATTAAGAATTCAGTCATTCAATCAGATGTAAAAATCGGCAGATTATCCTATATTGGAGATAGTGTTGTTGGTCAAAATGTACGACTCGGATCGGGGGTTACTACGATGAATGTTTTAACCGATGTAAATCAAAAACCGATAACTAAAGAAATTAAGGGACGTTCATATCAGAAACTTGGATCAGTCATTGGTCCAAACTCAACCATCGGTTCTAATGCTGTAATTCTCCCCGAGGTCATAATAGGAGCTGATAAGCATATACCCTCTGGATCCGTTGTAGAAGAGAATATAATTTAATCTTAAAAAAATAATTGGGCGTATGAATCAAAAAAAATAAGTGAGAGAAGATATTCAGATTAAACGTTTAACTTCTCACTTGGGACATAAGAGAGGATTTTTCTGACTTCTTTTTCCTTCATATTAACTCTGAAAACATTGGGTATCCGATGAATATGGGGATCTGTCTCTGGTTTGATGAATAGATCTCCACTTAAGAAGAGCATTTTCTCGAAAATATCGGGAGTGGTTTTTTCAATGTGAGCGTGTTGGGCGTTTCCAAACCGTCGTTCATCGCCTAAAATTCCTCGATGATGATAGATCTCGGTGGGGGAGATCATCCAATAATCAATTCGGCTATAGATATATATAACGATTAAATGAAGAAAAATTAGCAGACTAAAGAAGAAATAGAATTCCATTGATGCACTAATTGAAGGTAAGGTGAATCCAAAATCTAGTTCAGGGATCTGAGTTCTAAGTAAGGTCCAAATTAGCACAATTATAATTACTCCTGCAGCAATTAAGGCGGTTTTTCCTACACCAAAGTCAAAAGCCACTATTATAAAATTGAAGGCGAATACTGCGAAAAAGAATGTCCCAAGGGCATTTGAGAATTCGGGTGTCATTGTATTACCCATTAAGACTTGGATTAAAAACACAATAAAGGCTACAATCATACTAGGGTAAAAGAATATTGTTTCTGGATAGCCTCTAATAATTATGTAATCTTTTTCAGATTTATTTTGAGAAGGTTGAATTTTGGTAGTCTCAGACATATATGAGTCCTCCATTACAGAATTATAGACTAACAAACAATATGCTCAAAACATATATTTGTATGTTTGGAAACTAAAATCAAGATTGAGGTTTAACAAGCGTGTTCTAGAAAAGCATTGTATGATTATGTAGTTGCTTGAATTTAATTGCAGCAAGAAATTTCAAAATTTATTATTAAATAAGTGTTATAGATCAGGTGCTACAAAACATCTGTTATTCCATCTTTATTGATTTGAAATACTACTTCACTTTCAGGTAATAATGAGCTATCGACAATTCGGGCGATTCTTCTCTCTCCTTTTGATTTTCGTAGGTAAATTCGGGTATGAGAGGTGTGAGCTAGAATATGTCCTCCCACAGGCATTGTTGGGTCTCCGAAAAAAGCATCAGGCTGTGAATGAACCTGATTAGTAATAATGATTGCAACTCCCGTAATTTCTGCGAGACGTAGTAACGAATGTAGGTGTTGGTTAAGTTTCTGTTGTCGATCAGCTAGAGTTCCTCTACCAATATATTCTGCTCGAAAATGCGCAATGAGTGAATCAACAATAACAAGTTTGATCGTATTAAAACAGGGATTTTGGAGAATATTCTCAGCCAAAACCATTTGATGATCACTTGTATATGCTCTTCCATGAAAAATATGTTTTAGAACAGATTTTACATCTATAATTTCATTATATCTTTTGACCATGTCTACAATCCGTTCGGGTCGAAATGTTCCCTCTGTGTCGATGTATACGCAGGAGATAGGATCTGAGTCCTCTGAATTAAATCCGCCATAAGCGATTGGTAGTTGTGAAGTAACACACAATTGATGTGCGATTTGTGTTTTTCCTGTTCGAAACTCTCCATATATTTCAGTAATACTGCCACTTTCAATACCACCACCTAATAAATCATCCAAAGCGTTTGAACCAGAGGTAATCCTTAACATCCTTCGTCTAACTTCAAGGATCTGATCAGCAGTGACAAACCCATATCCAAGTTTTTCTCTCGCTGCACTAATGATTTTATCCGCAGTTTTCTCGCCCAAATTACCCAACGAGGCAAGCTCATTAATCGGAATGGTGGCTATTGAGCTTATGGTTCGTAATCCGACTTCGTAGAACATTTTTGCGATAGTGGGTCCTACTCCAGGTAGATTTATAATATCTGTCTCTCTAAGAATTGAATTATTTTCTATAGAAGATTGTTCAACCTCATTTTCTAAGCTTAAATGTTTCACCCTCTTTTCTCTTTATCATTATGATTAAATTAATATTGCTGGCATCTTATAAACTAATTATTGACTCAGTCCACTCTCTAAGAATAAATACGGAATAAATCCTAACTAAGGTATTTTTTGGAAGAATTAGAGAAGTAAAAAGTAAAATGGTCATGCTACTATAGACCTAATCGATGGAACCATTAATTTTGATGCGTGAAGTGCCACGAGGTATCAACTTTTAGATCTATTATTTGGTCGGCATAAAAAACCAAAATCAGGATACTTGGAGTGAAATCAATTGTATAGAAATTTAAAAATGACCAATAATTATTTTGAAAAAGCAAACGAAGGCATTTATCCCTCTAAAACCCGAATTTATCATTTTTGATCATGTCCGTCAGATTGACAATAAAGATCCTTTATGTTTTTTCATTATTATAAAGGGATTTAATTATTTCATTGATCTGAATTGGGAGAAATTATGCACTTTTTATCAAAAATTTTTTAGAATTTCATTGATTTTTTCTTTTCGAAAACAATCAAGACTTCTCTTCTCATTTATGTAAATTTCTGAATATCCCCTGCAGTATTAGGACTCCTCTGTTTAACATAACTTTTACTAAAGACTTAGTTAGTATAAAAAATCCTCTTCAGAATAGATTAGTTGCAGTTTTTAAAATGCCTGACTCGTTGGAAAAAAGTGATTTTATTCCTCCACGCTCATCTTACAAAGAAAATTTGGATCTAAATCACTTGGTTTTTATTTTATCATGATCAAATTGAATATACAAAGATATAGAATAGAAAAATGATTATATAGAATATTTGGTGTCCAATAGAATGACAGAATCACACTTTGATTTAGTTAATTATCTTAATCAAAAGAATCGGATAATTAAGGATGATAAAAAATTCGAACCAAGTTTCATTCCGAGCCAACTTGTTCATCGCGAGGCAGAACTAGCTCAGATGGCTATTCATTTCAAATCAATACTCTCTAGTGATCTTCATCAAGCGGGTAAACAACTAGTTATTCAGGGGAGCGTTGGAACTGGGAAGACCGTATCTGTGAAGCAATTTGGCGTAACACTTGAGAAAATCTCGAACGAACAGAAACGGGGAATTTTTCCTATCTTATTTGTTCATTTGAATTGTAGACGATGTAGATCTTGGTATTTAATATTAACACGGTTATTAAGGCAATTAGTTCCTGCTTTTCCTCTTAGAGGTTTTAGTACAGATGAATTACTTTCTTTTTTGGGAAAAATCCTTACAGAGAAAAAAATAAAACTTCTCCTATGTTTAGATGAATTTGATTATCTAATAACCACCTCTCAGGATCGTGATGTTTTATATTCTTTGCTTAGACATCATGAAGGGACATATTTTGATCAAGCTCAAATTTCTCTATTTTTAATTACAAGAAATCCTCATATTGAAACAGATTTAGATGAAGGAATAATTTCTTCGTTATCTCAAGGAATTTTACGATTTGAACCTTATAATTTAGATCAAATGTCCGATATATTATCTACTAGAGCAAATGAAGGGCTTTATGAGGAATCATTTAGTTCCGAGATAATAAAGCAAATTGCCATTCTTGCAGTGCAGCGGAAAGATGCGCGGTATGCAATTGAATTATTATGGCGATCAGCTAAGATTGCAGAATGTGAAAAAAGCCCTTTTATAACTTTTGAGCATATCAGAAAAGCTGAAGTCAGTGTTTTTCCTGTTCCTCAATCATTTATCACTGAATTACCTACTCAGCATAAAATTATTCTTTTAGCTTTAGCAAAGCTCCTCAATAATGGACCAACTAGTCATAAGGTGACAACTTTTGAGCTACGGATGGAATATGAACAATTATGTGATTCAAAAGGTGTTATCCCTCGTAAATCAACCCAATTCTGGCTTTATTTAAAGGATCTATCCAAGCAGGGAATTATCGAACTCTCAGTACAAAATCGACATAAAGATGGGAAATCAGCAGGTAGAATTACTACACTTTCAATTATAGATATACCAGTAGAGAAAATTATTGAATTACTAGAAGGACTTGATTAGGAATCTGGTAGGTTAATAGACCTCTTTTCAATAGAAATCTTTTCTCCATCAATATTAAACTTTACTCTCTCTGCCACGATTAAAATGAATAAAATCATGGGAAAGAATTGTGCGGAAATTCCTGATAAGACTAAAAGTGCCAATAAGCTAGATACCACCAATCGTTCATATTGATCTTTTATTAGGAAACAAATGACCAGTATGATTGCAAATCCTGCTAAAGTGAAAATCCAAACAACTGTTTCCAATTGCAAAAACAGAACCAATTCTGATACAAGAGAACCGCCAAACGAACCGTCTAATAATCGTTCCTCTGTGTTGTAAAAGAAAACAGTTGATTTTAAGGTTTCAAAGATGCCAAATGGAAGAAAAACTACAAGCGTTAAAATTACTGGTATTAATCCATTAATGAAGCTCGTTTTAAAGTTTTTTAAGCGAAGGTCCTCAACGATATATGCTACAATAAATATTCCTGCGAAGTATTTCGCAAGCATACTTAAGGACCAAAACGCAATAGTCATTTCCCTTTGCCCTCTTTTGTGAAAGAACCATCCTGCGAAGAAAAGCATTTGAGCTAAACAAATATTATTCCATATTAGGATTATAAAAAAGAATAAGCTTAAAGAAATCGCAAATTTTATGTCAGAGTCCAAAATTTTCCAGATAAGGTAAATTGATATAAGCATAAAGGCAAAATTGGATAAAAAAATTCCCATAGCGTTAAATCCAGGGAGATAATCAGGTATGTTGGGTCCAGCAATTAGTGTGGAGATGAGATTCATAATCCCTAGGAAAAGTGAATATACTATGAGATCTACAGGTAAATAAGGATAGGTGGTATAGCGAAAAGTCCCTGGGGGAATCGGTTGTGCATGACGAACACCCTCCACAATATATGGATTTTGACCATTCCATAGAAGTTGGGCAGCATCGATAACTCCAAGAGTAATATCTCCCGCAAACGCAATGTCTCGGAAAATAAAGAGAATGATTAATGACAAAATTACTCCATAATATAGAATCAGACGATTCAACTGAATAATACGTTTTCTTAAGGTAAACCATACTCCTAGGAGCGCTGCACCATTATAAGTTATAACCCCCACCCAATATGTATGATCAAAGAGAGTAAAATCATTTTTAATAAACGCCACTAAAACAATGATAAAAAATGGAGCAGAAATAGATACCCCAACGGCGATTTCTGTCTTATAACCTCTTGTTTTCTCTAAAAAGGATTTAATTCTAGTTTTAGACAAAAAATTCCATTCCTTGTTTATTAAAGCTGTGGTATCTTCAGGAAAAAATCAGATTTAGCCGATGAAATAAGTTTGTCTATAAATCTGTATCTTCAGTTCAATTAAAAAAAAGGATTAAAGCTAATTAGAAAAAAGAAAGAAAAAAAAAAGGGAAGTGAAGAAGCTAGCTTCTTCGTTTCTTAATAACTACAGGAATAGCAAGAAGTCCAGTGAAGACAAAAAGTAGCTCAAATCCTGAAGTAAGTTCGGGATTTGTTGTAGTGGTGGTTGTGGTTGTAGGTTCAGTAGTTGTCGTGGTTTCCTCTATGTAACTCGTAGATTGATAATTTAACGTTAGGTCAAATGTGATCCCAATTGTTTCAAATGCGCCGTTAATATCCCAGAGGTACTCATTACTAGTACTGACAATGACCGAAATCTCGTTGTAGGTTTCATTCCCTGTATCATTATCTGCTTGATCTACATCAATATCCGTATATTCATCCACACCGAAGTGAGTGTCATTTTGGATTTTGCTAAGATCAAAGGCATAAGTGTTGATTGCTACATAATCACCTTCGTCCGGAAACTCATTTGTCGATTCAATGAAAGCAATGAACTCTGGACTGGTAATCACGCTTGAAACCTGGTCAACATAAGATTCAAGTAAAGTATATAGTCCACCAATCGCATCCCAATCAGGAGTTCTTATTGGCATAGGAATGAATTCACCGTAATTTGGAATAGCGATCCCAAATAGATTAGGAGTTACTTGGTAAACATCTTGAGTCCCTATACCTGCCATGTAATCCTCTTCACCACCGTTATTACCAAATAATCCCATTAGAGGATTTTGTTTGGATAAATAGCTAGTGAAGTCTAAACCAGCAAATTCAGAGATCTCGAAAACGGCAATGTAGTCAACACCATCAATGAATACATCTATGGGGCTTTGGATCCAAAGCTCTGTGTAAGTCCAGT
Source organism: Candidatus Heimdallarchaeota archaeon (assembly GCA_011364965.1). Lineage (GTDB taxonomy): Archaea > Asgardarchaeota > Heimdallarchaeia > Hodarchaeales > Hodarchaeaceae > Hodarchaeum. The sequence continues at coordinate 25,414 of RDOB01000005.1, forward strand.
CGTCGGGAACCCAATCAGTGCCATTCCAATATGTAGCTCCGATTTCCATATAATCAACAGGACCACTATAGACATCGAGACTCCCATCAAGGGCATTTTGGAGATTTTCATTGAAAGGTGTATTATCATCCCAGTTAGATTCCCAGTCACCTGCTTCAAAGACATAAGCATGTTGAATTCCAGGAAACATCGAATCGAATTGCATCGATTTAGTGTCATTGCAGTGGAGGGGTTCAAATACTTCATGATATCCGTATTCATCCCAATATTCCCAGTAATAGCCATCATATGTCTCATAGAAGACGGTTGTATTCTCATAGCGATAAGCATCGAATAAATTGATCGCGAAATCACGGTACCCATACTGACTCATGCTATCACCGAGTGGGAAGTAGTAATCTTGAACAGGAGGTAATAGTCCAGGATCAGTTGGGGGAGGACCCGCACCAAAGAGGAATCCTAATCGATCTTTTATAAACCATTCAAGATTGAGCATATATCCATCAACGTGATAGTATAATCCATCCATTGAGTCAACTGTATAGTTTAAGAGTGCGTATCCGTTTAATTCTTCAATCGAACTGACAATGTAAGTCAATAAGTCGTTGATCATTGTTTCTTCGGTTTCATTTTCGATATCGACAGAGATGTCTAAGTCTATATATAATTCATATTTACCTGCATCATTTAATGATAAAGGAATTGGGGTTTGTTCTTCTGATTGGTATTCTAATTTTATTGAGATCTCTTCTTCTGGTTCAAGAAGTGAGTTATTATTCATATCACTGAAAAATTCTATGTAAGCTGAGTCCAATGTACCATCAGCACCCCACTCGAACATCATAGACTGGTTATGAGGATCATCAGGGAAGCTCCATTGCCAACTGAGTTCAAGAGAGAAGGTGGAACCATCATAATAAGTATTGTTCATAAAGGATAAGTACATTGCATTTTCATCATCTTCACCGAAAAGCATTTTAGTAACATTTGTTTCATATGCCCAGAATTGATAGGCATCAGAAATACTCTCTAAGAAAAATATTCCAGGGGTAAAGAATGGTAAGCCATAATAGCCCATGTCTTTCAATAAATCATACCATTCGAAGTAGTCAGAGAAATTAGTCGTTGATCTGATGACAGGGAATGGGGGGGTAGCTGAACCAGCTGGAAGCGTTATATTGTCAGGTAGAAGTTCCACAGGAAATGCTGGCCCTTCATCTTGAGACCCAGCACCCGCTAGAGTTGGTTCACCAAGTTGATATTCAACTACGATATCTTCTCCTAGGATAAGTAATGGTTGCCAATCAATTAGGCCACCTTGATCATTAATGACCTTGATAAAAAGCTCTGAACCGACAAATGTCCCATTAATACTGAATAATGGTCCACCTTCTCCAAGACCGAAAAATCCGGCGTTAAAGAATTGATCCAGAGGGCTAACCATTTCTGTGACCATATAATGATAATTGGTATTGATCCGACCAGCTGGTAGCGAACCTTGCACAGTTGGACCAGTTTCCCATACATTATTTAGGCGCATATCGAAGAAGATGTTATAAGTCCCTGGCATTGGGCCGTCATCAAACGGTCCAGATTCAGGCTCAGGGTCTTCCATGTTTGCACCTGGTACAGAAAGACCTCCTAGAAGAATAACTGCTATTGTTATTATTCCAAGTAGGTAGTAGTACTTTTTCATTCTTTTAATTCACCTTTAAAGGTATTTTAAATATAAATTACGAGAAATATCGAATATGGAAGCCATAATCAATATGTTCTCTTTAAGCAAAAGGGATTGTATGCTTAGGTCATTCTACTCAATGCAGGCTTAAAAACCGAGCTGAATGGAAGGGCCGCAAATTAGACTACGAAATCCGTAAAATTTGTCTAGATTCACAGTTAAATTGGTTCAAACGTAAAGAAATACTTTGCAAAGATATACTTCTCTTATTGCTACTCTAGTATTTTAATATTCAAAGTATGAATGATTGGATTTGTAGATAAATTTTAACTAGACTTTTTCCTTATCCAGATTGGATTCATGTCATTTTTCTGGTTAATTCGATTTACATTTTGGCACAATCCACTCATGGAAAATCTATAACCTTCAATGGTTTTTTTTCAATAAAGCTGATTGAATTGCCTTTTCTCGTAGAGTAATACTCTTACCTAGGTGTGAGGGGTATAAATATACATAGTTACATCTAAGCAAAAAGTACCTTGACTATCAAATTCAATCCAAAGAAAAAAGAATTACGGCTCAGTGTGCGGGATATAACTCTTTTGGGAGTCCCTATGACATCTTCCATTCGTATTCCCCATAAAAATGCTGAATTTGGACAGATTATTCATAATAAAATTCAAGAACGTAAAAAAAGACTTGATTCAGAATATGAATCAGAGTATTACCTTAAATATAAAGTTAAAATTAGTGATTGGCGAGTATTAATCCGCGGACGTCTTGATCTTTTATTAAAAAAAGAATCTGAGATATCTATTGAAGAAATAAAGTCAGTGAATCTTCATAATTTTGAGGGTGAAAACGATGTTCGTCTGAGTTCATATAAGCGGCAACTCCAGTGTTATGGGTGGTTATATCAACAAAAAAACCCCCAAACTCCTCAGATTTACTTAAAATTAATTATTTTCAATCGATTTGATAATTTTGAACATCAAATCCCTGTTCCTTTAGTTGATATGAAGGAATTTTTAATCTCGAAATTAGAGCAAATTATTTCTGAAGAAGAAAAACGGATTGCACTTCAAACTCAAAAGATTTATTCCTTAGAACACCTGAAATTTCCTTTTGAGTACCGTGCATATCAAAAGAACATTATTGAATCTATTAATGAGACGATTGATCAAGAACTCTTTTCAATTATCGAAGCTCCAAGTGGGTTAGGCAAAACAGTCGTTTCTTTATATCCTATGATTAATAAAGCGATTTTAACACGATCAAAGATTTTTTTTCTCACTGCTAAAACTACTCAGCGTCATATTGTCGAAAAAACATTAGATTTATTCTCTAAACAAGGAGTAAATTTTCTCGCTATTACATTAAAAGCAAAAGAAAAAATGTGCACAAATTCCTTCTATTTTTGTCATCCTGAATATTGCTCATTTCTAAAGAATTATCAGCAAAACTATCCTCAGGAGTATTTGGAATATTTCATACAAAAAAGGGGGATTATTACTCCAGAAATAGTTGAGCAGGAAGCTCTTAGAACAGAAGCCTTTTGTCCATTTGAATTAGCCCTAGATATTTCATTAGAATCGGATGTAATCATTGGAGATTACAACTATGTTTTTCATCCTCGTACAGCCTTACAAAGATTTTTTGGAGATCAAGGAAAACCAAAAGCACAATTCTATCTCATAATTGATGAAGCTCATAACTTAGTTAATAGAAGCTTAAGCTATTATTCCCATAGTCTAGCTTTAACCGATATTCGGGATTTACGACAATCAATTAAGGAGCTAAAACGTAAAATCAAAGGAGTTCCACTTCCTGAATTCCTACCTATCGCTCTGGAAAGGTTTTTCCGGACATTACAGTCTGAGTACTCAATTTCAGTAACAACACATATAATAGCAGACTTGAATCTTAAAGATTTCCAGCAACTTTTATTGAACTTAGAAGAAAACGTTGTGGAATACTTAAAATTCCTATTAGAAAGACGAGTTTTTTGGCCTGATGATCCTATATTGGGTTTTTATTATCACTTCCGAGATTTTGTTAATACAGCTCTATTAGCTCAAAATAAAGAAGAATTTTCTATTCTATACAACTCTCAAGAGGGAGAGATCAAAATACTTTGCAAAGATGCTTCTTCATTTCTTAATTATAAACTGCTTTTCTTTAAATCTGCTTTAGCTATTTCTGCCACGATAACTCCATTTCCCTTTTATAGAGATTTACTAGGTTTTCCTATTGAGAAAACTCATTATAAGAGTTTTCCTTCTCCATTTCCCCCAAAAAACCGCGTAATAATAGTTGTTCCAACGATAGACACCCGATATAAATATAGGCCTCACTATTATCGCGAAATTGCATTGTTATTAGTTAAAGCGATCTCTATTAAGCAGGGTAAGTATTTTGCTTTCTTTCCTTCTTTCAGTTTTGCAAATAACGTAGCAGAGTTAATTAATCCCCAAAATAAGTTCAATTTAATTATTCAAACTCCGAATATGCATGATGAACAACGAGAGGAATTCATCGAAACCATTAAAAAGTCAAAAAATATCATTGCAATTGCAGTTAGTGCAGGAATCTTTGCTGAGGGAGTAGATTTTCCTGGTATGCTGGATGGAGTATTTGTGGTAAGCCCGAGTCTACCAAATGTAAGTTTTGAGCGCGAATTGATACGTCAATACTATGAGGAGAAGTTTAGCAATGGTTTTGCTTATGCCTATCAATTCCCAGGATTAACCCGGTCTTTTCAGGCTGCTGGAAGATTGATAAGAACTGCATCTGATCGTGGAATTATAATGTTTATAGGAAAAAGGTTTTCTAATCCCAATTATGCAAATTGCTTTCCACGCTATTATTATACTCACTCACCACAAGAATTAGTAAATAGGTATCCCTTAGAAAAAATCGAATCGTTTTGGAAATCACAGGAAAACAAATAATTAAACTATCACAGTCTCTTTTTTTAGACTTAATAGGATATAATCATAATCCTCAAATACAAGTATAGGATAAAATCAAATAAATCTCTCTAAGATGGTTCTAGGTGCTTTTTAATGAATTTTTTGTCAGATACTGAAAGAATAAGATACTCTAGGCAAATAGTTTTACCAGATATTGGTGAAGAGGGACAATTAAAATTAAAAAGAGCGAGGATCTTAATAGCTGGAATGGGTGGGCTTGGAACATTTTCAAGTCTGTTACTTGCTGAAATAGGTGTTGGATTTCTTAGAATTGTTGATAGAGATATTGTTGAGCACACCAATCTACATCGTACGCCATTATATACAACCAAAGATTTGAATCGAGCAAAGGTTGAAGTAGCAGCAGAGCGATTGAAACGATTGAACCCTGAGTTAGTAGTAGAACCTTTTGCCTGTCATCTCGATGCTTCTAACATTGAGGAACTTATGGAAGATATCGATATTGTTATAGATGCACTTGATAACTTTGAAACGCGTCGTATTATAAATCGGGAAAGTTACAAACGGAAAATTCCATTGTTATTCGCTGGCGTTGGAGCTCGATCTGGAAATCTAGCAATTTTCAATCTTAAAGAGGACAGTCTTTGCCTAGATTGTCTTTATCATGGGATCTTGGATGATGAATTAGAAACATGCGATATAATCGGGATACACCCTGCATTATTACCAATTATTACCGGCATTCAAATTCATGAAGCAATTGAAGTAATTATCAAAGGGTCTTCCATTTTGGATGGTTCACTGCTCTTCATTGATTTGAATTCTTTGAATTTCGATCAGATACCTATACATAAAAACCCGATATGTCCTGTATGTTCCACTGAGAATTATATTCAGGATTTTGAATCTATTAATGACTATAGGGTATTGGATATATGTGGTGGAGACAACTATATGTTTGTACCTGGAAAAAAGAAGATTTTCGAATTAGAAAAGATATATAACGATCTAAAATCTCTTTATTCCATATCCACAAAAGGAAAATTAGCGGTAACGATAGATTTCACTAATAATATCAAAATTACTTTATTTAAGGGAGGAAACGTGCTGATTAGGGGAAGTTCATCACCCGAAAACGCCCAGCAGATTTGGGATACGCTTAAAACTAAGATTTCAGGATAATGTGTTTAGAAACCTATTAAACAGTGAAGAGATCCTAGTTAGATATATCCTAGTACCTCAATTTATTTAAATAAACTATCCAATTAGCTACTAGCAAATCCAGTTTAAATCCATTACCAATCGTACTAATGGATCGACAACGAAATCATGCTAGTGTTAATAATGAATTATATAACCGCTACGCTTGGTGAACAATAATGGCAGATGTGATATTTTCAGCATTCGACGAGAGGGCAGGACCAGTTGCAATATATTCAACCATAAATGATCCTGTTTTAACCAAAAAAATTGCAGTTAAAAGTATAGTATCGACTTTAACCAGTGTTCGAACTTCCTCCTCAGAAAGACTAGAAGGAGAGGCTATAATACCCTTTCCAAATGAAAATCGAATCGCGTTTATTTTCTATACCTCCCTTGATCAAAAAACAGAAGGAGGGGAATATCGAGTTATATCGCTAAGCGCTGTTGTACCTAATGAAAAGAAGACTGGACTCTATTCCAATGCGACGATTTTGTCACAAAACGCAGTAGAGATAAAGGATACTCTAAATGCAAGCTATACTTTTGGTCAACCAGTTTCTCGAGAAATAGAAGCTAAACTAAAAGCTTGGGGAGAGCTAACTAAGACCCAAGAAATGGCAATTATCGCAGAGAAGGAAATGAAATTTGGACTTAGGAGTTTATTTGAGATTTTCCCTCCCAAGAAAAGTATTCGTAGTTATGAAGATCCCCTCGTACCTGTATTTTTAGGTGCTGTATTGAAAATTCCTGTTGTCCTCGTCGGTCCCAATGTTGAATTTCTCCTTGAAATATCTGATATTATTCGTGAATTTATGCCTGGTCAAGATTTGGATGTGCGATTATCAATTGCATTGGACTATAAATCGCAAGCTGTAGCAATGAAGATTCCAAGAGCAGATATAATTTTATTAAATGAAGAACAGGACAAAAGAAAGAACTTCTATCGAGATCCTGTAATTCTTGCTGGAATGGGGAAATCATCAAGGTATATCAACTATTCTCTCGACGTAAAAGCTGAAAAGGTAATAGAATCAATTTTAAAGAAAGCCCGTGATTTTAATGATGAAATGGTTGCGAATCACTATTTAGAAGGTGAATTCCTTTCTTTATTCTCAAAAATGACAAATTTAAAGGATTATTGTCTTACTGGACGGCAGGGAAAACCCAAAGATGTAGCAAAGAATTTTGATGTTGACGAGGACTACATTCTTTTGCTAGCAGAAGCTTTACGCACTCGGAAAGAGGCTTCTGCTCAAACTATTAACAAAATGTTTCAAAATGAGACTGAATTTGCCAAAATGGACATTCGAAGTCCAAAGAATGTTGGCTTCATTCGATAAGACAAAAAATATTCTGTGAGTAACAAAATATGTCACAACGAGAAAAAGAAATAGAAAAGAAAATTGCTCTGTTAGAGGGAGAGAAAAAGATTCTTGAGGGTATTAAAGCTTATTACGAACAAGATTTATCTTATAATGAGCTAGAAGAAATCTCAGGAATCTCTATAAGAGAATTGAAGCGATATCAACAGGACAATGAGTATCCTTATCGTATTGGCGCTAATAAAAAAGCAGTATTTGAAAAAATTAGCAATAAAGTTAATGAAATTGATAATGAAATAAAATCACTGCGTGGATCAGTTTTCGGAACATTAGATCAAATATTGTTTATTCCGAGCTGGAGTAAATTAATTGGATCAACATTCAATGGTTTTTATTTAAATCAACCTGTAACAAAGATAAATCAAGATAACGTGGTCTTTCTTCCTGATCTTGCGTTAACAGGTTTTGAAGATACTACTGGAGAGCCATTTTTCCTGATTACAGGACTGGGGTTATATTGGGTTAAATTTGAATTAGGAGCAGGTTCAATTGTTACTGATTATAGAGAAATTACAGGGATCCTTCTGCCTCTTGATCTATATGAGAAAGCACAAGATGAAACAGGTTCTGTATTGAGCAGTGAATCAATTCGAATGACAGAGTATATGGTTTCCATTCCTTTCTCATTAATCATGGCTAAAAAAACGACTCAAATGTATTTACGGGGAGTATTAGCTAGAAATGTGTTTCATCCGTATAAAGAATGCTTTGATCAACTTCTTTCATCTTGCCAAAATCCCAATAGCTTCAAACGGAGCGAAGGATTAAAGATCCTAAGTGGAGGACTTTCAACACAACGGCCATTATATACAAATGAGCTCTTAACTGAAAAACATCTTCCAGGCTATACCTCCCTTGTAGCAGGAATAAAAAATACACAACCCAAACTCCAAAAAATTCTTGGTAATTTACAATTAGAAAGCACAGAAGACGCTTTCTTCGAAAAAATCGAAAGAATCAAAAGTGAATTTAGGGAAATTGGCCGTAAATATCTTTTGGATTGGGTACCAAGTCAAATTAGTTAGAAAAATCGATTTACTATTCTTTAATAATTTCAACTAAGGCCTCTTGAATCATTTGAACATCTACCTCTGTAAGACCTGCATGAATGGGGATTTCAAAGTGCGTTGCAGCAATTAATTCAGTATTTGGCAAGCTCACTTTCGAGTAATCAGGATATGTAACAAATTTGCTCCATCTCCATTTCTTTATTCCATCTAAGTAAGTATGTTGTTGATGACATGGGATGGAATAAATCTGCCGTGATCCAATATTATAGTTTTTTAATTCAGAAATAATTTGATTTGGAGTAAATTTGGGGCTATCAACAACTGGAGCGCATATATAATGCCCATGAATAAATCCCTTCGGGATTTCTTGATTACGAATTCCACTTAAACTGTCGATCGTTTTCCTGATTTTTTTTGCGTTCTCTTCTCTTCTTTTCAACATTAGAGGAAGTTTTCTCAGCTGAACAAGTCCTATTGCTGCTAGTGGATCTGCTAATCGAAAATTATAAGCGACATATTCATGATGATATCCTCCTTGTGCGCCTCTCCCGTGATTTTTAAGACTACGCATTTTTAATGCTAATTCATCATTATCAGTCACAATCATTCCTCCTTCTCCAGAAATCATGTTTTTTGTTGCATAGAAGGAAAAACAACCAACCTCTCCAAAAGAACCAACATGTTTTCCATCGATTGAGGCCCCATGAGCTTGGCAAGCATCCTCAATGACAATTAGATCATGATCAGTAGCTATGTCAAGAATAGCTTTCATATCTGCTGGTAAACCAAAAATATGAACTGGAAGAATTGCTTTTGTCTTCGGAGTAATCAGTTTTTCAATTTCCTCTGGATCTATATTATAAGTTTTTGGATCTAGATCTGCAAAGATTGGTACATTACCACCGAAGCTAATTGCGTTTGCAGATGCAATGAAGGTGAATGCAGGTGTGATAATTTCTGCTCCTGGAGGAATATCTAGAGCTTCCAAAGCTAAATGCAACGCTGATGTTCCATTGGTTGTACAAATTGCATTCTTTGCTCCTACAAAATTTGCAAACTCTTTTTCTAAGATTCGAGCGTTTTTTCCTTCAACAAGAGCTTTAGATCTAATAGTTTCAGTTACTAGGCTGATTTCTTCTTCAGTTATTTGCGGATCTGCGACATTAATCATTCAATTATATCTCCTATATTCATATAGGTTCAGTTTGCATATTGGAAGACTCTTTATTAGTTTTAGACTATTGCTTCATACGGAAGCTAACATGGTTAATTATAATCTCGAGAATTATCCTCGTATTTATTGGGATTTGACTTGCTAAAGGAACAAGAAATGCATCAAATTGTAGAAAATTATAATAGAATACTCAATGAGTTGCAGATGTTTTCCCAAAAGAACTTTGTTCCAAAAATCTGTGTCGTAACTAAGAAACAACCAATTGAAATCGTTAGAAATTTTCTTAGATATGTAAAAAATCCTATCTTAGGGGAAAATCGAGTTGATGAAGCTGTGGAAAAAATCGAATCCTGTGGTCAAAATAATGCTACTTGGCATTTTATCGGTCATCTGCAGCGTAACAAAGTAAAAAATATAATTGACAAGATAAAATTAATTGAATCTCTTGATCGAATTGAACTTGCAGAGGAACTTGAGAAACGTGCATGTCAGAAAAATCTCATGATAAATTGTTTAGTTCAAATTGATGTTACTCAAGATGGGACTAAGTATGGCGTTCCTCCTGATGAAAAGGCTTTATTAGATTTTCTAATTGCATTGGAAAATTATGAACATATCCAAATAAAGGGTTTAATGACAATTGCTCCATTTGTGGCTCCAGAGAACACAAGATCATATTTTAAACGAGCTTCTCAACTATATTTGAAAATGAAGCAATGTGAGACTTTACCTTCAAATGTGGAAATGCAAATATTATCAATGGGAATGTCAAATGATTATCAGATCGCTCTTGAAGAAGGATCAACCCTGATTCGCTTAGGAACTGCAATATTTGGTCAATATATGTAATTATTCAGTAAATCAAAAAAAATTTATTATATTTATACGGGAAATATGAAAAATAGTGGTGTAGAATTAATGTCTATCAGTGAAGAGGAGTTTTCTTTAACTAAACAGGAATTAAGGTTATATTCTTTATTAATAAAGTTTGGCCCAAAGACGAAAAAGGAATTAATTCTTTCCCTAGATCTTCAAGAGAAGGGGGATAAATTTGAAGAGATTTTGGGGAAATTAATTCAAAAAGGGCTTATAACAAGCTCGGATGAATTTTATTATCCCAGTATCCCAATAGAGAATATTATCAATATTTTAAACTTAAATTTAACTACTCTAAAAGATAATCAGAAGAATGTAAATGATTCTTTCAGTCTCCAGAAAAAGATTTTGGATGAGAATTTAAAGATACTTAAGAATTCGCTAGAAAATCAGTTGAATGAATCAAAATCTATCAATTCAGAATTAAATAAGTCATTAAAATCAGAAATTTCGGAGATTGAGAAGACACATGTGGGTAAAGCCGAAGAACTCACAGAGAATTTTATTGGAGAATTAAAAACGCGATATATTGAGAAATTCTCTGAAACTCAATCGAAATTATCAACTGAAGAAGCCCAACTTGAAAAAAATTGGGCCACAGCTGTAGAAGGATTTTATTCTCTTCCAGCATCAGGAACCCGCAATATACGCGAATCTGTTTCTCATTACGAAAAAGAGCTCTCAAATATTATAGATACAACAACTACTCGAATTGAAGAAATTCAGAGTCAAATGGGTGATATTCTCACGGTTCTTGAAACCGAATCTGCTTCACAATTAAATGAATTTTTTTCAAACACACAAACAGCCTCCAATGAGTTCAAAACAAACCTACTGACTGAAATAGGAGAGACACGCAAACATGAGAAGGATTTTATTTCCGATGTTCGAAAGAATATCCAAGTCAATTTTGTAGAAAAGATCGATCGGGTGTTGAAAAAGGTATCTGATGGTTTGATTAAAGAAATTGATGAAGAAATTGATAAAACTCTCGTTAACATAAGGAAAGAAACGTTAGATGCAATCTCAGACAGTTCCAGTAAGCTTAAAGCTGAATTTCAAGAGTTTAAAGACAATGCTTCTGAATTAATCCTAGAACAAAAATCTTATCTTGAAGTACTTGACTCTGAGCTCTCTGATTTCTCCAATGAACAAAAATTACCAAATAAAAAAGAGCTTTTCATTAAACAGCTTCAAGCTCATTTATCCACTGATATTACGTCTTTAGAAACGAATTATCTTCGCATACAAAAAACTGTTACAGAAATAATGGAGTCAATTAGACGAACTGCAAAAAATAAGTTAATAGAACAAACTGCTGAATTTGATGTCCTTCTTAATAAATTTTCTGATGTTACAGAGAAACATCTTTCGAGAAAAGATACTGATATAATTCGACTCCAGCAGTTGTCTCAATCAATTGACCAGTTTCTAAGAAACCTTTTGGTTTCTATACCTGGAAGGGCAAATCAATTCAAAACTTCTTTGAAAGATTCATTTGATAGTTCCATTAATGAAGTACAAAATCAGATGGGAGATTCAACTTACAGTTCTATTCAAGAAATTAACACCATTCTTCAGGGTTCGCAAAAACGAGTTCAGGGGTCATTCAAAGAATCCATTGATGACAGTAAAAGAGAGATTGCAAATGTTATCGCTTCTCTTGATCAGTTTGCAACCACTATTACAAATCTACAATCAAATTATTCGGAAAAAATTGAACCAAGGTTTGATCAAAGAGCAAAAATAATGAATACAGAACTCGAAGCAGTTGCTCGTAATTTTCAACAGGTTTTAAATGGAATGGAGTCTGGATATGCCGATATAAATGAAAAACTTGCTTCAGAGCATTATATAAACGTAACCAATATTCAATCATCCTTCCAAAGCTCATCTTCGCAGCTTAAAGGGGAAATCGACTCGATTTTTTCACAAAATCGCGCGAAAAATCAAGAATATCTTTCTCAATTGGATTCAACTCTTCAAGTTCATCTAGATCGCACTATTGAAGCAATAAAAGAGGGTTTTAGTCAAATTAAAGATGAATTCAATACAGAACTTGAAAACCAAGTTAAAGAATTGAATGGTTTTAATGAAGAACAGCAAGCTAATCTTAGTACAACAGTTGAGTCATTTATTCAACAGGGAGAGAAATATCTTGAGGATTTTAGAACCAATCTTGGTAAAAACCTAGATGAAAATCAAAAGAAGGTATCTGAATTCATCACAGAAACTCGTAAGTCAACAAATGAAGTTGTTTCCCTTCATAAATCAAATATTTCAAAATATCAGGAAAAAGGCCCAACTGATATTTTATCCTTCATAAAACAAATTGAATCAGAGATTTCTAATCAAACTAAAAACGTTAGAGAAGCCATGGAAGAACTTGAGGTATATTATAATGAGTTATCAGATTCAACTCAAGGGGAAATTTCTAGGTTACTACTTCAAGTTCAAGAGAGCGGTGATAAACTCAAGGCATTGGTTAAAGATTCCCTTCATGTTATCACTAATAGTTTAGAGAGGGCAAATGAGTCAATTGACACTTACTTTTCAGATTCCCTCACAGATCTTGAAAATCAGGTCGGAGTGGCCTCTGGGTTCATAACATCAGAAGTTGAGACCTCTGCTTTATCAATCCAAGAGGAAGTTGAAGTTCTAAAAAAGGATCTGAAGGATAATATTGATAAACTTAGTTCAGGAGTGAAAGAAATCATCGAAAGCCAAGATCAAGATTTCCAAATTAAAATTCCAGAATTTTCAAAGGAATTTGATCAAACATTCCAAAATATGATTGGAGATAGGAAGCAACAACACCAGGATCTTGAACAGAAAACACAGGAATCTTTAGAATCCTTAATAGTATCGTGGAATAAACAAATGTCAAGTGGAAAAGAAAAATTAGTAGATGTTTCCACACAGCTTGATAAAGCAATTGGAAATAATCTTGAAAACTTAAGAGTTATTCTAGATTCCAATATTGAATCAACGTTGAAACAAATCAATACAATTTATCATATTGAGGATTCAAAAGATATTTTTGGATTAAAAGAGATTCAAGCTACAATTAAACAAACTAATAAGCGAATTCAATCTGCTATCTCTGAAATGTTGAAATCTCATATTGAAGAATTTGACAGTAACATTCCTGATATTGTTAATTCATATGAAGCTATACACGCACAGACTGAAGAAGATCTAAATAAGTATCTAGAAGATTTAGGAGATCTAATTTCGAGTTATCAAACTTCTGTGACAAATCAATTTCGTAATTACTTAAAGGATGAAAGAGAAAATATAGACTTTAAAGAAACAAATGAAGAACTAAAAGCTGTAGTACGTAATTTCAGCCAATCAACCTCTCAGAACATAGAATCGTTATCTAAAGATCTGGAAGATAATATTAAATTATCTCTTGATCAAATAAATAAATCAAAAACGGCCATTGAAGCTCTTTTCAACAATTTAAATCAAATTAAATCAGAAGAAAATGAGAAATTAAGCGAGGAACTGACAAAATTCAAAAATACAGTTTTAACGTCGCTAGAACAGAACACAGAAGAAATTGTGAATCAAGTGAGTGCTAATATTGATCGTCATTATAACGAACTCGAGAAAAGTTCGTTAGCTCAATCTGGAAACGTAACAAATTTAATTCAAAGAATAAATGATGAAATTGAAAAACAGATATTGAGTATTCAGACTGAAACCACTAATAATTTCACTCAAATGAGTCAAAATCAAGATTCCTTACAAGTAATATTAGAGAAAATTCAAGAGGAACTCTCTCAAACAAAACCTCTTGAGACGATAAGAACAGTTAATCTCGATTCAGATGAGAGTAAAAGTACTTACATACTTGATATACTGAAATCGGCCGAGAAAAATGTCACGATCTTCTCATCAAATCCCACTTTTTTACCAGTTGCTGATTTGAAGTCGATACCCTCTCAAAAACGAATTTGGATATTCACGAGTTTCGATTTCACTAAAAAAGGGAAAAAATGGTTTACAGACCTAAGCGAGCAAGTAAATATCAACTTGAGAGAAGCTAAAGCAAAGAAGATTAACGGGATTTTCGTGATCCAAGATGAGAAGCTTGCTTTAGTACTTCCTGAGAATTTAGGTTTACTTATCGCAGATCCTAAATTTGTAACGAATCTTTCAGCACTTTTAGGTACTTTAAAGGGATCCACAATACGTGGATCCTCTTAACTACTATACCGTAACTAACCCAATTAACCTACTTTTTTCTAGGGTTTGTTTACTTGGAAGCCCTGAACCTGTAAGGCCTTTTATTATATAATAATTATACAAGAGTGATCTGTACTTATTGAAAAAGTCTTTTCGCTTAGGTAAAAATAAAGAGAAAGTATCATCATAGTGTGTTTGGCCAGTTCTCGTGTTAAAAAGTCTTTCTAGAAGTGTAATTCGATTTCCAACTTCAAAAAGATCATTAGGACGGAAATTTGATTTTAATGATTTATTAATAATTGATGTGAGGAGTAGAAGGTTTATTCCATATCGATTAAGAAAAAGTTTCGGAACAAAATGAAATAATAGCGCTTGAATAGCAGGCGGGATCATTTGGATCCATTTTTTTGATTTAAAGAGTAATGGTAGATATAAGGGACAAATAACTAAGGAATCTAAAACAGCACCCATGTTTTCCAACATAATTACTAATTCTGATTTTCCTTTTGATGATTTCGGTTTAGATTTAAATGGCATTCCAAGTAGTTCAGAGTAAACAATGGAATCTGTTCTAAAATTATCTCCTTTAAAAGAGGAAATTCCAGTCATCAAACTTACTCCCAATATATTCGGATAATAAAACATATTTCCAATTTGATTTTTGGTTATAGAAGATGCTTCACTGGTTTGATGATAAAAGAAATTCTCACCTCGCGAAAATTGATCCCCTATCCCCTCTTTATTTTCTATTTTGTCAATTAAAGAATACAGCTGTGATTCTCCCCAATTCATTCCCAAATTTATATCCAATAATTTTCTTTGATCCTCCTGAATGTTGAAAAGCGAAGCAATTGTCGCGCCTGTTGAAATAGGATCTAAAGCGTCATTATCACATTTTTCTATTGCTTTTTGAATATCTTCGTTGTTACCAATCATTAAATTTGGACCTAAAGAAGTAAAAGCTCCATAAGAGTTGCGATTACATTTGATTGAACATGAAAGACAATCTAGGGAATCCTTATACCCCTCGAATGAATTTAATTTATTTGGATCTAATTTTACCTTCCTTGTGATATTTTTAGCTGGTAAGGTATCGTGTTCTAATGCTAGATAAGCGATAGAGAATGTTCCCCTAGACTTTAACATTTCTGACCATTTAGAAAGATCAATCTCTTTCTGCAACTGTATTATTTCTTCTTCTAAGCTTTGATCCAATTGAGATAATTGGGGTGGTTCAGTAATTAAAATTGCTTTAATGTTTTTAGAAGCAAGAACTGCTCCTAATCCTCCTCTTCTGAAGTAATGCATTTGGTCAATACTAGCTCCAGCAAAAATTACTTGTTTGGTAGCAGCTTTTCCAATTGAAATAATAGAAATATTATTCCCATGTTTTTCTCTCAAAAAAGCTTCAGTAGATGATGTATCAAAATCCCAGAATTCAGATGCATCAAAAAAACCAAAATCTGCAAATTCATCAATGAGTATATATTGAGGAGCTTTCGCACATCCAGTTATCTGGAGGAAATCCAGATTTAAATTACTCATATATGCACCGAATTTTCCAGTAGCAACTGATGTGCAAAGAGTATTTGAGTGAGGAGACTTAAATGTTGCAACAACGGTACCTGCAGATGGAAATGTTGTACCTGTTAAGAAACCTGTTCCAAATATTATATTATTTTCAGGAGCTCTTGGACTAATGTCATGAGGGATTGTTTGATAAGCTAAGTATACTGTGATACCTCTTCCACCCAAAAATGCTTCAACAACGTTAGGTGGAATCTCCTCTTTTGGATAAATTTTATTTTCAGATAGATTTATCTTAGATACTTTCGGCTTCCACATAATTAAAAACACCATGACATCAATTATTGTTTTGAAGAAAATTAGAGCTTAACATAATTTAAACTAATTTTCCGATTGGATACGTTTAGGATTTTTGTATTTGATGCAACTTTTTCGTTATTATAAGTGAAAAGCTCTATTAATCTCGAGAAGACATCTTTGTCACATTCAGACTTTATTTTATCACGAAAATCCCAGAGAGACAAAAACCATTTTTCTGAAAGAAATTTTTGCTTATCTAATTTTGAATCTTCTTTCTCCTGTTTAGATTTTGTTTTATAATCAAATTTACCTTTTTGATAGATTAAAACCTCATAATACTCGTGTTGGAACACTACTGTTTCATTATTTTTTGTTTTAACCACCCAATTTTTATTATTTTTATACCAAACCGTAATTTTATCTCTAAGCCTTATTCCTTGATTCATAATTTGATCATTTATGATATGTAATGGAATTTTTTCTATATTCTCTTGAATTGAATCATATAGTACTATAAGAATACGACCATCCCGCAAATGCTTTAGTAGTTCGCTAAAATTTGGGTTCAAGCCAGATTCGTGTAAATTTCTCATATCTAATATTAATAAATCGTATTTTGAGACACCTGAATGATTGAATTTTGGATTAAGTGCTAAGTTTATTAATGAAAGGTTCCCTGACTTTCCTTTCCTCTTTTTTTTAATTTGATAATTATTAGATGATTTTAAAAACTTAAAAATTGAATTGTGAGTAGCATTGGTTGAAAATTTATGGCCAACTTTTTCTTCAATAATTGAAAGCAGTTCTTTCAGTTTCTCTATACCAATAGAATTTCGATTCAAGTCTCGTGCTACTTTCATTGTTGTACCAGAACCCAAAAAAGGATCGCATACCCACTCTTTTTCGCGAGTAAAGAGATTAATCAATTTTTTAGGTAATTCTTCTGGGAAAGCAGCAATATTTTCCTCTAATCGTCCTTTGATGGGAAGTACATTAGTCATCGGCCAGATATCTTGAGTAATTTTAAGTTCCGAATTGGATTTGCTTTCCATGAAATCCCCAGATTTTTGAAAAATCAAGATGTTTTCAATCAAATTGTCAGGATAGTAATACATCGGATAGGGATGTTGTAAAAACACTCCGCTTCGCCTGCTAATGCGAATATAACCTTCAGGTTTTTTCCAGATAATTTGTCCTCTTAATTTAAATCCGATTTTCATTAAAATTTTAGTTAGATCTGCAATTATAGGATATTTGATCCCTTTTACAAGCATATCATCAATATTGAGAGAAATAATTCCTTTTGGAGCTATTCGAGCAAAAAATCTATTACCAAAATCCTCAATTAAGCTCAAAAATTCCTCATAATTTCTATAAAAATCTTCATAATCAAAAGGGGCATTAAAATAAGGTGGAGAAGTAATTAATAAGTCAATTAAAGGCAATCGATCTATTTCACTTGTTTTGGTACAATCTCCAAGGATAAGATAATGCGAAATACTATCGTTCATTCTTTATTCCCATATTAAGGATTCTAAAAACCAATCCAATACAGAATTGTCACATTTGACTCTGAGGATAATTCCAATAAAAAAAAACTGTAAAATCATTTAACATAATACTGTAGCGAATCTTTATATATCTGCATATTATTACATAATCCGTCATAATTTACAACTATTATGAAATTTTTTACACTTATTCAAAGAAAAATTTTAACACGTTATTTTATGTCATTTTTTTTCCTTTCTTTGCTAATTAATATGTGTGATTTCTATTGATATTTTTTATCAAATTTATTTCTTTCGCTGCATAAAATGATACTTAGTGTGAAAGAGCGCGTTTTTTTGGGTATTTCTGCTCACAGTATTTATTAAGTTGGATTACGCAATGTTTCATAGGTTGCAATGAAAGGATTGGATTGAATGACCGCTTCATTGAATGTTCAAAAGCTTATTCAAGAAACCTCCATACCCTTAGCTGATAATCTCAATATCATTTCTTTTTTGGACAAATGGGGTCCAGAACAGATAGTACAAGTATATGATCCCGATGTTAAGATGCTTGGATTCCTTATTATTGATAATACCTTTCTAGGGCCATCAATTGGAGGATTACGTGTCTCAAATACAACGACTCCTTATGATGCTTTTCAATTAGCACGTACGATGACTTGGAAATCTGCGTTATATAATTACGGATATGGAGGAGGAATGGCTGTCATTCACTCAAATCCATTCGGGGTTGAAAAATCAAAGTTAATAAGGTCATTTGCTAAAAAAATCTCTCAATATGTACCAGAAAAATTCATAGCTTCTCCAGACATGAATATAGATGAAGAGGATTTACTACTTTTTGCTGAAACAATTGGTGATATGAAATCTGTAACTGGAAAACCCTTAAAGAAGGGAGGTATTCCTTCCAAATTAGGTATGGTTGGTTTTGGAATAGGTGTGTCATTAGAATCCACAATAAAGCTATTAGAAGAATATAACCACGTAAAAAATAGTATTGGTAATAAAGTGGTGATTCAAGGATTCGGAAGTGTCGGTTCAGGCTTAGCTAAATACCTTTATAGTAAAGGGTTTCAAATTGTGGGCATTTGTGATTACTGGGGAGCTATTCACGATCCTAAAGGCATCGAAATTCCTAGTATAGAAAAGAACTCCTCTGCTCGCGAGGAGAAGTCATCATTAAAGAATTTAAAACGTCTATCAGTGATCAAAAGGGATGAAATATGTTCTATTGATTCTGACATTTTTATCCCTTGTGCTTGTGAAAGAACAGTAAACGAAGTTAATTATGCCCAAATTAAAGGGAAAGTTATCATAGAGGGTGCCAATAAAGCAATTTCACCACTTGCAGAGATTCAGTTGATTAAAAATGGAAAAATAATTGTTCCTGATCTCATTTCAAATATTGGGGGATTAATTTCTTCCTACTCCGAATATAAGCAAATTGGAGTTAATGAAACATTTTCAATAATTCAATCCTCAGTTGAATCAGTAACAAAAGAAATTATGAAAAGCTCTTTGGAATCAGGACTCACTTTGCGAAGAATCGCAACTGAAATCGCGAAGGAGAGAATACTAACTTCTATGGAGGCGAATTAAAGAAAATGGAAGATGCTTTCGCTACATTTGATGAATCGTTTAACTATCTAGACCATATTAACACTCCATATCTCTCTAGTAAGATAAAAGGAAAATTTCCTGTGGAATCTTTTCATCCCTGTTATTTAGAGATGCCCAAAGATTCTTTAAAGATGAATTTATGCGGACGGAGTAATTATCAATCGAAAAATAAGAAAAAGAGTACTAATTGGATTAATAGACGGATAATAGAATTACCCATATATGATACCAATCGAAAGGATTCCTTTAATTGGAGGGAAATTACAAACTTTTGGTCTTCTTCCTCATCACTTGAAGATATCCCTTGTATCACGCTTGTGTTCAAAATAAGGGGATATTATTCCGCTTTTCGTGAAGCTCAGGTATTTACTGTCTTACTTGTATGGCCTGGGTACTGTCGAATGCTTGAATTAGATTGGTATGAGGGGCCTGAAGATGATTGCATTACCCCTGAATGGTATATTCATTCACACAGGATCCTAACGTTGGATAGAGCAATCAAACGGCTTAATTTGTCATATAAGAACGAACCTGGTTGGACAAATATAATTTACTCTATATATGTAAACCCGTACCAAATAGGAAATTCTCTGAAAGGAGATAAACAACATGGGGAGCCTGAACCCTGGATTTTTAAATGGAATTATAGTAAAGAGCAAGATTTCAGAGTGGAGATGGATAATATGCTCTGCGAGATTTGTAAAATAATGGAGTAAGGAATTATGGCAAATTTGTATTTAGGTTATGATATTAAAGACAAAGATCAATTCAACGTACACGATTTGATAAGCCAGATCAAAGAAGAAGGTTTATTTGATCTAATCTTTACATCAGAGGATCTATTTGAAGATGAATCTTCTTCAAATGATGATTACTGGATGCAACAATCTGATTTTTGTATTTTCCTCTGTTCAAAGAACACTTCAAATTGTGCACGTCTATGTGATGATGTATATCAGGCTTTTTATGAAGGAAAAAAGATTATTCCCATATATAACAGTTTTGCAAATATATTTCCTCTCATAAGACATATTGAGGGGATCAAAATCGAAAGAAACGAGAGTTGTGTGAATAAAGTAGTGAAAAAACTCAATAAACTTATTGAAAGAGGTATGTGAAATGGAAATAACAAAACGAGAGATTTTCCACCAGAAAGAACTATCTGAGGATGAAACAAATCCATGGCAGAATGCATTAATACAGTTAAATGAGGCTGCAAAGGTAATAAACTTAGACAATAATATACTAAAGATTTTGGAAAGGCCCGCAACTACCCTTATCACTACTTTTCCAGTCACTATGGATGATGGAAGTATTGAAGTATTCGAGGGTTATCGTGTACAGCATAATATGTCACGGGGTCCTTGTAAAGGTGGTATTCGATTCTCCCCCTCGGTTAATATTGACGAAGTAAAAGCTCTAGCTGCTTGGATGACATGGAAAACAGCTGTCACTAATATTCCTTATGGTGGGGCAAAAGGTGGAGTAGTTGTCGATCCTAGCAAGCTTAGTCAATCAGAATTGCAGCGTCTTGTTAGAAGGTTTACTTATTCAATTATTTCCTTAATTGGTCCAAACTCAGACATTCCCGCTCCTGATATCAATACAAATCCTGAGATAATGGCTGTAATGATGGATACGTATTCAATGATTAAAGGGCATACAGAGTTAGGAGTAGTGACAGGAAAACCAATAGAGGTTGGGGGTTCTCTTGGCCGGAAAGAAGCTACTGGTCGGGGTGTTTATATCACAATGGAAGAAGCACTCCATCAACAAAATAAGCAGTGTTGTGATGGGGTTAAAATAGCAATTCAGGGTTTTGGTAATGTAGGATCGCATTTCGCTAGAATTGCTTATGAAAATAAAGCAAAAATTATAGGAGTTACTGACATATTTGGAGGGGTTTATAACCCAAATGGACTCGATATCCCCGATCTCATATCTTACGTTGAAAATTCAGGGAAGAGATCTGTAGTAGGCTATCCAGGTGCTGATCCGTTACCACAAGCTGACATTTTCTCCCTAGATGTCGATGTTCTTGCACCATGTGCTCTTGAAAATCAGATTACAACTTCTAATGCTGAAATTATTGAAGCGAGTTTAATTGTCGAAGGCGCAAATGGCCCTACTACTCCAAGAGCTGATAAAATTTTGAATGAAAGGGGAATTGTGGTAATTCCTGATATTCTAGCTAATGCAGGTGGAGTAGTATGTAGTTACTTTGAATGGGTTCAATCTCTGCAATCTTTCTTCTGGTCTGATGATCAGGTAAATAATGCGCTTTCAAACATCTTAATTAAATCATTCAAGGAAGTAAATCTCTATAAAAGTAGATATAATATCCAAGATCTCAGAACTGCTGCTATGTGTTTAGCGGTAAACAGAGTTGCTAAAGCTATTAAATTACGTGGTATATTCCCGTAATTTCCTTTCTTTTTTTATATTCTTTCATCATCCTGCATTAATGAGACAATCTCTCTTCCATGAACACTGCGCAGCTTTTTTTCGATAAATTGTAAGGGAACATAATTCTGGTTGATGGAGAAAGCCATCGCTGAAGAGATATACGTATTTTTTACAGCACCTATGCTGTTTGGGAATCTATTCTGTAAATCTTCTTGCCATTGAAGGTGATCTTTTACATAATAAAATATTATTCCCATAAAATAGTTATATCGACCTTCATTTATTTTTATAAGCATAGGGATGTGATCATCTTTTCTCAAATATTTTAATACAGCATCTTTCTGGTCATTTATCTCTACGAGTGATAGTACAAAAAAATAATCTGGTGGAATAAATGCTCTTGGAAATCGTGCACTTGGACGTGTAATAATGTTTTCTTCTAACATTGAAACGAGTTTATTTTGAATGGTGCGACGATTTACACCCATCCTTCGAGCTAGTAAATTCTCATTTGTTTTTATACCCTTCCCTTTTAAAACATATTTAGCGATCTCTAATGAAAGGTTATCGAGTTCTAGGCCTTTTAATTTGTGGATTTTTCCAGTATTATAGTCATCAATTACAATGTTAATACCAATTGATGGTTTATACTTTAACATTCTTTTAGTGCTGAATAGCAAAGCTTCAGGTGGATTTTGATTCTCAAAGGTTGTGATAAGGCCTTCCTCAAACATAGCATCACACCAACTTTGATATTGGAATAAGTCCTCGTGAAATTGAATTGTTAGTGTGTTATAGACTCCCTCTTTAAAGAAGAAGGCAGCATAAATTTGTGGATCAAGCGCAACAAATTCATTAGTTTTCTCATCCCTCGCTAAATCATCCTTGGAAATCACAAGTAGAGGGTATTCAGTTAGAAGGCGTTCGAAGGAGTAAAAGGGTCTCGTAATTATCTCATTATCAATTAATAGTTTTAATCGGGTCTTAATTGTATTTCTATGCTTTTTAAAATGGTCCGATAAGTCACTTAGATTAAAATTCACCCCTATTCCTGAAGTTAAATACTTTAATAACGTGAGGGAAATTTCATTCTCTAAATGGTATGCCACGATTCTTCGAGAAAAAATTAAATTTCTCCTTTAAAGATTTTTTTGGGCCTTAGCACCAATCAACATTTTTAACTAGATATTCAGATAAAAAAGTCAAATCATATCATTTTTTTCGTCGTAAAAGGTATATTTTACGATGTTATTATTATTTTAATACCGCATTACCAATTTATTAAAGGACATTCACTCCCACTAATATTGGACACTTAATGAATTTTAATTTGAATCTGGTAAAGAAAGTGCAGAAAAGAAATTTTAGACTGTTAGAGCTGGTAAATGTTACAATAATGAGTTTTGCCTATATTGCATTATTTTTCTCAGGTTTTCTTAGGCCTGATCAACCATATAACTATTTTATTGGATCTTTTGGTTGGATTATATGGTTTCTGGGACTTATGTTGGCATTGTCACCCAATTTTGTATTAAAACAAAGAGGTGAGGTTCCTGAGGGAAAATCATATATTCACACTACCAAATTAGTAAAGGATGGGATTTATGGAGTAATGCGCCATCCTCAATATACTGGCGGGATTGTGATTGCTTTTGCTATGTGTTTAATAATCCAAGCTATATTGACATACTTTTTAGCAGTAATTGCGTTAATAACAGCTTATCTTTCAATGGTTTTTGAGGAAGAGCGATTATTGATTAAATTTGGGCTTGATTATGAAAGTTATAAAGCGAAAGTTCCAAGAGCCAACTTTTTAATAGGCTTCCTCAGAAAAGTGAAAAATCTAAGGTAATAGATATCAGGATGTGGTTTGTTGTCTAAAAAAGTGCTTATTGCTTACGCTTCACGGTTTGGGAGCACAGAGGAAATTTCGATAAAATATAAACAAGTTCTTGAAGAAAAAGGATTCATAGTTGATTTAATCAACTTGAAATCCCGTTCAACTAATCCCAAAAAGTTGAATGTGAATGATTATTCTGGTTTACTGATTGGAAGTGGAATTCGTGTGTCTAGATGGACAAAAGAAGCGAAATCCTTTTTAAAAGCCTATACCAAACAAATAAACAGTGGAAAGATTTTAGTTGGAGTTTATCTTAGTTCTGGTGAGGCATCTGATCCTGAAAAGAGGCCTGAAGCCGTTGAAAAATATCTCCTAAATGTCTTTAATGAGTTTAATATCGACTTGGGAGATCATTTACTATATGATGCGTTTGGAGGGATATATGACTTATCCAAAGATACTAACTTAAATTGGCTAAATAAACGAATGTTAACAATGGCTGCAAATTATCCTGAACCTGATTCAAATCCAGCTTTTGGAATTGGACTTAATCAAAGAAAGGACTTGCGTGATTGGGATCAAATCAATAACTTTATTGAGATTTTTATTTCCAAATTTCAATAAAGTAGAACTTCATCCTTTGGAAACACAAACCCCTATGATTAAATTTCGCTTCAGTTCTTTACCCTTAGTAATTATATACTCGTTTTCAGCAAATTCCTGACTTGGTTTGTATCACATAAAAGTAACTATGTATCCTGAGCGAGCTTCACCGTTCAAAACCTTCAAAAAATCAGAGTAGATGCCCGAATTATTGAATGTTTACACTTTATTTTTACTTTATTATTTTGGAGTGACTTTAATATGACTTCTGAAGTAATTGATGATTCAATAACACCTCCAGTTGAGCAAATTCCAGATTTTACACGCGATTTACTTGCTCTTGTTGGCACTACAATAATTGTATTTCTTATATGGCTTCTATTCTTTGATTTCTATTACGCTATCTTATCACTGGAACTCGTGGGGATTATTATTCTCTTTGTAGTGATGATGTTATTGCTACCTTATTCAATGGCTCTCGTGGGAAAATGGTTTGAAATTTGGGCTTATCAGGCTGTATCATGGAAATATGGTATGCAGTACATGAACTATAAAAAGAAATGTCCATTTTTGCAGAGAAAGCGTTTAACATTTTCCTGCAAAGCGGAACAGCTAGCCCCTTTTGATGTTCCGGCCTTTGAAAAATGTCATAATAAGAAATTATGGGAATTATGCTGGCCTGACCGCGTACCATCTATTATAGAAACATTTGATTCAGTTCCACCTAAGAAGCAACAGGAATTGTCGTATTTATTAGGCGGTATGAAGGATAAAGCAAATCTTGCAAGTAATAAAATGAATGAAGTACTTTCAGACTTTAATCGAGAAATCGAAACTCGATTAGCTGCAGGATATTCGTTATCTGAGATGAAGGAAGAATCTGCAATCGCTTCTCTTATATCAATGCTTGGAAATTCTAATCAAAGAACTGAGCAGACCATCCGTGCTATTATAGCGCGATATGGGGATCTTGCAAGTCCTTATTTGATTCAAGCAATGCAGGATTGCGATTCTGATCAAAGATGTGGAGCTATTATAGAAATCATGGGGAAAATCGGGAATGAGAACTTCTTACCAACTTTGGAAGGAGTTCTAAAAAACGAAAACACTGGAGAATATTCTAGGCTTACAGCCTACTTTGCACTCCAAGCTCTTGGTACCAAGGAATCGTATCAAATAATTGTGAATTCATTAGATTACGCGTCAGATGAAGATTGGTTAACCGCAAAACAAGTTTGCCATTCAAAAAAATTAATATCTTTCCCTTTATTGATAGATCTTCTCTCTAATCAAGAGATTTCACAGCAGTTCTATGAAAGAATCGGCGATATTCTTGCTGATGTTGATGTTCCAACCTACAATAAATTATTCGCGAAGTTTTCCGAAACAGAAGGGATAGAGCGTACTCGAAATCTAGCTAGAATATTAAAGGAACATACTCCAGAGGAAGAAGAATTTCAAAAACTTCATAGCGTATTGAATAATATAATAAATTCCCCTTTAATTCCTTAAGGGGATTTTATTGTGTCATTAGCACTCTCCATCCTAATTCCTGTAAATTTATAATGAAGTCTAGGATGAAAGGTTGAATTATTGGTGAAACATCCTCAAAAGAATTAAGTTTTCTATCATTTATCCAAATTTCAATAGAATGATTTGGGAATTGTATTGTTTTCAATTTAATTGGTAGATGATAATTTCGAAGCATTTTGTCCACTAAGAAGGAAGAAGAACTTAAATAAATATAAATATAAAGAAGACACTGCCTTTTAAAATTTAAATTCGTATCTTTATCTCATCTTAGCAATTGAACTCAAAAAATGAATTATTTTTTATTTCCATTTCAGAGGAGATAAACTTTCTAAGGGAGGATTACAATCTTTGAGAATAAGACATTATAATATTTATATTGTCGGATATTTAAGGATTTGACGAAGTATATTATTAACTCCAATCGATTTGCTTTAAAATGGTTTAATTACTAAAAAATGAAATCATTAGTCTAAAACAACTCTTTCATTCGCTTTAATAGTTAAATAAAATAAGTTTATGAAAAAGGGATCCAATATGACTGCTACCATAATTTTATTTGAATCAGCACTCGAATTAATACCAGAACACTTACGTTCTCATCCTCTCATAAAAAAAGAATGGAAAAAAGGAGTGAAAGAGAAAAATAAAGGAATACTGCTTGATGGTGCGATCCATCGTCCTTTGTTTGAATTACTTGAAGATAAGAATAAAAGGGGTAGGCCTGATATAATCCATCAAACTTTGCTCAATGTTGTTTATTCTTCCTTATTTGCAACTTCCAAGCTAAAAGTGATTGTTCATACAAGAAATAACCTCACTATTGAAATTCCTAATGATTGGCGTATTCCTGTTAATTATAATAGATTTTGTGGTCTTTTTTCCCAATTATTACTTAATAATCGAGTTCCATTAGACGGAATGCCCATCCTGGAAACTCAAAAGAACTCTCTTGGAAAATTATTAGATAGCTTAACGCCTACCCAGGTATACTTGTGTGAGCTTCAAACTACCAACAATTCTCTACCTCAAATCCATTCTTCCATTCGAAATCCGAAAGATTCAATATTCTTAATCGGAGGGTTTCAGGAGGGACAACCGAGTGCAGAAACGTACAAAACACTTCATTCTTTCGATTCCATTAAGGTTTTATCGTTATATCCTGATATCAAGCCAACTTGGATAATTGCAGGGAAATTGGTTTTTTTATTAGAATCAGGTGAGAATCAGTGGCAATTCTTGTGATCATAACTAGCAAGAACCCAGTTAAAATCGAAGCAACTGAAAGAGCATTCTTGCATTTTTTTAAAGCAGTTGAATTTAAGTACTGTGACCCTAATATACTTTCACAGCCGATTGGGGAGAACGAGACTTATATTACATCAAGAAATCGTGTGAAACAAGCGCAACAGTTACTTCCAGGAGCTGATTTTTATGTTGGGATCGAAGGAGGTATTTCGTTAAATTTCTTTGATGTTCCTCGTATAATAGTATATTGTACTGTTGCCAACCATTCTCGCGTTGAAACAGTAAGAGGTTGTGAGATCCCCTTAGCTGAGAACTGGTATACCTCATTATTAAGAGGAAACCATAAAGAACTTGGTGATTTGGTTGATGAGGTTGGTGGTTTTATCAACATAAAGCAAAAAGAAGGTGCAATTGGGTATTTAACTGGAAATTATGTGAAGAGAGTGGATATATTAACACACGGGGTTGCAGCTGCCCTAATCCCTTATGTAAATCCCGATATTTTTTGAGTTTAGCACAAATAAATCCAAGAAAAGAAGGATAGGGAGGTTTTTAAACTGAATCAATTCATGTTTTTTTGTGAAGTGAATCACTTGATACCATCCATTCGACCATTCAAAGACCAAGTAGAGGCGCCTAAACAAATTGAGCAAATTAAACATTGGTTGGATTTATTAGGTCTAGAATATGTCATTTTAACGCATGAGGGTTATGGAGGATTTAATTTTCTTATACCCTTGAAAAATTGCCCCGATATTCATGTTGCATTGGACAGTAACCTGAACCACATCTCTTTCTTTTCTAATGGATTAACCCGCTTATCTGGAGAACCTCAGGAAACCCTTATTCCATTTTTATTAGATCTTTTAAGATTACAAGGGCAATATTTTACATCTAGACTCATAAGTACTGGTTCAAACGATGAGTTACGCTTATTTATTGGTTTCCGGTTTGATGAGATGTCAATGTACCGTTTTTCTCGTAAATTGCGGGAATTGATGCAATTTGTGAAAGAAATAGCAAAATTGATAGATCACCATAAAATGAACGAACTTTGGCGTGATACAGAACAAGAGCCAAAATTCCCCGAAATTGACGTTCGTGAAAGAGTTAGATTTTTATAAACGCTTTAATCTTTTCAGTAAGTCACTTCTTTATTCTTATCAAATATCACGTAATCTTAAAAATAGTGTAGAGTAGAACACTTCCATTAGACCTTTGATTCTGAAGAAGATTAAAGGAGCATTATGAGGAAATGGTAAATAGATCTAATGAAGCAAAAAAGCCTGATTCGCTAAAAGAAATCCTTGCTTCTCTTGAAGTAACTGCACAGGTGAGACCCGAAATAGAAAAATATACCACTAGCCTATCAGAAAGGTTACTTAACCTCACACGAGATTATTACGCCTCGTTGATTTTTCTTTTCACCTCTCCTTTATCATTCCACAAAAGGTTGATACTCATGAAGTTAATTTCAATTTATCCTCAAGGAAGTTCGGGTATTGATTTAGCTAGAGCCCTGGGAATATCTGAAAAATCGAAATCCATCTATAAAGATTTGGCAGCATTGGAGGAGGAAGGATTAATCTCTCTTGATGAAATTCATGCTCGATTAAAATTAGCTTACGCAAATCCTAGTAATCGTCTTATCAATAGACTTATTGAACTAGTGCAACTGCATGGAACTGATCTGCATCTGTTACTCTCGGAAAATGGAGGTTTATAGTATGTTATTATTGCCCTTGAAGAAAATCTGGTATATTCATGTAATCATCATAAGCTCCATTTTAGTCCTGATAGCTTCTATAGGTCTCATAACAATTCAACTCCTAGTTAATACAAATCCAGATTTTAGATATGCTACAAGTGAGCAATTTATAGATGACCTTACTCATAAATCTTTGATTCATAGATTTATTATTTTTCCTCAAGAGGGAATCATTTTTCTTTTTATTGTTAGTTTGGTAATATTAGGAGGAATACTATTTATTTGGACCCCTAATCTAACAGCATTGGGAGTTAGAGGAGAAACAGTGAAAATGATATGGGATTATAATCGGTTTCATATCCCAGAAAGACAACTTCTGATTGATACCCCAACTGGGAAAATCTGTGTCCGACGTAAACATTCTTCTTTAAAAGGCGTATTTTCTCAAGAATATATTCTAGAGCTTTCCATTGCTAAAGATGATTCTGTTTCATCCTTCATATCAGATTTTGGAGGAAAATTCGAATGTACGGAGACCTCGACTCATATTATTTTGACATCAACGGTTAAATTTGAGTATTTGCCTTTGAAAATATTCCAAATCCGAGCTTTACTTGCTGCTTTCATTAAATAAACCATCTACTTTTACTTTGGCTGAATACGGCTACTAAATAATGTACTATTTGAAAATCATAAGTGTACACAGGTTGAATTTTTAAGCTTCCTGTGAAAGGGTTATATAATGGTTTATTTTGAATTTTAAACGAAGTGTGAGTAACTAATTGACACATATTACGGCCTATCAAGTTCAACAAGATGGAAATTGGGATCCAGTGAGTTTTTCTCAGAATGACCTTAGAGCTAGAGAGGTCTTCATCCTTGTGAACGAGGAAAGAAAAGAACTTTGGATTTGGATTGGCGATGGAGCTGATGTTCGAACCCGTTTTATCTCAAGTAATGTAGCAGCTGAAATTCGACGCTTATATGGTCTAACACTGCGTGTCCGGTCTGCAGATCAGAATTATGAACCTCAAGATTTTTGGAATTGCCTTGCTGAAATCCCCAAGGAGGGCTTGGGACCAGAAGTGAGTTCAGCTACCCCGAAATTATATTCTACTTTGACAACCGCGTCGAGAAAACCCCAAAAAGCTCCAACGAAGGAAAATAAGACGCCCACGTCCGCAAAACTAGACAAAAAAGTATCCTCTGAAAAACTAGAAGAAACTCCTTCTCCTTTAAATGTAGCAAAATGTCCGAAATGTGTTGATGGATATCTTCTTCCTTATTCTCGAATAGTGAAAGTAACTGCAAGAAGATCAGAGATACTCCCGTATGCTTCCTGGCAATGCTCTTCTTGTGGATTTTCTCCCCAAAATCCTGAGGAAGAAAGCGAGTATGAATAATATTTCCGATTTACTACTCTTTAG
Organism: Candidatus Heimdallarchaeota archaeon; assembly: GCA_011364965.1. GTDB lineage: Archaea > Asgardarchaeota > Heimdallarchaeia > Hodarchaeales > Hodarchaeaceae > Hodarchaeum. Next base: position 55,587 of record RDOB01000005.1, read on the forward strand.
ATGTTTTTAATAACTCATCAAGCTGCTTACGCTTTTCTTCTGGCATCTCTTCCATAGCTTTTTGTTGTTGTTCTAGTAAGTTTTGCATAAATAAAGAATATAACAACGGTAAGGTCATTTGATTTTCTAGCCTAGCTTCCCAGTCCATTCGTGCCCAATCACGGTCTTGAATGAGTTTTTCTTTTGTCATTGTGCCATTTCCGAGACCAGGAACGCTTTTATCTTTTATATAGTAATTCTGTCCGTTGTAACCTAGAGGAAAAGCTTTACATTCATGAGGCATCGAATGGTATATATTACATAATTTATTTTCATTATCATACATTGGACATCCCTTTTCTTGTCCCACCAGACCCAGAGCTAACAATTCCTGAGGTTTATCTCCCTCTTTTCTTTGAATTGTGCGAAATTTAAGGTAAGGGAATACTGAATTAATAATACCTGAATGAGTCCAATTCCTAATATCTGATAAGGTTACTGGAACAATTTCTCGCTTTTCGCAACATTGGCCGCACTTCGTGCAGTTGAAAACATACTTCTTTTTTTGTTCTCCCTTCTCTTCAGATGTAGTAGATTCTTGAGTTTTTTCTTCTTTGTTGTTCGATTCTGCTTCTCTTATCTCTTCGGGATTTTTCTCATTATCAGTCATATGGGTACATCTCCATTGAGGCGGGAATTATTCATTATTTGATAGATTTTTCGAATTATATTCTCTTTCGTGGATTTCAAATTACATGCTTTGTTTAGCAATAAGAGCTGCTGTTGCTCCTGCATTTATACCATTATCAATATTGACTACAACTAGTCCTGGGGAACAGCTCTGAAGCATTGTCATCAAGGCTCCTACACCTTTTCCTCCGTATCCGTATCCTGTGGAAGAAGGGACGCCAATAACTGGTATATCAACAAGTCCTGAAACAATGGTTGGCAAGGCGCCTTCCATTCCAGCAATAACTACGATCGCACTTACTTTTTCAGTTATCATTTTTTTTAGCGGATTGAATAAACGATGAACTCCTGCAACTCCGACATCATTAAACTGGACAACAGAAACTCCCATTAGCTTTGATATACCTTTTACTTCTTCTGCGATTGGAATATCCGATGTTCCTGCAGTTAAAAGACCGATTTTCTTTTCTGACATTGGAAATATATGACCTTTATTCGCAATTATTACAGTATATGGTTCAAATTTAGGAGCAATATGTAAATCATATTTTTCGATTGGGAGATTGTTTTTAATCGCTTCGATATGTTCAGATAAAACACGTGAGAGTAGAACTGCAGGTTCTGTTGTTAATACTCTATTCACTATATTTATTACAGTATTCGGAGGCTTTTTTTCTGCATATATGACTTCAGGAATACCTTTTCGAACAGATCGTGCAATATCGACTTGTGCTTCTTCCTCGACGAATTCAAGTCTGAAAAGCCTCAGTTCTAACTTAGCTTCATCAAAACTAATTTTTCCTTCTTCGAGGTCTCTTAGGATTGATTCTAAATCACGCATTTTACTCATCTCTATTACTAAGCTCAGAATAGATTAATTTCCTTGCCTCTTTTAATGTAAGCTTTTTTTTCTTGGCGATTCGTTTGATATCTTCGTATTCTACCTTTTCAGAGACAACATTCTTCCCTAAAAGGCCTAGTTTAAGATGAATCATTTCAGTTTTATTATCAATACTAACTGATTTTTTTTGGATGTCTCGGGGGATTACATGTCGTGAACTAGTTGAAATCCTAATACCTAAAGTTCCAAGTTCTTCAACAAGCGTCCTGATTACTTTTTCAGCATTTTCGGGTAATACAATTGCTTTTATCAAAAAACCAGGCCGATTTTTCTTTGTTATGGTATTCACAATTGAGAGATCCAAAACTAGCTGTTTGTCATATAAAAGCTCGAATAAATATCCAAGTATCTCCCCATCAACATCATCTACGTTTGTTTCAATTATCTTTACTTCATCATGAATGAAAGATTCAGGAGGTTCCCCAATTAGTACTCGTAAACCTGAAACACCTTTATTATCAAAATATTTAGTTCCATAACTTAACCCAGATTGTTTTATTCGCATTATCGGTAAAAAAAGTTCAGATTTGCTATTTAATGTCGATAGAATAGCAGCTCCTGTCGGAGTGAACAATTCATTCTCAATTGGACCTCCTTTAACATATAAATTGCTTTTTTTGAGAATCGAGATCGTCGCTGGTGTAGGAACTCCAGTTGCACCATGTGAAATTGTTATCGTCCCTCCTCCTACAGCTATTGGTAGAATTATTGTCTTAAATTTCACAAGGTCTAATTCTTGATAAAGATATGCGAAGCCTAATAGATCGAACATTGTATCTAAAGTCGCAAGTTCATGCAGATGAAGAGTAGAATTTTCGTTTTTAATATTGTGTACTTCTTTTTCGGCCTCTACAATGCAATTAAAGGCGGTTTCGGCGAGAGATTGACTATATGAATTAAGAGATAATTTCTGACTGAGTTCAGGGATAAATTCCTTTAATTTCTCAATAGAAAACCTTTTTTTAGCCTCTGTAATCATTTGTATTCCAGAAATGCCATTTTTTTCAACCAAATGCCATTCACAATTAAAATCTGGGTCTAATCTTGAAAGATGTTCATTAAAGGTATTACAAAAGTTATCACGAAAAGACATATTTTTAAAATTCAAAAAAGCAGCGATTAACATATCGCCTGCGACTCCTGAGGAGCTAGCGTCAATGACTAAAAAAGACATATGATAATCCCCTAATATAAGTTAGTTTTACGTCAGAATATCAATATTTATTATAGATCATGTTATAAACATTAAATGTTAATTTACTTTCAATATAAATGGGTTATTGATACGAATAAGTTAAAAAAACTGTAATTCTTTTATTAAGACATTATACAGGGATTAGAAGAGGAAGAAATATTTGATTGGTATTAACATTATAACTAAGGAAGGATTACTCCTCTTCTCTCATTTCTTCATACCAGCTTTCTCTGATGTTGATGAAGACTTGCGTGCCGGATTGATGACTGCAGTTTTAAATGCAATGAAGGAAACACAGGGAGATAAAGGGATTAAAGTTATTGATCAGGGTGGTTACTTCGTTCATATTGTAGAAGGGAAATTGACATATGGTTTGCTTTTTTCTCAAGAGAATGCTCAAACAGAATACAGATTTGCTGATTCCATCGTTAAACGATTTGAAGCCCTTTTTGGCGATCGCGTAGCTAATCAAGTATCTTTTGTTGAAACAGAATTTACGGAATTCTCAAAATATGTTAAGACAGAATACAACAAATTAATGCAAATTGATGTTGTTGCTCTCTCAGAAATGATAGCAACTATGAATTCCTCCTTCTTTACGGACTATATTATCTTAGAAAAGCCGAATCTGCATCAAGTTTTTACTACAACGTCTTCTTATCCTGATATTCATCCCTATGCAAATCAAATTGGAACGATGTGTAAAAATCTTGTTGAATCGAGTATAGAGATCGGTCAGGAAGTTACTCAAATACAATTTAATCTTGGGGGGAAATATCTAGTTATTGTTGAACGATTCAGAAAATACCTCGTTATTTTGATTATTCTACGTAAAGATCATGAAAAAGCGTTAAAGGAGATTCTACGGATACGGAATAAAATTACTTAAGTTTGACATACTTCCATGATATTTTTCTGAATCCGTACAAGTTCTTTTTTCACTATATCCTTTTTGGATTGATTTTCTGGTAGAATTACTACGACGGAATGTGAGGCGGCTACTATTGCATGAAGATGGATTTCTTCAAAACTAATATCACTCAATATGTGCTCCTGGTTGATTTTTGAACCGAATTCAACTATTCCTCTAAAGATTTGAGTTAATTGATTTGCATATGAACTGATAACTGGATCAACAACACTCATGAATACAGGATTAAAAAATTTGTCTTCATATATTATATAATCAGAAATAGAGGAGCGTTGCATTATCTCTAGGATTTTACCCACTTTAGAAATATCAATATTTAATAAAGCAGAATATTCCTTAGTTACAACTTCTCTAAAGTCTTCAAAATCTTTACGATTGAAAATTATTCCTTTGTGAAGTTCATATGTGTACATTAATTCGAATCTCAACACAATTTTGCGGATAAATCCATGAAGGGTAGGATCATCTTTAGTAGTTGTTAAAATCCCATATGTTAGAACTCCTTCATAAAGCACTAAATGGTAATCTTTATGCTTAATAGAGCTGATTGATTCTCCTTGTGTTTCACGAAGTACATTTAATACTGCAGTGAGAAGCCCTGCTCGCATATCCCTATCTTCTTCTTGTAAATTAACTCCTGAGAATGGATGAGAAAAAACCAGAATTCCATTCTTCGTGATGATGTTTAATTCGAGCACAATTATTTACCCTCTGCGAGAAGGTGGATATCAGGGATATAAATAGTGTAACTTTCAGAAAGTGGTGTGTGTTCAGTAATAGTACCATGGGATTAATGAGTCAAAACCTTTCTCAAATTACAATATATCTCTCGATTTATTGTATCTTAAAGATTTCAGAATATATCAAATTGATTTTTAATGTAAAATTGCTTCAATTTTTGTTTTAATGTATCTTAAGGGTCTTTAATCCGACTTTTCACACATAAACCGCATTAATTTTGTATTGAATAAAAACTTACTAAATATCTCATATTTTTTCAAGAAATCCAATCCGTTGTCCATCTGTATTCCATTGTGTAGCTCTAATCAAGAATAAAAGGGAATAAATCACAATGGTCATAACAATCAAAAAAATAAACAGGTGAGGTTCAGAATTAATCGGATTCAATTCTTCGTGGTAGGGAAAAAGTGGAAGAGTAGGTAATCCAAAAGGATTGAAGTAATCAAAAAACCAATCAGTAATTATTATAGAACTTCCAATCGCATAATTGGGTAAATCTAGATCCATGAAGAGCAGAATGATTAATGCTTCTGAAAACTCGAAAGTATGGGCTGCTAATGAAACTATACTGAAAAAAGAAGGCATCACAGTAAAAACTACAAGATATTGAAAAAATACTTTGACTAAACCAATGAAAGTGACAATATTTAGAATTTGTATATTTCTTTTTAAGCCTAATGTTACAAATAAAAATATTCCGAAGAGAATGGCAAAAGTATACGAATCGGGTATGAAAATCCATTGAAGAGGATGATAATACTCAAATTGCCAGAAATATAGGTAAAAATAAAACAGGGGAATCACAGTATTTATTAAAATCCAAATAAACAGAATAAACGGATTCAAATTCAATAGAAAAGAGCGAATTTCTTCCTGATTTATTTTCTTCAGCATGAAATTACCTTCCATATGGAATAAAGATAGTAACTAAGATTTTAAGAATCAATCTATTCATATACTTGAAAAGAGAAAAAAAAGAAATGAGTGTAAATTTCTTATGCCTGAACTTCCTGAATTAGAAGCAATCAAAAGATATTTACTTGACGAGCTAGAGAACGTCAGAATTACCGAAATACAAACCCGACAACATACTGTTATTCGCTTCCCCACAGCACCCGAATTTAAAAGAATACTTCTAAATGCCTCCTTTGAAAATGTTGAGCGAATTGGTCGAATTTTGAAATTTAAATTAATGGGCGAATCAAGGAAATTATGTTTATACATAGATCATGGATTGACTGGACGATTAGGATGGGAATCTGATTATCAAAGAATACCAACAAAAATAGTATTTAAATTAAGATTAGATAATGGTAAATGTTTAATTTATCATGATAGTCGTCTTCATGGCGCTATATGGTTATTTGAAGAATTTGAGGGTGTGATATGTAAAAATCCCCCCATAGTCAACCACTATGGCCCTGATATTCTCTCAATATCTGAGAAAGCATTCCTAATTAGGATTAAGAAGTTTAGAGCAGAAATAAAAAATGTGCTTACAAATCAGAGTTTTGTTACAGGAATTGGAAACGCATATTCTGACGAAATCCTCTTTGATGCCCAAATTCACCCTTTTACAAAAAGAAATCAATTAAACGACCAAGAAATAAAACGAATTTACCATTCATCCCTAAAAATTCTTAAAACTGGATCTGATTTCATATTCAAATCCTTAAAAACAATAAATAAATTGGATAATGAATCTAGCTGGCGTAAAAACCTTTTTAAGGTGCATTTACGTGAAAACCAACCCTGTCATTCCTGCAATAAGAAACTTTCCACAATCAAAACCAAGAGAGTAACGAATTTTTGTCGGGAGTGCCAACCTTCAAAGAATAAGAATTTCTTCTAAAATTAAAAAATTTTAAAGAACTGAATTAGTAGCTTAGTATAATGATTTAATACGGAATAACTAAGATCATACGATCTATTTCCATAAATAAAACCTTGAATTACTTGACCAAATCTTATATTTTCAACATTTTCCAGAAGGATTGAATTTTGCTAGATTATTTCTTCGAACCAAGGTCAGTAGCCATTATTGGGGCATCCTCTGACGAAACAAAATACGGAAGACTGATCTTTAATCATTTTGTTGTGCCTTTTTACGGAAAAATTTTCCCAGTTAATCCCAAAGTTTCAGAAATCATGGGGATTAAATGCTACAAAAGTGTTTTTGAGATCCCCGTTGTTCCAGATTTAGCCATCGTAGTTCTTCCAACAAAATTGGCGATAAAAGCTGTTGAGGATTGCTCAAAACGGGGGATCTTAGGAATAGTATGTATAACTGCAGGATTTTCTGAAATAGGACGGTACGATCTGCAACAGGAGCTCCTCGCGGCATTGGGCGATTCTCGTTTAATAGGCCCTAATTGTTTGGGAATTATTGATACCCATGCCCATGTTAATACTCTTTTTCCAAATTTTGAACTACCAGAAAAAGGACATGTCTCTTTGATTTCACAGTCAGGATCTCTTGCCATCGATTTACTTTTAGCATTGCATCAGAATCGGATTGGATTGAGACGCTTTGTTTCTTATGGCAATGGAGCTGATTTAAATGAAACGGATTTTATTCAATATTTTGGACAGGATACTGATACGAATATTATCGGTGCATACATAGAAGGAGTAAAAGCTGGAAGGGAATTCATCAAGGTTTCCAAAGCTGTTGCTAGAAAGAAAGCGATCGTTGCATTGAAATTGCCATTAACAGAGGATGTTTCGATGGCTGCTAGGAGTCATACAGGAGCCATGGCTAGTAGGGTTGACATTTACAAGGAAATTCTAAGTCAAGCTGGGATCATTCAATGTGATAGTACATCTCAGTTCATCAATTCGATAAAAGCTCTCTACAAACAACCTCCTGCTTTTGGAAACCAGATTGCACTTGTAACAAATACAGGGGGACCAGCAGCAATGGCTCTTTATCGAATGAATCGATATCCAATGGAACTAGCTCCGATATCGGAATATACTGCTGGAAAAGCTTCAGAAATAATTCAAAAACATTTCGTGCAGACTTCTCTCTCCAAAGATAGAAATGGTATCCCCCTAGCTTTTGTGGATCTAACTGGTAGTGCTACAACTGAAGTGATAACCCAAATTTCAGAATTATTCTTGGAAGAGAAAGGAGTTTCAGGTTTAATAGTAGTTCCAAGATCCGATGCTCCTGTTGTTTCGAAAGATGCTCCAGCCCGAATTGCACTTTTGAAAAAGAAATTTCCAGATAAACCTATATTAGTATATAATCTGCCTGATCCTACTGTTAACTCTGAGTTTGAAAACTACGGAATACCTGTTTTTAAAACAGCGGAGGATGCAGTTGATGGAATGTACGCATTAGTTGAGCGAGGAAGAATTTTAAGAGAATATATGTTCTAGGAGAGCAATTAATGTCTTATAGCGATACAGAAAGCAAAGAAAAACGGATTAATGAGCATGTTCGATCGTTGATTCTTCAATCCAAGGAAAAGATTACGCGTAATTTACAGGTAGAAACTGGGAGAATTCTAGATACACGTATAAAAAAAATTGAGATATTTAATGGAGCAGGCGGGAAAACATATGTCATCGAGGCCGCGTTATTTACTGCTTTGGCTGGGGAAATAGATGGAGGAGTGGTTTTAAAATTTGCTAAAAATCTTGAAAATGAGGTAGAAAATGCAAATTTACTTTCTAAAATTTTAATCAGACGTCAGAATGATTGGGAGAACTGGAAAAAAAACAATGAGATTCCTAAATCTATTCGTAAATACCCTGATGTTGTTTTTGCTCCTGAGGTAATTCATGTAATCTCTGAAGTGAACACATTAATTTTGGAATTTTTAAGTGGCTTTATACCTCTTTTACAGGTTTTTACTGAACCCCCAGAAAGATGGGGCTATGCAGGATATGCATTGGCTCGATTACATGGTCATGAGCGTCAGAAAGTGAATCTACAATTATACTCTCCTCTTTTCAATTTATTACAAAATACTATTGACCAAAAATTTCTAGATTATTGGACTCAGGTTTTAGAAACTAGTTTAGGAGGAGTAGATTTCATTCATGGGGATTCTCATCTTTCTAATATCTTGGTTTCTCCCATGCGAATAGCTTGGATTGATGCAATGATGTTACCCAGATTAGATAGGATGGATGATATTGGATACATACTCAGCCATGCAATTCAGGAATTTGTAGCTATAAACATCAATTACAGATATGATGAAACCGATTTTCTCAATACTATAACTCGGTCGTGGGTTCCTCTTATTCTTACCACATACAAAAATACATATGATATTTCTCAACTGTACACTCGCTTGCCTCTAGATTTCTTCATAGGAACCCATTTGATAATTAGAGCGGAATTATGGGAATTAGAAATTGCAAAAGCATTAAAAAGATTAGGTCAAAGATTTATTTATGAAATGCCAATATCAAATCTAATACAAAGTTGAAATTTGCTAGTTCTTGAAAATCGTACCAAGAGCGAAAGCAGCTGCTTGGGATGCACGTAATGGTTCTGATGATTTATTTCCGATTCTGAAGATGGGAATTTTTTCACGAATACTTAATGGTAATCCAGTTTCCTCATTCCCGAAAATGAAATAGAGATTCTGATTAGTTTTTAATGCCTTTTTTCTTAAGAAATAATCCTTTTCAAGCTCTTCAGTAGTTTTATTACCCCAAAGGGAAAATCCAAAACAATTTTCCAATTCTTTTTCAATATGATCCTCAATAGATGGAATAATACGGTAATTTACTTTCGAAATCCCTTTAAAGTATGTTTTTTCCACTTGATCAACTAGATTTTTTACACGATGATTTTCATCGGAGAATAAAATAGTTGTATTGAATACTAATCCCAATCGGAAAAAATCCGCTATTTCTTGAAGTGTAAAAGGAGAAAAGAGAACGAGGATTGGAACTTTTCCTAATTTTTCGTCTTGAATCATTTTAGGATGCTTTCTACCTAAACGGACGTATATTTTGCTGTTTTCACCCTGTCTAATTTCTATATAAAGAATGAAATCATTATCCTCTAAAACCTGAATTTTATTTCGTTGTAAACGGTCAATCACGGCCTTTCTATGTATGGGAATCTTACCAATTCTACGAAAATCAAGTGCACATCGCTCAGTTGAGTTATTCATTCTTAGATACCTAACAATCTCCTTTATAAGTGCTGAAAAAGATGATGATTCCCAATCGAAGAGACCATTTTCAAATGAAATTACAGAAATCACAGCAGGATGAGACAAAACTCGTTCAAGTAATTTTGAAGTCTGGGGTTTTTCTAATTTAATAAGAAAGCGATTCTTAGCTCTCCAATTATCAGTAAGTACTTTATTTTCGATAGAATATTTAATAAGGTTCTTATTAAAGATTTCTCTGACTTTTTCTTGTTCTTTGGGTGTGATAAACCTTGCTAGTTTAACCAAAAGGATTTGCATTGTGTTTCATACTACTTACTTCTCACATACATTAATACTCCATATTTAAAAATATGTTAGTGAAATTGTCTGTTAATTCTGTAAAAATTCATTTGGAGGTTTCCTGGGCCTTCGATTGCGTTATATTCATCTATAATAGTCCCTCAAAAACAGGAAATCACTTAATTACATCAAACGCACTTCACGGGGTTATTCCATTGGATGTTACAAGCGAACTGCATCGATTGATACTCAAAACGGTAAAAACGACCCCTGGTATTAGACAAATGATTCTTTCTGATACCACAGGTTTAATACTTACTACAATATCGAAGGAACGACCTAAGGGTGAAGAAGCATTCGTTGATTTTGAGGGAGTAGCTGCAATATCTAGTGCAATGTATTTGGGACTAGGGTCAAAGGAATTAGATTTAGGAGACCTTGGTTTTTCAATAACAGAATTTAGCTATGGGAGACTTTTCTTGTTAGGAATCAGCAAGGATTATGTTTTATCATGTATAACCAATTCTGATGCTTCACCTCAAAGTATAAAAGTATCTATGAGGGCATTGAGTAGATCTTTGTCAGAAAAGCTTGATTTATTGAAAGCATCAAAGAGAATAAAGCAACACGAAGATGAATTTTTTGAGAAAGCAAAAATCCTTTCTGATGAAGAATTTAATAAATTATTGGATGATTTTTCTTTTTAAACAAGTGAAAAAGTACGAATTATCCTTTTCTGGTGTTTTCAAGGTGTTTAATTGTGAAACTTAACATCAATGGTCAAATTATAGATAAACATGCTGTATGGTGGGATGAAGAAATAAATAAGGTGAAATTGATAGATCAAACGAAGATCCCTTTCGTCGTTGAAATCCTAACGTGCAATACATATCGTGATACTGCTGATGCAATAAAAAATATGAATATTCGTGGAGCTCCTGCCATAGGTGCAGCAGCTGCATATGGATTTGTCCAAGCTATTTGGGAATTCTGGGGCGATAAGGATTATGAATCCAAATTAAAATACGCTTATAAGACCTTACTTGCCGCAAGACCGACCGCGATTGATTTAAAAAATGGATTAGACTATATTCAATCTTTTTTTCCTATTGATCCAGAAAATGCTTTAAAAAAGGCCAAACGATTAGCAGATGAAATTGCTGCAGAGGGGAAAAAAATTGGACAGATCGGGAAAGAATTAATACATGATGAAATGAATATTCTTACACACTGTCATACTGGAGCTTTAGCTCTTGTTGATTTTGGTAGTGCAATTGCCCCTATAATAGCAGCATGGGAAGATGGAAAACAGTTTCATGTTTATGTGGATGAAACGCGACCTAGAATCCAAGGACGAATGACAGCATGGGAATTATACCAATATAAAATAAACCATACCGTAATTTGTGACTCGGTAAGCGGGTACTTGATGTCTAAAGGTAAAATAGACATGGTTATTTTGGGAGCTGATCGGGTAGTTCAAAATGGTGATATTGCTAATAAAATTGGTACTTACAACATAGCAGTTTTAGCAAAGCATCATCAGGTTCCTTTTTATACTGCTTTCCCGAAATCCACATATGATCCTAGAACAAAGTCTGGAAAAGATATAAAAATAGAAACTAGAAGTAATGAAGAGATAACTCATGTAATTGGTTACTCTAGTGAAGAAAAAAGATTAACAAGAATAGAATTATACGGTTCTGGGTCTAAATTTTATAATCCAGCCTTTGATGTAACTCCTGCTGATTTGATTACTGGTTACATCACTCCTTACGGAATATTAACTTCTAGTCAAGAACTGAAAACCTTTTTTCAACCAAGGACCGAATAAGAATTGCTGATAAATTAATTAGAATACTTTTAAATTGAGACCATAAAGACTAGTACCGTTATATTTTATCGATTCTTTAGTTCTAAGATGGTCTGTGAAGGATACTTGAGAAATGAGAGAACTAGTAAGCCAAATCCGTTCAATTGTCACATTTTGTGGTTATGAAGTAGAAACAATTAATTCTCACCCTAAATATATCGAAATGAATTTAAGATCCAAAAGTAGATTTAGAAAACGAAATTATCATCTTGCTTTATCAAAAAGCCTTACAGGAATATTAGCTGCAGAGAGAGAGATGAGTCGAACTTTTAAAAAGAATATTATTATATACGATCCTACTAACAACCTACCTGCTCCTACGTTCAATAATGTCGAATTATTCCACGATTTAGATCTTCTACAGGAGTTCTTGTCCAATTAAATACTAATCTTAATAATCTAGGATTGACTCGTATTGGTTGATTAATATTTAAATGAAATACGAGTGTTCTAAGATGGCAAAAAAACGGGGGAATCTACCTCTGGAATTCCCAGATCTAGGGGTTTCAGATAAAGGATATTCCATACTTATTAAAGGTCTACCAGGAACAGGCAAAACCAGTTTGGCCTTAGAATTAACGTCTCATCTACCAAATGCGTTTTTTATAAGTACTCGTATAAGCCCTGACGTAATAATAAATGATTCACCCTGGATCACTGATGAATTTCCTAAAAACCGCAAAAAACCATTTTTTGTTGATGCTACTGGGACAAGTTCAACATCATCGTCTCATTATGTTAATTTATCTTTCGAAACTATGCCAGAGTTTGTGCAACAACTATTCGCTATTGGTAATGACTTCGAGAATAAAGTAATGATTATTGATAGCTGGAATGCATTGATCTCCAATTTAACAAAGAGTCAATCAAATCATTGGGAATCAGCAATTGTACAACATTTCAGGTCTGAGAATTCCACTATCATATTTGTTATGGAAGGAGATCATGAATCGACGTTGGATTGGATTGTGGATGGAATAGTTGTTTTAAGTAAGAAATCTGTTGTTTCTCCAAATGGTATTCCTCGTAGGATTCGCGAATTGAGTTTTCATAAAATGAGAGGGATAGAAATAAGCAACGAAGCCTATTTAGCAACATTAAATCAAGGTAGAATGAAAACCTTCGATCCATTTAAGTATCGATTCCCTGCAATCATTCTGAAATCAAAAACAATTCCCGATTCAGATGATGATCACATTTCTAGTGGTTCTTTAAGTTTTGATGAATTATTAGGAGGAGGTTTTCAGAAAGGGTCTTGGAATTTATTTGAAATTTCAACAACAATTGGAGATGCTTTAGATATAATATATTATCCTCTTCTCACGAACCATCTTAACAACCGAAGACCAGCAATCATGATTTTTAGAGAAGGAGTTACAATTGATTCCAAACGACAATTTCTAGATGTATTTACTGGTTCTGAAAAATGGATTGAGCAAACCATTAATTTTGAGAGATATGTTCCTGAAGATACAACTAATAGATATGAGCTACCCGAGACAGTGGAAGAGTTAATTAACTTAATAGAGAGCTCGAGAAGTAAATTGCGATCTAAGTTTGGAGGACCGTTTTTGATTAGCTTGGGATTGGACGTTATTGAAAATAAGTATGGTATCCCGTCATTGAATAAACTTATTGCAATTATAGTCTCAAAAGCCCGCATTGAAGGAGATATTGTAGTTGGATGGCTCAAAGAACAACAAAATTTTCGTGGGGGTACAACAGCAGCAAATTCACATTGGAAAATTGATTTAATTGACCGGGCGCTGGTATTAGAAGGAGTGATACCCGCAACAGAATATTATGCCATTGAATCAATACTAGTGAAAGGATATATTGATTACCTTCTTATTCCTGTTATATAGCTTCTTATTGAAGAATAACCGCTTATTTTCTGGTGAAGTTACATATGGTTACAGATAGAAACAAAGTTGACGAGCTATTTAATCAAATTAAATCAATGGACGATTCTGGTAAGTTTGATGAAGTTAATAAAAAAATAAGTAATTTAACCGAAGAATCTCGTCTTCTCCTTTTTCTGACGCTGGCAAATGAGCAAATAAACCTTTTAAATATATTTAATCTTGAAACTGAACTCTGGAAACAAATTAAATTGCTATTCAAGGGAAGTTTCAAAGAATCACTAGATTTGACAATGAATTATAACCTCTCTTTATCAATAGGAGAAGTAGCTTTAATCAATTCAATCATTGATCTCGAAGAATATCGTACATTAATACGATTTTTATACACTAGCACTTCTGAATCCGAGAAAATCATAACGGCTTTAAACATTTCAATATTGCGGTATTTGAAAGCTCAGTCAATAGATAAAGAAATATTGTTCTTTTTTAGTCGAATGTTGAGATTTATTGGAATACCTTTAGCCCAAGTTGAGGATATTAAGGATTTTCTCCAATCAAATTTTCTCGAAGCAAAAGTAAGTATAGCAAATTTCTTGGAGCTTCCTATTTCAACTGTACAACGATATCCCCAGTATATTGAGGAAATGGGTGAAAATTTCAATTATGATAACATCGTACCTTCCTTAAAACAGTGGCTCGATAATTCTTCATTATCTCAAATTGAAACATCAAATTTTCTTCAATTGTCGGAATCTTTAAATTTCAGCAATGTAGACTCTCCTGAAGAATTATTAAGAAGGATGAAAAAAGAATTAGAAGAAAAGTGTTTGACAAGTCTCCCAATATCTTACCAAACAGTCATTAAACCATATATCCAAACTCTTATACCAAAACAAATTAAACAGAATGAATTAAGCTCAAACATTCCAAAAGAAATTCTACCCTCATATGTTGAAAAACTAGCTTACTCGTATTCTAGTTCTAAAGATCACGAAATAAAGGTATTTTTCTTAGGTGGAGCACAAATTGGTTCAACAGGAATCATTATCTCAACCCCAAATTCAAATATACTAATCGATTTTGGAATATCGGTTGCTAATTATCAACTACCTATTTGGAATGAGAGATTAAATCATTTAGATGCAATTTTAGTGTCTCACGCGCATTTAGACCATTCAGGTGGATTACCATATTTATATGCTCATGGTTACAACGGTTATGTTTTTGGAAGTGGAATAACAAAGACACTTATTGGTTTATTGATAAAAGATAACATGGAATTAATGAATAAGAATATAACTGAATCAATAAGAACTTCAGATCATCGATTCCGTTATCTTAGTCAATCCCGTTACTTTTATCAGATGCTGGAAAGCTATCTACCTATTTCTCAAAGTGTGGAGCTCCAAATTACTCCCGATATTGTAGTAAAAGCATTTAATGCTAATCATATACAAGGATCATTAAGTTATTTGATTGAAACTCACGGTAAAAGTATCTTCTTTAGCGGGGATGTTAATCTTGGATCATCAGTGTTATTTGGAAATAATAAACTTCATTTACCAACCGATTCTGATTTAACAATAATTGATTCAACATATTATGGACATAAACCAATTAATTATTCTAAAAGGGATGAATTATTACAAAGAACCATAAGAGAAGAAAAAAGAGTCATTATCCCAGCATTCAGTGTCGGACGCGCTCAAGAGCTCATGATCAAATTAGATGAAATGGGACTTACAAGTCAACGGAAAGTTTCAATGATAGGTATGGCTACTAAAGTAGCAAGAGCAACTGGACTTACCACCAAGGGCTTTTTAAGTGATTTTCTTGATTCAACATTTGAAGACGAGATCATCATTACTGGAGGAGGAATGTTAAATGGTGGATTTGCAAGAGAACTTGCTGAACAAACTAAAGACGATCCTTCAACAGCAATTGTGCTTTGTGGGTATCTAGCCAAAACGACATTAGGTTATCGATTATTAAATAAGCTAGAACCTGAGTACAGGCAAAAAATCGTTTATACTCGATTTAGTGGCCATTCTTCACATGAGGAATTGTTTAATTATCTGAAGTCGGTATCTGGCCAGAAAGTTCTAGTACATATGGGTGAATTGACAAAAGGGCCTTTTGAAGAGGATAAAAAACTTCATTCCAAAGCTTTTAAGAATTCTCCAGGATATATTCCACCAATCGGATCATCTATAAGTATTTAGTACATTAGTAATAATGATGCTCTTTCCTATGTTTCAATGAATCGAAACTTTTTTTTGCTTCATCTAAGCTTTCTGGGTCTAATGCCATATGTAGAACCGATTCAGACTCATCTCCTTCAATAAGGATGTTACCACTTGGATCAATGATTCTTGAATAACCAAAAAATTTCGCTCCTCCCCCTGATTTGGGATCTTTTCCGACTCTATTTACTCCGCATATGTAAATTTGATTCTCTATTGCTCTTGCTTGTAATAAACACTTCCATGCTATCCTACGTGGGTCTGGAAATTCTGCTAAATAAAAGAGGATTTCTGCACCAGATTTAGCCAGAAGACGACTGATCTCAGGGAATCTTATATCAAAGCATATTAAAACTCCAATTTTCCCCCATTCTAATTCAAATATTGGTTTTTCAGATAAAAATCCTCCTTCAGTGAGTACTTTTGTTTCATCTAAAGGATTTAGAGGAAAAAGATGAATTTTCCTGTATTTTCCAATAAATTCCCCCTTACGGTTTATAATTACAGCAGTATTATAATAAAATCCAGTTTCGTGTTCGATATAGCTAGCAACCACCGCAGCGTCAAACTTTATGGCCAATTTTTTGAGATAATCCGTTGTGAGTCCCTTTGGGATATTTTCTGCATGTTTTTTATGATTTTGGAGATCGTAGCCTGTTGAAAATAATTCTGGGAGTGCAATAACTCGAAAAACA
Organism: Candidatus Heimdallarchaeota archaeon; assembly: GCA_011364965.1. Classification (GTDB taxonomy): domain Archaea; phylum Asgardarchaeota; class Heimdallarchaeia; order Hodarchaeales; family Hodarchaeaceae; genus Hodarchaeum. The sequence goes on from RDOB01000005.1 coordinate 72,123, forward strand.
TCAGGATTTGCCTTTAAATTAGCTTCTGTTAATAAATTAACAACTTTCTGGTAATTCGCGGCCTTATTTCCAAATTTCACAAACATTTGCACAAGAAAAACATCAAGAGATTTCATTTCTAATGCATTACTGAGTCTCTTCGATTGGACCCTTTCTTTTCTGGTATTCATAAACTAGATAAAAGATAACACCTGCTCCTGCAACTGAGGCCAGAATCTCCATCAATGCTTGTGATAAAGTTTCGTATACAAATTCGGCCTGAAAAACGAAGAGGAAAAAATCCCAAAAGCCATGGATAGAAATCGGCAAGATTAAATTATATTTTGTAATTTTGAAAGTATAAGAAAGGCTAAGTCCAATAGAGAAAGCACTAAAAAGGATAGCTACCATGCTAAATAGATTTCCTCCTGGAGCGAAAAGCGAAAAATGGAGCAATCCAAAGAGGAAAGCTGAGATGACCGCAGAAGTTTGAAATGAATAAGAAGTTTGTAAAATTCTTTGTATATAACCTCGGAAGAGTAATTCTTCGCCCATTCCGATAGCTATTACTGTCACAAAGAGAGTTAGAACTATTCCGATAAGGTCTAAAAGCCCTGAAAAAGTTACTATTCCGAACAATAATTCTAAAATTACTGTTGGTATTAAAGCTACGAAAGCAATGGGAATTCCGATTAAGAGCCATTCAATTCCCTTTTTTTCGTCCCATTCGAGGCCCACAGCTTTCATTTGCAAGCGATCGAACCTTAGAAAGAAATATACCAATCCCACTCCTACTACCCCATTCATAGCTCGGATGATATTGTTACTTAGGGTTTCAGGGAGAGATGTACCATTGAAAAATACGGTTTCTATTAATGGAAGAACAAATGATTGTAAAGAGAAGATCAAAACAGTGCAAATTGCAAAGAACAAGATTATACGTATCCATAAATCGCTTAATGCGTATTTTCTCATATTTACAGCCTCTGATTGTTGTTTGTAATGGTTTAATCGTGTTGACAGTGAGAACAAGTTCATTATGATGAATTCTGTTTCAAATTTGATAGCAACAGTGGATTGGAACTAGGAATATTAAAGGGTAACTAGGAAAACTCACAGCTTATATTAAACATTTCCTGTTTAATCAGCTGGATTTTTGACGATTTAGGAGTGTTTAGTATATTTCAAAAGGAAATCAAACAAACATTCTGTGATTTTGATCCAAATTGGAATGAATGGACTTAGGGGTTAGATCTGAAGTGATTTTCACTGTCAGTTTCGATAGATTTTAAAAGAAGCAGAGTAATAGAGAATGTAGTGAAAGGTTGTGGTCGCAACATTCCTTCCTTTTATCGGTTTAACAATTGGTGCTCTAATAAAACAAGTCTTAGCGGATTATACTGCTGACATAGCAAAGAAGAAACTTGCAAATTCGTTTTTGATTGAAAGAATAGATGATAAACTCGAGAAAAAGCTTGGAAAAGATTATTTAAAGAAGAGGCTCTCTGATCATAATTTGGAACTGGTAAGAAAAGTTTTACATGAAGAATTAAGCGCATTTTCACCTCGAAAAGATATTGATCAACTAGTAGTTAATAGTTTGAGAGCCCTATCAGATGAGCATCAAGAAATATTATTACGATTGGATAATGTGGAATCACTGCTTGAGAAAATTGCAATCCCTTTGTCTTATACTGCACGTAAAGAATTTGGCGATGAAGTACCAGAGGAATTACTATCAGGACTATTGGAAGGAAGTTTGAAGGGAACTGAGTCTTCAAAAAGAGTTTTATCGGAGTTAACGGAAAAGCAGAAAATTCCCGAAACATTAATGAATACGATTTCTGAATATCAATTTCTCTCTCGCATCACACAAGAGAACGAAACTGAAATCTCCAGACTAGCAAAGAAATTTTCCAAATCTCCTGATGAGATAAATAACTTAAGTACCCTGATGGAAATTTCCACTCTATTAACAGGATCCGAGGAGAAAATCGATAATATTGTCTCTGAATTTGTGTTCAAGTTAATAGCGGACGGGCTAGATAATGCATTAATTGAGGATTCCGTCATTTCTTTTTGTTTTCTTGTTCATCGACTTGGAAAGATTGATTTACTCTCCCAAAGTGATAAATTGATTCTAAATTCATTTTTAAGGAAATCTTTAACGCATATCGATGACCCCACTCGAATGTTAGAAGCATATTTTCTCTTATCCTCAATGAATATGGTTTTTGATATTGACCAAGATTTCATTATAGATGTAGTAAAGGAGCACCAAAGACGAGGATTCGATTCTAGCCTACAGATGAAAGGACAGCTTAAAATCAACAATAAACTTGCAAGATTTCTAAAGAAAATTGGATTTAAATCCGCCTATAAAGCAGAAACATCCTTTAAGACGGTGAATTACCTCATTCGGAAACTAGAAAAACGGAAGTTTGCAAGGAGTACTCAACTACTTAAATTCCAGCTTGAAAGATTAACAAGTGAAATTAACCTACTAATAATATTCTTTGAGAAACAGGAACCGACTAAAATTGATCTGACCGAGCTAATTGAGCTTCTTCAAACTCTTTTAGAGATATTAAATCAACCTAATATTTATAAACTCGATCTAGAGACCCAAAAACGAGTAGTTGAGACGATGGATGCTACTTGTTATCTTTATGATTTATGTGCAATACGAAATTCTTGGAATTTACTAACAAATTACGAAATGAATGTTAAATCTGTTTATTCACCGACATTAGGTGAATATAAGCGAGTAACGAAAGATGAAGCGGCTTTTAATCTTTCACTTAATGAGTACTCTCGTGATCGATTAAAAAAGATCGAACAAGATTTACCAAGCCCTCCTAAGAAGCCTATTAAGCAGAAAGTGAAAAGATCAGGGTAAAATCGCTTGATTTTTCCAAAATCAGCAATTTAGAGGAAATGATTTCTTAAGCTTGATTTTTAGAGCATTCTTGATATTTGATCTCATCAAAATGAATATATTTTTAACAACCATTATAGGAAAAAAACGTAAACGAAATTTATTATCTTCTCTCTAATAAAACTGAAATACCAAAATTGTTAAACCATCGGGGCGATGCCTTCTTCAAAATCATTGAGAAAAGTGTAATCGTTACACCTGAAGATATTTTCCCAGCTCGGTGTGAATCAATGCTAATTAATGGAATCGTATTGTCAGTAATGGCTGATACAGGTCCTGTAACTGAGATAAATCTTTCAAAGTTAGATGAAACAAGTACGATGAAGCTTTCGATAAGTTTAATGACTGCTCTTGGTCTCGGGGAAAGCCAAGATCAGCTAAATCAACTTCATGGATCATTTCCAGTTCCAGGTAGAAAAGAATTAGCATTAGCATTCCCTTTCACAGTTGCGGGTGAAACTTCTAGCGATCCCCGTATTCAAGCGTCAGGAAGATACTGTACATTATTCCTCTTATTCACAAGAGAAAATAAGACTCGTATTTTATCATTCCATGGATTAATCGAACAGATACTCGGAAATAGATTAAGATCGGTAAGAAAACAAGAAGAATTAGATATTAATTTAATGAAAGAAATATATACAGAGCTTGAGAGTCTAATAAAGACTCGTGAGGGACAAAGTCCCCCTATTGCTATCAAGCAATCATCAGCAAATCTAGAACAACTTCGTGTCGACCAAGAAAAGCAACAGATATTATCTAGCCTTATAAGAGACATAACCCAGGTACAGACTTCACTCACAAGACTCTTAGACGAATTAATGGTCTTTACTGATACTCCAGTTCTTGAAGGTGCTTTTTATATGCGTCCAAATATCCGGCCCGAGGAATTTCTAAAAATCTTACCTCTCATTGTACGATATGAGAAAATCCTCAGTCGTTTGGATGGGGAAGATCTCGGAACTGTTAGAGAGATTGTAGAGATATCAACTCTTGTACGAGTTGGAAATCTCTTTTATTGGAAAGCAATAAGCTCTCAACAGACTTTAGAATATGAGAAGGCAATAGAGTTTTATATACGAGCTAATCAATTAAAAGATGATTCTATATTATATTTAACAATAGGATCTATCTATAGAAAACTTTCTCGGTCCGAGGAAGCAAAAGATTGGATTGAAGGGGGATTCTCGCGAATGAGGAAAAGAGGAGAATCTATTAGAATTTCAAGAAATATGCTCTTTGGCGATATTAAATAAAAAAGTGATAGAGAAGTTATTTCAATCTCTATTTCGTTTTTGGGGTAAGCTGTTCTCATTGGGTTTTGCAAAACCCATTTCTTTTGCCAGTTCCATGAAAGGGAGAACCATTTGCGCAATAGATCGATAAGCATCCTGTCCTTCTCCAAGAAGAATCATTTTGTCAACATCGATATTCTTAAATATTTCAGGAAGTATATCAATAGTTTTAAGTTGAATATACTTTTCATCAGCTTGACTGAGAGCTTTTGCTTGTTCTAAAATACCTTCGGCCAACGCTATCTGTGTTTGTCTAATTTTAGCTGCTTCTCCTTCTGCTTCCGCCAACAGTCGATCCTTTCGGGCTAATGCTTCTTGCCGTATTCGCTCTGCTTCTACTCCTACTTCCTGTGTTACCCGCAAGAACTTCTCTGCTTCTGCTTGTATTTGTTTTTGCTTTCTTTCAGTTTCTGCTGCAATAACTGCTCGTTCTTGCTCTAATTCCGCTATTTTTATTTCACGATCTTTGGCTTTTCTTTCAATAGATAACTTTACTTCTTGATCAGATTGTCCAGTTTTTTGTTTTACTTCCAAATTTCGTAGTTGAACTAGTTCTTCCATCTCAGCTTGACGTAACTGGGCTCTCTGTGATTCCTCAATTTTTTTAACTGCCTCTAAATTATCTTTAAGTCGTCTATCAAGAACCTCAACATCTCTGATTTCTACTGATTCTACTGTAATACCCCAATCACCTGCAAGAGCATGTAGTTCACTTGTAACGTTTTTTATAATTTCTATACGATTACGGATAATCTGCTCGATTTTCATATTTGCACATGTTGTCCTGATAATGGCTTCAGTTGCATTTTTTATTGCTTTTTCTATATAATCAGATCTTTGTGGATTCCAACTTACTTTAGAAAACGATACTTCAGGATCGGAGACTCTCCAGTAAACAAAAGCAGTAAGTGCCACATCCTGGTACTCATATGATACTACTTTCTCTTTTGCTTCCAGTAAAGTTTGTTGAACGGTGGTGGGAATGACAATGACTTCATCAAATATTGGCCACAAAATAACAGTACCACCAGTGCCTGCTCGTTTAATTTTACCGCGCCTAAAGTGTATCACATATTCATTAGTTTTGTATTTTCGATAACGCGAAACATAGAAAATTATAAACATTAAAACTAGCACAAATACTAGTACAAAAGCTAACCAAAGGCTATCCAGTAGGATATTGCCCGTTTGTAGGAAAATAAAATTTTGCACTTTATCTTTCACCTTTTAAATAATATTACATTTTAGTCCCATTTTATGCTACCTTCGGGAATAGGCCTTTCTTTACTATCCGAGGACGGCCATTCATCGATAATTAGAATATTTCCTTTGATATCTGCAACATAGGCAGTCATATCTTTTGCAATTACTCCATATTTAGTTTTAGCAGCCATTTTGCTTGGCCCATGAATCGAGGAAGTCTTTATTAATACTAGTCCCCCTTGAATGTCAACATTCGTTAAAGTTTTTACTTGGTCATCAACTTTAATGGTTTGTAGAGCAGTTTCATATATTTCTTCAACTGCAAGTTTACCCCAAGCCTTTGAAGTAACGTATGTAACCCCAATAGGTAGGATTATTATTATTACGATTGATAAGATTGGGTTTAAACCAGAATCAAGAAAAATCATGCCAGATCCTCCAAAAGTGATCATAAATGTTCCCAAGAGGAGCATGAGAGGAGTAGGAGTGGTTGAACTAATATCGTGACTGATATCTTTATCAATCCCAACATCTTTATCGATATGAAAACTTAAATCTTTATCCAGTCCAATGCTAACATCACTATCAACATCTACATCCATATCGGCATCAATATCAACATCTGAATCGATTTCTATTCCAGCATGGTCAATTGAGACATCATGACCTAGATCATGATCAAAGTCAGCATCATGATCAAATAAGTGGCTACCTTGTACAAACAATGTAAGAAAGAATATGATTAGACCAGAAATAAGACTTCCAAAGCAAATTTGCTTCAAGATATAGATAAATAACTCTAAATTGACCATTGCCATGACTCTCAAGCTTTAAGTAACCTTTGTACTTTTTATATATTATGATGTCAGAACCTTAACGACAATCTTCTAAGGAGAATAAGGCGCATTTTAAAAATATATAAGGGTAAGTAAGTTTATTACGAAAAAATCAATAAATTATTGAAATATATTATTCAAAATATCTTAGTTTCATACTAAGTAGGATCTGGAAAAGACTGAACAACGCTTTCGTGAAATAGTGGGAGATTTTAGTATTATAGAAATTTTTAAGACTTAATTATTGAAGTTTTGTCAAATAAAGGTGATTGAGAAGATATAATGACCTACCCATCTAGATCATAGGGGTGAACGTTATTTTCCCGATACCTTCTTAAAGGAGGAAATAAACCTATTATACCGGCAATAAGCTAAAAATCTTTATTATTCGAAGGTAAATCTACGTAGGTTGGTAAAAAAGCAACATTTCTATGTGAGTTAGGATACTCTCTGTAACAGATAGATGTCCAGAATCAGGGATCATTATGTTTAAACGAATCCTCATCGCAAATAGAGGAGAAATTGCGAACCGTATTATTGCTGCAGCTCAAGAGATGGGCATTGAAACTGTCGCAATCTATTCTGATGTCGATGAGGATGCTGTACATGTACATGCAGCTGATTTTTCATATCCACTAAAGGGAAATACTCCATCTGATAGTTATCTCAATATGGAGAAGATTATTAAGATAGCAAAAGAAAGTAAATCCGAAGCAATCCATCCTGGATACGGATTTCTTTCTGAGAACTCTGTTTTTGCACAAAAGGTATGGGATGCTGGAATAGTCTTCATTGGTCCTACTCCTAAAGCGATATATGCTGTTGGAGATAAAATTCAAGCTAAACGAACGATGAAAGCTGCAGGCATACCTGTAATTCCTGGTTACCATAAAGGATCTCGTAATAAAAAATTTCTTCTGAAAAAAGCTCAAGAAATTGGATTTCCTATAATAATTAAGGCAACAGCTGGAGGAGGAGGAAGAGGAATGAGAATCGTAAATTCTGAAGAAGAGTTCCCTTCCGCGTATGAAAGTGCCAAGCGTGAAGCAAAAGGGGCCTTTGGTAAAGGGGATGTCTTCCTCGAAAAGTATTTTTCCCATATTAGGCATATCGAATTTCAGATATTAGGAGATAGCTTTGGAAATATTATCCATCTAAATGAACGTGAATGTTCTATTCAACGAAGACACCAGAAAATCATTGAAGAAACCCCATCAACGGCTTTAACAGGTGAATTGAGACAAAAAATGGGCGAAACCGCCATTGCTGCCGCTAAAGCCGTGAATTATTCTAATGCTGGTTCAGTTGAATTTGTATTAGATGATAGAAATAATTACTACTTTTTAGAAATCAATGCCCGACTCCAAGTAGAACATGCAATAACTGAAGCTACAACAGGAATCGATCTTGTTAAATGGCAAATTAAAATCGCAGCTGGTCAAGAGCTTACTATTAACCAAGAAGATGTTGTTGGAAGGGGTCATGCTTTTGAATTTCGGATTTATGCTGAGAGTCCTGAAAATCAATTTATGCCAGCTGCAGGGAAAATTTATCAAGTTCAGGTACCAGTTGGGGTAAATATAAGGAACGATCTGGGAATTCCTACATCTGGAGGTAATGTTTCAACCTACTATGACCCAATGATTGCGAAGCTTATCGTTCATGCCGAAACACGCGATGAAGCTATACAAAAAATGCAATGGGCATTAAGAAATTATACTGCTCAAGGAATTCCCACAAATATTAACTTCTTAAAAGAAATTTTACTGCACAAAGAATTTCTCAATGGTAATACTCATACAAATTTTGTAGAACAATACTTTTCTGAGTGGAAAGGAGAAGAAAAGGAAACTCCTTATCAAGTATTACTTGCTGCGGCTCTTTTTGAAGTAATGGAGCCATTTATGAGTGCAGGTTCGGAATTTTCGGCAATGGTTGCACCTAATAGTATTGATCCCCATTCTCCATGGCAAAAGGTCGGGATGTGGGGACGTGAAAGTCTTGATGTTGTATCTGGTAAACTTTCTGGTACTTTAGGAAAGGGTAAGAAGGCATTCAAGAAAATTTTACCCAAAGTTGACGATATTCATTCATCGTTTCTTCCTGAAGATCCCTATTCCCCTTGGCGGAGTATTGGTTTTTGGGAACATGGAAAAACCCCGAAACGAAAACTCTAGTCTGACTGGGAAATAATATGAGTGAAAATTTCACCTTTGAAAAAGGTAATCGCCGATTTATGGTTCGCTTACGTCGCGATGAAGAAACTAATTCATATTTTGCCATTATTCAAGAAGAAGATGGGTCAGAGAAAGAGATACAGGTCACTGCTAAAGTTTTAGGTGTTGGTCAATTTCAATTTACACTTGAAAATATTATCTACAAGTGTTCTGTAGCTAAAGACGGGAATATTAGGTTTATTCATCTAGATGGCCATGATTATCAATTAACTCGCGTTACAGATCTAACAGAAGATTTTGAAGAAACTATAGAGGAAGGAGGACTTACCAGTCCAATGCCAGGACGAATTATCAAATTATTGGTAAAAGTGGGCGATAAAATCAAGAAAGGACAGGAACTTTTGGTAATCGAAGCCATGAAAATGGAAAATAAGGTATCAGCTCCATTTGATGGATTTATTGAGGCTATTTATTATAAGAATGGGGATCAGGTAGAAGCAAACGTTCCATTAATGGAAATCATTCAGTCAGATAATCCCAAATAACAAATAGAAGGAAATTAGAACCTTCTGCCTTCTCATAATCAATTTTTATTGCATTGACTTTATTTTTTCAGAGAAGAAAAATCCATAAATTATCATATGAAACTCTCTAAACTGCGTTGTTAAGATGAGGATGTTCTGATGGCTATTTTAAAATCCAAAGTCGATGTAAAATCGAAAGAATATATGGAGAATTGGGAGTATTATCAGACAGTGTTGAAACAGCTTCGCGAAACACTTGAAAGAGTGCGGGAGGGTAATCCAAAAGCTCTGGAAAAACATCTAGAAAGAGGAAAAATTCCCGCTAGACAACGAATTAAAATGGTTTTAGATCCAGACACTCCATTCATGGAATTAAGTCCATTAGCTGCATTAGGGTTATATAATGATGATGCTCCCTATGCTGGCATTGTTACAGGGCTTGGTATGGTATCTGGAAGGGAAGTGATGTTCATTGCTAATGATGCTACAATTAAGGGTGGAACTTATTTTCCTATGACCGTTAAAAAGCATCTTAGGGCACAAGAGATAGCAGAAGAGAATTACTTACCCTGTGTATATCTAGTTGACTCTGGTGGAGCTTTTCTCCCTCTTCAAGCTGAAGTGTTTCCTGATAGAGAGCATTTTGGCCGAATTTTTTATAATCAGGCACAAATGTCAGCTAAGTCTATTCCTCAAATAAGTGTTGTAATGGGGTCATGTACAGCGGGTGGCGCATATGTTCCTGCTATGAGTGACGAAACAGTTATAGTCAAGGGTACAGGAACTATTTTCCTAGGCGGACCACCATTAGTGAAAGCAGCTACAGGGGAGGAAGTCTCAGCTGAGGATTTAGGAGGGGCAGATGTACACTGCCGTACTTCTGGTGTAGCAGATCACTATGCTACGAATGATGACCATGCTTTACGAATTACTCGGAATATAATTGAGCATCTAAATCTTCCTCCCAAAACAAAGGTAGATGTCCGTAATCCGGAATCACCTTTGTATGAAATCAGCGAAATTTATGGAATCCTCCCTAAAGATCCAAAACAAGCTTATGATGTCCATGAAATTATTGCTCGGTTGGTCGATGGTTCACGTTTTCATGAATTCAAAGCTTTATATGGAGCTACACTAGTCTGTGGTTTTGGCTGGATTATGGGATATCCTGTGGGAATATTAGCAAATAATGGAGTTCTTTTTTCTGAAAGCGCACTGAAGGGTACTCATTTCATAAATTTATGCACCCAGCGTAAACTTCCTTTGATCTTCCTTCAAAATATTACTGGCTTTATCGTAGGTAAAGATGCTGAATCCGGAGGTATAGCAAAAGATGGAGCAAAATTAGTAATGGCTGTAAGTAATGCCCAAGTACCAAAAATCACAATTATAATTGGAGGTAGTTTTGGAGCTGGCAATTATGGTATGGCTGGTCGTGCTTATTCACCTCGCTTTTTGTTTATGTGGCCAAACGCTCGAATCTCCGTTATGGGAGGAGAACAGGCAGCAAATGTACTTGCTACCGTTAAGGAAGCTCAATTAGAATTGCAAGGAGAACAAATAACACCAGAATTGAGGGAGAAAATAATGGCCCCTATTCTTAGAAAATATGATGAAGAATCAAGTGCATATTATTCTACTGCAAGATTATGGGATGATGGAATAATTGATCCTGTAGATACTCGAATAATTTTGGCTTTGTGCATATCTGCGACCTTGAATGCACCGATACCTGAAACAAAATATGGTGTATTTCGTATGTAGAAAGGGACCGAGATTCAAATGGAAAATTATGACACAATTTTAACTGAGCAGATAAATCATATAGCTCGAATCACTCTAAATAGAGTACAGGTACATAATGCCTTCAATCCAACAATGATTGAGGAGCTAACCTCTGTTTTTAAACAACTGGGAAATGATTTATCTATACGGGCGATAATTTTAACTGGAGCAGGAAAATCATTTTCTGCAGGCGCTGATCTAAACTACATGAAATCAACCAAAGATTATTCTTTGGAAGAAAACCAAGAGGATGCATTTCGATTAGAACAATTATTTTACACGATTTATACCACTCCTAAACCAGTTATTGCGAGGATAAATGGAGCAGCGTTTGGAGGGGGAGTGGGACTTATTTGTGCATCTGATATAGCAATATCGGTTGAAACAGCCAAAATGGCATTTTCCGAGGTCAATTTGGGTATTATGCCTGCAGTGATATCTCCTTATGTAATTCCGAAGATAGGTATGGCCAATACTACGAGATACTTCCTAACCGGAGAAATTTTTAATGCGATAAAAGCTAAAACCATGGGATTAATTCATGAAACAACAAAGGATCATTCAGAGCTTGATAAAAAGATTCAGGAGATCATCAACCATATATTTTCCAGTAGCCCTTTGGCAATGACTGCTATAAAGCAATTACTAGTAAAAAATCGTGATAGTGACTTTCAAACAGTCAGGAAATATTGTATTGAAAAAATTGCTGAAATTCGAACCTCTGATGAAGGTAAGGAAGGATTGAATGCGTTTTTAGAGAAACGCTCTCCCAAATGGAAAATAGAGAATTGGTAAGATTAATCCCAAAGGTTTTGTTATAAAAGATGATTAGAACAATCGAATATGATTTTGAAGAACCCAAGAAGAAGAATATGCCATATATTGTATTTGTTCATGGTGCAGGAGGAAGTAAAGCGCAATGGAGAAAGCAAGTTGATTTTTTCAAATCATTAGGCTTTGGATTACTCGTTCCTAACCTTCCGGGTCATGGTTCTAGTAAACCCATAGAAATGACAAGTGTTTCTCATTTTGCAAAGACAATAATTGATTTGATTACCGAGTTAAGAGTAGAACCATTTATTCTTTGTGGACATTCCATGGGAGGGGCTATTATTCTAGATATAACACTCAAATATTCAATAAAAAACCTCAAAAAAGTTATTTTAATTGGTACTGGAGCAAAATTAAATGTTGCCCCTTTATTTTTCGAATTAATTGAAAATAATTTTGATCAAGCATTGGAAATGATGGAAAAATTCGCTTATGGAGAAGAAGTAGACCCTAATATAATAATAGAAAATAAGAAGATATTTCAAGGCAATGGAGCGCAAATATTGCTTCAAGATTTCAATTCTTGTACAAAGTTTGACATTCGTGGTCATATTTCCCAAAACATTTCAGTTCCTGTTCTTATAATCTGTGGTGAACAAGATCGTTTAACGCCAGTAAAGTATTCAAAATATCTGCAAGAGAATATAAAGGGGTCAGAGTTAATAGTTATTCCTCGTGTTGGACATTTTGCTTTTCAAGAAGCTAAAGATCAAGTAAATACAATAATAAATAAATTTATTCAAACTTAAAATAAATCTTTAATCTTGGAATGTGTATCGAAGTGTCAAAAGAATCTTTAATTGAGAAATTAGGTTTTAATGCAAGTGATAAGGTGATCATTTTTCATATTGATGACATGGGGTTTTCACATGCATCCAACGTTGCCTCATTTGAATGCTTGGATTTTGGGGTAGCAACTTGCGGATCCGTTATAGTTCCTTCTCCATGGTTCCTTGAAACTGCTAATATTTGTAAAAAAAATTCCCAATATGATGTCGGTGTACATTTGACTTTAACTTGCGAATATGATCTGTATCGCTGGAGAGCTATCAGTAGTGTTGATCCCAAAACTGGATTATTAGATCACGAAGGTTGCCTTTGGAGAACATCAGAGGCTGCTGTAGAAAATATTTCTACCGAAGCTGCTGAATTTGAAATGCGAGCTCAGATTCAAAGAGCAATAAATCATGGTATAGATGTAACTCACATTGATACCCATATGGGTACAGTTATGAATCCCAAATACATTCAATCTTATTTAACGCTGTCTCAAGAATTTAAAGTTCCTGCTTTCATGCCTAGGGTGACACGAGAGCAGTTAATAGAAATTGGTTTGGGTGAGTTTGCAGATATTTATCTTGGATTTCTCACACAGCTAGAAAATGATGGATTTCCTCTTATCGACCAAATGATAATTGATACAGGAGGAGAGCAACCAAACAAGGTGGAATATTATTGTGATAGGTTAAAAGAAGTCAAGGAGGGATTAACCCACCTATTATTTCATCCTGCAAAGATGTCTGAAGAACTGAAAGCAATAACTCCTGAATCTTCAGGGTGGAGAAATCAGGATTATGAAGCTTTTACAAGCTCAGAATTGAAAGAATATATAGAGGAATTAGGTTTCAAGATAATTGGATACCGTAAAATTAGAGATCTAATCCGTAAAGCTTGAATAGCTAATGTCGCTAAAATATCGAGAGAAAAAAAATGTATAACATCCTTGAGATTAGATTTGTTGACATAAATGGATCATTAAAAGCTATGAATGTACCCGTTGAAATAGAAGAGATTACTAATGCCTCTAATGATCCGATATTTACAGAGGGTGCAAATATTGATGGGAGTTCAGTTGCTGGGTTCACCCCATTGGAGGACTCAGATCTTCATCTCATTCCAGATTTATCGAGTTTAACTGAAATCTCATACACTGAAGAGCCCAAGCTTGCTACTATGTGTACGATTTATCAAAGAGGGAAAATTTTTCCTGGTGATACACGTTCACGTTTGAAGTATATCATTAAAGAAAAACTAGAATCTAGAAATTGGACTTTAAAGGTTGGCCCTGAACCTGAATTTGTATTGTTGAAAGATTCTAAGCCTATCGATGAAGGTGACTATGCTGATATATACCCTAGAGCTATTGCAGAAGGAATGGTAAAGCGATTTCCACAGCATTTGTCAAAAGCCAAAATTAAAACCAAAGTTCATCATCATGAGGTTGGACCTGGTCAATATGAAATAGAAATTGGCCATAATGAGGTTTTACTGCAAGCAGATGCTATACTTACTTATAAGGCGACAATAAGAGCACTTGCGGTAAAAATGGGGTACCTTGCTTCTTTTATGCCCAAACCCTTTGGAAACCAGCCTGGAAATGGAATGCATTTTCACATTTCACTATGGGAAGACGAAAAAAACCTCTTTGCGACTAAAAATGTCAATGAAATATCAAAATTAGGTCAACACTTTATGGCCGGTATTTTGGAACATTCTCAAGCAATAACAGCACTTGTTGCCCCAACAATTAACTCATATAAACGACTAGTACCTGGATTTGAGGCCCCGGTATATATTGCATGGGGTCCGCTCAATCGATCTGCTCTTATCCGTGTTCCCATGTACCAAATCCCTTCACTCGCACGATTTGAATACAGATGCCCCGATCCGAGCACTAATCCCTATATTGCATTTCTAGCTCTTATATCAGCAGGATTAGATGGTATTGATCGCGAGCTTGAGCTAGTGTCTCCCGTCACACAAAATATTTTCACGTTATCATCTGAGGAACGTGACAGATTAAATATCAAAACTCTTCCTGGGAATTTATTTGAAGCCCTGAGCTTCTTGAAATCCAATAGACTTCTGCGTCAAGCCTTGGGAGAACATATTTATTCGCAATTCCTCAAAATTAAACAAGAAGAGTGGCTACAGTATTCCACCCAAGTAACAGACTGGGATTGGAAGAAATATCTGCATATATAATGTAATTTAGGTGATATAATGAAATTCCAAATTGCTTTAGCTCAAATTAAATCATTTCAAGCTGATCCCAAGAAAAATCTTGATCAGATTCAAAAAATATGTTCTAAATCCGAAATTGTATCCCATTCGAACACCATTGTAGTCTTTCCCGAATTATCAGTTACTGGATATCTAATGCACGATGATATATTTGAGTTAGCTCAACCAACTCCACAGGGATCATATTGTGAGAAGTTAGTGAAGATTGCAAGCCAAAATTCTTGCTTTATTGTAGCGGGGATGCCAGAGTCATCACTACCTGGACTTATCTACAATACAGCAATATTAGTAGGACCAGAAGGATTCTTAGGCAAAGCAAGGAAGATAATGATTCCAAATCATTCCGTATTTAATGAACGAAGATATTTCCGTAGTGCTACTCAGATTGGCATTTTAGATACCCCGTTTGGGAAACTTGGATTACAAATATGTTATGATATTTTCAGTCCAGAAGTGACTCGCGCCCACGCTTTTTTAGGCGCCCATACATCCATTTGCATTTCAGCGTCTCCAGGGATACGAAGACACTATTTCGAAGCATTCATTCCCTCTAGAGCAATGGAAAACACTATAAATTTGGTTTATGTTAACCAAGCTGGTATTCAAGATGATTTAATTTTTTGGGGTGGATCAGAGGCTAGAAATGCTGCAGGGAAGCAAATTGTGAAATTGAAGTATAATGAACCAGATTTTGGTGTTATTACATTAGATACCGAGGTAGTGAGACAATCAAAACACTTTGTTCCAACTTTGAGAGATGTTCCGCCTTGGATGTATTCAAAACTAGAATTAGAAAGTCGTGAGTTATAGATGGTGATGAAGTAATGAAAACCATTCCCCCGATTGATGTGGAGCAAATAACTAAACTGATTGAGGAATTCATTCGCATCCGAGTGAAAGAATCTGGATTAAATGGAGTAGTGATTGGTGTTAGCGGAGGGATTGATTCAGCTGTTGTTACTACTTTGGCTGTCCGTGCATTGGGCCCTGAAAGGGTTTTTGCGCTTTTTCTTCCCAGTGGTACCACACCTTCAGAAGATTTAGCTGATGTCACTAATTTATGTAAAATTCTTGGGATTAATCTAAAGGTAATTGATATCCAGAACATTATTCATTCAGTTTCAACCGAAATAAAGGAAAAAGAAGATTCTAATCGACTAGAATGGATGAATTTAAAACCTAGAATTCGGCAAACAATCTGGTATTTTTATGCAAATAAGATGAACTGCCTTATATGTGGAGGAGGCAATAAAAGCGAATTAATGATAGGGTATTATACCAAATATGGCGATGGAGCAGTTGATCTTTTACCAATTGGAGATATCTATAAAACGCATGTCTACCAACTAGCAAAATATCTTAAAATTCCTAAAAAGATTCTTATGAAAGCCCCTTCCGCAGGATTATCAGAAAATCAAACTGATGAAACAGAAATTGGCATGAGCTACGATTTATTAGATGCAATACTATTTGGACTTGAACATTTCCAAACCGAATCCGATATTGCTAATTTACTTGAAATTTCCATCGAAAGAGTAAAAGAGGTAAAATCAATGCTCTATTCAAGTGAACATAAACGAAGGGGGCCAATTTTGTTAAAATTAGGTGTGAGAACTCCAAATATTGACTGGCGGATACCTCTAGTTGAACCAAGTGAGTTCTAATATAAAATTAAATTGAATTAATTCATGCAGGGAACGAAATGTGTCGACTTCTAGGAATTTTTCGAGAAAATCCAATTTGGCAAGAAATAGCTTTAGAATTTCAAAAGCAGGCTGAAGTTGGAAATGTTCCTCCAGAGGCAACAAGTTCAGGCCATAAAGATGGTTGGGGTATGGCATATTCAAAAAATAATGAAAAAATGATACTACTAGCTAAAGGTCTTGGTTCAGCTCTTGAGTCGGAGAGATATCTGGAATCTTTAAAGTCGTTAGAATTCTCCCCTCATGTTTTTCTTTGCCATTTACGAAAAGCGAGTCCTAAAATCGCTGTATCTTATGCCAATACTCATCCATTTTTCTGGGAGTCTTGGGCATTTATACATAATGGAACCGTTCATGACGCGAATCAACTATCTTATGATATTAGTTACCCATTAAGTTCCGAAGGATCTGATTCCGAATATTTCTTTAGATATTTAATGAAATCAATTAATAAAAATCCCAAAATATCAGTTTTACAAAATTTAGTAAACTCTCTAGATAATTTGACCGTTCAATTCACAGCAATTAATTTTCTGTTAAGTAATGGTAAAATTTTATATTCTCTAAGGTGGGCAAAGCAAAATCTAAATTATTATTCTCTCTATTTTCAGAAACATAACTCTTCTATAATTTTTTCTTCTGAACCTATTGGTTTTAAGGGCTCTAAAGAATATTCATGGGAGGAAATTCCAAATAAAACGCTCCTAGAAGTTTCAATGCCATCTAACGAAATTCGGATAGAATCCCATTCTTTCGATTAAATATACTATTCTATTGTCGCTCGGATTCTTATTAAGCCTGTTCCGATATTCTGCTGCTTTTGAATTATAAAATGCTTAATTTCACTCGTATTTCTGACATGGGGTCCTGTACAAATTTCTTTGGAAAAATCTCCAACAGAATAAACAGATACATTTTCTTCATATCGATCATCAAAGAAACCTAAAGCTCCTTGTTTTTTGGCTTCTGAAGGCTTCATAATTACTTTCTTAACTGGTAACGCTTCCTGTATTTTTTGGTTAACAAGATCTTCAACTGCTTTCAGTTCTTCCCTAGAGAGTTTCTGTGAATGAGTAAAGTCAAAGCGTGTCCTTTCTGATGTGATATTACTTCCTCTTTGCTGAACGTGTTCACCTAATACCTCTCTCAAAGCTTGCTGAAGTAAGTGAGTTGCTGTATGTAATCTTGTAGTTCTTGATGAATGATCAGCTAATCCACTTTGAAAAGTTCCTTCAGTTGCTTTCCGTGAGAGATCTCTATGTCCTTCAAATTCCTGTTTAAATTTATCAAGATCGATTTCTAGATTTTTTTCAGCAGCTAATTCAAGAGTAATTTCCAATGGGAATCCGAATGAAGTAAATAATAAAAAAGCATCCTTTGCTGTAATTGTACCAGTCTGCGAATAGATTTGATTAAATTTTCTCAATCCTTTTCTTAAGGCAGTAGAAAATTTCTGCTCTTCTTGAGTTAACTGCTCAATTATAAAGCTTTTATTATTTTCAAGTTCTGGGTAAATATTTTTGTAGGTTTCTATGACTATCTGAGCAAGAACTGGAAGAAAGCGTTGTTTGATATTTAATAAATTTCCCTGTCTAATAATCCTTCTTATTAAACGCCTTAAAACGTATCCTTGCCCCAAATTAGATGGTGTTAAATGTTTATCGTCTCCTAGAATGAAAGTTGCAGCACGAATATGATCTGCTATTATATGGACTGATTCTATTTGTTCTGGGTTAGGATGGTCTATTTTCGTGAAATCTACTATACGATCCACTATTGGTTTAATCGTATCAATTTCGAAAATTGTCTTCATATCATTTAATACTGCCACAGTCCGTTCAATCCCCATGCCTGTATCAACATTTTTCTGTTTTAATTTTTCGTATTTATTCTCTGAAACTTTATTATAACTCATAAATACGTCATTCCAGATTTCAAAATACTTACCACAATTACAACCTGGTTGACAGCTTGAAGAGCATTTTTTCTTTCCTGTATCGAAAAACATTTCAGTATCTGGACCACAAGGCCCTGTTTCCCCAGCTGGTCCCCACCAATTATCTTCACGAGGTAGATAATATATTCTTTTTTCAGGAATACCCACTTTTTTCCAAATAGATGCAGATTCCTCATCACGAGGAACCTCTTCATCGCCTTCAAAAACGGTTACAGAGATTTTATTTGGATCTAGGCCTAGCCAACGTGGATCCGTTAAGAACTCCCAGCTCATCTCTATTGCTTCTTCTTTGAAATAATCCCCTAAAGACCAGTTACCAAGCATTTCAAAAAATGTTAAATGAGTCGAATCTCCAACATCTTCAATATCACCTGTACGGATGCATTTTTGACAATTTACTAGGCGTTTACCAGACGGATGGGGTTCTCCAAGTAAAAATGGTTGCAGAGGGTGCATGCCAGCGGTCGTGAAAAGGACTGTAGGATCATTTTCAGGTAGTAAAGAAGCTGAGCTAATGATAGAATGATTTTTTTCTTCAAAAAATTTCAAGTACAATGTTCTAAGCATATCGGAGTCCACTGGATGCCCACCTATTTAATTCATGCTCTAAGAAAACCCACTCTTGTAAATTAATAAACTATTATCTCTGGTATTTTGTATGATGGAGAAAATGATACCAAATTTACTTATTCTTCACATTATTAATCGAAATCGTGAGCTCTCTAGTTTTACTGTAAGGATCTTGAATGACCCAGTTTTTAGTAAATCCTTTTACTGTAGAAAAATCGAGAGACAAAGCGAGGACTTCTTCTTTAATCAAGTTTAGATAGCGTTGTATCATTTCTTGAGTTTCATTGGTAATATTACTTATTCCCACACATATTTCGTCGTCATATGCGAGCTCCATATCTTTTCGCATTGATTGGATTCGTCTAATTAAATCACGTACGAACCCTTCTTGTAGAAGTTCCTCACTAGGATTCATATTGAGGAATAGATCTCCATGAGTGAAAGAAGCCCCGCTATATCCTTCTCGTTCTGTAATTCGAATTTCTAAATCTTCTTTAGAAATTGTAACAATTTGTCCATTGATCTCAATTTCAAGTGTACCGTTTGCATTTAAGATTTCAGCAATATCTTTTGCAGTTTGCCCTTTTTGTCCCCTCATCCAAGAAGCAACATCATTTGCATTCTTTTTAAATTTAGGGCCTAATTGTTTGAAATTTGGTGCAAAAGAAATCTCCTGAAATTCAACAGGATTATCAGAAAAAAGCATCTCTTTTACGTTCAACTCTTGAAGTAATAAATCTTTAAATGCAATTAATGCTTCTTTTCCTTGCGAATTAGTGACAAAGATAACCTGGGGAAGAGGCCAACGAGCTTTAAAGTCTTTTCTTGCTCTAATGGCCCTTCCGGTAGTTATCGCGTCACGTGAGATACTCACCAATGATTCTAGTTCTGGTTTTATAGCCTGTTCATTGACGTGGGGATAGGTTTCAAGATGTACACTTAATTTTCCATGACCTTGGCTTACAACAAGGTCTTGGTAAATTTTTTCACTAAGAAATGGTAAAATTGGAGCGATTACTTTGGATAAAGATTCTAATATCTCATATAAGGTAGAGTACGCTGATTTTTTTGAAACAGTTAATTTTTTTTCCCAAAATCTCCTTCGAGACTGTCTGATCCATAAATTGGAAAGGTCTGCGTTCAAGAAATTTTTAAGAGCTTTTATAGCAAAATGAATTGATAAATCGTCATACCCTTGTTCTATTTCCTTTAATGTGGTATTATAACGAGAGAGTATCCATTGGTCAAGCAATGGTCTTTTAGATGGTGCAATTTGATATTTTTTTAGCTCTGGAGAGTAATTATCTAGATTTGCATAAGTGACAAAGAAAGATAATACATTCCAAAGCGGTAAAATGAATTCTTTGAGACTTTCCTCTACAAGATTGTCACCAAATCGAACATCATTCCAAGTAGGTGTGCTAAAGAGAAGCCATCTGGAAGGATCAGCTCCATATTCACTGAAAATATGCTGTGGATCACTGTAGTTTCCTTTTGATTTGGACATCTTCTTACCGTCTTCATCTTGAACATGCCCCATAGTTAAACACGTTAGATATGCAGGTTTATCAAATACAACTGTAGAGATCGCTAAGAGAGAGTAGAACCATCCTCGGGTTTGATCGATAGCTTCAGTAATAAAATCAATTGGAAAATGCTTTTCAAATTCTTCCTTGTTTTCAAAGGGATAGTGCCATTGAGCGAATGGTGCTGATCCAGAGTCATACCAGCAATCTATTACATACTCTTCTCGTTTCGCTAAAGATTTACATTTAGGGCATGTGACTTGTATTTTATCAACATCTGGTTTATGAAGAGAGAATCCTTTAGGTAAACCTCCTTTAGTCAAATTATGAAGCTCTTTACGGCTTCCCACAATGAATTCATGTCCCTTTTTGCAGGTCCAAATTGGAAGAGGAGTACCCCAATAGCGCGAGCGGGATAAAGACCAGTCTTTTAATTCATCTAGGAAATTACCAAATCGGCCATCTTTAAGGTGCTTGGGTTGCCATCTGATTTGTTGATTTAATTCTCGGATGCGATCACGGACTTGGCTCATACCAATAAACCAAGATTCCATGGCATAATAAAGAAGAGGGGAATCACATCTCCAGCAAAACGGATATGTATGGGTTATCTCTTCAACTCGAAGTAGTTTATTCTCTTCCTCTAATTTGTTTATAATAAGGGGGTCTGCTTTTTTGACATGTAAACCACCAAAATCAGGCATATCTGGATCAAAAGTTCCATTTTCACGAACAGGATTTAGCATATCTACTCCTATTGCTTGACATAGCTCATAGTCTTCCACACCAAACGCAGGTGCACAATGAACTATCCCTGTTCCTTCTTCCATTGAAACAAAATCCGCTGCAACAATGAAATGAGCTTTACCAGTCTTTTTGTTGGCTGTATAAGGGAAAAGAGCTTCATATTCTAAATCGAGGAGTGTTTCGCCAGGATATTCCTTGAGGATATCTTTTTTCTCATGAAAAACCCGTGGTAAGAGTTCTTTTGCAAATATGAGGATTTCACCTTCGTGATCGACTTCAATGTATGCAGCTTCTTTATTAACAGCTAATACTAAATTGGAAAGTAAAGTCCAAGGAGTTGTAGTCCAAGCTAAGGCGTACTTATTTGTTTCTCCTTTTAATTTGAACTTGATGAATATACTCGGATCTTGGGTTTCCTGATATCCCTGGGCAACTTCATGAGAGGAAATAGGAGTTCCACATCTAGTACAGTAGGGGACAACTTTATACCCTTTGAATAATAATTTTTTATCATAAATCTGTTTTAACGACCACCAAACCGATTCAATATAATCTTCAGACATTGTGATGTAGGATTTGGAGAGATCAAGATGAAAACCAATTCTTTCAGACAGCTCTTCCCATTCTTTGACATAACGCATCACAGACTCTGGACACTTAGTAATGAACTTATCAATGCCATATTCGATAATATCCTCTTTGCTTTCCAGACCAAGCTCCTTTTCAACTTCAATCTCGACAGGGAGTCCATGACAATCCCAGCCTCCTATTCTTGGTGTTACATAGTGGCCTGTCATGGTTTTGTATCGTAGATAAATATCCTTTATTGCTCGAGTTAACGCATGGCCCATATGGGGGTGTCCATTTGCTGTCGGGGGTCCTTCCAAAAAAACAAAAGGTTTTTTGTCTTTAGATGCCTCCTGTATCTTGTTATAAATATCATTTTGTTTCCAAAATTCCAGTATGTGCATCTCTTCTTTCGGAAGGTTTGGTTTGGTTGGTAGATTCGGGAATTTCACAATTTACGCCTCTTTATGTCTTTAGACGGAGAATTGCATGCATTCTTACTTCAAAGATCTTTCCCAAAAAACGTTTGGCTAGTTTTGGAGGAAATTTCCTTATGTGATTACAAAAGGGAATCTGAATGTCAAAAATACAGCAATCTAAATATCCGTTCAAACTCTCAAACTCCCAGGAAAAGTTGAGAAAATACTTTTTAAGCAAAAATAATTTGTGCGACAATAATAATGGCTCCTATGAGCTCATTGAAATTAGATTTGTCTAATTGCATATTGTCACATCATTTTAACAACTAGAGTTTCCTGGCCTCCGGTTGATTGAACAAATTGTTCAAGCTCTTATAAGCTTTTGTTTTACGTCCACAAAAATCCTTCCCAACATGATAAGCTATAGAAATATATGCACTAAAAAGAATATCTGAGAATTATAACCCAAATGTCTTGACATCATGCCTGATTCGGAGACTCTATTCTATTTTTTATTAAATGGCTCTCCATCCAATTCTTTGTTTAAAATCCAGATGTCTTACATTTTCAATTTTGAAATCGTACATTTTTTCAGCTTTTATACCCCACAATCCCAGTCTTCCATCAGTGGAGATGCGTATATCTTCTATAAAAGCTCTAAAAACATCCATTTTAGAAATTTGGTAAATCCCAGAGCTTAATACGAATGAAATACATCTTTGACTCGTTGAATCAACATCATAACGATAGAACCATTCATTTGCGATCAAAAAAGATAGAATATACCTTCCAGATGATTCCAGTTCGAACGTTTCTGGATAAGCTTTTGGTAATAAGATTTTAAACCAATTTAAGTTTCTTTTTGCTAATGCAATAGAAATTAATTTAGCATTTTTCAAGGTAATGGCAGAGATCGCTTCAAAGTTGTTGCTAGCAGTCTCTAAGTCTCCATTCTGTAGAAATAATTCCCCCAGAAGGCAAAATTTTTCATCTTCTGAATTGAACTTATAATCACCAGCTTTAATTGCAGCAATTTCATCTTCTATATTTAGAATTACATCCCGTTCAAAAAATCTATTTTTCTTTTGAGAAACAAGCTTCTCTATTTGCGGATTTGCTTTCAAATCGGATTGACCTTGCGTATAAAAACTAAAAAGAATTTCTGCAAACGAATCAAATTCTTCTTCACTTAATTGCTCGGGTTTCTCATGTTTAATTTCAGTTAGATCATATACCTTTTCTCGCTCCATAATCTCCATGAAAAATAAGTCATTCTCCTCTAGCGATGTTTTTTCTATTAAAAAAGCATGAATTCTCTTAACCTGAGTGAAATAGGTCGGAATAGATACTGTTCCCGCTCTAAACTTTGACTCTTGACTTAAAAACCAGTTTTTCCATTCAACCCACTCATTTTCCGTAATATTTGGAATATCAGAAGATGAAAATAAATCTACTAAGATTTTACTTGCAATTTTCAATGATTCGAGGTCTTGTGTAATGGTTATCGGATTCATGATCTCACTATCTGCAATAACGGCTAATTTCCAACAAAAGTTAAGTAGAAGAGTATCTTAAAGTATTTTTAGGAGATTAGCTTTAACCCCCTCGTACATCCTTTAATAACAAATGTTTTTCAAGGAGGACTGAATTCCTCTCTTCAGTAATTCCACCTTACGTATTAATTTATTTAGTAAGGGAAAATCTTGACCAGAATTTAGCTTAATGGTAGAAATAAGCATTTTAGGGTTATTTTTTTCTCAATGAGTTGTAAAACATGTCTGAAATAGCTCAAAAAGCAATTAATCTTGTCCAGAAGGTTTTTGATAGTAAGAGTGTAGAGATTCCTCTGTGTATATCCATCGTATCGTCTGATGGATTAGAATTATTTTCAACAAAAACCTGCAATACAGAAGAGATGGAATCGATAAATATACTCGGGCTAATTGCATTTGAGGAGTTGAAATCCTCTTTCAATGCTCGTACGAATGAGGATATTAATATTTTGATATTTAGAACAAGTAATAAAGAGTGTTATGTCGCTCCTGTCTCAGAAAATATATTTATGGTAGCATCTGCCTCACCAGGTGCTGTAGGTGATGTTACACCGCTACTAGACGGACTGAGTGCTCAAGTGATGCACGAACTTACGAAATTGAATAAATGAGGTCAAAAAAATGGAAGAACACTATAGAATTGTAGCGGAACAAGCAGCTAAAATGGCTGGATCTTTTCTGAGACTAATGTCTTTTAAAGACCTTCAAGTTTTTCGAAAAGGTGACGATGATTTTGTAACTAATTTCGATATGGAATCTGAACGTTTAATTAAAAATCATATTCTCATGCATTTCCCAACGCATTTAATTCAATCCGAAGAGTCAGAAATAAAACTAGCGTCGATGCCTGAAGAAGTAATTTGGTATATAGATCCTTTAGATGGGACAAAAGCATTTTTAAGAGGAAATTTGGCTTTTGTTTCTATGTCTATTGCAGCTTGGGATAAGAATGGATTAGTCGCGGGTGTTGTTTACAATCCTTTTACTGATATGCTCTATTCTGCTGCAAGAAATGGTTCTGCTCGCTTGAATGGATCGAATCTATTCAAGCCTAAAACATACCCAATTCAGAAGGCTCGTCTTTTAATCGACTTTTCCGATAAAATCCCAAAGAAACTCCAATACAAATTAGCAACAGCTGATATTTCTGGTCGAATTGGACGATCCTACCGTTTAGGAGGAGGTATTTCTCAGCATTTGATGCTCATAGCCCAAGGAACACTTCATGGCGGGTTATTCTGGGGTGCAGGATATAAAGGGCAATTTTGGGATATTGCTGCAGCAAATTTAATCATTAAGCGATTGGGTTTGGAATTTACGAACCTTGATGGGGATAAGGTTCATCCAAGTGACGAAATTTTTGATCAACTAGTTATTGCCTGCAATCCACTTCATAGTGAGATTCTAGAGTGGGTTAAAGATCTGAAAAGTGAAGATTAATGGATAATAATAGATTATTCTAAATCCCCCAGAAACCTTAACCTTTGTCTGTGTTGTCCATCTACAACATATTCATAAAGTACGAAGTCACCAGAGCGAACTAGTTTATCGAAAATCCTTTCACGAAGTTTTTCACCCAATTTAAAATACTCTCCAAATTCCCACCAGTCTAATTGTAAGGAGGTTCCAGTTATTGGATCTCTAGAATTCTTGAATTCGTTTCGGATCCATTCTTCTATATAAACAAGCAAATCTTTTTCTCTTTTCAGAGTATTTTGAATTACTTCAGCTTGTCTGAACGTAATGTTTGGATAACGTTTATTTAACAGGTCTATTATTGTATCAGGGTCAATTTCTTCTCCAAAATTAGCATTTATCCTTTTATTTTGATTTTTAAGCTCTGGTTTATTGTACAGAGCCGAGATAGCGTTGAATAAGGTTAGAATATAATCTTCAGGAAGAAAACCGATCTCATTCATGTCGATTTTTACCAGTATCTTTTGATGAGTTATATTCCAGTGCTTTACCTCTCTTCCTCCTGATTCCATTCGTTCCATGGTAAATTCTGCTAATCCTAATTCTTCGAGACTTTTTAGATGATGAAGAATCGTAGGTATCTTCTTCCGTAATTTGTCCGCTAATTGAGAGGCTGTTAATCCTTTTGGAGCATTCTGTTGGATGAGAAGAAGTATTTTTCTTCGAGTAGGATCTGCCAAAGCTTCTATAACTTGAATTCCATTGGCAGATTTATCAATATACTCTTCCATCACTTTTCGCTCCAATTACTCTGACGTCTCTCTCTTTTATATACTTCAAGTTCATGGCATCTAATAATGATTTAAATGCGAGTATATAAAGAATATAAGGTAATAATCCATTTATTACCATTCTTACCAACCTGGGTTCTTTATTCTTAAACTTTAAACTTTCAATACTGACAAAAAGACAGATCAAGTATATTTTTATTAATATGGAACAATTACAGATTTTTAATATTTTTCCTTGCTCTTTCTACAATTATAATTCCAAAAAGCGACAGGGTTCCACTAAGAAGAAGTAAGAATCCCAAGATAAAACCCTTTCCAAAATAGAATATGGAGCTTCCCTTTGAGGCGGTAAAGATGCTAAATACTATTATAATTCCAATTAAAGATGCAGTAATTGAAATGAGGGTTAATATAAGAAGTATGGCTTTAGATGGTTCTACATGAAATTCATCTGGGAAGTCTTTTAAATCTGACAATAATATACTCCTCTAATTCTTGGAAATACGACATCCATATTATGAATAGTCTAAACTACAGAATTATCATAAGGATTTTGTGCCATAGAATTTGGATTATTATCGATTTATTAAGCTAGGAATCGAAAGGTGAAAGAAAATGAGAGACTATGTTCCTAAAGTGTAATTCTGGTCTTTTTGCTGAGATTGCATTGAAATATCCAAAATTTTCAAATAAAGAGGAATTTCTACAGTGTATTCATCTTAATGAGAGATTATGAAGGAATTAACTGCTTATTAGCTTTAATCAATGCACACTTTTGACCAGTAATTTTAATTATCGTTTGAATACAATTACACGTGATAATGTATGTTTAATCATTGAGTATCCTGTAATACATGATTAGAGAGGGAATCTGATACAAAGATTCGAAATTAGGTCAACTTTTCATCAAATTCCCTAAAATCTGAACAAGAAAATTAATTCTATTTCTGATGTGAAACTTTAAGAAGAGAATGATCCATTTCATCTAAAAATGATGTATGGTGAGACATTTGGTAGCTAATAAGGTGATTGTCGCTGCTTATGCTCATCCTGATGATGGTGAGTTTCTAGCTGCAGGAACACTTGCACGTTGTGTAGAAGAGGGAAATGAAGTATATGCAATTTGCGTAACGAATGGGGATCTGGGAGCAAAAACTTTGAGTAAATCGTCTAAAGAATTAGCTCAAGTTCGACAGAATGAGTTAATAGAGGCAATGAAAGTCATTGGGGGGCATCCTCCAATATTTCTAAATTGTCCTGATGGTTTTGTACGAGATCACTTAGAAGAACTTAAAGAGAGGCTTGTATATTGGTTTCGAAAATTAAAAGCAGAACTAGTTATAACATTTGATCCGTGGAAGATGTATGAAATTCATCCAGACCATATAGAAGTAGGTAGGATGGCATCAGAAGCTGCCTGTTTTGCTTGTTTTCCTTTGTTATACCCTAACCATATGAAAGAAGGTCTAGAGCCACATCAACCAGCGGAGGTTTGGTATATGTCTCCTTTTGAACATAAAGCTAACAGATTAGTTAATATTTCCACAACCATGCGAAAAAAGATTGAAGCAGTTCTCTGTCATCAATCGCAAGTTGAGATGCTTGCAGATATGTTTATTCCAAGTGCAGATCCTCGATCATTATCTTCTGAAGATAAAAGTCAACTTAAAGAGGCCACAGAAAATTTCTTATTAATGATTGCTCAAGGAATGGGATCTTTGTCAAATGGGAAGGTTGAACTTGCAGAAGCATTCTATGCAATTAAGGTAGGACCAGGTCATTTTGATAATTATCAAGAAATGCTTCAAGAGGCAATTGGAATACCAATAGACGAATTAGAAATAATTTAGATCTGAAGTCTCTTAGTTGGAACTAATTTTATGATCTTATCAATTTGAGATTCAAGTTGGAAAAGTTCTTGTTTTCCTTTTAATTCGATCTTAGGAGAGAAATCAAGAAGAAATTCAGGTTTTTCTTCACTTAGAATAACTAATGATCCGCTACTTCCTCCTAGTTTTACTCCAAGCACTCCATGTTGATCACAATAATTAAGCATTTCTTGGTCCATCTTTCTTTCCAATAAAACCTCAGGAGATGGATTTCCATAATAACCATATTGAGTTGTTAGTTTTTGGTTTTTATTGATCAATTCCGCCATCAAATTGATATCATTGTCAATTATTGCACGTTTACCTTGTATACCACAGTCAATTAATGATTTAATTATACTTTGGAGAGAAAAATCATTGGGATAAGCCACATATGGATATTTATGAACATCTCCACTCGAAATATTTTTACTCCTGATTCCAACCCAGAATGGAAAGTTATTCAGTGACAATTCCTCCAAAACATAGCTATTATAATCTTTTGAGGTGAAATCCATATACATAACACCTCCTATTGTTATAATAAACCTATC
Source organism: Candidatus Heimdallarchaeota archaeon (assembly GCA_011364965.1). GTDB lineage: Archaea > Asgardarchaeota > Heimdallarchaeia > Hodarchaeales > Hodarchaeaceae > Hodarchaeum. The sequence goes on from RDOB01000005.1 coordinate 100,386, forward strand.
TGAAGGGCCTGCTATAATTCCAATGACATCTCGTTCAATTTTTGTGGAATAATGCGCAAGTTGTCTTTTTTCAAGTTTAAGATCAAATAATTCATCCAATCCAAGTAGTAAATTAATTATAATAGCTGAAGATCCAGCTAATCCCCCTTGCTTGGGTATATTGGATTCGAAATTAATTTCAAATTCTTTAACATCATATCCTTGATTCTTTAGAAACTTGAGTGAATTAAATATCAACGAATCTAATTTAATATCTTCAGAATTATTAATGGTAAATTTAAACTTATTTGTTTCTTTGATTTTTCCATCTACATAAAGATCTTTTAGGGTTGAAGATATAACAACTCCAAAATAAATATCAGAAGGATTTCCAAGAATTCCTACACGTCCATGAGTTCGATGTTTTATCATTATGACATCACATATGGAATTTTGAATGAAATTCTGAGTTTAGCTTTGTTTGAAGGCATAGTAAGATGAACATTTAGGGAATTCAGGGATTGAGAAAATATCCACCCTTCTTGTTTAGTTTTCAACGATTCATCAACTTTAACAATATCTTTTTCTTCTAAAGTAACTTTGGTTGGCGCATTTTTAGCATAAAAAGTTAAAGTGACTGTTTCTGTTGGAAGCGAATCGATTTCAATGACTAATTCTTCCCCAATCCAATTTACCTTTGGAAATTGTTTAGTGGAACACGTAATAAATTTCTCTGTATCTCCAATGAAAGCAACCTTTTCCCCATGAATCGGAGCTAGAATCCAGTAAGAAAAATCATTCTTACTTAATTGGGTTTTAATTGAAGTGTTGGATTCAAGAACATTTAATTTTCGGGTTTTGTAATCATAACCAACATAATTTTCATTAATACCGAGTTCTGATAATTTTATCGATTGATCCTTAATTTTACTCGGGTATAAGTTTATTGAACAGACATAATACCAGATTAAGTCCTTTTTCTGGGAAATAGTACTGATTATGTAATATTTTCTGTGAGGTTGGAACATCCTGTCAATAGGAGTAGCAGGGCGGTCTGGTTTTAATAATAATCCATCTGAGCGACAAGTTTTCATTAATAACTCCCTATCTAAAAATTCAGCTTTGTCGGCTGGACCCACAATACCAGCACTGAGAATACTGATTAATGTAGATAATTCTGGATATTTTTCCTTATAAAAAAATCGTGTAGACTCTCTAGATGTGAGATAACAGTCAATAAATGGCCATATTCCTAGTGCGTAAGATAGAATGCAAGTTTGGGTGAAATTAGGGATATAAAATGATTTCGGAAATCGCGCGTTGTAATCTTGAGAGCATCGTATTTGCGTAACTGCTGGAAATTCCATTGCTTGAAGGAAGAAAGCTGGAGTGGGCATGCAATATTGAATGGTTACATCTTTCCTTGCTGCTGCAGTCGCCATATCTGAGAGCCACTTATATCCTGTGTCAGTGTTTTCTTGTAAGTATTTAAAATGTTCAAATTGATTTTTAAGCCAATCTTGTTCATAAGTAACAATATTCCATTCCCTGCATTTTTTCATTATCATTTCCCAGAACTCTATGGAAGTTGGATGAGCCCAAAATTTCTCTATCCTATGTGGGAAATTTTCATGTCCAAAATGAAAATTTTTTTTAGCGAACCACCTGTTATGGGCGATTAAAGGTTTTTTTATCTCTTTTGAAAATTCTTCTAGACCCTGTGGAAAATTCTTTTCCAGAGGAGCCCATTCCATGTTCCCTCCAATGAATAATTTGATTATTCGGAACGGCATCCAACGATAAGCCTTTTTATACCACCAGCTATCGAGCTGGTAATAACATATTGGTATCTTCTTCTTTTTCGCAATACTATCAATCATATTGAAAGTTTCATGGTAATTCAGATTTTTTTCTGTTCTATAGTAATAATAAGCTCCATTATCAGTCCAGAATCCTAAGTATGAGAGAATAGGATCAGTATAAGCAGATTTTCTTTCTGTTTTATAATATCTAAGTAAAATATCTCCCCATTGAAAAAAGGAGTTGTTAATTCCTTTTCCAAAAACTAAAATTGATTTATTGGAGAAAAATTTCGGAATAGTAGTAATTTTTCCCTCTATTCCAAATTCTATGAACCCTTCTTTCTCTTTTATCACTCCAAGAAGAAAATTATTGAGGGAAGAGAGAATAATCGTATTCAAATCATTATCATAAAGCATAACAGGGCCAGTAGTAGGTTTTTCTAGTTTATCCGTTGGAGGAGCGAATAAATCATTTCTGAACGTAAATATTTTCCGATTAGGACTCCGATTTTCAAAACATGGGAATATACAACTAAGATCGTAAAAATTACCTGTTGAAACCTCATTGAATTCCTCTAGGAATTGCTGTTCGAAAAGAATGAATGAATTTTTTGTATATTCCTTAAATACAGTTTGTATTACTTTATTTTCGATCATCCAAGTTAATTTGGTAGCTTTATACTCACCTAAGATATCCTCTTGCATTGAATCCTCGATATTAGAAAGCTGAAGTGCTTTTTCACCTATTTTGGGATGAGACGAATATGTATTCCTTTTATATCTGATTTTTACAAGTCCTTCAGAAAGAGCTCTGTTCTCACCAAAATCAATGGAATAAATCCCTGTGATCGGATTAATCGTTAACATGGGTTTTTCCTGAATAGAAATTACCTGATTTCCTTCCGCTTCGTCTTCAAGTAAGGAATTATATGTTGCATCATCTGCTTTAGCTCTCTGCTCTAAAAAAAAAGGAGCCAGAAAATATCCAATGATAGATATAATACCCAAAGTGATTATAGAGGTTAGAAGCACGATTAGAATGAGGATTAATTCACTACCGATCATTCACTCAACTCTTCTTTTCATTAAGGTTAATGCTTACATCAAATTGATTACTTTTTCTCACTTTTTTCAAAGGATAATTAAAGCCTTAATTTTCAATTTTCAATTCTATACTGATATTATCCTAATGATATACGGGTTTTAGTATAACGTGATGATGTGTAAAATATCACAGATTTGAGGGATATATAGTGACTGTACGAATTCAAACAAACCCCATGTCAACTCAAATGGTAAATCAATTTCAAGTTAGAAATTTTACAGATGAAAGGATCGATGAAGAAGAACTTGCATGCTTAGTGCAGTTTTTAGCTTCTCTAGATATATGCAAATCATGTATCTCACAGATCCCTAAAATACAATCGCAATTTGGATCCGACCTTAGTTTCTCAATTGACTTTGAGAATCGTATTTTGGATATCAAATACGGTACGGGTTCTGTATGCGGATGGTGAAGTTTTTCTTAAATAAATTAGGTATCTAAAGTTGCACTAGAGTTCTCTCTTAGAAAAAGATAACTTCCATATTTTTCTTTCCCATTATTGAGTAATCCACGAAGAATAATCATATGGTAAGATAAAATACTATATATTTAATTCTTTTTTTTTAGTATTCAAGACTATGCCCAAGGAAAAAATCAAGCGGAGTATTGATAGAGAACACCATACATACACAGAGGGTGAAAGGAGAATATTTTTGCAATTAAGAGAGCGTTCAATGGAACTTTTGGAAACATTGCAAAAAATAGGATATAAAGCCTTTATTCATGGTTCCGTTGCTAGGGGAGATGTTACTGAAAGCTCCGATATTGATATTCATATACCCATTCAGATTCCGAGCTTTAAATTAGATATTTTGCATGAATTCAACAATTCTAAAAGACGAATACTTGTCGGTACTCCAAATTCAGTAATAAAGGGGTGGATTGAACGCGATGACGGAGTTACTTTAACTTTTCCACTGAGTCGTCCCAAAGAACGTGAATTGGAGTTCTACATATTTTCTGGGCATCTTTATTTATCAGGATTACAGAAAAAAATCCGAATTGCAGGCGTTAATAAAAATTTATTACTAATCGAACCTACGGAGAATGGTTTTTGGGCATCTTCCATAATAGAGAACCCTGAACGAGTGATACAAGTGTTAAAAATCTCTCAGAGAATTGTTGACGAGCGAATTCGTGTACTTACACGTCGTGATGCAATAGGTAGGACTGGAATAGTACTAGACTATACACTTAATCCTGAAGAAAATTTTGAGCAAGCATTAAGGTACATTGCAGATAGAAACCGGATTATAAGGAAAATCATTCAATCACAATAACTACCTTGAATCCCATTTTTGCCTAAACATAATCATACATATACTAGACTGTAAATAATTTCCAGTACCATATTATAGCTCATAATTCTACCTGAAAAGGAGTTAAATCAAAAAATGAGTAATATCGCTAGTTCAAAGTCAACAGATGATCAATCAGTGTCCATATCAGTTGTGTTAATTGGAATAATATTAGGGTTAGTGATGAATTGGCTAGCACTTTACCTTAATATAGTACTTGGCCTATTATCAATAGGAATTTCCAGCTTTGTAGTGTTATTATTTACAAGGATCGTATTGAGAGAAAGAGCAACTAAGAGAAATTTATCACTTGTCTCAATTGCATATGGCGCAACCTCCGCTGCTGAAGCTAGTGTTGGGCTCTTATTTTTGCTCTGGTTGTCAGAAAATGCCTCATCATTTAGTTTGGATTTCAATCCTCCAAGCTGGTTGCTACCAAGTTCTGAAATCATAGCTAATCGTCTTATATTTTCGGTGGAGTGGATAATACCCCTTCTCATTCATTATTTTTTGATGTTAATCCCTGGAATATCTGGTTTAATTCTGGGGATTTATTTAGCACCCAAATTTCTCCATAATGATGAGGAATACCCTTTTCCTGGAACAATTCAGGCAGTTAAAACAGTAGAGGTTCTTGTAACGAATCAAAAATCCAAAGTACAATTATTTAAACGATTCCTATTTCTAGGTTTCATTATTGCTTTTGTTACATTATTAATTCCTGTAATTGACTTTTCTCAAGTTAGTACAGGGATGATTTTTGGAATTATGCTTGGTACTATCGGGGTTACAATGTTTGCAGTTGGGATTGTTGTGAACAATCCAAAGATTACCGTCCCCGCAGGAATAGCCTCAATTGCTTTTTATTCAATTTTAAGTCCAATGCTCATTGATATAGCTGATTTTCAAAGCAAAGTCGCGTTAGGGATTGTTTCCAACGATTTTTATGGTATTTATTCTTATCTACTTCAAAATACGTTTTTATCTTTCATAATTGGATTTCTACTATCAGCAGCATTACTAAATCCCATTTTCTGGAGATTACTTAGGAATTTATATCATAAAATCAAACCAATCAAAAGCAAGAATTCAGATGCAGAGGCTTCTTTTAATCAGGTGGAATCAAAAGAGGTTGAAATAGATGTTTCACAGAATGAAAAAACTAACAGCCAACTCTCTCTTTTTCAAAAACTTATCTCAAAACTAAAAATAACTAAACGAGAATTAGTTCTCTCTGGTGTATATGTTGGAGTATTAGTAATTTCTACACTTTTCGTGGTCTTATTGGATATTCTACCTGGTGTTGAATTTGAAGTTGTTTTTCTGCTTTTAATTTGGATTTTATTACTTGCTTCAGTAATTCAGGGGTACATTACTGCCTCAACGATCGCAAAAAGCTCTACAGCTATTGGGCTCCCTTTTATTTTTGATAATATACCAATTTTTCTGACTGGGGCTCGTGGATTACTTCCATATATAGCTACCCCAAAAGCGGAAATTGGGGAGACCATTCACATAATAACAACCTTAAAATTCGGACAACAAATGAGGATAAGACAGAAGCATACACTATCTGCGTTTCTCGCAGGTTATCTTGTTGCAGCACTTATTACACCGTTTTTTGCTCTTTTCTTATGGAATGCACTTGGAATTGGGACTGTAAATTTTCCAGCACCCGGATTTCCAATAACATTAGCAATGATCGGTCCTTTTGCCGCTGGAGCTATAGAAGTTTTCTTCAACATTGGGGAATTAATTTTAGGAGCTGGTGCAGCACTTTTCTTTCCTGGAATCGGTATTAGCATAGCTATTGGATTATTTCTTCCTCCTCATATGGCTATCTGCCTTTCTTCGGGCGGAATTCTGGCCATATTTCTCCAGAAGCATTATGGTAAAGAATGGATGGATGATAAAGGGAAAATCATTGCTACAGCCCTATCTGTTGGCGCAACTTTCACTGTGCCGCTTCTAATCCTAATTAACTTGATTTCATAACAAAATGTCAACCTTTAATAATCTTCTCACACCTAATAGCGATTGAAAATGGCATTGGATGATACTGTTGATAGACGATACCTTCTTAGGAAGTTTCACCAATCAAAAGTGATCTTGGTCGCAGATTTACATCTTGGATTTGAAGCTGAATGGTCTCATAGAGGAATTGATTCTAAAGATCCATCAATTTCATATACAATCATTGATCGATTAATGTCTGATATTAATCGTACCAAAGCGAATCATTTAATCATTTTGGGAGATATTTTCCATAGTGTGTTTGATTTCAGATCGGTGACGAAGGGAAAATCATGGAAAACTCCCGATTGGATTCTGGACAAAGTTGGATCCTATTTTAGATCAGAAATTATTTCTAGATCAGAAGTAAAACTTACAACAATTCAAGGAAATCAAGATGGTTTCCTTCGTTCTTATATTAATAATAACTCAATAATCCCTCCCGAGGGAGAATTTCTTGAGAACTACAATCTTGGAGTTCTCCATGGCAATGTTCCACCAGCAATGGATGTTCTAAATGCTTCTGAAATCATGCTGGGCCATATACACCCGATGATTGAATTAATTGATGAGATGGGGTTAAAGCATAAACTACCAGTTTTTGCAAGGCTTTCAATTTCTCGGGAGCAATTATTTAAAATATTTGGAATATATATTGATGAGGATGAATTATTTGACGTAGGGTTAATTGATTTGGTGAAGATCATTATTTTACCTAGTTATAATGTTCATATTCCTGGATTGGTTCTAAATAACAGGAAAGGAATCATGAAAAAAACACAAGATTTTCCTATATTGAGAAAAATTATATCTCACCCTGAATTAGAAATCCAAATGACAAATGGAGTAGTGTTAGGTAATTTAGAAGATATATAAGGGGAAATTAGAAATCCGAAAAATTTATCCCCAATACTCTCTGGTTCTCGAGAAATTAGCCTCATGTTCATATATTGAGGCTAGTAGATCCTCTGTATTCTTGTGAGGTTCTCTTAAGATTCTTACAGCAGTTTTTGGTCCAATTCCCCGTCCTGCAAGAATGAAAGCAGCACTTTTTCCAAATGATAAAATTAAATCCGCTGATTTTTTAGCAGTATTCAATTCTCTTCTCTCATCTTTAGTTAATCTATCCTTAGGATTCTTTGAGACAGATCTATTAAGTAATTTTTTTATGGTTGTATTGGTAGGATGGACAACAGCCACATATCGTGACTGACATTGAGGGCAACGGATAATATCAGGTAAGCTTGCGATTCTTTGAGTTTTTTCAAATTTACATCCAATTCTCATACATACTAAACGGATCCATGTATTTTCCAATCGTTTTTCAATTTTGTTAAGAATAACATGAGACGGTCGAATTTTCAAGACATTAAGTGAAATGGGTTGAGTAGCAGCCGCAGCAAGAGGAGAATCAAAACTTTCAACCCGAACTACCTCTATTTGGAGTTTACCTGAAGAAATATCACTAAAAAAATCAATTACTGTTTCAATATCCATATTCTCTGAGAATATTTCATTGAGAGTTTCCTCCCCAATGATCGTATTTTTATATCTAGATAAAATAATTCTCGTCATCATGGGGGAATTCTCTACCGAATCTGTAATTGCTCCAAATCGCTGAGCTACTTGTCGAATCCTCCATGCAAAAAGGTCGCTATTCAATATTCTTTCCCTTAAAAGAGGGCCGATATGTTTAGGATTAATAGAGAAAATAATTTCATGGAAATCGATGGGCCGTGGAAGTGAGATAAAAACTGAATAAGGATCAGCTCGGTATTGGACAGATAAACCTTGTTTCGCTCCAATGATCGAAGTGAGTAATAAACCTAAAGTATCATTACCCTTGGAACCTAGAAATGTATGAAATACAGCGCTTAAACCAGTTGATTCTATTAAAACACAATTCTTTCTTGGTAATTTCCCTAAAAGCTTCTGATTATAAATAAAATCGTGAATTTCTTTATTGATTGATGGAGACTCGTGAATTTCAGGATTTTCAGATTCAAAGAGGTCTAAAGCTGATTGAGTAACTAATTTTGAAACTGGGATTAGTTCTCCTTCCCAAGTAGGAATTGCAGCTTCCCCAACACTTTTCACTTGCCGTACTTCAATTCTATCGTCCTTTATTGATAAAAATTCCCAAGGTAAACCATTTAAAATAAAAATAGTCCCCTTCTCACCACGAGTTGCAACAAAAGATTCGTCTAATTGCCCCACACGCTCCTTTCTTCCCACATCAAAGACATGATAACTTTTCTTTGTAGGAATACTGCTAAGATTTGAATAATAATATTTGTATGCCTTTCTTTTAGCCCTAAGGTAAACCTCGTTTGTCTCCTGATCTTTATCTATGAAGAAAAAGTAATTATCTCTTCCATATTCAAGGAGTGGCAATAAATCTTTAGCAGTATATTCAAGGAATGGTTGAGCATTCGTTATTATCATAAGAATCTTACGAACTGAAGTTTTTCCATGATCCAATAATATTCCTATAATTGCATGAAATAAAATGTCCAGGGCAGCGTTGTGTATATGAGATGATTCAATTTTTCCTCTGTTCACTAAAGTTTTAATGAGATATGATTCTAGTAATTCTCTTGGTGTCTCTGTAATAATGATACCTTTACTTTCCAGATCTAGACCGTGACCAGATCTCCCTATTCGTTGGATAATCGTTTCAATCTGTCTTGGACTCATATACTGAATTACCAAGCTTATTGCACCTATATCAATACCTAACTCTAAACTTGATGTGGCAATGATTAAATCAAGGTTTCCCGCTCTTACTTCGTGTTCTGCGATCATTCGTGATTGCGAACTGAGGCTAGAATGATGTACTTCAAAATTTATTCTCTCCGACTCGTCTATAACTTCATTATATCGATTGAATCGATAACCCAGTATTTCAGCTTGCTGTCGAGTATTTGTAAATAAAAGAACAGTTCCTTTTTCCTTTTTAACAATCTCCACCACTCTTAAAAACCTTGAAGCTGCTTCATCAGTAGTATGTAAGGTTTTAGAGAATTCTTGGCTATTCACGGGAAGGAGAGTGGGAAATTCAATTTTAATTTGTAATTTTTTTAGCGGAGGAATTTCAACAATTCTCTTCCGATAACTTGTAGGAGCAAGAAAATTCATAACTTCTTCTGGATTACCCAATGTCGCTGAAAGGCCTATGCGTTGAACATGATCTGATGCACGATAACATAATCTTTCTAATGCTAAGGAAAGTTGAATACCTCGTTTTGTACTAACCAATTCATGAATTTCATCAATAACGACCGTTTTTACATTTTTTAGATATTCACGACCCAGAATTTTCGCTGGAAGAATAGCTTGGAATAATTCTGGGGTAGTAATTAGTATCTGCGGAGGTTTCTTTGTCTGTCTTGCTCGTTCTGATTTGGGAGTATCTCCATGCCGTACAGCAATGGAAATCCCTAATTTCTCTGCCAATTGTGGTAGGACTCTTCGAAATATGTCACGATTTAATGCTTTTAGAGGAGTAATTATAATTGTAGAAATAGGTGTGTGTGAATTAGTTAGAATGTTGTGAATGCAAGCAATCGCAGTTCCAAATGTTTTACCTGACCCTGTGGAAGCTATTACTAAAACATCTTCATATGATATAATCGATTTAAGGTATTCCAGTTGTCCAGGGGTTGGTGTGATATTTAACTCTTCCAATACCTTTTGTATTCGCTTATCAAGCATTTGGAACGACAAAGAATGTTTTCTTCCTTTTTTATTATTTAGAATCCAAATCATCTGATGTTTATGGAAATTAAATCACAATAAGGGAAATAATTTAGGTTTTTTTTCTTTCTTATTCATACAGGTTTCTATTTCAATTGATTTAAGCTAGATTTAAAATTTCAAGTATATTGACAACTTTATCTACATTCTTCCATCTACATTCTTCTTTATAGCATAGATACAATAAAATTACATTAATAAATTAATAATTTTTTAAACTGATATTGTAAAATCTAAGCATAGATGAATATTTTTTTTGATCAAAGCTCGCTAATTTAGCCATATAAATTTTTATATTGATATTGGTGAATTATTTTGGAAGATCTGGACATTAAAGTTCGAGTTCACAGCATTTATGAGAATTTAAAGACATTTATTGAGACACAAGTTCGTGAACGCGAAGTTGAAGGAGCTCTTGTTTTATTCTCGGGTTATATGGATTCAACAGTTGTTTCAAAACTTGCTATTGATGCTCTTGGACAGGATGCGGTTCAAGTCATTCTCCGAACAGATAAGTATGTAGAGAATCAAGAGGAAGTATTTAAAGAATCTATTGCCTTTTTAGATATATCTGAAGAAAAAATTATTAGCTGTGATATAGAAAAATTAATGAGAAATTACGGAGCAGAAAATCTGTCCATTCCTGGATCTATAAGAGAAATTCCTTCACTTTATCAACCCCTTAGTTATTCATTGTTAAAATTTGCTGCACGAAAAGAAATTGAAGGAAAAACATATGGAATGGTTGGAAAAGCAAGCTCCGATAGAGAGCGATTGATCCATAAAATCATTGCCTATTCTAAATTGCGTTCTCGTTTGCATATGTCAATTGCTTATTTGAATGCTGAGACAAAGAACTTATTTTTGTTTGGAACAATAAATAAAACTGAATTATTAACAGGTCTTTTTACTAAATGGGGACATGGACATGCTGCGGATTTAATGCCATTAGGAAATCTGTACCGTTCTCAGGTATTTCAACTCGCCGAATATTTAGAAATTCCTGAGACTATTAGGGGATTAGCAAAAGCAGATCTTCTACCAGGGATTGCAAATAAATATCAATATTTCTTTAATATGGATGCAATTGATGTTGATCGAATATTGGTTCGTTTAGAAAATGGTTTGGATAGTAAGGATATTCAAAAAGAAACAGATTTTTCAGAGGAATCAATTGATAAAATCCTTTCTTATTTTAACTCATCGGCATACACTAGAGCTGCTCCATTAATACCTAAAATATAGTATCTTAGCTAAATTATTTCTAAAATAAAGGCCAAGAAAGATAGATACACGCCACTGAAAACAAGTAATATTAGTGATATGGGTACCAATCTTATCATGAAATATTTAAAGTCTAAGGGTCGTCCTTCTTTAGTTAAAATAGAAATAGCTAATATTGATGCTGCTGAACCAAATGGAGTTAAACCACCACCAAAAGCTCCTGCAAAGAGCAATATAAACCAAAGAAAATTGGGATTATTTAGAGCAGATGGTAGTTCATTGATATCTGCTACTATTGGTATCAAAGCTGCTGTAACAGGAATATTATCAAGAACTCCACTTACAAATGAAGCAATGATTAAAACCAAAATACCTGCAGAAAACAAATCACCTCTACTAATCTCTTTAAGTAAAGCTGCTAAATCTTCTAGAACGTGTGTTGCTTCTAATGTGCCAACTAGAATAAATAATCCCGAAAAGAAAAGAAGAGTATCCCATGAAAGATTTTGGAGTAACCTATATTCATCTGATTTTGTGAGGACTATGGCTAATATCCCCCCTAGTATAGCTATCACTCCTATAGGCACATTCAGGGTATCACTGAAAATAAAACCTAAAATGGTGAGCATTAGAGAAAGTGCAGCAAGATAAAATCTATTTCGATCTTCTACAACTCCCCATTCATCAAGAGATAAAATCATATCAGTATCAATGCCAGAAGTTGTAATATTACTCAAGGGAATTCTTTCTGGAGGGAATACTTTCCGCATATAATATATCGAAAATGGTATTACGAACAAAAGAAATGGGAGGGATATAACCAGAAAATCTACGAAACCAATTCCTCCTGCTTGGCCAACCATTATTGATGGAAGAGAACTTACAAGAGTTGCCATTCCTGCAAGACTTGTAGCAAGGACAGCGCCCAATAAAAAAGGTGTGGGATCATAATCTAAGCCATTGCAGACCGTTAAGATCATGGAGCTGATTAGGATCATTGCTGTGACATTTGCTAAAACAGTGGAAAGAGCAAAAGTTAGAAGAAAAGTTAGGACAAATAACGGAAAAACCCGTCCCTGAGATATTTTTAACATGCGGATGATGATCCAATCAAACAAACCAGTCTCTGAAGTGGCTTCAACTAATATTGACATACCAAAAACAACTGCTAAAACCCCCCATTCCATATATCCATGGAACGGATCACCTGTGGGTAATATCACTAAATGCCATGCAAAATTATCTAATAATAACACGGCAGAGAGGAGGGTTATAGCACATGCAACAAAAATAATAGTTATTTGTTTATGATGATATTTAGCAACCAAAATAAATGTTGAAATGAAAATCAATCCAAAATACATCATTTTTCCATATCGAATCGGAATTAATAGAAAAGGTATTATTATTCCAAATATAAAAATTCCTAAAACAAGTATAATTAGTCTTACAATTCTATGAGAAAGAACTTTCCTAAAAATTGAATCTTGAGTAAATATGAACGTCCAAATATCCTTCAATTCTTTGGTTAATGGCTTTTCTTCGATACTCATATTTGAACACATCGGTTCATGCTATGTTGCGAGCTTTGAACTATTCTAAAGTTATGATTTGCAAAGTGAGCGGCGTATGCGAAAATACTCATACCTTAAATGCGATTTTTTTCTTGAATTAGTATAAAGTTTCCGTAGATTCAATTCTTCAATAATCTTTTGGCCTAGTAATGTAAATTTTGAACAGCGAGTCAATTATAAAAACCAAGGTATTTCTATGTTATTTTGGAGAATCCTGTATGAGTTTAAATGATCAATTAAAGATTGAGCCGACAAAAGTAATATCTGCTATAACTAATTTTATCACTCCAATACTTGACAGACGGGGAATTGAGGGAGTTGTAATATTATACAAGAAAGACTTAGAATGCGCAGTTAATGTTGAAATTGCTAAAATGATTGTTGGAGAAAAAAATATTAGACTAGTTGTAACAAAAGGACGATTTACAGATAAGCAGCCCCGTGAAACAATGACTCTTGAAGAAGTCCGAAATTCAATAAATTTACCAAAAAGCAGTATTATTTTCATAAATAAAGAAAGAATATTAAATGAGATTCAGAGTAGCTATTCTGAGAAACCTAAACTTTCAAGAGGTCTAATGGCCTCTGATTATTTACCTATTATTAATTATAATTTAAGCTATTATCTATTACGTAGTATGATTTCATCAGAAATTCGAGAGAAAACATTTAAAGCTCCAACAAAGAGACCTACTACCAATCGAGAGAAATTTTTCCAACGAAGTATCGCAAATTATAAAACACAAGTTCGGCTGCGCATGTTACTTGCCTTTCTCGTTGCAGAGTCAGAGAATAAATCTTATTTTAGTAATATAAACAAATCAGAATGGTTGTTGGGATTATTTACAAAATTTGGGAGTTATCATGCAGCAGATTTTTTACCTCTAGGAAATGTATACCGAACCCAAGTTTTTCAATTAGCAAAGCATTTGGGAGTAGAAAAAATTATTGAAAATGATCGACCGATTAAACCTTCGAGTTATGAATTCTTTTTTGGTCATTCTGCTGATGAAGTGGACAAAGTGCTTATCAGATTAGAGCAGGGATTAGCTATAGAGATTATTTCCAAAGAAACTGAGGTTCCAGTTGAGACAGTACAAAAAATTTTGACTCATTATGAAAGTTCTGATTATGCCCGTTATGTTCCTCAAATCCCACGAATTTAATGAATTCACAAAGTTTTCATCTTTCTTTTGAGAAATAATACCCCAAAACCAAAGATAGCTGCCACTGCAATTGAGGCTACAAAAATTTCAGCGATAATCCATCTTCTCGGGTCAGGATTGGGAGGATTTGCATTTAGACCCAATGGATAATAAATTGGCAAGCCAGAGACATCAACATATGGATGATCATCATAACCTAAATAGGGATAGGTTCCAATATAATCATATGTTGTAATATTAATATACGCAATCCATTTAATCCATTTATAGCCATAAAACCTTGGACAGACCAACCGGAGGGGGAACCCGTGTATTTTAGGTAAAGGTTCTTCATTCATTTCATATGCTAATATCACATCGTCCCAATACGCTTCTTCGATACTCAAACTGCTTGAATAAGCTCCAACTGTCAGATCTGGAGTATGAAATGAAATGTCAATAGCTTTATCCTCCTGAATTTCTGCTAGATCAAGGATGTAAGAAAGCTTCACACCAGTCCAATTTGCTACTCCAGTCATCTCTCTCGCTCCCACTGTAAAAGCAATGCAAGTAAGTCGTACGATCTCTGAAGTGACTGGCATTTGTTTGATATCTTCTAGACTCAAATTCAAATAATTTCTAACTGCACCTGAGACCATTAATCGATATGATGTGGGTTCTATATCAAAATAATCAATAGCTGCAGTAAAAAAATCATCATTTGAAGTAATGGGGATTTCTTCTTCATAGGAGATTACATTTATAGCAGCTGTTTGAGTAATCAATAAAGTTGAAATTATTAATAGAGAGTAAAACCATTTTAAACTCATTTGTTTCCCTTTTTCTCTTTAATTAATCTCTGATAGACTTGTAACTAAATATTCTAGAATTGGATTTTTTCCATTAATTTCACTAAAGGTCTCATAAATTATAAATGAAATATCCTTATGTTGAGTCATACGACCTTTAGGTAATCGGGGAATTTTTGATACAATCATAATTATTTTACAATCTGAGGGCATTTCCAGATTGTGAAGTACTCGAAGATCCTTGGAAGAAACATTTTCCTCTACAACTAGGATATTATAAATATTTTTAGAATTCATTGAATTAATTGCCCTTACCAAAGATTCGAAATCCAAACTTCGCAACGGATGAATCTCCCGTCCAATAAACGCTGTTTCTAATACATCATATAAATCATCATTCTTGCATACAATTATCAAATCTCTTGTGTCTTCTTTTGAAACATTTAGTTGTAAATTCCTGTACAATCTTCTTAAAGCATCCAATATCTGTGCAGCAAAAATTTTATCTGAAATTATAGTTGGTACAACATCTTCAAGACCAGAGATCATCTCGAGGGCTTGATTTATTACATTTGGTGCTGTGTCGGCAAATAGCTGGATTCCTCGCCAATGGATGTATTCTATAGGTAATTTATCTGCAATTACTTCATTAAATAAGTTCTGAAATTGCTCCCTCTTAATGTCTTCAAGAAGATCGTTATCTTGAATGAAATTCTTGATTTCATTCGTAAAAGGATTGACATCAATATCCCAGTCATATAATAGATCTTCGGTTGCATCTACATACATATCTAAGAATTTTGTTCCTATAAATTGTAAGAGAGTTTTTACCGTAAATGAGTGATATTTTTCATCTGTTGCACTTATGATTGCAGCTACAATTATGTTTCCTAATGTTTCAAAATGAAGTTCATCTTTTCCCATTTTAAGATATTCTATTGCTTTATGTTTTGTACTAAGGGAAATTGCAAAATTCGATAAGCCTGCAACTAATCCAGAAAAAAGATTTTCATCTATAATTTCATAATCTGAGACTGGAGCGTTATAATTATAATAACAAAGCCCCACGTTTGAAATTATCCATAAATTTTTAATAATCATCTTTTTTCATACCAAAAAAAAGAGTTTCACTCTAATGCAGTTATTTAGTAAATTATCCGCATTCTTCCTATATTAAACTTGGGTTTTAAACTGAGTTAAATAGGTGATTTCTGAGTCACTTATAGGATGAAGAACACCCATACTAAACTATATCACTTGATTTAACCATTCCAAAATCTCAGAATAAGTCTTGATTCGATTTCGTAATTTTGTGACCCCATGCCCTTCATCGCTAAATCTCAGTAGCTTTACATTAAGATTTTTCTCTCTAAGTTCGTTATACATCTGAATAGTTTCAGAGAGAGGCACTCGCTCGTCATTATCCCCATGGACAATAAATAAAGGCGCATTAATTTCATTTACTTTATGAATAGGACTTATCCGAGTCAGTGTATCCATATTAGCTTTTAAACTACCATATTCAACTTCTCTTAATTTTCTACGCCATGATGCAGTGTTTTGCAGGAAAGTGATAAAATTCGCTATACCTACTATATCGATCCCCGCTTTCCATAGCTCTGGGTATTCTGTCATAGCTGAAAGAACTGCAAATCCTCCGTAACTTGCTCCCATTACTACTAATCGATCAGAATCAATCAGTAAATCGGTTTTCTTGAGGTGACTAACAAGCTCAGATATGTCTCTGATGGAATCTAGACGCTTTTCTATGTTATCCAAATCAAGATATTTCTTCCCATAACCTGTACTACCTCGAATATTAGGAGTTATTATTGCATAACCTGCTGAAAGGAAAAATTGAATTATCGCTGAAAAACTGGGTCTAATCTGTGCCTCTGGCCCTCCATGAATAATTAGTATTGCTGGCCATCCTTTCGAGGGAGGAGATCCTGTGGGTAAATACCTGAAATATGGGACTGAGAGATTATCAAAGGATGAAAATTGAACTAATGTACAATCTACAAAGTTTTCTTTATTCAATCCTGCTGTATCAGTGTTTGTTGCCTTCCAGAAAGAATTACTCTGGACACTATATATCCAAATATTTGTTGGGGAATTAGGTGAAGTGATTGTAAGAGCTATCATAGTGCCATCAGGTGAAACGGTCATTCCTGAAGTGAACGTTCGGATATCTCCAGCAGTTATGACTCCTTTGAAAGGTAATTTAATTTCAGAATAATTTTCACATCTATTTGATATGAAAACTCCTTTGAACAGTTTACTGTATCCTTTTTGATTTGCTACAAAATAGGTAATATCGGAATTGGTACTCCAAGCTACTTTTTCAATATCATATGGTAATTCCTTGTCTAACGTTTCCAACTTAATAAAATTACCCTCTAAAGAAATAATAGCCAATCGAAAATAATCAGATTCGTAATCGGTAATCACAAGTAGATGTTCATCATCTAACCATCTCACTGCATCCCATCGAATCTTCTCATCCCCCGAAACAACCTTGGAGATATCTACTATCTCTCGAGATTCAATATCAAAGAGGAGTAACTCTTGATGATTATTTCCTAGGTATTTTCTTAAAATTAATTTGTTTTCATCATTTGGGGAAACTAAAACTGTTAAAAAATAACCCTCGTCAGGTTGAAAGAGTAATTCTGGTTCATATTCTAAGAGAGGGATTTTGTGTCGATAGATGGCAAAGATTGATTTATCAATTAAATTCGCTGAAAAATAGATATAATCATCTGTAGTAAGAGTAATTAAGTGTTTGGCATTCTTGTCATTAGTAATCCACTCCAATTTTTTATCTTTGGTCGCAACTCCAATCTGAAAATTTTCCTTTCCTCCCTGATCTCCAAGAAAGACAATACTTTCATCTGATAAGTATCTTGCGTCCGTACACCGATCTATATCATGACTTATACGTTCGGGCCATAATTGGATTCCGTTCTGAATGGGAACGGTATATACCTGAAAATAACCTGGATTATCATATTCAAAGGTGATTTTCTTTTCCTTTGGATGCCAATCTGCTCCGCCTGCGGTTTCTATGGCAAGATAAGCTTTGAATTTCTCTTTTTGAGTCATAATCACTTTGGCGTCTCCTTGTTTCTCTGCATTCAACTTATAAATCCACTAAAAAGTTAGTCTAATTGGTGCTAGTCTAATTTATCCACAATATCCACAAATTCTAAAGCAATTTCAGCCCCTCGTGCTATACTTGGGCCTGATAGTTTATCAGGAGTATCTTCTAAAGTATGCCAATAAGTAGGAACTCCAGTTTCTGCTAAACCAAATAATGTGGTAGCATCAAGGCCTTTCCGAGAGAAATTCGCTGCATCTGAGCCTGCAAAATTCATCGCTTCAATTTTTACAGGGATTTTGAGGTTGTTTGCAGCTTTCTCTCCTAGCTGAATTACTTTTTTTGAGTGAGTAGCTAAAAACATGACTTCTTTCGTTGCGATTAAGAATGTTTCGGCACTTAAGCATTCCAAATTGAACAGCATTACATTCCTGTGTTTTAATTCTGGCCCAAATTTTTGTACAAATCTTTTCGAGCCTCTCATATGCTCTTCTCCTGCGAAACTTACAAGCCATACCTCAGTATTTTCAGGTTTATTTTTATAGAGATATTTACCACATTCTCGAATCGCAGCAACCGCTGTTAAATTGTCATTTGCTCCTAGAACCCCTTTATTTGATCTAAGAAAGATTGCCAAAACTAGAACTACTAATGTACCGATAGCAAAAAGAATTAATTGTAACGTGTCAATAAATTGAATCATTTCTACTGGTGCCAAGATTTTAATAATTCCCAATATGATGTTAAGAACTACGATCGATATGGCTATATAAATGACATAAGAAGATTTTTGGCCTAATTTACTTAGTAATGGAAATTCATAAGCGGAATCATGATGACCTGATAATATTATTAGATGTTTGGGTTTATTCATTGGTTTTATTTTGCCAATAACATGGAATGAGGTTATTTTAGGGAAAAAGAAATCAACTGCTTCAAAGAGAAAATTCTGTTGTAAACTATAAATTGCTAAGGCCCCAAAAACCAATATAATTGACACAAGGGAATGAATAAAAAAAAAGGCCAAAAAACCAAGAATATAAAGACCAGCTGTGACCCAGATGAAATCTAAAAAGCCCCCTGGATGGCATGTGAATTCTTGCGTAAGAGTTTCATCAGTATATTGTTTAAAATCATTAAAAATAAGATTTCCTACTTTATCTTCTTCCTTGGTGCCTGCGATTCGCGGGCCAATCTCATTACAAATCTTCTCAATAAAGACTAACATATCCTTTCCAGATGGGTCTATTCTAGGTTTATATCCTTCTTTCAATTTGAATCACCAGTTAAATGTTGATATACTGTTCTTATAAGAAATCATCTAAAGCCAGCTGTCCTCTGATATATATATTATGTTTTTCAAAACCTACTGTAGCAATATTAGATTTAGATAAAATTTCTCTTATTGAAATCGCATCATTGATAGCATAACCTGAAAAACGGTTATTTATCACAATGAAAATGGATTCGAAGTTAGATTTAAGTCTAATGAATTTCTCAGACCAATATTTTAATTCTTTTGTTTTATTTAGGTGTAATTTCCCAAGTTTTGCATCTGGTATTAGCTCTCTGTCCCCTAAAAGTCGAACATAGTAGCAAGAGGGAGATATGCTTTGAAATTCCGATGGTAGTTCAAGAAACGGAGTATCTATTATGGGAACTGAAAGCTCCTTGACTAGATCCAAGACCTCAAAAGTTATCCAAGATTGATTTCTAAACTCAACTACCACATGTTTTGAGAACATAGATCTACATTGCTCAAGTAGACGATGTAAATAGTTGAAATTGTCTTTAGTTCGTTGAAAACGAGGAGGAAATTGAATAACAACTATCTGAAATTTGTCCTCTAACCCTTTCATGCGCAAAAAAAATTTACGTAAGATCTCTATGTTCAAGTTCCTATGAGAAGTGTGAGTGATATCTCGAATAAGTTTAGCAGCAAAAATGAAGTCATCAGGAGTATAATGATACCATTGTCGAACCATGAACTCCGAGGGGATACGATAGAAAGTTGTGTTTATTTCATTCAATCTTGAAAAATAAGAGTAATATTCTAATTCATTAAACGAGTCAGTTCTCACTCTAGGATAAAATTTTCCCCTCCAGTGATTATAAGACCAACCTGTGGTTCCAATGTAAATCATTTTAATTCCATACTTCGGTTTGAATGACTCATATCAGAATGAATTAGAATTGTTTTTTACCTTAATAATTTTGATTATCCTCAATGTAGTACCAAAAAAATAGAAATAATCGCTAAAATATTTAAATTATGAAATTACTTATTTAGAGACGTAATCCTTTTTAAATTTGGAAGTTCTGTTATTTACAGATATAAGCGGGTTCCCAATGAAAGTAATTTACTTCAAAAATTTTTCGGAATTTAAACTGATAAGATGAAATAGAATTGACCAACAAAGATAATTTATTATTTATTTTTTCTCTTTTCCTTAGTCTAATCACTATAATTGCTTTTTTTGTGTTTCAGTTTCCATTTTTATTCTTTATTCTTCTATTTCCTCCATTTCTATTCAGAAAAACACAGAAAAAACAGCAATTACTTATATGTGAAGAATGTCAGTCTATTTTAAACCCAAACTGGAAATTATGTCCATATTGTGGTAGGAAGGTTGAAGGTTATATGAAAAGAGGCTAAAATTGATCATCTCCAAGGTTTTAGAAAATAAATAAGTTAAATTATCAATTATGATTTCGCTTTATTTGATGTTTTATGAAGAAGCTTGTGTGTCCTTGGTGTCATACACCTTCGATTACCCCAGTTCAGTTATCAGGAAAAATTCGATTGCAATGTCCAGATTGTGGTATGGATGCGTATGTTATAAAGCCTCCAGAGACATTAAGTAACCCTGATGCTGACCAAGTTAAAGCTTATTAGTCAATTGACCTTTTAGATTATGGATAATTGATCTTAGGTTCACCTAATCATTCTTTGATTTAAATTTTGGAAATTGACATGATTTGCATAAGGGATTATCCATTTCATATAATTCACAAAAGTACCTAATAGAATTTGTATTTTCTTCTTTGGATCTAGAAAAATAAAGGCAATTGTATAAGAAATTATTTGTGGAAACCTCTTCCATTGATCCACTCGATCCGTGAAGAAAGAATAGACACTTATCTGGGCATTGGTTGATATATTCACGATATTTCAGGCAGTACGCAATTGTTTCCGCTTTTGTTGTTAGTAAGAATTGACAAAACTTATACATCATACAGTTTTTTACTCCAGCAATCTCTCTCATTCATTCCTCTACTTTTTGAGGGATATTGGCTACGATTTCTCCATCTCGACCAATATCAATCAAGTCTCGTTGGTGAAGAGGATTTAATTGCTGCTTTAGCACAATAGGATCCATTCCTACACTTTTAGCCAACGCTTCCAAGCTCATACGACCGTTCATACGCAATAAAATGGTAATTGGTGCAAAGTTCGAAAGTGATAGAACTTGATCAATGTATTCATTCATATTTTCAATCTGAGTCATTTTTTTTGCTAATGAAATTTCTTCAACGTGTTTCTTTTCTTTTTCTAAATCAACTTTTAACTGCTCGTTTTCAGAACGAAATATAGCAATTTCCTTCTGCAAGTTATCATTCTTTTCAATAATATCCGCTAGTTGCTCTTCTAATTCATCGTTCTTTCCCAATAAAATTTCATTCGTAGTACGTTGTTCAGAGAATTTTGTATTTACCACCTCTAACTTTTTCACCTCTCCAGCTAGTTTTTCAGCCAGTATTTTGACATCTTTTTGGTATTTTTCTGAGTTCTCTTTGATTCGTATTTGAATTGAATTTTCATATTGCTCCTTTACCTGTGCAATAGTTTTTTGAAAGTGGGATTCTTGATCCTGATAACTTGCAGCCCATGTTTCCATTGCTTCAGCTGCTGCAGCATCCATTGCATTTGATAATCTTGAAATTTCTGCTCTTTTATCCACCAATTCCATCCCCAATTTGTTGTTTTGCTCTTCTAGAGTAAATATACGATTTATTTTTTCCTTCAATTGAGTTTCAAGCTCTATTAATTGTTCCTCAACGTACTCTCTCTGAGATTCAAGATTATCAGCTTTAGCGCGTTCAGCTATAAGTTCCTTTTCGATATTAGCTAATTTTATTCTATGATTTGACTCCTGATCTTTAATCAACCTCTCTTTATTTGATAATTGCTCCTTAAAAGAATTGATAGACTGGTTTAAATCTGAGATTTCTCTAGATTGTTGGTCAATAGTCAATTGTTGCTTTTC
Organism: Candidatus Heimdallarchaeota archaeon; assembly: GCA_011364965.1. GTDB lineage: Archaea > Asgardarchaeota > Heimdallarchaeia > Hodarchaeales > Hodarchaeaceae > Hodarchaeum. The sequence continues at coordinate 122,459 of RDOB01000005.1, forward strand.
CAACTGTTTTTGATCTTTTTCCTCAATAATGATCCGTTCATCCTGTATCAATACTCTTTTTATCCAACCAAGCGATTTGATAGTGATTCTAGTTAATTGACTCTCAATAGTTCTGTTAACTTCTTGCTGAAGTTCTTTAAGTAGATCCTCAACATATTTACGATCCTGAACTCTAGATAAAAGGGAGGAATCACGCAATATTCCAGAACGAAATCCACTAAAGGATACACCCAGAGCTTGTACGGCAAGATTTCGATCTTTGGCCAGATCGTTAATAAATTCTAAACCATACTCACGTAAGTCTAGATTTACGGAAGAAGTCATTAAATTCACCAAAATAATAATTATTATCTTGTCTGTAGGTTTTTTAAATAGCTTGTTTTTAAGAAATTATGAGGAATAGATTATCTTTCTGGAGATAGAATCTATGCTGTTGAAATTTAGACGGAATTTCGTATTTTTCAGATATAATTCAATCTATATAATAATAATCATTAGTATTTCATTCTTTTTTTCGGATTCTTCTAAAATCTTTGGGACTTCTGTTACAATCATTGAAGGAAATACCTTGGTTAATCCTTTACATCCTTTAAACTCCGACAATTTAATTAATTTAACCATTTTGCATATTAATGATCTTCATGGATGGTTAAATCCCCATGAAGGATATGGTGGAGTTGCAACTTACATGACGTATTTTAAAAATGAAGGATTCAATCCTAATGATAGAGATTCATCCTTTTTATTACTTTCAGGAGGAGATCAAAATACTGGACCTGCGGTTGCAACATTAAGTAAAGGAGAAGCCGTAGTTGATGTTATGAACTCCATGGGTTTCTCAGCTGCAGCAATAGGAAATCATGAATTCGATTTCGGGATTAACTGGATGGAAAAGCGACAAATTCAAGCGAATTATCCAATTCTTTCATCTAATATCTACGAAACCGGTACCACAAAGTTAGCAAATTTTTCAATACCATGGGTCATACAAAATCATTCAGGAGTAAATATTGGAATAATTGGATTGACAACGATAACTACTTATTCATCTGCTCATCCTAAAATAACACAATATTTCGATTTTGGTGATTATGAAACTGCACTTCGTTCCTACATTCCCGCAATGCGCGATGAAGGTGCAGAAATCATTATTTGCTTAGCACATGTTCCTCCAATAGAACTACAATATTTAGCAGAAGATGTGGCTGATTTAAATATCGATTTATACTTGGGCGGTCATAGCGGAGGGGGCCTGATTTCACAGGTTTCATCTTCACTAATAGCAGGAGCTGAACATTATGGTCATCAATATGTAAAAGTTATTCTCAGTTATAGTAAAGAACAGTCTGAAGTAATTGTACGATCTGGAACCCTAATCGATAATCTAGAAGCTGAAGTTGAACCTGATCAAGCAATTCAATCGCTTGTTGACGAATGGATTAACCAAGTAGATGCTGATCGAATAATAACATATAGTAGTACAGATGTAAGAGATGATGGCGGAGACTCAGGAATCAGTGCATTAGTAACAGATAGCTTCTTGTACTACTTCAATTATACATACAATTTTGGGATTGCTAATGCTGGTGGGGGATTCCGCGATTATTTTCGAGCAGGAAATATCACTCTAGCTGATATAGTGTCTGTATTTCCTTTCGAGAATAATCTTCTTGCATTTTCAATAACAGGAGAAGAGTTAAAATCCCAATTCGCGTCCCAATTTCTGGATGACGCACATTCTGGATTAAAATTAAAAAATGAAAAATTATTTGTATTCGAGAACGGTCATTTTACCGAAGTGATTACCTCTAAGACTTATAACGGACTTATTCTTGATTATATTTGGTATGTATCCTATAAGGATTCATTCAATGCAATTGATACAGCTGTTCATTATCGTGATGCAGTTGTATATTATTTTGAGCATTTAGAAGATTTATCTAACCATGTAAGTGCTGAAAGATCAATGATTACTTTGCCATTTCCAATAGAGAAAAGCTCAACCCAACCAACTTCTGTAACTGGAATAGAACCACTATTAGCATTATTTTTCTTAACATTTATTCTGCAAAGATACAAAAAGAAATGCAGATTTTATTAAAAGAAAAATTAAGCAGCTAGGGGGATAATTGGAGGATTCAAATTATAAGTATTATTAATTACCTCTTTAAAGGTTTTAAGGTTAAATTTTTTCCCATTTTCATCCCGAATTATAAATTGGCTTTCATTGACTAATATTTGAAAAACCTCGAATGCCATTGAGGGGAAGAACGAGTTTCCACTGAAAACACCCAGTGATATTGTCTCAAATTTATTATCATGTGTCTTACGTTCCAAAAAATACTGTACTCGCATCTTGGAATTCGCTCGTTCTGTTTTTTTAATCTTAAAGGGCATCAATGCTAGTTTCTATTAGGAAATTTGTGATTGATATTCCAACATAATATCTGGAGAGTATTAGGCTATTGAACCAATTTCCTCCCCAATCCGGTTTGAGAAAATTAGAAGTGTCTTAAAAATATAGTGAGGAAAATGTGTTTCATGCAAGCTGAATCACTAACAGTGCTATTATTTACGCTTTGGGGAACACAACACTCTATACTTGCATCAAACAGGGTAAAAAAACGAGCAGGATTTGATCCTCTAGATCAAAAATATAGAATCGGTTTCATTGTGATCTCTCTCCTTTCTTTTGCGTTTCTTGAGTCAATCATAAATATATATCTTATTCCTGAGGGAAAATTCGTCTCCTCAATAATAGATATGTCTATCCTATCCGATCTAATTCTTTATTATATCCTAACTATTACAGGATGGATTATGGCAATTGGCGCATTTATTCAAGCAGGCCCATTGACTTTCAGTGGCTTAAAAGGCGAAAAAAGAGCTCCTATTAAATTTAATGGATTCTATCGGTTTTCTCGCCATCCTATTTATTTTGGAGTGATGTTAGCTACTCTTGCATTAATGTTGACAGTATCTAATAGTGTTTTACTAGTAAAGTATTTAAGTTTTCTAATTTATTTTGTAATTGGGGCAAAATTAGAGGAGCGAAGGCTTACTAATGTATTAGAAGGATATGAAGAAATGCTAAGTCGACCATTCTTATTTCCGTATCGAAAAGAGCACATTAGGATTCTCTTTGGTAGAGAAAGGAAGGAGAAGGTGGAAAAAAACCATAAAAAAATGGATTATTCAATCCAGTAGTATTCAATTTTGTCTCCTTTAACTTCTTCCTCAGGGATTATAGCGATGAGATCATGGTGTAATTGGTGATGGATTAAATAACATGTTTCGTGAATATATTGCGTACACTGGTCACATTGAATAATAAGGACAAATCCTGTCGTATCCTGTTTCAATAATAACCTGTTACAGACAGAACAGTATCGGATATCTCTACTCATCGCATCACCCTAACTTACTGTTTGAGAATTCACAGGAATCTGACTATTACTTCTTATTTGCAACTCTTCTTCTTTTCTTTTACAATTTACGCATTCCTTATTGGGATTAAGGACAGTTCCACAGACATCACAAAACACTGAAATCTAAACCTCCTTTCAGAATCTCAAACTCCCAGGAAAAGTTGAGAAAAAGTTTCTTAGACAAAAATATATTGTGTAACAATGATGATGACACCCATAAGCCAATGGGCATTGGGATTTATAGATTGCATATTGTTACACCATTTTCAGAACAGGAGTTTCCTGGCCTCCTGTATAATAGAATAATAACTGGAGTTTTTATAAGGTTTTTTCTGCATGCAGACGAATTATCTATTTAGCTTGCTGACAAGAACAGCTCCTAATATTATTGTTTGTTTGACTTCTTAAGGCAATCCTAGTATAATGACTTACTTAAATTATTGTTTCAATCCATCCATATGGATCTTCTTTTCGGCCATACTGGATATCAATTAGATTTGTGTATAAGAGCTTAGAAATTGGGCCCACAGTCGATTTGTTGATCATATAAGACTTATCTTGATAATAAAGACTACCTATTGGAGCCACAGAGGCTGCAGTTCCTGCAGCAAAGCATTCAGTTAGAGAACCATTGCCAATGGATTCTATCACAAAATCGATGCTTAAAGCTTTCTCGCGAACATAATATCCAGAATCATTAGCTAGAGTAAGAATACTCTCACGAGTAATCCCTGGTAAAATAGTTCCAGACAATGGGGGAGTGAAAATTTCATCATCTATTATGAAGAAGATATTCATTGCCCCTACTTCTTCTATATAACGTTTATGGATGGCATCCAGCCATAAAACTTGGTTGAATCCTTTTCTTGTTGCTTCAGCAGTTACAAGCAAGCTCGCAGCATAATTACCTCCAGTTTTTACATTTCCCATCCCTCCTGGAGCTGCTCGAATATAATTTTCACTAACATAAATATTGACACATTGAAATCCTTCAGGGAAATAAGGTCCTGATGGTGACAAAATGATGTAAAAAATGAAATCTTGTGCAGTTCTAAGTCCAAGCATGGGAGTAGTGGCAATCATAGTTGGTCTTATATAGAGTGACGATCCTAATTTCTTAGGGGCCCAATCTTTTTCCAGTTTAAGTAAAGTTATCAATCCTGTTCGATACAGCTCTTCATCAATTTCAGGCATCACTAAACGTCGTGCTGAAGAGTTGAAACGTTCGATATTTTTATCTAGACGGAAAAGGTTCAGGTTTCCTTCAGGTGTTCGATATGCTTTTTGACCTTCAAAAATAGTCTGACCGTAATGTAAGCAAACTGCAGAGGGATTTAACTCAATATTATCATATTTCACTATTCTAGGAATCTTCCATTGATCTTCTTCATAGTTCACAATAAACATTCTATCAGTAAAAACTTGGCCAAATCCTAACTCTTCATCCGATGAATATTTTACCTTTAAATCCTCAAGCGATAATGATTCAATTGTAATTTCCAATTTGACTTACTCCATGATAATAATTACACTTCAATAGGTAAAAATGAAAAAACTGATGTATCTACCATCTACTGATGAGAAAAAGGATTATTACGAAGATGTTAAATATATATCAGGTGTTATCATTTGTAGGTTCGGTATCAGGAAAAAGCTTAAACATAGAAGTCATTCTTTTATTTGAGATCCGTGTGTGTTAACATGATTGGGATTGAATTTACGAGTAAAATCAGTGGAATGCCTCTATTCAGTCATGAATTCCGTCCCCACACGCTTTTTAATAGTGATATCCGAGGTGGACTGATTACTGCTATAATGCAAGTAATGGGAGAGACTTTTGGGCAACAAGAAACGAAGATTGTTAGTTATGGACATTATTCTGCTATCCTTGCTGAAGGAGAATATGTATATGGTATTCTCTTTACCTTTCAAGTCTCAAGTCAATATGAGAAATTTATTGCCAAGATGGTAGCAGATTTCGAGGAAAAATATAAGGAAATGCTCTCGGTTATTAACGAACCTGATACAATAATTCTAACTGAGGATTATGATTTCTCCCAAGAATGTGTTGATGCTTATAATTCTTTATTACATATTGATGCAACTCGATTAAGTAAATTATTAGATATAATCCAAGGATATGATGATAGGCTCTTTGAAAATATGTTAATCTTTTCTCGACCTGAAATGAGTCAACTTTATACTCATTTGACATCCGAAAAATTTAGTGTGTTCAGCACAGAGGTCTCTGGTGCTATTAAAACGCTTCTTGATTTATCCAATCGTACCTCCTTCCCGATAGAGGCGTTTGAAATTGCTTTATCACATAATTTTTATTGTTTGATGTTCAATATTTTTCCATATACAGTAGTGATCTTCATTGACGAAGCTGATTTAGATTTGGTTCGCTGGCGGATCCAGGAAATAAAACGTGCCCTTTCAGATTAGGATGCTTGGTTAAGTAAAGGATTTCTTGAAGATTCCATTTGGTGATTTATATTTTTAAAACGAGAACTCTTTATCTTGAGGATGCATATAATAAGGAAGAAAAAACTCAGATTTTATCTATAAATGAAGAACTTTCAGGAATTGAATTGAATGAATCTATAATTCATCCAGGTGGAGGTGGACAGCCAATGGATATTGCTTACATTAATAAGACGCCAATTTTATCCACTATTGAAAGTGGGTCTCATTTATATTATCAAATTCCTCCTGATGAGTTGGAAAGTTTTTCTATCAATCAAAATGTGAAAATAAAATTGGATTGGGAATTTCGATATGCTGTAATGAAATTACACAGCGTACAACACATCTTAGCTGCTGTTATTTTAAAGAAATACGGATTTAAAATTGCTGGTAATAGTATTCATCCGCAAAAAAGTCATTTGGACTTTGAAACTGAAAAAAATTTTAATCAAGAAGAAATATTGGAAATTGAGAGGGAAGTTAATCGAATTATTATGGATGATATTAAAATTACTTCCGAAAATCTCCCATTAATCAAAATTAAGAAAATTATTGCTGTAAATCGTGTTCGATTGGATTTCTTACCTGATTTGAATTCTTATAGAGTAATCAAGATTGGTTCATTTGATATGGTTCCATGTGGAGGAACACATATAAAATCAACGGGTGAAATTAAAGCATTTTTTATAATAAAATATAAATCAAGAGGAAGAAGACGAAAACGATTCTATTATAATATTGAGTAGTTATAAAACTCCTACTTGCTAAGCTAGAGAACAAGGATTACAGATATCACAACATTAATAGGATTAATTATAGCTAGATAATGGCATCAATTATGAAGGATATCAAAATCCCTTGGTGTTCTCAAAAAGAAAATTATTTGGAATAATTGCCCTAATCCTCATCATGAAACTCGAGTTTATTGATCTTACAGTCATAAATGCTGAAAGTGAAGACTGGGGTGTAAATCTTTTTGATTCCGAATCTTTCATAATAACTAAGGCTTATGATGCTCAACGTTTTGATAATAGCCATGTGAATATTCGATTTCAAATGATAAATGGATTATTTATCGATATTCTTGTATCTGAAGATTCAACTTTCACTCTTATGATTGCAGATTTTATTGATAATCAAATTCATTCTCTACTTGAATTTGAAAATCTAAAAATTATGGTGGTGAATGGATTTGTACATCAAACAATTCAGAATCAAACGTACTGGAAAACGTTCTATGAAGAGGATGACCATGTACTTGTGACTAGGGATCTAATTCTTATTAAAATTGAACAGGAATACGGCTTTTACACCCATTTGTATATAGAAGAATGGAACTGGAAAACTGGGTGGTTAGAGCGATACTATACAAAATCTATGTACAATCAGACTTTGATGTATGAATTGGAAATAAATAAAATCAATGAAGAACCATTGATTTCGACAAATATGATTTATGGGTGGTTAATTCTCATTGTAATTATGTTACCTTTATTCTTTTCTCATCGAAATACTATTAAAAGAAAAATAAAACCTAAAAGAATTAGTACATAAATTTAAACTATCTTAAAAAGAGGGAAATTCCTTTATTTTGATATTAAAGCTATCATTCTATGTAAGTTTTCTTTTGTTTTTCTTGTGTCATTTCTTTTTCTATAGAAAATAATTCTACAGAAATTAATGCAGAAAAATCTCCCATAGTCAATTTTCTACGGTTTGGTTTGGACGCTTCGTTTGTCATTGCACCACAACACCGCTTTTGGATTATTATTTGTCTTTTAAATACCTGATTAATACGCAAGTAACATCTAATTCTCAATTTATATAGAACCCTGCATATACAGAAATGAGTCGGGTTAATTGTCTTCCCCCTATTTGCATAAAGCCTACTAATCTGAGGTAATTATTATCTCAGAATGCAAAAACAAGCTCCTCCGTGAATAGTTAGAATCCATTCTCTTTTTTCCTAAGATCTTTGTAATGAAAGACTTAGAAATCAATTAGTTTAAGAAGTCATATTAATAAGGACGCACTATTATGGCCCCCCCTTCTTGGATAATTCTCTACTTATTTACTCTAACTTTAACTAAGTTAACAGGCTTTATACTTTTTTTCAATTACTTTCTTCGCTTAAATCAGTCCCGTTTTCTTTTAGTTTCATTGGGATGGTTAATAAGTATACTGGGAGCAGGTTTATTTCTGATTTCAATGTATAGTACGATTCCTGAAATTATTTCATTAACGTACGTTATTTCTTCAATTTCTATGTCCTGGGGCATACTAGCCATCGGTGTTGGAATTATGAGTTACTTCCAACCTGTAAAAAAGGAGATCTTCGCCATTGGAACCGCAGTTTTCATTTTATTGCCTATAATTGTCTTTTTCACCTCAGAGAAAGGATTTGCTGGTATGCTTACAACAATAGAACAGCTTATTGTCTATCTGTTTATGATATTTGAGGGAATTAAACATCGAAATAGAGTTTTAGAATTTTCTCGTGGGAGTTACGCTCTTTATATGACTGGTGTGACTTTATCGTTTCTTTCAACTATTTCAATAATGATCGCAGGGTCATCGTTTTCTGAATTGATTGTCATTATCTATTTTGGACTTGATATTTGGCTTTCTGTGGTATTAATCCTCTTTTTGATTCATCTGGAACATAATATCTCTTTGAGAGAAAAATTCCTCTTGAAAGATGCATTTAGTCATGAAATGGCCCAGCTTCTGCAACTTGCAGTTGCTCATCTCGACCTGGGACTACTTTCTAATGAAAAAACTGAATATGAGCAAGTAAATACTACACTTCAAAAAGCTAGTGACTTGTTAATTCGCATCCGTAAGCTCTGATAGGCTATCAAGCTGTTTTTAAAATCAATAATCCAATTATATACAAATCATTTACTTGAACTTTATTTTAGAACGGTGAATTCTCCACATAAACTAATTGATGAGTACTTGTACAGCTAATTAAAAATAATTATCAACCAGATAGGAATATGAGGGAACTTCTCTGAACAAAAGAATTATAATAATTGGAGCAGGGTTGGGTGGACTCAGTACAGGTTGCTATGCTCAGTTAAATGGATATCATACAGAAATTTTTGAAAAACATACACATTCTGGAGGCCTTGCTGCAACCTGGAAGCGAAAAGATTATAGAATAGATGGCGGAATTCATTTTCTCACTGGACACAAACCTGGAATTGCCTTTTATAAAATTTTGAGGGAAATAGGAATTAATCCAGAAACCTTAGTAGATTCTTCCACCTATGGACGTTTCCTTGATGAAAATAGTGGAGTAATAATTGATATCACAAATAATGCTAATAAGTTATACCAAACTTTGTTGAATTATTTTCCTGACGATTCGCTTTTTATTGAGGATTTAATAAAGAACGCAAAGAAACTTTCCAAATATGACTTGAGTGTATTTGGCTTAGAAAAACCAGTAGAGCTAAAATCCAAAATTGACGATCTTAAAGAATTTTGGGCTCTTAAAGGAATTTTAAAATACTTTACAGGGAAATATAATCGATCAGTGGATTCTATTGCAAAACAATTGAATCATGAAATTTTTGGAGAGTTTCTGAAAAAGATATTCTTACCCCAAGTTCCTTATTGGTTTGTACTAATGATTCTTTCATTAGTTTTCAGTAATCAGTTATGTTTACTGCGTGATGGTTCCAATGAGTTTGCAAAGTCAATTGAAAGAAGATATCTTGCGTTGGGGGGAAAAATCCATTTTTCATCAGGTGTTAAGAAAATTATTGTTGAAAAAGGAAGCGCGATTGGGGTTCAGTTAGAAAATGGAATTATAGAATACGCTGATTATATTATATCAAGCACAGATGGATTTCATACCTTATTTCACCTATTAGGGAAAGAATTTGTTGATGAGGCAACTCTTGATCGATACAACCAAGCTGATATATTAAATCCTTGCTTAATTATTAGCTTTGGTGTTGATCAAGCGTTCCCAGAAGAACCATGGTTAACAGTTGTCGTTCTTAATGAGCCAATAACTGTAGGAAATCAAGAAATACACGAAATCGTTATCCGAATATTCAACTATAGTTCATACTTCGCTCCTCCTGAAAAAACTGTAGTTCAGGTATTAATCGAAACGGAGTGGGATTTTTGGAATGAATTATCCAAAGATCAGTCCCTGTATACCTCATATAAACAGGAAATCGCGAAATTAATTCTGATAAAATTGGAAGTATATTTCCCTGGTTTGTCACGGAATGTTCAAGTGACTGATGTAGCTACTCCATATACTTTCTGGCATTTTACACAATCAACAAAGGGTTCAATAATGGGATGGGCGCCTAATGTTAAAAATATGTTAACACAACCGAAGAAATCATTGCCTACACTGACTAATTTTTACTTAGCAGGACAATGGTCTATGTCTGTAGGAGGGGTTTCTCCCTCTATTCTTTCTGGTAGACACGTTGTTCAGCTATTATGCACAAACGATTCACGGAAATTTAGAACTAGATAGAAGCCCAAATTCAATTACAATGGCTTTCAACATTAAATATTGTATTCTCTGTGAAACTTTGGTTTATTTTATCCATTTTCATTAGTCCAAATAATACCTCATTCAACCTAGGTACATCACTTAGGAATTAGGCTCCAGATTTACTGAAACAGGAAAAAAGAATATAAATTAGCCCGTTAGGAGCTAACTTTCAAATTAATTAATTTCTCTTCTAAAATTCCATCAAACCATACATTTAATGTTTTATCAAACCCTCTACAGACACTTGGGTCGATTATTCCCTCTTTTAAGTGTTTGCTATATTGCTTGAGGAAGGATACTCTGATTCTTTGCATCAAATGTGTAAATTTTCTTTTACTTACCCTTAAATCCGAAATAACCAACGCAATCATTATAGAATCTTTCATATCATAAATAATCTTAACGTTCTCCATTTTAATTTCTTGAACCTCTTGTAAGAGCATACTTCGAGCAAAATCTGATATTGCTACGAGAAATCCACTTAGCAAGTCTACATCTTCCTTTTTTTGTTGACAAGATTTCGCAACCAAACATATTCCAGATTCGTGGATAATGTAGATTTCTCGAATCAACGTATTATACCTCCATTTGTTTTGCTAACTCTTTTCTTTCTAAGAGATTGGGAACTCTAGTTATTTAATCTTTGATTATGAACTTTTAACTTACCTCATCAGTATTTGAACTAAAATCCAATTCAAGCTATATACTTTATGGAAATATTCCTGAATTTATAAAGTAATATCAAATTAAAATTCTCAATTCCAAGTATTTTTTTTGATTAGATAAATCATTAGTATATTAGTAGTGGATTCATCAAATATTAAGAACCAAAAAAGTCTTCTTTTCTGAGAATTTCTTGTTGCTTCTTTTCAATACTTGGATTGCTATATATCATTTGAAGGATCAAGAATGACGAAAATTAGATTAGATGTAAATTCACTGAAGTTTAAAATCAAAGAATAGATCGTTTATATAAAGGAAATAATTACGAGACATCTCCATCTATTAGTAAAAATAATCAAAAATCACGCATAAATTCTCGTAATGGGGTCGATAAAGAAAATGGACGATACGATCGAGCTTTATAACATCTTGGGTAAATTGGATTCCCCAATTCAACATATTGGGGGGATTTCCGCGACAGCTGAACTTTTAGAGATGCTCTCTCTGAAAAAAAATGAATATATTTTGGATGTTGGTTGTGGGGGAGGATATACAGCTTGTTTAATCGCTGAAAAGTATGAATGCCGTGTCGAAGGTATTGATGCATCCCCAGTTATGATTGAAAATGCAAGGAGACGAGCAGAAAAACGAAAGCTTGAAGATTTAGTCACATTTCAACTAGCTGATGTTTATCAACTCCCATTTAAAGATAATAAATTTGATTGTGCTTTTTTTGAGTCCTTTCTTAATGTTTTACCAGGAGATAGAGAGGCAGCTTTAGCGGAAATTGCACGAGTTGTTCAATTTGGTGGAAGGATAGGGGGAAATGAGCTAGTAACAACACCCGACATCCCAGAAGAGATACAAGAAGAAGTTAATCATCTAACTCCTTATCTTGGGAATTTTATGAATCCCGAAGAGCTAAAAGCGCTTTTTCAAAGAGCGGGATTGAGTTCCATTATCTTTCATCAGTACCCAGCCTCAAAGATTTCATCGAATATGCTAATGGGTGACTCTCGAAAGCTTATGGGAATCTCTGGGTTGGCTTCCTATCTCGTTAGAATGGTAGTTGCTTATTTTAGACATATTAAACTACGCTCATATTCTAAGTACTCAAGAATTGTCTTAAAAGATAAGAAAACTCGTAAATACTTTGGTTATGCATTCATTGTTGGACAAAAATAACCACTTATCTAATATTTGACCGCTTAAAACTATTTTATGAAGTAGAATGCTTGGTAATAAACTAAATATACTTTTTATTATAACTCATGATACAGGGGATTTTCTTGGATGCTATGAACTTGATGAGGTCAATTCACCGAACTTTGATGAACTATCGCATCAAGGAATTCAATTTATGAATTATTTTGCTGTAGCACCCTAGTACTCCCCATTAAGAGTTAGTATATTAGCTGGAAAAATGCCTCATTCTCACGGATTGATGGGTTTGGTTAATAGAGGTTGGAATTTACCAAAAAAAAATGTAACTTTACCCTCCTAATAGTATAGATTTACCGTAAGATATCTATTTTTCTATTTACCTCCTCTCTGTTCGAAGGATTCCTGATAAAAATAAAAAAGGGGGTTAAAGAAGACTATACGCCCCAGAGATTGCAAGGATCCAGGTTATGATAAGAGAAATAACAATTGATCCTAAATATATCTTCCCGGTTTTTTGGTAGAAATAGGTCAATAAAAAGAACATAAACGTGAACTGGGGAATAGCTTGCATCAAAAATATCTGAAACAGAGCTGCGAGAGGTATGAAATGAAAAGTTGGAGCAGTACCCAGGAAGAATAGTGGAAGATAATGAAGAGCGAAGAACAAGATTAATCCGCACATCATGGCGTACACTGATTTTACAAACCATACTAAATGTGTTCTAGTGAATGTAGAATGCTCTTTAGATCGAATTTGTCCAAATAGAAAAACTCCACCGTTAAATAAGAAGAATATTAGAGTTGGTACTAAATAAATAAAGAATTGTGTCAATCGATATCCTTGAATTTGTCGCAATACAGGCCACATGAATCGGAATTCTACTAGGGTTAGTTTCTCAAATACTGCTACAAATCCATACAAATACACAACTATGATAATTGCAAGTACAATAGTCTTTTTCAAAATCTCTCTGTTGAATGTTTTTTTGTTTTCATCAAAAGATACTCCCATATCATACCAGGTTACTCCTTTAGTCTTTGCCCCTCTGAACCAGAAGTAAAACGCTACTGCTGCAATTAGGAAGTTAACCAAGAACCACCAGAAAAATGCACTTGCTGTAATTAAATTCGTGATAGGGGTATCAATTAATAATCCAATTGTAGGTATAATCAGGAACGTTACACCTCCAATCAATCCATTAATTGTTGCATAAATCCACCATGTTCGCTCCTCAATTGTATAACGAGTAGGAAGTGGTTGAATAATATCTTTAAAGGTTTCTGTCTCTAAAAGAATACTAGTTAGTGGAATAATGGATAATAGAACTGTTATTGTGGCAATGAGTGTTGCAGCTTCTTTAAATTGAGAGATTTGATTATAGGGGTCTATCCAGTGACTATCAGTCACCCCTCCTTTCAGCGATTTTCTCATCCAATCAATGGTTTCTGCAATTCCTATCATGTTCCAAGTTCCTCCAGGGTGTGTAGAAGGAATATATGCGTATCTTTGAGCTGATCCGTCGTTAAAGTTCCCATAATCATGATTTATTTGAGCAGTTTCATTTGTATTGTATGTTATCATTTCCATGCCCATTTCATACCAATCTGGTCTGGTATAACTATTTAGATCCTCAAATTGACACCATAATTGAAGATAATTATTTATACCTGAATCAGTTATGTTTGCAGGACCACCACTCTGAATTACTACTGCATCATGATCTGGATTAATAGCAGCAATCTTTCGAGCATTACTTCCCCCCATACTATGTCCCACAATACCTAGTTTATCACCATTAACAAATGCTAGATTTTTGAGGAAATGATAAGATGCATTCGCTCCCATATTCGTATCAGTATAGATATCCAACGCTAGCCATGGACTAGAGTCACCTTGTCCAATTTCAGAAATAGCTAGTGCTACAAATCCTCTTCGGGCCAATTCAATTGCAGTTGGAGCCTCTGTATCTTTATCATTATTGAACCCATGCATTAGCAGAATACCTGGTAAGGGGTTGGCTGCTGTGGCATAAGTAGGCCTATAGAGTTTACCTTCAACAATATCACCTGTCTCATCTGCAAATCGGACAAGCTCGATGTCAATTTCACCGAAGTTGGATTGTAGAAGGGATCCAACTGTTATTGTGCTGATAGAAATACAAATTAGTGTTATAAACCATATTCTATTGTTCCAAATATTTCGTGAAGCCAATTGAGTCACCTCGAACGTTTAAATTAAAAGAAAAAGCAAAATTATTAGTGAATTATAACTATAAAAAGATATTGAGGTTTTTAAATAACTCAATACCGAAATATGTGTCTTTTTCATTTTTACAGGAAAAAAAGAAAATCTCCTTTTTTTATAGCATAACTGAAATTTTACATCACTTAAATCCCATTTCTTCAAGTGGTATATTTAATTCTTCAGTTCCAGGTAAACTAAATCTCCCGTCTCTGATGATATCCACAGTCTTTCCATTAGATAAAACAGCAGCTATAAAGTCAATAGCAGAGAAATCCATCACAATATCCTCATGTTTGTTACTATATGCCTCTGTAGGAGTTTTGTGCCGCAACCGCGACTTTTCATTATCCATAGCACAAATGAGTTTCTTGGTGAACTGATTATACATTTTCTGGTCCTCGCTGCGGGAGAAACAGGTGTCTCCAAGAGCAAAATGAGGGCCAGTTTTCTCTGAAATTAGAATGGGAAGTAAATTGACAATGTCATACTCTCTTGAAACCTTATAGGCAAGAGTATTTGTACCAATGGCAAATTCCCCAATAGGAAGGGTTTTATGGGGAAATAGGAGGTTTTCCTCAATATATTTCTGATTCTCTTCTTCGGTTTTAAAATTTGTACATGAATAAGCAGAAATATAGCCATCAGAGAACTCTAGCTGTAAGTTATCGTATCTTAAAGAGTTTTGATAGGTCTCTTCAACATGTAATAATCCTGTGGTTCCATTTAACTGTGGAGCAGTGAATATCTCTCCTCCAGGAATATTTACACTCGAACCAGAATTCACAAAGTTCGTGCTCTTGGAAGGATCCTTGAGTTGTTGAAGTTGAATCTTTAGATTAGTTTTGTTCATTCCTCGGCCTTTGATATGTACATAATCTGCTTGATCAAGGGTATCAATCATGATTTGTTGAATCTTTTCATATTTTTCCGAGTCAAACATGTTGATTTTAATTGTTTCTTCAAAGATCTCTTCAAATTGCTCTCCAATTTTAGGAGTCGGAAATGCAACCATGCAGAAAGATGTTTTAGCCTGAGGTATATACTGATTTATTAGCTGATGTACTCGCATTTGAAAAGTTTGTTGAAGTTTTTGTTGTTCTGGGGACAATTTCAAGACATCTTTCTTACTTTCAGGACTGAATAATGGATCACCGAATTTCTCAATATACATAATCCCGCTATACTTGTCTAATAAATCCTTATTCTCTTCTAAACCATATTGAATTTCTTCAATGCGTTTTTCAATATATTCCTCGGAAATATAAAGTGCATTATCGAATTTATGATCGAAATCATATTGTTCATTAATTCGAGTAGAATAAGCGTTGATAATACAAGTTTCTAGAGGGTGAGGTTGAGATTTGAATTCCTTAATCATCTCACGATAAAGCCTCTCTAAACCAATTTTATAATAAAAGCCAACAGTTTCCTTAATTGTTACATCTTTGTTATCTCTAACAAATCCCTTGTAATAAGCTCTGATTATTTCTTTTGCAAGGATTTTAAGCTTTTCAACTGGGTAATTCTGCATGAATTTCGCAATCTTAATTTCATTCTCTGATATATACGTTCCTGATTTGAATAAATATCTTAAATCGTTTAAATCATCTTCTGTAAGAATGTTTGTTAGATACCTAAAATCTGGATCATGTTGCTCTTTATAGTTATAATATTCGTCTTCTGGACGTTTTTTTAACATATATCGTGTCATAAGCTCTTTAAGGTGGATAAAATCAACAGGATTATTTTTGATATAATCATATACTTCAATATAGAGTGTATTCAAATCCGCCATTTTGTAGATTTTATGAAACGCGGCGTAAGTAATATATTGGCGATAGGATAGATAAAACCAGGAAAATAACTGCCCTTCCTTTTCTCCGAATATTTTAACGCAATAACTAGGATTAGCATAACTCGAGCTATAATTTTCTGGAAGCAATTCACAATAAAAAGCATTATTTAAAGCAAGCAATTCTTCAAAGGACTTTTCCTTGTAATAATTTGGATTCCGAGAATTGTTTTCAAAATCGCATAATTTAATTATTAACTGTCTCACACTAATAAGAAATTTCAGATATTCTTTCTTCTCTGAATCATGGGACTCTTCCAGCTGATTTAAAATCTCTTTAATTTTAATAACAGACTGTGTATAGGATTCTTCAGCTTCTTTATTGTAAGTACTGTAAAATGAATAGAGATCAAACAAAATACACTCACCAATATTGTACTATGGAAAAAATTGCCGTTTACGGGACGGGAATTGACGAACCTTTTTCATCTATTATAAACTCATTTAATGTGGCAATCAACCAACATGAAAAAAGGTTAGTAAAATTCATCCAATAATTGATAAAATTTAATTTTTTGTTGATCAACTATATCTAATCCAAGTTCTTTGAGAAATATCAGCCCCCAGTCTTCACCAAAGTTATAGATAACACTCCGCAAACATAAAGCAATGTCCTGATGACGATCGCTAACCCCTCCTTTTTCCCAATCAATAAATCCACTAAGCTCACCCTTATCTATTAAAATATTGGGTAAGCAATAATCTCCATGAGTAAAAACAAGATCCTCTGTTCTAGGTTTTGTACGTAAAAGCTCTTCATAAAGCGACTCAGCCGTACGGCCACGTCGCTGTGCGTCAAAATTATTTTCATTGACTAATCCTAAATTCATTCTACGTTTTGCATTCTCCATTTCAAAATTTAAGGTTCGATCAAATGGACAGTCAGTTATATCGACAGAATGAATTAAGTTTAGACCCTTGACCAATATCCTGATAGATTCCTGACGCTCCTCATCATTGGAGCAGATAAATGAGGCTTTTCCTTTAATTCCAGTAACTAATAGATATTCCTGACTTTGATAGCACTCATATGAAATTACTTGCGGACAAGGTAATTTTCCTTCCAACCACGAAAGAACTTCACTTTCTAATTTAAGATTAGAACCAATATCACCCAAATTTATCTTCAAATATAAGGAAGTTCTATCTTGGGCTTTAAAATGATATACAACAGTTCTGGTGCCTCCAATGGTATCTTTTTCAACAGAATATCCCTTAATATTCTCTTCTAATACACTTCGTACATTAGATGGTAATTCTTGAAAATTAAACATAATGCGTCCTCTTACCTAAGTAATAATCCTTATTGGATGATTAACTTTTATTTTCCGTGAAACAGGCATATTTAAACATTATATAGATGGAGGGTTTAGAGGTGTATAAAATTGACCTTTGGAGCATCTGCAGCAACAAGCTCTTCGCATTCCAACATTGGTAGTTCATATAGAGTGAAATTTCGGAGAAGTGAATTTTTAGAATTGATAGAAATAGTACGACCTTCGATAATCTATCACGTAAAAAGAATGCATTTCTTTGCTCATGATGGGTTCGTAATGTATACTTTTCAGTGTGATGATGAAGATTTCTTCAATTTTAAGTTGATTCATGCAATAGAATTTACAAATTATCTATGGAAAGAAGAGTAAAGGGTTTGGAATCCGTGAATTTGTCAATGGTTCTAAAACAATCCTCAATATCTTCTTTTTGTTGTTTAAATAAAATAATCAGCATTATATTTGACCTCATCCATTTGGCTCAATAGCTGAAAGAATAAACTTACTAAACAATTTTTTTTCCATTTATAATAAGATTAGGAAATATAATTAGAGTAGATAGTCATATTATTTCGCATTAGAGGCTCTAAAATGAATCAAGTGTCTCCACTTTCCTCAACGAACACTGAACCCTTCACTCAAGACTTCTTTAGCATGGTTAGTAGTATCATGTACAATAGTTTTGGATTTTTCTTTTTAGACTTCTTAATTCCGTTTGTAGCAATGATTCTAGATGCATCAGGGGCAGTTATGGGGGTATTATTTGCATTGAGGACTGTGGGGTACTTATTATCCTCTTCATTTGTAGGGATATTAACTGATCGATATCAAAAAAAGGTGTTAGTGGCTTTTGGCTCAGTAGGGAGAGGTCTATCATATTTTCTGATGTATATTGCTATCATTTTTAGCTCTTTAGACGGACTAGCTATCGGAACTACTTTCCTTGGGTTTTGCGCAGGATTCTACTGGATACCATTAAATACATTAGTTGCAGAGAAAAGCCATAAAAACAATCGTTCTCAAGCTTATGGCTATCGAACTTCTGCGCAGGCACGTGGTGAATTATTTGGAGGAATAATAGGATTCAGCTTATTATCAACTGCCTCATCCATGGGATTAAGTGATGTTATCGCATATGCAGCTTTGCCAATCTTTGGTTTAGCAAATTTCTATGCAGGATATCTCTTTATAGCACGCGTGAACGAATATGATAAGATTAACAGTTTAGCTGCTATTGATATTAACATAAAATCTAATAACACAACAAAAATTGGTGAATTGTCGCGATTTTATGTCATTGGATTAATAACGATATTATTGGTTATGTTTTTAGCCTCTGTTAACGGATCAATTGCTCGTCCCTTTCTCATACCTTATTTTATTGGGCAAATATCAAACGATGCGACAATTGCAACCTTGGTATATGTTCCCTCGGGGATTGTATCACTATTTCTAGCCACTCGACTAGGACAACTTGCAGACAAGATGAATCCATATCTGGGGATTACTATCGGAAGTTTTTCTGGCGCTCTAATGACATATTTGTTGATAAATACAAATGATATTATTGTATTCGCTCTATTACTGACTTTTGATGTCACTATTGCCTTAACGACAGGCTTAGTTCTCATGAATATGATAAGTAGAATCACAGTGGCCCATAGAGGGAAAATATTGGGTTTTCAACAAGCGAGTTCAAATATTGGGAATATAGTCGGACCAATATTAGGTGGTATTCTTTGGGATGCGTATTCAGTTTTCACTCCCTTTCTAATTTCAATTGTCGTAGAAATTCTACTCATACCCCTTTATATTATTGCAGTTCGAGCCTTGACTCCATATTTAGAAGAAACTTATGATTAAGAAAACTGCAAGATAAATCTTTTTTAGTCCAAGCATATTCAAGTTAAATCCCCTTTATACATGTTGTTCTACTCTCTCAATTGGAGATTACTCATATGAATAGATTAAAAGTTACAGCAATTTATTCCATAATTGTAGGTACCGCAATGATTCTTATGTGGGCTTTTTTCCTAGGAAGTGAAAGTGTTCCTGAATTGAGTATTACACCTTTTGAAATTACTTTTCATATTCTAGCGGAAACTATTACAGCTCTAACGTTAATTGTAGGAGGAATTGGATTAATCCGTAAGGCTAGCTGGAGTCGAAGGATCTATTATTTAAGTACTGGTATGCTTTTATATTCAATCATTAGCGAGGGGTTAGGATATTACATAGAACGCGGAGAACTAGTTATGATTTGTATGTTTTTGATTCTATTAATTTTAACGCTTAGTTTGTTCGGAATGGATGTTTATAAAGAGAATCAAGTCAAAAACATCTAATTATTCTTTATCTACCTCATAGGATCTCAGAAGTGAGATTCGAAATCGGAGAAAATCTGATTGTATTGGTGAAATCGGTACAGGAAGAATAGAGGGAAGCTTCTGCAAAGTAATCGCTAAAGGTTTAAAACCAAAAGCTGCTCCACTATATAAATCCGCTCTTATCTCTTGTAAGTATATTCTATATTGAGTGGCAATTGAAAGAAAACCTGAGGCTGAGTAGATTAAAATAACACAAATCCAGAATAGAAATTGTTCTGGGAATCTAAGTGTAATATAAAATTTAAAATATACTAGGATTGTGAAATAGCGTAAACTCCTTAATAATCCCTCAAAACCGATAATTATATATTGCTTTTTGATATGATTCCGTTTTATATGCCCCTTCTCATGACCAAGAACTGCTGCTAGCTCATTTTCAGATAATTTCCAGTTGAAAAATCTTGAGATCAGACAAATATATTTTGTACCTAGGCTCATTACACCCGCAGAAAGAAATAAAGACGGTATTTGAACATCAGCAAAACGAAATTCATGAATCAATCCCTTATCTGAGAATTTTACCTTTAGCTTATCTAAAATATCTGAATTGACTGGTTCTTGAGCTGTAGCTAAAAGCTTCCTCTTAGAATTTAAGGAAAGAATAATCATCACTCCTTGAAAGAATAATGATAAAGCTACTGCTATCACTAAATAAATCCATAAATCATATTCTCTTTCTAAAATCCTTGAAAGAATGAAAACAAGAAATAATCCAAGGAAAACAAATGAATAGACTTGACGGATAAGAAAAAGAATTAAATCCCTAATTGATGGAGTAAAATGAAAATAATTAACCTTTAAAGCATAAAACCGAAGTTCACGGTAAGACGTAAAAAAGAAATATCCTGTAATTATTATTAAAATCAAAGCAAAAATTAATGTAAACAAAAGAACTGAAACTATATCCAAAAGCAAGGAAAATATCGAAATTAAAAATAATCCCGCAGTCATTGGTAGAAAAACTGTATAACTAAGAGTTATAAAATAATCGCTAAACGGTAAGGGAACTCCTTTTCTATCTTGATTTTTGGACGTTTCCATTAAGTGATCAATTCTCCTAGTGCTTAAAAATCTGTGACACATTGATATCGAATTTCAGAGATAAAAATCTCCAAAAACAAATACTTATATCTTAGAATTGTTACTTTCTGTTTGAATATAATTCTTTTTGTAATAATCCCATAAGGAAGTATTGAAAGTCATGGAAGATCCAATAGAGTCTCTTTCTGAAGAAACAGGCCCTTCAAAAATGCAAATAAAACTTCTTATTGAACGAATTCGGGTTATTGAAAATCAACAAGCAACTCTTGGTAGCGAATTTCAAGATTTAGAAAAAAAACAACTCGAAAGCGCAAAACTCCAAGAATTGAAAGTATCGAATTTTTTAACGGAGTTAGAAGGAATAAGAGCTATTCAACCTGAGCTTATGGATCTTACAGAGAAAACAAAGAGCATTCCATCGCTTAAAGCTGACCTAGAAGCCATTAATGATCAAATAAATGTTATCAAAACCCATTGCTCGGTTATAGAAGCTTCAACAAAGGAGTTTGTCCAAAATCAAAATATAGAGATATTGAATAACAGTAAAATGTTCCAAGAAAAAATTGAAGAGTTAAAACAGGTACAAAACGAATTGAAATCTAATTTATTGGAAATTCAAGATAATATAAACGAATTAAAATTATTCCAAGAAAATCCCAATCCAATCTTTGAAGTTTTCGAACGTAGAGTAGCAAATCTTGAAAAACATGTAGGAGTAACCACTGGTGATTTA
This sequence comes from Candidatus Heimdallarchaeota archaeon, assembly GCA_011364965.1. Lineage (GTDB taxonomy): Archaea > Asgardarchaeota > Heimdallarchaeia > Hodarchaeales > Hodarchaeaceae > Hodarchaeum. Next base: position 144,243 of record RDOB01000005.1, read on the forward strand.
ATTGGTGATACTTATGATAGTGGAGGTGTTTTCAAACAATTAGTCACTGAATTAGTAGATAAAGAATACGCTTCTTCTCTTTTAACCGATGAAACCATAACAAATCAAGTACTCACAGTTCGAGCAATAAAACAGATTATTATGAAAATAGCAGGTATGGATGCAGCACGGATTCCAGATATTACAGAAATTTTGTTACGGCATGCTTCATCCTCTGGGGATCAATTACAGGCTTCCGATCGTAAAGGCCTTCTTTTAGCATTCAATACAGATGTTCGGCGGATATGTGAAATAGGACAAGCTGTATTAATGGATATTGGAGTAAAGAGGAATTTCACTAGACGTATCTGCCAAGAAGCTCATACAGTTGCCGGAAAATGGGATTCGGAAGAGATTATAAAGGGAGATGCGGGTGTAGGAGCTGTACTCGATCTCTTTGATACATTGGAACAGGAATATTTGAGTGAGTAGACCTTTAGGATTATTAAAAACCTGAGGAAATAAAAAAAGGGGTTTTTCTATCCTAGTCTCTGGATAGATCCTAAAGTTTTTCGAGTTGGTCAATCATTTCAGAGATGACATCAAAACCTCCTTGCCAAAATTCAGGAGTTCGAATATTAATCCCAGCTTTATCCAAGATTTTCATTGGTGGAGCAGATCCTCCAGCAGATAGGATTTCCAAGTATCTGGGAATAAATTGTTTTCCTTCCTTTTTATATTGTTTATACAAAGATAGAACCAGTAATTGACCGAATGAATAAGCATATACATAGAAAGGAGTATCAAAAATGTGAGGAATGGAGACCCATTCCCATTTAAATTCATCGCTAACTTCAATAGAATCCCCAAATTGGGTTTCAAGATTTTTAACGTAAGCTTCATTAAGATTGTCAATAGAAGCATCCTTCATAATCATAACATGAGCTTCCCTTTCGAACAAAGCAAAGTAGATTTGCCTCATAATCGTTGCGTAAGCTTCAGCTACCTGATGGAATAGAATATCTCGCCTTACTTCAGCATTTTCTTCTTCTACCAATAATTCATCAACTAACAACATTTCCGAAAAAGTGCTTGCAGTTTCTGCTAAGGGAAGAGTGGAATGAAAATCGAAAACATTATGTTTTTCTGCTAGCATGGCGTGGATAGCATGTCCTAGTTCATGTGCTAAGGTTTCGATGTCAGATGCTTTTCCATTATAATTGGTTAACACATAAGGAGTCAATACAGGATCTGATGAAGAGCAGAAGGCTCCAGTAACTTTCGTAGGTCGAATTTGACTGTCTATATGATTATCAGCGAACACACGTTTTGCTAAGGTTGCTAATTTTGGATTAAATTTGTTAAATGTATTTAACACAAGATTAACTGCGTAATCATAATCATATTCTTTTGTTGATTCTGTTACAGGAGCATAAATATCATATCGTCTTAACTTGCTTAAATTCAATGATTTCGCTTTAAGCTTGAAATAGCGTTGGAATACCGAAACATTCTGTTGAGCAACGTTTAATAAAGTATCTACAACCTCATCAGGGATATCATTATGTAAATTTCTCCATGAGATTGGAGCTGGATAACCTCGCATCTCTAGATTTTCATTAGCAAAATCTCGAACAAGTATTTGGTATATTTGCCCTAAGATGGGGCCATCCTCCCCATACACACGGTATAATTCTTGATAAGCTCGTGATCGAAGATCAGGATCAGCACTTTGAACTAGGGACATTAATTGGCCTCGATTAAGCTTCTTCTTCTCGTTATCAACTTCCACCTCAAAAGCATACCGATTTGTGATTGTGTTATAGAGTCTCCTGAATGCACTAACTCCAGTAACGTTTTTAACATTAATAATTTTCTCTTCTGCTTCTTCAAGAGTGAAAGGTTTAAATTTACGAATCTGACGAAGGAAATTGTCATAATTATAGGCTTTAGAGGCGTTAAGGAAAGGAGTAGCTTCTTCTTCTGATAGGCTTTTCCACCAGAGACTGAAAAATAGCAGCTTATTTTGGATTCCAGCCATAAATTGTTGGGTTTTTGCTTGAAAAGCTTGAGCTGCTTGGTTTTGAGTATCTTCATAAAACCACAATCCTGCAAATTGGCTCATACGATAAGCTAACCTGCTGAACTTCTCCTGTTTAGTAACAATGTTTAGAAATTCTTTTATATCCATATCAGGACTGAGCTTCTCCCGATAAGATTCAATTTGTGTCACTTCCTTTTGAAGAATTTCAAAAGCATTCTTCATCTGTTGGCTTTCATGACTAGGGAAGAGATCATCCAAGTTCCACCGTGAAGGTAAATATTGGGTCATTTTAATCACTAAATTCCAAGAGTTAATAGGAAATATTTCTAAATTGCTCCTCTTTTGAATCCCTAATGACTTTTATGTAGATTTTAAGAAAAAGGAATTTTCTCATTAAAAAGGAGAGTCTATCAAAATTAGATTTGTTAAACTTCTTATTTTTTCATAATCTTGGATCTTTTTTCCCAGTTTATTTTTTTTTCTTCCGAATTTGCATTTCTAGTAATTTAAGAATACCAGGTTGTTTTCCTTGGACAATTGGTCGATAATTCCACAAAGCATAGAAAGCTCCCGCAAAAGTAGAAGCTGTAAGAAATTCCAGTTTTAAATTTAAAAGATAATCAGGTATATGAAGTAATACAGCAATACTGTACGATTCGAGTGATAAGTAAAAAGAAATAGATGATACATAAAGAAGAAATAAAACTCTAGAGTATGTTGGAATCATTATTCTCCGTTCTTTGGGATTAGATTTTTCTGTTGAATTCATAGATCTTGAATCTGGTATACTTATTACTCGAAAAATGCTTATACTAATAATGATAAACATTCCAAATAAATCAAGAATGCTCCTAAGCGTTTTTAGACGAGGGGAGTAGAGGATTAATGCGGAAGGTATAGTTTTCAAGAAAATGAATAGTAAACCAAAAAATAACAACCAAGGCAGTAAGCCTTTTCGAGAATCAAGATAATCCAATGAAATTTTATTCTGGAGAATTCCAATTACAAGAAAAATATAAAAAACCAGAAATCCAAAAATAATAATATCGATGGAAATCACAACTCTCGAAAACACGATGTTTGCTGGTAGAGAGAAAATTGTGACAGTAATGGGCATGATTAACACGAAAATTATGAACCCAAGCAATGCACGCAATTTTAGTTTCTTTATCATTGTTATTTGAGAAAAATCAATGGAAATGAACATGAAATAAAGAACCACAATTACAATTAAGAGTAAATTGATATTTACTAGCATCCAATAAAAATTGATTCGAAAAAAGCCAACTTTTTCTAATATGATATCAAAAGGTTGAGTATCAAGAGGATTCGGACGATGTTCAGTTGTAATTCCAAAAAGAAAGAATGTCACTCCAATTATTGTAATCGTAAATACTAATTCACATAGCAAAAACGCTATATCTCTTCTTTTGAATCCTTTGAATGAATTAGGGTAGTCGTAAGCAATTATATTTAAAATTAAAAACGAACCACTGATGGTTAAAGCAGGTTGAATTAAAAGCCAAAGATATAGAATTACAATACCCATGCGATAAGATAATTCATCTAATATTCGGATATCATGAAGTACAATATCAAATGGTGTTACACGACCAATAAAGGACAAAAGGTCTAAAATAAAGATTATGAAAAATAAACTGGCTCCGATAATGATGTAAACTTTTCTAGTCCCACGAATTGCCTTCAAATTTATTATTTGTTCCCTAAATGGTTTATCTTCTCCAATTGTATAAATGAATATACCTAATAATAAAGTAAAATTAAGCAAACGCGATAATTGACCCCAAATATTAGGTTGAATCATATAATGTTCAACCTCCAACTCCGTTAAGGGATTTAAAATTATAATATCCGAAATTTCAACAAGAGTGAACTGAATAAATCCAAAAAAAATACTCAAAACGAAACAAATCAAAAGGAATATCTTGAATGGAGATAAATTCAACTCATTTTGCGAATTCTTAACATAAAGTAGCCTTTGTACTCCTAAGCTCAATGGTTTGAAGAATTCGCGAAACATACCCGTTCCTCTATAAAGCTAAATAAGTTCCTTAAAAATCATATTTTACGTGGATTATATTGCCTAGTCCTCCAGTATTTAAACCTCAAGAAGAGGAACTCCGATCTAACTTTCTTAAATACACTCGTATAGCCTTTCAAGCCTTTTCTTTAAAGTCTACTCCCCGAATTTTAGACATTGGTTGTGGAACAGGAGTTCCAACACTAGAACTTGCGAAATTGACAAAAGGGGAAATTATTGCTCTAGATATTGATGAGTCAGCTCTTAAAGAATTAAATAGGAAGATTGAAATTGCAGGGTTATCATATCGTATTAAAACACAACTAGGTTCGCTTTATGAATTGGAATTTCCGCCTAATTCTTTTGATATTATTTGGGCTGAGGGTGTAACTAGCATCATCAGTGTAGAAACAGCCTTGAAAACCTGGTATGCTGTATTGAAACCTCAAGCATATCTGGTTATGCATGTAGATGCTCAGAATCTGGCTTTTGATTTTGAAATGATTTCAAATCAATTAGGTTATGAGGTGGTTGAAACTTTTTTACTACCTGAAGATGCATGGTGGAAAGGATATTACTCTCCTTTGGAAAAACAAATTCAAAGCTATCTTGAATTACATTCAAATAACAAACTTGCATTAGAGAGTGTAAAAACTTATTTAAAAACTATAAAACAAGTGAAAAAAAATCCATCACGTTATAGATCGGGTTTTATTATATTTAAGCGGATTTAGAAATTGTTTGAAAACATCCGATTATTCCTATTGTTTATAGGTATTTACATAACAAACCTTATTTGCTCCTTAATGGAAAGATGACCTATGAATGTCGAGCAACTGCTGAAACAAGCCATAATACGTCATTTAGATGAAACACACATCCTATTAGCTCAATTATCAGGTTTGGACGTTAAACAAACCCCAATAGAGACTGGCAGGCCACTTGGCGAGATTATTTTGCATATGATACGTTCCCTTGAGTTTTATGCTCATGGATTATTTGAAGATCACTGGGAAGCTTTGAAATACGATTTAGAGGTTTATTCTACAGGAGAGAGTATTTTTCAGCTTTATATTACAGTTAGTGAAACGGTTAAAGGTCTAGTAAACCATTTAACTCCTTCTATTTTAACACGAGAGTATTTAGAGTGGAATCGTCCAGCAACTGGAGCTGAGATACTTCTAGAAATGCTTGAACATAGTATTCAGCATCGTGGACAAATAATTGTTTATTATCGATTACTTGGGCTTGATCCAGTCAAAATTCCCTATATTCTCTAATTGAACTTCTTATCAGAGGTAAAATTGAACGATATTCCAGAGGAGAGTATAATACCTTCAAGTGTCCTCAAGATGGATTTGAGATAGGAAAATAAGTAAAGCTAGGTTAAAAACAATTATCCAGCTAATGAATGTGATAATCTCTTTCAGCACATGGGTGCACCTGATTGCTCAAACTGGTATAAAAGTTAGTTTTAAATTATTCTTGACTTGAGGATCGAAATGTACAAAGATTAAAAATAATTTGATCAAACATTGTTTTTCTAAACTCTCACTCACGGTTTATTTTCTTCCGTAATCAAGAATTTATATAGCTTAAAGCTCTCTCATATAGATAACTTTGAAGGACGAATTACTTAAATAAGGATAGGATCCTGAAGTTTTGCTCTTCCTCAAATTAGCGTTTGCAAATGTCATTCGCAATCGTCGAAGTGGTTTATCTATTGCTATAGGTATATTTTTATCCTTGATTCTATTCAATGCCTTAAATTTTAATTTAGTGCTGGTGCAGGACGAGATAATTTCAAGTATGGTTTTTTCTCCATATGAGATATTGGGATATTCTTATTATTATGAAGGAGATTCTTCTAAACTCTTAAATGATACCGCAACCTGGGATGAAATTTCAGCTGAAGCTGAAATTCAATCAGTTAACCCTATAGCTTCATCCTATGCATACGGATCGGATTCAAACCTCGACTATTCTTTCTACGGAGTGAGAGAGGATGATTGGGAAAAAATATTAACAACGGTAAATCCCGATGTTATTGAGGGAAGCTTAAACTTTACTATATATGATGGCTCAAACATTCCTGTTATAGGTTTTGCTACAACACCCAAGATTGAAAACGAGACCCTTGCGATTGTAAGCTATGACAGATTTAATATTACTCTAGATATACTCGGATGGACATATTTCGATACTACAGAGACATTTTTCTCCACTAAATTTGATTTAGAGCTTATTCAAAGACCAAATAGCTTCGTTTTTATCACTTTATTTCCTTATATGATTAAATTCAATTTTTTTGACTTAGAATTGCTAATTAAATTGGAATCCAATGTTATAGATTATCAGGATGTCGTGGGGACAGTAAGTCGCATCGATAAACTTGTTACTCGACTTAACCTAAAATATGGAACCGACTATTGGTTTTACTCCCCAGTATCGGGACAACTAGCAGGAGCTCAATTCGCTATCTATGTCTTTTTGGTTGTTTCATTAATATTCTTATTACCATTCTTTTTTCTTTCTTTTTATCTCTCCAAATTATCCTCTGATTTGAATTTAGAATCTCGTCGAATTCAATATAGTATATTTCTTACCCGAGGAGTACACCCTAAAACTATTCAACGATCCTATCTTGCTGAGGGAGTAATTCTAGGTTTAATAAATGGAATAATAACATTTCTGCTTACTCCTGGAGTGGGATTATTCTTTGGCGGTTTTCTACCAGTGAATATTCCTTCCTTACCAGTTTTAGATTTATGGATTAACTACTACGTCCAAAATTCTGCTCAATTATTTTGGAGTATTGGCATTGGGATGGCTTTAGGATTTATGATTATGCGTATACCTCGTTATTATCTATTCCTTTCTCCTCATGAACTTATGCATAAGTATCGTATAGAGGAAGGAGAGACTGTTAAAGTCCGAGGACGAAAAGATTTAGCAATTCTTATGATAGGCCTCTATCCCGTTGGGATGGGGATTCTCTTAGTGCTTTCTATAATTCTTCAAGCTCCAACTATTTTTTATTTTGTTCTTGTACTCTTAGGGTCTTATTCCTTGTATGTTATTCCGTTTAGCCCCTTTTTAATATCCTATGGATTATCATCGATTTTAGCTCGACAACGATGGTTACTTTTAGCGATTTCTCGTATCTTTACAAAACCCTTTCCAGCTTTACGACCTTTGGTCGAACGATTGGTTTTTTCGAAATTATACCGGATTTCACGAATCGCGTTTGTTATGGCTTTAGCTTTAACATTTATCATTTTTCCATTAATACTTGCTGCTTCTTTTGAAGCTTATAATGAGAACTTAGCAAATTTCACACTAGGAGGGGATATCCGGATTGATGTAACTATGAATTCAAGTATTAGCTTGGAAATTCTGAAACAGAGAACTGAAGTAAAAGAGGTGGCTTTAATACAACGATCTTATGAAAAAAGTTTTACAAAGGTTCATTTAAATCCCTCTGAATATTTGAAATCGGTTGAAGTACGTCCTTTCTGGCGACTAGACCAAGAAAAGCTAGCTAATCTTTCAGCAACGTCTGTTTTTGTATCCAATATGGTATTGAAGGATTTTAGCGTAAAGATCGGAGATTGCTTAACATTCAATGATACTGAATACACCATAGTGGGGAGTTTTATAGCTTTGGGAGGAACAGATATAATTACAGGAAGTACCTATGTAGCAGTGTTTAATAATCAACTAAATCCTCAGTTTAATTCAGGGAGTTTTGTTCTGAAAATGGATAAACTTTCAGTAACCTCGGTTAGGACTCTTTATGATTTCATTACAGAGTTAGATTCCAGCGCTAATTTTAAATCGAAAATTGACTTTAAAGACCCTTCTGATCAACCAGAATCCTTTGATATCTTTCTATTTTTAATCCGAATATTAGAAACTCAGGCTTTACTTCTCTCATTTATTAGTATCTTTACACTTGCTTTTCTAATGGTTATAAGGGTGCGGGAACGAACTCAAGAATTGGGTATATGGCGCAGTAAAGGAATGAGTGATAGGCAGCTAATAGAAGGAATGGTCATAGAAACAGCGAGCATAGGAACACTCGGGATTTTGGTGGGTTTATTGACAGGAACACTCCTAATAGTCGGGTTTCAGGGATTCATTTTGAATACAATTGTGGAAGGTGTGTCTCTAATTCCTCTCGAATTGGTCATTCCCATTGAAATGTGGATTTTATTCTTCTTAATGACCCTGGGAGTAATAATAATTGCGTTGATTATTGGTTTGTGGGTTACATTAACCCCCATATCTGAGCAAATTCGTTATGAAGATTATACATGAATGGTAGGATAAAATTGAGTAGCTTTATTGAAATTAAGGACTTGAATAAACAGTACATGTCTGCAGCTGAAGTACCTATCCTTGCATTACGAAATCTAAATCTAGAAGTAGCTGAAAATGAAATCGTTACAATTATGGGTCCATCAGGATGTGGGAAAACGACACTTTTAACTATGTTAGGAGGGATTGCTTCTCCTACTTCTGGATTCATTCGTGTAGGTAATTATTATTTGACCTCGCCAGAAATGATGTCTCGCATTTTTAGTTCCGCTACTCATACCGAGTACCGACAGAAGTCCGTAGGATTTATTTTTCAATTGCATAATCTCTCTCCTATTCATACTGCGCTTGAAAACGTCGAATTGCCATTAATATTTGCCAGTGTTCCTCGAGAAGTTAGAAAAAAGCGTGCTAAAGAATTATTGGAACAGGTAGGTTTAGCTAATAGGATTACTCATAGGCCAGATGCACTCTCTGGAGGAGAGCGTCAACGAGTAGCTGTTGCTACCGCATTTGCTAACAATCCATCCCTTATCCTAGCAGATGAACCCACTGGAGAATTAGATTCTGAAAATTCTCGTATGATATGTGAGTTATTTTTAGAACTAAAGAAGAGAAACAATTTTACAATGATTCTTGTCACTCATGATCCAAAAGTTGCAGCAATTGGAGACCGTGTTCTCGAAATGCGTGATGGAGCTATACGAGGAGAAATTCCAAAAGAGACGGTTAGAACCCTCACTCCTAGCAGTCAAGAATCAAAAGAATCCTCAAGGCAATTCCCCTTTCCTCCAAAATTCTGTGGAGCTTGTGGTTCAAATTCTATAATTTTACCAAAAACAGAAACAAGGTCGGGATTTTGGACTGAAGCAAGCGGAAAAAGGATCTATTATGAGCTAAGATTCGCGCAATGCGTCCAATGTGGTCAAGTGTTCTGGCAACCGACTAATATAGACATTGAATCCTAGTCAAAAAAGATTTTGCGAAAAGATTTTTCTTCTTGATTGGATTTTTAAAATTCGCATAGATTTCCATTTGCTGGTTGATAGAATAGATATCTTGTTCTTTTGACTTAAAAGTCGGTTTTTTTCTTTCTCTCGATTTGACCTTTTTCTTCTTCATATATAAGCATGCCTTTAAATAATTCTTCTATTATATATATTAATTGTATGATATTACACATTAAAAACACATTATTTATTTAAGTAAAGAAGGAAAAGATAGATGAATCTACCAACTCCAAATTTCAAAAAAATATCTCACCGAATAGTGATATTGAGTTTACTAGTAGCTTTAGTACCTTTGACCATTCAAGCATTACTAGATGCGAATGCTCTGGAAAGTCAGCTGTATCAATCCAAAGAAAAAGAATTAGAAAACAGATCAGTTGATTTATCTCATATCACTGACAAATACTTTTCAGAAGCTGCAGATTTAATACACTCACTGGCGGACTCCCCCCTTCTACAAGATTCAGCATTAAATGCTTCAAATCAAGATTTGAACATACTGTGGGATGCATACGAAGGCTCGAATTACGATAATGAAGCTAATCAAAAGGCAAACAAAACAGCTATTCCCTGGGATCCCACTAATGACCTATTCCCAAACATTTCGGTCTATATAAATGAATTTGCGATTAAAAATAATTTTACCGAAATTTTTGTGGCTGATGCACAGGGACGAGTATATGCTACAACCGAGTCAGTACCTGGTGATTTCCTACAGATAGATGAAGACTGGTGGACAGCTACTGAGAACTCAGAAACATGTGAGTTCACTGAATTCGAGTATGATGACAGCTCTGCAGCTTATGTATTGACAATAGTCCATGAAATTGAATTAGATAATACAACAACTGTTGGTATGATTAAAACCGCTTTTAACGTTAATGCTGTTACTAATGCAATTAGAGAGGTTATAGAACATTCACTACACGATACAGAGGAGCATGATCATGAACATGAAGGTACCATTGAAGGCGTAACTACCTTTACTATCGGATTGGATGGATCGATAATCATTCACATGGAAGAGAACCTGATTGGTAAAAATATAACAAATTTCATGCCTGAAAGAAGTGTGCTAAATAAACAGATTTACACTGAGCTTAAAGAAGGGCTCATTCCCGTTGGTTACGGAAAAATAGCTTATATGAACACATCTTATTATGCAAGCTATCAGAAACTCCATAATTGGGAATTCTGCATTTTTGTTATCGAAGATAGTAAAGTGATTTCTGATGCCATAGCAGGCCAGTGGATTAGAAATCTTTTGTTACAGTTGTTTTTAATAGTTATTGCTGTAGTATTTGCGGTTTTCGCTGCTAGAACCCTAGCTAATCCAATTAAGAACATTGCATTGATAACCCAAAAAGTAGCAGACGGAGATCTCAATACTAAACTTGGTGAATCCGAATTGAAAAGAGCTGATGAGATCGGACAGCTAAGTAATTCATTTGAAAAAATGATTGACAATCTGAATGATTTCATATATAGTTCGCAAGCAGCTGCGGAAGAAGTCTCAGCATCTGCGGAAGAATTAGCTTCTACCAGCGAAGAAGTTAATGCACTCTCTGAAGAAATCGCTGCAACCGTACAACAAGTCACCCGAGGTGCTACAACTCAATCTGAATTGGCTATCAAAGCAATAGAAAGTTTAAACTCAATGTCTACCGTAGTGGATACAGCTCTCAATGATATAAGTGCTACCATACAAATTATTGAAGATATTGCTACTCAGACAAATATCTTAGCACTAAACGCTGCAATAGAAGCTGCACGTGCTGGTGAATCAGGTCGGGGATTTGCAGTAGTTGCGGATAATGTTCGTCGCTTAGCGGAAGAAACAAAAAATAATTCTGCAGAAATTACTACTTTTAGTGATAGAATTATCCAAAATATCCAATCAAGTGTAAAAGGACTTGCTGACACTCTTCAGAGTTTCGCTGCTCAATCCGAAGAATTTAGCGCGTCAAGTGAGGAAGTAGCGGCATCAACTGAAGAACAAAGTTCCGCAATGCATCAATTAACAGTTGCAGCTCAATCTTTGACAAAATTAGGGGAAGATCTCTCTCTACGAGTTATGAGTTATAAAACGAAGGAAGAAAAGTAACACGATCTGTTTTTGGAATGTTAATCTTTTCTTTTTCCTTTTCTTTTTCTCTTACTAAAAAATTTATGAGCTATACATATTGTTTTGGATTTAATCTAAAGAAGTAATACCTAAAAACTTAACTACGATATAAACAAAGGGAAGCATAAGAATCCTACTTTATCTAAGCTTAATGACAAGTGTCCTTATTCTAGTAGACCGCTTTTCGGAGGAACGTCAGTTATGGTAACATTTCAAGAACTAGATAAGCAATCGAAATATATTAGTTTAACAACGTATTATAAAAATGGAAAAGGCGTAGCTACTCCAGTAGAATTTGCTGAACAGGACGGATTGATTTATGTTAATACTCGGAAAAAATCCTGGAAAGTGAAACGAATCAAAGGAAATCCTAAAGGATCAATTGCTCTCTGTACTATGAGAGGTAAACTTCTAGGAGAGAAGCTAAATGTTAACATACGAATCTTGCCAAAAGAGAAAGAAGCTTATGCACAAGAAGTTCTCAATCAAAAACTTACAAAGGGATTTAACAAATTTTTCATTTATTTATTTAAATTCATGGCAAAGCTAACTTTCTGGAAAACACCTGATGTTCGGGTTTTCCTCGAGATTTCCCCAACCTCTTGATAGGAAAAAGGGAAGATTTGGGGGTCTCAAACTCTGAGCTATTGCTCGGTGTTTGTGTTACTCACACGCAAACCGCGATCCGCTCAACTGCTGTTGGTTTAGAAATAAGTTTTATAATATTTATACCTAACCTGATCTATATTTATAGTCGGAAGAAACAGAAGATATGAATCAAGGGAATTTATCTTTTAATCCGTATTTATCTTCTACTTTTTCCAATTCTAATAAAAAATTAAGGTCTTTAGCATAAGTAAACATACCTGGAGCATCAGTAGCGCGATTTTTAAACCCATATGGTTCATAGAAAGGTCCAAATCCCTTAGCTGCCATCAATCCAACAAAAGCTGTCGGATCTGCATGTATTTTCAAATAATTCATGATTTTTTGCATAATTTGTCTACCGATCCCTTGACGCTGCCAAAGTGGATGAACAATCACGTCTTGAATGTAAAAATATATGCCATTATCCCCGATTACCCGTCCATAACCAATTAATTGAGTTTCATGATAAACGCAAATAGAATAAAGAGAATTAGCTAAACTTTTTTCCACTGCTTTACCAGAAACAGTAGACCAACCAACTAACGCTCGTAAAGTTAGATAATCTCTCACAGAGGGAATAGCTTCTTCAAAGATGAAATTTTTCGTCATCTTTCATCAATTCCTTTTCCTTCAAACTTATAGTTATAGTTTTTCATCTTAGAGTATAATACCTCCAATATTGTTTTTCCTTACCTATGCAAATTCTCAATATAAGAGGAACATATACATGTGAAATAATAAAACCAAAGAACGAAAGGACATGAATTCACATAAAATTATAGAAATTGGCTATATCTTAAAAACCTACTACTTTAATATGCTATTATCCTCCACAGTATTAATCGTACTCATCCTTTTTACATTCCTATAATAATATTAGGTTGGTTAGTTTGACATAATCAGTTTTATTATGGTAATAAAAAACCCATCTAGAGATGAAATTACAATACTATCTAATTACAATACTATCCTTCATTATAATCCTACTTGTGGGGATTTCAAGGATCTATTTAGGAGTACATTGGTTATATAATGTTTTAACTGGTTGGATGTTTGGATTAGCGTTATTAATAATAGTAGTTTTCATCACGGAACCCCTTAAAAGATTTATAACCACTCAAAATCTCACTCAGAACCAACTCTTCATTGGATTGGCTTTTTTTGGATTTATATTCATGATTCTTACAGCAATCCTAGATTGGTCTAGGTTTGGGATTTTATCTAGAGAACATGTATGTAAATTTTCAAAATAAACAGAGAAACAATAATCGATGGTTCATCATTGTGCGAGTGATTGTCAGTTTAGTAATAGTTTTGGGGATTTATTTAATTTCTGATATCTTTTTATCCTCGAGTATCTTCTGGCAACAAGCATTATTCTATATAATTATTTTACTCTCAGGAATCCTTGGTTAATCCTATTTTTTTAATCAATTAGGTTTTTGAAGTTATGCTCGTTGCAGATGATCTTGTACAAGTTGAAAAAATTCTTCTGGTTTTACAAGGAGAGGCATATGTTCTCCCTCTTGAAAATAATAAAAGTTCGCTCTGGGATATAGTTCCTCAAGTGAAGCAGCAGCATTTGAGGACACTCCTGGATCATTTGCTGAAATAATGATTAACATTCGATGTTGAAAGGGAAGGGTGGATTCTACAGTAAGTTTAATACTCTTTTGAAAATCTAATAAACTCTCAAAATGACAGATAATATCTGGCTTATCTAATAGACGAGAATTAATGATTAACCGGAGTAGCTTAATAATCTGATCACGGTTGTCAACATTGAGAGGAATTAAATTACTAAAAGATCTAAACATGACTTTACGAACGATGAAAGCTGGTACCAGTTTAATTAAAGTAAGACTCCTATTTATTTGTTTTGGAAATGATGAGTCACTACTAAGTGTGCCAGTGTTTGAAATTACAATTCTATTTATCAAATTCGGGGCATAATACATGAAAGCTTGAACCATAAGCCCTCCAAAGGAACTTCCATATACATGAGTTTTCTTAATCCCCTCTATAGCTAAAATTTCTCTAATTCCGTCTGTCAAGTCTTTTAATCGACTTATTCGGGGATAAATGGGAATAATAATGCGAAAATAAGTTGCTAAATTACGAACAAAGTCTCCCCCATAAACTGGACGGCGCATTCCTCCAGGAAATAGAATTAAAGCTTGATTTCCGTTACCTAATACAGCATATTCCCATTTGATATCCTTATATTTGATGGATTTCCAAATAGTATCAGGAGTAGGGTGATAATCATATTCCATTTTAATCACTTGACCAATAATCAATGATTTTTCAATGTTAAACCTATTAAGGTATAGAATCCTATTGTTGGGAAGGGATGTTAATTGGATCAAATAGAAGAAGCTGCTGTAAAAATCTTTAACGCGATCTTCAATAACCAAAAAACAATCGATTTGAATGGGGAATGCTATAGAATACAAAAAACGCGTACTGGGTTACGCAATGTGACCTTTAAAGGTATTTGGTTCATAGAACAAAATCCTAATAAAGATTCTTCAACAGCGAAACTTGCAAGGGAAGGGCATAAGCTTTTATGGGGCATTAAGGGGCGTACATATATCATCAAGGTTCTTGATGGAAAATATGAACGCCTTCACTAATTTGTTCCTCATTTCTACCTATTTGCTCTCTGAAATTAGGCAAGATGGCAAAATAATGCAATAACTATTGCCTTTCTCTTTTGAGGGGTATATTCCTAATTTTCCTCCATAGTATTCAGCAATCATATTAGCAAGAGTAATTTCAATATTTTGACCAAGATAATCCCACTCTTCATCAGCTAAATTTGACATTAGTTTATCACAAATTTTCTTAGAAAATGGTTCATTTTGAGATTCTGAAATAGTTATAATAAAATAATTAAGATTAGAGTCGCAAGGTCTAGCTGAAATGCGAATGAAATTACCTCCTGCATTTTCTATAAAAATAAGAATTTCGGATATTAAAATACAAAACAAATTATCTACAGAAATTTCATGATTAAGAGAATCTGTGTCTAGAGTGATATATAACTCAAATTTTGGAACCAAGTCTTCAAATAATCCTAAGAGAGAGAATTTTTCATTTTGTTTCTCAAATGTAGAGTGTTGAACATTATGAATCAAAGATAAAGTATTAATTTTTTTTGAAGCTCTTAAACAAAGCTTGATCGCTTTAGCAACAGTTTCATCTAGTATTGAATGATTCTCAGATTTTATTACTTCTAGAATGAGCATTAATTTTTGTAGGTCGTTACGTATGAAATGGGACTGAATTGTATAGTAGAACTCTGGTT
The DNA here is from genome assembly GCA_011364965.1 of Candidatus Heimdallarchaeota archaeon. Lineage (GTDB taxonomy): Archaea > Asgardarchaeota > Heimdallarchaeia > Hodarchaeales > Hodarchaeaceae > Hodarchaeum. The sequence goes on from RDOB01000005.1 coordinate 159,720, forward strand.
CATCTCGAATTCTAGGAGATTTTCCTCCATTTTGTTTTTCAATTGTCTTAATTTTACCAGTTTGGTCTATCATACCCTCGAGATCCTCCAGTATACCAGTTGAGGCATTTAGGGTTTGATTCAAGTGGATAGATTGAAAAGCTATGATTATTTTAGAAAACCTTATAAAGCCTGTTCGATCTATTCTCTATTCGATCGAATGGATCCTTTTTAGAATAGATTTAAAATCGTTTGGAATCTGGCCGTTCGGTTTCCTGTGGTATGAGACGGAATGTACTATGTTAAAAGGTCTTCTCGGAAGAAAACGCTCTTTCTCATCCCAAATCTTATTAGAAAATCTAATTTAATTTGAATGGAAAGGGAATGATATGTCTGAAAAAGATGTATTTCAACCATCAATCGGAGAATTACTAGCAAGTTATGAATGGGGGCAAGTTTTCCAACACGAAACTCGTGTTGCTATACTCATGTATCTCAGAATGAATAAACAGTTAAGTTTTCAGGAGCTAGTCCAATTATTAGAAAAAAGCCCTTCAACTGTTCATCATCATCTCCAAATATTAATAAAAGGTGGAATTGTGAGAGAAATCACTGAAGCTGAACCACATAAGCAGTTTGAACCCAAACATTATGAATTAACAAGACATCCATTCCCAGCATACAGTTTTCATAATATTCATGAATTACCGAGTGAATATCAACGTGATGCTTTCCTAATAACTACCAAATTGCACCAAATTTCATTATTATTTCTATACCAAGCAGCAGACTTGTTTAAAAAGTACTTAGACAGTATTGAAAAAGAATTGCTGACAAATAAAAATCTAGATCCAAATAAACTAAAAAAAATTTGGACTGAATCCTTGATACCTTCAGCTGAAAAAATCTCAGAAATACCTTTCAAGGAGATTTTTTATTTTGGTACTCAGGTTAGCGATTTAGTATATTCTCAATATCGGGCAGAATTGGAGCGATTTCATGAGAAATTGGTTAAAATGATTCGAAAAGAACAAGAAAGTCATGAAAATATTCCTAAACCATTTTTTATCTTTCATATTGCTGCTCCACTAGGTAAACCTTATCAAAGTGATCATAAATTAGACTATGATCTCAAAGGGATGGAGTGAAAACAACTATTGAAATATCACGTATTGAAAATTATATCACGTGATTCCTAGGGTTTTTTCTACCATATTCGTGGAATTATACGATACTTTACTTTTCTCATGTATTCTTTATACCCTTTAAGTTCTTGGATTAATATTCTTTCTTCAAATAAGATTCTTGGAATGAAGCAAATAAGAAATAATAATGCAGGTACGAGAGCAATTATAGATCCAAGCGCTATAGGTAGACTCAATACAAAAAAGACGTTACCCAAATACATTGGATGCCGAACAAATGCATATGGACCAGTTGAAATGACGCGTTGTTGTTCTTGAATCTCCACGATTCGTGATAAAAAAGAATTTTCTTTCATTACAAGCATGTAGATAAGCAATGAGCAAACAAACGCAGCAAACCCGAGGTATTTAAATAAAGGTACAACCAAAGGAGCTATCCATTGGTACCGACACACATCAAAAGCGGTAACGATAAACATGATAATGAAGAAAAATCCCGCTAGGAAAAGGAATAATGCATCCAAACTTAAAACAGGTTTATAATGCTGTCTAGATTGAAGAGTAGTAGGATTATCCCTGAAGATAAGGAAATATAGAGCTATTCCATAGGTAAAAAGAATAATTATGATTACTCAAGCCTCAGGCCAATTAAATGTATCAACTGGGATGAATAGTAATAAAGAGAACACAATAAAACCTACAATTATTCTACTAAACATTGTTACTAGGAAATTTAATTCAACCATCCCCTATTTAATCCCTTATTATTTTAAAACCTTACTCTTGTGATATAATTTAAAAAATACAGCCAATTGAGAATTATGTCCGACACCATAAAAAGGTTAAAAATTATGGTTATTTGTCATCTTGTTACTTATTTTAATGAACGTGGATTTTTTGTGGTGATAGAATGAATAGGTTTCCTAAACTTGAATATGAAGAATTAATCCAAGGAAAAAGAATTTGGCATGCAGATGGTCGTGGGAAAAGACCCGAACACATTGCGTATCGTGAATCTTATAGAGCAACCTATCAAGGATCATACACTAAAGGCAAATTATTAGCTTGGGATGGCTTAACTAGCAATAAACCAGGAATGGTAAGTAATGATCCAGAGAGAGGCTTTGTGTTAACAATGCGAGCAGGTGACGCAGAAGCTGGATCATATACGACACGTGATATTGCGAGCGCTGGACATGGCATCGACTATCAACCTCATTTTAAAGATTGGGAAGAGGATAAAACTGCCCATCCGAATCTAGTAATGCCTGGAAGAACTGTTTTATGGAAAAGTGTGCGATTTGATCTTCTAAATCTAGGAAATGAATTATTGGGAACCGCGGGGGCAATTATACAGGACTGGATGGGAATAGATTTTGAAACAATGGAAAATTATGGAAATACAGCAATGTCACAATACACCGGAGGAGGCTTTGTTATATTCAACCCAAAAGCTGCTTTTCCTCGGATGGCCCGCGTTATAGCAAAATTCCAACGAGGTCGACCATTTGGTAAACCTATACGTTCTGGATTGGCACCGTTGAATGTTATGTTTGCTCGGGTTAAAGGATATATGAAAACATCGGTGTTGTATATTGATCCTGATATTCCACATGAGTTGGCATGTCATTGGAGTTTAAATGGGCAAGAAATTAGCTTTTGGTGTGATGGGGAGAATGTTCTGAATGTGAGGCAAGGAACATGGGCTATTCCAATCGGATTGCGCACAAAAGCTAAAGTTGGTTTTCATAAGTGTGGGTTTCATGTAGACTGCTGGCAAGATAACGGTACTGGCAGTACTGATGTACAGGGCGCAGCTGGTCACTCTAATATCGATCAGGTGTATACTATCGAAAGTTTGAGTATAATTAGTAGTGATACTCATTGAATACTATGAAAGCATAATTAAACCAAAATCTCTATTCGAATAGTCCCCCCTGAAATTCAGCACACTAATTTACTCTAGATATTAAAAATAGGAATCCATTCAATCATAATAACATAACTCCAGACATCAAAAGATAAACTCCTACACCTGCATTGAGTAAGAGAACACCACCAATAATGATTATCATACCTAGTGCTAAAGCCAGTAACCCATTTCGTCTGTTAGATTTTCTAGCTTGAGTTTTATGTTTTTCCAAATTTTTCATTGTGTTTTGTGCTGCACGATCTGCAATTTCCTTTATTTCTTCATCTGACAACAGTATTAGCTTTTCATCACCCAAAACCAGTTGATGGATTTTAGTGTAAGATTATTTACCTCTTTAAGAATTTCTGGAATTTCAGTTAATAGACTAAATGAATATAGGAGTGTAAATTTTGATTTGGGGGAGTAATTTACCAAACAAAAGTATTAAAATGGCAAATATTCAGTGTTGAGAACGTAATTATTTGAGTTGAATATATAAATGACAGTAATATGCTATAGTCCAATTGGGAGAATTAGTACTTCCTTTCTACAATCAGAAGGGACTCCAATACAGGCATCCGCAGCTAGAAACCAAAAAGGTATTATAAAGCTCCGAGAAGAGTACCTAAGCTGTCTTAAGGATATAGAAGGATTCTCACACCTCATTCTGATATATCACTTCCATCAGGCTGGAGAATGGCGACCTTTTGTGAAACCATTTTTAGATACTGAAACACGAGGTTTATTTGCAACTCGTGCTCCCTCTAGACCGAATTCTATTGGAATTTCTATCGTTAAATTGGATCGAATAGAGAATAATAAGATCTACTTTTGGGGAGTGGATATATTAGATGAAACACCTCTCCTTGATATTAAGCCATATATTCCCCAGTTCGATATTAATTTGGATGAATCGGTAAGAATTGGCTGGTTAACAGATCATTTATCAAAACTAAACTCTGCTGCAGACAATGGGAGATTTCAACATACTTCGGAGGTAATTAAATGACAAATGAGGAGAAAGAAGATAACAAAAGAATCTCAACTAGGGGAGTTCGTTTTTATGAATTATATCACTATTTTAAGTATGCTATTGACGCTGAACGGCCAAATCTCCGATTTAAACCATTGATCTTCTGTTTAATATTCTTATTAATGCTTTTGAATTTTATACTCCTAACTATACCTCAAAAACTAATTTCGAGGATATTAGATATGGCCTTTGTGGAAGTTAATGGGAATACGGTGGGAGGATTTATGATTGTTAACAAATTGAAGAGTCATGGATATTACCACTTTGGAGGATTTTTCATTCGGTCAAAATATCAGGGAAAAGGCTATGGTAATCAAGTTATGACCTTAATTATCGAAGGTTATGGTCATTCGAAGATTTCATTAGCAGTTGACGGAAACAATGACCGAGCCATTCATTTATATAAAAAATATGGCTTTAAAATAAGCGAAAGTAGCCAAAAATACCAAATTTCCCTTCCATTGAAAGGGGAAATTCCTGAAAATTTACCTGAGGGTATTGATATTAGTACGCTATCCGAAGATTTTCTTGATGAATTAGTGGGAAGAAGTGAGGATCTTCATTCTCTGCTAAATATCGACTCATTTTACAAGGATTTTGAAGAATATCAAAAGAAAAAACGGTTCACAAATAAACAGATTCTCTTACTACGATATAAAGGACAAATTGCAGGGCTTAGCAGGGTAAAATGGAAAACAATAAAGAATAAAGCTGAATTTAATACTGCTTTTGCAGAAAAACATGTTGATCTCTTTCCTTATCTATTACAGCGAAGTATTATTCTTGCCATGAACCAAGGAGCAGCAAAACTCGAATGGAATCGTTGTACGCAAAATGAATTTCTCTATAAATACATGAAACCATTTTTAGATCAACCAGTTAAGTACGACCTAACCATGGAAAGACTTTGAAGACAATTCCTAGAGATAACCCTGAAAAAATTGGGTAATTTCGTTGAAAAGAAGATCTTTGTCAAAATCAACAGTTGCTAGATGGTTAGAGTTCTCAAGCCAAAGTAATTTCTTCTGGGAGGAGGAAACATGTTCATAGATATAAGATGCGTTCGAAGGATGAACATAAGTATCTTTTATACCATGAGAAATCAAAATTGGTAACGAGATATTTGGGAGTTCTTTGTTCTTCAGATCTTTCAGGAAACTCAAAAGACTTGCCACTGTTGGAATAACAAATTTATCATATCGCTTAATGTTCTCTAAAAAAATAGGGTCAGTCCAGATTTCTTTATCCATAGTTAAAATTTCCATTGGATATGGGAAGTATTTGATGCGAAGAAGTCTTACCAGAGGTAGCAACCAAAGCAGCTTCTGGGTTAAAAACACAGGAGCAGCAATAGGAGCTATTGCAGTAATATCAGCAGCATGTTTCACTCCAGTATATAGACTGAAAGCTCCTCCAATAGAGAGACCAGCCATAAAAATATGGTTTGGATCGAATTTTTCATTAATTAAACTAATAGTATATTCAATCTGGGAATACCAGTCAGGCCAACGGGTTTCTAAAAATTCTGTCCGATTTTTACCATGGCCCACCAATAATGGTGCAAGAACATGAAAACCATTATTTGCAAGGTATTGCCCGAGTTCCCGTAGCTCATATGGATTTCCAGTATAACCGTGTGAAAGGATAACAAATTCCTTCCCTTCTCCAAATTCAAATGGTTTAGTTGCTAGGTCATAATCCATTTAAACATTCCAACATCCAAATAATTAATAGTTCAGCTGAAAAAATTAATTAATGTATAATGATTTCTCTTTTAAGAATAATCATAAAACAATAATAAAAGGAATTTTCTTCTATAATATGAAGAATTAAATGCTTTAAATCCTGTTTTGGAGAACTTAACTATGGAGAAAGTAATAAATCGGCAGTGGCGTTTAGTAAACCATCCTATAGGTTTGGTAAACGAGTCAGATTTTGAATGGATTGAAGAGGAGGTCGAATACAAACTTCAAGAGGGAGAAATTCTTGTTAGAAATCTCTATCTATCGATAGATCCTGCGAACAGATCATGGATTGCAGCTTCATCCAAATCCCATTATACAGAACCCGTTAAATTAGGGGAAATAATGCGAGGGATAACTATTGGACGCATACTTGAAAGTAAAAACTCCAAGTTTGATCAAGGTGAATATGTAATGGGATTAACAGGCTGGCAAGACTACACATTAAGTAATGGCTCAGGATTAACTAACATCAGTCTTCTACCAAAACCAGAAGGAGTATCGTTAACAATTTATCTTAGTGTATTTGGAATGATAGGATTAACCGCTTATTTTGGCCTTTTGGAAATCGGGAAGCCTAAAGAGGGGGAAACATTAGTTGTATCCGCAGCAGCGGGAGCAGTTGGTTCATTAGTCGGACAAATCGGACAAATCAAAGGATGTCGTGTAATCGGTATCGCAGGAACGGACGAAAAATGTCAATGGATAACCAAAGAGTTAGGATTTGACGAGGCAATTAACTACAAAACCGAAAATGTTCGGAAAAGATTAGAAGAACTCTGTCCTAATGGAATTGACATTTACTTTGACAATGTAGGAGGAGAGATTCTTGATGCCGCATTAGCCAATATCGCAGTTTTTGGCCGCATTCCAGTGTGTGGAATGATTTCCAAATATATTCAAACTGAACTTCAAGCTGGCCCTAAGTATATCGTCAATATTAATTCTAGGCGAGTTAGAATGCAGGGTTTTATTATTAGTGATTACTTGGATCGCAAAGTGGAAGGTATACTTGAGCTCATGACTTGGTACAATGAAGGGAAGATAAAATACCGGGAACATATTGTTGAGGGGATAGAAAATGCTCCTCTCGCCCTCAATATGTTGTTTGATGGATCAAATAAAGGTAAATTGATCTGTAAAATAGCTAATGAATCCATATGACAATTGAAAATCTATCTATGGCCATTATTTATAAAACTAAGGAGTTTCATTGTCTTCATAATCAGTTAATTACCTGAATTTAATCACTCCATTTTGCTTTTAACACCTGAGTAAATTCCTTCGTTTCACCCCCTATGAGCCAAACAGAAAGTAATGACGAAAATCTATTGAATAACCACTTTCCTAGACTGACTTATGTACTTGGACTAGGAAATTATATTGGTTCAGTATTGTTTGACAATCTATATCAATTTCTTGCGATTATGCTAGGTGCTACGGGCATTATTCAGGGTTTTTTGACTTCTTTTCGTCAATTAGGGGCAGCTCTATTTAATCCTCTTTGGGGTTATCTCGCTGATAAATTTGATAGAAGATTGTTTTTGTTCGGGGGAAATTCAGTGTTATTTCTTGTTTCCTTCATCATTCCATATTCTCCTACCCCTCTAATTGTCTTAATTTTGCTAATATTTCAAACTATCTTAGGATTGGTCGTCGTTGGTCCTGCTTGGTCTGCCTATCTTGCAGATTTTACCACTTCCAGAACTAGAGGGACAGTGCTAGGACGAATCAGTTCATTTATCACATTAATAGGAAATTTTATATTATTGATAACAACCTTTTTCATGGATCTTATGGATCCTACACGCCAAAATATCCGAACATTAACCTTTCCGTTTTTTATTAGCTCATTTGGGTATGCTTTTGCAATGATTCTCACGGTTTTTTTACCCAAGAGTCGAAAAATTTTAAAAGAGGAAAATCGACTAATTAAAAGAGAATTAAGTTGGAAAGAATTCATAAGACAATTACCCCCTCCTCTGAGAAAATTCTTGGTTGCAGATTTCATATTTACTTTGGCTTGGGGTGCAGCGTGGCCGCTTTTTCCTTATGTCACATTTGGACTTTCTCACAATTGGTTTGAAATTGGTGTTTTAGCATTCTCAATGGGTATTACGGTAGCAATTAGTCAAAATATTGGTGGTTGGCTAACAGATCAAATAGGACGTAAGAAAGTCATACTGGGTTCACGTGGAGCTTTAATTCTTCCTCCATTTTTTGTAATAGTTGCAATACTGACAAATGAAGTCTCCTGGATCCTTGTTACTAATATCATCATTGGCTTTTTTTTGGGGGGCTCTACTATTGCCATCCAAACATTGATCTTTGATATTGCAGAATTAACTCCTGAAAATAGCAATCGAAAAGCAACTTATATCTCATTGGTAGGATTGATGGGTGGAATAAGTGCTTTTATTGGTTCAAGCATCACAGGGTTAATTCTACAGATTCTGAGTGGGTCTCAACGACCGGATTTAGAGTTAATTGGAGCTCTTATGTTCATAGTGTTTTTATGTCGATTTGCCCTTTGGTTCGGCTATTTTACCATAGAGGATCCCATTGCTTTTCAAAAAGGTACAGCTTCTAATCCCCTCCTTTCCATTGTTAGTTTTGTGAGAGGGAAATTCAATCTATTTCCGCGTAAATAGAAATTCTTGCCTCTCCTTTGATATTATCTATATAAATCCCCCTTTTTAGCACAATCATGCTTGATACTGGTTCTTGGAAGAACAGGCAGATTTCAGTATAAATTTCGAAACAATAACAATACAGATAGCATCGAGTGAGTATATGCGTGTAAAAGATTAAGTAGATTTTTTAGAGAATCAGTAAGATAGCTGATTCATCAAGGACTTAGAAAAGAACAATTATTAAATTGTAAAGTACAAGAAAGTATAAGGAATTTAAAATTATTAAAAGTTAGAGGTGGGACAAATATGGCTGTTCCAACCATATTAAGTTATTCACCTACATCATTTGATTATGCTCTTGTAAATGTCGTCCGAATAACCGTAATAGTCCAAGCCATACTTTTTCATGGATTTTTAATTTGGTACATGTATCAAGAAACCCAGAAGAGAGGGAATCCCATTCCGTGGGTATTACTGGTTTTTTTCTCAAATCTTTTAGGTATAATCGTTTACTTCTCTATTGCAAAGGATAAGATAGACCCAAAAACACGAATTGCATCCGCTCTTTGGTTATTTACTGCATTTCTCCTTATAGTCCGTGGTGGTTTACTACTCATTGAAAGTTCCTCCGTTATCATGGGATTCATGGGAAGTTTTTTCTTTCTAATTATGTTATTACCCATAATTCTCTTCATAGAAACATCAGGGATTTTCGCTCTTTATATTGGGTTTCAAGTGATTAAAGGCTTTTTGGATAGTTCTGAAATCCTAAATAGTTATATTCTTGTAGGATTGGGATTGGGGTCATTTCTCTCTCTAATTCTGTCTTTTGGTATAAGGAAAGAAATTAACGTCATTCCATATATTGCATTTATTATATTTCTCGGTATCTGGTATATTATAATAGTCTATGCGTGTAGAATTCGGAAGCCAATCCAACTTCAAAACCATCCGTACGGAAACTAAGTCTATGGAAAATAGAAAACAGATAATGCAAAAATGTCAGCAGGGAGCATTCATTTTTGGCATAATAGCAACTAGTTTATTTGTTATCTTCTCAATTATTGCTATGACGTTCTATCCAGGAGGGTATGCGTTTTTCAGCGATCCTCTCAGCCAACTAGGATTTACCCAAATTGAAGGGAACTCTAATTTTCTTTCAAGTACTTTATTCAATTCCAGTATGTTCCTAGTTGGTATAGCAGTGGCCTTGATATTTCTAAGTATGCTTCCTTTTTTCAGTAAGACTCTTATAGAGAAATGGTTTAGTATAACAGGTTCAATTTTCGCTGTTTTTTCAGGAATTGCATTATGTGGCGCAGCACTTACTCCAGGGGATATTAATTTCGAAGCACATGTGAAATTTGCTCCATTTACATTTTTATTTGGTATCCTAATGGTAGTTTGTTTTGCAATTTCCATGATTGTTAATAAAAACTATCCTAGAAGGTATACCTTCATAACAATCCTCTATGTGCTGATAATGATTAGCTTTTTGACATTCTTGATCATTGGCCCATCCTATGATACCCCTGAAGGAGCAGCGTTTCAAATAACCACTCAGAAGATAGCAATCTATTCTGAAATGATAACATTATTTCTTTTGTCTTATGGAGGATTCAAATATAGTCAATCTAGACTTCCCAATATACCAAGAAAGGAAAATTTCCTCTAAAATCCCCATTAAAGTCGTTTTCTAGTCTATTTCAACTTGATTCAAAGAATAATTGGTTTTGTCAATTTCATAAACAAATATCCTTAAGAGAATAAATTCAGGAATTTAAAGTCTAGCTAGTATCCGAAAGTTCCATAGTCGGTAATAGTTCTCTATTCGCTAAAATTACTTTAAAATTATCCGATATTAAGGTAGAAGAAGCTAATAATCTTCTGGATAATTCCAAAAACATTTTTCACATTGAATAGGAGTATTTTCAAGATTCCAGCAGTTAGTGCAGCTGCGTTCGGGCTCTTTTTCAGGTGCATGGTGTTTAAGCCGCGCGTTACCCAGTTGTTTGAGCTTGGATTTACGAGGTGTACAATCTCCCTTGGAATGATAATATAGATATTTAGGTAGAGAAGGAGAAGCATCGGGCTTGGGTAATACAATAAAATTGATCTCTGTAATCCGAAAATGACAGGTGTGTCAGATTAAACGGGTATGGGAAAAATCTGTGGCAAAATCTTCTTCCTGCCAATTTCTGAAGAACTCCAGCCCAAATTTTTTATGCTGTCTGGTTGCTTTAGGAAGAATAGCTTCTTCTATTTCCTCTGTATCTTCAGGTTGGTTCGATCTATTAAATTCCTCAATATCTTTCTTTTCTTTACTTATCATTTTCCTTCTATCTCCCTCCCTGTTTGGAGATTTCCTCTTAATGCCATTCGGAGTATTTTTGAATTAGAGTTATGGAGAATTAATAAAAAGTTGAATGTGATAAACATTCGACTTTATATTTATAGAGATCATCCGAATTACAGTACTAATCTAGGGGATAATGTTTCTTAGATATTTAATGCGATATGCAGGTCAAAATATTTACAATAAGGGATATATAGAACAGGGAAGCATAACATCTTAGAAATTATCATAATCAAAAAAGAGGGGTAATATGATATGAATCCTATTGGGTAGGATCCAGGAACGGAAGTTGAAGAAAGCTGACACATATACAAGATATTCATAAATAAGCTGGTACCCGGTTCTTTGTGACAGATCTTCTGAGTCATTTAGGAAAAAAGAAACTGAGACAGAAAAGGGATTAAACATCTCCACTTCAATTTTAATAGGCTGAGAGCACCAATATAGGAGTGTTCGAAAGAAATTTGTTAGAAAATGGGAATTTCCCCAGATAACAGGGTCATTAAGTTGTCCATGGTTCATTTCCAATTTATTAAGAATATTAATTGTTGTATGTGAACGATCACCGATATAAAAACTCGCTTCCCGAAGAATAGAAGATAAAGAAGTAAGCTGAATCTTCTGTGTTGTTCCCAATAACTGAAGCAAATCCGAGGCAACGATTGTAGCTAACTCTTGTCGTTTTAAAGCGTTAAATATCTTATCTTCAAGAGCTGAGTTCCTAAATGGAATTCTTTTTCCTAGATTCAGAATTAGACTTGATGTGCGGAGTTCATGAATACACCTTTCCATCCAAACAGATGTTGTAAAAGCTTTATCAGGGAAGAACTGTATTATTTTATGGGAGTTCCCCTCAATGTTCGAAGAGACAAAAAGCTCTCCACTTCTAACATCCGGTAGAGAAAAATTCTGAGTCGATGGATGTAATTTGAATAAGTTTGCTAATGTTTGGGAAAAATATTCAATCTGGTTTTTTTCAAGAGAGATGACCAAAAAGGCGCTAAAAGGAATTTTGAACGGGTCCTCACAGTAATTTCTTCGAGTGAGTGGATTTCTCGTTATTATTTTTTCAAAACTGGGTTCCATTTTCTACACATAGCATTTTCTTAAGATGTTCCTGCAATTTCTTAAAGATATGTGGATGACTATTACATTTTATCTCAATTAAAGGATCTATCGTCCTAGAGCTTAAAAGAAAGAATTCTGATTCGATATCTAGGTTAAGGGAATTCAAAAACCATGAAAGCAGAACCCTTCTAGAATTAGAATCATCCTCATCCCTGAGCTTTAAGACCACACGATCTTCTCCAAAATAAAAATCCTTAAACAGGTAAATTGATAGGAAAAAAAGAAGAAGGGACTCTATTCTAGTATCTTTTTCACAAGTCAAGATCTTATCCTCTGATTAACTTGTTAAAATCCAGGTGGAGGAGGTGAATTTGGTGGTGCTGTACCTGTGATAACTTGGATACTAAAAAGAGTCGCCAGAAGCAACAAGGGAATTATTTTGATGATATAACTCTTACTAGGTTTTCTTAACATTCTCAAATGTCTTCTCATGGGATTTTACACCAGCCCACCTAAGTATTCATCATTCACTTTAATTCCAAGCAGGATCTTTTATCCCATTTTTTATAAAGAAATGAGCATTCTTGATAAATCTTATACGTTAAAATGTTATTTAATGTAGGTGGATGGAAACTAGAAAATGGAAGAGCTGGGGAAGCAAAAATATGTGAATGAGGAAATTTTATCTGTAAAATTTCCCTCCCAAGCAACCCCGATTGAGAAGGAATTTTTTTCCAGCTTAACAAGATATTACGAAAAAATAAAAATTAATTGTAAAGAATCAAAATCGGTACCTAAAATCTGCAACAATTTATATGAAAAGGATACTGTACCATTTCTCAATAGGTGGCACGAGCATTTTTCCTTTCTTCAACCGAGCCCAACCTATTCTGGTTGGCCTTACTATTCTTTCGAATTACACCTACCAGATAAAGTAGTCCTAATACCCCATAGAGCGGTTGTTTATGAATTTATCAATCCTGATAATGTAATAAAAACCAAAATATCCAATCTTAGAAATATTTCGGAATTTGTACAATTGTTCAACCGCTTTTATACAAATATAAGTGTCAATTTAAATTTAAATGATCTCAAAATTATCAAAGGGCTTACATCCAAACGTTTTTTACAAAGTAGTTCTCGATTTCCGACTAATGAGAAGATGGCGAAATTATGTGGATGTACCCGTCAAACGTTTACCAGAAGATTCGACGTTCTAACAACTGGTCTCTCCGTCATTTATCTAAATTGTAGAATTGATGTTGGTAGACTCGGTTACGAAACATTTAACTCTATACTTCCTTTAAACCAATTTGAAAAAGTCAGGGAAGAGTGCGAAAAATATTGTCTAGCTGTAATACCAATTAATACATTTTCAAATATCTCACATACCGAATCATATTATCTTATTATAAGCCAAATTCCAATTCATCGAAATGATTCTTATTCGATTCTCTCAAATGGGGCACATGGATCATTTCATCAGCGATTATCACAAGCTTATATTGGATGGAATCTCAAAACGATCCATCCAGACTCTAATCTTCGGTGGAAAGTTCTTCCACCGATTCTTTCGACACAAACTTGGACAGACCATATAATATCCGAAAATAATGGGATTTTTTATGATTTAAACCCTCAAGAGTATAATCCATCTTTGACTTCAAGCGAAATTAAATTATTGAGCTATTTTGAAAAATATGGCTTCGTTCAAGATAAGAAACTCGCCACCACGCTAGGATTATCATTAAAGACTATTCAGAATACATGGAGACGATTGAGCCAACGCAAACTGTTTCATCGATTTTCATTTATTTCTAATATTGGCTTAGACTTTAAACCGTGGATCACCATAATCGGAAAACAAGAATCACATTCCCCTCAACTCATTGAGAATATTGTAGAACATCTGAAATTCTTCCCATTCTGTTTTTTATTCTTTGAAACTGGAAACCGCGAGAATTCTCATCCAATAATAACAGGAGTGCTTCATATGCCTCCAGCATGGGTGGATGACTTCTTTTTTAAAATTTCACTACTTTCAGAATTGCAATTCGATGTAAACGTCAATTTTGCCCATAATCGGATAATAAAACAGAACATCAATCTCGAAGAAACTTATAATAAAAAATAACGGAAAAAAGAATCATTCAGTCTTAAAAAAGGTTGAAATCTTCGCTAATCCTTCACTAACTTGAGATAATTCTTGAGCATTCCTAGATATTTGTGTAATGGAAGCGGTTTGTTCTTCTGTTGATGCAACAACTTCTTCGGTAGATGCAGAGTACTCCTCAGATTGAGTAGCAAAATTTTGGAACGTTTCACTTACCATTCCTATTGTGGAACTCAAGTGCGCAAGTAAATTTGTAAATTTCATCTGTGTTTCTTGGGAGTTATGTTTTGATTCTTCAGCTAATCTCCGAACATTATCTGCCACTACAGAGAATCCTTTTCCATGCTCACCAGCTCGTGCAGCTTCAATGGAAGTATTCAATGCAAGGATATTGGTATTATGAGCAATATCTTCAATGATTTGAAGAGAAGATTCAATCTCCTTTCTTGCCAAATTAAATACTTTGAGCAGATTCTCGATATCCTTGATCCCCGCTATGGCTGATTCTGACTGTATATTCGCTCCTTCACTAATATTTTGTATAGTTGCTGTAACTTCTTCTGATATGGCAGTAAGTTCCTCGGAAGTTGTAGCTAGATCGTCAGCCAACGTATTTGCTAATTGGGCTGATTTCTTAATTATTCCAATATTTGATTTCAGATTTTCGGTCATTATATGAAAAGATGAGGCCAATTCACCAAGTTCATCTTTCCGTTGCTGAAGGTCATTACTAATTTTAATTGTTAAATTTCCTTTAGCAATGGATTCTGTGGCTATAAAAGTAACAGATTTAAGGGGAATGACCAAACTGCGGTATAAATAAGAAGCGATAGTAGCAATGATGATAAAAGTAATCAGTAAAAGTAAACACATCATCACAATATAAAGAAAAGAGGAATCCCCCCAGATAGATTTGGCACGGACAAGAATCCCTGTAGCTAACCCCGTATAAACAACCAAGGTTGTCATAGTTATCACAAGCTGTAATACTATCGAATTTCGGGCTTTCCAAACCCCGACGCCGATAACAAGCCCTCCACTAATCAACATAATACTAACATCGAAAAACATTTCTTGAGCAATTTGTAACAGTCCATTTGAAAGCGATTGAACGTAAAACATCTTTGAAACACCTTAATTTTGTAACTTTAAATTTTCTAGCAATTCTATTCCTTTAGGTTCATGACTGAATAAAAAACAGGCCATTGAAAGATAGATGAATATCGGACCATGAGCTAAATCATTGTAACGAATAGGTCGAGGTCCAGTTCCTTCAGGAAAACTTTTCATTTGACCTTTAGTTAAGTACTGGAGCCATAAAAGACTTTTTTCAAATAATGGATTTGAAGGATCTAATAAAGCCCAGATAATTGCTGCATAGCAAGTAGATTGTTGTTCACTTTTAGAGGAAATGTGTAATTTTGGCGAATAACCTCCATCAGTGTTAACGCTAGTCATTAAGCAATCTAATATTCTGGTTTTGAGTATAGTAGTTTGAGCTTCAAAGGATGTTCCTTTTGTGAAAGGTGATACTTGAACAAGGTAGATTGCTATCGCAATTTGTGAGAGAGGGTAAATGTCACTAAAGGAATAAGCACAATATTTAAAGCTCCCATCCTCCTCTTGTGACTCTAGAAGATTAAGAAAAGCAGAGTTAATCATTTTAATCCTCATTTCTTCATTTATGAGAGTAGGAGGTAAAAGAGCATATAACATTACTAATCGGGCGGTCATCTCGGCAAGAGTTTCCGTAGAATGAAGATACATCGAAGATCCACCATCATCCCTACTGGTACGTCTAATAAATTTAAGTCCTCGATTTATCGCTTTCATTATCTCCTCTTTAGTATGATAATATGGTAGAAGCGTCAACATAACAAATATTGTAGTATCTACGTCACTTAATAGCATCTGGGGTTGTAGTGGCCAACCTCCATCCTCATTCTGGGAAGTTAGGAGAGAGATTATTGTAGAAAAAGGAGGTTGATTTCCCTCGAAAAGCCATTTAAAAAAGAAGAAAAGGGAGGAGTTATATAATTTCATTGAATTGAGAACTGATAATCCCCCTTCTTTTCTACTAAGGTATACTTCGGATTTATGAATCCCATGCTGTATTAAATCAGGATATTTTGTAGAGAGAGCAAAATATTTTACAGTATGTAGAACCAAGAGAGTAAGAAATTGATTTTTTTGCCAAGTACCATCATTAGATTGTAATTCAAAGAGATCCCGTAAGTAATTAGACTGGATCAAAGAAGAATCATTATTTTGCTTTCCTACTATAAGCAGAAAGAGATAATAGTATACTCTCCTCCAGACATCAATTTCTTCAAGATTGACTCCAGATACGTTTAATTTTGCTGAAATAGACGTTAAAAAGGAATAAATTCTTTCTTTAACCTGATCATCTGGACTAGTATATAAAGCGAGTAAGTTGAAAGATAGAATTTTACGAAAATATCGCTTTAAATCACCCTCTTCTGCATCTGTTTTAAATAAATCCGCTAAAATTGAATTATATTCACTAATCCAGGCATCAACTTTTCTACTTAGGGAATCGCTAGTAAAATTCTCTGAACAAATATAATAGAGATTAAATAAAGAATTTTGCAGATGTTGATCAAGGAAAGAAAGGATTGAAGGATTATTAGTTTGTCTAGCAATTTGAATTAAGGTTTCCTCGGAAATGGTTGCTTTTTCGGGAGTATAAAGAGTGAAATATGATGCTAGTAAGAGGGACTCAAGCAAACGTGCTTCATATCCAAATTCGACAAAACTACTACTTTTTTCAATATGTGAATGGATTAGCTGACTAGCGCGATCTAATATCTGTTTGAAAAGCTGTATGAATGGTTGATCAAATAACTCCTCAGGCTTCGGTCTTTTATCAGGTTGGTCTGAGATTTGGAACTCCAATTATAAGTCACTACTCAATTATGAAGAATATTTACAATGAAATTAATATAAGTAAGAGACGAAATTACTTGATAAATTTCATTAAAAGACTTCTTATTCAATATAGGACTATTATTTTTTGCTCAAAAATGAAAAAATTTTGATCATCTCGAATTTAAATGACTTAAATTTTAATTAAACTTAAAAATTTAAATGAAATTGAGTAAATATTCATAATATTACATGATAAGCTGTTTTAAAGGCATTGCATAATATAATGCCTGAACAAAATTAATATTTTTGGAGGCAATAAAATTAGAAGACTTAAGATATTCAATTACTAGAAATTACTAGTTACTAGATGCAATGTTCATCTTTAAAATTGAAGTCGCTAAAAATAACTGTGGTTTCTTTGGGACAACAGAATGTGGGGAATTACCCCTTCATTAGCTTCTGTAGCTTCTGGAGACATTTCGGGCAAAATTTGCTATTTTTCTGTTTAGCTTCCCACACACTATTAGAGAAGGTCATTACGCAGGGAAGGATGCAGTGACTCAACCCGAAGACATGGCCTAGTTCATGGATTACCTCCTTTTGGACAAAGTCAGGATTATTTTCAAGTCTTGCAACAGAGACCACAGCACCTAGTCCATCAGAGGCGATACCAAAGACAAAATTCATATAGGGGACAAAAAGATCGTGAAAAACTAGCAATACAATGAGATTTAAACGAGAGCGGGAAGCTGCAAATTTCAAGAGACATTGGGCATTATATTGGGAGCGAGCTTCAACCCAGCAGGAACGTGGTAGCTGTTCGGCGATTAGGTGATTAATAGTTTGAAATGAAAAGATCTCCTTTAATGAAGGTTCAAGAGGTTCAATTAAAGATGAAATGATTAGTTGATCTACTAGGAGTACCAAGGTTCTAAAATTTCGATACATTAACATACCACATGAAACTGAAGTTTTTAATCTTTTACTCCGATTTCTCCCAAAAAACAATGAAATAATAAATTAAATAAATAAAATGAAGCGTTAAAAGCTTATTTTGGTTTTGAAAAGGAAAGTTCACCGTAGTTAACTTTTTGATCAAATGCATTATAATTACCTTAATCTGTATTATTATCGCAGAAGAATGAAGATGAAGAACGATGAATTGGATAACAAAAATAGAGCTCGGGATTCTAAATGGCTGGATTTACTTTTCTATTTATATGATTATTTTTCTCCTAACTCTACGAACTTGTACTCCAGAAGTCCGAAAACGGTTGTATAATCGATCCTTTTGAACAAAAAAAACCAAAATTATCACTTGCATTGGAAAAGTGTTTTCTTTTTTAAATATTATCATGGTCATATTTGGTGTGTTGGTAGTTGGAACTCTAGAACTCATTTTAGGAACTATTCTCTGTATAGCTGGTTTAAGCTTGCTGGTTGTTGGACTTATACACTATCGGGACGCTTCATTAGACCAATCTGTCACCACAGGAATATACCAGTATTCTAGAAATCCACAGGTAATTGGTATATACCTTCTATTCTTAAGCATGATTTTAACAATCGGATCGGGGATCAATCTGATATTTTGGAGCATATCAACCGTCTGTGCCCACTTCAGTATTTTAGGCGAAGAATATTCACTAGAACAACAATATGGCGAATCATACCTAGATTTCAAACGAAAAATACTCCATTATTTCTTTATTTAAGCCCTAAATCTCAAGCTGCCTTCTTACTTATATAAAGGAGCGTTTTTGCCCTACAAGGAGTTCTAAGATTCTTAAATTGCCACAAGTTGAGACTTTTTAGAGAATAGACAATAAGAAATACTTCAAAAAAAGGTATATTAATATCTTGAAAACAAGTTCACATATGTAAACTTTTCCGAGACTGTATCATGAGTACTACTAATAATAGACCTGGGATAACTATCTTGAGAGAATATATGCCAGAGATCACGAATGTAAAAACTCTATCTTTAATTGGGATTTCAACTGGAATAGCGTTGCTAATCGCTCATTTTTTAAATACGATAGATTGGTGGGTCCCATTACTCGTAGCCATTATTGCCAATCTAGCAAGCTTTTGGACTATGGCTCGAATTTCTCTGAATGCGGAGAAAATTCGAATAACTTATCGTAAAAAATATACTACACGGGCATATGCAAAATTTTTCTATCATTATGTAATTCCAGTTATTCCCCCGAATATGCTGGTTATCTTTCAGATTATTATGGTCGAAAATAACACATTTTTCAAGATGATTTACCCCTCATATGCCTCTAACATTCTTTATCAAGCAATAATACCATGGCAGCTCGCTGTACCATTAGGCATTTTTTTAATTGGATTATATGCCCTTATGAGTCGAGATCCTGTCAATGGGGGTTTTGCTATAGACACTGAGCTCTTTCTTTATATAATCTATCCAGAAAAGGCTAGAAAATTACAGAGAGGAGTATATGAGTATATCCGCCATCCACACTATGCTGAGGGAGTGTATATGTGTTTTGGATTCGCACTGCTTTCTCAGAACATCATAGCACTTATTTTCGCTTCCCTATTTCTAATAAGCTATTATGGGATAGCTAGAGTAGAGGATCAAGAACTAATAAGGAGATATGGTGCATCGTTTGAGAAGTATGTTAAAACTCATCCATGTTTTATACCCAAGAGAAAGGATTTGCAGTCATTTATAAAGCTCATTTTTTTAGGGGAAATAGAATGAGATTATGACACAGAGGGTCACTGTGATTAAGAATAGTTGACTCATTCAACAATTCCTTGTTTTAGCAACAGATAAGTTATTCAGACTGCTACAGAATACAGACTAATTCATTTAGTTTCTCATGGGGAACTTGTGATTTTATTCTTCTAAGAAAAGAAGATGCATTTATATTGAATTTAGGGGAAAATGACAAGCTACATAATGATTTGGAAATAATTCTCTCAATTCTGGTTCTTCAGTTTCGCAATAAGGAAATTTAGCATAAGTACAACGTGGATGGTAACGACAGCCAGGGGGAGGATGCACTGCATCAGGAACCTCCCCCTTAGGCAGGTTATAGGCTTTATCTCCGGGAATAGGAGTAGGTATAGCTTCGATGAGAGCTTTAGTATAGGGATGCAGGGGATTTTTGAATATAGAATCTATACTGCCCATTTCAGCGACTTTACCCACATACATTACACTAATCCTATCACCAAAATGCCTAGCTGTTGCCAGATCATGAGTAATGAAAAGGATTGAAATGTTATGAGTCTCTTGGAGAGATTTTAACGAATCAAGGATACCTGCACGCAAACTGACATCTAACATACTTGTTGGTTCATCAGCAATGAGTAATTCAGGATTCAATATTATCGCTCGCGCAATATTAGCCCGTTGTCGTTCTCCTCCACTAACTTCATGTGGATATTTAAAGTAATATTGAAGAGCAGGAGAAAGACCAACTTCTGTGAATAAATCTAGTACACGAGGGTCAGCAATTTTCTTCTTTTGGATCAAGGAGTAATTAACATATATCCCTGATGCTAATGTAAATAAAAGTGCAGCAGTTATTGCAATGAGAAAGCCACTAGATGCATCGAGCATAAAAGATATTATAAATAAAAAGATTGAGAATAAGGCACTAATAAATAGAATAATTTCAGATTTAAATGCATTCTTTAAACGTTTGAGTGTAATTTTATCTTGTACACGATTATGAATTATTAAGGAATGAAGAACAGAATCACCCAATCTCATTCGGGGGCTTAGGGCCGAGTAGGGATTCTGAAATACTATTTGAGATTTAATATCCTTAATTTTAGGTTTAAGGTCCTGATATGAAATCAAATTATCTTTCCATTTGAATGAACCAGCTGTTGGCTCTTCTAATCCCACGAGTATGTTCGCAGTAGTTGTTTTTCCACATCCACTTTCCCCAACGAGACAGAAAATTTCCCCTCTATTTATTGTAAAACTAATATCATCAATTGCATGTACATAATCCTTTTGAGTTGGCAAGATGCGTTGAATAATCCCACCTTCAACTGGAAAAT
Organism: Candidatus Heimdallarchaeota archaeon; assembly: GCA_011364965.1. Lineage (GTDB taxonomy): Archaea > Asgardarchaeota > Heimdallarchaeia > Hodarchaeales > Hodarchaeaceae > Hodarchaeum. The sequence goes on from RDOB01000005.1 coordinate 180,640, forward strand.
ATTTCTTCAAATTGATGATTTCAAGTAAAGGGGTTCCTGATTGTATGTTTAATTCTGGTTCCAATTTTATCACAGTTTTCAATTAATTTTCAAGTAATCAGCATATGATCATTTTTGGTCGAATAGATGTCCATATCGATCATCGTAAATGAAACATTTGACCTTATGCTGAACTCCATTCTCAAAATTAAGGTTGATCGATTGAGGTTTTTTAGAATGACAAATATCTTGGCTATATGAACATCTATCAGCAAAACAGCAAATCAGCGGGGGATTTCTTAAGTCTGGGGGGTGTCCAGGAATAAAGCTCAATAACTTCTTTTCTTCATCTTTTACATTCGGAATTGCTTCAATTAAAGCCCGAGTGTAAGGATGAGCAGCATTTTGAAAAATTGTTTGAGTATCCCCAATCTCTAATATCTGTCCAGCATACATAATAGCCACACGGTTTGTTATTTCGGCGACAATTCCCAAATCGTGTGTTATATACAAAACAGTTAAGTCATATTCTTTAATAATTTCCTTGAGAATTTCCAATAAGCGTGCTTGTACTAATACATCTAGCGCGGTTGTTGGTTCATCTGCAATAATTAATTTTGGATTCAAAATAAGTGTTAAAGCAATAACTATACGTTGTTGCATGCCCCCTGAAAATTGAAATGGATAATCCTCTAACCGTGACTCTGGGATCTCCAAACGGTTAAGGAGCTCTAAAATTTTCTGCCAAGATTCATCATTCCACCGATAATGGGTTTTCAATGTATCTATGAAATGATTTAATACTTTCTGCAAAGGATTCAAAGCATTTTGAGAAGCCTGGAAAATCATTGACAATTCAGGCCCTCTGAGAAGTTGCATTTCTCCTTCAGGTATAGTTACTAAGTTAATATCGTTGAAAGAAATTTCTCCGCTTCGGATAACTCCTCCTTTTAGTAACTTTAAGATAGTAAATCCAAGAGAGCTTTTTCCACATCCTGATTCCCCAACAAGACCGAGAACTTCCCCTCTATAGAGAGTAAGAGAAACATCATCAATAGCTCTTACATTCCCTTCTTTGACTGGATATTCTACAATTAAGTTTTTAATTTCCAATAATGCCTTATTATAATAACGGTCATTACTTTGCGTTTTTCTGGCTGATGAGAGGATTGAACTTGTCATTTAGCGCATCTCCTATTAATGATAATGAAAATGATAGTAAAAAGATCATAAGGCCTGGGAATAAAATCAACCAAGGATATGCACGGACTTTCACAAGAGCTCGTGAGTCATATACATCATAACCCCAATCCGCTGTTGGAGGGGAAATACCTAATCCCAAAAATGCTAGTCCTGCATTGGTTAGAATCGCATCTGTCATATTAAACGGAATAATTGCAATAGTGGAAGCCAAGACATTTGGTGCTATATAGCGGATCAAGATTGTGATTCTTTTAGCTCCCATTGATCTTGCTGCTTTGACGTAGCCTTCTTCTTTAATTTGCAATACTTGTGAACGTACAACCCGAAAATAAGTAGGGATGTAAACTACTGAAGTGGCAACAGCTACTGCAGATACGACTTTTAAAACTCCAAATACTGATAGATATATAGCTAAAGTTATTGCAAGCAATAATGAAGGAAATGAATAAATTGAATCCGCAATGAGAGTAAAAAGGCGGTCAATTTTACCACCAAAATACCCAGAAATGATTCCAAGGGGAACTCCTAGACTCAAAGACAGTATGGTCCCCGAAAAAGCAATAATTAATGCAACTTGTGATCCATAAATCACCCGTGATAGAACATCAAATCCAAGTAAAGTTGTACCAAAGGGATGATCCTGTGATGGTGCTTCATATCGATCCCCCGAACGTTCTGCATAACCGTATGGAGCAAGGAAATCTGCAAATAATGCCATAATTACTATTATAGAAAGAATGAACATCCCTACTGTAAAGGATTTATTCTGCCTCAAGAAAGAAAAAATGCTTAGAATGATGTTTTTTTGACCATTTGTAGTTCTAGTTTCCCGTATGCTTAAATCCATAATATTTTTCTCCTTGCTTTTCAATACGTAATTCTAGGGTCAAGTAGTGCATATAAAACATCCCCAATCACGCTGACTATACTAACAATAATAACAAAGAGTACCATAACACCTTGGACAGCTGGAAAGTCTTTCTCTTGCAAGGATTGAAACAAAAACCTCCCTAATCCAGGAATATTAAATGTTGTCTCTGTTAAAATAGCTCCCGCGAGTAACAATGCAAATTGAAGACTTATTAATCCAATAGTTGGCACAACAGAATTTTTAAGGGCATATCTGTATTTTACAACATTTTCAGGAATACCTCGTGCTCGTGCGAAATGGACATACTCCTGTTCAAGATGATAAATCATATTTGTTCTAACTTGCCGAGCTATTACCCCTGCGATCAGCATTCCAAGAGCAAGACTTGGCATCAGTAAGTGGGTTAATAAATCTAAGGTTAAATCTAACCGAAAGCTTAAAATTGTATCAATTAACCATATCTCAGTGTAATGGTTAAATTCTCCAGTATTTCCTGCATCCATTAAAGAAACAGGAGGAAATATTTCTTTTAAAATTGCATATATTGTAGGATTCCCTCTGAATATATCTGGGATGAAATAGGAGAAAAACATCTGCATAAATATGCCGACTAAAAAGATTGGAATAGAATAAATGCCAATAGTAAAAAGTCTAATGATATGATCCAAGTATCTTTCCCTGTGTGCGCCAGCTACACCCCCCATAACTATCCCGAGAGGAACTCCAATCAATACTCCAAATACTGACAACATTAATGTAGGCCCAAAAGCAAGCCCTAGTTCTGTGGCAATATCAATGTTTGTACGATAAGAAACTCCTAAATCAAATGTAATGGTTTTTATCAAAAAATCAAAATATTGTTCAATAAGTGGCCGTTCTAAACCCAAACTTTCAGAAATTAACTCAACTTGTTCATTAGTCAATTTAGGATTCATAACGAGAGCAGGATTAGCTCCTGGAAGAACCCGTAATAGAAAGAAAACGATAGTGACCAATAACCATATCATTGGAATTAAAAGAGCTATTCGTGTAATCACAAATCTAGTTAAAGACCCCATGGTTGTTTCCTTCTCATGAATGGAAGTTCTACATGCTTCAAGATATTACGATGAGTCTAATATCAATAAGAATGCTTTCTTCGAAGAAAATCCATCATTAGCAGCTTCCACTACCTCGCTTATAAAAAACGCGGATCTCTAAATATACTTCACAATTTCTCAATAATGGTATTATTCCAATAGAACCTTGTATTAGAAGACCAAAAATTGACTAAAAAAGTAATAGTCATTTTAAGATTGCAACTAGGGCAACTCTGATGTTAAAATAAGAAAAAAAGAAAAAAAAAGAAAGCTAATCACAGGGGTAACTAACTTACTTTTTCCTTTTCAAGACAATTCCAATGGAGAAGATAGCTATAAAGGCTGTTAAGAATTCAAACCCAGGTATACCAGCAGCACTTACATAAATTGAATTATAATGCAGGTTTTCCGAGGGTTCCAGTACAACCCCTTTTACACCTGGCTGCCATGCTGAGAATTGCGATAACATTGTGAACAATGGAATCAAAGGTACATCTTCAGCCATTAATTCTTGAGCACCGATCGTTGCATCTAATCGATCATCAGCATCTGGATCAGTTAACATTGTATCTATGTATCCATCCATTTCAGTAGTGGAATAATTTGTTCCAAAACTCACTGCACCTGAACCAACGAATGGATCCACATAATTACTTGGATCGGGGTAGTCAAACCACCAGCCTAATAGGTAGAAACCCATTGTTTGACGCTGATCGAGGTATTGAGACCATTCTGTGTTGCTCACTGTTACATCAAAGAAGCCTGTCGCTTCAAATTGAGTTTTAAGGAGTAGTGCAACATCATCTTCTGTATCTCCATAATGAGTCGGAGTATACCATAACTCAAGATCAAATTTATTCGTATCTTTGACATAACCAGAGAGTGTCATGTTGCCTGCGACTGCATCTTGATCAGGACCTTCCATAAAAGCATCAACATGGCTTGAAAAAATGCCTGGGATCATACTGTATAATTCTACATTATAATTGTCGAATATTGTATCCACAATTTCTGTCCTGTTTACTGCTGCGGCGAGAGCTCGGCGAACATTGATATCATCATACATATCAACGTTAATAAGAATGTATCTTATACCAGCAGAGGATTTAGTGCCGTATTCGAGATCTGGATTATCCATAATAGAATCCATTTCATCAGGACCAAATACACGATGCGCAACATCAATATCTCCGCTTTCAAGAGCTGCAAGCATAGTAGATGCGTCTGTATAGAATTTAACGATTAACTTGTCATTCTTTGGAGGATCACCAAAGTAGTATTCATTTGGAACGAGAATTATTTCTGTTCCTTTTGTCCACGTATCTACTTTATACGGTCCTAATCCGGCAGGAATCATATCAGGAGTACCTGATAATGCGTCCACTGGTAAGGAAATGGTACTAACTGGCCAAGCAACTGTATAAGTCAATCGTTGCAGAAAAGTAGCGTCAGGAAATTGTAAGTAAACTTTAAATGTATCAATATCAACAGCTTCAGTCCGATTAATGACATCGGTAAGAAGAAATGCGGGTTCACCAGTGGGAAGGCCGAGGACACGATCAATATTCCATTTCATAGCAGTAGCGTTAAAAGCTGTGCCATCACTGAATTTAATGTCAGTTTTTAGCTCAAAAGTATATTCCATAGCGTTGGGACTGACACTATACGATTCAACTATTGGGCCTTTTTCAGCGTCAGTTGAATCAATGGGCATTTGCATAAGCCCGTGCGTGAGTTGAACGAGGATATTTGAAGAAAAATAGTCGTAAGCATCGGCGGGGTCTAAATCATCGATAGAATCAGTTGTTCCAATGACAACCTGTCCCCCTGCTGCTTGAACTGAAAGAGATTGAGAAGTAGCAAGTAATCCAACAAAGAATACTAAAAGCACGAGACTTGATAAAATTTTTCTTGACTTCATTTAGTCTTTCACCTGTTTGATATAACCCAGGGGTATCTGAGTTACACAAAGTTTAGGAAGGAATTCCCGTTAATAAACTTTTGCACCAAAATTGTCATTCCTCTCTCTTCGTTGTTTTTTAACAGCACTCCAAGAGTATTTCTCCTCCTTTCATTCTTTCTTACTTAAATTTATAAAGAAATAATCAAACAATTAGCTTTGTAATAATTCATCGGGAGAATTATGCATTCATGGTTAGATTTAGTATCTATTGAAGGCATAGAGGAATTATTTCTATCCCTTGTCATTTGTTAGAGAGTTTTTCTTCTGATTCAATACATTACGAAGACCATTTTTAATATAAAATAGGAAGTGAAAGTTCAACTCGAAATAGATTATTTTCCTTAGTTAAACCTAGGAAAAAACAAGCTTAGGAATATTACCGTGAGAATGATGATCTCAAAGACAATAGAAAAAAAGCCAACTTTTTTATCATTATTTATTTGACACGTTTACCTCCCCCTTTAGAGCTTTAATAAGTACATTACGTGTTAAGAATAACATTTTATTCATTCTACTAATTTATAGGATAATTATTTTGTTGGTATTATTAAAAAGCACGTTTAATGCATAATTAGGGATTAACACCAGTTTTTGCAGTCTTGAGTGGACAAAAATAAGGAATTTCATCATGAATACCCTGAAAACAATGAAATTTTTTAATATAAAATTAATGCAAAGTTCTGGTATCTCATTATTTAAAAAGAGGCTATTAACGAATCATATTTGAATTTCAATGAAAAAATTTCAGTCCCGCACTCTAAAATTACTAAAACCGATAGCTCAAACTGTTAGCATTTTATTTTTAATTACACTGAATGCAATAACTTACATTAATTTACAAACATCGTTATCGACATTAACCTCAAATTCGTTTTCCATCCCAATTGCATCAAATTATAGAGAAACAAGCGCAGTAGTTATACAGGTAAATATAACCTATCGTGTCGAATCTGTAGGAGGATATTTGAATTTCATACGATTCTGGACACATCGTCTTGAGAGTCACAACAATTCGACTCAAATTGGAGTTGCTCCCATTCAAGAAAGTGAACTCCTATCCCTCGACTATAATTTGATGAATGCTACACATAAAATTGATTATGGAGATGTTAATAATAATACTGTTGAGTATTTTGGATTTAATTTAACCAAGAACCAGAAATTTAAATATACTGCTATCTATCGAGTCCGACTTGCCGAATTAAAATGGCAAATCGAAAATGATATCTCTGAGAATACTGAAGGCAATTTTCTCGATGCTTATGAACAACATGGGGTAAATATTTCCTCTCCTTGGTACCAACATCTCACACAGTCAGAAAATAATCTTGAAGCAAACAATTCAGAACTTGTCTCACTAACTTACGAAATCTGTGAAGGGAAATCAACCCTTCAGGAAAAAATACAAGCTATTCTCTTGTGGTTACGAGATAACATAGCTGCAGAACCCACTGATCGGTCTCAGGGGGCATATCAAACTTATCTCCGGGGAATCGGTGATTGTAGTGATTATGCAACATTATTTGTTACTATGTTACGTATCCTCAAAGTACCAGCCCGAAAAATAACTGGATTGCAGTTTTTACATATCCCTGATTCCTTCTATCCCCTCCGAGTCGGTGAATCTTTTAAATATTCAGGAGCTAAAATTGACTCCTATCAGTATTATGCGTTATTTCCAGGACATGCATGGGCCGAGTATTATCATCCAGACTGCGGGTTTATTTCCTTAGATCCTACTTTTGCACGAACGAATCCCCAGAAATATACCAATTATATTGGGTATTATTATCTTACCTCGAATATTGGAGAAAACTATTACGAAGGGATTGAACCCCAGTTACCTTATCCATATACTGGCTGGGGAATGCTTCCTTATATCAAAGCAGCATCTACATCTTCCCTTCGGTGGAATTATACTGTCGAAGCTGTAGTGGAAGAAACGATGGGTTATGTCTGGATCCCAAAATTTCTATATTTGATCCGTGGTCTCTTTGTTACAGTGCCTATTTCTGGCTTGGTGTTTCTTATTTATAGATATTGGAAAAAAAGCAAGAAAAATGAGTGAGCTTTGTTTTCCAATAGGTTAGATTCAGACATTTAGAGGGGATACCAGCTAAGATAGAGAAAAGTTCCACTAATTACTAGAGTCAGCCAAAGAATGGCGGTTATTCGCATTAACAAAAATGTATTTTTAAACTTGAACTGGTCTGGAATCCTGTGTGGAAAACTCATCACCAATACGGTATAGAGAACCAGAAGAAAAGCGATTGCTCCGCCCATGCTATGCAAGAGAGGCAGAATCTCAAGTTGATTCAAAAGATTTGGCAGTACACTGAGTAACCGAAGATCCATATACAGAATCGCTAGGAAATTAAGAATAAGGAGCCCCCAGATAACTTTGTGGTGAAATTTGAATTTTTTTTGAAATGCCAGATACCAAGCTACAATGAGCCCCACAAACACAATCCAATTGAGAATTAAACTTAAATCTGAAAGAACTAAAGCATTTGGATTAAATAAACCAACCATATATACAACTCCTTTATAGATAAATCTAAATAAGTACTAAGCTGTAGTTTAAATAAGTAATGGAACAGAATGGACTTTCTCAATCATGTAGTGACTAACAAAATCACATTTCTTTAAAGGTCGAGGTCAAAAAAATCATCAAGATCTTTATCTAATTCAGAAGATTTTCTTATATTACGAAATCAAATAGTAAGATGAAAGATTATGTTTGATCAAAGACTTAAATTCGCTTCTTCTCGTAAAAAGACAGTGTTTCAAATCCTTTTCATCAATTTCATCATTCTCATTATTGCGTTTTTTGTAGCATATTTTATAATCGAACCCCTTACAACCCCCAAGAAAATGGATAACCCTTTAGTTGCATTTGGCGATTTAATAATCATTCTATTCGTCATTTCAGTTTTAATCGGCATTATAACCATAAATACGTACTTACTTGCTAGATATTATCAAACAAAGTATTCCTCAAGTCCTCCTCAAGAGATCTTTCAATCCACAGAGATTCAATTCCTAGAATCAATACGACATAAGGTAATAATAGGATTAGATAATATTAAAAATGAGTACCTAGAACCATATGTTATATCGGAACCACTTCCTCTAGAATCTGGATCAGCTGGGGTATATGATTATTTTCCCTCTGAAATTCAAACTGAAATTCAAACCCTGATGAAGAGTAAAACAATATTTACCCTCATTGAAGTTGCTTATCAAGATCCCAGAGCCACAAATCCTGTAAATATTGCTAAAAGCTTAAATATTCCTCTATCCTCTCTCTCGAGAGAAATCAAAAAATTAATTGATTTGAATTATCTAGAAAAGTCTATAACGGAAGCTGTGATCAAAGATGCTCGATTGAGGAATTATAAAATAACCCCTAAAGGCTATTATTTTCTTTCTCAGCTGAATAGTGCATTGAAAACGACAATTGAGCGTTTAAAAATCCGTCAGACGAAAAAACTCCCATTGATAGAAGAGACCCTCTAAGTAAAAAATCCTTCCATTTTTGGTAGGATTGTGGTTTTTTTTATATTCGACAGAAAGAGAGGCTTTTACTTGAAAGTCTCGGATTTACTGAAGATTCAAAGTAATTCGGATTCAAATATTTCAAAATTAAAGGTTAATTGCCTTCTAAGAGTCAATGAGGAATTAAAAATTGAAATGTAAGTTCATTGTGGTCATTGGAAGTATTAGTTGTATAATAGTTCTACTAGTAGGAGTAATTTTATTGTTTTCCCCTCAGATACCCTTCGGATTAGCTGTGGGGTATGATGTTGCAGTTCAAGGGGATTATGCATATGTTTCGGACAATGAGGGGGTGAATATTTTCAATATTAACAATCCGAACAATCCTATACGAATTAAGGAGGTTCGAAGTCCAGATGGAGCATTTGGAATTTGCATTGAGGGCAATTACCTCTTTATTGCAAGTGATTCTGATGGATTTGAAATTGTTAATATATCAAATCCCGAGAATCCAACTGTTCTAGGAACATATAATGATGGCGGATCAATATACGATGTGGACGTGAATGGAGGTGTAGCATATACACTTGATCTTCAACTGGGACTAGAAATTCTCAATATCACATATCCCGAGCAAATCACAAAAATCGGAACCTATTCAGATGGTGGGGAGTACACAAGCGTCCTAGTAAGGCAGAATATTGGGTATATAGCAAATCCACAGGTCGGATTAAAAGTATTCAATTTTACAGATCCAACCTCACCTTCTAAGCTTCAAACTGTCTCAAATACTAGGGGAGTACGAGACTTATGTATCTATGAGAGTCTACTGTTCCTTGGATGTCATGCCAATGGAGTAAAAATTTACAACATTTCCAATCCAATTTCTCCCCAACCTCTTGGATCATTTATTAAATCAGGTGGAGAGGTTTACGGAACCACTGGAAATCATACTCATCTTTATGTTGCAGACCTACTACTAGGTACATATGTACTAAATATCACAGATCCAACTCAACCAGTTGAACTAATTTACAATGAAAATGCTGCTCCTCATGCAATTACTTACGATGGGGAATACCTTTACCTCGCAGACCAAGATAGACAACTTATCATCCTGAATTCCCGATTAGATGCACAATTCTCAGGCTATCTTATCCCAGGATTTTCCTATCTGATAGCAATAGTGGGATTACTACCAATAATTATCTATAAGAGACCAAGGAACTAATCAATCCTCTTGCTCCATCCAAAGATTTTAGGGGAATAAATGTAGAAATTTGGGGAAAAAAAGTAATATTATTTAACCACTATTCAATATAGTAAAAAAGATGTAGAACACATCTCATATTATGAACTATTGATAATAAATATTGAAATTCCTGACTAAACTGGCCATCAGAAAATAAATATAGACTAGATCTTGGATGTGGGTCTGGAAAACAATTATGATTTTTCTTTATATGGGTTGAAATATGGATAAAAAGATGAACTCAAATCTCTAGGTGGTTAAGTGAGTAGCGAAACGTGGATCATTTCCGTTTGGAGACATACAAGTAGAACAGGACGGATAATGCTTATTTTTGGACTCTTCAGCTTCTTAATTGTCTTATTTGGAGTATTTCTAATCTTTGTAGGAATCTTGGGACTACTTACAATTGCTGGGAAACTTAACACAAGTAGTAACGATATCTTCAATATCTTGTTCTCAGGGTTGGGAGCGTGCATAGTTGGTGCATTCCTCATGATTATTTATTCCATTGGAATGAAGTTCCTCCCTCCACTTGTAATTCCTGAACCTGAAGCGAAAAAAGATAACTAGTCACGAAATGAATCCAAAGTATTTTTGGCTTGAGGAGATTGTAATTGATTCCATAAAGCTTCTAATTTATCGTTACAAGGATAATCTCCACAATCTGCACATGTATTGTAGCCTTTGATGGACGCACAATTCCGCACAGAACACTGAGAACAATGGAAAAATGTATTCTCAGTAGCATGACACCCGTTACAATTTATTTGCTCGGGTTGAACAGTGAATCCACCTCCAGACCATCGCTTAGCTGTCTCTTCCCGTAAAGATTGGTCATCTGTTTTCTGCGCAATATACGCAGGACATGTTTTACAATTTAAACCACAATAAGCAATTCCTACACTCATGAAGAAATCTCTCCTGAATACTAGGAAATTATTCGCTTCCTATATATAATTTTTAATTAGAGCAATGAATTATTCTAAAAATTTACTAGGAATTTACAGGAAAGACTATTCTTAAGGGAAAAAATATACCCCCAAAATGGAGACATTTTTCAATGAAGATAATTATTGTATATGATTCAGTTTATGGCAATACTGAACGAATTGCTCAAGCTATAGGTACAGCATTAACGAGCGAATATGATGTTAAAGTAGCCAGAGCAGCTAATATAACAATAGATCAGTTAACAGCTGTGAACATATTATTTGTTGGTTCCCCTACTCACGGAGGAAGGTTCACTAAAGAAATTCAAGACTTTCTAAACGATATTTCGAAGCTCCCCCCTACGGATATTAAAATAGCAACGTTTGACACTAGAACCTCATCAAAAGGTATTGCTAGGAGGATAGAAAAGTTGTTTGGACATGCTGCAATTAGGATAGCTAAAGCTGTAAAAACTCAGGGGAAAATCCTTATAGGAGAGCCAGAAGGATTTATTGTTAAAGGAACGAAAGGCCCATTAAGAGATGGGGAGTTAGAGCGTGCAGAATCTTGGGGAAAGAAAATAATCCAGTTATCAGACCAAACAAATATTTAGTCAAAATTCGTCACAATTATATTATAGTGTTATCTTAAACTCCTTTTTCAACCCCTTTCAAGCGAAGGGAAATCTTATCCCAAGATAAATTGTCCAAATCATAACTTTTCTTTGTACATGTTGTAAGCTAGCAGGAAAAGATATGCTAAGATCAAAATGAACGTTAACCACTCAAAGATTGTCGCAATGGGCCTGTAAGCTCGAAGCAAGTACAAATAGGTGACACAGCAGACGAAATCCACGAGAGCAATAATGGACAACCGATTCCAATATGATGGATGGGTTCGTAACCCAATAATGGCCAGAAGAATAACCAGTTCGATACAAATGAAGTTCATTAAGCTCCAGAAGTTATGTTCAGTAGAAGAGAGATCAGTTGGAAAAATCGCAATCATGACCATAGCGAAGCTATTGAACAAGCCAAGGACTTGAATGGCTACTATATACTTTTTAACGGAGAATTGTGCCTCATACCATTTTTTCATATCAAGAACAAAGGGAATTAAAGCGATCGCAATTAAAATGAGGCAGATGCTAAAGAGAAACCAGCCATTCGGATTTTTCGTTGTATTTCCTAAGGCTGAAACTGTGTGTTGAAAAGGTGAATAACCAGGATATAACAACGCTGCAGGAATTAATAAACCATAATAGAAAATATTCGCTAAGGCTGTAGAGATTAAGTAAAATGGGAGTCTTTTTCGAGTATTAATCATTGAAGTACCCAGTCGTGAAAAGATATTATTATTGATTGATTTTAACCTAACTACCTAGTTCAAGAATCAGCAAGGAACCTAAATAGCGCTAGATACGGAATTATTAATTAGATTCAAAATCATTCTTCTTCTTTAGAAAGACAGATTATATCAGAGAAAGGGCCTTATAATAACTCTTCCCTTTTCTACAAAATAAACACTCTTTTTTGTGGAGGAGAGGGAGTATTTAGAGAGAATTATTTATTGAAAAGCGTGTGTGCTAGCTGAATTGGCTAAACGTATCGAATATTGATCAGATTACAACAAACCATTAGGAGTGACACGCTCATATCATCGCGTGTCCTATAATTTATGGAATGGGTTAGATTTCTGTAAATCCCTTTACAGTGTCAGAATCAAGCCTTTTTATGACCTCAATAAGTAATGAAACTGCTTTTTCGACATCTCCAAGATCTAAAATACCATTATGGCTATGAATATGTCGAGTGGGGATTCCAAGAACAAGAGATGGACAACCCGAGCCAGTTAAATGAATTCGACCCGCATCTGTTCCGCCGCCCATGACAACACTATCTTGATAATCGATATTACATTCTTTGGCAATGTCGATAACAAAATGCCGTAATCTAGGATTAGGGATCATAGAAGCATCTCCCGCCAAAATTGATACCCCTTTCGACATTTCTGACGGAGCTTTCAACTTTGGTACATCAGGTACATCTCCCGAAATATCAACTTCAAGAGCAAAACCAATTTCTGGCTGGATCATTTGAGCAGAAGTTTGAGCCCCTCGGAGGCCAATTTCCTCTTGAACAGTGGCTACAGCATATAATTGATTGGGATGGTCAATATTTTCTTCTTTAATTAATCTTAAAACTTCCGCTGCAATAAATAGGCCAATACGATCATCAAAAGCTTTGCCAATCAGAAGATTCACATCTTTCCTCTGCTCCATTCCATTCTTTTTATCAATCTGAGTTCTTTTAAGCATTTCAAATTTGGAATCAGGAATGATGGGGTCTCCAATCTGAATACCGAGTTCTTTTACTTCTTTATCACTCTTACATCCGACATCTATAAACATTTTATCTTTAGTAAGAACTTTCTTCCGTTCCTCGGGGTCCAATACATGGGGAGGTGGGGCAGCAATAATTCCACGATGTAAATCTCCTTTTTGAGTCTTTATAATCACTCGTTGGGTTAAAAGAGATTGATCCCACCACCCCCCTATTTGGTGAAAACTAATATAACCTTTCTCATTTATTCCAACCACGATAAACCCTATCTCATCAACATGACCAGCAAGCATAATTTTAGGCCCCTTATCACCAATTTTAAAAATTAAGGAGCCAGTTTTATCGTTAAAAACCTCATCTGAAAAAAGTTTGACATAATCCTTGACAAGACGAGTCACTTCAAGTTCATGACCTGATGGACCAAATGCGTTACTCATTTGTTCTAAAAACTCAAGATTTAGATTCATATTATCTCCTCAGCAAAAATCCAGATTTTTTTTAAAAAACAGCTTTATAATAGATTAGAATTCTGATTTGGAATGAATTCTATGCCTAATCTAAATATTTTGTGTGAAAATCCGATAAATATCTAATTGCGTTAGAACACCAATTCTAAGATTATCTAAGACTGGCAATCTAGCACCAAGGAATTTAACAGACAACTAATGTTCCCAAAAAACAGAACAAAACAGTGGAATCATATACGAGTGAAATTGCTATTACTTGGATGAAATCACCTGTTTTGCTAACTCTAAGATAATTTGAGCTAATTGTTCTTTCTCAGTGGAAACATGGTAATATGGCATTTGATACTTTTCTGCAAGTGTTTTCGCTTCCTCCAAATTAATGGGAATTTTCTTAGGGGATATTGACTTTCTTAATAACCTCCTAATTTTCTCGATCATTTGCCTTAAATAATTCAATCCCGCCTTGTTAGGTTCTTCAATCCCTATTAGTGCAGTTGGGGGGATTGGAGATTCAGGGAATTGATGTTCAAATTCTTTGTAATAATCAGAAATCGCGTTGAAGGAGTTTCTATCTATCAAATCAAATACAAAAAGGACTATAGATGCACCCCGATAATAACTGGATCGTGTTTTTCCGAAAAATTCTTGTCCCACCGTATCAACAAGAATGAGCTTTACTAAATTATTTGTAATTTGAATTTTTTTGGTAGTAACATCCACTCCTAAAGTTGGCAGATAATTGGTCGAAAATTTACCTTCCGCATATTCCCTGATTAGTTGTGTCTTATATTTTGAGGTTCCAACAAAACAGATTTTCAACAAATATTCTTCTTGCGCTATACGAATCACTTCCTCTTGTGAATATGTATTTACTACCTTTAAAGATTAACTAATGATAGACCTATAATTAAGATTTTACCTCTTCTGAGCCTAAAATCAGATGTAATAATCAACAGGTAGTTTTATAGCACATTTAGGACAATAAATAGATCCAAAAAAAACTTGATTATCACAAGAGGGGCAGAAGAGCTTCTTACTTTGAATCTGTCCCCCACTCATAGCAGGGGGACCCGAGGGATGTGGAAAGGTGAAAATAAAAGGATAGGGGCCGTACTCATCTGGTTGATCTCGATTTAAAGCTTCTATCCTAAGAAGGAACAACTTCTCAAACTCGAGGTGATTGAGAGTACGAGCATAGTCTGCTGCTTTCTCATAATAAAACAATCCATCCATGGGGAAAAGAGTTTGAGCTTTAAGATCACCCAAAAACCCGTACACTATCATCAGCCCATGAAGGTCATTCAGCTGTTCAAATAATTTCAAGGCGTTTCTAAGGTGAGATTCTGCCTGGTCAAGCTTCAATTGAACGAGAAGCACTCTTGAGATATAGATTTGAATCACTGCTAGAAAATGAGAATCATTCTTGACCTTTGCAATGGTATAGGCACGATCATAGGCCGTTAATGCAATAGGGTATTGCTTCAACTGAAAGTGGCATTCTCCTAAATTACAATGGATAATAACAATAACTCGCCAGTTATTTTCCTTCTCTGCAGCCAGTAAAGCTTTCTCAAACTGGGTAATTGCGTGTTCATAAAAACCTGAGTTATACAAGAAGATGCCTTCAGCAATCACATCTGTTTCGGGTTCAGATATAGGAAAACCTCCGATTTTAGTCGCTAAATATTTCTAGTTTTGGGTACAAAAATCCTCCTCTCTTTCTCATTAATAGGATATCATTTCATCGGAAAAAGTTTCCTCTTTGATGAATTCTATTTGAACAAATTAAGATCTTCCAAACAAAAATATGATAAAGCAAATGAAAACTTACAAGGGAGACTTATTCTAGGAATCTGGTTGGATGTTACAGGAATTGTTCTCTTAACTTTCTTAATAATGAATGGCTTTCAAGAGTTTGTACCATTCTGAATAATTCTCTTAATGATCTATTCAACCTCCTTTTGGAACCATTTCTTCTTGACAGGGAAACCAACTGATGTGCCCTACTTCCAACTGCTGAGTATGAAGAAAACGTTGGATAATCACGTTAAGGAAAGATATTTCATGTTTGATCCTGTCCTAATCTTCATAAGTGTGATCTTAGTAGCACTTTGGTTAATTTTCGTAGATAGGTTCCTTCATCCTGCGATTCTAGGTCAAGAACTTGTTTTAGTGGGAGGATTAACCTTGATTGCGATTATCATCCTCGCGAACGGATTATTCTTCATGTACTTCTATAACTGGCCTTACATCAAGAAATTGTCTGCGACAGCAGACGGTTCCAATGGAATTTCCTTTTGATAAATGTGATGTGAAGGTTATAAAGCGATGGAAAAATTGACAAACAGAAAAAATATTGTTGTTAGCTCAATTTTTAGTGCAAAATACGTGTGAGAAATTAAAATTCACATTCCAAGGAATTCAAATAATTGTAATAATAAATGGGAGACAAAATTAAATGAAAATAATATATCAGCATTACTCACCTGATCGTGGCTTAGAAAATCAACAAGCAGATGTTTATATGAAAGCGTCAGGGCTACCTGCGGATGCTGAGGAGATTAAAAGGCGTTTTAAAGGAGAGAAAAGAGATCCTCAAAGTGCCCGATATGCACTAACCGAAGAGGGACAGCTCCTAGCATATGTTCAGGTAAGTAAATGGGTAGCAAGACCCGGGACATACATCATTAGTTATCCCTGGGCTGTTCCCGAATGCCCGCCAGAGGTAAAAGAACAAATTTTTGATGAATTACTTGCATGGCTAGTGAATACAGTTCAACCCCAAGTGATTACTGGGGAAGTTGTGTATAATACTCCAACCACCGATGATAGGACTGCATTTTTTTTAAGGAAAGGATTCATCGAACAAGAATATCTCTTTGAAGACAGTATTGTGGCTAAACTGGAAGATGTAGCCAATTGGGAGATATCTGAACATCTAACCTCATATACATGTAGAACAGGAACCGCTGCTGATTTGAACCAAATCCTTGAAGTCCTTCATGCAGACAATTATATGCGTGATGTCTTCCCTAGCGTGGAAGAGGCTACATACTATATAGAAGAAACATTTCTGAAGGATCCTCATAATAAATTAATATTTAAAAACAATCAGCTAGTCTCAATGGGACTTCCATATCGCAAGAAAATAACACGGGGAAAAATGAAGGGAAAAGAAGTAATAGGGTTCAGATCAGCAACACGGTCGGAATACCTAGAGGCATGGAGGTACCTGCTTATAGAAATTGCTAGGGAAGGTTTAGATAAGGGTTGGAATGAGCTTCCTCTACAAATAACTTCATTATTTTTCAGCTATTCAATCAACGCTATTCATCTTGCCCAAATGCAAGGGGGGTTGGAATTGATGGCTGTGCTTTATTCTTACCCTCTTGATCAAATATTAAAATAAATAGAATTAACTAAAGAGATGTTAATTTTCAGCTGTTCTTTTTTGAGATTTCCTCAATACAGTCACCTAATGAAGATAAAAAATCAATCTATTAAAAGCAATTATTTATTGAAAAATTTACAGAACAGTTGAAATGATTAACCAGCATACCGTATTGTGGAATTGTTAAATATGATAGTGGAATAGATATTGAAGAAATTTATCCCTGGGCTGTGTTTGAGCTGTAATGTTATCCTTACCATTTATTTGTCAAATAGGTCCTATTATTGTATTTAAATTCTACAAATCTAGGCTAGAAAATCCCACGAAAATCCGAAGAATTGAATTACCAACTAGTCCCAGAAAGAATGACTTATGGTTTTTCCTCTACTTCTTTCTATTCCCAAACAGGTGTAGTTGCATCAGAATGACAGATTGGACATCGGATATGTTCCTTAGGCATTTCTTTTGAGGATAAAATGACTTTAAATGTATGGAAGCAGTTCCCGCACACAATTTTGAGAGTAACTTTTCCGTATCGTCCGTGAATCGGTTCTCCAGTAGATTGGTCACCCTCAGGAACAGTAGGAACGGGATAATCGAAGAGAGCTCCTCTTGAAGAGAATAGAAGTTGTAGCTGATAATCCAGCTCTCGATATACAGGTTGGACTCGATTCTGGAGACTGATGGATATATCCAAATTTTCAAACCGAAGTACTAAGCAAAATGCAAGAAAAATAAGGCCAAGGAGTAAGAGAAATATCTCAAATCCGATCATCGACACCAAGGTCAAGGGAAAAGGAAGAAGAAGAAATATTGCAGTAGTAACGCTTGATAGGATTGAAAATTCAAGGAAAATCATAAATTTTTTTGATTCAGAATTATTTTTCAACTTTTTATATGCCTCAAGCGCTCCTTCACTCACGAGAATTAAAACAGATATCCAATACCCGAAATAAAAGAAAAAACTGACTATATCAACCAGATTTGTAAGGAGATTGAATGGTAGAAGGAGAAGAACAGCTTCAAATATATGTACGAATTCCTGAGCGAAATCCAAAGCGATTCTTTGTTGAAAAGAACAACCTTCTACCAGCCTCTGGGCTTGAAATGCAAGAAACGATTGAAAGCTGATCACCAAGACCAAATTAATCCAAGCTAGCTCAAAGATTTTCAACCAGGTGGCCGCTCCTAAGGAAAAGCTCGAAGATTTGTGATAAAAGATCACCAGAAAAATGGAGGAATTCAGAATAAAGAAAAGCTCAAATAAGCACAGGCAAGAAAAGTCTATACTTCCTGCGAAGATCGCTCGGAGGAGTTTCAGATCAGAGTTTACCCCCTCTAATTTTCTTGAAAATGATTTCCACTGGATTAATATGAGGAGGAGACTCAAACCTGCAATAGAAGACAATTCAAAAGCATAATTAAAAAAAAAGTAAAGAAAGTCCAGTTAGAACTAAGAGAAGTCCGAATTAGGTTAAACAACCAAAAAGACTGTTCACCTGATATTGAGGTGAGGTATGGTTCAGCTAGCTCCATCCCTACCACAACTAGATAGAGAAAGATAACTAATGAAACCCAAATTTTTAGATAGCTCTTGATTTTCATTAGCCAATCCAGCAGGTCGGTTTACCTAAACGAGAAGGTCATTATGATTTCATGTTATATTAAGTCTTTATACAAGTTTCTTCAATATAGGCTGATAGAAGTCATGATTGAAAGTTTTTTTAACTGATCACCTTTCTTTTTAGACATACTTTCCAAGCTGATAGAGGGTATTCTTTTGGACAATAATGATCTTCAAAAATATCTTGAAGAAATAAATGCTGATGCGAGAATTTTAACGATGAGTGGACGTGTTCACTCTGTAATGGAAGCTTCAAAGGAACTAGGAAAACCACCTAGCCATTTCATTAAATCAGTTGTTTTTACTAATCCAGATGAGAAGTTAATTCTTGCTATTGTTAAAGGAACAGATCGAGCGAGTTCAAAAAGGATTACCAAAGCTCTTGATATCGAATCTCTAAGAGTTGCGTCACCTGAAGAAGCTTTGAGCCTTACTGGGTATGAGGTGGGGGGGATGCCCCCCATTTCAATCTCAAATGCTCTTGTGCTTATTGATCCTAATGTGATGGAAATGGACATAGTCGTTGGAGGAGGAGGGACTGATCATCATCTCCTTGAAATAGCTCCTGATGAAATTCTTAAACTTACCAATGCCAAAATTACTAGAATTCGAAAATAGTTTGGAAAATCGAAGATCTTTTAAACTGGACCTTAGGACAACTTTATTGAATCAAGAGAAGAAAGCTTTTTTGAATATATAAAAGAAAAAAGGAATAATGAGTCGAGAGAAGTAGATAAGCGAGCCTCTCTTAAAGCTGGATAATCCAACGTAATAATCATACTCTCTCTTTCAAAGCAAGTGCAAATAAAAAAGCAAATCAAACTTCGTTACGTGATAAAAATTTTGTAGCTAAAGGTTGTGTGGTACGCTGAATGAGTATTCTTGGTGATTTTTCTGCCTTATTGAGAACTCGGATTTGCCTGGTATCTGCCCTGATCGTGATAATCGCTGGGTATTTAACTCATAGATTGAATGTGGTTGCTAGTTCTTCTCTTACAGCTCAAACATTTTTGGATTATTTATTCAGCAATCCTATTCTCCCATTTGAAGGGATCGTGATAGGGATGATTATTCCCTTTGCATTGGTTGCTGGAACATATGTAATGAATGATTATTTCGACTATCAGAATGATTTAGAAAACGGACGGGTAGATAGACCTCTAGTGAGAGGTGAGATTCGAATGTGGGAAGCGAAGTGGTTGTCGATCGTCTTGTTCTCTTGTTCCATTCTTATATCGTTAATAATGGTAGTTATTTATCAACTCTCTCCTCTTATTCCCCTACTTACAATTCTATTCATCGGAATTGGCATTATATACAATCTGGGAGTTAAGAAATTTGGGATTATTGGCCATTTTATGATTAGTCTAGCTTTAATGGCTCCAATTTTGCTTGGGGTTATTATTGCTGAACCTGTCTCAGAATGGGTTCTCTTAAATATGGTTATTCTTTCCCTATTTTTCCTGTTCGTGGCGTTGGGTCGAGAAACTATTAAAGATATTATAGATGTCAAAGGCGATCGAAAAGCTGGAAAACGCTCCTTTGCCATTTCCTTGGGTTTAAATTGGGCAGCTCGAATATCAGGAATAATATTTGTAATCGGAATCCTAATAGGAAGTTTATTGCTATTTCTTGCATTCAGTAGTAATTTAATTTATCTGGGAGGGTTTTTAATTGTTACTGCTTTACTCTTTTGGACAGCAATAATGATAATTCGTACGCCTGATCCTGAAACAGCCGTGAAAGCGCGAATCTATTCTCGATGGGCGTTATGGTTGTATATATCGGTTATTTTTGTTGCGAGTCTCTTAATGACCTCGTAATGATTGATTACAGTTTATCTTCTAGATTTCTCGTCGAATTAAAACTTATTTGCTTCCTCTAGGAACTATCGGCCATAAATAACATTGTATGCTTATATGGATATCAAGGATTTAGGGATTCAGAGATTCTCCAACCCATACGACATCAGGACGATATAGAGAATTACACAGTTCGCGAAGGGGGAGAACTGGGGCTGCTTGTTGTTTAATATGGTTAAACCAATCATTTGTTCAAGCAATGGAATGGCCACATTGAACACATCGTACTTTTAGTATCTCACCCTGAACATGAAGTATCTGTGTAGATCCAACTCATTCGTGAAGATTATCGACATTCTGAGTGATGGTAGAGATATCAGCTCCTGTCTGCTCTAAATCAGCCAAAACGTGATGAGCTACATTTGGTTGCGCGTTTAAAACGAGTTCTATACGCCACTTATATCAATCCCATACCAGCTGCGGATCACGAGCAAAAGCTTGAAGAGTGGCTAGATCAGCTGGCCTGTAGTTATGCCAGAGACTCTCCTTAATTATTATTCTTAGTTGATTTTAGGTTAAGTTAACACATTATGAGGATTTTAAGCCTTAGCTAGTTCTTCATGCTTAATAAGAATCAAAGTAAAGTGGTTTATAACAGAAAAAACAAGTGACAAAATGTCTCTTAATACATAAAAAGCTTTTAAATTCTAAAGGCGAATTAAAGCACCATGCAAAAACTAAATAATTTCTTAACTGATTTACAAGTGGTTAAGTGTTGTGCTATCGCTGCTATAATTATCTGGATTGGTGGGGTAATAACTGCACTTTTGATTGGGCAACTAGATCCTGTTGGACCTTCTTATGATCCTGCGGGATTTAATCCAGCTATTAATTACATAAGTGACCTGGGGAACCAAGATCTTACACCAATGCCCATTATCATCAATTGGGCCATGATAAACACTGGTCTATTATTAATTCCTGTATCGTTACACCTGCGAAAATTTCTCATTGGGGATGAGTCAAAAGTATTGCGGAAAGTACTAGTAAATTTCTCAGTAGTTTGTATGTTAATAGCAATGGTAGGATTAGTTTTAACAGGCGTAATTTCTGAAGATGTTGGAGAAGTATGGGACAAAATTTTTCCAATTGGGTATCCGTGGCATGACCTTGTCGCTGATTTCGCTTTTACTTTTTTCATGATTGCTGGAGTTCTGATATCTACGCAATGTATACTTTATCATGATATTCTTGAGGAAAAAATCGGCGTATCAAATCCAAAACGAATACAAATTATTTATATCATTAATTCGTGGATTTTAATTCCAATAAGCTTTTACATGTTTTATACTGTTCCTTATTTATGGTACACGGATCATTTTTGGACATTTTTGCCTTGGTGGCAATGGGCTCCAGTATGGGAATGGCTATTGATGATCTCAATTAGTTTCTGGTTAACTTCAGCATGTATCTTAACGGTAAAACAGATCAATCGAGACTTTCTTAACTAGGATCTTTTTGACTTTTTATGGCCAGTCTTCATTAGAGCTTATATTTGCACTCCTATAAAATGTTAAAAGGAATAACTGTGAGGAGGGAAGTTAAAGGGAAATGAAGTTCAGATGAGAGAAAAAGAACTACGAAAGAAACTAAGCGTAGGACTCCTCATCTTATTCATCGTTTTAACTATTCTATTTGATCTTCAAGTTCCAGCAGTGAGACAATATTCATTAAATTTCGCTTCAGCAAAAATCCTCCGTCCTGCAGATCTTGTGTTCCTCGGGGGAGCAGGCTCTTTCGAAAATCGCGCCTATGTCAACGGAACCCAGTATTTTACTCTATGTAAGTGGTTAGTAAGTGATGAATGGTTTTTTTACACCTTTAATCTTAATAATAAGATTGATAAATTTAAATCGATCCCTTTTCCTAGGGAGAAAGTAAGTAATGAGACTCATTATTACTTTCATGGATTAACATACTCAAACGGCTTATTTTACACCATAGGATGTGATTTCTGGCGAAATCATACATTGATACGCTTTTCTATGGACATGAGCTATTTTGAGGTGTCATTTCTCCCAATCCCCGAATTATATCTCTCTATGGATGAAGTAACGAGTAGTAATACAAGTACATACTATCATAAAGTTGGGGGAATTGGGGTCGTACAGAAAACTCTGTGGATTTATATGTGTGGATATCGTCCACCCTACCTCACTCTTACCTACTGCAAGATGTATGGCATTAATCTTGAACATAATGAATTACTAACCTCTTATAATCTAGTAGCACCTTTAAGACATCATACCTGTATGGATGAAAAAGGGATCTTCTGGTTTTATTATCGAAATGACACAATCAACGGAACAAAATATTCAGAGGGAACCCTGATAGGATATGACTTCTCAAAGCCTGCAATTGTCGCTACAATCAAAGGAAACATACACAAGTTTGTGAAGAGTCAAAACTGGTATAATACAAAACTGGGGATGGCGTATTGTAGCTTTGATTATAAGAATATCGTCATTCATAACAATAGAGTCATTTTTGATGACAATCCAGCCTTCAGCAATTACGAACATCACTTTAATGGATTCTACATCATCCCATTTTTCTGAAATACTCCCTAAAAATAAATCTAGAAAGGAGAACAAATAAATAGCGAAATAGCGAAATAACGAAATAGCTAATAATAAGATCTACTCGCTAGAATTTATCAGAGAATGGATTGTTAGAAATTAGCTGAAGACGATTACAATAATAGCATTCATGGATGTTACGAACTCGATTTATTTCGGTTTTTTTTGTGCACAATGATTGATAAGGAACTGATTACTAATACAGGAGGAAGTAAAATAAAAAAATTCCAATTTATTGAGGCAGGGTCACTTATAGACGATATTTCATCCCCAAAATTTATATATCTTCTAGTGATATTTTGACCTGCTTCGTAGTTAATTATGTGCAATACTGGTCCAGTATTGTAGTATTGTATAAACTGATTAGTTCGTGGATCCAAAAGTAAGGGGCTATCTACGTCAGGTGAAGCCACAAATTCCAATCCGTTGTCTATGGAGAAACGGTAATAACCACTTGAGGGAATATCATATAACAGCGGATTAAAATCATAGATAAAATACAAAAGTCTTTCTTCATCCGATATATAAGCAATTTCTCCCGTATGCCACCAACCACCAAGGTCATTGATTTGACAGGTACTAGTATTGAGAGACAGGCTAATCGAACTCCAACCAAGGGGTGGCAGATAAAGCATAAGAAAAGCTGTATCAAGGATTTCACTAACAAAGAAACAATATTTCTCGGTATAATTGACCTCTATTCCAGTCAAATTTAAATTATCTATATTAAAAATTGCTATAAGATTACCTGAATTGGTATAAAGATTCCATTTTGTAACATTATCCGTCAAAGTGAAATTAGAAGTATAGGGTTGACCAATCGTGGGGATTGGTGGTTGCTCGATTTGTTTCAACTGAGTATCAGCTATATTTTTAATAATTTTCTCATTCTCTATATCATTAGAACATCAAGCGAAGAACCAGATTTAAAAATGATATCTACATAAAATAAATTAGTATCTGAAGTAAATCGTAGATTAGAAAAGTGTGGATAATTAGGAGGAGGATAGGTACATTTCGAGTAAGTCCCTGTACCAATGAAAAAGAAAAATAGAATTAATCCAAGTGAATGGTATTTCTTCAATCACATATTCCCCTCAATTCAGCAGATTCTATATATATCCAAGAAGTTATGTGATTTTTTCAATATAAAGTTTTAGATAAAGTAGCAAATAGATGGACTACTAATGGATTTAGATAGGATTACTCAGGATAACATCAAGAGGAACAGATTTCTACAAACAAATTCATGTGAAGAAACATTTGAAATCACCTCACGACATATCTCGTGCAAACTTAATAGCATCATGAGGACAAATGTCTAGACATCGATTACAATAATAGCATTCACCTTTTAGACTATCTCGATACGCCTCTTGGGTGGGGCAAATTTGTTCACATAATTTGCAATCCGTACATGCAATCGTGCGGATGTACTTTTGTTCAGAAAAGCGTGCGATGAAGGCTGAGCCCGCGCCAAAAGGACAGAGAAATCTACACCAAGGACGATAAAGGAAAATACTTGTGACCGATACAAGACTAAATGCAATAAAGGGCAAGGTGAGTACAAAAGAGTTTATATTGTGAAGGTTTGAAAAACCAGTGAACGGATTTAGCTCTTCTAATAGAATCCAATTAAACATAGATGCAAGAAAAAAGAGGGACGCTACAAAAATCCATCTAATACGTGTAGCAAACTTTGTAGGGAGGTCTATTCTGAATTTTACATTCTTTTGCCTCTCCATATCAGACTTAAAGCTAAGGAATGACAACAACTCCTGCCATGCACCAAGAGGACAAGCATAAGCACAAAAAACTCTTCCAGCGAGAAAAGCGGTTAAAAATAAAAGACTAAGAATCATCCATGTGGGGATAAGGAATAGAACGATTTGTTTTGCTCCAAGGGCGATTAAAGTTTGCTGAATAGGCATCAGGGGGTTGGGTAATCCCCCAAAGATGATCCCAAGGAAGAATGTAACAACTAAGATGGAAATCCTAGCTCTTTTCGTCAATGATTTACTGCTTATTAAAGAAATCCCAAATAGACAGATGATAAGCCAGTAAAAGATCATGGGTATACCAATTGTATAATTAAAGGGTAAAGGGCGCTCCTGAGCTAGCATACGTGATCACTCCATATTCGGAAAAAAATACATATTGAAAAAAGTATTCAAATACTATTTCTCACGAGGAAATCTCAACGCTATTAGCTTTTAGGTATCTAGTAAAAAAAAGTGAGTATAAAACGTGGAATGATGCCCCTTTTGACAATTTTAATACCTTCAACCAGGTAAATTGATGAATACTCTTTTTTTCTTTTAATTATTGAACTGAAAAGAATTGAAAGAAACGACATCTTTACCAACAGTTTGCGATAATGTGGTTTCAGCATGTTTTATTAGAGTGAGCGTAGGAGTTGGATCCTATGGGAATAATGTAATCGAGAATTCTCTCAAGGAAATAATCAAAAAATTCACATTACGAGATCTCAGCAGGATAACCACGCGTTAATAGTTAGAATCAGGCTATAGAGCAATTTTTCTACGTTTTTCGATGTCTAAATCCTACAATAAATAGAATCAGATAGATAACTACTGTTGAGGTCGCTAATCCAGGTACCGAAGTATTTGTTCCCCCTCGATTATCCTGGATATAGATGGATTCTAGTTCTAGAAGATTCAGTGGATATAAATATCCGCTGGATAATTCCAAGGATAAAACCAAGGGTTTTTTAGCTAAGAGAATACTGGATGTACTAGGTATGGTAGTATTACTCCAAATCCAAACCAAAACATCTTCTCCACCAGTTAATGTAATACGGAAGGGAACTTTTGCAGGATAAACTGATACTCCAGATTGTTTTACTGTAATCGATAAATTATATCCCGCTGCTGTAGTATCTTCTAGTTGCGTAGAAACAAGCTCCACTCTTGGAATAAATCCCTCATTAAACCATGGTAAAAACCAATCGATATTTTGAAAATAATTAAAACACTCAATGAGATTCATGAAGGTAGCAATCTGGAAACTATATTGCGAATAAAATCGTCTCAGACCATTGAAGAAATACTCATCGCCTATGTAAGTACGAAGCAAATGGAGTACAGATGGGGCTTTATGATATGCTGCCTCCCAATAGTAGTTCGGATTCAAGTTGTTTTCGAGAATATAGTTGATCGACCTGTTTATGATTAATCCCTCTGGAAATTGCGATTCATTACTCGTATTAGCCGTTCGCCAGAGATGTTCCTCAAAGAACCCAGTCCAACCATATCGTTCTTCAGAATAGTACCAATGATTATAGCAGACTATTCCTTCATCAAGAAAACCTTCATCAATTTGATCATTTCCTACAACAGCATAAAACCATTGATGAGCAATTTCATGCGCTATGGTAGTTTCAAACCAAACGTTACCAGTTTCAATATAGATCAATCCTGGCCATTCCATTCCATTGTAAAAACCAAAAGTCGTAGCAACTGCAAATGAAGAATAAGGATATGAACCATACAAATTGGTATATAATTCCAACGAGTACATCGTAACATCCAGAGCAAAGGAGCTCCAATTTCCCGCGTCACGAGGTAGGTAGTAGATATTAATTAGGATCGAATTAAAAACACCATTTTCGGTGATATAATCAGGACTAATCGCGAAACTAAAGTCCCGCGCGTTAAGTAATTGATATTGGTATTCAATTTGGTTATCAAATTCTGGTCCTTGCCCCACTAACATACCTGAAGAAGCAACAATAAATGTTGATGGGACGGTCAAGTTTACAAAATAATTTGCTACATCAGAGTAAAATGGATCACCAATAAAATACTGGGGTTCTAGATTCCATCCATCATCATCGAAGACAGCTAATATTGGATAATAGTTGCAGAGGGCATAAACTAACCCGTTAGTCGGATCATCTTTATAACATAGCCGGAAAGACTCGTTATTTGTAATTGCAGTTTCAAATTCCATCCTTAGGGAAAAAGTTTCAGCAGGAAGCAGAGGGTAAGGAAGAGTGAGATTTAGTAATTGATCGCTAATAGAATAGTCTAAATCCTGTAATTGATCTTTTGTTTTCACTGTATTAATAAGTAAGCATCCAGGGACTGCTTCATTTATAGCTGCGTTTGGGTAAAGATGAAAATAAAGTCTGTTGATGTTGATATTTTCATTATTAACATAATCTAAAATTAATGTCCCAGTAAGATAATGAATACTTGAATTTAAAACTAAATCAAGTATATAATTTGTAAGATTATCAGAAAAGGTTGGAGTTTCAAGAACATCTGTAGTCTTAGTAGAATTGGTAATTTTATCAATCTTGGGTTGTATGTTCCCATATTTGTTAAATACACTCGTTGAGGATGTAAATATAGGCGCATTAAATGTTAATGGTAAAATTATCAGGACAATGAATATTAAATGATGTGTAAATTTCATATGAGAATCACTTAATCAAAACGTGTATTTAAATCAAAAACGGATAGCGTGTTGCTTGGCTATTCTTTGATTTATAATTTTATATCAGGGAAAATAAAAAAGCTACGAATAATGCAGAGAGAACAAGTTTCTATAAGTCAAATTTTTACCTTTTGACTTGAGGTCAACTAATACCGACAATACTATAGTCTGCATGGATTGATCACAATCAATCCATATTTTATTACACTTTTTTTCCCAAACTGAATCTGGAATACTATTAATATACTCTACAATTCAGTCAAGTCCCCAGTATTGTTTTTCTGGCTGATAATTTTGAATATTTAGTTGATATAGAGTCCACAAGGTCGTTTTATTTGAACTTATGAGACAAATAATGCTTCTAGATCCCGAAAGACCGTACTTAAACCATATACTTTCAAGTAAATCGAATTCAATTGGCACTCCAAGACTATCACCTAAAGCTAAACCAAAGTAACACCCTTGGATCCTTTTCTTGTTAATAATAGTTTTCACTTTTGAGAAGAATTGAAATTAATAGTCAATTTTTCTCTCATTTCTTTCGATCGACTTTCTTTCTTAATTCCCGGATACAAAAGTAGTTATACCCATTTAAAACCATTAGAATAATTAAAAGTATTGACATCACAGTCATTGGAGACGGCGCTATTCCACCAGCTAATATACCCAAGATAAGTCCCATTATAATAAATATGATGATCGTTAAACCTAAGCTCTTTAACCAATTAATAATTGACTCAATATCACTCTCTTTCATATTTTGCCCTCAGATTATTCTCAATTTTCGTTTTAAATTCTTCATAATCTATTAAAAGAATTTCTAGTAAACTTTGTCATCATCCCTCGATAAGTTAATTGGTAGCTATCTATAATATTCGTAGGGAAAGAAGTCATCAAGAGCCACTTGACGACAGTTGCAGAAAATTTGTCAATAGGGTACCATACGGTGACAGTTGAGGTGAAAGTGAGCAGTGGAACAGGACAGTTTAACAATCCCTCCTTATTGATATTCCAAATATAATAAGGATCCATTTTAATAATGGAAAGAATGAAAGGGTTAGATTGAGGGGTTTTATAGCACGTAGTGAATTATCTAAATCATTTATAAATATATCGATTATACTCCACATAAATTCGGAATTTATGAAGAATATACTCTACCTATATAAGGAGGAAGATCTTGAAGAAGCCAAATCACGCTAATTCATACATAAAAAAGAAGTGGTAACTGATAACATGCTGTCTAATTCTACTTCAATAGGTAAAAGACAGGCAAATTTCTATTGTGATCAAACGAATATAGGAAGATTTACTCAAAAAAAATTAGCAAACTAATATCGTTTGCATTCACCCACCATTTAAACAGGAAATTATAAGCATTTCAATAGCCATAACTTAAATACTCTACCAAAAAAAAATTATAAGTTTTGATGAGATGTTATACTAAATTAATGCTAACTGAGAAGGGAAAGCAAAAATCACCTATTTTTTCTTTCCTTAGGACTATATCATCTACTCTGGATGGCAAATAACGGTGAAAAGATTATGCAGCAGATTGTGTCTGCATAGATTGATCAAAATTGGGGTGTTTTCGTTCAACTAAAGGAATGAGGAGAGGATGTGCGTGTTGTATACTTTCTCTCTAAATCATACTCAGATAATAAATCCAGATTGAAGTAAAGGATTCCATCAGAATCCAAGAATTCACTCTAGAAACTCTAAGGTGTAATTACCTCAATCTTTCCCTCTGGATTTCCAACACGAATTTTCTGATCTGAAATATCATCAATCTGGTTCCATCTACCAACCTTAACACATGAATAATCTTAAAAAGTTTAGAATCAAGAGCTATGGAGGTGAGTTGTATAATGTAGATCAGATACATTGAGGGTTCCACCGTTTGAAATTGTGCCTTTTTTTCGAAAAACATTATTCAGCTCATCTTGGAAGTGGTGAAATAGATGAAAAAGCAGAAAATTAAATTAAAAATTTTCATTTTACTAATCTCTCTATTGATAATCCAGGGCTTTTCCATAAATTCTGTAGCTGCAGCAACATATAGTGAAATCCTCTCTCCAGTGGATGAGTGGATGTGGTACACAGACCATACACCATTTGGTAAAGTCGCATGGTATAGTATTGATGATCTATATATGAAAGCATGGCCATATTTATGGTTCTTTGATGGATGGGCAAAAGCTGTGTGGGATACTTGGTACGGAGGAACTGATCCTGAATATGCTGATTATTTCACTCCGATAAAAAGTCTTTCCGAAGCAGAACTTCGTATCACTTATACCATTAAAGGAATATATAAAGATAGCGGGCCAGATAGATTCTATTTCTATTATGCCTTGTATTGGGTCAACTTTTACAGGAACGACCTACTATCATACTTTTACTACCGGTGCACTTCAAAAGGATCAGCACTATTATCTTAGATGCGAAATTTTTCTGAAAGGAGCAGAAAATACACAAGACTTCTATGATGGCCCAAATGGACCAATTGCGCTTCAAGAGGCTCAATTAAAAGAATATCCTTGGTGGTATCCGTAGATTAAATCCAAATCGCGAGGTACATTATTAGATATCCAAGCTAATCAATATCAAGGGATATAAGTTCTGATTAGCAACCTTAATTCATTGTTTTGATTCCTCCCCTCTTTCTTTTTTTCATCTAATTAATTGAGAATATCAGGCGTATCCTGAAAAAAGGAGGAGAATTCAAGGAGTGAGTCTCCATGTTGCTGAATACTCAAACAAATACCCCGAATATTCAAGGGAATAACCGATGTGCATTTGGCTTAGAAGGCCAGTATCCATATAGATGAACGATAGCCCACAGATAATGGTTAGATTGTCAGGAGTCGTTAACTTATCGTTTGAATAGATAATAAAGGGGGAGGTAGAGAAAGAAGCTATTTCAAGGGGCATATTCAGAATCAACGAAGTACTGGTGTTAAACACGGGTACCACCGAAAGCTATTCGAAGAAATAGAGAAAAAGCGGGGAAGTCTGACTTAATGAAAGATTGGTGATCTTAATGGGAGGAGTAAAGCTTGCAAGATT
>RDOB01000006.1 GCA_011364965.1 Candidatus Heimdallarchaeota archaeon
CTTCAGTCAGATTATTTCTTAACTTCCCTGAAGGAGGAAAAGCTACTTCTACATGCAAATCTGGATGATATTGAATCATTGTAGCCATTTTTAGATTCAAATACTCAACATGAAAATGCTCAAAATCAGGTTTTATCAGTGCTTGAGAAAGCTCAACTTCTCTTTCACCTCTTATATTAGCAAAAATTAGGCCATCATGTATTTTAATTCGTCCAATAGAGTTACCTTCCTCATTTATCAATAATAGGGGTTCAAGTACTTCATCATTTTGCCCCTCTCTGTAAGCTGCCAATACAGCATTTGCCAAGGGGGTGTTTATCTCAATTTCAGTCATAATACTACTCTCTTCCTGAATCATTAAGTTTTAAGGTATTTCCTGCCAATAAATGAGCAATTGATAAACAAATTGTAAATTTTTTCTCTCTCTAAAGACTTACCATTCTTTAAGTAGTTGAATAATAGAATCGTGAAAATCGGAGTCAAAAATTTAATTACCTTGTATGAATTCAAATTATTAGAAAACAATAGATTTTCGTTAACAGGACATTCGGTGAGATGAAGATAAAATGTTAAAAATTGGAGAAAAAGCTCCAGAATTTATTACAACAACCCAATCAGGTGAAGAAATAAATTCTTCAGGTTTATTAGGGAAAAAGTATGTAATTTACTTTTATCCCAAGGATAATACCCCTGGATGTACCAAAGAAGCATGTTCTATCAGAGATAATTATTCAATCTTTCAAGAGAATAATATTCCTATTTATGGGGTATCTGGCGGATCAGCAAACTCTCATCAGAAGTTTATCGAAAAATACGATCTCCCTTTTCCACTTTTAATGGATGAGAAATTCTCTATAGCTAAAAAATTTGGAGCTTTTAAAAAAGGTAATCATGTTGCTCGGATTACATATCTAATTAACGAAACTGGAATAATTGAAGGAATCTATGGCGCAGAAGGCTTTGATAAAGTTGAAACAGCAAAGCATGCAGCTCAGCTCATTGATTTTTGGAAACTTTAGTCTGCTTTATTTTCATTACTCTTATGGTTAAAATGAATACAATTAAGATCAGATCCAGCATGTAAATGATTGCAACAAATTCGGGGAATATCGGTTCGATGGTTGGTATTTGTGCTAAAGTGGGTTCTGTTAGAGCTCCTATGCCAAAAAAATCTGATAAATCGTTGAATATGATAATAAAAATAGCAATTACTGTTCCTTTTCCCAATTTTGTATGATTAAGAAGAGGAAAGATAGCTAAAGCTTGAATAAGCAACAAAGTATGACCTATTATTACAATTTCAGTATCCAGAGATCCGAAGTTGAAAACAATTAGGTAAGTGATAATAGCTGCTCTTATACCCTGTATTAGTGCAAAAAAATTATAGTTCTCATAACGAGGATTGGATCGTTGCAGATATACAGGGATTAAAAGCATTACCGCCATAGGACAGTCTGGAATCAATATCCAGAGATATACTGGATATGCTGCTAATCCAATAACTTCGAAATAATATTGAAATCCAATCAATGCTCCGATTAGGTTTGCAAGAATGAGAAAAATAGTTATAAAAACATTATTTAATATTTTGAGTTCATACTTTCTGATTCTAAAAAATAATGTTCCTGAGAAGTTCTTCATGTCAATTTTATGAATATTAATTTCTTATTAAATAATTACTGATCAGTAATTCTGATTCATGAAAGCTTATATATCCCCTTTATCAATAACATCCAAAATCGCAAATCTAAATAGATAAGGAGTATGAGAATATTGATGGATCGATCTCTCTTATTTTCCGTATTTGATAAATCCAAACGATCATTTCCCATTTTTTCAGAGAATCTAAGTAAAGAGGAATCCTCACTTATTGCTATTCGGTCTCAAATGACTCTTAGCATGATGGATGAAGCGAATTTAGAAACTGCTGAAGCTGTTCTACCATTTTCCACTATTAATAAAATGGCTTTTATTTTATTATTTCAACTTCCGTTTGAGAATCAATCAAACATCGGTATTGGAGCCCTTTTTTATTTAGTACCACAAAATCAACAAGTATTTCTGTATAACAAAGTGCCATTTTTAAAATTTAAAGCAGAGGAAATTGCTTCAAAGATAAGACAAAGTTACGCTTTTGCAGAAAATAAAGACTTCCCTAATGAACTAAAAGGATTACTATCAGATTGGCGAATAAGTGATAAAGAAGCAACAGCTGAAATTGAAA
Source organism: Candidatus Heimdallarchaeota archaeon (assembly GCA_011364965.1). GTDB lineage: Archaea > Asgardarchaeota > Heimdallarchaeia > Hodarchaeales > Hodarchaeaceae > Hodarchaeum. Next base: position 2,225 of record RDOB01000006.1, read on the forward strand.
TCATTGAAAAGAAAGTTACTTTATCACAGAAAAAAGAAGGTGGGAGTATAGACTTCTTTCTATCACAAATTAAGAAAAATGAGGATCGTGCATTAGGAGCTCTTTATCGTGGAAAAACAGTTTTCGTTACTGGATCTTCAAATGTTCTTGTAGATCTCATTGTACATTCTCTCGACTATTTTGTTCCACATGCGTCGCTTCGAAAAGTTAGCTACACAACATCAATTTTAGATCCCTCCTATGCTGATATCATTGGAATATCAAAGAATATAGTGAAAAATTACCCAAATGAGGTGATTATTGATATCGATAAAAAAGAAGTTAAAAATGGGAAAGCGTGTCCTTATTCAAAATCCGTGGTAAAAGAACTCAATAAAAAAAGTGAGGATTCCCAAGAAATCATTAAGAAATCAACCAATAAATTATTAAAGGTTGCCAGTCAATTAATTGATGTTTTTAGTTTCCCTGAAGGTGAACGGGAAGAAAAATTGGCTCTGATTCAACAAGAAAATAGTTCAGAACTAATTGAAATAGCAGCAGAAATAGCAGCGCAACGTAATCCTTTGATAAAAGAAATTTTACTAAATTCTGTTTCAAATCGATTTGTCGATTGGATGGATGGATTGTAAAAAAGGGAAAAGAAAGGCTAATTGGAAACTCCGAGTTTCGATTTAGCCCAGTTTGGTGTATAAACCCCAATCCACATAAGCAGTGGATAGATCATAAGCAAGAAGCGCGATATCGCAGAAATAATCCCCTCATAACTAGAGGGTAACGATAAAAGAGAGGTGAAAAACGAGGGGTTTAAGATCTCAACCGTAAAACCTATTGAGAGTAATGTTTGCGTTATGAAAATCCAGAATAATCTTCGCCAAGTTGAACTGCCTTTTCGTTTCAAAGAAATGGTTAGATATAGAAAGAGAAAAGCCACTGTCCATAGTGGAATAAAGAACAGTATCCATAGAATCACATTCAAATCTGGAGCGTGTTCTGGAGACCAATCTGTACCACTAAACGTGAATTCAAATGGGGAACTAATAATCAAGATTAGATATACTGTGATTAGAATAATTGGAATTATTAGAATCCGTTTATTAGCCTCAGGAAAGAATGAATGTGTGAAAAAATTAGCCCATATGATTCCTAATGCACTTGCTATCCATGCAATAGTTGCTGCCATAAAACCAAGCCAAAAAATATTTGTTTCCTGATATTCTAAAATACTCATGAAGGGAGGAATGTCTGCAGGATCCGCTGCTGCAAGTAAAATGACCTGTTCGACAAGTAAAGAAAGCATTCCTAACCCACCAAATATCAAGAGAAGGGATAGGTAAAGAGTTTGTTTTTTCTCGGTTCTCTGATAGGAAAAGAATAATTTAATTCCTAGCACAATCCACAAAACAATTCCTATTAAGACAAAAACAATGCCTACTAGATTAATGGGTTCCAAAATTTTTTTACCTCTCAAAACATTGACTAAAATAAATTTGTTTTCCTAATTCTTTATCTTTCGAATAAACATAGGTTTTTATTTTTCACGTAGGAATATTCTTTTAAATTTTACCCATTTTACTGTTTTTTCCACAAAGTAGACCTGAGGATTTGAAAGTCAAATTGAGATTTTCAGAAACGGATTTATATAAGGTTGATAAGGATCGTTGTGTTCACCAAGAAATTCCTCTGAAAAAGGATATAATTTGTAAATTATAGCATTAAAATAACTATCTTCCTTTATTTTACAAAATAATGCGCTATTTTATAACCAAAAGCACAGGTAACTCCAGATGACAGATATAAGAAGAACCACAGATGATATTGGAAGAGAATTTGAAACTCATATAATCAGGATGAGTAAGCAGCAATATAATCTAAAGGCGGGATTAGAGTATGATAGAACACTAATGGAAAGTGAATCTGAATCATTATTAAAATTGAGTAAAGAATTTTTGGATTCTTATTTAGAACCTCGATCATTTTACCTTAATTGCATTAATACTATTGCCCAATCACGAAAATTACCTATCTCATTAGAAATATATGAAAAACGCAACACAGAAATCTCTTGTAATAAATATAATTTTGCTGGGAAACCAGTTAATTGGGGGTCGTGGAGGCAGTTCAATACACTTTCACGAGACATAAAAGAAAGAAAAGAAATTTTTGATTTTTTCCTCGAGAAAGCAAGCCAATTGAGCTCGTTAATCTCTACACGGTTCAATATTGCTCAACAAGTATATTCTTTGTATGGCACGTCTCCATTGGATGCGTACCTAGAGATTGAGAAAACTAGTTATGAAAAATTAACTAATTTTGTGGGATCTTTGGGAGATAATGCCAGAAAATCTTTTCTTAGCGCAGCAGATCATTTTGCACCAGAGGTCTTTGATAAAGAGACTTTAGAGTACTATGATGATTTCTATGTTGCTAGAGGCCGAATTTATACTCCATTAAACAAATACTTAGAAAAAAAGAATCCATTGAAAATTATTGAGAAAGTGCTTGGTGAATGGGGATTTCAAGAAGATCTTACCAAAATTCGGGTAGATCACGAAAATAGGGAAAAAAAATCGCCAAGTGCCTTTTGTTTTGGAATACAAATCCCAAATGATGTTCGTATTGTCTTTAAGCGAGTTTCTCCATTTAGTGATTTCACAAGTTTATTCCATGAATTTGGCCATGGCATTCATGCAACATCTGGAATTGCAGAAGATCCATACTGGAAAAGATATCTTGTTCCCATGTCAGTAGCTGAAACTTTTTCGATTCTTATCGAAATGTTACTCCAATACAAACCTTTCTTACAAGAAGAATTGGAATTAAGTGATGAGGCAATCTTAGAAATTCTTGATCGGCGACATTTCATGAATCTTTACTTCTTAGTGTTTTACGCGGCAAATTCCTTATTCAAGCTCGAGTATTGGAAAAATAATTACTCATTAGAACAAGCTGAATCTCGATATCAGGAACTAACTAAAAGATTTTTTATCGAATTACCTGGAAAATATTGGTTACTACATCATATCATGCCTGAATATGATCTTTACTCTCCTTCTTATATGATTGCTAGTATTAGGGTTAAGGAATTGATGCAACAGTTAATAGGAGAGTACGGAGAGTTTTTCTGGAAAGAAAAGAGGGCTGGATCCGTTGTTAAAGACTTAGCTGCATCTAGGGCCGATTTTGACCTTACAATATGGAATATGGATATTGAACCATATCTTGAAGAGCAGTCTGAATTTTCATTCTTTTAACGAATTAGGAATGAATTTATGATCTATATAGTAAATGCGAAAATATCCCAATCAAGTGTTTCCATATTTATGAGGATTTGCTGAAATGTAGTTATTTGTGAAGTGATGTCTCCAGGCAATGTTATTTCAATATCCTGAATTAATTCATTACATTTTTTAGCGTTCATATATATTGAATTTGTATTAACATCACTGATATTACCCTTGACCAATTGTCTCCAATTTTCAACCGATGTTTCATTTAATAAATGCACTGTTATACCTTTAAGATAACCATCTGTCGAATCCGCTAATTCCTGACATAATGTAAAATTATTAATTGCAGCTGTTGCATCAAAAGGATTCAACTGAAGAGCTTCTGTAATGCTCTCATTTAAAGCATTTGAACCTTTAGAGAAATAATTTATAGCATAATATGTTCCATTTAATGCAGAATAATATTGATCTACTACTGTAAATCTATCGGAAGCTTCCTGAGTGAAATCTTGAAGCTCGAGAAGGAACTCGTTGAGATCAGCTAATTCCTCAAACCCTGAAGCTATTTGTGCATTGAGAACTAAAGTCATCTCTGTTAAACTATTTTGAGTGTTTCGAAGGTAAACTCCAGTATTTGATAATCCAATAAGAATGGATTGCCAAGCTGGATCTTTGGTATTTGAGGTATTTGTGAAGTCAATAGTCTCAATTATAGAAAGGGTCGAATTCAATGATTCGAACATCGAGCTTGCGTTTTGAACTGCAAATAGAAGGTTTTTTGTTACATCGTTTAAGTTCAGACTGAAATTAACTAAATCTCTGATTGGTATAATAGTTTTAGAAGGCAAAGAAGAAAGATCAATATTCCTTAACTCATGAGTGGCTTCATAGTCAGCTTGCGCCTGATTCAGATATTCTGATGAAAAATCGTAGTTATACACACTTTCAAGAGCTAGGGATAAACCATAAGTGCTATTTATCCAGGGAATTGTACTAGATATAACTGTAAGGAGTATAGGGGTGCTAATTTCTATCTCAGTTAGTAAATTCGAAATATCAGAAAATACCGAGTAATCTAGTTTTTCTTGAACTTGATCCAATAAATCTAGAAGAGGTAGTTCAGCTAAAGTGATATTAGCTAGTCCTAGCTGCATTATAGCTAAAGCTGCGTGCATTCTTGTGTCATATTCCTGAAAAATGGCAGATCCAATTCCCATTTGAGAGAATTGAATAATAGAATCCTGAAGTATGCTTAATGATTGATTCAAGCCATTTTGAAGGTGATTATACCCCCAAAGCACATTAGGTAAGTAGGGAATGGAATCAGCTAAGATTCTAGTCAAAGTTAAGATTTCGGGAAGATCTTGAAATGGGATCCCTGCGATTTCAGGGATAACCAATGGTAATATATAGGCTATAAGTGGATTGTCGCCAAATTGCTGAAAAGAATTACCCGCTTTACTTAAATGGTATTGAGCGGAGGCTATTGTTTGAAGTAATTCTTCATAATTTTCTTCTAGATTGTCGATATATTCTGGAGAAAACATCTCTACCGTCTTTAATAGACCTATACTTGTGTGAAGCGTTCCTTCCGTTCCTTTTCCTAATGCGTGATATCCAAGAGGTAGAATAAGAATAAAAATTAGAAATATACCCATAAAAAATATTCGTAAGGCAATTCCTGCTTTCCAATCAATTTCATATTTGCTGAAAATACCTGTCACTCCTATTCCTATAGTAAAGGGAATAAATATCATAATTAAGAAATCGAAGAAAGGAATAATGAATTGAAGAATTTCAATACCAAGAAACACTGGTCCCCCTAAATCGGAAATTAAATCTTGGCCTTGCAAGATTCCAACCAAATTTTGCCGTGAAATATTATTAAAAATACCCCAAGGATTCAATCCACCACGAATCAACCCGAGATGAATCAGTAGTTCAATTGTTAGATAACTGATAAGCATGGATAGGATTGAGAGAGGAGCATGTCTAATTGATCGTTTTGCGATAGGATATATACACCATAAAATCGATAAAAGTGAAAGAACAATTATATAGTTCAAAGCATCATCTAAAAGGTCAATAGGTAATATTATGATCAAGAAACTCGGTAAAATTATACTTAGACTAAAGATTAATGCTTTTCCTTCAAAACTTTCCGTAATAGCGGTCGCTTTTTCTCTTTTTTTGATTTCATGTTCATTTGATGCATAATAAACTGTTTTTATTGCCCCTAAACCTGGAATGGGTGGATTATCTGGTTTAATAACCTGGAGTAATATGCTTACTATCGTATCATACCCTAAATAATTATAATGTGAATCAATCCCTTCAACTGTCAAATGTTCAAAGGTTTGGCGTAATATTAGCGAAATAGGACCAAGTTTCTCCAATACTAGCATTAGAATGTGGATTTCTTGTTCATTGGTATACTCTGGAGTATTTTTAAATTTTAAATTTCCTAGTTTTCCCATATGTAATCTGTATTCATTGGCTAAACCATGAGTCTCTATCGCTTTTAGGAATTTATCTTTCGGAAAACTCGGAATTTTAGTTTCTTTTAACGAGTTCGCTTTGAACTGAAAATGTTCTGCTCGATTTCCAGCAACCAGATCGAATGATATCTCCCATTCATCCATATTTTTATCTTTCCTTTAAAATAAAAAATTCCGCGCGAAAATTAGGAGTCCAAGTATAAAAATCATGATAATATTAACCGATTGTATTACTCCGCGGTTAGAGTCATTAATTTGGTAATAATGTGCATCGTGAGATAATTTGGTCAAACTACTCACATAAACACTTGATTGGACGTATTTTGGATTTCCAGCTCTCTCAAATCTAGAGCAAAGAACCATAGCTTCTTCTCCTCTCTTAGTTAATACAATGAATGCACGATACCAAGATCAGGTACTTTTAGTAATTCTGCTATTGGAGTAAATACAGACTTCGTGAATAAACATCCTTCTTTTGGATTCACAAAATAGCATTCTCCTTCAAATGAAGTTTCCACAAAATTTTTTGTGATTATATAGTCTGGTGCTTCAGGATATTTTACTGCTCTTATTACAACAACTGAATCTGCGCTAAAGAAATCATTTAGTAAATACCCCATATTATTCTTTCGATTACTTAGAGACTATCTCCTTTTTATTCAAAATAAATCTGTTAATAAAAATGTTTATTCTATGGATCTGAATCGTCAAAGTTTACGCTTCCTCCTCCTTTGGCCAAGCTTTATAAAAGAATTAATTAATATTCTAGATTAATCTATTAAAGAACTACTATTATTTCTTTAGTGGCCCTAGGATGATCCTAGGAACCAATATAAGGAGTAGATTATGTGCCCATCAAAAAATCAAAAGGACCAAAGTTCGCTTTCAAATTACTGCTCGTGGGTGAGCCTGAAGTTGGAAAAACATCTCTTATAAAAAGATATGTTGATAATTTCTTCAAAGAGGGCTATCAGATAACTTTGGGAGTGGATTTTTTATCAAAAACCGTGAATATTACACATCCTAAGACTGGTAAGGAAACAGAACTTTCATTTCAAATCTGGGATGTAGCGGGCCAATCAGGATTTACTAATTTTCGTCATCTCTATCTGAAGAAAGCACATGGTGTTTTTCTGGTCTTTGATTTAACTAGGTCGGATATCACTTACGATAAGTTGGATAGATGGAAAGATGATGTTAGAGAACAGAGTCCTGGCGCTAAAATCATTGTAATCGGCAATAAAGAAGACATTGCGAAAGAAAGCGCCCCAGAAGAAAAGGAAGACTTATTAAAAAGATTTGATGCTAAAGAGTTTTTCACTACCTCTGCGAAAACTGGCGCTAAAGTTCAAGAAGCATTTGAATTAATGGGTAGACTTATTCTAGAAGAGTAGGTGATAAAATGGTCTCGTTCGGAGAGTTAGAATCGTTCTTAGCTTTCTTCGTATTCACATCACAAGGAAAAACACTAATTTCTCAAGATTTTCGAGATAAAAAGGGAAGGATAAAATTCCCAGAAAGACATATTTTTACTCTTTTAACATCAGCATATGAAGTATCTCAAGGTTTGAAAGAGGAATCGATTTCTGAGGGGCAGATCTTTCACGTAGATTTTGCTTCGATGAGAATTGCTGGAATTCAAAGACCAGAAGGGATTTTTTCCTTAGTTGCTGCAGCATCGGCCTCTCTATTGGATATAGAGTTTAAATTAAGAACATTAATGACCCTGTTTCTGGGGAGTTTCAGTCATAAGTTTGGCTTGAAGAGCATACGACTTGGTAAACGGGAAAGAGAAGAATTTTATGAATCCATTCAAACAGTTATGTCTGGAGAATCCCGATATATGACTGAGGCGCTAAAAAAATCCGTTGATGAATGCTTATTTGCGTGGGTTACGAGTGATGATGCAATTAATGGCGCATGTGTTACATCTTTTACGGGTGCTGTAATAGTTAACCAGATGAACTTAGAAATTCTACCTGCAGCGATGCGAGCCATTCGTGGAGCGTTTGCAGCTCACCTAGAGAAACCTAGGTTCTTCATGGCTGTATCAGGAGCTTCAAATATTTTCGTTTATATCCTTGGTGAAGGACTTCTTCTCTTGGTTGATGCCAATCCTGCTGTTCCAGCTTCCTCGACTGTTGAAAGAGTGGAATCAAAGGTAGACGAGATTCGAAATTTGATTCTTTAGTTTCGTATATCAATTTATCTCCTCTTCTTTCATATGGGGTTATGAAACGTGGTTGGAAATAGTATTTATCTCCCAATTTTGTTTCATTTCCACCAACCCATAGGGAATTTACCATGGGTTATGGAAAATGCATTTAAAAAATCCTATCTTCCGCTATTACAAACTATCATGAAATTCCCCAAACTAAAGGTAAGTTTTCACTTTAGCGGTTCTCTCCTCTCTTGGCTTTCTTTAAAACAGCCTGATTACTTGTCCATGATAAAAGAGCTCTATCTAAGAAAGCAAGTTGAAGTAATCGGAGGAGGTTTTTACGAACCAATTTTTGCAGCAATACCAGTTGAGGATTTAGAGCAGCAGGTTCAAAAATTAAGTTCATGGTGGTGGCGTAACTATCGCGTTCGAACCCAAGGTGTTTGGATTGCTGAACGAGTTTGGAATCCAGAACTTCCAATAATATTGAATAAACAAGGAATAAAATTTACCTTCATCGATGATTATTTATTTAAGCTTGCAGGAATTCAAGAAGCGCATCATACTTATGTAACAGAGTTTAGTGGAAAAAAGATAACTATTTTTCCAATTAATGAACAAATCAGATATTTAATTCCTTGGAAAGATCCCCAAGAGACCATTAAATATCTAAAAAATAAATCGGAATCGCTTCTTAACAGGGTTATTGTACTAATTTCCGATGCTGAAAAAATGGGTGTTTGGCCAGCAGGAGAGCGGACAACTTATGATATTTGTTACGTAAACGGATACTCGGGGGAACCATGGCTGTCTGAATTTTTTAAAGCAATATTAGAAAACAATTGGATTAAAACCATTCATTTCAGTGAATATTCATCTCATCACAAACCAAAAGGATTGATTTATCTTCCGACCTCCTCTTATGATAAAATGGCAATTTGGGCGTTACCTACCTCTCTTCGTGTGAAAGCGGAAGAAATTAAAAAGAAAATCACCTCTGGGGATTCATTTTATTCTGAAGAGCTTGATACTCTAATTTCAGGGGCTCTTTGGCAAAATTTTTTAGTTAAATATCCTGAATCAAATATAATGCACAAAAGGATGCTTTATTGTAGAAGTAAAGTCATCAATACGCAAAATGAAGGAACCATAGATAAGGAACATTTATCCGTGATTTGGGATAATATACTTGCTTCTCAAGCAAACGATGCTTATTGGCATGGTCTTTTTGGAGGGATATATTATAAATTCCTACGTCACACAATTCACAAACATATTATAACAGCTGAACATTTATTGGATAATATTCCTTCAAAAAAGGATACGAGTGTATTAAGGGTACAGGATATTTTGTTCGATGGACATTTGGATGCAATCCTTGAGAATGAATATATTTCTTGTTATATTTCCCCCTTAAATGGAGGATCAATTTTCTGCCTAAACCTAAAGGACAAAGGTTATAATTTCTTAAATGTTATGACAAGAAGAAAAGAATCTTATCACTATCAGCATAATCTTGATGTTATAGAAGATCGTTTCCTTAAATGGATGTTTCAGGATCACTTTGTTGATTCTTTAAATGATCTAAATAAATATTTCAACGATACATATGTTGAATACGGAAATTTTGCTGGACACAATTATGATATTATTTCTTCTGAGAATACATTAATGCTAAAAAGAGCTGGCAGTGTAAAAAACAAAAATCTGGAAACTAACGTTACAATTTATAAAAAATTTTCATTAGAATTAAATATTCTCTATATAGACTATCAAGTGGAATTCGAAGGCCCAATTCTTCCCGATTTAACATTTATACCTGAACTCAATCTTACGTGTAGCTCTTTTCCTTATAAAACGTCGTTAAAATGTAATAGCGAAATTTTTGGATTAGAAAAAATGCATACTTTACTTTGCCATTCATTAATATTTAGGGATTTAAATGAGCAGGAATTGGTAGCTCTAGAAATAAGCTTTCCTGTATTAACAGAATGTATAATATTTCCAATCTATGTCACTCTTTTAAGTGAAAATGGGCTTGAAGAGCAATATCAAGGTTCCTCAATATTCCCATTATTTCGAATATCTGAAAAAACTATGAAATTTCAAATGCAACTGCAATTATTCTCCTTGAATAAACAAAGTTAAGAATTAGAAGAATGTATATTAGAATTTTTACAGAATGAATAACAAGAATAAAATTCCCATAAGGAAAAGTAAACCAGCACCCCATGTAAATATGATATCCAGAAGAAGTTTAATTCTACTTGTTTCGCATATCACTTTTTCTCTGAGTAAATGGGGACTCTTGGATTTATAAACCCTTGCATTTTTGAATCTAGAGGGCAGAAAATAAGAAAAGATTTTCTTTATAATCCAAGTGTAACATATTATAGAAAAAAATGGTGATAAATAATGATAAATTGGAAAAGAACTTTGCGGAAGAATATTGACCTCTTTGGTCGTGTTCGGCAATTTTTTTTACGTGGCCATAGTAATTGGTTTGCACTCGCCTTTTCTATGTTGAATTTTACGTTAATTTTCTATAATTTGCTTTTTAAAGAATTATACTTTATTCCTGACGCTTTGAAGCACTATAGCATATTTTTCATTATATTTGGTGTGTTTTATTTTCCTTCAGCCACCATATTAGGGTACTTAGATTTTAAGAAGGGTACATATAAAGCTGAACAAGAAATTACCTTGAAGTATTCTCCTCTATGGCAGCAGCTGTTTTCAAAACTAGAAAAGCTTGAACAAGAGAATATGAAGTTATTACAAGAGGTTCAACGACTGCAAAAAAATAATGATTAAACCTACAGAAAACTTCTTGAAGTACACAAATAGTGGATACAAAGGTTGATTGAAATGAGACCAGCTAAAATAGGGGATATGACTTCCATAGTTGAGCTTATCCATAAATGTTTTTTAGATGAAATACAACGGGGAATGAGCTTAGAATCCCCCGCTTATTTCCAAAATTTAATTGAAATGGAGAAAATCCTTGTTTTAGTAGAGGAATCAGGCAAAAAAATAATTGCTACCGTGATTCTTAAACTCCAAACAATAGAATTCCCTGCTGAACTTCAAATTATCGCTGTTGACTCCTCATATCAAAGAAATGGTATAGCTACAAATCTGATACAAGCTGTGTTAGATATTATGATCGAAAAAGATTGGAGAAAGCTTAAGGTTTCATCTCGACCTTGGAATGTCGGGATGCGGAAATTGATGGCTAAATTTGGATTTGTTCCTGAAGGACTTCTTAAAAATGAATATTTAGGTGAAGATCTGATCATTTATGCTTATTTCCGATAACTAAGTTGGTATATATGTGATTATTTTTTCGAGATATGATCTTCGTTTTCTTCTATATTCTGCAGTTATAATTGTGCTTTGGAGCACACCTCCTTTAATTTCAAAATTATGGGTAGGAACGACTCAAGAATTTCCTGGATTGTATTTTGGATTTCTTAGGTATTTTGTAGGTGCAATTACATTATTCATTATTCTCTCTTTTCGAAAAAAGACACACCAAAGTTTATGGAGGTTATTCAAGCAGTCTAAATTTCATATTTTTCTCTCTTCTTTGTGGTTAAGTTTGATGATTTTCGGACAAAATTTCTCTGTACTCTTCATACTAGGAAGTAGTAGCTCGATTCTGCTTAATTTCAATCCTAGCATAATCTATCTTCTTGCTCCTCTTATCTTTCAAGATGAATATTATTCAAAGAAAAGATCTCTAGGGTTTCTTCTTTCCTCTACTGGAGTAATAATTGTTTTTATAGCTTCAATCGATATTATTAATTCGAATTTAGTTGCCTTCATAATTGGAAATAGTTTGGGATTCCTTTCTGGGGTCGCTTGGGCAGGTTACTCTTTAACAATAAAATATTTCTTCCAGCAAAAAGATGAATTATCTTCAGAGATTACTTCTTTAAACCTCTTTGCTTCTGCAGTCACCCTGATTCTTGTTTCCTTAATCTTTGAGACTCCTCCGAGTCCTGAAAGTTATTCCATTGAGAGTATTTGGGGAATTTTAGTAATTGGGGTTGGTGCAGCAGCAATAGCTTTTACTCTTTATTTACGTTTAATTCAAGAATATGGAGCAACGGAAGCAGGAAACATACAATTTCTAATACCTATTATGTCCTTGATTCTAGCATGGGTATTTTTAAAAGAATTTTCATTTTTTGCAATAATTGGCGGCATTATTTGCGCTTTAGGAGTGGCAATTGTGAGTTATAAAGACGATAAATCAACAGATATTCATACACAAGAAAATAGCTTTTCTAAATAAATATATGATGATGAAGGTATAAAAAGGATTTATTAAAAAGAACCAATCGTATTTTCCTCTTTTACATTTGTACAGGATGACCTCTAATTTGAATTTGGAAACTCAGAGAGAAATTTCTCCACGGATGAGTCTAATTTCTGCTTTTATACTTCACACTTTCGTTGAAATTCCCTTTTTTATTTTTCCTGTAGTACTACTCCTTGTGGGTGATGATGTTTTACAATCCCTAGGATCATTGAGTTGGATTGGTTTAGGAGCAATCGGAACAATTGGAACTCTAGCTGCTGCATTTCCATCCCCAATATTTGGAGCAATCGCAGATAAATACCGTCGAGGTTCGTTGATGATGCTCAGCGTTGCAGTAGCGGGAATTGGGGCTGCAATAATAGGTTTATGGGGAGATAAATTTGTTACTCTTCTTATTGGAGAACTTTTACTAGGAATTGCTTTATCGATTTATCATCCCCCAGGATTGTCTTGGGTGTCCTCTGCATACGAGAGAGGTAATAATATCCCTTTTTCTAATAAGCTAAATAAAATATTGGCCATTCACGGAATAGGTGGAACGTTGGGAGCTTCAATTGGTCCAATTTCAGTTTATATTCTCATAACTGATATGAATTGGCGAGAAATATACTTACTTTGGGCATTCCCCGTAATATTTGTTTCTATCATCTTCTGGATTTTTTTTGGAAGATTTGAAAAGAGAAATAATTATTCTAAAATGAATGAAGAGAAAATGAAGAGCGTGGAAGTCAATCTGGGGTACAATCCCGTGAAAATAATTCTACCAATTATTTTCCTATTTGTGATTTCAATGTCTATTGGCCGTGGTATGGTTAATTTCGTTCTTTCCCCTTTTCTTTCTGAAGTAAAAGGGATGCAGATTGCCACTGCTGCTCTATTCATCGGATTTTCAACATTAATTGGATCAACAGGCCAAATGGCTGGTGGTTATTTCGGAGATAAATATGGGGAGGTGGGTATACTGGGAATTGCAGCTTTTTCTCAAATTTTTGTGTTGTTTGGAATATTCATTCTGGAAAATCCGGCCATTATATTTTTCTTGTATGTTTTTCTGGGAATAGTGAATGCTTTATTCTGGCCTTCGACGAATAGTTTAGTTGCAAAATACTCAGCTCAACGTGGAAGAGCATTTGGTATGGTTATGCTGATTGCCAATATATTTGGAGCTCTTGGCCCGACTATTGATGGAATTTTACTTGCTATATGTAGTGGCCAGTATAATTTTATTTTTATCATTGCTGGTCTTATGTCTGCATTCGCTTTGTTTTTTTTGGCCTACTTGAAGCTTTTTGATAGAAAAAGGTCCATAAGTGTTGAATACTGAGCATCTTTTGGAAGAAAAAGGAGTATTTTTTTGGCAAGGAAAAAAGTTTTGGGGCTTTTTATTTTCTTAAACGACTTTTATGGATTTGGTCGACCAATTCAAATCTATATCGAATTAGCTAACAAGATTTATTAATCGTAGGAGCTATTGGTATAATTGAGAAATACTGATGGCTACAATTCTAATGACCCTAGCTGAAAAGAAAGCTCCTTCTAGATATGATTTAGTAATAGATCTTCTAACCCTTGGTAAACGCAGAAAAATTTTCCAGTTCATTGAAAAATATATAAAAGAAGATTTTCTCGTACTTGATGCAGGTACAGGATCTGGAAAAGTTTTGGATCATATTGCACATGCATGGGGAACTCCAATTGGCGTGGATATAAACCCTGAGATGTTAAAAAATACTAAAATCCGATTGAAGACCGAAAGAAAGCATTATGAACTCTTAATGTCTAGTATTCTTGAATTACCTTTTAAAAATGAAGCTTTTAATATGATTGTTTGTAATTTTGTCCTTTCTGAATTAACTGTCATGCAGGTAGCTAATGTACTTACTGAATTTCTAAGATGCCTTCGTAAAACTGGCGTACTTCTTTTAACCGTGGAAAATAAACCAAAAAATAAAATTAGCGGGTTTATAAATAAATTAATTAGAGCTCCTTCATATATAGTGGCTAGAATATCAACAGGTATATCCAGACATCCAATACACGATATAGAAAACTGTTACCATGACTTGAAGGTTCAATTGATTGAAAAAAAGGAATATCTCCTTGGATCTCTAGCAGTTCTGGTCTATGAAAAGAAATAGGAATTATATTATATTTTTTAGATAAAATTGAAAAGCAAAAACAAGTCTACTTACCTACAATCGTAAATTGATATATTTTACCCCCAATAACGGAAATGATACGAAAAATGTCAGTAAATTCTTTTTTAAAAGAATTAATCTCTGTATTCATCACTGGAATTGCATTTCCAGGTTTTAATTTTCAACAGAAACCCGGATTATATCCAATTGGTGCTCCATCTGAAAAATCCCCAATCCTTATCACATCAAACTATTTTATAACTGTAAAACGCGTAATATCCTCTCTTAAAAATCAAAAAATTGATTCATGGTTACTTGTCGTAGATACTGCTGGAGTGAACGTTTGGTGTTCTGCTGCGGGGGGTAATTTCACAGCAGAGAGAATTTTACAGCAGATCGAAAAAGTGAAACTAAGGGAAAAGCTTAGTCATAAAAACCTAATATTACCTCAGCTTTCCGCAGCAGGAGTTAATCATATTATTCTAAAGGAAGCTGGTTGGAACGCAAGGTTCGGCCCTGTTGAAATCAGAGACCTTGGTGCTTACCTGAAGAATAATTTGGAAAAGTCAAATAAAGCAAAAACAAAAAGCTTCCCTTTTAAGGAGCGGCTTGAACTTAGTATTGGTCACAATTTCTTTATTTCCCTCATTCTTCTTCCTTTCGTTTTATTAGTGGAGTTATTAAGGAATCCTCTTCCGTTTCTCTCTCCTTGGGCTCAATGGCTTGTTGCAAATATATTATTCTTACTTTTCTACATTTGGATGTTTGGTTTTCTAGTAGCAATTCTGTATCCGTTTATTCCATTCAAATCTGGATTTCTTAAGGGATTGATATTGTCGATAGCAATTATTCCCATTGCTGGTTTTTTGTTATTCAGTTCATCATCTCTTGAATTCATACTAGCATTCGGTTCTCTCATTATCTATGGTACTGCAATAAGTACTGACTTTGATGGATTCACACCATTGCATGGAATGGATTTTTTTGAGAAGGATTTAATTCTGTTTGCAGGAGTTGCATTGTTAGTAGTAGTAGGTTTAATTATTTTTCCAGTCGTTCTGACTTAAGAGGTTTTAATTTTGACAATATTATTTAATGAGAAACGATGTGTAGGATGTAAATACTGTGTTCAAGTGTGTCCAAGGAATTGCTTTGGTTTCAACGATTCAAAACACAAAGCAGAAATAATTCTCCCGTTGAATTGCTTGAACTGCCGAGCTTGTGAAATTAACTGTGAGGGAGACGCAATAAGAATTGAAAAGCAAATTTTGAAGAATTTTCTATCACAACTTATTTAGTTTTCAAGTTCCCAATGGTGTGAGTGATTGATTGGTGAAATAATTTCAATTATCGCGATCTTTACTTTTGTTTCGTCCAATACAATGTTTAGAAAAATCGAAACAGAAGTTTCACCAATTTTGATTAATGCTTTTCGTACTTCTATTGGCGCTATAACCTTTATTTTATTTGGATTAATTTTAAACCTTTGTAATGTGATATCACAGTTTACAAATGAATTGACTTTACTACTCATTATAAGTATTGTCTTCGGACAAGTAGTTGGAGACACTGCTTATTTTATTACTCAGATGAGACTTGGAACTACAATCTCCTTGGCAATTTCGATGACTTTTCCTTTTTTCACATTTTTTATTAGTATTTTAATATTAAAAAACCCTGTTCCTGTTCGATTTCTAATTTCTTCGATGTTGATCGCTTTAGGGATACTAATAATGCATAATTATAAAATTTCTATTGATACAGATTCAAAAAAAACATCTGTTGTGCTTTTGGGTGATTTGAGAGAAAAAACGTTTGCTATTATTATGGGAATAATTGCTGCATTTTCATGGGCTTTAGGAATTGTATTTACTGAAATTAGTGTAAATGAAATCTCCTACATTATTGGTTCTGATACTAATAGCTCTCTTGTAGCGAATGCTTTTCGGTTCCCATTTGCGTCTCTTTGTTTAATATTGTTATCCTACAATGAGGATAGGTCTTTTTTTAGAAAAATACAGGAGTGGAATAGGGTTATTATAGCATGGTTGTTCTTTGCTTCTATATTAGGAACATCAATTGGGGCATTACTCTATGTGGAAGCAATTCGTATTGCAGGAGCGGCTTTTGTCTCTATTTTATGGACAGCAAGCCCTTTATTTGCATTACCGATTACATGGTGGCTAAATGCTGAGCAGATCGGTCGAAAAGGGTTCCTAGGTGTTATAATAACAATCATTGGAGCGATTCTGAGTATTCAATAGCAATATCAGAAATCAATTAAATACTTGAAATTCGTTAAATAATTCCTTGTTTGGAAAGAATTTCTCGGGTGAGATCAGTGAAAACTTCACGTACGTTTTTATCAAGGTATGCAGATGTTTCAATATATTTTAGTGGCTTAAATTCTTGGATAACATGATCTTCAAGTGTTTCGTAATCTATCTGAATTTCCTCTTCCAAATCACATTTATTGCCAACTAGAATTTTTGGTAGATCTTCACCTAATCGTGAATCTATTTGTTCTTTCCAAGTATACAACTCATCTAGAGTATCGCTTCTAGTTAAATCAAAAACCAATAAAGCTCCATGGGCTTTCCTAAAAAATACTTCCCTTAGAGTTTGAAACCTTTCTTGTCCAGCCACATCAAAAATTATAAGGTTAACTAGAAGACCATTAATCTCTATCAATCTATTAGTAGGATCCATTCCCACTGTAAGTAAATAATTAAAATCAAATTTATCATCAACGTATCTTCGAACGAGAGAGGTTTTTCCAACCGCGCCACCTCCAGTAACGATGAGCTTTAGATGATACTTAGGTTTTCGATCAGAATCGTATGCCATTGTATTCACACCTTTGAGTTGTAAGATAAACATGTCTTATGTTAGTTTTAAATTATACTAAATAGAGAATTCCACAATCTTAATTTGTCCTATTAAAGATCAATGTTTGTTACATTGCTTTTATCAGAAAAGAAACATTTAAGATAAAACATAATCATTTCAATCTAAGTTTATTGATTTCAACTCTTAAAAGACGAATAAATCAATTATAAAGATTAATCATCTCAGTTTCGACTCTAATGAATTTAAGTTGTGAAACATTATGAGTACAGTAATTTCTTCTGTTAAAGTAAAAATCAAACGCATACCATGGGGTGTATACCTTAAAAAACAGCTTTACAAACTCCTAGGGTTTCTCGGATTAGGAATATTAATAATTGGCATAATGGTGGTAAGCTCAGAAATAAACCTAGAGACAGCTACCAGCGCTGATCTTCTTTACCTTATTGCTGTTGCTTTATCAAGTATTTGTTTCATACTCGTATTAATCGGATTTTCAAAGATTATATTATTTGATATGGGAAATGAATTTGGTTTACGAAACGACGAAAATAATACCGTTTATAACGCAAGATTCTTCTTATTTGCCGCTTTAGCTCTATCATTCTGTTCTGCAATCTACTTACTGTTAGATGTCTTTCTTCAAGCAACATATCTCGAGTTATTACCAGTCTTAATGATGGAATGGGTACTCATTGCTTTCGATATTCAAATTGCGGGTTTAACAGATATTGGAAGTGGGAGGGAGTTTTATCAGACTGCAAGAAATATTTATTTTGCTTTTTTCTTTTTGATAATTATTGGCTTTTCAGTCTTAGTTTTTCTGTCTATATTAACAACTTTAGGCCGTAAACGGGTTGTTTCCCGTTATAAGAAGGATGAAACCGAACAAACACAAGAAGAAGAAAATAAACGTTTTTACAAAATTTTTGCTTGGCTCGCAATACCTCTTATTGAAATCTTTCTAGGAAGTTTATTTTCATCCGAGATTGGATTCATAATTTCAGTTATTTTTCTCATTTTACTGATTTGGTGGGTCTATCAGTTATTTAAAATAATAATACTTGTTGTATGGAGAGGATTTAAGATTACAGCCTTCATAACAAGTGTGAATGCGTTATTGTTAATCCCACTGATTCTTGTATTGTATGGAGCTCCTGTAATAGCGTGGATGGGTTGGGATGTAATTCAATTACTCCAACAAGGAGCTATAGACCTGACACTTCCAAATCTAATAACAGCTGGCTTTGAAAGTCTTTCTTATCGTTATCAAGATATTCTTAGTATTATACAGCTTGATTTCATTTTTATTACTCTAGTAGCAACTTGTATCGTAGGTTTTGCAGAAGGATTTGCTATTGTAGCTATTTTTACCGCTATTTTCAAGGGGGTAGAAGTGGCACGAACAGGTCAGATTATCACTCATTCTCCTCCTAAGATCGCAGTGATTTCAAAATATCTAATCATGCTTGTAGCGTGGCTAGGATTATCTTGGAATAGCTTTTTGGAGATCTGGAATCTGTTAATAGAAAAGTTTAATTTTCACCTTCCTCCAATTGTGATTCCTTCATTTTTCTACCTGATTTATAACTCGTTAATATTGCCCCTGTCGACATGGTTCGAGCAAATTATTCCGATATTAAAATTTGTACCATTCCTCCTCCTTCCTCTCTATTTCATACTTTCTGGGGCGTTCAAATTCCTAAGTGTAACAATAATCACTCCTAGAGTTAAGAATCGGCTCTCAATCTTCTTCTTATTAGTATCTACATCATTCGTTCTTATTATAACTAATATTTTAGGAGACATTTATGAGCTTGGCGCTTCTGTAATTCCTGATGCTCCTCTTATATCCGTTTTTGAGTTGTCCTATATTCTTACTGAAGCAGTGTTCGCTTTTGAATATTTTGAAGCAATAACGTTCTATACAGGATTTCTTTTTGGCCTTGCGTGGGTAATCCGAAGAGGAATTCAAGCAATTCAAATGAGATCTCGTCCACCAGTAATCCCATTTGATGGCCATTTAACCGAATCTGATCTTCAATTGTCTTCTGGGCCTTCTAAAGAAACAAATAAAGTTCAAACCGAATCTAATAAGAGTGAAATCTCACATGAATCTAGTACTGAAGAAGAATAGTGTTTTCAATCCTAAAAGCAAACGCCTTTCTAATATTTATGTTACCAAATTACTTTTTATTTATAATGAGCATTCTAAGGAAATTCAAAATGTTTTAGGGCGAAAGAAATAAAAATAAATTTTGAATACATTGCAACTATTAAAGATACTACTGTGGAATACCTTAATGAGGACTTCAGAGAAAAACCTTCGTCAGCAAATCGAAGAAAAAGAAGTATATATTCAAGCAGAGTTATTGAAAGCTCGTAAAGAGCGTGCATTGATTATTGAAGAAGCGAAAGATTATGCTGATGCGCTTATTAGGAATTATAAGAGTGAAAAGGATGAGGAATTTGCTGAGTGGCGAAGAGAAATAGAGAAAAAAGCAGAATCTCTTTTATTTGACTTTGATGAAAAAGAGAAAGAGAAATTAGATCTTATAGAGAGAAAATGGAAAGAGAAAAGCAAAAACATGCAAAATGAGATTCTTAAAAAAATCCTACCCGAGAAAAAGCAACATTTGGGAGGTTAGTTGAGAAAATGATTGAACCAATGATGCATGTTCATCTTACTGGACTAAAAAGTGAAATTTTTGATATAATAAGATCTATTCGCGATTCAAGAGTTTTTCATTTTTTAATTCCTCCTGGTGGAGGAGTTAGCATTGCAGATGATCGACTGGAACAAATCCAGCATTCTCTTCAAGATTTGGAGACACGCATATCGGTTGTTTTAGCTAATCTGCCAGCACCCAAATTAGAAAATGGAGATGAGCCTGCTTTCTACAATCTTGATCCTTATGAGAGTGAAGAAAAATCTGAGGCAATCTTAAAGATCATTGAACCACGATTAATGGAGCTTCAGCTGGCAATCCGTAGATTGGAAGATCACAATCGCCAAATTCGAAAATACAAAGATATTTTAGTAGACATACATCCATTAGTACGAGAATTTCATAAAAATCCCCAAGTTGAATCCATAGTTGTAATATTGGATCGAAGATCGGGTATGTCTTTTTCAGTTTTTGAACAACGGATTTCTACAATTACCGAAGGAGTTTTTCAATTAGTTCGAAGAAATTTGGATAAGAATTTTATCGCGATTCTTGCACTTTTCGATAAAGAATATTTGACTGATATTCAAACTTTCCTTTATAGTGAACGCGTATCAGAGATGCGACTACCTTCTGAATTTCAGGGTATTCCCGTAAGACAAGTTTCTGAAAGAATTCAGGAGACTCAAATTAGAAATGATTCTCATATAAAAGGTCTGCATGATGAAAGAGCTGAATTAAGCGAGAAATATTATAACGATCTTGAAACACTCCATAGAAAAATAACAATTATATTAAAGGAATTTGATATTATTAATCGTTTGTCCTATATTTCAGAATTCTCTTTTGAAGTTGAGGGATTTGTACCAAAGTCATTTCTACAGTCTTTTATCGAAACCATTCAATTAAGGTTTGATAATCGTGTGACAATTTCATCATCCGAAGCTTCAAAAGATGCACCTGTCCTGAGAAGGAATAAAGGAATTATCAAGTCATTTGAAACCTTAACAGATCTTGTTGGTTTACCTGTATATGGCTCAATTGACCCCACCCCATTAGTATTCATTTTATTTCCGTTCTTTTGGGGTTTTATGGTAGGAGATGTTGGTTATGGGTTAATTATTCTTTTATTAGCGTTTTCATTACCTAAGATGTTTCCTGAGAAATTCAAAAGTCAATCGATAAGAAATCTTTTGAATATTTTTATAATCAGCAGTATTTGGACAATTGGCTTTGGAATACTGTATGGAGAGCTATTTGGGAATATTGGAGAGGAGCTATTCCATTGGCATCCAATATGGCTAAATAGATATACTCAACTCTTAGAATTTTTAGTTGTAGCCATAATTGTAGGTTATCTTGTAATTTTGTTTGGACTTACACTCGGTGTTCTTAATAATCTGAAAACAGGGCATTCTAAACATGCAAAAGCTGAATTTTTCCTTTTAGCTTTATGGGGGTCAATATTTCTAGTAATTATACTTGGAACCATTAATCTCAATATTTTCTCTTCTTTAATAGGTTTTGAGATCTTATTTGTTCTTGCATTTATACTTTATCTTATCAGACTTGATGGAGTTGCAGGAATTATTCACGTCATAGATCGATTCTCAAACATACTCTCCTTTGCACGATTGATGGCTATTGGATTAGTTGGGGCAGAAATGGCATATGTTGCAAATGATCTATATGATAAATTTATTCCTGTTTTTGGACAATTTGGCCCAAATATGGAACCAGTTGGATTGATTGTAGGGCTTTTAATTACTCTTTCTCTTCATCTGATTAACTTGTTAATTCTCATTCTAAGTCCATCGATTCATGCTCTTCGATTAAATGTATATGAATTCTTTACTCAATTCACTCAAGTTGGTGAAGCTATTAAATACGAACCATATGGATATAATTAAATAAAAAGTGATAAAATAAAAGGAGAAATGAAAAATATGTTGATGCAACAGTTTCTTGATATAACAGCGATGAAACCATTAGCTGCCGCGTTGGCAATAGGATTGGGTGCAATTGGTACCGCCTTAGCTCAGGGAAGAATCGGTTCTTCAGCTGCTGGGATGCTAGCTGAACGTCCTGAAAATTTTGGTTTAGCTTTGATACTTGTGGCTATCCCAGAGACAATTCTTGTTCTCTCATTTGTAATTGCAATTATAATTCTTTTTATTGGTTAAGGAGGCGCTCTTCTTAAGTGAAAAGTTCTTCTGATGGAATTTTACAATCGATGGAAATGATGCTTGCTCATCTAAAGGTTGAAATCATAGATGAAGGTAAAAACGAAGCCAAACAAATTCAGCAAGCTGCACAAACACATCTTGAAGAAATGAAATCAAAGGATCTTCATCACAAAAAGAAGGAGTTAATCTTAATTCAGGTACATCAAAGGATTAGAGAGAGAACTAACCAATGGATAAAGAATTTCAACTCGTTAAGGGAAAATTTAATAGAAAAGACTATTGCGGATCGCTTAGGAAGTTTGATTGACGTAAAGGATACTAATTCCTTTCCTGATTTGATAAAAGATTTATATTCCGAGCTTGAACCATATTTAGAAGGCCATTCTGCGCTAATTCACGTTACAAAGGGTTCTAGAAAGCACATTTCTGAAATACCTTCAAATTGCGATGTAAAAGCCGATTTAGATGAAATAGGCATTAAAATAGAATTTCTAGACCACGCAATAGTAATTGAAAACACTCTAGAGTCGCGCTTAAGCTTAATCAAGCACGAAATTGAGTCATTGATAAACAAGGAAATATTTAGTGGACTGGAGGATCCTCCATGGCTGGAATCTCAGATCTTGGATATATTAATGCGCGAATCCATGGTTTGAGGAGTTATTTGCTCCCAAAGAGTAGAATGGAGTCTTTTTCCGACTTAAGCTCCCTTGGAGAGCTTATAGAGGAGTTGAGAGAGTCTTCTTATCGTGAATTTATTCAACGAGCTCTTATTTCAGGAGATCAATTACACGCGATAGATGTTACTCTAAATG
Organism: Candidatus Heimdallarchaeota archaeon; assembly: GCA_011364965.1. Classification (GTDB taxonomy): domain Archaea; phylum Asgardarchaeota; class Heimdallarchaeia; order Hodarchaeales; family Hodarchaeaceae; genus Hodarchaeum. The sequence goes on from RDOB01000006.1 coordinate 25,093, forward strand.
AATATCTCGGGTTTATCGCAAAAAAAATTCTTTCTATTACAGGAGAAGAGCCTCATGAGATTTATTCATTGATTTTTCTCAGGTGGGATTATACAAACTTAAAAATCGCACTTAGAGGTCTTACAACTGAAGTAAGGCTCGATAGGAATCTTATTCCATACGGCCAACTCGGTTTAGATGAATTAGCTAATATTGCTGCCTCAAGCACTCTACAAGAGGCTTATAATTGGCTTCAAACATATAGATCCCCTATTTCGCGTGCAATACGTCCTCTTCTCGAATATCCTTTTGATTTATTTCAATTGGACACTGCATTAGACCAATCATATTTTTTATCCGTAATTAGGAAATTAAATAGCTTAAAGGATCAGAAAAATGCCCAAATTGCTCTTGATATGATATATGAAGAAGTTGAACTAAGGAATGTTTTGAATCTTTTCCAGATTATGTCGAAAATGTATAATAATATACTTTTACCTATCTTTGACATGAAAAAGATCATTTTTCCTAAAAGAGTAGGTGCATCTATTCAGTTTTTAAATGAATTAATTCAAAATAGAAATATAGGTGGTATTTTAGAGATCTGTAAGCTCTCTTCATATCGTCATATTTTTGAGGTTTATCCATCGATTCCTGCATTAATTGAAGATCAAGATGAAGTCACAATCCAGATTGAGATTCAATTTGTAAAAAATCAAATTCGAAAAGCCCATAAAGGAGTTTCCGACATGAATTTGGGTATTGCATATATTTGGCAGTTATTCGCTGAAACACGAAATCTTCGGTTAATAGCACATGGTATTTTTGGCTTCATGCACCCAGATGACATTAGGAGGTATTTGGTGTTTGGTAGATGATATCTTAATAGTAACTTATCCTGAACTCTCTCTTGGTTATCGTTTAGCTGGAGTTGAGACCCTACCTGCAAATGATCCCAAAGTAGCTGCTACTTTAATATATCAAGCAGCTGAAAATCGACAGATAGGACTGATTGGTGCTGATGAAACCTTTTTTAAAGTTTTGGACCCTACTTTTCTTTTTGAATTACGAAAAAGAGGGAAACCAGTAATATTACCTATACCATCTGTCCATGAACCATCAAGAATAAGCGAAATCCAAGAGTACGTGAGAGGGATTGTTGAAAGAGCTGCAGGCTTCTATCTTAAAATCGAATTAGAGGAAGAAATTGAATGAATAAATCATCTCAAGGCAAAATAACACGCATTTCGGGACCTGTTATTTACGCGACTGGGTTAATCGGACCTCAAAAAAATCACGTTGTCAACGTCGGGTATGAAGAATTATTAGGAGAAATTGTTCAGATTCGTGGAGAAATTGCAATTATCCAAGTTTATGAAGATACTAGCGGAATAGGTATTAACGAACCCGTTATTGATCTGAAAAGACCGTTAACGATTCAATTGGGGCCGGGATTGATTAGTACTGTTTTTGACGGAATTCAGAGGCCCCTTGATCTTCTAAATACTGATTTTATCCCCCGTGGTGCAAAATTAGAGCCATTGTCATCAACAAAGAAATGGGATTTTGTCCCAAATCCTAAAACCAAAGTTGGTACCGAATTAAAAGGAGGAGAAGTTCTTGGAACAGTTCAAGAGACAACTTTAATTTCACACAAGATTTTAGTACCTCCAAATGTAAATGGAACTTTAAAAGAAGTTACTCAAGGGGGTAAATACTCAATAAGAGAACCAATCGCATTATTGGACGATGGAACCGAATTATATCTCTCACACGAATGGCCAGTTCGTCAACCCAGACCATTTTCAAAACGTTTACCTCTTACTACTCCATTTCTCACAGGACAACGAATTCTAGATTATTTGTTCCCTTTAGCTGGAGGAGGTGCAGCAATGATTCCTGGAGGATTTGGAACTGGCAAAACTGTTCTCGAAAGGACTTTAGCTAAATTTAGTAGCACTGATATTATGGTATTAACTTTATGTGGAGAAAGAGGCAATGAAATTGCAGATGCGTTATCAAGTTTTATGGAATTGGAGGATCCTCGAACGAAGCGCCCCATGATAGAAAGAACTTGTATTATTGCTAATACAAGTAATATGCCTGTTGCTGCAAGAGAGGCATCAATATATGCTGGTGTAACCATGGCTGAATATTATCGTGACATGGGTTATCGCTGTTCTGTTTTAGCAGATTCTACAAGTAGATGGGCTGAGGCTTTAAGGGAAATATCTGGACGTTTGGGTGAGATTCCAGGAGAAGAAGGCTTTCCTAGTTATTTGCCCAAACTAATTGGCCAATTCTATGAGCGCGCTGGACTTACAGAAACTTTATCTGGTGATAAAGGGAGTGTAACGATTATAGGTGCTGTTTCTCCCATGGGAGGTGATTTTTCTGAACCAGTTACGCAATATAGTTTGCGTTTTACATCAACACTCTGGGGTTTGGAAACTGAGCTTGCACGAGCTCGTCATTATCCTGCAATTAGTTGGAAAATATCCTATTCAGGAAGTATTAGGGAAATTACTAATTATATGGAAGAGCAATACTCCAATTGGATAGAAACGCGTGGTAAAATTCAAAAAATTCTACAAGAGGAGGAAGAACTAGAAAGAATAGTTAGATTGATTGGTAAAGATACTCTCTCTGAAACACAAAATGGATTATTATTAACTGCAGATATAATCAAAGAAGGATTTCTCCAGCAATCTGCGATTTCAGAAACAGATGCATACTGTCCATTTGAAAAAACAGACTTAATGGCCAGAACAATAATTCGTGCTCACGAAGCAATTCAAGGCCATTTGCACAATAAATCCATAACAGTGGAACAGCTTTATGACAAAACGCCATTAATTGAAGAGCTAAAACGTTTGAAAGAGTTTTCAGTTTTTGAAATAAATGATTATTATATTAATCTCGAAACTCACATTGACGAAGAAATCGCACGGGGGATTGCATTATGAAAGATTTGAAGACTTTTCGATATCGAACGACTTATGGGATTCAAGGTACTCTTTTATTCTTAAAAGAAATTCAAAGTGTAGCTTTTGAGGAAATTGTTGATATTATTATGCCTACAGGAGAAATTAGAAGGGGTCAAGTACTTCAAGCTGATAAAAATGCTACAATTATACAAGTTTTTGAAGGAACTCAATCCTTAGATGTCGTGAATTCCGAAATTATATTTTCTCGCGATGTATTCAGGGTGGGGGTATCTGAAACCATGGTGGGAAGGATTTTTAATGGACTTGGAGAACCAATTGATGAATTGGGTACAATTATACCACTAAAAAGATTACCAATCTCTGGATCCCCAATGAATCCTATCCGTCGAGAGAAACCAGAAAATTTTATAGAGACAGGCATCTCTACTATTGATGGACTCAATACACTGGTAGAAGGCCAAAAATTACCGATTTTCACTGGATCTGGTTTAGAAACTAGCGAAGTAGCCTCGCAAATTGCTGTGAATTCTCGATTACTAGGAAAAAATAGAACATTAGATATTATCTTTGTCGCAATGGGAATCACTGAAAGAATAGGACGTTTTTTCCGTGAAACCTTCGAGAAAGCCTCTTCTTCAAGTATCACTTTTTTTTCAAATTACACACAGGACAGTATTGTTGAAAGGTTAATCACTCCTCGCGTGGCTCTAACTTTTGCAGAATTTCTAGCCTTTGAAAAAGGAAGAGATGTCTTAGTAATACTTCAGGACATGTTGAATTATGCTGAAGCATTACGTGAAATATCTTCTGCTCGTGAAGAGTTTCCTGGTAGACGTGGGTATCCTGGGTATTTGTATACAGATTTGGCAACAATTTATGAACGAGCTGGTAAAGTAAAAGATCAGAAAGGAAGCGTAACAATGATACCAATCGTTACAATGCCTAATGACGATATCACACACCCAGTTCCTGATCTAACAGGATATATTACTGAAGGACAGATTATTATGTCACGTGATCTTGCAAATAAACAAGTATACCCCCCTATAAATCCTCTTCCTTCACTTTCACGTTTAATGAACGAAGGAATTGGTAAAGGAAAAACCAGAGAAGATCATTCCCAACTAGCAAATCAATTATTTGCCGCATATGCAAAAGGCATGAATTTAAGGCAATTAGCATCGATTGCAGGAAAAGAGGCACTTACTTCACGAGATCAACTGTATTTAAACTTCGCTGACAAATTTGAATTGCATTTTATATCCCAAAATGAGAGACGTACAATTGAGGAAACTCTCTCTATTGGTTGGCAAATATTAACAGCAATACCCAAAACTGATCTAAATAGGATCTCTCGTACATTTATTGACAAATATTATCCTGAAGGTGAAGTATTATTTCCCAAACTAAGTTAACAAGAGTTGAACTGCACGATAAGCGTGAGCAATTAGAATTAGCAGGTATTGGAAGAGATCTTTTGGAGGATAGATTAGGAGCCCTGATTTCCTCCTTTATGAAATATGCTAAAAGGGTTCTACGGGCAAGGCAGGATCTTTCACTATTGAGTCGTCAATCAGCAAAATCAATGGCAGTATCCTCTTCTATTTATCGCGATAAGCTTATACTGTCAGCATATTCTACTCCAATTACTAATGGGGTAATAATTCGAAGAGAAAATATTATGGGGACAACAATTTCCTCCTTAGAGCTAGTCTCGAAAAATTCAGCCTCTCCAGAAGACAAACAGTTGCCATTAACTGTGGAATCTGATCAGGTAGCTCAAACCGCTGAATTATTCAAGCGACAGATGTCGGTTTTGGTTGATCTGGCTCGAATGGAAAAGATCCTTGATGAGCTGGGTCGAGAGATGCAACGAGTAAGGCATAGATATAATGCTTTGGATAACCTTCTCATCCCAGAATTAAAAAAAGAAATTCAAAAAATAATGTTAAGTTTGGAAGAAAAAGAGCGGGAGGAAAGTTTTAAGATGCGTATATTCATGAATAAACGTAGTAATCAGTGAAACAGGAAAAATAACGGATTCAAAATAAATAATTAATATAAATAACAGAAAATCTAATAAAATTAAATGGTAAAATAATAATTAAAAAATAGTGATTTAGTATATCTAATTATGAATATTAATTTTAATGAAATCAGGAAAAAACAGGATTTAATTTGTATGAGTCGGTAATTGTGTCAGAGAATGGATCAATAGATCAAAAAAAGAAGGATAAAGGTCTTAAAAAGCATATATCAAAGGATAATGATGAGAGAAAACTCCCAGAATCCGCTTTTGATTACTCCTATCCATTTCAACGACCCGTTGGCATTAGACCCAAAAAAGAGGAATATGTAGAAGAAGAAAAGAAAGATGAAAATTTTGATTATCCGTTCTATAAAGGAAAATTGAAAAAACCTAAGAACCATGATGATGAGAAGGAGATAGAGAGGAATATTTTTCATGATAAAAGTCCTGCTAGTCCAGTAAAGGAGAGAGAACAAGGTGAATATACTTATCCATTCACCAAATTCAAACCGAAGCGAGTAGATAAATCGCACGACACATTCAAGTTGTATGACTATCCTTTTAGAACAAATTTTAGACGCGGTAAACAAAGACGTTATTAAATTCATATAAATTTCATTCATCTAATTGGCGATAGGGAATATTTAATGCGTTTATTAATCGGAATAACAGGCTTAATGGGTAGTGGGAAATCAACTGTGGCCAAAATACTTGAGATAGATTATGAATTCACAAGATTACGAATTTCTGGAAAAATGAGGGAGATTGCAGAAGAACTGAGTCTTGAACCAACTAGGGACTTCTTGCAAGGAATAGGAGCGTTTATGCGTCAATTTGATGAAGATGTTTGGGTACGTTATGTTGCCAAATTGGCCATGAAGTCGAATAAATCAGTAGTTATAGATGATATTCGAAAGATCAATGAAATTGATTACTTAAAACCTCTGGGTTTTAAATTTATTCGAATAAATTCACCTTCAAAAGATAGAAAAGAAAGAATTGAAAATAGAACTTCCCAAAGAATATCTGAAAGCGACTGGGAGCGCTGGGGGAGACATTCGACCGAAATAGAAGTCTTAAATTTACCAGTTGATTACGAAATCGAGAATAAAAGTGACATGGCCGAATTGAAAACAAAAATGAGAGATTTGGTTACACTTGAGTTGAAAAATACTATTTCTAATCCTGATCTTTGAGCAAATCCATTGAACCCTTCATTTTCCCTTCAAGATCCTTTTTCTTTCGTGAAGCTAGTGCTCCCTTAAGTTCATCCACACTGAACTGATCTGATTGCGAGGGGGTAAAATCGTCCATGGTTCCTCCTGTTAGAACTGTAGCTTGGCCACCTGGGGGAATACCAGTATTAGATTTACGCATTTGGCGCATATAGACAGCTAATGAGTCAATAAATTGTCTAGCAACTTTAAGAAGTAGTTCATCGATAGAACCTGGATTTGATGTTCCATATTCAACTCCTCGTCTCACCTCAGCAATCTGTGCGTTCAAGGAGTCAGGGTTCATCTGAAATGACCGATTAGCAAGTAGATCAATAAGTTTCTTTAGTTCTTGACCCATCCATAGACTATAATCTTCTGCCATTTGAAATCTACCTGATAGCGTTTCATTGTTTTAATATGAATTGAATCTTTCCGAACTAATTTTTATTTATTACTATTTTCGCTTGAATACCTTATTTTTTTTTATCCATAAAATCCAGCATTTCATCAATTTGATCATCTATAAGATTCTCTTCAGCGGGTGTGATCTGATCTTTCATCCCTAGAAATCGTTCATTTATAATTTGGTATTTACTAGTCACTAGATCCATCCATTTTTTCTTTTTTCGTTTTGCAAGGAGCTCAAGATGATGATCCAGTAATCTGAGATACTTTCTAGCTATTCCCTCTGGATCCGAAGTTGCTTTCAGCTTGTCAATAACCTCATCTAGACGTCTTAGGGCATTCAAATAATTTTCTGCTTCTAAATCGTCTTGTGTTAAACCATAAAGCAAATTTAGTGATGGAGATGGGTTGGAAGACATTTCTGATATTTGAAAAGCGAATTCTATTGCTTGATCATAGATCTCTTTTTGATTTTTGTAATGTGTACTTATTTTTAAGAGTAACGCGGATATAAAATCGACACTTTGATCATCTAGATCTTTCGATAAATTACGAATAATAGATAATCCCTGCAATACCTCAGTTCGCTGTAGATCGTACTGCTCCATTAATGAAGAAACTAAATTTACTAATTTTAATCCATTTTCCAATTTTAGGGATTTGAGATTCGTAATATTCTCAATTAAAACTGTAAATAACAAATTAAACTCTTTTATGAGGCTTAATTCTTGTGTTAATCGAATTGTGAAAAATACAAAGACTTCTTCTGCTTCTGGTATTTCAGATAGTGAAACAAAGAATAGTGATACTTGATCTTGGAATAGTTCTCGCTGTTTCAACTTTATTGAGTCAATTAAAAGGGTAACATAAAAATCTAAAGATTGTTTCAGTGCGCTAATATCATCAATAAGTAAGTTAATATACATTCTAAGAATAAATTTGCTTTTCGCTGGATTTTTTCTTACAAAAATGGGAACCAAGTCTCGTAATAAGGCAAGAGTTTCGCTAAACTTATTATTATCAATACCTAGTGTGGCCATATCTAGTACTTGTGATAATGCTCCCTCAATATTTCCGCGACCAATTAATGCGTCGATTTTCTTTCGTTCTACATCTAAAATCTTTTCAGTAAGGTTCAGGTGCTGATAAATCCGTCCTAGGAATTCTAAAAAATTCTTTGCTTCATCATATGATTTTGCTTCATTTTTACTGAAAAGAGATTCAATTACTTCTTCTGCGAAAGTAATAATAGGTTGAGACATTTGAGAGACGTTTTCATTATATACGAGTGTTACAGGAGCCCATGATCTTTCTAAATAAATCATGGTATACGCAAGATTCTCAACACTCCATAGCTTTCGGGCTTCTGATAGAGCAATAAGGGAGGATTCTCTATACATCTCCAATCCTGTATAGATGCTCAGAGCTCTGTCTATTAAAGTAAAATAGGTATCATAGTCCTTTTCCGTAAATCTATTTTTCGCAACAGTAAGACATGTGTCTGCTATGGCCAAAGAATTTGTAGAAGCTGAACTTTCAGCTTTAGCGAGTTTCTCCATGCCTTCATCAATACGTCCAACCTTCAATAATGCTGTACCATAATCTTGATAGAATTGGATCATATCCCCTTCGGATCCTGTTTTTGAAATCAATTCTTTTGCCTCTGAGAACTGTATAGATGCTTTTTTATCGTCTTTTCCAATTAAACTCACTGCTCTTGTAATTTTGAGCTTTGCAGCATCCTTGGGTTGTCCTAAATCTACTAGACATTTGCTTAGGAAGTTTGTAAAACTATCTGCTATTTTTTGATCATCAAGATTTTCATAAACTGCATTCTTACTTGTTACGTAATCCAATAAAATTCCGATTTTTTCCAATAAGTTTTCTTGCATGAAAATCTCGAAAGCTTGTTTTAAATAACTTATACCCTTTTTGATATACCCTGCTTCAATTAAACGATTAGAAAGATCAAAAGCTGCGTCTCCTTGAGCTTCTTTCACTCCTAGATAATCATAGAGTTTCAAAATATTATTAAAAAGGTCATTAATTAGATCTTCTTTAATATTTTTAGCCAGAGCTTCACTTATTTGATCTTCTAATCTTTTTATTACCTGAAGAACCTGTTCTTGAGGCGCTTCCCCCTCTATGAGCAATTTTGTTTGTTTTCCCCTGAAAAGAACTGCTTCTTCAAATTTACCATGGGAATGCAAAGCACTAGCAAATTCCTCAATTCGTGCCATCCCACGTGTGGTATTCTTTGTTTGAACTAAAAAATCAAAATCCTTCTGATGAAAAGCAATAGCCTGATTATAATTCCCTTCTTCAAGGGCTTTCAATGCATATGTCGCATATAATGAATCATATCGATCGCTATCTTGTAATTGTAAATATATATTTCCTAATAGAGTCAGAAATTCCATTCTTATGGTTTCAGGAACCATTATTTCAAGTTTTGTGAATTGTGCGAGTAGAGCTTCTCCGTAAGCTTTTTTAATTTCTATATCAGCGCTTTGAATTAGATTTGCTCCTTCTTGAAGGCAGTTTAACTGTTCTTCATAATTGCCCCAAGTTGCATAATGCGCAGCAATTTTTAAGTTCAGCCAAGCAGCAGCTTGATATTCATCAACTTGGGAATATCTGTCTACCAAAAAGGTCTTAAGTTGTTCTAACGCCTTCCTCTCCCTTTTCTCTGCTAATTTTTCAATTTTTTGTTCTAAATATTCCCCTATTTGACTTATCGCGCTCATTCGCCTATTATTTATTAAAATTTCAAGTGATTTTTGAGTAAAGGGAAAATCATCTGCTATCACTTTTGTTTCTCGGAGATTAATCCCAAATTTCCAAATAAATAAGGCAACTTCTTCAATTTCAGCTCCCCGATCTAATTTTCGTTCGATTTCTTCAATTTTATTGAAGAATTTCATCATCAATAAAGAATCAATATTATCTACAGAAATCTTACTAGGTGAGGATAATACTTTCGCTGATTCTTTTTTACCTTCATTAAAAAGGTACTCAATAATCGCCCGTGGAACTGCTTCATCTCCGACGAGCTGTGAGTTTGAAATCGCTTCATCTATAGATTTGAATCCCATTTCTAGTTGTTGATGATTTAAATGAATTTTAGATATTTCAAATAGGATTGTAGAAACTTCACCCAATGATTTAGCATTTAGGTGAGCTTCTCGAGCTTTAGCTATTAAAAGATCGGCTAATTTCCGTTTTTCTTGATCTTGGTAATGATCTCGGAGGAATTGGATTCCAATTTCGGCATAAGCGACTTTTTCTATATTAACGGCCTTTAAAATCTGAGTTTCATCTTCAAATATCGTTCTTGCCTCGTCAAATAAGGCGAATCCTTTCTCTAGTTTATGATTTCTAATGTTCAATTCCGCTTCTGCTAAAAGGGAATTAAATAACTCTTCCCGATTTTGCATCATATCAAAAATTACACGTGATTTCTGAAAAGACTCTTCTGCTTCCTCTTCACTTCCAGGTATCTTTGAAAGATTAATACCTACTTCTACAAAGACTTTTCCAGCTTGTAGAAATTCTATATTTCTTTGTGAAATCCCAGAGACAATTTCTCTGCATTCTCCCAAAAAGTATCTTGTTAAAGCTCCATGTTTAGTTAGATAATTATTATTCTCCTTTAAAACTGTAATATATTCTTCTACAAGAGGGATTGCGGCTGCTGCATATCGAAATAATTCTCTATTTGTTTTATTTTTTCCTTTTCTTGCTGAATTAATGATTTTTCTATATAAAATGATAACAGGTTCAGCTTTTTTCTCCTGTTGTCTCATTTCTATAGCTTTTTCAAGATAGGTTAATCCCTCCGAATAATCATTGTTTTCGATATAATAATCTCCTATATCAGCAGCAAGAGTAGCTGCTTCATCCCATTTTCTCTTTTTCTCTAATTTAGCTAATTTTTTGGTATTTCCTTCTATATCCATTTACAGTCGGTCCTTTCAAGATTTATGCCCTTATAAATGAGTATTTAACCAATTCAATAAGTCTTTAAGCGCTAATGTCCGAGAATCCTCCAACTCATTATAAACCTCATGAAAACAATCCTTATAAATTTTCAAAGTTTTATCAGATGTTGTAAGATATTCTGATAGCTCTTTTACTCCAGGAACAGCTTTATCGTGTTCTCCACTCTGCATTAAAATTGGGATTTGGATTTTTGCTATATCTGCTATAATGATCTTTGTTACTTTGAGAATTTCGGATCCTAACTTCAATGTTGATTTTGTAAAAATATAAGGATCATTTTTATAGGCATTCACGACCTCTTGATCTCTTGATATATGATCTGCAACCCCCACTTCAATCTTCCCTTTTGGGTTTATTTTAGCCATTAATTTAGCAATGAATTTGATAATTGGATTAACTGTACCTCCCATAGTGGTTCCTGAACCCGATAAAACTAGACCTTGGAACGATTCAGGTTCATTAGCAATGTACATAATAGCAATGTAGGATCCCATCGAATGGCCAAGCAAAAATAATGGTTTTTCCCCCTCAGCTTTTGTTATAATCTCAGTAAATCGCTCCTGATCAATTACATAATCATTAAAGGAGTTTGGAACATAAGCACGCTCTCCCTCAGATCTCCCATGACCTCGAAGATCTGCGATGTATATGGCATAACCTTCTGGAACTAAAGTGTTAACAACATTCGTGTATCGATTTGAATGTTCTGCAAAGCCGTGAATTATCTGAATTACAGCTTTAGGTTCTTTTTCTGGTCTCCAAACCTGATAAAAAATGGTTGTTCCATCGTGCGTTTTGAATTCTTTTTCAAAATGTTCCAAGGTTTTATCCACTCTCAAATGTTTTTAAATAAATATTAATTCAGTTTTTCTCACGAGTCAAAAATCAATGGATTATTAATCTTGTCAGCTATATTTGTTTATTATCGAAATAAGTTTCCCATTATTAAAACATACACATTCAAGCTAGCTACTATCATTTTTAATGGCGATTGGTGATGAAACTATGAAGATTGCGGTTTTTGCTAGTGAAATGGATCCATTTATAAAAACAGGTGGTTTAGCTGACGTCATTGGATCTCTGCCTCTAGAATTAGCGAACTTTATTGATTATATTGCCGTTTTCATCCCATTATATCGTGATATTAAGGCAAATTACCAATACTTAAAGGAAATTCCTTTTGAATTTTCCATAAAAATCGGTTCTTTAAATCATAAAGGGAATCTGTTTTACATTCCTTTAAATAATAAAATAGAGGTCTTCTTTATTGATAATTACCATTTTTTTGGGATTAGAACTGATTTATATGTCAAAGATGGCAAAGATTATCGTGATAACCTTCAAAGGTTTGTATTTTTTTGTAAAGGATCTTTAGAAGCCCTCATGTATTTATCTCAACAAAGTCATCAACCTTTCGATATCCTCCATACTCATGATTGGCAAACAGCCCTGATCAATATATATTCCAGGGAGATGGATTATTTTGTGCAAACTAATCCCCTACGAGTTTATACAATCCATAATCTAAATTATCAGGGTAAATTTCCTCAATCTCAATTTAATTTTTTGGGAATTAACCGTAGCTATTTTACTCCAGGTAAATTAGAATTTTGGGGAAAAATCAATTTGATGAAAGCAGGTATTCTTTATTCTGACATTTTAACTACTGTTAGTCCCACCTATGCAAAAGAGATACAAACAGAAAAGTTCGGTGCAGGTTTAAACACCTTCATAAAGAAAAGAGAAGCAAATTTGCATGGAATACTTAACGGTGTAGATTATTCTCAATGGAATCCCAAAACAGACCCGTTTATTGCGCAAAATTACTCAGCTTCAGATTTAAATGGAAAATCTATTTGTAAATCAGCTCTTCAAAGCTCTTTTTCACTTTCACCAGGTAGCAAACCACTTTTAGCGGTAATATCTCGTCTAGATTGGCAAAAAGGTATGGAACTGATTCTCGAAGTTTTACCCTATTTTCTAAAAAATGAACTGGCTCAATTCATTCTTGTTGGTTCTGGCGATCCTAAATTGGAGAAGGAGTTTTCAAAATTTGCTCTTCAGAATAGAGGTAATGTTGGAGTTAAGATTGCTTTCAACAATACTTTAGCTCATCAAGTAGAAGCTGGAGCAGATATATTTCTTATGCCATCACGCTATGAGCCCTGTGGTTTAAATGACAAATATAGCTTAAAGTATGGGACAGTTCCGATTGTTCATAAAACAGGAGGATTAGCTGATAGTGTAATAGATTATATCAAGGATCCTCAGAAAGGAACGGGATTTTGTTTTCAAGAATATAATTCTAAATCCTTCCAAGAAGCTATTAAGAGTGCTCTGAAAGTTTTTCAATCCTTACCCGAGTGGCGTCAATTAATGAAAAGAGGAATGGATTTAGATTTCTCTTGGCGAAAAGCATCTAAACAATATTTAGAGATCTATAAACAGCAGATGATTAATAATGGTTGAACTCTTTCTTTTAAAAGGAACTAAAGATCATTTACCCGATGAACAGATACTACGTGAATATATAATTGATATCGCGAAGAAAGTCTTCCATTTATTTGGATTTCAACCAGCTACTACTCCAATCCTTGAACCTTTTGATATTCTAGCATCAAAATATTCAGGAGGAGAAGAGATACTTAAGGAAACATATAAATTAACTGATCAAGGAAACAGAGAGCTTGGATTAAGGTATGATTTATCGGTACCCTTATCTAGACTTATTGGAATGAATCCTCAATTGAAGAGACCTTTTAAAAGGTATGAAATCGGTCACTGCTTCCGTGATGGCCCCATTAAGAAGGGAAGATATCGTGAATTTGTGCAAATGGATGCTGATATAGTAGGTGTTTCCTCAATGCTGGCGGACGCTGAATGTTTGGCATTAGCTCACAGAATATTTGCAGAACTAGGTTTAGAGGTCTTTTTGGAAGTTAATAACAGAAAATTATTAACTGGTATCCTTATTCAGGCAGGGGTGCCAGAAGAATTAATTAAAACAACAATACTCTCAATTGATAAGATGAAAAAAATCGGGATACCTGGAGTACGAGAAGAATTAAAGCTAAAAGGAATCTCATTTGAATTAGCTGAGAAAATTTTTAGTTATTTTGAGTATGATGGACCTTATTTAGAAATTTTGGATCAACTTGAACCTCGAATACAGAATGAAATTGGCAAAAAAGGTGTCCAAGAGCTAAGAGAGCTCTTTCAGTACATACAAATATTCAAAATTGAAAAAGACGTTAAATTGTTATATTCTTTAGCTAGAGGGCTAGAAATCTACACTGGAACAGTATTTGAAGCATTTCTTAAGGAATCGGCAGTTATTGATTCTTCTCTCTGTGGTGGAGGGCGTTATGACAAAATAATTGGCAATTTCCTAGAATCGGATGTTGAATTTCCTGCAGTTGGAATATCATTTGGTCTCGATACTATTTACGATACATTGTCTAATCAAAAGATAATTTCACCCATAATTACAGATGTGTATTTGATTCCTATTCGAACATTAGAGAAAACCGTAGAAATTGCATGTGTGTTACGGAAAAATAACATTAATTCTGAAATTGATCTTTTAAATAGAAGTTTATCGAAAAATCTTGAATATGCTGATAAAAATAATATCCCTTATGTTCTGATCATTGGAAAAAAGGATCTGAAGAAGGAAGTTGTAACTTTAAGAAAAATGAAGGATGGAGAGGAAGAAAAGGTACCCCTCGCTTTAATTATTGAAAGAATTTCGCAATTAACCAAGAAATAAGGGAATATGAGTCCAACCAACTCCGATCATTTACAAAAAGCCCTATTTTTTAATTGATAAGAGGAAAATGCTTTTTATAATATGGCGAAGTGATACCTGTAATCGGTCTTTGCATATTGTCTCGCAATAAACTGTCACATTTGAATAAAATGAGTTAGTTTCAGTCTTAAAAACAATTAAGATGAGTAAAATGTCCAAAAAATTCGATTCATATTCATACAATCAATGGGGTCATTACCTCGAAGGCTTGTCAGAATCCATTGACCCAGAAGAATATATAGTTGCGACATATTACATTTCTGTTGCCAGTGGAATCGACCCTTGGTATATCGGACGAGTAATGGTAAAGGAACAAACAATAGGTTCCTATATTCCATACCATTCTGACCCTAAAACCATTTTACGAAAGTATGGTGGAAAGGTTATTGGTTTATACGAAGTACCTCCCCGAGAAATATCTATCCCTGCTCAATTAAAAGAACGTGATTATATTATCAAAATAGCCTATCCTAAAATTGGATTAACTCAATTTCCATTACTTTTAACAACAATAATGGGAAACATAAGCCTTGGAGGGAAAGTCAAGCTTTTAGATGTTGCTTTTCCGCCCACTTTTTTGCAGAAATGGCAAGGCCCTAAATTTGGGATTCCAGGATTACGAAAGGAATTGAATATTCCTGATAGACCTTTACTAACCGTTGTAAATCATACATTTTCACTCGAGGACGGAACAAATTATTTTTACGAAGCAGCTATGGGAGGAGCTGATTTCGTAAAGGATGACGAAGGAATTGCAGGAGATATAGAATATCTACCATTAGAAGCACGAGTGACGAGTTATATGGAGAAAATGGATCTAGCAAAGGAAGAAACAGGCGAGAAAACCATATATTTGGTAAATGTGACCGCTGAACCTAAAACTTTGATAGAGAACGCAGAAAAAGCTATTGATAACGGCGCAAATGGTTTAATGGTAAATTATTTGACAGTTGGGTTACCCGCAGTCAAAATGTTGACTGAAGATCCTAGTATCAAGCTACCAGTCTTGGGTCACATGGATCATGCAGGAGTCTTTTATGAATCAGAAATCTCAGGAATATCCTCGTTCTTAATGATGGGCAAATTTGCCAGATTAGCAGGTTTGGATATATTGGTGTATCCTGGGGTATATGGAAAGGCTCCATTCTTACGAGATAAGTATATTGGCTGCGCTATGGCTTTACGTTATCCTTTTGGGAGTCTTAAACCTGTTTTACCAATGCCAGCAGGAGGAGTTACTCCTGGAATAGTACTAAAATTGATTAAAGATTTAGATCGCGATATCATGATTGGCGCAGGATCAAGTGTCCATTCTCACCCTCAAGGAACTCGAGCAGGAGTAAAAGCTTTTCGTCAAATCATCGAAGTGGGTATGGATCAGAAATTAATGGTTGAAGCACTAGAAGATTTAGAGGATTTCATTGATGATCATGACGAAGATTATCCTGAATTGGCCTCTGCGATCAATTCATGGGGCGAAACAGGCATTTCCTATTTTCCCGAACTCAATTAAAAATAAGATTTAATCTCCCTTCCATTTAAAGATTGAACGATTCATTCTATGCTTTATGGTATAGAGATGCGTTTTAAAAGGAGATTTTTTTCCCCCTATTGTCGTTTCATGGTTTTTAAGCGCTTTACGGAAATCTTCAGAGGTTGATCCCTCAAATGATAACCAAGCTCTTCCTAATTCTAATGAAAAATGAGCATCTGACCCAGCAGTCTGAATGAGGTTAAATTTGTCTGCAAATTGCTCTGCGCGCTTATTTGCAAAAGGTATAATACATCGGGAGTTCAATACTTCTATAGCATCGATCGCTTCAACATGGTTGGAATGTAATTGAAAGGATTTTCCTCGAATTTTGTCAAAAGGATGAGGAATAAGTACTAATCCGTCATGAGTTCTAATATAATCAATTAAATCCATAAATCTGTTTGTTGGTGGCATTTCATCAAGCCATACCCCTATTACTTCTCCTAGATCAGTAAGGATTTCTATGCCTGGAATAAGAAGAAGATTATCTTCAGATGAGAGAAGCGATTTCATGGCATCCACACCCCTAAGTGTGTCATGATCACAAATCATAAAACCCTGAATTCCCCTCTCCTTACTGATTTTGATGATATGTCTTGGGTCTAAATTTGAACACTTAGAATATTTCGTGTGTACATGAAAATCGATCCTACTCAATAAAATTCCACACTTCAAACTATAAAAAAACTACTGAAGAATATAACAGCTGTTGATAGCCATAAAGACCAACGACTATATTTTCTGCCTTTGATAGCGTTTTCTTTTGAGGGGTCTTTGAGAATAGTAAACGTTGTTAAAAGAATTAGTAGAACTAGGACTGAATAACCACCTAAGAAGAATAAATTGCTTTTATAAACCAAAAATAGCATTAAAAATCCATTGAGAATACTTATGAAATAAATAATAGCAGAAATCCTTGCAGCCCATTGAGGACCATAAATATTCGCCACAGTCTTGATTTTATTTGCCAAATCTCCCTCAATATCCATTAAATCTTTTAAGACTTCTCTTCCTAGTGCTAAGAAGAAAATGAAGGAACATAGAACAATAATATTTAAAAATACCCATGAATCAGTAATACCAACAAGTAATGCACCCATCAGAAATGGCATAAAATATCCTAAACTGACCCATATATTTCCAAGTATTCCGAATTGTTTTATACCAAAATTATAACCAGCCCCAAGAGCTATAAAGAATAATACTGCAAAGATAAGAGGAAAGGGAATATCATAAAAAAAGACCATTATTAATGTCATAATGAAAGCTAGAACATAATTTCCCAAGACAATTAATTTCGCTGAGGATTTTGATAAAGTTCCTCTGACAAGAGGTCTGTCCATTCTATTGTTAATCACATCACTCTCATAATCAAAAATATCGTTAATGACATGATTACCTCCTATAAGCAAAAAGGGGATGACTAATCCTAAAAAAATCCCCTCAGGTGGCAGTAATTCATTTAGGAACGTAAATTCAATAATATTTTGAGGGGTTTTATTTAAAACTATTGCATTTAGCCGATGGCACAAGTAACCAGCAATTAGGACAACTAAACTAGCTAGAAGACATAAGCTAAGACGATAGAGGTCTGAAATATCTTTTAGGTTCATTGAATGGTTCCCACTTTTATCCAATAGACATTTCTACGAAATCTTCAAAGCAATAAAATACCTTTTTTATTGTCATTAATATATGTGATTATACGAGTACAGCTGGATTTAACTAAGAAAGATCTTTATCTTTTTTCTCTTACCGAATAGGTGTTGATAACAGAATAAAGAGAAAATCCGATGATTTAGCTTCAAGTAAAATAATAGTATTTGGTTATAATATTCGTTAAACTGAATAAAAAAGAGGTTGATAGGAGAAGTGACCCCCTAACTTGGAGGTTTCTTCCGTCCTATAATCTTCTTCTTATCACCAGTTCCACCAGAACCTCTTCCACTGAATCGATCCTTAAATTTATCGACAACAGTGTCTAAAGCTCCAGTTTTCTTTCCAGCATAGAGAATTGCTGCTCCCCCACCAACAGCTCCGCCAATAACAAGCGCGGGTCCTACAAAGCCCCAAGGATTAAAAGCTTTAGTAGTGGTTGTCGAACTCCCAGTTATAGCAGTTTGTCGCGTAATAAGCAGCTCCTCAGGTCCAATTGTCACATTAAGTTCATAATCTGTTGTCAAACCTTGGTTCATATATACACGGAAAAAAATATTTGTTGTATTATAGACTGTATAATAAGACGAGTTCATGGGGAATGGGCCAACTTCTTCCGTGTTTCCTAAGGTGAGATCGCTCGTGTCGAAGATTGTGCCAGTCCCTGCTAATAGCTGAAGATCTAGGTTTTGTCCTTGAGGGAATGAAAGTCTTATTAATATCGCTGATCCTGCTGGTACATTTACAACATAAAAATCATCATCTTTGACTCGCATACGTAAGCCTGATTCCATACGTGAGATCGCTTGGCCTGGGATAGGATTGATATTGAATTGAGAAGCCTCTCCAAGAAAATCATTGTCTTCCCATGGATCATCAGTTTCAATAATATCAATGGTGAGATTGTAAGCGTTTGCTTCACCGAAAATAATCAGATTGATGTAATATCTTCCAGTGATATCAGCAGTAAATGTTATAGACTCGTTAAATGAGGTAATATTTCGCTCCGCTAGCGATTCATCAGGATAAAATAGCGAAAGATCAATATCATTTAACTCTCCATCGGTTTCTTGGGCAAAGTATGATAAATTAACCGAAATAACATCCGTTTCTATCAAATACACATAGTACCAATCATCACTACCATCTCGCAATATAAGGTCATCGTGATGTCCTTCTCCAATTGGTTTTGCTTCAACGGGGAAGTTGTTGGATTCATAATCGTCATCAAATGCATCTATAGCAACTGTTAAATTATAATCCACCCCAACACCATTATAAGACGCGCCTACGATTACAAAAAGGTAAACATCTGCTTTTCTTACAAGGTGAGTTACCTCTTCAAAATCACCAGTGATTCCCAATGATAAATCCAAAGTTGTCCCTTCTTGTGTATAAAGGCCGAGATTTAAGTCTGCTAATGCGTCATCAAAATCGATACGAATCGTAATGTTATCTCCTGATAATAGAGGGATAGCAAACCAATCTTGATCACCTTTTAAGCTATATAATCCTGCGAAAGGATCAGCTAAAGTAGGTGCATAAGTTCTGGACGTGGGTGAGAGAAGATATGCAGTATTAGGGCCATTATTATCTTCAGCCCAGTCATCTGCATCTAGTAATCTTATCGAAAGATTATAATAGCGTGGTTCAGGGTTGTCACTAGTAATATTCAAGTAATAAACACTTGTAGATTGCGCTCGATGCGGGCCAACTCGTCCTGCGCTTTTATCAGGGCCTATGGGAATGGGTTTATCTTCTGCAATAAAGGATTGGATGGAATAATTCTCATAGACTTTCAATGTTAGATCTCCTATAAAGGAGAACCAATAAATTTCCACAAGTAACCGTTGTTGAGCTGTTATTGAGAGGTTATAACTATCACTGTCATCTCGAGAGATTACTCTTGTTTGAGTTCCTAATGCGAGTATTCTGTCATCAATGGTTGAATTTTCTCCATTATTTACCTCTATTTGATCTTCCATATCGATATATAGATTGTAGGTTTTTGTATGTTGCCCGCCATGATTAGTTCCATCAATATAGAGATAGAACCATCCACTATTGCCCATTGTAAATTTACATACTTCTGTTGTTGGTGAACCATCTCCACCGTCAATAAAGTCATATTCTTTAGCTGAAAGATCATGATTGTAGAGAATAATATCAGGCCCTGCTTGACTCGGAACCCCGTTGGCACCAAATGCCGAAATAGTGATATTCATCCATGTATCTGCATAAAGAAAGATAGAATAGATATCAATGTTTCCGTACTCAGTGTAGGTATCACCTGATAGACGCATATTTTCATAAGTACCTGGAACAATTTCATCATCGTAAATATTTATGTAAGATTGTTTATCATTGCTCTGTAAGCGTTCATATTTGTCCTCGTAAATAATAGACATATTATATGTCGTTGAATAAGGAACTGTGGAATAGATCCCACTAAAAATCGGATTAACAACAGAGACATTGATAATAATATCTATAGATTCAGTAGTAAGGATTGGACCAACTAGTTCTTCTGACCCTCCTGCTCGACTTTCTTCAATAAGAGTACCATCTGGATAGAGAAGTTGTAAATTGATAGCAGCAGTGAATTTGGAGTCTTCTGGTTGAAGAGGGACAATTAATTGACGACTTGTTTCATTCCACGCGTTCGATTCA
This sequence comes from Candidatus Heimdallarchaeota archaeon, assembly GCA_011364965.1. GTDB lineage: Archaea > Asgardarchaeota > Heimdallarchaeia > Hodarchaeales > Hodarchaeaceae > Hodarchaeum. The sequence goes on from RDOB01000006.1 coordinate 45,341, forward strand.
TTCAACTCTATATAAACCTGAAAATAAAACCCTGGTGCAACTCTAAAGCTATAGTAATCGGGGTGGAGTGTACTAACGTTGAGTGGAGTAGCTGGGTTGTTGGTTAATGATTCGTTGATTGTAAATATCCAAGGTGTATTGAAATTATCGTTACTTGTCACCGCACCTTCCCATACACTATCCCAATATGTTAGGGGAGATGCGGAACTTGTTTGAGGTGTTATCAACGTGGAGTTGAAGAGAAGCTGTATGAAGAAGAAAAAAACTATAAGTTGTGCTAATGACTTTCTAGTATGTAATTTATTAGATTTCATGGTCATCACCTCTTCTTCCTATCCTGTCCCTCCATCTGGTCCAGTATCTTGTAAGAAAGATCTCTCTATAGTTCCATGTAGAATATATATCATTCCATCGATTGTACCTACTGCAATGTCATCGACACCATCATTATTAAAATCAGCAATGACTGCAGAGAGAACAAGATGCTTTGGAATGAATGCAGCCCAGACCACTTGGGTAGGTTCTCTCTCTGTTCCACTTAAAGCAATAACATTGTCAATATTGAAGGAGATGATGTCCAATTGTCCATCATCATTGAGATCCGCAGTTAAATATCTTGGTAGATAGAAAATGGAACGATCTTCAAATGTCCATAAAACACTCAGATCTCCATCTAAGCAGTACGTTCCATTCGCAAAGGATCGTATTGCTATCTCATGTAGTTGATCGGAGGGATCAAAGTTACCTGTTGCCATATGTGACAGACGGAATGGAATATTCAAGTGGATTTTCTTATCTTCAAATATGGAACCAAAACTTGAATAATCGAGGCTGTCATAGATGATCACAGTTCCATTACGTACAATTACTGCTAGTTGAGGGTGTAGATTTGTAGTAAAGATACCCACTCTAAAATCATGCACTTTTATAAGGATACCATTGACTGGGTTACCATTATTACCATTTAATATCCAGATTGAGTGCTCATAGATTTCAACCGCGAAGTCGAGAATTCCATTAGCGTCGTTCAAGAAATCAGCAACCTCAAATCTGGTGAATGGGCCAAAAGGTTGGATAAATTGCCATATTACTTTCCCATGTCCTAAAACTGGATCCCTAGTAGTATTATACAACATAATTCTACCAAAGATGCTACTGAAACGATAACCCATACTTACAGCAAGCTCTTTCTCTGAGTCATGATTATAATCAACAAACTGCATTTGGTTAGCAATAATCAAACCCATGAAGTGCTGCCAAGAAGGTCTTCCAGTTTGACCGTTGATCATAACAAGCATACCTGAACGTAATGCAGCTGCAACATCTGAGTACCCATCATTATCTACATCGTCAATAGCGACTTTCTGAATTGGTGAGCTGGTACGATATTTCCAGATGACTTCACCAGTCAAACCATCTAATGTTATTAAATAGCGACTTTTATCCGCAAAAATAACGTCTTCAATGTCATCATTATTGAAATCACCAGTGTCAATAGCATAAACAGGACCCCGAGTTTGATATGAAATACTTCCTTCAGGTATGGAGAGGTCAAGGGCGATCGTTGGTTCATGATGGACAAAAGTCCAAGTACTTAAGGTGCAGGAGGTATTTAGAATGGCCACTTCCCCATAAGGACCGAAATTACCTGCTGCTACAGATATTCCTGTTCCATGAAGCTGCATATATCCCAAGGGGGTCCCATAAGTGCCATCTAATGCAAAAATCGCTCCAGTATGGGGATTGTCAAGGGTATATTCTGTCAAAAGCAGAAGATCATCATCTTCAGAATCATGATCCAAATCACCCATTTTGATTTCTGTTGCATAGGTATCCCATAGGTTGTACTCCCAGAGGTAAATTTCGGGATTAATTCCTGATAAAGCCACTAGTTTTGTCTCAACTTTCTCAGGATTCTTCCAGTAACTGAAGCTATCCATAACAAACCGACTATTCCATGTTGTATCTCCAGTTCCTGTTACATGAACACGATAGATTCTACCATAAGGATCATTCAATTCAACATATTGAACGGGACGATTCGGTATAAACGAAGTAGTATCTATTAGATTTCCATCAATATCGTACGCTTCCCAGACGAAAAATCCAGAATAGGAACCAGTTGAGAAATATGCTGATACTGTGGTAGCAAAGTCGTCTATAGTTATATAATTGTCTAATTCACGGGTGAAAATTGTTATATCCCCTGAATGAGGTGTATATATGGATGAACTTCCTGAATCCCAAGCAGTCCATCCTAAGTAGGTGCCAATATTAATTGGATCAGTGTTCGAGAAATTAATGCCTTGGTCAATATATGATTCTCCAACACGAGTGAGGGATACTTGATCTTCAAAAGTTAAAGTAACGTTATAATGCAGTTGTATTAATAGATCGTCATAGCTGTCTCCATTAAAGTCATATTTAATCGTTTCCTTAGCATTTCCAGTACTACCATCAAAAGAGGTATTGAATAACGCTTCAGTCATATTAGATGTACCATCATAAACATACATAACTCCAGATTCGAATATGATTATATCTTCTATGGAATCTTCAGTTATATCTAGCATTGTTGCTGTAAGACCATAGATTGAGCTATTTCGCAGGAATGTGTAGATTACTGTTCCATTATAATCGATTATAGCAACCGTTCCATTTCCAGAATCAGGATCAACCCCAGAAACAATTACTCTATCTTCCGTAGTCGAAATATGTGTAACATGTGTTGTAGGATCTGGATCCATGTGATCTGGGAATGTATAGAACCATTCGGGTCTAGCATCATTGTTTCCATCATAGTTTCCATCTACTCCACTAACAAAGAAAATGCTATCCCCAATCCCTGTGAGAACATCTGGGATAGTATCATTATCAATGTCTTCGAACATCATTTCTGCATATTGCGTAGCATCTATTGCGAAGAAGAATACGTCATCGGGCCACCGTTCTATACCTGTTGTTCCTTCTAAAGCAATCATATAGAGGTTATCTGCTGTGATGTCATGTATAAGTGCAATAACTTCCTTTACACCGTCACCAGTAAGGTCTATAGTACGTAAATTAAGGACTATCGAGTTTTTAGAAGAAATACTTGTACTAGATAGGTTATACTCCCATATTAGTGATCCAGTTGCACCATTAACCGCACGAATCAGCGGAAAACCATTGTAACCTATACCGTCAGGATCCATCATGGCAAATACAATGTCATCCACACCATCAAGTGTAATATCCGTTGTGTCTGCAAGATGATCAGGTTGAATCGGTGCACTAGAAAACTCTCCTTGCTCATAATTCGTCCAGACTGGATCCCAATCGAAATAGAGGTAATCGGTTGCTGAAGGTTCCGTGAAAATTCCTTCAAACGCATAAACGTTTCCCTCAATACATGATACAACAAGTTCGTCCATTCCATTTCCATTGACATCATGGAGCTCAATATCAGTTGTTTCAGTAGCCAAGCCATCGCTATGCCAAGGTTGATAATAGAAAAGAACCTCTTCTTCGCCACCTGTGCGAGCTACTTCAACAAGGAATGCTTGATTTCCAGAAGCGATAGCAATTTCACGTCTTCCATCTTTATCAGTGTCTCCTGTGTCAATGGCTCTGGCTTCTTTGAAATCAAATAGGCTGAAATTGGAACTGGGGTTCATACCAAAGAAGATATTATTATAAAATCCCCGATCAGGAGTCTGTCGGTCGCGATGGAAATCTTCTCCCCTGAAACCAACAGCTGCTGCTAAACCATACGAACCAGTGTTCTGATCATTTTCTGGATTATCAGTTCCTGTTGCATCCTCGCCATATGCAACGATTGATCCGCCATAGCTAGAGAGTTGTGTATCTTCTGTAACGATGGGGGTATTATAGTTGATAGTAGGGGTGCTAACAGTCGTGGTATAGTAAATAGCGCTACCACCGCCACCTAGAGTTAAATTGACTAAAGTTCCGACTGGAATAGTGTCTCCTTCGGTAGTGATATAGCTTACTTCTCCACCTCCAGTAGTAATACTTCCTCCAATATTTTCAACTAATCCAGAGTGGGCTGTTATGTCACCCGAATTGAGTGTCATTGTGCTATCAGGAGGACTAACTGATTCAGCATACCCGACGCCTACAGTCAGTGTTGATGTAGTAGTCTGGGTAAGACTAATTTTAGCTAATGAGAAAAGATGATATTGTGCCATAAAGGAATAAACGAAACCACCTTCCCAGTGTGCCGAAATAGCTGGTCCAACAGAAATCAAAGACTTAACTAGGATAAAGGGATAGTCTTTCAATACTAATAGACTGAATCCATACAGTGGGAAAGAGATGTACTCTGCAAAAGGTGGAGTAGTTGTAACTGGTTCAGGATCACGCCATGTGGCTCCATCGTCTTTACTATAAGTAATTTGAAGGGCACCAGAAGGAGCATAGCCATCCGCTTCGAAAATAATCATCAAAGTATGGTCAGGTGTTACCGTTTGGGTAATTGAGGGGTATAATTCGTCGATTGCATCCACAGTTGCACGGGAATAGGGAAAAGCTCCATCCCACATTGGTGTGGAGTTTGATTTGGCAATCCAAAGATCATAATCAACTTTAGCTTCTTTAAAGCTCATACCAGTAAAAACTAGTACGACATCTCCACTAACTGATCTGATCGCGTCATGCGAGATTGCTTTATACCCGAGTTTGTTCCAAGTTTGATTATTCTCAAATGCACTATTACCAATATTTGGAATTCTAGCCTCTGGTCTAAGATTTGGAGCAGAAAAATCACCTTTCCAGTAAATTCCTCCATTTGAGGAGTTCATATAGGAAATAGCCACCCGCTGAGCAGTGTTGTTATTGTACTCCCAAACACTTGGATTATAAACATAATTTCCATGGAAATCTTGAACTGCTAGATTACCACTTCCCGTACCAATACCCACCGCGTTTTCCCATGTGAGGCTACTTGGATTTAATTGCAGGAGCCAGATTCCTTCATATGTAAAAACATTAAAAGTCATCTTTGCACTAAATGCAATCCAAACACGACCGTCCTTTGCTTGGAAAAGGGAGGGATGAATCTCATAATTGGAATAGGTCCACGACCAGGTTCCTGCGCCCGCAGTCACAATCTCCACTCCAAGAGTGACAATAGGTCCCCGCTGAGTCCATGTGTCACCATAATCTGCGCTCGTAGCCCAATAAAGTCGATTTCCACCCTTGAATACCTGTATCCAATTACCATAATATAGAGTTGTGCTTACATTGCGTTGTAGTTCAATCATATCAGTATTCCGTAATGCAAGCTGAACTTTTGTCTCTAAGTCAAACATTGCTTTAAGCTTGATAGTGGGGAAGTTGACATAGCTAGTTAAAATAGATCGTTCTACATAATTGTTATTCCGCTCTGTTTCAGTTCCATTGTTTTCATAAATAACGATTCCTTTGAAAGTTCCGACAATTATCTCCTTATACTTGTCCATGTCTTGATTATCGACAGTAAGGTCGTATACTGGGTTTTCGTCCATTAAATGATTAGGAGCCCACCATGTGTAAGCATATGTACCAATTTGATTTTCTAGGATGGCTACAAATCCGTTATATGTTCCCCACCAAGTCTTATTTAGTCCACCTATGATAATCTCGTTAAGAGTATCATTATCTGTATCAGAAACTACAATAGATTCAATTGATAAAGCTCTAACTGCGGGGGAAACAAGAGGATTGCCAGGAGTGAAGTAACGACCTCTAGCGGGGAAAGGATTCTTTAAAAAATTCTCATAATAATTATTTGAGCCGCTAGATTCAAATACAAAAAGAAAGCTACCCGCGGCAACAACAAATTCACCGAAACCGTTGTAATCCATATCCCCTGCATATGCAGCCGCTGTAAATTTATCGATTCCAAGATCTGCAAAAAGTGGAGCCCAAGCGGATTGTCGGAGGTCAGCTTGCCAAATAAGTGTGTATTCATCATCGATAGACACAAATCCATCATTATTTTGCTCCCAGATAAATATAGAGAGACCTGCAGTTGCAACCATCTCTAAGAAGCCATCATTATCCATATCTAATCCAACGACAATCTCTTCTACATCATCCCAAATAGTACGGTAGAATGTACCTGACACACCTTCTAGTTCTTCGTAAGCATATGGAGAGGTCAAGGAAAGTTCTTTATGGGTTAGATCTTGTGATCGATAAGCACGCTTGTAAGTATTATTTGTTAGATGTTCAAAAACGTACAGGTTCTGGTCGTACGAACCGACAATTACTTCTTGTCTGCCATCTTGATCCATATCACCTGTTTCAATTGCAAGAGTCCAGCGAGCTAGTTCTGCTTGTGAATTCCAGACTTCAAAGACATGATACCCATAGTTAGCTAGCAGGTTACCATAACTGTCTGCACCAGATTTAAGATTGATTTCTAAGCGGGAAATGAGGGGATTTGTTCCTATTATAAAGGCATTGTGATTTTCATATTCTGCTAGCAATTTAACCATCATACCTGTGTGATTATTGTATGTGGTTAAATGAGTGAGTACCCCTGTAGCTGGATCAATGGCGAATGTAGGAGTTGTGAGGTTATTAAACCAGAGACCACCCCAACTATTTGTATAAAGCCATTTATTTTCTACCCATTCAGGAGCCCAACGAGAGCCTTTATTCTCAAAGTAGGTTGCTCCTTCTCGATTAGCGTATCCTACGGTGAGATCTAAGTCACCATCACCATCAAAGTCATATAATTCTGGAGAATTGTATAATTTGTCTGTCGCTTTTAGGTTCATATCACGGAAGTATTCGGTATCTAGCCTAAACATGGTATTATGGATATTTTCGATGAAATACAACCGCCCATTTGTAAGGACAAGATCAGAATCCCCATCCGCGTCAACATCACCCCAAGCAACCTCAGGAACGACCAAAGACTTTTCAAGAGCTCGCCAAAGGAGACCAGTAATCTCATGTTCAGCCAATTCGAATCTACCTACATATGCTCCGATAGGACTTGCAGCCAAATCGAATGTATAAACATCCAACCCAGCCATAGATTGTTGTTTGTTTGGATCAATGGGATCATATAGCTGATCTTTGTCCCCCCATCCAAGAAACATCAGCTCTGGGAAATGGTTTGGATCTTGATTGAAATCAACGAAAGTAGGGCTAATAGACATTCCATTGTAAAAAGGGTTCGTATTTACGGGATAGAAGAAATAATTTCCGAGAACTGACCAAGTTTCTACTAAGGAGGGAAATACCACTAGTTTTCCATTATCAGTTCCCACAACAATATCGTTCGCAGGGACATTAATATCAACTATTTCAGCATAAGGCCAATAATCTTCTATCACAGCGAAAATATTTTCCCAGAACGATTTCATTAACGAAACATGATCCATACTGAAATAATTACCTAGGATCCCAGGTAACCAGCTCTGATCAATTTCAAGCTGGCGTAATTCTTCATTCACATTAAAAATATCGCTGCTAGATTGATTATATAACCAAGTAGGGATTTTACCGGGGCTTTTCACCTCAGTTATCGCCCAAATGTTGGTACCTTGTGTGTAAGAATCATTTTTGTACGAGTTCCAGAGTAAATCATAGGCCTTTGTTGCTGTATTATAGCGGAACATGATGATTTTCCCGTCTACAGTCCCAAGTACAATCTTTTTACCTTCACTTTGACCTGTAGTATAAGCTTTGTAGTAATCTAGATCAAGTGAACCAATAGTGATAGATGAAGCAGTGTCCATGGGACGGTACATAACTGGAGCATAACCTCCTTTAATTTTATAATACCCACCGTCCGTTACATTAATCCGCATATATCGGAAATACGCCCAATGTTTGGAAGAGAGCACAGGGTCAATATCTAAGAGAACATCATCATCACCTGATTTCCATTGAATTTTGATATTTTCATTGGGTACACGAACCCATTGTTGAGTATCAGGAGAAATCTCAAATGAAATTTTGTTTAAATTGGGATCATATGCATCATGGAAACGAAGAGTAACATCATAACCAAGAGTGGTTCCAGGTACAGCCCATAAACCATCTCCCATGACTTCTTGGTCATTACCCCAATCAACTATTGCACTAGCTATGGAATCACGGGCATTAAAGGTTGTATAGTTTTCTGCAGGGGGGTGACTTATTGGAGGATCAGAAATGTAAACACCATCTTCACCCCAGGGATCAAGTTTGCGATGAATAGCCATAGAGGTGTTTTTAGGCCATTGAGGTTCCCAGACATAACGAGCATAAGGTTCAGTTATGAAGATCTTAGTAGTATCATTCTCCCAATACACATGCAGATCGGACATATTCTCAATAGGGAGGAAATTCCCCGAGGGTTTCATAGATCCATTAATAAAAACGGTCATTTCTTGGTAAAAAGTATCGTTGTAGGGCATATACGTACCCGAAGGAATTCTAGTAAGGTTATTGTTTGACCAAGTCATCCAATCAATATAATGGTTAAGGTAATGTCCTAGACCTTCAAAACCACCTAACTCCCAGGAGTCGAAAGGTTCCCAAAGCTGGTGAGTGAGATAACAACCACCTGCAACATTTGGATCCCAATTGATTACATAAACCCCCTGACCTTGAGCAATGTAAACCACTTCATCATGAGGATCATTATCTAAGGAATCCACTTCCATTTGGGTAACGGGTTTCCAGGATATATTTCCTGAATCCCAATGATAACGATAGGAGTTGTCTTGTGTTAACGGCCAAGGTTTACCATTAATTGACAAAACTGTGCCATTATTTTCGTAAATATAAACTCTCCCTAGACTCGTACCGGCGATGATTTCTGGGAGGGCATTATAATTGGTATCACCAACATCAATGGAGTAAATTTTTTCTCCAACATTGATTGTAGCCTTCTCTGCATATTCAATCCAATGTTGCTTTGAAAATGGATATCCAGAGTGATTGATGTATTCATAAACATGGATTTTTCCATCCCATGAACCAGCAATGATGTCAGGAAGATAATCTTTGTCTACATCAGCAATTTTCACACCCCAGACCTGTTGAATCTTGGGACTTGTCCAAACATGCACGAATTGATTTTCCATGTTATCAAAGGGATCATAGATATGTTCCTGTTCAAATACGTAGACATGACCGTCAGCAGAGCCAGCTACTATCTCCAAAAATTGATTATTATCTGTATCACCAAAATCAATAGAGATAACATCCCCCTGAATGATTTGATCCCCTGAATCCCACACTTTATCGTAATTCCTAGTGTGACCATTCCAACGATAGATATGAATTTCATTATCGTATAAATATCCTCCTCCAACGGCCAGAAATTCTTTGGAGGCATCAGTTTCTATACAACGAACTGCTGCTTTAGTTAACCATGGTTCCCAAACACTTTGATATTGCATTTCGTTATTCATCAAAAATTTGGAAATATCATAATCACTTGGGAGATATTTTGAGTCAACTCCAGGATCAGAGCTCGAGTAATAAGTTGACACTTCCTCGGAGATACTCCTTAGTGGGGGGACAATTCCTTGCGGATAGAGTCCATATTCATCAGTGAGGAAATCCATGAATGGATTGTATATCAAAGCTTCCGTAACACTAGGTCCAAAGAGAAATATAGTGACTGCGAAGAGTGCTGCAAATCTAACTAGTTTATTTCGCATTTTTGTGCCTCCTATCATTTACAAGCCCCCCTCCTTTTTCTTCCAGACAAGTAATTGCTGGATATTAACAAAAGATGTCAAATAGAGAAGTAAAGAAACCATTCCAAAACCGATGACCCCACCAATGAGGAATGGAACGATTTGTAAAGGTTCGGTTAAAATATAGAATGTAATACGTTTAATCGCTTCCGAACCGTCAAATCTTGTACCCGAAACTTCTAAAGTATAGATGCCTTTAGATAAAGAAAGGATCTCACTTTCCCATTGATACTTGCGAGGTTTATATTTCATTTCGTGCTCCAAATGATCTGTAGGTCCACCCACAAATTGATATTGAACATTGCCAAAGAAAGTAAAGTTGGCAACAGTGACAGTAAGTGTAGTTGTGTCATAAATAGTATCAATGGGGGAAGTTACTAAGAGATCATCTCGATAAATATCCAATGCTGCATACATTTCTGTTGCATTAGTGAATGTGAGGGGGTCAGTGCCAGCTAATATTTCCAGTCCATCAGAGAAAGTATCGTTATCCGTGTCCCAATTTGACGCATTCGTTCCATAAATCTGCCATTCTGCTCCATCTAACAATCCATCACGATCTGAGTCAGGGTTAAACGGTCCACCACCCGCTACGAGTACCGTGGGAGAAAGGGTGCCATTTGGATCCCCGAAGTATTCCAAACCGTCAGAGATCCCATCATGGTCACTATCGAAGATGGAGCCATCAGGACGGCCAGGAATAATACTATCCCATACCATAGGGTTTGATCCATACGGCATATCCTCCATGATTTCAGCACCGTCTGGCAAACCATCGTCATCCGTATCGGGATCGTCTGCATAAGTTGGGTAAAAAGGGTTATAAGGCCCCATCAGAGTGATTCCTAGTCCACTAGCACCCCAACCAACTGGAACTACTGCTGTGGTCTCATTGCAATCTAATAAGCCATCTGCGTCAGTATCATTACTAAGAGGATCAGTCAAGTGGAAATAATGCTCATCATAATCGGATAACGTGTCGTTATCAGTATCTAGAACATCAGGACGTGTGCCTAGATCACGGAGTTCAAAACTATCATTCAAGAAATCTCCATCAGTATCCAATAGGACAGGAGAGGTGTTATATGGTAGGAGAATAAAGAATCCAACATAGGGGTAAATCAAACTAGATTGATTACCAATCATTAATTCTGCCCCATCGAGGATAAGGTCTCCGTCGGTATCATTATTCAAGGGATTTAGTTTAATTGGAAATGCGATCTGATAATATTGATATACAACTTTGGGAACTAATCCTGATGCCAAATACAACTCCCAACCATCAGTAAGTCCATCTAAATCAGTATCGCCATAAGTGGGGTTTGTACCAAAGTAATACAATTCGTCTCCATCACTTAGTCGGAAGGTCATATCAACTTTACCACCCGGATAGACAACATAATAGGTAATCGAGTCCATATCCGTATCCCATTTTAATGGATCTGTTTTAATACCGTTGTAAGTCCCATAAACCTCATCACCGTCACGGAGGTAGTCACCATTCCACACTCCATCTCCATTTTCATCGTATGCAGGATCCCATTCTTCAAGACCGTCATATCGATTGTTATGGTTTAAGTCATTCCATCTCTCTGAGTCAGTGTCAGAATCATCTGGTTTAGTTCTATAGATAAAGATTTCCTCATAATCATCCAGTCTATCATTGTCAGAATCTTCATCCATTGGATCAGTGAAGTAGATATTTAATTCCATCCAGTCTCCAATTCGATCTCCATCACTATCGATTGAAAAGGGGTTTGTATGGAACCAATAAAGTTCCTCACCGTCAAGTAATCCATCGTAATCTGTATCGGGGTTATGTGGATGTGTACCATATTTAAAGTACTCGTCTCCATCGATAACCATGTCTCGATCAGAATCTGGATGTCGAGGGTCTGATCCGAGAAGTAATTCTTGAAGATCTCCTAAACCGTCCCCATCGGTATCAGGATTATTATAATGCGTGTGATTTGAGTCAGACGCTCGGGTTCCCTCTAAACCATCAATCAATCCATCATCGTCCGTATCAGCGTCACATGGATCGCTTGGGGGGTCTAAGGATAGTTCGTATCCATCTGAATTGAGGATTTCACTAACTGGAGGTTCATCATGTGGTTGATCTGGGGCTCCAGTTCTATCATAGCTTCCAATTCCTGTATCCCCATCAGTGTCTGGATTACATGGATTTGTATACGTGATATTTAAAACGGGTTCTCCTTCAACCATATATACAATAGGCATACCTTTTACTTCCCACCAGTCAGTAGTTAATATCCAAGAGCCATCTTGTATTTTAACCCAAGCATGAGCTTTGGACGGAGCTATCATCCCATCATATAACTGCTCCCATGTATCATCATCTGTATCATTATCCAGTGGATGTGTATATCCACCGTTGAAAATTATAGGTGGGGTGTCAATACCAGGCTGTGTTTCATTATATAGCTCATCCAATCCATAAAACGGTCCAAACTCTCCTTCTTCACCATCTAATAAACCATCCCCGTCAGTGTCTGGGTTTAGGGGGTCAGTTCGGTCAGTATATTTTACACCACCAATCATTACAAACTCCACGCTTCGTGTGACTCCTTTGATATCATAAGCATGGTTTACTTCATAGTAATCGTCAATTCCATCTTCATCAGTATCTGTGTCGAGCGGATCTGTTCCTATAATGATTGCTTCTTCGTAATCAGTTAAACCGTCCCAATCAGTATCAGGTTGCCTTGGATTGGTTTTGGTATTCTCATATTCGATAAAATCATCTAATCCGTCTCCATCTGTATCTGGGAGGATCGGATCTGTCTTGGAAGTCTGCGTTTCAAACTTATCTGATAATCCATCCCCATCTGTATCAGCAGCATATGGATTTAAGCCAGGAGTTGCCTCCTCATCCACATCCGAGATCCCATCTTGGTCTGCATCCAATCCCATAGCCCCACTTTCCTTCTGTTCTTCAGGATCACTAGGAGTTAATTCTAATGGCGAAGGATCAAGGGGTTTCCATTCAACCTCGATATCCCAGTCCGCAAACAAGAATGTTAACGTAACCGTGATCCGTAGGATGATTTCTAAGAAAATCTTAAGCGGCACCGGGTTCACTAAATCCTGGAAAAACGTCAGAATGATCTCCATAGTAAAGTCAAGCGCTATTCCAACTATCAGTAAATTAATTCCTATATGAACATTCATACCTAAGGTGATTTTTAGGGTAAATGAACCCTCTTCTGGCCCTGCAGCTGATGCTGCACGTTTTACAACTTCAAGAAAGATTCCAAATGAAACTGTTACCGTTATTGCATCCAATCCGAGATATTCACCTATTGAATTTAGAGCTCCCGCTGTCCCCCCTGTAAGAAAATCAAGCAGAGTGAATGTACGGGAAATAGTAATAGTAAATTGGAATCCCCATTCAATAATTTTAAAGAAATTATCTGTGTCAAACACTCCACCTTTTAAGGTAAAGAGTTCTAATTCGAACCAACCTTTTCCTGAGAACTCTAGTTCAAGGCCTAATGATTCTAGTAAGAAAGCCATCAGCGGATTTTCTTCTGTTCCAAATCCTCCTATTTCTAACCCTGCTTTGAATGTTGGAATTAATTCAAAGAACGAGAAGATTTCACCAAAGAAATCGTCTATTCCTCCACTAAATGGATTTAAACCACCGAAAACAATATCCAGCATCCAATCTGAAAAAGCAGCTTCATCAAAACCGAAATGAGGATATAATCCCAATTCAATCCCAATACTAAAAAGACTGAAACCTCCAAGCCCTACTGGAAGGCTTCCAGACCATTCTGGAGGAATTAGATCAGATGAACTTAGCGCGTTCATAATTGCATCTAAAAGCATGTTAATTAATTGTTCAATTTGTCCACCTACCCAATCCATTAATTGTCCAAATAACCAGCGGATACCATCGGTAAAGATATCCTTTGCGTTAAAGATTATTCCCAATATACCTTCCATGGCGTCTTTAAGGTCATTAAGGTTTGAAATACCAGGGATACTGAGGGATCCGATCAGAGAATCAAGCCCTGGAACCTCATCAAGCTGTCCCAACAAATTTTGGATGAGTTCATGAGCTGAAGGCAGATCTGCACTATCAACTCCGAAAAATTTGGGGAAAATAAATTCCAAAATATCCTTTACAAAAGATATGTCGATTCCAGCAAATTCCTTTATCAAACTGACTCCAATATTTTGAATAAGTCCTTGAAGAATTCCTTGGATACTATTGTCTTTTGCGGATATGATGATTCTGAAAAATGCTGTTCCCATTTCCGCAAATGTCTGGATTTTTTCGAGAATTGAGGTATCTATACTAAGACTGCTTGCAGTAGACAATAAAAACCTAATTGTATTGTCTATAACCGCTGCAGGATCCTTAAATTGTTCTTTGAATTTATCAATAGTACTACTAATGTATTGCTTTAATTCATCTTTATCACTAATCACAGCAATGATTGTTACGATATTATTGACAGCTTTTTTAATTTTTCCTTCCTTAGTATCATCAATGTCTCCCATCATTAGTTCTGCAACATCAATTATGAAATCCATTGTATTATTCAAATTAGGTAGTTGATCCTTATTAGTAAAGTCTCCATTAATAGCTCCTGCCACCATTGTAGCACCTGATACAATCATTTCCTTGATTTGGGTATCCTTTGTGCTATCGCTGTGGAATTGAAATCCAGTTTGAGTTTTGAAAGTATCAATTGCTGAACGTAAATTGGTCATAAAGTCGGTTACACTAGACATAGCGGATTCCTTAGCTGCAGAAATAGCCATATTGACCTGATAGATTAAGTTTTGAAGCTGGTCTGCAGCATAAGTTACTTCAGGTACGTTTTCATCAATTAGTTGGAGAAGATAACCAAATATACTTGCTAAATTATCATCAGTCGGTAAGTCAGAAGGATAACCTAACAGTGTACCAATATTCCCGCCCGAAAAGCCAATTGCAGACATCAACAGGTTAACTAAAATCCCAATCAATTTGCTCCAAGTAGATGCATCTTGAGCACTAAGGGTGTCAGCTCCTGATCCTGCTCCAACTAAACCAATGGCCTCAAAGAAAAATTGTATAAATTGAGGGAGATACTCTGAAATCGTTTTCTTTAAATTACCGCTGGCTAAGAAGTCCATTATTGTTTTGAGGAAAAGACTGATGCCAGAAATGTATTTCGTTAAATCACCACTGTCTAATCCAAGTAACTCCAAGAATTGTTCTATTAAAACGTCTAAATATCGCTCGCTGATGACAGAAAGAAGGGCATCAAGAAAATTTCCTCCCCCTTCTTTCATTTCATCAATGAGAGATACTGATAAACTAAGAATCTCATTAATTATAGTCTTAAACCATCCCCAGTCCTCAGGAATAACTAGATCTAGCAATCGTCCTATTATATCACTAATTGCTGAAAAATCCCCTCTTAGAAGAGGAATAGCATCAAAGATCAGCTGGACATAAGGTTCTAATTCCTCTGGAAAAGGTATGAATTCTTTGATGATGTCAAATAAGGTTGATAATGCAGACTCAACTGAGATGTCATCACCACTAAAGAATCCAAGCATGGCCTCAATTGCCATAAAAGCGGTTTCTATGGTTTGCATAGCATCCTCCCCAAGATTTATTTCATCCCCAACCTTCCCAATGAAAATTTCTAGGAGTATATCAACAAGCCCTCCAATCGGGCCTTGAAGTCCTGATTCTATGGGCAATAAACCTATTAAGAGATCTCCTACTCCAAGTGATTCTTCAGTGGATTTTTTGATATACATTGCTGGACGATTTTCTTCAGGAAGTTCTCGTATATCAAATTTAGGCTCTATATAAGCTGGAAAACTTTCTTTGAGTTCTTCAAATCGCTTTTGTTTCAGAACTAAATCTTCCTCTCCTATGGGGTCGACAGGAGTAAATTGTCGTTGAACTATATCATTAATATTATCTGCAAAGTATTTTAAAGAGAGTTTTCTAACATTAACTCCTGCTTTATGAAAATCTGATTCGTAGCCAAACTTTGTTTCAAGAATATCTGCAACGGACCAGATACACCACACATAAGCTAATTGAGCGTCAAGATTATCAGTTCCCTCTATCCACACGTTAGTTTGGGATTTAAGCAAGTAATTATATAATTTATAGGCGTTACCCATTCCTAAAACATGTTCTTGAAGTGGATGATGTTTTAAATAACTGGCGAAATCATCCCACGAGACTAGATCCCCTATTAACACTCCATTCATTTGTGTACCAAACACATACACCAATATAGGATATTTATTAGAATCTATTGCATTTAAGTCTTCGAGACTTCCAACAGGTATTAAATCAATGGATCGATAGACAACTTTGAGGGAATTATAAAGCGAAATCGCTGTTCCTGCTAGAACAGAGCCCGATCCGCCTACATACACAACAGCTATACGGTGATCGGGAAAATCGTACGAATAAATTATCCGCTTGGATTGTTCTTCGACTGCTTGTGTTTGTTCAACTCGAATTGCTACACCACTCATTGTGGAAGTAAATAGTATTGTTAGAAACAGCACTCCCAAAGAAAGCTGCATTACTCTCCTGGGGGTAATTTTATTCTCTTTCATATATTTACGTAAAACGTCCAGCTCGTACATTTTATATCTTCCTTTTTAAAGGGTTTGTCATCGTTTTAGTCTTCACTTTAGATCATAAAGAATAAGAGGATATACTATCTAGCCTCGTTTATAAAGATCAGTGAAATGTATAGAGATTATCTTATGTTTTTTTAAAGCTAATGGGAACATTATTCAGCAATTTCCAATTTCATTATCAATTAATGATTTAGAAATAATAAATCACTATTTGAAGGATATTGTAAACCCTTCGTTCTTTTTTAATAGCTAAATGAACATTTCACATTCATCAACCTTTTATTTCACTGAATTAGTGAACTAGTCCCAAACACTCAGCTCAATTGTTTAAATACCTAACCGAATTATTGTCGGATTATTCTGTTCAACTGCTTTTGATCTAGCTTAAACGAAAATATTTCTAAATGTGCGAATTAGCTTTTAAATGAGTTTTAATGTCACGAGTTTTAGCTATCACAGGTGTTGGGGGATATTTAGGTCAGAATTTGGCGTCATATATCCAATCAAGGACTGAGCTGTCTTTTGATTTAATTATTGGATTTGACATTAAGAAATTAACCTCCTCTAGCAATGTTCCAATTAATTATTACCAATGTGATGTTAGGGAACCGTTTTCTCATATTCTTGAGGAACACGGAGTTACAGATTTAGTGCATATGGCATGGGTGGTTAATCCTGTTCACAATGTGAGAAAGGCATTTGACATTGATATTAATGGCACGAAAAATACCCTTTATGAAGCATTAAAGGCTGGTGTTACTTATTTTTTACATACAAGTTCAACCCTGGGATATGGAGCTCATCCTGATAATCCCTATCCATTAACTGAAGACCACCCCCTCAGAGGAAACTCAAAATTCCATTATTCGTATCATAAAAAGCTAGCAGAAGAAGTAATTGATGAATTTGAAAAAACAAATATTGGAAAAATGAAGATTGGAAGAGCACGTCCATCGGGTATCTTATCTTCTGAATTAAATAATTATATTACAGAAACCTTGAGCGGAGGATGGCGAACTCTATTTCTCCTTCCATATCCTGTGAGTAATACTCCAATTCAATTTTTACATATAAATGATGCCTTGAAAGGATTCGAAACAATGTTAAAATATCGGTTAGAAGGTCCTTATAATATAACTCCAAATGAAGACATCCAAGTTGGTGATATTCCAAAAATTCTAGGTGGTCGAGGCATTAAAATATCATTATTTCTTCTGAAGATGCTCTTATTTTTCCAATGGAAGTTTCGTATATCTCATGCTCCCCCTGCTTATCTAGATTTTGTGGCCTATCCATTTGTAGCGTCTAATAAAAAAATCAAGAAATTTGGATTTGACCCCAAATATTCAACAGTTGACGCATTTTTGACATTAAAACAGAAAAATTAATGTGATTTAAGAAATGCGATAGTTTGTTTAAATAATTCATCTTTAAACTCTAAATTATTCATGATTGGATGAGTGGCTCCTTCAATATACCACTTCTTTTTATCAGATGAGTTAATTTTCTCATATATCTGTTCAGCGCTTCTTTGGCCGACCATCTCATCATTTGTACCTTGGATCAAAAATGTTGGACATGTAATTTTTGAAACAGCTATTTTTAAGCGTTTTAATCCTTCTACTACAGCTAAACCAACATCTGGTGGTATCCAATTATAACCAATCCAACCTTGTTCAATAAGATATTTTGGCGCAGGTGACTCAATTTTATTAGGGATTAATTTATTTAATAAAGGAGTTTTAATCAACAGAGGTAAGAATTTTAGTAGTCGATTTTTTATATTCAAAGGAGCAGCCCAAGTTACAACAGCTCGAATTTCAGGGTATTCTGTAGCTAATAATAAAGTCAACAGTCCTCCCATACTGTGTCCAACCACATACAAAGTTTCATAGGAATTCGAGAGCTTTTCCAAACCTTTTTGTGCATCATTCCACCAATCGGTGAATTTTATACCAAGTAAATCCTCAGGTTTCGTTCCAAAACCAGTTAATGCTGGGATATATACCGTCATATTAGTATCAGCATGCAATTTTTGAGCAAATTCTTTAAGATCCCATGTGGTTCCGCCACCTGCACCATGTAAAAGTAAGCAACCTTGATCTGGCCCCTCAATAAATAATGGCTCTGCCCCAGTTAAATATTGCACCAATTCAATCGAAATCCTTTGATTATTTCAATGACAAATCAAAATAACTCATTGTTTCTTAATAAGTTCATCTAATATCCAAGTACCTACATCTTCAGATCTATGAATTGCAGGATAAAAAGGTAATTTCTCATCGAGTTTTGAGGAGGTTGTAAGATCAATGACTTTCACAACCTTCTTTAGGGTACTCACCCCTGGATATGCCATATGGTCACACTCAAATTCCTGCTGTTTAAAATTAGGAATTTTAGCGACTTCAGAGGAACTAAAAAGTGCGCTTTCCCTTGGTACTATCCTGTCATAAGTTGCTACTGCATTAATCCATCGAATATTAGGATTTAAAACAAGAGGTGTGTTAAGTCGTTGGATCAATTGACTCTTATGCGTTAATTGGACAAATCCTAATCCTAAATCTGGGGGAATGTTCAGAGGTTCTTCTCGTTTATCCGCGAGTAACATATTTCTAATTGATTTGACTGTAGTCTCAATTTGAGATATATCTCCTGCCTCAACCCCATGATTAGGAACCGCGAGTAAAGCTATCCCATGGATCATTCTTTCAACTTTATTTAAGGGATAAGGATGTTTAAAATGAGGACTTGTAAATACTCGTGCTATAATACCTCCCATGCTATGGGCTATAATAGTGATTCGTTGGTTTCGGGTTGTAAAAATATGATGAACTGCTGTAAGTAATTCTTCGTGAGCTAATGTACTGATTTCACCCGAAACATCACTACTTAAATGCAGAGCCCAGCAATCATAACCTCGGTCTATGAAAAAAAATCCAAGAGACGCATCATCAGAAAACCATACACTAGCACTTGAACCAAAACCGTGAACGAATAAGATTGGGTGGCCAGTTCCTTGGGGTGTCCGATGGTACAACTTCGCTAGTCCTTGTTTCGTTTCAATCTCAAATATAATTTGTCTAATACTCATCTTCAATCCCTCTGAAGAATTAGTTTATTGGTATAAATGAATGAAATGTATGTAAAAATCCTTTCATTGAAGGAAAGTCCCTCAAGACTCAAATTGTGTTTTATCCTAACTTGGTGAAATTGAGCTATTAGAGTTTTTTAAACTGAAATTAGGTGGGATGTTAGGTAATTTAAATGGCAGAATCATAAATTTCATTGTTTTTTCAGATAAATGAATCTCTGCGTTGCATTGGGTGCATTTAAAATAATTAGTTAGATTACCAAATCTGCTTCTTCTCATTTGTCCATCTTCACAATCTGGGCAACTGAAAAATATTATATTATTTAATTCCGAAGCACACATAATGACTATTATTAGTAGATATTCCTTTATAAAGTTTCAGGTTTAACTTATGATAAATAATATGAAAGTAATGTGATATAAGAGATGGTTCAACTAAAACACGATAGATGTTCATATTGCGGAGGTGGTTATAAGTACTATATTCTAGCAAGCGAGTATGAAAACGAAGGACGATTCGTTTTAAAGTGTCCTTATTGCATGAAAAGCCACTATAAAATAATAGAAGATGGAATATTACTTTCAGAACACCTAGCAAACAAATCTCTTAAAAATCTTCCCCCCAAGCAAATTGAAGCGAAAGCTTGGATGGAACTGAAGCTAAAGGACAAATGAAACTCGATTCAAGGTTTCTTTTATTACTCTTAATGGTTCGGGTAATCTATATTGGAGTAAGGGAAGAATTAATTGTGTTGCTGTGACTAATGTGATTTTATGTCCTATTGAAATGCAAATACCTCTTTTCCGCCCTTTTTTTAGAAGATAATTGCCAATCATGTCATTTCCATCATAGATAGGAAATACTTTAACCTCAGAAGACGATAATATTTCATTTGGGCTGCTATTTACTTGTCCCCATAAATTTTTTCTGGTAATTCCTATAGTTGGCATGCTTACTTCTACTCCAACCTCTGACGCAAGACCAAAACGCCGTGGATGTTGAATTCCCGCCCCTTCAATCAATAATACGTCGAACTCCTCTTCAAAATGTTCAATTACTTTCAAGAGAATAGATTTATTTCTTAAGCTGAGATATGTAGGAAGATATTTGTAGGATGCTCGTTCGATAGGTGAAATCCATGTTCTTATCGTCTTAAAAGTATTAAGAGACAAGAGAAGTCCTCCTGCAATCAAATCATGATCCAATGCTTTAATAGCAACGGTTAGAAGGAATTTAAACTCATCTGATTGATCGTTTGCAATAACTGATGTAGATCGTTTAATTTGTTTCTTATCTATTTTTTTTAAATCAAGATACAATGGATTTCTTCCATAATTTTAGTGAAAACCTAGTTTAAAAATTACTCATAAGTATACGAAATCTTTAATGCGACTCCTATTATCTGGTGGAGCTTTAACTATAAAAGAAAAAATAAAACAGGGACACATTATTGCCCTGTTAGAAAGATGTTCTAAAGATTTTTTATGAAATCTACCATGAGCAATGGTCTAAGATGGCATCATTTGGGCAAACACCATCGCACGCTGCACATTCTATGCAGGCACCGATATTATCAGCTTTTACCTTACCATCTACTATTTCATAACAGTTCTCGGGGCAGACATCAACACATTCGCCAGCCCCTGTACATAAATCTAAATCAATATCAACCCATAGGTCTGAATCTTCAAATCTTGTTTTCGCCACTACTAGCGTCTCCAATTCAGTCGGTTCAACCAGATTATGGGAGAACGGGACTGAATCTCTACTTATCTATGGAATCATATAAGTTTTTTTCCCTAACCGTTCGTTTAAACCTCACTATAGAAAATCTCTCAGTTTTTCTCACCAAAACCAAATTTTGATGAATTGGGTTACGGGTCCGTCTGAAACAGTTTTTGATATTCCGTAATTGGGAGAGATATATTCATAAACCCTTTCTCTCATTAATGGAGTAAAGTGATTATTATGGTTGAAATACTTCGGAAATGTGTAAACGAATCGTTTGATGAAGCAGTAGAACATGTTAAAACAGTTATTGAGAATGAAGGATTTACTGTTCTTCTTGTTAAGTCCATTGATGAGATTATCCAAAAAAAACTTGGAGAAACGATTCAAAGATACACAACTATCTTGGCTTGTGCTGCGGATTTAGCGAAAATGGCACTAGAAGTCTCTGTAAATGTCGGTACGTTATTCCCGTGTTCATTTGTAATCTATGAGGATGGGAGTGAAGTCATTGTTGCTCATGTTTCTATTATGAAAATAGCTGCTGAGCTGGGATTAGCTTCTCCTGAGAGTATGATCCCAGTTATTTTAGAGACAGGAAAACGCATACAAGCTGTTTGGCAGAAAATCTAGCAAGTGTTCAACTTATTATCAAGTAAATTATTAGAACAAATTTCAGTTTCAATAAACCAGTTATCTTGTCTAATTGTCTTAAATGCCATGTTAGTTAGTACAATCGTTGATAAGAGGGCTGGTACGCTTTTTAAACTTTTAATAAATATAATACAATCGTCAATCATAGATTGTAATGAATCACCTTTCACTCCTATCCCCAGACAGGAATTTCTGTCCCCATCTTGGTTTAGCATTTTCAAAGCAGGTTCAAAGGTTATTACAATTCGATTCTCTACTATTAAAGGGAATAAGGGATAAATTCGGCACCTCAGAGGTCGATTTTTATGAATAGTGCAATGAAATTGAGTTGATTCATTAAAAAAAATACATCTTTTATTATTTCGTGAAACTTCAAATCTTCCATCCTTTATCTCATTTAATTGATGAAGGATATATCTGGGGAGAGGTGTGATCTCATTAGGAAGAAAGTAGGTATAGCTACAGCAATTAGTACATCCATCAATACACCGGAATTGTCCATAAAAGGATTCTAAGCTGAAATCTAACAAATAAGGTGAGTTTAAAGCGATTTTTAATTCCTTAATCACATTTCTTTTGTTCTCAATCACTTTCTTTTTCTATCCTTCAATATTCATGATTTCTTCAAAGATATTGATTAATACAACTTTTAAGGATGTTTTGAGATGCTTGAAATGTGATCGATAGATGGCTTTAGATATTACTATTCGTAATTACATTCCTGAAGATTGGTCCTCAGTGAAATTAATAATATTAGAATCTGAGTATTACTCTCCAAAAGATGTGAAGAGCGAAAAGAAAAGAGTGGAGTTTTATTCGGCTGTACCTGAAAAAGGTAGAGTCTTTGTGGCTGTAATGAAAAAAGATCTAGGTTCAGAAGAAAAATTTCCTGAAAATCTAGAAACAAAGGCGGAACTAGCAGCGAAGGAAGTTGTCCTTGGATTTGTTACCGTTGATTTCTTTGGTCGTGGTATTTTCATTCTCTCATTAGCAGTTGCCGCAGAATATCGTAGAAGAGGTATTGGAAAAGCTTTAGTGGAGTATTTAAAGAAATTTGGGGTGGATGATGCTCAATTCAACATCTTACGAGGGTTTGCGGATGAACGTTTCATGAATGCTCATGCGTTCCTTCTAAAACAGGGATTTAAGACCTGTGGTTTTATACAACATGACTTAGATTGGAACCATTCTGCAATCCACTACGTTCTTCCACTTCGGAAATTAGATGAGATAGATTCAGAAACTCCAGTTATATCAGCTTGAAATTCCTTCATTGTACTTGTTGTAAAAAGTGAATTCGGATAATTCCTTCCTTTTTGGTCGTACAATTTCAGCTTTTTTCTGTCCTTCACTAAAATCTTCGGGGATTGTATCTGCTTTTTTCCCTACAATGACTAGTGTAATTAAATTGAAGTCGTCTGAAAGGTTTAAAACTTGTTTTGCTTTCTCAGGATCGTATCCTGCAATGGGATGAGCAACTAATCCCAGCTCTGTCAATCTTAGAATTAAATGCGCGGTAGCCATTCCTGTATCAAACAAATAATATTCTCTCTCCTTAATTTGACAATCAAGATCAGCTTTTGAGAATACTGCGACGATTAAGCTAGCTCTTTTTGCCCAAACTTGATTTCCTCTTGTTAAAGTAGAAATTAAATCCTTTAAAACGGTTGGATCAAATACAAATATAAATCTCGCAGGCTGATTGTTCATACAAGAAGCTGCTAATATTGCATGAGTTGAGATATCCTCTAATAATTTTTCTGTTATTTTTGTTGGCTTTAAAGAACGATAAGCTCGTCTAGCATGGATAGTTTCAGTTAAAGTCATATTTCAAATCCACCTCTGGATTTTTATTTCATAATCAATAAACATTAGGGTTCTTATTTATTAATTAGGTGTTAAGTTTTCTATAATTAAAAATTCAATAAAGTTAAATGAAAAGAGGAGAAATTTTCTCCTTTCAATTACCCTTTGTTACCTTTTTTTGAAGTTTTGGGGTTTTCAAATCCTCTAAAAGATGTTGAAAGGCGAGAATAGGATGTTTATGCTGCATCTTGAGTCCAGCGTATCGCATAACAGCCTTTATTTGGTGTTACATATCTGGGTTATAACAATGAATTGAACATTTAGCACATGTAGTTTTAGTTTGGCCGTACGGACATTTCTCCAACTGATGATTAGCAAATTTTAATAAATTCGGACAATCGAATTGAGGGAAATATCATGATAACAGGATGTACAGATTCAGGTGGTTTTCCAATTCAATATTCATATTACTCAGAGAAAAATGGAAGTATTGATGGATTTTTTATGCAGGTATCAAAAACAGGTCAGCTGATATTCTCAAGTTATTTTGGAGGCCTTTCAAATGATTCTATCAGTGATCTAGCGTTTATTCTAAACAAACCTAATTCATTCTTATTAACAGGTCATAGTAGCTCTCGAAGTATCTCTTTAGTGAATCCAATACAGAATACATATGATGGAGGGGAATTTGATCTCTTTATATGCGAATTTACATGGATAACACCAGAATCCACTGAAGAAGTAAATTCATTTGGAATAATTCTAGCATTTTCAGGCCTCTTTATTTTTGTTCGAAATAGAAGTAAATTAAATAAATAGACTTATGAATAATGAATATTCGATTCTCAAGAAGATGAGATATATTCATTTTTGAAGTACGAAGGAATTTATATGGAAGAAAAGGAATCAATATTATATGTTATCTTATTGAGCGTTTCATTGCTTATAATGCCAAGCCCTCTAGGAAGGAATAGCCCATTATATGCGATTTCATTATTTTTGATTTTAGGGGCAATAACACTTTTATCAGCGGCAATGATTTTGATTGCTGCTAAAAATATTCCATTTTTCACTCCCTATATTCCGATTGGTCTCGGAGATAATGTAATTAAATTATTAGCTTGGATTGGAGTCATCGTAGTTGGCGTTTTGCAAATAATTATCAATTTCCTTGCATTAGCGAGTTAAATTCACATTCCTTAAATCTGAATTCTA
Organism: Candidatus Heimdallarchaeota archaeon; assembly: GCA_011364965.1. Taxonomy (GTDB): domain Archaea; phylum Asgardarchaeota; class Heimdallarchaeia; order Hodarchaeales; family Hodarchaeaceae; genus Hodarchaeum. Next base: position 70,164 of record RDOB01000006.1, read on the forward strand.
TTTAATGCCCTTAGATTAAACTGAAATGACAAGTACAGTAATATTTAAATCAGAAAAATAAGAAATGCTACATACAGAGCCATTCCAAATAGATGAAAGAGAGTTATAAATCCTCCATATCTAAAATATTCTAAAAAACCAATTCTCATTCCTTGACGTTTAGTCATTTCGAGAATGAAGATTCCTTTCACACTGCTTATCAAAACAACTGAATCAGTAATATTCACTGCAGCTAATATAGCCCACCAAACAACTAAAGGGTTAGTTATTTGAGTACTGATAAGATCTATGAGAGGGCGGAGAAGAAAAATCAAAGGAATATTTTCAATGATTGCTGTAAGGAGTCCCAAAGTCCAGCTGAATCCAATAATTCCTAGAAAGGGAGATAGTGCTGTAAGATTTAAAACTGGTTCATTCAGAATCAGAGGTATATTAGTAATTTGAATTAATCCTGACATAATAAATATTCCACTTAAAAAAAACAACATAGGCCAATCAATAGATCTAATGAAAGATTCAACGTGATCTGAGAAAAAAATAAGGACAAGCATTCCTCCTCCAAGGCAGATTATATCGATACTCAACCCCAAAGAGGTACCAAATGCTAGAAACCCTGTCACAACAGCGAAAATAATTATTGCCCGATAAAATTCTTTACGAGAATCAACAAAACTCCAAGGATCTATAGTTTGTAATAATCGCTGTATTTGTAATCCAAATTTCTTCTCACGAGTTTTCATTTTTTCAATGTCTGATTGAAAGTATTTCCGTGTAATTAATATGGTTAAGAAGACCATTAGAGAAACAAAAGGTAAACTGATTAGAAGAAAGTCTAAATAACTCCAATTCTGCTCTAAAGAAACATATGCAGCTGTATAAGAGGCGATTGGGGTAAGCATTCCACTTAAGTTAGCAACTACTAATTCTAAAAATAGAATTGGTTTAACATTGATCTCAGCCACATCTGCGATTAATATGGTAATTTGGGCAACAATGATCAATGCTAGCACATTGGAGATTACCATGCTAAGAAGGAAGACTACAAGTGCAAGAAGTGACATTAATAGGTCAAAAGATCCACCTATCGATCTCAAAAAATAGAGTATGAAGACTTCTAGAATTCCAGATTTTTTAACCATTTCTAATATCAATGTTATCCCAATAATGGTAATTAGTAAGTGCATATCGATCCATTGATACAAGACAGAAAAGTTGTCAACTAAATTAGTAGTTACAGCTAGTAAGATCGAAACTAGCACTCCTGCTAATGTAATAGATACCTTATCTGTTTTTTCAGACGCAATAACGAGCAAAACAGCTAAAAATACTCCAGTTAGTATGAGACCTATTCCTATATGCGGAATTTCTTGCACAAATTTAGAAATTGATATAAAATCCATTTCGAAGCCATTTCCGACCTAAATTGACTGAAGCATAAGTATTTTTAAGGATATGTTCAAGATAAACAACCGAAGTTTACATGAAAATGAGTGTTTCCGTTGTACCGAGGTAATGGCATGAAAATAATCGATGAAGGTGAAGGGGAATTGGTTGGGTGGCGTAACCCTGATGAGAATCGAGAATGGATTTTAAAGAATAAATCACGATCTTTAACTGATAAAAGGATGGGTCTCAAAACAGCGGTATCTAGATATGTTCAAAATGGCAGCGTGTTAGCAATGGGGGGATTTGGACATATTCGTGTCTCTTTTGCTGCAATTTATGAAATGATAAGGCAAAAAGTGCGAGATCTAACTCTTATAGGGAAAACCACAGTGCATGATGGAGATGTACTCATTGGGGGAGGATGTGTCAAAAAAGTTGAAGTTGCATATGCTTTTGGTCATGAATTGAGAGGTTTATCCCCCTGTGGAAGACGTGCAGTTGAATCAGGGCAAATTTCCGTAGTTGCAGAAATTAGTAATTCTGGACATCAAGATCGGTTTCTAGGAGGGATGCTAGGAGTACCTTTCATTCCTACACGCGCGATGCTTGGTACGGATACGTTTAAGAAATCCTCTGCGAAAATAATTGCGGATCCTTGGACAGGAAAACCAATTTGTTTGGTTCCCTCTTGTAATCCAGATATTGTATTCATTCATGTTAATAGATGTGATATTTATGGTAATTGTCAAATCGATGGAATATTAGTTGAAGATTTTGAATTAGCAAGAGCAGCACGTCGTTTAATTATCACAACAGAAAGAATTATTGATAATGAAATAATCCGTCAGCGCCCTTGGGAAACTACAATTCCTGGATTTATTGTTGATGGGGTTGTAGAACTACGGTATGGTGCTCACCCTGTTCATGTTCCAAACGAATATTATTTTGATGAGGAAATAATTGGTGACTGGTTAATTGCTTCAAAAACAGAAGAAGGAACAGAAGCTTGGTTGGAAAAATATGTATTTCAACCAACAGATTTTAATGAATACTTAGAATTAGTGGGTGGAGAAGAAAAAATGAGATATTTGGCTGATATCGAGCATTATCGCGCAGAATTGAAAGCTCCCTGGCTAGATGAAAAGAGGAAGTGAAATCCATTACAAATCAGAAATATTATACTGCAACACATTTAATGGCTGTTGCTGCAGCAAGGATATTACAGGATAATAAATCAGTTTTTGTTGGTACAGGACTACCTATGATTTCAGCTATGTTTGCTCAACGTAGACACGCTCCGAATTTATTGATTATATTCGAAGCTGGAGCTGTTGGACCTCAGATGAAAGTTTTACCGATTTCCGTTGGAGATTCGAGAACATTCCATCGTGCAATTGCTGCTTCCTCAATGCACGACAATATGGCTTTTTCGCAAGCTGGTTGGCTGGATTATGGTTTTCTTGGAGCAGCTCAGATTGATCGATTTGGAAACATCAATACAACCTTTATTGGAGGCACATGGGAACGACCGAAAGTGCGATTACCAGGTTCTGGAGGAGCAAATGACGTGGGAAGTTTTTGTCATAATACCATTATTATAATGCGACAAGATCAGAGAAAATTTATGGAAAAAGTGAATTTCTTAACAACTCCAGGCTATTTAAATGGACCTGGAGCCCGCGAAGCTGCAGGTTTGCCCGCTAATTCAGGTCCGTTGAATGTGATTACTCAATTAGGGATTTATGGATTTGATTCGAAAACCAAACAAATGAAACTAGAGCAAATACATCCTGGTGTTACTGTTGCCCAGATACAGGAAAATTCAAGTTTCGAGATCTTGATCCCAGAAGATATTATAACAACCGAACCACCTACTCTTGATGATGTGCATTTATTGAGAGAACTCGATCCTACAGGCATGGCGATAGGGAAATAAGAATCTTCAAAGGTATTCTATAGTTAGTAGTTTATTTCTTTTCTGAACTTATTTGAATAAACCTTCTTTATCCCTCTCAATGAATTTATGTAGTAATAGAGTCAGAGTGTTTAACTTTCAATGGATTTTACATTAAAATACCGAAATAAAGAAGAAATAGCTATAAATAGGTAATTCATTTCGTGTATAATATTACTGGAGGTATTTTTTTGGTTACTAAAACAAAGATTGTATGCACAATTGGACCAGCTTCTGAAGATATAATTACTCTCAAGAAGCTCATTCGTGCAGGAATGGATGTATGTCGGTTAAATTTTAGTCATGGAAATCACCCTGATCACCTTGAACGATATGAACGAATTCGCTCAGTATCTGATGATGTTGCAATACTTGTGGATCTTTGCGGTCCAAAAATTCGTACAGGTGAAGTTAAAGAAGGAACTATTCTGAAATCAGGGCAAAATTATCGGATATCAGCTGAAATTGGACTGGAAGGAGATTCAAATGTATGTTCAACTAATTACCCTCCTCTTGTGAATGATTGTGAGGTAGGAAATCATTTAGCGATAGATGATGGTCTTTTACAATTACGAGTGACCAAAAAAGATAATCAAACGCAAGAATTGATCTGTAAAGTTTTGCATGGAGGACCTTTGAAATCAAGAAAAGGAATAAATGCTCCAGATGTCCCTCTCTCCCTCTATTTTCCTCTGGAAAAAGATCTAGAAGATATTAAGTTTGTTATAAAGAAAATGGACATTGATTTTCTTGCTGCTTCATTTGTCAGAAGAAAAGAAGATATTTTAACCGTAAAGAAAATTTTGGAAGAATCCGATTCTTCTATACAGATTATAGCTAAAATTGAGAACCGAGATGGGATCAAAAATTTTAACGAGATTTTAAAAGTTGCTGATGGAATAATGGTTGCTCGGGGAGATCTAGGTATAGAAATTCCAAGTGAAAAGGTTCCAATTGTTCAAAAAGAGCTCATTAAAGCCTGTAATATCGCGGGAAAACCAGTTATCGTTGCCACTCAAATGCTTGATTCAATGACAAATAATCCACGCCCAACACGCGCTGAAGTATCTGATGTTTCCAATGCAATTATTGATGGAGCTGATGCAGTTATGCTCTCAGGAGAGACTGCAGTGGGAACATATCCTATAGAAACTGTTAACTATATGGAGAGAATTCTGAAAGAAATCAATCTCAATCAGCATTTAATACAAAGAGTAACTGCTGATTCATTAAGTGAAACTGAATCCTCAATTTCCGAAACTTTAGGAAGAGCAACTAACCTTATTAGCCAAACAAGAAAATTAAAGATAAAAGCTATTGTCACTAGTACTCGTACAGGATCAACTTCCAGATTAATTGCTAAATGGCGTCCAGAAAAACCAATTATTGCAGGTACTCCATATAAATCCGTACAGAGGCAATTGCAACTGAGTTGGGGAGTATATCCAATACAAGTTGATGTCGTACCTTCATTTGATGAATTAGTATATAATATTGTGAAGAAATCATCAGATGAAGGTCTTTTAGCATCTAAAGACGAAATTATAGTTGTTGGAGGTAGTTTATTGGGTTTCCCAGCAAAAACAAACATGATTCAAATCATGCAAGTTTATGATGTCCTCCTGTACGGCCAGAAGCTCCAGAGAGTATGATTACTTGAAATTTGAGGTCTAATTATCGTGATAATCGTTACTGTTGCTGACGGATTTCAAGAGGATTACGGACAATCGATTGGGAGGATCGCTGAAAAGCACTTTCAGGAACTCGGGTTAGATATCGGAGAAATAGTGGAATTAATAAGTGGTACACAGCGAATTGGAGTCTTTCTACGTGGATTGGAGGAGGTTGAGAACAGTAAAATACTTCAAAGATCCATATATAGGTCAGATGAAGTTTTCAAGAGAAGATCAGATGAAAAACCGATTATTCTCTATCTCAATGGCTTTCTAAGAGCCAGTTTAAAAATTGGTATAGGACAAAAGGTGAGGTTGGATAAAACAAGCCCTCCAGAAGCCGATACAGTCTTAATTGCTCCACTCAATTCCGAAGATAAAGAGAAAGTGTATATAGAATATTTATTGAATCGTCCAGTTATTCGTGGACAAATCATCGAACTTCAAAATATTGGATACGATCTAAAAGCTGCAATATTAAAAACAAATCCTCCAGGGATAGTGAGGATCTCTGCTACTTCAGATGTCAGGATTACAAATGACCCTCCACCCGAATTAGTAAAAAATAACGAAAATTATGTTTCATATGACGATATTGGGGGATTTAGAGAAATTATCCAAAGAGTACGAACTCTCGTTGAATTTCCTCTACGCTATCCAGAGGTTTTTGAATTGTTGAATATTGATCCGCCAAGAGGAATTTTAATAACTGGACCATCAGGAATTGGCAAAACGTACTTAGCAAAAGCTATTTCGTGTGAGTCTGGTGTGACACGTTTTTTTGTTATGGCACCAGAAATTATCAAAGGTTGGTGGACTGCAGAACAAGAGATGGATAAATACTTTCAGCATGTCTTAAAATTTGAACCTTCGATCTTAGTAATTGATCAAATTGAGACTCTAGCTCCTACTCCGACTCCCAATCTCTCTGATCTTGAAATTAGAATGACGGAAAGATTTATTAGAAATTTAGATGCTTTAAAAGGCAGAAAAGTTGTGGTTATAAGCACTACTAGCAATCCTAATGACATCCATCCAGCTTTGCGAGCTTATGGCCGATTCGAGATTGAGATTCCTCTGAAGATCCCAGATTTTAAGGATAGAAGTGAGATTTTAGCGATTCAAACGAGGGGCCTTCCTTTATCAGCTTCTATTGAGATTCCAACACTTGCTCAAGCGACAAGTGGATTTACTCCTGCAGATTTGGAACTTCTCGTGAAAGAAGCTGGAATGCATGCTCTGGAAAGAACGAATCTTTTAGATCTTGATACTAAAGTATCATCTACTGCTCAATTAATCAAATCAGAGGTTATAATGGTTGAGCTAGTCATGGAAGATTTTACTAAAGCATTAGCGACAGTTAAACCTTCAGCTGGTAGAGAAATAATAAATGAAATTCCAAAAGTGAAATGGAGTGACATTGGAGGATTAAATGATGTAAAACAATCATTGAAAGAAATGATTGAGTGGCCAATAAATCACACACATGTGTTTGAAGAGATGGGAATTCGAATTCCACGAGGTGTGCTCTTATATGGGCCACCAGGAACTGGAAAAACTCTTATAGCAAAAGCTATGGCAAATGAAATTTCTGCAAATTTTATTGTTGTTAAGGGTCCAGAATTATTGTCCAAATGGTTTAGTGAAAGTGCTCGAATGGTACGCGAGCTTTTTAGTCGTGCGCGTGCGTTAGCGCCATGTATCGTGTTTTTTGATGAAATTGACGCGATTGCGACTAAGCGTGGAGGAGGATTTTCAAGTTCCACCTCCCGAGAACGAGATAGAGTAATTAATCAACTATTAGCTTCTTTAGATGGAATAGATAAGATGAAGGGAGTTTTTGTTGTATGTGCTACAAATAGGCCTAATATGCTAGATCCAGCTTTAATCAGACCTGGAAGATTAGATCGGTTGATATACGTACCTGTACCTAATTTTGAAGGGAGAATCCAAATATTAGAAGTTCATACTCGTAATATGCCCCACGATCTGGCAAAAAAAGTCTCTTTGCATGACCTAGCGTCGAAAACGGATGGTTTTACTGGAGCAGATTTAGAAAATCTGTGTCGAGAGGCTGCTTACTCGTGTTTGAGACGAAATTCTTCACTAATTTCATCAGATGACTTCGAAAATTCGTTGAAGATTTGCTCACCTTCCGTGAGTAAAGATCTTGCTAGATTTTATCAAATTCAAGAAGGAATTATGAAAAAGAAAAAATTGATTGAATATACTAAATACTATCAGGAGTATGCATGACGAATGGTGTTTTGTGAATTAATTGAACCCTTAGGCGCAGATTTTGGAGAACGAATAATACGACTTCCACAAAATATCATCTCTAAACTTGACATAGAGGAAGGAGATATACTAGAAGTAATCTCGAGTGATGGAAAGCGCTTAGGTGTGTTTGCGTATCTAGATCATCATTCTGCTGTACTTGATGAGATAAGGGGTATTGAAAAAAGATCCATTCCAGATTCACCGATAATTCCCCAAATTGCATCTCCTGATGATGGTTTACCAAAGCCAGAGGGAAAGCCATTTGTAGGAATTGAGGGTATTGAACGGGAAGGATTAGCTAAATGTCGTCTTGATGGTGAGGTTCGGTTGTCTCTAGGAGTGAAAATTGGTGATATAATTGAAGTAGATACCGTTCTGAAACCCGCTTATGCTAAAAAAATTTATTATTGCATTTTGGGTGTAAATCCATCTAGTTTGTCAGATGAGGAAAAAGGGCTTATTTCCGATCAATTACGATATCAGATCTCTAAACCTCTCTCTGCGGGCATAATCATAAATATTAATTTCGCTTTTAAGCAGGAGCAGGTGTTAATCCAATCGTGTGATCCTGATACAATTGTTATTCCTTCCATAAAGACATCTTTCGAATTATTAAATACATTTGTTCCACAGAATAAAGAAGAGGCTCTCAAAGTCACTTATGAAGATGTGGGTGGTTATAAGGAGGCAATTCACCGATTAAGACACTTAGTTGAGATTCCTATCCTTAAACCCGAGGTTTTTAAAAAAATAAATCTTGTTCCACCAAGAGGAATTTTAATTGAAGGTTCTACAGGAGTTGGCAAGACTCTTATTCTTAGAGCTCTTGCGAATGAGACTGGTTGTCGTGTTATTGAAGTTCCTAGCAATTTATTTGCAGGAGTGGGACCTACTGAAAAGAATATTCGCGATCTGTTTGAGAAAGTAAGATCTGAAGCGAGGAAAAAACCTGTTTTGTTAATCTTAGACAATATGGAGTCATTGACTCCCGCTCCTAATGTTAATCTTCCATTATATATAAAGAGGTTTACCACGCAATTCGCGTTAGGATTTGATTCTTTACGGGGTACTAATACCATCATCATCGGCGCTTGTCACTCGACAGAAGATATTGACCCTATTTTAAGGAGGCCTGGCCGTTTTGACGTTGAGATCGAGATTCCTATTCCATCTGAACTTGAACGACTCGAAATACTCAATATTCATCTTCGTCGAGTCCCTAAATCTAATGAGATTACTAGGGAGATATTACGTACTTTTGCTCATCGAATGGTTGGTTATGTAGGTGCAGATATCTCTCAATTTGTTAAAGAAGCGTGTATGCGCGCAGTTGGTAGAAATGTTTCTTTATTCAGTAATTTACCCTCTCAAATTCCAAGATCCATTTTACGTACAATTCAGGTAACCGTTGATGATTTAGAAGAGGCTTATAAGATTACAGAACCCTCAGCTTATAGATCGATTCATTCTAAATTAGAAGTCCCAAATGTGACTTTCGATGATATTGGGGGATTAAAAGAAGTCAAACAGTTATTAAAAGAACAAATAAAATGGCGTTTTGAGGATCCTGATACATTAAAACAGATGGGGGTAAAACCATCAAGTGGACTCCTCCTGTATGGCCCTCCAGGAACCGGGAAAACACTACTTGCAAAAGCGTTAGCGACAGAAATGCATGCAAGATTTATTTCAATAAAAGGCCCTGAGTTACTTAGTGTTTGGTTTGGGGAATCAGCAAGGATAATTAGACAATTGTTTAAAAGGGCCCAAAAATTAGCTCCATGCATATTATTTTTCGATGAGATTGATGCAATGGTTCCCCGTAGGGGTAGTGATGCCGACAGTGATGGAGGACAGGAAATAGATGCAACTGTTAATCAATTATTGACTTTATTAGACGGAATGGACAGCTCAAATGATGAAATCTTTATAATTGGAGCAACTAACCGACCAAATGCTCTAGATACTGCTTTATTACGTCCAGGAAGACTTGATCGCTTGGTTTTAACTCCTCCTCCAGATTTAGAAGGTCGTAAAGAAATAATTCGAGTACATACGAAAAAAGTACCTCTTGTTGGAGATCGTGAAGAGATGATCATAGATCTGGCTAAATTGACCGAGGATTTTTCAGGAGCTGACATTGAGAACTTAGTACGTGAAGCGGTTCTAGCTAGTTTAAGGGAGAACTTTAATCAAAGAGAGGTTTCCTATTCACATTTTCAAACCGCTCTTGCTTTAGTAAGTCCAAGTATAGATCAAGGAATTATTAAACATTATGAACAATTTGTGAGTGAAGTCTTGGGGAGCCCGAGGAATGTAATATCCTCCCAAAAACCATTTACTTATGGTTAGATATTTCCATCTAAGATAAGAATAAAGGAGGTTTATCTCCTAATATCCTAATTTTATGAAAACCTATCACGAATTGGCGATTAATCTATCATTTTTCGTATGGTATACCATCATTTGCTGGAGGACGCATTCGTTTAGCTACAGTAGAGACTGCTATAATAGTTAGTAAGTATGGAAATACTTTAAATAACTTTTCAAAGCGCCAGATATATCCAAAAATCTGTATTGCCCATTTAATCCCTAAAGCTTCAATTTGAAAACGAAAAGCAATTGCAAAACCAAAAAGGAGACTTGCTAGACTAGCTCCGATAGGACTCCAGCCGCCAAATATTAATGCTGCTAAAGCTACAAAACCTCGTCCAGTAGTCATATCACGACCAAAGAGGGGAGCCCAACCCAAGGTTAATTGTGCACCTCCAAGAGCTGCAAGCATCCCAGATAAAATTACACAGACATATCTTGTTTGAAATACATTTATTCCAAGTGTATCTGCTGCTTTCGGATGTTCACCTACTGATCTTACACGCAATCCAAATGAAGTGTGTTCAATTACCCAGTAAGATATAAACATCAAGAAAATAAAAATATAAACAAGGGGAGAAAGTCCAGCTGTTCCTCCTGACAAATTGAACAAGATTTCACCTACGATCGGAATATCTCTTAGGAAAGGAAATTTGATATTGGTTAATCCCTTCACAATTGGAGATGTACCTTTACTTTCTGGACCATATACTAATAACAATCCAAGTAAAGTTATTGCTGAAGCTAAAATATTAATAGCCACTCCGACCACTACTTGATCCGCACGAAATTTAATTGAAGCCACAGCGTGCAATAATCCCATCAATGCACCTGCTATAAGTGCACCGAGGACTCCTTGCCACGGATCGCCTGTAGCGAAGGAAAACCAAACAGCAACAAATGCACCTGAAAGCATCATACCTTCCAAACCAATATTAACAACTCCTGATTTTTCAGAATACATTCCACCAAGAGCAGCAAATCCGATTGGAGCAGCTATTGATAAGGTTTGCGTGAAAAGTAAGAAAGGATTCATATCAAAAATCCAGGATAAGGAAACAAACGAAAATACAAGAGCACTGACAACAAAGAAGAGCGGTAAAGACTGAATTAGAAATCGAACATCCTCTTTTGGAATTTTAATGCGTTTTAAGTAATAATAGGTAAAAGGTACAGATACTATTCCTATAAATCCAATCAAGGAGCCAAGATCATTAAGAGTAAAGAAAAATAATGGAATAGAAAAAGGCAACCTTATTGCTTCAGTAATAACTACTGTAAATGTGAGTATGACATAAAAAGCAACCATAATCCCAAATATTTTACTAACCGTTTTTTCATCAAAAGGATGAGCTTCTTCAGTGATAATTGCTGTTTCTTTGGAGGGGGTTCGAACACGGAATTCTTGGAATAATATATAAGCAATTATCGCAACAAAAACAATCAAAAGTATAAGATCTTGTCCAAATACATTAATTAGGCTGAAAAACATTAGAATAAAGAAAATTGAGCTGAAGACCAATAATAACCTCTGCAAACCTTTGGAAAATCCCTGCTTTCGCATAAATAAAGCAGTGAGAACAAAACAAGCGGTGAATGCAATATTAATAATAGCTACATATATGTGGGTTGCTTGAGTGTATAGATCAATGCTCAAGTTCGATAAAGCAGTAGAAATAACTCCAATTAATGGTATTCCTACCAATAATCCTGCTAAACCTTGGTTACCAAATTTTACTGTTCCAGTGATATCCAAATAAAGTATGAAAGCTACTATAAACATGAAAATTGCTGTTAGTATATATTTTCTAATAATTATATAATGATATATTGCATTTAATACTGGTATAATGTTTGCTTTCAAAGAAAGAAACAGATGATATAGTGCAATCCAAATGAAAACTAATAAAATGATATGGATAAATTTATTCCATCTTGTGGGTTTCGATGCAATTCTATACTTATATGAATCGACAGCTCTGTTATACCAGCCAGTTTTTCCAATATATGACATAATCATTTTTGAAAACAGTGGTACTGCAACGATTAAAACGATAAATCCCTTAAGTGTGTTCGCAACATCTTTAGGAATCCCATTTTGCTGTAATTTCGTACCACTGGCTTGAAGCCATCCAAACAATATTGCCCCTAAGATAACTCCGATAGGATGGTTCTCACCAATTAGAGCAATAGCTATTCCGTCAAAGCCCATTCCACTAGTAGAACCATATAAGAAAAATCCATATAAGGGCCCCATCACAACCAAAGCTCCTGCTAGCCCGCCTACTCCTCCTGAAATTAACATCACATATATTAGATTACGATTTACATTAATACCCCCATATTTTGCAGCAGAAGGACTGTATCCTACAGCTCTGGTTTCATATCCGAGTTTAGTCCTCCATAACACAATGTAGATAATAATACAAACTACGATATTTAATAAAAATCCCCAATGTAAAGGAGAAACCTCTCTTCCAAAAATTGTTGGGATTCTAGTATTTGCAGGAATTGGGGGAGTTTGAGGTGAAGCATTCCCAGCAAGATTCTGATCGGTAAAAGGCCCACCTGCACCTATCAAGAATACCATCAGACTATTGGCAACATAGTTCATCATAATTGTGGTAATGACTTCATGGACACCCCTAGCCTTCAGCACAGCTGGAACTAAAGCCCATAATGATCCTCCTAACATTCCCGCCAAAATCATTGCTGGTACAAGTACTAATGGGGGTATATTGAGGCCAGCGAGTCTTATTGAAGAACCTAACAAAGCTGTAGTAAACCCTCCTATTACTACCTGTCCCTCCGTTCCGATGTTAAACATCCCTGCCCGAAAAGCAATTGCTACTGATAAACCAGTTAATATGAGAGGTGTGGCATAAAAGAACACATTAGCAAGTGCTGTGATATCAATATTTCCAGTTTGATCGAAGAAAATGTCGATAAGCATACTTTTCAGGACTAGAATTGGATCGAAATTCGTAATGATGAGTATAATGATAATGATAAAAAAGGAAATTAAAATTGAGAAGAGAGGGATTGATAACTTCCTTAAAGCCATTTCAAGTTTTGATTGGGTAATTGTTGATTCTACTTCAGTTGCCATTATGAGAACCTCCAGTTATAGTTTTACCGTTCTCTGTATGACCTGCCATTAATAATCCAAGTCGACGTTCGTTTGTTTGTGTAGGATCTTCAAATGCTACAAATTCTCCCTCAAAAATTACTGCAATTCTATCAGAAAGTGACAGAATTTCATCTAAGTCGCTAGATATTAATAAAATTGCTTTTCCACTTTCTCGTAACTCTACAAGACGACGATGGACGTATTGAATTACACCGACATCCAATCCTCGGGTTACTTGCGCAGCTAGAACTACAAAAGGTTCCTTTGAAAGTTCTCTAGCTACTACTACTTTTTGTTGATTTCCCCCCGAAAGGGATTGCATTGTTGTCATAACTGAGGGGGTTCTAATATCATAATTCACAATGTTATTTTTCGCATTTGAATTAATTGATGATCTATCATAAAATTTTGATAATATTCCTTTTAAAAACCAGCGTTTATGGTGATGTAAGCCAAGAATCAAATTTTCTGCTACTGTGAACTTTCCTATTGTACCAGTTTTTTGTCTATCCTCAGGAATATATGCTAATCCTGCGTCATAAATCTCCCTTGTTGAAAAACCGCTAACATTTTTCCCATTAAGTATTATTTCACCTGATTTAACATCTCTTAATCCTGTTATCGCTTGTGCAAGTTCACTCTGGCCATTTCCTACAACTCCGGCTACTCCTAAAATTTCTCCTCCGCTCACACTCAAATTCACCCCTTTTACTGCTAGCTGCCCCCTATCATTTTCAACGACTAAGTTTCGTATTTCCAATAACGGTTCAGATTTTGAAATGGGCTTTTTTTGGATTTTTATCAGCTTTCTTCCAATCATCATTTCCGCTAATTCTTCTGGTGATGTATCGACACGGTTTACTGTACCAACTACCCTACCTTTTCTTAAAACAGTAATTCGGTCTGCTAATGCCATGGGTTCCTTTAATTTATGAGTAATAATAATAATTGTTTTCCCTTGTTCTTCTTTCAACGCTCTTAAAGATTTGAATAAAGCAGTAACCTCTTGGGGAGTAAGTACGGCAGTTGGTTCGTCTAAAATAAGAATATCTGCTTTTCTGTAAAGAATCTTTAATATTTCTACACGTTGTTGAATACCTACTGGAAGATTTTCTATAATTGCATCAGGATCAATGTCTAAACCATTTTCTTTGGAGATTTTTCGAATTTGCTTTCGTGCGAGTGGAAGATTTAGCTTCATTCCTTGAAAAGTAGGTTCAGCTCCAAGAATGATATTCTCAGTTACGGACATAATAGGTACAAGCATAAAATGTTGATGAACCATACCAATGCCATTATTCATGGCATCAATGGGTTCTTTTATTGCTACTTCTTTGCCATGGATGAAAATTTTGCTTTCCTCGCTATCTGGACCATAAAGGCCATATAGAACATTCATCAATGTCGTCTTTCCAGCACCATTTTCTCCTAATAGGGCATGAATCTCCCCTTCTCGAATATTCAAGTTGATATTGTCATTAGCTAAAACCCCCGGAAATTTCTTTACGATATTATGCATACTGACCGCAAAGTCTTCCGAATGTTTAGGGATAGCACTTTCACTCGCAATCATCTAAAAATCTCCAAAAATGAGCATAAAATAACTAATATTTAAATAAATTGAATAGAAAAAAAAAGAGGGAGGGGAAGATTATCTCCGCCTTCGGATTTGGATTGTTGCAAGACCCAAGAGGATCAAAATAGAGAGCCATTCAAAACCTGGGACTGGGATACTCTCTTCAAATTCACTAGAATCATCATCGATAATGAGATGACCAGCTTCTATCTTGTCAATAATATCTTGAATATGCTCCCAGCGAGTTTTGTTTTCTCCATTGAAATCATAGTATCCATTCTTGATTGCAGTTGTATAAGTCATAGGACTGATTCCTACACCACCTTCAGCAATACCTAACTCACTGTGACCAGATGTCCATGTACCTTCCATTTTTGTTTGAATTGAAGTAAAAACAGCTGTTTCTACTAATTTTAACATTGAGCAGAGAACCTTTCCTGGGTATAGGTAATCTTGGTCAGAGTCAACACCAATTGCATAGGCTCCTTCTGTTTCATTTGCTGCTTGCATTACACCTATACCAGTACCACCAGCAGCTGCGAAAACAATATCGTTACCTGCACTGTAGAGTGTTTGGGCCGTGGATTTTCCTCCTGCGATATCGCCCCAAGGATTGGTTGGATCTGGGGAATATACAGAAGTGACAGTAATTTCTTCGTTTATATATTTAACGCCTTGTTCATAGCCATATTTAAATTTGTTAATCAAATAGATATCTAAACCACCGAGAAATCCGACTTTGTCGGTTTCCGTTACCATAGCGGCCATAGCTCCGACTAAAAAGCTCCCTTCATGTTCCTTGAAGGTTATAGAATTGATATTTGTTTTATTTATTACATCGTCAATCAGAACCCAATCTTGATTGGGGTAGGTGTTAGCGGATACATTTAATGCACTCGTTTGCAAGAATCCAACGCATATTATCAATTCATATTTGTCTTGTGAACCAAGATCATCCTGATAAGTAGCAAATTCAGGAATTGTCGCTGGTTCTACATAATCGACATTGATTGATTCACCATACTCGTCAATAGCCTGTTCCATACCTCTATAGGCAGCATCGTTGAAAGATTTGTCACCAAGACCTCCAGTTGCAAAAATGATTGCAAACTCCATAGGGTCTACGTTTACATTTGCTTGCGCTAGTTGAGATATTGGAAGAGCACTAGTGATGAAAATGATGGTAATTAAAAATCTAATTTTCTTCAATATTCTATCTCCAATAATGAATAGTGTTTGTACTTTTTGTCAAAATCCTTATCAAGAATTATGACAAAAAATAATGATTTTTTTCGCTTCATCTGACGAAAAAAAACATGGGTCAATTCACAAACACCTAGGTTTTATTACTTTTCATTGAGTTTTAAATTTTATCAGTAATGTCTAAGAATTCACTTTTGGTGGGAAGGTCTTTTACTAACATTAATAACACGTTACTTTTTTGTAATCCCAAAGGATTTGTAGCTAAAACCAAAAATTCTATTTCAATTATTAATTCTGAAGTGAGAGTAATGACTAAAAAGTTAATTGGAGACATCGAAGGAGCAGAGATAGTTTCAGATAAGGAAGGAAGGCAATATCATATCGGATTAGCCAAAGGAGAGCTTGCTGAAAATATAGTTTTAGTGGGGGATCCTGAGAGACCAAATTTGGTAAAAAAAGTATTTTCAGAGATATATATTGAAACACAAGTACGAGAATTCCACACAATAACTGGACAGATAGGAAAGACCGATGTTTCAATTATGAGTACTGGGATTGGACCCAGTAACATTGAAATTTGTATGGTCGAAATAATACAGGTCTGTGAATCACCTACGGTAATTAGGGCTGGGAGCTGTGGTGCTTTACATCACAAAGTAAATGTGGGTGACCTAGTCATTTCTACTGGATCAGTTCGATTCGAAGATACCAGTACGTATTTTATTCCAGAAGGTTATCCTGCAGTTGCCGATTGGGAGGTAATACTGGCTTTAAATGAGGCCGCGATGAGAAATAATCATAAATATCATATTGGTCTCTCTGCATCAGGATCAGGTTTTTATGGAGCTCAGGGAAGAGTCATTCCCGGTTTACCTATAAGAAATCCCAATACCATCGATTATTTAACGCAGTTAAATGTATTAAACTTCGAAATGGAAGCCTCTACTCTATTTAACTTAGCTCAAATCTTTGGACTCAGAGCAGGTATGGTTTGTGCTGTTTTTACAAATCGATTAAGAGATGAATTTATTTCAAATGAGCTTAAAGCCAATGCTGAAATAAATTGTGTGACAACTGCTCTCGATGCATTAAGAATTCTTGAACAAATGGATTCAATTAAAGCAAGACAAAAATCAAAATTTTGGTCACCTAGTTTTAAGTTATCAAATCAAGTTTGATCTTGAAGGTATAGAAGATGACGAATCGTCGTATTTTTTGTTTAGGACATATTTCGATTGATGTTTTTATCCATAGAAAGGATTTAAACGATCTTAAAATCGGAGGATGTATATCATCACCAAATTTATCGATACAGAGCGGAGGAACGGAAGCTAATGTCTCCTTTTGGTTAGGTAAACTTGGTGTTAACGTTTCAATGATCGGAGTGATAGCAGATGACCCTCTAGGGCACTTTTTACAAAAAGATCTTGAACGTGCAAATGTAAAATGTTATTTAAAGAAGTCAATCGTCAATCCTTCATCTAGTATATTAATTGTTGTTGAAGAGACCGGGGAAAGATCTTTTATAATTAATGGTAAATGTTTAAATGAATTAGAGTTAGTTGATGTACCAATCAAAGAAATACAAGGAGGCAACTTATTTTACACATCTGCTTATAACATAGAGAATCTACCAATAAGAAACACAGTGAAAGAAATTATTAAGATTTCCAAGGAAAATGAAGAACAGGCTTTTGAAGTAGCATTTAATTTGGCAGCATATACCACTGTTGAAAGAAATAACAATTTGCTTAAACAAGATGTTCTTCCATATGTGGACATTCTTATAGGAAATTATAAAGAATATAAATCCTTATTAAATACCTATAAGAGTCAACCTCTTCCTCAAGATCTCCTAGAAAAAGCTTTAAATAAATTTCCAAACATCAAAATATTACTTCTCACTGATAGCGAGGATGGATGTTATTTTCGTACTCTTGAGGATCGGGGACACATTCCTGCTAATCAGGTGACCGTTATTGATACTACAGGAGCTGGTGATGGATTTTGTGCAGGATTTATATCAAAATATGTCATGAATTCATCTATAAAACAAGCAGTGAATGAGGGTAATAAATTGGGTACATATATTTGCCAAGGTTTTGGAGCTCATTACAACTCTGAGGATTATATACGGAAAAAAGCAAAATCAGGACTTGAATAATGATAAATTTCGTATGTTAATAGGTTTTTATCCCTTTAAAATAATCGTTCAAGTCTTGTTCTGAATCAGTAAGAAAAAAAGTCAAGATACAAATTGCAGTTTTAGCAATTGCGCTTTGAAGAGGGATGTGCAATCGGGGGAAATTTAAATTGTGAAATGGCATCCCAAAAGCGTATTACCGAAATTTTTTCTTTTTCTATTTTTGTTGGATTTATTGTTTTCCCCTGTCAATGCAATTAGCATTAGTTCTAGCGATAAATAGTAAGAATTTGAATGGTGTTGAATCTGTCACCTATGAAGGCATTCCAGTATTAGTGGAAGCCACAATATCTATTGGAATTCATGTGATCAAAGTTATTGTCTGAAACTTTGATTTGGATACACCTGATGATCAAGAGGTAAGTGAATACACATCTGGTATTAATATTGTATCTCCCCCAAGCTAAAAAACATTCTACACTTTAGGAGAATATCGATTACTGTCCTCAAAAAAATCTAGTGCTTTGAATTGAGTATGAAATTCCGCTTTATGTTCAACTCCTCGTGGGATATGATAAGTATCACCTTTTACGTATTTATTCGTCTTTTCTCCAATAGTAAGGGACATTTCACCTTCTAGGACAACTCCGAATTGTTCTCCATGTGTATGAGGAGGAATGGATGTAATTGGATTGATATCAAGAAATACTATTTGAAAGTTCGATCCTTGGGCAATCCATGCGTTAATTCCTTTAAAAGGAATATCAGCTTCAGGTAGAAGTTTTTTTATAAATTCTGGGAGTAATTCTTTACTCATACTTAAAACATCCTAAAAAAAAAGAAGAGTGAGGATTACTACCTAAGAGTAGCAACCCATTTATATACTGGATCACAGAGCTCTTTGATTCTTTCCTTCTCTGAAGTCATAGGTCCTGGTTTCCAGGAAGGATCAGGTTCGAACCAGAAATCGATTAGATTTCCCACACGATCCTCGACAGGAACTATTTTGACGACAACTGGCATGTTTGTTTCAGTATGCCAAGGTTCAGAGATGTGTAGAATATTTGCAATAGCTGTCTTACTTTCTCCAATTAATACATAAGCCAAAACAAATGGTAATTTTTTCAAAGCACTCTTCGCTGAGAATCCACATATAGTCCAAGCATGAAGAATGCCTTTTTTAGGCATTTCTACCCAATTAGTGATTTCTAAATCACAATCTAAGTTCCAACAATTAACTCTAGGAGGGAAAGTGATATCTCCACATTTTGGACATTTAGTACCTAGTAATTTTCCATCTAATAATCCTTTGGAGTAAGGAGAAAGCGCTCCTAATCGAAAAGTGTATAGCATATCATAGTAGATCTGTTGTTCTACCCAAATTTTTCCTCCAGCTTCTCCACTACGAACATTTTGCCATACCCATCCCTGTTCTGGAACCAAGGGTTGAATCTCTTTCCATGCGTTCCATCGGAACTCTTTATTGAATGGGGTTGGATGTAAGTCCTTTTTCATATTATTCACCTTAAATCCTCCTCAGAACGAAATTGGATATACTAGTTCCAGTACCTGCATGGCTGTTTATCAAACCAACTTCTGCATCTTTCACCTCGTTTTCTGTTGACCGATGTTCGCGTGGGATTAAGCCTGTTAGTTGATAATAGCACTCAATAGTTGACATTAGTCCTGTAGCTCCAACTGGATGACCATAACCAATTAATCCTCCACCAGGATTAGTTGGAATTTCTCCTTCCATCATTGGTAGTTTATCATTGATGAAATCCTTGACAGGGATAGATTCACACCACCCTAACGCGTTATAAATCTGAGCTTCTGAAGATGAAAAAGCGTCATGTACCTCAGCTACATCGAGATGTTTGTAGGAATCTTTCCATGGGATATCAGCCATTTTGTACGCAATTTCTGCCGCGTGACGACATGCTCCGAATTCTCCTAGGCCTGGATAGCCTTTTCCATAACGCTGAGTCCATCCTGGGAAATTATATCTATCACCTGCCCTGATGGTACATGAAGATAGACCTGCTCCTGCAATTTCAACACTATGATCAGGAGAATATTGTTTTGCAAACTTCTCATTAGTAACTAAGACTACTGCAGCACCTTCAGACATAAAACAACAATCAAATTTCTTTAGTGGATAAGCTATCAACCTTGAATTCATTATGTCATCAACGGTAAGTTTTTTGCCAACTTTTCGAAAATGTTGGGTTTTTTCACCTGTGGCCATCGCATTATTCTTATTTTTCACAGCAATCTCTGCAAATTCTTCTTCTGTGACATTATGCTTTTCCATGAAAACTCTAGCTAATCCTGCATAATAATTTGTGTAATTGGCTCCGAGCATTGCTTCATACCTTGTATCGGAAGCAATTGCAATAAATTCGGATCCCTTGGATTGGGATACACTTCCCATCAATTCATAACCAATAACAGGTACTACATCCGCTAAACCTGCACGAACGAGGGCGTAGGCCGCATATAGCGCACTGCCCCCTGTATTACCTCCGTTGTCGATTCTAAAATGTGGAACGCCCACTAATCCAAGATGATCATGAAGAATCCAATAAGCTGTTAATTGGTGGCTAAAATGAACCGAGAAATGTGAGTAAACGACCATACCATGGTCTCGAACATCTCTAAGGTGAAATTCAGGCACATCATGATAGAGTTGTTTTATACAGTTTGCGGTCATTTCTTCAATTTGAAGATTTAGGGGGTAATCAAACGGTGTTGTGGTTCCACCCGCGATAAACACTCTTTGTTGTTCTGGCATGAAATTTATCCTCTTCTGTGCTTTTACTACCCTTTTATTTTAATTAAAACTTAAAAAGCAAGTAAATAATATAAGATTAAGCTGAATATCCCAAAGCTTAACAAGTGTATTTTGAGTATAAACTACTTTAAAATGCATTGAAACTACTAATTGTTCCAAGAAAAACCACGAAATTTCGTTATATGATGAAATGCTTTTTTCTTGTTATATTCATTTAATATTCTAATATCAGAAAAAATTCATATAAAAGGATATTAGCTCCTTCATTACTCTCTTTCTTCCATCTATGATACTATTTGGTGGTTTAATGAAATATATTCTCTCTATCGACGCAGGTTCAACTGGAATAAGAGCGATGCTTTTCAATATGAAGGGAGAAATTGTTGTACGACAATATGAACTTACTTCTCCTTTATTACCGAACCCTGGTTGGATTGAGCATGATCCTGAAGCATTATGGGTAACTTTAAAGAAAGTAGTTTTTAAAATTCTAGGGAACCCAGAATATTCTATTTCCCAAATAGCTGCGATCGGTATAGCGAATCAAAGGGGCAGTTTTACAATATGGGAGAAACAAACAGGGAAACCTCTCTTGAATTTACTGAATTGGGCTGATATTAGAGCCAGTAAAACATGTGAGAAGATGAATAAGACAATAAGGTGGAGAATACTAAAAAAATTCGCTTTAATTGGCAGTAAAATAACCAAAAATCCAATGCTAATTGCAGCAGCCATACTAGAATTCACAACGGATCATACAACTGTTCGATTAAAATGGGCTCTCGAAAATATTCCATATCTGCAGGAACGATGTGAAAAAGGAGAAGTATTATTCGGTACTATTGATACTTGGCTTATTCACAAGTTAACTAGTGGAAGAGTGCATGCTACAGATTATACCAATGCAGCAACTGGAATGTTGGATCCATTCAAATTAAAATGGAACAACATATTGTTAAAAATATTCAATATTCCCAAAAATATTTTACCTGAACTAAAGGACACGAATGGTGATTTTGGGGAAGTAGATCCTACCATTTTTGGAGGATCAATCCCAATTCGTGCTGTTATAGGAGATCAACAGGCTGCTCTCTTTGGACAAACCTGTTTTAAACCCGGGGAAGTAAAAATTTCTATGGGTTCAGGCGCTTTTGTGGATATGAATGTGGGTGAGAAAGGAAAAGTATCCAAAAGAGGATTATTTCCTCTCGTTGCTTGGGTGATTGATGGAAAGCCTACTTATATGCTGGAGGGATATGTAGCTACAGCTGGTACCCTCATTGATTGGTTAGGAAGTGGGATAGGATTAAGCGACAGTTCAATTGCGTTAAATGAATATGCAGCTCAATGTGAGGATACAGAGGGCGTGATTTTTATTCCTACTCCTTCGGGAATACGTTTTCCATATTTTTCTGCCTCTATTCGTGCAACAATACTTGGATTATCGCTCAATACTCATAAAGCTCATGTTGCGAGGGCTGTATTCGAAGGGATAGCCTCTAGGATTGTGGATATAATAGAAGGATTGGAGAAAGATACAAAGATCAGAATTTATTCGATTAAAACTGATGGAGGGGTTTCTCAGTCAAATATCCTCCTACAAATTCTGGCGGATCTATCTGGAAAGAAAATTCAACGCGCTAAGGAGCTCGATATGACAGCTGCTGGAGCTGCTTACATTGCTGGTTTGAGTATCAAATTTTGGAAGGATCAGTCGGAATTATACTCAATTTACACTCAGTCGAATCCTGAGGAATTTACTCCAAAATTTTTTGAGAATGAGCGACTTAAAAAAAGAAAAAATTGGAAGAAGGCATTAAAGGCTATTTTATCAGTTAACAGCTAATCAATTTATCAAATCAACTTAGCAGCTTAATCAGCTATTTAACAAACACAATGGCAAAACGAACACCTGTAGATATTTAGGTTGAATTGCTTATGGTGAGTTGTTCTGATTCCACGATAAAATTCAATACTTCTGCTCTGGAAAGGATTGTAAATGAACCTCAAAAGGTTTTAAATGAAGAACAAGCCTTTTGGACTAATGAAAAAGCTCAAATATATACTAAAAACTGGGCCAAACATGTGAATTACGAGATTCAATATGATGAATGGAGAGAAAGTCTGCTTAAATGGCTAGAGGTGCCTCTTGAACAGCGAAAAAGCCATATGCTTATGAAAATGACTCAGAAGATAATCACAAATAAACAGAAGTTCGTAGAGAAAGCACTTCCATTTCTTTGTTCTTATTCTCCAATAAATATTGATTATAGTATAACAATTCATTTTACTGCATTTATACCTGTAAATGCATTCGCGATGGGTGAGATTGTTATAAATGTCACAGCTTCTTCTTGGAAAGAAAACGCAGCTAACATTTTGAATACGTTGGTACATGAGCTATATCATATTTGTTACTCTGATTGCCGACAATATCATCCGCAAGAGAAATATTCCGAAAACCTGATTTATAGTTTTCTTGATAATATTCATAATGAGGGTATTTGTACATATATTGGCTATAATGCTCTGAAGATGTTTCCCGCTCCAGATATGGAGGATTATCAGTTATTGGAAGATATTGATGAGGTTAATAAGGCATTTCGTGTTGTAAATGGAATTTTTTCTGAAATAAGTATTCAATCAGAAGAAGAAGTCAGGAAAAAAGCATGGAAAGAAGGAGTACTAGGTAGAGCTTTTTATATATCAGGTGCTTTCATGTGCAAAGTAATCGAAAAAAAGTGTGGTAGAAAGGGTTTGATGGATACAATAATAAAAGGTCCCCTCGCTTTTGCAGAATTGTATAATTCTATAGCTATTACCAAACTCCAACTAAAAATTGAAGCTATAAATAGAGTATGAATCTAGATACCTGCTACAAAAAATACAATATTTTTCTTTATCCTAATCCTATCTTAAAGGTAAAATTTTTGAAGAAGAACTATGCATTAAAGCCATAATTTTTATCACTTTCTTAGAATTTGAGATGAGAAATATGGTTCAAATGACTGGAGGAGAAGTATTAGTTGGCTGTTTGAAAAAAGAACAGGTGAAATTTGTTCATGGAATACCAGGCGATCAATTATATCCTATCTTAGATGCAATCTATAACGATGAGTCGATTAGTTTTGTTAGCTATCGGCATGAGCAAGCAGCTGCAAATGCTGCTGATTCATGGGCTCGTGTCACAGGACAACCAGGAGTTTGTTTAGGAACAGTTGGGCCTGGAGCAGCTAACCTTATCGCAGGGGTATATCCAGCTTATGCTGATAGTATTCCAATGATAATTATTTGTGCTCAAAATCAAACATGGAATATCTACCCTGCACATGGTATGACACAGGATTTAGATCAAATTAATCTCTTTAAACCAATTACTAAGTGGCAGGCTGTCATTTCACACTGGAAGCGTATTCCCGAGCTTGTCCATTGGGCATTTCGTGTTGCAATTTCAGGTCGTCCCGGCCCAGTACTCCTAGACTGTCCTTCGGATGTTTTATTTGCTAAAAATGATATAAGTGAGCTCACGCACAAAATACTTGAACCACAGCATTATCGTGGCCTGAATAATCCTGTTGCCTCACTAAATGTGATTGAAAAGGCAGTTAGTATTCTATTGCAGGCTGAATATCCATTAATTCATGTTGGAGGTGGGGGTCTTGCATCAAATGCCTCTCTTGAGATTGCAGAGCTTGCTGAATATCTCCAGATCCCCGTTACAAGTAGTGTGTTTGCTCGGGGGATTTTACCTGATGATCATCCCTTAGTATTACTTCCTGTAAGTTATGGTGCAATTGCAGCACAATCCTGTGCAGATGTTGTATTACTTGTTGGGGGACGAATGGGGGACATGGAGAATTGGGGAAGAGCGCCATTCTGGAATGAAGAAGGTAAAATTATTCAGCTTGATATAGATCCCCAGAATTTAGGATTGAATACTAAAATCGAATTAGGTATTATTGGTGATGCGAAATTTACGATTAAAAACATGCTAGACGTGTTAAAACAAAGGGTAAAACCCGTTGAAGCACGGCCTATCTTGGAGGAATATAAAGATGCTGAAAAATCTTGGTTGACTGAATATGAAGCTTTAGGGAAATCTGATCAAAAACCTATCCATCCTCTTAGAGCAGTAAAGGAAATACGTAATTTTTTTCCCAGAAACGCTATTACAATTGTTGATGGTGGAAATACAGGTATTTGGTGTCATTATTTAAATCGTGTTTATGAACCTCGGACATTTCTATGGCCCGGTGACTCAGGACATTTAGGTGTTGGATTGGGTTATGCAATTGGCGCAAAATTAGCCAAGCCTAATAACAAAGTTTTTGCGATAATGGGAGATGGGTCTTTCATGTTCAATATTCAAGAGCTAGAAACCGCTAGACGTCTTGGATTAAATATTATCATATGTATTTTGAATGATAGAGCATATGGTATGATCAAAGCTGGTCAAAAAGAAGTTTATGAAAAACGGTACATTGGAGTTGACTTTTTCGATGTGCATTATGATGAAATAGCGCAAGCTATGGATTGTTTTGGGATCCGAGTTGAAAACCCTTCTGAAATTCAACCAGCTTTGGTTTCTGCAGAAGAATCTAATTATCCAGCAGTAATAGATATAATAATTGACCGAGACATAAATCTGGAACCACCTGACTTTACTACTTTGGCTGGTATCTGGTTGGAAGGTTGCTTGGATTGAGTCCAAACAAATTGTGAATCAATTATCATTAAAAGTAAATACAGCTTTCACCATATTGTACTTATCTTTATTCATAGAATATCTAATCGCTTTTTTATATTCATTTGGAAAACGAAAACGGTGTGTGATCATCCAAGATAAGTCTAAATTATTATTACTAAGCATATGCAACGCTGTATCAAAAGCATGTTCAGATTTGGAATTGAATGTTTCCATACAAGATCCAAATGATCCCATTATATTTAATTCTCTAGCCCAAACTAATGACCAATCTATAGGAATTTTATGGGGATTACCAATTAACACAAACTTGCCTCCCGCTTTTGTCAGTCGCAAAGCATCCTCAATAGTGTTTGGTAAACCAACACATTCAAAAACAAGGTCAGCTCCCCCACCGACTAGCAAAGGTTTTTTCTCTAGAATTGGATGGTATTCTCGTAACCTTAATCTTTTTGAAAGAACGGAAAAGTAATCTTTTTCCACTTTAGTATATTCTGTAGCTCCACATTTTTCAACGGCCATTTTTCCCCTTACTTCATTGGTATCAAGAGCAATAATCTTCGCTTTACTCCCTAATGCTCGTAAAGCTAATAAAACCATTAATCCAATAACTCCAGTTCCTATAACTAAAACTGTATCAG
The DNA here is from genome assembly GCA_011364965.1 of Candidatus Heimdallarchaeota archaeon. Lineage (GTDB taxonomy): Archaea > Asgardarchaeota > Heimdallarchaeia > Hodarchaeales > Hodarchaeaceae > Hodarchaeum. Next base: position 96,022 of record RDOB01000006.1, read on the forward strand.
AATTATTAGGAAAATGTCTCATTACTGCATGCAAACCAATTGTGAATGGCTCTACCAATACTGCATTATCATCGGTAACGTACTTAGGGACTTTATGAAGTTGCGTATGATGTGCTAAATAGGCTGAACTGAATGCCCCACCCGTAGAATTACACCATCCCGTATCGAACCCTGGTCTGATGTTTCCCCTATCAAAGTTATTACACCTAACAAAGTCCCCATTTTTACAATTCTGACATACTGGTACAATTCCTCTTACACGACAACTCAAGATAGGATCTAAAACTACTCGATCTCCCTCTTCCAGATGCGCAACTTCTTCGTTTACTTCTGATACTAATCCAACACTTTCATGGCCTAAAACCGATGGAAAAGAGCAAAGAGGTTCTAACAAAGGACTTTCACGAAGCAAAATAGTGTTAATATCTGAACCGCATATCCCAGTTAAAATTGGACTTACTTTTACCCATCCAGGTATCGTTTTAGGTTCTGGAATAGTGTCTAATTTAGTAGGAGAGAAAAAATTATAATAAGCGAGGGAAGATATTTTACTTAAAGCTTTTGTAGTCAAATATCTTGGAATAGAGGCGTGAAACCGAAGCGCTTGCATAGAAATAATTGACTACATACTTTAATATAGATTTTTCTTACTTGAGTGCTTTCAAGTTAATTATCTTTTTCCTTTTAGGAAGGAAATTAAACATTTATTATATTCTTCAGGATCATCTTGATGCACCCAATGGGACGCGTTTTCAAAAGTAATCAGTTTACAATCAGTACACATATCCACACTTAGTTTAGCCATTTCATAGCTCAGATGGGGGTCTTTTTTCCCCCATAAAATTAGGGTTGGAATATCCACTTTTAAGGATCGTGCTTTGGTTGAGAACTTTTTTCCAAAGGCTCTGTACCAATTGATCATACTTGTAATTGCATTAGGTTGAGACCAAGCATCTCTGTATCGATCACGCTGCTCTTTTGATAATCCTTTGGCCATTGCTGTTGATAAAAATTTCCAGTTCCTTACTCGAAGTATTTTTTCTGGAATAATTGGAATCTTAAAAAAAAATGTATACCAGCTCTTTCTCATTTGTGAAAAATGACTTCTTAGGAAATCATTCATAATTTTGGGGTGGGGTACATTTGAAATCACTAGACTATCTACTCGTTCAGGATAATATATCGCTATCCACCAAGCAACCATTGCTCCAAAATCATGTCCCACTAAATGAAACGTTTTCAGATTAAGTTTCTCTGCTAATCCCAAGATATCCTTAACTAGTAGTTCCATTCGATAATTTTCTTTTCCTCTTGGTTTATCGCTTCTGTTATAACCTCGTTGATCTGGAGCAATTACCCTGAATCCTTCAGTAGTCAAAGTAGAGATTTGAGATTCCCAACTAAACCACGCATCTGGAAATCCATGTAATAAGATTATAGGTACTCCATCCTCGGGACCAGCTAAGGCTGCATGAAGTTTGAGGTCTTCAATTTCAATATATTTAAGTTCGACTACCATCCATTTCACATACTTGGTTGTTTTATCAAGATAAAGTAATCCTTTTGCACTCTAAACACTTTTTTTAAGACATTCCTGAATCCTAAGATTAAAGTTCTTTTAAAATTTTATTATTAGATCAAAGGAAGTTGGAAAATGAAAGGCCAAAATATGGAAGAAACTCAATCAAGGATATCTAAGAGCCAAATACTCTACCCTTTTACCATTATTCTATTGATGTTGGCTGTATTTAATCTTGCAGGGAATATTTTTTCCTTGATTTTCTTCCTTTTACAGTCTTCTGGATTTGCATTTACTGAGGACACAGCTACTCTTCTAAGTCTAGCTTTAAATCTCATTGCTGAAATAGGTCTCATTTTGATATTCTTTTTTCTTCTATGGCGGAAGAAGCTTGAACCTGAGGAAAAAAACATGCCTGAGACAAAACCCTTACTCTTTACTTATTTGGTGTATAGTGCGGAGAGCTGTTTCTTATTTGGGGTTTTACCAATAATTGCTGAATTTCTCTCGAAATTTGAGGAAGTTACAAGTCCCTATGAAAGTTTTTTTCCCACTGTTACCCTTCTCTCAATGCCGATCTATTACATCCTTTTCTTTGGAGTGCTTTCATTTGGAGCTGCAATTTCAGAGGAATTAGCATTTAGACGAACGTTAATTCCAATGCTAGAAAGGCGAGGTTTAGGGACTTTTTGGGTTTTATTGATATCTGGACTGATGTTTTCTCTGATGCACACTCCTGCAGATTTATTGAATGGTACGTGGACATACGCAATAGTTCATTTTTGTAGCACGTTTATTGGAGGCGTTGCACTTGGTTTCGTTTATGTAAGGACACGCAATGTAATATATCCAATTCTCTTACATGGATTCTCAAATGGGTTCAGTGGATTGCTGCAAATTGCTGTAGTACAACTTGAAATGGGAGAAACTACACTTTTTAACTTTGGGGCTTTGTGGATAGTGATAACAATCCTTTTAGGAGGTGTTATTGTTGGATACACATTAATTCAACTTTATCAACATCGTAGACATCCTAACGCACCTGCATGGATCCAATTACTAACTGATCGAAAAGTAGTAATAAAAAATCTAAAGCTTATCTCTCTCTTTGCCCTGATCTTTATCTTAATTCAAGGAGGTTTTGATATCATTCTTGATCTTGTATTTAGCCTTTGGGAACCATCTCTTGAGGTTATTTTTTTTGAATCTGTTGCTAATTTATTGGTAATAATTGGTTTAATAGTTCTAACTAGTTATTTTATTTGGTATATATCTTCACCACTTAAGATTCCAATATTTGTATCCGAGATTAGACCATATGAAAAAATGAGTATATATCAATATCCCAAAGAGGTATTTAGAAAGAATCGTTTATGTCCGTCTTGTGGTCAAGAAATTCCCAGTTATAATAGATTCTGTATTTACTGTGGCCAGAGCTTAAATGATTGAGAGAAGAAGGACATTCTCCTCTTCAAACACCTTCATTTTATTTTATATCCAATTGTTCTAAGGAAAGACTTTCTCTTTTGAATATCTAATTCAGTTTCAATTCCCTTGGGGGAATTTCCATCTATTACTCCTAGAATCGCTCCTCCCTGTTCCGAACGGGCAATCACGACCTGAGCTGGGTTCGCTGTTGCGCAAAATGTGCTTACAACCTCTGAAACAGCCTGAACGCGTTTCAAGATGTTTATAGGGAACGAGTTTTTAAAATAAATAATAAATGTGTGTCCTGCGCTGATTTTCATTAGCATTTCTGAAGCTACCTCTTCTAGCTTTGGATCATTCCCAGCATGCCTTATCAAACAAGGTCCTGAGGCCTCAGAGAAAGCTAACCCGAACTTGATTCCGAATGAACTCTCAATAACCGCTTCATATAGATCTTCAACAGTTTTTATAAAGTGAGACTGACCTAAGATAATATTTGTTCCGTCTTCAGGAAATTCTAATTCTATTAGGCTTAATTCAATCATTTTGATCACCAAAATTTATATGGAAAACATACTCACATCTTCTCTTGTACTTTTCGAATATTTGTCTTCCTAAAGACTCTGCCTAGTTTTTATTAACCACATAATTTTGTGGGAAAAATTACCTCGGAATCAGTTTTTCGTATTTTAGCATAAAGAGGTTTAAACAGTGAGTACCAATTCCCAGCAAAAAAGTCGGATTCTAAATTTTCTGCCATTTAAATACCCTAATTTTGGAAAGTTATTCTTCGGACAACTGATTTCAAACATTGGCTCTCAATTTTCATATATAGCACTACAATTCCTTGTATATGATTTAACAGGGGAAATAGGTGCTATGGCCTTGCTAGCAATATCAGAAACAATTCCGATGATTCTAATTGGTCCATTCGCAGGAATTATTATAGATCGAGTTGATCGCAAATATGCAATGATATTTGCAAATTTATCCCAATCTATTATAATTGGCTTAATCCCATTTACAGCATTTCTCCCCAACCGAATATTTTGGGTTTTTCTTCTAGCTTTTCTCAATTCTACTTGTAATAGATTTTTTTTCCCTGCACGAGGAGCATCTATACCCAAATTAATAGATAAAAAAGAAGATTTATTTGCTGCGAATTCACTGAGCGCAGGAGCGTATCAGGTATCAGCTTTAATCGGTCCAATGCTAGCTGGCATCAGTTTAGGATTTATCGGTTATGATCTCCCTTTTATATTTGACTCTATCTCCTTTATTATTTCTGCTGTATTTATTTTCTCTATACCACTGAATTTAAAAGCTGATAAACAATCAGAGAGTAGTCCGTTAACCGATTTAATCGAAGGTGGAAATTTTATACTTCATTATGCTCCCATTCTCTATCTTCTAGTAATATTTTCTATTTTAATGTTTGCAGGAGGAGGATCACTGATACTGATAATCCCTTATTTAGAAGAAGTATTTGGTTTCACTGAGACTGGTCCCAGAGAATTTGTATATGGAGTAATGACTGCTATGTCTGCTTCAGTTGGAATGACAGCTGCGTTGTTATTATCTCGTAAAAAACGGCTGAATAGGCCTATATTGGTCATTACGATTTCTTTAATGATTGCTGGTTTTATGTTAATAGGGTTTAGTCTCTCGCCCAACATTTACGTTTTAGGATTTTTTTGGATTGGTTTTGGGACAATTGAAGTTTTGGTGGGTATACCACTGCAAACACTAGCACAAGAAACCGTTCCTGATCAATTACGAGGAAAAACATTTTCTTTTATTAATTTAAGTATCACCATTTCTCAGATTTTGGGAATGGGATTAGTTGGAATACTTGCGGAAAGTCCTTTAGGAATCCGAGGTAGTTTATTTGCCAATGGGGTTTTTTTATTAATTGCATTTGTATTTGGAGTCAACTGGATTACAAGAAAAAGACTAGATGCACAAGCTGAAGAGAAGCGAGTTCTTTTTCACCAATCATCGGGTGAATAATTATGAAACCTGTTCAATTTTAGCATCGGTTAGTTTCGCATATTCTTGGACTTTTTCCTCTTCGCTTGTACCTTTTAAAACCAATACATATTCTATGCAACCTCGTGCTCGTTCTCGTCTTTGAGTCATATCATCGAGGTTACTAGTTATATCTAGATGTATGACCACGTCAGCAGCATCTAAGTTGAGACCACGTCCCCCTACTGGAGTGAAAATAAGTACATTTGTATCTTGGTTCTGAAATTGATCTAATATTATCCGTCTGGAATCCTCTGGAGTTTTACCTGTCAAATACCTTACTCCAGGAAAACCTAGAGCTTTTGTAAGAAGCATATTTGTTTGTTCCCCCAAAGCAATATACCTTGTAAATAAAATTACTTTTGCTCCACGTATTAGATGTTCATGAATAAGATCTATCGCTATATCAACTTTTGGATTAATCAAACCTCTCATTGTAGTTTCTTCAGGTTTGTCATAGCGCGGAAGTTCTGATCGATGTGAAATAATAACTGAAGCTAGATCAAGGAAGTTCTGAAATAGTTCTACGTTTTCATCAGCTTTAATATATTTCAAGAATTCTCCTGGAGTCGAATCGAGGAGTAATAGTCTAGCATGGGTTAATTTAAAGAGTTGGACAAAAGCACTTATTAGTTGTTCACGGGATTCATTATCCTGTACGGTGTATTTTGCAATCCGAATCGGAAAGTTCATTTGTGGATCTTGAAGACGATCTAATACCCCTCCATATGATAATTTAATGATTTCAAGACGAGTGAGGGCTGGATCAAGGATTTCTTGGATAGTACCGATCGGTTTTGTAAGAGTAGAAGAAATCAGCTGGTCAATTTGACGGTAATCCTCTCGATTAATTTCCCTGATTTGAGTTAAGACTTCATAGGGACTAAGATCAGGTCTTTGCATAATATGTGTTCCTTCTCCCAGAATTTTAGCGATATTTTCTACTCGGAATGGATCTCGTGAACCAGTCATTGCTAGAATTGGAAAGTTTCCTAATTGAGATCTTACAGAAAATAGTTCTTCAAAGAATTTAGACAGCCGAAAACCTGTCATGGATCGAGCGAGTAAATCAGTTGCCTCATCAATACATACTAAATCAATTGCCTTCAAAATGTCAACATTTAAACGAGATTTTATTTGAAAACGATCATTCATTAGACTAGTAATCGGTGTAAAGATGGCGGTTGATGCAGTATACATTTTTGTTTTTTGAGCCAATCCCAATCCTTTTCCCCCGGATCTTGGGTCAAAAATATAACCCAGTTGATCAATAAACCCAAATTTCTTTGCCATATCAAGTGCCTGTCTACATCGAAGTGCTGCAGCTTCTCGAGCTGAGGTGAAGATAAATTTGGCTTTTGGATTGGTTTTTCGGAGATATAGAAATGTTAATAAAGCGATAATTGTTTTTCCAGTGCCATATGGATAATTTAATAAAACTGACTGGGGAATTTGACTTACTATTTCTTTAGTGGCTGTAATTTGGTATTCCCTATTATCTATGGTGAGTCCATGAACTATCTCTGAAAAATCTAACTTGTTTGCCATTATCGCCAAGCTCAAATAGAATAAGAGGGAGAGCTACTTTTAAAAGCTGTGGAAAATTATGAAAACTTTAATTTACACAAATGACAAAGGAATTGGCAATGGAGAAATTAATTGCTACATTGAGAGATAGACGACTGGGAATTCAATATATTTTGAAAATGGTACCTTTAGAGATCTGGGATTGGAAACCTTCCTCTGAGATGCGTAGTACTGCTGAGTTAGCAAATCATTTAGCTTGTGCTCCATTATCTCTTCTTGAAGGAGTAAAAGGTTATCTTGGAGATGAACAAAGCTATATTAAACTTGAAGAGAATAATTTGCCATTTAATGCTCAAGGATTAGTAAAAACTTATGATGAAGGACTAAATAAATTACTGAGTTACCTCGAGGCTCACATTGATGATGCACATGAGAAAACAATTCAATTCTTTTATCAAAAAACAAAATCTTCATTGTATAATGAAGTATTTGGCGAAATCGGGCATGAATGGTTTCATCTTGGGCAATTGTTTACATATTTGAAGCAAAATGGGGTGAATTTGGATATGGGAGCTTATTATGGCTATAAGGATCCTGATCCTTCTCGATATCCGAATTCTTAAAATATAACCTTAAATAATTAGGATTGTTTAAGTTTAAAAAAATAAAGGGGTTTCTTTTCAATCAATTTTACTCTATCTGGGTATTTCTTTAAGCAGTAATTAGCAAGTTTTTCAAAAGGAGTGCTAAATGTAACTTGAGAAAATTTGAGTAAATAAAGGACCCTTAGGGAGGACTCAAAAAGATAGTGGGCTATTGGACTTCCCCTGTATTCTTCTTTGACATGAAGTTGCCAGATTAACGCATTTTCCTCATCTATACGTATTATAATCTGGGTAGCAATAATATCTCCCCTATGTAAACAAACTAACGAAGCTTCCTTTATTATCCCCTGATTCGGGTAATTTTGTAGTTTGTTGAGATGAATCATTACTTGATCAATAAAAGTAAATTGTGGGAAAATTAAAGCTTCTATTGTGTTATAATATCCATCCGAAATTAATTTTGCAACGGGAAGAGCATATTCTTTTCTCCAAGAATCGATCTTATAGGATTGAGGAAGTTTTACTTGGATTTCTCTAAATAATTCCGTATTCGTACTGAATTTGAATCGTATAATCGATTCAAACTGCAAATCTTCTAAATGTGTGTTTATATCCATAGCTCCGAGACTCGGGGATAAATATCTTATTATCCTGACATTTAAATCTCTCATAAAGTCAATAGATGAGTTTAAGAGGAGTTTTACAGTTCTAGGAGATTCATATTCTGGTATAATAAATAATAAATCTATATTTCCTTCTTTATATTTTTCTCCTTCTGTATGCAAAAACGTGAATCCGATTGGAGTGCTTTTCGGCGAAATAAGGCCGATTACATATGAATTTGGATTCTTAAGTTGCTGAAGTAATTGACTTGACGCTTTAGAAGCGATTAATCCCAATTTTTTGATAATCGCATGATGATATTGGTCAAGTAGGTCGCCAAAATGCTGTTCCAGAGAAAATTCAATAGTTGAGAACATCAGATTATTTCCTTTGATTTAAGAAATTGGGATTAGGGAAGAAATAGAAAATCAATTCATTATTTAATTAATTTATTTCCGGAATTATCGTTATTAATGGTTTCCCTCGGAATTTCTTCTATGCCAAATCTAATGGAAATAGTAGATTAATCGTATTTTGAGTTAACCAGGCTCTTCCGTTGAAATAAGCTGCAATATAGGATATGTAATGAGGGATCAGAGGATAATTTTTCAGTTTTGATAGACAAGTATCCTCTGGTATGCTTATACCAATGGATGCTGTCACTGGATTGATAATATTGAATTCTAGAAATATTTCCTCTGATTCTAACCATACAAGAAGAGTCGTTAGGAAATTTTTAAGGAAAAAATAATTCCCGAGAAAATTTAAACTATTTTGTTTAAAAATTGATGGATTAAAGGGTAGATGGAAGTTAAGATGGATTTGACTAGGATTTGGGGTAATTAATCCATCTTGGATAATCTGTATAAGAGACGTTGAGTAAATTTCAGGAGGAGAAGTTAATAGTTGAATGAAATCAGATGCTATAAGAGTTGCAACTTTCTGACGTTTGCAGGATTGTATTACTGTCCTAATCATTTCTGGAGTGTTTTGATTATTTGAAATCAGGTATGATCCTAACTCAATTGTATGCGATGCTGTCCGTAATTCATGAATTATAAGATCCATCCACGGTTTATTTCTTTCAGAATGGGAGAAATGGGTTGGATTTACAAATATAAGTTTTGGAAAGCCTGAAATTGAAGTTTGAAAGAATGTCAAGTTAGAATTTTTGATTGTAGCCACTGGAATTGATGGTGTGGATGGATGATAACCTGAAATCATTGCAAATACCTGAGAATAGTAAAGAACTTCATCGAAATTTGAGGAAAGAATACATAGTGGATTAAAAGGCAGAGTATCCCACTGACGGAGTCCTGACTCGGAGATGATCAGACACCTCCCTTTAGGAATTGTGAAGTATCTTGACAGATGATATTATTGCAACATCCTATTTGGTTACCCCCATAGGTTTTCAAAAATCCCACTTGATGGAGTCCTGACTCAGAGATAATCAAACACCTCCTTGTATGAATTCAGAATTATCTTGACAGATAATATTATTCTTGAATTCTAACCGTTTATTGCCATAGGTTTTTAAAATTGCCTCACGATTATTAATAGCTTCAAAATAGAAGTATAAATCGGTAGTTTCCCTTAAAGCAGAGAGAAACGCGGTCAGCTGTGGTTGGATATTGGTAATATCTGTCTTGAAACGGTAATGAATACCTTTTTTTTTGATATAAAAATCTTTGATGAAAGTAGGTGGGAGGATAGCTAGAAGAATTGCAGCTTCCAGTCTATCGTCCGAAACATTAGTAACTTTTATCAAGGAGTTGTTCTTCATTTTTGTCCCTTTAATTTCCAGTGGGTGGAGGGGGAGGAATCAGTGTAGGGTCAGCTATACCGAGAGTGGTTTGGAGGAGAAAAAGTGTAACAAGGAACACAATAGGAATTAATTTTTGAAATATAGTCTTTTTATTCCATTTAAATATGGATTCTTTCATGGATTTTAAAATTAGCAAATTTAAACTCACCAAATAATATTTCATTTGATGAAAATTCATTTGGTGTTTTTTTTCTAAAATGGGATAGGAAATAAAAATGACAATATCAAAATTTTTTTTTGACGTCTAATAGGTTAGATTAAGAGAAAAACATAGGGTTACTCAGTTGTCAGAATTAGAATTAAAAGATTTGATTGGAAAATTAGAAGAAGATGGATCTGTTACCAATTTCATTCAAGATTTTATGAATTATTGGAGTAAAATCCGACATGGAGCCTCTATTAATGGAAATGTGACAGGATGGAAAGACTGGGATCAAACCATGCGAGAACTCCTTCCAATTACCGAGGAACTGCATACAAAATGGAAAAATATTTTCAAAAGAATTGATGGATATATAGACACATTTTCTTCAATTCTTCTGGAGCTAAAAGGAGGATCAATACTATTTCCAAAACAGATTATTTTTTTTGAATCTGTAAGGGAAGAAGACCTACTTGCACAATTAAAAGCTAATCCTACCCTTGAAACCCTAGAAATGGTTTTGCTTTCTTTATCTAGTGGTTTTAATCTTAAATTACGTAAGAATGATCTAAGAATTGTTCAAAAAATAGCAAATCCAAGATTTTCCAAATCTTTAGATCATTTTCCAAAACATAAGGAACTTGCGTATTTCATTAGATCTGATGTTCGGACAGTTTCAAGCAGTCTTTCTTATTTAATCCAGAATAATATCCTTTCAACCATTTATCTAATAGATACTGCAAGAATTGGTTATAAAACTTCAGTGTTCTATCATCTAAAATTAGATCAAGAAAAGAGTATCTATCCACACATAATCTTATCTTTTCCCTTATCTACCGATAGAAAATTAAATGCAACTGTAGTTCAATACCCCTATAGAGGTACCAAAAAATACTCTGAGCTTCGTACTTTTTTCAACACAGATCAAATTCAATTAAATAAGGAGTATAGAGGGTGGAATTTTGCTACTCTTACCTCTTATCCTAGCAACCGTTGGAATTATCGCCCACCATTAATTCAACCAGGGGGAAGTTGGACTAAAAGGGTTTTATCATCTAATGATGGAATTACTTTCGATTTAAACCCCGAATTTGATCCATATGAATTAACATATCGTGAAGCAAGAATATTGGCTTATATCAGTAAATATGGAACCTTTTCTGAAACTGATCTTTCTAAACAGCTCAAAGTAACGAGAAGTTATATTACTTCTGACTGGAAAGCTCTATTAAGGAGGAAAATCATCTCTAGATTTCCAATTTTTTCTAATTTGGGTTTAGATTCATGGTTTTATATATCTATAAGAAATTTAACGCTTAACTCTATTTTGACTATGGAGGACATAATTCAACACCTAAAATTTTTCCCCTATTGTAATCTTATTTATAATGATAAGAAAGGTGATCTCCTCGGTTTAATTTGTCTACCATCGAAATGGGTTAGTTCTTTTATCTTTCAACTTTGCTACCTTCCTAAAATTGTCCCTGGATGCGCCTTTAATTATTATATTGGCCCAGATATCCATAATCCATGGGGATTTGACATAGAGGGCACATATAATTGGGAGCTTTCAAAATCCTATTAGCTACGAGCTAAAAAACTAACTCTATTTCCAAAAGATAAATGAACTTTCTTTTCAGAGAGTACTTCTACTCATCGGTTGGTTTTTCAATTATTACAGAAATCTGTTTCCCTGTTAGTAATGAAGTCACTACTTTTTTTCGTGCAGCATCTAAGATACGCCAAAACGAGCTTCGACTTATTTTCATTCTTTCTGCAGCTTCTTCTTGAGTTAGATTTTCCTCATCTATTAATTTCAGAGCCTCGAGTTCTGCAGGCGTTAATTGTAATGTACTACCTCCTTCTATATGGTAAAAGTCGCTAGAAATTGCTGGGGTGACTCTAGGACGACCTCCACGGAATCCACGTCCGTATCTTCCTCTTCCATGTCCTCCCCGTCCGCGTTTGAGTCTTGGCATAATTTATCAGTAAGTTATTTTTTATAATTTTTAAAACTTGGGTTCTTTCCGATATTATTGTTCTTTCATTAGACTATCAAATAAGGCAATTAAGGAAACAATATGCCTGTGTTTGGTCTGTGGCATGATCACAAAGCGGAGGAAGTCATCTACGATTGAAGTTGTCCAACCTTGCTTCCAAAGAACATCATGAATGTAATTAACTGTGAGAGGTGAATCAAAGGGGGATTTTATCCCTAGAATATTAAGTGTAGGTTTTACTGGAATAAGAAAACCTCTTTTTCGTAATTCTTTCTCTAAGAAGAGAGTATTTTCGATACATTGGAGGACTGATTTTTGGTAACCTTCAAAATGAAATTTTTGCCATAAAAAAGCAAAAGAAATAGCTGAAGCGCCTGAGCGAGTTCCAGTTAATGTCTTTTGTTTCGGTATACCAGGTAAATATGGGAGTTTGAATTCGATTGCGCTAGGAAATGATGTATCGCGCCATAGCAATCCTCCTCCACCAGGCGCTACACGTCCCATTTTATGGATGTCAATGGTCATTGTACTTAATGCTTTCAAATCAAACGAGAGATTATATTTTTGTCTATCTCCTAAAAAAGGGATTATTAAGCCTCCAAATGCGGCATCAACATGAAAATCAAGGTTATATTTTAAACAGATGTCATTTATCTCTTTTAGAGGATCGATTGAACCTAATGCTGTTGTCCCTGCGACTCCAACAAAGGCTAATGTTTTATCGGAAATAGTTTTTTTTGCCTCATGAATGTCGATTTTATATTCTGAATTCAAATTAATTTTTATGAGTTTCAAGCCAAGAAGATCACAAGCTTTATCGATAGAAATATGAACTGATCGGGGAGCTATAATTTCAGGAGCATAATTTAATTCAAGAAAGTTAGGAAATCTCCGATTTCTTATTGACCAAAGAGCGGTTATATTTGCTTCCGATCCCCCTGAAATAATTACACCTGTCCCTGTTGGAGGAAGATTGACTAATTTACCTAAAATAGTGATTACATACGATTCAATCTCCTTAGTTCCAGAAAAAAGAGCTGGATCTCCTAAATTTCGATGGATATTTTTTGCAAAAAACTCCCGTGCAAGAGGTTCGCTATTCATTGAACTTAAAACTTTTCCTGTTTGATACGAAAAGTCCTTTTCCAAGATTTTTGGCAGATTCAAATGCTTATCTGTCGTAGCGATCTGTTTGGGCAATGAATTGAACTCCATTCGAGGTTTAACTTAGGTACGAACGATTTTGTTAACAATGTGAAAAATCTTTATGATTTTACTTGTATACACACTATATACTGACAAATTTAATTTTAAATATCAATCATTATCTAGGATTCTCCAATAGGGATTTGAAACACAAAAGTTACTGCTATAGAATTTCCTAAATCATTAGTTTAGTTGTCTTCTTAGAAGTTTCAGGTGAATTCTGAAGATTATAGTATTGATTAAGCTCTATGACAATAATTAGTTCCTTGACAACAACCAGTTTCTTGTTTCAACTAGAGTTCAATCCTTTAAATCATCAAAAAAAGTAAATGGGATTAATTAGACTTTCTTTTGACATCTAAAGCAAGTCTAACTAACATTCCTGCAATTATTACTCCTGTTGCTAACAGGGCAATAATTACAACATCGTTTTGTCTATTGAACTGCTTTACTGCAATACCTATAAAAGCCCAAACAGGAACGAGAGCATATGCATAATCTCCTCTTGTAAAAGTAAGAATTAATGCAATTATTGTCGCAACAGTTATTACTAATGCAGTCCAAGTCACTTCATTTATACCAAGTCCATCCCAGTTGATAGATACGAGTAAAGCTGTAATATTAGCAACTGTGGCAACAGTTATCCAGCCTAAATAAACACTGAAAGGAATTTGAGATGTGATTTTTAATTTCCGACTTACTTTATCTAATCCGATTTCTAATCGAATATAGATTAGTATTAATGAGGCAAGAAGAATCAGCATTACTATTAATGATTCGAATAATCTCTCATAATGCCAAAAAATAATCCAAGCTGAATTCGCAAGATTACTTATGATAAATAATATTGAGACTCTCTTAATAATATATTCATCACTATATTTCGGTACAGCTTGAAAAATCGTAAAGATAGCTAATAATATGTATATTAGTCCCCAAATGCTGAATACATATCCTGCGGGTACAAATAAGTTGGGAAACGAGTCACTGAGTTCTGCAGTTGTTTTGCCATTCAATGGAAGGATATTCGCTAAGGAATTCATTACAATAGTTAAAATAAAACTCAATATATTGCCATAAATTAAAAAGGATTTTTGTTTTATTATTGACATTTATTTACACCTCGCTTGTATGTTTTCTATGGTAAATTAATTAATCCTATGGGATTCTATTATTTTAAATTTTTTTCAATTTATCCAAAGTGAAATTAACCCTACAATTTAAATTAACATTACATTGATATTGATTAATTCAATATTTTTTCTATCAAAAATGCTTTTCTCCTCTATGAATGTAACTTTACAATCGGAATTTAATGACGAACCATGAAGAGAAATAAATGAAGACTCTTTTTTCTTTCTAATATTCCTTGATGAAGATTTAAACCATAGGTTATGTTTGTTCTTGATTCACTTTCTTTAATTTTGATATTGTATTTATCTCGGAGTATTTTTTATGGATGTAGTGCTTCTTAAAATCCTTTTCTCTAGGAAATTTTATTTTAAAAATATTTAACCTGAAGGTATTTGAATCGTAAATAAGGGATTACTTATGATTATTGAAGATAAAAAAATTTTGATAACAGGTGTGGCAATAGGTGGGATTGGCGAGGCAATAATGAGAAAACTTTCGAATCAGAATAATAATATCCTTATTACTAGCCTAAATATGTCAAATGAACGGTTTCCTAATATTAAGAATTTTTCAGTAGATTGTACATCTGAAGAAGGAATAAATAAGTTAAAGAAATGGATTCTAACTGAGGTTGGAGCTATCGATGTACTAATAAATGCTATAGGGGGATCACTAGCGTCTAAAAATATCTTTAAAGTCAGTGCTTCCTTTTTTAATCGTGTTTTAAGTGTGAATTTAACATCTGCTTTTCTCCTATCTAGAATAGCTCCTGAAATTATGCCTGAAGGAGGAGCTATAGTCCATATTGTTAGTTCTTCAGCATATGAACCATCAATTACGAAAATGCCCTATGGAGTAGCAAAAGCAGGATTAGTTTACCTAATCCGTTCAATGGCACAAGTATTAGCTCCTAAAATACGAATTAATGGCGTATCCCCTACCTATGTATTTACCAAACGACATGAGGAAGAGCTGAAGAAAGAGGCTATAGATACTGGAATTCCAATTGAAGAACTAACCTCTAAACAGATTGCTAAACAACTCCTAAATTATCCATTAGTACCAGAAGATTTGAATGAGATGATAGAATTTGCAGCAACTACTAAATTAATGACTGGAAAAATCCTAGATGCATCATTGGGGCGAATTTTTTATTAAAGTGTGAAAGGATTTTTGGAATTTATTGAGCTTTGGTGAAATCATCACACGACAGTATGTTTGTGTTTTATTCTCATTATAATAATCTTGGTGGTAATCTTCAGCTGGATAAAAGTCTTTAATTGGTGAAAGCTTAGTCACAATTGGGTTATCCCAGGATTTTAAGTCATTCAGTTCCCTTATTATCTTCTCTGCAATGGTTTTTTGTATTGGAGTATGGTAGAATATCTCAGATCGATATTGAGTACCTATATCAGGTCCTTGTTGGTTCAATTGAGTTGGATCATGAATAGAAAAGAAGATTTCTAATATTTGACTGAAGGATATAATATCTGGATTAAAGGTAATTTGGACGACTTCTGCGTGGCCTGTTTTACCTGAACATACCTCCTCATAAGTTGGATTTTTTGTAGAACCTCCTGTATATCCGGATTCAATGCTTTCAATCCCATTCACTTGTCGGAATACAGCATCTAAACACCAAAAGCATCCTCCTGCGAGAGTAGTAATTTCTAACATTCCCATGTGTATCTATACCTCATTTAAATTCTGAAACATCATTATTGCCTGCTTTCTAGCCTTAAAATGATTTACAATTGGCCTAGGATACCCTAAATCCTTTATTGATGATTTCTCTAAATTATGGATTTCTTGAGTATCTAAGTCTCTCAATTCTGGAATATATTTTTTAATATATTCCCCTTCTGGATCGAATTTTCTTTGTTGAGTCCATGGATTAAAAATTCTGAAGTAGGGGACTGCATCGCAGCCTGTGCCACTACTCCATTGCCAATTTCCATTATTTACGGATATATTATAGTCAATTAATCGCTGGGCAAAATATCTTTCTCCCCACTGCCAATTAATATGTAAATCTTTTGTTAAAAAGGACGCTACTATCATACGAACACGATTATGCATGAAACCTGTTTGATTGAGTTGCCTCATTCCTGCGTCAATTATCGGAAAGCCTGTTTTTCCTTCTGTCCATAATTTAAATTTCTCTTTATCATTAAACCATTGAATTAGTCGATATTTTTCTCTGAATGAACTTTTGTATACAAAAGGGAAATGAAATCCTATATAATGATAAAAATCTCTCCAGTATAATTGTCTTAGTAACGGGATATTTCTACAATCATAGAAACGATGAAAAGTTTCTCGAATTGAAATCGTACCAAAATTTAAATGAGCAGATAGATTCGTAGTAGATTCTTTTGCAGGAAAATCACGATCTATTTCATAGCTATCAAATTTATCGATCTTAGATAAAATCTTTAAACCAACATGCCTTCCCCCTTTGATATAAGTATGAGGGTTTGATATTAATTCATTTTTGCTATCTATAATTGCAAAATCATTGATTTTTAGAAAGTTTCCTTTTAATGGGTTTTCTTTAGGTTTTAGAACTATATTTTCAGTAGCTCTATTATAATATGGAGTAAATACAGTGTAAGGAGTGCCATCCTTTTTCAATATTGTTTCAGGCTCATTTAAAAGTAAGTCAGAGAATATTCTTAATCGTACATTTCTTTTTTGAGCCACTTCTGCTAGTAAATTGTCACGTTTTTGACTATATGGAGTGTAATCTCGATTGAGAAAAATAGAGGTAAAATTTTGTTGATGATCAGATAAAAGTCGATCTAAAATCACCCAAGGTTTTCCCTCAAATAAGAATAATTTACCTCCTACGCGTTCCAGCTGAGCTTCTAAATCCTTGATAGATTCTTGCATGAATTGTATTGCATTTTTACTTTTATTAGGACTAGTAAGAAGTAAAGAATCGTAAATAAAAACAGGTAAAACCAGATTTGAAGATTCTATTGCAGAAATTAGAGCACTATTATCATTAAGTCTTAAATCCCGCCTAAAAATAACAATAGAAGAATTATCCGAGGTTTCGTTATTCATCATCTAAATTTTCCCAATTTCAAGTAACCAATTGGCAACTTTAATAGCGCTTTGTTCTTTATCTCGTATTTCGAGCATCAGGTCAAAATCAAATTCTTCAACTTTATAGATAAACTCTTTAAATAGTTTAAGGTCAATTGAGCTGGCATGTCTTCCGATTCGTGCACTAGGTTCTTGATGACTCCAATCAATCATAGGGATTCCATCTTCAGTATTCCAGTGATCCTGTAAAACATCTAATGATTCCACGACCGTCTCATTATTATTTTTTATTGAATGATGAAAGATGTCAAATACAACTGGAATCTCTAATTCAGTAGATATCTTTAAACAGTCTCTGTAATCAAAGGATCGGTCATCATTCTCAATCACTAATCGTTTTTTAATAAATTCGGGTATTAGCTGAAAATTTGCAATAAATCGCTGTAGTGCCTTTTCTTTATTTCTATAAACCCCTCCCACATGAATTTGTACTTTTGCAGTTTCATCTAGGTTTAATTGCTCTAGTATCCAAGTATTCGCGTATAACTCCCTAACACTTTTCTTAACAATTTCCTCCTTAGGAGAATTTATAATTGTATATTGACCAGGGTGCATGTTAATCCTCAAAGCTAATTTTTTAATTTTTCGGCCAATTTCTATAAATAAATCCGAAAACGCATCTTCTATCTCAATCCACGGGATTGATATGGAATGGGAAATAAAAGGGATAAAATCCGCAATTCTGTAAAAGTAAAGATGATTTTGTCCGCTAAACTCTATTGTTTTTAAAACGCATTGAAGATTGGACTCAATTGTTTGCATAATTCTTCCTTTAGAATAGGAAGCTAAAAAAAATGATTTATCAGGTCTACAATTAATTGATGTATTTGCTGACCCAACAAATCCAATTTTCACATGCAATTTCTCCTATTTTATTAGGTTCCTTTCTTAAAAATTGGATTTGGACTAAAATTGAATTTATTCTATTATAAAATAGATTTTCTCATCCCTTTATTCACAATCCTAATTGTGTAAATATTATTCCTCCAATAACCACAGCTATTGTGATGATTAAAGCATTAATTATGGATTGGAAAATAATTTTGGTTGCTTTATTTCTATCTTTCATCTGCGATTCGTTATCTTCGATTTTTATAGTTAAGCTTAAACCACTAGAAACATTTTGTTGATGAGTAAATCCGTAAGCAGCGCAAAATTTATTTCTAGCTTGTATAAATCCGATGTTTAACATTAAAGCAGGGATAAAGATAAATATCCCTATGATTGGGTTTAATTGTATAAAATAAATCAAACTCAAATAAGCGAAGATCGAAATTATCGTAAGAGCAAGTCCTAAATAGCCTATTCGACGCCTTTTTTCAATCTCTGCTTCTCCAATGTTACATAATCCTGCTGTATATTGAATTTCAGACATTATTTTACCTCGTTTCTTTTTTCTAAATAATTTTCGATTAATTTTTGTCGAATTCGACGATATTCGACTATTGGTCGATCCCCTTGGATAAGTTTTTGTCCCTGCATTTTATATACCGACTTCAAAGGGTGTTGAGTAATTACAACTCTTTTATCCTGGCCTGCAATTAATAAATTTCCTCTCGCGCCGACTCTACCAATTATTGCACCAAGGAGAGGAATCGAAGATTTCAAATAAAACCGAAGATAGAGTAAGGTATTTTCTTCATCTATAGGAGAAAAAGCAATAAAAATTATTGTTGAATTACTTATCCTATTCATCCAGATATTAGGAAATCGAAAATATAGATATGTTTTCAGATTATCAGGAATTTCACTATATTTCAGAGGAATTGTAATTCCGTCATCTTTTACATTAAACGGTTGCACTTGGATTTCGATGAGACCATCATCTCCCTGACATTCTCTAATTCCAGGGCCATGAACCAATGTTCTATAGCCCCTACCTATAGTCCTTGAGTGTACAAAGGGGAGATGCACAACATCTAACTGATTTTCAATAACCAATGAATAATGAACATTCCAGTGATCTATTTTTGTATAATACTTGAAATCTTTATTTAAAAGTTCCTCGAACATCGGAACAGCAGGAAGCTTCCCCTCATCCTCTGGCCACTTACCCCAATAGATAAAAATCAGTCCACCCATCTCTCTAGTTATATAAGCCCTTTGTTTAAAGTAATGCTCGACAATAGCGTTTTTTCCTCTCGCTGGAATCACCTTCACCTCTCCAGTTTTATCATACTGAAAGCCATGAAATGGACATTCAAGGCGATGATTTATTACTTTCCCTTTTGATAGTTGAGCGCCTCGGTGGATACATTTGTCTAAAGTGCAGTGAACATCGCCATTCTGAATTCTCCAAAACACCAACTTTTCACCAAGACGGACAACTCCAATTAGTTGACCTTTTTTTACTTGTTTTGATTCTAAAACTGCATACCATTGATTAGGAATCATTTTGGACACCTATTTTAGTTTTAAGGACAAATCTTAACCAAAGTCTCAACTATTTCCTGCATTCGGTCAGAATAATTCCATTGAAATACATTTAGAGGGGAAAGCTCAATAGCAACCTCTGATACTCTTCGGTTCATTAAATTTCTTGCTAAGGAATTTTCAATTCCTCCTAAATAGCGATTCAGGAGTATTTTTAAAATCTCATCACCTTTAGATTCAATAATTTTTGCTTTAGCCTGTCCCCTCACCCCGCAATAGGGAGGAGTGTCACTTGCGATCTCGAAAGCACATTTCGGGTTATAAAAAAGATATTTGATGACTTTAGCTGATTTTACGGTTGCTAAATAAATTTTTTCATCTAAATAGACATACCAGAGACTCACTATAAAGGGCCAACCTGTATTAGTAGTTCCAGATAATCTTAATGGTATTAAAGATTGAATGAGGTATTCTTTATAGGTTTCTAACATTTATACTCCTCAAATTTTATTGATTTCCAGAAGTACTTGAATCTTTTACATTTTTAACATCCACTTTAGATATTTTTTGAATTATAAACACAATCCCAGCACATAGGTATGCTAATGTGTACAGAACGATAGGAATCCAAAGAACCTCAAGTCGGAATAAATAAGTTAACTCTCGGCCATATCCAAATGGAAGATAAATCCAAAGAAGAAATCCTGCGAATGCTAGGAAAATTACCCATCGAAGGCTTGATTGCATTTTAAGTCCGTATAAATAGGTAAAAACAACCATAAATATGAATCCTGACAAGAACATGGGCCACATATCTGAACTTCCTAACATGAGGGTGTTATTAATGGCTACTGCAACTGCATGAACACCAACAAATCCTTCAAGTAAAATAATCCACTTCCGATTGAAATGAAAATTAGTATAAGATAAAGAAACTTGAATGAACAATAAGAACATGTAGAAAAATCCAGTAAGTAATTGGGGGTCATTATCCATCGGATGGAACCAAAATGTATATACTAAAGCCCAAGAAAAAACATACATGTGTAATTTCATAAAAACGTTAGCAACTTCTCGTGTAATTGGTTTACCAGCTTTTTTGCCAAGGATTATCCCTCGTTGTCTATTCTGCATGATTAAGAGAAAAACTAACATTAAGATGACTGACCCTTGGGATGTCCAAATAGGTACATCTTGGGCTAATCCATCATACCAGATATGAGTCTGTAATAAGTGGAGATATATGAATATTCCATTTATAAGTAAGGCAATCCAATTGTAGGTAGTAAGACCAAAGCGTGATTGTTCTCTCAATTGCGTTATATGTTTTTGAGCCCAGTAGATAAGAATCCAAAATGAAACTTGATGACTAAAATAAAACAACCAAACAATAATTTGCGAGGTTATATCTGGAACTGGAAGTTGCCAATAGTACCACGTTGGCCCCAAATCTGGCCCCAATTCAAATCGTCGTAATAAAGGCCCTAATATCCAAATCAGAGCAATGAAAAGTACACTGAATATTAAAGTAATAATAAAGGTATATTTTGGCATGTTTGAAGAACTTTTAACTGTAGAATCATTAAAAGACTGAATTCTCTTCTTTTCTTTCTTCTGTAAGATAAATAATCCAAAGAAGGATATAACACTAAATAAAATAGTCGTTCCTAATATAATAATCATCTCTGAAGTTAAATCATTTGACATTGTCTATTTCACCATTTTTGTCCAAAAATTATGATAAAATTCTGTTTAAAGTGTTTTTAAATCTGGTAATGCTTCTTAAATCCGTAATTAATGTTAATCCAAAAATAATTAATATATTAGTAATAAGGAAAAAAACGAATTCTTCAATCGGTAAGATTCCTCCTAATAAAGCATTTATTGATGTAGAATTACTAATTATCCAGATTCCCTCTGAAATTGCTATGGCATCTGCGATAGCCAAGTACAGAGTCGAAATAGATATAGTAAGTATTAATTCTCTTTTGTGAGAATAAAGAATATTGGCACCATAAGTCAATTGAATAATAATTGGGGGAAATCCCCATAATACTATTAAATTTAAATATATCAAAGGTTCTATATTATTAAAAAAAGCAAATAAAGAAATAAACCAAATCATCAATAATGGGATAATAGAAAAAATCCTGATTGAGTTTAAACTGGAATTTATCTTCTGAGTAATATCATTTCCTTTTAGCAAAATCCATCCTGAGATCAGTCCTATCAAAATAGTTTGGACCACAAAAAATGCATATTCCTCTATTGGTACAAAACCGATTAAAATTCCCATTACTTTCTCTGGATCATAATACCATACATTATTCTCAACAAGATAATTATCCCAAGGAGTTGTATAAATTAAAGCAACTATAATTAATATTATTATAGCAATAAATATTCTCTTCATCAATATTTTTTGCTTTTCTTCAGCTTCTTGATATCTTTTTATGTAAAAAAGAATGGTAATTATTAAAGGAATTCCTATAAAGAGAATAAGGAAAGAAAAGTAAGTTAGCACTTTTTCTTCCATCCTAATTGTGATTTGAATCCAATAGCTTGGAATTCAATATAGATCCATCTCGAGAACCAAGAATTAGATCAGTTGTAACTTTTGCGCTTGAGACCACGCCAGGCAGTCCTGCTCCAGGATGTGTCCCAGCACCAACGAGATAGAGTCCCTCGATATCCTCAGATTTGTTATGTGGACGAAACCAAGCTGATTGGGTAAATATTGGTTCCACGGAAAAACCAGTGCCTTTAAAACTATTATAATCACGTTCAAAATCTAGGGGGGTTAATATTCGTTCTGTAACTAAATTCTCTTTCAAACCTGGTAAGTAATGTTCATCCAAAAAATCAAAGATTTTCTGTTTAAAAGGTTCAGCCAACTGTTCCCAGTCAATCTCAGAATCTTGATGAGGGACTGGAATTAAAATATAAAAGGCTTCATGGCCCTCAGGTGCTAAACTTGGGTCAGTACGAGTAGGAACATGCAGATAACTTGAGAAATCTTCTGTTAAAACTTTTCTCTTGAAAATATCTTCCAAAAGACCTTTATATCTTGGTCCTAAAATAATCGTATGATGTTTCATATCTGGATATTGTTTTTTTGTGCCAAAATATATCACTACTAAACCCATTGAATATTTTGCTTTCTTATAGCGCTTATCACTATTCTTCTTGCGATATTTTGCGTCTATCAACCTAGTATACGTAAACGCGGGGTCAGCATTGCTTATTACGATTTTTGTAGGATAAAATTCATCTGAGATAGTTCTGACGCCAATAACTTGGTTGTTCTCAACCTCAATTTTCTTTATTTCACTATTTACTAAAATTTTTCCTCCAAGTTCTTGGAATAATTTTGCTAGCGCATGAACTAGGGCAGTGGTACCACCACGAGCAAACCATACGCCAAATTCCTTTTCAAGATATTGAATAAGGCTATAAATAGAAGGAACAGAGTAAGGATTACCCCCAATTAACAAAGGATGAAAACTATACACAATCCGAAGATTCTCATTTTTTATATATCGGGATACAAAATTATAATTAGACCTGTACGATTGTAATTTGATAAGTGAGGGAGCAACTTTCAACATTGAAGTAAATTTATGAAACGGTTCGAAAGATAGTTCTAGAAATCCTTTCTCATAAATTGGTTTGACTGCTTTTAGCATCCGTTTATATCCCTCTACATCATTAGGGTTTATTTCTTCAATTTGAGGAACATTTTTTTCTGGAGTCGAATAATCAAAAAACGTACCATCACTAAAGTGTATTCGATAGAATGGCTCAACAGGAATTAAATCCACATAATCCGCCATTTTTCTACCCGCTAAAGTGAATAAATCTCTAAAGATGTCAGGGACAGTTATCACCGTAGGACCTGCATCAAAAGTAAAACCCTTATCATTAAATACCCGAGCACGGCCACCAACTTGATCTAATTTTTCTAGTATTATGACTTTGTACTTCCCTGTTGCTTGGAGTCTAATTCCAGCAGCCAGTCCCCCAAATCCTGATCCAATGACGATAATCGTAGAAATATTATTATTAAATAAGTCATTAGCTTGTTTTATATAGCCATTATTCATTTCGTTTGCACCTATTATTGTATCATTGTTATTTAAAACGATTTCAGCCTTTTTTTTAACTATCTTACATTTATCAAAATGTATTTAAATACTTATTTCATGAAGTTAGTTCAATTCATGAAATAATAATGGAAGAACTAAGATGTATACAACTCAAAAACCAACCGAATGGGGACTTGTTCCTGAAAATATGTTATCTAAATACAATTTACAAGAGAAAACTCTCGATGAAAGTTACCAGGTTTGTTTGGACTGGATGGCTGAGCATAGTAAATCTTTTTATTTCGCTAGTCGATTTTTACCTGATGATCAACGAAAAAGTGTTGCTGCTCTTTATGCAGTATGTCGCTTAAGTGATGACATCGTTGATGAAGCTCCCAGAGAAGTCACAATGGATCAAATTAATAGCAAACTTGATCAATTAAAGGTTACTATTGCTAAGCTCGCTAACGGATACAGTTCTACAAATCCTCTTTTACATGCTTTTGGAGATACGTTAAGAAAGCATAAGATACCAGTCAAATATATGCATGAGCTTATTGAAGGCATAAGAATGGATCTTACAAAAAATGAATATTATTCTGAAGACGAACTTGATTTGTATATGTATCGGGTAGCAAGTACTGTTGGATTGATGATGACTCACATTTTTATCAAAAATCCTCTAGAACGGACTTTAGCAAGAGCAGCAGATCTAGGTAAAGCAATGCAGTTGACCAATATTTTAAGAGATGTTAAAGAGGATTTTCTCAAGGGCCGAATATATCTTCCTAAACAGACTCGTGACGATTACCAAGTCACTCTTGACGACCTAAAGCAAAACAAAGTAAGCAAAAATCTTAAGGCGCTCATTCGATATGAATCTGAAAGAGCCAAGGCCTATTATAAGATCGCTGATCTCGGAATCGAAGAATTACCCTCAGCAGGCGCTTATACGGTGAAAGTTGCAGCTATTGTATATGGTGAAATACTTAACGAAATAAAAAGACGTAATTATGAAATTTTAAATCAAAGAGTTGTTGTTTCTAAAGTCAGAAAGGTGCTTTTGGCTACTAAAGTGCGTTTAGAATATTTACGGAAGCTTTAGATAGTTCATAAAACAAAAATATGTCATGAACAACAACAAAAGGAAACGAAATAGCGGATGAACCCATTAATGGAAAAACACACGCTCCCCGCACGAGATCAGATTTTAAGCTATCTGAGAAGAAATCGCGGAAAAGAAGTCCCTGTTTCTGAACTCGCTTCTAATCTCAATCTTAAACGCTCAACAATATCTAATGCTATAAAAGAACTTAATTTACAAGGTCACATCGAAATTGAACGTCGATCCCTAAAGCGAGGCCGGTATACTGTTGTTTATTTAACTGGAGATTTAATACAAGAATCCTACGTTCATAAAAATGAAATTATAAAGATTAAAAGAGAGTCGAAGTATAAAAAACAAGAAAAAAGGGTTCCTCTTTTAGAAATGTCTTTTATTAATGAAATGATTTATATCCTCAAGTCTCCAGATTATAATCCAGAAAAATTCTTTGAAAAAATTGAATCTAGGTTTCCTAAAAGTATTGAATTTATTACAGATTTTGTTACACCATTAATGCATGAGGTCGGAATAGGATGGACTCAAACCAACCTCTCAACTGCTGAGGAACATATAATCTCTAATCGCGTTGAGGAGCTCATCATTGCAAGAATGCCGATAAATGGGGACAATCAGGAGAAAGGAACAATAATTTTAGTACCAGTGGAAGGGGAAAGGCATGTTATCAGTTTATTGTCTCTCGAATATATATTTAGAGATTTAGATTACAAAATAATTAATCTTGGAAGATCTCTTCCCATTGAATCATTGGTTCAATATATTAAAGATTTACCTGACTTACCTGACTGGATATTTATGTCTATCACACTCCCTACATATCTTGGAACCATAAGAAGAAATCTGGATTATTTACATGATGTTTTTAAAGACCAAATTCACTTCGCTATAGGAGGACAGGGTATATCAGAGAATGAACGAAATTTTTTTCCTCTGGCAGACATTGTTTCCATTACCAAAGAGGATTTATTGAATTTTATTGATATTATGAATTAAAAGGGTGAAAAACTATTTCTAAAGTCCAATTAAGAAAATGTGATCGGATCACTTAGGGGGAATTTAATGTTAAATTACAATAATAATCGACAATCCAAAGCAATTATGGTCTTATTTTTAGCAGTTTTCGTCGACCTGCTCGAATTTGGGATTATAATTCCCCTCTTACCATTTTGGGCTCTAAATTTGGGAGCAACACCGTTTATTTATGGTGTTTTAACCAGCTTATATTCTTTCATGAGTTTTGCTTTAGCTCCTGTTTGGGGAAGGTTTTCAGATAAATATGGAAGACGTCCAGTAATCTTAGCTGGATTGATTGGAACTGTGGTAGGTCTTTTGTTGTTAGTACTTGCAGCTTCTGTATTTACTGACTCTTTAATTTTAATTTTCTTTTCACGAATTGTAGGAGGATTTTTCACTGCAGCAACCTTACCCACGAGTCAAGCATACATTTCAGATATGACCACAGGGAAAGATCGAGCTAGAGGATTTGGGTTACTTGGTGCAGCTTTTGGTCTAGGATTCGCAACGGGTCCTGCAATTGGTGGTATTCTAACAGAAATAGGAGGATATTTGTTACCTTCGGTGTTTGCTACTCTTATTGCACTAATTAATTTATTCGCTGCAATTAAATACCTTCCCGAATCGTTAACTGATGAAACTAGAAGACAATATCAAAATAGAAAACTAATACTATCCGAAGATGGCAGAAATTCAATTAAGAGTATTTTAATAAATAATCCCTTAATAAGCCTAAGTATTTTTCTATTTGCGTTAATCTCTTTTGCATTTTCTAAAATGCAAACAACTTTAGCATTATTAGGAGAAATCCGATTTGGATTAAATGAATCACTGACTGGAGCAGTTTTCTTTGTTGTTGGATTAATAGTGGTAATTACTCAAGGAGGTTTAATACGTCCGCTAACAGGAAGATTTTCTGATTCGGCGCTTTTTACTTTCGGTCTATTCTTCCTTACAATTGGTTTTCTTGGTCTAAGTACAGTTAGATCTCTTACTGAAATGATCATATGGATTATTCCTTTATCAGTTGGATCATCAATATCAAACCCAACTTTAGGAGCTTTTTTATCGAAAAGGACTCCTTCCAAAAGTTCAGGAACGATTTTAGGTTTGAATCAAGGAATAGGATCACTTATGCGAGTTATCGGGCCACTAATCGGAACTGCACTTTTTGAGATCAATGAGGCATTTCCATATTATCTGGGAGCTGTTGTGTTGTGTGCTGGGTTTGTTTTAGCTTTTAATATATGGTTTAAGTCTAAGAAAGAAATTCGGTACAGTCCATGTATAAATTGCGGCTTACAATTGCGTGAAGGGACAGCAGCTTGTTCTCAATGCGGAATTTCTAAATCTAACAAATAATAAGAAATTTACTCCAATTCAAGATTTTCAAGTAATTTTTATTTTCCAGTTTATTTTTGCCTTACTTTTTCTAAAACAATTGCTTCTTTAATTCGTATCTCATTTGACCAAGTAGTTCCATCAATAAACCAATCCTGAGGATCCCAAGATTAATATCCACATCAAACGATATCAACACTGTTTCTGAAGTATATTCTTTTAATGAGAATTATTGATTTAATGAAATAATCACATTTCTACTTGATCTAAAAGATCGAATACCTTTTTCTCTTCATCTTTTACGATTTCTAAAACTTCCGCACCTTTGGTTCGCATTTCGGTTGACCAAGTTATCCCCTCAACAAAACGATCCGTTGGGATCCAAATTCTGTTCTCTTTTTCTTTTACCCAAAATTTGAATGGAAAATAGATCCAATTCTCAAATAAAATACTTTTTATATCCTCTAATGTTTCTGCAGCTTCTTTGATTACCTCTGCATCTGATTTACTGAACTCTGGACAAACTCGGTTGAGATATTCAGCAGCTGCATGCCTAGCGTCTATTAAAGAGCTATAAATCCACGCATTCACATGCCATCGAAAATTAAATTTCTCTTCATCCAATTCAGTTATCTTCTCTTCATCCCTGAGCTCCTTGATCCAATATTCATACGCTTTAAGACCGCATGTATAATGAGTATTTATTGTATTGGTATAAAATAGTTTTACTGCATTCTTCAATGAGTTGTAAATACTATCTAGTAGTATGGGCGCTTCTTTATTTGGTTTCATTGTCATAATAATCCAAGGAAAGTTCTTTGCAATTGAATAATCTTTAGATGTATCATGATACGTTCTTCCAAGGAGTTTATCATCTTCAAATCCAGTGATAACTCCCCAATCAGGTGGAGAGATTAAATCAATGGCAAGTACTGGCCTATTGTCTGTAATTTCCTTCTGAATAATTTTTAACATCTTTTTCTTATTGAAGTCAGTCTTATTTTGCTGTTTTTTACCTTCTTCTAATAAATGATAGAATCTAAAATCATAACCGAACGCATTTGCAATATATTCAGGATAGGGACCAATTGAGTCATCAGGTGAACTAGGACACCAAGAAGTGTGAAACTTAAGGTTAAATGCTGCTGTAGACAATCCCATTAAGTCAAAGTAATCATAAGGTTCCCCCAAAAATTGTAAAGCAACTGTCATTGCACCAAAAAATGTGCTTTCCATGCTGCTACCCCATTTCAAAGGAGCGATACTACGAAGAATTTTGGTAGTCAATTAATATGCCTTCATATTATAAGTAATGTAGATATAACAAAAGCCCTTTATAATGATTTTTACAGGATACCATATTTATGGTATAGCATTTTGTACGCTTAAATGGAATATTAGATGAGAGGAATCACCGTATGAATCCCAAAATTAGTCAAAAGTCTAGTTTCGCTCCTACTATGTTTTATAAGGAAAGAATGGGTGGATTGCTTCTTCATATTACTAGTTTACCGGGAAAATACGGAATCGGTGATATTGGCTATGAATTTTACAAGATTATCAATTTTTTAAATAAATATGGCATGAAAATACTTCAAATACTACCCCTAGGTCCAACAGGTTACGGAAACTCCCCTTACTCAAGTATATCAGCATTTGCTGGTAATTCTCTTCTTATTAGTCCTGATCTTCTTCGAGAAGAAAATTTATTATCTTCAAAAGAATGTGTACCTCCAAGATTTCCAGCAACTAGTGTTGACTTCGAAGCAGTGATTCCTTTCAAGAATGAGTTGTTAAAAACAGCAAATGAGAAATTTAAAGAGCAGTCAGGTACACTCTTGAAAAAGAGATATGTGAAATTTCTAACCGATGAATCTTTCTGGCTAGATGATTTTGCTTTATATATGTCCATTAAGGATGCATATAATCAGAAAGAGTGGAGTAAATGGGATATTGCATTAAAGAAACGAAACTCCAACGCTCTAAAGGACTGGGAAAGAACTCATAAGGGTGAAATTGACTTCTACAAATTCTCACAATTTATTTTTGTCGAACAATGGGCTAAAGCAAAGAAATATGCCAATGAGAAAAATATTTGGATTATTGGTGACATTCCTCTTTATTGTGCATATGATTCTGTAGATGTTTGGGCAAATTCTGAATTATTTCACTTAAATGAAGAAAAAGAGTTGAAATTTGTAGCTGGTGTTCCTCCAGATTATTTCTCTGCTACAGGCCAGCGCTGGGGAAATCCAATTTACAATTGGGAAAAAATAAAAGAACAAAAGTTTGGTTGGTGGGTCAAACGAATCAAACATCTTTTCAGATTTATTGATGCTCTTCGTATTGACCATTTTCGAGGATTAGAATCTTATTGGCAGATTCCTGCAGCAGAACCAACAGCTATCGTTGGAACATGGAGATCTGGGCCAGGGAAAGAGTTCTTTAAAGCTTTGGAAAACGAATTAGGAACTTTAGCGATAATAGCAGAGGATTTGGGGATAGTAACACCAGAGGTTGATAATTTGAGAGAAATTACTGGTTTCCCTGGGATGAGGGTTTTACAGTTCGCATTTGCTGATCAAGGTGAAGGAGGATATTGTAAAAATCCATATCTTCCTCATAATTATGAAAAAAATACAGTTGTTTATACAGGAACCCATGATAATGCACCAACAAGAACTTGGTTCAAGAATGCATCAGATGATGTAAAAAACCACATATATGAATATATTAATCCTCGCATCGATGATATATGTGGAGAGATGATGAAACTTGCCTGGGCTTCAGTTGCTCATCATGCAATCGTTCCTCTCCAAGATTTACTAAGATTAGGTGTGGAATCACGAATGAACTTACCAGGAACTGGTGAGAGAAATTGGGAATGGCGTTTTACTTGGGATCAATTAACTGATGCTCATGGAAAAGAGATTCAGAGATTAAATAGACTTTACTGTCGTTAAGATTATTTTATTTCTATATTAAATTTAGAAATCACTTGAAATAGGGAATCACTCAGATTATTCAATTCTTCCGCTGTTGCTGATAATTGACTCATGGAGGCTGTCTGTTCCTCTATTCCTGCAGCAACTTCCTCTGAAGATGCACTGAATTCCTCTGATTGCGCAGCGAAATTTTGGAATGCTTCCTGTAATTCATTGACGTTTTTCATAAAATTATCAATCATAAACTGGTTTATGACGCGATATCCTCCACGCTTATCTTTGTACCCTCTGCTAAACGTCGAGTACTGCTCGTGACGACTGCAAAACCTCGCTCAGAGTCACCAGCTCTTACTGCTTCAATAGCTATGTTGAGGACAAGAATGTTAGTCTGACTTGATATGTCACCAATCATTCAGAGGTGGCTCCGATATCCTGTAACGATTTTTTGAGTAATTCCAATGTAAGACTTACATCTTTGAACCTTTTTTCTGCGAGCTCTGTTTAAGATGAAGCTCCCCTGCTGATTTGCAAAATTGTAACAGAACTTTCTTCAGAGAGCGCATTGACTTCTTTTATTGTCTCTACTAATCATTTGACTGATGTTATAATATTTATTGCCACAAAAACATCAAGTCCTTTCACAGCAAATTTTTTCATTTGATCATAGAATGACACTTCTGTTGAGTAGTTCATGTTCTCGTACCTTCTTCCAT
This sequence comes from Candidatus Heimdallarchaeota archaeon, assembly GCA_011364965.1. Taxonomy (GTDB): domain Archaea; phylum Asgardarchaeota; class Heimdallarchaeia; order Hodarchaeales; family Hodarchaeaceae; genus Hodarchaeum. The sequence goes on from RDOB01000006.1 coordinate 126,747, forward strand.
CCTCTTTATTCAATCAAACACTCAAGGATATTCTCACTTAAATATTTAGTCTTAAAAATGAACATAAAGGAATTATTTCCAAATGAAAAATATGTACTTTGCATTTATGCAAAGGAGTATTAATGTCGAATCTAGAACAAGTGGTGAGATAGAGTTGAGTGATGATAACCTAGAAGAGATTAAAACAGATCCAATTCAAAAGGAAATAATCGGAGAGCTCGCTAAGCTAATCTCTCAAAAATTAAATCTTAGAGAAATGGTTGTGAAAGGATTTTTATGGCGCGGGCTTAGAGAATGGCAAATTTCTCATGGCATAACTCACCAGCAGACCGAGGATGGGCTTCGTAGTTCGCCACGAAAGCGGATGGAACAAATGACGGAAATATTGGAGCTGTTTGAAAAACAAGTAGTTAAAATTTTGAGTTCTGAAAAATCCAATGAATTGGATCATACATTAAAGAGTGCCCTTCAAATGTATGAAGAGAAATATGCAAATCGATGAAGACACCTTTATTTGATGTCTTTTTTAACTATTGATTTTGCTTTTTGCCGATACTTATCAATCTACTGATATCGCTCTTAATTTTGCCAAGAATACAAGTTATAAAAACTTGTATGCTGATGAGTAACCAGAAGTGACATAGGTTAAGTGTGGTAAAATATATGAGCGATAAGAAGGAAATTCATGGGGGATATGGATTCGGGCTGGGAAAAATAAGTCAAAAAAAGCTCAAAGGGGTTTCCTCCTCCAAAGAAGCTTTTGATGAACATTTACTTCATAAAGATTTAGAACGAATTAAGAATAATGGTAAATCATCTCGTGTTTTGGAATTAGAGCGTGTTTATACTGGACCCAACATGCGTAAGGAACGAGATCAATTTCGCTCAAAAGCTTGTTCCTATATATTATTCAAATATTTTTAATGAATCAGAATATAACGGTTAAGAGGACGAAGAGGGGAGAGAGGTATATTTTTTTAAAATCTGATAAAGCTACTGTTTTTTAATTGCACTTATCTTAGTATTTATTTATTTTAACCACATTTCGGGATTTATGCGAAAAACCGTAATTATCATTAGATTAACCATACTCTTCCTATTTCTCTCTTATTCGGTTGAAAATTTTAAAATTAAATCAATAACAGAAAATAATGGCTCGATTAATCAGTTGAGGATCTCTTCTCCTAGAAATCAAGGATTAAGTGAAGATATCATCACCAATATGCTTGAGGGTATAAATCAAAGCTTAATAAAGATGGATAGCTTATTAATAGTAAAAAATGGATATCTTGTTGTTGAAGAATATTATAATGGGTATTCAGAGGGATTGGCGCATCAATTATATTCTGTTACGAAAAGTGTCATATCCGCTTTGACGGGGATTGCGATTGATCACGGATATTTCAATTTAAATGATACTGTGATGAGTTTTTTTCCAAATTATACCTTTAATTATGAAAGTAAATGGAAGGAGGAAATAACAGTGCAACACTTGCTTTCGATGAGAGTAGGTATAGAATGGGATGAATGGAGTTTAGATTACACAGACCAAGATAATCCATTTACTCAAATGAGAAACAGTGAGGATTGGGTCCAGTACATACTGGATAAACCTATGGCTTGTGAACCAGGTAGTCATTTTGTTTATAATACTGGTGCGAGTCACTTACTATCCGCCATTATTCAGCAAACGGTGAACATAACAACATTAGATTTTGCAAATAAATACCTATTTGACCCTTTGGATATCGAGCCGAGTGTGTGGGTAGCTAGCCCAAATGACATTGTCTGTGGAGGATATGGTTTATGTATTACACCACGAGAAATGGCTAAGTTTGGCTTACTTTTTTTAAATAACGGAAGTTGGAACAACCAAGTAATTATCCCCAAAGAATGGGTAATACGATCAACTAGAGAGGGGTTTAAAATGAGTGATGAATCCAAAGAGGAATACGGATTTCAATGGTGGATTTCACCCGAAAGGTTCAATTACTTTATGTATTCGGCTCGTGGGTATGCAGGTCAATATATAATTACTTTACCTGAACTGGAGTTAATTCTTATTCTAACATCAAGTGGGGGGTCTGCTGAATATAGTGAGCTGCTTCAAAAGTACATCATCCCCGCAGCTGAAAATAATTCTCGGCAAATTTCTGGTTTAGAATTAGATATGATATTAATCCTTGGAATATTTCTATTAGTGTTTGTGAGGTTAAGAAAAAAGATAGGTTAAAAGTTTTTATTAAACCCTCCATAATTATTTAACTACACATGATGTATTTCATCAGGGAGAATTACCCCAATGGATGAAGAACAACGTACTAAAGTCTGGACAAAAATAAAAGCTATTCGTGCGAGCTGGCAAGATACTTCAAAGCTTGAAAAGGAATTGATAGATTGGGAGAATTTTTTTGGATCTAAATACCTTAAGGTTGCTGAAGAAATTCTCGCAGAGAAAATATATAAACAGTTTGAGAACATAGGAAGAGAAAATCAACCCAATACTCCAGAAACCCTGGTAAAAATTATGTGGAAAGGATGGACCGAAGGAAAATTTACGATTGAAAAAACTGGGGAAAAAATCCAAATTCTCTGTACAAAATGTCCAATTGCTGATGCTTATATTACTGTTGGAAGGCCAGATCTTGGATTAGTTTTTCAATGTAGTGAAGATTTTCATATCGTAAAAGGATTTAATCCAGAAATAAGATTTAGTCGAACCAAGACTTTGATGAGCGGAGATGAATGCTGTAATCATTGCTATTCAACAGATTTCTAGGATTTAAACTTGTAAATAAGAGTAGTTGTTAAAAATAAGGGATTTGATGACCAAAACCAAGATATCTTATTTTCAGGAAAAATGAGAATACAATAAAAGAAGGAGAATTTCGATTGACTGAATATATATATAAGAATTGGGAACCTAATAAAGGATTTGAAAACCTTCAAGCTGATGTTTTTAATGAGGCTAATCAATTTAAATTTGCACCTGCCAATGGAGATCAAATAAAACAGGAGTATGAACAAGAGAAAGTTGATCCCCAGACTATTCAGTATGCATTTCATGGGGATAAAATGATCGCCTATGTAAAGGGACGGATGCGAAAGAAGTCCAAAGAAGTCCATATAAGTTTTCCCTGGGCAGTTCAGGGAACTCCAGTTGAAGTTCAAGATAAATTATTTGCTGATATGATCTTGTATCTACAAAGGCAGTATCCATCTTATCAGCTGCGAGTGAATGCAATGGCAAAACCTGAGGAAAATTTAGATTTTTTGAAGAAAAGAGGATTTGTTGAGAGAAATCTTTGGAAAGCTGTTTATTTATCAGTCCAATCGCTCGTGGAAGCCTCTTATAAAATTCCTTATACTTCTCGATTAGGATCTGAGTATGATATAGATGCATTAATTAAACTATTCAAGGCAGATGGTCGATATTCGGCCCAATTTCCCACTGATGAAGACATAGTTAAATATTTTAGGGATAATGTATTTACTACTGGACATCTTATATTGCTTTATGAAAATGACAAATTGATAGCGGCTTCTGCCCCACTGGTTACATCCTCCTCCCCTGAGGAAGAAGAAAGTATCATTCAGCGATTTACAGCTTATAAATTTCTAAAAGAACAGAAAGGTTCAATACCATTGCTCATAGAACTGGCTAAAGAGTGTTTAGTAACGGGTTATGGAGCAAATAAACCATTTTTAACCTATATAGATGATATGGATTCACCTCGCGATCTGAGGGAATTCATAGGAAAAATTACGCCGCTGAAAAGTAAAGTTTTGATGTATTACTATTATTTAAAGAATTAAGCTATCTTCTTACTTTTACTAATTTAGAACTCGTCCCAAATCTTCTTCAAAGCCTGTTCGCTATATTGTTTAACCCAAAATTCCAAACAATCCTCCAGAACTAAGGCTGCAATAGCTGATGGTCTAATTCGGAGGATCTCAGCAAAATTATCAAGCTTCTCGCGTACCTCACTCGGTATTCTCACTGAAATAACAGCGGTTTTGGTCATAATAAGCACCTTGATACCAATTAAGAATATGAACCTATAGATTAAAATTTCAGCTAATTAAGTTCATTGAAGAGAAGAGGATAATTGATTTTATCAACAATTTTCAATATGGAATGGCTTTGTCTTACTAATAAAATGCCAAAAAAGGGCAAGATGAACACTTGGAGAGCAATGCTAAATAGAATTATATCCAATCCTAATACAATACCAATAAATCCAACTAAATCGCCAAATTGGTAAATTAAATATCCTAAAAGCATAGTTATAAGGTGTGTTAGTAACTGACTGGTATATTTTTGCTCTGCAAATTTTAATTTAACATGTCTTAATCTAATCAACATAATTATGACTAAAATATCAACTAGGAAGGCAATCCCATACAAACCAAAAAAGAGAAAGGTCTCTAATATCTCATTAGAGATAATTAGTGATGTGATTAACATTCCCAGAACTAGTGTTGGAATCAAGGGGATATAGTGTTCAAAAAATACATTTCTATTTGAGGAGAGATGTAAATAGAGAAACGTAAATTCGGTCATTGTTATCAGCATAAATACAGAGATAATTTTACCCATTTCAGAGAGTTTCATTACTTCAAGTGTTTCAAACATCTCCGAAGCGGCAGTAGGTGTAAATATAGACAGCAAGCTTAGCAATAAAATAGTAGTACCAAATAAAAGCAAAACCATAATCATATGAAGGAAAGTTTCTTCACGAATTGTTTTATAGAGAGGAATGGAAAAAGCACTGGCAAAAAAAATTGAAATAGCGCCAAAAAAGAGGAATCCACCAATAATTTGCACGAAAAGAGACATAGTTCTCAAATTAAAACAAACAAATTACGTTTTTAAATTTCTGTACGTATTGTAAGCGTTTATTACAATCCTTTTTTTGTAGTTTAACAATACATGTAAATATAAAGCTCAAAAAGAAGGAATTTAAACGGCTAATATCTCCGCTTAAATGTACAATTATAAAATACTACTGCGATAAGGTAGGGTATGATATGATAGAATTAAAAGCGATTGGAAAACACTATCAAATGGGGGAAATTAAAGTAAAAGCTTTGGATGACATAAATTTAGAAATAACAAAGGGTGAAATCGTAGTATTACTCGGACCTTCGGGTTCTGGGAAAACTACTTTATTAAATCTGATTGGGGCTCTAGATTCTCCAACTGCTGGTGAAATAGATATTAATGGAACCCGCATCTCAAAATATAAGCGAAGTCAACAATTTAAATTCCGTCGTAATACTATTGCATTCATATTCCAGACCTTTAATCTATTTCCAACTTTATCTGCATTCGAAAATGTCCAATATGTTGCTGAACTTTCCAAAATAAAAGAAAGTAAGAAAAAGTCCAAGGATGCTTTAGAAGCTGTAGGTCTTGGGGGTCGAATTCGACATTTTCCGCATCAACTATCTGGAGGAGAACAGCAGCGAGTAGCAATTGCAAGAGCTTTAGTCAAAGAATCACCAATCATATTAGCAGATGAACCAACAGGAGAATTAGATTTCAAAACAGGAAAACAAATCCTCGAATTACTTGTTCAACAGCATGGGAATGGAACCACTGTTTTAATAGTTACTCATAATCGTGAAATAGCTCGAGTATCAAATCGTGTGGTTGAATTACACTCAGGAAAAGTTACGAGTGATGGGCCTCCTCAAAATGGCAAAGTTCCTATCGATAAGCTCCATTGGTGATAGAAATGGGTAATTTAAAACTATTACTACGCTGGTCAATTCGAGATTTACAACAGCGCTGGATCCAAGTCATTACGATATCAATTATTATTGCTTTAGGGATTGGGGTATACACGGGATTAAGTAGCACAACACCATGGCGTCAAACATCCTTTGAAGAGAGTAATGAAGCATTGAACATGTTTGACTTAAAAATGAGTCTTTTGACGGGAGGTTGGATCAATCAAACAGATCTAGATGCATTAATTATGAATTTAACATATTCAGAGAGCTTAAAGGGTATCGAATATCGAATCAGTATACCTACAACAGTAAATGCTTCCACAGTAAATAAATCAATTCTTGTTAATGGAAAAATAATTGGAGTTGACATGGTAGAGGGATCAGAGGCAGTAGAGGTGAATGGATTTGCTATAACTGAAGGACGTCATATTCAATCAAATGAACGATCTGAAAACGTTTGCCTAGTAGAATACAATTTTGCCCAGTATTATGAACTTACAGCAAATAATCAGACACTTCAGATCTCAGGAGGATATGAACTCTCATATATAGGGACAGTATTGACCCCAGAATATTTTATGGTGGTCGAGGGAAATTTAATATTTGCAGAATCCGCATTCTGTGCATTGTTTGTACCCCTAGAAACCGCGCAATTTATTTTAGAACACTCTATTGGAATCCCTAAAGGATACATAAATGAAGTACTTTTTTTATTTGATGAAGGTGGAGACATCACTTCATTTGCACAAGAGCTTGAAGATGAAATTGAAACGCAATATCCTCAATTGAGTATTGATTTAATGGAGAAAGATGAACATCCTTCTTATAAATTACAGCTAGAAGATATTCCAGGGGATCAGGAGATGTATTACATATTTTCTTTCTTGGTTTTGCTCATCGCAATTTTTGGTGCATATAATCTTATCTCACGGGTAGTAAATTCTCAACGTAGGCAAATTGGAATCAATATGGCATTAGGTGTACCTCCAAGGTTCATAGCCATCCGATATTTTCTATTTAGTCTGGAAATTTCACTGGGGGGTATTTTTTTTGGATATATTTTTGCATTATTCTTTGGCCACGCCTTAGGAGGAGTGATAAAGGAATTAATCCCTTATGTGGTCTGGCGAGAGTGGTTGGTAACTGAATTATTTATACAAGGAACACTCATTGGGATAATCATTCCTATTTTTGCTTCCTTCATTCCCATATGGCGCGCTATTCGAATGCAGCCTATAGATGCAATTCAAACAGGAGCAAGAATTGGAACAGGAAAGAAATTTTCCCCTTTTTTGACCTACCTTCGGTTGCCTGGATCAATTTTCCTTCAAATTCCAATTCGGAATCTAACCCGAAATCTCAGAAGAACTCTCTCGACATTTGGGGGAATAGCTCTAGCAATCTGTGTCTTGGTTGGAGTAATAGGATTTATGGATGGTGCAGATAAATTACTTGCTGATGAGGAGGCTCTCATTATAGGCGATTCAGAGAACCGAATTGATGTGACTCTAAATAATTTATATAATGCCACCTTATACCCCGTGACAAATATGACTAATCATGAAGATGTAAGGTCTGCAGTAACAATGCTTCAGTTTCCTGTTTCCATTTATTCAACAGGCAAGTCTATCGATATAATTATGCGAAGCTTTAATATTACGAACGAGATATGGGTTCCTCTTTCAGCAAGTGAATTAGAAGGGAAAAATTTGTACAAAGGAGCTATTATTTCACAAGAAGCAGCCCAAGACTTGAATGTTAAGGTGGGGGATGAAATCACGCTTGAACACCCCTATCGAGAATCAGCATTTCGTTATACCAAGCAAAATACCACATTCCACCTCCTAGCGATTCAAAAAAGTAATATCCGATTTTGGATGTACTGCGATCTCACTGCTAATAGCCCCATATTCAATATGACAGGATTAACCAATTCACTCATGGTACTCCCAAAAGCTGGAGTAACAGAATTAAACCTTAAAGAAAGCTTTTTTACCCTTCCGGGATATAGTAGTGTTCAATCGGTCACTCAGATTGTGAAAGTTTATGAAGAGCTGATAGAAGTATTTAGGTCAATTTTTGAAGTTTTACAGTATGTAGTAATCGTATTGGCCGTACTGCTGGTATATAACACCACATCGGTCAATATGGAAGAACGTACTCGAGAACTGGCTACCATGGGTGCATTTGGTACCCCAATTCGGATCACTTCCCGAATCTTGATGTTGGAGGCATTTATGGCCGGGGTACTGGGATCTGTCACTGGGTATTTCTTGTTATCCCCTTTTATAGTAACTGTGTTAGAAAATAAGGTCACGGAAGCTATGGATGAGATTGGATTGACCGCAACGCTGACCCTCACCAGTTTAGGTGTACTTATCGTGATTGGAGTGATCTTAGTGACAATAATTCCCTTGCTTTCAGTACGAAAGTTAATGCGAATGGATCTGCCTTCAGCTCTACGTGTGAGTGAATAAACAGGAAATCTCACTCACAATCCTTAACTTTTTTCCTTTTCCGAGGCATATGGCGATACTCGATATGAAACGCGAGATATCTAGATTATTAAACCAAATGATATACATTTAAATAATGCAAAACTGGTTTGTGATGGGAATTGATATTCTTGAAAAAGAGTGCATTCAATCGGTTGAATTTCTCTAGTATCTTACTTGCGTTTTTGGTAGCTACTTCAAGTTCATCAGATTGCTTTATTCAGGCATCTGTACCCTCTGAAATACATTCTGCAAATGCAATCTGGATAGAACCATCAAATCTAACAATCAAGGACATAGGTGATAAATTCAACATTACTGTTTTTATTAACATAACACAGGTCAGCTTCGCTTGGCAGATCAAATTGTATTTTAATTCAACAGTATTAATGGCACTTAAAACAGGTTATACCTGCATTAACGGAAGTGAGTTTTTTTCCGAATACCCTTCGATAACTGTAACTCCAATAATTAACAATGAAGAGGGATACATTCTTCACGGGGAATCATTACTTAGTAATGATGAGAAAGCTTCCGGATATGGAAGTTTAATATGGATAGAGTTTAATCTAACACAAATTCCGACCCAGAATGACTCTACAGTATATTTTTCGATACCCTATGGAATTGATACTTTTATTTTAACACCATACATTGATATAATTCCTATGGATTCGATGAACGGAGCAAAAGTCTCTATAAAGACTACAAACTTACCACCCTTTCCAGATATCATTACACTAATAATAATTACTATCATTATCGGAATAGTTGTGGGTACTCTTGTATTACTGAATAGAAAAAGAAGAAGGAAGAAAAAGGATTTTGAAGAACAGGAAAATTAGATCAATTTGCATATTCGTAATAATACTCTATGCTAGCATTATAAGTGTAACTCTCGGCGCTGCACCTGTGAATACGTCTTCCTTAAATATTGAGAAAGCGTTCTCAGAATCTACTGGTAATGATATCCTGATTATAAGTGATCCAAGTAAATATGCTTTTTTTGGATGGTATAGACCAACTTATTTTAGTGTTACAATATGGGAACTCTTAAATAGAACTGTACTGTGGGCTTCTAGCTATACTCAACCCAATGAGACAAAAATTGTGTTTTTCCAAGAAAGTAATGATACAAATGCAGCAGAAGTATATACATGGCTAATCAATGGAGGTTATTCCGCTGAGAATATCATATTACATCCCACATCAGATACTGCTACATTACTTTCTAATTATTATGATAATAGTGATTTGGTGCTCTATTGGAACACTTTTGGCTATGAATCAATGAATATTGTCAATTCAGGGATTCCTTTCATTACAGTATCCGCTATGCAGACCGATGAGATGGGAATTGGCATTGGAAGTTCCACCAAAAGCGCATCCAACGATACATTTCATGTTGTTAATAACAAATACTATCCGACAGAAAATTATCCTTTAGGTCCCTTAATTTTTGATGATACATATCATTATGAAGCCACAGAAGCTTCAAGCGAGGGAAAAGTTCTGATTCAGGCGGAGGTGAAGAGTGTTGCTTCCCAGGTAGAAATCTCAATTTTTCAAAATATCGAGGTTTTAGAGAATGGGAGTGCATATATGAGTTATACAATTGTTGTTCCTGAATCCCCGTTAGCTACTCTCTTACGTCAGTCTTTTTTTTCCAATACATCATCTCTTGAACCTAATGTCGAGTATGATGTGCCAGATAATATAACGGTTACTGATGAGACTACTCTGGAGAAGAATATTAAAACTGTAGCCTTAAAAGGGGATGTGAGCGATGGTGATGGCCAAGTTGATAAGGAGGATCTTGAGCTTATAGCGGGAAACATTGGTTCCATGATAGGTGATGATAACTGGAAAACTGATCTAGATCTAAACTGGGACGGAAAAATTGATGTAAAAGACCTCGCGATCGCAGCACACAATTATGAGAAAACTGTCGAGGGTACAGGAAATTTATATATTGCAGGATACTATAACGGAACATTGATTAATTGTACAGATGTTTACTATCGTGGACCAGAAGGATCAGCAAAAACGGATTTCTCAAAGTCGGGATTCATTTGGTATAATCTACCCCCTGGTAATTATACAATTTATGGATCCTATAATGAGACTGAGAAGAGCACAAATGCCATAATTGAGCCGAGAAAGACGACTTTTGCTCAAATAAATTTCGGTGGGCAGCAACCACTCGCTGAACGAACAGATCAGGCTCCAGTAAAGGAAGCTTTATACCAAGGAATTGCCTCGGAGCAACTGATTCTTCTAGGTTTTGACATGAATATAACTCAATCCAAAATAATCCCTTTTAGCTCTGCAAATGAAACTAGAATCTTACTAATGGCTAAATCAACTAATTTTGCGGAGTATATAGGTGGCTTGGATTGGAGAATCAATATTGGAGCCTGGAACGAAAGTGACAAAGCACTAGTGGCTGAGTTCATTTTCACAAAAATACAATATATGATGCTAATGCTTCAATCACTTCCAGGGGAACAGAAATATATATCCAATTGGTCAATGAATATTAGTTTACCTGTTGGATACACCCTCTTTGATCAAAGTAAGCTCAACCAGCTGAATTGGACGATTGATTTTGGAGAGGGAACAATTATCCAAGCCAATGTGACAGAGATTGCTGGAAATATCATTGTAGATGAAGTTTTGGTAGTAACTGAACGAAATATAACAGCAAATGAAACATACCTAGCAACCGCCTTAGGTCAATATAAAGTGTTTGCAATCAATTACTCTCATCCTTATATTCCCCCAAGTATTATGATGAAATCAATATGCAAACCAGGGGGGGATTGGTCGAAGACATGGAGTTATACAATAGCTCCTGCCCCTTGTGAAAAGACTTGGAGTATTGGTGGAACCGTGGGGTTAGATATTACAGTGAGAGCAACTCCTGTATTAAGAATTCAATGGTTTATGGGGTGGGAAAGGAAATGGGAAAGGAAAGGATTTAAACTCCAATGGTTTGAATCTTGGATGAAAATTACTCCTTCAATAAAAGTAGAAACATCTTTAGGAGTAGGGGTTAGTTATAGCAAAGAGTGGACTTATAGACTATTAACGTTATCTAATAGATTCTATTTTTGGGCAGGAAGTGTACCAGTCTGGGCTAACTTACAATTATCGGTGGATGCAGGTATAATATTTGATGCATGGGGAAAAATTTCAGTTTCGACCTGGGTGTTGTTAGAAACAATGTATAAAGCTGGAGTTAGATGGGATGTAGCATCTGGTTGGAGCACAATATGGGATAGTGCTGTAAGCGTGAATCGTGGGACTCCCCAAATATCAGGATCAGCAGGATTAAGTGTAACTCCAAAAGCAACCTGTAGACTAGCATTCTTGATATATGATGTCGGGGGGCCTTTTGTTGCAGCTGTACCTTATGCACCAATGGAGATAATTTATTATTCAAACCAACCTAATGAATGGTCTATCCAACTTAGATTCAAAATTGAAGCAGGAGTTACCCTCGCAGGCTGGATAAACAAAATACTCAACCTTTTATCCTATTCAAAAACAATTAAAGATTGGCTTCTGAAATCGTGGAGCGGTAATTGGTAATGTTCTCTATCCATAATACATTGATTGCATCTCACTCCTCGTGAGAAATAGAGGAAGAAGAATTCCGAGGTTTAATCCCTTTCTTCTTTTCCCAGAGTGTACGTAGCAGTAGTATTAGGCTTCCAGCGGAAACAATACTACCAACGGGCCAGTAGAGTACCTCAATAGAATATCGATGATCATCTTTTATCTTATAAAATCTGAAACCTATAAATCTATCAGGAGCATGATAAGGGAAAGAATCATATTCTAAAGGAAAAACAAGAAGATTTCTATTATATGGTACTCCAGATAATGTCCAATTAGTAAAAATAAAAAGTGGTTCAGTTTTTTGTATCTCTCCTCGAGATAAACGGTAATCAGGTTGCTCTAATCCATTTATAATGTTTACTGATTTGGTGATAGAACGTTTTTGTAGATTATAACCCAAAAAATTGGATCTGGAAGAAAGGATTCGCGTATTTGGGTCAGATTCATACCAAAAAATGCCATCTATGTCAAGATAGAGAAAATTGGAATCGAGTCTAGCCAGATTTACTGTGTTGATTAGAGTCAAAGTTTGGATATCATAAGCTAATATGTTGATAAAGTCATTCTCGGAATTATAATAATCCCATCCAATCTCTAAAAGCCAAAGGATTTGGTTTTGAATTCCAAAAACCGCGCGGTAATATTCATTCAGCTCTGTTAAAAGACTAACATTCGTAACACTAATTGTTTGATTTGAAATGACACCTTGATCTTTCGAAAAGCATATTAATTGCTGAGAGGAAGCTAACCATGAGTCAGATTTTTCCAAGGTCCAAAAATATGTGTTATTCAATATCAATCCTAGATAAGTTTTATTAGGGTTAAGAGGAAGGGAATAAATCCCATAATCATCAACACTTGAATATAATTCGGTGAAATTCACTTCAAGTAAGTTCCATGGAGAGGGATTATCAATAAAGTGAACGAAATCATAGAAGCTGTTTTTATTAATGAAACCACTGTCATAACGGAAAGAATGGTCTAAGGTAACGTTAAGTGGATCAAGAAAGAGGAGATCAGAAGGATGTGATTCCTCAACAAGAAATAATGACCCAAAACGAGCATTACGATCCAGAACTATGAAAAAACTGATCTGAGATATAAGAAGAAGGCCAATACTAGCAATTGCCCAGAGAATAAGCTTTGAATTTGTCATTCAACATTACCAGGGAGGAACAAAAACATGATGAAATGAAATTTTAAATTAATAAACTATTTGATTGTAGAAAAAGCGTTTCTTTTTGAAAATAAAAAGACATATTAGGCAGTAAATATACAGTATTAACGCAAATCATGGTTGGGGACGTATGTATCATTAAGAGAAAGAGCGAATCGGAAATAATCAACGGGTGTGAAGATTTTGTAATAGAACTTCACACTATACTCTTTCTTGACCTTATCTACTTTTCTAGCAAATGGTTTGATCCATTTGTTTGGCATCTTCAGGTAACCAAAATAATAATAGGGTGATTCGCGATCCTGCAAAAAAATATCACATTTTGGGAACGAGAGGAAATGTTGAGGCCAATGAATGTCTTTTGTCTCGGTTGAAACAAATAGAAATACTGAGAGATCAAGGCCAATATTGAAGAATTGATGTGTTTTTAAAAGTAAGCTAGATTTATCATACTCATCGAGGCGTGTGGAGATTTGAGGAACCGAAACATTAATAGTTTTGCTTAGATCCTTTAAATTCCGAAAGCTCCCCTCAATGGTTAGAAAATCAAGAATCTTGATATCAGCAGGGGTTAATGGTCGAAAGGGATTAAATGTTGGCTCTAGGGACTGAGAAATATCGGGGGAAGGAGTGATGATTTCCACTGTAGGGGTTGCATGAAGGAAGGAAGGAGCAATCTGCCATTGATCCTCACCAGGGGAAAGGTTTGTTAAGTTCCAAGATTGTGTACGGTTCAACATGGGCTGAAAGACTGTATTTTTCATTTGATCTTGAAGTGAAATGAATACATTCGTTTCATGATACGGAAGTTGTACTATACTGAAAGTTGCCATAGTTAAATCGATTGAAAGAAGTAAATATTTCATAAATTCCTTGGGGAATGGGTTCTGATGTATCAGCAGGAACGTTTCATACCCCAGTCGTCCCATATCTAGCGTGAAATCCGACTGAACAAGCTGCATCAACTGAATTACGTTCATGCGACGCTGAAGAGTTCGGAGGGAGATCCCAATGTCATCTGCAGCGGTAGATTGAATTAATTTAAATTGCTTTATTGCTGAAGTGTCCATCAGGGAACCCTGATAAGATTTTAGGATTGCAATATCCACAGTATCAAGCGGAACAGAAAAATTTGTCAGAATGGGAAAGAGGAACTCAAACAGATCCTCACAAGTAGGTTGGATTTCTTTCGTCAAAATCCTATTGATAAAATATGTAATTAGATTCCTCTGATGGTAGCAAATTTCATACGTAATTAGATTGAGTGGAAAAAGGATATTTCCCCTTTTCTGGAAATTTATGGCTATAGAAGAGTAGGATTTTAACCAAGCCTTATTGAGAGTAAGGTAACCCTTATTTTTGTGCGTTTCAAAAAACGGATAGATGTGAGAATCTAATATCGTTTTAGAAAAGTTCAGGGCATCAGCTAAATCATAGTTTTTAGCTTCGTGATGAATATAGTCCCAAATATTGAGAAAATCAAGTACAATCTCCTCAATGTGATAGACACTGGATTTTTGTCGGAGAATTTCGACTCCAGTAAGTGTCTGACTTTTTGGTGGCATCACGTGTGAATGCATTGCAAGTCACTTGGAGGGATATGATTTTTAAAGCTACCTAGAGAAATCATCCGAGTGACCCGATAATTTGTTAGGAAAAAAATGTCGGGTCAACACAAGAAAAAAACCAAAATACAAAACGACTTAAGTCATAAGAGTTGAAAAAAAGATGGAACGTAAATTAAGAAACCGAGTAAGCACACTTGATATTCAAATAATATTGATGAAATTATTACCATGGATATTCTTCCTCTTATTATTAGTAGCATCCTCTTCCTTAGGTATTGCAACTGGTGATCCTAAGAGACCAGCAGTAGATTAGGCAAAAAGTCATTTGAACTTTAAAACTAGTCTAAAGAGGATACTCTGCAAGAGGTGCATCTCTGGGTATTCATTGTTCGCATTCGCCCCGAATTAGAATAGCAGGGTGAATACTAGAATAACTATATACTGTAATAAAGGGATCAACGCCTCGGGAGTTTCCCAAATAAAATCAGAGAGAGGAGACTCCACAATCATTTTTCTTATGTTGAATTCCTTGCCATTAGGAGTTCAATTGAAATAAATATTTCTTTCTGAAGTAATTTCAATCTCAAGTTTTAAATAAGGTGATAAAAGCTATCATTCAAACATAAGATAAAAAACATTAAACATGTTATTTAAACAAATACAAGGTGAAAAAATGTCTGGACAAAAAATGCGAGAAGAAGTAATTATGGTTTCAACAACGGATGAAATTCCAGGATATGAGATTGTAGAATATCTCGGAATTGTTTTTGGAATTACAGTGAGATCCCGAGGTGTGGGTGGAAGATGCATTGGTGGCTGTGAGGCTTGTTTTGGCGGTGAAATAACAGCTTATACCCAAAGTGCAATTGAAGCACGTAATGATGCTATCAACCGCTTATGCTATCAAGTTCAGCAAATTGGGGGTAACGCAGTACTTGGTGTTAAATTTGATAGCTCACGATCTGGACAAGACTCTTCGATGACAGATATTGTGGCATATGGTACTGCAGTACGTGTTCGATCCAAATAAGGAATAACTAAAGCAAACTACTGGGTTCTAGGAGTGTTATCTCAAAACAGATTTATTAAATCTCTTCCTTTAAAAAAACGAATTTTCTTCTTTAAACGGTACTTAGAGTTAATACTTCCAACCCATTTTGCTCATCATCCTTTATGTGATAATTTTAAACAAGAAATTCTCTCCTTAAAGATTTTAACTAAAAATTTTTACATTTGTAGAGGTTGCTTTTGGGTATTTCTTTCAATGATTCTTAGTTTCTCGGTTTTAATTATAATGAATCCTTTCAGGAATCAAACAGCCATAGAAAAATTTATAATAGTAATTTTAGTCTCATCTCCAACTTGGATTGGAGTCCTATTTTCATTTAAATATCGGATTTGGAAAGATCTTCTTAGAATATCGCTTGGTACCGGTTTTGGTATAGCTTTGGGGGAATTAATCCTTACTCCAAATTTTTTTCTTAAGATTCTCATCGCTGGATTTATTTTTGTCTTCATCTGGACCTTTTCTTATTTTAGAAAACGTTTTTCGAGGGGAAAAAGTCAAATAATATGTCTTGACTGTGAAAAGATGAATACTGGCATTTGTGAGGGATTTAAACAACAGATAGATGCCCAACGACAATATAGCCAAGAACTAAGTAATTATATCCAAGAAAATTCTTCATGGGTAGATATTAAACAAAAATTAAGCAGAAAAAGATACTAAAGTTAAATGGTAATCAAAACCATGGTGATATAGAGATAAATCATCAACTCAGGTTATGATCAATTTAGTAATAATCAGATTCACTAAACTAGTTAATAACACCTAAGGCTAGAAAAGCAGATGAATAATGTCCATATTTCTCAGCAAAACCGGTTCTACCTACTAGCAGTAGATCTTTTGAAGGGGATCGCAATTTTCCCCATGATCTTTGGCCATAGTATTGGTTGGTGGGACTTGAGTATATCCAAAAGTTATGATACATCAGGGGATTTCGTGATAATCATAATTTGGATCACAGGCTTGCTGGTGTTTCCCTGCTTCCTTTATCTCTACGGTTTTAACCAAGTTAACTCATTTCTCAGAAAAAAATTAGATATATCATATTCTCAAAATATTCGGGGGAATTCCATAAAACGAGTCGCCATATTTTTCTTATTCGCTTCAATTACTCTAGCGATAATGGCTTTGATTAAAGCTCCTGGAAAATTATTGAATTATCTCCTCACATGGCATTTATTTCACCTCTTCGCGTTTTCTACACTCTTCCTCCTCGTTTTGTGGGAGCTCGCTTCATGGGTTGAAAAAAAAGGAAGTGCTTATTGGAGTTATATCCAAATTTACACAATTCTTTTAATGCTTTGTTTTGGAATTATTCTCCTTCTTTTTATTTACTTCCATGATTATACGATTGCAAGAGAATCCTCTAGATTGTTTCCAGTATCATTGGAGATAAAAACGATTCTAGAAAATATTCTTCTTGATGTTTCCTCCTGTGGCATAATTCCATGGCTTTCTTTCCCACTAGCAGGTGGAATTACTGCTTCACTTCTCAATTTGCCTTCATCCTCCATAAAAAATACTTTCCAAAAGTCCAAAGTCCTTCTTCTAACCGATTCTACCTTTTTAATTTTTGGAATATTGAGTTTAAGGACAGAGAGGTTTGTTTCAGCTGGTTTAGGATATGCGTCCACTTTTCCGCATGTTTTTATTTCAATCGGATTAATCGGATGGATCTTTGTAGTATTAATCTTAGTACTTGATATTTCTCAAAAAATACCTCGTATAAATAGTTACAGGCTATTTTATCCGATTCTTGTTGTCAGTAAGATCTCCCTTACAGTCTATTTGATCCATCCGGTTGTTGGGGTCTTTGATCCTACACTCATCTCCTCAAAGCCAGTGTTGTTATTGCTTGTCTCAATCTACAGTTTCTTTTTCATAATATTAGCTCATTTCTGGCAAAAGCGGGATTTCAAGTATAGTTTGGAATGGATTGTACGAAAAGTCACTGAGTAAATAATAACATTGCTGGTTTGAAGATTGCTATACTGGATGCATATACATTCGCAACTTGTGGCTATACTGAGTTTTATGCTGACCAATTGTTGGATTAGAAAACATAAAGAACAGTGGATGATTCTTATCAAAGCGAAACATGATTTTTGATATTGGTAAAAGAAGTCATTTGTCCTGTAAATATCGGAAGATATCTAGATTAAAATGCTTTATTCGATGCAATAAGGTGCTAGCATGGAGCTAACAATTTCTTTCAAACACTCTTTGAGCAGTATTAAGCTACCTTAAGGCCATTTGTTACTCTTCTATCAGGTTGAAGTAATACTACATCTACTTTGTTTTCCAGTATTACACCTAATATTAACACTTCAGACTTAAAATTAGCAATTAATTTTGGGGGAAAGTTAATTACAGCTATTACTTGACGATTGATCAGATCTTTTTTATTTTTATACAATGATGTAATTTGAGCTGATGATCTTCTTACCCCTAGCGGTCCAAAATCAATTTTTAGTTGATATGACGGTTTAATTGCAGCAGGAAAGTCCAGTACCTCAATAATTGTACCAACACGAATGTCAACTTTCTTAAAATCGTTCCAATTTATCATAAAAAATTACTCCTAACTTAATTCACCTATAGATTGATTTTCAACTATTTTTATGATAGAATTTATAATTTTAAATCCCGTATAAAGGGTTTTATTAGCAACATCCTTTTCCGGATTAAAAGCCGTAAGAGCTGCAGCTTTAATCTGAATGTTATCACCAATTAGCATAAGGGCTTCCTCCATTTCATTTAGAAGGAATCCCTCAGATGTAGGAAAGTCAACACCAGGGGCAACTGACGGATCAAGCACAT
The DNA here is from genome assembly GCA_011364965.1 of Candidatus Heimdallarchaeota archaeon. Taxonomy (GTDB): domain Archaea; phylum Asgardarchaeota; class Heimdallarchaeia; order Hodarchaeales; family Hodarchaeaceae; genus Hodarchaeum. The sequence goes on from RDOB01000006.1 coordinate 145,236, forward strand.
CTATATCAATATGGAGATACACTTGCTGAGTTTGGGACTTTAATTCCATTAACTTCGGTAGAAGACCATGCGTTATTCCTCTCTTCTTCAATATGATATTATTAACTGTAAGAACCTCAGTACTTTCAAGTAATTTCCGTTCTCCAAGATCCAAATCACGTGCTCCTATGAGTAATGTACAAGCCTCTTGAATCGGGTGCATATTCTCAATTATATTATTTATATCCTGAAAACATTGACCTGTTGCAATAGCTAACCCCATGCCATCAAGAAAACCACTAGGAGTTGTTTCTGGAGTATTAAAATCCCCATGGGCATCGAACCAGATAATTCCTGGTTTTGGTTTATTAAATCCTGCTAGTGTTCCTAGGCAAGTGTTGCAATTCCCTCCGAGAATGAAAGGAAAGAATCCTTCTTTCAATGTTTTTTTGATAATTTTTCCCAAAGCATTATTTAAAACAGCAATGGTTTTCAACTGGTTCCTATATTGTTTAAAAAGTTGTATTTTCTCAACCTTTATCTGATGACCTTGATCCTTCAAATTTTGATCAATTCTTGCGTCTAAAAATTTTATGGGTCCCTTTCCCATACCAATATTCTCTTTATCCAAATGAAATGGAACTTGAATGAGAGCGATCTTCAAAACTTCGTTACCTCCAAGATTAAAGTTAATAATTCCATTATTTTTTCCATGTGAGAATTAATGTTCCACTAGAATTAGTTTTTGTTCTTATGGTATAAATTATATTAATTAATCTTCCTGATTTGAAAACTGATCTACAGTTTGAGGAGGAGAAATGGACTGAAGTTGAGCACGGTTTCCGCCGTATGAACGGTTACATATTCGCAGACGGATGAAAGAAGTGGACTAAGAGACTTTAGTTGGAGATTGACGCAATGGAATTTGAATTAGCCCGTTGAGCTACTGAAACTATCTTCATTGTCGACCAATCTCACTATACCCTCACCTGCGCTGATCTACAGGGGCTCACCCACAAAACTGGTCAATTAACCCACCATACTGTTCTTGGTGATAAGCTGCTCTTTCAAAACACCCAGCAACTGGTCGTAGCTCCCGATATCCCTTGTGGCCTCTTTGCTAGCTATGTCCGGAAGTTAACCCGCATTACGCGCTGCGTGGTGCCCTATTTTTTTTCTGGTCTTAGCGCAGAAAATCGCCCAGCAGTCTGCGCTGATAGCTTCAGATGTCATCTGTTCTTCTTGATTTTTAGATTTCTGAAGTCTTTTCATGATAATTCTGTAATTTCATGTTACCTTCATTATCCAATGTATTTCACGTGGAACAATGCAAACTTTTAAAAACTCTGTTAACATAGTTATACATAGTCAACTATATTTTTTAGGTTGTTGTGAATTGTGATGTTTAACCGTCTGAAGTCTGATTTGCATGTTTTTGACCCCGAAAAATACCTCCTCATGGCCAAAGCCGTGGTAGAGAACCATCAACCGGTCTCTGCTCCTCAAATAGCTTCCCCTCCCCCATCGTCCCATCCTTCTCAGATGGTTTCCCCTTCTCCCAAAGAATTAGTTGTTTTCCATGTTTTACGTCATATTTAACGATTTTATTGTACAGGTGATGTTCTTTTGATGTTTGATGCTTTTGAAGATGAAAACGAAGATTTAGACGAAGATGAAGATGATGACGATGAATGGGTGGATGAAGAGTACGTGCATGATGAGGATTCTGTTGATCATATAAAACGCCGCGTTCAGGCTGCAGCCCGTGAATATCGTCGTGCTGCCCCTCCTAAACCTCCTAGACCTCCTGTACCTCCTCTCCCTCCCAAGGTTCCTGAGGTTATTGGCATCCGTGGGTTGGATTATCGTAAATATAAGCTTGTGGCCAAGCGTGCCAAAGCACAGGGTAAAACTATTTCCGAGCTCCTCAATGAGATTCTCGACCAGTATTTATCTGAGGAAGAAGGGTACATTGGGGAAATTGAGGCTTTAGAGATTTCTGAAGATGATCTGATCGACCTTGAGGAAAACATTCGTTTTGTTGACATTGATCGTCTAACTTTTGCCCCTGATATTACTCGTCAGGCCTTTAAAAAGATCAAAGAATTACGACGGATTGAACTCGTCCTTATTCCCTCCCATTTGTATCTTTTAGCTAGTAAAATCGCTCGAGATTGCACCATTGAGAAGTATACCGAAGATGCGCCTTCTATTGTCGAAAAGACCTTTAATGGTGATGTCACTTTGCCTCGGGAGTTTTTTCAGGTTTTTCATGAGAGGAATGAGCAGCTTAAGCTCCGTGTTTATGGTTCTCTTACTTTGAATCATGATGTGATACGTGACGAATTTGCCTCTGTTGTTCATACTCTCGATGTTGATGAGGATATCTATTGTCCCCAGCATCTCATTGGGATGGTTTATGCCATGCCTGGCCGTGTTGATGGGGAAATTATTTTGTCCCGTCCCTCTGATGATTCTTAATGATCTTTTTCCTCCCACTTCTGCAAATACGGCTGGAAGCATCAATCACTGAACTGATGTACTTCCTTTTTTTGGCCTCCGATCAAGATGAATGAATGCTCCCAGTACCTAAAAATCCTACTTCTCCTTTATTTTTCTTCCTTTCTTCCAGAGGGATATCCAGATACTTGATATTAAAACTATGAATCCTGGATATGACACAATGCCCCCTGCTTTCTTCGTTAACCAATGAATCTTTAGGTATAACCCATCAGGCTGCCAATCTGTAAATGCAGCTGATAGAACCATAAAATCAGTTGTGTGGATTACTTGAGAATCAACTTCAGTTTGTTTGTTATTAAAGTCGATTCCGTTTATTTCTCCTGTTTCATACTCTTCATTTTTTATCCTGAATTCAAAATAAGCGCTGTCTAATGTATGGTTCCACCATCGTGTGGATCCTATGATGTATCTGAACTCATTATAATAGTACTTGGATTCATCAGGATGATTAGTTCGATAAGCGTACTCTCGCTGATAAGTTGTAGAGAGAGTGATCTCTTCCAGCCCCGTGAAAGTAAGTTGAAATTGGATTACATCTGCGATTTGAATTGAGGTTACATGCATCGTGCTTAAATTAATTGGGATCATTAAAGAGTCATCTGTCGAATGGTCACTATAAGGAATCTCATACAACTCAATATGCGTTATATTTTCTCCTGCTCGGGTGAGACTGATATTTGTGGGGATATTCGCAAATGGGAGTAGTATCTGAAGTGTGGTTGTATTTTGAGACAGATTTTCGAATGTGTAATTAGCATTTATCGTTGCGAGGTCTGGATAAAATGTTACATTAATTATTTCGGATTTTAAATAAGCTGGAAATGTTTGGTTCCAGAATATCTGCGTGGAATTGACAGGAAAAGGTGAACCTTCAGGCTGCAAATCCCAAAAGGCAGGAAGGGGGTTCGAGGTGACAGTTCTAGGATGCCAAATGAACCCAAAAATGATCAGTATTATGAAAAGCTCATTCCAACGCATATAAATATTATTCATGACAGATGTTAATAAAGTTTAAGAAGAGTGAAAGAAAGATCTTTGCTCTAATGATTTTGTATGTATTTTTTATCTTTCCGATCATTTGGTGCCGTATTTATTCTATTCTTCTTTCTCTAAGCAGGTAATTATTTTTGGAGCGCTAAAGCATTTATTACAGGAGATGCAATCCGCTTGTTTCTTTCCCTTCTGGAATTTTTTAACTAAATCTGGTTCTCTGATAAATGGTCGACTGAGAGAAATAAAATCTGCATAGTCCTGACGGATCTTTTGAATCGTGTGTATGGATCGAAGTCCTCCCACTACGGACAGCGGTGTGTCCCCTATTTGTTCTTTTATCCTCTTGGCGTTTTTCGTAAAATATCCTTCTTCCTCAAATTTCGTTCGTGTAGATTGATTCCCACTTACTTCAATCGCATTGATTCCCGCGTCTGCTAACCATCTCGTGACTTTACATGCTTCTTCCACAGGAAATCCTTCCCGTGGTTCGTCTGAATTATTGATTTTTACTAGCACTGGGTAATTAGAACCTGTTTGAGACCGAATTTCACGATAAATTTCGAGGAGGAGTTTTACTTTATTTTCCAATCTTCCACCCCATGAGTCCTGTCTTTGATTACTTTTACTAGATAAAAATTGGCTTACTAAATATCCATGAGCAGCATGGATCTGAACAGCATCATACCCAATTTGTTTCGCTTTCAATGCTGCGCTTCCAAAGCTTTTTATTACGGATTCGATGTCATCTTCCGTCATCATGTAGCCTTCTTTTCCATCAAGGACGGATGGAGCTTTTTTAGAAACTGAATGAATCCCTCCATGGTTTAATTGCGCTGCAACCTTACTATCACTATTTGTACCATGAATAGTGCTCACAATTTGCTTAAGTCCCTTTAAGTGATAATCATGGACAATACCTGCCATTTTTTCATGGGCTTTTCCTTCATCCATTATATAGAGATGTCCTTGAATGATCAGACCCACTTTTCCTCTGGCTAAATCCTTATATAACTCGTAATATTCATCTATTACTGTACCATCTGGATTTGCACCAAATTCAGCTGTTGCTGATCGGATAAAGCGGTTAGGGACTTTCATTGTTCCTATTCGTCCAGGTGTAAACATATCTAAACGCTTGGTTCTACATGTTAAAATAAGTTATTGAGGTAGATATTTTATGTAGAAAGCCTGTTTAATTCCGCTACACAGGTTTCATAGATTGTTTGTCCTTTATTCAAAGCTATCGGTGCATATTCTTTGAAATGATCTTCATTCAAATCCTCTTCAAATCCATATCCTGCTAAATGACGTTGTTCTGTTAATTGAACTAACCATTCAGAAAATTTTGATATTGATTGGCGAAACTCCTCGCTTAGTTCCTCTTTACTAGGTAATAGAGAGAATGGGACACTTATATCATGAACACGTTTGTAGCTGACTCCCATGGCTAATAAGATGCCTTTCATTGATTGTTCTGCCCCCATTTGTGCACTATAAACAACATCATTCCATCTTTTTTCTTCAAGAGCAACTTCAGCATTTCGCATCCAGTCTTTTGCCCTTTTCAATGCTTTATGGGCAATTCTTAGTGATTGTCTTGAATAATCCACATTTTTTCACCTGTAGGGGTTTCTATGTAAATTTTCCTTTTTTTTACTAGATCCTTTTTTATCAAAGCAAATAAATTCGTCATGTAATCGTTTCTTTCCCATAAAATAATTCCAGTTCTCTGAATATCTGGAAAAATTGCATGATCGCGTTCTAATTCTTCTTCTGCGAGTGGATAATAGGATACTGGAATGTCAAAAATATCTTTCATTTTTGCTAGTGTTCTTCTTCTCAGTCGATAGAGCTCTGTTGATCGCTCCCATGTTGGTTGATCCCATTTTTTTACAATTATCAAAATATCGATATCACTTTCAGGGTGCCAGTTTGTTGTTGAAGAGCCAAATAGTGCAATTCCGAGTAGATTTTTATTAAAATACTGGACTAAATCTAGAATATGGTAAAATAAAAACTCCTGAATTTCTTCTCTGGGAATGTGCTTAATAGTTTCCGACACATGAAAAAGCTGGTCAACTTCCTCAATTATCGTATTAAACACGTTTCCTTTCTCTGTAAGGTGGTAGATCTTCCTTTTCCTTTCTAGTAATCCTTCTTTTGTTGCTATTTCAAGATATTTTGCTAAGGTTTTGGCATTAAAATCCTTTCTTAACTCTGAGAAAGTAAGAGGAGATGTATTTTGAAAATATCGAGTAAGATTCCAGATACGAGGAAAAATGTATTTATTCATAGTGTACTATTCTATACTAAGTTTATAAATGTTTACATATTATAATGAATTATGCAAATTTAACCCTTATTGATACCAATTTTGTAAATAAGGGTATCGTCTCCTTCGTCTAGAACAGAGAGTGATATATTTTTGAGAATTCCAGTATTTTGGATCCTTTACTTAAGATTTCAATCTTTTCTATCGGTTAATTCGCTTTTTGGTAGCTAGGACTGCTAACTTTAATGTTTCCAAACCATTCATCTCATCGATCACCCGTTGATGAGTAGGATCAAGAATATACCTAATTTGGTCACGGATTAATGCTTGAACTGCCTGAGCATATACTTTAAACTTCGGATCAGGTAATTGATAATCAAACCTGAATTCATGGACGTTTTGGATGTTTTTCCACCGACCTGTCATTTTACTTGGTGTTTTATCATTAATAGAGAGGTTACCTTCTGGACATATGGATTGAAGTATTTGACTGTTTTCCTTTGTTATATATCCCTGAATTTCAATAGATAATGGAATCCAGCCTTTAATGAGGATATCAGCAGTTTCAAATAAAATCCCGTGAACTTGCCTGTCGAGTAAATCTGGTTGATCAAATCCATGGTAATGAGATGAAAACACTCCCGAAGCATGTTTCATTGCGCAATAAACCCTATCTTCGATCGCTGTGCCTTCTCTCATTAGTCTAGTGGCCCACAAAACTTCCGAGTTACCAAACCAATATTGATATAGGTCAAAGAAATGTACTCCGTGTTCGATAAAGATCCCTCCACTTTGAGTTGAATCCCAGAACCAATGTTTTGGGTGAAGTTTTTCATCAGCAGCATAGTTTTCAAAATAAGCTCGAATGGGTTTCCCAAACAGCTGGTTATCTATTATTTCCTTGATAATATCTACAATAGGGACATACCGTAGAATAAAATTTACAGGAAGAATTCGATTCTTTGCTTTAGCTAGGTTCACGAGCTGATTTCCCTCTTCTATTGAGAGAGCCAGAGGTTTCTCACATAGAACGTGTTTCATTTGTTGAAGAGCTTGGCTTGCGAAGGAAGCATGGGTGTTAGGAGGAGTTGCGATGTGCACTAGGTCAATTTCGGGATTATTAATGATCTGATCTGGATTAGAATACCACCTCACACCATAAAGATCACCTGTCTCTTTGGCAATCTTTGCATTTGTATCAGCAACTGCAATTAATTCTATATCCGAGGTTTTGCTATATGCAGTTAAACAAAATCTACCAAACCATCCACAACCAATTAATCCCATTTTTAAAGGAGTTTTCGATCGTTTTTCAGGCATATTCATCATTAATTATTTATACAAAATCCTTTATTTAAATTAATAAAATTAGTCTGGAATTAAAATTTCTACATCTTCTTGGAAGGAGATGCCTTATATTTCTTTCTTGCTATCAAAATATTTGTGATAATCCCTAAGCTTATGAATATCAGCATCAAATATATATCAGGAGATATATAGAAATTTTTCGGAGTAATTAATCCTTCAGGAACTTCCACCAATTGCAGGTTTACGATTTGAAATTGTTCTTTAGAATTCGTTCCATAAACGAACAAGATCAAGTCTTTTGAGAGTGTTGTTGAAGAAATATTAAAAGAGAAATAATCAGATCGAATTATTATGTCAGGATAATAAATAGAATTTGGAAATTCGTTTTTTGTAAGGATAGCAACTCGTGTTGTTTCTCTTGGAATTTTAGTAAAAATAATGATTTCATTTATATCTCCATTTTTGTGATATTTTCCTTTAAGATTACTTCCTTCTATAGGTTGATCTACATCTTGGTTAGCTTGAAGTTGGAGCAGAAATGTTCTTTCTATTAAGAAATTGCTGTCTATGCTAAACCTGATAGTAAAGGGTAATATTGTCCAAATTGAATCTTCTGGAAAAGAATATTCAAATGTAGCATAATAGGTTCTTCTATCACTACATATAAGTGAGCATTGATATCCTTCAGTGAAAATATCAGCAAATCTTAGAAGGGAAGTCTCATTTTGTATTATAATTTCATAATTGTGAGAAATAACATCTCTATTATTGATATTTATTAGAATTTTCCCAGTGGAAGATGTTTCATTCATTATTGCAGAGTAAGTCGCCAAAACTTCACTATTTGCATACAAAGGATACATTTTCGAAGAAACATGCGATTTGTACAAGGAGTTAAAATCTCTATAGACCCAAATCCATTCCGTCGCGGAGAAAGCTGTTTCAGAGGTCGTATTGTCGAATAATAAAATATTGAAGGTTTGAACTGAGGAAAGAAATAATGTATCATTCGTTTCATATCTCATTTGGAATGAAATGTTTATCGATTCCCCCGCTGCTAATATAAAACTCTTTAGATGGTTTTTAAAAGTTTCAATTCCTCCTAATTCTTTAATAAAGACCATAGATCCATTTATCTTTAAGTTAAAATAACAATTTTCCCCCTCATTCTGTATCTTGATGGATAATCCAATTTGCTCTCCAATAATTGCTAACTGTTTCTCTAAAGATACCTGGACTTGAACTTGGGTTTTAATCAATTTAGTGGTCTGGAGTTCTGTTTGTAAGGAGACTTTTTCTACAATTAAAGATGAAGTTACCAATGTTGCAAACACTAGCACTAGAAAAAAACCAAACCAGTGCTTCTTCATTTTGAATACCTTCTCCTTATTAGCAATATATTTACTAGAAATAAGCTTAATAGAGTTAAAGGAGGATCCAGAAAAGGTACAGAGTCATTTTTTATTAATTGGATGACTAGTTCATTTAATCCTTCTGTTATTTTGTATGAATGATTCGCAATCGGAAAATTAAATCGCTCTGTAGAGGGATATGTCATCTGTTGAATTATTCCTGTTCTAGCATCATAAGCAAGATCAAAGACGTACGTTTCTAATCCAATATTATTAGAAAGGAAATTTGATGTAGTTACATGCCCTGAAACAATAGTTCCTGTTTTCCCATTTCTACCAATATTAGATAATGATCCGTTTTCTATATCGCAATTCCAAATTAATTCGCTAAACTCCAAAGGTAAATCTGCACTTGGAAGTTGATAGCTATTAAACCATAGCCTTTCTAAAGCATTGAGACCTGAATCTTCTACTCCCAATGAATTAATAATATATAGAGGCGCTATTAAAAAGTTGAAGAACGATTCATTTTTTGAATTATTCAAGATTCTTGATCCTACCTGAACTTGAATCCCTGAATAATTCAATGCTTGATTTATGTTTACATCTAATGTTTTACTTGGAAATGTTAACCATTTCAGGGTTATAAAGTCATTTTGGGACAGCTCTAGAAAGTTAGCCCATTTCCAAATCCAATTTGTTCTATTATCTATCGTTTTGACTGTTTCGATCTTCCATCTGAATTCACTCCCCCTTTTGATACTGGAATGAAATTCGACCCCTTCAGTTAATCCTCTAGACGGTGATAAGCTCGATACACTAATTATAAAGATAGCAAAGAGTAATTTACTATGAATTTTTGCTCTCATCAATAAATTCCTCTATTTCGATAATATTCTATCCTTATCTTATCTGTAATTATACGAAAATCCAATTATAAATTACCATTATGGAATTAAATTGATAAATCAATAATTAAGATTTAAATAAACTCTCTCTCCTCCTTCGCCATTCTTCAGATCTTTGGTAATTAAAGCTAAGCTTTTTACTTAATTTACTGATTTTCCTAATTTACACTAAGATTTTGTATCAAATTCAAAAACTATTCTACGGGATTTCAAATAATTCAATCCTAGCCATCCTAATGCTAACCCAGAAGCAACTAATACAATAATTACTACTCCTGACTTAACAGGAGTGTTATATATTTCCGGAAAGCTAAATGTGGTGTTCAATACACCTAGTATATTATCTAAGAAAGAAATTTGCGCAAATCCAGCAATTAGTAATGTAACAACTTTAATCAATCTACCTTGGCTCTCTGATACTCTATCTTTATATTTTAGTAGTAAATCATCCGCAGTTCTAATGATTCCTTTTTGAGATTCTTTCACCATAGCCAATTTCCTTTCAAGAGACTGAATGACTGGTTCAAGGTTGATATTCGCGATAAGTGTATTCATGAAATTCGCATGATCAAAATATTTTAGAGTACCTTGGTCTCTTAATAACTGAATAGATTGGAGTGCGAGTAGTTCAAATTCTGTTATTTCGATAGATCTTTTCCGAATCTTATCAATCATTTCATTAACTTTTTTCATTTGAACTCGTTCTAATGCATATTTTGCATCCTGTACTCCATGAATTAGATTGGAACGAACCGACTCTGCCATAACGTCAAAACTGATGATTAAAGTTGCGATATCATTAACTAGTTCCCCGCACGCTAGAATCTGATCTATAATCCAATTTGGGTCATCTGGCATGAAAACTGTTAAGGAGTGCCGGGATTGAACAATTAAATCAGTACAGTGTCCTCTAATTTCAGCTAGGTTCCTCCATTCCAATAATGGTTTTTGAATCCAGTCGTCTAAAGCACTTCGTCCTTCGAAAAGAGGAATAACCAATCCTTTGAATTCCTCACTCGCTTTTAAAACAGTATAATCATAAATACGAATTAATTCCCCCGTTACTGGATTTTTCAGCAAAACGTTCTTTAAAATGCTCCGAGCAAACCAAGTACGTTCGTGTTCGAATGGAACTTTGTCCATCATAAAATCTGGTAGAATCTGGCTGGTTTTCTTCCATTCATTATGGAATCTAAGCAAAAAATCTTCAATTTCTCGGCAAATTTCATCAAATCGGAAGAATTTTCGTTCTTGCCATTGGATCTCATTTGTTCCTGCTTGCGGTCCTACAAGTTGTTGAATTGTTCTTAAATCTGAAACTGTTAACGCTTCGCAATCTAGTGTGATGGCAACTGTTGCTACTCCAAAACGTCTAATATACAAATCAACCGTAAATAACACGTTATTACCTAAGAGATTAATTTGACCTTCACCTAGCATTAGATGGAGCTTATCAGCATACTCAGATCCTATTGCAGTTTCTAAGAAATCATCTAGGGTATCAATTCCCGCTGATTGAATGGTTATATTTGAGCTGAACAATTTTTCCGAAATTATGTGACTTTTCTCCCCTGAAAATGAGTTTATTACATAATTAGAGTAATCTCCGCCAGTGTAAAAAGAGATAGACAGTACGTGACTCGAATTTTCAATTATTATCGCTGGAGTCTTCTTATCTCGAATTAATTTCAGATAATTGATATTTTGGAGAAAGGCATTCACTTCTGTTATTGTGACATCAGTACCAATTTCCTCAAGTACAGACACATGATTTTCTAAGCTTTCTACTCGTGAAGGGAATTCAACATCAAATTGGCTTGGATTTGTACGGAGCAGCGTAACCATTTCTCCGTATTCTGCCATTCCCGCTTGATAGTGGTAATATTCAACAAGTGTCTCCTTCATAACTGATAATTGAGAATCTTCCTCCAATTCTTCTGGAAAGTTGCTTATTGCTTTTTCTCCTATTTTTGCTGCTTGAAATGCGATCTCTGACATCTTTTTTGGGTCATTTCCGACTAATGCGTTCTCAACCTCAACTGCTCGGTCATTTATCTTGGAAAGTGCTTCAAAACCTTCAACTAGAAATCTTTCTTCTCCCTCTAGTTGTCTTATCAAATCACTAAAAAGTTGGATACTCTTCTCAAACTTTGAGTGAATAGCTCCATAATTATAACTTTTCTCCCACTCTTCACTTGCTTCAGCGTATTGGCAAAGCCCTTGAATTACTAGTTGGTATTTATCATCTTTTTCGGATTTTTTTAATTCCTCTTGGCATAGATGAATCAAATTTTGATATTCATCTTCCATATAAGCGTCAAAAATCTCTTCGGGGATAATAATCATGTGTTTCACATCTTGGATTCTATTGGAATGAATATTTGTTAATAGATATAAGCTATTACCAATATTCGGTTTTGTATAGAGATAAATTGAGAACTCAATCCTTGTTTAAAATATAATCCAAATAAAATTATTTAATTCAGTGATTCCTAATTCATTTATAGAAGAAATTCAATCCGATTTAAAGAAAGAGGGATGAGAGTTGATCATTTTTTTCTTGTACGTTTTTTAGCAGATTTAAATGTCAGCTCAAGAAAATTAACTGATTCTTTAAGTTTGAATCCTAATTTTTCCTGAAATAATGTCGAGGATTCTTCGTTCGTCCCTTTAACATCCGTAACAACCTTAGGAACTCCCTTTTCTTTATAAGCTGCGAGTAAGTGATTTACCAGCTGAGTAGCAATACCTTTTCGTCGAAATTCTTTACTAACAGCTAGCCATTCTAAATACCCCACATCACTTATGTGCTCATATTGAGGATGCCCTAAAGCAAATCCAATTAATCTGCCATTAGTTTCAGCTACATATGCCAGCTCTATATTTTCTTGGGTTATATGAGCTACCGCCATGAGAGACCAATAGCTATAAACATATGACTTATCTGCTTTTTTTTCATCAATGAAAGCCTGTTTTCCAAGTTTGTAAACATTTATAATGTCATCAATAGTCATTTGTCTAATTTTGACATCTTGGGTCATTATTTTCGTCTCCGATTTACTGCAAATAGTTTTAGTAATAGAGTCTTCTATTCTACCCTACTATATACTTTGAATTTTAAGAGGTTCCTTCGTTCAATTACATACATATTCTCTTTTTAAAAAATGGTTTTTTGAAAGGTTATGGAAAAACAAAGGCGAAATCTTTCCCCGTCGCTCATGGAACAGATTCTACAAAATTTGATTCCTATTCTAGGAGACAAATTGGTAGCTCGGTTTCCAAAATCAATGTATATAACTCTATTTTTCATTTATTTTGGACTTACGATTCTTGTTTTCCTTTTATTCCATTTCAATTTCCTTGTATTTGCTTTATTATGTTTTACAGTAACAGGTATCCTTTTATGGTCATATAGTTTTTCTACTCTAGTTAAAAAGATTAGGGAAACTCGTTATCCATTTTTTGATTCTGAAGCAGTTAATATCCACTGCAATTTCTATGAATTGTTGGTTAAGAACCATTCTCTTGTATTTTCAACAGTATTTTGTCTATTAGGAATATCTTATTTTGTAGCTTTTGATCTTGTTTCTACGAGTCAAGTTATATTTAATGTCACAAATCAAATTCCTATTCTACAGATTATTTTCTACTTCTATGTCTTTCTTTTGACATTTGATGTTTCATTTCGTGTTATCACTACGTTGAATGGAGTATTAGCTACTTTCTATCGTAATTTCCTTTATCAACAACACTTGAAAAAAGAAGTAAAAAATACTAAATCTATATTACCTTATATTGAGTTATCAACAAAATTTGATAAAGGCATTTATGCCTTATTTATCTATTTGATATTCTGGTTTCCCATTGCTTTTATCTTAGAGGATCTATTATTAATATTACTATTTATTATTGGATTATTTTTTGGTTATTTCGTGTTTCTGATGAATCAAGCTTATGTTAGACGACTTAAAATAAAAGCTAAAAAGGAATTCTAGAACAGCTGGACTACTGGCGTTCTTCAGTAAGAGATTATCATCTTAGCATTTATGAAGAAAATTGGAAAAATACTGAATTTAATTTTAATTTCGTGGTTTATTTTTTGTCAATAAGAGAATTAACTTTTCAAGATATCTAACAGAATCTTCCAAACCCCCAATTCGATTTCTTTTAATCCAGAGTACTTTATGATCAGCAATAAGCATATTTAAACGATTTATTAGTGGATTTTTTATGATATCAGGTAAACTGACAAGCGGTCGGTTAATTCCGCATTCTATCCTGTTCATCCCTAGATCACAACTAATTTGAACGATTTTACAAACCCAGATTAGTTCCTGAACAGCTAAAACTTCCTTGATTGAATTATTTGTTTCAAGAATCTGAAGATATTCACTAATTTTATTATTAATTGCTTCTAGATTTTCTATTGTTGTATTTTGGAGAATCATTTCCGAATCTACTCTATTCGGAAAAAGCAATGTTAAGAATAATCCCGAAGAATTCGGGAAATCAACTCCAAGTAAATCAGGTAGTGTACCAATATCAAACAAGAGAGAACCAACTGAGAAGCTTAATTGATTTTTAAAAATGTATTTGTCCAATAATTGCGAAACATACTCTCTTTTTCTGAAATTATCCTGTGAGGTCTCACTTGAATTCCACGAAAGGCCCGAACCTACCAAAAATCCAATATAGCTTATCGGAAGAGGTTGTAAATGCCCATGGTCTCCCCAATCTGTGATCAGGTATCCTAGGGCATCCTCTGCTTTCCCCCATATCGCAGCTTTTATTAAATTCTCAATTGCATTATATGTTCTCCCTGTAAAGCTGTTCCAGCTGCTTGTTCCTGGACAAACATAAAATGAAAAACCCAATTGATGAAGCTTTTTCGTTTGCTGTTCATAAGGGTGATCTTTTTCATATCCCCATAGAAGAGGAATAGTAGTTTTTGGAATTAAAGGGATAATTTCCTCATCTTGAAATATCATATCAGCCCAAAATTGGATTGTTTTACCAAATTTAGCTACTAAATCGCACACCTTTAATAAAAACTCCAAGTAAACATAGGATTTGCTCTTTTTCTGGCAGATCTCTGCAGATTTTCCCTCTCCAAGGTCGAAAGTTTCATCTAATCCAACATTGAACATCGTACTTGTGAAATTTGGTAATAATTGGGAATATAAGTCCTCGAGCAATGAAACTACTCGTTTATCAGTGGGGTTTAAACTAAAAGGTTCTTTATTGAGACTAAAAGGATGCTTATAGCCATCTGGACATTCTGCAAGATCTCGATATTCATCATGAATCAACCAACGGTGAAAATGACCAAAGCTATTTTGATTGGGTACCAGTTCAATGTAATGCTCTTTACAAAATTTATCAAGTGTTTTAATTTCATCTGCGGTAAATGGGGAAGCATTTTTCCATACAATTTCATGTTTTTCATACGCAAATGTATGCTCAAAATACAATTGCAATTGATTAATTTTCCAAGAAGACAATAACTCAATGAGAGAGTATAATGTATCCATCGTTGGTACCTTGTCTCTTGAGACATCTAACATAATTCCTCGCGCTGGAAAATCAGGAAAATCATTTATTACTAATTCTGGTAATAAAAAATCGGATGAATTGTTTATAGCTGATCCAAATATTTGAATGAGTGTGGATATACCATAGTATCCTCCAGCATCATCGTTAAATATAATTTTAATTACTTTTTCTTCAATAATTAATTTATATCCATTATAATGAGGAATAAGTTCTTTTTGTCTTATTAAAAAAACTTCAATGAGTCTTTCATGCTTTTCCTCAGATTTCGTTTGTAAAAGTTCCAGAACATTTAATTCTTGGCTTAAAATCTGCTCTAAATGTCGATTAATACTATTAATATGTATTTGAGTTGTAGATTTTTTCATTTTCAAAAATTTATTGAATAAAATTACTTCTTTTGGGAGTGGATGTAGATTAGCAAGTAATTCAGTCAACAAAGATGCCATTCTAAACATATTATATACTTATTAAACGATATAAAAAATTATTTTTCATATTGAGTTTCGAAAGACTGGGAGCAAGAATCTTATTCTCTAAACTAGTATTGATAATAGTAATGAATTAGAAAGCTTTTTGGAAACAGGCTGAAATGAAAAATCTAGTCTTTTTAATAGTAATCTTATTCAATTTAGGAATGCAATTTTCTTCTATGGAAACCAATCCTGAAGTAAAAGTAAGTGAGATTGCTCTGGAATGGCATTTTATTGCAATGGGAGACAGTAGAAACTGGGAAGTGCTAACAGTCAATCCTCTCCGTGCATCTATTATGAATGAAGTGGTGGAAGCAAATCCCAACTTAGAGTTTATTCTGCATTCTGGTGATCTTGTCAATCAAGGCGGAGATCAAAGAGAATGGGATTTATGGTTTGAAGATATTGAAAATGCTACCTTGAACAACGTGACGATTTATAGTGCGATTGGAAACCACGAAATTTATGCTGTTGATGGCCCTGACGACCAAGATTTTTCCACCTACATGGAAAATGTTAATTTACCAGGGAATGAGCGATTTTACAGTTTTAATTACAACAAAATCCACTTCATTATACTAAATACCGAAGAAAACTGGAATGGACAATTTGAAATGACTACTGAACAGCGAGAGTGGTTGATTACAGATCTAGAAAATAATCGTTTAGATTTCATCGTGGGATTATATCACCGCCCTTGCTTTTCAGTCCGTAGTGTAGCAAGACAGAATGATGCCAAGGAAATTCGTGAAGTGTTACAACCGATCTTCATTGATTATGGTGTTGATTTAGTCTTTGCAGGTCATGATCATCAATATTATCGTACATTTCGAGATGGTGTGATGCATGTGACTACTGGTGGCGCAGGTGCCCCTTTATATCCAAAAGACACTAATTCTGAGTGGCAGGAAGGTGATGTGTTCTTTTCTAATTATCATTACATTAACGTTTCTGTTACAGAATACATGAATGAATCTGTTTCACTTCAATTAGACATGTATATATACTACGAAGAAAATCAATCGATTTCTTTGGGTGATAGCTTCCAATTACCAATGAACTATGTTCCCTCCACAACCACAACAACTATAACGAGCACAACTAGCACAATGACCACATCCGTTATCACAATATTTCCCGTACTTACTATAGTTGCTGGATTAACAATAATATCCATTATTAAGAAGATGGAACGTTAAATCCCAAATATTATTATTTTTCAAACAACATGGGAATAAAAAATTCATGTAAATTACAAATATGTAAGGCCAAATTCGGTCAGATATCTAGGATAGTATTGGATAACGATCTAAATTCACCATAATCTCAAATTTTTCTCTTAAAGACAATCAATACCAAAGTATTACAATTTTCCGAATAATTTTAGAATAAATAACTCAAGCGACTTGTTAAGATTCTCATCACATACGAATTCATCAAAATGGGGACAATAATCATCTGAAACTACCTTATGAGAATCTAAATCCCAGATACACGGATAAAATTGACACCCTTCTGGTCTGAAATCATATATACTGCATAAACCATCACGTTGAAGGAAAAAACAAATTTTTTCTCCATTAAAAGTCTTGTTTCGGAGCATCCAATGTCCTTCCTCTGTTTGGTACACAAACTTTACTGGTGATATTCCAAGCTTTGTTTGAATTCGTTTTATATCAGATTTAATAAGTAACATTTCTGTTTCGATACAGCAATGGTGACAATTATGTATTCTACAAGGAATGGAATGCAAAGTTCAACCTCAAAATATTGATTATACTAAAGGATCTAGTACTAGTATTCAAAAAAAGCTTATGGTTTCTTGTGGTTGAGTGCTTTTTACCATAAATTCATCAACTACTATATCCAAATTCCTAAGATTGTTAAACAGTAACTCAAAGATTTGACCTATTCTCTGCCTCAATGCCCTTTGAGCTCTCTCATCATCTGGGAGATGAATAAGTTGGGTTAAATTTTGTTTTATTTGCTCTAATTTGGTAATGGTTATTTCACGTTCAAGTTTTTGAATCGCGCGTATTAATTTTTCTCTATATTGTAAAATTGAGGGAAAATATAGACAGATCTCACTCCCATTGGTAGATGACGTAAAACATTCTTCAAAATCGATAGCATAGAAATCACCTTCTGCTTTGATTAGATAATTTCCACCATGACGATCTTTTGCACCAATCCAAGCTAAAAAGACTATTAACTTGTAAAGGTCAGTTTCTCGAATTTTAGGTTCAGATAGATCAAAATGTGAGAGTTCTGTGGCATCTGCAATCCATTCTTGAATCAGTCCAAACGAGTGACCAGTAAAACCGATATAAGACCGTGGAACTTTAATTCCGAAAGCATTAGCTAGATAAGAGACCACATATTCATTAACAAGGCTATTAAATCTAAGTTTTTTCCAGATATAAATCTGGTTATCAGTATCTTTAAACAGATTCGCTTGAGATTTGAAATTACTTCCCCTAATAGATTTATTAAATATAGATTGAAGTTCAAACCTGGAAGTCTCTTCCAGATTGGGAGAAAGAACTATCTTTGGGAGAGCAGGAACTTCCATCATGATCACCAGAGTAAAGGATTCCTTTCAGATTCGTACCGATCCCTTCCTTCATCTGAAAGTAGGAAAAAGATTGGTTAGGGTCATCTGTTGCAATAAATTCCTTTTATGGTCAATTTCTGGATGATAAGAAATGGGTTTTTGAATTTTTAGATTTAACTAGTTAATTCATCCGCTAAAACGGAAATTTTCAACAGAAATTTTTTCAATCTCTCTTTAATTCAAAAAGCAATTGATTGGTATGAATTCTAGCGCCAATCTCCTTCAAGAACTGTCTTCGTGATTCATTCCCACTTGGTGATACGATAAATAACTGGTCTTGCCAGTTTTCTTCGAAGAAGTGCTGACTTATGACTTTTATAAGGTAGTTCCAAGCGTTATCGTGAGCTGGTCTTTGAGCAGAAAATCTCAATAATACTCCTTCCGCTGAAAATCCCTCTAATGGTGCTCCAGCACACACTAACAATTCCTTTCTAAATATCATGAAGGTGTGGCCATCTGGAATTACTCTTTCTGAAAAATATTTTTCAATCGCTTGCTCATGAGGAAAAAACTTATTAACAACAGGATCTGATTTAATAAGGTCAACAAGGAGAGGTATATCGTTTTCTATAGCCATTTTGCTTTGATATATAGATTTCACATCAGAAGGTACTTTTTTCACATCAATCGCAAATTGTGGGTTTTCATCCACAATTTCGAATCCTTTTTTCTTTGCAAAAGCTATGGGTTCCTTCCAGGTAGACATCCAGTACCCCATAACTAACTGACTATCAGGGTCTCGTTTTTGTATGTAATTGAAAACTTCTTCAAATAATTGTTCTTTAACTGCCTGAGGGCACATTTTTGTTCCCCAAGGATAACCTATATAAGTTCTTTTCTCTCCATCCACACTTTCAGTTACACGGGTCTGAATATACGCAAGAGGAGTTCCCTCGTCGTTGAAAACATATCGAATTCCTTTCGGATCAGGATTTTCACCCTGATACCGTTGTTTAATTTGTTCAGGAGTAATGTTCACTTGAGTGCCCATTAATTTTGTCGCTTCGTTGTAGATCGATGCCTGTATTTCTTCATATCCCTTTTCAGGTTCATAGT
The DNA here is from genome assembly GCA_011364965.1 of Candidatus Heimdallarchaeota archaeon. Lineage (GTDB taxonomy): Archaea > Asgardarchaeota > Heimdallarchaeia > Hodarchaeales > Hodarchaeaceae > Hodarchaeum. Next base: position 164,264 of record RDOB01000006.1, read on the forward strand.
GCTTGACTATAATCTGCAATTTTCCATCCTCATATAATTTGATTCGTTTAGAAGTACAATTGTATGTGGAGTTCAAATTTATATGAACATAAATAATAAGGGTAAAAAAAAGCATTTTACCTATGAATGTTAAATTTTATAATTGTCTATTTAATGTGGTGCATTCCATATGACGTTACAGATAGAGAATCTGACTAAAGATTATGTAATGGGTGAATTAGTGGTCTCTGCTTTGAATGGAGTATCTATTGATATAAAGCAAGGTCAATTCATTGTCATTCTCGGACCTTCTGGTTCTGGTAAGACGACTTTACTCAATGTTATTGGGGGGATCGATCGTCCAACAGCTGGAAAGATTTTTTTTGATAGAAATGGTAAAAAAATTGATCTAACAGCGCTTAATGAAAAAAAATTAACTGCTTATCGAAGGCTTAATGTGGGATTTATATTCCAGTTTTACAATCTTGTTGCCTCACTTACAGCTTTTGAAAATGTGGAACTCGCCGCTAAGCTCACAAATCCTGCTGCAGAGGCACGTTATCTAACAAGTGAATTATTAGAAGAAGTTGGATTAGGTGATAAAAGTAATAAATTCCCTGCTCAGCTGAGCGGAGGTGAACAACAACGAGTTGCTATTGCTCGAGCATTAGCCAAAAAACCTAGGATTCTATTAGCTGATGAACCCACTGGGAATATTGATAGTGAAACAACGGGAAAAGTCCTCAAACTCCTCCAAAAAGTTAATGAGAATCATAAAGTTACCATACTTCTTGTAACTCACAATGTAGGTATTTCTACCCTTGCTGATACCGTTGTTTACCTACGAGATGGAAAAATCTTTGGTACTTCCCAATATGATCCCGCTAAAGAAAAAGAATTTTGGGAGCAATTAACAGTTACTCCTCCAATTGATATAACATGATTTTGAGAGTGATTATATGATTATATTTATACGGAAAGCATGGCGAGACGTAAAAAGCAAAAAGCTTCGTTCTATTCCTATTATTTTGGTCATAACTATTGGATGCATGATAACACTTATCTATTCAGCACTATATTTCAACTGGTTAGAGATAGAGGAAAGCTCTTGGATTGACCATAAATATCATCATTTGTTAATTACAACCAAAGAAATGGACAAATCAAATTTAACAGTGATAGTGAACCAAATAAAAGATGATTTAAACGTTGAAATTGAATTTGAATTGCGAGAATTTCATGAATTGCAGGTAGCAAAATCGGGGGTGGAAACACAAGTTGCTACACATGTATTTGCGGTTAGGGAGGATGAATTGTTTGTGGATAAATTATATTACCATTCAGGATACTTAAATACTCTTCATGGATCATCAGAGCCTAATATAGCAGTAGTTGAAAAATTAACTGCTGAGATGCAAGGATGGGAAATAAATAATGTACTAGAGGTATCTACTCCTTCAGGAATACTTAATTTAACAATTACTGCAATGGTTGATTCACCTGAATTTCTTATATCACCTGGAATCATCACTGAATTCTACGGAAGAGCTATGTGGGATGGCCCAGTGATTTGGTTGAAAAATCAAGATTGGAATAACCACGAGAATAGCTCAAATCAAGCAAACCAAATCGCTTTCTACTTTAATGATCCTTCAATGGTGAATGATTATTTAGAAGAATTTTTGACCGTGATGAGTAGAGAATATGGATCTGAATCCGTAATTCAATATAGTGGTCGAAATCCGTTTTTATTAACAATTGCTCCGACATTTTCAGGATTGGCGTTAATTCTTTCTTTTGTATTCGCAATGATAACTGGAATTATGTTATTCATTGTTTTAAAGCGAATTATCGAAGAGGAAATTACTACTTTAGGTATTTTCAAAGCTTTAGGATTTACTAATTGGGAAATCATTTCTAGTGCTATAATATTCACATGGGTATTAGGTCTACTGGGAGGATGCTTCGGAGTAATACTTGGGCTGATAGGGGGTTTAAATTTAGGAGACTTTTACATTGAATTAGCAGGAATTAAGCGTTTACCAAACGTGGCTCGAATTTCATCAGTGCTCTTGATAATCCCAGCACTAGGAATTTTCAGTTTAATTCTTTTCTTTGCAACAGTTGCGTCCTTAATTGCGTGTTGGCGAATCGTGAGAATGGCCCCAATAGATGCACTTCGGCCTCAAGCTTCTTTCAAATCTTCTCGTTCAGTTACAATCGAGAAGCTGTTGTTAAAAGTGGTGAAACTCTCCCCATTGACGAAATTTTCAATTCGTTCTGTTTTTCAAGAGAAACGAAAGGCATCTTTCATAATTTTTGGCATTATTCTCGCAACGACCATCTCATTCTTTGGTTCGACTACAGGAATGAGTTTTGTTAATGGTATTGAAAAGCAATTTCAATTTTATCAAACTTGGGATGCACAAATTACTTTCAATAATCTTCAGAATTCAACGGAAATTGAAAAAATGCTTGAAAATCTCACATGGGATCACTATGAAGCAATTGTTTTTGTTCCAATAAGATTGCAACTGGATATGGCTCAGAATTATGTTGTAACTGGATTGGAAACATCTACTCAGAGTCGGAATTTCGATAGAGGAGGTGTTCCTCATTATCAAAACGTTGTAATCTCAAAAGACTTAGCTATAAGGTTTAATCTCGCTCTGGGCAAGAATCTGACTTTATATGACGTACATGGAAATGAAAGGGAATTGAAGGTTGAAAATGTTCTGGCAGAATTCACCGGTGGTGGTTTATATACTTCGATAGATACCGCACGATGGCTTTTAGGAATTACTCACTCAGATTATGCTAATGGAATTTACATTCACTCCTCGAATACAAGCCAGATAGAAGACATATTACATGAAAATTCCAATATTCAAGAAATAGTCATTAAATCAGTTCTTGAAAAATCAGTAAAGGATGCAATGACCCTAGGATTTGTCTTCATGTTGGTTGCAATGTCTGCAGGTTTAATTGTGGGAGTAGCTATTACGGTTTCAGTGGTATCAATTTCTATTTCAGAAAGAAAATATGACTTTGCCAACTTCCGTGCATTAGGAGTCTCTAATCGCGAAATTTTTCTCACAATATTGTTCGAATTAGTCATTACAAGTATCGTTGGTATTCTAATAGGATTTATTTCTGGTGCACTCTTATCGAATTTTATCTATGAATGGGCTGCGGAATTTGGGGTCATCCTTATTCTAGATATGACCTTCCTTGGTTTTAGCTTGATAATAATTAATATAACCTTAAGTATTATCTTCTCTGCCTATGTTTCACTCCGTTCCCTGTTTCGATCATCAATATCAGAGGAAACTCTAAGTCGTATTATTGGTTGACACCAATAATATTTTTTTTCTCTTTTTTTAGAATTTCTACCTTTAAAAAATTTTATTTATCCAAAAAATTTCTGGACGCAATTTGGACATAAATTGATGGAACCAAGTTCTTCACGATCTATTTTAAATCTATGAACATTACACATTAAATTTCTACAAGCAAAACAGACGGTTTGAGCTTTTTTAGAACGACAAAAAAAACAATAATTTTTATCAATAGAAGATCTTGTTCCAATTAGTGAAGACAGTAGTGATTCTATTGAGTTAATTAGATCTTTCGAATTTAAGGTATCTAGGCTTTTTCGCAATGTATTCCAATTTTCCAGATTTAAATTTCGATCTGACCAAATCCTTAATTGTTCTACTAACTCTTTTTTGCCATCTTGAGCTTCAATCAGTCTTTCGGGAAAAATATTTACCATGGGAATTATGAATGTATGAGTTCTTCCATCTAGAAGGAGAGAAACTTCCTGAATTAAACCTGCGTTTATCATACCTTCTAAGTGATGATTTAAACTTGCTCGCTTTAAATCAAATTTTATGGAGAGATCATTTTTTGAGACGAATTGCAATTTTGAAATAAATTGGAATAATTCCCTCCTTTTTTCATTATTTAAAGCTTCAAAAATAACAGAATAGTCATTGAGCTCCATAATATTTCTGATTCCATTTTCAACATATTCAAACTAAAAAACTTCAAGACCCACAGGTTTAAATAAATATTTTTCTTTTCCTTAAGAATGATATCAATCCAATAATAAGCAAGAATAGTTCTATTGATAAAAATGGAGACATTTGAGATGATGGAATCGTGTTGGTCAATGTTATTGACGTACTTAGAGTTTCTGATGTATTTGTTCCTTCATATATCAATTTATATATTTGTCCTGAATGAGTGACCACTAATTCTTGATTTTGATTCTCTATTAGACCATCATTATCTATTCCTATATTGTTTTCAGCTAATAAAAATGGTTGCTCTCTTGATAATGGCCAAACCTGCAGATCATCATTTCTACAAACAATAATTCCATCTTCGATCGAACTATATCCTAAATTAGGTTCTACCATATAATCAGCTTCAATAAAGGTAGTGAATTGAATCTCTGCCAGATTTGACCCATTTGGAATTTTATATAGGATATTAGCTTTTCTTTCTAGAAGAAAAATATTTCCTCCATAATCTAGCGTGAATGATGTTCTGGTAATATTTTCTAACTCATAAGCCAATTCGTAATCCAACGGATTGTCAATAGGTATTCTCCATAATTGAGTATCCATCGAATCAGAAAACACTTCAATAGATATTATAAGTGCATGATTCAATTTATCATATTTCATCCCATGCAGAAATCCTTGTATATTTCCTTGAAACCAAACTGAAAATGCTCCATTTGATTCTAATTTATAAAGAGCTAATGTATCATTAATAATTCCGAAATATACTTCATTATATTTTGTTAATATTAAGCTATTACATTTTCCAGGTAGCTGTGAAGAAAACTCTACAACTTCTGTCCCAACTACTTCAAAAATATGATCTTCGATCCCAAATAGAATTCTGCTATCATTTGTTTCAATTATTGCCCGTGTGTTAATAGTTGGTGTCAATAATTCTCCCTCTGCCTTTGTGAGGTCATATTTCACGATGCAAGCTCCTCCACCAGCTGAACATAAAATAGCTTGATGCAATTCAGACCAAAAAATCGGACCAGTTCCATATTTAGCACTCATAACATTGATAAAAATTTCTTGATCATATTTATTTAATCCTAGGGCATTTCCTTCTGCAGTATAATAATAAAGAGTTCCATTGGAGTCAACTGTTATTCCTATTCCTTCTCCTGTACCTAGAATGCCAATATCAGCTACTAAAACAGCTGATACGTTACTTATAAGATTTAGCTGGTTAACCCTTCCCCTATAAGTTTCAGTATAATATAAAATCGTGTTATTTGGATGAATTGCTATCTGTGAACACCCCTGAATATGTTTTAAGATTGGTCCAAGCATATGTCCCGTTGCATTAAAATGATAGATAATTGAATCATTAAACTCTGCTCCTACATAAATTGAATCGTCAGAGTTATCCACAGTTAAGGTACTAAACTGTACTTCAGGAGAATATTCTTGTAGAATTTCAAAAGTACCACCCTCATTTAAGAAGTATAATAGATTACTACCTATCACTATTAGTCTATTGTGATTAGGTTGATAATGTATGGCATCGAAAGAGAAATTACCTGTTGAAACATAAATAGTGGTTTCTCCGTTAATATCTAATGATAAAATAGCTCCCGCAGCCTTATCTAATATTAATACATCATTTAAAGTTGCGCAAATGGAAATAGGACCTAGAGGGTTCGTTTGGTAAATGGTTTCCCCTCTCCACCCCTCCTTTAAGTTTTTTACAGCTTTAATATAGCTATTAGAGCTCACAATTGTCGGTTGAACTACAAACGATGATATGCAAAACAAAATTACAGTAAAAGATAGGATTAAAGAAGACGTTGAATGATTATTCATAACTTTGAATCGCTTTTTAGATACTTTAAAAGTTCTCTCGATTTTGTTAATAATGAATGTTCGGCTCTCATTGTTTATAGTTAATAAGAAACTTATTCACACTCAATTTTACCCAACATTCGTTCAATTTCTGCTATTTTCTTTTTCATATTCTCAAAACCCAAATTGTATCTCAAACTTAATCCCATAATAAAACTAGAAATCTCGATTTCAGTCATTCCTTTTGCAATCAATTCATATCCAAGATTCATTCTTATAAAACTCAAGGCTTGGCGTCCCTCTAAGGAATCCCTTTTTGAAAGATATTCATATAAGAGGCCCCCAATGTTATAACCCCACATTTTAGCAATATCATCAGGAGATCCCCCAACAAGAGCAATATTTTCTTCTGCTTGATCATAAGTGTCGTCTAGTTGTTCTTTAATATCTTTAGCAATTTTTTCGGGTATAAGCAAGCGTTTTTTCAGCTCATTGATTTTTCCAGCAAGTTCAACCAGTTCTTTTTTTGGTTCTTTTTTTGATATGTTATCTTTACTGTCTTCTAAGTCCATTAGATTCCCAGTCCATTTGCCTCAATATAATTCAAATAAAATGCAACTTGAACTTCTTAAAAATATACGGAAATTCAAAGAAATTTGCATATCTTTAAAGTGTAGGAGCTAGTATAATAATCAATTCAGAAGAAAGGCGAATATATTTGGATTTACGTGAGATATTAGGCAAATATAATCTCCCCTTAAATGTAGCTAATTCTTTACAAAAGGAATTAGAAATTTTACTCTATTCGTGCAAAAGAGAAATTGAAGCGGAAATACAAATCAGCTTAGAAATGCTAAGAAACACTTTCAATGCAATGCCTGACCCCGCTGCGATATGGGAGAGAACAATTGACGGAAAAATTGTTCTAAAAGATATCAATACTTCTTTTAAAGACGTAACCCAAGGTCGAATGTCAGAGAACATTGGAAAAACTCCCCAAGAGATTTATGGCTCTGATTCTCAAGTTGTTAAGCGACTTGAATATGTGATGAAATCAGGATTACCCATGACTGATGGGAATTTTCATAAAGGACGTTTCACAACACCTGGACGGTATTTCCTTGTTGAATCAATAAAAATTTTAGAGGATCATGTTTTATCCATTGCAAGGGATTATACTGAGGATATACGGATTGAGGAAGAGCTCCTCAGGAGTAATGAACGATTTCGTGCTTTATTTGAATATTCGCCAGTTGGATTGTTCGAGGAGGATTATTCAAAAATCAAGAAATTTCTCAAGAAGCTTCACGTAGAGGGAGTTGAAGATATCAATGGTTATTTGCAGGTAAATTCGCATATTATTCCTAAACTGATAAACTCTATACGGATCTTAGACATGAATAAAGCTGCAATCGAACTTTATAAGGGGAAGAAGAAAACAGATATCTTGGAACGATTATATCGTTACCCTTCACCAAGAGCTCATTCAGCTTTCTTAAAGGAACTAAATTTCCTTTGGAACGGACTTTTAAATTTCACATATGAATCATCACTCCAAACTGTGGATGGAGACATAATCCATACTGTTATCGGTTTCACAATTGTCCCAGGTTATGAAAAATCATGGGAAAAAGTGCTAATTTCCATTTCTGATATTAGTAAAAGAATAGAGGCTGAGAAAGTAAGAAAGGAATTAGAAAAGCGTAGGGATAACTTTGTATGGATGACATCACATGAATTAAGGACACCGCTGACTGTTGTGATAGGTTATTGTGATTTTCTCACAAAACACATTGATAATATTCAATCTGAACAGAGAGCTAAAATACTTGATATAGTTAAACGTAACCTCCAGCGTTTAGAACGATTCATAAATGATGTTACCATTTTAACCAAAATCGATCAAGGAATACTCAAAATACAAACAGAAGATGTTGACATTTGTCAGCTTCTATGGGATACATTGAGTCTTTATCAACACTTAATAGAGGATCGTATTTCTACAAATATATGTCAATCAGATGAAAAAGTTGTTCTTCAAGTCGATCGTGAACGAATCCAGCAAGTGATTCTTAATGTCCTTGAGAACGCAATAAAAAATTCTCCTAAAGAAAAAACTCTAATTGATGTCTCTCTTTCTATATTGTCGGATAAAATTATCATCAAAATTTCTGATTCAGGAGCTGGAATCGCCAAAGAAAATTTAGAGAGAATTTTTGAACAATTTGTTTCTATTCCTACGGAGTTTTCATCAGGAGGGACTGGTATTGGACTTCATCTATGTAGAGAAATACTGGATGCTCATAATGGATCTATTTCTGCTGATTCCCCTGGAATAGGAAAAGGATCATCCTTTACAATAATATTGCCTCGAGGAGAATGATTTATTCTTTCGGATGATTTCTTGGTAAAATATAATGATGAATACATCTAGGTTCATATCTTTCGGTTTGTCCACTTCCCTCAATTAAAACTAAAGGACTATCATAATTTGCAGGTTCATTATTAATTAAACGTTGAGTAAGAGTGGCTATTCTGGAACAATCTTTGTATTCGCAAATTGCTGTCAATTTCGTAATCTCATGAGCCCTTCCCACTAAATATGGCATTGGACCAAAAGGTTCTGCTTTAAAACTCAACAACAATCCACTAATAATAAGATGGTAATCATTTCTTAACAGATTGTCAACGATTTCAACTAATTTTATATCAAAAAATTGAGCTTCATCAATTCCGATTATCTGGAACTGTGTGCCTTTATTTTCCATTAAATATCTTATAATGTCCTCGGGACGGTTTTCATCAATAACAAAGGCATTTAGAGTTATATCATGAGCTCTAGTAGCTATTCCTGGTTCCCGCACATTTACTGCAGGTTTAAAGATAAGTGTTTTACATTTTGAATGTGCTAATTTTTTGAATCGATTGATAAATTGTTCACTCTTTCCAGATTTCATGCATCCAAAAATTACTTCAAGATAACCAGGTTTATAGACAGAAGACATTTATAATAAGATCTCCTCAAACAGATTCCTGTAGTTCAACTTGCTAGAGAATTACCACATATTTAGTTAATTCGTTTTTATAGAATTTTAATTTAGAAAACTTCTCCAAAAAATCCCCTCAAGACCAAAACCGAGAAAGATAAAGGAGATTAATCTCCTTTTTTTGTCTAAAAGCCATATAGAGAGGAATATTTCTCTTCAAGATAGTTTAGGAAATACTTAGGGGAAAGTTCTTCTCTTGTAATCTTTTTAATTAACGCAGGAGGATCATATCTATTGCCATATCTATGAACATTTTTCACAAGCCAGTCAAAAATAGGTTTTGAATTTCCAGTTCGAATTAATTCTTTATAATCTGAGAGTTCTTTTTTCATTGTCGCTTGCATTTGAGCTGAGTACATATTACCTAATGCATAGGTTGGAAAGTATCCAAATCCACCTCCTGCCCAGTGAGTGTCCTGCATGACTCCTTCTGCGTCGTGCTCGATATCTACGCCTAAATATTCCTTATATTTTTGATTCCAAATTTGAGGGAGCTCTTCAGTTGTTATCTTTCCACTTAGTAATTCCTGTTCCACCTCAAAGCGTATAATAACATGCAAGCAATAGGTGACTTCATCACTGGTAACACGAATTTTGGATGGTTCGACAACATTGACTGCATGAAGCATCGATTCAAGAGAGACATCAGAGAATATATCACCTGTTATTTCTTTAAATTTAGGAAAAAAATGCTCCCAAAACTCGTGGCTTCGACCTATTAAATTTTCCATCCAGCGGGACTGTGATTCATGAAATCCAAGAGAACAATATGTCCCAACTGGCTGATAAATATATTCTTTGGGCATGTTTTGGTTGTATATACCGTGTCCACCTTCATGCATAACTGAGTAAAGTGAATTAGTAAAATCTGTTTCATAAAAATGAGTTGTTATCCTAACATCGTCATAAAAACCTGTTGTGAAAGGGTGTTCTGTTGTATCAATTCGACCTCTCTCAAGATCATAAAAAACCTCCTTTGCTGCCTCAATTGCTAATTTCTCTTGAATAATGATAGGAATTTTTCTGCTTAAGATGCTTTTATCTGGTTGGTTTGGAGAGTTCATACATTTCTTAATAAGCGGAATTAAACCCTCTTTGAGCTCTTTAAAAAGCACATCTACCATTTCTGAAGTCATACCAGGCTCGTATTCATCTAGAAGGACATCAAAGGGGCTTTTGTCTGGATCAAGATAATTAGCTCTTTTAACTGATAAATTGAGAATTTTATCTAATTCGGGTTTAAAAATCTCGTGATAAGCGTTATTATTAGTCGGTGCTTTAGCTTTTGCCTTTTTCCATGCTTGCACTGCGATTGTACTTTGTTTTGCAATTTCAGCAACTAAATCTGCAGGGACTTTTATTTCTCTTGTAGATTCTCGTTCCACCAAGTATACATTACGTTTTTCTATTTCATTTAATGAATCGTAAGCTGAATCTTCTTTTATCAGCTTTAATAGTTCTCCAATTCTTGAGCAAGTTGTTTTCTCGTGGATTTTTGTAGCTAAATAACCGAATTGTTCTGATCGTTGTTGTACCGATTTTGATGGAATATAGGTTTCAAAATCCCAATATAATATGCTACGAATATTATTAAGCATTATAACTTCTTTAGAATGTTCCATTAGTTCGTTATAGGCTTCTGCTAGATTCATCTGGTTTTCCTCATAATCTAAAAAATTGGCAATTAATGTTTAAAACAGAGGTGAGTATTTGGCAGGAGTATTATCTCATTTTTGTAGAAAGTAATTAGAAATTTCCTTATTATAGCAAGTATGAATCACAAAATCTTGGAGCTTTTTCCTTTAAATTTAGAAAATATTAAAAATTAGGAAGATTCAGTAAATCAGGTAGGTAATTGATATGAAATATTTGAAGATCAAATTGATATCTAAATTCGGTCGATGTCCTCACAATGTTGGGGATGAATGGGAGATTCCATATGCATTAATGAAGCCAGATGGTCTATGCGATGATGCACATTATTCCATGGTTCCTTATCTCTCTATGGCTGCTTCAGGAGGAAAATCTTGGGAAAAAGATGGAGTTTGGAAAATTCATTGTCCTTCAAAATCAGGGGTTGTCTTCGAAATCATACCAATAATCGAAAAAGATCACGAATGGCCTGTAGATATGTCTTGGGCGAATCCAAAGAAGAAATAGAAGTAATATTAATGATAACGTATCTGAATAACGCTTAAAATGGCTTACGAATTTGATTATAAAATGTAATAATAATTAATTTTTATTTTTTCTTTTTCGCAATCTCCATGGGGAAATTACTAGAAGTATCAAGCTTGATCCTATTGAAAAGCCAAAAGTAGAATTATTTATGGTAGTACTAGTAACAGTACTAGTAACAGTAGTAGTAGTAGCAGTAGGTGTAGTAGGCGAAGCTGAGGATGTTGTGCTTTCAGAATTGTTTTCAACCTTTCCAGTAACCTTCACTCCATAAACAGTATTAGCAAGAATTGGAATACCTTGAAAAACTTGATCTCCTACAATTAAGCTATCATAATGCCATACAGTTATATCGATTGAATCATTAATTATGAGGCCTAAATCTGCTAATTTATAATAGAATTCAATTGATTGATTTGTGGTAGAATCTATAGCAACTGAATTGTCGTAAAACACATCATGTTCTATAAGAGATTTGTTATTATAGGGGGAAAGGATATCAATTCCCCTGAAGATTCCAGTGAAACTCCAATGTGGAACTTCTTCAAATAAAATCTGACTTAATAAGACAAAAACTGTTTGATTAGGTATGCGAATCGTAATATTGGTCATTAAGGATGCCCAATGTTGAGGAGTAACATCGAAATCCATTCTATAGAACAAATTTGTTTCGTTAGCTGTCATATAAACCGCTCCTACATCTAGGAAATGACTTTCATTTATTGCTTCATCAATAATAATCGGATTAATTCCATTCCAGTCTGCTAAATCACCGTCAATGAATATGTTTGAAGTATCACCTGAAACTGGTGAGAAGTTGAGGAGTATAATCAACATTAGCAAAACAAACAAAGCTTTTTTCATTTTATCACTCTCCAATAACTAAAAGTGTAGGGTTTTTAAAATATACCAACTCAAATCGAAAATAACCTCTAAGATTCAAGTATCAAAGATCTAATGTTGGTAGCAAGGAATGCCCCGTAAAGCAAAAGGTGTTAAACGTATAATTAAAGAAGAAAAACGATTTTTTGAGAAAGAAAAGCAAGGAAAAAAATACCGTAAGCTAATTCATAAAAAACTAAAACATTTAAAAGATATTGAAATCCTAGAGGATTAATCTGGAACTATATTTTAAAAAAATAAAAAAGGGAGAGTTAATATCAGTTCTCAACTACTTCTTTATTTCGTCTTCTTTAATCACACGGCGTAAGACTTTCCCAATGGTGGACAGAGGGAGCTCCTCTCGGAATTCAACTTTTCGGGGACGTTTATATCCTGTCATTTTATCTTTACACCATTCAATAATTTCCTCTTCAGTAGCAGTTTCTCCATCCTTAAGTACTAAATAAGCTGCCACGTATTCATTAGTTGGATCATCTTCACGAGGAAGGCCAATAACAGCAGCAAGTTTTACTTTTGGATGGCCATATAGTATATCCTCGATTTCTCGGGGGTACGCTTTAAACCCACTTACAATCACCATATCCTTCTTCCGATCAGTAATTATAACGTAGCCTTCTTCATCGATATGACCAATATCTCCCGTTAAAAAGAATTTCATACCCTCAAATTCGCGAAATACTTCAGCAGTAGCTTCAGGTTTATTCCAGTAACCCTTCATGATTTGAGGTCCAGCTATAGCGACTTCACCATCCTCACCAATTGGTAACTCCTTATTACCAGTTTCTAAATCAACAATTTTTACAAAAGTATCTGAAACTGGGAAACCAACAGATCCAAATTTCCGCTGAATTTTATTTGTTGGATTGAGAGTAGCGAGAGGAGAAGTCTCAGACAATCCGTAAGCCTCAAAGACCGTTCCTCCTGTTATTCGTTCAAAATTTTTAGCTAATTCAGGAGCCAAGGGAGCAGCTCCAGAACCACAGCCTAAAATTGAGGACAAATCATATTTTTCAGGATTTTGCGAATAAATGCTCACTATTGCTGCATAAATCGTTGGAACAGCATGAAGAATAGTTACCTTATGTTTAGCGATCTCCTCTAAAACAACGGAAAGAGGTGGGTTACCTGCTCGGGGATCGGGGATTGGAATTACTTTTGCTGCTTTGTATGCCCCACCAAGCATTGTTAAAGTTAAACCGTAAGCATGATACCATGGAAGAGCACCAATATAGACTTCTTTCCCATAGCGGAGCTTAAAAGGTTCAGCACCATCTTCTGGATGAAGCCAGACAAATTCATCCAACTGGAGGACATTAGAATACAGATTATAATGTGTTAACATTACACCTTTTGGTATGCCCGTTGTTCCTCCAGTATATATTAATGTTGCCAAATCTTCTTTGGGGTTAATCACGATTCCCTCTGGTTTGGTTGTGTTGGCCTGCATAACGTCCTTGAAGAAAATAGTTTTGTCAATTTCGTAATATGGGCTTTTCGGAACTTTTCCAATTAAACTACCAATAAATCCTTTAGCTTTGGAGAGAAAATCTTTCGCACTACAAATTATAACTTTTCTAACCATAGTTCCCTTTATAGCTTCGTACGCTGTGGGAGCAAACTTCGAGTGGTCAAAAGCAAATACAAAAGCTGTCTCTGAGTCCTTTAATTGATAGTTTAATTCATCTTTTGTATATGTTGGGTTGCAGGTGACCACAACTGCTCCAGCTTTCAGGATTCCAAAAAATATTATTGGATAATGTGGTGTGTTCGGCAAAAACATCGCAATTTTATCACCCTTTTTCACTCCATTTTGAATCAAGAAATTTGCAACTTGATTTGCTGCATTGTTTGCCTGTGCATATGTTGTTGTTGTTCCACTAAAAACAGTATAAGGTAATTCCCCACTTTTCTCAGCAGCGTTTTCTAATATTTTATATAGAGGTTCATTTGGATATTCAAGGGTTTTTTTCACATTTTGAGGCCAATGGTATTTATGCCAGATTCTATCTTCCATATTAATCCATCCTTTCATCGAAGTCGTGTTTTTCTTTGGGATCATCTATAATTTTTAATAGATTTGGATTTCAGAAATTCTTCTATTCGCACAATTTTGCCTGTTTTAACAGATTCTTCTGCAGCAGCTCCAACAATTATAGACCAAAATCCTTCCTCGACCGTTGCAGTATTCGTTTCCTTACCCTGTATATTTGCTATGAAATTTTTGTGTTCAAAATAAGTCGCACCACTATGGCCATCCTCTTCAATATATTTAGGATACATAGGCGTAGAAATACGCGATGGATACCCCTCTCCGCGCATAACTTCAACATGAGTTTTGGGACGAGCTGCAGGGAGATAATCCTCATTCTCAGTTGCCTTTAGTCTCCCTTCCTCCCCGCAAATAATGATTTCTTCATAAAACATTGGAGCAAACATGCAGAGATTGAAATTTGCTTGAATTCCGTTTTCATATTCAATCACCACATTAGCACTATCTAAGATATCTGATTTTTCACCTTCGTATTCAAATTCTTTGAAATTAACGGCCATTTTACCCATAGCGTAGACAGTTTTTGGCTTAGCTTGAGCAAATAAGTTAATTAAGTCGAAATAATGGCAACATTTCTCAACAAGTGTTCCACCAGAGAATTTAATGAATTTATTCCACTGATTGACTTTATCTAAGAATGGGACTCTATGTTCCATGATACTGACCATATGGATTTTACCGAGGGATTGCCTCTCCAGTGCCTCGTGAATAGCTTCCACACTAATCGCTTTGTAACGATATTGCAATCCTATTTGTAAAACAGCATTATAATCCTTTGCTAGTTTCAGGATTTCATACGCGTCCAGAACAGTGGTTGCCATAGGTTTTTCTAATAAAATATGTTTTCCAGACTTCATAGCAACTTTTAATACCTCTAAATGTGTATAATTGGGAGTACAGATTATCAATCCGTCCACTGCAGGATCATTACATGCATCTTCAAGGGAATCATATTCTGTAAGATCAATACCTGGATATAAAGTGAAAAACATTTGTTTTGCCACAACAATGCTCATTGGGTTTATATCATAGATTCCATGGATAATTGCTTGCCCCTCTGCCATGGTAATCCGCATATGTTCCATCCCCATCAACCCACACCCTATAATATTAAATTTAAATCGAGGTTTTTCAACTGCAAATAGATATTTATCTTTATCATCCAGATAATGGAAGATGGGGTTTCGAGCAAAATACTTACTACGAAATTCTTTTCCTTTTTTCATAATATTTGTCCTCATATAGAATGCTTGTTGATTAATTACACAAAAGTAGTTTATTATGGTAAAAGAGATATTAGATTTAATTTTATAGATGGTTTACAGTATTAATAATTTCCTTAACAGATTTTCTGTGAGAGGGATACTTTAATTAAAAGAAAAAATAGAATTAAAAGAAGGGATTTTTATGAGTGACCTATTGATCAAAAATGCCGTAGTTTTGACTGTTAATACCAAAAATGAGGTTATCAAAAATGGGGGGGTTGTAATTACCGATAATATAATAACTCAAGTAGGTTCTATGGATCGATTGAAGGATTATACCGCAGAGGAAGAGTTAAATGCCAAAGGGATGGTTCTTATGCCAGGCTTTATCAATACTCACACTCACTTATCAATGACTCTTTTTCGTGGAGTTGCTGACGATGTTCCTGGGATTAATTGGTTACCCATCATTTGGTCCATTGAAAAAAACATAAATGAAGACTTCTGTTATTATGGTGCTCTGCTTGGGTGCCTCGAGATGATAAAATCAGGTACAACCTGCTTTGCTGATCAATATTGGTTCATGGATCGTGTAGCAACCGCTGTAAAAGAATCAGGTTTACGTGCTGATTTAGCTCAAGGGATACTTGAGTTGAATGACCCCAACAAAGGCGTGAGAGAACTGAAGGAGAGTGTGGAATTTGCTACAAAATGGAATGGCGCTTTAAATGGACGTATTTCTTGCCGACTAGGGACACAT
>RDOB01000007.1 GCA_011364965.1 Candidatus Heimdallarchaeota archaeon
CTCGCCAATGAATGTGATAAAATTTTTGCCTATATAGTACCTCCCACCTGTAAACTCGCAGGAAAAGCATTAACATCTCTTTACCGTAATCGATTTATGATTGAAACCTATTACAGACAGATGCATCGATTTCAAATGTTTACTTGTTCTCAACACCCAGCAGTTCGATATATTATAGTTCTCATTGCATTTTGGCTGTGTAATTTCTGGGCCTATTTTAAATCACCTCTTAATTCCTTGAAATCATCTAGTCGTAGATGTCGGGTAGATTTTGTTTATACAGCGAACGATTTTTGTGAATTCCTTCTCACTTCGTGGCATTGGGCGATTTTTCAAGGATGTAATGCGTTTTCGAGGAGGTGATACGAAGAACTGCCGTGTTTGACGACTTCTAAAACGAGAATGAAATTTATCTGTCCCTTCAAATTTTCTTTCTACTGAGATGAAAAAGTAATTTAGAAATGGTGAAGCAACCAATGGCATTACAGAGTGATATATTTCCTCCAATTATTGTTTCTGAATATGCTATACAATTAATGCAAAAAGCTTTTAGATTAAAGCTTGGATTTCGTCCTGGTTTATCGAAAAATGAGCTTGAATCCCTCTTTCGCGAAATGCAATCCTCAGTAAAGGCCCTGAAATATTCTTATTTACCTATTGAAGAAATAGCATATCTTCCTGAAGTAAAAAACCTTAAAGAAGGTGCATTGAAGCTAAAAGAAGCTATAAAGCCTGCTAAGGAAACTAAATCATCAAACCAGTACACATTCTCTGTAATTAGATGGGGAATAGGTATAATGCAAGGAATGCAACGTAGAATAATGAATATGACTGTAGATATCGGATCAGGAATAGATGTAATTATTGTTCATGTAAGGAATGTGCAAATTCAGGAAAGATTGGTTCATACAAGAGCTTATGATTCTCAAAGAGATTATACAATCATGACCAACCTATTCACAATCAAGCCCAATATTAATCTTGTAGCAGCACTCCTTCCTCCTGCAGAGATAGGTGGATATATATCTGAAGCTATGTATTTAGGGCTAGAAGAACGGACTGAAGCAGCTGGAACTATACTACTACCACATCAGATTAATTATAAAGAAGTTAATGCTGTCCTTCATCAGATTATAAGTCGAAGATGAATTTTTGTGAAAATTAAATTATTTAAAAAGCTCAATCAATTCTTTTAGGTCATTTGTTTCGCAAACATAATCAACAGCTCTCGCTACTCGATCATTTGAGGGATTTATAGCGATGGAAAATCCTGCTTCCTCAAACATCTCTATATCTGCTGTTGCATCTCCAATTGCTATAGACTTATTTGATGAAATATCAAATTTTTGCAGAACCTCTTTAAAAATAAGACCTTTTTTTCTCCAATTTACGTTAATCTTAACTTCACCTGTTAATATTCCACCATTTCGAATAATTTCATTACCTATCCAATAATCAAATTCATATTCTTTTCCAATTTTATCTACAATCTCTATTAGACCCATAGAGATGATCGCAAGTTTACAACCCTTGGTTTTTAGAAATTTCATCAATTCATGAAAGCCTTCTCTTAATTTAATAGAGTCGATAGCCTTCAAATATTCGTGTTCCGATTTTCCAATCCAAACTTCTGCATCTGCCTTATCAAATTCCTCATAAGTGAGTTTTCCTAATAAGAATTGTTCTAAAATTTGTTTTCCGTGGGTTTCCCATGTCCCAAAGTACTTATGAACATCTTCCCAAGAAGATCTGCTAGGTGTAAGCGTACCATCAAAATCAAACGCGATCAATGTTTCGTTTGAAAGCTGTGGAATTTTGGAGGGTTTTTTCATGAAAAGGGCACAAAATTTCTCACTAAAAATGCTTTTCTCTCGGAAAAGCTTATTTAAGATTATATCCTAAATTGCTGAAAGAAGGTAAACAATTAAGAGCTTGAAAAATTATTGTATTAAGATTATTAGAAATCATCATAGGTGAGAAATTTTGCGAGTAATTGTGAGTGGGATCAGTGGCTCGGGAAGATCAGATGCTGTAAAAGATCTAGAGAAATATATTGAGAAAAATTACCCGAAAAAGAAATTAGTTGTTATGAATACTAATCGAATGATGTTTGCTGCTGCTAAAGAAATGGGGATGGATGTAAAGCGCGAAAAAATGCTTGATCTCTCTCCTCCAACGTTACAAGCGTTAAGATCAACTGTTTTTGAAGGGATAATTCGAGAAGTTGAAGAATTAGAAAAATCCAAGCAAGATATCGCTATTATTATAAATACTCACGCAACTTTTAGATGGAGGGAGCACCTCGTACAAGGATGGGATTTCTTTCATTTAACAAAATTGAAGCCTGATATTTTCATAACTGTAATTAATGTTATAAATGATATCTTTGAAACATTAGAAGCAAACCCGTTATGGGGAGGTATGAATAACCGCCTTCAATTAGGTATCTGGCAAGAAGAGGAAGCTTTTACAACAAAATTAATGGCAGAGATTCTGAAAAAACCTTTCTATATTGTTGCTCGTCGTCAACCTCCTGAGACGCTTTATCGCCTTATTTTTGAACACGAGGTAAGTGAGAAAGTCTATCTTTCATATCCCATGACCCATATTAAGGATGATTCAAAAAAAAAAGAAATTGAGAATCTCGCAATCGAACTCCGGAACCTAGGGTTTGTTGTATTTGATCCTGGTACCATGGAGCTTGAAAAAGTGCATGTTGAGATTCCAGATGATATTCGTAAGTTCGATTTTTATCAAACGGTATACCGAGATTTTCAACTAATAGATCAAGGTACAATGGTGGTAGTATTCTATCCTGAAATAGTTCATTCATCTGGAGTAGTAAATGAGCAAGCATATGGCTTCAGAAACAACAAGTATGTATTTGCAGTATTTCCTGCGAAGAATTATAGTCCCTTTACGTCATTTTTCGCTGATAAAACATTCTACTCTGTTGATGAACTCATATCTTTTCTAAAAAATGAATTTATTCTATCTAAAAAGAATAAGTAATGAATCTAAAAGGAAAAAATGAGAGAGGGATTATTTAACCTCTCTTACGGAAGAAGATGATAGATACTCCAATAAAAGATAATAAGCTAAGCGGTAATTCGAAACTAGGTGAAGTTTGTCCTGTTGTTGTGGTTGTAGTCGTTGTCGATGTGAAAGGTTTCACTGGCAATGAAGGGTACCATAAAGTATCATCTGAAGTCGTTGTCCATCCATTAGGAGGAGTAGTAGTTTCTAATTCTAATGATGCAAGAGTAGTGGAATTAATTTTATTTATTAAATCTGAGTCCAACATAGCAGTATACCAAAGGTTTGCTGTTGTAACAGCTGCTAGATCTATCCTGCCGCTCCACATATCACCTATAACACTCCACATATTATCCGACCATGATGAATTTAATTCAAACATATCGTCTGCATCTAGTATATCTGATACATTGGCTAAACCTGTTTCTATTGACGCTACTGTCTGATTAAATGGAGCTTCGATATATGTTGCTGATTTATGAGAAAAAATTACCTCATCTAGATGTCCATATGTAGGATTTTCAGTCATAGTATTTTCTGTATATCCATGAATTCCAGAATGGCCTGAAAGCTGACCATCATAATCAGCTGTCCCGTGGAAGGGCATAGTTGCATCTGCTGCATAATGAGATACATAACACATTGTGATCATAACCAGTGTCCATTTTGTATTATTTGTTGGATCAGAACCTAGATCTATCATATATTGAGTCAGATCACGTGTGTAGTTAAGTACTGCCCATTCAATCACTCCTTTCCGATATTTATCAGAGCTATAGGAGACATTTATCGCTACAAAATCAATATCTTCATTTGTAAATACGCCATCTATTAAATGGGCGTTTGCGGGATCATGTTCATCATATACATCGCCACTAGATGTTTTCAAGTTGTGATCATCAAAATGCCTGGGCTCTTCCTTCATAAATAATACATTACTTCTATCTTCAACTACTGATCTATAACCATCGGGGTCATTTCCATGAACATCAAAAAAAGTCGAATAATTTCTAAAGAAATCATTCCATGGTAATGGCAATGATTCGATTGCTTCAGTCGCAATTTTGCCATGAGTCTGAGTAGACCAAGCACGAACCCTCGAGATCGGTGATTGGACAGTTAAGGAAAAACCTATGGCAAATAGTACCAAGATGATAATTGAATTTTTGGTTAGAGTTTTTTTCCTTGCATACAAGTTATTCAAATCCTCTTCTATTTCTAAGTTCTTTTCTAATAATAGAATAAAACAAATCGAAGTCTGTATCCGTAGTTGAATCTTTTTTCTATATAAATCATATTATCGATGAAACAATTGTTATTTAGGCTAAAATTTTCCTCTTAATAGATAAAAAAAAGGAGTAGAGGATTTGTACTACTCTTTTTATATACCTGTGAGAGCTTCTGACTGACTTTTCAGACCTACACTCGTAATGAGAATTGAAATGCTCTGAACGGTCATTAAAATTAAACCTAATACTGCAGCTAGAGGTGCACCTTGCCCTATTAAACCTGAGTTATAAATATCGTAGATGGTCCATGTAGAAGTTGCAAAACGTCCAGGATCGGGAACAAAATCAACTAAAAGGATTGTGGTACTTACTTCGCTCATACAATAGACCAAAGAGATCAAAGACCCTGCAAACAGGCTTAATGCGACAATGGGAAGAGTTATCTTAGTTATTGTTTTTATACGACTTGCACCGAGATTTAAAGCGGCCTCTTCGAGGGCTATGTCTGTTTGACTCATCCCTGCATAAGCTGCCCGAACTGTGAAGGGGAACTTTCGTACAGTATATGCTAGTATTAGTAAAAGAACTGGAGAAATAGCAGGATTCATTGATAACTCAATCTTAGTGAATGAATAAAAGATTAAATTAAGTAACCACATTGGAAATGCCAAAATTTGAAGTAAATTTAAAATTGCATCAAGTATAGGGATGGTTCCCCCAAGTAAAATCGCTGGATTTGCAATTACGCTTCCTAAATAATCTTGAAATGCATTGAAAGTCGTAGGTTCCATTAAATTCAATGGAAAAGGCAATGTTTCAGTGTAGAAAATATAGAGGTATCCAAAACCAATGACAATACCTGGAATAGCAAGAGGTAGTGTTACAATGGTATCTAACAATCCTTTTCCTGGAAAATCCTTCCGTGCTAATATATATGCAATTATGGTTGCAATGATTATGATCAGGAACGTAGCAACCACAGAATACCAGAACATATTTATAATACTTGTGATGATTTTCTCTCTAATTGCTTCACCTAGGTCACCACTAATACCTAAAATTGAGAGGAATGGATCTAAAGTAAATTCTCCTGTACCAGGTTTCGTAACAGCAAATAGGAAAGTTCCCACATGAGGTATTAGGGCAATAGGCATAAAGATTATGAAAAAAATATAGATAATTACTCTTTTAACAAGTGAAGCATCCTGTGCTCTTGGTTCCCCTACTCTTCCCTTGCTGATCATTGCATATCGTCTTAGAGAAACAAATTGTCGGATTATTAGAAATCCAATCATCGCAATTATTACCATAATAGCAGCTAAGGCTGCAGCTATAGGATTAATTATAAAATAACCTTGAAGAGAAGGAATTTGAAGGTTATTTAAGACATAAGTAGTCATATATTCAAAATCTAAGGCCTGTTGCAATCCTCTGAAAATTAAAGGCGTACCCAGATCCTCGAGAGAGAGTATAAACGTCAGAATTGCACCTGCTGCAATACCTGGAATCGCAAGAGGCATAGTAATTTTTCTAAGTAAAGTGAAATTATTTGCCCCCATATTTTCTGCTTGTTCTTCAAGAGAAGGATCAATATTGACCAATGATGAATAAGAGTTAAGATAGACGAGTGTATAAAAGTGCAAGGTCTGAACAATCATGATTCCTATATTTCCTCCAAATACCATCTTGATATTGAACATTGGAAATAGAAAATTATCGTTGATTATTCCATTGATTCCAAGAAATTTATCAAACCCAATAGTTCCAACAAATGGAGGTATTATTAGTGGCAGTAGCATTATTGATCGTAAAAAGGTTTTTCCAGCAAATTTATAACGTGCCATTACAAGAGCCAATCCAGCTCCAATTAATAAGGATAATATAGTAGTACCAGTTGCTACAAAGAGTGAATTTCCTATTGCCCCGAAATCAGGACCCTGAATGATCCATTTTGTCCCAATTATTCCTGGAAAATTAGGATTTTGTTCAGATAGGGGCTCAGCAAGAAAAGCTTCGGAAAAACCTACATTAGAGGTTCCAAATGCTCTACCTCCCCATAGCTCTTCTCGTTGAAAAATTGTAAGGTATGCTTCTCCGAAAAAGGCTAGGAACATAATTATGAAACCGAAAATCCATAAAGTTCCTATTAACCACTTAATCTTTTTTTCTGTAACAATCTTATAAATTGGTGATATGGTTTCTTGAGTTCTGCCTGTTCCAAGCAGTTCTAACTGTTCAGTTTTGTATCTCTGGACAATAATCCGATAAAAAACCGTTGGTATAATAATATAAAGGATTGTAATTAGTGATAATACTAAATTTAAAACATCTGTTCGAATTATCGTTCCCAAAACTGTATCTGATTCAATGCTATTGGCTAACGACGCATAAAGAATTAGAACAACTGGTAGAATCAGAAAAATTCCAAAGAATAAATACGAAAATACCACAAAGCCTGCTGTAAGTTTATCAGCACGTGCAAATCGTTCTTTAAATGTTTCTTTTTTCACACTAACAGTTTCAGTAGCAGTAACCATAGAATAACCTCATAGAATTAATATGCTAAAAAAAGTGAAATGAGCTTAAAATTTTTTTCTGAGTGAGAGAGATAAAAAAGAAAAAAGAGAAGGAAGAGGAAGTTTACTTTTATTAGCTATTTTTTCTTTCTCTTGTTAAAAATAACCAAGAGCATGAAAATAGGTATAACCGGAAGTAGGAAGAAACCTGGGGAGGGTTTAAATGGGGCACTAGTTGTTAATGGTTCATTATAAATCTCAATAGATGCATCAACGATAATCGAATTTCCTTCTTCATAAATGATGATAGCTAAAACAGAATGTTCACCATTAGGTAATTCAGTGGTGTTCACTGGAACAGAAAAGCTGTTTAAACTTGAAGCTTGAGTCGCAGTCCAAATTATTTTCCCTGTACTAGCAGATATAATGAACAGTTGAACCTCTGAAGGAGTAAATCCAGTTCCACTCGGGATAGTTCCTGTAATTGCCGTCACATTACCAACTACTCCAGTGGGAGGTGTGATCGTATAAGTTGGAGGAATAATTTCTGAATTTACATGGAAGTTTACCCAATCAATGTATGTTGTACCCATATGCTCTGTTGCAATTGTTAAAACGCTATGTGGCCCATCTGCTAATCCTGTTAATTCCACCAAGCATTCAAATGGAGCTTCCTCATCAGTAAGACTTTCTTCTCCATCTAAAATGAATTTAATGTCTTTTGTCCCATAAAGATAAGTATAATTTGCATAATCTTGTGGGATAATTGAAACATTTATATCAGTAGTGAGAACCTGACCGCTGGTTACGCCTGAAATGTCCGCAGAATAAGGATTGAAATATTCTCCGTTATCATTGTTATCATTTGATTCAGCAATCGCTTTCTCGGACGCAGATTTGTACCGAGCCTTTGCTGCTGCTTTCCAAGATGCAATATATGGTTCTATTGACGCGGGACTAGCTAGGTATTCAGCTTGAACAGTTTTACATTCCTCTGCGGTTATCGAAGGTTGTCCCATCGTTCGTACAACCGATCGAAATTCAGCTGTAGAAAGGTTACCTCCACCATTAAGGTATAAATCTACTATTTGAGCCCATGTTTCTACAAGTTCATTGTGGGCATCAGTGATTGTTGCTCGGAAATAGTATGTAAACGCGTCATAGTTATTGACAGCTTCATCTTCATCGAATGGAATGCCAATATTATTAATAGCATTGTTATAAGCATTTTCCAAATCTGGACGTGCATTTCCTTGTTCACTTGAATAATCAAAAGCATCAGCTCGGATTGGAAGGCGATTAAATCGCCGATCTAGCCAGATAGCCTGCGCTTCCTTAGATAGGACAAATTTAATGAATTCTTGCGTAACTTCGGGATCATCACATGATGAAGCCATAGCAATCGGATCTCCATTAATAATCGATTGCCCTGTAGGAATCACATATTCACACTCAGGGTTCTCATTCATTGCCTGATAACCATAAAAATCTATTGTCATTGCTGCTGCTTGAGGCCCTGTTATTACTGAATCACGTGTTGGACCTGATTCCCCAGTCATTTTGGAATTTCCTCCTATCATTGTCATGAGCTGCCAGCCCATTTCCCATCCAAAAGCTTGTGTAATAATCTGATAACATCTAGTATTACTCGTGGTTAAGGGAGCATCACCCATTGCTTCTGCAAATTGCGTTCTTCCGAGGAACCACTCTGGATCAGCGAGATCTTGCCATGTTTCAGGCATCTCTAAACCATATTTTTCTAGGTTTGCATGATTTATTGTATAACCAAAAGATGACAAAGCAGCTGCAACCCAAAGATAATCCTCGTTCTCATCTTTAAGATTCATCGAAACACCTGCAACTTCAGCAGGGATTTCATTATCGATCATGTCAATCAAATCTGGATCATCCATAGGTGCAAGTAGGCCATAATTTGCCACAATGGAGAAAACTGTCGGGCCACCGCCCCAACAGAAATCAATGGTATGTGTTGTACTCTGAATTGCTTTTGCCCAAGCGGCATTAGTAGTTAATTCTAGCCAAGTGATTTCTACATCCAATTCGGGATGAGCGGCCTTGAATTCCGATTCAAATTCTTCATATATTGTACCATCGTGCCGAGTGATCGCGGTTAAAGTAACCGTTTGCTTAGTTTCCTTCGGATAAGCCGAAATAGAGGCAAGAGGCACTAATATGGATAAGATAATAAAAAATGATATCAAAACTTTTTTCTTAATTCTCATAATGAAAGACCATCCAAATGGGATCTTCAGATATTATGTCCGCATTCAGATTTTAATAGTTTTTCCATGATATTTTTAGTATTCTGCTCTAGGTTAAAATTAACTAAATAAAAATTCTCTTTTACAAGCTTCTTTTAAATTATTGCTTTAAAAAGGACGAAAAATTGTTTCAATAATATAAATAGGTGTTTCTTTAACTAAAAACTAGAGTGACAACCTGATTGTTAAGAAAAAGAAAATAAAAGGAAAAAACGAATGAAAAACTTTTCCTAATCAAGGGTTAAGTTTCTAATTTCAGAGATTTTCTGGACCAAACGTATAAACAAGTTTAGGATTAATATGTATGAAAATATTATCATTCAGCTCAATTGGAATATCTTGATCAAATCTATGAATAACTACATCAGTTTGATCAGGTAAGACCGCAACAATCCTCTCAAATGTGCCAAAATACATGACTGACCTAACCTTTGCTTGAATCTGATTTAATGTCGGGTCCTTGGATTTGGAGACAAACATTAATTCTGGACGTATAACGACAGCAACTTTATCATTAAGATGAACTCCTTTCAAATATTCGGATTTAAAAGTATGTGCTTTTCCACTCTCTGCATCTTTCAATTCTAAATGGGCCGAATTACCATCAATTGAGGTAGCAACCATATTAATAGTATTTGCTTCACCAATAAAAGTAGCCACAAACGCGTTCTCAGGATTTTCCCATACTTCACGTGGGGTTCCAATTTGCCTCAAATGGCCTCTATCTAGCACTGCGATAATATCTGATATTGAAAGAGCTTCAGCTTGGTCATGAGTGACATAGATTGCCGTCAAGTTCATTTCTTTAACAAGGTCACGAATTTTTTGTCGTGATTCTATCCTTAATTTAGCATCTAAGTTACTAAGGGGTTCATCAAGGAGTAGAACATCAGGATTGACCACTAAAGCTCTAGCTAGAGCGACTCTTTGTTGCTGTCCTCCGCTCAATTCGTTAGGCATCCGTTCTCCATATTCCTCCATTCTAACCGATTCAAGAGCGTTTTTTACTCGTTTTTTTCTTTCTTTCTCCTCAATTTCCCGAATTTGGAGCCCAAACTCAATATTTTTAAAAACTGACATATGAGGCCAAATTGCGTAATTTTGAAAGCACATTCCTGTGTACCGATCTTGAGGTGGTAAATGAGTCACATCGCGATCTCCAAATAACACACGGCCTTTTTCTGGAATATTGAATCCTGCAATGGTACGTAATATCGTGGATTTCCCGCAGCCTGATGGGCCTAATAAAGTCAAAATTTGTCTTTCTTCAACTTTAAAGGAGACGTCCTGTACGGCAATTACTTCTCCATCAAAAATTTTTGTTAAATTTTCTACTCTGACTTCTACCAATGTCGCTCGCCTATCCTGAAAAGTATATATCAATTACATTGAGCAGTGTTATTATAACATATTAAATATTATTCTGATAAATATTTTTTGAATAATTCTCGAATATTCTTCTTCAGTTAAGGAATTTAAGATTTTTTCGAAAAAGACTGCATTTCTTAACAAACCTAAGATTTTAAAAAATAAAAAAAAAGAAAAAGCGTTTTATCGTTTTTTCTTATGGATTACGGTTAAATAGGCAATTGCTAAAGCAATACCCATGACTGTGAAAGATGTTGCTCCTCCTGTCGTAGTTGTGGTAGTTGTAGTGGGTGCTTCAGTTGGAAGATACCAAATCGTGAAAGTATCACCAACGGAGGGAGTTAGCGGGTACCACCCTGCGCGATCACCATTTTTAACATTTCCGATCTCATTTAGATGAAGGATGTTTGAATTAATGGATGCCATTTTCGGAGTAATGGTTGTTCCACCTGATGCAAACCAACTTACAGTGATATCAGTTTCATCATGTGCAAGGACATCAGCGAGAACGTTAACATAAGTAATTCCATCCTTGGTATATTGACTTTCAACAATTCCAACATCAGTTATGTACGCGCCATTAGTACCTGGTGCCATTTTGAAAGTTATTTTAGCGTTAGAGAATGCATCATCGTGAGTATTTGTAATTGTTCCAATTAGGCTAGTTTGTGTTCCATCATTGGCTGCTGAGAATGAGGTACTTAGTGTTCCTAGGGGATAGACACTATCTTGTTGGGTAGCTGTTCCCCATGAAGAAAACGCGTTATTTTGGACATGGATTAAACTATATCCATAAGGAGCGGAAGTAACTGAAATATGTTGTATCCCTTGAAAAATAGAGGAATCAGTGATGCCAATTGAGGAATGGACGTAATAAGCTACTCCATAATTTACCATGGCAGCTAAAATATCCGTACTCTCAGGTTCATTTCTCACACATTGCTCATACATTTGCTCAGGGATATGACTTGGAGCATCTGTAGGTGATTTGATTGGATCGTGTAAGAAAACGACTTTCAAATTTGCCGTGTCAGCAGATGCTAGGGAATTTTCAATAAAATCCGCTTCTACTGCTGTTGGACGATGATCACCTGGGTAAATTGAGGTGAAAAAATGGTCTCCTACACTCCAGTCACGATTCCTCGGACCAATAATTCTTTCAAAAGCGGCGATTCCCATTCCCCAGTAAGGCCAATCACCTTCACCACCTTCGAATCTTTCTCTATGTCCTGTTGCCATGTACTGCGGAACACTGCAAAGCTCTTCTAAGTATGAAACATACATTCGGAATGTTGGTTCATCTCCATAAAGAGAAACAGATCCTAGATTAACTATGAATAAAGGATTAACTATCGAGAGTTCCTTTAAGGTGTCACTAATGTTATAGGTACCCCTTGTGCCATCCGGATATACTTCTTGATCCCCAAAAATGGCTATATAATAGTCTTCAGGGATTGTATCAAGAATACGAAGAGAATTCGGTTCAAAATCTGAACGTGTCTTCCCACCAGCTGTTGCATAAAGAGTTAAATCATAAAGTCCTACTTCTAAGTCTCCTGGGATTGCAAAGGAAATATTCCAATCATTCCCAATGCTATTAGAACTACTTGAAATAATGGGATTTGTCGGATTATCTCCACATGTTAGATTCAGTTTCCATTCTGTTATACTGCTTGGCCCAAGCGCTTGTACATCAAGAATAGTGCCAGCAGTTGTTATTCGGGGTGTACACAAATTTGGATCGATCATTTGAATACGGTAATCTCTATACTCTGGGAATATTTCCCAATAGTTTCGATCATTTCTATCAACGGTACTCCCTGATGTGAAAAGGAATTTTAAACCATCCGGAAGATCCGTGGCCCATAAAAGCTCTGCTTCCCAATAACCAGAACTATTTTTTGTCATAGGATATTGAATAAAACGACTTTGGAAACCTTGTTTACGACTGGAGGTAGACCATTGAGAAGTAACAGGAACTACCTCGAGATTTCCTTCAATATCTTGAGCTACCTCAACATTCAAACTTGTTACGTCAGTAGGGATGAATCCATCCGCTAACGGCGAGCTTGAGACGGGTATTGACAATAAAAACGTAAGATTTAGTAATAACAATAACAATAAGTTTTTTTTCTGCAATTTTAGACCTCTAATTCTATAATTGTGTGTAAAGAAGTAAAGATTTCTTATCTATTATTAAATTTTTTTTATATCTTTATGACTTCTCTAAAATTGTGAACTCGTCACAGGGAGCTCTTATATTTAGATTTTTAATCAAAAATAGGATCCTTAGTTAATGCTACTGCTGTATGAATTATTCTAAAAAGTAGTCTAGAATAAGTAGATCAAGAAAATTAAGTATAAAAAAGGAAAAAAAGAAAAGAGTAGGAATAACCTACTTACGTTTTCTGAGTACCAATGGTATGAGTGCTAACGCAATAAAACCTGTTAGGATCTCAAATCCTGGAGCTTTTGCGTCATATTTACCAACGGACCAATCAAGTAGTTGATAGAGTAACTCAATGTTTTGAAGTCCACCTACTTGATATCGCATCTCACTGCCGTACATATTTTTATAGTTTGAGAAGAAGGACTCACCCATGACTGCTAATTTGTTTTTACTGTCACCGAGATTCCATTCAATGGCAAGCATGGATTTAGAGGAGTTCTCACCAGTTGGATAGCCTTCCCATTTGTCATCGTCATCAAAATCTTGATCTTGAATCTCTGATGTAACTGAGGTGTTCACTACCCATTGACAATTTTCGATGTCGTTATAGTTCGCGACAGTTCCAACGCCAGCGGTGGTTACTGATGAATATGGAACAACACAGGTTGGACCATGCCAAGAAGTATTTACTACGTCCTTAGTAATTTTATTGGCTGGGGAATCAATAGTGTTGTCTACATTACAAATTGGACGATATCCTGCACCGTCATTCATTCCAGCGTCAATGATTGCATCATCTTGTACAAAAATATGTCCCTCTATCTCTATAACGATATGATTAACACCAACAGGTTCTGCTGTTGTACCCCATGGATACCAATATCCACCATAATCAGAATCAGAGGCGAGCCAAAGAGCACGGCCAGATGCTTCGTTGAACCAATCAACAATCACATCTAACTCACCCTTGGTGTCATTGATATAGTCAACACCGTTAACAATTAGAACATCTATTCCCTCTAAAATAGAGGTGTTCATTTCACCTACACTGGTGACTACTTCATAACCATAATTGCTTGCGTTACCTTCGAAGCTCATTACTTCCACATGCAATGCTCCATTGCCAGACCAAACTAAAACTTTATAGTCAGCTTGGGCAGATGTTGGATTGGTCAAACTGAGCATTCCAAGTGTAAGCAGAAAAAGAATCATGGTATTTAGTATGTATTTATTTTTTTTCAATACTCACACACATCCAAAATTAATATTTTTTAGTTGAAGTGCACTATTTTGCACTCGTCTCCCATTCTATGTTGTATGTTTAAAAATGTTATTCAGATAAATTAAAACTCTCTTATTAATAGCTTCCTTTTAAGTAATAAATATCTAAAATTTAGGCCATAAGCTTTAGAGGAAATTAAGATCCCTTTCTCTCGTAAGAACTGCATAATTTTTCCCATTTTTCACAAAATTTTGGTATTGACATCATCCTATATCTCAATTTTTTAATCAAATTAAGTTATTTTATAATTAATTATTTAAATCTCTCCACGGTTCAAAGTAAATCATTCCAATAATCTGTATTAGTTATCTATTTTTTAGAATAAAGACTTAAAGGAGAATACAAAGTGAGAAATGGTTTTATCAAAAATTTTTTCTTAATATTCAGTTTATTTCTTTTTTTCATTAGTTTTTCATCAGTTAATGCCAAAGTTTCGACTCAAGCTGCTGCAAATTGGACCCCAACAATACCAGATGTAGGAGATATGATTATTATAACCTATGATCCATCTCTTGGTACTATACCTGAAACTGCTAGTAATATATGGTTAGTATGGGCTATGAACGTTTCTAGCAATAATGCTCATTTAATGCCAAGTCCAGCGATGTGGCCTGCTAATACACACACCATTTTATCTGGCCGTTTTGTCGAAACTCCCATGATAAAAGATGGTTCAATTTGGGAAGTATCAATTACATTGAATGAAATGGCTGAGGATTTCAAAATCGGATTTACAGATACTTCTGGAACTATAACAGATAACAATGATGGCAACTATTGGTACATTGAAACGAAAATGAAAACAGATAGAATTCTAGCACGATCTCCATCATTTGGATTACCATACTTCCTTCAACAGGGAGAATCGTTAGTTATAACAGCTCGTGGTCCAGCTTCAGCCACTAATTGGGCCGTTCAATTAATACATGAAGCAACAACTATAGATTTTACAGTAGCAGATGAGTCTTATGTTGATGGAATGTGGAGTTTAACAGCAACAAATAATACGAATATACCTGAAGCTCTTTACGATTTATCATTAAGCGCAACTGTGTCAGCAATTACCCGCATGAATATTCAAGAGCATTCTGTGCAAGTAATTTCAGAATTTAAGGACGATTTTAATTTTATTCACATTTCTGACCCCCAGATTTTTCCAGACGGAAGTGGTGCAAAAAGTGGCCTTGGAAATATTACAGATGCATTTCAAGCACTCAATGAAACCAATGCAGAATTTATAGTATGCACTGGTGACATTACAGAGTGGACTGACGAAATTTCGTATAGAAAATTCAAAGATTGGAAAATAATGTATTTAGATATTCCATTATTTTTGATTCCAGGAAATCATGATGAATTTGAAGGAACAGGGGAAACTAATTCGGATAAAATCTGGGGAGGTGGACAGGGAACGTATGAGTTATTAATAGGGCCATCCCGAGGAAGCTGGACATATGGAGATGTCAGTTTTGTATATATCCATACTGATGACAGAAATGTTGCATCAGAAGATGTAGAGTGGGCTGAACAACAAATGGCAAAACCTGAATTTCAGAACAGCATCACGAAAATATTAATGGCACATCATCCTCTTGATAGCAGGTATGCATCTGAAACTGTGGTAAATCCAGGGAAAAATGATATGCTTAGTGCTATTCAAACCTACAATGTTACTCATTATCTCCATGGACATCTTCATGACGGTTGGCACAGTATATTAAATGGAGTACATCATATTGGCGCTCCGCAGACTTATCCATATGCTAATACCCAAAATAATGGTGGTTATATTGTACACACAGTTGAGAATGGAAATTTAACCAATTGGACGCAATATATTGATTTTTTGGAAGTTACTTTAGATGAACCCAATACTGATATTACTTCTGATAGTACAACTACAACTACTCTAACAACTGGAACAACACCTGGCTTTATGATGTTTTCAGTAATTATCATTGCCTCTATGATTTCAGTTATGAGAAAACGCCAAAAACGTGTTAATTAGAGAAACTTCTTAATTTTTTTTATTTAAATTCTGAATCAATGAGAATAGAAAAATGCCTCAAAGGATCACTCCAGTTTCAATAATCGTTATTGTCTGTATATCTGCTATAATTGGAACCAGTCTCCCAATTGAGATAAAGCTACCTCCAAGGCAAATAAATGTTGAAATAAATGAGAATAACCAAATTTTAAGTCCAACTCTAGCCAATCCAGCCATATCTCAAGCTGGTGATAATGTTAGAGTAATTTACAAGACAAATATCTCAGATGATCCAAATGAAATATTCCTAAACAACGAATTTGCCAATTATTTGGTTGAAGTTATTCAAATAACTGGAATTGACATTAATGGAGAAAGATCCATGATTATTTCAACTAATCTAGATATATTACCATTAATTTATTCCTTAATTGTTACATTCCCAAACAGCTTGAAAATTTTCTCTTATAATTCAATTAAAATTACTGATGAAGACCTGTATCTGCTAGATAATTACTCTTTTGTTCATTTTACAGATACGCATATCTCCGGGTTACAAAATCGATATGAGCAAGTTTCAAGATTAATTTCGGAGATTAACTTGTTAAATCCAGATTTTTGCCTATTAACTGGAGATATTGTTGAAGGTTTAACTACAGATAATCAGGGAAATATGATAACAGCAGAGATTCAATACCCGCAGGCACTAGCTCTTCTTAAGGAATTAAATATCCCAGTTTTCATAATTAGTGGAAATCATGATTTCCAAATTAATGATAAGCAGAATGGGAATGAGCTTTGGTCAAAATACTTTGGAAAAGTAGGGAACGTAATAAATTTCACATATTCTCAGGATCAATTTGTTGGAGTTTCTCTTTTTGATGAGAATGGATTAACATATGATCAGCTCCAGAAAATTGAAACTATTTATACAAGCTCTTCTTCTAGTTCTTTTCTTAACGTTTTTTTTGCACATCATGATTATAAAAATCAATTTCCCTTAATATATCAGAACTATGGGATCAATCTTTCTCTATTAGGTCATGAGCATATCACAATTGAAAGAAATGTTTCAGGTACAGTTGAGAATGCCTTAGATAATAGTATTACGTTTACAGAAGCCGAAACTGGTCACTATCGGTTGTACACAATTAATTCTGAGAAAGAAATAGCGTATGAAGAATTAGAGGTAGAGCAATTGAGGGCATCTATTTCCACTGAATCGAATAATGAAAGTTCAATAATGATTCATATTAATATTCAAAATTTTCATCCAATATCATTTTCAAACTTAAAAAAGGAAATAATTTTACTAGGAAACTGGAGGAGTAATCAAATAATTGAATCTTCAAACATTGACATGCATTTTAATGGCTCTCATACACTTATATATTTATTCATGGATATAGAGGCAAAAACTGAATATAATTCGGAAATTATCTTATCTTCAAGTTCCGGTTCATATTCTTGGATTATAAATTCTTCAATTATTGAAATTACTTTTCCTTTCTCTGATTCTTCAAGCCAAAGCTCTGAACAGGACAATGGTGTCAATTTTATCACCCTGAAATTGTTTGTTTTTAGTTTATTAGTATCTACTATCATATTAAGGAATAATAAAAGGAAAAAAAAGCAATAACTAAAAGTTCAAATCATATCTATGAATTAATATATTGCTTTTTGTTTTCGAGAATTGACAGTGAAAAAGAAATATTTCACTTCTGAAATATGTTCTATTCAGAATCAAAGGGAGATGGCTTTAACAAGATAATTCAAGTCACCCCTTATGATGAAAAAGACGGTCTACGGAGGTCTTATGCCCAATTTTCATTGGGTGCTGAGACTGATGACGAAAGTTGCACTTACTGACTTTTAGCATCTAAATAGGGTTAGATATGCCTTTAACTATCTTAGAAATCTTTAAAAAATTAACTAAATTTGAGTTTAGGGTTCTTTCAGTTATTGAAATCCTAATGGCTAGACATGAATTTGTTCCTATTGAGGATATCGCCAAATATATGAATTATACTGAAAAGAGGATACGGGTCACTATAGATCGGATGAGAAAGGATAAGCTAGTAATTGTAGTTCAACGTCATTATTTGGGTATAGCTCTAACGTTCATTGGATACGATGCTTTAGCATTAAAAGCTCTTGTTGAGAAGGGTGTCATTGCTCAAGTTGGACCTGAAATTGGAGCTGGAAAAGAGAGCGATGTTCGTTTAGCATTAGATGATGACGGTAATGATCTTATCCTAAAATTTCATAGGTTGGGAAAGCTTGATTTTCGAGCTACACGGAAAGCCAGATCATTTCTTGCTGAAAAACGCCATTTATCGCCATTGTATGAGAGTAGGTTGTCCGCAGAGAGAGAATACTCAGCACTTAAAGCGTTATTTGACGCTGGAGTGAGTGTTCCTAAACCAATAAGTCAAAATCGTCATATTGTTGCAATGCACGTTGTCACTGGACAGGATCTCTTTAGAATGAAGAAAAATGAGTTCAAAAATCCTGAATCCGTTCGAGAACTGAGTGAGAATATTCTCAATGAAATAATAAAATCAGCCAAAGCAGGTTACATTCATGGTGATTTATCTGAGTATAATATACGGTTGAATGAAGAAGATTATCCAGTTTTGTTTGATTGGCCTCAGTATATTTCGCTGGATTCAGGACACGCAAATTTGATTCTCTCAAGAGACATTGAAAATGTCCTTAATTATTTTACTAAGAAGTTTAAAATGAGTCCTCGGATCGAGATAAAGGAAATAATTGATAAAATTTTTGTGACAAGAGAAAATGCCAAGTGAAAGAGTTATGAACGATCAACCCATCATATTCGGTCTTGATATATTTTCTCAAGCTAATAGGGGAAATAAAAAATCTTCCTTGTATTCTCTTGTTGTTTTAAAGGACAGCCATATAGATAAATATCAAAAGTTGAACAAGAGATCAGTTTATCGTAAAATTAAAGATATTCAACCTGATTTCATTGCTCTCGATAATATCTTTGAACTTGCTCCAAATGCACTTGGGGTCATTCGATTTTTAAGGATAATACCCCCTAGATCTCAACTTGTTCAAGTTACTGGAAATCCAAGAATAGGGATGGAAAAAATCCCAAATTTGGTGAAAAAACACCATTTAAAGTCATTATTATCTTTTAATTACAATTCTCAGAAGTTGAATGCCCTGGAAACCGCTGAAGTATGTGCTAGATTATGTCAGATGCGTGTAGGGTATGAAGTCATTGCATTTGAAGAAGATATCAGGATTGTTATTTCAGCTAAAAGAAAACATGGTCGTGGAGGGTGGTCTGCTCCTCGGTATGAAAGATTGAGTAAAAATGCTGTACAACAAGCAGCAAGTGAAGTAGGAAATATCTTACAGAATCAAGATATGAGTTGGGAATCATTTGAATATCCTAAAAGGCGTGTTTTTATATTAGGAGTTGAAAGAGAACAAATATCATTACTAAATTCAGCTTTAAAACCCCTTAACACTGATTCAGTCAAAGTTATCCTAGAGAGAATTTCAAAATCTTCACTTGACTTTCAACCTCTTGATGTTTCACTTGCTCCTTCCTCGCATTCATTACGAAATATAGTCTTGGGTATTGATCCTGGAACAACTACAGGAATAGCTGTTGTAGATCTGACCCGGGGTAATGTTTTATATCTTGGTTCTAGACGGGAATGTGGATTATCTGAAATTATACGAATTGCATCAAAATTTGGAAAAATTACATGCGTGGCAGCTGATGTTATTCCAGTACCCTCCACTGTAGAGAAGATCGCAAAGATAACAGGCGCTAAAATTAAATCACCATCCTCTCTTGCTTCTGCAACAACAAAACGCGAATTTTTAAATAATTATAAAGATTTAACAATAGATTTTGGACATCTGAATTCCCATGAAAGAGATGCACTTTTTGGGGCCATCAAAGCGCATAATTCGCTAAAAGAGCAGACTAATAAGATAGAACGTGTTCTTCAATCTTCTTATCCCCATTTATTAACTCAAGCGTCCGAAATCCAAAGATTAGTACTTTCTGGTAACAGTATAACCAATGCAATTGAAGTTATTCAAGAGAAAACAAAATTAAGAGAAGAATTAGTAGTTGAAACTGACCAAGATCAGTTAACAAGACCGTTTCAGAGAGAAATTGATGTTTTACATGTGAAAATAGACGTTTTATATGAAGAATTAGATAAGCTGGAAAAAGAAGTTAATTATTGGAGAAAAGATTCAAAGAAACAAGCAATTGAATCTAAAAATTGGAAAGATAGGTTTGAACAAGAACGGTTACGCTTCTCCCGGATTCAACATCAAAAAATAGATGAAGCTGTTCAACGAGAAGTTGATCGAATTATAGAAGAAAATCAGGCAATTCGACGTCAACTTCGGAAAAATGAAGAAGAAATGGAAAAACTCAAGCAGATCAAAAATTTTTGGGTTCAAGGGAGAGAGATGCCATTAAAA
Source organism: Candidatus Heimdallarchaeota archaeon (assembly GCA_011364965.1). Lineage (GTDB taxonomy): Archaea > Asgardarchaeota > Heimdallarchaeia > Hodarchaeales > Hodarchaeaceae > Hodarchaeum. Next base: position 20,353 of record RDOB01000007.1, read on the forward strand.
GTACTCAAATCTTTTTCAAATGTAGCTATTCGCGAAACTGAAATGAATTATGGCTTGAATGAGGGAGATATTGTATTAGTTTTAGATCCAAGCGGTGGGGGGTCTCAAACCGCTTTAAAGCTTATTGATTTAGGAGTTAGAGGCATTATTGCCCCTAAAAATGCTCCCAATTTTAGTGATCAGGCTCTTCTACAGTTTACTACAAATTGTGTTCCATTTCTTCAGTTGCCAATGGAAGAGTTCTCAACTATCAACCAAATTCACAGTTCAGATGAACTAAAAGTGTGGGTTTATGATGAACTTTATCTTACTGACATCTCGGTCAAGGAAGAAATAAGAAAACAGGAGTTAAAGCTACAAGAAGAATTACGTAGAAAAAAACGGATTGAACGCTCTATAGAGGAATCATTAAAGAATAAAAATATTGAAAATGTCGAGGATATAGAAAAAATTCTTGAAGAGTTTCGAGATGCATATATTATACAACACAGCGAGGATATTGAGCGATATCGGCCTTCAGTTGAAGAGGAAGAATAATAAAAAAGAAAGAAAGAAACCTTTTTAGAAAGACCGAGAAAAGGGTTCCTTCAAGCAGAATTCTATTCATCTACAATGAGGTAATGAAAGATGTCACAGCCCCTACAAAGACTTGAAAAATGTGTTGGAAAAATAATTCATGTCCGTTTAAAGAGTAACCAACAGTACACAGGCCGTCTTAGAATCACTGATCAATATATGAATTTAATTTTGGAAGATTGCTCCGAATTAAGTAAAGAAGGAAAAATTACAAAACGTTATGGGCAAGCATTTCTTCGGGGGAATAATATTTTATTCATAAAGGTCGATTAATACCAAAATCTGAGCATTCAAAGAATTATAGGGAGAATTTGAATTCCCGATATTCTTTTCAACAAGAGATGTAGGTAGGGATCTATGGTAAACACAAAGCTAATACCAGTTGGAATTCCTGTAATAGACGAGCTAATAGTCGGTTTTCCCAGAGATGCACTGATTCTAGTTATTGGAGATCCAGGATCAGGTTTTTTAACATTTCTCCATCAATTACTTGTTCAATGTTCGAATCGTGGAGGACTAGTTCTTTACACCTCCTTAGATCGAACAGCTCAAGAAATCAAATCAGACCTTGAAGCTTTTAACTGGGATCTAGATAAGCTAGGATGGAATTTTTTCGATATAAGCCCTTCTACGAGGAAAAAACAAACAAAAACACTCACTTGGGATTCAGATGCAGTTAATGTAGTATCTCACGATCTTTTTCGTCGTATTAGTAGCATGAAAGAAAAACACCCAGGAGAGAGCGTGAATTCTATAATCAATTCATTAACATATATGCTTGTTCAATCAAACACAAGACCTGTTTTACGGTTTTTAAATGAATTTTCAGCATTAATCAAAGGTACAAATGGATGGCACTTTCTCACGATGGTTCGAGGTGTCCATGGAAAAGAGACAGAAAACCTATTTTCTCATTATAGCGATGTTGTATTAGAATTTGCAATGACTTTAAACACAGAAACGCGACTATATGAACGAGTATTAGGGATAAAGAAGCTCCTAGGGGTAGATTCTCGCGTATTTCCGATTGAATATGATCGAACTGGAATTCGTCCAATAACAACCTCTAAAATTCAATAATCTCTTTCATTATTTCATTTTGTCTAGATTTAATGATTTCGGGATCAATTTCCCAACAAAATCTTCTCTGTTCCAAAAGTAATGAGGTGGCAGCAGTGGCAAATGAAATAGCTTCTTTTTCATTTTGATGGAATGTGAGATAAATAACATATAAATAAAGAAACATGTCACCTGCACCTGTTTCATCTAATATTCGTCCTTTCGTATAAGCTGGTACTGATAATAACTCGACTTCTCCGTTGAGGCGCTTATATCCAAATATAACCCCTTTATTTCCTCGTGTAATTAATATAGAATCTATAAAATCTTCTAATAAATTATATATTGTTTCAATAGAGTTTTCACCATTATCTAATAATTTTGATTCAAATTCAGAAACTTTAAGACAATTTATCTGAGATAGGATATCAGGATTAAACCATTTTATATATTCTATTTCGTTTTTTGAGTTCAACCTTCGAAAACAACCCTGTGGATCAAAAGCCACATATGAACACTGCTCTCGAAGAAATTTGAAAATTGAGGGTGAGTTAAATTCATCAAAGACTGACCCGATGATAGCAATTGGTGAGACAGAAAAATCCCAGGAGAAGTCCTGAGGACTAAATTGAATTGGTGGATTAGTCATATACAATGTTCGTTCATGGTTTTCTAGATATTCAAGACGAAAATTAGGACATCTTTGACGAAGAATGAGATTTTCTGAAATTTTAGAAAAGGATTCAATCTTTTTTACCATTGCTGTAGCCCTTGGACATATATATGAATACAATATTGGAATTGGAATCCATTGATATGCTTTAGCGAAAGTATATGCTACAGTACCCGAAAAAGAAGGAGGGCCTCCTAAAAGAATCTTATTGGAGACTGATGGTTTCTCAGATATAGGAATTTCTTTGGTATTTTTGAGTATGACTTCATCTAAAACAACTTGTCCCAATATAACAGTATTTAGATTTGTATGCATCAATAATCCCATAAAAACGTGGTAGAAGATATTTTCTAGTTGTTTTTAAGTCTTTGATGTTCAGAAGGACTATGGTGGAATATTCTCATTCAGCTGTTTCACGTTGAATAATTGATGATTCAATAATTCAAAATTTAGTAAGGTTAATAATGGAACCACTTGTTAGTTTTCTCATATAGATGTTATAAGCGAAACAAAGTACAAATCAAATATAGGTTAATTATAAGAAATAGAATGTTCAATAACTTGAAAATAAACATTCAATATATCTGAAGGTGAAAAAATGGCTTTTGCGCTTACTGTGGAACAAAAGAAAAAACTTATTAAGCTATTACAGGAAATTGTGCGTTACGCTGATCTAGAAGCATTAGCACTTGTTACTAGAACTGGAATGAGCGTTGCTTTCTTCTCTGAAAAAGATGCTGATCCTGATTTATTCTCTGCTTTATCAGCTGCAGTTTTATCAACAGGTGGGATGGTTGTGGATAGAATGGATCATGGGCATTTATGGGAAGTCTTAGTTCGTGGAGAAAAAGGTTATACCGTGCTTAGTTCCGCTGAAGATTTCATTCTTATAGGTGCTTCTAATGAAGCGCATTCCTTGGGATTAGCTATTAGGGTTTTGCGTCGTTACAGTCGAAAAATTCCCGAAATCTTTAAAGAAGAGGAGAAAGACATTTCAAGTCTTGTTTCCGAATTGAAAGATTTATTAAGTTAAGCTTGGACGCAGAAACGTCCGAAATTTTTCCTTCTTTCTCTTTATATGGGCTAAGCGACCTCAAGTGTGAAAAATGATCCCCAAATTTCTTTTTATTTTCTTAATCGATATATTTTTTTTCCTAATATTGGGAACAACTAATGCCTTTTTGTTACTACTAAGTTTAATACCTTGGACTATTAGTCTATATGTTATCCTTTCATACCCTGGTTTTCGTTTTGGAGCAGATAACCAGTTACTTGAGCTAGCAGGTAAATTATTCTGGACAGGGAATGGAGTAGTTCAGGGAACGATATTAACCATATTGAACATAACAATTGGCATTATTCTGATTCCTGATTCAGCTTTACAGCAATTTGAATCAACTTTTGGATTATTTTCATCCACATTCATTTTCTTCATATTACCTTTTCCTGCATTTATTATTTTAAATCTTCAAACTAAGAACCAAGAGTTTCTGTATACCTTGATCTATCAAGAGATAGTGAGAATGGATGAAACTCCTCCATTCGTTGAATTAACCGCTCAACTGATTTCTTCAAAGCAAAAGTATACCGAGGAATATGCTCAACAGGTCGAGAAAGTCATCTCTGAAGCGTCTAATTATCTTGAAAGAAATTTCCCTGAACTGGTAGCTTTTTATGACAGAACAAAAAGATTCAGTCTGAATATAGAAAATCTAGCTATCTTTATTACGAAACAAACTCTAGGTCTTCCTTAAAGTTCTGAAAAGGAAAAAGAACAAGATTCATGAGGTATAATGAACAAATAATCTTAGAAGATAATATTTTAATAGACTCTAATTAAACCTCATCGGGTAAGAAACTTCCCAAAAACGAGTAAATTATACTATTTTAGTTTGAATTTCATGGTGTGTACTCAATGGCTAAAAAACGAAAATCTGGTGGCAGATCAAAGGGTGGTAAAGGTAATCTTGGTAAGGTACAATGTTCTTCATGCGGGAGATTAGTTCCCAGAGATAAAGCAAAACGAAAAACGAGTTACAAAACCCTTGTTGACTTTGCAATAGGTAAAGAATTGAGACAATCAGGAACGCATATAGCACGAGTCCCATTTGTCAAGTATTACTGTGTTTCATGTGCTATTCACAGACACCATGTCAAAATTCGTTCCGAAGATGATCGCAAATCACGATAATCAGTTCACTACTTTTTAACATCTCATAATCTCCTCAATGTTTGAAAGACTGAGTTTCCATTGAATGAATCATATTAATTTATATGATGTATTAATGAGGTGAGGATTATGCTTTATTTCATATTCCTTACACGTCGATGCAATTTGGTATGTACATATTGCGGTCAATCAAATACTCCTACTGATTCGATGGTTCAAGAGATCACGTACTCAATGCAAGATCTTCTGAAATTCTTAAAGCTCGACCCAGATCCAATTATTGCATTTTATGGAGGAGAACCGCTTCTTAATATTGAGAAATTACTTCAGATTATGAATAGACTTCCTCACGCTAAGTTTCTTATCCAAACAAATGGTCTACATTTGAATAAAGTACCTTGGAACTTTTTGAATCAGGTGAATTCAATCCTAGTCAGTATAGATGGAACAGCAGCAACAACAGATTATTATCGCGGGAGAAGCATTTATCGGAAAATTATCACAAATGTTAATGAAATCTCAAAACGTGGATTTTCCGGAGATCTAATTGCTCGTATGACAATATCAACTCATACTGATATTTTTAAAGATGTTACACATCTTTTATTATTAGAAAATCCCCATTTCGATCATATCCACTGGCAATTGGATATGATCTGGAGTGATAAAACTCAGTATGGAGATCTAAATAACTGGATCAGGAATTATAATAAAGGAATAACCCAGTTAGTTGATTTGTGGATGGAAAAAATTCGAAATGAGCAATTTGTATTTGGGATTGTCCCTTTTATTGGTATTACAAGCAGTCTTTTGAAAAAAACCAAATCTTCGTTACGATGTGGTGCAGGTCTTGATGCTTTTGCAATTCAAACAGATGGAAGCATTTATGCCTGTCCAGTATGTCCTGAATTCAAGGATTTTAAAGTGGGATCTATCTACACATCTAAACCCTCAGAAATAGAAAATAGTATGTCCATAAAACCTCCCTGTTTAGAATGTGAAGAATATCTTATTTGTGGAGGTCGATGTCTTTTCACAAATCACCATAACTTTTGGGGGGAGGATTTTCATCTCGTTTGCAGTACTGTGAAACATCTAATAAATGAACTGAAAAGGATTGAGCCAGAAATCAGGCAAATGATCAAAGAGAAAATCTTGTTAGAAAAGCAGTTTAATTATCCTGAGTTCAATAATTCTTGTGAAATAATTCCTTAAATACTAAAATTCCCCACAAATATATAAAGGTAATATCATACGGATATAAATAAACAGCAAGAGTTAGTAATTCATTTCAACATTTAGGATCCGTGGCTCAGCATGGATAGAGCGTCTGCCTTCGGAGCAGAATGTCGTGGGTTCAAATCCCTCCGGATCCGTGTATTTTTTTCCTCAAATATAGCTAAAATTCCTCTAAAAGAATCTTAAAATAATTATTTCTGTCGAAAATGAATATTACCTTCATATAATGACTTTAGGATCCCCATAGAAATATTTGGTTAAAAAAGGAAGAGGAAGTAAAACTTACGGTAAGTCAAAGCTTATCATAATATTCATCTGCTTGTGGAGGCAGTGGATTATGGAATCCTTTTCGCTTTCGCGTTTCTTCGACAAATTTTCTTGCCAATCCTCCACCTTGCTCTTCAGGTTTAGATGGATTTCCAGGTACTTTCTCCCAATGATTGAATACCATTTGTGAAAATGCAAATCCCGATGTTTCAGATCTAAGCTCAGTAGTAATCCCAAATGACTCCGTAACTGGCACTTCACCTACTATAATATTAAGGGGGGTTCCTTCGCGTTTGGTTGTGTCTATGACTTTACCTCTTCGTTTCGTAATGACTTTATAGACATTACCAAGATAAGTTTCCGGTACTTGCACTTGAATTTTATAAATCGGTTCTAATAAAATTGGCTCTGCTAATAACATAGCACCAAAGCACGCTCGGCGAGAAACAGGCATAATTTGCCCTGCTCCCCTGTGAACTGGATCTTCATGGAGTTTCACATCTTCGATCATGAATTTAATGCCATAAAATGGTTCTCCACAGAGAGGACCTTCTTTTGCAGCCCAGCGGAATCCCTGCACAATATAATCCTTAACTTCACGTAGATATTGAACACCTTTTGTATAATCAACATAGAAGTTCGGATCATCCTCTTCAGGCCCAAGAGCCCAGACTTTCCTTCCAATTTTGGAATCCCAATTTGCAAATTCACTTAGGAGTCTTCCCATTTCTTTTCTATCAGTATATTGATTAATTTCTGCTTTTTCAACTAATTTAATAGCAGCGGGTTCAAGAGGTTCAGCTCTAATCCATAATCTGTTGTGTTTGTTTGGAGATTTAGCTAATGCCTGCTGAGAAGACGCAGCTTGAACTGATTCACGAAAAACGACGATTGGATCACTTTGTGTGACTTCAATGTTCTGAAGATCTTGTAAGTCCTTAACTGCAATTTCTAAGTGCAACTCTCCAGTTCCTGAAAGAAGAAATTCTCCAGTTTCTTCGTTGACTTTGGTTCTCAATGAAGGGTCAACAAGTTCCATTAGCTGCAATCCTTCTGCTAGCTTAGGCAAGTCACTTGGCGATTTTGCTTCTATTGCAATAGTTACAACTGGTTCTACTGCATAGGAGAGCGCGCTAAAAGGAATAGTGTCATCTAAAGTAGTTATCGTACTACTTGCAGTTGCTCCTCGTAAACCTTGAAGTGCAACAATATTGCCTGCGGGGATGCCTTCTACTTTTTCAGTCTTCGCTCCCATCAGCATAGATACTTGTTGTACATTGGTAACAAAGACTCTTTCTTTGCTTCCAGATTTGTAACCTGGTAGGAGAACTGTTATCCTTTGACCAGCTTTTATTGTTCCAGAAAAGACTCTCCCCATTCCAATGATTCTTTTTGCTCGTCCTGGTATCATTTTAGAAAGTGCAATCATTACCGGTCCATCTTTATCGCATTCTAGTAAAGCTTTCCCTATATTACTCTCCAGATCACCACGCCAGAAGCTTTTACATCTATATTTTTGTGCAATTAGAGGAGAAGGACAAAATTGAACAACCATGTCTAATACTGCTTTTTCAACAGGAAGCCATTTTTCTAAAAGTGCTTTTGCAATTCTTTTTGGTGGTTCCAGCCATACAGATTCATCTAATCGTAATCCTAGTTGCGTTCCAACCTTTTTGAGGGAGTCAATATCTCCAGTTTCAGCTTTTTCGTAGATTTCATAAGCTGGTTTAAGGACTCCATTCACGAAATTGTTTTTGATCCAGAGATTTTTGATTAAAACATCAATTGGTTGACCAGTTTTTTCGTGCCAAATCTCTGCAAGAGCTGGTATAGTTAAACCAAATCTGTGAATAGCAGATCCAAAAGCCACCGTTCCTTGACGTGGATCCACTCGCCATTCTTGTTTGAATTCTTTAGGAGCATATGTTTCAATTAATGTATTGAATTCTTTTATGATTTTCTTGAATTGTTCATAGGCATCTTCTGGGTTCATTCGCATTTCAGTAATTAATCGGTCAACTTTATTGATAATTAAAACAGGTCGAACTCTTTCTGCAAGTGCTTGCTGAGTAACTACTTCTGTTTGAACCATAACTCCTTCAACAGCGTCAACAACAACTAGAGCACCATCTACAACACGTAAAGCAGAAGTTACTTCTCCAGAAAAATCTACGTGTCCTGGAGTATCTTGTAAGTTAATTAAGTATGTTTTATCTTTTAAATCATGAACTAAAGAAATTCCTGTTGTTTTAATAGTAATTCCTCGTTCCTGTTCGTCCTCTCTGGTATCAGTAGCTCTTGCTTCTCCTGCTACCTTTTCTGCTAGGAGACCACTTGCTGCAAGCAGGGAATCAGTAAGAGTGGACTTCCCATGGTCGATGTGAGCAATTATTCCTAGGTTGCGGACTAAATCTCTATTATAAGTTAATTTCTGTGCTTCTTCTACTGTAAATTTTGTCATGTGGACACTCTCCAGAAAAAATAACCGTCAATTGTTACCATTAGCAATTTAATTCGTTCAGTTTCCATATATGGCTGAATAATTATGAAATTACATCTTGAAGGTCTCAATATCGTCAATCAAAGATTTTTAAGAATTAGATATTAGCACTTCTATGTATTGATAATCATGTCTAGTAGCTTTGCTAGGCAAATAGAATCGAAAAATATAATTAAATTAGAGAGGAATCAATTTAATTAACTATATTCCTGTTGCGTTCAAATTTAACATTATTCATACTCTATCAATTGCTTTCATTCTGAATAGAGGAAAATATTATAGTTGGAAAATAGAGAGTCAGATTTTTGAAATTAGCATAATAAAGCGAAGAGTGATGGTTTGGAGAATGTCAATTGATAAGGAGAAAGTAAATCAAATTTTATTAGAATTTCAACAAATCTTAAAGGAATACCGTCCTAATACTTCAGAACTACAACTTATTAATAAAAAAATTACTCAAATGACCGTTAGAAATGTTAATAAGACAGTTTCCAAGGGGTATCCAAATCAAAAACAAGTTTCTGAGGAAAGAAAAACCCCACAGTCCCCTAAAAAATGGCATAAAATCAAAGTTGAATAATTTTAAGAGAAAAATAAGTTTGAAAAAAATCTAGCCATTTTTATTTGAATATACTTTATAATTTAAAAATTTGAGAAGAATAAGCCAAATTGGATAGGATTTCTTTTAATAGAATTCTATATTCCTGTCAGATTATAAGCACTTCATTCTACCTGAATCCTAAATAATAAAAAACACCATTAAAATTGGAGCAAAACAATAATCGAATTATTTTTAGAAGGAATCAACACATGTCCAGATTTATTACCCCAGAAAAATTAGATTTATTATTTGAAAAATTAGAAAGTTTAGGTTTAGATCTCTTGTATCTCTCTGACTCCGAATCACACAGAGATGTCAACATGAAATACATCACTGGACATCCAGAAGATGCAAGTTTGTTTTTAGATGTGCGAAATCGACAGACAGTTCTGATACCTTGGGATTATCAGATTTCAAAGCAATATTCAGAAGTAAATCAACTTGTGAATATGTCTGATTTTGAAGGGGGAGTAATAGCTGCGACTATTGAGACACTAAAAGACCTATCAAGAAAAGAAAATCCCAAAATTGGGGTTCCCAAAGATATTCCATATTATTATGTGAGGCTAATAAATGATCAATTACCTGCTGGGGAAATAATATATGATCCCAATAATATTGATAACGTTCTTGATAAATTACGGGAAACTAAATCTCCATTTGAAATTAAATTAATACAGGAATCTTTTAAAATTAGTAATACTATTGTTGATAACCTAGAAGAAAAATTTCAAAATTCTAACAATATTAAAACTGAGATGGATCTAGCTACATACGTTGAAAATCGGATGCGGCACCTCGGTGCAATGAGTGTTGGTTTTGAGACCTTAGTAGCTTCCAGTGCTCGATCATGGCAGATTCATACCTATCCTCGTGCCCATCCAACTCTTCAAATGAATCGTCCAGGTTTAGCTTTAATCGATTTTGGCGTTAATGCTAAAGGATTAACCTCTGATGTCACATTACCTTTTGTGTTTGGAAAGATGAACGAAAAAATGAAGAAGATTGTTGAAACAGTGCAACAAGCACATGATGAATCGGTTGAAAAATTAAAAGAAGCTCTTTATCTTCATGAAGTAGCTGAGGTTGCATCCTCAATTATAGAACGCGCAGGATACAGTATGCCCCATTCTCTGGGCCATGGGATAGGTTTAACTGTTCATGACTCCCCATTTGTACGAAAGAAACCTACTCATGAAGCTCTACTTAAATCATGGGAAGCAGTCAAAATTGAACAAGGAATGATTATAACTATTGAACCTGGAATCTATGAACAAGATGTAGGTGGTTTTCGTCTCGAGAATGACGTTGTAATAACTTCTAAAGGACCAGAGATTGTAACAAACTCCCGTCCGCTATTTATAAATTAATTCATTGACAAAATTTAACTCTCAAAAGAAAAATTCAGGTGTTAAAATTTTATGATTTTGATCAGAAAACACTATTGAGAGATTCCATTCATTCTCTAGGGTTACTCCACAAAGGATAACCTCTATCTTCAGTTTTTTACATTGTTCAAACATTTTAATTTGATTCGGGGAAAAAGAATAGATAAAAGGTGCCCATGCAGTACTTGAAGTTCTAGATTTTACTTCAATTGTGAATCCACGAAGTCTATCCCTTTTCTCCTGATACATAAATCTTGTTAAACCATCTTTTTGCCAAAAAAATTGGGTTATGATTTCTTCCGATGTAAGTTCTAAATTATTCTCAACTAAGGAAATTCCAAAGAAATCCATAGTTTGTTGATATTTGTCCAAGAAATCAATCAAGTAACCTGTTATTCCCTCTTTTCTAATAATGTCAAGAATAAGCCGAGGCCGAAATATAAGAATCGGAAATTGATTTGTAAGTATATAGCGCGCGAATTCTTCTGCAATTAGTCCTCTCAAAGCAGTATTTTGTCCATTTTTCAAATTATATGTTATCATTTAATGACACTCAGCTTTCCAATTAGCAAAGGGAGAGCGTTCCTGATGAAATCGTGACTTTTTTTTCACCGATTTCTAGGATCAACTGCCCATACTTGGTTATGTTAAAAGCTATTCCAGTATATTGTTTTTCAGGAGTTTGAACTTTGACTTTCATACCTAGAATATTATTTCGTGAACGCCATTTATCCAAGAGTGATTTTATTCCTTGCTCATCAATCATTTTACACATTTCTTCAATTTTTAATATAATTTTTCTTGTTAAAATATCCAAGTCAATTTCAATATTTAGTTCTTCTGAAATAGTGGCAATTTGGGTTTGAAGAGAAGGGGAGTATTGATTTAGAGTGGTGTTAATGTTCAATCCAATACCAATTATTAAATAATTCAATTTCATTTGAGTTGTTTTTCCTTCTACTAATATTCCCCCTATTTTTTTCTTATTTGATTTTAGTAGAATGTCATTAGGCCATTTCAAAACAGTATCTACATTATAATCATCTAAAACTTCTGCTACTGCAACAGCGGAGAGTATAGGAATTACACCAACTAATGGGATCTCAATCTTAGGGATAATTGCTAAAGAACACCACAATCCCCCTCTAGGAGATTCCCAAAATTTGTCCGCTGACCCATATCCTGCTGTTTGTACTTCTGAAACTACTGTAAACCCAATATTGTTTTCCTCGATTAATTTTCGTGCGACATTATTGGTAGAACCGACTTCCTGATACTTAAAAATAAGTGGACAAAGTTTAGAGTCAATCCAATATTCATTAATCATAAACCACACCTTGTGAAAATCCTGTTAAGCGCATTTGAATACTATAGAAATAAAAAGTTCCTCCCTCTATTCATAACTAAACTGAAACATTATTACTATTCGATCATTTACTAGAGCATATTATTGTTCAAAGATTCTAAGTAAATTGATATGAGTCATCAAATAGGCTTCTTTTATCGAAGAAATTGCTTCAATTTATAATAGCTAAAAGTAACAATGGCAATGATTGTTAATGCAAGAAATATGGCACCGAAATACCTTTGCTCTGGATTTAATCCACCACCTATAAATCCAAGCGGAATTAAATCCTCAATGATAATAAAAAATCCGAAAAAAGTAACCAAATACAAGAGAATATAAATTGATGAGAATGATACTACTTTTTTCAGAGTTGGAATTTGAAATGGATCCCAATCTTCAGCAAGAGTACAGCTTAGTGTAGCTAAAATAATTACGACTCCAATGATGGTGCCAATAACTCCGATAAAATATTCATTTAAATCCAAATTTAGAAGAATAATTCCCCAAAATACAACTGGTATTTGTGCAAGCAGTGACCATCCTAACGATGCTAGAATTAATCCTTTTCCCTCAATTCGTCTCCAATCAAATTGTACAGCAGTTGTCATATCCAAGATCCTACTTTTATCGTCTTTTGAATGTAATTTTTCCTTCTCTCTTTGTTTGAGTAAGTTGTGTAAGTAATTTTTTTAGTTGATTATCTGTTATTTTATTTGTTACACGTCCTGTGGAAGCAAGTTGTATCAACTGGTTTTCCAGTTTTGTTGCGTATTCAGGTTTAGCCAGTTTGATGTTTGCTAATCTCTCCCTAGCTTCGTTGGTCAAAATTCCTTTTAAGATCATCTGGCGTTGATTTTCAATTTGACGCTGCTGCTCCTCTGCTTGTTGAGCTGCCAATTGTTCTTCCTGAAGTTGAGCGAGGCGTTTTTGTCGGATAGCTTCTAAATCTGAATCTTCTTCAGCCATATTATATAAACCTCCTCAATAATCGTTCTATTATACATATGAGGATACCTAATTAATTTAATTAAGAATCCTAATAATTTATTATAAATTAGTTTCAATAAATAAATTTTACGAACGAAGTTTTATATTAGTAGTTAATATATACTTAATTCAGGTAATTCTTGTTTAATTTTGTAAGCTAAAGTATCTACAAATCTACGTCCTTCAGGAGTAATTATTCGTCCTTCATTACTTGAAGCAATGGTTATATATCCAGCTTTTTCCAACTGGTGAACTGCCAATCGAATTACAGCCCCAGATCCTAATCTCGCTCTTTCTGGTTTACTGCCTCTGTTTTTTCTACCTCCGTACATCTTTCTTAGATGAATGATCCCAATGGGTCCATAAATGTAAATTTTCCTTAAAACCGAAGCCACACGAGTGTACCACCAATCTTTCCGTTGCTCAGGAGCGTTTTCATTTGATACACCAAGTTTAACGTAATCAGCCCATTTTGGTGGAATGAAAATCTTCTCATTTTCCTTCAGTTCTTCAGAGATCGCTTCGATAAGAAGATTGCTTGGAACCATTTGTGCTGTAACCATTATTAATTCTCCGTATGAATAGTTAATTATTTGTGAATAATACTCTGAATTGTTTCCTAATTTAACTCTATTAGAGATGATTTAATTGGTATTTTTAGTTGTTGTTATTTCTATAGCAAGATCGGAATAGAAGAAAACACACAAAAGATTAAGCCAATTTCCCTCTTTTTTGAAAATTCTACTCAATCTGAGTGTTTTTCTTGCATTAAAAGACTAGTCATTGATGAGGATGATATTGTGTCATTAAAAGCTGATCAGATGCTACTTTGTATGTTTCTGTGTTTTTTGGTAAGCATCAATGCTGTATATGAGGGACAAGCATACACTTTACAAAACGAAGATCCAATTGTTGTTCTTTTTGATGAAGGACATGGCCAATTTTTTAATCGTACACTCTATCAACAGGCAATTAGCGTTTTAATTGATAGTGGGAAAAAAGTCGTTTTCAGTACCGAAAAAGAATTCAATAGATCAAGCTTTGAGGGCATAGACATCTTTGTAAGTACAAATCCCAAGAATTCCTTCTCCTTTGAAGAGAGGTATTTCATTCGTGAATTCATTCAAGAAGGAAAGTCTATATTACTTCTCGCAAATCCTCTTGTAGAAAATAATGAAACATTAAATGGCCGTGGGGATAAGCTAAATGATGTCTTAACTGACCCTGAAGTGGGTATTCTAGCGGAATTTTGGACCCGACCTGATGATGTTGGGAGCGTAAAATCCGCCAATGTCGTACAAAATGAATTTTATAATCTTGGTAGACCCGAATATATTAAAATCGAAGTAAATAGCTCTGTACACGAGATTTTATCATTAAATGAAAATGTAACATCTATTGTCACTTACTCATGTTCAATTAAGTCCCCTTTGCAAGATGTATTAATTGCTCCTTCCTATGCTATCAGTAAAACCACTCATAATGAAATCTATGACTATGCTTCAGATATAACACTTATCAGTACAGCAGGGCGACAAACTGAAGCAAAAATACTACTTGGTGGTTCTTCAATCATGTTCAGTGATCTTACTGATGCTTTATTGGGAAACAAGACTTGGTTCGAAAGCGAAAACAATTCAGTACTTTGGGAAAATATGTTTGATTGGTTGGCTGAAATAGAGGAAAGCGAGTCTGCCGACTTAAATACACTTGAAACAGCTTTCATTCCTCTGCTGACGCTTTCTGTAACCTCAATACTCTCTATAGCGTTTGGAAGCGTTATTTATTCATATGGTTCTGGTAAAAAAATAGTAATAACAAAAAGTATTGAATCCTCTGTCGAAGCAAGAGAAGCCACCGAGGAAAAACCTCAACTTTCAAGCAGAGAAAGACGCCTTCAACAGATCAAAAGACAGAGGAGAAACAGGAGAGAATAAAATGGGCCGTAAACGCAAGCGAATCGTAAGAACAAAACCCATTCCAACATTACCCACAGTTTTTGATTGTCCAGTTTGTGGAACTTCAAATTCAGTGCATATCGATGTTAATCGTGACATTAGAACCGCTGTAATTTCCTGTGGAAAGTGCCGAATTCAGATTTCGCGTCCAATAAAGCCGATAGAAGAACGGGTTGACGTATATGGAGACTGGTTAGATCATCTTTTAGAGGATTCCAAGGCCGATGAGGCAAATAATTCAGATGAGATCGAATCAGCTGATTGAGAAAGTCACATTTTATGGGAAAGAACGGTATGGAACAAGAGACGAAAAGAAAGATCATCCATATTTCAATGGGATTTTTAGCTCTATTATTAATCATATTTCCAAGATGGCTTGCATTAATATTTGTACTTATCGCGTTAGGTTTTATTCTTGTCATTGCTCGCCCTTCGGTATGGAAAAGCGGTTTTGATGCAATGGCTTCTAGGGAAGAAGATCAAAGGTCAGGTTTGCTACATGGACCAACCCTTTACATTATCATGGTTTTGATTTTGATTTTGTTCTTTGACATGCGAATTGCAGGAGCAGTATTTGCAATAATGGCATTTGGTGATGGATTTGCTAATGTAATTGGAACACGATTTGGGAAGCATCGATACCCAACATTCGAAAATAAAAGTTTTGAGGGATTAATTGCATTTATCTTTTTCGCGTTTATTAGTTCCTCTCTTGCCTTTCTTCTTATCTCAGTAAACCCTGATTACGCATCATGGATACAACTTCTAAATATTAAAGAACCTACAGAAATATCTTCCCTAAACGTATTTAGCATTTGTTTTATTGTCTCTACAATCGCAGGATTAATAGAACTTACTTCAAGTCGGATACTAAATGATAATATCACCGTTCCAATCATAAGTGGATTTCTCATGACCCTTCTTTTGAATTTTTGATAATTATGATACGCTATCTAATTCCTATAACTGGAAGGCCCAATGCAGGAAAAACCTCTCTTCTAAACTTTCTAGGAAGGATGAGTAGACCAGTTGGGAAACATGCAGGAACCACTCTTCAAATCGAGACCATTCCAATATATCGAAATCTGAGTTTTGTCGATTTTCCTGGTTTTGGACGAGCTGCAAAGAAATCTAAGCGGATCGAAGAGAAAATTAAAAATAATATCATCCAGTTTATCGATAATCCAGAAAACAACTTTCTGTTTGGCTTACACATAATCGATGCGTCCACGTTTCCAATCGTGGTCCATTCACTTGAAAAAAAGGGAATAATACCCATTGATATTGAAATGATCTCATTTGTTTCCGAAAATACAAAACACCCAATATTTATTATTTTTAATAAGATTGATAAAGTTAAAATCTCTTTTATGAAACAAAATCTGGTAATCCTAAAAAGTTATGAGCTTCCAGAATATGAATTGTTTCAGGTTTCATTGAAATCGAAGGAAGGATGTAATAATCTACGTAATCGCGTCAAGAATCAAATTATTAAAGAATTAGGCGTATCTTACCAACATTGGTAGAGAAATATCCAATTTTAAGGAAAATATGATGAATTAGGCTGCAGATACAAATTGAATTATACCTAAAAGTAATCTTATTAATTTTCTTAAGTTTAAGGGATTTCCCAAATATGTAATTGTTTTGGAATATAAAAATAACACAAGTAATCAATAGATGAGAATAAATGTATAAAACTAGTAATATTGTAAAGTGGTAATAAAGAAATCACTAGTAATAGCATCAGAATCCATCCAACGAGTATTTTATGTTATCTATGAGGAATTGAACTTGAGTAATATTGAAGAACTCATTCTTAAAATCTCTGAGAAAACTGGCTTATCGAGAGGGCAGATAAAACAGAAAATTGAAGAAAAAAAAGAAGAATTGGGATTTTTTGTAAACGATATTGCAGCTGCGCATATCATTGCAAAAGATCTTGATGTAGCCTTAGGCCAATCCAAATTTAAAAAACCTAAACTCACAATTAAAAGCTTAAAAAGCATGGAACCAGGCTTACCAGGAATCGAGTTGACTGGGGTGGTATATAGAATATATCATCCTATCGAATTTACCAAAGGAGAAGGTAAAAACATACTTGTACCTCTTCTACTACATGATGGGACTGATAGTATCCGATTATTGCTATGGGGAAACCAAGCGCGATTAATAACTGAAAATCGCATTCAACGAGGATCAGTAATTCGAATAAAACAAGCTTACACAAAAATCGGAAGAACACAAGAGCTCGAGCTCCATATTGGAGATAAAGGTCTAGTAGAAATTGAAAAAGATTCTGAAACAGAATACCCAGATCCTGAAAATGATATTATGCAGCTCGATGTGATTGACGAAGAAATGCAGGAAATCGACATACAAGCTACCGTAGTAAGCGTGGGGAATATTGTAACATTCAATCGAACAGATGGGTCTGAAGGGAGAGTAACTAATCTACTTCTAAAAGGAGAAAGAGTGACAAGGCGAATGGTATTTTGGGATAAAAGGGTGGATGAAGCATTCAATTTTACTAGAGGTGATATCCTGTTAATTCAAGCAGCTAATGTGAAAATGGATCGTGATGGCAATCCTGAACTACATGCCTCAGGCGCAACATACACCAAGAAAATTGGTCATAAAACCATGCTTTCTATTGAGGAGAAAAGAGCTGATGTCAGTACGTCTCAAGAAATTGTTGAAAGAAAGATAAAAGATCTTCAAACAAGTGATAACTTGGTGTCAGTAATAGTCCGAAAGGGGCCAGTAGGTAAGGTATCCAGTTTTACGAGGAAAGATGGCACTGATGGAGCAGTTCAAAGAGCTGTGATCTTTGATGAAACTGGTGAAATAACATTGGTTTTATGGAATAATTCAATTGATGCTTATGATGGATTAGAGGATAATGCGTTCAAAGCTTATCCATTAAGAGTTAATGTTTCACGGTACAAAACACTCGAGTTACATTCAACATTTGGGACAGAATTTACACCTCTTGAGTCTTCTAAAATTTCAGAAGACCCTCCAATTCAAGATATTCAAGATATTAGTCCAAAACAAGGATTAATATCTATACAGGGTGTTATTCAAGAGATATCAGAAACAAGAGAATTTATTCGAAATGATGGAAATAAAGGTCGTGTGTGCTCATTAACAATAGCTGACAACACTGGAGCTACGCGAATAGTAGCTTGGGGAGATAATGTGGACAAAATTCACGATATTCAAGAGAAAGAAATGAAATATGTAAAAATATTTTTTGGAGGAGTACGTCAGCGCGATACTGATGAATTAGAAGTCCATTTAACCTCGCAAAGCCACATTAGACCTTCGTCTCGCGTTCCTGAAGCTTTGAGAGACATTTCAACAATAGAAAAATCTTCTAGTGTATCAAAACCTCAAGTAGAGTATAAAAAAATAAGACTTTCAGAGCTAAACGAGACTGAAGATGATAAACTAATAGAAGTTTTAGGGAAAATGACCCGTATCTTTCAGCAAACCCCTTATTATTATGCATGCCCAGAATGCCGGAAAAAAGTGGATGAATTAGAAACAGGATGGATATGTGCAGAACATGGAATTGTTGAACCAGATATTCGATTCCGATTATCAGGAGTAATTGATGACGGAACTGGAACCATTCGCACCACATTCTTTGGATTATCTGGAGAAATCCTTACAGGTATGAGTGGAAAAGACATCAAAGCGTTGATTAAGAATGGATTGAGTGATGATGAAATTTTTACTTCTGTTCAACAAGAAGCAGAGGGAAAAACCGTTCTGATTCAAGGTAGAGTGCAATTGCAAACACGTGAAGTACAAGGTGAAACCATGCAGAGCCAGACATTATTTGCAAATCGAGTCCGAATGCCGCATGCAAAAACCATTGCAGAAGATTTAATTGCAGAACTAGAGGAGTCCTGAATGGTCATTTAATGATTTGAATAATAGCTTACAAGTCAATAATTATGAATCTTTTGATTATCCCTGAAAGAAGATAAAAAGTGATAGGAACGGAGGGAATTTCAGATCTTCTGAATTCAGAGGACCTTTTGAACCCCCGACCTCTTGGACCCAAACCAAGAATCATCTAGCCCCTGACTTGCCTGAAGTACAGGTAAAACCAAGCTAGACTACGTTCCTGACGCTTTTGATCTATTTCCTCATCTCTCAGGATACAATTTACTATTTTCCTTTATCTAATATAATCTTTTGCGTGATTCCCTAATTATACAATTTCCTTTAGTATTTTTAGTATCTGGAGTTCTTGGGCAGTTGTTTTTATTGTACTTCCAGAATAGTGAGTTTTTCCGCTGTTATACTTCTTTTCTCTTAATTTTTCAATAATAATTTCCGTTGGAGGTATTCGGGTTCCTACTTTTTTTGCTAGAGCCTGTAGATCATACGACCAAGGTTGATCAATATTAACTTCTCCTTTCATGTTGTCTAACACTTTTAATAGGGTCTTTTTAGTTCCCAAATTTTCCATATGGGGGTCTAAAATGATCTTTTGAATAAGATTTTCATTTTGTAAATGCCCCAAATACAATGGTCCTACCCTTGCAATTTCTGTAGAAGAACATTTTGAACACTGGACATTCTTGTCTCCGATATGTGTCATAAATATTGTCTGGCATTTTCTACAACGATTTAGAAAACCTGTTTTATCAAGTACCCTAGCCACTCCCCGATAACGAAGAAAGAATGAACGAATGAAATGTCTATGATAGAAGGTCAAGATGGGTATTAATGATTGGTTAATAATCAATCCCACATGTTGAACTCCTGTTGTTAATGCTCTAGATGCCAGTTCATGGATATTCCCTATTCGTTCGTCAAATTGACTTAAACAATATTTAGAGAATAATGCTTTTGGATATATACCTGCCAAGCTTGCTAGATCAGTTGACGTGACCGCAATAAGTCCTTCAATTCCTACAATTTTTATACTATTTAATATAAATGGAATTGGGCTGCCAAATGGATCAATATCAACGAAATCAAAGTTCTTATTGTTTTGATGGTGCATCTGAAGAAAATCATTTGCGTCTTGATTGAATACTCTAAAATATTTGGATTCTAATGATAAATTCTTAATATTCCGAGTAGTATAAATTGTTGCAATAGTATTGCTGTCATTACAATATAAATCAGAAGTAGGTGTTTCTAATAAATAGCGCCCACTCCGTATCCCGACTCCGCATAAAGGTTCACACCCCCGAAGGGGAGTTTTATTCAGAAATATGCTATAAGCTCGTAAAACTAATACAGAAAGATCTCTATTGATTTCTTGATATGGATTAAAAAACACATCATCTGTTTTTTTTGGGACTTTCTGCTCTCGAGTACTTGAAGGGATTTTAAATGAACCTAATCCTTCTTTGATGGTTTTTAATTCTTGAGAATTCTCCATAAAGGACTCATCCCTCATCAGCTAATAGCAAAAATGCTATATTATACTTTACTTTACCGCGACCTTTACCTTTCGTTGCTACAATATACGTTTCAGCACTGCTGGATCGGGATGTCGGAGGTTTGTGAACCTTAACGACTTCATAATACTCTTTAATCTTTGCTATTAGATCCTTAAAATATTCCCCATGAAAAACTTTCGTTAAAAAAGCTGATGCTAGAAAATAATTGGAAATCCCGAGAGAAACTTCAGCTAACCAAATTTGCCGTGCGTGATCTGTAACCCAATGCCCAGAGACATTTGGGGAGCAATCTGCAAGCACTATATGTTCTCGATGTTCCACACCGTGTTTAATAATGCTCTCTTGAAGGAGATGAATCGTATCGAGTTGTGTAATATCACCTTGAATAATCTCTGTGATTTTTGGAATAGGCCGGACTCTTGCCATGTCAACTAAAAAAATTGCTGCCTTGGATTGAGTTTGATCTCGTGCTATTTGAGAAAATCCTCCAGGTGCGCCACAGAGATCGATTATGGTTTGATTTTCTCTAAAAATATTGAACTTTTTATCAATTTGAAGTAATTTATAAGCTGCTCGACTCCTGAATCCTTCTTGTTTTGCTTTTTTTGAATAAAAGTCTCGTTTTTTCCGCAGATAAAACACCCAATGATATAATTTAGTGATTGATTTATTTCCTTCTTCTAGGTTTGAAATCTTTCCTCTCTTGTGTTTCCCCTCTTAATCGCTGGATTCTTTTTGGTCTCTTTTTCTTTGCTTCTTTAAGGAGCTCTTTCTTTTGTTTTTCTAAAGCTGGTCGAATGTAAGACCTTACCTGATTACTAAGATCCTTCAGTGTTTGTTGTTTACCTATTTTTTTCTCAACAAGAATTATTCCATTTGGTTCCCACCAGTGGCGGGGATATGCAGCATCCTTTCGAGTTTCATAACTAAGACCAATTTTTTCCGCTGCTAAACGTAATTCTGTTAGTGATGGGTTTTCAATTGCTTCATTCAGCGGTAGTCTGCGCCCCTCCTTCCTTGTAAGGGATTTATCAAAATATTCAGGAAATATAAAGTAATGAGTATTATCTAAACGCAATTTTTTTCTCTACTCCGATTAACTTGGGCTAGTTTCAAAATTATATGTTTTTTCATGATACTGTAATCATTACAATAGGTAATTCAACATTTGGTCGTTTTGCGTGTAATAGAGAAAAACCAATAATATAACAGCATATGGTTCATTCAAGGACTTTATGTATCGTAATAAGGTCAATTCCCCTCACTTTCATTGTACAGAAAGATTTAATCTAAATAAATTAAAATCAAATGTTGAGAAAGGTTTTACTTTGGATTTACGGACATTTAATGAGATGAGAGAAAATGGTAACCAATCCAGAAAAATCTCCTTTAATGAGGAGTCCTATTACAGTAATTTTAGGTCATGTGGATTCTGGAAAAACCAGTTTATTGGATAAAGTTCGCGGAACTGCTGTACAATCGAGAGAATCAGGTGGAATAACGCAGCATATTGGCGCCAGTTTTTTTCCCATTGAAACTGTTAATTCATTATGTGGTTCTTTACTTGCACCTGGAAAGAGAACATTACAAATTCCAGGGATTTTGATAATCGACACTCCTGGGCACAGTTCCTTTATGAATTTAAGACAAAGAGGAGCAAGTGCAGCCAATTTTGCTATCCTTGTTGTAGATGTTCGACGGGGAATACAACCACAAACTGTTGAATCTTTACGTATATTGGTAAAACAAAAAGTTCCATTCTTAATTGCAGCAAATAAAGTAGATCGTCTTCCTGGATGGAAGAGTAATCTAAATATATCAATGGCTAAATCTTTAAGGGATCAACCGCCATCCGCTTTGGAGGCACTTGATGCAATAATTTATGATATAATGGCAGAACTTAGTCATTTTAATATTGAACCAGAGCGATTTGATAAAATCAAGAACTTTGCAAAGAAAGTAGCTATCATCCCTACATCTGCTATAACTGGCGAGGGAATCCCCGAATTATTTCTGGTATTGGCAACACTAACTGAGCAATATCTTCGAACTCAACTTGAATTACACTTAAATAAAGGTCGAGGAGTAGTTTTAGAAGTAAAAAAAGAAGTGGGCCTTGGAACAACACTTGATGTGATTCTTTTTGATGGCGTAATCAAACAAAATTCACAAATAGTGATCGCTGGAGTCAATGGGCCGATCTCTACATATATTCGGGCAATATTATTACCAAAGGATTTAGATGAAATAAGGGATCCTCGGAATAAATTTGAGAATGTAGATCAAGCTGTCGCCGCTATCGGAGTAAAACTTGTTGCACCCAACATTGATGATGCCATAGCCGGTTCTTCACTTTATGTAGTCGATGATTACGAGAAAGCTGAGGCTGTTCATCGGATTGAGGAGGAGCTAGCTAATATTCTTGTAGAAACCGATGAGGCAGGAGTTATTGTGAAAGCTGACACCTTGGGTTCATTAGAAGCTCTTGTGAATTATCTAAGAGACAATAATATTCACATAAGATTTGCATCAGTAGGTGATGTGACCAAAAAGGATGTATACCAAGCATCTTTATCAAAAGATGAAAATAAGCTCTATGGTGTTATTCTAAGTTTCAGAACAAATTCCACTTTAGAAGCAATAGATGAAGCTGAGAAACATCAGATTCCAATTATTGGAAGTGACATTATATATCGATTGGGAGAGGAATATCAAAATTACGAGTATGAAGTCCAGAAACAGCTGGAGCAAGAAGCACTTAAAGGCATTGTGAGACCTGGGAAAATTAAGGTTCTCCCATACGTCTTTCGGCAGTGTAAACCATGTATTGTTGGTGTTGAGGTTTTATCGGGGACACTTACACCTCAAGTGGATCTAATAAATCGAGAAAACAAAAAGATAGGGACTTTAATTCAAATTCAAGATAAAGGGGAAAACTTATCAGAAGCTAAGGTTAATGAACAAGTCGCAGTTGCTATCAAAGGTCCTACTCACGGACGACAGATAGAAGAAGGAGATGAGCTCTGGGTAGATGTTCCTGAATCTCATTCTCGAAGAATCTTGAAAGAAAAACTCCTCTCCCCGACTGAAATGGATGCTCTTAATGAGCTAGTCGAAATTAAACGAAGGACTGCGAACAAGTATTGGGCACTGTAAGAAAAAAATTACTACAACAACAATTAAGAATCTCAAACTTCCGCACATCTAATGACACCTATACATCTATAATCTGATGTATTTTTATCCCCAACATTATTCGGTTACTTGATATTATTAAAAAGATAAGAGATGAGTTTATGGTAAGATTTCAACTTAATATAGCAGATGGGAAACAAAGTTACAAGAAGGAAATCGATGCGGATGCCATGACCCGTCAACTCATAGGAAAATCGCTTGGTGATGAGCTTGAAGGAGAGGTAATCGGTTTTGATGGTTATCACTTCAGAATTACAGGAGGAAGTGATCATGCAGGCTTTCCAATGGCACCAGGTATCGAAGGAGCGATGCCTAAACGAATTTTAATTGGTCATAGGGGAGTAGGATATAAACCTACACGAGCTGGAAAACGAAGACGGAAGCGAGTTCGTGGGGCAATGATAAGCGAAGATATATATCAAATAAATCTAAAGATTCTAAAAAGAGAAAACAAAGCAAAATCAATAGAAGAATTACTTTAAGAGATTTTCGAGGCTTGATATGCCAGTTAAGAAGAGAAAAAGCACCCGAAAAAGGAAAACACCAGCTGCAGTTGCGGCTATAAGTGTACAGGAAATTCCAAACCAAGCCGAGATTTCCATAGGCATGATTGGACATGTAGATCATGGTAAATCCACTTTAACAAAAGCATTAACTGGAAAATTCCCTGATACTCATAGTGAGGAAATTCGGAGAGGGATCTCAATTCGCTTGGGGTACGCAGAAGTAGAATTTCGTGCATGCCCTGAATGTGCAAGCCCCGAAAAATATACCACACAAAAGATTTGTCAAATCTGTGGCAAAGAAACAACTCTTCTAAGGCGAGTAGCATTTGTAGATGCCCCTGGCCACGAAGTCCTTATGGCAACAATGTTATCTGGCGCAAGTATCATGGATGCTGCGATTCTAGTAGTCGCAGCTAATGAACGTGTCCCCATGCCTCAAACAAGAGAGCATCTTGCTGCTATGGATATTATTGGAATGGAAAATATCATTATTTGTCAAAATAAAATTGAACTAATAAGCGAGAAAGCTGCAATACAAAATTATAAAGATTTAAAGTCTTTTATCTCGACTACATCCGCTAAAAAAGCTCCAATTATCCCAATAAGCGCAGTACATAATACAAACTTGGATATTCTCATTCAAAATATAGAAGAAAATCTCCCTACTCCAGAACGAGATGATACTCTTTCTCCCAGAATGCTGGTTGCTAGATCTTTTGATATAAATAAACCTGGACAACCACCCATGGGTTTAAGAGGAGGGGTTGTCGGTGGAAGCATTATTCAAGGTAAATTTAGTGTTGGAGATGATGTGGAAATCCACCCAGGTATCCGAAAAGGAAATAAATGGGAATTTCTTCGAACTGAGATATCTAGTTTAAGAAGTGGATTTGGAGAGCTTGAAACTGCTCTCCCAGGAGGATTGATTGGTCTTGGAACTAATCTAGATCCTGCATTGACGAAGAGTGACTCCCTTGTTGGACAAATCGTTGGTTATCCTGACGAATTACCTCCCTCGTGGGATATTCTACATTTTGATCAACACTTAATGGAAAGGGTTGTTGGTAGTGAAATTCAATCTGCAGTAACAAATATTGAACTGAATGAGAATTTAATGTTGAGTGTTGGGACTGCAAAAACTGTCGGAAAGGTAGAGCAATTAAGTAAAAAAGGTATTCAACTTTCTCTTCGAATTCCTGTTTGTGCAGAGATTGGTACTCGAATAGCTATCAGTAGACAGATTGATCGTCGGTGGCGGTTAATCGGCTGGGGAGTAATAAAGGGGGGAACTGAGTTACGAACCCGCAATTAAATTCCGATTCAAATCTTAATTCAGCAATCCATATTATTCTGGATTCAAATTTTGTAATGGCAATCACTCAGATGAAAGGTTTGAGCATAAACGATGAACTTGATCGTGTTGTTCCTAGATTACGGAAACTAATTGCACTGAGTCCAATAAAAGAAGAACTAATCAAATTATCCCAAACAGGAAATTCTAAGACCCGAATGCAAGCTAAAATTGGTCTAAAATTCATAGAAAAGTATGCTAATACTCAAGAAGTCACTTATTTTCATAAAAACATAGACTTTATTCTTTTAGACTACGCAGAGAAACAGAAGGGAATAATTGCTACCAATGATCGAAAATTACGGAAATTTGCAGGGAAAAAAGGAATAAAAACACTTTATATTAGAAATCGCCAGTTTTTAGAATTGAAGTAAACGAAATTTAATGTATTTTAAATTCAACTTCTATAGGGAGATTCATAAATACACATATATTTGAGGTTTTACGGCATTTCTGAAGATTAAAAGTAAATTAATCCCTAAACATTTTAATGGAAATATTATAAATAGCCGCTGTGGCTTAGTTGGTAGAGCGACAGACTTGTAATCTGTTGGTCGAGGGTTCAAGTCCCTCCAGCGGCTTTAGACTCATTTTTTTATTCTTTACGTTTTTAATCTGTTAACAAATTTGATTTATCAATATAGACACCATAATTTGCTAGATTCATTTTGTTTTGAGAGAAATTTCTTATGTATGAAGGGAATATCAATTTTATATAGCTTGAAAAAGGAGGCATCTCTGAGTTTAATAAATATGAAAACTTCCTCCTAGAGCAATTATGCACGCGAGGATACTTGTAGATATTAGGAAAATCTTCCTTAGGGAATTTTAAATTCTAAAATAATTCAAATATTGCGTGAATTAAAATGAATTCGTCTGATTTAACAATTTCATGGAACTATCTAGATACGGGTCATTGTGCATTCAAAACCAAGTCAACAAAACCTGGAAAAATTCGATGTAGCCATTTGTTTACTGTTACTGGTGCTCATAAATTTACTGATTGCCCATTAATTCAACCAACCTATGTTTCCTTTCAACGCCAAGAAGAACTTGTTTATCTAATAGAGAAACATCCAAAAGAAGCTCCTGCTTCAATGTGGGGGTTTACTGAACTTCCAGCAGATAGAGAGAAAGCGAGGAAAATAGTAGAGAAAGCTGTTAAAAATCTTAACCACGATTTAAAACAAACCATCTGGAACCGCTTTGAACAACAATTTGATGTTGCTGAAGTAGTAAAAGCCAGTGAAGAATTGAAGGAAGAAGAAGAGGAAGATTAGCTTCCTCAGAGAATATTGTTATAATATTAAACGAGCGCCTATGATGAAACCTGACAAGCATGAGAAATTCGATGAAATATTATAGTTACTCTGAGCTGCTCGTTTTTTTCATTCTATTCCATTTATGGGCTTTTATCTTGTTGATGAACAATGATGAACAATCTAGCAAACTCTGGAAGTTCATATTGATTTGATATCTTCCAATGAATTTAATTTTCTAATAGGAAAAAATGTTATTTTATTACGCTTGGGAGGCGAATTGGGAGTAAAAAGTAGACGTACTCGTTCTAGAATGGTCAGGCAATTAAGTTACAATATAGAACAAACTCAATCTTTTCAAGCCTGTAGTTCATGTAAAATTACCTCTTATAGAAATCGTTTGGTGATTTGGTCAGAAAATGTAACAGATTGGGCTCCTTTGGCGAAAGAGATTTCAGAAACGGTCAGTGGGGTCTCTTCGCTTAGTCTCGCTATTGTTCTTGATTCAAATAAAGAAACTATAATATGTAAAGCATATAATTCAATAAAAGATGAATTGAGACCCGAAATAAGTTTTGCAGTGAGAGTACGACGAGAAGGAAAACATTCTTACTCGTCAAGAGACATCGCAAGAGAACTTGGATCGAAAATATTGGAATCTAACATCTTGAATTTAAGAGTTGATCTAGAAAGACCTGATTTAGAAATTTTTCTTGACATTCGAGGCTCTCTTGCCTTTATTTATACGCGAATATTGTCCGCAATGGATGGAATTCCTTCTAAAGTTCAGGGTAAAGCGATTATGATTCTTAAACCACATTATAATTCACTTCTTGCTGCATTTTTAATGAAAAAAAGAGGAGTTGAAATAATTCCTGTTTTTTTTGAAACAGGCCACGAATTAGAGAAGATATTTCAAGATTATACACAAAAACTATTCTTCCAAAAAATGAGAAAAAGGTCAATTCAATCTAGTTTGGAGAGATTTAAAGATAGTAAATCACTATGTTTTCTCTGTCAGGCTTTTTGTGAGGCCTATTGCCAAGAAATCGCTATTAATGAGAATATAGGTACAATAATATCCCCCACCTGCTTCAAATTTAATAAAGAAACTATTTCATTGCCAGCTCTCGAATTCCTTGAATCTACTTCTAAATTACCTGTGCTTCGTCCAATTCAATTCGGTTATTTTGGTGAAAGTTTAAAACTTGAAGTCCCTGATAGTGGCACATGTTGTAGATATCGGTCCACACTAGAAATCCTTATCTCAAATGATATTAAGGAAGCTACAAAGAAATTCTTTGATTTTTCTAGAAAACAAGATTAAATTATTCCACAATTCTCTTAATGATCTCACCATTTGGTGTAGTCTCAGAATAAATAATTCCTTCAAAAATAGAAATTTTTGTATCGAGATTTCGCCATATGTTTGGCGGAAGATTAGCTTTCATGCAGACATAATCAAGGTAACTTTCTAAATCCCATCTTTGTTCTACAGCTACTTGAGGAAGTAATAAACCTCTAAAGTGCCCCCGTTCCGCAATAAGTCCGTGTTTTCCGATTTTAATCAAATTAAAATAGTCTTTAGGATCATTTATTTCTAGTAACTGAGGTACCGTTAAGATGGTAACTTCCACAATTACGTTTTTCATTTCATTTAAGGTGACCGAAGGAAACCTTGGGTCGTTGATAGCTGCATCTATTGCAGAATCTATAGTCGATTGGATTAATGTGCTTCTCGGACTTTCAATTCGTCCAATACATCCCCTTAATTTTTCTCTCGACCCTTCGATAGTGTGTAATGTAACAAATACGCCTGATTGGTCAAAAAGATCCTTGGGGGCATCATCAGGAATTTTCAGTTTGCTATGAGTCACCAAATATGTTTCTATTGTATTCCTTGCCAATTTGACTAGATATTCTCCAGAATAGGACACTCTAAGGACTCCATCAATGATTGGATATACATTAAAACTCTATACTTAATCTGAAAAATATCTAGTCCTTTTTAAAAAGGGTTATTATTATAATTCAAAACTCGTACAAATGAGAGCTAACAACCTAAAGTTAAATTGAAAAGGATGAGGACTGAAATTGAGTAAAGAACGTCGCGATTTAAGCCAACGGAAGATTCGGCGTATTCAAACTGCTACTGATGAGCCTTCTGCAGACACTGATTCAATAACAGTATCCTCAATGGCTGATAGATTTAACGCGTTATCTCCAAATACAAAATTGTACTACTCCAAAGTTGTTTTTAGCATTATTTGGGGAATAATAGCTGGTCTTTCTTTTATTTTCTTTGATATTTCTCCTGGTTTATGGTTCTTATTTCCCATAGTGGGGTTGATATCATGTAACGCTTTTGTACGCTTTTACTTAGAGCTACCGGGTGATGAGGTGGACACAAAGCGCCTTTGGCTCTCAGGAACGTTTACATTTATAGTTTTATTCGTTGTTGTATCATCATTAATATGGATGTTACCAGGACCCCGTCTTTAAATAGACCAATCATCTCCAGCAGTAAAAGTCCGACTGAGATGAGCTGCTAGAAGTTCCATTCCATCTCCAGTTAAGGAACTTATCGGAAGAATTGGAATATCAGATAAGGTTTCTACGATTTGCCCTATTCCAAATGAAAATTCTCTATTCATCCCATGAAGTTCTTCAATGGCAACATATGGATCCTCTCTCCAAGATAATATTGTTTCAATTTGATGTGCCTTAATTAAATCGCTTTTTGTCAAAACATGAATCATAGGTAAATTCAGTCTTATCTGGACTGAAGTAGCGAGTAGGTTAATCGAAAGAAAACCAGAGATATTAGATACAAGGGCAGAATCAAATAAAAAGGCTAATGTTGAGGTATCAGCTGGAAAACTCTGAATTATTTTTAAACTAGCAGTTCGATATGCAAAAAGCTCAATTTGCCCCGGAGTATCAATAAGAACAACCTCTGAACTTTCCCCGAGGTCAGTTATTTGTTCCTGAATCTCATGAATATAATCAGCAATCAAATCAGCAGCTGCAATCATTGCACCATTTGGACCAAGCTGATATTCATCAACCAGCTGTTCAAAGTTAATGAACTCCCTAATATCAATGTCGGCCTGATAAGGAACATGTTGGACTGCTGGGTCAAGATTAATTGTAGTTATTGACGCACCTCTTGTTATCAAATATCTCTGAAGAGATGATGTAAGCATTGTCTTCCCAGAGCCTGCTGTACCTACAATATAACAAATATTTGGCATCTAATCAGCCACCAGTTCCTAACAATAACTTGAAATCTATAATTTGAGTAGGAGAAGCCAAGAGACCTCTTGAGTAAATTTCTAGTGTTATGGAAGCACTATAAACTCCTAAATCACTCAGATAAGCGATCACAGCTCCCTCAATAACTTTCTTTCCAATGAAATTGTATACCACGCTCCATCGATACAATCCCTGAGTCTCATTTACTTTAATTTCAAAATAATCAATATTATTGAAAAGCCCTCCTGAAGTGATTTCAATTTTTACGGGAAAAAAGTACACATCTTGAGTCCCTTCCTTCCAAGAGTAGTTATTTGTCAAATTAAAAGGAGTTGATTTGTCTTCTAGGGGATTAGCCAATGAATTATCACTCATAGCATAGATATTAACATCTGGGGACGATAAAAGTGCTCCTAATATATTAAATCCAAGAAAAGAGAAAATTATTAAAAAAATGATAGCTGTATAGAATAGAGTTTGTTTAGAGGCAATATTTCTCTCGAATATGATTCCTTTCTGAATTATATTTAGATTATTCACCAAATTCTGATTTTCACTAGATTTATTTTGAATACAAGACTCATCTTTTCCTTGTTTTACCTTTTCTTTTTCATCTCCTCCAAGAAAAAGCAAGATAATCGCAAAAGATAATACAACTAACCTACCAAGTGTTGTTTGAATAACTAGTAAGAACCATCCAACATGCGGAACTCGAAATACAACCACTCCATGGATTATGTCATCTTCTCCTATAACGTACCAGCTATCAGGATCCACTCGATTATCTCCATTAGTTTTGAAACGAATCGTACCATTTTCTTCCCACTTCGCCACAACACGGTGAACAACTGGATCATTTACGTAAGGAGTGTCGAAAATAATAACATCGCCAACTTTGATCTCATTGATTGGGACTCTTCTTATTAAAAGGATATCACCTCTAAATGGATACATCTCAGAATACTCATAATCTTGAAATCCGTTGTAAATTGGAAGCATACTTCCAGTTGTAACAGAAACAATTGGATGTTTAGGATTTGCTAAATAAGAGTTGATTCCAGAAGAAACAGCAACTGCTAAGACAATTGCAATTCCTAAAAGCAAAACTCCCTCAATAATACCTTTATATTTTCTGATAGCCTTCAATATATATCAATTCAAGGAGAGAATGGAGACATTTTTTAGCTTACTGATCCAAACTATAATTGAATATAATATGTCCCCTATTCAAATAATCAGGTCAAGGATTGCTCATATTAAATTTTTTCATCTCTAATAGAAAACATAAGAATTTAGTGGACGTAGAGGCTAATAGATTGTACCATTTAGTAATTGGTTACATTTTTTTAGCAAATAATCCCTCTCATTTGAATTATTTAGCAAAAATATAAAATCTAGAACCATTATTTTCTATTATAATCATCTTAACCATCAAGCAACTTTTAACGTTAAAGTAGAAATGATGTAAATGACATAAAGCAGAAAATAAATGCCAAATATGTCAACATTTTATATGGAGTTTACCTAAGATGAAAATTCCCGCTAAAATGCGTACTTACTGCCCCAATTGCAAGAAACATACTTTCCAAGACGTGAAGATTGAGAAAGCGAGGCAGAGAGGAGGCGGAATGGGCCATGGAAGTCGGAGATCGGAAAGATGGACAAGTAGGATTGGAAATCACGGTCGTTATTCTCGAAGGCCAATTGCTTCACGTAATATGACATCTAAAACTACCAAAAAAGTGGATTTACGAACTACATGTACAGAATGCGGAAAGAAATGGATTCGAAGTAGACCCAGAGCAAGACGAACTGAGTTAAAACGAGTATAGAGTCATTTGTATAAATTAGGAAGTATTCACCAAATGGATGAGAAAGAATCACCATCTGAGACAGATTCTAACTCCCCAAATCAACCGTCAACACAAGACTCTTCTGCCAAGACTACGATCGATGAACCACAAACTATCATTGAACAGCTCGGCCGAACTAAAAAAAGAATATTGATTGAATTATATCGAGATTCGGTTGGATATAAACGATTAAGTAAAATGATAGGTGTTGGACTTGATACAGTTAGGAGTCATATCCGAACTGGTAAATATAGTCGCTCATTACTTGAATTAGGGCTTGTAGAACGAGGTGAACAAGGATGGCAATTAACACCTCTAGGATTACAAGTAACGGAGCTTTTACAACAAGACAGTGAATTCAAAGCCTTTTTTTTCGAGTAATAACTCCTCTTCAGAGTCATCTTAATTAAATGATGATTTTAGTTTTCTTTAAGCGTCAAAAGAACTCTAAAAAATCATGGGAAAGAATTTAAAAACAAGCTTGGGTTCAATTAGTGCGGATATCACTTCTCTAAAGCACTTCATTGATAATCTATAGCCTGTAAATGATTGTTATAAAAAAGATCGATGATTAATCCATGAGAAAGCGGCTTAGGGTAGCTAGGTTATCCCGCGGGGCTCATATTACGTTCATATGCGTATGAGAGACCCCGAGATCGGATGGTTCAAATCCTCCAGCCGCTATTACTCTTCTTTAATTCTTAAAGTAACTCGAACAGAGGGTTTGAGAAATGATCAATTACCGAAATTAGCTAAAGAGATATCTTAAACCAAATTTTTGATGTCTGAGACATGATTTTTTCTGAAAAAAAAATTATTAGTGATCGTTTATTGATCATAGATAAATAAAGGCACACTAGATAAAAAACCTAAGAGATTTCACATTCCTAGTTCTACTATAGGAACTTTTTTTAACAAGATAATTAGTAGGTAAACATGGGAATCAAGGATAGTGGTGAAGCAAATATCTGATATTAATGGTTCTATAAATCAAAGAAAAAAGAAGAAAAAATCATTTTGGTTCGAATATGCGGAAGAAAAAGGATTAGATCCTCATAAATCTGCATGGGCTGAATTTGACAAAAAAGAAAAGGAACTTTTGACTGCAGAGAAGGTCAGATTTTGTAGTACATGTGGAGCTTCATTAAAAATGGATTCACGTTTTTGTCAGAGATGTGGATCAAAAATACACAGAATTTAATATCTTAATTCTCTATATTTTTAAGATTTATCGTTCCCGTTGAAATTCAGGTTGACCTACAGGAATCTCGCGCTCAATACGCTTGACATAATTCTTTTTATTCCGTAAGATTGGTGTTAAGCCTTTTTTTGTACGTGCTTCAACCTTAGGTGTTTGATTTCTGACTTTCCCAGCTTTTGTAAGTGAACCGTGACTACCTGCCATAATAATGATCCTTCTTGATTCAAATAATACAGGTACAGTCACCTTACTTTGGATTTTTAACCTTTATACAAAAAGATTGAATTTCTTTGGAAAATTCATAATTTTTAAGGGAAGATAGATTTATGAGTAAGATGCAGTTTTATTCTTGAACTAACGCAATATGTAGCCATAGAACATAAAAAATGCCTGAAATTTCTAAACTATAGTTTTAAAGAGATTTTGATTTATAATAATAAAGGAGATGTTGCAACTTCATGGAAATTGATTATAAAGCTTTCAAGCTTAAAGTTACTCCACAAGAGATAGCACAATTAATTGATCATACAAAATTAAGTGCGTGGGAGGGACCTGGGAGCATAATAAATTTATGTAAAGAGGCACAGCAGCATAATTTTTTCTCTGTTTGTGTCAATTCAAGTTATGTCTCCTTGGCAGCTCAATCTCTAGAAAATTCGGATGTTAAGGTCTGTTCTGTCGTTGGGTTTCCCCTTGGAATGATGGATAGCGAATCAAAGGCATTTGAAACTAAAAAAGCTGTGAAGGACGGAGCAGATGAAATTGATATGGTTATAAATGTTGGAAGATTGAAAGATGGCGACACTGATTTTGTTAGATCGGATATTGAATCCGTGGTTACAGCTGCTAGTAATGCACTTGTGAAAGTTATCATTGAAACCTGTTATTTGACAGATAAAGAAAAAATTGAAGCTTGTACAATATCAAAGGACGCTGGAGCTCATTTTGTAAAAACCTCCACAGGTTTTGGAGTATATGGGGCATTTCCATATGATATAAAATTAATGCGAAAAACTGTCGGCCCAAATATTGGAGTGAAGGCTGCAGGGGGCATCCGAAATTTCTCTGATGCAGCAAGAGCAATAATTGCAGGAGGTAATACTTTAGATCCATTGAAATTCCGACTTGGTGCTAGTGCTGGGATTAATATCATGAACAATCTGAAATGGATGGCGTTAAGTGACCACTGGATAATCGATGAGATTCCTTGTCACCTATGCCCCACAAGGTCTGCTACATTCGGAAAAATGTCTGAAGCACATTATTCGTACCATAAAGAGAAATGTCAAACATGTGAATTCATTGAATATAACTTATTTTATGATTAGGAAAGGAAAGTTAAAAATGAAGAATTATAATCTATTACGCTGCAATTTAACTGATAGAACAGTAAAGCCCGAAAAGATCTCTGAAGAGATTCTAAAATTGTACATTGGAGGCAGAGGTCTTGGTGTGAAAATCCTGTGGGATGAAGTACCTCCAAAAACTGATGCTTTAAGTGAAAATAACAAATTAATTTTTTCAGTTGGCCCACTTACTGCAACTTCCGCTCCGACGTCAGGACGTTTTTCTTGTGTGTCAAAGTCTCCTTTAACAGGAACGATATTTGATGCTAATTCAGGTGGACGATTTGGATTTGAGCTAAGAGGATTAGATATTTTAGCACTTATAATTGAAGGAAAAGCTTCAGAATTAAGTTATTTATACCTAAATGCAGAATCAGGTATATACGAATTACGCTCTGCATTAGAATTTAGTAAAAAGGACACTTGGATAACAACAGATCAATTGATTGAACAAACAGACTCACAAGCAAAAATTGCTTGTATAGGTCCAGCTGGAGAAAATAAAGTTTTAACTGCTTGTATAATAAACGATAAAGGACATGCTCTAGGTCGAGGAGGATTAGGTGCCGTTATGGGCTCAAAGAATTTGAAAGCAATCGCCATAAGAGGTAATAAACTAGAAAAAAACGATGAACTTAAAGATGTTTCAGATGAATTGCACTTGGCCTTAAGAAAAAATCCCGTAACAAAATCTGCATTGCCTGTTTTCGGTACCCCAGTATTGGTTAATGTAATTAACGAATTAGGAATGTTTCCAACCAAAAATTTCCAAGAGGGAGTGTTCGATGATGCTCCTGGTATTTCAGGAGAGAAATTACAGGAATTATATGTTGTCCGAAAACACGCTTGTGCGGGGTGCACTATAGCATGTGGAAGAATCACAAAGTTAACTGAGGAAAAACAAGGAAAAGGACCCGAGTTTGAGACAATATGGGCATTTGGCTCTCAAATAGCGAATAACAACTTGGCGTTAATATGTGAGTTGAACTATTTATGTAATCAGGTCGGATTGGATACAATTTCAACTGGAAATACCATCGGTTGTGCAATGGAATTAGCTGAGGCCGGATTACTCCCCGATTTTCCAAAATTTGGAGAAACTGATAAACTTATGGACATAATCAAGGAAATAGCATTTAAGAGAGGAATGGGTTTAGATTTAGGTGAAGGTTCGAAACGTTTTGCTGAAAGATATGGTAAACCAGAATTATCAATGAGCGTTAAATCACTTGAAATACCTGCTTATGATCCAAGAGGAGCACAAGGGCAAGGATTGGCCTATGCAACCTCAAATCGTGGCGGTTGCCACTTAAGGGCATATATGATTAGTACAGAAATACTTGGAAACCCAATTCCAATGGATCGTTTCACTCCTCAAGGAAAAGCGGGGATTGTTCGCGTTTTTGAAGATTTATCTGCGTTCGTAGATTCCTTAGTTCTCTGTAGATTCTCATCTTTTGCACTATCAGCAATCGATTATGCTCGATTATTATCTGTCATATATAAAATAAAATATACAGAATCCGATGTGATGCGTATAGGGGAACGGATCTGGAATTTAGAACGCCTTTATAACGTGAAAGCTGGATTCGGTGCGAAAGATGATCAATTACCTCCTCGATTATTGACAGAAGTACATAAAATCGGGGGTTCAAGAAATAAAACTGTAATGTTAAATCAATTACTCCCCGAATATTATAAATTAAGAGGTTGGAATGCAGAAGGAATTCCTGAACCATCAACTTTAGAATCTTTGAGTTTATGAAAACTAATCCTTTTACTAATACAAATTTTCGATGATGCATAGCAATGAAAGTAATTAGAGGATTTTCTAAGAAATCTGGGTATGACTGCTCAATTTGCCATCATAAATGCTGTGCAACGGAGTTTGACCTTCCCTTACTACCCCATGAAAATGATAAAATTCGCCAAGTATATCCTCATTGGGCAAAATTGATTAAAAAAGAAAATAATTATCATAAGTTAATGCGAGGAGATAGTTGCCCTTTTTTAAGAGTAAATGGCCATTGTGAACTTCATTCAACTAATTTAAAACCCCTAATATGCCGTATATATCCGTTGATTATTTCTCGTATCGACAATAACTCTGTATTGATCTGGATTGACCCTTGTAGGGGAAATGGTTTCAACTGGGTAGCGGGTGTGTCCCATCAGATAAAGAATGACGAGATAGTAAAATTATTGCAGGAACTCATACCTTATTTTACAGATTACATAGGAGATGAGTATAACAATGATAATCCTTATGCTGATGTTCGAAACGCACGGATAAAAGAAGAAGAAGTGTTTTTCGAAAAAACAAGGCCTACAACTAATTACTCGTTATTAACATCAGGATTAAAACAATGCAAGTCTTATCTAGATACAGAGACTGAAATGCTCACCCAGCTTAATTCTCAACTCAATAAAAAGGATCGCTTAATCGAGATACTCGAATCTGTTTTTCATTGGTTATCTTGGAGTCCAGTGGGATTAAATTTGTCATTCCCTAATTCGAAAGTGATATTCAGCATA
This sequence comes from Candidatus Heimdallarchaeota archaeon, assembly GCA_011364965.1. Lineage (GTDB taxonomy): Archaea > Asgardarchaeota > Heimdallarchaeia > Hodarchaeales > Hodarchaeaceae > Hodarchaeum. Next base: position 57,052 of record RDOB01000007.1, read on the forward strand.
GCTGCAGCATGGGTCTATTCATGGAGTAGAGAATTAGGAGAGACTTATGTTAAGCACAAAGAAAAACAGGATATTTACAACAAAATGGGATCAATATTAGCAACTGCTATTCTTCCGTCATTCTGGTACCAATTTTCAATTGCAAGTGATGATAAATATCTTAAGACATTTTCAGGGAAGATTATTCAGGTTTTGAAAGGAAATCTGCCTCAAGATAACCTATTAGGCTAGGAATTACTAATTATCGTCAAAATCAGAGGGTAAGCCGATCTGTTTGATCAGAATATCACTAAGTTTATCTGTACGTGGTTTTGACTCTAAAAGGAAGTCCTCTAAATTTGTCTCAACCTGTTTAAGGACAATTCTCTCTTCAGGATCGAGGTTTTGGAAATCAATATGGTACTCAAAGAATTTACAAGCGAGTTGAGGCATCCTGGTCAGCTTGTGAATTTCCTCATCCGTTAATAAACGAATTCGATGTAAAGTTTCCAGCACCCTTTGATCAAAAATATTTGTACTAGGATGAATAATCGCTGTTAGATAGCTTCTTCCTTGGGTGATATCATCTTCATCCATCCAAATATCTGAACCAAGTGACCACATTTCATAATCTATTCCCCAAATATGTTTAGTTTTATTCTTGTCATCTGTTTGCACAAGATAATTACCTGCATTGCGATCAGGATCATTCAGCCATATATCAAATGGTAATAGGGTAAAACCATCGTTAATTTCTCGAATAGAAATGAAAGCAGAGTCTAAATCCCCATTAAAAGAGTCTAAATATTCGTCTAAGTTCATAGAATTGGATATTTTTTCAGTTAGCAATCCCAGAACTGTACTTGGATCATTATCTTTACTTCTCTGAGCAAGTTGGGATTCAAAGCGCTTAGATGTTTTTAAAATAAAACTCTCACGTGAGCAAAGTTCGTAATATTCATCCGCTGTCTCTGGCCCCCCATCTTCATCAAGAATCACTACATTCCCCAAACTAAGCCTAGTTGATGGTTTTAAGACAATATCACTAATCTTTTGAGAACAGATTAGAATAACTTCAGGGACATTAAGTTTTAATTTTTCACCTAATCTCGCTGCAGTTAATTCATTAAAAACCCGCCAGAGATGCATCCGAGATTGACTATCCTCGGGGGATGCCTTAATATCAACCTCTAAGTCGAGAATTTTCTCCATTTCAAAATCGATAATATTAGAAAAAGTTTTTAGAAGCCAATCTTTCCCATGTTCATCGGTTAAAATGATAGCTTTTCCATGTTGTCCTGCAGCAGCTAAGGTTTTCTCAGTAATGCAGAAACGATTTATAACCTGACCTGCCTTTTCTGAATCATAAATAACTAAATCCCAGTCTTTCAAAACTTACCACTCACACATTTAGGTGAATGGAAATATAAAGAGCAAATGAAATTAAAAAAGTTAACTGATCGGTGTTCCATTTGAAACATCGATATCTGGAACTAATAATCCCAAATTCTCTCCATCAACAGCAGCGAGTAACATACCTTCAGACCGAACCCCACGAATAGTTGCAGGTTCTAAATTGACAACCACAACAATTCGTTGGCCAACTAGCTTTTCAGGGACTCTATGGGTTGCTATACCAGCGACAAGCTGTCTTATTCCGATCTCTGGACCAAGATTAACCTCTAGTTTCAATAATTTCGTTGCTTTCGGAATTAGTTCTGCTTTTACAATAGTACCTACTCTCAAATCAAGCTTTTGAAAATCTTCAAAGGGAATAGTTTGAGTTTTATCTTTCATTTTGATCTTTCCTTTAAATTCTTTATTCTTTTGAGGTTTATTGAGTTGTACGAGTTGTTTTTGTAATTCATTAATATCTATCTTGGCAAAGAATGGTTTAGTCTTTTTTACTTGTTGTCCAGGTTTTAAAATTAATTTTCCTGCTTCACTAAGTTGCTGGGATGCTGCAGTTCCCTCTAAATTAAGGGCGTTCCAGAGCTTTTCAACTGTTTCAGGAATGATGGGAGAAAAAATAATGGCTAAAGTCCGTAAAGACTGAGCGCACAAAGAGAGAGTCGTGTCAACAGCAGTGGGATCAGTATCAATTAATTTCCAAGGTTCTTTTGCACTAAGATAGGCATTTGCCGTGCGTGCGAAATCCAACATGGCCCCAACCGCTTTTTTATATTCAAAATGATCAAACTGGTCAGCAACAAGATCAGGGACCTTATGGATAGAATCAACAAAGTCACGATCTAACTCATCAAGTCGATGGCATTCAGGAATCTTACCTTGATAGAATTTTCGTAGTAAAACAAAGATTCGATGAATATAATTACCTAGGACATCATTCAGGTCAATATTAACTCTTTGTTCAAAATCCTCCCAAGTAAACGTTGAATCACGAATTTCAGGCCTTGTAGCTGCTAGGTAATACCGCCAGTAATCTGTAGGTAATAATTTGGCTGCATCATCGATCCAGATCCCGATGCCCCGAGATTTACTAAATTTATCCTCTTCAAATAATAAAAATTCAGTTGTACTGACATTATATGGCAATACAAAGGGCTTACCATACGAATCTTCGACCCCTAAAAGAAGCGCAGGGAAGAGCAAAGTATGGAAAAATATATTATCTTTACCAATGAAAAAAATAGTTTTTGTATTTTGATTAAGCCAATAATCCTTCCAAAAATCAGGATTCAAGTGATCTTGTTCACCAAGAGCAGCAGAAGCAGATACATAGCCCAGAACAGCTTCTAACCATACATAAATGGATTTTCCTTCTGCTCCTGGAATCGCCTTTCCTGCAGGAATACCCCAATCAAGGTCTCGAGTTAATGCTCTTGGGGCTAAACCTTCATTCAGGATGTTTTCTGAAAATTTACGAGCATTCTCAGGAAGTTGTTTATTATTTTGAATATAGCTTGAAAGCTGATCTTGGAAAGCACTGAAATTATAATACCATTGATTGCTTTTTTTCACAATAGGCGTATTTCCACAGATTTTACACACAGGATTAATTAATTCGACAGGATTAAGAGGTTTTCCACAAGCAGGAGCATCACACTGGTCACCACGTGCACCGCTAACCCCACAGTGAGGACAAACACCTTCAACAAATCGATCAGGTAAATATCTTTGATCCTGAAGACAATAAAGCTGTTCTACCTCTTCAGAATAGATATAACCATTTTTAAAACATCTATTGTAAAAATCTTGAACCCAAGAGTAATGGAAAGGGTCAGCAGTTGTTCTATAATTCAATCGGACATTCCATTGATCAAGTAGATCGAGAATTCGCGAATGATTCCGCGCAACTAATTCTTGAGGTGGAATTCCTTCACGAATTGCCGAAACCTCGATAGGAGTCCCATGACAATCAGATCCCGTTGCAGAAATAACATCTGCGCCACGTAATGTGAGGTAACGGACATAGATGTCGGCACTAAGAAGATGCAAAACAGTTCCTAGATGAGGAATTGCATTTACATAGGGCCATGCAGGGCAAATAACAAATTTTTGGGCTTTTAGATCTTCCAAACTAGTCACATCCTTCGTGTTGAATATCAATCGTTAATCCCAGGCACCATTGAACCTGAATCCGTTGCTCGCGAAGAAAAAAAGGTTTTATCAGTGCAATCTGAGACAACTGACGACAACATAGAGGGATGCGTGAAATTAGAAGAGAGAAACTAATTTGAGTAAAGCATTTGGCAATCCCACACTGGTTATCGCCTCCAGTATCCTTTTAATAATGTCAATATAAATGACTTTCGATTATGCCCAATATTGAAGTAATTTCATTTGATCTGTGGAATACACTTTGTTACGCCAAACGGCCAGTAAAGTGGGACATAGAAGCAGAAATACAGGCACTCTGGAGAATGTTGCCAACAGCTCCCCGAGCAATAACAGTAGAGACATTTATAGAGGCATATAAAGCAAGATCAACAAGAATACAACCAGTAGGATTAAAAACGAGTTACAAAGAGCAAAGGACTGATCAAATAGTATTAGATGTATTGAGGAAACTGGGACTTCTAGATACAGAGAAATTGGAAAAATTTGCACAAGATTTGATCTCCGAGTACTTTAAGAGGCAATTAAAGTGGATCTACATCTATCCTGGAGTACATGACTTACTAACAAGATTAAAACAGAAAAATTACACACTAATCTTGATCTCGGATCATCAGTGGCCTTCAGATGGAAATGCTGTTCTTCAAAAACATGATCTGAAGAAATATTTTACAAATGTAGTTTTTTCTGGGGAAATTGGATATCACAAGCCAAGTCCTCAAATTTTTCAAGCAGGAGTGAAAGGAATTAACCTTTCTAATCCAACAAAACTACTGCATGTAGGAGACGATTACTATCGGGACATTGAGGGCATTATCAAGTTTGGTGGAAAAGCTGTATGGATAGACTCCTGGACGGACTCAGATTATCAACGAATGAAGGATAGAAGACCAAAAATCACAAAGGAAAGATCAGAGGAAATAATTGCTATTATAAGGGATTTAAGGGAGTTTCCAGATGTATGAAAATCAAATCAGACAGAAAACATAAAAATGGTATGAAAGACCAGAATAAACAGAAATCCACCTCCCCTCAGGAAGAGAAATACAAGTAAAAACAAAGAAAAGCAATGGAATATACATACCAACACATTATCTAAAAAATCTGTTGGAAAGAATTTATGATTAAGGGTTTCTTAAGATAGGAATAAGGAATAATAAAAGGGTAAACTTATCTTAAAAAAATGGTAAAAATTCCAATAAAATTTGTGAAAATTGAATAAATGAAAGCAAAAGGAACCGAACATAGAGAAATCATAAAAAATTAAAGAAAAATGTTTTAAAGGAGAAGAAAAGAAAGCATACATGAGAGTGGAAAGACACGCTCACTCAACAAGATGATGAAACGAGTCTTGTAAAAGAAAAGTGGAGCCTTGGAGGAATAAAAACTCCCAAAAGGAGCTAAAATATCCAGAAAAATCCTTCCAAGAACCCCGACATGCAAACCATGGAGTCCTGGCTCGTAGAAAATTCCTTTTCTAATCAAGAGTCAGGATTCCCTCCCTCCCCCCTCCTTGTGCATTTTTAACCTTTCTTTTCTACATTAAAAACAATTTCGATTTTTTTTACTGTTTCAGTCCCCTAATATAACCCTATCTCCCTATTCGGCCCGTTCAGTGCCTTTTTCTCTTTAATTCCGCCTTTTTTCGAGAGTTTATAATATTACATTCCTCTAATTTTCCAGAAGTAAAAAAAAGGTTTTTTTTCCCCTTTTGGGCTTGACGCCGCATAACCACAATCCACCAACCTGTACCGCCATTATATGAGTCATTAGTATCGTAGAACCGACGTGATGATAACTAGAATGCTGATTTCTACCTTTTAACTAAAATGATTCAGAGGATTATGCAACATTGCGTGATATGTATTTATCATAGTAAAAAAAGTTAAGGAGTACTGACCCTGTCTTGTTAGAACAATAACAGTGAAAATTAGATCAAATAGTCTCTAAACCAATTATTGTCAATCAGCTTCCCATCAGTACTTAGGTGAAATTGGGTAATTACTGATTAGCAATTCAGTATTGCGTTGAACTGTATTTTTCATATTACTGGAAATTATGTAACTATAAACATAATATTCTGAGAAGAAGTCTTGTATAGTTGGAGAATCTCGATTCGAGAGAATCCATAAATTAGTTATGTCATCAAGATATGATTTTAAAGTTCTCCAGTCAATATTATTCATCCCTTTTCCATATAAATTCCCTTTTTTCGATGTGTCAAAATAAGGAGGATCAAGATACCACATTACTTCTTGATCAGTTAAAATTGAAGCACTTCGTTTAAAAACTTCCGAATAGTCCAGATTGGTAATTTCAACTGGATAACGATTAAGTATCTTATGAATGGATCTCATTTTATCAGGTTTATTAATCTGCCAATTAGAATGAGCTTTTTTAATGCTATATCCCCCTCCAGCTCCATTAGGAGAACAGCTCAGAATTATTAACTTTTTTATTGCCCGTTCCAAAAGTGAAGTGGGTCTTTTTTGTTTCCACTGGAAATAATCTTCGCGGGTTATCAGGGGAAGTATTCGAATGTATTCGTTTAATTCCTCTAAAAGGTCAGCATCTTGAATACACTTGAGTAGTGCAAATATTTCAGGGTCTTTATCATTCAACCAAGCTTCTTTAGCTTTAGGTGAAACTTGGATGAAAAAATTGGCCAAACCTGTGAATGGTTCAATTAAAAAGGGGATTTCAGGTGGAATTGAACCAAATAAAGCCCAATATTTTTTTGTATTGCTTTTAGCACCAGGATAACTAGCAATAGTTAGTTTTGAAGGGATTTGCATATTGAAAGCCATCATACGTTGCTTCTTTATTGTTCTTAAAACAATTGCGTTAGAGTAAAGATATCTTTTTTATATTCAAGGTCACTAAATCTTCCCCAGCTTTTAATTTATTTTCTATGACATACCCTGAATTGTTCCTTGAATTAATTTTTATTACCAAATCATATAGCCTTAAAAAAATATATCTGAGGAATATTCAGCTGGAACATTACTGAAAGACCCTTTTGCCTAGGAATAAGCCCATTTGGAAATAAATGGGTATTTTTGATGTATTTAATTTAGATCAAGCAAATCAAAAATTAAAGCAGTAGGGTGAAGAGGAATGGTTCCCCTTAACGATTCCTACCTTTTACCTATGATAATGTTCATTCATAACAAATAAAACCTAATCATCTTTTTTGGATTACTAAGTCTTTTCTGCAATAAAGAGAGCATATCCAATTCCCTTTTTTCTTACAAATTTCATGATCTCTTGGAATTTTTCTTCGTCTTCCATCTCTATTGCACGAACTACTATTAATTTATTTAATAGATTTCGATATTCATCTGAAAAATCGATTACTTGGACGTTTACAAAACCTGCTTCTTTCATTATCCTTGTATTATCCTCAATACTGATAGCACCACCTACACAATTGCAGTATATTTCATCATCTTCCTTCATTGATCTGGGCAATGGAAGCCATGTGATTACGTCATGTATAACAACTTTTCCTTTCCCTTTTAGTACCCGTAAGATTTCCGTAAATGCTTTCATTTTATCAGATATTAATGATATAACACACTCGCTAATGACCCTATCAAAATAATTGTTAGGAAATTGCAGTTCCGTTGCATTAGTTTTTTGAAATTCAGTCACATTTTCGACGTTGAAAATTTTAGCACTTCTTTGGGCAGCTTCAATTCCTTGAGATGAAAGATCGACTCCAATTATCCTGCCATTTGGCTTAATTTTTTCAGCAATATTGATAGCAGTTTCGCCACTTCCGCAACCGATATCAAGGACTTTCATTCCTGATTGTAAGTTTAGTTCCCTAAAAAGTCTTTCTTTGGCTTTTCCCATCTTCAATTCAGAGTTATCCTTATATTTTGTGTAGTATTCCCTATCATACTTTTCTTCAACAATATTTTTGATTGATTCATCTGCTTCAATCTCAGCTTTAGGATTACAGCTCGTACATTTCTTCATTTTTAGTTCCTCATATACAATTAGGTGTAGTAATTTTTTTAAATTCTACTACTCCTATATAAGAAGTAGTAGTAAATTTTTATTAATACTCTCTGCTAGCTACTTCTAAGAATTTGGTAGAAGAAATATGATTGAAACTGAAAAATTAATTAATGATAGTTTTATTTCTAAATTGAAAGCCCTTGGATTGTCAACATATGCTGCTAAAGTATACTTAGCCTTATTATCAAATCCTAACAGTTCCGCTACATTTCTCTGCAATGAAACTGGAATTCCAGACTCTAAAATGTATTATACTTTGAAAGAACTGCATAAAATAGGGATGATAGATGTGAGAGAAGGTTCACCTAATACGTATAATCCATTACACCCCAAAATGGCGATTAGTCACCTAAAACAGGAACTTCTTGAGAATTATTCTCATAAAGTAAAAGAAGCGGATACTCTTATAGCTTCTATATCACCAATATTTGAAAATGCTGAGAATCAGGAAGATATGGAGGTAGCTTACGTTATAAATGGTCAAAAAAATATTCTTAGAAGGATTATTCATCTAATGTCTAATTCTAATGATGAAATATTAATCATTATTTCAAGTAACAACCTATTTCAGACTCTTCTACCAGTACTAAATAATTTGAAAAGTAAAATTACTGTTAAATTTGCTGGTTCTATAGAGATTTGTGAAAATAGTGACCTATTTCAAATAAATAACCTTAAGATTTCAACTTGTTCTTGCAATATAGTCCTGACAGATAAAAACACACTCATTACTGTGTCTAGTTGGGAAAACGGGATTGCTATCCTTACGAATGACAAAGGTTTGGTATCCATGTGTCATGAATTTTATGAAAATCACCTTTGTCAATTAGTTTAGCTATTTTCAACTGATTATCCAAAATTAACGGAAGGTCAACGGTTTTTTGGAAGTTAATCCTGTCTATATTGATTAATCCTTAGCTATCTCCACTTCAGAAGGATTAGCAATATAATGGGGTGTTGTTACATGGGATTGTTGAATACTCGCTTGCACATCAAGAAATTTTACTCTCACCAAATCAAAGCTGTCATTGGGGGAATATATATGGTAAAATATAGTCAAAAGGAAGTTAATATGATTACCGATGTTCTAGAAAGCACTATGATTTTCCAAAAACGATTTGGCGATGAAAAAGTGAAACTTTGCCCTGTTGGGACCGAATTCGGATTCAATTAAAGTTCTAGTTGATAATTTCTAATGTTTGAAAACCAATAGTAGGTACTGATACTTCTTCAGTCCTGAAGAACGAATTCGTCCCTCATTCGACCTCATTAATAGAGGAAATGCGTTTAATGTTTTCTTTTTCTTGCACTGACCTGTTATAGGGATGATCAATCAGCCAGAGGAACTGCTCATCCTTTAAAGTATTCACAATGTAGGGGTTATCATCAATGAATGTTTTATAGTTAAGAACTGGTTTTTTATCTGGAATATAAACAATAGCTCTGTAATCAATGTTATGAAGATCAAGCCATAACTTAATACCATCTAAAGTATGTCGGGATGTAACAATATCAAATGGTTTTAACCTATCGGTAGCTTTCTTAATGTTAGCAATTAAGGGTGGAATTTTGGTATAGTTATTGTTCCAAAGATGATCTGTTTCAAAAAGAAACTTTTCTAGAGTCTCATTCCATTTTCTCAAACTTGTAAAATCCCAATCAGTGACATCATTGATCCGAAATTCTTTCTCATATTCTTTAACCCACGCTGCAAGTATATCTGCTAAAACCCCTTCAAGATCTAATGCTATCACCATTTTCGAATCAACACTAGTCAATGAATTACTCTCGTAATCAGCTACTGGCAGAAAACGGAGATTTTTTTTGGGTTTTTTTAGGGTAATCCCAAATATCGTGGAGTTTTTTGGGATATTCTTCAAATACTGTTTCGTACTCTGTAGCTAAAAGTGCTTCTTCTAGTAAAACGATTCAATGAAGATCTCTCAAAGTATATATAAAATATAAGAAGGATAAAAGACTCCAAATCGAGTTAGACTATCCTATCACTGCCAGACTTCCCATAAAAATTGTCCAGCCAATGTAATTCAGATTTTTTGAATATTGATATATTTTCGTTGTCCCAAGACCCAGATTATATGCAAAGGAATATAATGCAAGCATTATGATAATTAATCCGATTGTAGAAGCCGTTAAGCCAGGAATAAATAAAATCCCGTACGTTGCTGGAACAAATAAGCTGATAACAAATCCTTCCATAAGCTAAACTACAGCTGGAACCATAATTTTTTTTGAGCTAATAATTCAGGGTCTTCAAATGGTTTTCTTCGCTTTCTATCAGCCCATAGCCATAAAGGATACGTTATAGCATAACCTGCAATATAAAATAACCAGAGGTTAATAATATTTACCATTCCTAAACATCCAGGGTTTTTTAGCTGAATTATTATACGCTATAATTCTTAAGAATATCATCAGCCCAGGCGTTTGCTCGTTCCAATTCCCCCTCTTTCAACGGGCCTTTTCGTCCTTTAACAAAAAATGCTTCTGGTGATATTATTAGTCTTCCATTCTTTTTCCTCAAATTATCAGCAATTTTTCCAGCAGCATAGCCGAAGATTTTGACTAATCTTGTAGATAATCTCGTATCGAACGCAGCAACATTTATATCTTTCATACTAGCCTCTGGAATTTGGTTAAGAAAGTCTTGTATCGCTTCTGTAGGACTGCCTCCATGCGTTGGTGAACCAATTATTAATAGCTTCAATCCAATTAACTCTGAAAGATTTACACTGTTTACTCGAACTATTTTAGTGTCCATTTGGATCTTTATGGCATTTCTAATTGCTTTAGCTATTTCTTCTGTATTTCCATAAACTGAATCATAAATTATCATCGCTTGCATCAGGATATACCTCATTTTTACTACTCATAATCTCAATTATGGAGGTAGGAAAATCCTTTTTTAAGCAGCATTATGATAAGAAAATTTTGAATCTGAGTAATTTCATTTCATCTGTTCTACTGGGTGGAAAAGGAATGTTTTTTCTATTAAAGTGTAAATAATACTTAGAATTGCCAAGATTGTAAAGCTAATCAATGTTAATTCTAATGTATTCGTTAGTATTATAAATATGACAATATAAACATGACCATGGGAAACAGGCTGTGATTCTTGGAATAACCAACTTGTGTAAATAGATATAATCGTGAGAAAACCAAGAGAGCTCAAAGTAAGTGCAATTAAAAACCATACATTGAAACCCCATATCTCTGATGTATATGTTGTAATATTTAATCCTGCTCCAATCCAGAAAAAGATTCCCTTGGCATATTCAAGGACAGAATCCAACCATTCACCTTTTCTGCTACTGCATTGTCGTTTTCTAGCTAATTGTCCATCAATGCAATCCATCAGTGCGGATAACCAATACAATAAACTTGCGATCACCATATAAGAATAATCTAGGGCTCCTAATACTATTGCTATTGAACTTAGAATGGTTAGAAGCAAACCAAACCAAGTGATCCTATTTGGTGTAATTAAAGAAAATGGTTCTATAAAGGTTACAATAGGTTCTGCGATTTTCCTATGGAAACCAATAACAGGATCTTCCTTCTTATAGCTGTGTCTTGAGCTTTTCTCTCCATTTGCCTTACCCATAGTTAATTTGGAGACTATATATTTCAAACTGTACTTATCATGGACTTTCAATAAATCATGTTCCAAGATAATTTGCCCCTAGTTTTAACGAACGAAAAAAAATTCATTTTCTCTGATTTATAAATCCTCCATTTTAGTATTATAAGGTATAATAGCTTATGACTTCACACTTGATTTAACATCAATTTGATTTTGATATCATTGCAATGTTTTGAAATAATAGTTGAAATCCTATCTAAATCTGTAATATAAAGCATATTTACTTGCTTAAGGACTTTAAATACTAAGTTAAAATACAATGTTGAACACAGGTTTGATTAGGTTTTTACAGGAATCTGGAATTTTAAAATCAAAAACTTCTTAAAATTTAAAACTATCACTTTTTCAAACCTTTCTCTATGAATTATTTTCATCACAATAATCTTTTTGACATTTAGCCCTTTTAGAAGGGAAAAGAGAGGAGAATGGGTATGAGTGAGTTTGTAAATGAGTACCTGATACATTGAATTAAACAAACTAGAAAAATCACTTCCTATGAGACTGCAATTGAGTATGATCGCAAGTCAGGAAAAGTAGTGGGTTATCACATATTTGAACCAGAACCCGTGATTACATCCCAATCCTCGCGAAAAGGTTTGAAACAACGATTGAGGGCAAAAAAACTTTCATCTGATGATAATGTTTCTGTTCAAAGTGGATTAGTAGTATGGAAACCTCAATAGGAACCTTCTTCGCCTTCGATCCTCAAATGCTAAGTAATCCTCCTCGAAGAGAGTTAGATAAAGTTTTTGAAAAGCCAAGGATGCTAGATCCAAATCCAGATTTAGAGAAATATATGGAAACTTTTTTTCAAGATTTTCAAGTAATAGATACACTGAAACGTCGGCGTTTAGTTTGTTCTGTATGTTTGGCGCCGATTGAAGAAGATCAATTCATCGTTTTACCCCATCCGCAATATCCTGAGGATCCTTCTAAAGTGTCGTACTTCCATTCTAAAAGGAATTGTTCACTGCGTTCAAAGAAAGTCAAGACCGTAAGAGGCCATTGGTTGAAAACACGACTTCAGCAGTCAGCTGAAGTATGTAAGGAGGAGGAATGAGTTCTCTATACTAGACTTAAACCATTTTAGAAAGAAAATTAGTAAGAAGTCTTGAAAATTTTCCATTTCCATGTCCCTGGGGAAATTAGAGAATTGTACCGTTTTGGCACCATTGGGACTAAAAATCAGTGATAACATCCAAGGAGGTAGAGTGTTTATTATTTGATATAAGCTGGTTTAAAAAAATATATGGGAGAAAAGCGCCAAGAAGAAAACCAATTTCTACAATAAAGAGTAATGGAAATGACTTATAAACCATGATTAGACCAGCTATTAAACTAGCAATTGATCTGCCGAAAGTGGATATTAAACCAAAAAAAGCCAAAAGAAATGTTCTTGACTGAGATTCAGAGCAAATATTCAACATTAAAGTAGTGGAAGGGGTAGTAACAAGTCCTGCTCCAGCTCCGAAGATTCCTATACTTATTAAGAAGAGATTCTGTAAAGAAATAATATCTGGTATTCCACCTTGGGTTGCTCCTATACCTATGAATGTAACTAAGAGAAGTCCTAAACTTGAAACACATACTCCCAGCAAAATAACATATGAAGTGCTAGTCCGCTTCTCTAATACTAATGCTAATGGGATAAAGATTAAGGTTGTAGTTCCCCATATCGCTGCAACTCTCCCAATATTTCCCTCTGAGAATGCTAGGATCTTAATTGCGAATGGTTCTAGAACAGCATCCTGAGCAAATAAACCAATCAAAAAGAATAGTAAAAACAAACTCATTAAAATTACTTGTGAATTCATTACTTGATGAGTTGATAACTGTATCGTCTCACGAATAGGATGTACAACTTCTGATTTGGCTGATTTATCCTCTTTGATTAGTAAAGCAGGTAGTACTCCCAGAAGTATGCTTAAGAAGCCAAGACTGATGAAAAATCCTTCAAATTTTAAGCTTCCATAAAAAATCGCTCCAAATATTCCACCAAGTGCATATCCGAGTAATCTAAAGAATTGAATCGCACCGGCAGCTTGCCCTCGTGATAGTTCATTAGTTTTATCGAGTAAGTAGGCATCTGACATTGTTGCAACAATAGCTGAGCCGATAACAAACCCGATCATTCCTATCAAGATTAGAATCGACCCTAATACCTGAGAGATTAGAAATAAACCTAAAGTTTGTATCAATAGCCCCAACATGACATAAGATCGGCGATTAGATCCAAATAATGGAAAATTATCTCCTAAATATCCTATAACTAATCTAAAAAGCTCAAATAGTGTAGTAATTCCAATGATAAATGCTATTGTCGTTGTTTCCCACCCAATAATCGCGAGCTGTGCAGGAATAAATGTATTGATACCAATTACCCCCACACTGACTCCTATATGCACAATGGCAATTCCCACTATAGATGATAGGCCTAAGTATTCAGGTTTGGTATTTTGGATCAATGAGGGATGTGAATCATACAAATTAATCACGATTCTTTGAATTCTTAAAGATGATAAAAGTGGTTTGGATAAAACAATAAATCCTTTAGGTTATGAAAACGTAAGTGGATAATAATACAATTAAATTGCATTTAGCTGATATTATTATTATAAAATCTTGAGAAAAGCAGTTTGATTTGGAATGATCAATACTTTTTTTGGGAGTTTGTTAACTTATCAATTGATAAAATTCCTTTACTTTTTTTAGTATGTTCTTTGAATGAATTCTGTTCTTTGTTTCAAGAGCAAGATGAACAGCTACATGTCCAAACGGTACGGATGGAGAATACCTATCAAAATCAATATCTACCACGTTACCTTCCATAGAGGCTATAATCTTTAATAGCGTCTCTAAACGACCAGGTTTATCTTCCACCAAAGCATTTAGTTCTTGGTATCTTCCTGATTTAATCAATCCTTGCGTTATGATTCTTCCTAAAATGGTTGTATCGACATTACCGCCACTGACAATTAAAACAACTTTCTCTCCTTCTTTTGCAATATTATGATGCAAAAGTGCTGCGAGGGAAACTGCCCCTGCTCCTTCTGCTATAGATTTGCATCGTTCCATTAAAAGCAGTATTGCTTCTGCTATCTCTTCTTCATCCACAATTACAATATCATCAAGGAATGAGTTCATTATTGTAAAAGTTAATTCACTCGGACTCTTAATAGCAATACCATCAGCAATTGTATTACCTTTTCCAGTATTGATAAGGATTCCAGCTTTAATAGATTGATAAGCAGCATTCATTTCTTTCGTTTGTACACCTACTACCCGACAGGACGATTTCTTGGATTTTATTGCTGTTAATATACCAGAAATTAATCCTCCTCCACCGATAGGACAAATTATTAAGTCAACTTCCGGTAGGTCTTCTAAAATTTCCAATGCAATAGTTCCTTGTCCTGCAACAACATGATGGTCGTCAAAAGCATGAATTAAAGTCAATTGATCAGTCTTCGCAATTTCAATTGCTTTGGTATATGCTTCCTCAAAACTCTCCCCATATAGTATTACCTCTCCTCCATATTCTTTTGTTGCTTCTATTTTTGGTATTGGGGCACCTTTGGGCATGACAATAGTTGAAGGGATATTGAACATGGAAGCAGCCAATGCAACGCCTTGAGCATGATTACCAGTGCTTACAGCAACAACTCCTTTTTTTCTTACTGTTTCATCTAGGTGAGCGATCTTATTATACGCTCCTCGTACTTTAAAAGACCCAGCTTTTTGAAGATTTTCGTATTTCAAATAAACTTCGCATCCAGTCTTTTTAGAAAAAGTAGTTGAATGATTCAGAGGCGTACGTTTTACTTTCTGCTTCAGGATTTCCTGTGCTTCTAATATAGATTCAAATGTGGGAAAATTCAATAGTTACACCTTAAATTTGATCATTTTGAACTAATTTTATCCTAATAATTTCATTTTACATTTATAATATTTTTCAGTTTAAAGAGTGGGAAACTGGGTTTAGAAAATAAGACTGAAAAATCAAATTCTTATTCTCCTGAGGTCTCCCTGTAATTCGGAGCGGTTAAAACTCCTTACATCCATAAAACAAATTCCTTAGCGGACAACTTTATTGATCTCTGATCCCAAGATCAATGTCGCGGCAATGTCATCAACAGATTCTCCTAAGGTTTTAAAGTCCTCCATTTTTTCCGACATTGTCTGTTTCATTGCTTTAAAGACTGCATATTGCTTATCTATTGAATATTTAGAATAGATACTAGATGTGACTAAAATTGCTGCAATTCGTGCAGTTTTTCTTGGATCTTTCTTATAATTTTTGTCATCAGCTTTCATAATTTCTTGTAATTTTTGGAAACGATCGAATACATCTAAATATGCTTCACTCATACAAAATGAGCCTCCTATAGAAATTTTTTATGGGTTTGAACTTGTATGGGAGGAGAGAACCAGACTTTGTGGAAAAGTTTACCTAAGCATAAAAAATTTTATTGTTAAATAGAGAGGATAATTCATTTGGATATATGAATAAATCACCTTTCTACTAATGATATCGAACCCTAACTAATTAATCGGAAAACTATAGACATTTATTCCTTAAGTTAACAGTTTAATCATATTAATTCAGCTCAATTATGCCGGAAAAACCTATGCTTACAGAAGATGAGTGGTTAGATAGACTAGCTATTGAGGCTCAAGAACTGGCTCGTGAACAGCCAACTTTTCGCCCTGTAAATAACGATTTAACTCATTGGAGAGGGGAGATTTTAGGATCAGGCCTTTATGAAGGTGGAGTCTTTTTTATTGAGATCCACATCCCAAGGAAGTACCCATTTGAACCCCCAAAAGTGCGTTTCAAAACACCAATTTGGCATGTAAATATTTTCAAAGAAAAAGTTTGCGTGGGTATTTTAGGAAAGGATTGGAGCCCTGCTTACAGTTTAATCCAAGTAGTGGAAACAATAAGGTTTCTATTGAATAGTCCGAATCCTGATGATCCTCTTAATGCTGCTGCTTCGCGTCAATGGAAGCGAAATCGTGAGGCATTTATTGATCAAGTTTCAGACTATATCACTAAATATGCCCACTGGAATCAGAGTTATTAAATGCTGTAAGATTAGCTGTAAGTTATACACCACGATGAATCTCACGCTTAACTGCATATTTTGGTGGGTGTTCTAAACGAGCAAAAACATGTTCAGCACGAGTATCTTCTTGTAATCGTTTCAACCACGATAAGTCCTCTTCTGATTCTAATCCCCAGACAAACAGTGCTTTTTTATATCCAGTTTGCTCATATAAAACTGAGCTACGAATAGCACGAATAAGTTGTTCCCATCCAGAAGTATCTGGTTCTGGATACATGGGGGAATATGGCATTATATGATAGATTACATAACCACTAATTTCGATAATCTTATCTAAGGAAATGCCAAAATGACGGGTAAAACCTGCATTCCATTCAGTTTCTGGATCAACTGGAACTATCATTCCAACATTGAGTCCAGGTTGTTCGGTTTTAGCAGTTTCCACAGCTTCACGAAAAGCAGTTGTAATCAATTCCGCACGCCATTCTTCAAACATTTGCATTACATGTGGTGCTTTTTGGATGTCAATATATGTCGTATCTAGGCTGACTCCTGAAATTTCAGAAAACTTTCGAATACTCCGTCGTGAAAAAGAATATTCTTGACGAGGGTAAAGAAATTCTTGAAAGTTCAGGGTTTCTATGGGATGTCGTGAAATTTCCCTCGCGATGTGATTCATATGTTTCCAATAACCTTCCATGGAAGGATCAACATAATCATGCACTTTTGTTCCATCAGAACGTACGATAGAATAATTACCATCTTGGCCTAAAAACGAATCTCCAAAAGCGTACGCAATTGCATGAGTTCTAATTCCCAGATCGTTTGCTAGTTCAGTAAAATCCGTAAAAAATTTTTCATAAATTGGATCGCTAGGAGCTGCCCCACTTCGATAGGTAACATACCCATCTTCCTTCTTACAGACTATAGCGACTTCTTCAAGAACTCCACCATATTCTGCTAGGAATGAGTTGGCTCCAGCAGCAGCAGGAGACTCACGAGCTGTTGGATCGATCACAGGAATAAATTTTTGATTAATTAACCCATCAATATTCACTTTCAATAACATCCATTGCGAATCCTAATTTTTTAAATCTAATGAGGAAATAAATGCATTTCCGTATCATAAATATTGTTTGGTCTCGTAAGATAATCTCATTTGTTGAATTAAAGGCAAAATATTCTCGCAGGGATTATCCATAATTATGCTTCTTATTTGTTATTATATTTTATTTATCTTTTTTATTAGTAAACTAAACTCTACTAATTAGAATTTTTAAACCTAAGTTCTATTATTTAATAAGCAAAAAAATAATTAAATCATTTCTAGTTTCGATAGAAGTCAATTTTAGTTTGCTAAAATAAAAACCTAAACACAGACTTTTATTTCTCCTCCCTCAACGAAAAGGATTAAAAAATACTCATTCTAAGACAGAGCGATTAGCATTATATAATACATTTAATTAAGAATAAAGGTGATAACTTATGAGTAGGATCATAGAATGGAGCCAAGGGGTTTATCGATTTATAGATGACGTTGGTAAGGGAGGTGAGGAGTATGCCAGCTATTTGGTCCTAGGTGATGATCAAATTGCCCTAATTGACATTCCAACGCGCTCTCTAGGGAAAGATATAATTTCTTACGTCAAAAAAATAGGACGAGATCCCTCCGCGATTAAATATTTGGTTTTAACACATTCTCATCCTGATCACTGGGCAGGAATCGATTCCTTGGCGAAAATAAAACCCGAAATCTGGATACATGAGGCGGGGATTAAAGCTTTGACCGAGGGGCAAAAATATATTCTGCAAACCCAGTTCCATCAAGCCTCACGGTTCAGTTTAGCAATGAAATCCTCTCTATTCTCCAAAATCAGTAAAATTGACGAAAAATTCATCCATCCTTTTTCTAGCAGTGAAACACTTGAGCTTGGAGGGGAATCACTTATTCTTCAACATACTGGAGGGCATTCTGCTGATTCCATTTTAATTCAAGCATATCGGGGACAATGCACATTTATTGGAGATGAAGGTAATATTTATCCTGATCAGCCTGCAGCTTTCTATTTAGACGCAACAGGAGATTCTAAAAAGCGCTTAAAACTTCTAGAACTTCTTAAAAATGTCCGTACAGAAGTGATTTGTCCTTCTCATCAAAGTCCTGTTCCGAAACCTACCGACATGTATATTCATAACCTAATTTTCGAACATAATCACACAAAAGATACATTATATGATCTTTTACTAAGTGTTGGGCAATCAAAAGTACATTATCTCTCTGAGGAGTATCAAAACACCTTGGGAATATCTTGGAAAACGCCTTTCGATGAATTGGGTGTTGCTGAAACCACTGTTACCGTTTTCATGAATGAGCTGAAAAAAGAAGGAAAAGTGGATTATGAATCGCATAATGAACGCTGGAAAGTAGTGTGAGAATAGTACCACTTATTCAGTGAACCAAGCAGATTCTGATACTATATCGATATCAATAGAGATCCATTTTTCTTCAGGATGACCTTTTTTTGTCTCTAATAATAATCTGAGATAAATAAAAGTTTCAGGCGAATAAAGGTAAATCTCCCATGAATGCCCAGAAATAATTTTAAACTCTTTATAACCTGTATTACTGATATCTCCAGATGTAATTGTGAAATGGATTACTTCTCCCTGAATTTCCTCCAATTTAGCTTCAATTACATTGAGAAGTTCAGGAATTAGGTACTCTAGAGGAGTTTCAAAAGATGGGTGAATATTCCAAGAGATTATTGTATTGTTATTTCTTTGCTTTTTTTTTACCTGATGGGTTCGACTTCTATCGTAATGAAACGAGGCTATTTTTGATTCGATTATAGTTACCAACTGCTTGATGACGTCTTGTTCATAAGTATCCATCTTGGAACCTGCTATAAGGGCTGTTTACAATAAGGACAGTACTTCTTTGTCGCGAGCCATCTAAGCATATGCTCTTGGTGAGCTTTTTGATGGCAATTTGGGCATTCCATAATTTTATCTACATCTTTATAAGAATCTATTGGTTTCCAACATATCATACAACGAATTTTTTCAAATGGATCCCATTCACCAATTGTTTTTCCTTTTAAAATGAATCTTGTTTGATTTGACTTATTTTTCGTCAAACTAGCCCAAAACGACCTATCAGGAGTTGAATTTTTACTCATCAATTGTGAAGGACGTAAAATATATTTATTATTCTTATAAGACATTGTTTTATCCATCCTTATCGATCTGATCATGCAATTTCTCAAGTATTATAGCGAGTTCTTCTTTTAATGCAACTAAATCTGCTTTTTCGATCATTAGATAAGATGAAGCTTCTGATTGTAACTCTTGCACTTCCTTCTCCTTTTTGGCCATATAATTGACAAGATTGGCTATTGAGTTGCCAATCGAAGACAGGATATCACTTTGTTTGTTAATTATTTTATGCAATTCTACTATCTGTTCATTTATTCTTGAGAAGTCTTTTTCAAAATCAGTTGAATCTGGTTTTACTAAATTTATAGCTGTTTCGAGACCTTTGATCGTAGGTACTTCCCCTTTAGGAGTCTTAAGGGTTTCGATTTCAACTTCTCGGGACTCTTTTACCATTTGCTTTCAATTTAATACAAAGCTAGTTGGATTACAAAAAGATAATCTTATTGAGTAAGGGAAAATAAGCTAAGTAAGTTTTTTTCAAAATGCCTTCGAATGGAATTTCTTTTAAACACTGATACCTTTAATGGTAAATTGAAGCTCAGATATCACTTAATACAGTGTTAAATCCTTTTTTTCGTAAATAATTTTTAAAAAAATCTTATAAGGGTAGATGTATGAATGCAAAAAAAGACAGATGAAATCTATTCTGTTATTTTACTCGGAACTAGCGGAGTAGGTAAATCTACTATTGCATTCTACCTCGAACATGGCTATCCCCCTCCAAGGAGCATCCGTCCTACAATTGCTTTTGGAATAACGCATATAGTTATAAATGGAGCGGTTTTAAGCTTAATTGATGTCGGAGGCCAGAGAAAATTTCTAGATATGCGTTTTCATGAACGATTTGTGAGAAGTGCTGACGGTTTGGTATTTGTAATGGATAGTTCACGGAAGGACTTCAAAGTGGACGAGGAATGGCTTCATCATGCTTTAAGTTTAATGTCTCCCGACATTCCAATGATCGTAATTGCTAATAAACAGGATTTACCTTCTGCTTTATCTCCAGATTTCTTGGAGGAACACTTACTGCGTGATACCTTGAAAAATCATTTTTATAAGGTTTTTGGAACTGTTGCTGCTGATCCCGGAGGCGTTCGCAGTGGGGAAAACGTAGAGTTAGCTTTTCATTACCTTGCCACAGAGATGAATTCTAAAAGAAAAATAATCTACCAAAAAGAACAGATTTGATGAGAGGATAGATTTATGTTCGAAAAAGTGCGTGTAACTACGGGGATTCCTTATCTAGATGCTTTGACCCAAGGAGGATTTATTAAAGGCAGTACTAACCTCGTAATTGGACCTGCTGGAGCTGGGAAAACTATCTGTGGACTCCATTTCCTCTTGGAGGGTGCTAAAAAGAATGAAAACGGCTTACTTGTTGCTATGCAAGAACCCCCTTGGGCTATCAGACGAGATGCAAGTAATTTTACTTTTTTCGATCATAATTACTTTGTTGAACCAGAAAAGGTAGTTATGTTAGATTTCACACCCTCTGGCTGGGAATTATGGGATCCTGACAGCTTATCATATGCTGAAGGATCAGAAATGATATTAGAGGCTGAAGGAGTACCTTATGACGAAACTTCTCTTCCAACTTTTCTACATAAAGTCTTTTATCACATCTCTGAAGTAATTGAAGAAAAGAAAATAGAAAGGGTTGTAATAGATCCCCTGGCTGCATTCCGGTTTTATGATTATGGGAATGATTATGGATTCCTCAGAAAACTCACTACAGGTTTCCTTACAAATATAGCTTCATTAAATGTTACTACTGTTGCTATTTCTGAATTAGCAAGTAGTTCAGAGCAATCTCTCTTTGGAGAGGAGTATATTGCAGATTCTATTTTTCATTTAGATATGCTTTCAGTAAGAGGGGAGCTAGTGCGTATCCTTCGTATAAGTAAGATGCGTGGGACAAACCATTCCACTAAAACATTGAGGTATAAAATCACAAATAATGGGATAACTTTTATTGAACCAGAAGATGAATAAAGATACCCAATAACTAGGGATTTCATTCCTCATTCAAAGCATTTTAAAAGTAGA
This sequence comes from Candidatus Heimdallarchaeota archaeon, assembly GCA_011364965.1. Taxonomy (GTDB): domain Archaea; phylum Asgardarchaeota; class Heimdallarchaeia; order Hodarchaeales; family Hodarchaeaceae; genus Hodarchaeum. Next base: position 78,625 of record RDOB01000007.1, read on the forward strand.
TATTAGATTTCAATTATCAAATTACTAGACCGAAGGAATGAAAAATGCAAATTACCATTGTTCAAGCCATTGGCGGCGGAGAAATAACTCTGGATTGTGAAAAAACAAACTCAATTGCTGCGATTAAAGATCAAGTTGCCCGAGAGAAAAAAATTCCTGCTCGCTCCGTCATTTTAGTATTCCAAGGAAAACAATTAGATGAAAGTGAAACATTGAAATCTGCTGGAATAGAAGATATGGACAAACTTTACATGATCACACGGACAACAGGAGGATAGATTTTAAAATAGTTTTTTCTCGTCCTACTCCATATGAGCGGGAGATACCATAGACAACAATTAATTGATAAATGGGATCAAGAAAAGGTTACTGAAAGTACAGTAGCAATTATTGGGATGGGAGCTTTAGGTACGGTCGCTGCTGCCTCACTAGCCATGGGTGGTGTGGGTCATTTAATTTTGGTTGATTTAGATACAGTTGAAATAAGTAATTTAAATCGGCAGTTATTCTATCGAAGTACGGATGTAAATAAACCTAAAGTTGAAGTAAGTGCAAAAATTCTAGAGCAGATTAATCCTGATATTAAAATTACTCCGCTCAACATGCCAATTGAGGAAGTTTCAACAGAAATTTTATCAAAATGCAACGTAATTGCTGCAGGTCTGGACACATTTCAAACTAGAAGATGGGTTAATTCCTTCGTTGTGTCTCACAACATTCCCTTAGTTTCTGGAGGAATGTATGGCTTCTATGGAAATATTCAGGTTATTATGCCAAAAGAAACAGCTTGCATAGAATGTCAAACACTCATTCCTGAACATGAATTACAAAAGGCTTGCACACCATTCGGGGAGGTTCGAAAAGCAATTAGAGGGGAAGAGGAAGTAGATGCATATCAACCTGCTGTATCTAGCGTTTCGTTTGTTATTGGGGGTTTAATGGCTCAAGAAGTATTTAAAATAGTTTTAGGACTAAAACCTCTTTCTGAATACTTATTCTGGGATGGAGATGCTGGAGTTTTTACTTCCTTGGCATTACAAAGGCGTGAAAATTGTATTATATGTTCAGATCATTATCAACTTCGCGAAACAATAATTCACTCCCCCTCAGACCAAACCCTCCTAGATTTTGCCAATCAATTGCGCTACTCCTTTAATCTTGGTCCAAATATGCGAATTCTCTATAAAGCTAAAGAAATCGCTCTTACAAGTGATTACATGAATACAATTTTCCAATCTGGAGCAATTTTTCGTGTAGTTGACCCTTTACTCTCTTTCCCGGCCAAATTCAAAGTAATTTTGGATTAAAATACCCTTACTTTAATCTTTTTATTAGATTAAAGCAGGTAGGAAATAGAATACAATGAAAAAAAATGCCACAACTGCTCCAATACCATAGGAGTAATATCGATTAAGGAGATGTAAAGATTGTATTCCATTTCCACAATGATAAGCAGAAAGGCCTATAAAGTATAAATATATTAAATCAAAAAAAACGTAACTTCGCCAAGTATCTGTACTAATTGTTGATATCCCCGGACCAATAATTCCGATTAATAAACTCACAACCAAGGATCCCATTATTAGTGGTCCTAAAGAATACCCGACTAGTCTATTGGTAAAACGAAACCCTGCTTTTCCTCCAAGTAATTTTGCTATTAACCAAATTGCAATGCTGACTGCATACCATCCAAAAAGCGCAAGAGGAAAAAAAGCAATCCAAATTATTAATGGAGCTAATAAAAAATACCAGAAATGAAAATCATGCCATGAAGGGTTTGCAGCTTTAAGGGCTAATGCTCCTAGCCTCATTGAATAAGTAATTGAGATTAAAATCAGAACAATAAAAATCCCCTTCCTATCAGGATTGACTGCGATCTCATTAAAAAGACGTGGACTAAGTCTAGGATCATATAGACTCCGAAAGATGCGTAAAAAGCTTTCCCGAAGCGTAATATTTGTTCTTTCTCTAGCTCGAACGATTTTAGTCAGGTCGTACCCACAATAAGGACATAGAATATATCCACCAGGACTTCTTTCACTGCAGTTTGGACAGACGATCGATTCGGAACTTGACATTAATCTTACCTCTTAGGGAAGCTTACTACTATTTTTTCGTATTTACTATTCTTAACCATTTCCCAACTGAGTATTTGCCAAACCCTTTCCAGAGAAACCTTAAAAGCACTTTTCAATTCTCAATTAATACTTACTTACTTTTGGAAAATTTAACATAATATTTGGAGTGTAAAACACATGAGTGATTTTCTTTTTGGACCTATTGGTGAAAAATTACTGGAATTAATACAAAGCTTTTCTAATCCCGTTTTAGATTTATATTTTGGCATTATTACAACCCTAGGTGATACCCTACCGATTCTTATCATAATTATTCTTCTTTATTACACAATTAATAAAGAATTTATAAATAAAGTGATTTATGTACTTATTTTTTCTGCTCATTTGAATACTGTCGCCAAAATTATCTTTCATAACCCAAGACCGTTTCAATATGATATAAAATACCAAAAAATAACTAACGTGTTCGGTATGGAAACTACGTGGAGTGCTGGGGGATATTCTTTTCCCTCAGGACATTCAAACACGCAAGGCGCCTTTTGGGGATATGTTTTTTCCCGCTATAGAACACCAGTATATATAATATTAGGATTCCTCCTTCTTACCACCATCCCACTTTCTCGAACATATCTTGGAGTTCATTGGCCTAGTGATATACTTATAGGAGTGTTATTTGGATTATTAATAGCTTATTCTTTCCTATATGCCGAAAAAAGGTATGGTGAGTCTCTCCGCAACCAATCAAATGGAAAAAAGATAATATTAGGTTTTTGCGCAAGTTTTGGATTGTTAATCCTTGGATTAATTGCATTATTTTTAGGTACAATATTACCATTCAATCAACAGATCTTGATCACTGATCCTTTTGTTTGGGATGAGGCAAATATTGGAACATATCCTGGAATTCTTGCTGGGTTTATTGCTGGGCAAGTTTTAGAAAAAAAATATGTGGATTTTAAAATCAGAAGAGAAAATAAAAAAATCATTGCTATACGTTCAATAATTGGTTTAGTCACAGTTATTGTGTTATATTTGGTAGCTGGAAAAATTGAGGATCTTGCTACTGAGTTTTCAGATCAAATTGCTTGGAGTACAACGATAGCTAATTATTTCTCATATCTATTGATTGCTTTCTTTTTAGCATTTATAATCCCGTGGATATTTACAAAAATCGAATCTCTTATTTTTTCTGATTAATTACCCTTTTCTTTTTCCTTTTTTTAATTTTTATAGTTAAGATTCGGTTTTTTGAATAATTTTAGACCTCTAATTTAATATGTCTCTAATTATCATCACTTTCGAAAAGAAATACGACTTTTTCTGAAAACTTCACCTGAATTGAATTTTTTAGTAAATGTAAACCCTTAAAGTAGAAAACTGAATATAATCACCTCGAGAATAATGTAAAATTAATAACGTTTAAATATGAATTTAAGCGGAGTTCCTTACCCAATGGACGAAAAAAATTCCTCTAATCAACATGATGAACCCAATAAAGAACATCCTGTTGAAAAAAGGATTGATGACGACGATCGTTTTGATGAAATGGAGGAATTCGCCCTAAAGGTTCGAGTTGAGCTTGAGGATGCGTTAACAGGACGGGATGACTATTTACATCTCCTAGAGGATGTTTATGACCTTTCTGACAAAATGCCTAAAAAATATCGGGATGAATTTCATCGTTTTCGTTTGTTGAGTGCGGAGAACACTGAAGAAATTCATATGATCTCCTGCTTTTTAAGCAGTGGAAAACCATTATTTGATTACTCTGTGTCAGAAAAAGTGGATCCTGAGAAATCTCATGGACTAATATTGAATGCGATTAAAAACTATGTTCGTTATAAGCTAGGTGAATTGTTAGAAATTCTCACATTAGAAACATATTCAATTCACCTGTTTCTTGCAGAAAAAACATATATAATAAGCATTATTACCTCCAAAAATCTCCCTCGAGATAAAATTGCCCCGCTTGCAATCCAAATGGCTCGAACATTGAAGTATTATCCTAATGAAACACCTTATACCAATAAAGAATTAAAAGGCGATTTGGATCGTGCAATTAGCGCAACAATTAGTACACTTGTCAAAGAACAACACACGCTAAAGATTATCTTAATTGGTGATGGAGCGGTTGGAAAAACTTCAATCAGACGTAGATATCTTGGCGAGGGGTTTAAAGATGATTACCAGATGACCATTGGAGCAGATTTAGCAGCAAAAGCTGCACCAACCATTTATGCCGGCGGAAAACAAATCAAATATTTAATTTGGGATCTTGCGGGGCAACCTCGATTCAATCACGTCAGAAAAGCTTACTACATGTCTGCAGTTGGCGCCTTGGTTGTTTTTGATATAACTCGACCCGAAAGTTTTCAGAACATAGTAACCTGGATGAACGAACTATGGAGACATAACGGACGAGGTCCAGTACCATTAGTTGTTTTGGGTAATAAAACGGATTTATGCGAACAAGGTCTCACCTGTGTGCCAGAGGAAAAAGCTTTTACGTTTATTAGGCGTTTATCAGATCTCTCACATAAATATAAGGGTTTCAAGATTCATTTTCTACCCACAAGCGCAAAGACTGGATTGAATATAGATAAAGCCTTTGAACTGCTTGGAGAAGCTATTATGGACTTCTTAGGGTCAAGTAAAAACTCAAGAAAACAAATCTAATAATCAGATTGATACAGTCCTTCCTTATTCTGAGGCTTTATTAAGTGAAATTGGGAAGTTTTCCTCAGATAGAATAATCACGTTAATATATGTATTCACAAAAAATACTATGTGAATCCGAACATTGGTGCAAAAAAATGGATCGAGATTTTATTTTAGCCCGAGAAGCACAACTAGTCTACTCTAATTCTGCTGCTTCTGGCTTTAACCCTGTAGGAGACTCATTAGAAAAATGGCAAGGAACATTAACTTATACAACGAATCGTGGGCGTAATATGTTCACATTTGAGATATTCTTACCTGAATATTTTCCTAATGTTCCTCCTGTTGCTACTGCTATTGGATTTATGGATCATCCCAACATAGATAATGATGGATTTGTGCAATTACGGATTCTAGATAATTGGAGAGCGGAGTTTCATCTTTATCAGGTAATTATTGCCTTAAAAAACCTCATGTCTAGAGTTCCTCCAACTCCGAGAGGTCAAACTGCCAAAACAGCAAGAGATGTTGTCTCAAGAATTACCCAAGCTCCTCCACAGCAGGAACCAGTACAAGCACGAAGTGAAGCAGAAAGTACGGCTCTTCGAATGGAACTTACTGCTATAAATCAGCAACTTAGAGAAAAAGAAGAAGAGATTGCCAGATTACGTGCGCGACAAGTAATTCATTCCGAACCTTCTTCTACTAGTCGTCCCCACCTTTCTGCTGTCGAAGAGCTTGAATCTGAAAAAATTGCAACCTCAGATCTACTAGCTGCACTAGAAGATCGTTATGCTAGCGGAGAAATTTCAATTTTTGAATATTCTAGATTGTATAAAAAATATTCCAAAGAATTATACGTATTGAAAAAAGAACTTGAGTATCTTGGAAGGTAATATTCAATGAGTTTCCCAGAAAATCTGTCAAAACAATGGACCCTCGAAGGACAGCTCTATGCCTGCATAGGTACATTAGATTTACTTTCACGTACTTTTGAAAAAGGAGAACTCGACCCGAATATTTTTCATAAACAGCATAAAAACTTACTTACGAGTATTGTTGCCACTCGTTCAGCTTTATCTGAATATCATTTTGATCTTGACGATTTTATAGAAAAAGAGAATCTACAGCAGCTTTATCCCCTTGGATTAGAAAAATTACGGAAAACTGAAGGAACCGATGATAATAGTAGAAATCAAATTGATTATTCGCAAATCAAACGCTTACCTGCATTTGCAGCAGAATTTGTAGCAAATGCGATAGAATTGCTTGATTTACTGAAACTTGAAGCAATTGCCACAGTAGATCGCATTCTTCCATATCTTGATGAATTATTTGCCATTTTATCTCAAATATCAGTATATGGAAACTCACATTGGGTAAGTCAAGATATTAATCAATGGATTGAGTGGATGGATAGAAAAAAACCTGGTATTTTACTTAAGGAAGATGATCTGAAAAAACTTGAACTTCAAGTTGCAAGATGGCTCTCTGATTTCAGACGTGAATTAAATAATCTTTAACTCTCCTCTTTTTCCCCTAATTAAGTAAGTTTGTTTTTCCAGTTCTAATAAGAAGTTCAGTAATTGCCTCATTAATTTTAGCTAATTCTAATTCAAATTCTTTGATGAGCTCAAAATAATCTCGACTAGCAACTTTCTTCCGTCCTTCTTTTAGCTCTTGAAGTGCTCTTTCGTTCGCCAGTTTTCGAATTCTTAGGTCTCGGAGTCTATCATCAAGAACCCCAGTTACAAAATCTGGTTCTTCTTTCATCTGTGAGCTGGAATCCTTCTTACTCTTCCCATCATTCATTTCTGATTGGAAATTAATAGCGGAGAGAATTTTTTCTTGAAAAATTTCGGAAGACCAATCTCGGAATGGTTCATGTACATAAATATCACTCGGACGACCATAATAGGCTAATTGAAGAGCATCAAAAATCCGCATGAGGGTTTTATGGTCAGATCTAAGTTCATAATCATGTTTAATCGTAGTGATTTGTAAAGTATCCCTTTTAATGAATCCTGAGGTAGCTTTCTTTTGAACATCGATCAGATCTTCAGGGGGAAATTCATCGTATATCACGGCTTTTTGTCCAACAATATTCGTTCTTTTCTTTTGAAACATAACAATACGATCTGTTGTAATTGATAGATCAATGGGTGTTTTTCTAATGCGACCATTATGCAATTCAATCCCTGAAAAGAATCCTATACCCAATTCACCTGGAATGAAGAAAAAAATGTCGAAGTAACGGCCTAATTCTTTAGCCATCTGGTCAAATTCATCACATTTTGTTTCAAGAAGGTTAATCATTTCATGAATAGGTTCCAGTTTATTCAAAACGGTCTGATCAAAGCTAGTGACCTGTTTTTGGAATAATGAAATTTGAAGTGACAGATTTCGATGATCAGTGAAGGCCTCCTCCAGTCCCATAACACTTCGGTATAATCGTTTAAGCTTAGCTGCGAATTCTAGGAACTCAGTTAGAACAAAGCTTTCAATTTTTTTGGTCTCAAGAAATATCTGATCAATTTCATTTCTTGGATTTAGGAATTGTTTCTTGTATTCCTTTAATCGTGTATCAAGATGCCCTGTCCGTTTAAGTGCAAGAACTGGCCGATATCCAACCTGTTTCAATGATTTTTTTAATTCAAAAATAACTTCCACAGCTTCAGCTTTCGGTCCATTTTCTATTGGAGAAGGTTCTATTTCACTAGAACCACATGGACATTTAAGTCCCCTGCCATTAATTTCTAAATGGGACGCACATTTCTGACAGAAGGAAGCTCCGCATCGTACGCACTTCTGGGAATCAGATTGACGAATCATAGAACCGCAAAAAGAGCAGTAAAGAGATATAATTTCAGTGACCAATCTCATCATCACGTGAGTCCCAGTATGAATAATCCTAACTTTGTTATTTTTAAGCATACAAATTCTTGTCATGATATGACGAGATACAAATTGGATGAGTAATGTCAGAATTAACAAAAGCTCTATAAAATTAAATGAATTACAGGAAAGCTCCCTTAAGATGGTTATTTGACTCCAAATTAGAATGAGAACTGATATTAGGTATCGAATTCTAAAGGATTATAAATTCAATCGAATATACTTCGTTTGAGATTTATCTCTATTCAATAGGATAGCTTGTAATATGGGATTACGGAATATTGAAGACAAACTCAGTCGAGAGGCCGAGATGAAACGAAAAGGAGCAGAATTGGCAATTAAATCCCTAGAAGAGATGAGTAAAAAGGTTCAAAACCTCCATAGAGATTTAGAAAAATTAGAAAATAAATTTGAGGCTGATTTTAAAAAGAATCCAGAACTAGCTCAACATCTTATGTCTATTAGGGAAGAGCTGGGATTACCTCTATCCATCGGACTCTATGAAGTTGGGCCCAAACCTAGTTTTAAAGATCGGCTGACAGGGAAGGATGAGTTCCATAATTATCTAGCTCTTCGTATTCTGGAAATAGGTAATAAGCTTAGAACGAAAACTGGAGGAATTGTTAGCGCTTCAGAGTTAATTTTGCGAATAAATGAAGAAAATAAGGGAATAACAATAGGAATTTCGGATCTCATGAAATCCCTAGACCTTTTGAAGCAAAATGGAATGATCCATTCTATTCGTGAATATTCAGGATTAAGAGTAATTGAATTTATAGATCCGAATCTTTCAGATGATCACCATAAATTATTAGAAATCGGTGCTCGCTTCCGTGGAGAAATAAGTTTAACTGATTTGATAAGAGAATCAGGGTGGTCTCTAGAGCGAATAAACCAATCCATCAATAGTTTAATAAACCAGAAAATCGCTGTGAAGTCGGAAACCCTTGATGGAATTATTATTTCATTCCCTGGCCTTTAAGTTATCTGTTTTTCACATTCAATACCTGTTCCAATTTTTTCTTCCTGATTCTTTTCATTCAATTCTGGAAACAACGGAGTTATGTTAAGTAAGGCGTTCAAATATGCTACTTATGGGAAGTTTTAATAAGAGCAAAGCTGAGTATAACTTGAAGAGCTACTTAAAACTTAAAATCAATATGATTACCAATAAATAAAATCAAAAGTTTTGTTACCAAAAGTAATAAAAAACCAAGAATAGTGAGATGAATAAATCGTGAAACGATTCAAAGGCTTCCTTACTGGAAAAAAACCAAGTTCGTCCACAGAAACGAAAGCTAAATTAAAACGGACAATTAATCAGATGGAAGTGAAAATTAAAAATTATAATCGCCAAGCAGATGAACAATACGAGCTAGCACGCAATCTCTTGAAATCGGGGAATAAAACAGGAGCACAACAGGCATTAAAACGACGAGAGTTATATCTAACGCAAATTACAAATACACATGCTAAAATTGCTAATCTTCAGCGTACTATAGATACTTTAGATGTATCTGCAGACAATGTGTCGTTAACACAAACTCTTGGGGAAGCTCAAGTTGCAATTGATCAAAATATAGCTTCAGCATCCCCCGAAAAAACTGAAGAAATCATGATGGCTTTGGAGGATTCAATAGAACAAGTTTCAGATATGGAGGAAGCATTAACAGACACTACAATCACCGAGATAGGGATGGATGTGGAAGTTGATGATCGGATTTCTGCCCAAATGGCAGAATTAGAAGCTGAAATTGCTTCAGGCTCTCTTCCAAGTACTGGTGTGAGAACATCAGAACCCCCCATTCCAGTAAGTTCTGATACACCGGAAAAGAGGGAAGCTGAGAAGAAAAAGATAGATGAGATGCGGAAACAGATTGAAGAAGGGTTGAGATCTTAAAAATGGTATTTGATAAATTCGGAAATTGGTTGAAAGGAGGAAGTAACAGCCAGAACACTCGGAAATGGATTGTTCGTCTACGTATGGTCGAGAAACGTATGGTCAGGCAGCGAAACAAGCTGATAAAAGAAGAAAGACAAATGTTAAAAGAAGTTGAGCATGCTATCGAACAAGGTGATATGTCTACAGCTCGTTTATTAGCTCGTGATGTCGCTAAAAATCGATCCATGGCCCGAGGTTGTCAACAAATGGCCAGTCGTGTGAAAGCAATCAAATTTAAACTTGAACAAGCTGCAGCAACCCAAGCCATTGGGAAAGATCTGAAAGGACTCGTCCGTACTCTACACACTATGAATGCTCAGTTGAAAATACCCCAACTTGAAGGTGTTCTACAACAAATGGAAATCGAAACTGAACGTATTGACATTGCCACAGAGGCTATGGATGAAGGTTTCGAGATGATGACTACAAGTGAAGAAGAGGATGAAGTGGTGGATAAGATAATAGGAGAATTGAGTGCTTCTAAAGCAGCAACAGCTGATTTCGGGCTACCTTCCCCTGATATCCGCTCTCAAGAGCTCCAAAAAGAACTTGAAAAGATAAAAAAGGGATAAATTCCTCCCCTCTCTTTTCCTTTCAGAATTTCACCTTAATCTCTAAAAAAAATTTATTAGTGGATGAATTATGAGTTCCCCTTTATTCGAAGCAGCAAAGAAGAATGCAGAAAGAGCATATCAGCTCGATCAAAGTGGCCAGAGTCATCAAGCAGTTAGATATTATGTTAATGCCGCAGAACAGCTTCAACAGCTAATTAATTTTACTGATGATCCTAATATGAAGAATTTATACTTTCAGAAAGCAATGGAGTATATTTTAAGGGTAAAAGAAATACGTGGAATTATTGAACCCTCTGAAAACAAACCTAGATCTTCTAGGGCTCCTCCCGAAGAATCAGATGAGATTTCAGATGCTATTTCGAGTGTAATTGTAAGAGAAAAACCCAATGTGAGGTGGGAAGATGTTGCAGGAATGGAAGAAGCAAAACGTGCCCTTAGGGAAGCAATAATCTTACCAATGACACGTCCTGATTTGTTTAAGGGTTCACGTAAACCTTGGAAGGGTGTATTAATGTTTGGACCACCAGGTTGTGGAAAAACCTATTTGTGCAAGGCCGTTGCATCAGAAGTAGAATCAACCTTTTTTTCTGTCAGTGCAGCGAATCTTATTAGTAAATGGTTAGGAGAATCAGAAAAACTCGTGAATGAGTTATACGAACGAGCAGTTGAAGAAGCTCCTTCAATTATATTTTTCGATGAAATCGATGCGTTAGCAAGTGCAAGGGGAGGAGCATCGGAAAATGAAGCAATGCGACGGGTTAAAACTCAATTATTGCAAGCTGTAGAAGGTTTTGCAACAGGTGATGAGTTACTAGTCACAGTTGGAGCCACTAATACACCATGGGATATTGATGCGGCAATGAGACGCAGATTTGAAAGAAGAGTTTACATTACATTACCCACTTCAGAAGCTCGAGAAAAAATGTTTCAGATTCATACACGAGGAGTCGATCTAGCCTCTGGTGTGAATTTTTCTGAGCTATCTTCCTATACTGCTGGATATACAGCTGCAGATATAGCGTTATTATGTCGCGAGGCTTTGATGCGCCCGATTCGAGAACTAGATGCCGAAGGTGCACTCAAAGATTTGAGTGTGCAACCCCGGGCACCAGATATTGACGATTTTCTTCAAGGAATGGAGCACATTAAACCCTCCGTCTCACCTAAAGAGTTAGCAAGATATGAAGATTGGAGAGACCAGTTTGGAGGATAGGCCTTTTTTTGGATTTCTAGGAGTACAAGTAAATGGCTGAAGTCCAACGTGAAAGAAAAAAGAAAAAAACCAAGGAAAAAACATCAGAAACAGTCGATACTCTTGCAGCAATATTGGATGAGGTCACAAAACCCGAGGAACCTAAATTTGAGCCAGATTTAACAAAAATCCAGCAAAAAATAATCCATTCATCCCAATCTAGCCAAAATAAACAGATTTCTCTCCCAGAAATTTCTATTCAAGTTTCTTCTGAAAAAGAGGAAATGGAATCTCAACTTGTCCCTGGAAAGGTTGATGTTCGAATAAAACCTATACTTCCCTCATGGGTACAAAAACCTTGGAGATGGATGGTACCTGAAGAACCTAATTTGAAACAGCAGTGGCTTTTAACTTGGGGGGAATTTATTTTAGACTTTTCGCGAGTCCTCAATCTCCATATAATTGATTTACAGGAGATCAGCCTTGTATATCCATTCCAAAATCAGATTCTGAATAAAAAACTTACGCTTCCCCAGTTGATAATGATTTCTGATCATTTAATCGAAATTGAGAAAGCAAAATGGTGGGATTCGGAAAAAACCCGTCTTCGTGTCTATTGGAAGACCTTAAATTCATTTGCAGATGATTTATTTGAATTCGCGTTTCAGAATGGTTATGATATGGTAACTGCCTATGATATAGTCAAGATGAATCAATCGTGGTCAGATTTGCCTCCTTCTGATGTACGGGTACTTATGCGATTATTAGTTGAGTTGAAACGTGCCTCTTGGGCCGACTCAGATAAGAAAACCATTCAATTTCATTATGAGTAATTTTTACTTCTATCTATGAATAGATTTTTTTTCTATTTTACATTTTACTTCTGTTTATTCTGAAAGGGGACAAACTCCAAAACTTCTTAACTCTTTTTTTTGTTGGATTCTATGAGAATATAAGAGTGATAAGCTGGAACTCTGAGGAATTACTATCAAATGTTAAACCCTGATGATGAAGGGGAGCTATTGGCCCCCTTAGAGGATTATTTGAAGGCAGGCGTTCATATTGGTACATCTTCTGGGATGAAAAGTATGGACTGGGCAATTTATCGAACCAGGAGTGATGGGTTGTATGTTCTTGATGTTCATAAAACAGATGAACGCATCCGAGTAGCAGCAAAGTTCCTTGCTAGACAACAGGATATGAAAAGAGTCGTTGTATGCAGTGTACGTGCTTATGGGATATATCCTGTAGAAATGTTTGCGAAGGTTTCAGGTGCACAATCAATTACTGGCAGATTCATTCCTGGAATATTTACGAATCCTAGTATAAAAGGCAGAAATGATTATTTGGAACCAACAGCAGTTCTAATCACAGATCCTCACTTTGATCGTCAAGCATTGAAAGAGGCGTCACGTGTGGGAATCCCTGTGATCTCTCTTGTAGATACAGATAACGTGATTCGGTATGTTGATCTCGCGATTCCCTGTAACAATAAAGGCCGAAATTCTCTAGCAATGATATTCTGGTTGTTAACTAAGGAAATCCTACGAGAAAAAGGTGAATTAACACCAGAAAAAGACGCACAGCTTCGAATTGAGCTTTTCCGTGCACCTAGAGGACGCAGACCCCTTCAAGTGGGCGATATCTAAATTTAATGAGGTGAAATCACACCATGATGATTCCAATTCGCTGTTACACATGTGGGAAAGTCATTGCTCAATATTATGACGATTATATCAACGGTTTAAAAGAAGGGAAATCCGCTCAAGAACTTCTGGATGAATTTGGCCTAGAAAGGTATTGTTGTCGTCGAATGCTAATAACACATGTAGAATTAATAGATGATATTCTTACATTCTCTAATCCGACCCGATAAGTTGTTACTCTCCACCTGCTGCTAAGCTAGGGAAGTAATTTATTTACCAATTTATTTTCGAGTTTATTTACTAATTTCATATAGTATTGGTTGACAAGAAAAGGATAATCCCCGTTAAGGTGTCTTAATGGATCAAATCGGTGTGATGAGCAGAAATCGTGAGTATTTTCCTACAGCTCAACTTTTAACTGAACTAAGCAGGCGTAAAGATCTCTCTGGTATTTTTTTAGCTACACAGGTGATCTCTCCACTCATTACCAGTGATTTAGTTGATACTTTGTTTGCTGGACAATCATTACAAACTATTGCTGGAATTATTCCTCGAATAGGGCGGTCTCAGACTGATTTGGGAATGGTGTGTCTAAAACACTTTGAACTCATGGGACTTCCTACAACGCTTTCATCAAATGCGTTATTTCTAGCTCGCGATAAATTCCGCTGTTTTCAGTCACTAAAAAGCATTCCAGGAATTCAATTACCCCGAACGTTACTAATCAATCATACATACGCATTTAAACGAGTCATTAATTCCTTCAAGTTTCCAATCGTTATCAAAATACCCAATGCCACTAGAGGAGCAGGAACGATATTAGCTCACAATTCCCGTGTTGCTCAAGAGATCATTGATGCCCTATTCCTCAGGTTTGAATCTCCTGTAATTGTTCAAGAGTTTATAAGATCAGGAAGAGGAGTTAATAAACAAGAGGCGATGGATGTCCGAGTTCTGATAATAGGAGATAATATACTTGGTGCGATGGCTCGTACTGCACAAAAAGGTGAATGGCGCACTAATTACGCATTAGGCGCGGTGTGTACACCATATACACTTAATGCTGAGGATGAAGAGTTGATTAGAAAGATTATCGACACGATTGAAGTGGAAGTAGCAGGAATTGATATATTTCCGACAAATGAAGGATCTTATATATTAGAAGTAAATGCCTGTCCAGGGTGGAAAGCATTTGAATTCGCGCATCCAAATATACAGGTAGCAAAGCATATTGTCGATTATCTTTTGAAAAAAATACGGTCTTAAGCTGTTTAGATTTGAAAAAATAGCTAAATCTTTAAAAGCGCCAAGTTTCAATTCTTGATTAAAGTGCCAAAACCCCGCGTTCCTCCGTATTAACAAAATACTATGGGATTTATATGACCAACAAAGCGGATTATTCCTCGTTAAAGGCGTCTGAGGATATTAAAGAGCGATTGCAAGAAGAATTTCCTACATTGATTTCCCTTGCTGCCAGTCCCCCAGACGAAATTGTACGTCGTTGCGAAATTAATAGAAGTACTGCAGAACGATTGGTAAACCAAGCCCGGAAATTACTAGGAAAAGCTGAACCAATCACCGCTGCTGAGCTTTTAGAACAGAGACTAGCTAAACCCCGAATCACGACCTCTTCCCAACAACTCGATGAAATACTCGGAGGAGGAGTTGCCGTTGGGGCAATAACTGAGTTTAGCGGAGCATTTTCTACTGGGAAAACTCAACTGGCGTTTCAATTATGTATCAACGTTCAGAGATCATTCGATGAAGGAGGACTTGAGGGAACGGCTCTATTCATTGATACTGAAAATACCTTTTCACCAGCTCGAGTGGCTGAAATGAGTTATTCTTTCACATCAGAACCGAAAGAAATTTTGAAAAAAATATTTGTTAGCCGAGCATATAATGCTGATCATCAAGTACAGATTGTACAAAAATCAGATAAACTCATTCGGTCAAATGATGTGAAGTTAATAGTTGTGGATTCGATGGCTTCTCATTTCAGAGCAGAATTTCCCGGAAAAGATAACTTACCTCGAAGACAACAAATGCTCATGGCCCATGCTGAGGTATTGCAAAGATTGGCCGAAGCATATGATCTCGCTGTAATGACAACCAACCAGATCTTAAGTAATCCAGATAGCTTATTGTCGAATAATATTGAACCAGCGCTAGGATTTGCATGGGGACATCGTCCAACTCACCGAATCTTGTTACGGAAATCACGAGGTACGACACGAATCGCGCGAATCTTTGATTCTCCTGAACTAGCAGAACGAGAAGCAGTTTTTCATATTACAGCACAGGGGATTCGAGATGGCCCTCCCTTGGATTATTAAAAATCCCTCTATCAAGTAAAAATTAGTTTTCATGATCATTTTTTCCAAATAAATTGGAATTGTTCCGAAGAAGCAAAGGGAGAGATTGTGCGTGTAAAGGTAGTCAATAAATCACATTGTCGAAAAGGGTCATATGAATGACAATGATGCAATCAGACAATGGTGGTATGTTTACATACATTCATAAGAAAGCAGATGTGACAATAACAGAACCTGCAGTGATTATACAAGGCCTTCCTGGAATGGGCCTCATTGGGAAGATTGCAGTCAATTTTCTAATCAAAGAATTTAAAGCTATAGAAGTAGCGCGTGTATATAGCTCTTTCTTTCCTCCCGTAGTTCAAATAGATAGTAAAACAGGAGTAGGACGTTTATCTAGAATGGAAATCTATATCATCACCGCAACCTCTCCTAATATTATTTTACTTACAGGAGATGCCCAACCACACGATATTGGAATAATTCAAGTCTTAAATAATGTCCTAGATTTCCTCATGCAATACAAAGCAGATACTTTGATTTGTTTAGGGGGACTACGAGCACACGATGATGGACCAGAAATAGCTGGATTTGGATATAATGAAGAAACTACAAACTGGCTTCAAGAACACGAAATTGAACTGCTAAAAGGTGGGGAAGTAACTGGAGCAGTGGGAGTTCTTTCCGCATTAGGTGCAGAACGAAATATGCGAAGCTTTGGATTATTAGGTAAGTTAACTTTGGCAGGAGCAGATCCCATCGCAAGTAAAAACATCTTAAAGAAACTTGGGGAATTATACAATCTCAATTTTGACTTAAAAGATTTGGAAAGCAGTATTAAAGAAGCTCAAGAGAAAAATGAGCGACTAGCAAGTTTAGCACAAGACTTCCTAGAACCTGAAGATTCTGGTGAGGATCCAGGGTACTATATCTAATCTGAAACATCCAATACATGTTCTGATCATTTTTTTAAATTGAAATTGACTTCTGAGAACAGAGGAGAGATATTTCCAACCAATAAATATCTAATTTCTAGTTAAAAAATCTCTCACTATCAAATAATGGGTAAAAATTTAAAAAAATTCTAAAAAATTATAAGGGGATGTAGGTAAGTCACATGAGATCCAGATTCGCTAGTGTTAGCCCTAGGTGGTTAAGATCCCTCATAAATATATTATTATAACAGGAGGAGTAATGTCAGGATTAGGAAAAGGATTATTAGCTGCCTCTCTCACAAAATTGCTTTCTTCATCCAGTTTTTTGATTCTTCCAATCAAATTTGATGGTTACTTGAACATTGATGCTGGAACTATAAATCCATACAAACATGGGGAGGTATTTGTACTTGATGATGGAACCGAAACAGATATGGATTTAGGGGAGTACGAACGCTTTTTAGATCAATCATTGGACTCCTGGTCTTCTCTGACTGGAGGAAAAATTTTTCAACGGGTTATTGAAAAAGAGAGGAAAGGAGATTATTTAGGACAAGATATCCAGTTTATCCCTCACGTTACAAATGAGATTATTAATTGGATACGTGAGAAAGATAATAATTGCGATATAACTCTAGTCGAAATCGGCGGGACAGTTGGAGATATTGAAAATGCCTATTTTATAGAAGCTATGCGTCAGCTTCATCTTAAAGTAAATCGATCCGATCTTTGTTGGATCCATGTTACTCTGGTACCTGTATTAAATGTAGTAGGAGAACAGAAAACAAAACCCACACAAGCAAGCGTAAAAACACTGCAGGGGATGGGAATTCAGCCACATATCTTGTTATGTCGATCAGAAAAACCATTGAAACCAGAAGTACGCGAAAAAATTGGAATGTTTTGCAATATTTCAGTCGATAATGTAATTTCTGGTCATGATGTCAGAAATAAATACGAATTTCCATTGTTATTAATAAAAGAACATCTACTACCTCCATTATTTTCACAATTGGGCTTAAAACCAAGATTTGACCAGAAACTAGCATTATGGAAAAAACTAGTCCATAACATTGAAAATCCTTCAACTTTAGTCAGAATCGGAATCGGAGGAAAATATACTCGATTAAGCGACGCTTATATATCTATAACTACTGCATTGACACATGCTGGAGCTAATTTAGGAATCCTCGTGGAACCGGTATTTATTGATACTGATATCAATGATAATCTCGTGAAAGCTCATTTAACAAAATTAGATGGTTTAATAATCCCTGGAGGATTTGGATCTCGTGGAATAGAGGGTAAAATTAATCTTGTGAAAGAAGCACGGATGAATCAGAAACCTTTTCTTGGTATTTGTTTAGGTTTACAGTGCGCAATTATCGAATATGCTCGAAATGTGTGTAATTTAAATGCGAATTCAACAGAGTTTGATTTAAATACTCCGCATCCAGTTATAGATCTACTCCCTTCTCAGAAATCTGTATATCGAAAAGGTGGAACAATGCGTTTAGGTTCTTATACTATAAAAATAATAGAAGGAACTCTAGCACAGAAAATATACCAACAATCCCTCATTGAAGAACGTTTTCGACATAGATATGAAATTAATCCAAAATATGTCTCTTTACTTAAATCAAAAGGATTTAATTTCTCTGGTCTTTCATTAAATGACGAAATTATACATATTGGTGAGCTTCCTGAGCATCCATTCTTTTTAGGCACTCAATTTCATCCAGAATTCAAATCACGTTTTGAAAATCCCTCAAAAGTATTTGTTGAGTTTATTAAGGCATGTTTACTAGAAAGAGGAGAACTAAAGTGAATGATTCAAACCTAGATAAGCGACATATCATTAGGATAAGAGATATGTCAGAGGAGTTTATCCAGACTATTATAGATGAGACTTATCAAATAAAAAACCATCCAAATGATTTTAATGACGTGTTAAAAGGAAAGATTTTAGCTCTTGCATTCTGGGAGCCAAGTACTCGGACACGATTATCTTTTGAAAGTGCAATGCTTAGACTTGGGGGACAAACCATGGGTTTCAGTAGTCAATCTGGAACCTCTATTGAAAAGGGAGAATCCCTATCTGACACAATTACTATGTTAGCAAGTTATGCTCATTGTATCGTCCTTAGGCATCCCAAACGCGGATCTGGTGTTCTTGCTGCAAAAGTTGCGGATAAATATGGAGTTCCAGTTATTTCCGGAGGTTCAGGAAGTCAAGAACATCCAACTCAAGCATTATTAGATATTTTTACAATCCATGAGTATCATAAACGACTCAGTGGTTTGAAATTGGGAATTATGGGTGATCTACGTTATAGTCGCACTATCTCTTCTCTTCTCTATGGACTCAGTAAATTTGGCAAGAATGAGATTTATTCGATTTCTCACCCTTCATTGGGTCTTCAAGAGGAGTTATTGTTTGATTTGAGTGAAACCCAACTTGAAATAACAACTTCAGCGTCATTAACAGATGTCATTGCAGATTTAGATGTTCTGTATGTAACTCGGCTTCAAAAAGAGCGTTTTCCTGATCCAATGTTATATAATAAGGTTAAAGGGGCATATCAGGTTCAACTGGAGATGATTAGATTAGCAAAGGATGATTTAATTATCATGCATCCTTTACCGCGGGTAGATGAAATTCCTTATGGAGTAGATCGATTACCACAAGCCAAATATTTTGAACAAGCTAAAAATGGTGTGTACACTCGAATGGCACTATTAAAAAGGATAATTACTGACTCAAAACAAAAAGCAAGAGGCTAAATGCTTATGGAAGAATTAAAAACCAATGAAAAACAACTTATCGTTAAAAAAATAGATAATGGTATTGTTATTGATCATATTCGACCTCCTGGCCGCGCTTTTCACCTTCTGAAGGCATTGAATATAGATGAAAATTATCCACACTCTGTCTTTGTAGCTATCAATGTTCCTTCAAAGAAATACGGGAGGAAAGATGTCCTAAAAATTAGAAATGTATCAGAAGATCTATTACATCAATCACTAGATGTACTTGGCTTATTAATAGCAGGAAGCAACATTGTTTATATCGAGAATTATGAAGTTGTGAAGAAAGAAAAAATCAAAGCGCCTGAAAGAGCTATTGGATTAATGAGTTGCCCTGGGATCAGCTGTATTACTAATTTAAGAGAAGATGTAGAGACTGACTTCATAATTCTTCCCATTCAAGAAAGTCTAGAAGGATTGAAGCTACGATGTACATATTGTGATAAAATTTTCAATGTCCAAGAGCATATATCTTTACTCCTCTGACTGAGAAAGAACAATGAGCTCACTTAAAATAGCCATTGGAAGCATCTTGCTAAGAAATCCGTTGATTCTCACAGCTGGAATTCTTGGAACAACTTTTTCAAGTTTAAATCGGTGTTATGCTGCTGGATTTGGCGCGGTTACAACTAAATCTATAGGAATAGAACCAAGAGAGGGATATGCAAATCCATCAGTCATTTATATACCTGAGATTGATTCAATTATCAATGCAGTAGGATTAGCTAATCCCGGATATATTACTTACGGGCAGGAATTGAAAAAAATTGATTCTGAAGTGAAGTACATAATGTCAATTTTCGGATCAACCCCTGATGAATTTCAATTAATCATTAAATATATTCAATCACGAAATTTAGTCAATCCACCTAAAGCATTTGAACTTAATCTAAGCTGTCCTCATGCAACCAAAGGAGGTATCTCTGTTGGAACAGATCCTGAAATTGTATATGAAATTGTCAAAGGAGCAACATCAGTAAGTAGAATACCAATATGGATTAAATTAACACCCAATATAACCGATATAAAATCAATCGCAGACGCAGGGGTTAGGGGTGGAGCAACTGGCATTGTAGCAATTAATACAGTAAAAGCAATGTTAATCGATATTACAACAAAAAAGCCGATCTTGGCTAATATTCGTGGTGGATTGTCTGGACGAGCAATTAAACCAATAGGAATTCACGCAATTTATGATTTATATGAATATCTAGGAGCTAAAACACCTCTTATTGGAACTGGAGGAATATGGAACTGGCAAGACATCATTGAATATATTCTTGCAGGTGCAACAGCTGTAGGAATGGGTTCCTTGCTTTTTAACTATAATAATTTAGAGTTGAGTGTAAATAAGCTCATTACGGGGATAAAGAAATATCTCGAGACTCAAGACATGTCCATTTCAGAAATTAGGGGGCTTGCGCATGAACACGCACAAATTTGATCTACCTCTTGTATTACCCGTTGCTTTTCTAAAATTTGAGACTAAAACTCAAGCAACAATTACTCTTGAAGTGGTAATCCCAAAGCAGTACTCTCTTTCTATTCAACCTGGGCAATATTTTATGCTCTGGTTACCCCAGATAGACGAAATTCCAATTTCAGTAAGCAATTTTGAGAAGAATCGACTTGCATTCACAATCTGTTCCAAAGGATACACCTCAAAACAAATGATGACTATGCAAAAGGGTGATTTATTAGGATTACGAGGACCTTTTGGGAAGGGATTTGAAATCCATCCCGAAAATGTAGCTATTATCGTCGCAGGAGGAATGGGGATCACACCACTTCGGTACTTGATCTATAATTTATTGAAGATAAAAACTAAGCAAATCATTTTGCTGCAAGGGGCAAAAACTGCATCTGAATTATATTTTCAGGAAGAATTAAAATATCTCGATATTAAGACGTTTTTCTATACTGATGATGGATCCTATGGACAGAAAGGATTTCCTACACAGAAGTTGCTAGCTCTATTAAATAACACTCAAAATCACAACGAACTAGCACTATATGGTTGCGGCCCAGAAATCATGCTGAAACAGATCCTAGAAATCGCTAAAACTAATCATATACAGCATCAAGTCCAACTAAGTTTGGCGGATAGATATATCAGATGTGGATATGGAATCTGTGGATCTTGTTATCTGGACGATATTGGTTTGAGTGTATGTCATGATGGGCCAGTATTTCGTGGTGATATCCTTGAACAAATTAAAGATTTTGGGAACTTTGGCCGAAAAGCTGATGGATCAAAATATAAACTTTAGGAGATAAGAAATGGACTTTCTTGGACAATTGAATTACAGTAAAAAACAAACAAACAGTCAAATTTGCGTTGGACTAGATCTTGCGGAGTATGGGACAAGATCTCATAATACACTAAAAGAAGGAGAAAAGAAATCAGAAAAACTTATTGATTTGGTTGATAAACTAGCTCCATACTGTATTGCGTTTAAAATTAATCGCCAATATATTTTAGATATCAGTATGAAAGAAATTCAGGGTATAACAAAACAAATTCATCAACTTGGAAGGCCAGTGATTATTGATCATAAGATCTCAGATATTGGGTCTACAAATCAACAAGCTATATTTTATTTCCAACGAGAAGGATTTGACGCATTTACTGCTAGTCCATTTCCTGGAAACGTCAAAGAAATCTGCGAAACAGGACATAAATACGGATTAGCCTCAATAATATTAGTACTTATGTCCAATCCAGAAGCAATATGGATGAAAACCACTCAAACTGCTGAGGGGCTACTGATGTACCAATTCCTTAGTCAAGAAGCAAAAAGGTATGCAGACGGGCTGGTTGTAGGTTCAACGAACTACATTGAAGAGGATGATTTACGATATATTGCAGATACCAATAAGGGTCAAATAATTTTAACTCCTGGAATCGGCGCTCAGGGAGGAAAATTAAAGCAAGTCTTAACACTTTTCCAAGATAAAGTGATTTTCAATGTTGGACGAGCTATCATTTATAACGATGATCCTGTAACCTGTTTACAGCAATATAATGATCAAGTGAATTGCCTCATTGGGAAATAAATTGAGACTTGTAAATGGGAGAATCTGGGTAAAACGAAAATTAATAGAAGGAGACATTGTTATTGACGAAGATCAGGGTATTATTACGTATCTAGGAAAAGATTCCCATCATATTACCTACGAAGCTCCTTATGATCTTAAAGGCAAAATTGTTGTCCCTAGTTTGATTGATATTCATTGCCATTTAAGAGACTTTCAAGAGAGTCACAAAGAGACATTTGAAAGCGGAGCGAATGCAGCAGCCGCAGGAGGATACACTCATCTATTCGATATGCCAAATAAGTTCCCTCCAGTGAATTCAAAGATAATGGTTGAAAAAATCTCTGATAAAATAAAGAAAATCTCTTCATGTATTATTACTCCATATATTCTACTGAATTCTAAAACTGAACGACCCTTAATTTATGAATATCCCTACATTAAAGCATATATGGGATATACAACAGGAAATTGCCTTACAACGCAAGAAGAGTTAAAAGAATTTCTTTTGAAATCAAGCACATTTCTTTCTATTCATTGTGAAGATAATGAAACTATAGCGAATAACAAAAAAAGATTTAAAGATTCCTTGGAAAACCATTGCGAAATTAGAGGTTCAGAAACCGAGCTGAGATCACTAGAAAAGGTCAAGTGGCTTCTTAATGATTTAAACCTCCAAAAACACCCACATATAGCCCACGTGACTTTAGAAAAATCAATAAAACTCATATCTAAGCTAAATTTAACATTTGAGGTCACACCACATCATTTATTATTAAATACAGACGATTATAAAAAATTGGGAATATGGGGGAAGATGAATCCTCCATTACGTCCAAAGGAAGATCAATTGAAGCTTTTAAAACTCTTTTTGGAAGGTTTTATTCCAGTAATCGCAACAGATCACGCACCTCATACGATGGTAGAAAAGGAGGTACAACAGCTTAGTGGGGTACCAGGATTGGAAACTTCATTATCAACAATACTAAACACACTTCAACCACTCACCCCCGAGAAAATTAATCTGATTGTAGAAGCATTTTCATTGAATCCCCGCAAATTAATGAATATCAATAGTACTAGTAAACTACAACAAGGTGAGGTAGCAGATTTAACTATAATTGATCCTAACCTGAAAACCAATGTAAAAGGAGAATTATTACATACTAAATGCAAGTGGAGTCCCTGGGAAGGCCAAGAATTACAGGGTTGGCCAGTTATGACAATTCATAATGGAATAATAACTCATTCAATTATCTGACAAAATAGATGAAAAAAATGAAAAAATTACCAATGGAACAAAAGAGACGTTTTGTAAACCTCCTAAAAGAAGTTGAAATTATAAAATATGGTAATTTTATCTTAAAAGATGGGTCAGAATCAAGTGTGTACATTGATCTGCGTATTCTCCCAAATTTTCCTGCGATTTTTAAGGAAATTATTAAGATAACAGCTCAATATTTCATACAAACGAGATTAGTAGAGACATTTGATGGAATTATTACCCCTCCCTTAGCAGGAATACCTTTGGGGGTTGCATTAGCCCAAGAACTGAATAAAGCGTTTTATCTAGCAAGAGAAAAACCAAAAAACCACGGCCAACGAAAATTAATAGAAGGGGAAATCGCCTCTAAACGTATATTAGTAATAGACGATGTAATTACTTCAGGTAGTAGCAAAATAGGGATTTTTAAGGCGATAAAAGAACATAATGGACAACTTGTAGGATTATTTGTATTTATAAATCGGATGACTTCCCCTAAAAGATTGGATGAAATATTAAAAGAGTATGGAATCCAATTCTTCTCTCTTCTATCTCTAAATGATCTATTGTTACAGGAATAAACTTGGTTATTTAATCTAATTTTATTATATTCTTACGATGCACAGTTACGAATATTATTCCAGTACAAATTAAGAAAAATGGACTAAATGAGATCGAAACAGAATGATGTGATTGAAGATACTGATAAAATATCAAATCTTCAGTTCCACAATATAGAACTTCGAGTTTAACATAACTGCTACTTACTTTGGCAGTTGTATACCATTGCAATTTAGCAGTAAATGTGCAATAAGCATGATTTGCAGCTGCAAAACTTTCATACGAATCCTCCCATACTTTCCCCTCTGTCATGGAAGTTATGGTTTCAAAATTAAAGGAAGAATTGAATGTTGAATTATCACCAATTTGTTGCTTAAAACAATAATAAGAGTTTGAATGAATCACATTATCGATATTATATACATAAGTAGCTAAGAAATGAAAAGTAACATTACTTTGGGCTTGGAATTCCTGAACATCAACAAAAATATACCCTGTTAAATTATAAGGAAATAGATCCAAGATGCCGTGCCATTCGGATACTTTCAGCTCAATACCATCATAATCCGCGTTATTTAAGTTAAAAGCAAATAAAAAACTTTTTTCTATGGGGTTACGAGCTGAAGGGTAATTCTCGCTGTCACATGGTGATAATAGAAGAATTAAAACAAATAAACAACCAATTAATCCTTGAAATGAAACTTGTTTCAAACTAATCCATATTATATTAAATATTATAACTTAAAAACCTTAGTAAGTAAGAGTATTCAATGAAAAACTGTACTCCCATAATTAAAAGCTAGAAAAAAATTAGTTTCTATACTTATGTCAAGCTTCCTCCCATGCCCAAACACCTACTTTTCGCCAACGGCAATACGCCCAAATCCAGGTTTGAATCATCAGAGCTGCATCGTAAGCAGTGAAAGAGAAATGCCAGTCTTTTTGTGGTCTTAAATAGCAAATTTCAGTATGGCCATATTCATCGGTACCATACACATGGTGAGTCTTCGCAGCTATTCGTGGTTTTGTAATCCAGGCCCTAGGAGGAGCGGTAGGATAGTTATGGGGAAATTCAATCAAGACATGAAAAGTACCACAGGCAAAGCTTCCAGTAGTGACATATTTCACCTTTACACAGATATTACCGTTTTCTAAACGATAAAAATCATCCCGAGTTAACCCAGGAAATACTCCTTGTAATTCATGTAGTTCCTGTTCAACTGTACGATCATACATTTTGATTCATCCAATTTTTATAGAAAATGGTTCCAGAATCCTGCTTCTGGAAAACCCCAAGAACCCGTTTTTGTCCAGCGACAGTATGTTTTGAGCCAAACCTCAACCATTTTTGCAGTTTCATACGAAGTATAGGATAAATGCCAGTCTTTTTTGGGACGTAAGTAGCATATGAGGGCATGGCCTTCTTTATCCCATTCATACACATGAGGTGTTTTTTCGGGGATTTTAGGTTTTTGTACCCAAACCTTAGGAGCATTAATAGGATAATTATATGGGTATTCAATAAGAACGTCAAAATAACCACATGCATATTTACCTGTGGTAATAAAGCTAATTTGAACGCAGTAATTACCATTTGCCAATTGCTGAAAGTCCTGCTCCTTAACACTGGGAAAAAGCTTTTGCAAGGGTTTCAATTCCCGATCTGAAATTCTTTGGCGTAATGACAAGTTTGAAGCTCCATAGCTCATTAATCAGGATTGTTAATATCTGAAGAGAAATTAGGAACTGACGATGTGCTGTGAAAAGGACAGGTAGGATCAGTGGTCAAATCCTCATAATAATAAAGCTCAAGACCATCATACTTAATGGCAGTTTGATCTGAAGTTTTGATAGTACGATTATACCACATATAGAAGTTGTAAGGAAAATGATACAATCCATGGGGAATTCCTGTTAAAAGTAAATCCAAACAGAATTTTGCTAATAGTAAGGTTAAGTTATCCACATCTAATCCCAATCCTGGTTGGGCAAGCTGTTCTTGCAAAGTGCGGTCGTATGTAATTTTGTGTTCTAATTCGATAGTGGTCGGTATAGAGCTAGAACCAGTCTCAGGTTTGGCATAGACACAATGATAACAATAATCTCCTTTCCGCGGGTCAACCTTAAACATTAAACCTCCTTTTACTCCAGCAAATGTTCCTGCATATACTAGGGGAATGGCTAATTGATTGGTATGAACGAAATCATTGATCGCATAATTGACATCGTGCTCTCCAGAAACAGCAGCGATTAAATCTATTCCTTGGAGTGACTCAAGGAAGAAATCAAAGTCTTTTTTGGTATGTAAAACGAACTTCTGTTCTATAGTTTCAATTTGAACATCAGGAATTCGAGCTAGGATATAATCTTTCACTGCTCGAGTTTTAAAGCGACCAAGTTGGGACAGATCGCAAATATGACGAATAATATTGTGAGTCTCAAGCAAATCGTCGTCGATAAAGATAAAGTTTTTCACTCCAGACTTAGCAAGATATAATGCTAAAAGCGATCCTCCAGACCCCATACCAATGATAGCTACTTTTTTCTTCTTCAACTCTCCTAAGGGTGTTTCTTTTTGATCAATTCGGACAAATAAGCGATCTAAATTCACAAATTCGAATTCAACTTCAGTATTACCTTCTGAGAGATAAAACCTGAATTTAAGATTGATAAAATCTTTAGTACTAGTTGCATGAAGAAAAGGAAAATTAAAAATCGATTGAAGCTTAGAAACATCAAGAGGAGAGTCCTCTAAAGTTAAGACACCGATCGATTGGGGAGATTGGACAGTAGTCAAGCCAGTAACATGATAGAGAGTATAATCATCAAAATATCGGCCAGAAAGCCACAATGTTGAACTTTTAGCAATCTGTTTTCTTTTAACTTGATAATCATGTTTAAATGACGGATAAACTAGAATTTTAAGAGGTTTAGCAAAGGTCAATTCAACCCCTCCATTATTTTCCATAAAGGTTCGGATAATAATTCCAAAACTTCACCTTCAAGAGAAGCTTTGAGTGAAAGTAAAAATGGATGGAGTAAATCCGGGTCTACCAGTAAATTTGCCGGATGTTTTTCAACAGTAAAGTTCCGAGACATATCAGAAGATGAGATATCTATGTATAATTGACCCTCAGGAAAATTAGACGGAAAAGAAAGAAGAACCAAAACATTCACAGAAAGTTCACTCCCCTCAACGATAATAGTAAATTTATAGGGGAATGAGATAATTTTTTCTCCCCGAGTAGATCCAGGAAACTCCTGAATGTCGTTTAAAGTAAAAGTAGTGTCAAATACTTCAATTAAAGCTTCTTTTATGGGAAGAAGTTGTTCAGGTAAGATTCCTATCGGTTTTAGCGGGGAAATCTCCATACCCGCGGACATAATTCTGATATTCGACACAGGAATCCGTAATGTTTCAAAATTAGCACTACTAGGTTCCGTTGCCAAAGCTTGGTCTCTTCGATATAATTCAATGATTACTTCAGGATCTGAATCTGGAAGAAAATCCACTATTAGGGCAAGAATTAGGTTCCTATGAGGATTCAACATAAAAAAATCACTAATTTCCCCATGATCCCTATGACTGGGCCCTCCATATCCAAGATGTTTGTGCCAATTCCCTAAATATAGTGTTGTTTCTTGTTCTAGGAGCTGTTTTGCATATTCGGGATCAATTTCGAAATACATATGTTCTCGAACAGCAAGATTGTCGGGTGGTATTTCCATCCTCTCAATGCAGATATCTAATCCCCCATTAATATTTCGAATGGTTCCAAATAGCATTCCTCCAGTTTCCCTTCCTACCCATTTGGTTGCTTCTTCAATAATCTGGTCATAGATATCTTGACTTAAATATAGAAAAATACTGTCCTCTGGTTCAGGAAACATCAAAACTACCCTCATTGGTCTAGAGTGTATATCAAGGAAAGATAAGAAAGAATCTAGTAATGCTTTGAGATTGGAACTGTATCTACATTCTTTTCAGCATCTTCAGTCGCATTTTCTTTTGTTTCAGTATCTACGCGTTTAACAGGTCGAGGCATACTTTTACACTCCTAAAAATTGCAGGTATACAAAAAAATTCTGAATTTATTAAACTTTAGATATGAGACGAGGTGATTGCAGAGAAATGAACGCAAAGGCCTCCATAATTTCAGCAGTTATGAGAAAAATGTTTCTAACGAGAGAAAAAAGTTTATACCAGCTTCTTGCGACTTCTGTAATTTAGAAGGATTATAAGAAGAATAAATATTAGAAGAAACAATATTCCCTCCAAAAAATAGAGAGGTTCCTCCGAGAAAGGAGGAATGATTGTAGGGGAACAAGAACAAAGGAAGAAAATATTTATACACGGAAAAGAATAAGAATTTTGAGCTTCTCCAGGAATTTGATAAGCAGAATCTATAATTCCATCATTATTATTATCAATTGCGATCCAGTCATCCCAGTAATTGCAATAAAAAGAGTTATTAGTACCATCATCATATCCCTGAACAGGGTTACTCAAAAAAGCGTAGAAACAGATTATATTATTACTAGAAAGAGAATCAATAAATTTACCTGGATCAGTACTATTGACAATAATATTATCAGAAATTAGGTTTACGCTAGAGGAACGTAAAATTATCCCTTCATTCTTACTTGTATTAACAATGTTCTCTCTTAAAAGGCATTCATTAGAATTTAAGAGTTGAATACCCCTATAAGTACACAAGAGAGAATTATAGGTGACATTGATTTGCGTGCAAAATAGAATCGTGACACCATAAGAATTACACAAACTCTGATTTGTAATTGCGATATTCACACAATTTAATAGGACAATCTGCCCCATATTGGGTGGAACAGAAAGATTAGCTTACTCCAGCCAGAAAATGATTAGCTGACCATTAAAATAATTATGACAAACTTCAAGCTGACGAATAAAGGAAAGATCGGAACCTAAGATCATAAATCCACTCTGAAGGAACTTATTATTCCGAATCGTATTATTTGCTGAAAGTGAAAGATAAAGCCCTAAAATGTCATTAAAAAGAAATGAATTGTTAGTAATCAAGTTATAATGGCATACTAGAAGGTTAAAACAACAATTACCACACCCTGATATTGTATTATTGATAAAAGAAAGATTAGATGCTAAGGTGGCACTTACACCAATATAAAAAGCCTCAGAAACTAAATTATCCATAATAGTAATATTATATCAAGGTCTTAGCTCAATCCCTACAAAACATTCAATGAAAGAATTATTGCAAATCAACGAATTATTGACCCCAATAAGGTTCACATCAGTGCTACTATAAGAGAGATCAAAATAATTAGAAGAAAGTCCACCATGAGTGCAATTCGCAAGATAGACCCCAGGATGTTCTCCAAAATAACACTGGAAGAAGTGAAAATAGATATCCACATTCACCAAGGTTATCATATTGCCAGAACCGTCTGAAAAAGTTCAATCCTGAATAAGAATAGGAGCTTTAGCAGAACCATTACCTTACCAGCCTTCAATTTGCGCCATGGATATGAAATAATCATTACCATTGATAAATATGGTAGAATGAACTTGATAGGAAGAGGAGGAAGATTGAGTAAGGGTAGATCTTTTTAAAAAAGGAAAATATTGAGTTGAGAACGCTGAAGAATGGATAAGAGATAAAAAAAATGACAAGAACGAGAAAACAAGAGATATAGAAACGTTTCATATATCTCAATCTTTACTCTCAAGCTACCTAAATATTCATCCATGACTTGCAATAACAATACAAAACTCAATTAGCAGAATTGTTTGTCTAGAGAAGATGAAACGGAAGCAAACCAGAGGTTATAGATGATCTTACGATAATTTATTTAATTACATATTTATAGATGGGGTGTTAGTGTTTAATAAAACATAAAGACGGGAGATTTTATTACCATTTGGCATCCACGATAGATAATGATCACAGCGAGCCTTCTCAAACTGGAAAAGGACATCCATTAGTATTATTACATGGCTATTCAGGAAATTCTGAGATACACTGGAAAAATCAAATAAATAACTCTCTAATAAGAGCAGAATATCATATAATTACTCCTAATATGTTTAGTTTTACGAATAAAAACCGAATGGAAATTCAAACAAAAACAAATTCGACGAATGAGGTTAAAAAGCTTAGATATTTCTTAAAAAAGCATATAAAAATATCTAAACCCTTATTTTTAGTTGGATACTCTATCGGAGGAGCACTTGCATTAACATACGCCTCATTCTTTCCTCAAGATGTACTAGGAATAATTCTTGTAAGTCCACTTGCGTTCTTGAATTCCTTTATTCCTACTGTCCCCACACTTCCGAAACGGACCATTACTAAAAATTTCACTAGAAAAGAAAGCTCATTTTACAAAGCAACTTGGGTTGTTTTCAAACGTATTATCAAAACTCTGTCTACTCTGAATCTGAAATTAAATGATGAAAGAGTAGTGAAATCCCTAAAAAACTTGCATCTACTAAATATTCCAATTTTACTCACATACGGTCTGGAAGATAGCATTAATCCATCACAAAACTATGAATTATTAAAAAAATATCTACCATTGAGGACTCAAATTGTCCCATTCCAAGGAGATCATAGTTTTCATGATACAGAACCTGAAAAATTTAATGAAGTCCTCTTATCGTTCTGTAAGGATGTTCGCAGCAAAAAAAACAAACATTAATAAGGGGTTGAAGTTCACTTCCGTAATCATTCCTTTTTTCAAGGTAAGATAAGCTTTTAGAGATAAGCTATTTAAATCTGAATTGATCGGAATTCGGATAAACTAGAAATCCTCAAGAAAAGTATAAGCTAGAGAAGTAAGTGGTATATGAGATGTCAGAGGATGATTTTACTCTAATGGATTATAAGATATATCCAGAGGTCATTCTCCCCTCTGAACTCGTTTTCATGTTGCAAAACTCCTTAAAAAAACTAGAACAATATCGTAGCTTATTAAATTCCATAAATGTTTTCCCAGTGCCTGATGGGGATACAGGAACCAATTTGGTGCAAACATTCCGATCAATTATTCATGAACTTTCGAATGTTGGCATCAAAAATAATTGTGGGGAAATTATTTCGTTTGCATCGCAAGGTGCATTCACCAATTGCGCGGGAAGTTCAGGAAGTATTTTATCCGAGTATTTTAGGGGACTAGAAATAGCTTGGAAAGACCAAAAGACGCTCAGCAATCATGATCTGGTGACAGGCTTAAAAAAAGGAGCAGAATTTGCATATAAAGCAGTAGTACGACCTCGGGAAGGAACAATATTAACAGTCGCGCGACAGATTGGAGAATCAGCAGCAATCCTAGAGGAAACAGTAACAACCCCATTTGAATTACTATTGCTAATTTTTGAAGATGCTAAGGTCGCTTTAAAAAATACCCGAAATATACTCAAAGAAGCAAAGAAAGCAGGAGTTGTTGACGCGGGAGCAATGGGATTAGTAATCATGTTTGAAGGATTTCTCGAAACATTGAAGGATATTTATGCAGCTAAAATCAGCATTACTCCCGTAAGTGAAGATATCAGTGATTATCTAAATCCTGAATTGCCCACGGACGAAATCCAGAAAGAATATGAAGTAATAATACAGATAACAGCATTAAAATATCCAATAAGTGTATTAATCGCAGAATTGCACCAACTTGGGAAAGCACTCGTTATAAATAAAACAAATCAGGAAGCAGTAATAAAAGTCCATATTCATTGTAAGGATCCAAAAGAGGTAATAAAAAAGATAGGACATTTAGCAGAATCAGTTATTATCATATCGATACAATCAATACACGAACAGGCCATGGAATTTATGAGAATATCAAATCAGGATATAGGAGAGACACCTGGTTGAAAATAGGTATAGTTACGGACTCTATGAGCGATCTGCCAGCTCAAATAGCTGAAAAATATCAAATAAAGATAATCCCAGGAGATATCTATATTAACGAGGACAGGTACAAGAGTGGAATCGATTTAGATACAGAAGAATTAACAAAAATAATAACCGACAAAAATAAATCTTTTAGAACAGGAGCACCGTCACCCGGGGAGTATTATACTGCTTATAAAGAAATTCTAAATGAAGTAGACCTCATAATTAGCTTACATCCGCCAAGAAGGCAATCTGGAGCCTTGAATTCAGCTAACATCGCCCTACAAAGGGTTCCAGATGCCTCAAGAATAAAAATATTCGAAACGGGGGTAGCAACTCTGGGACTAGGGTTAACAGCCATTGCGACCGCTATAACAGCGCAAAAAACAAGCAATCAAACCGAGCTATTGACTCAAGTCCAAAAATACTGTGATCAAATTCAAGTCATAGGAACATTAGATTCGCTAAAATATGTAAGTAAAACAGGACGAATCAGTATAAAAATAGCCACAATGATGGCAGATGCATTATCCATCAAACCAATCCTAGTAATGAGAAATTCAGATATCATCCTAGCAGAAAGACCCAGAAAAAGATCAACTGCAATACACACAATAGTAAATATGCTATCAGAAACTTTGGATAGAGAGTTAATCCCCTCAATCATTGGCATAAGCAACTTCCTATGTGAAGCAGATGCTCAACTGATGAGGCAGGAAATAGAAAAAGAATTTCCCAAATATCTAATTATCGAAGGGAATGCAGATCCCATGATTGCAGCAAACACTGGGCCTGGGTTATTATTAGTGGCTTGTTTTGCAGCTGCAAATAAGCAAATTGGAGGTAGAAAAATTAATTTTTGAATTACTGTTAGGTGGAGGAATAGGATATCTCATAGGCTCTGTATTTATCACATATATTTGGGGGCAAATAAAGGGAATTGACCTAACACAAGAAGGAACAGGACAGTTAGGCGCTACAAACGCGGGGCGGTTACTAGGCTGGCCATTATTGATAATAGGAGGGATATTTGATATTCTAAAGGCATATACTGCTCTAGTTCTAATTTACACTGTTTTTGGACTCTGGCTTAAAGTAAACTATCTGGAAATAATGTTAGCCAGTGGAAGCATAGGAATCCTGATAGGCCATATAAAATCCATCTGGATATGGATTGAAAAACATCAATGGCACGGTGGAAAAGGAGGTGCACCACTAGGTGGGATACTCCTATTCTATTCATGGCAAACGTTTCTCTTCCTCTATATTGGCCTGATGACCTTGATGCAAATCATCAAAAAAATCATAACAAAGGAAAAAACATATGAAAACTTCATAACAAATAGCGTCGTTTTTGTGTGTATCCCCCCTATAATTTTCCTGTTCACCAGTAATATCTTCTATTTTGGATTAATACTACTTCTCGAAGGGATAATAATATATAGCGAGAGGGAAAAACTTTGGAGCATAATCAAGCAAGTTAAAAACCCCCCTCCTACAAAATAGACTCATAGATCATCAGAAATGCATCATAGAACAATGTTCGGATAGTTTCTCTGGTAACATTTTTATGGTCTCAATCATAGAAAGAATAGCATTCTGGAATGTCGTCGGGAAAAACAATGAGCTTTTTTGAGATTAAAGACGATTTATATAAAGTCTGTCTGATCGGGGACGGGGGTGTGGGGAAAACGGCTATAGTAGAGCAACTCCTAGGAAAAGGCTTCTCCTCAACCTATAACCTAACAATAGGAACAAATATCTGTACATGTGCAGTTGAAATTGATGAGCGAAGGATCAAATACCAAATTTGGGATCTAGCGGGACAACAACGTTTCGAATTTGTCCGAGCGTCTTTTTATCGCGGATCACACGCTATAGTAATGGTATTTGACGTTACCAACCCAAATTCCTTTATAAATTTACGTGAGTGGAAATTTGAAGTTCTTCAGAACCTAAGAAAAAATCCTCCCAACATTCCAGTCTTATTATTAGGAAATAAATGCGATTTACAAGAAAAACAAGTGATTGATTCATTAACGATAGAAAATTTTAGAGAAGAACTGAAGTTCGATTTTCAATCGGGAGAACCAGGGTTTCTATATACTAGCGCCCTCTCAGGGATGAACGTATTGGAAGCATTCGAAATCCTTGGCCATCAGTTATTGAAAAATAAGAAAGCAACCCCCTATCTAAATAGAGCACCAGATATAGTACCGGGGTCACTTGAAACAGTAGAATAATTTCTCCAATTGTTTTGCTGTATAGAGATTATAGTAGTAATGCTTAGATCTATTCAATACCTACTCCTCTTCCGAATAAGGACTTAAAATTCTTTCAGAATTGGAAGTATCCACATACTCCTCTTGAGGAGGAGATACAACGGTCGGAGGAGTCTTCTTCTTCGGAGCTTTACGGATACGATAAATAAGCAATATTAGAATTAAACCTAATGAAAAACCAAGGGTTTCAAGAGCATCTGAGATCATAGCAACGAGCAGGAGAATGGAAAAGGGATCACTTAGAATGACACTAAAAGGAAAGCTCGGAACCCCCAGAGGGATAAGTAATAGGAGATGTAAAGTACGTAGAAAAATCACGAACATCCCTAAAAGAAACAACCCAATCCGAATGAGGATTTTAGCTAGGCCAGATCCAGACATAATACGTCGAATCACAGAGGGAAAACTAGTATAAATCACCCAAGCAAAAAAAATACCTTGTAATTCAAAATACAGGCCATATAAAACAGATGTACTAATAAACGTCTCTTGACTAATCCAAGTAACCAGTTGATGCCACCAAGGGAGCTCAGAGAGTTGGATAAAGAAAAAAGTAGGATTTTCAACAAAAAAATAAGAAAGGAGGAAATTAAAGAGGTTAGAAATAACCCGATACAGCTCAAGGAGAAGGCTAATACCTAAAATTATGGTTTTATAATTCCAGTGGCTTTTAGACGCATCCAAAGGGCGAAAAATGTTACGTACCGAGGTACCGCCTGCAAAATTAAGAAGAAACATATAACAAATAAGAGGAAGACTAAAAACAATAAAAAGAAGCTCTAAAATTCCTAACTGAGATAAAAGGATAAATTGATTAGGAGAAGGAGGAGTAGAAAGATCTGTAGCAAAAAAAGTCTGAAAAAGAGTTAAAAGATCAGGAAGAAAAGTAGAATTAGAGATAATGGGTTCAAAAAAGATAAGAAGTTGCACAAAAAAAAGCCAAAGAGCAAAATAAATCCCAAAAATAATAGAGATTTTCATAAGAAAAAGAAAACCACGTCGAATCCATGATCGGTGAGGGGGCATTGATGGAGAACGAATGCGATCACGAGTCCAGAAGAAGAACGATAAGAGAGAACCAAGGAAAATAAGCGTAATCGCAAGGAAGAAGAGTCGATATCCAAGATCCACAAAACTCTTAGCTGTTAAAAATGATACCTGATTCAAAAATTTTTCCCGACTGAGTTCACTAAACAAAATCACCATGAAAAAAAGCACGAAACTAGAAAAAAGCCACTCAATAAACCCCACTTGGACAACAATTGGAGGAGAAACCTT
The DNA here is from genome assembly GCA_011364965.1 of Candidatus Heimdallarchaeota archaeon. Taxonomy (GTDB): domain Archaea; phylum Asgardarchaeota; class Heimdallarchaeia; order Hodarchaeales; family Hodarchaeaceae; genus Hodarchaeum. Next base: position 113,982 of record RDOB01000007.1, read on the forward strand.
AGGAAGAGACTCAGAAATCACATCCTCTAAACTTTCCTGTGCTAATTGTGCCTGCAGTTTTTGATGCTTCTTAGTCAAACGACGATTTTCCCAACGCAGAACAAGAAAGAACATAAACGGTAACCCAAGAAAGATGAGGAAATTGATGGATAAAGATAAAACGGGTAAATAGGAAGCAATAGGGGTATCATCAATCCAAAGGGAGTAAAAAGAACTACTAGAAAAACCCGTGTTGATCTGAATTACCAAAAGCTCAACAGCTAAGGGAATTGGAATTTCTACAACATAGGGAAAAGCGTTAGGAAGATAAGCAGAGGAACTAAAAGCTCTAGCACCTGAACCTGCCATGAAATTCGCGAAAGTAATCTCTTTCGTGAGATTCACGCGGCCTTCGAGATCAAATATCTGAATACAAACTCCTGGAAGATGAGTTTGAATAAAAACCGTACTAGTAGTTCGAATCGCTGAACTAAACAGATACACATCCGTTTGATCCTCTAAACCCGTGACTAGTTCGCTAACAGTTCCGATAATCCATGAACGCCCCTTAATATGAGTATGAGCGATTAAAGCGGTCTCTAGATCATCAGGGGTATCAGTAGCTAAATCACCAAATTGTAATGAGGCACCCATTAAACTATTAGTCGGTAACAAAGGATTTGTATCCAATAAAAATTCAAGATAGTCAGATAGACCGTCATTGTCCGAATCAGGAGACAAATCAGCACGAACAGTGAACTGATAGTACAAACCCGCCCAATTTCCTGCAAGGTCACTCGCATATAGGTACAAATCATGACGACCCTCTTCCCGAGGAAACACGAGAAGATAGGGTTCTTCTAAACTTTGATTGCCTCCAGTATCCCACTGGTAAATCACACGATCAAGAAAAGGTTCATCAATCAGAAGCTGAAATAGAGTATCAGGAATCTGTATACTGTTATTCATAATAGGATCTAGGAAAATAAGAGGAGGAGAATCATCAGTAATAAAGTGGAAATGTTTATACTCCCAGGTATCAGCAACATCACGCGCATAGACATGAAGAATATGAGGGCCGTCACCTAAAGGTAAAGTAACGACATAGGGGGAAAAAAATGTCATATTAGGCTGAAAATCCCAGTGAAACGTGACCTCAGATAAAGAAATATTCCAAATAGTTAAATGGATTTCCGTACCAGATCGAAGAATCGAATTATTAGCAGGTGCGTCTAGAAAAATAGAATCTTCAGTAACTGAAAGAATCTTAAACTCCAGTTGGCTAGTTAAATCTCTGAGAGGAGAATAAGAGTCCTCTGCGGGTTGAAATAATTCGAGATGGAAGAAAAAAGGAGAAGAAAGCAGGAGGAATACAAACAATAACATAACTACAGGTTTTTTCACCAAAGAAGACCTCCTATGAGGTTAACGAGACACCCAGAATCTTCACTTATCTTAGCTTATCTACCCAACCAAGACTTAATTAAATTGATGGCCAAACATTATCGTGACTAACCAAAGAAAACAGTACAATTCAGGTAGATAATAAACAAAAAAGGAAAAAAAAGAAATAAAAAAGCGTGAAATCGGTGTTGCGTTCAATCAGCAATGGGAGCATAAAGATCTAACACAAAAGTATTGGGATCCATATTATGAGGATTGATATGATGCTCTAGCCATTGATGAGTCTTCACAAGCCTATATTTGGAAGCTTCAACACGTTTTACTAGCTTGCTCCAAGTAGGGCCAATATTTTCAGCCCCGCGGCAGGTCATCACCGCATATAATCCCCCATCAAAGGATTTGACTGGTAAATCTGCATCCACTTGGAAATCATCATCAATCGTAATCCAGAATTCATAACCATAGCGAGGATTATCTTTAGTGGGGTTGGGATTATTGAAACCATAGATTTGATGTTTATCAGGCCGATCAAATAAGCCTTTAGGTTTAGCCCAAGCTTCTAACCTGCCCCAAGCATCAAGTTCAGGGGATTCACTATCCTGCGCGTGAATGGATATGACACGCAAAGGAGGAAGACGAACAATTTTCAAAACTTCTTTTTCTTGAACCATAGGAGTAACCTCAATGTCAGGATAGGGAGAGGTCTTCCCTATCATCTGTAACAACTGCTCCAGTCGCGCCTGCTCACGAAACTTGGCCTCCAGAAAGCTATGGGCAATCCGCTCCAATAAATCATCCCCATCAAGTGTAATTTGATAAACTCCTTTCTCGGTCTTCTCAACCAAAGATTTATCCACTAAGACACTCAAATGATGGGCTAAAGCACTTTTTTGGAGATCAATTTGCTCCTGCAACTCCTTAAAGGAAATAGGCCGACCACCAAGCATGTATAGTAGCAGCTCCATACGTCTTGGATGAGCTAAAGAATTGAGGAGATCCAGAATACCATCCAGTGATTGCAACATAAATTCTCGAAGCTTTGCTTTCGAGGTAAAGGGTGAATCAGAGGCAGTCATATGAAACACATTCCCAATATTCTAAAGCCTTGTTCCCGGAATATAAGTAGTTTTGGATTTCAAGCGAATCCAACTTCCAGTAAATAAGTAGAGGACGGAGGCCAAAAACAAACGGAAGATTTGAACAAATAAGATAAAACAGGAAAAATGAAGGAAAGAAAAACTCGAATACATTCAAAAGGTAAAACGAATTCGGAACTGTTATGTCACTCAAAGAGTACAATTACGGACATTGTGGAGTGTTCTGTGAAATGTGCCCCACAGGGAATCAGAAGATCGCAACACTGGCCATGGAGTTGCAAAAACTGACACAAGGAGAGTATGAATGGGCACAAGACAGTGTAAACTTTAGGTTTGAAGACTTAACAAAAGGATTGGACTGGCTATCGAAAGTTAACTGCCCAGGATGTCATCACATCACTGAACCGTGGTGTGAAGTGCTAAAATGTCGAAAAGCAAATACCCTATCTAGTTGTTTGCTGTGTTCAGACTTCTTAAAGTGCGAGCGGACAGAATACCATCGCAATCGGTATCCATTCGTAGTAGAACATCATGCTCGGGTAAAAGAGGTAGGATTAGAACAGCATCTAAAAGAAGAACGATGTAAAACCCAAAGAGGGGTTCAGCTGATCGATATCAGAAGCTTCTAAGGATTAATCACTCCACTATTTAACGTCTCTTTCTACGAATGATTACTAAAAAAATACAGCAGAAGATTTGTATAGACCCTATAGGCCAAAGGACATTTTTTGTTGTCAGGGGAGTACTACTAGAAGTTCGAGTAGTAGAGGTGGAGGTTGGTACTAACAGGGTAAAAGATACTTCAGCAGAACCCAAATTCCCCGCAAAGTCAACAACCTCAATTCTAAGAGTATATATCCCAGAAGTGGAGATTTCCACAAGATCAGAACCATTTAATTTAAATCCAATATCAATATTGTTTAGAAAGACAGTAAGAGAATAATTATACACTTCAACGACAGTATAGCATAGCTTAATGGGGATATCAGAGGTATAATATATACTACCATCTGCAGGAGACATTATTGTTACCCCAGGGGCAGTTAAATCAGATGATAACGAAAAAGTGGCCGAATCAATAACGATATTCCCTTCAGCATATAATTTCATCTGATAATATACCTCAAAACCATATACACCATCCGATAAATCATAGAATGCAGCGATACCATCAAAATCAGAAGTAACATTAGAAATGAAGGAACCATCGATATGATAAAGACTGACCATCATACCAGCAAGATTAGTAGCCTCGGAGACATCGGAAATTTGAACCTGAAGATCAGCAGCATCTCCCTGTCTATCATAGTTATCAACCCGAGTAAAAATAGCTAACTCAACCCCATCAGTCATAATCTGGCCTGAACCGATTGTACGAGCATTATAAATCGCTTCCCAAGCACAGAGACCATCAGGGAGGTCAAAATAATTATAAATCCCGTCAACATTACTATAACCTGAAGAAAATATTGTACCATTGAGAAATCGCAGAATAATCTGAACATCTGAAATAGGAGAGTAAACAGGAAACATAGAACTGTTATAAAAATTAATAAAGCAATCATCATTGTCCAGCTCTTCATCCAAAAGACCAATGGAGACTATTGTAACAATGCCAGTCTGTGTATCCAAGGATTGAGTTGATTCCGTCTCGATTGAATACTGAATTAAAGAACGCTTAGAAATGAAATTTAATCGAGTTACAGCACCAAATCCTGCAGTATAACTCTCATCCCCGATGTAAAGATTTGAATCACCTCCTATAAAACCAACCCAACGTTGTGGGTGTTGATCCTGATTTTTAGTAACTTGAACCCAATGTTTCGCATAATCATATAATTCATATAAAGAAATTTTGGCATTATTGTCGTCATCAGCAGTATCCGCGTCATAAAAAGGATCTAATGCGCGTTTGGTTGCACGAGGCCAATAAGAATGCTCATAAAACGCATGTGCAATCTCATCCCATTTACAGGAGGTATAAATAGCCCGATTGGACTCCCCATCTAATTTCCCAATCCAATAACCAGAATGACAAGGCCCGAGGAATATATACATACGATCACAAGTGATACCATCAATCAAGGTATCAAATGCAGTTCCAGTGATTGTGTCACCATTTAGGGTGAAAGAACCATCTAAAATGGCAGCAGTAGTCTGATGAAGACTAAAACCCCCATGACCTGTCCACCAGATTAAAACTTCATCCTCACCGTCCGCTTTTGAGGCAATATCATTAATAGCCCATGTTAAAGTCGATAGACTGGAGATGGCATCATAAGGAACAGGTACATTAGCAACCCAATCCATCGCTTCACAGGTCAAAAGATAGGTGTTCTCAGGAGTAAAACCATAATAATTAGTTAGGGTAAGATACATCCCACGGGCATCATGGGTGAATCGATCCTCGGTTCCTCCACCAACAATCAACGCAAAATGCTCCTCTATGCCATTACCCCCAGGAACAACTAGTGGAAAGTGTAGAACATGAAAATCACCTGCAATATACGTTGTGAAATTCTGATACTGCCATTCATACCCACCAGTGATAACACAAAATTCATAGACTCCTACAGGCAAGTTGTTAAAACGCCGAAAACCAGTATTATCACTCATATACACTGAACTCCAAGGCTCAGAGTTCCAGCGGTAACGAATCCAACCTTGATAGGGGTCACCAGTAAGAGCCTCTGTAATATAGACCTCAACATCATAAGTCGCACGGTAAAGATAAAGACTGGCGGCGCTAGAATCGCCAGCATAATCAATCGAATGGTAAACAAAAGTATCCACAAATCCCGAATGTTGGGCAGTTACCTCGTACATACCAATATGGAGGCCCGTAATATTGACAAAACCATTCTCATCAGTGATGCCTGAATAATACACATCATACTGACTTTTGGCAGTCACATAACAGGAAGGAATGGGACCCACATTGAATTCATAGACAGTAAATTCCATATACCCCGATGTGTCTATCTGCTCCGTAACCTGATCAGCATAAATAGAGTTCACATCCCCCAGCCAATTAATGCTACTACTATGTGATTGAATACCCTCCTCAGAATAAATATCAATAATATAATCTCCAATAGCAAGATTAGGAATTGAAAACGACCCAGAAGAACTGAAACCTGAAAAAAGGAGTTCTTCATTAGCATTACTGACAGTTATAAAGGAATTTGCAAGAGAATAGATATTTATAATCCCTGTACCAGCCGCGGGGATAAATTTATGGGAAATACCTTCATTAAACTCTTTGAAAGGATTAACATTAAAAAACCATTTCTTTTGAAACCCTGATTTTGAAATTTCAAGATTATATATGTCTAAAGGAAGATCAGAAAGCGTTACCATGCCAGTATCGTCAGACCAACCAGCTTGAACAAAAATATTATTAGAATCATAAAGCTTGACGAGAGCTCCACCAACAGGACGATTATAGGGGTCAGCAAGAGAAATCTGGAGAGGTATAACGCCCTCACGGTTAGTTAGGGAAAAATCTAGGGCTCGCGAATCATTGATCCAGCGAATTATCACCTCTTGTGTTTGATCAAAATAAAGAGGTGCACTCACTGAAACACGATACATACCAGTTTCTAACGCAGAGAAGCTATAAGTACCAAAATCATTGGTGGAACCAGTCCGAAGAAATGTATCATCTGAAGCATATAAATCCACTACCGCATTGATGATCGGAGTGGCATCCTCAGTAAGAACTTTGACAGTAATCGCCCCCTGATTTAAGGAACTGGATGTTAAAGACACATACAGACATTCAGAATCCAAGGGGTAATGGAGCTTGACTAATTTTTCTAAATCATTATAACTGTCCAAGTGGAAGAAAACAGAATATAATCCCATGTCTAAATCAGTAATATTGACAAATCCCAAATCATCAGTCTGCTGATTAGCCACTATGTGGCCGAATTGATCCTGAACCTCAATGAACACGAAAGGTAACGTAGCTTTAGAAAAAATATCTCGAATATACATTTCAATAAACGCAGAGGCGGTATTAGCAGGAGATAGACACAGGGGGATGCGTATAGACTGGCCAAACCATTCAACCTGAAAAGAGTGACTTTGATTTTGGAATCCAGTCTTGGAAGCAATAATCGTATACGTACCAACCGATAACGGAGTGAAGATAGTAAAACCTGAAGAATTAGTCCAATCAGAAGAAATAATTCCTAAATCCTCATCGAAGAGGGTAACCAATGTAGCCTCCAACGGAATTTGTTCTAAATCCTGAACCAGTACCTCAACAGCGGCCTTAAGAGCAGAATAAGGAATCAAAAAGATAGTTAGCTGTTTAAATTCTCCCTCAACGTCAAAAATTACCAGTTTTTTCTCAAGAGAATAAATCCGAGAATAACTCACCTCCACACGGTATTGCCCCAACTCCAAATCCGTAATATTAAGAAAACCATTCATATCAGTGAGACCAGAAGCCACCGAATTATCTGAAGCATTAAAAACCTCCACAAAAGCAGAGGCAAGTAAACTCGAATTAGTTGCATCCTTAACAGTAATTTCAAGAAAAGGTGGTTTAGATAAGACACTAGAGGTGTGAGCGGAAGATCGCATTAAAGAAGCAGAGGGAAAAATATATTCAGTCTCAGTAGGTGCAGATATACTCACAAGAAAAGGAGTGGACGAATACAAGACACAAAATCCAAATAAAAAGAAAATTAAGAAAACAGAGCTTTTACTAAACAAAAAAGTAATCCTATAACGGGGCAAAATATCTTGGAGGGACATTGATATTCCTCAGCGAAACAATAAATCCCTCTGTTAATGACGAGAGACTATAAATCATTTTACATTTCCAAAAAGAAACTTTATATCAGGGAAGAATGATGCAGATCGTATTTCAAGGTATGAATGAGGATGAAACGATTGCGAAAACTTCCCCTATTTTTAAGTATACTCATACTAGGAAGTGTATTTGGAACAATACAAGGATTAAGTGAACCAAGGGCTAGAATACCAACAGAAAGGATCGCACGAGACCCCAGTATCTTAATCTGGTCAGAAAATGGAAACATGGATTTAGAATTAACAGGTATTCAAACAAATGCCACTATTTGGGGATATAGCATCAGGACAAACGAAGGTATCTTAACCCAAGACATCCTAGAAGAAGTAGTAGTACTGATCGTGAATGTACCACTATATCTAACAGTGACTCAAATAGTAGATATTGTGGATTGATATAACGAGGTATCAGGCAGTACCATCTGGATCATAGGAGATTCAGACTTTGGGGGATACTGGTATCCATGGGGAACCACTGCAGAACCACTGGGTGTAAACCACCTGATAATGGAACTAGGAGGACATATCTATCTGCAAGATGATGCAATGGAAGACCAAGTGATAAATGATAACGCTTATTATCGTGTGATAGCCAATGTCCCCAATACTACTGAAAATCCCGCTAGAACTATCACTAAGAAGTATTAGGGAAGATTTGGGTGAATTGAAGGAATAAGCGAGCTATAGGATCGATTTTGCTAACCATCCATGAGGAGATTTCAAGGAGATTTCAGGATTATTTCAGGGGTACTCTGTAATTATGGACTCATTTCACAAACTAGACTAAGAACAATCAGTCTATTCCCAATAGTATGGAAACAACTAAATACAAGAAGTCAGGTAAAAAACAAGAATGTTGCGTTTAAGTTAACAGACAAGCACTCAAGGATATGAAAAATTATGACACAAATGCAGGCTGGAAGGTCCAAAACATTGTCCATCGTAAAATATCTAAGTATATTAGCATTTCTAGTGCTTATCCTCGGGATAATGATTTATGACTACTTCTATTATGAGACAACTCTACTATATAGCGCATTAATGCCGTTCTCAGTGCTGGGAACTCTCATCCTGGTGCTAATTATGGCCTATTCAATCCGCCTGACCCATCCCAAGTGGAGAAATCGGTGGAGTCTATTCCTCCTAATACTCGGATTCCTGCTGATCTTACTTGCCGTCTCAGCAGAAAAATTATTCTTGGGACTCCTATTACAGCTAGTGGTACTTGATGTAAATCTAGCAACAATGGTCACAGAAAAGCTCCTACCAATGCTAGGAAATTTCATCTGGATAGGAGGTGCCATAACAGCCCTCGGAGCACTAACATATCAACGTCATCGGTATGGAGGAAAATTATAAGACTAAATCTCTCCTGAAAAACCAAAACACCCAATGCACACTCTGAGAACAAGTGCACTTAATAATAGCTAGAGAAATCCTTACATTTCGAAAATCCCAGCCTCAACTTTAAAAAGCCCTCACTTGTAGAAACGCAGAGAAATGCTCAGAGAATCCAACTAGGGAAAAATACACCCCGTAACAGCCCCCAAAGGACAAAAAAGTCGAATTTCCAGATGTAAATACTTCATCACTATATAAACTTTGCGAAAAGGTTTATAAGGGTGAAAGGAAAAAGTCTATCTATCGGATGTAGAGCGAAGCGAACGGTCTCGGTGACACTGATTTTTCTTGCTGAATGAATTTTTATAAGCAAATGCTATCCCGCGAAGAGCGGAAATGTAATAAATTACACTCCCTGCAGCAACCCCAGCAAGCCAGCATACACTACGACCAGACGAGCGCTCAAAAACAGAGGAGCAACCGAATAATATGGCACTTATCAAAGGGGAAAAAAGTAAACCCCAGAAAAAAAGCTCGGCAGAAGAAGAAGATGAAGTCCTCGAATGCAAAAACTGCGGGTCAACAGACATAGTAGCAGATGAAAACCGGGGAGAACTGATCTGTGAAAAATGTGGATACGTCCTGGAAACACGCTTGATCGATGAAGGACCCGAATGGCGAGCATTCAACTCAGAAGAACGTGATAAACGGAGCCGAGTCGGATCCCCCTCCACATTCTCAGTACACGACAAAGGGCTGTCCACAATCATAGGATACGAAAACCGAGACACATTCGGAAATAAATTGACAGCATCCCGCCGCGCACAAATCTACCGCTTACGCAAATGGCAAATACGTACCCGCGTCCATTCTTCAATGGATCGTAACCTGGCATTCGCCATGAGCGAAATGGATCGGCTGGCATCCCAGCTGGGCATCCCCCGCAATGTAAAAGAAACAGCTGCTATCATCTACCGAAAGGCGATAGAAAAACGCTTGGTTCGAGGACGATCGATAGAAGCCATGGTGGCAGCAACAATCTATGCATCAGCACGTGTACGCCGAGTACCCCGAACTCTGGACGAAATCGCCAAAGAATCCCGGATCACAAAGAAAGAACTGGGCAGATGTTACCGACTCCTCCTACGAGAACTATACCTGAATATCCCCTTGGCATCCCCCATAGACTATCTAGTGCGCTTTGGGACAGAACTCCGCCTTTCAGGAGTCTGTCAACGCAAAGCAGCCGATATACTGAAACGCGCCAAAGCGGCAGGACTAACAGCAGGCAAAGATCCAACGGGCCTCGCAGCCGCCGCCATCTATATCTCAGGCATCATCAACGGGGAACGACGGACGCAACGGGAGATAAGCGAGGTAGCTCATGTTACGGAGGTAACTGTCAGAAACCGTTACAAGGAATTGGTCCGAAAACTGAGTATTGAGATCACTGTTTGAACAATCATTTGAGGAGAAGGGAGTACACCCGTTTTAGGGTGCTTTACTTTTTCTTTTTTACTTTTCATTTTTCTAGCTAACATTCTTTTGCTTTAGTATACTCGCAATTCTTGGGTTATTATAAACTAATTCTTTATTAAATTTACAGGATTGGTGTATTTGGTTATTTAAGGTTAATTGATGATAAATATGGTCCCTGTAGAACCAGATGATTCAGAATTTGTAACAATAGTTTATTTTCATAAAAATTCTTCCATTAAAGATGGATTAATTATGAGAAATGAAGTTAAATTAAAGGAGTGGATTTTAGAAGAGAATATTTCTCAATATTTACAATTTAAGCCCGAATTTTTCATTAGTTTTCATAATTGGATTGATTCTACAAATTCATTTGAAAAAATTCACAATTTTTTATTAGAACAGGTTAATGCTTTAAAACAGATGGAAAAATGGCGTAATCAAGGTGATCTTATTGTTACGCACATTGAAGAAAGACCTAGTATGATTTTCTTTGATGTATCTCCAAGGATCTTTAAGAAAGTCTTACATTCTAAAGGGATCGCTTTCTCTGTAAAAGAAGAATAAAGTATCCCGAGGTATTTTGAAATTATAAAAAAAGAAAAAAGGAAGGGAAAAAGAATTAATGACTTCTAGATTCGATTTTTTTTCTTCTGTAATTGCTGATGCTTTTGCAGAAGGAGTTTTAAATCAGAGCGTCGATAGAACACCTGCCTAGAAAATCCACCTTCTTTTGCAACATTTGATGGAGTTAGTTCAATATTTTGGGCTATACATTGATAAATTGCAGTGATTGCAACATCTGTTGTAATATCTTTTCGTTTATATGATTGTTTATGATTACGCTTTCCGAAATTCGCCAAAAATATCTCTTGAGCCTGCGTAAATGAATATTTTTCAGGCATTTTCCAGAATTTTGGTCGTTTTGACTTACCGTTAGGTTTGACCTCGATAAACAAACGTAGTTTCTGGAGCGATCTGATTCGATCTTTGAATAATTTTGCTCCAGTCTCTGTAGATTTGTGATAAAGAGGTTGAATTAGTGGTTTTATCGATGGATGGTTATTAAGCTCAAGAGTTGATCGGATTTTATGATCGCTCATTATTGAGAGTAGTTGAATATTGACTTGAGTGGCAAGCTTGTTCGATTCTAGTCGTTCATTGGATACATTATTAACAATTTCACGTATTTTTCTTCGCTTCGACCAAAGACCTAAATAAAAATTGCTGATAGAATCATCACAGATTTTCCTCAGGTCTTTATCAAACGATTGAATTCCTTCTGAGAGGAGTCTAAAACTCCAAACCTTGTCTCGCTTATGAAAATACAGCTCATTTGGATTTTTATAGTTTAACTGGTTACACAATTGTTGAACTAATTTCAGCTTTTCTGATGAAGACTGAAAATAATTTATTACATGATTTACTCCTGCATCATCTAATGCAAATGCTGCAAGAAACTGAACTTTGTAGTCTTTGAATTCCATTGGCAAATCTATGATAAATTGGATAAATTTAGGTGTACGTAAGTCATCTAGTATCAATGTAGGAATTGCTCCTATTAAGGCATAACTAAGAGCTTTGGGATAGTTGACATTATTCCCTTTACCATAAGGTCTTCGAGAAAGCTTTTCCAATAATGCACGCATATAACATTGCGTTTTAGGTGGTAAATCAAATCGAAAGATTTCTTTTTTTGATCTTAGCTGAGTCCAGCGGAGATCAGGATAGGCTCGTCCTTTTTTATGCACATTTCCATCACCAGATATATGACAGAGTGCCCTCCAAGCAGAAATGTCCATTTGAAATGGGAACTGAATGTATTCCAGTTCACCTGACATATTGAATCGTACAGCCTTCACTGATGCCTCAATCCCTGTAGGATCCAAGTTGACTGTCCGACACAATTTTTTCAATGTAGGGACACTGATAGATTGTCGAGGGTTGTCACGAATATTGCATACCGTGCTGTGGCTCAGTTTTAACCATCGTGCAAGTGCTGCGAGATTATGATGGTTGCGTAAGAACACTGAGATTTTGCTCCATGCATTCTGTCGTAAGACGACATACAGCAATGGAAACTCCCAAATGTGCACCGTATGGAATGGGTAGCCCATCTGGGGAAGCCAGTCTTTAGGAACTCCCTGAATTGCGCGTTCAGGCAAGGGTGGAAGCTCCTCATGTGTAAACATATTAGTATATGTTTTCGCCATTTTAAATACACCAAACTTT